>NVWR01000010.1 GCA_002746275.1 Rhodobiaceae bacterium | reverse complement strand
GGCGGAAGGCTTCGGACTGACCGAGTGGCAGATCGATGCCATAGTCAAGGAACGCATTGGTATTGCCTGCACCACAAACAAACTGCGTCAGACCTGCGGTTGTGTAGGCTGCATCGAAGCCAGCCGTTAGTGCATCAGGTGTGGAGCAGTTTCTATTGAGAAACCCTCCGCCTGATCGTCCACTGGTCACCCAAGTTTTGCCGCCGACGTTGCCGCCACTGGCTGAGCCGACGCGGGCAACGTCAGAGCCCGCGAAAGGCGTACCAGGACGGTCGAGCTGCAGCTCTTCGAATTCAAGTTGGTAAAAAGCTTCCAGCGAAAGATCATACGGCAAACCAATAGAGGCATACGCACCCCAGATCGGTAACAAACCTTCCTTGATTTCAGCGCCAGGACGCCGGAATGCATTCACATCAAACGGGTTCCAGGAGCTAATACCATTGAGGATGAAAGTCGCTTCCCCCCAGTTCACAACCTGCTTACCAACGCGAACGTTGAGAGGCAGATTGCCAACATTGAAGTCACCAGACACATAGAAGTCCAACACATCAACGTCACGTGCCGCATCCGTCTTGGCACCATCGCCAATGGCTGACCGTCCATATGAACTGTCACGGTCGAGAACGGCGTCGTAGAACGAGTTCACCCGGGCAAAGAACGTATAGTTCGACCAGTTTGCCTGAATGTCGTTGGTAACTTTGAGCGTACCAGCGGTCAGGTCCCAGCGGTCGAAGTTCAAGCGACCATCATCGCCGTTAACCGATCCACCGAAATTGTCTGCTTGCCTGTTGTCGGGGACAAAAACGGCCCCTGGCGCGAAGGCTGCCGCTGATGGTGCAGCGACTGTGCCGCCTGGAGCACCACCCAATAGAGTTCTCTGATCCAACGGACCCCCATTGCCTTCTGGCAAGAAGAGTGGGTTGGTTTCAGCAACTCTCACAGATACGCCAGCCGTAACTGTCGTATCAAAAAACACTTGAACGTCGCCGAAATTGTATTCGAGCGCCGTCGCTGGCTGTGAGCCGAACGCGGCAGCCGCTGTTAGAGCGGCATATATGGAGAAACGTGTCCTCCTGGAAGCCGTACGCATTTAAGGAATCCCCCCTCGTAAAGCACAAATCTGCGTGTCCAGACATCAATTCGGCATTTTGCCAACGCAAGAGATGGGTCACGCAGTCCTTCTAATGAGGACCACTAGATCAATTAGTCACTTAGTACGTCAATAGTTTTTGTCTTATTTTATGACATTTGTAATTTCTATTGTAATTTTACCTCACTTTTCGGTCTATAGAAATGCAATTTTCCCTGTATTTTCAATGATTTTTTTCACAAAATACGTATTCTGAATGTAGACAAAATATTTTCCTACTTTTCATTTTGTCATGTCTTGTGACGTGACATTTATTACTTGGAATTCCCCAAAATATACATTTCTAGTTTTACAAATACTCGCTGCAACCGGGCTTATTCGGTATTCTCTGGGTTTGAAAAGGTCGCTTTTGTCATCGACAGCGGCAAAAGGTCAGGGAAGACGAATGCCACCGACAAAAGCCGACGGGCGCTCAAGCCGGCGCATACGTACCCGAGAGAAAATTATTGGGGCGCTATTTAAACTTGTCGGGGAGGGAACATTAAGGCCGCGAGCGGAGGAGATCGCTGCGGAAGCTGACGTTGCTGTGCGCACGCTCTTTCGGCATTTCGATGACATGGAAGGGTTGATTGCGGCGGGGCGCAACTATTTGTCGGCCCGGTTTGATGCCCCTCTGGACCAACCAGCCGTTGAAGGCAATCTTGAAGAACGAGCACGTACTTTCGCACACCATCAAGATGAGTTGTTTAGCAACATACGGAACTATCTTTTGTTTTACGCCACACAGGCAAGAACCGTCGGTGAGACCAACATCGTTAGGACTTCAACCGCCCAGGCACATCGGTTGCGGGTCTGGACCGTTTTGCCGGAGTGTGCGGCAGCAAATCCCATTGCGCGCCAAGCAGTGGAAGCGCTTTTTTCTTTTCACAATTGGGATCAATTACGATACGAGCAGGATCTCTCTGCAGAAGAAACAATTGATGCCGTCGCCTGGGCCGCCATCACCCTCTTAAGTGCCGGTGCCCGTGACCTCGGAAAATAGGCGTATACGTTTCGATCAGGTGAGCGACCCAATGTCGCTCACCCCTTCGCGCTTCAGGTAAGTAGTGAGGTTCTTGTCTGGATCGCGAGGCACAGGTTCTTCCAGAACTTCCAGGTCCGCCATCCGATCCGCCCTGAAGACGCGGAAGTCCTGACGCAGCTCGCACCAGCCCGGCACCGTCCAAACGGCGCCGTAGAAGGAAAGCGTGAGCGGCCAGATCGTACGCTTGGATGGTTTCCCCCCCTTGTCGGCATAGGAAAAGCGGATCTTGCGCTTGTTCCTCACCGCCCGGCGCACACGCGCCAGATCGATCACAACCTCTTCTTGATAATGTGCCGGCGGGGCCATGACGCCCAGCGCATCGAACTGCGCTTTCAAATCACGCGGCAGAACGGCTCGGAGTTTTGCCAGCACGGCCTTTGCCGCCTCCGCCAACTCTTCATCCCCCCAGGCCGACACGATCCGCGCGCCCAGCGCCAACGCTTCGGCCTCCTCTTCATTGAACATAAGAGGCGGCAGGTCATAGCCCTCGCGCAGGAGATATCCAAGCCCCGCTTCTCCATCGATGGGCACGCGGCTGGCCTGCAAATCAGCAATATCGCGGTAGATCGTGCGAACGGAGACTTCCATTTTTTCGGCAAGCTCCGCCCCCGTCACCACCCGACGGTGGCGACGCAGATACTCAATAATGTCGAACAGGCGGTCGGCGCGTCTCATAGGTCAATTATGCCCAACTACTCCTGACACCATGCTGTCAGTATCGTGACAGTAGGGTGCTCCCCATGAAAAGACAACGGCCAGCAGGAGCACACCATGATCCGCCTTCACACTTTTATTGACTGTCTTCCCGGGACACCCGACCCGTCTGGTTTTGTTGTGAAACTCATGACCGTCCTGCGGCTGGCGGGCGTTGGCCATGAACGGGTGGAGGTTGGCAATCCTGCCATCGGACCAAAGGGCAAAGTGCCCTTTATCACAGAAGGTAATGTCACTCTGGGCGACACAGCACTGATCCTTGCCTATTTGAAAGAGACCCGCGGCATTGATCTCGACCGGCATTTGACCCCGATCCAGATGGCGCAATCCCACGCGCTGCAACGCATGCTCGAAGAGCGGCTCTACTGGGCCATCGTCTATAGCCGCTGGATGGAGCCCGCCAATGCTCATATCGAGAATGAGATTTTTTTCGCTGACATTCCGTGGCCCATTCGCGGATTTATCGCCCGCAAAGCGCACAAATCTGTTGAGGCAGCACTTCACCATCACGGCCTGGGTCGACACACGCGTGAAGAAATTTATGGGTTTGGGACGGCCGACATTCACGCGTTGTCTGAAATTCTGGGTAACAACGCATTTCTGTTCGGCTCGGAGCCCAGCGTCGCCGACGCAACCGCCTTTGGCATGCTGATCAATATCGCAGGGCCGGACATTCCCAGCCCGCTCAAAGACGCGGTCAATGCTGACCCACGACTGGTGGCCTATGTGCACAGAATGCAGCTTCTGTTCAACAACGCTGCCCCAAGGGACATTCGTCAAGCGGCATAATCAAGTGCGTGCCGGAGAGGAGATTGTCCGCTCCGGCACGCATGATCGTTACGTGATGATGATCGCACCGCGCTTGGTGACAACCAGCGTGTGTTCATATTGAGCGGCGAAAATACCGGGCGGCGTGGTCAGCGACCAGCCATCCTCAAGCTCCTCCGCCCATGTGGCACCGGTTGAGAGGAACGGCTCTATAGTAATGACAGCACCGTCCCACAGGCGGCGTTTGTCGGTCGGATCGTAGTATCCGGGGATAGAGCCTGGCTCTTCATGCAGGGAACGACCAACGCCGTGGCTCGCAAGGTTCTCAATGATCGTGTAACCCGCTTTGGCTGCGACCTGTTCAATGGTTCTGCCAATGACGTTGAGTTTTGATCCCGCTTTCACCGCGCGGATAGCCTTGTCCCGGGCAATCCGGGTTGCCTTGCAAAGTGCCGCGTGGGCAGGTTTCACCGGTGGCACAATGAAGCTACCGCCCGTGTCGGTTACAAATCCGTCGAGCTCTGCTGAGACATCAATGTTGACGAGATCACCGGCTTCGATGACCCGCGCACCGGGGATACCGTGAGCGCAGACCTCATTCACACTGATACAGGTGGTGCCCGGAAAATCGTATGTGAGCTGCGGCGCGGATCTCGCCCCTTCGCGATCAAGCAGCGTCCGCCCATAAGCGTCCAGCTCCGCAGTCGTCATGCCGGGTTCCATATAGGCGCCCATGGCCGCCAGTGTGGATGACACCACGCGTCCGCACTTTTTCAAACCTTCAAGGTCTTCTTCAGAATCAACCGTCATGTTCATCCTCGTTTGTCAGTGCGCTTCTTCCCAATTGTCGGCTGCGCGTGCATCCACTTCCAGCGCTACACTTATATCCACGGCGGGTACGGCTGCCCCTTCCATGACTTTCGACACCAGCTTGGTGGTCTTTTCCACCTCTTCCTCTGGCACCTCAAAAATCAATTCATCATGAACCTGCAACAGCATGCGGGCACGCAGGTTTGCTTTCGTCAAGCTGTCCGGCATACGGATCATGGCACGCCTGATAATATCTGCCGCTGAACCCTGAATGGGGGCGTTGATGGCCGCGCGCTCAAGGAAAGAACGGTGCGCGCCGTTTTTGGAATTGATCTCGGGTAGATGGATCCGCCGCCCGAAAATGGTTTCCACATAGCCCTGTTCGTGAGCGAGGGCCTTGGTCTCGTCCATATAGGTTCTGATGCCCGGAAAACGATCAAAATAGAGGTCGATATATTCAGCCGCTTCGCCCCGCGCGATGCCCAGCTGATTGGCCAACCCAAAAGCGGAGATGCCGTAGATGATGCCAAAGTTGATGGCCTTTGCACGGCGTCGAACGGACGGGTCCATATCCTTCACCGGCACGTTGAAAATTTCAGACGCTGTCATGGCGTGAATGTCGATGCCATCGGCAAATGCCTGCTTCAACTGAGGCACGTCTGCAATATGCGCGATCAGGCGCAGCTCGATCTGGCTGTAATCAGCGCTGAGAAGTTTGTTGCCCTTGTCCGCCACAAAGGCAGTGCGAATGCGCCGCCCATCTTCCGTCCGCACAGGAATATTTTGCAAGTTGGGGTCTGTTGACGCGAGACGTCCAGTGGTGGTTCCCGCCATAGAATAGGACGTGTGCACCCTCCCCGTGTTGGCATCAATATGTTCGGGCAGCGCGTCAGTATAAGTGCTTTTCAGTTTGGCGAGACCGCGCCATTCAAGAATTTTCTTAGGCAGGTCGTGACCCGATGCCGCAAGGTCATCAAGTGTGCTGGCGTCCGTTGACCAAGCCCCTGTTTTGGTTTTCTTGCCACCAGGGAGCCCCATCTTGTCGAATAGAATTTCACCCAATTGTTTGGGGGAAGCAATGTTGAAATTCTGATCAGCCAGCTTATAAATGTCTTCTTCAAACGCCCCCATTTTTTGTGCAAACTCGCCGGACAGTCGCGAGAGCACTGCGCGATCTATCTTGATGCCATTGGCTTCCATGTCGACTAGTACAGGAATGAGCGGACGTTCCAATGTTTCATAAAGCGTTGTTTTCCGCTCCGCAACGAGGCGCGGTTTCAATGCTTTGTAGAGACGCCAGGTAACGTCGGCATCTTCCGCCGCATAGGTGGTGGCCTTATCAATGGGCACCTGATCGAAGGTAATTTGTTTCTTGCCCGTGCCCACCACTTCCTTAAACGGGATGGGTTTGTGTTCCAGATGCAACTGAGACAATTCATCCATGCCATGTCCATGACGCCCTGCATCAAGAGCATAAGAAAGCAGCATTGTGTCTTCGACAGGCGACATGGTCAGCCCATGATTTTTCAAAACCAGCAGATCATATTTAATGTTCTGACCAATCTTGTTCACGCTCGGCGCTTCCAACAAAGGCTTTAGCGCTGCCAGGGCCTGCTTGAGCGGAATTTGTTCCGGCGTCTCGTCGCCAAAATCAAGACCATCGCCGCTGCCATGTTGCAGAGGAATGTAACATGCCTTGCCTGGGGCCAATGCCAGACACACACCAACAAGGCGCGCCTGCATGGCATTGAGTGAATCCGTTTCAGTGTCGATGGCCAGTTCGCCCTGATCAAACGCGGCGTCGATCCAAGGCTGCAAAGCCTCCAGCGTCGTCACGGTTTCATACGCGATGCTGCCAAGATCCTTTCCGAGATTTTGTGGCGTCGCTCCGAGCTCCCCCCCCTTGGGCTTTGCTTTGGCGGGCGTATTTTTCGTGGTTGCTGCTTTTGATGGCTCTGGCCGCGCGCCATTGTCATAGGCACCCGTGGCTCCAATCGAGTCTGCATCGACATCAAAGCGCTCGGCGACACGGCGGGTCAGACTGTTGAATTCCATGTCCTTGAAAAAACCGATCAGGGTCACAGGGTCCGGGTCCGCGAGACCAAACGTCTCTATTCCTTCCGTCACAGGCACATCCTGAGCAAGCGTCACAAGCTCCCGCGACACGATTGCGAGGTCTTTGTTCGTTCTAACTTTCTCCAAAGCACTCCCGACGACGCGAGACAAATCACGCGCCTCCAGAACGAGACGACAAAATTCGTTGCCATCGTTGGCTAGCTTTTCAATAAATTTTATATCAGGCGCCGCGACGCCCTTTTTGTTGGTCGGCATTCCCGTAATGCTGAAAACATCACTGAGCACCTCTCCCACCTGTGCTGCAGARCCCACTTTGATSGTTCTTCCAGCYAACGCTGCTATTYTTRTTTCYARGTCTGAMAGGTCAGCTTCGAGTTTCGCCTCGGCTRCTTCAAATTCGAAAGTTTGCTCYAACGAACCAAGCCGACTTATCAATACGCTCGCAGCCTTTGGYCCAATGCCCGGGACACCTGGAACATTGTCCGCGCTATCTCCCATCAATGCCTGAACATCCACAACCCTGTCCGGACCAACGCCAAATTTTTTCTCAACCTCGGCGGGACCGATGGCGCGGTTTTTCATGGTGTCGAGCATGTCGATGCCGCCACCCACCATTTGCATCAGATCCTTGTCGGACGAGACGATGGTGACACGGGCCCCCGCATCGCTGGCCTGCCTCGCATAGGTGGCGATCAGATCGTCGGCCTCATACCCCACCATCTCGATGGAGGGCACGGCGAATGCCCGCACCGCATCCCGGATCAGCCCAAATTGCGGCACAAGGTCTTCAGGGGCCGGGGGCCGGTGGGCTTTGTATTCTTTATAAATGTCATTTCGGAAGGTCTTGCCCGACGCATCGAAAATCACCGCAAGATGGGTGACTTCGAACTCATCCTTCGTATCTTCAATAAACTTGTAGAGCATGTTGCAAAACCCATGGACCGCTCCAACTGGCAGACCGTCTGACTTTCGCGTAAGCGGTGGCAGAGCATGATAGGCACGGAAAATGTAGCCGGAGCCGTCCACAAGAAAGAGGTGATCCCCCTTGCCGACAGGCTTCTCCGCCCCCATCTTTGCTGCTGGGGTTGGTGCTTTTTCCTGATTTTCCGTCGATGTCATTCTGCCTGCCTTGCTGCTTTTCCGAAGACTTTCCCGGAAGTGCGGCCAATATGGCATTATGGCTGGCAGCACGGAAGGCCCCGCAGAGGCCTGAGGGCAATTACAAGACAGCTCAACCAAGAGCTGCTCGATGAGGCAGGAGTGTGAGACATGGCGCATGGCATAACGGACGATACAGCGATTGCAAAAGTTCCTGCGCCCCAGGAACCCGCCCCCGATGATGACCGGCCCTGCGCCATCCAGGCTGTGAACCTGCGGAAGGTTTACAAGGCCGCTGGAGGCCAGCCCGCTAAAGAGGCGTTGAAGTCGATCAACCTCTCCATCCCCCGCGGCTCGTTTTTTGGCCTGCTGGGCCCCAATGGGGCAGGCAAATCGACCTTCATCAATATTCTGGCGGGACTGGTTATCAAGACATCCGGGTCCGCCTCGGTCTGGGGGTTTGATACGGACGTAAACCCGCGCCAGGCACGGGCCTCCATTGGGGTGGTTCCTCAGGAACTGAACATCGACCCATTCTTTACCCCCGCTGAAGCAATGGAATTGCAGGCGGGGCTCTACGGTGTGCCCAAATCTGCGCGGCGGACCATGGAAATTCTTCGGGTTCTCGGACTTGATGACAAAGCAGATGCCTATGCGCGCACCCTTTCAGGAGGCATGCGTCGCCGCCTGCTGGTTGCAAAAGCGATGGTCCATGCCCCGCCTGTTCTGGTGCTTGACGAGCCCACCGCCGGGGTTGATATCGAGCTTCGCCGTCAGCTCTGGGAATATGTGCAGGAACTGCACGCCAAGGGCACCACCATTGTGCTCACAACGCACTATCTTGAAGAAGCCCAGGCCCTTTGCGACCAAATCGCCATTATCAATCATGGTGATGTGGTGGTCTGCGAACCCACATCGCAATTGCTCTCGCGCATCGATGAAAAGCGGATTCTCATTCGACCCTCCTCTGCGCTTGCTTCCCTTCCCCCTCAGCTTGAAAAATACAAGGCGGAGTTGCGGGACGATGGGCAGATCGCCGTGCTTTACAATCCCAGCGAGGCGCCCATGGCCGCCTTGCTCGCAGATATCTCGTCAGCGGGGATTGAGATTGCCGACCTGTCGACGGAAGAAGCCGCTCTGGAAGACGTGTTCTTGCAGCTTACTTCTGGAAAATAACCTCAGGACACGACTGCCGCCAGCCCCTCGTTCCGTAGTTCGGGGAAGCTCTGTCTGTCTGACTGGCGGATCGAGACTGTTTCCAGCAGCACCATATTGACGGGGCCACCCTCTGGACCCAGCGGCAAAGCGATCCCTTCCACATAGGCATCCGGGTTGCCTGCCAGGTGGGCATGGGCAAAAAACCGCATGGGGCGCTTATGCTGTACCAGCGCCGCAAGAGCGGCGGCAACGAGTTTGGCTGAGCTGTTCGACAAAAGATCGGTTAGCCCGGAGCCACGAAAATCATGGCCCAGCAAGTCATCAATTCCCGTGCCCGACAGGCGCACATTGAAATCGGCTGCCGTCTGGCCCGCATTCAACACATTCAAAAGGGCGATCCGGGGCAAGCGCATCACCATCTCAGCCGGTGAAATGTCCGCGCGGCAAGGCATGACCCTCCCAGCCCGTTTGCCATTCCAATAGTCGAGAAGGCCCCGCAGGCGCCCATCTACCAGGGCGATGCTTGGGTCTACAAACAGGGTCAACGGCTTGAGCTGCAACGCGGCTGCCATTCAGAAACTCTCCCAAAACACCCGAACAGGAATACCAGGACATCGGCTCGCCAACGCCCGCTTCGAGCCTTCAGGTATAGGCGATTGGCCCCGCCGCGCCAACCACCCAGGCCGGGCGGCCAGGCATTCCGATAGCTCTTTTTGGCAGAAATTGTCCCCAAATTGGACCCCCGCACCGCCCTAACCCTCAAGTTCTGGGAATTGCTGGAATTTCATCGCAGGTGCATTGCTAAGGCTCTGGGACTGGGCTACTTTCCGCCCGCGCGGGATTCAAGATCGCTCCGCGCTCAGTGCACCCGTAGCTCAGCTGGATAGAGCGCTGCCCTCCGAAGGCAGAGGTCATGAGTTCGAATCTCGTCGGGTGCACCATTAAATCAATGACTTAGCAGGTATCTGGATCTGCGACCGATCAGCGGTTTTCCGCACTCTGTCGTTCGGCGCCCAGATGTCCGCGCAAAGTGGTGAGAAATTCCCGGACGGCTGTTGGCGTATCACTCTGCTCAAATGCGATCAGGGTCTGGGTTGACCAGCCCTGAGGCGGATCCAGAACTCGCAACAACGCGTCTCGCTTCTCGGCTTGTTGAGAGGTCAGCGGAAGTTGGCCTGCGGTCTGTAGCAATGACAGAAATTCGTGCACCAGGCGCATTGCCCGAAAAGCATCAAACATTGAGCGACCAAGCTCGGGATGATCCCGCCAAGAGCGCCCTTCGAACAATTCCTGCGTGACGCGCTGTCCGGCCCCCAGACAGTCAAACCACACACACCCGGCAAAACCACGCTCCTCCAGTTGTGGGTGAATACCACAACGCCCATTGGAGCCCAAATTCCTGCAAGCCACACCTGCAGGCTTGTCATACGCAAAAAAATCTGACTGATCGAAGGCGAGCCCCACGCAACACAAAGCTGCGCAGCTTGCGCAGTCCGCGCGCAGCAAACCATCTTTCATGTTCGACCCTTCAAAGTTTTTCTCAAAGTCTCTGTGCAATATCGCCCGAGTAAAAACTTATGTTCCGAGATTTACTTCCAGTTCGGAAATCGCATTCACAAAATTATTCGGAGACTGCCTGATATGACCAGTCCATTGAATATTTGGAAAACGCTCGAGGATTTTTGTATAGGCCACTTCAAGCTGCATCGTCGCGATCCGCTGCCCCAGGCAGACATGCGGCCCTGCGCCGAAAGCCAGATGATTGCCAGAATTTTCACGCCCAATGTCGAAACGGTCCGGATCTGAAAAGACGGAAGGATCCCGGTTGGCGGCCCCATAATACATAATCACCTTTTCACCCTCAGCGATTTTCTGCCCCGCAATTTCTGCGTCTTTCAATAAAGTCCGGCGCATATGAATGACCGGCGATACCATGCGAATGGCTTCAGGCACCATGCCTGGGATCAGTGAGGGATTGTCCAAGAGTTTCTGTTTTTGGTCTGGAAACTCCGTCAGCAATTTCATCGTGCCCGACAAGGAATTGCGCGTTGTGTCGTTGCCGGCAAAAATAATGAGGAGCCATGCCCCATCCAGAAAATCCTGCGACAGGAGTTCGCCATCAACCTTGGCTGTTGCAATGGCGGTGAGCAGGTCGTTGCGAGGGTTCTTGCGCCGGTCCTGCAAAATCTGTTCACCAAAGCGAAACATCGCGCGCACATTCCACAAAAACTTCGCTATGAAAAGAGGGCTGATGCGTCGCCCAGCTGCTTTCTCCGCAAACATGTGGCCTGCACTTTCCAGATAGAACATCCAGCGGATAATCTTGGGGCGGTCTTTCTCGTCAACGCCGAGCATTTCACACAATGTAAAAAGCGGAAGCTGTTCAGAGAAGTTCGTCACCAGGTCGACGACCGGTCCCTTGCGCTCCATCGTATCCAGCAGCTGATCGACTTTTACCTCTACCTTCTTGCGTAGTTCAGCAACATAATCAGGCGTGAAAAAAGAGCGATGCTGCATTCTCAGCGGAACATGGAAGGGACGGTCGAGGCAGATCAATGTGTTGAGTGCCGCGCCATGCAAACGCACATGCCTTTTCCCTGGCGGTCCATAGGCCATGTTGATCCCGCCGCGTTGGGACGAAAAAGTTTCGGGATCAAGCTCGATCCGTTTGATGTCGTCATACCGCGTAATGGCCCAATAGCCAGATGCTTCTTGAACAGGCGTCCACGATGCGGGCGCTGTTTCTCGCAGCGTTTTATAATAGTCGAAAGGCTGGCCGGTTTTGAAGGCGCTGTTGTTGGCCAGGTCAAACCCAGGCGGGGTGTTGTAAACCGGTGCGTGTGTGGGGCTTGCCCCAATAATGTCTGTGAGGGCGGTCTCGCTCACCGGCTGCAACATGATCTCGCTTCCTTCTGTTGTCCTTCGATGAAAAATACATCTACACCCCGGCGGGTCAACAAGAAGAACGACGAGGCCTGACTTGACGCAGGGTCCGCAGCTACATTTTTTTTTGCCTGCGCTAGATCCGCCTCCCCGACACCCCATGACAAGGGAAGGCTCT
This sequence comes from Rhodobiaceae bacterium, assembly GCA_002746275.1. Classification (GTDB taxonomy): domain Bacteria; phylum Pseudomonadota; class Alphaproteobacteria; order Parvibaculales; family Parvibaculaceae; genus Mf105b01. The sequence goes on along the minus strand of NVWR01000010.1, from coordinate 9,672 downwards.
CTCCAGAAACGCAAATCGGGAGACCGCTTGCGCGTCCCCCCGACCGTATCTCATATTTTCCGCGCTTCAGAGAAGTTTCAATTCCACTGCGGATGTCTTGCCATTACGACCTGTTTCGAGTTCGTACGAAATTTTCTGGTTTTCGTCGATTGCCGAGAGTCCGGCTTGCTCAACAGCAGAGACGTGTACGAATACATCCTTGTCGCCGTCATCTGGTTGAATAAATCCATACCCCTTAGTGGGGTTGAACCATTTGACTGTACCAGTCGCCATGTCTTTCTCCTGTCCGGCGTCCGTACACCGGTCTTCAATGCCACACGAACCCCGTGTGCGAGGTATCAAATAGTCATTGGAGAAAGCAGCGTGACCAGCAGCAGTGTGGCCGGGAGCCGTCCTTATGCCCCAAAGCAAATTCGATGAATATAAAATGGTGACTCTTGGCAGGCTTGGCAAGCCTTCAGTGCCCTTGCGACGCTAAATCCGCAAATTTACTTACACCAAACAGACTGCCTGACTAGACACAAAGACTCTCGCAAACGGGACCAAACTTGAATGTGTCACTCGTCTATGAGATCGGGAATGTGTTCTAGCTCATTGTTTTCACATGTCTTCTTGTACAAAGACGGGCCCGTTCCGCGCACCAAACCCTAGCGGCCCCGCCTTTTGGCTGCATCTGCAATCTGGTCTTCGTAGAGCGTGGCGATAACGTCTGTAAAGACTTGGCGCCCGCCTGAAAAATAGGGCGCGATATGGCTCAACACATGAAAAACACCCCCATGAATAATGTCTGGACCTGAGGCATTGGGGTGACGGACGGCCTCGAAGTTGAGCCAATAGGTCAGCAACATAGTCAGTCGGGTACTCGTCTGCTCCACTTCGTATTCCTGCATATCGAGAATGCCGTGCTGCCCCAGGTTGGACAGCATCGCTGTGCATGTCGCCTGCTTACGTTCCAGCAAATCCTGGAAGCGCGCATTGAGTTGAGGATAACGGGTAAGGAGATCGGTCAAGTTGCGGTAGAAAAAGCGGAAGTCGAAAATTTCTTCAAACACGATGTAGAAATAGAGCCAATTGTCCTCCGCTCGTAGAGGGGTGTCGACCGGGGCGGTCAAGACAATGCGCATCTCTTCTTCAAACGCTTCGTAGAGCGCCGCTATCAGCGCGTCCTTGCCTTTGAAATGATAGTAGAGATTGCCCGGCGAAATATCGACCTGGTTGGCAATGTCCACTGTTGAAACATTGGTCTCTCCCTCTTCATTGAAGAGCGCCAGGCTAGCTTGCAAAATACGGTCTCGGGTCTTCATGCTGGGCCCTTACCTCTCAAGTCCGTTTGACTGATTTCTTCGAGGTGGCCTTCTTTGCCGTGCGGATTTTCTTTTTCGCCGTGGTTTTTTTAGCGCTTGATGACTTCTTACGCGCTGCGGGATTTTTCTTTGCGACGCCGCTTTGTAATCTAATCAAGACGTCCACTTTTTCTGACAAAGCACTCAGATCAGATTGGAGTTTTTCCAGCTTCAGTTCTACACCACTGCCAGAGGGCGCTAACCCCAGCATGTCGCGCATCCGCGCCAACCGATCTTCCAACGACAGAGATATGTCGGCACTTTGCCGTAATTTTTTAGCACCCGCCTCAGCGCCCATTTTTCCCAGCGCTCCGAGCTCGCCCAACCGCTGTTCCAAATCATTGCCACGCGTCACAAGGTCATCAAAAATCTTCGTCGTTTCTTTGCCTACCTTCGCAACCCGACGTGTCACTTGTTCTTGTGTTTCGTCTATGGCCTGACCATAAGCGCCAATTCCTGCAAGCCAGATTTGCCGCGCAAGATCGCTCGCCCGATCCACCGGCGATTTAGGTCCGGTCGATTTCCCTCGGCTCGACGATTTTTCTGACATGCTTTTCCCCATTTCCCTGAGCGCGTTATCCACGCGTGCCCCGCCCTGGTGGGCGCTACTACTTCCTGGCAATTAGACTGTGCTAACGCGCCGGGGGCCAGCCAAATTTTTATGATCGGTGGGGAAACCGGTCATCACGGGGGTAGAATCACGAACGGCGCTGTGGATAAACCACAGCACCGTTCGGCTCATGCTCGCAAAGCACTATTAAGCGGCTTTGCGGGCCGGGGTCCGGTTGGATTTTGCGGCCTTGCTTGCACGGCTCAACGCATTGACCTTTTTCGTCAGGCCTTCCACTTCAGCTTCAAGATCACGCACACGGGCAGACTTGAACTGAGAGAGCTGCGCAATCTGCGGCAGTTCTGGCATTTCAGGGAATTTCGGCAGATCTGGAAGCGCATCACGGAGCTTCTGGAGACGCTCTTCTACAGAGCCGGAGGTGTCGATACGGACATCCTTCAAAGCTTTGCGGGTCTCTGTTTCAACCGTTGTGCCGCGATCAACAAGCTCGTCGAACAATTTGCTGGCTTCGGTGCGAACGTTTTCTGCGCGCTCAACCGTCTGATCGTAGATCCGGCCATAGAAGCCAAGGCTTGCGAGCCAAAGGTCGCGGGCCAAAGGAAGTTTTGCTTCTGCTTTTGCAGTCTTAGCTTTAGCTGTCTTATTCGTCTTGCGGGTCTTCGTCGCCATGATCTTAATCTCCAAAAAACATTCCAGGGAAGAACTGCGCCTTTTGGGGAGGAAGCTGACTGAGTGCTCTTGGCGAAGTCCCTTGTTGGCTCAAGGTGTAGGGCGGAAAGTCTAGAAAGCGCATACTAATTCCAGAATATTGGGAAAAACCCTTGATTTCCGCTATGTTTCCCCAGCTTTCCAAGATCGCATGCGGCGCATCCCCCGTCAGGATGCCTGCTTTTGTAAACAGATGAGGCCAGTGGTTTGACCAGTGCATATGAAGAGCAGATGACCCACGAGCAGCCCGGGGGTCATTTGACCGTGACCGGCGCTACTCCCACCGGGAAACGCGGCATGTTCGGGTGGTTTTCCTATGATTGGGCCCTAAACCCCTACTTCATCCTGATCAATATCTTTGTGTTTGCGCCGTATTTTTCCGGCTCGGTTGTCGGCGACGACGTTCAGGGCCAGGCTATTTGGGGCTATGTGCAGGCCACGGCGGGGATCTCCATTGCGTTGCTCAGCCCCTTTTTTGGATCCCTTGCTGACGCTGCGGGCCCTCGAAAACCCGGCATCTTCTTTTTCACCCTCCTGGCCGCGCTCGGCATGTCGATCCTCTGGTTCGCGGCTCCCGACGATCCCAACTCCATCACCATTGTCATCATTGGCGTTGTCATTGCAGCGACCAGCCTCGAATTTGCCATCGTCTACCACAACGCCATGCTCCCTGCCCTCGTCCCCAAAAGACGTCTGGGGACCCTCTCTGGTGTTGGATATGCCATCGGTTCAACCGGGGCGATCCTGTCCTTCGTGGTCTGGCTGATGCTATTTGGTCTGCCTGACGTGCCATGGCTGGGCATTGATAAAGTGGCTGAGGAACACAACCGTGTGGTCGGGCCGCTTTCCGCACTGTGGCTTTTGATCTTTGCGATCCCCTTCTTTCTATTCACACCCGATCAGCCTCGCACCGGCCTGAGCCGGATGGAGGCCGCCAAAAAGGGCGTCTCGATGGTCGTCGGGACGATCAAAAAGCTACCCCACTATCGCAACATCGCGATCTTTCTAATCGCTCGGATGGTTTATTACGATGGGCAGGCCGCTGTTTTCATCTTTACCGGGGTCTACGCAAAAGGCGTCTTCGACTGGCCAACAACGCAGATCGGTTTCTATGGTCTCATCATTATCGTCGCCCAAGTTCCTTTCACGCTTCTGGGAGGTTTTGTTGACGACTATATCGGGTCGCGCCGTACCATCATTGGAGCGGTGACCTGCTTTGCCATCGGCTTGTTTTTTCTTGTGGGAACAACCACAGACACGGCGGCCTATCTCGTTGCTGTCAGCCTGGACCCTATTGAAGCCACCAGCTGGTTTGGTCAGCTCATGAACTCCATGGGCTTTGATACAAGTGCCGAACGGTGGTTCTTGTTTCTGGCAACAGCGACAGGCATTTTTGCTGGCCCCTCGCTTTCATCAAGCCGGACGATGCTTGCCCGCATTGCGCCACCAAGCATGATGGCTGAGTTTTATGGCCTCTATGCTTTGTGTGGCAAAGCGACGAGCTTCCTCGCCCCTCTGACCGTCGCCATTGTCACGCAGGTCACAAGCAGCCAGCGTTACGGACTGGCGAGTGTGCTTGTATTCCTGGTGGCGGGCCTTCTGATGATGTTCTTTGTTCATGAGAAACAATCAGAAGCGCACACGCACTAACCCTGACGACCGATCAGGCAGCGGGCGCTAGCTGCGCCCGCTCCAGATCGGCGCCCAAAGTTCGGGCAGCCAAATAGAAGTGAACCGCTCCCCAGAGCCCAAAGGGCGTCATGACGAGCAGCGCATAGCGCAGTGATTCAACACCATAGGTTGGCTCCAGCAGGTCGCTGACAATGCCCACGGCCTGCGGCCCCAGGCCCAGGCCAATGATGTTCAAGATAAACAAGAGAAGAGCAGAGGCGGCCGCGCGCATCTTCAGCGGTGCCAGCCCTTGTGTCATCGCAAGGCTGGGTCCGAGGTAGAGAGAACCAGCGGCGGCGGGCACAACAAAGAGCGCCAATGCGATCGCCAGATTATCGACAAGATAAACACTGAACCCAAACGGGAAGGCGGCAAACCCTGCAATGGCAACAACCCACATGTACCAACGGACATCCCCCTGGCCAAGTCTGTCGGCGAGCAGCCCGGCGCCGTATGTCCCCAGCCCTCCTGAAATGCCGATAATCAGAGCGAGCGCCAAACCAATGTCGCCGACCTCCATGCCATGTGAGCGAATCAGAAAAGCCGGTAACCAGGCGACCGCGCCATACCCCACGAAAGACACAAGGGTCGCACCGGCCGCAATGTGGCGAAAGGACGGCTGTGCCAGCAGAAACCTGAGCACATCAAAAATGGTGGGAGCGACTTCCTTGTCGCTGTCTTCAACACGGCCTTCGGAATGCCCCCGTGGAGGCTCACGCAATGTTATGCGGACCAGAACTGCAAGCACCAAACCCGGCAGACCGACAACGAAAAAAGCCGTCCGCCAGTCATACCATTGCACCACATACCCACCGATAATAAAGCCCGCGAAGATGCCCAGATTCACACCCAGTGAGAATGTGGCAAGTGCGGTCGCCCGCGACTTCGGCTCATACATGTCGGCAATCATGGAATGTGATGGCGGACTTGATCCTGCTTCCCCTACCCCCACAAGAATACGCGCAAGCATCAATTGCCAGAAACTAGTGACGAAGCCACAGGCGACCGTCATGCCGGAGAAAATCGTCATTGCCGCGGTGATGACGTTGCGGCGGTTGGTCCGGTCCGCCAGCATCGCGATGGGCAAGCCCAGGGTCGCGTAAAAAATGCCGAAAGTCGTGAACAAGAGACCCAACTGGGTATCGCTGAGCGAGAGCTCGATCTTGATCGGCTCCAACAGAATTGAGAGAATTTGCCGGTCGACATAGTTGACGGTGTAAACGGCTGTCAGCAAACCCAACGCGTAACGCCGATAGTTGGGCGTGATAAAGCTCCCATCCGATGTGTCAGACACACCTGCGTTTTCGGCCATTCTGTTTCCCCTCCCCGAGACGCACCAAAGCTCTCCCCTGGTCCGCAATATCGAAAGAGGGTCTCCTCCTTCTTTTGTCCCGACCCTATCAGCCCCGGGCAGATGGAGGAAGGCAACAAAAAGGGCCATTCAAAATTGAACAGCCCTTTTCCGTAGATCATTCTATTTTGTCACCACTCGATACGCTCGATGCCTTCGAACGAGATTTCCGAGCCATCGGCAAATGTGATTGTCCCGGCAGCATCATCCGACAGGTCATACGACCCGGTATCACTGCCGTCGACCGACCCCGTATCGAGTTGCAGCGTCCAATCAACATCGACATATCCGCCACCGTTCGCCTGAAGCTGGATTGTATCTGTCCAGCCTCCGCCGTCGCCGCCGATAACAGTATCGCTGTCACCATTGCCGGTCTGGAAGATGAAGAGGTCTGAGCCATCCTCACCTTTCATCAGGTCATCGCCGCTGCCGCCAAAGAGGACGTCGTTTCCTTCTCCGCCGATCAGAGTGTCATTGCCGCCGCCGCCAACGAGGATATCATCCCCGCTTTTGCCACCTTTGAGTGTGTCGTCGCCGGATCCGCCGTAAAGCGTATCATCGCCGGACCCACCATCCAGCGTATCGTTGCCACCGCGGCCGTAAAGCGTGTCGTTTCCGTCTTCACCCTTCACTTCGCCTGCAAAATTGTTATCGACCAGCGTGTCATCACCCGCACGGCCATGCAGTTTGTTGTCAGCCCACCCTCCGGTATAGGTGACGGCATCGCCACCATTTGTACCGTCATAATGGTAATCAGTTGTGGAGGTCATCGAAGGTATGGACGGCGCCATATCGCCGGGGTCGGTGATGGAGTACAGGTCGGTTCCTGTGCCTTCCTCAGAATTACCTACCAGCTTGATATCATCGACTACGTAGGACTCGCTCGAGCTGGTCGTCGCCACTTCGAACTCAATCACAAGCGTCGATCCTTGACCGACATTCTGGAAATTGTAGACATCGGCGATGCCGTCATCACCATCCTGAACCAGCAACTCCGTACGCACGCCATCGATCACGGCATATGCTTTAAACGAGTCTCGGGCCCCTCCACTCTCCTCCATATCTCCTATTGCAGAGAGAGAAAAACTCAGGTCCAGATCGGTCTGACCGGATATGTCGATAGCCTCGCTTGACCACGTCGTCACAGACGGATCATGCGTCGTATCGTTAGTGGTTTGTCCGAACTCGTAGGCTTCATCGGAAATCCCGTGATTTCCGGTATATGTTGCCCCAGCATCACTAGCGCTCCAGGCGGTATCTCCATTATCTGACGTGATGCCATCTGAAAGACTTGAGAAATCTTCGCTCCACAAGGTGACCGGCCCTTCACTCACATCACCTACATCGATGGAGAAGGTTTCTGTAATAGACAGCCCACCGGAATCCGTAGAGGTAACATTAACGTCTATCACCGGGGCGACGATCACATCCGCCTCGTTGAACGTAATTCCGGAAATCGCAAAGTCTGAACCATCTGATCCATCGCTCTGTAGATTTCCAGAAAAGACGACCTGATCAAACGTTGTTCCTGGATTGACAGTGATTGTGCCATCACCACTGCCACTTCCCTGTTCGGTAAAGTCGCCTTCTGCAACCAGCGCTCCGTCCTGATAGACAGCCCAATGCGCATTTTCACCAAAACTATTTGTGTAGAGATGCTCAAAATCAAAGCTCAAAGACTCAACATCATTGTCAAAATCAACGATGAGGGTTTCGGATAGCCCTGAAGCCTTGTCGTAGGCGATCTGCTCAGCGTGCGAGCTATCCGAATCGGACACGTTCCCGCTGGCACCAATACTTGTACCAAACAGCGTCGAAACATTTGCCGAAGAAGCTTCTGTCAATGCCCCTCCCACGACATTCTGTGCCGTCACCGTGAAGCCACTGTTTGTGTCAGTGAAATTGCTGACGTCGATTGTGCCCGTCTGACCTATGTAGCTTGAGCCTTCAGTTTCATAGTCCAGAGAGACGCCATCTTTGAGCTTCAACTCTCCATCGACAACCTCAAATCGCGCATCATCGACCGTATAGGTATGCGTATCTCCCGCATCTACATCGGTGGTTGATAGAGTTCCGACCACGGCACCGGCGGCATTCTCATCCACGCTTGCATTCGACAGGGCAATATCCGTCGGGCCTTCATTCACATCGCCGACTACAATGGAGAAAGTCTCAGAGTATGTGGCGCCACCAGAATCCGTTGTCGTCACGGTCACGTCAACACTGTCAGCGGCCTCATGATTGAGCGAAGTACCGGCCTTGAGCTTGAGCTCGCCATCGACCACTTCAAAGCGTGTATCGTCGACCGTATAGGTATGCGTGTCTCCCGCATCTACATCGGTGGTAGACAGAGTTCCCACAACCGCGCCCGCTTCATTTTCAGCAACTGCCAATGCTTCGACATGCTGAACATCCGTGCTGAAGATCAGATCGCCAAAATCCATGTCGCCATTGTTGATGGTATCTTCAAAACCGATGCTGTTACCAGATTCAACCGTGTGATCAAGCCCGTCCTGGTTGACGCCAGCCCCGCCCGAGAAGTAGACGTTTGCATCAGTCCCAACGAGAGGCGTTCCGCCTTCTGTAACGGCCTGCCAATCCCCATTACCGTCCTGCACAAAGCTGACACTCGTGCCTGCAGCAAGGCCACCATTATGGCTGGCACCGTCTGGAATGAGGAAGTATCCAATATTGTCCTCATCAATCCCTTCAAAGGTTGCGCTACCGGTATCGCCAACAGAAAGTGAATCGCCATTTACCCAGACAATTTCGCCAGCAACCGGGTTTCCGTCTGCATCTTTATGATAGATACCCAGGCTGTTTTGATAGCCGGCACTCTCAGATTCAAATGTTACCGTGACGGTTGTTGTACTTGTCCCGGCCAGACTTATGTCCGTTGGACCTTCGTTCACATCACCGACCGCGATGGAGAAAGTCTCGGAGTAAGTGGCACCACCAGAGTCAGTTGTCGTGACGATAACATCGACACTGTCTGCAGCCTCATGGTCCAGAGAGACACCGGCTTTGAGCTTCAGCTCGCCACCAACAACTTCAAACCGTGCATCATCGACAGCATAGGAGTGCGTATCGCCCGCATCGACGTCGGTGGTTGAAAGAGTTCCGACAACCGCACCGGCTGCGTTCTCAGCAACTGAAGAATTCGAGAGAGCAATGTCCGTCGGACCTTCGTTCACATCACCAACTGCGATGGAGAAAGTCTCCGAGTAAGTTGCACCACCAGAGTCCGTCGTTGTGACCACAACGTCGACACTGTCCGCAGCTTCGTGATCAAGCGAGACGCCAGCTTTGAGCTTCAGCTCTCCGCCAACGACTTCAAAACGCGCATCATCAACAGCGTAGGAGTGCGTATCTCCTGCATCGACATCGGTCGTTGAAAGAGTTCCGACCACAGCACCGGCTGCATTCTCTGCAACCGAGGCATTGCTCAACGCAATATCCGTCGGGCCTTCATTCACATCACCGACTGCGATGGAGAAAGTCTCAGAATAGGTCGCGCCGCCAGAGTCCGTGGTTGNSACRWTYWCMTYSACMSWRWYMGCNGMCTMAKGAWMAWKMKWKMCWCYGGMTTTGRSMYTCWGNWCWMCGCMWWCSASWTSAWMYYSTGCATCATCGACGGCGTAGGAGTGCGTATCTCCCGCATCGACATCGGTCGTGCTCAAAGTTCCGACAACCGCACCGGCTGCATTCTCGGCAACTGAGGCATTGCTCAACGCAATATCCGTTGGACCTTCGTTCACATCGCCGACTGCGATGGAGAAAGTCTCAGAATACGTTGCGCCACCAGAGTCCGTCGTTGTGACCACAACGTCGACACTGTCCGCAGCTTCGTGATCAAGCGAGACACCGGCTTTGAGCTTCAACTCACCACCAACGACTTCAAACCGTGCATCATCGACGGCGTAGGAATACGTATCTCCCGCATCCACATCCGTCGTGCTCAGCGTGCCGACCACAGCACCGGCTGCATTCTCGGCAACTGAGGCATTCGAGAGGGCAATGTCCGTTGG
>NVWR01000007.1 GCA_002746275.1 Rhodobiaceae bacterium | reverse complement strand
GGCGGGCACCGGCGCACGACCTTAGTCCGTGTCGCTGGTCATGCCTGCGAACATTGCATCTGTCTTCGCCCCGAGCTCGCGCAGCAGTTTGTTGCTTCGCGTCAGGTGCGCCGCTTCGTTTTTTAAGATTGCTCGGAACAGGCGACCTTTCACCAGATCCGTATTGATGGTGACGTTTTGTAAGGATGATGACGCCACATCCGTGACAAAATCCACCAGCCGTTCGGCGGCATGAAGCCGACCCCACAGATAGTCATGTTCACGGGCTTTCTTGCTGAAGAAAGCCCCAAAATGACCAAGCTCGCGTCCGCGCAGGGTGGCTATCTGCCCGTCGGTTTGAAGGGCAGAGGCATCAAGCGGGCTGATCCGCGCCACAAGGACGGTATCAATGTCGTCAAGCTGTTGCCATTTCAGCAGAGGAAAAGTCAAAACGTCGAAGAAGGGAAAACTAAGGTAGGCGAGCGTGAGGTCACGACGTATGTCTTCSGGGAGAAAATTGACGGARAGAATKGAAAAGTCATCGTCCAGAAGAGTGTCGACMTCYAYSAGAGASAGYTCYYCRCGKATYGCCGTAAGCAGMGKRTCCAACTGYTCRAAGCTTRCMTTKCCKTCSGTATKGGCRAGCATCTSYCCYGCCATYTGRTGAAGGCTTTCYGCRAARAAWGYRCAMGAGCGGCGSCGTTGCAATCGYTCMAGYGASCCGTAAAGGACCGTCTTGAAYTCATCAAGGCCCTTRCTSTCGAACTGGGKRTCSYCATGYGRCTKGTCCACRTAAAGYTCRTTRAGGCGRCGAATAACRAAMCGSARYCTGCGCWGCCKGAAATKCACATCAAAGCGYTTGAGGAAKGTRATCCARTTNKGYYTTTCMCNCKGRYGYRYCTKCGGCATYCAKYTCRACYGGRAAGATGTTYTTYTYCCGKGCCCAGTTTTCAAGRGATTTGGTRAGGGCGAARCGRKSGCTKGGATGKGCCACYTGCGGYGCAAGGTCWCCYAGRATKTCGGCCAGCCAGTTCARRACGGAGAGCACTTTGATCTGGATGTAGCCGTCATAGGCGTAGCCCGCATCTTTGGCCGAATGGGTGTTGGCCTTTTCACGAAGTTGCGCCAATTGATGGGCGGTCGGGTGCGTGGGCACGTCGCCATCAAGTATTTTTTCAACAGCCAGTTGGATGTGGGGCCGCGTTGCTTTCACGACCTCCTGATACAAATGGACCTGCTGTCCGATCACATTGATTTCTGCAAGCTCGTCGCGAACAGGTTCGTTGCGCGGAATATCCGAAAGTGAGGCGATGATGGTCTGCAAAAATCCGGGGAGGGTGCCTCCATGGTCTGGGCCGGCCCCTTCCGGGTCGGGGTCGATATAGATCACACGTCGGTCGACTTCGCGGTAGGCGGGACGGTCAGCAAGGGCCGCAACCGCTTCTGCAAAGGGTTTGTTGTTCAAGACGCTGCCGTCGACAAATGAGCTTGTCAGTGGATTGTGACCCAGATCAATCATGGTCTTGAATTTGCGCGCGATGAAATCCTCACGATGAGGCCAGTCTTCTCCTCGCTCGTTCAGAACCCGGTCGATCTCATTAATTTGTACCGGCGGAAAAGCGCCCGGGAACGACGACGTTGCCCGCGCCGCAAACACAAGCCCGGGAACATGGGACATATCAAAATCACTGGCAATTTCCCCGTCGGAATGCCTGAAATACTGGAACTTGAGGATATGCCGATGCTCACGTTCGGAGACGACCGGAGGGTCATGCAGGGGAATGGTCTGCTCGAAGCCGTAAAAATCCGTGACGCTGACAAAAAGATCAAGCTTGTGGCCCAGTGGCAGAAGCGATGCGCTTCGCGATTGGGGGACCCCCATCGCCTGGCAGGCGTCCATCAGCATGTTGGACATTAACTGTCCCGAGAAAGGCGGTTTGAACCAGCGAGATCGCAGGAAGGTGGAAAGCTTCTCCCGCATTTCGAAGTCCGGCGCGATCCGCCTCAGCCAGCGCTCGTTTATGTCCCAAAAGAAGGGGCGCAAAAATACCTTGCTCCATTTTCCGGCAATGGCCTTCTCGTCCATCAGCGCAGTGATATCGGCTTTTTCAAGCCACATCTCACGGTGCGCATCTAGAGGCAGATCATGGGCAAGCGCGCGCGCCAGCATGACGCCATTAATGCCACCCGCCGAGGCTCCCGCGATCACGTCGATAAAAACCCGCAGATCAAGTTCCTGGCCGACCTCCTTCAGCAGGTCAAAATAGACCACCTCAGTATCGGTTTCCCGGTCGGGGTCGTCATTGATGTCATTGTAGGTTTTATCCTGCCGGTCAGCAGGGTCCGGCAGCCGGTGATAAAAACACGACGCGCGAACGAGCTTCTGAAACTCTTTGGTCACGCCATGCATGTAGACGGCGAGTGAAACCCCGCCGTAACAGACAAGCGCCAACCTGAGTTCTTTTTCCTTCATGTACCTGCGCGTGTCCAGAATCGTGAGGCGGATAGCCCCAAGACTACCGGTTTTGTGGAACGAAGACACGGGGACTTAGCGCAAAGTAGACGATCTATCGGTTGGCAGGCACAAGCCGGACTGTAGACATGCCTTTGGCAATGATTTCACCATCTGGCGTCGTCAATTGCCCTTCAACGAACGCGGTGCGTCGGCCCAGTCTCTCCACCCACGCTTCTGCATGCACAATGCCGGGCCTGGCTGCGGCATAGAAGGCAATTTTGATATCCAGAGAGAGCGGAAGCAGGGCACCGTCGGTTTTGGCGATCAGCGCGTGCGCCATGGCGGAATCGATCCAACCGGTCACAAACCCGCCTTGGACAATATTGCCAGAATGGCACTGCGAGGGTTTTGCTTCGAATTCCAGTTTCGCCCGGCCCTCAATGGGATCAACCATGATATTCCGGACAAATCCCAGGGTGGACATGAGGTCTCCCTCGGGGTGGGGTGTTTCAACGCTCTGCGACATGGGTACTGTCTCCAAATACAAATTTCGATGGCCGCATGAAGGCAAATTATCTCTCCTCGTGCAAGCGTGATTGGCTTGATGGAGCAAATTCGCCAGAATGTGGGAACAAAAATAGGGAGGATGCAGGATGGCCGGAGCTTTGGATGGCATTCGGGTGGTCGATTTGACCACAATGATTTCAGGGCCGATCGCCACCATGATGCTGGCAGATCAGGGCGCTGACGTCATCAAGATCGAACCCAAGACGGGCGATCTTGTGCGACGGTTGGGGCCCTCAAGGGGAGACCGGACCGCGACGTTTCTGGCGGCGAACCGCAACAAGCGCTCGCTGGTTCTTGATCTGAAGAGCGATGCGGGCTTGGAGGCCTTGAAGAAGTTGGTCGCAACCGCAGATGTCGTGGTGCAGAATTTTCGACCTGGGGCCGCCGAACGCATGGGGGTTGGTGAGGATACGCTGCGCGCCCTTCGGCCTGATCTCATCTATGTCTCCATTTCAGGCTTTGGGGAGACAGGTCCTTATGCGGGCAAGCGGGTCTATGATCCGGTCATCCAGGCACTGTCTGGTCTCGCCGCCATCCAGGCGGACAGGGATACCGGGCGCCCCCGCATGATCCGTACAATCATTCCCGACAAGCTGACGGCTGTGACGGCAGCTCAGGCGATTTGTGCCGCCCTTTTTGCGAGAGAACGCACAGGCAAAGGGCAACACATCAAGCTTTCCATGCTGGATGCCATGATTTCGTTTCTTTGGGCGGAAGGACTGGTAGCACTCACTTTTCCCGGGGGTGAAAAACACGCAGCGCGAGCACAATTGTCTCAAGACCTGATCTACAAAACCCAAGACGGGTATATCACTGTTGGTGCGGTGTCAGATGATGAATGGAAGGGCCTGTGCGCAGCCCTTGAGCAGCCGCAATGGCTCGAAGACGAGCGTTTCAACACGCCCAGCGGTCGGGTGGTGAACGCCCCAGAACGGCTGGCCCTGACGCAGGAAGTTCTGCAAAACAAATCAAGCGCGGAGTGGCTCAGCCTGCTGGACAGCCATCAAGTGCCATGCGCCCCTATTCTGGATCGCTCAACATTGCTGGATCATCCTCAGATCGAAGCCAACGCCATTGTCGAGAGCCATGAAGAAGGGGAGTTGGGCACCTACCGATTGCCACGTCCCGCGGCGCGCTTCAGCCTGACGCAGGCAGAGGGCCGGGCTGTTGCTCCCCATCTGGGTGAGCACACGCGTTCCCTCTTGGCAGAACTTGGATATGACGCAGAGGCGATAGACACGTTCCTGGGGTCTGGTGCAGCGTTAGCCTACGAGAGCTAATTAGCAATCGCGGCGTTCTATGCGTTTAAGAGGAATGGTGGGCGTGGCTGGGATCGAACCAGCGACCTTTCCGATGTGAACGGAATGCTCTCCCGCTGAGCTACACGCCCTCACGGGCTGTCATAGGGTGCGGGCGGCCTTTAAGTCAAGCGGGTACCCTGTCTGCCAAAATGGCCCGGCAGAAGGCTGCTGAGGGCTTCTGGTAGCATATCAAAATGATCAATCAGCACGTCCGCGCCGAGCGTATCAGGCGCCTGATTTGTATATCCAAAGGTCACGCAAATAGAGGGGATAGAAGCTGCACGGGCAGACTCAATGTCTGGCGCGCTGTCGCCCACCATAACAGCTGCTGTGGCCGACCCTCCCGCGCGTGTTATGGCCTCAAGCAGGTGCCGTGGGTCAGGCTTGCGGACGGGGAGGGTGTCCCCTCCGATAACCACCGGGAAGAAATGGGCGACATTGAGCGCCTCAAGAAGCCGGTGGGTGAGATGTTCCGGCTTGTTCGTGCAGACCGCCAGGTGGTTTCCCGCGCTGCTGAGGGTTTCCAGCTGTTCCCGAACGCTGGGGAACAGCACCGTGTGGTCGGCGATATGGGAACTGTAATGCTCTAGAAATTCGTCGAACAGTTGATCCAGAAGAGCGGGCGGTGCGGGCGAGCCGGTGTTGGCAAAAGCCCGTTCCATGATTTTCCGCGCTCCAGCTCCGAGCATACTGCGGACCTGGTCATTGGGCACCTGAGCCCGCCCATGACGCTCCAGAAGAACATTCATCGTGTGGCAGAGGTCAAGGGCGGTGTCTGCCAATGTTCCGTCCAGATCAAAAAGGATGGTGGGTTGGGGGCTCATCTTGCTTGGTCTCGTCTTTTCAATTCAAACGGCCTCTAACAACTTCTGCGTGAAGTGCGGAGAGAAAGATGACTTTCCCATATTGTGGATAAGTCCGAAAAGGATTCTCTTTCAATGACTTCACCCGATTACCAGACTCAACTTGTAAATGGCTGAAAAAGATGAGGCGTGAAAGCTGACCTCTTCACCTTCCGTCTTAACACCTTGCGCGCACACATTACCTTCTTGAATCGGTTTCTGAAAAAGCCCGTCCAACATCCCTAGTCCGCTGCGTCACGCATCTGCCAACTGGTCAAGCCTGTCAGGGTCTGGGCGTAGGTCGTGCGTGCGTTGGCAATCACATTGGTGCGGAAGCTTTCGCGGTCGGGGGCGTAATCGCTTCGGATTTCCTGAAGATAGGTTTCTGCCTCCGGCGCATCCAGGCCCCCTTCGAAGCGGAGCCAGCGTTCCAGCATTGATATGCGTAGAGAATCCGCAGCATTTCGCTTTTGGACTGCAGACCGGAATTCGATCACAGCGCCGGCAAAGGCGGTGTCAGGTGCCAGCGACTGCTCGATGCCCCAAAAAAGGATGCCATTGCGGGTTGGCCGTTTGGATCCCCAAAGCTGCTCCACATGGGTGGCGTCCAGAGCCTGGCGACCCCACCAGCTTTCCGCCTGCCGGAAGCCCGGGCTGCGCGGAGGCGAAAAACACAGGAAAATGAGTTCGCCGTCGCCCACAGGCCCGCTGTGCCAATCGATGAACGCGACATGTTCCGCTTGCGCCAGATCGGTCTCCACGGTCTGTTTCAGCGTTGCGGTGGACCATTCAAGATCGCTGCCGCCAAAGTGGAAGCCGTCCGGGTGACTGTATTGCCCCCGGCTGATGGCATCTTCAACCGCCCATTGGCCATGTTTGGCGATCAGGCGGGAGCCTTCTTCAAGCAGACGGGTCATGGCCTTGTCATTGATCGACTTTGGACAGAGCAGCGGGTGGATCTGCGCATAAAGCGCGTTTTCCGGGTGCGGGAGGCTGTGATCAAGCCAGTTCCGGTTGAGATCGACATTGTTCTCCGTGCCTCGCAGGCCCCAGGCAAAGCCGAACGGATTGACCGCGTGGACAAGGAGCACAGCAGTGTCCGGGGGCAGGGAGGCCGGTCCGCCATTCTCAATCCAATCAAGCTGCGCGGCTGACCCGGCATATCCTTCGGTCCCATGAGTGGCGGAGGTGTTCAACAGCACAGAGCGCGCATTCCGGGGGCCAAACCAGGCCGTGTCCATGGAGAGAGATTCTCCCGTCGGCCCCACCACTTTGGGCGTGACATGGCACGTGAGGGCACCGCCAGCGGCACGAGCCGCCTCGACAAAACGGGCCCGGGCCTCCTCGTAAGTCGCTGAAAAAGGCCCTGTCCCGATCATGCTTCTGTCTGTTCTGGGCCTCTTCGGGCCACACTGTTGATTATTTTGCGACGTGACCTCGAAACAGGCCGGGGGGGCGCTGGTCCTGCGTTAACGTAGCGCCCGAGAAATGATACCAAGGATAGGACCGAGATGTCTCCCTAAACAGGCAATTGTACGAACGAGGAAAAGACACCCATGAACCTTCGTGATCCGAGCTTGCTGCGCGTATTGTGCTTCATTGATGGAAACTGGGTGGGCGAGGACGCCTCGAAAGTAGCCGTCAGCAATCCGGCAACCGGTGACGAGCTGGCTCAGGTACCCCTTTTGGGCGCGAGCGAAACCCGCACCGCGATTGAGGCGGCAGAGCGAGCAGGCAAGGACTGGGCAGCAAGGCCTGCAAAAGAGCGCAGCACAATCTTGCGTCGCTGGTTTGAGCTGATGATGGAGAACCAGGACGATCTGGCAGCCATATTGACCGCCGAGCAGGGAAAACCATTGGCAGAGGCCAAGGGCGAGATTGCCTACGCTGCTTCATTCCTTGAGTTCTATGCAGAAGAAGCAAAACGGGTCTATGGCGCCACTGTTCCAGCCCCCACCAATGACCGACGCATCATTGTGCTCAAACAGCCGATTGGCGTTGTGGCGGCGATCACGCCCTGGAATTTCCCGGCTGCCATGATTACCCGCAAAGCCGGGCCTGCCCTGGCAGCCGGATGCACGTTTGTGGCAAAACCCGCAACACTGACGCCGCTGTCCGCTTTTGCCCTGGCCGATTTGGCGCAAAGGGCAGGTGTGCCCGATGGTGTCTTCTCAGTGCTTACGGGTCGCGCCGGGGAAATCGGGGGAGAGATGACCTCAAGCAAGATCGTGCGCAAACTCACCTTTACCGGGTCTACCGAGGTCGGGCGTCTGCTGATGGAGCAAGGCGCGTCCACCATCAAGAAGATGTCGATGGAGCTCGGCGGCAATGCGCCCTTCATCGTCTTTGATGATGCGGATATTGACGCCGCAGTGGAAGGGGCCATTGCCTCCAAATATCGCAACACCGGCCAGACCTGCATTTGTACTAACCGTTTTCTCGTCCAATCTGGTGTCTATGACGCCTTTGTCGAAAAGCTGAGCGCTGCGGCTGCTGACCTCAAAGTCGGCAGCGGTCTGGAGGAGGGTGTCATGCAAGGCCCGCTTATCGACATGGCGGCTGTTGAAAAAGTGGAGGAGCATATCGCCGATGCCGTGGCGGGTGGTGCCCGGGTGCTCACCGGCGGGAAACGCCACACGTTGGGCCGGACCTTCTTTGAGCCTACGGTGCTGGCGGACGTCACACCTGCCATGAAAGTGGCGAGTGAGGAGACATTTGGCCCCGTGGCCCCGGTTTTTCGTTTTGAAACCGAAGAAGAGGCCATCCGCATGGCCAATGATACGCCCTTCGGTCTGGCGGCCTATTTTTATGCCCGCGACATTGGTCGCTGCTGGCGGGTGGCGGAAGCGCTGGAATATGGTCTGGTTGGGGTCAATGCCGGGATTATCTCGACAGAAGTTGCCCCCTTTGGCGGATGGAAAGAATCCGGTATTGGGCGTGAGGGAGGCCTGTGGGGTATGGAAGAATTCCTGGAAGTGAAGTATATCGCCATGGCAGGTCTCTGATCTGCCTCTAAATATGGAGACAGGTCTGTGGCCTGCATTTTATATATGGAGATGGGTGTGTGACCCGTAGCTGAGATGACTGAGACAGGTCTCTGACCTGTTGCCTAATGAAGGGTATTGAGGGCGATGACTGCAGACGACCAAAAAAAGCAAGCCGCGCGGCGCGCTCTCGATTTTATTGAAGACGGGATGAAATTGGGGCTGGGCACTGGATCGACAGCAGAGCACCTGGTGCGGTTTCTGGGAGAGAAAGTCGCAACAGGTTTTAAGGTGGTGTGCGTTCCCACATCTGACCGGACCGCAAAGCTTGCAACCGAACTGGGTATCCCGCTGACCACTCTGGCGGAGACGCCGCACCTTGATCTCACCATTGACGGGGCCGATGAATTCGACGCTGCTCTGCGGCTGATAAAAGGCGCAGGCGGCGCGCTGCTACGAGAAAAAATCGTCGCCACAGCATCGGACCGCATGATCGTTATCACCGATGCATCCAAACAGGTGGACCTGCTGGGGGCGTTTCCCTTGTCAGTGGAGGTAATCCCGTTTGGCTGCGATACAACGGCGACCCATCTCAAACGCATTGCCGCTGAATATGGCTGCCTTGGGGAAATCAGCAGACGGGCAGATGAGTATGGCGAACCCTTCCTGACCGATAGCGAGAATTTCATCTACGATTGCCAGTTTGGACGTATTCCAGACCCAGATGGCCTGGCGAAGGCGATGAACCTGATACCAGGCGTTGTCGATAACGGATTATTTATCGGGATTGCCAACCTCGCTATTGTCGGGGGCCCCGAGGGCACACATCTAGTAGAGCCCGAATAGGCATCGCTGAAGACCAAATCAAAGTACAAGGACCCAAGCCCATGACCGATTTCGATTACGATCTCTTTGTGATTGGGGCAGGGTCGGGCGGCGTGCGTGCCGCGCGCATGTCGGCGTCTCATGGCGCCAAGGTTGTGGTGGCGGAGGAATACCGTGTTGGTGGCACTTGTGTCATTCGCGGATGTGTTCCCAAAAAGCTGTTTGTCTATGCCAGTCAATTTCATGAAGAGTTCGAAGACGCCGCTGGGTTCGGCTGGACGGTTCCCAAGGCAACTTTTGATTGGGCGACACTGCGGGACAACAAGGACAAGGAAATCGATCGTCTGAATGCGATCTATATCCGCAACCTGAAAAACTCGGGCGTTGAGATCATTGAAAGCCGGGCAGTGCTGAAAGACGCCCACACTGTGCATCTGGTTGCAGAAAACCGGGATGTGACTGCCGACAAGATCCTTATTGCAACCGGTGCCACGCCAAACAGTCATGACGGGCTGCCAGGTGTTGAGCACACGATCAGTTCCAATGAGGCCTTTCATCTGGACGAACTGCCCAAAAGCATCATCGTTGAGGGTGGTGGGTATATCGCAGTTGAGTTCGCAGGCATTTTCAATGGCCTGGGGCTTGAAACCACGTTGCTCTATCGCGGCGAAGAAATTCTGCGCGGTTTCGATAATGATATTCGCGCGGCGCTCCATGAGGAGATGGAGAAAAAGGGCATCCGGGTCATTACCGGCAGTGTTTTCGAAAATATCGAGAAGACCGCCAACGGTTACAATGCGCAACTGAGCAGTGGAGAGGTGATCGAAACCGGCCTCGTGATGCTGGCCATTGGCCGCGCGCCAAACACGACCGGCCTGGGGCTGGAAGAGACTGGTGTCTCCGTCGGAAAAAAAGGCGAAATTCTGGTCGACAAGTTCTCCCGCACCAGTGTGGACAACATCTATGCCGTGGGGGATGTGACGGATCGAGCGAACCTGACACCCGTCGCCATTCGCGAAGGAGCCGCGTTTGCCGAAACTGTGTTCAACAACAATCCAATGGCGGTCGATCACACAAACATCCCGACAGCTGTTTTCTCCCAACCGGAGATCGGCACGGTGGGGCTCAGCGAAGAGGACGCGCGCGCAAAGTACGGCGAGCTCGATATTTACAAGTCCTCATTCCGCGCAATGAAACACACGCTCTCTGGCCGTGACGAAAAAACTCTGATGAAAATCATCGTTGATGCCGCAACAGACAAAGTTGTGGGATGTCACATCCTGGGGCCACATTCCGGCGAACTCATCCAGGCGGTGGGGATTGCCGTCGTCATGGGCGCAACCAAAGCACAGTTCGACATGACCGTGGCTGTGCATCCAACAGCTGCGGAAGAGCTGGTCACCATGAAAGAAAAATGGGTGGCACCTGAGCTCATAGCAGCTGACTAGGGGTGAGCGCCCCCGCGCAATCCCCGTAATGCAGTTGTCAGGAGCGCCTTGGCAAAAGCATCATTTAGGGGTTTGTGCCCGATGAGCAGACGATAGAAAAGGGGCCCGTAGATCATATCGAGTGCGACCTCGAGGTCGATGTCATCACGAAGACTACCAAGTTCAATCGCTCGTTGTAGGAGGGTTTTGCCTTCGTCACGGCTCTGTAGGATTACCCGGTTGCGGAACACTTTGGCGATCTCGCTATCCTGTTCTGCAGCGGCAAGCATAAGCCTGATCTGACCACCGCGTTTTGTCGTGAATTTGCCCACGACTTTTCGAAGCTGCCGCGCAAGGTCCTCAAGCGGTACCGCAGTTTGCCGCACTTGAGTGCCGGGATTGTCCGATGCCATCAGCGCAGCCATGGCCAGCTCCTGAGCATTCGTCCACGAGCGGTAAATGGTTGGCTTGCCAACTCCGGCCCTTGCAGCGACGGCTTCCATAGTGACCGCACCCATGCCGCCTTCCTCAAGCAGGTTGGCAGCGGCCGATAGAATGGCCCGCCGAGCAGCGATGCTGCGCGGGCGACCACGTTTGGGTTTTTCTGGCTTGACTCGCACAATCATTATGAAACACTACGTAACGTAAATAAACATAATTTGCAAGGATACATAATCATGAGCCACACAAAGTCAGTCTCTGTTCCTGTGCAACTATCATCCTACTTGACGGTGCGGGACGCCGCTGCGGCAATTGACTTTTACGTCACTGTATTTGGCGCGACAGAGGCATTTCGCCTTGTCGAACCGGGAAGCGGAAAAATTGGGCACGCGGAACTAACATTGGGAGGAAGCATCTTGATGTTGTCAGATGAATATCCCGATTTTGGGGCTTTGGCCCCCGAGAGCGTCGGCGGTTCCCCGGTTAAGTTGCACCTTTATGTAGAGAACGTGGAAGCGACTTTTAGTGCAGCGCTAAAGGCAGGTGCGGTGGAGTTGCGCCCTGTGAAGGACCAGTTCTTTGGTGATCGAAGTGGCATGATTGAGGACCCCTTCGGCCATTGTTGGTTTATCGCAAGCAAAGTCGAAACCATCTCACCCAGCGAAATGCAGCGGCGCTGGGCAGATGAAGCATCTGGATAGGGGCTGTATTGATATTTCGTTTGGCTGTGGAGCGGATTTGACTTTCACAGGCCAGCTAACCATCTGAAGCATATAGTCTTTTCTTTGGACGCCATTGGGCTTATAACTGCCCGCCTTCGAGAAGAAGGCGTGGCAGCGGTGGTTCTGTGGAACGGAGCACCATTGTTCGTCCGGGAAGTTATATATATTTCAAGAGGTTAGTTATGCCCAAGGGCAGTGCAGCAAAAAATTGGTCCCCTTCAAGCTGGAGGGAGAAACCGGTTGTTCAGATGCCGACCTATCCAGATGCCGGGGTTGTTGCAGATGTAGAAACGACGCTCGCCAAATCGCCACCGCTCGTATTTGCAGGTGAAGCCCGCAATTTGAAGCGGGATTTGGCAGAAGTTTGTGAAGGCCGGGCATTCCTGCTCCAGGGCGGTGACTGCGCTGAGAGCTTTGCTGAGTTCCATCCAGACAACATCCGCGACACCTTCCGCGTGCTTCTCCAGATGGCTGTGGTTCTGACTTACGCGGCGGCTTTGCCCGTGGTGAAGGTGGGGCGGATTGCCGGGCAGTTCGCCAAGCCACGCTCCTCTGACACTGAGACTATTGATGGCGTGACGCTGCCTAGTTATCGCGGCGACATCATCAATGGGATCGACTTCACAGAGGAAGAGCGCGTACCCGATCCACGCCGTCTGCTGCAGGCCTACAATCAGTCCGCCGCAACGCTCAATCTCATTCGTGCATTCGCGACCGGCGGCTATGCAAATCTGGATTATGTTCACCAGTGGACGTTGGGATTTGTGGGCGAGGGTGAAGGCAAGAAGCGCTACGAAGATGTGGCGAACCGCATCACCGAGGCACTTGATTTCATGCGCGCGTGTGGCATCGATGCCGACACTGTGCCGCAGCTGCAGAGCACGCGTTTCTACACCAGCCACGAAGCACTGCTTCTGGGCTACGAGCAGGCGATGACCCGCGTCGATTCAACTTCCGGCGACTGGTACGACACGTCTGCGCACATGCTGTGGATTGGGGACCGGACGCGCCAGCCCGATCATGCCCATGTGGAGTTCTGTCGTGGTGTCAAAAATCCGATTGGCATGAAGTGTGGACCTTCCATGCAGCCAGACGAGCTTTTGAACCTGATCGATCTCCTGAGCCCGGACAATGAACCGGGTCGCCTGACGCTGATTTGCCGGTTTGGCGCCGACAATGTTGAAAAGCATCTACCCGGTCTGATCGAGGCTGTTGAGCGGGAAGGGCGCAAAGTGATTTGGTCCTGTGATCCAATGCATGGCAACACGATCAAAGCGTCTACCGGCTATAAGACCCGGCCTGTTCATCGCGTGCTCGCGGAGGTCCAACAATTCATGAGTGTGCATCGTGATCTGGGAACGCACGCTGGCGGTGTTCATTTCGAAATGACCGGACAGAACGTGACCGAGTGTATCGGGGGCGCGCAGGCGATTGGCGAAGAAGACCTTTCCGATCGCTATCACACTCATTGCGACCCGCGCCTCAATGCCAGTCAGGCATTGGAATTGGCTTTCTTGGTTTCCGAAGGCCTGAAAAAAGAACGGGACAAAAATCTGCCAAACAAGGTTGCCACTCTGGGGTGATCTTGCTGAATGCACATGAAAAAGGCGGCCTTTAAGGGCCGCCTTTTGTGTGTCTCAGAAGCTGTGTTGGCGCGCGGTTTAGCAGCAACCAGTGTCTGGTTCGCCGAACATAACAAACTGTTTGGCATAAGCGCCGCTGCGCAGTGCTGCAGCCGTCTCGCCTGACACATGGGCCCGCTCACCCCGCCTGAACACAAGTCCATCTTCATCAATGACTTCTGCCCAAGGGCCGGTATAAACCACTTCGATCTCAGCCAGGGCGGCTTCGTCGGTTGCAGGTTTGTAAGCCAGGTACGTGGCTGAGCGATACTCGATGCCTTCCACCACTTGCCAGGCGTCTTGCTCCAGCTTATCGAGGGTAACACCAGCAAAGCCTGCATCGATAAGAGCATCGGCAAAACCCGCTTCAGTGAGAGCGCCGCTGATGCAGCCACTCCACAATTCAGGGTCAGCTTTTAGATGCTCCGGCGACTCTTTGTCTGAGACAATATCGGAAATGGCAATGCGTCCGCCTGGTTTGAGAACGCGGAAAATCTCCTGGAACAGGGTTGGCTTTTCCTCGTCGGAAACTAGATTGAGAACACAGTTTGAAACCACGACATCAATGCTGTTGGTGGCGATCAGTGGTTTGGTCTGAGCAAGCTCCGCCATCCTGCTTTCCAGCGCTTTGTAATCGGCAACATTTTTGACCGGGCTGGCTTCCAGCATATGATCAAGCGTGTCCAGGTCTGTTTTCAGGTCTTGGATATGTCCGTGGCGAAACTCGATATTGTCATAGCCAATGCGCTCGGCAACCGTTGGCTGCGCGCTCCGTGAAAGCTCCAGCATGTCGTCATTAATGTCGACGCCGATGACTTTGCCTTCGGGCCCCACGATCTGGGCGGCGATGAAACAGATTTTTCCGCCTCCCGCACCAAGGTCCAGCACCGTCTCGCCAGAGCGCACATAGGCAGACGGGTCGCCACATCCATAGTCGCGATCAAGCACTTCTTGCGGGATGATCTTCAAAAATTTGGGGTCGTAATTCACAGGGCAGCACAGCGCTTCTTCACGCTCAAGAGCTGCTGCCGAATAGCGTTCTTTTACCGATTCCATATTCTTCCCAAATCCGATCCTAAATGTGTCGCGATAACCGTGCCCCATAGTCCCACATTTGGCGGGCACACGAAAAGGGGTCAGGCTGAATTTTTCGTGATCGAAGGACTAGGCATTAAAAAGCCCGGCGAGGTATCCCGCCGGGCCATTTCTATTGGATGGAACGCGAGCAGATGTTGCCCGCTGATCCAATCAGATCGCGGGATCGTCACCGACCTTCACCAGCATCTTGCCGAAATTGGCACCGGAGAAGAGGTTGAGGAATGCCTTGGGAGCATTTTCCACGCCTTCTTCAACAGTCTGTTCCCATTTCATCTTGCCACTGCCCATCAGCTTCGACATTTCGGCATAGAATTCAGGAATGATGTCGAGATGGTTTGAAACGATAAACCCTTCCAGTCTCAGGCTTTTACCAACGATCTGAATGAGATTGTTGGGGCCTGGGCGTGGGGTGGTGTCGTTATATTGCTCAATCATGCCGCAAAGTGCGCCGCGGGCATTGGGGTTCATATAGTTGATCGCGGCCTGCAGGTGAGAGCCACCCACATTGTCGAAATACACGTCAATGCCTTTCGGGAAGGCATCGCGCACAGCGGCGTCCAGGTCGCCACATGTTTTGTAGTTGATGGCTTTGTCGATCCCGGCAACGTCTTCCAGCCATTTGCACTTTTCATCTGACCCGGCAGTGCCAACCACGTAACCGCCATGCGCTTTGGCAAGCTGACAGACCACGGCGCCAACCGCGCCTGAAGCGGCGGAGACAAAAACATTTTCTCCGTCTTTCATGTTGGCCACTTTGAAGAGGCCCGCATAGGCGGTCATGCCTGGCATGCCGAGAATACCCAGATTGGTTTCAATGGGTCCCATGGAAGGATCAATCTTGTTCACCATCATGCCGTCGGACACATAGAACTCGCGCCAGCCGTTCATCGAGTTGACGTAATCGCCTTTGGCGAAGTTCTCATTGTTGGACTCGATTATCTGGCCAATGGCACCGCCCTGAAGCGCTTCGCCGATCTGGAAGGGAGGAACGTAGCTCTCCCGGTCCATCATGCGGCCGCGCATATAGGGGTCGACCGACATCCAGATGTTGCGGACGAGGAACTCACCCGCACCTGGGCTGGCAACATCAACTTCGGCAATTTGGAAATTACTTTCTGTCGGCGTGCCGTCAGGACGTGACGCAAGTTGCACTTCCTTACTTTTCATATTGGTCATAGTCATTCTCCAGTTGGGGTTTAGGTAAGATATTCAGTGAAGGGATGTCAGATGACCTTGACCATGCGCTTGCCGCGATTGTCGCCTGCGAGCAGGCCAATCAGAGCGGCGGGCGTATTTTCCAGGCCCTCGATAATGTCTTCTTTGACGTTGATTTTGCCGGACGCAACCCACCCTTGCAGGTCACTCAGCGCCTTCTCGCGCTCGTCAGGGAAGTCAGACATGATGAAACCACGCAGGGTGAGCCGCTTGGTAACAATCAGACCAGGGATGCCGCGCGGTCCAGATGACGGTGGGGCACCATCATACTGCGAGACAGCACCACAGCACGCGATGCGGCCAAACAGGTTCATGCGGAAGAGAGCGGCTTCCAGAATGTCGCCCCCCACATTGTCAAAATAAACGTCGATGCCCTGAGGGGCAATTTCTTTCAGTGCCTTGTAGACAGGTTGCGTCTTGTAATTGATCGCGGCGTCATAGCCCAATTCATCCTGTATCCACTGGCACTTCTCGTCAGAGCCAGCAATTCCAATCACTGTGACGTCTGGCACGGCGGCCTTGGCAATCTGACTGACCAGCGAGCCGACGGAGCCAGCGGCGGCTGAAATGAGGATCGTCTCGCCGGCTTTAGGCTGGCCCACATTCAACAGTCCGAAATAAGCAGTGAGCCCGGCAACGCCGTAAACACTCATCAAATGGGTTTCAGGCTCAAGGGCTGGCAGCTTCTGAAGCGCCTTGGCGGGGAGAACTGCATAATCCTGCCAACCGGTGTCAGCAAACACGCGGTCGCCGACCTTGAAGCCCGCGTCATTGCTGGCGGTCACCTCAGCGATGGCACCGCCCGCCATGACCTGACCGGCTTCCACAGCGTCGCGATAGGTAGCTCCCTGCATCCAGGCGCGGTTTGCCGCATCAAGGGAGATATAGCGCGTGCGAACCTGCACGTCGCCGTCTTTGGAAGGGACAGGGATTGTCGCATCTGCGAGCTTGAAATGCTCAGGCCCCAGCTTTCCCTTGGGTGTTTCCACGAGCTGGATTTGCCGGTTGACCGCATCGGCCATGATATTTCCCCCTGATTTTATGACTTGTTGCGGTCAGCATATAGGGAGGTTCTGCGAGATGCACCACCCTTAAAACCCCACAACCGGTACGTAAAATTGGAGAGCTATTGTTCAACGGCGAACAGCGGGCTAGAAACGGGGCCCGGCTCCTGGCAGACCTGTCAAATTCATGTGGTGCATATGTTCGATCAGTTGAAAATCGCCCTGGCTCAGTTGAACCCAACCGTGGGGGATATTGCGGGCAATAAGGCAAAAGCGCAGGCCGCGCGGGCCGATGCAGCAGCCAAGGGCGCTGATCTGGTGATGTTCCCGGAGCTTTTTCTGATCGGTTATCCGCCCGAAGATCTGGTCCTCAAACCCTCCTTCCAGATCGCCGTCGACGAAGCCCTCGCAGATCTCGCCCAGGAAACAAAGGATGGAGGACCGGGCTACCTGATCGGCGCGCCCACCCGCGACGAAAACGGCCTCCATAATTCGATGGTGCTGATCGACGGCGGCGAAATTATCGGACGACGCCACAAAGTACATTTGCCCAATTACGGTGTTTTTGACGAGCCCCGTGTCTTTGCTGCAGGTGAGATGCCCGGGCCGCTTTCTTTCCGAGGCGTGCGCCTTGGTGTGCCGGTTTGTGAAGACATCTGGTTTGCCGACGTAGCAGAATGTCTTGAGGAGACCGGAGCGGAACTGCTGCTGGTGCCCAACGGTTCTCCGTTCGATATGGAGAAATTTGATTCCCGCCTGCAGCACTCAATCACCCGTATCAACGAAACTGGCTTGCCTCTGGTCTACCTCAACCAGGTGGGAGGGCAGGACGAACTCGTCTTTGACGGGGGCTCCTTTGTGCTGAATACCAATCTCGCGCTCGCGCACCAGTTGCCTGCATGGCAGGAAAGTGTTGTGCTTACCAACTGGGAGCGGACAAGCGACGGTTGGGTGTGTCAGCAGGGTGAGGTGGCAGAAATCGCGACCGGCGACGAAGCCATTTACGCGGCCTGCGTGCTGGGCCTGCGCGACTACGTTACCAAGAACCGCTTCCCTGGTGTGGTGCTGGGACTATCTGGCGGTGTGGACTCTGCTCTTTGCGCGGCGATGGCTGTGGACGCATTGGGGGCCGACAAGGTCTATTGCATCATGCTGCCTTATCGCTACACGGCAGAAGAAAGCATCACAGATGCGGACCAATGTGCGGCCGCTCTCGGGGTGCGCTACGACACGGTTCCCATCGAGGGGCCGGTAGAAGGGTTCCTTGAAGCGCTCGGACCGCTTTTTGAAGGCACGACCAGCGATACAACGGAGGAAAACCTCCAGTCCCGCACACGCGGCACATTGCTCATGGCTGTCTCCAACAAGTTCGGACATATGGTCATCACCACGGGCAACAAGTCGGAAGTCTCCGTGGGCTACGCGACGCTTTATGGAGACATGAACGGGGGCTACAACCCGATCAAGGACCTCTACAAAATGCAGGTCTTCGCTCTGTGCCGCTGGCGCAACCTGAACAAACCGGAGCTTGCCTTGGGGCCAGCGGGTGAAGTGATCCCCGACAACATCATCACTAAGCCACCATCCGCAGAACTTCGCGAAGATCAGAAAGATGAGGATTCACTCCCGCCTTACGAGGTGTTGGATGACATCCTTGAATGCCTGGTCGAAAAGGAGCTTCCCGTAAGCGAGATCGTCGCCCGGGGGCATGACCAGGATCTGGTCAAACGGATCGAACATCTTCTATATATTGCGGAATACAAGAGACGGCAGGCAGCTCCTGGCGTCAAAATCACGGCGCGTAATTTCGGGCGCGATCGTCGCTATCCCATCACCAACGGCTACCGCGACGCGCGGTAAGGAATTTCATGACTGTCAGCTTACGCTTCGCGCCCAGCCCCACCGGTCTTCTGCATGTCGGCAACATGCGGGTTGCCCTGTTCAATTGGCTCATCGCCAAAAAGGCGGGCGGCACCTTCATTCTGCGTCTCGACGACACGGACACGGAACGCTCGACCCAGGAATATGCAGAAAAGATCCAATCGGACCTGGCATGGCTGGGGCTCACCCATGACAAACTGTTTCGTCAGTCGGACCGGTTCGATCGGTATGGGGAAGCTGTCGAGAAGCTGAAGGCAGAAGGGCGTCTTTATCCCTGCTACGAAACACCGGATGAACTGGATCGTAAGCGCAAACGTCAGCTCGGTCGCAAGCAGCCGCCGGTCTATGACCGGGCAGCGCTAGACCTGACCGACGATGAACGGGCAGCCCTGGAAGCGGAGGGGCASCAGCCTCATTGGCGTTTCAAGCTAGACCGAGCAATCGTGGAGTTTGACGACCTGTTTTTAGGCGCAGTGAAGGTCAACACAAAAAGCCTGTCCGATCCGATCCTGATCCGTGGCGATGGCTCGTATCTCTATACGCTGCCAAGTGTTGTTGATGACATTGATATGGAAATCACCCATGTGGTGCGCGGCGAGGACCATCTGACAAACACGGGCGCACAGGTGCAGGTGTTTCAGGCGCTCGGTGCCGAGCCCCCACGCTTTGGTCACCACTCTCTGTTGCTGAACGAAGAGGGGCAGCCGCTTTCCAAACGCCTGCGCGGGGAGCATTCGGTTGAAGCCCTGCGCGACAAGGGTTTTGAGCCCATGGCTATCAACTCCTTCCTCGCAAAACTAGGAACACCAGACGCGGCCGTTCCCAGAGCGGCCCTGGAGGACCTGGCGACAGAGTTTGAGACCAGCGCCATTGGACGTTCAGGCGTGCGTTTCGACATGAAGGATCTGGAACGGGTGAACGCTGCCTTGATGCACATGACCTCGTTTGCGGATGTGAAAGACCGTCTTGCCGAGCGTGGGATTGAAGGCGGGGAAACGTTCTGGAATGCTGTGCGTCCCAATCTCACCCTGTTTGACGGGGTGGCGGCCTGGTGGCACGTGGCCCATGGGCCAGTAGAGCCGGTCATTGAACCAGAAGACGTGGAATTTATTGCCGCCGCCGCCGCCGCCCTGCCAGCGGAGCCTTGGGATGAAAACACCTGGCGGACGTGGACGGGGGGTCTGAAAGGCGAGACAGGCCGTAAAGGCAAAACCCTGTTTATGCCCTTGCGTCTTGCGCTGACCGGCCTTCGCCATGGACCTGAGCTGGCAAATCTGCTACCTCTCCTCGGAAGAGAGCGGGCCTTGGCCCGCCTGACGGGGCATAAAGCCTGAGTTTGAAAGAGTGTGGCGAGACCGATCCGATGAAAACGACGAAATGGATCATTATGGGTCTGATTATTCGCGGCTGATATAGTTGGCCGCCGCCGTTTCTTCATGTTTTCTTCCGAAAATTAAATGTCAGAACCGGCCGGCGGTGAGTACGGGTGGACAGGCACGTTGAGATTTGTGCCGACAGAGCATTTTTCGAAATGCGGTAAGAAACGGAATGAACGATGAGCAAAGAACGGCTTTATCTCTTCGACACCACGCTGCGCGATGGGGCGCAGACGCAGGGCGTAGACTTCTCTGTCGAGGACAAGCGGCTTGTTGCGAAATTGCTGGACCGGTTGGGTCTCGACTATGTCGAGGGCGGATACCCAGGTGCCAACCCGACCGACACCGATTTTTTCTCGACCGACCCAGAATTGAAGCACGCGACCTTCACCGCGTTCGGCATGACCAAACGGGCAGGGCGCTCTGCGGACAATGACCCGGGGCTCGCAGCTCTGTTTGAGAGCAAAGCATCCGCCATCTGCCTGGTTGCCAAGGCGTGGGATTTCCACGTTGATGTGGCGCTCGGCATCACCAACGAAGAGAACCTTGAGACCATTACCGACAGCGTGCGGGCCATTGTGGCGCGCGACCGGGAAGCCTTGATCGACTGCGAACATTTTTTCGATGGCTACAAGGCAAACCCCGACTATGCAAAAGCCTGCGTGAAAGCGGCACTGGATGAGGGCGCGCGCTGGGCAGTGCTCTGCGACACCAATGGGGGCACCTTGCCTCACGAGGTTGAGCGCATCGTCACCGAACTGACGAAACTCTTTCCGGGCGACCGTCTGGGTATCCACGCTCACAATGACACGGAAAATGCCGTCGCCAATACACTGGCCGCTGTGCGCGCTGGCGTGCGCCAGATACAGGGCACACTGAACGGCTTGGGAGAGCGGTGCGGCAACGCCAATATGGTTTCGCTCATCCCCACTTTGTTGTTGAAGTCAGACTATGCGGACAAGTTTGAGATCGGCATCGATGAGGCCGGTCTGAAAGACCTCACCCATGTGTCGCGCACGCTCGACGAATTGCTCAATCGTGCACCCAATCGCTATGCGCCTTATGTGGGTGAAAGTGCCTTCGCCTCCAAGGCCGGCATTCATGTGTCAGCCATCATGAAAGATCCGACCACCTACGAACATGTGCCACCAGAAACCGTCGGCAACAAGCGCCATATGCTGGTGTCAGATCAGTCAGGGCGGGCAAACATCATTGCCCAGTTCGAAGCGATCGGCATCGATCTGGATGCCAAGGATCCGCGCGTTGGCCGACTTTTGGATGAGGTGAAAGAGCGTGAATATCTCGGCTATTCTTATGACGGGGCAGAAGCCTCGTTCGAGATGCTCGCAAAACGCATGCTGGGGCTGGTGCCTGAATATTTCACCGTGAACTCGTTTCGGGTTCTGGTCGAACGTCGCCACAACGCCCTTGGTGAATTGGTGACCATGTCCGAGGCAACCACGAAAGTGGTGGTCGATGGAGAGCAGTTCATCTCGGTCGGCGAGGGGAACGGTCCCATAAACGCTTTGGACGAAGCCCTGCGCAAGGACCTGGGCAAGTACCAGTCTTACATCGGCGACATCCGGCTGGTGGACTTCAAGGTGCGCATACTGACGGGCGGGACAGAGGCCGTGACGCGAGTGCTGATCGAGAGTGCCGACAGCGAAGGGAACCGATGGTTCACTGTTGGGGTGTCTCCCAACATTGTCGATGCGTCTTTTCAGGCACTGAGTGACAGCATGACCTACAAGCTGTTACGCGATGGTGCGCCTGCCCCTCTGTCAGAGCAGAACCGGCCGACCCTGAAAAAGCCCTGAATTTCTGCCCTAGCGTTTTCCGCTCATCCCCAAGATGAATTGGCGGATCGTCGCTTCCTGTGTTTTTTGCGAAACACGAGGCGCATTGTGCAGAGCGGCCAGGGCCACCTCGGCCAAGGCTGCGTTGATAATGCGCGCGGTCAGATCGATCGAAGGGACCGCGATGTCGCCCGCTTTTTCGGCGCGCTTAAGGCTCATTGTCATCAGGGCGAGGCTTGTTTCTGCCTCCAGGTCCCGAGCCCGCTCCCAGCCTAAAACTTGTGGCCCTTGATCGAGCAGGATCGCCGCAATCTTTGGGCGGCGCACTTCACGCAGCCACGCAAAGCAGGCCTGTATCATGTCCTCCAAGGGCGATACGCCGTGCTCACTGTTTTTGATCGCGCGCGCAATGGTCTCCTCTGAAAGAGTTAGAAAAACAGCTTCAAAGAGGTCCCGTTTGGCATTGAAATGGTGATACATCGCGCCCCGGCTTACCCCGGCGGCGGCGATAATTTGCTCGGTGGGGGTGGCTTCGTAACCTTGCTCTGAAAACAGGTCGCGCGCTGCCTGAATGAGCCGTCCACGGGTGGATTGTCGTCTTTCTGCCTGAGTCGCCATGTCGGGACTTTACAACATTCTTCTAGATTGATAAAACAGACAGACTGTCGGTATGTATAAACTCGAGAGGTTCTCATGAGCAATTATCCAAAATCCTTCGATCACATGCTTGCCGCATGGAACGAACATGACCCGGCCAAGGTGCGGGGCCATCTGGAAAAGGCGTTGGCGCCAAACGTCAGATTTATTGATCCCACGAAAGACATCACGGGCATTGATGCATTCGAGGAGATGGTGCACGAGTTCAGAAAAGACCTGATCCCAGACGCGGTGTGCACACGCGCCAGTGGGGTCGACAGCCATCATCAGGTGTATCGCTACGATTGGGAGATACATAGTGGCGGGGAGCTGGTTGTTCCGGGCTTTGACGTGGTGGAGACGGATGGCGATGGGCGGGTTGAGCGTGTGCTCGGCTTCTTCGGTCCACTGCCCGCGAAAGATGCTTGAGAGTATTTACCCGATGAGTGCTGATCTGCCTTGCTAATGTGCCGCGCGCCGCTCATATGATGCCGTACAGAAGTGTCGGTTATTAGGTGTAAGTGCGGGAACAGGCGGGTGAGCGAAACCAATAGAGAGCAGGCCAGAGAGGCCGCCGAGCGCGCGGCCCTGGTTGGAGGAATCGCGGCAGCGGTCGGCTACACTTTCTGGGGTTTCACGGTCATTTTTTACAAGCAGCTCACCCATGTGCTGCCCTATGAAGTTCTGGCCCATCGCACCTTGTGGAGCATCGCTCTCACGGCAGGGCTCATCTTGCTGTTCCGCAAAGGAGCAGCATTGAGGGCCGTGCTTGGCAATCCACGGATCCTTCTGACCCTATGCGCAACCAGCCTCATCATTGGTGCAAACTGGTTCGTCTTTATCTATTCGATTAATGAGTCCCGGGTGCTGGAAACCAGCCTTGGCTATTACATCAATCCACTCATCAGCGTTTTGATTGGTGTTGTGCTGCTATCCGAGCGCTTGTCGAGACTGCAGGTCATTGCCATCTGCCTCGCGGCGCTGGGTGTTGTCGTGATGACGGTGGATTTTGGCGCGGTGCCGTGGATATCCCTGTTCCTCGCGATAACGTTTGCGATCTACGGGTATCTCCGAAAAATCACCAAGGTTGATCCCCTCGAAGGCCTGCTCATCGAGGTGCTGATCCTGTCGCCCTTTGCGGTTGCCTATCTGGTGTGGAGCGAAATGAACGGTGGCACCTCGCTTTTGCACGCCGATGGCCTGACGCTTTTCTTGTTGGCCCTGACCGGACCAATGACGACCATCCCGCTATTTCTTTTCAATTACGGCGCTCAGCGCATTCGGCTCTCCACTCTGGGGCTGATGCAATATCTGGCGCCCACGGTGCAATTGATCATCGCCGTCTGGATATATGGCGAACATCTGTCGAGCACACATCTTGTGACTTTCGGTCTTATCTGGACCGGGTTGGCGCTGTTCAGTTGGGATACCTGGAGGCGGGAGCGGGAATTACGGCGCGTGATGAGGTGAGAGCTATTTCCGGGCAAGTCAAAGAACCGTCACAGGGCTGCTTTAATCTGAGGCAGTATTTGCTCAACCTCATCGACCACCGTGTACTGCGCGTGGATTGTTGAACTCACGAAACCACGCGCAATCATATGTTCAAAAAGATCGATAAGGGGGTCCCAGAAGCCTGCGATATTGAGCAGGAGGATAGGGTGACTGTGTCGGCCAAGCTGCGCCCAGGTCAGCATCTCAATGGTTTCTTCCAACGTCCCAATACCGCCGGGAAGGGCAAGAAAAGCATCGGACTTGTCAAACATCCTCTGCTTGCGTTCATGCATAGACCCAACGACCTGCAAGTCACTGATCTCCTCATAGGCAATTTCAGCGGTCTGGAGAAAGTCGGGGATAATACCTGTTACATGGCCACCATGCGCCATGACGGCGCGCGCGCAGATACCCATCAAGCCAATGCGCCCACCGCCATAGACAAGGCCGACATCGTGCTGGGCAAACATCTGGCCGAGGGCTTCGGCGGTTGTGGCAAAAACAGGGTCATTCCCCGTACTGGAACCACAATAAACGCAGACGTTAAGGTTCGGCATGACTTCTCCTTGCCCGATCTTCAAATTGGTGCCGTAATTGCAGTCCATTATGACGATTGATAACCGTTGCGGGGCTTTCCCTCTGCGGAACAGGTATTAACCATGCACATCCCGTTGTGAAGCAGATTCGCAAAGGGGCGCATGAAAGGCTAGGGGAGCCACACGCATGTCACCTCGCATAGCGCTCATCGCTGGCGGCATTATCGCCGTCATTATTGCGGTCATTGTCGCTTTTTTTCTGTTCTCTGGAGATGACGAGGCCGGCAGCGTTGCTGTGACTAGTCCCGGTGAGCCTGGCCGGCCTGGCACCTCAATAGAAGAAGTCGTTGAGCAGATTGTGCCGACCTTCGACATTGTGCGGGTGGAGCGTGATGGCATGGCCGTGATCGCCGGCAGGGCGGCCCCCGGGTCTGATGTCAGCCTAAAGCGCAATGGCAGCACGGTTGCTGCAACCAGAGCGGACGGCCGCGGCGAGTGGGTGATTGTTCTCGACGAGCCTCTTGCACCAGGCGACATCCAACTCTCCCTGACGGCTAGAAATCCGGTCGGCGGGACAGTGGATTCCGTCCAGTCCGTTTCTATCTCAGTACCCGATCAGGCGGGCGGGCAAGCGCTGGTTGTGCTTGCAGAGCCCGGCAGGGCCAGTCGTGTGCTGCAGGGGCCAGGCGTACCGTCTGATGCAGGTAACCTCGTGCTTGAGGCTGTCGACTATGACGAAAATGGCAATGTGATCATTTCCGGCATCGCTGATCCTGGTGCGACAATCCAGATCTACCTGAACGATAGTTCTATCGGCAGTAGTGTTGCCGGCCCGGATGGGCACTGGGAACTGCATCCCGGAGGGGCGGTTGCCCCCGGCGTTTATGCCATGCGTATCGATCAATTAGATGCAGGCGGAAAAGTTGTTGCCCGCGTTGAAGTACCTTTTGAGCGGGTGGTGGCAGACGAGGTTCGCCGTCAGCTGGCTGAAGGTCAGGTCGTGATCCAGCCAGGGAACAATTTATGGAACATCGCCCGGCAGCTATACGGCACAGGGTATCGCTATACCGTCATTTACCAGGCGAATCGCGATCAGATCCGGGACCCGAACTTGATCTATCCCGGCCAGATTTTGGTGACCCCAAAATAGTCGCGCATAAGCTGGGGAATGTTGCAGCCCTTGGCAGGGCGGAGTGCACACCCTAAATAGGACGAGCGATAGATCTGCATCCCGACCGGACCACCCTGGCCGGGGCTGCATGTCTGGTGGGTGCCATCTGGGCGGCATCTGGAGCCAGTCCGAGCTGCGAGCAGCTCGCAACACACCGAGGAGAACGGATGTCGCCAGGTATGCGAGCCTCAGGCCAGCCAATTGATCTGGCCCTGCCGGAGCGCTCACGGAGCATTTACCAAGATGTGCTGCCGCTGCTTTGGCCGGAAGGCCGGGGCGACTTGCGCGCGCGCGTCGTGCTGGCATTCATCGCTATGCTCGTGGCTAAGATATTCACCGTCTACGCTCCCTTCTTCTACCGTGATGCCGTCAATGTTCTGACGGCCGACAATAGCACCGCAGTCCTCGTGGCGGTCCCCGTGGCTCTGGTCGTGTCATATGGCCTGGCGCGGATCATGATGATCGCTATGGCCCAGCTCCGTGATGGACTGTTTGCACAGGTCGGGCAAAATGCTGTGCGGACCTTAGCTATTCGGACATTCCGTCATATTCATGCTCTCTCCCTCCGGTTTCATTTGGAACGCCGGACAGGGGGGCTGWGCCGCATCATCGAGCGCGGGACCAAGGCGATTGAATTCCTGCTCCGATTTTCTCTTTTCAGCATCTTTCCGACCATCATTGAATTGATGCTGGTTGCGGGCATTCTCTGGTGGAATTTTGACTGGCGCTATGCGGCCGTGACCGGTGGCGTGATCGCCATCTATGTCGCTTACACATACTGGGCGACAGAAAAGCGCACACTCATTCGTCGGGAGATGAACGAGAAGGATACTGAAGCCAATACCCGCGCGGTCGACAGCCTGTTGAACTACGAGACGGTCAAATATTTCGGCAATGAGGAACATGAGGCCCGCCGCTATGATGAGGCGATGGCGGGATATGAAGACGCGGCGATCCGCACGACGACGTCTCTATCCATGCTCAATACCGGACAGACCCTGATTTTCACCTTTGGTCTGATCATATTGATGTTGATGGCAGCATCTGGCGTTGCGGCTGGGGAGCTATCAGTCGGTGATTTTGTAATGGTGAATGCCTTCATGATCCAGCTGTCCGCGCCCCTCAATTTGCTGGGGTCGGTCTACCGCGAAATCCGCCAAGCCCTGATCGACATGGAGACTATGTTCTCTCTCATAGGCATCGCACCGGAGATCGTCGATAAGCCAGATGCCAAACCGCTGACAGTGACCGGGGGGATGATCCGTTTTGATAACGTCTCCTTCTCCTACGATCCCGAACGGGGCATCCTCAAAAACGTATCTTTTGAAGTGCCTGCCGGAAAGTCGATCGCCATCGTCGGTCCCTCAGGAGCTGGGAAATCGACGATCAGCCGCATCCTGTATCGATTTTACGAGGTGCAGGAGGGAAGCGTCACCATCGACGGGCAGAATATCACCGATGTCACACAGGCAAGCCTGCGTCATGCCATTGGTATGGTGCCGCAAGACACAGTCTTGTTCAACGACACCATCCGCTACAACATCCGCTATGGGCGCCCTGACGCGACCGATGAGGAGATTGATGAGGCAGCCAGGCTGGCTCAGATATCCGATTTCATCGCTCTGCTACCCAAAGGCTATGACACCATGGTGGGGGAGCGCGGCCTTAAACTCTCTGGCGGTGAGAAGCAGCGGGTCGCGATTGCCCGCACAATCTTGAAAAATCCGCCCATTTTGTTGCTCGATGAGGCGACGTCGGCGCTGGATAGTGCCACCGAGCGCGGCATTCAGACCGCTTTGGGGATTATCTCCAAAAATCGGACCACCCTGATCATCGCCCACCGCCTGTCCACGATTGTGGATGTTGATGAAATTCTGGTTCTTGAGCAGGGGCAGGTTGTCGAGCGGGGGCGGCATGCCAGCCTGCTCGCTCAAGGGGGTGCTTACGCCGCCATGTGGAACCGCCAGTTGCGTGAAGTAACCGAGCAGGACCGGCCCGAAAAGCAGATACTGGCTGAAATTTAAGACAAGACCTGTCCTCGGTGCTTAACCTTGGTCCCTTGTCGCTATAGGATAGAACAACCGGTCGAGCTTGGCCGACAACCCTCAAAACCAGGAACCGTCAATGGACGTACTTACCTCAGTTCTCGTGCCTATCCACAAAGAAGGGCACAAGTTTATTCTGGCATTCGCGGCAGTGGCGGTGGTTCTATTTCTGCTCTGGGAACCCTTGGGCTGGATAGGCGTCATCCTGACGGCATGGTGTGTTTATTTTTTTCGCGATCCTGACCGGTTGACCCCCACCCGTGATGGCCTGTTGATCTCTCCTGCGGACGGTGTGGTAAGCCTCATCACCGAAGCGGCCCCACCGCCAGAGCTGGGACTGGGTGAAAGTGTGCGCCCGCGGGTCAGCATTTTCATGAATGTCTTCAATTGCCACGTGAACCGTTCTCCGGTGAGCGGGACGGTGACACGTACTGCCTATCGTCCGGGGCTTTTTCTCAATGCAGGGCTCGACAAGGCGAGTGACGACAATGAGCGGCACTCGATGGTTATCGATACCGCCAACGGAAAAAGTTATGTTGTGGTGCAGATCGCAGGTCTTGTGGCGCGCCGGATCGTGAATGAGATTAAAGATGGCGACGCCTTGCAGGCGGGAGAGCGCTTTGGGCTTATCCGTTTCGGAAGTCGCTTGGACGTTTACCTGGAACCTGGTGAAGTCCCACAAGTGTCTGTTGGCCAGACCATGATTGCCGGTGRAACGGTTCTTGCAGACCCCAATTCGTCAGAGCCAGCCAGACTTGCAGAAATCCGCTGAAGGTCGGAGACTGACGACGGGACCGAAACGAGCAGGTAGAAGGAGCAGACTATGGCGATCCCACCTTTTGGATCACGCAGTCGAACGACCGACGGACATCGGCGGCGTAGCCTCAAGACGTTGCCGATCCGCAGTCTTATCCCCAACTCTCTGACSGTCATGGCCCTTTGTTCTGGGCTTACCGCGATACGGTTTGGCTTRGACGAACGTTTTGACATCGCCGTCCTTGCGATCATTGTCGCGGCGGTTCTGGATGGACTKGATGGGCGCGTGGCGCGCCTGTTGAAGGGCACMTCGAAATTTGGRGCGGAACTGGACTCGCTTTCCGATTTCCTGTGCTTCGGYGTGGCRCCTGTGYTGCTGYTGTATTTTTGGTCGTTGAACGAGATCGGCGGYCTGGGGTGGATTGTTGTGTTGGGGTTCTCTGTSTGTTGTGCATTGMGGCTYGCGCGTTTCAAYGTKGCKCAGGAAGACCCAGACAAACCCGCTTGGACRGCGAACTATTTTGTGGGMATACCGTCGCCCGCYGCCGCAGGGCTTGTCATGTTGCCGCTCTATCTCTCCACGATTGGCGTTGATTTTCTGAGAGACGCGCCACTTCTGATCGCCATCTATGTAGCCGGTATTGCCTTCCTTATGGTGAGCAAGATACCGACTTTCTCAGGCAAACGCCTTGGTATGCGTGTACGTCGTGACGAAATGTTGACTGTTCTGTTGGGGGTAGCACTCTCCGTGGCGGTGCTGTTCAGCTATCCGTGGATTACATTCAGCCTGCTAGCCGTCGCCTATCTGGCACTATTGCCCATCAGTGCCTGGCGCTATCAGCATCACCAAAAACGGACTGCCACCTTGCCCGAAGAGCATGATGAGCTAACCGGATCGGACTAAAAAAGGCCCCGCCTGTGCGGAGCCTTTTTCCTGTTTCATCAGTCAGAGGGCCAGCAGCCTATTCTGCCGGTTGTCTATAGCGCCTGTCATCGCGGTAACGGTCGATGCGATCTTGGATGGACTGCCCGATTTTTTTCGGGGCGACCAGAAAAACGGGAACCATCACCAGTGTGAGAAGGGTGGAAAAGCCAAGTCCGAAAATAATGGCCGTGGCAAGCTGGACCCACCAAGCGGACACAGGACCCCCAACAGTCACGTTACGTGTGAAGAAATCCACATTCACTTGCACAGCCATAGGCAGGAGCCCAAGCATGGTTGTGATTGTTGTGAGCAGGATAGGGCGCAGTCTTTGACCTGCCGTCCGTAAGACAGCCTCTACTTCTTCCATGCCATCGCTGAGAAGGCGCTGATACGTATCGATCAGAACAATGGAATTGTTCACCACAATGCCCGCGAGAGCGAGCACGCCCGTTCCTGTCATGATGATCGAAAAGGTTTGCCCGGTGATCATCATACCCAGCAGGACACCCACTGTGGACAGCACGACTGTCGAGAGGGTGAGGATCGAGTGATAGAAGCTGTTGAATTGGGTCAACAGAATGATGAACATCAAGAAGAGGGCCGCAATCATCGCCCGCACCAGGAACGCACCTGACTCCGCCTGTTCTTCATTGGCTCCGCGGAACCTGATATTGACCCGAGGATCAAAGGTCTGAGATGCAACCCAGTCCTCCAGCTCTCCGATTTTTTCGCTGACATTGTAGGGATCGCCCGTCTCCGGGTTGACCCCCATATTCGCCTTGATCATGTAGCGACGGTGGCCATCAATTCGCTCAATTGTGGAGACTTGCTGTTGAGGGGTTCTGGTAACGAAATTGCTCATCGGAACAAGGCCGTTATTCGTTCTGATGCGAAGTTGGTCCAATTGAGAGATGTTGCGGTATTCAGCAGGATAACGCACCCGGATGTCGACTTCGTCATCCGCGTCATCGGGCCGGTAGTTGCCAATCAAAATACCGTTGGTGACCAGTTGAACTGTGGCGCCCACGGTCGTGATGTCCGTGCCGAACCGGCCTGCCATTTCTCGGTCCACCGTCAACACCCACTCGATGCCCGGCAGTGGTCGGCTGTCTTCCAGATCTATCAGGCCAAAATTACCGGTCTCGAGGCGGTCCCGAATAAGGGATGTGGTCGCCAGCAGCGCCTCCGTATCGCTGGAGGTTAACTCGATTTGCATATCCTTGCCGGTAGGCGGACCATTTTCCCGCTTGCGGACCTCAACATTGACGCCAGCCAGGGCTGCTGTCCGTTGCCGGATCTCATCCAGAATGATTGCACCCTTGCGGCGGTCCTCATATCGGTCGAGCTCTATTGTCATGCGCGCGATGAGGTCAACAGGAGAGTCGCCACCTTGGCCCGGGCCACCTCCGCCAACGGCTGTCCCAGCCTGTGAGAAAACAGATCTGACCCCTGCTGTGGAAAGGATGATGTCTTCCACCCCGGAGGAAAGATGCAGCATGTCCTGCGCAGAAAGATTGCCGCGTGCACTGACCATGACAATGGCCTGTTCRGGCTCGGTGTTGACGAAAAATTCCACACCRTTGCCGAAYTGCCCGTAAGCAAAAATKGTYGAAATCAGGATCACSAKCGYSCCACCGAGCACGGATAKGGGRTGATGCACCARWCTGTYGAGCAGACGCACATARCCRCCCGTGAGRCCSGGCAAWGWCCGAACATCTCCACTCTCMGCRCCAGCCAATAGTTTSAGAACGTCRCTGTCSRCRTCYTCKGTCTTGCCGATCAACGATCCCAAWACMGGCATGAACAGCATSGCCGTAATAAAGGAAGCGGAGAGCACCACAATGAGGGTRATGGGMAGATAYGACATGAACTSCCCGCTGACCCCCGGCCAGGCGAGGAGGGGCAGGAAGGCGGCAAGCGTCGTYGCTGTCGATGAKGCRATCGGCCAGAACATACGTTTGGCRCCTAGAGARTAGGCCGCCCGTCGATCCAGRCCTTCCGCCATTTTTCTGTCCGCATACTCAACCACCACAATGGCGCCATCRACAAGGATGCCGACCGACAGGAGCATGCCRAACATCACCATCATGTTCACGGTCATGTCCATGATGGAGAGAATGAGAAACCCGATCATGAAGGAGGTTGGAATAGCGAGGCCGACCAGAAGGGCGGAGCGCATGCCGAGAGCCGCCACACAGACAATCATAACCAACGCAATAGCGGTAATGATGGAGGCCTGTAGTGAGCCGAGCGCCCGGAAAATCCAGGTAGATTCATCAAGCGAGTAATTGACTTTTATTTCGTCCGGCCAGTTGGCGGAGAATTCCTCAACAACCTGAATGACCTGCTGATTGTTCTCGACAATGTTCTCACCGATCCGCTTGGTGATCTGCAGTGCAATGGCAGGCTGGCCATCGAAGCGCGCATAGGCATCAGGGTCTTTGAAAGTCCGTCGGATGTCGGCAATATCGGAGAGGGTTACGACACCATCTCCTGATACTTTGATCGGAAGATTGAGAACATCTTCGCGGTTTTCAAAAAGCCCCGGAACTTTGACAGAAAATCGACCGTGGTTGGAATTAACCGCACCGGCTGCAACAAGCCGGTTGTTCAGCGTCACCGCATTGATCAGTTCAGATTGTGAGACATCGTAAGATTCCATCCGCGACGGATCAATAATAATTTCAAGCAACTCTTCGCGGTGGCCGACCAGCTCTGCAGACAGGACTGTGGAGACCCGTCCTTCAATTTCATCTTGCAGGCGGCGCGCATGTTGATAAAGCGTTCGCTCAGGCACCTGGCCCGAA
Organism: Rhodobiaceae bacterium; assembly: GCA_002746275.1. Taxonomy (GTDB): domain Bacteria; phylum Pseudomonadota; class Alphaproteobacteria; order Parvibaculales; family Parvibaculaceae; genus Mf105b01. The sequence continues at coordinate 70,447 of NVWR01000007.1, read as the reverse complement.
AGCGTAACGATCAACACAGGGAACAGGGATGTGTTGAATTCCTTGATGATCGGTTCTTCTGTATCCGACGGAAGCTCTGCCTGTGCCAGGTCGACTTTCTCGCGCACCTCGGCGAGCGCATCATCCTTGTCGAAGCTGACGTCGAATTCGAGGATAATGCCCGCATGGCCTGTGGAGGCGATGGCCGTTAGTTCGTCCAGCCCTTCGATCGAGCGGAGCTCTGTTTCCATCGGTTTGATGAGCAGGCGCTCCGCATCTTCCGGGGAGATGCCAGGGTGCACGATGGAGACGTAGAAGACGGGGATCTGGATGTCCGGGTCGGCTTCTTTAGGGATTGAGATATAGGCTGAAAGTCCCGCCATGATACTCAGCACCATCATTGTCATGACAGTCCTGCTGTGGGAGATCGCAGCGTCGATGATGCCGTTCATGAGGGTGTCTCCGTCTGTCCCTCATAGATGACGTCTACTTGCTGACCAGGTAGGACAAAGTCCTGGCCGACGGTGATGAGTTTGACGCTGGTCGGCAGCCCGGTTACCCAGATCCCGTCAGGGCCGTCATCCAGTAGCTCCACCCGCTGAAAATGAACGATATTGCTTTCGTCAAGAATACGAAGGCCGATCAGCCCGGCATCATCCAGGCCAAGAATAGAGGGGGGAACCAGGTGGGCCATTGTTTCCGTGCTGGGTATGTAAATTTCTGCTGTGATACCAGAGCGTAGGATGTGGCTCTCATTCGCCACTTCCAATTCAACCCGAAAGGTTCGTGTTGCGGGGTCAGCCGTTTTGCCAACGAACCGAACAAAACCCTCAACCATCTCGCCAGTGACGAGCTTGGCTGTTCCAACCACACCCTCCCGGATGCTGCCGACTTCTGTTTCAGAAACTTGTCCGACCACAAGGAAGGGGTCTAAATCGACAATCGTGGCACAGGGTTGTGACACCTGAAGATAGTCACCCACCTCGACCGGGCGCGCATCCAGAACCCCATCAAACGGGGCAACAATCCGCGTGTGGCTGAGTTCAACTTCTCGCTGTCTCACCTGCGCGCGAGCCGCATCGTAGGCAGCCTGCGATGCCGCGGCTTGTGTTTCTGACCTGTGGCCGCGTGCGGCAAGTTTTCTGGCAGCATCAAGTTCCAGCCACCGTTGGCGCATCAATGCCTCGGCTTCTGCCATCCGCGCGTCGCGCGCATTGAGCGCAAGGCGACAGATCACGTCACCCTTTTGGACAAACGCCCCTTTTTCTACGGGAAGTTCAGCAACAGTGCTTGATGTTTCCGCTCGGACCTGGACAGAACGGACCGCTTCTGTACGTCCGCGAATGACCACGGTGGTTTGTCGAGATTCGGCATGGAATATCCTTGCCTGCACTCTTGGCATCTCACCCGCAGCGCCGGTTTCTACAACGGTGGTTGAGGGTGTCTCCTCGCCGTCGGAACCGATTTGTCCGGAAAGTATCCACGCCCCAATGATCGCTGCAACAACCAGCGATAATATGTGTGAACGCCGCAATCTCATTTCTTAACCTTCCAAATTGTCCAACTACCCGCTGGATCGCCGCTTATTAGGAATATGCGTCTCAGCGCACTGGTTCCAATTCCGTTTTTGCCACCTTGCCTTCGACCAGATGACGGTTATCGTCGATAAAATTGATGGTCGCTTGCATAACGGCTTCGCCATAAAGGCGCACAAATTCTTGGCCTGAGTTGACGCAAGAGCCTTCTTCCGCCCTGATCTGAGCAAGCTCGCTACGTGTTTCGCGCAGCCGGTTTTCGAGCAATGTCGTGACGTGTTCGGGCGTTAGCACATCCGCAAACAAGATGACAAACAAGAATTCGGATTTGAACTTGTCTGCGGCGATGGGTCGCTCAATGGCGCCGAGGAGGGCGACCCGTCCGGCTTTGGTGATGGAATAGATTTTCTTGTCCGGCCGACCGTCTTGCTGTTGCGATTTACACGTCAACAGGCCTTCTTCCGTCAATTTGGTGAGAGCCGGATAGATGGAGCCAAAGCTGGCTTCAAGAAAGTGAGCAAAGACGCCATCTTCAAACATTTTCTTGATCTCGTACCCGGTCGCATCGCCCGCGTCGAGCGCGCCGAGACAGAGAGTTTTGACGTCCATGACCATTCGTCCGAGTTTCAGCGAGAGGGCGCTCTTGGCTGCTCAGCTCTCACTTAGGGGGTATCGGGCCTATATATAGGTACGATATAGCTTTCGCCAAGCCTGAATTTGTAAAGTTTTGTAACCGGACGCGACGTCGGGTGCACGCTTGCACTCACCGGGGTGAGGGAGCAGACGAGATAAGTAGATGGAAGGAAGGGGTCAATCGATAGACATAGAGTCCGTGATGGATCTCTTGGGGCCCTTTTGCATGATCGCCCGGAATTGGATCGCCCGAAGCTGGCCGCTTTCCAATGCTTTTGACCGGCTGAGCCAGACCTTGCCCTCTTCCATCAAACTATCCACGTATCCACGAGAATGAGAACCTGTTTTCAAGGACTCGACGATTGATTTCCAGCCAGCCTGAATAGAGGGAATATACGTGGCGGTGATGTCGTCAGCTGTTCTGACCTCAAAGCGCAGGGATCCAAAAAGGTCACGATATTCATCAATCGTGCCCGGACTGGGTTTTTGCGGCTCGGCTTCTCGCCAGGCAAGAACGTCTGTCTTTTCGGTGTTGCGATCTGCCAGGCAGAAATCGGTGAAGATCAAAGAGCCACCTGGCTTGAGCGCGTCGGCTATCCCCGTTAGCACTTCCTTTCGGTCTTTCACCGCGTATAGGAAATCACGAGCGACGATGATGTCGTATTGCTCCTTGTTCAGGGAAGCCCCTATCTGCTCCATATCGAGATGGGAGATGGAGGCGCGTGGAGATTGTTCATCCGCTTGGGAAAGGCGTTGTCCCTCCTTTGCCAGCTCTTTATCAATCTCAAAGCCGTTCACTGTTGCGTCGGTTGTTTCAGCAATGTGCCAGGTGCCGGCGCCGAGGCCAGAAGTCAAATCAGCAATAACGGTGGTCTTCGTCGGTTTTGCAGCTTTCAGCAAATTCAGCGCAAATTTCTTTCCGCCGGGAAGAGAGGTCGCTTCGCCCCACAATTGTTGAATGACCTGTAGCCGGTAGTTGGTCTCATCTCCGGCATCAATATCGATGTCCATCTGTTTTGGAAACGCTTCAGCATCAGGAGCGCGATCAGGTTGATCAAGCTCGACCCCATCCCACCAGGCACGCATCCGCATCCATAGTTGGACATACCCGTCATCTTCCATTTTTTTCTTTCGTACAACGGGTTTGGGCTTGATTGGCGATTTGGTCTTTGCTTTTACCGATTTCGCGTTGGTGCTTTTGTTGTTCGCTGCCGTCAAACGCTTCTCGGGATTTTGCCGCAAAAACGAATTGAGCGCTTGGCTGTGCCCTGTCGACAGGCGTCGCATACGGCGAAAGCGGTCGATCGCCGTCGGCGACATGGCCGCAAGACCTTCCGCCAACTCGCGTTCCGACATATTGCGGAGCTCACCGGAGCTTATAGTTGCCAAACTCGACATGTTCGCAGCGTTGTGCCTCTAGTTTCTGGTTGCTCTCATATGCTAAAGGGCCACCCTTTTCGCCAGATGGCCTGCACCACCTGAGCAGACAGACCAATATTGCTTTCATTGTCTGTTTATTTAATTAAGATTTTCCTATTGATTTCATGCTCGTAGGCCTTAGAGCCTATTTGTGGAATAGGAGTTTTTCTATATCGTGGAATGGTCTTACAGCGCGGAAAGACTAGCAAAAATGCGGACTGTGGGAGATGGCCTAATACCAAAGGCGGGTGGAACGGTGTCGGAAGCTGCGGCCTAAACAGGTTAGGGCGCAAAGCAGGGTGTTTGAAGTGCATGTGGCCTAGTGAATTTAGTCAGCGGTACCCAAAAACGGTGTTGGTCGTGTGGGGTGCGCTCATCGTGGTTATGCTTTTGGGGTGCCTCAGGCTGACTGTGTCCTATGACACCCGGATTTTTTACTCCGAGCAGAACCCGTTTTTGCTGCAATTGCGCGATTTTGAGCAGAAATTCTCTGACAACAACAATGTTCTCTTTGTTCTCAGTCCGCGCAATAACAGCGACGAGAGGATTGTCACGCCTCAGACGCTTCGGGCGCTGGTGGATGCAACGGAGCGCGCCTGGGGTCTACCGCATTCGTTGCGTGTTGAGTCACTGACCAATTTTCCCCGTATTGTGTCTGATGATGACGCTTTTTCTGTCGTGGATATGGTTTCGGATGCTGAGGGTCTGACGCCCGCTCGGGCGCGCGAAATTGAACTTGAAGCACTGTCTGACCCCTTCATTGCCAAACGGCTTCTGGCAGAAAATGGGCGCGCCACGGGCATCAACGTCAATTTTCAGCTTCCCCGATACGCCTCGGAAGAAGTGCGGGAAATCAATCAGGCCGTTCTGACATTTGCCAGGGAGATTGAGCGCGACTATCCCCATTTGCAGGTCCACGTCACGGGTAACGTGATGCTGATGGCGACCTACAATGAGGCGTCCCATGTGGACGCCCTTCTGCTCGTACCGATTTCGATGCTGGTGGCGGCATTCATCATTGTCATCTTTTTGAGGTCCCGCAATGCAAGCTTGACCGTCATCTCCATCCTGGGGGTCGCCAGCGGATCGGCAATGGGTGTTGCCGGTTGGTTCGGGCATATCATCACACCGGCCTCGATCGCAGCACCGATCATCGTGATCTCCATTGCGCTTGCATCAACCATTCATGTGGTGGTTGCGGTGATGCATGGGTTGGCGGAGGGATTGGAATGTCCGGTTGCGATCAGAGAGGCCATCCGCACCAACGCGACAGCCGTTGGTCTTACAAATCTCACCACGGCAGTTGGGTTTCTCGCGATGAACCTCGCAGATGCCCCCCCATTTAACGACCTGGGAAACATCGTCTTTGTTGGCATCTTGTTGAGCTATCTGCTGACATTTACGTGGCTTCCGGCAGCGCTAACCCTGCTCCCTATAAAACCCACCGTGGATGGCTCTTCTGCCTTGATGGCGGGGGTTGGACGCTGGATCAATCGCTTGAGATGGCCACTTCTGGTGGCGTCTGTTGTCGGCGTTCTTTTTTCCGTCAATGGGTTGTCACAAATTCGTTTGGATGATGATTTTGTGCGCTATTTCGATAGTCGGTTTGACTATCGGGTGGCCTCTGACTTTGCCGAGGAGCGGTTGACGGGCCTTAACTTGATGGAGTTTGATCTGGAGACTGGCCAGGATGGGGGCGTCTACCAGCCTGAGTACCAGCATTTTCTGGCAAATTTCTCCAATTGGCTGAAAGCACAGCCTGGCGTCGTCAGTGTCGCCGATATCTCTGAGATCACTAGACGCATTCATGCCGCCATGCGGGTTGAGGATGAACCGGCTCGGATGGGCATTCCTGAAAACGCGGATCTGACCTCCCAGTATTTTTTGCTTTATGAACTGTCCCTGCCTTATGGGGCACCGATTACCGATCGCATCAATGTCAGTCGAAGCGCAAGCCGGGTTACCATCATAATGCAGGGGCTGACCTCCGGCGCCATTCGAGACCTGCACGAGCGCTCGACGGCGTGGCTTCTGCAAAATGCACCACCGCAAAGTCAGGTCAGCGGCATCAGCATCAATGTGCTTTTCGCCTATCTGTCGAGCACCAATATACGCTCGATGATGGCCAGCACGTTGGCCTCAATTTTTATTATCGGGCTGATTATCGCGCTGGCCCTTCGCAGTCTTACTTATGGTGTGCTGAGCTTGGCCACGAACCTTCTGCCCGCAGTGGTTGGTTTTGGCATATGGGGGTATCTCATCCAGGATATCGGCATTGCCGGGGCAGTCATCACGGCGATGACCCTGGGGATCGTCGTGGATGACACGATCCACTTCCTCATGAAATACCGGCGATTGCGGGCTGAGGGGCTCACATCGGCCGACGCCATTGAAACGACCTTTGCGACCGTGGGCGTAGCGATGGCTATTACAAGTATTTCCTTGGCAACGGGTTTCTCCGTACTTGCTTTGTCTGGTTTTCAGATCAATAGAGCACTGGGTATACAGACATCAATTATTGTTGTTGCCGCTCTAGCAATTTGCTGGTTTATGTTGCCCCCACTTTTAAGATTGATAGATCGGTCGGATGGGTCAAAAATGAACCAATTGGGCGCTCGTAAATAGGTAGGTGTAGCCGACTAGACATAGCGTATAATTTTCTTGCAAAAACTAACCTTAACCTCCGAAATTCATTAAGAAACCTGGAATCGTTTGTCCTAATGTGAAATGACAAAGGCAGTTTGAAGGTGGACGGGCGATTGAGTTCGTGATGGGCCCGAAAAAGGGGTCCGTGAAGGAAAGTAGTATCAATGCGTACATATGAGCAGTTAACGGGGGCCTCTGGCCGCAAAGTTTTTTATCGTGCTGAGCGATATCGGGCCGATCACCTTTTCAAGGATATTGTGCCAGCGGTTGTCTTGGGCGGAGACCGTGCGGCCTTGAAAAACCTGTCAATGACGGGCTTGGCGGCTCAAAGCAGTGAACTGGACTCGTGGGATGGTCGTGTGGGCGAGGAAATTCCGGTGCGCCTGTGCATAGCCGACGATACGCTTTACGAAGGTACCGGTCGTATTCGCCGGGTGGAGCCCAGCGGAGTTCGCACAACCGTCGCGGTGGAACTGACAACCGGATATGTGGACATTCCCGCAGTTGTAACCAGCCACGACCAGTTTTTGCTGGCGCGGTCACTCTCCGATCCCCAATTTGGGTCGGCCGCCGATATTCTCCCAGAATACAGGGAGCTCTCAGCAGAAATTGTCTACTTGTTTCGATCCTATAGGGATTTACTTGCTCGCTTTGAAGCGCGCCTCGGGGATTTACCTCAGGAAGAACGGGCTGCGCGGTTATTGGATGCGCTCATCGCCTGCGAAGACAAGATGATGCCGCAGTGGAAAGAGCTGTGGTATCGCGGGAACGACATTACATTTCCGATGATCGGCGATCCAATCGCACTCGCGGAACACAAACGATACACAGAGCAGGTGCTCACCCCGGAATTCGTGCCTGGCCCGGTTATGCGCCGATGCTACGAAAAGCCGTTGGGGTACCCCGGCGACTACCAAATTATGAACTACGTCTATCGCTGGGAGCGCATTGGCGACACGCCGTACGAGAAATTGTTGCACCGTGTGGGCATTGAGACGGGTGCCTGCGTCGGCACACGGCTTCGCATGACGCAAAAATTACTCGCTGAAAAAATTGCCGAAACCCCAGGTGAGGCGCCGATGAACATCACCAATCTGGGGTGTGGCTCGGCATACGAAGTTGCCGAATATCTCAAGATCGACACCTTGCCCCGTCCGGTCAACTTTACCCTGATCGATCAGGATCACGATGCGCTCTCATTCGCCTATGAGCATGCCCATCCTCAGGTTGTGCGCCACAATGGCAAAGCCCGTATCCAGTGCCTGCAGGCCTCTTTTGCGCAATTGCTGAAAGCGGGGCCGTTGTTCAATTCTCTACCCCCGCAAGACGTGATCTACAGCCTTGGGCTATATGATTACCTCTCCGCACGGCGCGCCAAGGCTCTTACCAAGGCTCTCTATGATCAGGTTATTCCCGGCGGCTATCTGGTTCTGGCCAATGTGAAGGTGGGCCGTGAAACCTGCATGTGGCCGCTGGAATTCATCACCGATTGGAGCCTGGTTTACCGGACTGCCGAGGAGATGTGGGACATGGTGGACGGCCTCGACTGCGAGCGTATTTCTCTCGAAGAAGACGAGACGAAGTGTGTCTATCTCATGGTTGTGAGAAAGCCGGTTGAAGCCACCGACTGAAGCCTCTAGGGGGCTCGGACCTACCGGGTCCCCCAACGCTCTCCATTCTCGGTCGGCGCATCAACGAACCGACTGATGGGGAAGGTGGCGGTCACAATCGTGCCCACGCCTTTTGTACTGCTCAGGCGTATGTGGCCTCCGTGGAGCCCCAGTATTTTTCGCACGAGTGGCAGGCCAAGACCTGTTCCTTGCTGAGTACGGCTCATTGCGTTTTCGACTTGAACGAACGGTTCAAATACACGCTCCATATCCTTTTCCTCAATGCCGATGCCCGTGTCTTCGACGGACAGCTCAAGCTCGCCGCTTTCTGCCAAGCCAAGCTCCACGCTCACTTGGCCTCCTGCGCGCGTAAATTTGAGCGCGTTTGAGGTGAGATTGATGACGATCTGATTGAAAAGGCGTGGGTCGGCAAGGATCCACGGAATGTCATCGCGCACCCGGAACGTCAATTTTATTTTGAGCTCCGTCGCTTTGGGCCGGAACATACGCATGGTCTGATTGAGTGACTCAACAGGATCAACGGGACTTTCATCAAGCTCGAGTTTCCCCGATTCCGCTTTTGACAGGTCGAGGATGTCGTTGATGATGCTCAGTAGATGGGAACCACTGGCTAGAATGTCACCCGCATAGTCTGCGTAACGTTCATTGTTGATGGGCCCAAACATTTGGGTCGAGATAATTTCCGAAAACCCGATGATTGCGTTGAGGGGGGTGCGCAATTCATGGCTCATGATGGCGAGGAAGTCATTTTTCGAGCGGTTCGCGGATTCAGACGCCTCTAGAAGTTGCATGGAACGTGCGCGCTCAAACTTGAGCCGCTCGTGATCGACAAACGCATTCCTCATCTGATGTTCTTGAACATAGGTAAGGAAGTTACAGGTTCCGATGCCGAGCAGCATGAACGCTGTATTGTTGATGAACACATTGTGGGGTTGTGGGTTGATGTACAGAGCTACGATTTCGAACACGACCAGTGTCGTCAGCGCCCAGGCCAGCGAATACATGAAGTTCAATCGCCACAAACAGGCGCTGAAACAGATGATCGCCACGAGCCCTCCATAGTAGAGGTAGCTGCCGGGAGCTTCAGCAAGGGCAATCATCGCCACCACACCAAGCCCCGGGGCGGCCATCGAAACCGAAAGCCAGAACTGGTGCTTGTGAGTGAACCAGGGCGCATAGGACAGGGCGACGATGCCAAGAAGAAGCGGTGCCACAATGCCGACGCGGATAAACCAGGCTTCAAACAAAATGTCTGGAACGATGAAAAGGTCCAGTACGCCATAGGCTGAAAAAACAAGCGCACCCAGAGCAATGTAGAGCCGGGTCACACCGATCTGTGCGTTGTAATTATCTTGCCGATAGCGCTCCTCAACGGTGGAATCGAGGAATCGCCTGCTCACCCTGTGCATGTCATAACTGCCAGGTGAAGGGGGCGCTTCCGCACCGGAATCTTGAGACGCGCGACTGGAGAAACCAGTCGATCCAAGACCTTGTTTCTCTGTTGCAGCGTTGTCTGGCGGCAGACTTTGCATGCTTACGTGGCTCCAGACCCACTTCGAGGCGACATATTTCATTAATGTTCTAGTGCCAACAAGATAATGTCGCGTTAATCCGGGCCATTTTTCGCCGAAAAGCGCGGAGGGGGACGCTGCCTCTCTGTGGATAAACATGGCAGGTATGCGCCCATTTCTTTGAAGTCCGTAAACGGATGTTAACGAAGTTGGACAGAGTTGGGGGCCTTGCAACCCCAATATGAAATCACCATCAGCGCAATCGGACGGTCGTCGGCATGGCCGCGCCATCACCCAAATCTGGGCCGAACAGCTCGATCAAGTCTGCGAAAGATAATCGGGTAGTCCACGTTTGGCCGCCGGTCTCCACGGGGTGCAAGGCAACACTCCTGGCTCTTCATTCTCAGATTTCTCACGCCATTGGCCTCACCTGCTGTACGAGAGTTTCGAGAGTGCGGCAGGGGTAACCCAGTATCAGATCATCCAGCACAGTCTGGAAAAACTCGAGTTCCGCTGCACGACAAAGAGCCCTTTGAACGGGGAGCAGAAAAGGGCGCTCACGAAAATCCTCCAAGAGGGGCTTGGATATCCTTTCGCCATAGAAATTTCGGAAGTTGATAGTATTGCGCGCTCTGCATCGGGTAAGTTCGAGGACTTCATCTCCCGAGTCTGAGGTTTGGGAGGCTGCTAACCAAAGGTGCAATGTGATCCGGATTTACGTAGACGCTGATGCGTGCCCTGTGAAAGATGAGGTGGAGAAAGTCGCTGACCGTCATGGACTGGAAGTCTTTCTCGTCAGCAATTCAGCCCTGCGGCCCCGTCGCCACCCCTTGATCAAGCAGATTGTGGTGCCTGAAGGGCCCGATATTGCAGATGATTGGATTGCCGATCATGTGGAAGCCAGCGACATCGCGATCACTGCAGACATCCCATTGGCCTCAAGGTGTCTGGAAAAGAATGCGCGTGTCATTGGCCCGACAGGAAAGATGTTCACTTTGGAGAACATCGGCATGGCACTGGGCATGCGTGAATTGAAGCAACACTTGCGGGAGTCGAACCAAACGCAGACCTTCAATGCAGGCTTCACCGACAAGGACCGATCTCGTTTTCTGGGCACCCTGGAGAATGAGATACAGGCGCTGAAACGCGGACAGTCGGGTTAGCCTTCTGCTCTAGAAGGAGCGCGCGGCGGCGGCGGCCGACGCCCAGGCCCATTGAAAATTGTASCCGCCRAGCCASCCYGTMACRTCRACSACTTCGCCRATGAARTAGAGGCCGCGATGTTTGCGGGCCTCGAGCGTCTTGGGCTCCAGCTCGGCGGTCGACACACCGCCCACCATGACCTCTGCAGTCCGGTATCCTTCAGTCCCCGCCGGAACAAAACACCATTGATGCACGCTGGCGCTAATCGCTTTCAAGGTCTTGTTTGACTGGTCCGCCAGCCGGCTGCGTCCTTCCAGATGGGAGGTCAGATCACGCGCCAGTCGTTTGGGCAGATGTTGGGCAAGCACCGCCGACACTTCCGCCTTCGGACGCGCCTCACGCTCAGCGATCAGGGCTTCATAAATATCCTGATCCGGGGCCAGGTCAATCGTGACATCTCCCCCCTCGCGCCAGTAGGAAGAAGCTTGCAGGATCGCCGGGCCGCTCAGTCCTCGATGGGTAAACAGCATCGCCTCGCGAAAGCTCTTCCCATTTGTCGAGACGACGACATCGGCAGAAAGCCCCGACAGGGCGGCGTAGCGTTCCTTCATTTCAGGAGCGAGGGTAAAGGGCACAAGTCCCGCCCGTGTCGGCATCACCTCCAGGCCGAATTGTTCCGCCAGCGCGATGCCCAGGCCACTCGCCCCCATCTTGGGAATGGATTTGCCACCGGTCGCAACAACCAGCTTGGGAGCGGTGAGGGGGCCAAGGCTTGTTTCAACCAGAAACCCGTTCTGATCGTGGGTGATCAGACCAATATTGATCTGAAGTTTGATGTCGACAGCACCCTTGGTACATTCCTCAAGCAGCATGTCGATGATCTGCTGAGACGACCCATCACAGAATAGCTGGCCTAGTGTTTTCTCGTGATGGGAAATTCCATAACTATCCACCAGAGAGATGAAATCCCGCGGTGTGTAAGCGCCGAGCGCGTTGCGACAGAAATGCGGGTTCTGTGAGAGAAAGCGATCCGCACGTGTGTTCTGGTTGGTGAAATTGCAGCGCCCGCCACCAGAGATGCGGATCTTCTCGCCGGGCTTCTTGGCGTGGTCGAGAACCACCACCCGCTTGCCGCGCTGGCCAGCAAGACCCGCGCACATCAAGCCAGCCCCTCCAGCCCCCAGAATGATAACGTCGTACGAGGAAGAAGCCGGCTGGGTCATATCACGCTGTCGGCTTCTTTTGCTGAGGTAGGTGGGCAAATTGGCTGGGGAACTAGGATTCGAACCTAGACTACCTGAGTCAGAGTCAGGCGTCCTACCATTAGACGATTCCCCATTCGATCAAAAAAGTTGTTTTAAAACAAAGACTTAAGGGTTTTTGGAGTGCTTAAGTAAAACCCGAATTTCTAATTTTCAAACCTATTTTCAAACCGATGTTTCTCGCCAACGCGGCAAGAGCGGGACTTTTACCTCTTGGCGGTGGGTTTGTCACGTCACGCGGGGATTTTTTTCAAACTCGGCTATTTCAATAATCCACTTGGGCGGGGTGAGGATAGCCGCATAAAATCGAGCCAGCACAACCTTTGCGTCTTGAGGGGTTATGACTCCTTCGTTCGCCGCCCGATACTCAATAAGCCGCTGTAAAGATTCTTTCCTGATTTGTGGCCACGTCAACACCTTCGCCCGGCGCCCGCGTTCGATTTTTGCCCGCTTTATGACCCGATCCCGTTTCATGCGTCGCGTTCTACCTTCTGGACCCAATCGGGTTGCTGTTGAAAAAGCCCCTCACCATAGGCGTTTGTGCAGTCTCCATTGTCGCAAGAAATCCACCAGTCCCAGCCCACAGCCTCCGGCCTCAATTCAACTAAATCGTCGTTCGCGTTGTATGCCGAAACGTGGCTTCCACATTCTGCGCACGCTTGTTTTTTACAGCAATCCAACCGCTCGTGAGACGAGTCGGACGCGGCGTCTAGGAGGGGATTTCGTCTCATGGCTCTTTCCCAATCCACCAATAAACCAGCGCATATTTTTGGGCTCCGGTCAGTGTCTCTGTCTGGATTTCCCGCCCGTCCATTATATCACACCAAGCCGCTCTGATTTCTTCATGAAAGCGGGCAAATTCTTTACGACGGCGCCCGCGAGAAATTCTTGCGCGCTTTATGACCCGATCCCGTTTCATTGTTCCGAGTGCCGTATTTGATGATAAATGTCGATGGCGTCTAAGCGAGCCGTGAAGCCGACATCGACTCTCCCGCCAGCGTCGATGGCGGCTTGGTTATACAAAGATATGGCAATACGCAGTCTGGTGAGTGCCCGTTTCACGCCAATGTGTGCAATTTCCCTCCTTGCCAACGCCTGTCTAACGTCTTCTTCGCTCGGTGTGGTGTCAAAGTCCATGTGTGTTACCTCACTTATTCCAGTCGCTGTATGAGTCCGATTCCTTATCAGTCATGTACCGAGTTACATTCTGTCCAAGGGTTTTCGAGATTCTGGCGATGGTGTCGCGGCGCTTTTCTATTGTCTGTTGTAGAACGTCTTCCTTCGACACCTCTACGCCGGTGCGGTCCGATCCCAACATTTGAGCCTCTTCAACTTCCCGCCAATGAATTCTGCCAAATTCCTCGTATGGCAACTCAAGACTTTGAGCGATCCGGCGCCCGTTTGGGTGTTCAATTTCTAGGCGAAAAGTAACCATCGGTGCGCTCGCCGCTGGTATTTTGAAATAGGTGGAATCCTCAATCTGACCCGGCGCCTTACCTAGCTGCACAGCCCATCGCTTCTCACGCTCGTATGCACCGATAATGCACTCAATATCGTGGTCGCTCAAAAACGGGCTACCGTCTCGCTGAATTCTATGGGCTACGGTCTTTGCTGTTTCAATGGCTATAGAACAAGCTGTCATGGTGTAATTCCTCAAATGCTCAAGTGTTCTGGAAAACGAAACCAGCCGCCATAGCCCTTGCCAAACTTCAACACGGTTTCGGCAACTGCGTAGGGTCTCCTTTTCATTCGGTCAATAGGCTGAAAAATAACCTCGACACCATCACCGCGCGCGTGCGTTGGCACATACTCTCCATGGGCGACCTGCCTAAACTCGTCTGCCTGTTCCCGYGTGCCTCCGCGTGATCCACCAATATAGATTTCAGCGGGGCCGGGACGCTTCAAATCATTAATGACACGACGCCATGCGTTGAACTCAACCCGGCGTCCGCCAAGGCAATTGTCGATATAGTCCGCAATCTTTCTCACAGTTTGACTCCTAAAAAAATTCGCTGTCGTTGTAGCTGTACCGGGCGAGGCGTTGGTGTTCGTTCCCGTCGGCGAAAATAACGGTGTCCGCGTCTTCAATGTCGGATATAGCGCGATGGTCCCACCGCCGGTGCACAAAGTCGGGCTGGCCCCAAACTCTAATTGCATTCCAATACCGATCGTTTTTGAAGCCAACGAAATGAATCATTCCTCATAGACCCGGACCACAGTTCGAGGGGATTCACCATGCCGGAGTCCGGCATTGAACCAGTGAATTGTTTCGTTCGCCCGAACTATCGGTGTTAGTCCCCGAATGTCTGGCACGGGCGGCGCCCCGCGTCGGTCGCGCAATCTGTCCGGAACTTCCTCGCTCCACATTGAAACGCTGTTTGATACTTCCATCATCCACATAGTTTTCTCCCTTCACGCTGGCCGTATACTGGCCAGCGTTTCACTTTCCTGCGCGGGGGTCCGCTTGTTCCGAGCCCAGAACAGGCCGGGGTCGTTATCAAAGTCAGACCAACGGTAGGTGCTTCCGTTAATTATTTCCGCAACGGCTTCCCCGTCCATTTTGACAATCTCACGGGCGCAGGTGTCTATCATTTCGTCCGAGATTTCACGGTCGGTGAAAATGAAGTTAGCGCCAAAAAGAACACGCTCGCCGTCAACCTCGTGATGCTTGAAGGTTTTAAGGTCGTCCATGCCGTCGAAGCGGGCGCCCTCAAGACGCTTTGTGACGCCCTCGACATCACGGGCGCAAGGTCCGTCAGTCCACGTAACCCGTATTGAGGCGTCACCGGCGTAAGTGTGTGAGCGGACAGAGAATTTTTCGCCGGGGAATGACTCCCGAAGGGTCTGGCGAACGATTTTGGCGGTGTCTGCACATGTAAGGTATTTGCTCATGATGTCGGTCCTTGTCTGCGGGCTTCATTGCCCTTTCAATGGATTATTTATCGCACGCGCGGCGTTGATCGTCAATCAAAAAATACAAAACAAACGGAGAAAATACCGCTTGACGTTGTACGGATAACGGGCTATAACTTAGCCATGACAAAGAGAGACACAAAATCAATTGCATCATTCAAGTGCAAAAAAACAGAACAAATATTCAACCGAAACAGTGTGCCAAAATTCCAAGCTATCGAAAAAGCAGCCCTTCGGAAGTTAGACCAAATCTCAGTGTCAAAAGATCTGAATGACCTTCGTACCCCACCGGGCAACAAGTTGCACCCGTTGAGCGGTGACAGAAAAGGCCAACACGCGATAAAAATTAACGACCAATGGCGTGTTTGTTTCACATGGGAAGATGATCAGGCTCACGGCGTTGAAATCATCGACTACCACTAAGAGGATAATCAAAATGAGACACAAAATTCCACCAACTCATCCCGGTGAGGTCTTGAAAGAGGATTTCTTAGGACCGATGGATATGTCGGCAAACAAATTGGCGTCACATATTGGCGTTCCAACAAACCGAATTACAGCAATCATACGGGGCGAGCGCGGAGTCACGGCAGAGACGGCGTTGCTGTTCGCTAGGGCTTTCGGCATGTCTTCTGATTTCTGGATGGGTTTACAGAACAGCTACGACATTGAAACCGCGCGCGATGAGTCAGAAGCACGTATTAGTGCGGTTCGGAAACTCCCAGCACTGAACAAAAAGAAAGCGGCTTAGCTCGCTCGGTCAATCTCTTTTCGCCTGTACGATCCTTTGACCCGTTTAGGCCGCACACGCCGCGTGTGATAAACCCCATGGCTCAAGATGTATGCCATGGGGTTTCGTTTGCGTGGTAGTTTGCGCCTAGAACTCATGCGAACACTTGCTCCAAATCCTCCCGTCTAAAGATCGTTACAAGGGGAACCGCCAATTCTGTTGGCTTGTGGTTCTCCAACGGCTTCCAGCCGTCGCGAGCTTCACGACAAATAGCAGATGCTTCCTCAAAGGTGTAATGCCCCGCATTAATCACCTCGCGCGGATAGCCAGCGCTATTTTTTCCCCACCATCCACCTCTAATTAGTGAACGAATTAAATAGACTCCACAGGCGGCATGGAACCTCGCCGACTCCATATCGTCCAGTAGCGCCCCACGCTCAACCTCTGGTCGTTTGTAAGTGTTGACTACATTTGACCATTTAGGAGGCTCGGCCTCATTGTCTATGTACCAGCCGCGTCGCTTCATTTGATTTTGGAATCGCTCACGAATATCAATCATTGTCCTTCAACCTTTCACGTTCACGACTTGGCGTAGGCGTGCAGCGATTTCCACAAGATCAGACTGCGCGGCCATGACCTCGCCAATTGGTTTGTAAGCCGCCGGGGACTCGTCGATGACATCGGCGTCAAGACGGGCTTCGATACCGCGCATAGCGGTGGCGTGGTCTTCAAGCGTGATTGTCCGCTTTGCCTGAGCCCGTGACATGACACGCCCGGCGCCGTGTGAACATGAACAAAACGAGTCGGCGTTGCCGAGTCCACGCACGATGAAAGACCCCGTGCCCATAGAGCCGGGAATGATACCCAAATCACCCTTGCGGGCGCGGACCGCACCCTTGCGCGTCACAATGACGTTTTCGCCAAAGTGATTTTCACGGCTGATATAGTTGTGGTGACAGTTGATCGCCTCGGAAACCACGCCCAACGGTCGCTTGATATGTTGGGCGAACGCATCAAGCGCGAGTCTCATCATGGTTTCCCGGTTGGTCAACGCGTATCGCTGAGCCCACTCAACGGCCTCAATGTAGTCTTTGAAAATGTCGGATTTCTCAACGAGAAAGGCCAAGTCCTTATTCGGAATGTAATCGCCAAGAAAATATTTTTCCATTTCGCGTTTCGCTTGCTCAATGAAGTATCGACCAATTGCGTTACCGACACCGCGCGAACCGCTGTGGAGCATTACCCAAACGGAATCGTTTTCGTCTAAACAGATTTCGATAAAATGGTTGCCCGTGCCGAGTGTTCCGACGTGCTGCGCTGGTGTCCGATGTTTCACCTTCGGGTGCTTGGCGATAATTCGTTCATAACCGGGGAGTAATTCCGACCAACGGTTTTCGATAAGTCTAGGCATGTCTCCCCACGCGCCACGATCTCCGGGTCTTCCGTTGTTTGTGCGCCCGTGTGGAACGGCCTTTTCAATTGATGCCCGGATATGGCCTAGCGAGTCGGGTAGGTCATTCGCCGTCAAACTCGTTTGCACGGCTATCATACCGCAGCCGATATCAACGCCGACGGCGGCGGGGACAACGGCCTTGCGGGTGGCAATGACACTCCCAATGGTCGCGCCAAAACCGTAATGAACGTCCGGCATTCCCGCGACATGCTTAAACACGAAGGGCAGGGACGCAACGTCCCGAAGCTGTTGCATTGCCTTTTCTTCGAACCGGGCGTGCGAGTCCCAAAGCTTTAAGGGGACGCCGTCGGTCGCGTGGTAGCTGTAAAGTTGATCGGTCATTTATCTTGCTTCCGTTACGGGTGAGAGGCACATATGTTCGCCGTTCCGGTTCATTCTGGGGATTAGGGAAACCTTGCTTGAATGATTTCCGCCCAAGTAGTGACAGCCGGTGCCGCTATCGACATAGACAGAGGGAGTGCGATACGTGGAGTCGGCTTGCGTTTGTGCCGGTGCGAGCATCAGCACCCCAGTAAAAAGAAAGAACACGACTGCGACCGTTGCGGGCACCATGCTTGTGTAAGTTTTCATCTGTCCTAATTCCAATTCTGTGAGGTGTAGTAGTCGCTGCGGTTGTAGAAAGTCACGTCCAGCCGACGCGGTTTGCCCGCGCTGAAAATTTCAATCTGACCGACCAAGCAAGAACGGCCCACCGCGTCTTTGATGCGTCGAAGCGACTGGGGCCAGCCCAGCGCGACAACACCGGGAGCCGACGAAAGGGCTTTGTCCAAAAATGATTCAACACGGTGGTGGCGATTGATAATCATCGCGAAACCAAACAATCTGATGAATCTTGCCCTAGACCCTTTCCGCATCGACTTGTAAAACTCGCGTTGATACGGCTGTATTGTGAGTTCGCCGAACCCAATGAATTTGCCGTCGGCATAAACTTTGGCCCGAGTGTTGAGTCTTGGCATCACGCCGCCTACACAAATTTGGGGGGCATGTCACCAGACCGAAGCATTTCGACGTATGCCAAAACAGCATCAGGGGTAACAGTTGTTCCGATCTTTAGACAAAGGACGGCGGGGGTGGACGCCGCAAGTAGACGCCCGGCCTGATAAAGGTGCCYGGCACACATACCTAGGACTCCGTGGGTTGCGTCGGCAGCGGTGGTGTCCCAGTGCCCGGCGCGCTGATCTTTAAAGCCTTGMCCGAAAGCCGCTGTGCGTATGACTCTCGCGTGGGGAAATTTGCGCTGTTTTGTTCCGTTGCTCATTGGGCTACCCCAACATCAAAACGGAATTCTGGGAACAGGCTCTTGCAGCGAATTGCGGCGCCCACGGCTTCGGAGTGGGTGGAGAAGGATCGGGCGCCACCAATACCGGTAAACACGGCGCCGTGTTCTGCGTCCCATTCCTTGAGAAAATCACCATCGAACGAATTCCAGTGGCGCCCAACGACATACTCTCCCTTGAGAGCTTCCGGTGTTTCCGCGTGTCGGTAAGTTTTGCTCATTTTCTCTTTCCTTCGCTGCGGGCTTCATTGCCCTTTCGTGATTTTGTTATCGCATGAAAATGTAAAACCGTCAACACATAAACGGAGTTAATACCGGCCACAGGGTAAGGGGATTTGAGGCCCACTACTCGGGCGGGCGAAAAGTGCTCCTTTTAAAATCTTGTGAAAAGACCGGTTTCGGATGTGAAAACTTCTTGCAGTGAGTCGTTGTAGACTCCCTCGTGTGATGAGACTTCCTTGAAATCCGTGCCACGAATTTTCGTAAATGTGACGGTGTGGGTGTCGAGGGCGTCGAGCGTAACCTTGACGTGGTTAGCTTTGTTTGTCGTGCCGCGCGGAAGGCGGAAGCTCAGGGCGTCGCCATGGTTCACAAGCATTTTCGCGCCTGTCATTGCGATGAAGCGATTTCCGCCAAGTTGTTCAAGAATTGTTTTTGCGGTGTCCATGATGTGTATCCTTGCTGCGGGCTTCATTGCCCTTTCGATGGATTGACAGTCGCACGGTGATGTAGATGAGTCAACAGAAAACCGGAGTTAGTACCGGTTTTAGGCAAAAGAATTCAGACCTCAAAGCCTGCGGCGGTCCACGCTTCGACTCCGATTTCGTAAAACAAATCAACAAGGGTGGGATCGCCTTTGCAGGCCCAAATAATCATGACGGCGGCGCCCGGCGGGTAGGCTCGTTTTTTCTCATCGCGGTGTTTCCACCGGGAGACAACACGCCCCGCGCCGTTAGGCCCTTTGTCCGACTTCAGCCCCGTGAGGATCGCCAGCCCGTCGTTAGACAGACCATGTGCCTCTTGAAAATCGTCAATCTCTTTTGGTGTTATATCATACACGGGAGGGCTCCAAGGTTGCGGGCTTCATTGCCCTTTCAGCGGGGTATCTATCGCACAATTCCCGGAACGAGGCAAGAAAAATACACCGCGACTGGTACTTATGCCGGTCTAAGCTCCGATTGCTCTGCGAATTTTATATTGAGTGCACTCGACGCCCTCGTGAAAGGCGCGGAACACCATTTGAAAAGCCTGCGTCGCCAAAGCTTCTCGGTCGTATGTGACCCGGTAACCCCTGAAGTCAAACACGGTCCAATGTGTAGCCTCCTTTTCTTCGACGAGATTTCCGTGCACGTCGGTCGGCTTTATCCAAAACCGGGCTGTTTCACTAGCCATTTTGCATACTCCAAATAAGTCCAAGATTGGCGATTACGTAGCCGCCTATGATTGCGACGGTCGGTCCATCGCCGCGCACGGCGGCAATGGCTATCTGTGAGCCGTATAGGGCGGTTACGGCCCAGAGTGGGGCGGTAGTCCATGTCATCATGCCAAAGGGTCCATAGGCGGCTCGTAAATCAGTGGTAGGTGCCCCCGGAGGTACAACCGGCGGAGGGCACTCACTAGAATGACGTTCTCGCACCGCTTATCGCTCTTGTTCGGGAAGCGATGCCAGCCCCGACCGGTCGGCACGCCGTGAACCCGCTTCACAATCCGTTCATGTGCCCAAAGCAGGCCCCATCCGTCGGGCAAGTCCTGCGGGTGGATTACGCCGGGCGGGCACATATAGAACCGCCAGTCGCCCATTCCTGTCTCGGGGCACTCACGAAACGGCTTTTTCTTGTCGGAATGAAAGTCTGACCTTGAGGTTTTGCACTCGATCAGGATCGACACACCATCGCGCCAGCCGATAGCGTCCGGCTGTTCGCGGTTGTACGTCCGCAGGGGATCGCGGACAACGACCTTACAGCCGACGCCGTTAAGCCAGCGCTCACCGCGCATAACAAGGTCTTGGTGAACACTCATGAGTTCTCCCGCTTAGGAAGTGACTCAAGGAGTCCGAAAAAGGTCGCCACAAGAGAGACGCCAGCGATAAACGATCGTTGCGTCACGGCGTCGGCTGATTGCTCGGTGATCCAGTCAGTGCCAAAATTTGCAAACGAGACCGCAAGAACTAACGACACGAACGTATAGGCGAAAAACTTTGCTGCCATTTTCATGCGACGGACTCCGACAGAAGGCACGGCGAACCGACGTAGTGGCGTCGGATCGCCAGACAAGCGGTCTCGAAATGCACCGGGTCAATTTCAAAACCAACGAATTTGCGACCAAGCCGGAGGGCTGCGACTCCGGTTGAGCCCGCGCCCATGTACGGGTCAACAACAAGGTCGCCGGGCTGGGAGCTATTGCCGATAAAGACCTCCATAAGCTGCGGGGGCTTCTGCGTCGGATGGGACTTGTTCCGGGGGTTTTTAATCCGAATTATTTGCTGCGTGCCCGGATTGTTGATCGTGCGAGCCCGTCCCTTCTTGAGGAAGGCAATAAATTCAACCGCCGCCATGTGGTATCGGTTGGGGGTCACGGTGCCCTTGTCCCAGACAAGAACGTGGTGCAAGTGCATAGAGCGGTCTCTAGCTGCGTTAAGCAGGGGAGCCAAGTTCTTGCTATTCGACATCACATACAGGTGCGAGCGGTCTTGCGTCGCGTTGTCCAGGACGTGGAAAATATCAGGCCATGACGGAGTTTGACAAAAGAGCTTCCCGTTGTTGGAGTAGTCCCCMCCGGCCTTGAATACGCCGCCCATGGTCCCGCTGTTCTTGCCACCGGACGTAAGCAGGTACGGCGGGTCTGTCACCACCAACGGAGACTGGCCTTGGATGCCGTAAACAGCGGCCATCGCGTCACCCAATACGAGGGTTGCGTTGCCAATGGTGACAACTTTTTTTGCACCGGGAAAAGATATAGGAGTCATAATATGTAATCCAAAGTAACCGCGACCGGTAGTTATGCCGGTCGCGAGTCAAAAATCAGGCGACGACAACTTTGCTCAAGTTCTTTGAGAGCTTAGCCCCGCGTGCGGCCTCGGTTTCGCACGCATGAGCCCGCTTAATGATCTCTTCGGCAGCTTCACGATGCGAGGTTGCGGTGGCCAACTGCTTGACCTGAAGCGCGTTAAGCGCGTCGATGGTCTTGGTAAACTGACCCTGAAGAGAGTCGACGGTAACGGCTGGCCACACCAGCGTTACGGCCTGAGAGAGTAGGGACTTAAGATATTCGATCATTGGGCTTTCCTTTCGCATGATCGGTGGGTGTTGAAGGTCAATAATCAAATGACCAACAGCGGTCGGAGTAGCTGCAAAACGTGCAGCGGAAATCATCGGGCTTGGCGGCTACGCGAGGCAACAGGTCGCCCCCGTCACAGGCCGCAAGGATATGCACTGCACGGTCGCTCATTTCTTGCGCGTTCTGCACGTCAAACGGCACATGCTCAAAATACAGTTCAGACGTGTTCTTGTTTACCGCTGCGAATAGCGCGCCGCCGTCTGAGATACCGGGAAAATGTTCGTCCATGTAAGCGAGGTAGAGTGCCATTTGAGCATAGTAAACCGGCTTGGCCTTCTGGACTCCCCGGTATTCATATTTCTTGTAATTGCTATCGTTCGCGGTCTTGATCTCCAAAAGTTGCGGATACCGCATCGACTTGCGACCGACCTTTTCGGGTCCGCTGATAACAATGCCGTCGCAGTGACCCTTGAACCGGGCATTCAATTGGGTAAAGCCAATCTGCCGACCGTCCCCATGGTGAGTCAGGATTTCAAACCCACACTGCCGCAAATATTTGAATAGGATTTTTTCGAATTCGTGTCCAAGTTCAAACGTGCGCAGTATGTGGGGCGGAAAATCCTTCCCCGGATCGGGCGGTGTGTGGAAAAACATAAACTGAATTTCCCGGTCACACTCGCGACCGATTAACGACCCGCCAAGGTATTTCCGAACCGGTTCCTTGCGTTTGCCGTCGATGATTGCCCGGTCAACCATGTCGGCCAGCGCCGGGCCAAACTCTGGCCGGTGGTTGAAGTCAAGCTTATTCATCAAGGGAGTCCCGCGCGAAAAATTGAGCAAAGCCCTTACCTAATTCAGGCTGAATCCTCACCTCATTCCCTATTTTTCCAAGGGGAGTCTCTGTGCGAGTCCAGCGCCCGGACTGTGTACCCATGCTGATAACAAAATGGCCGTCGTGCCAGTCCGACCAAGGCAGTGAGCCATTGGGCAACGGGCGTTCATCGTGTGGCGTGTACGCCTCTATTTCGTTTTGCTCTGTCCGCGTGTAATCCCCGCAGAGTTCGGCACCGAGCGCCCGGCCCTTCGGGCACCGGGTAACGCCGCGTTCTGCTAGGTGCGTCGCGATCAGGTCGCGCATTTCTTGCGTTGGGGTGTCAGACATTTTTGTAAAATCTCTTGAAAGAGCAAGGCGGAAAATCAGAAAGGAATTTCATCGTCCAACACCCCTTGTAGTTTTGTCTGGTAAGACAGGATGATGTTTTGAATCATTCCCTCGATTTCATCCTTTGTGTACGAGAAGAGCGGCTTGTCCCCCAGCGGGGTAACGTAAGTCCCAAGCTCTTTACGCGCGTAGTCAAGTGCTTCTGACTCTGCTTTTGAAATTCCTTGCAACGTTCCGTCGCCTCCAACATTTTTGAAAAATATTTCTGAACACAACGCCGAACAAAAATGGCGCCTGCTTTTTTCTCTGTCGTCTGTGCAGGACGCAGTTGCCGGGTCGAAATACCCGTAACCCCGATCCTGAAACAGTTTGCAAACCCCGCAGACATAACCTTTAGGCGGTGGGGGAGGTGCTGGTTTTGCCGTCCGTCGGCTTGTCCGGCTGCGTTTTCTCATTTACATTATACCGGTAGTTATACCGGTCGTGGCTGAAAAGATCAACCCTTGAATCGCTCTTTTGTTGAATCCAAATGTGATTAGCGCAGCCGCCTTGTCCTTTGTCAGAGTCATATCCAACGGCGAACGTCCCAACATTTTCAGTTGCTTCTTGGTGGCGGGTTCGGTCTTCCAACGTTTGTTTTTTCGCGCCGCCGGTTCATCTTCATAGATGTTCATGAAATCATCGGCTGCGGCCATAGCCGCGTATCGCTCACCGGCGCGCAGCATGGTAACACCACGTTGACGGGGTATAGCGCCAAGCGCGTACCAAATCCCCTCATGTTGAAACAGTCCGGCCCACGCGGTAAATCCATTGACCATCAAGGAATGATCGTCGTCAAACATGTCGATGTAGGAATAATTTGATTTCTGCAAGAGGTTGATTTCTCGCATCGTGACGTTATCAAGTTCCTCGGCCTCTAGACCGAATTCTTCTTGCATCGCCGCCTTTTCGACTTCGATTTGATACCCGCAGAGCGGGCATTCCTCAGAGACAGACGGAATTTCGCCAAGGCAATTTGGACACTGAAAGACCATGTCGGATTCGTCGGCGTATTCCCTTGCCTTCTCGGTCAGCCTAACCGTCTCTTCAAGGGTGCCGTGCGTCATTGACGCCGTGCCAAAGTCTAAGACAAYGCAGTCTGTCTTTATCAGGCCGGGGAATAGCTTCAGATCAACTATGCGAAGCCCGCGCCCAATCATCTGAATAAATGGACCTTTAGCGCTGGACGGTCTCAGGAGTATGATGCAAGAAACTGGCTGGTGGTCAAAACCCTCGGTCAAGACGTTGACGTTCACAAGAACTTGGATTTCGCCGCGCTCAAAGCTCTCAACGATATCCCTACGGGCTTTCTTGCTCAGCTTTCCGTGGAGAACAACGGCGTTGACGCCAGCGTCAACAAATGCGGCGGTGGTGTCCTCTGCATGTTCAATGTTGGAACAAAAAACGATGGTGCATCGGCTACCGGCTTTTTCTTTCCAGTGCCGGATAACCTCGTTGTGAACCACGCGCTTGTTTAGAATCTCGTTGACTTGCTCCATGTCGTATTCAGCGCCGCGCATGTCAACGTTTTGCAGGTCGGCTGTTGTACCAGCGGCATCAAGAACAAATGTACGAGGGGGGACAAGGTGGCCAGACGCTATAAGTTCCGCGATGGTAACTTGGTCGGCAACGTTGTTGAAAATGCCGTCGTAGCGCTTCCCGTCGGTCCGCGCGGTTGTGGCAGTGACTCCGTAGAGCCATAGGTCGGGATTCATTTCGCGCGCGTGGTTCACGATGCGCTGGTAGCTCTCGGCAACAATATGGTGTGTTTCGTCAACAACAATTGCAGCCAACGGCGGCATCGTCGCCAACCGGTTTTCACGACTAAGGGTCTGCACCATGGCAAAGACAGTGTTGCCCAGCCACGAACGGCGTTCGGCGGTGAACAGGCTTATGTTGGCGCCGGGATTAACGGTCAGAAATTTCTTACTGTTCTGGCCTACAAGTTCATCACGGTGTTGGAGTACCAACACCTTGCCCGGTCGTTCCTTGTGAATTCTGGCGACTACGCCAGACAACGCGATGGTCTTACCAAAGCCGGTGGGTCCAACCGCTAACGTGTTGTTGTGCTTTTTGAGCGCGGAGATTGACTTGTCAACAAACTCAACTTGCCTTGGGCGTAGTTTCACTCAATCAGACTCGCATTGGTCAGCACATGGAGCGGGGTGCACGCCGTCGGGACCGCCAAAAGCTTCTCCGACCTTGACCGCGACTCYGCCCATTATGAACAAGTAGGAAACGGTCAACATTGCGACCAGAAATAGGCGAACATTTTCCATCTGAATTTCATCGACGGTCATTCCGGCATTTCCTTTTCGTTAGCGGCCCACCAATCAATGACGCCGTTGACCGCCGCGTAACGGAGCGTGTTGACGGCCTCGGCCTGAGTCACTTGGTTAAGTGAAAGGTATGATTTGGAACACGGCCCACCGCAGGCATGGAACAGATTGAATGCCTCATCGCTAGTGAGTTCGAGTTTCTCGCGTGCAATGGCGGAAATGAGTCCGCCCCGAAGTTCTATCGGGTTTAATTCTAGCCTGAAGGCAATTACCGCGTGGCCAGCTATGCAGGCGACCGTGCCGCAGTTATGCCCGCTTCGATCTGGAAAAACTTCTGGCGATCCCACAAATCCTTTAGGTGGTGTTGCTTCACGTCTTGCGAACCAGTTTCTCATATTGAAGCCGATGCCGTCATGGCTATGGGATTCAATTGCGTCGGCAAGCACACTTAGACGGTGAAGGTTCATGTCTCACCCTCCGGTTGAGCCCGGCGAACCTTGGCCCATGACACACGCCCGGTATTGGCTAGGGTTCTAAGAACCTCAACAGCTTGTTCGGTTGTAACATTGGGGAGAATAACGTCGTGTGGAACAAACAACGCGTGGGCCTGTCGTTTAGTCAGACCAAGAATTGCTTGCGCATCGGCCTCGACTGTGTCGCCAAAACTGTATTGGGGTTCGAATGCGGATATACAACGACGCTTACGAGTACGCGTCTTATTGACTTTTCCGTCATCGGCAAACAAAACAACCGCATGGCCAGCTATACAGGCGACCGTGCCGCAATTCCCGCCGTGGTCCCAATTAGCTACGCGATCTGCGAACCAGTTTCGCATATTAAAGCCCAGCCGCTTTATCTCACGGCGCTCAATGACATCGGCCAGTTTTAGAATTCTTGCCTTGTTCATGCTGCGGACTCCACGCTCTTGCGATGGTCGGCAACGATTTGCGCGCGCTGTCCGTCGTTCAGACCGTCGGACTCGAACCGAGCGCGTCGGGCATGGGCGTGCAAGTATTTTGCCGGGCGTTGGTCGCCTAGAACACGCATTTCCTCACCACGTTCTCGAACGAGTCGACGCCCGGCGATCTTGGCAACCCGGTTCATCCCGTTGTGGGTTGGTACAATTTTCTTGACCTTGCGGCGTCCGTCGCCATCGACGTAGATGAGGTGAGACGCCGAGTAGCTAAGCCGGTATTTCAGGCTCTGCGGTAACTTATCGACCTTGAAGCCAATGGCCCGCGCGCCCAAGAGGGCTGCAACGGTCGTGGCGTACTGTCCATGTGTGAGAAGTGTTTGCATGTCGATTTCCCTATCTAAAATGGTCTCCCGATTTCTCTCAAAAGGGCTAAGTCTCCGCTCTCTCGCGATTGTCGCGCCTCTTGCTCATCGGCGTTTTGAGTGTTGGGTTTCCACCAACTTCCCCGGTGTTTTACGTGGCGTATGACCCGAGCTTCTTACGCTTTCCCAGCGCCACTAAAGCGCGCCGTGAACGACTGGGAGTCTCGGTCCTACCGGGTTTCATTCCGTAAGCGGATTAACCGCCGCTGAGATTCAGGTCTTCAATGTCAACGGCGTCAACGTGGACAGTGAAGCTCACGTCTCCGTTGTGAACGTTCCCGGCAACAAATGGGCCTGATCGTTCTTCAGCCTTTTCAGCATCGGCGGTGTCGTCTTCGGTGGTCTGAATCTCAAGCTGTTCAGGGCTAAACCATGAGCTTGATGCGCTACCGTCTGCGGCTTTGTATTCGACGTAGACGGAGGGAGCTTCGTAAAGGTATACGCACTGGCCAATGATTGTGCCGACTTCGCCGCTGATTGCGATTTTGACTCGCTGTCCAAGATTTGTGTCTACAAATTTCATTCGACTATCTTTCTGTTGTGATGGGTGCCGGTACTTTCCCGGCTGTCAGCCCTCTTGACATCGTTGAGAGGTGCAAGACGCGGGGCGGTGCGTTCAGAGCCGCTTGTTGGAGAAGACCGCGAAGCCAGAGATAATCCCCACGACTAAAACAAGCCAAAGAACGAAGCCGATGTAGAGTGGTGCGGTAATGATCCACCATGACCACGTAACAACCTCCGCGAGCTTCAGGGTTAAGAGAACAGCGAAGACGATTGTTGCTATACGCATTGTTTTGCTTTCAAAAAATGGAAGTGGGGGAGGGGGGGTAGCCCCCTACCTCGTGTTTATCGAGACCAACCGGGACCGGGTTTACCCTCGGCCTGTTGGCCTTGGAATGGGGCTCCGGTCTGTGCCGCTGGCGTGCCCATCTGTTGCTGACCTTGGAAGGGAGCGCTTGTCTGCGTCTGGTCTGGCGCCGCCTGCTGTTGACCGCCGGGCGTGCCTTGCTGTCCAACGGCACCGAAAGTGGGCTGTCCACCGGATGGGGAGCCCCACTGCTGTTGAGCGGGAGCCGCGCGCTTGTCTTTCTTTTCCTTGCGCGCTGGGGACGCGGACTCCGGCGGCTCTGCAAACGCGCCGTTGACAATCCAATGGAAGTAACGCTTCTGGTTCATCGTCACGGGCTTGCTCAACTTATTCTTGTCGCCGTATCCGTCTTCGCCCTCTTCTTCCTTAATCAGGCCAAGGAATTCGATGCCGTCCAATTCTTCATAGGACTCGGTGTGGAGCGACCGGGCGTTATTTGCTTCCTGACTCTGATCGTCTGGATGAACGCCACGGGATGATTCAAGAATACCGCGAACGGTCTTGCGCCCCATGTCAGCCCACTTAGGCCCCTTGGTGGAGTGCAGGCCGATAAGGTCGAAGAAGACACGCCCGGCGTATGGACCCGCAAGGACCGTGAACTTGCAATTCAGATAGACCGCATTGGCCCCGGAGATTGTGCCGATGCCATTTGTAAGGCCCTCGGCGGGGTCGGTGTATCCGCCACGCTCAATAGCGATGGATAGCGGGGCGATGGTGCCCGACGGAATCGTGTTGCCGTCATCTTGTTTTTCGGCGCTGTTAAAATCGAATTTGCTCATCTTTTGCCTTTTCGTGCGGTGGGTCGGTGGAAAGTTGGAGGGCGCCGGGTTATGTGGCGGCGCGCAGGATCATCTTGGAATTGGGATCGGTGAAGTCGTTGGGGCGTGCCCTTGAGCGGGGTTGGCGCTCGACTCTGCCGGTACAGGCTGTCCTTGATCTTGTTCAGTGGTTTGGTCTTGGCTGGGCACCGAGTGAACAAGGTTCGACCCCGCCGGGGCCTTGTTGTTCATCTTCTCCATAACCCGCCCAAGGTGGGGCTCTTCAACGTCGTTGAGCCGTCCGCTCCGATCCTTCGCGGGGAACCGCCACCGGTTATCCCGGTTGGTGACTAGCGCGCGGTAGGTCTCGCCGGTTTCGGGGTGCGACAAGATTGCCATGGTGAAAACTTCGTCAACAATGCCCGGAATTTCCCGGCCAACCTTTGAGCCTTCAATCTGGGCGACAAATGTTTTCGCCCCGTTTTCGTCCTTGAATTCGTCAAGGATGCCCAAGAAAATCACGTTCATGTGCCGCGTCTTCTGAATCTGCTTAAGCATGGCGATCATGCTCACGCCCAAGAGCCCGTAGGTTCCCATCGTGTTCTTGACGCCTTCCTTGTTCCAGGATTCAGGCTGGGTAAGGCACCACTGGAAACAGAGACGTGACATGTCGGTCAGGCTGTCGATGAACAGCGTGTCGTATTTCTGGAACAACTCTTGTGTGATGTTTTGCGCCGCGTATTCTTCGGCAACCGCGTCGTAATGCCCTTGGCTGTAGACCGCGCCGGGTACGGCCTCTGGATTTGGTCCGCCAACGAATACAGCGAGATTGCAAAGTTCAATCCATGTGGTCGGTTCAAGGCTGTCGCCCTGCCAGCCCTCGACTGCAAGGTCTCCGGCCTCGATATCGACAAACAATGTTGACTCAAGGGGGAGGGACCAAAGCAGTGAGGTCTTACCCACACCAGACTCACCAAGGACAAGTATCTTTCGGCCCCGATTTTCTGCGGCCCGCATGTCTGCGGTTTTGATTTTGAACATGTTATTACCTATTTAACGGAATTAATACCGGTTGCGGGACGTGACAAACCACAAGGTCAGTCGTTGAGCATTCCCAGAGCGTGAAGATAGAGTTCAAGAATGGCTTCGGCCTCTTGACGTTCCGCCGTATCCATCGCCCGAAGTTTCACAATCTGGCGCAAGATCTTGGTATCAAAGCCGTTGCCCTTGGCTTCGTCATAGACTTCCTTGATGTCAGCCGCCAGTGCCGCCTTTTCTTCCTCAAGGCGTTCAATCCGTTCAATGAACGAGCGTAACTGCCCTTGTGCTACGGTGATCGAACTTGTTGGTGTTTCTGGCATATCGGCCCTTTATGTAAATATGTAAAATGATTATTAGTTATACCGGAGTTATTACCGGTTCGTCAATCAAAAAGAGCGTCGTAGTCAGATTTCTTTGCCCCGGTTCCGATTTTGTCTTCCTCTAAGCGGAAGGTCACAACCGTGTGGACTCCGCTGCCGTTGTTAAACCACTTGGATGCACTGTCCGAGTACACACGGCAGTCGTTTGTGAAAACGATGCCCTCGCAAGCGTCTTTGATTGTCTTTACAAGGTTGTCCGTGTCCGGCTTTTTATCGTGAACTAGACGACCACGGCGCGCGGCTTCCTTTTTCCACTTCGGCCAACTGTCGGGAACGGGGAAAATAAAAACATAGGTTGCGACGATGGGACCATCAAACAAAGGCATGTTGCCCATGGCGTCGGCTGCGCAGTGTTTTACGTGATTTTGATACATGACCGTTTCGCGAGCCGTGAACTTAAATTTTCCGTTCGAGCGCGCGCGCTGCCATGGCTGAATAGGACCGGGGACGGTAAAGCAAATGGAGGTCATAAGGACTCCGGGGTGAACACTTCTGTCCCGCCGTCTTCGACTTCGGGTGTGAATGCAAAACCGTCGGCGTTAAGCGTTTCGCCCTCCATAAGGTCTTCGAAAAGCACATGAGGGATTAGAACCGTCTGTTCCTTCCCGTGGCAGGCGGCGGTGACTGCAAGGCTTCTGCCCGCATAGTCTTCTGTCTTCAGAGTATCAACGGGCTTGTTGCACTTAGCGCACATCGGCCAGCCGTGAATTCTAGTGTCCATTTGTCACCTTAAAGTTTGCGGAGTGACCGGAGCGCAGGGTGTTGCGCCCCGGTCGTGTTGCCATTGTTCCGATGATTTCCCCGTTTACCTTTAAGCTGGGCAGGTTTTGCGCAAGCGCTAGGCTATGAATTATCGGCGGACCTAGCGGGAAGCGATCATCAGCGTTATCGCCCGAGAATGACTGCCGGGCGTCAGGAGTCCCAGCGCCTAATAGGGGATGGCGAGATCGTTCAGCAACGCTAGCCGCTCCACGGCCTCAGTAAAATCGCAGTAGGCTGCGGCGGGGAAGACGGGCTTTACCGTCGGTGTGGGGTGCCAATATTTAATCGCGGGGTAGTCAAGTTCGGAGAACCGTTTGTCTTCAGGGGTTATCCCAAACAGGTCTCGAAATTCAGAGGTCAACGCGATCATGTCCAACGTCTTAACGTATTCGTCGATCAGCGGCGGTGGTGTAAAACCAAAGGCCGTCATGATTACGGCGTGAACTTTGTTTTCAATGATTTTGAAATTCGGACAATGCGATTTCATTGGACTGTTTAAGTCACCAACGTAAGCCTCCGCCGCATCGTGCATTAAGGCCGCAAAGCGCATAGCCGGGGTGGCGTCGTAGTGGTGGGCGAGGTCTGCGACGTACACCGAGTGCTGAGCCACGCTGTAGACATCTTCGGTGGCGCCGTCGAAGCGCGCGAGGTTTGAAAGCGCGCGCGATATGTCGGGGAGTGATATATCGGTTGGCGTCAACGCCATGAGGTCAACGATCTTGCCGGAGTAGAGAATTTTTTTAAGTGACATTTTTTGCCGCCCTGTGTGTAAATCCTTAACACATAAAGCGGTAATTATACCGGAGAGTCAACAACGTTTTTACAAAAAAGTACAAAAAAAGGGAGAGGCGGCCCTCTCCCTTTTTGTATTGTCCGTCAACAGATTAACCGTTGAGCGTTTCCATGCTTCTCAATACGGCGCAAACACGACCGATAACGACTGCCTTTTTGGGTAGGGCTTCCATATCCATAGTCGAAGACGAATAGTATGCCTTGCCGTCTACATCAATGTGAATTCGCCTGACCGCTTGCACGTCCTTATTGAATTCAATCAAAAAATACGAGTTTGATTTCAACTTGGTTTCGCCATTATCAATGAAGCAGATTTCGTCCTCGGCGATGTCTGGCAGTAATTCACCATCGGGTTGAACGTAGACCCGTGCATCTGAATTGACCCGGCGNAAATATGGCTGCAATGATTTTAGCGGAATTCTAAGGGATGGTCCCGAAATGCGCTCGCTTCCCAGAGTGTCGGCTTTACTCCCAACGAGTTCATCAATATCCATACGCAACGCCTGAGCCAGATATACAATGCGTCCGCTGCGGGGATGTTTGGAGCGCCCGGCCATGATGTTCCGCAATGTATCGACAGGGAACTTTTCCCCGTCGCGTTCGGCGAAGTCATTGGCCTTGCGCTCAAGCTCAGCAATCGTCTTGATATTCAATTCATTCATCTGCGCACGAATGCGATCAGCTAGAGAAACAACTTTTGCCATAACTAATACCCTTCGTGTTTGATGGCTAGTACTATGCGCCGGTATAAATGCAGTTTTTTGAAAAGTCAAGATACATATGTATTTAATTTTGAAACCGGTATTAATACCGTTTGYCTTGACTCTGAATACAAAACGCCGCCCAATAGTGGAACGAAATTCCAAGGGGCCAGATGAGCAAATTCAATTTTAACGACGCGGAAAAACAAAATGATGATTCCGGGTACCAAGAGGACTCGGTCTCGCTCAGCGAAATTAAGCAAATGCTGCGCGATGAAATCACGACCCTTGTTGACTATCTTTTTGTTGGGCAGAAAATCCATAGCCGCGACCGCAATGGCGTTCGCTACGGCACGCGCGGGTCTATGCAGATCAACACGGCGGGACCGGGGCGGGGCTCATTCATATCGCACGAGACAGGCGAGGGAGGTAGCGCCCTCGACCTGATTTCCCACGTCAACGGTACCAATTTCTCTGGCGCCGTGCGATGGGCTCGCGATTGGTTGGGGATCGACGCCGGGCACGCCCGAGTCAAGCACAAGTCCGCTGAAGAAATTGCGGAGATAAAGCGCAAGGACAAAGAGGAACAAGCCCGACTTCGGGCCGAGGCCATTGCGCGGGGTGTGGCGTTCTACGCTGCGGCGAAAGTTCATAGCGCGAGCGCATGGAACGGAGGGGGCCGTGGTGCATCATATTTCAAATTCCGACGCCTGCGACCGTTAAGCGGGGATGACGGCGTAATAATGGGCTTTGACAAGCTCGGTTACTGTCTGGTGTTCCCTGCGTCCAATGCCGCTGGGGAAATAACCGGCGTCCAACGCATCTACCTAAACGAGCGGGGGAGCAAGGCTCGCGTTGGTTCCGGTGGGGTCTCCAAACTGTCTTTGGGAGACATGAGAGGATCAGCTTGGCTATCCAACACGGAGTCCACGCCACTATTTCAAAACGTTGTGGCCATTACCGAGGGTCCAGAAGACGCCATAACCGTTTCGCAGTGCGTTAGCATCCCGTGCTATGCCGCGTTCGGTATCGCCAACATCGCGCACGCCCCAATCCCGCCCGGCTCGCTTGTGCTTGTGGTCAGGGATAACGATGCGCCCGGCTCTGAATCAATTAGGACCATGGACCGCGCGGTGATCGAATTGCAGGATCGTGGATACAAGGTCGCGCAGGTCAGGCCGACGCAGGGATACAAGGACGTAAATGAGCTTTTACAACTTGAGGGGCCAGCCGCAGTCCGTGCAATGTTCGCCCCGGTCTTCGATCCCGAAAGTGAAGACCTTGGAGTCCACAAGGGCATGGACCCCGAAGTTATCAACGCGGGTAGCGGTGCCGACCTTGCTATTCATCTTGGTGAGTCCCTAACCGATTTCATGAGCCAGACAAAAGAATGGTTAGACTGGAATCGCCTTTGGCACGATGTAGAGGGCGGACCGCCCGAGCCTATAACCCCGAAAGTTCAAATCGTGGCGGCGGCGGGCGGGGGCAAAACCACTCGAACGTCTATGCACCTTATTTCCGATCAGGTCATTACTAAAAAAGCCGATAGTCCGCGCACTGATATAATTGTGCCGACGAAAAAAACGCAACAGCAATTTGCATACGCGCTGGCCACTGAATTTGCCAAGGCCGGGATTCGCCATGACATTGTTGTCATTGATGGCCGGTCGGTAGAAAATTGCTTTCGCCTAGAAGAGGTTAAGGCGGCTGCGTCCGGTGCCGAAGAGGGTGCGGGAATTCTCGCGGACTTTGCCGCCAAAGAAGAGGCGTTTTCGCGTGCGGCCTGCAAAAAAGTTGTTATGGTTCAAAACGACGATGGATGGCCGGTCCCCGAAGATATTAAATGCCCACACTACGACGGGTGCCCGTACATTAAACAGTTCGAGCGGCTTCAACCCGAGGGCGCGGTCGGTGTCTTCACTCACCCCTACTTGATGATCCCGCCTGTCTACGGCGAACGCAAAGCCTCTGTTGTTGTCGTGGATGAACAGACATTGAACGTCGGGCTCAAGACCCGGAGTATTCCGGTCAAATCATTCTTGAACGAGAAGCGATATTACACGGCGGTCCAATTGCTGCCCGAGGGGTTGAGCGCGCGAGACCGAGAAGATCTGCTTGATGGTTGTTACGACGCTAAAGAGCATGAGGCGATGACCAAGCGTGTAGTTCACGCAATCAAATCTGGTGTGGGTGCGCTCCGTCTTATGCGCGAAGACAACATTACGATTGAAGCTCTGGTTAAACTTCGTGAGACAGAGAGAAAGGCGATTGCCCGGACACACGATCTATCGCCGGATATGACAACCGCCGAGCTATCCCAGAAAATCAAGGACATGCCTAAGAATGCCATGCACGACGCTTGGCGGTTATGGGACGCGGTTATTCGAGAGTACGGAGTCAAGCGCGATAACCTCATGGCCGTTCACTACATTCCGAACCATGACTCCAATGGGTTGAGGGTAGCGGAACACATTCAATTTCACTACAAAGACGAATACGTCCGCACACGGGGCGCGGCAACACTGGTGTTGGATGCCGATGGGACTCCCACGTTGGGACGCGCGATATACGGTCCCGGCATGGTCACTCACACAATCAACGCGGCGAGAGTCGCCCGCGTCTACCAGTGCACGAAGACCGAGGCGGGCAATAAATATTTGCTCGGCGAGGGGGAGAAGACAGATAGCGAAGACCGGAAAATCGCGCAGCAAAAAGCGGGGTTGTCCGCCCGGCGCCGGATTGAATCCCTGTCAAAAGAAATTCAAGTCCGCCACGCCGATGATGGCGACGGCGAAAACACCGGCGACGTTGTGGTCATGATGCCCAAAAAGGTGCGGGACAAAATCGCGGTGGAGACCGATGGTCCGGGCGATGGTATTGAGCATAATCACTTTGGCAACGTGCGGGGCAATAACGAGTATGAGACTTTCAAGTCTGTTTTGATCGTGGGGCGGAACCAACCTAGAGTCGATGATATCGTGGCCACGACCAAAGCCCTGTTTTGCCGGGATGAACTATTGGTCTCGCGCGTTCATGATTGGGTTGAACAGAAGCTCAAATCCAAAGACGGTCAGGAGCGGGTGGTGAAGCCCATGACCATGACCGACCCACGTTGCCAAGCCGTGTTGGAAATGTCGCGAGAGAAGGAATTGCTTCAGGCGATTGACCGCCTGCGGCTTATCCATCGCCGGGCGGACAACCCCGGCAACGTCTACATCGTGTCGAACCTCATTCTACCCGGCTTGGGCGTCGATGAGTTTTTTGACTGGCGACAGGGCGACCATGGCAACATGAAACGCGACGCGTTAGGTGCGCACGCCGCCCAATCAATATTTGACCACAACGACGGTGTAATGCCGCTTTCACCAAGTGTGCTTGGCGCGTGTCTGCCGCCGGAATTAAGTGGGGTCGGAAATGAAAATGGGGGGGTAAATCAGCCGAGAAAACCCCGGCCCGTTTGGTCGAAATCCGGGGTAGCTGAATTTGCCAAGAAATACAGAAAACGGCTCAATACAGCTAAAAAAAGTGGGGTCGGAAAACAATATATAATATATATAAGAAAGGGGTCACTTTCGGGAGAAGAAAACTATTTTCAAATCTCATGGAAGGGACGGGGTGGGGAACTAACGGCGGTGGCGGTTGGTCCGACCGAGGGCGAGGCCGTGTGCCGTGTCCGCGCCATGCTCAACCGCGCCGGGCTCAATGTCCCTGAAGACTTCTCGGCCCGGTCAACGGATCGACTTGTCATTTAGCCTGAAACCGGTATAACTACCGGAATTACGAGTATGGGAGTACATGTTATGGATTTCGGCGCGATGGAATTTGAAGCAGTTGAGAACGTCACGGACGCGGTGCCTGTTTTTGATTTGGTGGGCGACCGGGTTTGTGTGGCCAATGCCATATATGGGACAACCGGGGACAAGACGGTCTTTAGGGTGAGCATCCCTCGTAAGTTGCTGGCGGCAATTGGACTGGAACCGGGAAACCGGGCCTCAATCGCCTACACAACGGCAGAGACCGGCGAGACCGTAATTAAGATCAGCAAGGGTGTGCAATTCGCCCTGACCCCACAAGGGGCCTCTATGGGCGTTCTCGGCACGACCAAGCTTTTCAAAGGCGCCGGGCGTCGGAAGACAATTCGGCTAGAGCCGGAAATTCAAGGCAAAAGCATATTTATCGTAATCCCCTGCGACTGGGGAAAGGTATAAATACCGTAAAATGTACTTGTGATTTACACGAATCAAAGGTATAACAATCACAGACCGGCATAACTACCGGTTCCCACCTCCCCGAAAAACAGAGAACACCATGAAAAACCTCATCGACATCATACCTGAATCCCACAAACAGATCGTGCCGGGTGACGATGGATTCATTGAGCGCCAGAATTCATTTGGTGTGGCAAACGTCGCCCTCATTGGCAGCTACGGTAAGATTCCAGGATTGGACAGTGATACAGAGAGGGAGATCAACGGGCTTACCGTCCTTTGCCGCCCTGACGCTGTAGACGCCCGATGGGGAAACCACGGCGCACTCGCCGAGGTCATTTCCAAAGCTGACCGGTCTACGTTCATGAGGCGTGAGATATTAGCCTCAAGCTCGAAAGAAGAGGGCGCTTTCGGCGCTGGGATATTTGCGATTTTCTGTCCCGTTTCAATCGCGCAAGAAACAGACGGCAAAAAGATTCCAGCCGTTTTTGGAATGGACGCATTTACCGATCGTTCTACATGGGCAAACGCTTGTGCCGAACGTGGGGTTCCGATCTTCGACTCCACGACCGAAACCATGTTTGGCTCGTTTGCTATCGACGGCGACAGCCTCACATTCRCACATGCGGTAGATGAAACGGCGGACGTAGACGAAGCAGCCCCGGTGTGTGCGTAAGCTATGCACTTTAAGCCAACGCAGCGCCAGCGAGAGGCGATTGACAAAGCTAAAATATGGGTGACGGAAGGTGCTCATGACTCGTTTATCCTTCATGGGTGCGCGGGCTCCGGTAAGTCAACAATCACAAGCGTCATTCTCGATGGTTTTGATGAGGTTGGATCGTCTTACGTGTTGATGAGCCCAACGGGTAAAGCCGCGCGGGTGTTAGCCGCTAAGACCGGGAGAGAGGCCACAACAATCCACAGGCGGTGCTACGGGTTTTGGCGCTATGAGTTTGAGGCCCTTGTTGTTGATAACACTGGCGAGACCAAGACGATGACTCACATTGATCTTGTTTCGCAGGGCAAGCCGCCCTCGACTGAGCGCGAAGTCTACCGAGCGTTTGATTCCATGAACATGCGCGTTCTCAAGATGGAGGGCGAGTCTACCTGTCGCGTTACTCCCGCGTGTGCACTCGGCAACTACCGATATTTTGAAATGGCTCAAAAGGCTGGCGTCCATGTGACGCTGGACAAGATTGTTCAAGGACATTTGATATGCGAGTCCGRMSKGMYNAGATGMACKARRSKRMTGSMYKSKYKRYAMRTACGCGCAAGATTGTGCCTACGCCACAAAGCGCGGACACCAATCGCCGGTGTGCCCTTGGGTTGACCTCATTGTTGTCGATGAGGCTTGTATGACCGGGCGTGCAGAGGCTGATATTCTTCGCCGTTATGGTGTGGGACTCCTTCTTGTCGGTGATCCCTACCAGCTTCCACCAATCAACGAAGATGGCCCGATACTCGCGCCTCTCGGCACCGCGACCGTCGAGCTTGATGTCGTAATGAGGGCGGATGGTGACAAGCAAGACCTATTGGCGGCATATGCTTTCTTTCGTGGAAGTTCTGACCTGCGCACGGGGCAAGACACCCCAAATGTTCAGGTCCGCCACATATCAACCGCCAAACCAGAAGAAATGTTTGGGGCTGGCGCGATCTTGTCCACTACGAATTCGGACGTGCAAATGGTCAACTCGACGTATCGGGCTGCGCTCGGTTTGTCTGGTATGGACCCTCAAGTTGGGGAGCGTGTCATTCTCACATCGAACATAGACGCCCCAAAAGGTCTTGTGAATGGGGCGCTGTTCTACGTCGCATCCTGCGAAGAAATATCTAACGGATACCGGCTTGAAGTGGTTCCAAGCGATGTTGTAGAGGTCAGGATCGGTCTAGAATCCCCATATGAGATATTCCAAGCCGTTCCTGATTTGGTGAAGGAACTTAGGGCAGAGGATGAGGCGACGTTGTCCGAGCGCATTGGGAGCGGTGCGGCTCCCAACATAATTACGATCCCCGCGACACTTCACAAGTCAGGCTTCGACTGTGACCACATGGCGGCGGACAAAGAATTCTGTAAGCGCGCCATGCGTCTATCCGACATGCACTTTGGTTACGGGCTGACCGTGCACAAAGTTCAGGGATCGGAATTCAGCAAAGTTGTCTTCTACGAAAACTCATGGTGGCCAAAACGAACGGCCCAAGATGAATTTATTTACCGGTGCTTGGTTTACACCGCAATGACTCGCGGTAAGTCGCAGATATGGGCGTTCACAAAGCGCTGCCAATATTATGGAAAGAAGGTCGATCAACATGAAGCCGCATAGATGCGTTAGGCCGTATATCCGCATGATTTCCGTTCGGGACGTTACAGGCACACCCCACACCCTGACCGTGAAAAGTATCTTGTCTGTCTCGCCCGGTCCAAGGGGATACGAGACATGCCGGTCGGTGCTGAAGGTGAATCCAAATCCCGATGTTTTCTCTGACGTGTTTATCACAGTTGCCCACGACGCTCATGAATTGGGACAAATGATACTCCGGGCTGAAGGGGAAGACGTTTGACTCCAACGATCTCCCTGAAGATCAACGAGAAGCCGTTCCGCCGGTTCATGACGGACCTTGCACACAAGCAAGTTCCGTTTGCCACGGCTCAGTCGTTGACGAATACAGCGTCACAAGCGGCGCGCGCCCTCCGCAACGAGGTTGAAGACGTATTTAACGTGAAGGCGCCGGGGCTACTACGCCAGCTAAACCCAAGACCGGGTCGCGGCATGGTGGTTATGGCGCGCAAATCTCAGGGCCTTACGAGGATGCACGCGAGAGTTGGCTTCCCTCGCCGGTCGAAGTCAGGCGCGTTGATGCCCCGGTTTGACCGGCATGTGACGGGGGCGACAGTCACTCCATACAGTTCCAAACTATCCGCGATCCCCATGCGTCATGTCTCCCGGACCGGCGGCGGGCGTATCAGGAAAAACCACACACCAGCGCGGCTCATGCAACAGCGCAACGTGTCTATCAGAGAAATCGACGGTGAAAAGTACATCGTTAAACAGACACGCAAGGGCTTGCAGTTTTTCTACATGTTGGTGCCCCGACACCGGGTCAAAAAGAAATACGCCTTCAAGGCAATCGTTCAAAACGCCGTAGCCCGCAACCTACAGCGCAATTTCAATCGCAACATGGTCAAGGCCATGCGGACCGCAAGGAAACGATAACGATGAACAGCATAAGGCTACATGTAGTGCGCCCCCCAGCCGTTCCCGTCACGCTCTCGATGAAATCGGGATCAATCCTATATATTTCCTTGGACGGTGCCGAAGCCGCTGACTTGGTTCAATGGTCCGTTGAGGACTCACCGCCTGACCGCCGCCGCAAGCTTCTAGCCTCTACAGGTGAGGTTGTTGTCGTGGATCACAATCAACTTGAAAGCATGATGGCCAATTTTGAGGAATACCGTTTAGCCGTGAACAGCATGTCATGGGCTGAACAGCTTGGGTGCGTGGGATCGTCATGAGTGAGTTTGTTTGCCCACATGGAAGCCCACCAAGGGCAGGTATTCAACACCGCCGCCTAATCAAGGGCTTTCGACAAAAAGTCAGAGTGACTACCGGCCCCTGTAAGCGCGACGCAGAGATCAGGCTTGCTGGTGTGTGCGCTCGCTTCCCCCCATGCCTCGCCACACTGGACGGGGAGCGCATCCCATACCCCGCGCCCGTGTTGCCTAATCCGGGGGGCACGGGGTTCGATCCTGATACCCCGCCGGGTGGAGCTCCAATCGCCTTAAGACTTGCAGCCTAGTCAAGGTAAGGGGAGGGGGGGTGGGTGAGGCACCCCCTCCCTAAACAGGCACCCCCTCCCTCAAGTGCAAACAAGCCAAAACAAGTGGGRGAGCACATAGGAGTGGGGGTAGGTCTGGGCTTACGGCTCACACCGGGCACACCCCCCAACAAGCAACAGTGTTGCTGCATTGCAACACATACAGCACAGGCACACATGGTGCCCATGCACTAGAGGGGCTACCCAGCGGCCTATATATGTGATACTATTATCACATGTCAAGAAAATAGTGATGCACCACGTTACGTGAGTGGATAGGCATCGCATCTTTAGACATATACCAAAGAACACGCTAACTCATTGATATTGCACGCTTATTTTGAAAAGCCGGGGTCCTCCTAAGGCTTTAAGCGCCGCCGGTCAGGGCTAGGGTCGATGTTTTTGTGTCTATAGTGTCATTTTTATCACGTCATAGGACCACTAGAAAATTGGCTACAGCTATCGACGTTCACGACATTGGAATCAATACCGTAGCCGAGCTATTGGGCGTAGGGACTAGGACCGTACAGGGATTCGTGCGGTCTGGTATGCCTTGCTTAGTCAAGGGCGCGAAGTCAAAGCCTTGGTCTTTTGACGGCCCGGCGGTCATGAAATGGTATGTCGCGCAGAAAATTTCCGACAGTCGCGGCGTCTCGCCAGACCCTGACAACCCCGAGACCACAAACGTCAAGACTAAGCTTGATGAGGCTCGATTGCGGAAACTGAATTTCGACGCCACGGCGTCAGAAATCAGGGTCAACGAGGCTCTTGGCCAGTTGATGGATGCGAACGCCGTTTCCGTGGCGCTTGCAAAACTGGCGATGGTGATCCGTAGCGACCTTGAATCTATGCCGGTGTCGTTATCCGTGAGCGTTGCTGCGGAGGGGGACATTGACGCCTGTCGGCGATTGATGGCCGCAGAGGTCAATAACGTTCTCAACTCAATAGCCGATGAATTTGAACGCATCGCAGAGGGCGACCTTTCTGAATTCGATGACACCGAAGATGACTACTTGAACTCGCCAGAAGGCGAGGGCGGCGGCGATGTTGATTAAGGAAAAAATACGAGAGCGCGGGCCAATGAAAGGCACCGTCGATCCGTTTACGGCGGGGGCGGCGGCGCTGGCGTCGATTAGACCTCCGAAGAAACTTACCCTATCTGAATGGGCAGAAGAGTATTACAGGCTTTCACCTGAAAATAGTTCGACACCGGGGCGGCTGCGGCTAACAAGATTTCAACGTCTGTTGTTTGACATGTTTACCGACCCCGATATTGACACCATCGCCGTGAAAAAAGCTGCGCGTATTGGGTACACACTTGGGCTCCAATGCCTCATTGGATACCACTTTCACTACGACCCGGCGCCCATGATGTTTGCGCTTCCGAYCAAAGAAGACATTGTTGACTTCGCGGCGGACACAATCGACCCGATGCGCCGGGACATTCGAGAAGTTGGGGAGATCGTGCCCGAACGTATTCGGGGGAAGCGCCAAAAATCTACCAAGCTTTTTGGAATTAATGGTTCGAGCTTGACGCTGGCCAGTGCCCAAACTCCGCGTGCCTTCCGGCGGATTACAATTCGTATCGCGGTAGGTGACGAAATTGACGGCGTTGAAACCGATGTAAGGACAAGAGTCGAAGGTGACTTTCTAAAGCTCATGGAACGTCGGACCATGACGTTTTGGAATAGCAAAATCATTTCGGGATCAACACCGAAGGTAAAGGGCGCGTCGAAAATTGACGATCTTTACAGGGCGGGGACGCAACACGAATACCACATTCGGTGCCCTCATTGTGAGGAACTGTTTTTCCTAAAATGGCCGGATATTCGGTGGGACAAAGACGATAACGGTAAGGGATTGCCGGAAACCGCGCACGCGGTTTGCCCGTTAAACGGTTGCGTCATTGACGAGTCTCGGAAGGTTTGGGCGGTGGAGAATGGAGATTTTGTTCGCCAGAATTGGAATTGTCCAGACGGCAAGGTGTCCGTCTGGATTAACGCCCTTGTCTCACCATTCCCTAACGCGCGCTGGCCAAAATTGGTTCAAGAGTTTCTTGAGGCCAAGGCCGATGTCATAAATTTAATGCCGGCATTTGTGAACACGATACTTGGCGAAGTATGGGAAGTGCAGGGCCAACGCTTGGACACCGAGGCCATGAAAGAGCTTCGCGAATTTTGGGAAGAAGAAGTTCCAAGCGATGTTGTGGCAATCGTTTGCGGGGTTGATATTCAGGGAGACCGGTGGGAGGCCCACTTGATGGGGATCACTGCGGACGAGTCTGTCTACTCTCTTGACTATACCATCGTGAGCGCGGACCCGGCGTCCGCTCATTTCTGGAAAAGCCTAGACGATTRTCTATTGCAGACGTTCCAACACAAATACCGAGGGCGCGCGCGGATTGATGCGGCCTGCATCGACTCCGGTCACGAGACTCAGCGTGWTTACAAATTTGTGAAGAACAAATTTAGGCGACGGGTTTATGCGATCAAAGGCATGGCCGGGCAGGGCAAACCGATTTGGCCGCGCAAGCTGACCAAGACGAAAACGAGCGCCAATCTTGCCATTATTGGCGTCGATAACGCCAAGGACATGATTTACCACAAGCTTACATTGCGTGGAGACGAGGCCGGTCGGTTCTTTTTTCCCGAGGATCGCGTGGATGATTTTTTCAAGCAATTGACGGCTGAAGAGCGAATCGACGAAGTGGACTCACAAGGTTTTCCGAAGAAGACTTGGCAGTTAAAACCCGGTCACGTTCGTAACGAGGTGCTTGACACCACAGTCTATGGTTGGGCTGCGCTTGAAGCTCTGATAATGAACAAAAATCTTAATCTTGAGCGCGAGCGCCAACGGCAAGAACGACGGGCTAATCCAGACGTGGCGCGCAAGGCGTTGCAGGAGCGTAAGGAACCTCGCCCACTGGGGACAAAGCGGAGGGCGGAGCCGTCTCAAACCAAGTCTGAAAAGACTCAGAAGAAGGTTGCCCGGCGCCGTGGCGGGCTTCGTCGTATTGGATGACCGGTAAAAACACCTGATAATATGTAAAAATCTTGCACTGTCAACATTTTTCAGATAGTATGGGGCCTTAAATGCAATTCCAAAAATTAGGACCATTGAATTGGCAACAACGCTGACCACTGACGAAGMKWRYSMSSYSSWMMWAYKKCMRWKKCRYAAKRRRWKRCYSRMSGCSMWTWTKTYGGKMGTTCGGACTGCCCGCCACGGCTCGAAAGAAATCACATACCGGTCTCTCTCGGAAATGAAAGAGGCACTCTCAAAGGTTGAATCAGAGCTTGAGGCGTGCGGTTGGGTCAACCCATCGGACTCCACGCGACGGCGAAAACGGTCAATCAAAGTTTATGCTCGGAGACCTCACTAGGTGTTAAACCGGACTCTAGAATTTTTTGGTTTCAAAAAACCAACGCCGGAACCGGTAAAGCGCTCATACGAGGGTGGCAAACACACCGGGCGAATGCGCTATTGGCCTACCACTTCTGGTAGCCAGAACCGGCAAATGTTCTCGGACCTTCAGACGTTGCGTGAGCGCTCGCGAGATATGGCCCGCAACCTACCCTGGATGGCGAGTGCTGAACACTCTTTTGCCTCAAACATTATCGCCAACGGCATCGTACCTAATCCGGCTGGCGAAACTGAAGAGATCAGAAAGACCCTGACGAAGAGTTGGCGGCGCTGGTGTTCTACGGCAGAGACAAGTGGAACGTTAGATTTCGGGCTCTTGCAACACTTGGCGGCTCGGACTTTGTTTACGTCCGGCGAGGTATTTATCCGAATACGTCCGCGCCGAGCAGATGATGATTTGTATTTGCCATTTCAATTACAAGTGCTAGATGCTGAATACGTTCCGCTCGATAAGAATGAGATTCTTGCGGACGGAAACAAAGTTGTGATGGGTGTTGAATTCAACAAGATTGGTGCAATCGTTGCCTATTGGATGCACCAAGAACACCCGTCGGATATTGTCGCCATTGACACGGGAACCAAACTCCCTGTTCGTGTAGACGCAAGGCATGTAATTCATATCTTTGACCAACAGCGTCCAGAACAGGTGCGGGGGGTGCCGTGGATGGCTCCCTCAATCGTTCGGATGAACGATGTCAAAGATTATGAAGACGCGGAAGTGAATCGGAAAAAGACTGCCGCGTTGTACCCCGGMTTCGTCACGTCGCCAGAACTTGACGAAACTCCTTTGGATGAAGAGGAAGACGATTTAGAGGGTGGCCTATTCGCTGTGCCGGAACCGGGCACAATGGTCAAACTTGGTCCGGGTGAAGATGTTACGTTTAATGCGCCGCCTGACACCGGCGTCACATACGACCCTCACATGAAAATGCAGTTGCGCTCGGTGGCGATGGTCGCCGACTTGACGTATGAGCAAA
Source organism: Rhodobiaceae bacterium (assembly GCA_002746275.1). Lineage (GTDB taxonomy): Bacteria > Pseudomonadota > Alphaproteobacteria > Parvibaculales > Parvibaculaceae > Mf105b01. The sequence goes on along the minus strand of NVWR01000007.1, from coordinate 26,478 downwards.
TTACGGGCGATCTATCCGACGTAAATTTCTCTTCTATTCGCGCGGGACTCAACGAAATGCAGCGTCGCGCCGGTCGTGTTCAAAAAATGATTATCCACCAGTTGTGCCAGCGCGTCTGGAATCGGTTTCTTGACGAAATGGTTTTGTCTGGAAGGGTAAAAATTAAAGGGTACGATACAGTCGATGGGCGTTGGGATGCGCGCGATATTCGTTGGATTAAGCCGGGATGGCGCTACACAGATCCTGAAGCGGAGCAGGCCGCAGACGCTTCGGCGGTGAAAAATGGGTTTAAGTCTCGTGCTGAGATCATTCTAGATTCTGGCCGCGACCCCATTCAGGTTGAAGAGCAAATACAAGAAGAACGTGAACGGGCGAAGGAAAAAGGTTTGCAATTTGATGTTGACGCCCCGCCCAAGACGGTTGCGGACATTGAAATGGCGAAGATTTCCGCCGAAGCAAAAAAGGCTAGTGCCGGTGGCGTCGGCGCAACAGATAGGATTGCTGCTTAGCGCCTGACTATCTTTAAGGCTGTCTCTTCTGGTTCGACCTTAAAAGAGTCGGCGATGACAATCGCAACCTCTTCGGTGTCTGGCGTGTTGAATGCTTCAACACGAATCCTAGTCGAGCCGAATTTTCCGGCGATTAGCAGGGACCGTCGAGGTCCAATATCTAGAGGAGAGCGGATACCGGCTCCCAAAAGATCAACTCGGATACTAGCAGGAAAAAAATTAAACCAACTTTTCCCGACACGAATTTCCTTTCTCCAAGGGCATAAAATATTTTTGAGGGCGGAATTCATTTCTAGAATTTCGCCCTTTCTATTAGTCACAACTACCGGCGACGTGGTTAGCCGAAGAACACGCGATATCGCTTTTCTGTTTATTTGAGGCACGTCGATTACCGACATGATGCGTTGAGTTGTTTTCGCCGATGGATCAGACAGGCCCCGTTCTATTCTTGAAATAGAAGTTATGTCCACGCCAATGACTTCTGCCAGTTCCTCTTGTGTGATGTTGAGGAGTTTTCGGTGAGCGCGCATTATTTTTGAAAGCCTAGCATTTCTAGGTTTGAGTTTTTTTAGTGCGCCGGAGAGCTTGAGTCTTCGGATAATGTGGTCGGGTGGTCCAAATTTTTCCCATCTTGAAATTGTCTCTTGAGTAACACCAAGTCTCTCTCCCAGTATTGTTTGGTTAATTCCTAACGAAACCCTGTATTCATGGAGAACCATTGCCAGCGAAAACCTCCAATTCAATATGAGCAAATATGCGCCGTTCTGGTTTGAGTAGAAACAAAGTATCGGTTCTCTTATGAACAAATGGTTTCAGAAAAATGACCCTTGCTTTTTGATGTAAAAAGTACATAATTACCGGAAATAATACCGGCAAAATAGGAGAGGATTTCACATGACGCCAGAACGCGCCAAGGTGATTGAAGAAACAATCTCAAAGGTTGAAGAGGCCCTCGTGGCTGGTAGCGCTCCCAGAGGATTGAAAGGCGGACGCAGCGGTAAGGAACCAACAGCGGTTTCTGTTGTCGCAAAGTCTTTAGGTGTGAGCGTGCGAACGATCAACGCTCGGCTATTTGACGGCGAGTCAGAGGGGTTGAAGGTTGATTGGTCTAAGGGGCCTGAGTGCGTCGATGAGATGGACGCGGCTGACTATATCGCAGGTGCGATTGAAGTTGAACGCCTGACAATTGACTATGAAGATCGAATTCGAACGCTTAAGGCGCAAATATCCTCTATGCACCGAGACGATATCACCCGCGAAGTTGTGCGACGCCATATCCTAGAAGTTAAGGACATTGACCCGACTCCCCCAAGTTGGTTGACAACAGAGCCCAAGGAATTCAAGACGGAAGGGGTGCCCACACTGTTTGCCAGCGACTGGCATTGGGGAGAGGTGGTTTATGCCTCTCAAGTTGGTGGGGTCAACGAGTTCAATCTTGAAATTGCCCACCGCCGTGCGCGCCGCCTTATTGAAGAGGCCACGACCTTCCTCATTCATGGGCTTTCAAAGCCCAATTATCCCGGCATTGTATTTGTTCTCGGTGGCGACATGATTAGCGGGAACATTCACGAAGAGCTTGCCACCACGAACGATCTTGAAATCATGCCGACTTTGATTGACCTCATGGGAGTGTTGGTGTGGTGTATCGAGAGGCTTGCGGACGATTTTGGGTTTGTCTTTGTTCCCTGCGTCTCTGGCAACCATGGCCGTTCGACCAAGAAGATTCAGGCCAAAAACCGTAATGCCACATCGTATGAATGGCTTATCTATCAAATGCTGAATAAGCATTTTGAGAGAGACCCGCGCGTGGCTTTCCACATTCCAGACAGTGCGGACGCATCGTATTCGATATATGGGACTCGACACCTACTTACCCACGGGGATCAATTTCGTGGCGGCGGTGGTATCGCTGGACCCATCGTGCCAATAAAGCGCGGCCTGCAAAAGAAGCAGAGTCGGAATGTCGCAACGATTGGCGGATTTGATTTGGCAATCATGGGTCACTGGCATCAGTACCAGCAAACGCCCGGCTTGCTTATCAACGGAAGTCTGAAGGGCTACGACGAATACGCATACGCCGGGAGTTTCGACTTTCAAAAACCAATCCAGTCACTGTACCTAACCCATCCAATTGAGGGGCCTTATCTTCATAGGCCAATTTATTGCGATCCGCCGTATCACGCGCGGGCTGATAACGATCTGGTACCAGTCTCAATACCTGCTTAAGAAAAGGAAAATGTATGCTTGTTGGAATTTGTGGCCCGAAGGGGTCTGGCAAATCGTTTGCGGCTGACCATCTTGTTGCCAAGGGTTACGCCCGTGTTCGTTTCGCTGACCCGCTCAAGCGCATGGTCTCGGCCCTACTGCACGACATGGGGATAAGCGCCCTTGTCGTGCGCCAACACGTCTACGGCGATTTAAAGGACACTCCGCTAGGTCTTGAGGGCATGGAGAGCCTGACAAGCCGCGACCTTCAAGTCACGCTGGGCACAGAGTGGGGGCGACAGATTGTTGACCCGGACTGGTGGGTAAAGATTGCAAATTTGAAGGTCAAAAAATTTCTCGCCGACGGACGCGACGTGGTGATTGACGATCTACGTTTTGAGAACGAAGCGAGACTTATTAACGGCATTGGTGGTCGAATTATCGAAATCAATCGCCCCGGCCATGAGTATGATGCGTCACACCCCTCAGAGGCCGGAGTCCCTCGAAAATATATTCGTAGTTCGGCAGACAATCACCATAAATTTGCGTCTTCTTTCTATCAAGAAGTGACTTCTCTCTTGACAGGCATGTCATAAAACCGGTATTAATACCGATATAAATGTAAAAAGTTGTAGACTTTCCACCATGTTTCGGATAACATGAGGGAAGGTTAAACAACCCATGCAAAAACCCCAATGAACCGAGATACAATCCCCACCGGCCTATCTGGCCGCGCGGCGTCGTTCGTTCCTTCGTCCCTCAATGCCGACGATAGAACGGTTGACGTTGTCTGGACTACCGGCGTTCGGGTTGAGCGATCTTCATTCGACGGGTTCTCATTTTTTGAAGAGCTAGAGGTAACGAACGAAGCGGTTCGCCTCGAACGCCTAAACAGTGGCGCCCCGGTTCTAAACGCGCACTCAAGCCATGACATTCTAAATGTTATTGGGTCGGTGGTTAAGGGCTCAGGCCGAATTGAAAACGGTCAAGGTCTGGCCACTCTTAAAATGGCACGCGGCACAAACCAAGCCGATGACATTTGGCGAAAAATTGAAGACGGGATTCTAGTCAACATTTCCGTTGGCTATCGAATTCACAAGTACAAGCGCTCGAAAGAGGGCTCCAAAACAATCATGCGCGCGGTCGATTGGGAGGTCTATGAACTCTCATTTGTGCCGATCCCGGCGGACTCTCTATCTGGCGTTCGAGCTGATGGCGAACGCTTTGAAACCATTGTTGAAGGCAACAAACGAAATATGACCGATGAAGAAGTTAAAGCCGTAGTTGATGCCGCCGTTAAAAGGGTTGAAGACAAATTTCGGTCTGAAGCCGATGTCGATACCGCCGAAAAGAGCGCTGCAAAAAGCGCGAAAGACGTTGAAAAGGCCGTTCGGGCTGAAGCGGTAGAAATTATAGAAGCCTTTGAGCTTTCCGGTCTCCCGTCTGAAGGCGCGCGCGAAGCTATCGCCGAAGGCACTTCGATTCATCAAGTGCGCAAAGACATTATCGACTCGCGTGCAAAAGAGGGGCGTGAAATTACGCACCGATCAGCGAGTAAATCGGAGATCGAAACGCCCGAAAAGACTGAGACTGGTTCAATGGCTCGCGCGATGAAGGCGAAGTTCGCCGCCTAAGCAAAGCTTTCACATTCTTCGAAGCCAAATAAAAAACGGAAAAATCAACGATGGGTAAATCTTTCGGCAACCTTGAATTCAAAGACGGCCCGGTTTCTGACTGGTTGAAGTGGGAGGAATCAGACCGTCGCGCTCGCGAGGTTGTGACCCTCGCTGACCCTGAAGCGAACGTGACCTACAAGTCCGGCTCGGTTCTAGGTGTTGTCACGGCGTCCAGTGAATACGCTCCGCACGACCCTGCAGCCGATGACGGTACAGAGGTTGCCTCTGGCATTTTGCTTTACGAAAATAAGTTGACCGGCGGCGATGCGGTTTCAAACATCGTAATCGTAGTACGCGAGGCAAATGTCCGCGCTGACGGATTGGTCTACTTCAATGCTGTTTCTGCGGGCGAAARGACCGCAGCCGAAACCGCTCTTTCGGCACAAGGAATCCTGATGCGGGCAAGCGCTTAAGCTCGCTCCGCAACCGGTACTAACAACAAGAATTCTGTAAAAAACAGAACGCCCGGCACGAGGAAAACACTCAATGGCGACTCTCGATATTTTCAACGACAATGCTTTTTCTATGGCCGAGCTTACGAACGCCATTCGAATTATTCCGAACAAGTATGGTTTTCTGAATGATCTTGGCATTTTTGTCGCCAAGCCTATTCGGTCAACAATTGCTCAGATTGAATACAAGAATGGCGTTCTGAACGTTCTCCCCCAGACTGAACGTGGCGGGCCTGCGTCCAAGGGTACCATCGGTGGTCGGAATATGCGCGCGTTTGAAGTTCCAAACTTCGCGCACGAAGATTCAATTCTCTCCGAAGAAGTGCAGAACGTTCGAGCGTTTGGCACGGAATCCGAATTCTCTGCGGTCCAAGACCTCGTGAACGACAAAATGATCACGATGGCAGACAAGCATTTTGTGACGAAGGAACACCTTCGTTGGGGCGCGCTTAAGGGTGTTGTTGTAGATGGTGAAGGCAATACCATCTACAACTATTTTGATGAATTCGACGTCACTCAAAAGGTCGTCAATTTCAATTTCACGGATGCGTCTACGGACATTGCCCAGACATGTCGAGATCTACTGCGGTACATTTCAAAGGCACTTCTTGGTGAGAGTTACACGGGTAAGCCCCTTGTGGTTTGTTCGCCGGAATTCTGGGACGCATTCATTGCGCACCCGGATGTCAAGGAAGCATATGCCTTTGTTTCCGGCCCCAATCCCCTTCGGGACGATGTCCGAAACGGATTTACCTTCCACGATGTAACTTTTGTCGAACACGACGGCGATGTACTGCTTGTCGATGGGGAAACCAGCGCAAAGTATGTCCCTGAAGGTGAAGCAATTCTTGTTCTGCGCGGCACTCGCCAGCTTTACCAGATGTACTATGCACCGGCGGACTTTATGGAGACGGTGAATACACCCGGCCTGACTATGTACGCCAAGCACAAGATGCTGGACTACAAYCGGGGCGTCGAAATTCACACGCAGACAAATCCGCTGCCAATTGTGACCCGTCCTAGTTTGCTGGTCAAGTTCACTTTCGACTAAGGGTTTCCAAATCAAACCAGACAAAGGCGGGCGGATTCAAACCGCCCGCCTTTTTTTTGATGGCGGGGACTGACACGGAAAAAATGCTTAAACCAGATATTACAATTGTTCGCGGCGATGATTACGCGGCGACAGAAGACAGAGCGTTTGGGTTTTACGGAACAGGCGAGGGCTGGCCCGACCTGACCGGCGCGTCGTTCTCTTTCAACATTCGAAAAATTGGTGATGACTCCGCGTGTTTAACCATTTCGGTTGCCGCGTATTCTGCGGCAACGTCTTCAACATCTGACAATGTGAAGATTCAAATGACATCGTCAGAAACGATCGGTCTCCCGGCTGGTGTTGCAGACTATGTCTACGACCTCCACACGAAATTGCCGAACGGCAACCGTATTACCTTGGCGCGTGGCTTTGTCTCTGTTTATGAGGATTGGTGATTGTCGATATTTGACACAATGACCGACCTTATAAGCGGGAGTCATATGGGGATTTTTGGCGAGGTGGAGGGCTATCTATATCGCCCGCATAGATCAAATTCCGGTTTTAGGGTATCGGGAATTTTTGACTCCGCACACAGAACGGAACCTTACGGCTCCGGTGTTGTCGTTCATGACGGGACTAACAGTGCCGACATTACGCGCCCTGCGGTTTTCTTGCGCTTATCGGAATTTAACGGTCGCAAAGAGCCGGACATTGATGACGAAATCACGATTGAAAATCGGAGATACAGGGTTGTCGAGCTTATTGACGGCGGGCGCGCAGAGGTTTTGGCAATTTTGATGGAGGCTGATGATGATCGAGCGAGCAAGTTTGCGCGGTCTAATAATTAGGCACCTAACAAACCGGACTGTCGCTGGCGAAAACGTCTTTGACACATGGCCAACGATGATTAGCAAGCACGATATACCGGCGGTGAATGTGCGCACACCGCACGAGCGCGCATCTAACGGCGGATACGCGGGTTCTCGAAATGTGTTTCATGTCGAGCAAACGGTAATGATCGACTGTCTTGTGGCGGCGAAGAGCAATTGGTCAAACAAAATTGATGCCCTTTGTGGTCAAGTCGAACAAATCGCGGTCCTTGGCCTTCCAATCGCGGAGTCTGCTTACACGGTCACGTCGGTTGAGACAACAATCTCAGTTGACGAAGAGAAGGCCGTCCCTATCGCGATGGCCACGATTCAAATCGTCTATTCCTACATCGAACAAAAGGAAGTCGATGACGGCCTAAGCCCCTTACAGGGCACAACGTTCAAAGACACAAACACAGGCGGCGGTGTAACAGCTTCCGCCGACATGCCATAGGAAAGGGCAAGCTATGCGTCTCAAGATGAAACCAGCCGAGGGAACAAAGGTACGTGTTCCGTATGCAAATCGGTTTATGAAAAGTGACGGTGAGTACGTCAATTCGTCTTTTCCATATTGGGCTCGGATGAAACGATTTGGATCAATTGTCGAGGTCATGTCCGATAGCGCGCTTGCTGGTCCTGTTGATCCTGTTGATCCTGTTGAGGTGGTCAAGGTTCCCGTCTCTAGCTCTGAGTCCGAACAGGTAATAACACCGAAAAAGAAAACAGAAAATGACAAAAAGAATGGCAAAAATACCGGAAATGTGGTAACATCGTCCAAGAATAAGGAACGAAAGCCACGCGCAAAGCGGGCGCGTTCAAAACGGCCTGCAAAAAAGGCCGTCTCCAAAAAATAAGAACCCCATAAATGAGGGCACCTAATAAATGACCGTTTCGTTCAACACGATTCCCGACGATATTCGTATCCCACTGTTTTGGGCGGAAATCGACGCCAGCCAAAACCGCACGGTTTTTGGCTCACAGAAAGCTTTGATCGTTGGTCAGTTGCTCCCGTCTGCGACACAAGCGGCTGATACGCCAGTGTTCATTACCAGCGAGGCCGATGCGAAAGAAAAGTTCGCACCCGGCTCTCAGCTTGCGAGCATTGTTGAGCTATTCCGAAAGAACAACTCGTTTACGGAAATGTGGGCGCTTGGTCTTGAGGATGATGGGTCGGCGGTCGCAGCTACCGGCGCGGTAACGATCACCGGGACAGCAACCGCCGACGGCACCTTGAATGTCTACATCGGTGGCCAGCGCGTTAGGGTTGGTGTCACAACTGGTGATACAGCAACGATTGTTGGCGCTGCCCTAGAAACCGCTATCGGCGTCAATGAGGCTGCGGCTATTACACTTGGCTCAGGCGTTCCGGTTACGGCGGAAAATACTGCTGGCGTCGTTGCCATTACCGCTCGAAATGCAGGCGCCCTCGGAAACGACATTGATCTTCGTGCAAATTACGGCGGCGTCTTGGCTGGTGAATTTACGCCAGATGGTCTTACCGTCGGCACCACGGGCATGGCCGACGGTGTAACTAATCCAGATTTGACGGGTGCGATTGCCGGGATTGGCGATGAACCGTTTGATTTTATCCTTCAGCCGTACTCGGACACCGCGTCGCTCGACGCTTGGGCTGCTGAAATGAACGACACAGTCGGTCGTTGGTCTTGGTCACGACAGGTCTTTGGGCACGTCTTCACGGTGTCTCAGAATTCCGTGGCAAACCTACAGACGTTGGGCTCCGGTCGTAATGATCCGCATATGTCGGTCGTTGGTTTTCACGGCTCCCCAACTCCATCTTGGGAGGTTCTGGGTGCCGTAGGTGGTCAGGCGACTACAGCGCTAATCAATGATCCGTCACGTCCTTTGCAGACTCTTCAGTTGTTGGGTGTCCGGCTTCCAGACGTAACCGACCGGTTTACGATCACTGAGCGCAACACGCTCTTGCAGTCTGGAATCGCGACCCTTCGGTATGCGACCGAGGGCGTTCAAATCGAAGCGATGACAACGACGTATCAAACTAACTCGTTTGGGTCTGAAGATATTTCCTACCTCTATGCGAACGTGCCATTCCAGCTTGCGTACATCTTGCGCACTTTGAAAGGTCGGATTGAACAAAAATTCCCACGTCACAAACTTGCTGACAACGGAACCCGCTTTGCCGCCGGTCAAGCGATGGTGACGCCCTCCATTATTCGCGCCGAGATTATCGCGGCATACGAGGAAATGGAATATTTCGGGCACGTCGAAAATTCAGACGCCTTTGCGAAGGCTCTGATTGTCGAGCGCAACGCGGCCAACCCTTGGCGCGTTGACGTGCAGATGAATCCTGATCTGACTCAACAGTTCCGCATCTTTGCACTGAAAAATCAGTTCCTGTTGCAGTCGTAACAATTGAGGCCGGGAAACCGGCCTCTCAATTTCTATCCCATAAAAATAACAAGAATCGGATTTGCACATGTCGAAGATCGGCGGCACCGCCTTTATTGCCTATGACGGCAATCAACTGCAACTCGCTGGCGATATGACGGTGAGTCCTGACGATGTTGAGCGCGAAGGTAAGGCCGGTCTTTCTGGTGTTGCTGGATTCACAGAGACGAACCGTGTGCCATTTATCGAGGGAACGTTTTTTACCGTTCCCGAACTGTCAATCACCGAGATTTCAGAAATCACAGACGCGACCGTTACTGCGGAACTTGGCAACGGCAGAAGCTATGTCTTGCGTAATGCGTGGGTTGCTGGGACTCGTGAATTGAACGTCGCGGACGGCACGGTCGGAATCAAATTTGAGGGCGTTTCCTGCAAGGAAATCTAAATGCCTTTGGCGGGGTGCGTCGCCGACAAAATCCGCACGAGCAACAAAAAGAAGGGAAGCGCGTTATGTCAAACGCAGAAACCACGATACTTGAATTGTCGTCGCCACTTGCTGCGCACGGTACTGAGTACACAGAACTAACATTTCGACAGCCTATCGGCTCGGACGTGATGAAACTCGGTTTGCCTATGTCTATTAAGTCCGGGAACGGACTAAAAGTTGGCAAGACAACTATGTCAATAGACGCGGTTGTTATCGCGGAATACGTCTCTCGGCTCGCCTCTATCCCAACTTCTTCAGTGAAGTTGATGTCGGTTAAAGATTTGATGCGGGCTCAAGAGCTTGTTGTGTCTCCCTTTGGCGAAGGTGATTCAGATGACGTGAGCGGTCTTGATATTCGAGAACCAAACGGCGCTGACTTTATCGAACTCGGAAACCCTTTTGATTTTTCTACAGGCGCGGACGGCTCTGACGTTCTCATGAATTGTGCGGTGGTCGGACGGTATATCGCACGTCTCGCCAAAATCCCATTCGGAGACGTTGAGGCGATGTCCGCCGCGAAATTCATGCGGGCACTTGGCGAGGTGCTGGATTTTTTCGGCGATACGGAGACGAAGACGCCCTAGCGGGTTGTCTGGCTTTCCTAGCTCGATACTTCGGATTCAACGAGTCCGATATTTTGGCGATGCCCCTAACACGGGCTGCGTGGTGGTTTAAGCAAGCGCAAGCCCTGAACGAAAAGACAAAGGGCGACTCTCCCGGTGGGCTCTAACTTCACAATCAGTGCAATTATCCGGGCCGTTGACAAGTTCAGCGGACCGGCTCAACGCATCGCGCGATCTTCCCAGAGAATGGGTAGAGCGATGACCGCAGGCATTACCTTGCCTGCGGCTTTTGCTGCGCGTTCACTGATTGAAACAAACCTACGTTTCACTGAAGCAATGAATAACGTTCGCGCCAAAAGTGGCGCGACTGGCGACCAATTCTCTGCGTTAAAAGCAGAAGCCCTTGCGCTTGGCCGGACCACGACGTTTACGGCGTCTCAGGTTGGCGCGGCCATGGGCTTTCTTGCCCAAGCTGGCTTTAGAGCCAACGAGATTCTTGCATCCACCGCACCGCTGTTGAATCTTGCCCGCGCCGGTATGCTTGATCTTGCAGAGGCTGCGGATATTGCCACCAACATTGGTGGCGCATTCCACATTGACAAGAGTCTTGCTGGAACAACGGCGATTGTAGACGCCCTATCTCAAGTCGCTGCTAGTTCTAACGTGAACATTCAGCAACTTGGTGAAACCATGGCTTACGTCGGACCGGTTGCACAAGCCGCTGGCGCCAGCCTTCAGCAAACCGCCGCCATGGCAGGGATGCTTGGCAACATCGGAATTCAGGCCAGTATGGCTGGCACCGGTATGCGGCGCATGTTCTTGAACATGACAAATCCATCGGCAAAAGCACAGGCCGCACTCAATAGATTTGGAATCCGCATTGGTGAGGTCGGCGAGGGCGGCGTCCGTGACCTTCGGGATATGCCGGATATTCTAACGGATATTGGCAAGGCCATGGCGCGACTCGGTGAGCAGGACCGTATCAAGTTTGCGGCTGCGATTTTTGGTGATAGAGCCGTCGCTGCGGGTATTTCTCTCGCTCAGGCGGCGGCTTCTGGTCAGCTTGACGCCTATCTAGCGGAGGTGAAAGAGAAGTCACCGGACGCCGGTGAGCGCATGGCCGAAATCATGAACCAAGGATTAGTTGGTTCACTCGCCCGTCTGAAGTCAACGTTCGAAGGTCTTGAGTTGTCAATTGGCGAGGCTGGCGCCAATAATTTTATTGGCGGAGTAGCAAACAGCCTTTCTGACATATTTGAGTCAGCGGCGCTGGTGAATCCTCAACTCGTTTGGATGGCAACTCAGTTTGTCGGGCTGGCGGCGGCGGTCGGGCCGTCTCTTTTGATGTTCTCGTTGTTCATGAAATTGAGCGGCGGAATGATTGGGATTTTTGGACCCATCGGTCGGGGTATTATGACGGCGACTCGTGCGCTTATCGCCTTCCGAACCGCGATGTTTGCGTTTCTATTTACCAATCCTGTTGGCTGGGCACTGTTAGCTGTTGCGGCAGCGATTGGCGTTCTTGTCTACGCGGTTGGCGGGCTTGACAACGCACTAAACCGTGTGAACCATTTCTTTAGCGGCTTTGCCGATGCGTTCTCATCTAACATCGACATGACTCCGTTTTTGGAACTTAAGGAAGCGTTTTCGGAAATCGGCGAACTCATTGACGACATTTTCGGAGGCGATAACGAGAAGAAGAGCAAGGACGGTGGAGCATTTGATCTTGGGCAACTCATTGGTAAAGGGGTTGCGGAAGCGATAAATAGACTTCTTGCCTTTGTTTCCATATTCGCCGAATTGATAAACGTCTTTCTTGATGTCGTAAGAATCTTCAGGGGTGAAGAGGGCGCCTTTACCGATTTGATTTCAACTCTTGGGCGCCTGTTTAACGCCCTAATGGTGTTCACCGGTGTGAATGCCTTACTCGAACTCACAACGGGTTTCAAAGATTTTGGAGCCGTGATTGATTGGGTGATTGAAAAGGTTCAATACCTGTTGGGCATAATGGGCGGACAAGTCCTGCGCGCCTTCCCCGGATTTGGCGACGCAATAGATTCCGCTATGGAAACGTTGGGCTTTGGCGCAAACGTGTCTGTAGACGGACAACCGGCGTCGCCTGTCATTACTCAAGATGCGATTGGAATGCAGAAGCCGTCCGATCTTCTGGCGTCGATTGAAACGTCGGAAACAGTCTCAAAAACTGAAGCACTTAWCAAGGTTGACTTCGCGAATCTACCGCGCGGTGCAACCGTAAACACAGACATATCGGGTACCGGAACCGATCTTGAGGTCTCGCGCGGCAATATTTCAGGGAGCATTTTGTAATGGCGTGGCGCGATGAATTGCGGGCTGGTTCTTTCCGGGGTATCCCGTTCGAAACTCTGGGCAATGAACTTAGCGGTGGGCGGCGTGGCCCTACTCATGAGTACCCAAACCGTGACGAACCATTTTTTGAGGACATGGGGCGTCGGTCTCGAAAATTCTCTATCACAGCTTTTGTTATCGGTGACGATTACCGCTCAAAGCGCGACCGTCTAATCGCGGCGTTTGAAGAGTCTGGGGCTGGTACACTAGTTCATCCGTTCTACGGAGAGCTTAAAGTCAACTGTACCGATTTCTCGGTCAGTGAAACTTTCCGGCAAGGGCGCGCGGCTGAATTCAGTATTGAGTTTGTCGAGGCCGGGGAAAATATCTTTCCCCGTGTCGGCTCAGACACGGCAACTGCCGTTTCTATTGGTGCCGACACACTCATTGAAACGGCAAGAGAATCTTTTGTCCGAGACTTTAGCGTCTCCGGCCTTGCTGGATTCGTTTCAGACTCTGTTGTCACCGCAATCACTGGTTTCACAGATGAGATTTCCGCAGTGGTTTCGGATGGCGCGGTTTCTAATGGCATTTCCGATCTTATCGGATACCTACCAACGACCATGGGAAAACCAAGCGTCATTTTGACCAATTTGGATTCAATCACAAATAACGCATTGGCCGTTGCGGCTGCGTCCACCGGCTCTACAAACGTTCTCGACTTTGCCGCGTCGCTCTCATCGTACCGGTTTGACTTTTCATCGTTCCCCACAAACACAGGTACTAGACAAAAGCAGATTGAAACGCTTGGTGTTGTGAACGCAATGATTGGGCGTGTTGCCTTTGCGAATGAGGCGAAGGTGATTGCGACGCACCCGTTCGACAGTTACGCGGATGCCATTTCGAAAGCTACCGATTACGTCGATAGGATGGACATATTTTTGGAGTCTTACGATGGCCTATAATTCTTCATTTTCGGCAGCGACTTCTCTGCGGGCGCTTGTCGTAGATCACTTGCGTTTGACAGCGCAGAGACTTCCGCAAATTCGCGCTCTTGCCGTCAACGCGCCGGTTCCGGCTATTGTGTTGGTTTATGATTTGTACGAAGACACCGACCGCGAAGATGAGCTAATAGATCGAAATCTATTGCAGAATCCTTTGTTTGTTCCAACAAATAGAAACTTGGAAGTCGCAAGCAAATGAGCATCGTTGTTAGAGTCAAAGGGATTGATTACGGCGGGTGGAAAACTGCGCGTGTTTCTAGGGGTGTCGAAAATATGGCAGGCACCTTTAGCGCCACGGTCAGCAATCTTTGGCCGGGGCGAACTAATATCCCTGAGATACATGCGTTCGATAAGTGTTCCGTTCTTGTCGATGGAGAAGCCGTTCTGGTGGGGCATGTAGAAAAATTGGTCCCATCATATGACAAGGGAAACCATCAAATAACGTTCATGGGAGTTTCTAAGACGGGCGACCTAGTTGACTGCGCTGCCATAAGCGGTCAGGGACAAATGATTGGCGTCACCATACTTGAAGTCGCGCGCGTTTTGTGTGCGCCGTTCGGAATCTCTGTAAGGGCAGAGGCTCCAACGGGCTCGGTGATACCAAACTTTCAAATCTCACCGGGCGACACTGTTTTTGAATGCTTGGGAAAACTCGCCAAAGAGCGAGGGCTGTACCTAACGGATGATGCCAACGGGAATTTGGTTATTACCAAGTCCGGTACCTCTAGTGCTTCCGGTCGGATAGTCAATAGGTTGGACGGTAGCGGAAATAATGTTCTGTCTGCCCGTGGAGGCATTGACGTAAGCCAGAGGTTTTCTGAATACCACGCGAAGGGGACAAGTCAACGGTTTGTATCGAATGATTCCGGGTCGGAGAATACGACCGGCATCGCAGTTGATTCAGATGTCCCGCGCTATCGCCCGACGGTCCTAAACGTCGAGGGCGACGCGGACGCGGAGGTTACGCAAAAGCGTGCAGACTGGGAAGCGTCCAACCGGTTAGCTCGGTCCATGGGGTACTCTTACACGGTTCAGGGGTGGCGTCAGACTCCGGGCGGACCCCTTTGGGTGCCGAACCAGACCGTCCCTGTAATTGACGAAACGATGAAAATCAACGGCTCCTTTCTTGTGTCGAATGTTGATTTTCAGATAAGCGATAACGGCGGCTCGACAACGGTTCTCAAGGTTGTTCCGCCAGACTCGTTTGAACCAGCGCCAGCCGTTAGCGCGGCGAATTCGGGTTCGTCTAGTGAATACATACTTGCACCGGAATAACGACAGATGAATCGTTCACTCGAACGCCTTTACAATCGCGTACAGAATGTTTTCCAACGCGGGCGCCACATATCAGCAAACGACATTGGAGACGTTCAGCTTGTCCAAGTCAGGCTTGGAGACGGCGAATTAGCCGATGGTGTTGAAAACCTTCAAGCGTATGGGTTGACCTCCAATGCCCATGAAGGTGCCGAACACCTTACCGTTTTTCGTGGTGGTAGCCGTGACTCGCCTCTGGTTATTTTGGTGGGCGACCGTCGATATAGATTGCATCCACTCAAAACAGGTGACGTTGCGCTGTATTCGAGCGGCGAAAATTATGTTATAATGCGTGCTAGTGGTGACATTGAGATCCACACTCCCAAAAATTTAGTCATGAGTGCCGACGGTGATATTTCCGTGAACGCTGGTGGAAAAATCGACATTGCGTCGGGCGGTGACACCACTATCGTTACCGGCGGAAAGCTCTACTTGAATTAGAAATATGACGGCGATTCAACGCATAGGCGATTCAAATTCGGGTGGTGGGGCCATTGTCTTCACGGCTCAAGGCAAGGTGTACGCAAACGGTAAACTGGTGTCGATTGATGGTTCGCCAGTTAGCGCACACGGCAAGAACGTGCACGCAGGGCCTGTCACAGCGAATGGTTCAAACAAGGTGTTTGTGAACGGTGTTCCCGTCAATGCGTCTGGTGACGCCGATACCTGCGGGCATAACCGCGTTGGCGGCTCTCCAAACGTGAATGTTGGTGGATAGATGGCAGACATTAGACTCCTCTGGACTCCAGAGACACTAAGTGCGGACATTGTACCAAGCTATCCGGGCCTAGACGACTCTGGCGAGTTAGAATCCGCAGTTGCAATATCACTTTTCACTTGGCGACGGGCGAAGGATGACGACAGGGTTGATAATCCAAACTCATTACTGTCCCGTCAAGGTTGGTGGGGTGACGGATTCTCTGCTTGGCAATCCGGGGAATTCCCCGACCCGATAGGCTCCCGGCTTTGGCTTTTGTCGCGGGAGAAAATGACGGTGGAGACAATACAGCGCGCGAAAGAATACGCCGAAGAAGCCCTTGTTTGGCTTGTCAATGACAAGGTTGCAACAAGCGTTAGCGTAAGTGTTGTCCGAAACAGGTTGAACCCACATAGGACTGACATGTCCGTCGAAATTCTTCGTGAAAATGGTCAGGTATTGAATTTGGAATACGACAATGTTTGGAAACAAATTTCCGGGGGAGAGAAACAGTAAATGACAAACAATTCATCATTTGCAGTTCCAACGCTTAGAGGGTTGATTGATCGCGGGGAGTCAGAAATTAATTCGAGAGTCCCCGGTGCAGATGCAAAGCTGCGTCGCTCTGTTCTTCATGTTCTCTCTCGTGTTGTTGCTGGGATGGCTCATGGTCTCTATGGGTTTCAAAAATTTATAGCTCGCCAGATATTCCCAAGCACTGCWACGGGTGAAGAGCTAATTCGTCACGGGCAGGAACGGGGAATCCTGAAACTGGCCGCGTCACGCGCAACGGGAAGTATTCTTTTTGATGGACTACCGAACATAACGGTCATGTCTGGCGCAAAAATTCGCTTGTCAAACGGTTCTTTATTCACGGTCACAGAAAACGCAACGTCGTTTGTGGACACAATTTCTATCCCGGTCCAGTCAGATGAATTTGGGTTTGATTCCAATGTCAACGCCGGGGTATCGGCAACTCNTATATCAAGCGTTGAAGGCATTTCATCCTCAACGGGTCGTGTTGGGAAAGATGGTCTAACAGGTGGCGCCGATACAGAGTCGGACACCGCTATGCAGTCTCGAATTCTTGAACGAATTCAGGCGCCTCCGCACGGCGGCTCTGAGTCTGACTATTTGATTTGGGGTAAGGAAGCGTCACCCAATGTTACGCGAGTTTGGCCGCAATCTCTTGGGTTTGGTCCCGGAACGGTTGTGGTGCGCTTCGTGACTGATAACAGTACGACAATCAACGGCCCCGAAAATCTATTTCGGTATTCAGATCAATTGACCAATAGTTTTTACGACAAAAACAATTCGTCATTGACGCAAACCGCCGATCCTTACAGGCCCAAAAAATACGGTTCAGCATTTTTCTTGGGCGCCGACGCTGGGGAGTCGATTCACTCACTTGGTGTAAGCGCGTTGCCGTCCGGTCTTGCTTCCGGCGAAGACTACAAGGTTTCAATCGCCGCAAAAGTTGGTGCGAAAGACTGGCTATGGGTAAGAACAAAAGACAGAGACGGAAACGAATACACTTCGTGGTTCGACCTGTCGGCTGGTGTCAAGGGTTCAATCTCCGACGGGCACGCGGCTAGTATAGAAGCCCTTTCGGCTGGGTGGGAATTGACAACCATTGGATTCCAAGCGGGTACTGGTTCCGCTCCACCCGAATTTGAGTTCGGAATTTCATCGGCAGACTCAGAAACGGAATTCGACGCTTTCGGAGTAACGGACGGAATATATTTGCTTGCCCCCCATTTACGACGGGCGAGTGTGATCGATGATTACGTAAAGACCGTGGCCTATGAGGTTGTGGCACACGAAATAATTCCAAGCCAAACGGAAGTCGCACTAGTTCATAAGTATTTGAACGATGCCAAACGGCGCCCTGTAGTGGGTGAGCTTTTCACGGTTGCACCGCTGGCCTTGCCGGTGAAAATTGTTATTTCAAAATTGACTCCAGATACAGAGACAACACGCAACGCCGTCGAATTGGAATTGAAAGATTTGTTTGCCAGACATGCTTCGGTTGGTGAGTTTATGCCGGTCTCAAAAATATGGGAAGCCGTGTCGGTATCAACTGGGGAGAGAAGTCACACAATTATTTCACCGGCTACCGATGTCGGAATAGCCCCGTTTCAGATTCCGATTTTGGGTAGCATTGGGTATGAGTGATATAGAAATTGTTTCGGTCGCAGAATATGAATCAATGTCTATTTCGACAAGCGCGTTAGCCTCAAGTGATAGCGGTGGGCTCGAAGACTACCTTACCTCGATTCAGGCTCTGTTGCCGCCCGGACCATCATGGACTCGTGAAGGTAGCGCGATCTTGTCCAAATTGCTTGAAGCATTTGCCCTTGAATACAAGCGGGTTGGTGACTCGGCGGTTGCGCTTTTACGCGAGAGCCACCCGTTGACCACAACGCAAGCTATCTCTGATTGGGAGTCTCTTGTGGGAATTCCCGACTACATCGTTCCTGCGCCAGAAAGCCTTACAATTCACAAGCGACGAGCGCACGTACTGTTTCGCCTGAACTTGGTCGGTAGAGCTTCTCCGGGTTACCTCATCGAAGTTTTGAACAAGCTTGGGTTCCCCGGTCACACGATAACTGAGTTTACTCCGTTTCGCGCAGGGCTCAGCGGTGCGGGATCGGCGATAACGAACGACGGAGATTTCGGTAAGGCGTCAACATTTTTCACCGCAGGTATTTCGTCTGCGGGAGACCCTCTTGTGCAGGTCGATTGGGAAGCTGAGTCCACCGGGTGGACTTACGTCTTTCGTGTTTCTGGTGTTCCCGATCCGTCTCCCAGCAATCCTGTTGTCTATGCGGTAAACCGATTTAAGCCCGCTCACTCCAAGGCTATTTTTGGTCCGTAACCGGCATAACTACCGTATGTGATTGAGAAAACACGCAAAATGCTGTATAATTACCAAAGCCTTCGCAAAGAATAGGCGCGACAATAATGCACTACATCGACCACGATACCGCTGAATTCGGCAGCGGAAAAAGGCAATTCACTGATACAATTTTGGCTCGTTATGCGTCGGCAACGTTGTTGCCTGCGACGTGGCTTAACGACGTTCAAAATAACATCATGAAGGTCTGCGAAGCCGGGGGCCTTGGCACGACCAAGGGAGAGTCCTCAGACCTTCTGAACGCGATTACGACTCTCATCACGAAAGAAGTTTCTCCGGTCTCAAGTATAATTGATTCCATCATTGGCGACTGGCAGGGTCTTGTCGCCCGGTCAACAACCCCAATTACAATCGGACTTACCGTTTCGAACTTTGACGTTGGAGACGGTAAGTTGTTCGTCGAGGGCCTTACCGCCTTTGCGGTAAGCTCTGATAATTCCGAAAATTTTGTTAGCGGACCAATTGTTAGCTACACGGGTGGAATTCTAACCGTCGATGTATCCACGGCAAGTGGCTCTGGGGTGGTTTCTGATTGGATTGTCACAGTCATTGGACCGCGTGGCACAGACGGTACAGACGGTGTTGCCGGATTACCCGGCACGGACGGCGAAGAYGGCGCAGACGGCTTGCCCGGCGCCAAGGGAGATCAGGGCGTAACCGGAGCGCAGGGAGATCAGGGCGATCAAGGGGACACGGGCGGAACTGGTTCTGTTGGTCCGACGGTTCTTGTAAATGATACGTGGCAAGCGACGCCTGATGGTGTGGACCGATTATACTTTTCTGATAACAGTCACACATACATAAAAAGCAACGGAGAAACCCGTATTCGAAATAGTACGGATACGGAAATTGCTAGATTTCTCGATGACGGAACACTGCTCACCACGGGTAACGTGTCCGGTTACTCTGACCGCCGTCTAAAAAGCGACATTGAGGTTATTACCAATGCGCTAGATAAGCTCTCGAAACTTCATGGTAAGATGTTCACTATGAATGGACGCAGGAGTACGGGCCTGATTGCCCAAGATGTTCTAAAGGTTTTGCCTGAAGCTGTTGGCAAAGACGAAAATGGTATGTTGTATCTTGCGTATGGAAACCTTGCAGGTCTTTTTGTCGAGTCGACAAAGGAACTCAAGGAGTTAGTTCGAGACCTCGTGCAACGGTTGGAGGTGCTTGAGCATGGCACTACAATCTAGCGGCCCGATTTCAATAGGCGATATTCAAGCAGAGTTTGGTGGCACGAATCCGGCATCGTTTTCAGAATACTATCGCGGCGGTCCATACGTCCCGAACTCTCTTGTCAACGCAGCAATTCCGACAAGCGGGTTGATTGGTCTTGGTGACTTTCACGGCTCGGCGAACGAAATTTCTCAATCTTTCACACTGACAGCCGGTCAAACGCAAGCGGCGGGAAAAATTGGAATTGATACTTTCGGGTATGCAAATGGGATTATTTTACAGGCCAACGTAGGCAGTATCTCTCCTATTGTATTTGATGGAGTGACTATTCGAGGACTTTTTGGAACAAATTTTGCATTGAATATTTATTTCCTTGGAAATCACATCGGGAGTCCTGCGTTTACCTCCATTACGATTAATGGGGCAACACTTTTTTCGGCTGATGCTACCAGTGTGTTTGCCGAACCAAGCACAGTGTACAGTTGGTTACGGAATTCAGGTTTTTCTAACGGTGGTGTTTACGCGGGAATAATAACAAAATGAATATTGAAATAAAAAATTCGTACACGTACGAAATTACCCGATACCTGCCGGACTGGGTTGCAATTTCTGTTTTGTATACGCCGGACGGCGAGGGCCTTCAAAGTATCTCTCTGAATTTACTTCTGGGATCACCAGCCACCGAGATTACGACGGAAGAACTTGAAACGATGATTGCGCAGAATGCCCCTCTCGCAAGATGGAACCGAGTGGCGGAATCTCAAGCGGCGACTACCGGGTTTGAAGCGCTGGTAGGTCGTGCCGGAAATATTGATGAGTTTAAGACGATTGCTCTGCTTGACCCGCAATCTTTGCCACCCGAATTCGCCCCCGAAATCGTACCGGATCAAACCGAAATCGAAGCCCAATTCGCGACGAACGAACAATTGTTTTCCGCCGAACAAGGCGATCAACTATGACCGGTATTACGCCCGCAATCTTTCAACGTCTTTCACTCCCTGATTGGACGGTGCTTTACGCTTCGACATTKAACGCTGATACCCGTTTTTACGATGGGCCTGCCCCCGCGTGGTGCCCGCTGGTTTCTCCGATAGATCTACCAAACATGGTGCGRTGTCCGACAGTTTTTCTGGTCACGGCTGGCCGGTTACTCGTTGAAAATACAGACCTTGAGCCCACGGAATTCACAGCCGGGCAGGGAGTGTCCGCGATTCGCAGTAAAAACAGATACCGGTTTACCGTGTTAGAAAACGGCACGAGCTACGTTTGTCTGACGCCAACGGAAGACAAATATTGTTCACGCGAAGCGGTCAGCCTGCCGACAGGCGGGACGTACACGGCGCCGGGAGAGGTGTTGGGGCAGAAAGTATTTGTCGCAACAGACGGTGTTGACGGAATTTCCCGGTTCTCACTTATCGAAATTGCCGCCGGTCAACAACGGGTGTTCACGGCGAACGCCCCTGCATACTTATTGAGGTTGTGGGATGAGGCGTAAATCTATTTTGAGCAAGTTCAAGTACGGACCGAAGGCTAAACGGCAACACTTTTTGCAGGGTCTTGGACAGCTTGCAATGCTCATTGTTTTCGCCGCCGGTTCCGGTTACGAATTGACCACAAACCCCGTTACCTTTATTGGCGCCTACGCCGTGTGGGCTGTTGYCGCAAGCGCTATGGTGTCGGTCGGTGCCCACGTCGGCTTAATCCATCAAGGAATCCAAATGCGTACTTGGGTTTCCCGGTTTGTCGGGTGGGCCTCCACATGGATGATGTGGGCGAGCCCGGTAGGGTTTGGGCTTCCTCACTGGGGACACCATAGGTACATGGACACAGCCCGAGACCCTCACAGTCCGAGACACAGAGGCTATATCCGGTCTCTTTCGTACTGGACTCATATGGCCCCGGAATCCGGCAGAGACCTTTTGCGGGCCATTGCATCGCTGCGACCTCTAATTGATGACCTTTTTCAGATGAATTTGTATCGGAATACGATTGCTTGGTGTCTCACGCCTTTGATTTGGGTAATTCCGTTGGCGCTGGTATTCGGTTTATGGCCTGCAATTTTTTACACTTGGGTCTTACCGTCTGGCGCCGCCCTCATGGGTATCCTGTTGTCCATCGCAATTCATTGGTTTGATGGCCCCCACGATATTCCCGGCCTGCGGTGGATGGGGCTTTTTGAAAATCTCCACGCGCACCACCATAGGAACCCCCGCGATTCCCAGATGGACGGGGGATGGCGTGTCGCTTCCAAAATTCTCGGATATTAGGTACCCAATTCGGTATGAATTCAAAGTCAACGAACCTTGCCCCGCGTCTGACTCGGTTGATAACTACGCGGCTTGGGTCGGTAGAGTTTCAAACTCTGTTGCGTCCGCCATTGAAATGACCGGTGCGTGTGCCTGTTTAGTTGTTCCCGACGTTAGAAGCGCAGAGGTAGCCGCTCGGCACCTACTCGCGCTAGGACAGTTAGAGGCCGTGTTGATCCGAATTGGCGCCGGGCTTGTTTCGGATGAGAAGCCGAAAACTGGATATTTTCTAAAGGTGACACTGACTATTCCTAGTGTCCCTTGACCGGTATAAATACCGGAAATACAGTTGCAAAAATACCAAAAATAGTTTAAAATTACGCAAGCCTTCGATAAGAAATGGCATCAAAAACAAATGCACTACATCGACCACTCTACCGCTGACACCGACGGCGCTAACTCGCAGTTTACCGAGGGTGACGTTAATACGCAGATTGCGGCGACCATCGCGACCGGTCCTTGGCTTAACGACGTTCAAAATAACATCATGAAGGTCTGCGAAGCCGGGGGCCTTGGCACGACCAAGGGAGAGTCCTCAGACCTTCTGAACGCGATTACCCAGATAGCCACAAATCAAATAGGCGCCCAAGGTAATCGGGTTGATAACGTGAATTCCCCGTTGACGGGAAACGGTTCTGGCGGTGATGCACTTGATATTGATTTCAACACTATGGACGGAACTGATGTAATTTCGATCATAGGTAAGCTTTCATTGAATAGCCCTGGTATGGTGACTCTGACAGCGGCGTTGAAGCAGGCAACTACAGAACTTAATGGAACGGTTGAGCTTGCGACGAATGCAGAAGCGGTTCTTGGCACTGATACTGAACGCGCCGTGACTCCTTCGGGTGTTCTTGCTGCAATCCTTGCCAACTTTGACTTGTCGGTACCATATTCTACCGACGAGTTGCGCGGGGTTGTTGAACTGGCAACGGTAGATGAAGTTCTTAACGGGACAGACACTGAACGCGCCGTAACGCCGGAAGGCGTTAAAGCTGCCATTGATGCAGTACCCTTGCCTGAAAATTCCACATTTATCCTTAGCGGACTTGTTGAACTCGCCACCAATGATGAAGCGGTTCTTGGCACTGATACTGAACGCGCCGTGACTCCTTCGGGCACCAAAGCGGCTATAGATTCTCAACCAAGTTCAACGACAGGCGGTCGTGGACTTGTTGAACTTGCAACCAATAGTGAAGCTGCGGCGGGAACAGACACGAGTAGAGCATTGACTCCGGCTGGTTTTATTTACGCCCTGTCTCAAGTATTCGGAACTCAATTCAAAAATGCTCAAACTTGGTCTGGCGGAGCACACGGATACTTGGCACTACCCGGACCGGGTAATCTTGTTTTTCAATGGGGAAGATCAAACGGAATCTCCAACAATGGGACCGCGACAATAAATTTTCCAATTTCATTTCCATCGGCGTGCTTCGGAGTCCAACTGGCTAGGATAACCGAGGGGAACAATTCGGGAAATGTCAGAAATCTCAGTAGGAGTAATTTCGGATTGCGCAATAGACCTCACTATAGCGACAGCAACTCAACTGCAAATGACTATTTTTGGTTCGCTATAGGAGTCTAAGCATGACAATATTTGTTACTCTTGATACGGACAATAGGCCAACCGCATTTTTCGAGACACCGAAAAATCCTCTTGAATCTATTCCTGTTGGAGCGCAGGAAATTTCGACTGCAATGCGCGCTGAATTTCTAGAAAACCCCGGAATCAGAAAGCTCGTGGACGGTATCCCGGTCGCGTGTGACCCACCCATTATTCCCATGTCCGACGATCAAATTTCGTTGGAAGCCGAGAGAAGAATTTCAAACGGAAAGACTATCTCAGCTACGCTTGTTGGGGCAGGTTCTGGAATTCTTGTGTTTCGATGTGACGAACGCAGCATTTCCAGATTGCAGCGTCTTGCATCCGCGTTTGAACGGGGAACGGTAGCCGGAGGCTCTCGTACATATCGAACCTTAGACGGAATATCCATAACATTCACAAGCAAAACACAAGTAGACACACTGCTTGATCATCTTGATCTATTTGAATCAGAAATACTTGAACGATCCGAAGAGCTTCAATCCGACTATTCCCTGATTGTCGATGACATAAGCGAAGATGAGAATTGGCCGTGAGTGAGAACAAAGACACAATATCCAATCTAGTGACGATTGACGCAAGTTCGTTAAGTGAAATTGTACGCGAGTCTACTAAGTCTGGGGCTCGCGAAGTCCTAAGAGAAATGGGCTTGTCAGATTTGAGCCGTGATGAAATTCACGACATAAAAAATCTTGCGGAGAATATCAAGCGTATGAGAAATGCAGTTCTTGAGACCTTTGCTAAGGCCGTTACCTACTCCGTGATCGGTGCCATCGCGCTCAGCGCCGGTTGGGTCGCTTATCTGAAGGGGTTTATGAATTGACAGTTCTAGTCGCAATTGGATTTGCAATAAACCTCTGCTATTTTGCCGCCGCTGCGCTTTCGATATGGGGGTTGTTGCGCGGATTTGATTGGCTCGCTGGAACAAAATTTTCATCCGTCGCWGGAGAAATGAAAAATGATCCGCGCGCTCTGTCTATCTATTTTGGTTTACGCTTCGTTGGTGTGTGCATCCTTGGCGCAAGCCTCGTACCCGGCGGTTTATGATGCAAAGATCGTTGAGTCGACGAAGAGATACTGGCCGGAATTCAACAACCCCAGTTATTGGAAGGCTCAACTATTCGCAGAGTCTAGGCTCGATCCTAACGCTGTTTCGCCAGTCGGCGCAGAGGGTATCGCTCAGTTTATGCCCGGCACTTGGTCCGATGTATCGGTCGCGCTTGGTTTGGGAATCGATTCCAGCCCTTACGATCCTGATTTAGCAATTGAGGCCGGTGCGTTTTATATGGGACAGCTTCGCGCAAAGTGGTCGGCACCCCGTCCAGAAATTGAACGACACASATTGGCTCAGGCGTCGTACAATGCCGGGTTCGGGAATATCGTTCGTGCACAGAGGTTATGTCGTGGGGCGTCAAGCTGGAAAGAGATTCAGGTCTGCCTACCTTTGGTAACGGGTCGGCACTCAAAAGAAACAATAGACTACGTTGCCAAAATTGAGCGCTGGAAAGGTGAATTCACAGTATGGGTTGGGCTCTGTTACTTAATCCCAGAAATTGGGCAATCGCTGCCACCATTGCCATTGCAGCCTATACGGGATGGCTGAAGTGGGACAACACGAAACTTGAGGAGTCAAACCTCGGTCTTCGCGCCGATGTAGTAACGGCTGTTGGTGTTGCTGATGACAATTTCACGGCGTTGGAAATTGAACGCACCCGGTCAAAACTTATGGCAAAAACACTCAGTGATCTACATGGGAAACAGGCCCTAACCTTCGATCATCTGTCGCGTGCCCGTGAGGCGGTGGCCAATTCTTCGCCAGACGATGACGGACAGGTCGCACTGGTTTTGTCAGATGTTTTCGCGCGCATGTACGAGGGGGAACCCAATGAAAAGTAAAATTGTCGCGATGGTTGCCGCCCTGTTCATGACTGCGTGCGCTGCCGATTCAACCGTGATTGGTCGCGCGGTCTTCCTTGATCACAATGTTCCGAAAGAGCTATTTTATTGCTCTGACTTTCCACCAAATCCGCTGGCGAACGGCGGCACGCAGAAGAATGTTGCGGATTGGGCGCCGCAGGCTATGGAGTCGCACTACGATTGCAAAAGCAAACTTGAAGCAGTCGGGGTTATCTTAGGCGAGGGCGGTGTGGAATGACTATTCCAACAGACGTAATCAAATCAAAAATTGAATCCGTAAAGTACCACCAGTTTGACGGGACGCAGACGATAGTCTGCGCAATTATCCTGAAGACTGGTTTCGTATCAACCGGAGAGTCTTCTTGCCTTTCTCCCGATGATTTTACGGAAGTTGTTGGACAAGAAGTCGCTTACAATAAGGCGTTCGACAAGCTATTCGAACACGAAGCGTACAGGCAGTTGAACCCGTATCGTGTCAAACGGGCGTCCCGTGCACAAAGGGTTATTGCTCTCCCCAAACATTAACTAAAGCTGGCGCGTGCAGAACGCGAACAGCTTAGGGCGCGCCGGTGGGGTTTTCCTTTCCCTCACCGACGCGCTTTTTCTATATTGGGTTTTCTGGTTTCGTTCGCTTTAGCATAACTGGCTCCTTAGTGAACGGTTGCGAAATCGGAGATTGCGAGGTGGGGGTTTTCCGTCTTGAATTTCTCGAAGCTGTTAACACTGTCGAAGACACCACAACATTTTTTTCCGCAATCCCAAATGTAGGCCGCAACCCTTATTGTTGCGTGCCTCGCTTTGTGGGCATCGGCTATCAGTTCAACAAGCGGAATGTCTCCGCCCGTGTTTCCTATGTGCTGTGGTGTGGAATTTGTGTGCGACCAGATTTTCATTCTCTTAATCCTTGTCTGCGGGCTTCATTGCCCTTTCAATGGATTATTTATCGCACGCGCGGCGTTGATCGTCAATCAAAAAATACAAAACAARCKKAKAMMATASYCGAGCAGCTGGAAGCAGGCTTTGCCGCTAACCTTAACGGCCAACTGCTCGTGGGCTTTATCTCCGCTCTTCTT
>NVWR01000009.1 GCA_002746275.1 Rhodobiaceae bacterium | reverse complement strand
GATTGCACCGATAGCGATGGAAGAAAAACTCCGCTTCGCTATCCGCGAAGGAGGCCGGACAGTCGGCTCCGGTGTCGTCGCTTCAATCATTGAGTAAGTAAACCGGTCAGGTGTTCTTAACAGGACGCCTGACCGATTGCCCATTTGGGCATTCGGTTTAGGAGTGTAGCTCAACTGGCAGAGCACCGGTCTCCAAAACCGGGGGTTGGGGGTTCGACTCCCTCCACTCCTGCCACTGATAGAAGTGGGCAGGGAATACAGGAGAGCGATTGGATGATCCAATCAAACTCAACGAAGAGGGACTATGGCTAAAACCAATCCACTTCAGTTTGTGCAGGAAGTGCGGTCAGAAGCGTCAAAAGTGACGTGGCCCACGCGGCGCGAAACGATTGTAACGACTATCATGGTCTTCATCATGGTTGTGGTTGCAGCCGTGTTCTTTTTTGTGGCAGATCAGCTTCTAAGCACTGGAGTTTCACTCCTGCTTGGGCTGGGTGATTGAGGGCGCGACGATCATGACGATGCGGTGGTATATCGTGCACGCTTACTCGAATTTCGAGAAGAAGGTCGCTGAGGCGATCCAAGAGCGTGCAGAGAGCGCAGGCATTGCGGACCTGTTTGAAGAACTTCTGGTGCCTGTAGAAGAGGT
Source organism: Rhodobiaceae bacterium (assembly GCA_002746275.1). Taxonomy (GTDB): domain Bacteria; phylum Pseudomonadota; class Alphaproteobacteria; order Parvibaculales; family Parvibaculaceae; genus Mf105b01. The sequence continues at coordinate 25,988 of NVWR01000009.1, read as the reverse complement.
GATGGAACTGCGTCGGGGGAAGAAAGTTACCTCCGAACGTAAATTCTTCCCTGGCTATGTGCTCGTGAAGATGGAAATGACGGATGAGGCTTATCACCTCATCAAAGAGACGCCGAAGGTAACCGGGTTTTTGGGCGCGAATAATACGCCGCAGCCTATTCGGCAGTCGGAAGTCGATGTGATTTTGCACCAAGTGCAAGAGGGTGTTGAGCGACCTAAGCCCAGCATCATCTTTGAAATTGGTGAACAGGTGCGGGTGGCCGATGGTCCGTTTGCATCTTTCAACGGTATTGTTGAAGAAGTTGATGAAGAACGGACGCGGCTTAAGGTGGCAGTGTCTATTTTCGGTCGGGCGACCCCGGTCGAACTTGAGTACGGGCAGGTCGACAAGCTCTAGGGCTTGCGGACTTGACCTGTGTTGTGTGTGGGAGGCGGCGTGAAGCTGCCGTACCACTAACCCTTTAAAGTTTCCGAGGCATAGGCGCTCGGAAGGGGAAATGAAAATGGCGAAGAAAATCCAAGGCTATCTGAAGCTTCAGGTRCCGGCGGGTGCTGCAAACCCGTCTCCTCCTATCGGTCCAGCGCTGGGTCAGCGCGGACTGAACATTATGGAGTTCTGTAAAACTTTTAACGCAAAGACCCAGAAGTTGGAAAAGGGCATGCCTATTCCAACGATCATCACGATCTATCAGGACAAGTCTTTCACGTTTGAGACAAAGACGCCGCCAGCTTCTTACTACTTGAGGAAGGCCGCGAAGCTCGAAAAAGGTGGAGCGACACCTGGTCGTGACGTTGCTGGCAAAGTGACGACTGCTCAGTGCAGAGAAATCGCGGAATTGAAGATGGTCGATCTCAACGCCAACGATCTTGATCAGGCGACGAAGATCATCATGGGATCTGCCCGGTCTATGGGCCTCGAGGTAGCGGAGTAAATCATGGCAAAAGTTGCAAAACGTACCGCCGCTGCTCGTGATGGCATCGACGTAAAGAAAGTTTACCCGCTTGATGATGCGGTGAAGATGGTCAAAGAGCGCGCGACAGCGAAGTTCGACGAGACAATCGAAATCGCGATCAACCTTGGTGTTGATCCACGGCACGCAGACCAGATGGTTCGTGGTGTGGTTGAATTGCCAAACGGATCTGGCCGCACATTGCGCGTGGCTGTGTTTGCAAAAGGCGACAAGGCCGATGAGGCACGTGCCGCAGGTGCAGATATCGTTGGCGACGAAGAACTTGCTGCTGAAGTGCAGTCCGGCAAGATCAACTTTGATCGTTGCATTGCGACACCTGACATGATGCCACTGGTTGGCCGTCTGGGTAAGGTCCTTGGACCGCGCGGCATGATGCCGAACCCGAAGGTTGGAACGGTGACACCGGATATTGCTGCAGCCGTTAAGTCTGCGAAGGGTGGCGCTGTTGAGTTCCGGGTCGAGAAGGCCGGGATTATTCATGCAGGTATTGGCAAGGCCAGCTTCACCGAAGAGCAGATCGCAGGGAATGTGCGCGCGCTGCTTGGTGCGGTGCAGAGGTCCAAGCCGACTGGCGCTAAAGGGACATTCCTTAAGCGGATCGCTCTGAGTTCCTCAATGGGACCAGGGGTCAAAATCGACGTTAGCAGTATCAACGAAAGCTGATGTGTTGCCGCGTCTTAGACGACGCGGGCGTGATTTTGAATGTTCTAAGGAAGGCCAACGGTTCGGCAGGTTTCTGCTGGTTGGTTTGTAAAAGATTTCCCGGTCCGTTTCGATGGGCCGGGTGAAGGCGGAGTAGGTGGTTTTCTGGTTTTTGAAAATCACCCCATTTCGTTTTCAACCTGTCCGAGACGGTAGGCGCCAAGCCCTCTTTTGGGTGCGGCTTAATGGGTTTTTCCCGACCTGCAATAGACGGTGGAGAGAGCAGATTTTTTGGAGTTTGTGCTTTGGCGCAGGCTCTTTTAGTCAGTTCAAACCCGGGACAGGCATAAGAGCGCTGGTCGTGTGGCGCGCTGTCCTTTGGCAAGTCACACGAGCGGCATCTGCCAACGGTGGCCCGGAAGCAAGCTTCAGGTCCGCCCCCGAGGCGTCCGAGGGTTTCGGACGTATTGGAGAGAGTAAGTGAACAGAGCCGAAAAAGAGGAACTTGTGACACACCTCCAAGGCGTTTTTTCAAACGCTGGCGTGGTTGTTGTTGCTCATTATTCCGGTCTAACGGTTGCACAGATGACAGTTCTGCGCTCCCAGATGTCGGAAGCGGGTGGCAACGTGAAGGTCACCAAGAACCGACTGGCCAAACTCGCTCTGGATGGTACCCCGGTAGCCGGCATCGCCGACCACTTTACGGGACCAACGGCAATTGCCTATTCGGATGATCCGGTTGCAGCCCCAAGAATTGCTGCAGCTTTCGCCAAGGAGAACGAACAGTTCGTAATCCTGGGCGGTGCGATGGGCGAAACCCTGCTTGACGTTGATGGTGTGAAGGCTTTGGCCGCACTGCCGTCTTTGGACGAGCTACGTGGAAAGCTGGTGGGCATTATTTCGGCGCCTGCCACTCGTATCGCTGGTGTGCTTCAGGCACCCGCCGGTCAGCTTGCCCGTGTCATGGGAGCAAAAGCCGCACAGGGCGAGGCGGCATAAGCCGGTCTTCGCAACCCATGTTTGAACTGATTGTTTTAGAGAGAAATAAAAATGGCTGATCTTAATAAAATCGTAGACGACCTGTCTGCCTTGACTGTTATGGAAGCTGCTGAGCTTTCCAAGCTTCTTGAAGAAAAGTGGGGCGTTTCTGCCGCTGCTCCAGTTGCTGTTGCAGCTGCTGGTGGTGAAGCCGCTGCTGTTGAAGAGAAAACTGAATTCTCAGTTGTTCTGACGTCATTTGGTGAAAAGAAAATCAATGTCATCAAGGAAGTGCGCGCGATCACTGGTCTTGGCTTGAAAGAAGCTAAAGAGCTGGTTGAATCTGCACCTAAGGAAGTTAAGGGCGACGTGCCGAAGGGCGAAGCTGATGAGCTTAAGAAGAAGCTCGAAGCTGCTGGTGCGAGTGTCGAACTTAAATAGTACGCGAATGGGAGTGGCCGTTTGGCCGCTCCCTCCAACCCCCGCCGGTGGGGTGTTGATGGGGACCTCCTCCCTGTCGAACCGGTATCCTGTCTGAGGAAGGTCGCGAGGAATAAAAATGACGCAGTCATTCACTGGTCGTAAGAGGGTTCGCAAATCGTTTGGGAGTATTCCGCAGGTAGCGGAAATGCCAAACCTTATTGAGGTTCAGAAATTTTCTTACAAGCAGTTCCTTCAGGTTGATTGCCCCGAAGAGGGCCGTTTCGAYCGAGGRCTYCAGGCTGTTTTTAAYTCGGTTTTCCCGATCARTGATTTYTCSGAAACGGCGATGCTTGAATTCGTRCGCTAYGAATTTGAAAARCCGAAGTAYGATGTTGAAGAATGCCAACAGCGCGATATGACTTTTGCGGCACCGCTGAAAGTCACGCTGCGGTTGATTGTTTTTGAAGTCGATGARGAYACAGGCGCCAAGTCTGTCAAAGACATCAAGGAACAAGACGTTTACATGGGCGACATGCCCTTCATGACGACGAAYGGTACGTTTGTTGTCAACGGCACTGAGCGTGTGATTGTTTCACAGATGCACCGGAGCCCGGGCGTATTTTTCGACCATGATAAAGGCAAGACGCATTCGTCSGGCAARCTTCTGTTTGCYGCCCGYGTYATYCCTTACCGTGGGTCGTGGCTCGATTTTGAATTTGATGCCAAAGACATTGTACATGTGCGCATCGACCGTCGCCGGAAGGTGCCGGTCACAACGTTGCTCTATGCACTGGGTCTTGATGGTGAGGAGATCCTTGATACGTTCTACGATCAGGTCACCTACACAAAGACGAAAGACGGCTGGAAATGTCCTTTCCGCGCGGACCGGTATCGCGGGTTTAAGCCCGAATATGATTTCGTCAACGCAAAGAATGGCGAAGTTGTTGTTGAGGCAGGGCGCAAGATCACTCCTCGTCTGGCACGCAAGCTTGCTGAAGATGGTTTGAAAGAACTTCTCGTYCARGAYGTTGARGTGATGGGGCGWTAYATCGCTCAGGAACTGGTGAACTTGGAAACGGGTGAAATCTTTGCTGAGGCCGGCGAAGAAATCACAGAAGAGCTTTTTGATACGCTCGTCGAAGCCGGTGCCACAGAAATTACAACGCTGGACATCGACCATGTGAATGTTGGCGCGTTTATCCGCAACACATTGGCCGTGGACAAAGCGACGAGCCGTGAGCAGGCGCTTTACGACATTTACCGTGTCATGCGTCCTGGCGAGCCACCAACCTTTGATACGGCGGATGCGCTGTTCCACAGCCTGTTCTTTGATCCGGACCGCTATGATCTCTCAGCGGTTGGTCGTGTGAAGATGAACATGCGGCTTAATCTGGATGCCGAAGACACGGTTCGTGTCCTGCGCAAAGAAGACATCATTGAAGTCATTCGCACCATTGTTGGCCTGCGTGATGGCCGCGGCGAGATTGACGATATTGATAATCTTGGCAACCGGCGTGTGCGCTCGGTTGGCGAGCTTATGGAAAACCAATACCGCATTGGTCTTCTGCGTATGGAACGGGCGATCAAAGAACGCATGAGCTCTGTCGATATCGACACTGTCATGCCTCACGACCTGATCAATGCGAAACCTGTTGCGGCTGCCGTTCGTGAGTTCTTTGGCTCTTCTCAGCTTTCGCAGTTCATGGACCAAACAAACCCGCTTTCTGAGATCACTCACAAGCGTCGTCTGTCTGCGCTTGGACCAGGTGGCCTGACACGAGAGCGGGCTGGTTTTGAAGTCCGCGACGTGCACCCAACGCATTATGGTCGTATCTGCCCGATTGAAACGCCGGAAGGTCCAAACATTGGTTTGATCAATTCGCTCGCGACGTTTGCGCGGGTGAACAAGTATGGCTTTATCGAGAGCCCTTATCGCCGGGTTAAAGACGGCAAGGTGTCCGATGAGATTGTTTATCTGTCGGCCATGGAAGAAGCCCGGTTCCGGGTGGCGCAGGCGAGTGTGGTTATTGATGATAAGGGCATGTTGCAGGGCGACCTGCTGAACTGTCGTATCGACGGCGACTTCGAAATGGTGCCGCCTGATCAGGTCGACCTGATGGACGTGTCGCCGAAGCAGATTGTGTCTGTCGCGGCTGCGCTTATCCCGTTCCTTGAAAACGATGACGCGAACCGTGCGCTCATGGGATCGAACATGCAACGTCAGGCCGTGCCTCTGGTGCGCGCTGAGGCGCCGTTCGTTGGAACGGGCATGGAAGAAGTTGTTGCTCGGGACAGTGGTGCTGCCATTACGGCTCGCCGGACCGGGGTTATCGATCAGGTTGATGCAACGCGCATCGTGATCCGCGCAACTGAAGAAACCGATCCTGGCAAGCCTGGGGTTGATATCTACAATTTGCGGAAATTCCAGCGTTCCAACCAGAACACTTGTATCAACCAGCGTCCGCTGGTGCGGGTAGGTGACCGGGTGCGGGGCGGTGATATTATTGCTGACGGCCCGTCTACGGATCTCGGCGAGTTGGCTCTGGGCCGTAACGTGCTTGTCGCGTTCATGCCGTGGAATGGCTACAATTTCGAAGACTCCATCCTGATTTCGGAACGCATCGTTCGTGATGACGTGTTCACGTCTATTCACCTTGAAGAGTTTGAGGTGATGGCCCGTGATACGAAACTCGGACCGGAAGAAATTACCCGCGACATTCCAAATGTTGGTGAAGAGGCTCTGCGGAACCTCGACGAAGCTGGCATTGTTTACATTGGTGCTGAAGTCGGCCCAACGGATATTCTCGTTGGTAAGATTACGCCGAAGGGTGAAAGCCCAATGACACCGGAAGAAAAACTTCTACGTGCCATTTTCGGTGAAAAGGCTTCAGACGTTCGCGACACGTCACTGCGGTTGCCGCCAGGGGTTACTGGTACAGTTGTTGAAGTTCGCGTGTTCAATCGTCACGGTGTCGACAAGGACGAACGTGCCATGTCGATCGAACGTGATGAGATCGAACGGCTTGCGAAGGACAGAGACGATGAGCTCGGTATTCTTGAGCGCAACGTGTATGGCCGCCTTCAGGAAATTCTTATTGGTAAGGAACTGGTTTCTGGTCCAACGGGTATTGCTGAGGGATCGAAGATTACGAAAGCTGAGCTGGAAAGCCTGTCCAGTGGGCAGTGGTGGCAGATTGCCGTCAGCAATGAAAAGTCCATGGGCGAAATTGAAGCGCTCAAGAGACAGTACGACGAGTCTAAGTCTCACCTGGAAGCGCGGTTTGACGACAAGGTCGACAAGCTGCAGCGTGGCGATGAGTTGCTGCCAGGCGTTATGAAGATGGTCAAAGTCTTCGTTGCTGTGAAACGGAAGCTGCAACCGGGCGATAAGATGGCCGGRCGTCATGGTAACAAGGGGGTTATCTCCCGCATTGTTCCYATGGAAGAYATGCCTCATCTGGAAGATGGCACMCCGGTTGACGTTGTGCTCAATCCGCTTGGGGTGCCGAGCCGGATGAACGTGGGTCAGATTCTTGAAACCCATCTGGGCTGGGCCTCGCACGGTATTGGCCGGAAGATCAGTGAAGCGCTCGAAATTTATCAGCGTGAGAATAGTACCGTGAAGCTGCGGGAAATTCTTGATGCCGTYTATGACGAYGAYGAGACATACCTGTCGCTTAATGAAGAGCAGATGCTGGAGATGGCRGGCAATYTGCGGAACGGTGTTCCGTTCGCCACACCRGTCTTTGACGGYGCACATGAGCCAGACATTGTCGACATGCTGAAAAAAGCCGGATTGGGGATCAGTGGGCAGGTTAGCCTTATTGATGGCCGGACTGGTGAGCGCTTCGACCGTGAGGTTACGGTTGGCTACATCTACATGCTGAAACTGCATCACCTTGTGGATGACAAGATCCATGCTCGTTCCATCGGGCCATACAGTCTTGTTACCCAGCAACCGTTGGGCGGGAAGGCACAGTTCGGCGGACAGCGTTTCGGCGAAATGGAAGTGTGGGCGCTGGAAGCTTATGGCGCGGCTTATACGTTGCAGGAAATGTTGACCGTGAAGTCGGATGACGTGGCCGGACGTACAAAAGTCTACGAAGCGATTGTCCGCGGGGATGACTCGTTTGAAGCTGGTATTCCAGAAAGCTTCAACGTGCTTATCAAGGAAATGCGGTCTCTTGCTCTCAATGTCGAGTTGATCGACAGGCCAGCAACCTGATGCGAAAGACGGGCGTGTTTCATGCCCGTCGGATGCTCCGCTAGGAGCGCAAGAATATTAGTTGGGGGCGACGCTGGCAGGCCCTGCCGGTGTCTCCAATAACCCTACAGGCCGTTTGGCCGAACCGGGCACGAACCGAGGAGAAGTCCATGAACCAAGAGGTCATGAATCTTTTCAACCCTACTGCGGCGGCACCGACTTTCGAGCAAATTCAAATTTCGCTCGCCAGTCCAGAGCGGATTTTGTCTTGGTCTTTTGGTGAAATCAAAAAGCCCGAAACGATCAATTATCGTACGTTCAAGCCTGAGCGCGACGGTCTTTTCTGTGCGCGGATCTTTGGTCCGATCAAGGATTACGAATGCTTGTGTGGCAAATACAAGCGGATGAAGTTCAAGGGCATCATCTGTGAAAAATGCGGTGTTGAAGTTACTCTTTCGAAGGTTCGCCGCGAGCGGATGGGGCATATCGAGCTTGCTGCTCCGGTCGCACACATCTGGTTCTTGAAGTCTCTCCCTTCGCGTATCGGTCTGTTGATGGACATGACGCTCAAGGATCTTGAGCGGGTGCTCTATTTTGAAAACTTCCTTGTTATTGAGCCTGGGCTGACGCCGCTGAAAGAAAAGCAGCTGTTGACCGAAGAAGAATACATGGACGCGCAGGACGAGTATGGCGCGGACAGCTTTACGGCAGACATTGGTGCGGAAGCTATTCGCAACATGATGGCCTCGCTTGATCTCGAGAAAATTGCAGCTGGCTTGCGTGTTGAGATTGCAGAAGCGACGACAGAACTTAAGCCTAAAAAGCTTGCGAAACGACTCAAGGTTATTGAAGCGTTTATCCATTCTGGGAACCGTCCTGAATGGATGATCTTGAAAGTTGTGCCGGTTATTCCGCCAGAGCTTCGCCCTCTGGTACCATTGGACGGGGGTCGGTTTGCGACGTCTGATCTCAATGACCTTTATCGTCGGGTGATCAACCGGAACAACCGGTTGAAGCGTCTTATGGAACTGCGCGCGCCGGATATCATTATCCGGAACGAAAAGCGGATGTTGCAGGAATCTGTGGATGCGCTTTTTGACAATGGTCGTCGTGGTCGGGTTATTACTGGTGCGAACAAACGCCCATTGAAGTCCCTCGCTGACATGTTGAAGGGTAAGCAGGGCCGGTTCCGTCAGAATCTGCTCGGCAAGCGCGTTGACTATTCCGGCCGTTCCGTGATCGTGGTGGGCCCAGAGCTCAAATTGCATCAGTGTGGTTTGCCGAAGAAAATGGCGCTGGAACTGTTCAAGCCGTTTATCTATTCGCGGCTTGAAGCGAAGGGGCTTAGTTCGACTGTTAAGCAGGCGAAGAAACTGGTTGAGAAAGAACGTCCCGAGGTCTGGGACATTCTTGAAGAAGTGATCCGGGAACACCCCATACTTCTCAATCGAGCACCGACACTTCACCGTCTTGGTATTCAGGCGTTTGAACCTGTGTTGATCGAAGGGAAGGCTATTCAGCTTCACCCGCTGGTCTGTACAGCATTCAATGCTGACTTTGATGGTGACCAAATGGCGGTGCACGTGCCGTTGTCACTCGAAGCACAGCTTGAAGCCCGCGTGCTGATGATGTCCACGAACAATATCTTGCACCCGGCTAATGGCACACCGATCATTGTGCCGTCGCAGGATATTATTCTGGGTCTCTACTATATTTCTCAGATGAAAGAGAATGAGCCTGGTGAAGGTAAGTCCTTCTCCGATCTTGCAGAGATTGAACATGCGCTCGAGACAGGTGTCGTGACATTGCATGCCAAAATCAAAGCGCGCTGGACGACGAAAGACGAAGAGGGAAACCTGGTTTCTCAGGTTGTCGACTCAACGCCTGGCCGCATGATGATTGCGGAGGTTCTGCCGAAGAACCACAAGGTTCCGTTTGAGATCATGAATAAGCTTCTGACGAAGCGTGAGATTTCCAGCATGATCGATGTGGTCTATCGCCACTGCGGTCAGAAAGAGACGGTTATCTTCTGTGACCAGATCATGGGTCTGGGGTTCCGTCAGGCATGTCGTGCGGGCATTTCATTCGGCATGGATGACATGATTATTCCTGATGAAAAGGTTGGTCTTGTTGATGAAACCAAGGCCTTGGCTAAGGAATATGAACAGCAATATATTGACGGTTTGATCACCCAGGGCGAGAAGTACAACAAGGTTGTTGATGCCTGGTCGAAATGTACGGACAAGGTTGCTGACACGATGATGGACCGTATTTCCGCGGTTCAGATCGATGAAGAAACCAAACGCGAAAAGCCTATCAATTCGATTTACATGATGTCGCATTCTGGCGCGCGTGGGTCTCCCACACAGATGCGTCAGCTCGCCGCTATGCGTGGCCTGATGGCGAAACCGTCGGGTGAAATCATTGAGACGCCGATTATCTCGAACTTTAAGGAAGGCCTTACGGTTCTTGAATATTTCAACTCCACCCACGGGGCACGTAAAGGCCTTGCTGACACGGCGTTGAAGACAGCCAACTCCGGGTACCTCACACGTCGTCTTGTTGACGTGGCTCAGGATTGCATCGTCATCGAAGAAGATTGCGGTACCAAGGGTGGTATTACGCTTGCTGCGGTGATCGAGTCTGGTGAAGTGATCGTGTCCTTGGGTATGCGCGTTCTTGGTCGGACACCCGCGGACGATATTATTCATCCGTCATCAGGTGACGTTATGTTCAAAGCGGGGCATCTGCTGGATGAAGCAGATGTTGACGCCATTGACGACGCGAATGTCCAGTCGATCCGTATTCGCTCAGGCCTGACCTGTGAAACCCGAAACGGTATTTGCGCGTCTTGTTACGGTCGTGACCTTGCGCGTGGAACACCTGTGAATATGGGTGAAGCGGTTGGTGTTATCGCTGCTCAGTCGATCGGGGAACCTGGAACACAATTGACGATGCGTACCTTCCACATCGGGGGTACTGCGCAGGTTGTCGATACATCGTTCCTGGAATCCAATCACACGGGTACGATCCATGTGGTCAACCGCAACATCGTCAAGAACTCAGACGGCACGCTCATTATTATGGGCCGTAATGTGCAGGTTCAGGTTCTTGATGAGCATGGACACGAGCGTTCTGCTCATAAGCTCACCTACGGGTCACGCCTGAAGGTGGACGAAGGCGGCAAGATTGAACGGGGCGAGCGTATTGCCGAGTGGGATCCGTACACAGTACCGATCCTGACGGAAATCAACGGTATTGCCGCGTTTGAAGATCTTGTGGACGGGATGTCTATCCGTGAAGTCACAGACGAAGCTACTGGGATCTCTCAGCGCGTTGTCATTGATTGGCGGACAAGCCCACGGGCCGCAGAATTGCGTCCTGCTGTTGTGGTCAAGGGCGCCGATGGCGAAGTGCTGAAATTGGCGAATGGCAATGACGCACGGTTCTTGCTCTCCGTTGACGCTATTTTGTCGGTTGAGTCTGACGCGGAAGTTCACGCCGGTGACGTGCTTGCACGTATTCCGACGGAAGGCGCCAAGACCCGGGACATTACCGGTGGTCTGCCTCGTGTTGCCGAACTGTTCGAAGCGCGTCGTCCGAAAGACCATGCCGTTATCTCTGAGGGAACCGGCAAGGTYGARTTCGGTMGGGAYTAYAAGAACAAGCGCCGCATTCTGGTTCATCCAGAAGATGGWGGTGATCCTTGGGAGTAYCTCATTCCGAAGGGSAAGCACATCACSGTKCAGGAAGGYGAYATTATCGAGAAGGGYGAATAYCTGCTCGATGGYCAYCCGGCRCCGCAYGAYATTCTTGCYATTTCYGGTGTTGAGGAACTYGCSACCTATCTCGTGGACGAAGTGCAGGATGTTTATCGRCTGCAGGGCGTGGGCATTAACGACAAGCAYATTGAAGTGATYGTTCGCCAGATGYTGCAGAAGGTGGAAATYACAGATCCAGGYGATGCRCCYTATCTYTCWGGRGAGCAGATCGACCGRATYGAACTGGAYGAGGTYAATGACGGTTTGCGGGCAGAAGGTAAGCAGGAAGGTGTTGGTAATCCTGTGCTTCTAGGGATYACRAAAGCRTCGCTGCAGACRCGTTCCTTCTTCTCAGCCGCGTCGTTCCAGGAAACGACCCGGGTGCTCACCGATGCTGCTGTTAACGGCAAGGTTGATGAGCTTCGCGGTCTGAAGGAAAATATCATCGTTGGCCGTCTTATTCCGGCTGGTACGGGACGCATGGTCGAACTGTTGCGCGGCGAAGCGCAGGAGCGTGACGACAGCATCCTTCGGGAACAGATTGCTAGCGGTGAGATTGCTGCCCCTGAAGAGACGGTGGAGGTGGCGCCAGAGGAGGCGGCTGCACCAGAAACCACAGAGGCCGTGGCTGAGCCCACAGCAGACGCACCGACTGACGGAGCAACTTCCGACTAAGGCGTGTTCTGATGAGACTTCTGAAAGCCGCCGCGTTTCGACGCGGCGGCTTTTTGTTGTGAGCAGAAAGGAATACGGGACCCGGGAGGCTATATTCGATTGAGCGGGATCTTGAGGTAGGACGTGCCGTTGCTCTCGGCTGGCGGCAACTCACCGGCGCATGTTGAGTTGAATTGAGGGAAGGATCAGCGTTGGCATGCTGAGTTGCCGATCTCTCTCCCGTCGCAAGACTGCGAACTCGGACCTGGTCCTGCCAGCGATGTGAATGTTTTCCGACTTCTGCACTGCGACCGTTGTCTCCCAGCTCGGAGATCTGCCTGCTGGCGGATAATCGTGGCACAGGAAGAGCCGGGTTTCGTCGGGGAGGGAAAGTATTCTCCAGATAGAGTCATAGAGGGTTTCAGGATCGCCTCCAGGGAAGTCACAGCGGGCGGTTCCATAGTCCGGCATGAAAAGTGTGTCGCCGACAAACACCGCGTCTCCTATGACGTAGGACACGCAGGCGGGGGTGTGCCCAGGCGTGGCAATCACCTTGACCTTCAACGCCCCGATTTCGAACGTCTCTCCATCTTTGAAAAGTCTGTCGAACTGGCTGCCATCCGGAACGAAGGGATAGGGGAGCTGGTAGATCGGTTCAAACACCTTCTGGACTGAGGGGGTTTGACCACCAACAGCGATGGGTGCTGCCAGCCTTGAGCTTAGAAAGTGGGCTGCAGAGAGATGATCGGCGTGGATGTGGGTTTCCAGGATGAAAACGATGTCTAAACCGTGCTTTTCCACTTCCGCCAAAAGTAGGTCGGCAGACTGGGTGGAGGTCCGGGCTGCAGCGGGGTCAAAATCGAGCACAGGGTCGATGATCACCGCTTTGTTGGTGATGGGATCCGCAACGAGATAGGAAACTGTGCTGGTGGGCTCGTGAAAGAACCCAGTAATTCGGGGGAAAGGGGCGATAATTGAGTCTGTGGCGCGGCCGGGCATGATGTTCCTCCATAAATTCGTTTTACGGAATATAAGTGTGTAAATAAAAGAATCAAGACTCAAAAAATGGTAGAATTCTGGGGAATCAGGACGTAGGTGAAGACTTCTTGGGGGCCCTCTGGGCGTGCAAGGGGGCGTTTTAAGGGGTATTGTGTGGAGGAAATCGGCTTCAGGAGCCTGCTTTAACCAAAAGGCACCGAAAACCCCGATATTTCTTCCATTTTCTTAATATCCGGGGTTGACGCCCTCGGGGGGCGACGGTAGTTTCCGCCAACTTTCGCGTTAGGTAGTAGACAACAGCGGCACAGTCGCAACGGTTTAAACGCTAGCGCAAAAAATCGAAGACGAGGACTGGGGCAYGACCCCGGGAAGCCCTGGGGTCCTCTGCGAGTTTAGGCACCGGCAGGTTTTTATGCTGTGTGCCTGATTGCTGTGTGCAACCGAATGGAACGTTTCCTTGGTGCGCACGGTTTTGTGTTTGGATAAACAAGAGCGACTGTAGAGCAAAAATATGCCAACGATCCAACAGTTAATTCGTAAGCCGCGCAAACCGCCGGTGAAGCGTAACAAAGTACCCGCAATGGAGGCTTGTCCTCAGAAGCGTGGTGTTTGTACCCGGGTGTACACAACGACACCGAAGAAACCGAACTCAGCGCTGCGTAAAGTTGCACGTGTGCGTCTGACAAATGGTTTTGAAGTGACGAGCTACATCCCTGGGGAAGGCCACAACCTTCAAGAGCACTCCGTGGTGATGATCCGCGGCGGTCGTGTGAAGGATTTGCCGGGCGTTCGTTATCACATCATTCGTGGTGTGCTCGATACGCAGGGTGTCAAAGATCGCCAGCAGCGCCGTTCGAAATACGGCGCCAAGCGTCCTAAGTAAGGAAGACAAGAGATGTCTCGACGCCACCGCGCAGAGAAACGTGATGTTATTCCAGATGCCAAATTTGGTGACCTGGTGCTGACCAAATTCATGAATAGCCTCATGAAGGACGGAAAGAAATCAACGGCCGAACGCATTGTGTACGGTGCATTTGATCGCATGACCGGTAAGGGTACTGCAGATCCATTGCGCACTTTCCATGAAGCGCTCGAAAACATTATGCCAGCACTTGAAGTGCGCTCTCGCCGTGTCGGTGGGGCAACCTATCAGGTTCCGGTTGAAGTTCGCCCTGAACGTCGTCGTGCGTTGGCCATTCGTTGGTTGATCAATGCGGCTCGTGGTCGGAATGAAAACACAATGGTTGAGCGGCTCTCCGGTGAGATACTGGACGCTGCAAACAATCGTGGCTCCGCAGTTAAGAAGCGTGAAGACACGCACCGGATGGCAGAAGCGAACCGCGCTTTCTCCCATTACCGTTGGTAGTAGATAGGCGCTTAGAGGTTTAATACGATGGCACGTGAGACCAAACTCGAGGATTACCGCAATATCGGCATCATGGCCCATATTGATGCGGGTAAGACGACGACGACCGAGCGGATTCTCTACTACACTGGCAAGAGCCACAAAATCGGCGAAGTGCACGATGGTGCAGCGACGATGGACTGGATGGAGCAAGAGCAAGAACGCGGCATTACGATTACGTCCGCTGCAACAACTTGCTACTGGAAAGAAAAGCGGATCAACATCATTGATACGCCTGGTCACGTGGATTTCACGATTGAAGTCGAACGTTCGTTGCGTGTGCTCGATGGTGCGGTAGCGGTGTTTGACTCAGTTGCCGGTGTTGAGCCTCAGTCTGAAACTGTTTGGCGCCAAGCGGACCGTTAYGGTGTTCCGCGYATGTGTTTCGTCAACAAGATGGACCGGATGGGWGCTGAYTTCTTCCGGTGTGTCGAAATGATTGTRGACCGGCTTGGYGCRAARCCGCTGGTCRTCCAGCTCCCAATTGGYKCTGAAGCAGAATAYGAAGGTCTCGTTGATCTTGTTAAGATGAAAGAAGTCATCTGGAAGAATGAGGCTCTGGGCGCTGAATTTGAATATGTTGATATTCGCGACTCCCTGAAAGASCAGGCTGCGGAATACCGCRYAATGCTCGTCGAAAYGGCTGTTGAAGTTGATGACGAAGTCATGGAAGCCTACTTGGAAGGTGAGGAGCCTGATGAGGCGACGTTGAAGCGTTGCATTCGTAAGGGGACGATCGACCAGAATTTTGTGCCGGTATTGAACGGGACTGCTTTCAAGAACAAGGGCGTACAGCCGCTTCTGGACGCTGTTGTTGATTTCATGCCATCGCCGCTTGATATTGAGTCGATTAAGGGTATTGACCCTAAGGACGATTCCGAAATCGAACGTAGGGCTGCGGACGATGAGCCCGCATCTGCGTTGGCCTTTAAGATCATGAATGACCCGTTTGTTGGTACGCTGACTTTTGCACGGGTATACTCTGGCGTCTTTACTGCAGGCTCTGGCGTTCTGAATACAGTGAAAGATAGGCGCGAGCGTATTGGTCGGATGCTTCTTATGCATGCGAACAGCCGCGAAGAAGTGAAGGAAGCCTACGCAGGCGACATTATTGCCTTCGCTGGTCTCAAAGACACCACAACGGGTGATACGCTGTGTGATCCCAATCATCCGGTGATCCTGGAGCGCATGGAATTTCCTGATCCCGTTATTGAAGTTGCTGTTGAGCCGAAAACCAAGGCTGACCAGGAAAAGATGGGTATGGCTCTGGCCCGTCTTGCGAAAGAAGATCCTTCTTTCCGAGTTTCTTCAGATGAAGAAAGTGGCCAGACGATTATCGCTGGTATGGGCGAGCTTCATCTCGACATTCTTGTTGACCGCATGCGTCGCGAATTCAACGTGGAAGCAAATGTTGGCGCGCCTCAGGTGGCGTACCGTGAGACTTTCACTAAAGAAGCCGATATCGATTACACCCACAAGAAGCAGTCTGGTGGATCAGGTCAGTTCGCTCGTATTAAATTTATTATTGAGCCAGGTGAAATCGGTTCGGGTGTGGTTTTCGAGAGCACGATTGTTGGGGGGTCTATTCCTCGCGAATATATCCCAGGTGTTGAAAAAGGTGTTCGCAGCGTTGCCGAGAATGGTGTGCTTGCCGGGTTCCCGGTTATCGACTTCAAAGTGAAGTTGTATGACGGCGGATATCATGAYGTTGACTCGAGCGTSYTGGCWTTTGAAATYGCGGCRCGYGCTGCGATGCGCGAARTKGCMCCKARAGCCGGYGCMAAATTGCTKGAGCCCATYATGMRGGTCGARGTKGTGACRCCKGAAGACTAYATGGGCGAYGTRATTGGYGATYTGAACAGYCGGCGYGGACAGATYAGCRGCACGGAAGCACGSGGGGTCGCAACAGCGATCAAYGCCATGGTGCCRCTCGCCAATATGTTTGGGTATGTGAATAACCTGCGATCTATGTCTCAGGGGCGYGCCCAGTACACGATGCAATTTGATCACTACGAGCAAGTTCCACAAGCRGTCTCWGATGAGATCCAAGCGAAATTTGCTTAATAAGCAGACGAACAGAGTAGTTCTGARGGAGCCTTACGATGGCCAAAGAGAAATTTGAGCGTAATAAGCCGCACTGTAACATTGGAACGATTGGTCACGTTGACCATGGYAAGACGACGTTGACAGCAGCGATTACGAAGGTGCTTGCCGAGASYGGCGGCGCGGTGTTTTCTGATTATGCRGACATYGACAAGGCRCCTGAAGAGAARGCGCGCGGGATCACGATTTCAACRGCSCACGTTGAATATGAAACCGAGAAGCGGCACTACGCTCAYGTGGATTGCCCMGGCCATGCTGACTATGTGAAGAACATGATCACAGGYGCTGCTCAGATGGATGGCGSTATTYTGGTKGTGAAYGCCGCTGACGGCCCGATGCCSCAGACCCGCGAGCACATTCTGCTTGCCCGTCAGGTTGGTGTGCCAGCGCTTGTTGTTTACCTGAACAAGGTTGACCAGGTTGATGACGAAGAGCTGCTYGAGCTTGTTGAAATGGAAGTTCGTGAGCTTCTGACCGAATATGGCTACCCGGGCGATGATATTCCAATCATTCCTGGCTCTGCTCTGGCTGCTCTTGAAGGCCGCGATGATGAGATTGGCAAAGAGTCGATCAACAAGCTGATGGAMGCTGTCGACAGCTTTATCCCMCAGCCTGAGCGTGCGATGGACCAGCCGTTCCTGATGCCTATCGAAGAYGTGTTCTCGATCTCTGGTCGTGGCACGGTTGTGACGGGTCGTATYGARCGCGGTGTTATCAATGTTGGTGACGARATTGAAATCGTCGGCATCAAAGACACGTCGAAGACGACTTGTACGGGCGTTGAAATGTTCCGCAAGCTGCTTGATCGCGGTGAAGCKGGWGACAATGTGGGTGTTCTGCTTCGTGGTATTGACCGCGAGCAGGTTGAGCGTGGCCAGGTACTTTGTGCGCCTGGTTCGATCACCCCACACACGAAGTTCAAGGCMGAAGCCTACATTCTGACGAAGGATGAAGGGGGGCGTCATACACCGTTCTTCACGAACTACCGTCCACAGTTTTACTTCCGTACGACGGATGTGACGGGTGTTGTGAACCTTCCAGAAGGCACCGAAATGGTGATGCCTGGAGATAATGTTTCGATTGAAGTTGAATTGATTGCACCGATTGCGATGGAAGAAAAACTCCGCTTCGCTATCCGYGAAGGAGGCCGGACCGTCGGCTCCGGTGTCGTCGCTTCAATCATTGAGTAAGTGAGGGAGTGGCCTCGAATGACTGRGGCCACACCATTTTCTTTAGCCCRAGGGCGTAAGGACTGAACATGCAGAGCCAAAATATTCGCATTCGGTTGAAAGCATTTGACCATCGTGTGTTGGACAATTCGACCAAAGAAATTGTGAATACCGCGAAACGAACAGGCGCGAGCGTACGGGGGCCTATTCCGCTTCCAACGMRGMWRGAGMRSTTYACGGTGCTTCGCGGACCGCATATCGACAAGAAGAGTCGTGAGCAGTTTGAAATTCGGACGCACAAACGGCTRYTGGATATTGTGGATCCRACACCACAGACGGTTGATGCGCTGATGAAGCTAGACCTTGCTGCTGGTGTAGATGTTGAGATCAAGCTCTAAGGAGACGTTGTCTCCAAAAGATAAAGGATTGGGACCCATGCGTTCCGGTGTTATTGTTCAAAAGYTGGGAATGACCCGCCTCTTCACGGAAGAGGGTCGGCACGTGCCTGTAACGGTACTTCGCCTCGACAACTGTCAGGTYRTTGCTCARCGYACTGAAGARAAAAATGGCTACACAGCAGTCCAACTGGGCGCTGGCAAGGCCAAGGTKAARAATGTCACYCGYGCTCAGCGKGGTCACTTTGCRGTGGCMCATGTTGAGCCAAAGCGGAAGCTCGCTGAGTTTCGCGTKAGCGYCGAGAAYATGCTCGACGTTGGTGYGGAAATYACRGCWGACCACTTTGTCTCMGGGCARCATGTTGATGTGTCKGGCACRTCKATCGGTAAAGGTTTTGCCGGTGCRATGAAGCGGCACAATTTYARMGGSCTGMGRGCWTCGCAYGGKGTGTCKATTTCKCACCGTAGYCAYGGGTCGACYGGSCARTGTCAGGATCCAGGYAARGTCTTCAARGGKAAGAAGATGGCYGGCCATATGGGWTCTGTTCGTGTGACGACACAGAAYYTGGAAGTGGTGAAGACCGATCTTGATCGGGGYCTCATYATGGTCAAAGGCGCAGTGCCTGGTTCCAARGGYGGYTGGGTYTTCSTTCGGGATGCGATTAAGAAGCCACTKCCYGAGGGTGTTCCRWCACCTGCTGCTATTCGTCAGWCAGCTGCTCCTRCTGCGCAAGAAGCACCTGCTGAAGATGCGTCTACGAGCGACGAGAAGAAGGATGACGCATCATGAAGGCCGAMGTGATCACACTCGACTCCAAGAAGGCCGGTTCGGTTGAGTTGCCGGATGRCGTGTTCGCRCTTGARCCRCGTGCCGACATCTTGCACCGCATGGTGACTTATCAGCTAGCCAARCGGCAGGCTGGTACGCACAAGACCAAAGGTCGCTCTGAGATTCAGGGRACCACGAAGAAAATGTATCGCCAGAAGGGCACCGGKGGTGCGCGGCACGGCAATAAGAAGGTTCCKCAGTTYCGSGGTGGTGGTAAGGCRTTYGGRCCKGTYGTTCGCAGCCATGCGATTTCGATGCCTAAGAAGGTTCGCACCYTGGCGCTGAAGCACGCTCTYTCTGCGAAAGTAAARGCAGAAAAGCTGATYGTKCTGGACGARGCCAAGTCGAAAGATGGCAARACAGCCRGTCTTCGYGGGGCTTTGAMYAAGYTGGGRCTGAAATCTGYKCTGATTATCGATGGGGCRGAAGTTGATGACAAGTTTGCGCTCGCGTCTCGCAATATTCCWKCGATYGACGTACTGCCAGTGCARGGCATCAAYGTGTATGACATTTTGCGCCGGGAYACTTTGATCCTGACTAAAGCGGCGCTYGAAAGCCTGGAGGCTCGGTTCAAATGAGCGAAGCYCGTCATTAYGAYGCCATCCTTTCRCCGGTRATTACCGAGAARGCAACATTGGCSTCWGAACATAATCAGGTGATCTTTCGYGTRCCGCTTGATGCGACRAARCCAMARRTAAAGGCTGCTGTYGAGAAGCTGTTCAAAGTGAAAGTCAAAGCAGTGAACACTTTGCGGCAGCAAGGCAAGCTCAAGGTCTTTAAAGGGGTCAAGGGCAAGCAAGTTGATTTTAAGAAAGCAATTGTGACGCTTGAAGARGGTCACTCGATCGACGTGACCACTGGTCTTTAAGRGCAGCGRAAAGAAGAAGCGAAAGCGCAAACGTTATGGCACTTAAAAAGTACAAACCTTCAAGCCCCGGGCAGCGTGGCCTCGTTCTCGTCGATAAGTCGGCACTTTGGAGCGGTAAGCCTGTCAAGAAGCTGACTGAGGGGCTCTCGAAATCAGGCGGCCGGAATAATCACGGTCGGATCACGTCGCGGCGTCGTGGTGGTGGGCACAAGCGGACCTATCGCATYATCGATTTCAAGCGGACRAAGTTYGATRYGCCRGCGACTGTKGAGCGTCTRGAATAYGATCCRAACCGCACAGCCTTTATYGCGCTTCTGCGTTATGAAGATGGCGAGCAGGCCTACATCATTGCACCGCAGCGYCTGGCGCCCGGTGAYACKGTRATCTCTTCGGAGAAGGCTGACRTTAAGCCCGGCAATGCRATGCCGATGAAGAACATGCCYGTTGGGACGATCATCCAYAAYGTGGARTTGAAGCCWGGCAARGGTGGTCAGATCGCACGSTCYGCTGGAACMTAYGTTCAGCTCGTYGGTCGTGACCATGGTTWTGCGATTGTMCGYCTCTCRTCYGGKGAGCARCGCCTCATCCGYGGTGAGTGCATGGCRACMGTTGGTGCGGTRTCAAATCCGGATCAGTCGAATATCACACTTGCYAAAGCGGGCCGTAATCGCTGGCTTGGCAAACGTCCATCGGTTCGTGGTGTGGCAATGAAYCCYGTCGATCACCCKCAYGGTGGTGGTGARGGKCGGACRTCGGGYGGTCGGCATCCGGTTACKCCTTGGGGBAAGCCAACYAAGGGCAAGCGGACACGTAGCAACAAGTCGACGGACAAGTACATTGTACGCAGCCGTCACCAGCGTCGGAAATAGGGTAGTAGGTCATGACACGTTCTGTCTGGAAGGGTCCGTTTGTYGACGGATACATCTTGAARAAGGCTGAWGCGTCTCGCGAGTCGGGTCGTAAGGAAGTGATCAAAATTTGGAGCCGCCGYTCCACGATCCTSCCTCAGTTCGTCGGKTTGACGTTTGGCGTCCACAATGGCCGCAAGCACATTCCTGTGGCTGTGACGGAAGACATGGTCGGCCACAAGTTTGGTGAATTTTCTCCGACGCGTACCTATTTCGGGCATACGGCAGACAAGAAAGCGAAGAGGAAGTAGCCATGGGTAAGACRTCAATACCACGGCGCCTGGGCGAGAATGAGGCGATGGCCAAAGGCCGGATGCTTCGGACAAGCGGTCAGAAGCTGAACCTRCTCGCGCAGTCYATTCGTGGRAARAARGTTGATCGCGCGATTGCTGATCTGACCTTCTCACCGAAGCGGATTGCCAAGGACGTTAAGAARGTGCTGGAAAGCGCRATYGCMAAYGCCGAGAACAACCAYGAYCTGGATGTKGAYRRSTTGRTTRTWKCMGARGCMTAYGTCGGTAARWMMMTTGTKATGAAACGSTKKMKSSYWCGKGSTCGYGGTMRGGYSRGCMRGATTTTGAAACCGTTCAGCGAGATTACGATTATTTTGCGGCAAGCTGAGGAACAGGCCTGATGGGTAACAAAGTCAATCCAATCGGCCTTCGTTTGGGCATCAATAGAACGTGGGATTCACGTTGGTATGCGAAAGGCCATGAATACGGTCAGTTGTTGCATGAAGACCTGAAGATCCGGACGTTTCTTGAGAAGAAACTCAAGCAGGCTGGTGTCAGCAAAGTTGTCATCGAGCGCCCGCATAAGAAATGCCGCGTGACTATTCACTCAGCAAGGCCTGGTGTCGTGATCGGCAAAAAGGGTGCTGATATCGAAAAGCTTCGTCGCGAAATTGGCAAGATGACGGACTCTGAGGTTCAYTTGAACATCATTGAAGTTCGYAAGCCTGAGATTGATGCGATGCTTGTTGCCGATAACATCGCGCAGCAGCTTGAGCGACGGGTTGCYTTCCGTCGGGCGATGAAGCGGGCGGTTCAGTCTGCGATGCGCCTGGGTGCTCAAGGCATTCGGATCAACTGTGGCGGCCGTTTGGGCGGTGCAGAAATTGCGCGGTCGGAATGGTATCGCGAAGGTCGTGTGCCGCTTCATACGTTGCGGGCAGATATTGATTACGGCGTTGCTACGGCTCATACGGCTTATGGAACGTGCGGGATCAAGGTTTGGATTTTCAAGGGTGAAATCCTTGAGCACGACCCAATGGCACACGAACGCCGGGCCCTTGAAGGATCAGATAGCCGTCGCCGCAATTAGGGCAGGCTGCTAAGCGAAGAGAGTTAAACGATGCTGCAACCGAAACGTACAAAATTCCGTAAGGCCCACAAGGGTCGGATTCATGGAATTGCAAAAGGTGGCACCGCGCTCAATTTTGGKGCTTTCGGTCTGAAAGCACTGGAGCCAGAGCGGGTTACGGCGCGACAGATTGAGGCCGCTCGGCGGGCGATCACTCGGCACATGAAGCGTGCGGGTCGCGTGTGGATCCGGATTTTTCCTGATGTGCCTGTGTCCAAGAAGCCGACAGAAGTTCGGATGGGTAAGGGTAAAGGTACGCCGGAGTWTTGGGCGGCACGGGTRAARCCTGGTCGYATTATGTTTGAAATTGACGGCGTTCCAGCTGAYATCGCWGAAGAGGCACTKCGCCTYGGTGCGGCAAAGCTACCGATCAAGACACGGTTTGTRACACGGCCTGGTGACCAGGCTTAAGGGTTGCACCCCACGGTTGAGAAGAGGATGAGGCCATGAAGGCCAGTGAAATTAGAGATATGACGCCAGACCAGCTCGACGACGAGCTCGTGAAACTTAAGAAAGAGCAGTTCAACCTGCGTTTTCAGTCAGCGAGYGGTCAGTTGGAAAATACGGCGCGCATTCGGCGRGTACGTCGCGATATTGCTCGGGTGAGAACCACCCAGCAGTCGCMAGTTGCTCCAGCCGGTAAGTGAGGGTTCGATAATGCCGAAGCGAATTTTGCAAGGCGTCGTGGTWAGCGACAAAAAYGAYAAGACWRTMGTGGTYAARGTYGAGCGYCGGTTTACCGAYCCRYTGYTGAARAAGACSATWCGTCGGTCAAAGAAATATCACGCACATGACGAGACAAATTCTCGCAAGGTGGGTGAAAGGGTATCGATTCGGGAATGCCGGCCGGTATCAAAGAATAAGACTTGGGAAGTAATCGGGACAGAAGCGTAAGTCGTAGGACTTTCCTTCCATCCACTGAAAACAGGCACTAGCCATGATTCAGATGCAGACAAATCTGGGCGTCGCTGATAATTCAGGCGCAAAACGTGTTCAGTGCATCAAAGTATTGGGCGGATCAAAGCGGAGATACGCTTCTGTTGGCGACATCATTGTCGTCAGCGTGAAAGAAGCCATTCCTCGTGGTCGAGTGAAGAAGGGTGACGTTATGAAAGCCGTCGTCGTTCGTACCGCCAAAGATATTCACCGCGCAGACGGCAGCACGATCCGTTTTGATGGAAATGCAGCCGTTCTGATTAATGCGCAGGGTGAGCCGATYGGYACYCGTATTTTTGGMCCRGTAACACGTGAGTTGCGCGCGAAAAATCATATGAARATYGTKTCGCTCGCACCGGAGGTGATCTGATGGCYGCGAAGATWAARAAGGGCGACAAGGTTGTGTTGCTTGCYGGTAARGACAAGGGCAAGCAGGGCGAAGTGATYGGKGTGTTTCCGCAGGAAGGTCGTCTTCTTGTGCAGGGTGTGAACCTGGTGAAACGRCACGARAAGCAGAGCCAGACAAAYACRGGCGGRATTGTTTCGCGCGAAGCRAARCTTGADCTGTCYAATGTTGCCTATGTTGATCCTAAGTCGGGAAAAGCGACGCGGGTTGGTTTTAAGGTCTTGGAAGACGGCAAGAAAGTYCGTTTTGCGAAGGCATCAGGAGAAGTGATCGATGGCTGAGGCTTATCAACCCCGCCTCAAGGGCGTTTACCAGAATGAAGTTCGCAAAGCTCTTCAAGAGAAGTTTGCCTATGCRAATGAAATGATGGTGCCAAARCTGGACAAAGTTGTTCTTAATATGGGTGTCGGYGAAGCTGTYGCTGACTCCAAGAAGATCAAGTCCGCTCTGGCAGATCTCGCGYTRATCGCWGGSCARAAGCCSGTGGCGACCAAAGCRAAGAAGTCGATTGCGACTTTTAAGCTTCGTGAGGAAATGAATATCGGCTGTAAAGTTACKYTGCGCCGGGACCGGATGTTTGAATTCCTGGACCGCCTGGTAACTGTTGCGCTGCCGCGCGTRCGAGATTTTCGTGGTCTCAATGCRAAGAGCTTCGAYGGGAACGGWAAYTTYGCGATGGGYCTTAAAGAGCACATCGTGTTCCCGGAAATTGACTAYGACAAAGTCGACGAAATTTGGGGTATGGACGTAATYGTYTGTACAACWGCGAAGACAGAYGAYGAAGCCCGWGAGTTGTTGAAGGGGATTAATTTCCCRTTCTCGAATTRAAGATTTATRCGCTGATCTGCACCAGATTGYGCAGGATCACCGGAGGTAAGAATGGCTAAAAAGAGCAGCRTTCTAAAGAATGAAAAAAGACGGCGTCTTGTTGCGCAMTATGCAAACAAGCGTGCTGCCTTGAAAGCGGTYGCAGAAGATARRTCTCTGACCGTAGAAGAGCGCTTTCGGGCCCGGTTGAAGCTCGCGAAGTTGCCCCGTAACTCGGCAGCAACTCGTGTTCGCAATCGTTGCGAATTGAGTGGTCGGCCGCGCGGGTATTATCGCAAGCTGAAGATGTCGCGTATTGCGCTTCGGGAATTGGGCTCCAAGGGCCTTATCCCCGGCTTGGTCAAGTCCAGTTGGTGAGGAGATAGATCTTATGACAATGACAGATCCCCTCGGAGATATGCTGACACGCATCCGCAATGCGGCAATGCGCGGTAAGGGCAATGTAAAAACTCCGGCATCGAACCTACGCGGACGCGTGCTCGATGTGCTTCAGGAAGAGGGTTATATTCGCGGTTACTCGCGGACAGATTTCGATGGCGGCAAAGCCGAATTTGAAATCGAGCTCAARTATCATGACGGCCAACCGGTTATCAGGGAGATTAAGCGTATCTCCACACCAGGCCGTCGGGTTTATTCATCGGTGAAAGATATTCCGTCTGTGCACAATGGACTGGGTATTTCCATCCTCTCGACACCGAAGGGTGTTATGTCGGATTCTGCTGCGCGTGACGAAAAAGTCGGCGGYGAAATTCTCTGTCGCGTCTTCTGAAGACGCAAGGCAAACGGACGGTTTAGGAAAACGCCATGTCGCGAATTGGTAWAAAGCCCATCACTGTGCCTAGCGGTGTTACGGTCAATCTGGATGGCCAGAACGTGTCTGTAAAAGGACCCAAGGGTGAGCTCACTCTCACACTGGTTGATGATGTGAGTATTGAAAATGGTGAGCAGGGGCTTGTTGTTGCTCCTCGGGCCGAAACTCAGCGGGCGCGTGCCATGTGGGGCATGCAGCGGACACTGGTGCAGAACAATGTCACTGGGGTCAGCGAAGGTTTCGTGAAGAAACTTGAGATCAAYGGTGTTGGTTATCGCGCTCAGATGCAGGGCAAAAACCTGCAGCTTCAGCTCGGTTTCAGCCATGAYGTTATTTACAAGGTCCCGGAAGGGATTGAGATCAAGACCCCGAAGCAGACTGAGATWGAGGTTTCGGGTATCGACAAGCAGTTGGTTGGCCAGGTGGCCGCTGATATCCGCGCGTATCGCCCGCCGGAGCCTTACAAGGGCAAGGGTGTGAAGTACGTGGATGAATATATCTTCCGCAAGGAAGGCAAGAAGAAGTAATCGAGCCATGGGCAARAATCTTACACTCCAAGAGCGCCGTAAACAGCGCACCCGCACCAAGCTTCGCAAGCTGGCCAATGGTCGCCCGCGACTTAGTGTTTTCCGGTCATCCAAGCATATTTATGCACAGGTGATTGATGATCTCGAAGGCCGGACGCTTGCGTCTGCGTCGACGAAGGATAAGGAATTCAAGGGTGCGACGGGGACCAACAAGGACGCTGCTGAAGAAGTTGGCAAACTTGTTGCGAAACGCGCTTCTGATGCCGGCGTTAAAGACGTGGTGTTTGATCGCGGCGACTACATTTATCATGGCCGGGTGAAAGCTCTGGCAGAGGGTGCCCGCGAGGGCGGCCTGAACTTCTAAGGGAACGGTATCGTGGCACGCAGAGAATCTCGAGATCGTAACGAACGCGACAGCGAATTTGTGGACAAGCTGGTTCACATTAATCGTGTCGCCAAAGTTGTTAAGGGTGGCCGTCGTTTCGGCTTCGCCGCTTTGGTGGTGATTGGTGATCAAAAAGGCCGTGTTGGATTTGGACATGGTAAGGCGCGGGAAGTACCTGAGGCCATTCGGAAAGCAACCGAGGCTGCGAAGCGGAACCTTATTCGGGTTCCTCTGCGCGAAGGTCGGACCTTGCACCATGATGTTTATGGACGCCACGGCGCAGGCCGCGTGCTTCTCCGTGCGGCACCTCCCGGCACTGGCATTATTGCCGGCGGCCCGATGCGCGCCGTATTCGAAACACTGGGTGTGCAGGATGTTGTGGCCAAGTCTTTGGGGTCCGCTAATCCGTACAACATGATCCGGG
>NVWR01000006.1 GCA_002746275.1 Rhodobiaceae bacterium | reverse complement strand
GTTACATCAACTACTGCGTCAATCGAMSSKSYACCANYMASSWSRTMATYKYYMTMTYRWCCRTAAAGGNNYTKYMRYCGYYAMWWYMRYMMYACAGAATGTCATTGCCGCCATTGCCGTAGAGGCTATCATTGCCGGCTAGGCCCCAAAGTGTGCCATCTCCATTGCTACTGCCAAGTATATCATTGTAAGCAGAGCCAACCGCATTCTCTACGTCCACATACGTGTCGCCTTGCGCGTCACTCCATGTGCCAGTGCCATTCAGCAGATCAACGAGCACTGCAGAACCCGCACCGTCATATCGAACCGTGTCCACACCAGCTCCACCATTGAGCGTATCTGCCCCTAATCCACCAACCAGCGTGTCGTTACCTTCACCACCTTCGAGCGTATCGTTCCCGGCAAGACTCCACAGCTGGTCCGCACCACCTCCCCCGATCAGCGTATTCGCACCAGCATCGCCTGTAACTTGATCATCAAATGCAGACCCAGTGATGTTCTCGATATCGGTCAGCGTATCGCCTTCCGCATCTCCCTCAGCTTGACCTGTCGTCAGATTGAGATCGATGATGACTCGAGCGTCAGAGCCGATATAGCTCGCCGTATCTATTCCGGTTCCACCATCAAGATGGTCGGCACCTGCACCGCCTTCAAGCGTGTCATCGCCGTCCTGGCCAATCAACGTATTGGCACCGGCATCACCTGTCAGAGTGTCGATAAATGCTGATCCAGTCAGATTTTCGATCGAGATAAGGTTGTCGTCGAGCGCCTCACCGCCAGTATTCACATTCGTCGAAAGGTTGACAGAAACACCTTCCCAGGAGCCCGTGTATGCCGCTGTATCGTTCCCAGAACCACCATCGATCGTGTCCGCATCGCCCTGACCCCAGATGGTGTCATCCCCATCTTGGCCGTAGAGCGTGTCCGCACCCGAACCGCCATAAAGGTAATCATTGCCCGCGCCCGCCCAAATAGTCGTCACAGCGTGGTCGCCCGACAACACGTCATTGTATGCCGATCCAACCAGATGCTCGATCCCGGTCAGCACATCGCCTTGTGCGTATCCGCCTGACTGAGCAGTCGTGAGGAAGAGGTTTACCGTCACACCAGAAGTCGATGCATCATAACGCGCAATATCAATGCCAGCACCACCATCAAGCGTGTCAGCACCCGCGCCACCAGTCAGTTGGTCATCGCCATCTTGACCGTAAAGACTGTCATCGCCAATACCGCCATACAGAATATCATTGCCACCATTGCCGTAGAGGCTATCGTTGCCAGCTAGGCCCCAGAGTGTGCCATCTCCATTGCTACTGCCAAGTGTATCATTGTGAGCAGAACCAACCGCATTCTCTACGTCCACATACGTGTCGCCTTGCGCGTCACTCCATGTGCCAGTGCCATTCAGCAAATCGACGAGCACAGCAGAAGCTGCTCCACCATAGCTGGCCGTATCAATACCATCGCCACCATCGAGGACATCAGCTCCCACTCCACCTACCAGCGTGTCGTTGCCATAACCGCCACGAAGATGGTTGCTTCCGGCATCCCCAGTTAGAACATCATCAAATGCGGAACCAACCACATCCTCAATACCCGTCAGCGTATCGCCTTCAGCATCACCGCCCGCCTGACTTGTCGCTATATTGAGATCGATGACAACACCAGCGTTCGAGCCGGTATAGCTCACCGTATCAATACCTGCACCACCATCAAGATGATCGGCACCAGCGCCACCCTCAAGAGTGTCGTCGCCATCATAGCCCCACAGCGTATTGATACCTTCATCTCCCGTCAGCACATCGTCATAGGCTGAACCATGCAGGTTCTCAATCGACACAAACGTATCCCCTGCGGCAAAGCCACCAGAGACCACACCCGTTGCAAGGTTCGCAGTGACCGCAGAGGTGGAGTAATAGTAATGCACCGTGTCTGTTCCAGCACCGCCATCAAGCACATCACCAATGCCTTGACTCACAAGCGTGTCATTGCCAAGCCCACCATAAAGCGCATCACCACCACCATTGCCATAAAGATAGTCATCGCCAACTCCACCCGTGAGCACATTGGCTCCAGCATCGCCCGTCAGCGTATCTGCATAGGCTGACCCCACAACATTCTCGATACCTGTGAGTGCGTCACCAGATGCGGTGCCGCCTACGCCCGTACCCGCGAGAAGATCAATCGTGACACCAACAGATGAATCCCAATAATCGGCTGTATCTATCCCTGCACCACCAACCAAGGTGTCACCACCAGCACCACCGCGCAGGATGTTRTCCCCCGCATCWCCCACAAGCGTATCCRCATAYGWTGAACCCCAGAGGTTCTCAATTGAGGCAAACCAGTCACCAGTTGCATGACCACCGGAGGCAGCRCCTGTCTCCAAATTCACACTTACACCRGCGGTRGAGCTAATGTAGCCAGCCCAGTCAGACCCTTCTCCACCATCAAGAAAGTCTCCCCCCTCGCGGCCAAACAGGCTGTCGTTCCCTGCACCGCCTTTAAGAGCATTTGTCGTCGTATCTCCATATAAGGCATCATTGTGGGCTGACCCCTGAAGATGTTCGATCCCAGAGAACGTATCTCCTTCAGCATCCCCACCTGATGATGTTCCTGCCGCAAGATCAACAATCACCCAACCGTCAGATCCCGCGTAACTCGCATAATCCCAACCGGCACCACCWTCAAGMRYRTCWGCYCCAGCACCGCCYTCAAGSRYRTCATYKCCATCMTRRCCKCTCAGMKWGTTRRCMCCTGCRTCSCCRGTCAACRCGTCGTYRTNGNCAGAKMCMYMCASWKTYNNTCAATGGAGATSAGMGTGTCGCCYTCWGCATCACCRCCRYTGWMMRCACCSGTYKCMARGTTCACRGYKACASCCGMSGMWGAYCGYRYATAGYTAGCCCAATCAGTTCCATTACCACCATCAAGAACAGTAKCAAGCGTTCCACTGACCAGATTGTCATCTCCATCGCCACCGCTCAGCGTGTTTACACCGGAGTCACCCCAGAGCAGATCATCGTAAGCCGACCCCACAACATTCTCGATATCCGTCAGCGTGTCGCCTTCCGCATCACCGCCAACACCTGTACCAGCCAGCAGATCAACCGTTACTCCTGCCGCCGAGGCGTTATAGCGAGCCGTATCAATCCCATCCCCTCCATTAAGAGCATCAGCACCGCTGCCGCCAGAGAGATAATCATCTCCGGCACCACCACTAATGACATCTGCTCCAGCTTGCCCCCAAAGTTCGTTAACACCGGCGTCACCGATCAGCGTGTCGTTGTTGGCCGACCCAATAACATTCTCGATGTTCGTCAGGGTGTCGTGAGCAGCGCCCGATCCGGCTATCTGAGCGAGAGCAACATTAACGCCTCCACTCCCAAAGCCCACAATATCAGCAAACCCATCACCGTTTACATCAGCCACCACGCGGGGATACGTATCCTGAGAGGACCACCCCGCATTGACGGAGAACGTACTGTCAGCCCTAAAATACGAGCCGAAATACCCATCCGCCTGACCCAGTACAATATCAATGCCAGCCTGGCCAAAACCGATGACATCGGCGAACCCATCGCCGTTTACGTCAGCCATCATACGCGGATATGTGTTCTGAGATGACCAACCAGCATTCGTTCCAAACGCGTTATACGCACTGTAAGCTGTACCGAAATACCCATTGGCCTGCCCCAGTGCAACGGTAATCCCTCCACTTCCAAATCCCACCACATCAGCAAACCCATCACCGTTTACGTCAGCCATCATGCGCGGATAGATATCTTGGCTCGACCAGCCACCTGCAGCGGTGCCAAACCCTGAAATGGCGAGATACGCCGCTCCAAAGTAACCATTGGCCTGGCCAAGAGCAACGAAGGGACCCGTGCTAGCAAACCCGACGATATCGGCGAACCCATCACCGTTCACATCTGCCAGCATACGTGGAAAGGAATTTTGGCTCGGCCAACCCGCCCCCGTTCCAAATGCGCCATACGCAATATATGAAGATCCAAAATAGCCATCGGCTTGACCAGGTGACACATAGACACCAGTTGCGCCGAACCCAACAACATCAGCGAACCCATCACCGTTTACATCTGCCAAAGTCCGTGGGTAGGTATCCTGATCTGACCAACCCGTCGCCGTTCCGAATGCATTATAGGCAATATACGCCGCTCCAAAATAGCCATCGGCCTGGCCGGGCGCTACGTAGACAGAAGTTGCATCAAACCCAACAACATCGACAAACCCGTCGCCATTCACATCCGCCAATGTACGTGGATAGGTGTCCTGATCTGACCAACCGCTCCCTACTCCGAATGCTCCATAAGCATTGTAGGCCACACCAAAATAGGCCTCACTTGCTTCGCCCAGGGAAAGATCAACAATGACCCGGTACGTTGAGGATGAATAGTCCGCTGTATCAACCCCAGCTCCACCGTCAAGCACATCAACACCCGCACCACCAACAAGAGTATCGTTACCGTCACCCCCCGTCAGCGTATTGGCACTCGCATCGCCGATCAGAATGTCGTCGTGCATAGACCCCTGAAGATGCTCGATACTCGTCAGAGTATCACCCTGCGCATCACCGCCAACACCCGTCCCAGCCGCGAGGTCAACAGTTACTGCAGCAGACGATCCTGCATAGCTAGCCGTATCAAACCCTGCCCCGCCATCCAGAACATCTGCCCCCGCTCCACCCTCAAGCGTGTCATTGTCACCTTGACCGGAAAGCGTATCGTCACCATCCCCACCGTACAGGGTGTCATCCCCGCCGTTTCCGTACAGGCCATCACTACCTGAACCGCCCGAAAGTGTATTGCTGCCGTGATCACCGGCCAGAGTGTCTGCGTAAGCCGAACCGATGACATTCTCTATGCCAGACAACAAATCACCTTCCGCATCACCACCTGACTGAACGGTCGCAAGAAAGAGATTAATATCCACTCCGGCATCGGACCCAGAATAACTGACAGTATCAACTCCATCACCACCATCGAGTGTGTCCGCACCTGCGCCACCCTCAAGAACATCATCCCCTGCAGCCCCGACGAGAAAATTAGCGCCTGCATCGCCGGTCAGTGTGTCGCCTTGAGACGACCCGGTCACATTTTCAATGTTGAGGTAAGTATCGCCTTGCGCATCACCACCACTGCCTGTGCCCGCAGCCAGGTCAACAACAACCGCTGCGGCTGATCCGTCGAATGCCAACGTATCGACACCAGATCCACCGTCTATGTAGTCAGCGCCGCCCTGCCCAACAAGCGTGTCATTGCCGTCACCCCCATAAATGGTGTCATTGCCACCATTGCCAAAGATGGAGTCATTTCCACCCAATCCCTGAAGGACATTGGCGCTATGGTCGCCAGCCAAAATATCTTGATAGCTAGATCCAATAACACTCTCGATATTTAAAAGAACATCGCCTTGTGCGTCACCACCCGTTTGTGCCGTCGTCAGGAACAGGTTGATGTTCACAGCCACAGATGAAGAGATATAGGACGCAGTATCCTGCCCGGCGCCACCGTCAATCGCGTCAGCCCCGACTCCCCCTATTAAAAGGTCATCACCTGCGCCCCCGTCGAGAACGTCATTGCCGTCCCCACCATCCAGGACATCTCTGTCTCCCAAGCCAGACAGCGTATCGTTGCCCCCAAGGCCGGAAATCTGATCGAGACCGCTCGTGCCGGTGATCGTGTTATCGCCAGCGTTTCCCTCAAGCATATTCGGCGCGACGAGATCAACGACAACCAGCGCACTATGTGTGCCCCCCTGCCCATCGGACACGATATACCGGAAGGACGCCGTGCCACCAAAACCGGACTGAGGCGTAAAGATAACATTTCCCCCTTCCAGCCGAACGGTTCCGTTCGTTGCACTACCAACCTCTGTCAGGGTCAGCGTATCAGCCACGTCTGTATCAACATCATTTGACAGAAGCGTCAGAACGTCGATCACCAGATCGAAATCCTGGTAGCCTGACACGGTATCATCGGCGGCCACGGGCATGCTGTTCAGCGAAGCGACAGCGACTGTTTGATCGCCAAATTCAATATGTTCGATATTGGAAAGAACGTTCTCGCCTTCATATCCGTTCGTCACCACATCAAAGTCACGCACAACCCAATCGCCATTGGCATTGCGACTAATGTGAAACTCATCACGGTCGCCGAAGAAGACAGCCGTATCGTCACCATCTCCCCCGTCAATGGTATCATCACCAAAGCTCGCGATGAGCCGGTCATCACCCGCGCCACCATCCAGAACATTGTTGCCCGCGTTACCAACAATTTCGTTGTTCAGCGCATTGCCCGTTCCAGTAAGGTCATCAAGTCCCGTCAGGACCAGGTTCTCAACATTGGTTGACAGGGTCCGTGATACCGACGAGCGAACCGTGTCGATGCCTTCACTGACACTCTCCACAACCGTGTCGGCGGTATCATCAACGATGTAAATATCATCCCCCGCGCCACCACTGAGAGCATCAACGCCAGCCCCGCCATCCAGCGTGTCTGCGCCATCACCACCGGTGAGCGTGTCAGTGCCAGCTCCGCCTGAGATAAAATCATCCCCAGCTTCGCCGTGAAGAATGTCTGCTCCGTCACTGCCGTACAGGCGGTCATCCCCCGCACCGCCATACACCAGATCATCACCACCACGGGCAACGACAACGTCGTTCCCGCCGCGCGCGTGGATCACATCATTGCCCGCAACACCGCCAATCCACTCATTGCTAGTGTTCACGTCATAGCCGTACGTGGTGGCATAGTCGGTCGCGTCGAAGGTGAGCTGTGTGACAGAGACCTGCCACGCATCCCAGAACTTCATGCTCGAAACATCAACTTCCAAACCACCCTCAAAGACAAATGTCTCAATCGACCGTTCCCCATCAGCCCCAAAGAGACCGCCTGCCCCTTGCGCCGAGAAGTCAAAGAAATCGATGAAGCTCTCAATGCGCACATAGTCGTCAAGTTCAGAGGCCAGCGCTGTTGAGTTTACGTCATCCGCGATACCCACGTAGAGATCAAGCGACGTGGTGGGGAAATCCGCCCACGCGACCGGGTATTCAGGAACTGTATCGATGGTGCCATCGCCATTGCTGTCACCCAGATAAGCACCACTCAGGCTCAACGGGTTCTGACCAATCCCAAACTGTATGCGGAGATCTTCAACACCCACCCCACCCGTGAACAACAAGCGGTCATCCCCCGAATCCACTTCGTAGGTCTGGTGCGTCATCACCGTTGCATCGGGCGCGAGATTGAGCGTCACCGCATCCAGCCAGATGTTCCCGTAAATTGTATTTTCKTWGAGATAGGCAGGCAGATAACCTGCGTTGAACAACACCTGCTGCTGGGCATTCATATCTGCCTGTGTGAACAGCTGATCTACATTCTCTTTCACACCAGCATTAAGCAGGTCCAGATCAACAGCATATGTCGCGTCATAGTTCGGATTGAACAGACCAAGAGACGGCCCATACATCAGATGACCAAGGTTTTGCCCATTCTCATAAACAGCCACGGGCGCACCGTTCAAAATCCCGAGCAACCCCCAGACGTTGTAATACTGGACTTCAATATCAGCAGTCACATGATAACGGTCACGGATCGTGTCATGTCCATCACCCCGACCGAAGACATAGGTGTCGTCTCCAAAGCCGCCATCAAGATAGTCATCCCCCTCGCCACCGGCCAGGAAATCTGCACCGTTACCACCGGTCAGTGAATCATTCCCACCCCGGCCATACATGACCCGTGCGGTTTCCGGATTCGTCGTGAATGTGTCATCACCACCGCTCCCAAACACAATCTCAATGTCGCTGGAGGCGAGGTTCATCGTCACGCCTGTTGCCCCCTCAAGCACGAGCGTATCTAACCCTTCGCCACCGWGAACAGTATCAGCGCTATCTGCGATAATCGTATCGTCACCCGCGCCTCCAGTAATAGTGTCAGCCCCGGCACCTCCCCGGAGCACATCATTGCCAGTACCGCCTGTGATCGTGTCGTTGCCACCGCCACCATCAATCGTCACGTCCGCGGTTCCAGAGGTCCAAAGTGTGTCGTTCAGGTCCCCACTAAAAACAGTCTCCAGTCCATGTGCAGCTATATCCAGCGAAACAGCTCCCGCCGACACAATCCCCATGTCACTTCCGGCGCCGCCGTCAACTGTACCTGAAATCAAGTCATCCGCATCAAAGACAAGAACGTCGTTACCGTCGCCTCCTGACAAATGGTCAGCACCAGCCTCACCAACCAGTGCATCCGCTCCGGCACCACCCGTCAGTGTGTCTGAACCACCGCCACCAAAAACGGTTACTCCAGTCGTACCAGACGTATAGAAATGGTCATCCCCATCACCACTTTGGACAAATCGGTGGTCCGACAAATTCATGTCGATTGTGCGGGCTTGATCATCTCTAAAGTGAACAAACTGCCCGCCCGCCTCACTCACAGAAATAAAGGCTTCGGAAGTCGAAGTTGAGGAGACCCCGAGACTCTCGCTTAGGAATGCGACGTCAGCGATGATCCCTGACGTTCCATTTGTTTTTTGGAACAGGGCTTGTCCTTCAATGACATTTTGCTCGGAGATGGTTTGTGGACCTGATGCAACCAAACCGATCGATTCAATACCTGCTTCTGTGAGAGTTTTAAGCTCCCCAGCGTCCGAAATGCCATTACTATTGAGATCCTGCCATACACGGAAGTCTGCAAAACGCGTATCAAGTGAGGACAGCACGCCGTCTCCATTGCTGTCATAGAGCGCGGCTAACGCTTCCAGATCGGTATCATCCGCAGTTGTGAGAGACGAGAACGCATATTCACCCCCACCATTGATTATCTGATCTCCATTTAGGTCAATCGCAAGGATGGCATCGTCCGAAGAGACCCAACCATGCCGTTCCAGAAATCCGTCATTATCAACGTCTGACAGCACATTGGAGTCAGCTAGGGAAATCAACTCTACGCCGTCTCCGTCGAGATCAATGACAACCGGACGGTAGAAGCTATAGCTAGGGAATGCGTCAACACGAACATTCGCTCCAAAACCACCACCAGAGAATGCAGGGAAGGTAGTAAGAACCCAATCCGGGGTAACCGGATTGAAAATCTGGTTCAGGTCGATATCAAGTGAAAATGACCCAACCGGATCAATCGTCAGATTGACACCGGCCCCCAATAGATCGCTAACACTTCCAGCAAAAATTGGCTGGAAGTTGCTGCTGTAAGGATTGCCATAAATMCCCTCAATTGATTCCGCCCAGTTGGACGCAGTAGGACCAAAATCAAAAATGTCGCTGATAAAGTCCCCTACCGCATCCAGTGCTTCCGCTATACTATCGTTCGGATTATATGCATCGGAAGGAGGCGTGATAAGTGGGTATTCTCCTTCGGAGACAGCATAAAGAATATGCGATCGCATTTCCTCCTGATCAGCAGCATCAAGTCCATCATAGAGGTCAAATTCCTCAATAATTCTGTCTGTCTGCTCCACATAGTAGTCATCCGCCGCCCAATATCCCCTAAAGATCGCCTGCAGGTTCAAAGTAGCTTCGCTGGGCGTTGAATTGGTGAGTGCTCCACTAACCACATCAGTCCACGAATTACGAAGATTCACTGATTCACGCGTAACTCTGTAGGAAACGTCCCTGCTATTTTCTATGACAACATCAATGTCAGCCAATACATCAGCGGTGAGTATTATTCCGTTTTCAAATGACATTGCGTTTCCCTTTGTTGGTTTTCATCAAGCGTGATGCATCGTCAAACCCGTAGCAAAAATTATCCAGGCTCCGGAATTGGAGATCGATTGGTGGGGTGAGATTGCACGAACGACATCGTCGAAGTGGACGACATCAGAACAAAAGCTACAGCGTACCGCGCGATGAAAAATGCGATCTCAAGCACTGCTAAGCCCGCAATCACTCGCAACTCATTGTCTTCCCAGACGACGCTCTCTGGCGGCGCTTGAGAAAAGAGCACAAAACCGAAGATAAATGCCGCAGCAATCGTAGCGAGGCACAGCAGACGCATAATCAAGAGAGACAATATCGAACCGCTTTTGAAAACCTTGAAGAAGAGGAAYAGTTGSACCGGAAAAACAACGACCGAGCACATACCTGTCCAAAGGTCAGTCGGATTGTTGCCCAGGAACAACGAGGGCCAACTCGTCGGGAGCCAATATAGTGAAACGAGAACCGCGGCAGCAACAAGATGCCCTGCACCTTTGTGACTAAAAATTTTCACTCTCACTCCATTAGGAAAAATCGCAACAACGGCGCATAACCGAAAGCAGGTTCACGTAAACCTCCCTTGCTCGGCTTCACTCCACCACACACTCACGACCTAAAACAGAGTGTGCGTTCCACCATACAGCGAGCACAAGTTGCAATTGCGCCTGCAGTCAAAATTTCTTGTGGATAAGTCGAACGCGATAGATCGTTAGGAGTGGACATGGTGTGCCACCACACCAATCGCCCGAGTGTAAAAAATGCTGACGTGAAAAATCTGCGAAAAAAACATACCGTCCCAAGAATGATTCGAGAGAGGAGCAATACGAAAGCTTTGTCGCAAACTCGAACACAAGGCGTGCAGAGACCTTTGCGGGTTCGCCTATCTCGCGGCTAACTCACGCAAGAATGCCGACGTTTGGTTGCGTTTGGTTCGATGCTCAGCAGCAGCTACAAAATGTCGTCTGGTATTGAAGTGATTGAAGGAAAGAAGTGGAGGTTTCGACAACTGATCTGTGTCATCCGGCTATCTCAAACCCATCGAAACGACAGCCGAGGCTGAGTTTCTGACAAAGCCCGTTATATACTTCAACGAGTTGCATGGTAGCGGAGGAGGGAACCGCTTCATCGCCTCTTAAGACATTGGTTTGGCTTAGTTTATCGAACTCAAGCTGTACCAAAGTGTACCACGTTTTAGTACCACCCAACAACATTCAGGTGGCGGTTGATCCAATTTCATTCCGCCTATCAGAGGGCGACGAGCAACTGAACTTCTAATCGTCCCGTCAGGAAACAACGCGGAACTCGCGGAGCTAGCGCGGATACCTTGGCGAAGAACGATGTAGAGATAGGCCATCAAGGTGGATTGGATTTCACGAACACCGGATAAGGGATTGTCCTGCCCCCCTATAACTGCTCCACGAAACTCGCGATAACTTCAATTCACCTGATTGCCCCCACTCAATTATTGCACGTGCGGCCTGCCGCTACATAGCCCCCTACATACATGATATGTAGGGGGAAGAGGCTGACAATACATCACTAAACGCTTGTAATTCAGCCGTAATAACCCTGCAAACATCGTCGGGCTTACCGCCCGACTCCACGTCGTCACACACAGTATTTGGAAAGTATGTGCAGACGACGCTCGCCACYACGCCCCTCGTCTGCTGCAAGTCTTCGCTTCCTCGTTGCGTGTGTCTCAGCTGACGCCGTGGCGTCGRGCGCTGCGCATCGGCTTTCGCTCTCCACTCGCTACGGCTCGTGAAACTCACCATCTGCCTCCCAAAGGTGATGCTGGAGAGCGATCCGGCATTCCAGCCGAGAGGAACCGCTCCTTTCTAGGGGAGATTTCCTTCTATCCCGAAGCTCCTCTTTGCGAGCCAATCGTCTGGCAGCCGGATTAACTCCCCAGGGAGAAACATTGGCAACACTCAATAATCGGCTACTCCAAAACTGATTGTGGCTCCCTCGTTCTGCATCATTCAACTTTTACGCGACCATCTCCGGCGCGCAGGCCTCCCCTTCGAGCCGCGAGGTGATTGTGTCTTTACGACCTTTTCTACGCTATCAAAACTCTCATTTTGAGCCGCGACCGATTGCGCAAAATCGAAGTAGTTGGCTTCGAAGTTTGTCTGATGCCATATCGAGAGCAGGTAATTCCGAAAACTCACCGAACGTTCATAGCGGATAGATATCTCATGTGAATCTGCAGCACTCGCGAGATACTCACGAGTTTTCGTATCAAATACTGGGGTGTCGATACAAGTTGCATCCAGAAACGAGAACTGACAGGACCAATTTCGTATGTGATAAACACCAATTGAAGTAGCTCGAAAATGAAATCCATCTGGCAGAGTTTCGTCACTAACTTCCAACTCTCGATAGTGACCGTGCGGAGTTTCAATGAGCCTCTTCTCTGCGAGTCTCCGGAGCGAATGCTGAACTTGCTCAATCAGGAACCCCAACTTCACCATTTCTGCGATGATGTCGACTGCTCCAACAAACCCATCATTGTCCTTTATTCCCATCGGGGAACTCACAAACGCTATTAGGAGAGAGGCAAGAAAGTGCTCTTTGGGATCAGCGCTGCTAATGTCATAGATGTTGCATGCGACAGGTGAAGACAACGTATTGTAATAGGAATACTCCCCAAGCAAAGCGTGCTTTGTAAACTCGTGCAAGGGAACAACGTATTGACCAGTCTCCCTTTCTATTTCGACGATCCTCTGTGACTCCACGTTGGGGCTTCCACAGAACCCGCTAATCAGTTCAATAACCAAGCGAGTATTTCCACCGGTGATGTTTGACAAAAATAGCTTAATGTTTTTATTGGCTCGAATAGACCGAAGCGTTGCCGTCAAAAACAATACAATGTTGCTCAAATTGAGCTGCACTCCCTCTAGCGCGATGGGTGCTACCTTTCCTTCCGCTACTCTAAGAGCAAAAGATATTCTCTTCCGAATAACTTCGTCGGCGGGCGCAGGCGAAATAGTCAATAATCGATTTTGATACCCAGAAAGAGACCCAGACAATTTGGACTTGTAAAAAGTACTTGGTCGCAGCGCTATAAACACCAGAAGGTTGCGCGAGGCAGCAAGTTCCTGAGCAATCAGAAATGCATCCTGCTGAGTTTCAAAATTACGCTGATCAGCGTTGTCGATAACCAATATAATCTGCTTATTTCGAACCTTACGAAGGTATTCCAAAGAAGCAACTAGATGCTCATCAAGAAGCGAAACTTTTTGGTTGAGAAATTCAATTCTCGCCAGTTGATACTTTTCTTCATCTATGGATTTCAATTGCCCCAACACACTTTTGTCGAACTCTCGAAGATCACCTTTATACACTTTCTCAACGAAGTCTCCGTCACTCAGCGAAACTTCGTAGCGCGTTCTCAATATCTTTGGAATTGCAGAGAGGACAAATGAACGCACATCTCTTGCAAGAGCCGCCTGTTCACCCAGGTTTATGTGAATGTAGTAGGTCTTCACCTTCTGCTCGTCGCTAAGTCCCTCAAAGAGGTTTTCAAAATATGATGTCTTTCCAACGCCCACATCACCTATTACAACAACCGGCCGCGCGCCTTCAGAACTCGAAACCAGCTCATCGTCTACATGCACTCTGCCGCCAACTATACGTGCGCCGGTCTTAGCTGGTGTTATGCCATTATCGGCAACCCGCCTATATCGTGCTGCGATGATTTTCTTACTCAATATCAAATTGCGATTGTTGGCTTCCTGCGAGACATAACACTCACGATAGAACTCGGATTTTATTTCTGGCGTTTCCTCAATGTTATCTAGAAGTATCGAACTGAGAGTTCTCAAATTCTCTTGAAAGTCATTTCGGTATCTAAACGCATCAGGTTCTCCAATTGATGCACTTGCCTTCGAAGGTATGCGAGGGTTCTTGTATTGCACGAGATCACGCAAAGCACGATTTTCATCAATACCTTCCGGAGACAATAGCTTCCACAGAAGATCAARATGAGAGACATAGTCTCCAAAACCATTGAAGATAAACGCTTCACTATCAAGTGGCGATTGGCCAGGTGCAAGCGCCTGAAAAATCACTAGTTGTGGACCATTGCAAATGACAGCAACTTGCGCACCACGCATTCCACAGTACGCCACTACCTGAGTGACCGCTTCCTTCAAATTGCCACAAGCCTCAACGAATGGCCTAAGACGTCGAACTTTATTCGGTTTTGTCCCAGGCAACAGATCAAAATTCTTTGCCTCCCTCTTCGCCTCCAGAACAGCCTTTGCGGGCTGGCTCAAATTATAGTCTGAAATTCCGCCACTTTCGTCTCTCTCCTCCACCTGAATATTGTGATGTTCCCAACCCAAACATTCCAATAACAGTCGATCAATGAATCGGAATCGGTTTTGAGCTTCATTCCAATGAGCGCTGTCATCGGGAAACGAATCCAGAATTGACTTAAGTTTCTCTTTGCCGTCGCTCATGTCGAAAGGGTGTTCCACGACCATCTCCTAACTATCTCACGGCGCTGTCATACATTACGCCAAAAGCCTGCACCTCAGACGCAGGAACTATAAAACAATTCTTCACGTATTACTCCTGAAGCAATCACTTTCGTGGCTTGGACACCAATCTGGCGAGCAAAAAGACGCCTGCTGAGCTGAACTCGTAGGAGATTATCAATGAAGCCTGTAGCGGATCCAGAATTCTCATGCGCCCAAGGCACGGCAAACCTCGCCTTCCACAGGAGCCGATTCAAAAGGGGCGCCCTATTTGTAATGTGCACTACTACTCAACACTCAACATTACCGTTTCGCCGCGTCCGTTTCGCCACTTTTTCCGCGTCAGAGATTCAGCACTTATCTGAGTATCATCTGTAAACAGAAACAGCCGTGAACTCTTCCCGCTGTTTAGTCGCTTTGCGACCGACACCATAGGAGCTACTCGCTCTTGTCCTGCCCCCCTATAACTGCGCCACGAAACTCGTGATATTTTACGAGCATGTGGAGGTTTTGAGATGGCAAGGAAGCGATATTCCGATGAAGATGTCTTGAATCTGTTGCGCCAGATTGAACTCAGTCTGACGCCTGGCAGTAGTGTCGAGAGGGCTTGTCGATCTGCAGGGGTCAGCGATGCGGCGCACTATAATTGGCGAAAGAAATACGGCGGCATGGGTAAGAGCCAGCTTCAGGAACTCAAGGGCCTTGAGAAGGAGAACGGTCGGTTGAAGCGGATTGTTGCCACCCTTGAACTGGACAAGCTGATTTTGAAGGAAAGCCTTGAATACCTGGTGAAGCTCGTGAACCAAAACGTTGGCAGTACTAATCGGGAGAACCGCGAAAGGTATCGTCTTGTCGAGGAGCCCATTAGCAACCTCACGCACCGTCAGCATCCGACTGCGCCATACAAAAGCGCCGCATGACCTCAATCGAGAACACGGTTGTCAGGCTAAAAAGAATAAGACCGATCAACAGTATACCGCAGCCCTAAAATCGCGAGGGGCATCAAAATATTTTGTTATCCGCTGCGATACAATTAGTCTTCCACTATTGGTCGAAGTTCATCTTCTTCGAGACTAATTCGTCCATCTGCAATAAGATTTTGCGACTGATCCTCTACCAAATTGCGAAAGTCAGCGCTGGTCGATTGGAATCCTACCATTCGAGCCACTACCACTGAGCAAGCCGATACAGAAAGGGCTATGTTCTGTTGGATCGAATTCAATATTGCCTCCTGAATCTCAGTCGGTGGCAAATTCTCAACACGGCGCAATGTACTAGACAAAACAGATTTCCGATCGCGGACTACCTCTAAATCGGAGCCTTCACAAACCACAAAATCTTGGTTCGCCGGGTCAGCAAGCGCTAGGCGCCCACTCTCCACAGCAGATCGAATTAGCATTCGAACTGCCGATTGAATCCTTTGTCCTGCTCGTTGATAACCCCATAAACGACTGAGACGGCGAGCAACCTCATTGATATGGATGGGACCTTCGATCTCAACAATTTTCGAAATGCACAGCAGAAGCACTTCGGATGGTGCTTCGTGTAGCTCATACTGTCCACTTTGAGAGATCGGAAAATCTGCCTCAACGTATTTGATATTGTGGGGGGCATCCACAGCCAGAAGACGCTCAACAGACCGTTTTTTGGTCGGCAAAACAACAGTCCTTTCAGGCTTTCTAGCTGCATCAATAGCCGTTAATAGTTTCTCCATTTCAGCATCTGGCTTGCGAAACCAATCAGTGCTCCAAATCCTGTGTACTATCCATCCCTTAGATTCCAGTACGGTTTGTCGAAGACGGTCTCGTTCTCTCGCCCACCGCGACGAATGATAAGTAGCCCCATCACATTCAACTGCTAGCAAAAATCGCCCCTCGTTATCTGGGTCATAAATTGCTAGATTGATGAGAAACCCTGCAGACCCAACTTGAGCTTCTACGGAGTAGCCAGCTGTCTGGATAGCAGCTGCCACTGCCTCCTCAAACGGACTATCCATTTCAGCTCCAGTAATTTTTGGAACATCGATCTCTCCCGTTTCCGCGTATTTCAGATACCTCTTTAGAATTCTTGGTCCCTTGTTCTTAGAGACGTCATCTCGGATATCTTGGTAGGAAATTGACGAGAATATTCGGCAACTCAATTTCGCGCGCGTGAATAGTACATTCAGCCTTCGCTCTCCCCCCTCCGCCGTCACAGGGCCAAAACTCTGGGACATATAGCCATCTGCATCTCGGCCGTAGCAAACAGACACAAAAATGGCGTCTCTTTCATCTCCCTGCACGTTCTCCAAGTTCTTGATGAAAAAACGTTCGGACCGGCTCTCTGAAAAAAAGGTTTCCAATTCCGGATTTCCAGCCCGTAGAAACTCCAATTGGTTTTGGATTGCATCGCGCTGCGCTACGGAAAATGTAACTACTCCAAGTGACAAGTGCGGTTTAGACTTCGCATGTTCCAGAACAGCATTCGCAACACATTCCGCCTCAATGGCATTGGAACGCGTGGCTCCGCGATCGTAAACACCAGCAACTTTTTGAAATGACAATCCAGCGGATGATCCAGCAAACTCAGGACTTGGAGGAAACACAAGCTTATTGGCATAGAAGGACTGGTTTGAGACCGCTATCAAGGATGGGTGCTTTGATCGGTAGTGCCATCGCAATGTTTCATCGGAGATCGATCTCGCACTGCACAGTGTAAGAATACTTTCCATATCTCCAACTTGCGACGCCTGGATAGATTCGACAGAATCATCTTCTTGGTCTGTGCCTTCAGTCATTCTGCTGAAAAATGACGTTGGAGGTAGTTGATGTCGATCGCCGACCACCACAATCTGTTTCGACCTCAGGATCGCGCCTAATGCATCCTCTGGCCGTATTTGACTGGCCTCATCCATAACAAGTAGATCAAAATCTATCCCCCCAGGGCGCAGGTACTGAGCAACAGAAAGCGGGCTCATGAGAAAGACTGGTTTGATTTTCGATATAGCCTCCCCAGCTGAATCCATCAGCTTACGGAGCGCCATGTGCCTCCTCTTTTTCCCGATCTCCCCGCGCAATACGCCCATTTGCCCTGCACCACCGCGCGGTAATGAATGAAAGTGGGCTAGCGCAATTTCTTGTGCAGCGAGCTGTTTCAATTCTGAATCAAGCTCACGGAAGCGCTGAACAAGTACTGTTCGCTCTGCACCATCTATTCGATCAAGCTCAGGCACCCTCTTACAAAGACTGTCCCAAATCCCCTCGGCATGGCCAAACCGATAAAGGTCTAACGCCTCACCGGGTTTAATACTCCCATCTGCCAGACCATCACGGATCGGCTCAATAGACGACTGAGTTAGTAGTTCCGCAGCAGCGTGAAGTTGGTTCCAGTCTTCAACACCTTCAGGAAAGGCCACCCACCGTCGTAACCTTTCCGCAAAATCATCCAAAGAAATATCTTCAAAACAATCATTTCGAAAAGCCAATGCCAGAGAAAATTTCAGCCCCTCCGAGACAACCTGCCACTTTGCTCTCCAGAGGCTCCAGCAATTTTCTAAGTCAGTGGCCAAGCTAGAAAAGTCACATTCATCGCTGATAGAAAGAACTCTCGCGGCAACAATCTCAATTTCCTGAAGCCGAGACACCTCCTTTTGGATCCAATCCAAAGCCTCCCTCAGTTCTTCTGTCGAAGTCCTCCGACCACTCCAAAGATCACCAAATGCCTGTCGCCCGAACTCATCCTCGTCCGCGAGTTCCAATTCCCTTCGCCGGTACTCAATGAGATTATCAAGAAGTTTTACACGCCCTTCAAACCCCGACGGCAAATCAGAGGTGCATGC
Organism: Rhodobiaceae bacterium; assembly: GCA_002746275.1. Classification (GTDB taxonomy): domain Bacteria; phylum Pseudomonadota; class Alphaproteobacteria; order Parvibaculales; family Parvibaculaceae; genus Mf105b01. The sequence goes on along the minus strand of NVWR01000006.1, from coordinate 287,484 downwards.
TGATCTTAATCGAGCCACCGCCCCTCTATAACTACTGAACAGAATGCGAAAAAGGCTCCCTCCATGCGTAGTGATCTCACGATGTTCTGCTCGCCAGTCGCGATCCAATGCACCACTTGTTACCTCATTCTCCAAATCAATCTTCAAGAGCCTTAACGCGCACACAGAATTGACAAGCTCCGAACTTCTAGTCAGGTGAGACTTAAGTAGTTCCGACGCCAAAAGCTTCTCTGTCTTGCTAGGCATCGAAATAAAGCTTCGCAACTGGGACAACAGACCATCAATTGACGCACCGGAAGCATTTTCTTCAAATGAAAATGCGAGTATCGCTTTCGCCCAAGCTGTTTTCAGCTTCTCCAACGCCTCCAACGCTTCGGAAAACTGGGGCGTCAACCGAGTGCGGTCCATCGGACTCAAGCGACGTTGCACCCCACGCCACGGATTGGCCAGCTCGGATCCAAACTTATCCGTGAGAGTAGCTAGCTGATCTACAGCGTTGGAGAAACTCTCCGCCTTTTCCGGCGACCATTCCGCTGCATCTGGGAACTTAAATCTCGGTGGAGAACAACCCTTTTCAGCTAATCGAGCAAGACGACCCATAGCTTGATATGGAGTTATTCCATTAATCGGATCCGGTTCATGCAAAATATCGCTTATGTGGTTTAGTCGATCACGCAACTCCACCACTGAGGCATACTGAGATTGATCTACAGCTTTCGGAATACCCAAATTTAGGGTTTTATTGAGCTCCTCCAGCACAGTGCGCTTGTTTGCCTTTCTTGAGTGCAATTCCAAACAAACGGGACCCAGCTGACAGTCTTCGAGTCTTTGGTGGACGACCTCAAGTGCAGCCATTTTTTCAGCAACAAAAAGTACTCTTTTGCCATCCTGGACAGCAGTCGCGATAATATTAGCAATTGTTTGCGATTTACCGGTTCCTGGTGGACCTTGCACCACCAAGTTTCGCCCTCGACGAACCGTTTCAATTACTTGAGCTTGGGAAGCATCGGCATCCATCACGTGACCAAGCCGTTTTACATCTACAAAATGATCATCAAGATTTTCGTCCGGCGCAAACAAACTCGATTGCTCTTCAAAACCATCAATCAAGAGGCCGTGAATTAGATCGTTATTGTCAAAGCCTGTTCCTTCAGGCCATACTTCCGGATTCAGGTCTCGCCACATTAAAAACTTCGCGAATGAGTAGAAACCAAGAGACATTGTATCCGGTTCTACCGACCATCGGGGCTGTCTAGAAATAGCATCAATGACCATGCGAAAATAGTCAGATGGGCACCACTCCTCCAAATCTGGGAAATTGGGCAAACTAATCTGGAAATCACTATCTAGAAGCGCTTGAAGAGAAAGGTTTGGTTCCAAATCTTGATCTCTAAAAGTCAGGCGAAACCTACCGCGCACATTATCGCGTGATAGTTCCACTGGTAGCAGTATCAACGGAGCATATCGCTCAACGTCTGATTTTTCGTTTTCGTACCATTTCAAGAAACCGAGACCAAGATACAGAACATTTACACCTTGCTCTTCCTCCATTGATCTAGCGTCCAGATGAAGCGACAGCAGTTTTTTTTGCAGTGCTTCTCGCTTGAAATTCGTCTGAAGGTTTAGGTCAGTGTGACGAGAGGCCAATCCACCTTCGTTATTTTTTTCTTCAGGAGGAACATAAACGGGTGGCTCAGATTGGCTCTCCTCCTCAACGTCATCATCGTCAGGAATTGGCAAAAATGACATCGACTTTTTATCTACCGAAAGAGTTCGAAATACCTCGYCTGTGAGTTCATCGACGATAGCGATTTGYTTCGATCTGCGGTTTGCCAGCGGYGTATGAATGAGTCTATTTCGCTTGCCTATATCCAATAATTTCCGCCGTACTAGTTCAACCGCCGTTTGCAGGCCTGAAGGTAAGGTCTTCTGCTCGTGACCTACAAAGTCTTCTGCGGCATCGAAGGAAACTCCCTCCTCTTCAGACATTGTGCGCAACCCCCTAAATGCAGAAAACACCACAACGTGCAGCAACGTTGAAAAGCCTACACAATAGCCACTAAAAGAAACAGGGAATTTACTTAGAATACATCCAAACTTACCTACAACAGATTTGCCATGAGCTCGAACTTGAGGCACGCAAAAGCCTTTGTGGTCCTCCTTATGCTGCAGTCATCTAACGCCAGAAAGAAAATACTTGATCGCATTGRGTGTGATATTTGGCGACAGAAACCGGATACTCACGAGTGTTAAAGTGATTGTAGAACGCTACGTGGATGGAAAGAAATCATCGGGCAGAACCAGCTGACCCAAATCCTTGCGTCGCCTATTCTCAATTTCGGATACAAACATGAGATCCGCCAATTCGATTGTTCTTCCATTTGGCTTGGGTATTAAGCAGCACATCCCAGCTGGTGGAACGCAGCAGCACAAGCGTCCAACTTGTCAGTGGCGATAGTTTGGTGCAATACCTTGATGCTTGGGAAGTATGCAGATGAACTTCAGCGCTGCTCACGTATCTCGCTTCGATGAGACGAGAACGTTCAGGATGTCACTTTCTTGATCAGTAATCTGCTTCACTATTTCATGCTGGCAGATAAAGGCGGACTAAGTTCTTGAGTTTGTGACAAAGCCAATCTAACTCGTTAGAGCCGCTCAATGCATCCGGCATCGAAGTGCACGAAAAACACAGTTAGCTTTGCATCCCTCTAATGTGTTTTGAGGGTTAGTAGCCAATTTTCTTGCAGATTTTCTTGATCGGAAAAAATACGCCCACGCACCCCTTCAAGGGCCTTTTCCGCGAAGAAGCACCACCCCTCCCATAACACCCCTTTCAAGGGCCCTGGCGGCCCTGTGTGAGCCACTGCGCCTAGTGCGAAGCTGAGGAAGACGAAATATGATTGGCTTCTCTCCATCACAATCCATTTGTGCATGCTAACTCGGATGGAGAAAGAAATTTGTGAGCGACTGGACATTGTGAGCAGCAATTGCGTTGACCCACATACATCATCACATTGAACTGCACAGACTTCATAAAGTTTTTCATCATGCCGCGTTCTTTCACCGTCCACGGAATGAAAGAGCTAAACGCGTAAAGATCGTTATCCTCAATAGCGGAACGCCAGACTAGTTCGAGAGACGCAACAGTTGGTTTTTTCTTTGCCGCCGCAATCTTCGTATCCCGCCGCTGGCGCGTTTCGCTTTTAGCCTTCTCAACTGCCACGGCTACCGACGCCGTAGGCGCTCGGCTAGTTATTAAGTTCTCTTCTTTAAGAGTTACCTTCTTAGTGGGGTCACTTTCTGACCCCCTGAAGGTCACTTTCTGACCCCGTGAGGGTCGGTTTTTGACCCCCTCTTTCGGTAGTTTCAGCCCGGTTGTTTGCGTCTTGTTCTTTTTCGAGACCTTCAACATGTCCGCCGTCCAGTCTTTGTTGATTGCATATCGGTTACCCCAGCGATGTTCTTGTGAGGTGATAAGGCCCCTGTCTAGGAGCGCTCGGACTGCAGTCTTTACGCTTGTGCGGTCATACCCGTACCACCACAGGTACCCTCTATGCCCGTTGTCAGGTGGTCAATGGTGACGCGCTCACTCTACATATCTCTATATTGGGAAGCATGAGAAAGATGAACTGTACGTTTCCAGTTCTATTGAAACAGATCAACCTCGACAATTGGAGCGCTCCAGGAAAGTGGTTTGAAACTAGTTGCAAATTTCGGAAAAGAATACGGCCGAGGTCATTGTCGAGCAGTCGCTGGAAAATCACGTCTTTCAATTTCGAAATTGACGGTAGGGTTTATGGGGCACCTATCTCACACCCAAATCATGCCTCGACCAGGGGTACGATCTCTATACATAAAGAAAAATAAAAACCCACGCGATAGAGACAGAAAATCGCAGAAAACAGCGACATTCCAGCTAATGAGGAATATTTTTATTTCCTCCTACCGTGCGTATTGTGGCCGCCGCATGAGTAAGGGGACACCCACGCAAGGGGAGGTTCTGTTGCGGTTAGACGGTCCTACATATGAGGCGCACGGTTCTTCTTGGTCATCGCACAGCTAAAGCCTCAGCGTACTAAATTCGCCGGAACGATATTCAGATCAAAAGCGAATGAGCCCGAAACTTGTCTGTAAGGGTTCAAGAAACTCGCGACAAGACCTGGAACTAGTCTCAACCTTTAGCTCCATACTATTTGGGAGTATTGGGGCTACTAAATGCCGCCGCGATTTCTCTGCGCAGAAAGTCACGCATGAGAGGGGATCAGAAAAAACGGATGTGTCCTATGCCGTCTAGCTTCCGAGAGAAAGAATGCTTTCTCATTTTGCAGCCGGTTGCAAAATCATCCGTTGGAGAAGATGCAATTGAGCTCTTTCGAATGTCTTGCTGAGAGATTTCAGCGAACTCTCGCGAAATAGGAGGGCCCATATCCATTCTCGCTGCAGAAATTGTACTCTGCGGTAGTCGTCAGGCGTGTTCCGCCGATACCCAGCACCACCGCACTCACAACCTTACCATCCACCAGCATGACGAAGGAACTGAACGGCTTGTCTCCTACGAACCCTCCATAAGCATTGCGAGAGTTAACATAGCCGCAATAGACTGCGGAAGCGGTGTTATCTACTTTGTTCCCCACGCCGGTAAGGTTGCCCCACTTAAACGAGGCCGATGCAGGATCGCGCAGCCTACCTCTAACAGTGTCCGCGATTACTTGTTTCTCGTCTGTAGTAAGTTCTCGAGCTGCAACCGCAGAAGACAAGCCAACTAGCGTCGTAGTGGCGAACAGAAGCCCGTACAGAGCATTCTTCAACATATCTAGCCCTTTCAACATCTGTACCTTTCGCAATTGGAAAGTTCTTGTGTGGCATTGACCCAAACGGCCACGGCGGAGTTCACCTGCACGTCGCTCATTGGGAGGGAAGAAGCGGCATTTTGTCGGTTATCCCATATCCAAACATTGCAAACTCTTCGCGCACCACATGCCTTTCTGCTTTCCAGGCGCCATCTAACTTCGGACATACCCGGGTCGCATACGACAAAAACCACGAACGCCTGACGATCAATTATGGAACATTTTAAAACAGTAGTTGCACGAGCCCCTACCCGTTCAGACGTGCTCAGGGGTAGTGCAGACCCGGACCRSKTCRTNARGSTYNTGWGGMYYGTTGYTCCAKACCGCGACYGCCGCATTGACTTGCGCATCGGTCATTGGGAGTGAAGTAGCCGCATTTCCTTCTCTGTCCCATATCCAGGCTTTGCAAATGCTCAATGCACCACAAGCCTTTATCCCAGCAGTTGTCCAATCCGTTGAGCTTGCGTTTGGAGGGCAGACCACAAATGCGATGAAGCCATGTCTATCTACTACGGAGCAGGTAGAAGGGTCCGTCGGCACGGGCGTTACGTACTCCACTGCCACGGTTCTTCTGGAGAAGACTTCCGCTACCCGCTGATCACTGGATTTYGGCATAAAAAGAATGATCRCAAACACCATTGCCACGAGAAGCACCACGCCAAGAGCCACCGCAAGAATGACATCAGGATTGTCCTTCGGCGCTAGGGGGCGTGGAGGTTCGGCCAGAGTTGTGGAAGYGACTTCCTCGYGAAATTTTGCAGCCCGCTGCAAACTGCCCACAACTTCCTGCTCYTGCTCATCYAAATTGCGCCCGCAATGTCGACAAACAACGGCTTCCTCACGCACCAATTCAGCACAATGGGGGCACTTCTTTTGACCACTCTGTAAACCTCGAGCTTCCAGGCTGTCCTGGTCGGCCTTCATGATCAGGGAATGGGGAAATGCAACGATCCAAATGGCCGCCCCATAGATCCACCAAAGAAGGAAACTTCGGCCTTTTGACTGCGCGATGGCTGCGGGGACAAGGCCGAGGAGGATTGCTAGTGCGAGGATGAAAAACATGAGAGCCAACTTGTACATTTGTCGTTGGCCAAATATCGCATAAAAAATACGTTTTATGCAACATTATTAGTATTTTTACTCATTTCAAATTATTCCTACTCGTACAGAAACTGCGAGCATGGACATTAAGAAAGCAGTGGGTCTAAGGATCAAAGAATTCCGCGAAGCCGAAAGCTTGACGCAAGCTGACCTTGCCGATCTGACCGGGCGGAGCGTCGACACAATTAGTCACTTGGAACGCGGTGTGAGTCTTCCAAACTTTCGCACACTTGAACTTCTAGGCGAGAAGCTTGATGTACCGATGCGTGACTTTTTCCCTGGCTCAAACAAAGAACTTAAAAACCCAAAACGGGCAGCGCTAGCGGCGAAGTTGACCCAATTGGGCACTTCTCTCTCCCTTCGAGATTTGGAGACAGCGGTGGAACTTGTCAAAACTCTTGAGAAAAGAGCAGCTAGCGGACGAAAGTGAACTAGTCACCAAGCGCGTCAGATGAGGGATAGAGGAAAGACAAGTCCAAATCAGGGTAGGTTGTCTTCTGCATTTCCTCGGACAAAGCCTCAATTGAGAAGCCCTCGCCATAACGCGCATCCATCTTACCTGCCGCTTCCCATCCCATTATCGCCTCCCGCTTATCCAAAGGCACACCAGCATTTTTCAGGCGGTCCGCGAAGGTTCCTCGAAAACTGTGAAACACCTTTTTCCGTGGAACCCACACGCCGCACTTCTGAAGATAGTTGTTAAACCACTTGGAAAACCTGTCTGACAGTTTCTTATTATCGCCTGCGCGTGCTTCCGGAAACAAACGTCCTTTCGGCTGCGCATGAACCCAATCAACAAACCCCAAGCGCTCAAGCTCCGGATGCACGGGAACTTCACGCCGAGCATTTTCGTTCTTCAGTTGCTTTTCAACATTCAAGCCATCTTGCTTCGGATCATCAGTAACATCAAAATAGGCCACACCAGATTTCGTGATGATATCTCGTGTCTCCAGCTGCAGTATTTCCCCCGCGCGCATACCGGAGTACAAGCCGACTAGAGGGACCCAGTAACGGTGTCGCTTTACGATGTTAGGGCCAAGTTTGTCATATCCATGCTCATCGTTCACGCATCCTTTGTAGAGAGGAGAAGAGAAAATTTTGGTCAATTCAGAAAGTGTGAAGGGTTCATATCCTCTGTTGCGAGCTTGAAGTCGCCGCTCCTTTAGCGGGATCGTCAGCGAGACTTTATTGGTTGGGTCAAACTCGTTCCAGTCCTGGGCGACTGCGTATTGAAAAATCAATTTGAGGATTGCGAGGTTCTTCTGAGCTGCATCATAGCGCGCAGCTGATTGCCCTTTGTCCTTCTCGTACGCGTCGGCAGCAGCGCTGAGCGTCATGCCCGGGTAGTGCTGGGTCGCATGAGAGGGAACACGGACAAAAAGCTCCAGCAGATCTTCACAATGTTTCCGCGTCACATCCTCCAGTGGAAAGTCTTCACCCAACTCTTCCACAAGGCTGCGTGTGACAATCTGGAATTGGAATTTCCTGGAGGAAGACACTCCCTCTTTCTCTTTTGCAGCTTCAAACGCTTCGATGAGGTCTTTGATGGTACGGGACCGCTGGGAGGGCGTACTTCCCTGCCGATCAATAGCTACCAAGGCATCCATAAAAGTCGGAGGCTGCATCTTTGGTCGGTTTCCCGTCTGCAAATACTCCAGCCACTGGCGGGACAATTCGACGTCAGCATCCTGAAGATATCGACATAGAAGCTCAAAATTTTGGTTATCCATCAGTTCTTGAGGAACAACGCGAACCAACTTTTTGTTGAACCGACCGGTTTCACGCATTTCAAATGCATCCTCGGTCACAAACTGCGCATCGACCAGCAGGCTAATTGCAAACTGAATCGTCCGTTGATTTGGGTCAGGCTCATTCGCACGAACTACACCCTCAGCAGCTCTCAGTGCTTCCCCGTAATCCGCAGCGGCATCAGCGACAACCTCAGCTCTCTCATGTTCGGTCCACCCTCTACCTGTACTGTAGAAACGGCTAAGCATTCGATCTTTCTCGACACTCTGGAAATACATGAGCGTCAGACGCCTCGCATCAATCTCGGATAGTCGAATTCGAAATCTTGATCGGTTCTCAGGTGGCTCCGCTTCCAGTTCTCTGGCGCTGATTAGCCGACTACGCAAACTGTCTATCTGGCCATCTGTTTCAACAGCGAAGAGGTTTGCCCGCTTTCTAATTTCGTCTGTCGATCCATCGACGCGCTCAACCCAAGCGCTCTGCCCCGCTAGCTCCCGCAGAGCTGCAGGAACATTTCGACGAAGCTTCTTGCCAGATTTATCCTCGGTGAGATATTTGATTTTCGGCATCTCTTCCATCCCCAAAGTGTACCACAAATGTGTACCGATTGAGTTCGAAAGACGTGCAAGATCATGCACTTACAAGAAAATCAATGACTTACCAAAAAATGGTAGCGGAGGAGGGACTCGAACCCCCGACACGCGGATTATGATTCCGCTGCTCTAACCAGCTGAGCTACTCCGCCCCAATGCGTGCCCCCAAAATCAGGGTCACGAGGGCTGCGTGCCCACCGATATTGAGGCGGGCGCACCCTAGAAAGTCAGGGGATATAAGGGCCCCCGCCCCCCCCTGTCAAGCAAAGGGGACGGCTTATTGTACCAGTGGGAAAACAACCTCAATCAGGTGAGGTCAGCCTCGGGTTTTTTGAACCGGAGCATCGTAAAAAGCCCCATCGGGTGCATCGCGCGCGCCTCAACCAGCTCAAGGTCTGTAAAGCCCGTAATCGTCTCAATGACGAAATCTGGATGCCAGCCAAGCAGCCGTGCAAAAGGCGCCATCCACCGCTCCATACGGCCCCGTATCCCGTGATCCTGTGCAAAGTGATTGACGATAATGACCTCGCCACCGGGCGCACAAACCCGCTCTAGCTCATGCATGACCTTTTTCGGGTCCGGTACGACGGTCATCACATACATGGCCACRACCGTGTCGAAACTGCCATCGTCCAGYTCCATGGCRCTRGCATCCATCTCRTAGATGCCATCAATATTGSTGAGCCCCAGYTTGSSRACCTTGTTGCGCGCCTTTTCMAGCATCTCCGGCGACAGRTCGATCCCCGTCACCCGCAATTTCGGCTCATAATTGGGAAGCGTGATCCCCGTGCCGACACCAACCTCCAGCAAAGCTCCCTTACGCGAATTAATCGCGTCGACCGCAGCTCGGCGGCCAAAAGCGGCAACCAGGCCAAAGGTGAAGTCGTAAATAGGGGCCCAACGGGCATAGGCTTTCAGAACGGATGTTGTGTCGAGACGCGCTGTCGCTGTCAAAATAAACTCTCCTCGTGCGGCGGCACGCCGATTTACGCCCACTCAACGGTGGCAGAAACACATTCCATGGGTCATTTTAAACGAAATTCTATCTCGGTGAAACAACCCAATCATRSGRWAARKGMAATAGGACGGAAAAAAGMGGCAGGAATGCGGCGGACACTTACGCAAATTGGGAGGCTACTGCGGGAACGCTGCTCTTAACCACATTGCCAAGCAAATTATAGGCAGCCCTGATCCAGCCGCCACCCAGCACCCGCGCGCCCTCATCCTCTGTTGAGTAGAAAACACACGCCTGACCGGGAGCAATGCCGTCTTCCCCTTCTGCAAGCACAATTTCCGCCGTACCGCCAGGACCGGGGATCAACCGCGCTGGCAAAGGAGGTCGCGTGGAGCGGACCTTGGCCAGTATATCAATACCGTCGGGGGAATTGGCCAACAGCGTGTCGAACGGCACATCGCCCAGCCAGTTCACCTCATTGATCTCGATCCGCTCGGTGAGAAGTGCCGGACGAGGCCCCACCACAACGCGGCTCTGCTCCGCATCCAGCTTCACCACAAACAGCGGATCACCCGCCGCAATGCCAAGCCCCCGCCGCTGCCCGATCGTGTAGCGGATAATGCCTTCGTGCCGCCCCAGCACCTTGCCCTCAAGATCAACAATGTCACCGGGCTTGGCAGCTCCGGGACGCAGCCGCTCGATTACCTCGGCATATTTGCCATTGGGCACAAAACAGATGTCCTGGCTGTCCGGCTTCGCAGCCACAGACAGTCCCAGCCGTTCCGCCATCGCGCGGGTATCGGCTTTGGACATCGCACCAAGTGGAAACCGCAGATAGTCAAGCTGCTCCCGCTGCGTCGTAAACAGGAAATAGGACTGATCCTTATCAGGGTCAGCGCCCCGATAGAGATCACGCCCAGCCTTGCCAGGCTTGGAAATCACATAATGCCCCGTGGCCAGCGCCGCAGCCCCAAGGTCTTTGGCTGTGGCCAGCATGTCGCGGAATTTCACCCGCTCATTACAGCGGATGCAAGGAACCGGCGTTTCGCCAGCAAGATAGCTGTCGGCAAAATCATCCATGACGGACTCACGGAAATTATGCTCATAGTCCAACACATAGTGCGGAATACCAATACGCTCTGCAACTTGCCGTGCATCGTGGATGTCCTGCCCCGCACAACACGCCCCGACCCGGCGCACAGCCTCACCGTGATCATAAAGCTGGAGCGTGATGCCCACCACGTCATAGCCCTGCTCTTTCAAGAGAGCCGCCGTCACAGACGAGTCCACGCCCCCCGACATGGCGACCACCACGCGGGTTTCACCCGGCGCACCGGGAAGGTCGAGACTGTTCAGCCCCGTCTTTGGGTCTACATCTGGCATCATGAGCGGGAATATAGGCTCTCATCACGCGAACGCAATGCGAGCCCTCAACATCGCCCGGCAAAAGCCGCCTGACCCGGCATTTCCTGCCGACCAAATCCTCCCGCCAACCAACACGTTCCGAAAGAATAACCGGTAACCAGTTGATTTATATGATTTTTTCAGATCGCCCGCTGTGGCGCGTCTATTGCTTGTGTAGCGAGACATTAGTACGACCAGCAGGGCCTGTAGATATGGAAGTTACCAACAGCAACGCTAATTCCTTCGCACCGAAGCTCGGATCCGTCTCTTCGCAGACATTCGGCTCCGACGCCTTCTCGACACACCTTCGCGAGAACCAGTCGGAGACCCGTGCGCGAGCGGATGACCGCAACGCCACTGCCGACAGGCATTCGGCACGGGCTGAGAGAGCCGAAGCTGCAGAAGCTGCAGAAGCTGCAGAAGCTGCAGAAGCCGCAGAAGCTGCGGAAGAACGGCGGGCCGCACGCGCTCGTGACCGCAATGAAGACAGATCAGAACAGGCTGACCGGGATGCCTCCGCAAACGACACTACCGAAGAGGTTGTTGACGTTGCCACATCTCTCCCCATCGCGAGCGAGGACGCCAGCGATACAGATGAAGACGCTTCCCTCTTTAGCGATGCCATAGACGCCAGTCTTGAGGAAGAGCCGTCACAAGATCTCACTCCAACAGACACCACAGAGATCAACGACAATCAAAATACAACAACCAAGCCAATTGATCTGGTATCTGRCGCCTCCTCCACAGAGGAGACCACAACAGATACAGACGCTCTCGCCTCGACAGAAACCGACACCACAACACCCAATATTGCTGAAACGTCTGAAGACCTGAGTGTCGATCAGGCGAGCGTGGCGAATGCTACCGTCATCGCTGTCACCGAAGCGTCTTCTACCAACCAGACAGTCACTCCAACAGTTCAGCAGACCTCAACGAGCAACCAGAACACAGCTCAAGAAGCCGCATCTGCATCTGAAGGAACCGACAAAGCAGCCGACCTTGCAAACCTCGCAGACGAGAATTTCGAGGGAGATGCCGATACCAAAGGGGATGGAGAGAAAAGCCTGGGACAACAGGCCGCGGAAACACTGGCAGACAAGAACAAGCCGAGCCAGACATCGTCGGCATCACCGACAACGGCAACCGCACAATCCACCACGCCCACACTCCCCACAGCCCCCATCCAGCCGCTTACCGCTCCTGGGTTCAACGTAACCAATTTGACAGCCAACTTTGACCYTGAGCTTCTTGGCCTCACTCCCAATGGCCAAGTCGGGACCACGGGAAGCCCCCAGAACGCCAACCCGGTCCTAGTCCGGTTTGGCGCTTTACCCGGACAGGCCCAGGCCACTCAGGTTCCCAACACGGCCATTGCCCTTCAAATCTCAAAGCATGTGGCTAAAGGCGTCTCTACTTTCCAAATTCGACTTGATCCGCCAGAAATGGGGCGCATAGACATCAAGCTGGAGCTCGCTCAGGACGGACGCGTTACCGCACATCTGGCAATCGAGAAATCCGATACGCTGGATCTCATGCAACGTGACTCGAAGGCGCTGGAACAAGCCCTTCGGGACGCGGGCCTGGATGTCGACTCCGATACGCTCAACTTCAGCTTGCAAAGCGATAATGACGGCTCCGCTGCGGACCTGGACCAAAGCGCGAATGGCTCTCAAGCCGAGACATCACAAGAAGACACACAACAAGCCAACATCGTCACGGCCCTTGCCGCCCGACAGTTAGAAGCAGCCGCACGGGGCGGCATCGACGTCAGCATCTAGTCTCCTGCAACCGGAAAAACATCATGCCTGTAGCGATCTCATCAATTTTGCCGACGACCCCAGAGGCGGCAACCATCAGCGAAACGGCATCCAACACCGCCGCGCAAGCACTCAATGAAAATTTCGATCTGTTTCTAGCTCTGCTCACCACGCAGTTGCAGAATCAAAACCCGCTTGACCCCATGGACACGAGTGAAATGACATCACAGATTGTTCAGTTCACGTCGGTCGAGCAAACAATCGCCACCAACTCAAATCTTGAAACACTCATCGCGCTCAACAGATCTCAGTCCTCAGAAAATTCCGTGGAGTACATTGGGAAAGAGGTGGAAGCACTCTCTCAAGCCGCTAAATTTACCGAAGGTGAAAGAACTGAATGGCGCTTCTCCCTCGCGGAGGACTCATCGGAAGTCACGATGACAATCGTCGATTCCAACGGCTCCGCCGTCTACACTGAAACAATATCAGCCAACGAAGGCACCCACGACTTTTCTTGGGATGGCTCGCTCGACGATGGTGGAACCGCCTCAGACGGAACCTATTTCCTCTCGGTTGAAGCTGTTGATGAGGATGGGGGCACTGTGCAAACAGATGTGCGTATCGTCGGCATTGTCAATTCCGTAGATTTCACTGTCGATCCGCCGGCTCTTCTCGTCAATTCCATACCTGTTCGGGTGACTGACGTGACCTCGGTCACAGTCGCCCCCAGCGGAGACACCTAAAGGGGTATAATTGTGCCGCTCTGGCACACTTAAGCCCTTGATTTCATGGAAAATTTACCGTGGCACTTAGCCTTTCCTTAAAGCCGCTCCCGTAGTCTCACAGCAGTGATGAGTAAAAAGATCGGGACGACAATGAGCGAGCAAAAGTCATCGCGGGTCAACTATGTGATTGGACCGGACGGAAGTCCGCTGACGATAGCTGACCTGCCTCCGCCAGAGACCAAGAGATGGGTTATCCGGCGTAAAGCTGAAGTTGTCGCCGCGGTTCGCGGAGGCCTCCTAAGCTTGGAGGAAGCGTGTGGGCGATACACGCTAACCGTCGAAGAATTTTTAAGCTGGCAGCGCTCAATCGAAAAGCATGGTCTGGCAGGTCTCCGTGCGACCCGGGTTCAGCAGTACCGGCAGTGAGATAGAACAGTATCTGCGTACTTATTGCCGAAAGGCGTTGGTGTTCCACAGACACCAGCGCCTTTTTGCTGTGGGAGTCCGTAAAACGACATCCCTTCCCCAAACTTATCCACACCCTGAGGCCTTTTTTTGCTCTAACCCCGATCCCGTTAAACCTCTGTTTAGGCTAACGCGGTAATTTTTGCCTACCGACACGGGGGCTAGGTCCAGATCAGGGCCTGCCAGCAAACGAGTTAGGCACAGGATGTAGCCACTCCCCGTCGACCAGAACGCGAGACCGGAGCCGAGAAACGGACCCGAGACGCAAGGGCGACAATGGATGGGTGGTAGCGTGAACGGCTTCACTGAATTTGTAAAAACACTTGGACCAGCGCGCATACTGTCGCTCGGCCTTGTTGCGGCGGGATTGATCGCCTTCTTTGCCTATGTCGGTCTTCGCGTCACAGAAGCCCCTATGTCGCTTCTCTATTCAGATTTGACCCAGGAAGACGCGTCGCAAATCATCACTCAACTCGACGCACAAGCCATTCCCTACGAATTGCGGGGAGACGGTACGAAGATCTATGTTCCTGATAATCGCGCGTTGAGACTACGCATGGCGATGGCGGAACAGGGTTTGCCTACCGGTGGCAGTGTTGGATACGAGATTTTTGACAATTCAGACGCGCTTGGAACAACCAGTTTTGTCCAAAACCTAAATTATTTGCGCGCACTTGAAGGCGAACTTGCGAGGACCATCCGCACAATTGATCGCATCAAGTCTGCGCGTGTACATCTGGTGCTCCCCGAGCGCGAAGTCTTTTCCCGTGAACGTCGCGCGCCCAGCGCATCAATCGTCGTTCGAGTAGTCGGCAGCGCCTTAAGTCGCGGTCATATCCGTTCAATCCAGCATCTGACTGCCGCAGCCATCGACGGACTAACACCAGGCCACGTCTCAATTGTGGACGAACGCGGCAATCTTCTGGCCAGCGGAGCCGAAGGTGCAGAAGAAGGTCTTATGTCTGCCGCCATGGACGAACGAAATCTCGTCTATGAACGGCGCCTGAAAACACAGATCGAGAAGATTGTCGGAAGTATTGTCGGGGCTGACAGCGCACGCATTCAGGTTGCAGCAGAACTCGACTTCAACAGGATCACACGTACTTCAGATACCTTTGATCCAGAAGGTCAGGTTGTCCGCTCTACACAGACCGTCGAAGAATCCAATTCCWSYTCWGATGGYCTYRCMAACGATGCCGTAACYGTYGGCAAYGCSRTTCCCGAYGCAAGCCTRGAYGGYGGWGGYGCKTCTGGWTCACTCGACCAGTCCAATCGGATCGAAGAAACAGTCAACTACGAAATCTCCCGCACTACTGAGACGGAGATAATCGAAGCGGGTTCCGTTAAACGTCTTTCTGTCGCTGTTGCAATAGACGGCGTCTACACAACAGACGAAAATGGAACCAGCACCTACACACCCCGATCCGAAGATGAACTCAACAAGATTGCGGCCCTCGTTCGCTCAGCCGTAGGCTTCGATCAGGCACGAGGCGATGTGGTTGAAGTAATCAATATTCGGTTTGCTGCACGACGCATTCCAGAACCGATTGAAGAAGTCGAAGAACCTTTCCTCGGTCTCACCAAAGCCGACTACATGCGCATGGGAGAGACGGGTGTGCTCGCGCTCATCTCCCTCCTGGTCTTGTTGTTTGTCGTGCGCCCACTCATACGCGGCATTCTCAACCCCGCCCCTGCAGTAGGACAGCTTGCTCTCGCGGTAGCCGGCACCGCGGCTCTTGCCGGTCCAGATGGACAGGCCCAGCTGCCCGCCCCAGATGGCACAAGCGAGGACGCTCCAGCCGTCGAGGCAGAAAAATCGGCGGTAGAAGAAATGATCGATATCGCGCAGGTCGAAGGGAAAGTGAAAGAATCTTCTGTCCAAAAGGTCGGTGAGCTTGTCGTAAGTCACCCAGATGAAACCATGTCCGTTCTGCGTTCATGGCTACATGAGGGATAGAGGTACAGGACATGGCATCAACTAAAGCCGAAGTCAAAGAAGACGTAAAGGCCCTTTCCGGACCGGAAAAGGCAGCAATATTCATGTTGTCGCTGACCGATGATCATGCAGCCGCAATCTGGGACCTATTTGACGAAGACGAAATCCGAGAAATCTCCGTCACCATGTCCACACTGGGCCAAGTATCCTCCACTCTTGTTGAAAAACTACTGGTCGAATTCGCTGGCAAGATGTCCGGCACAGGCGCAATTGTCGGCTCGTACGAAGCCACCCAACGTCTTCTCACTCGTTTCATGTCCGACGACCGCGTCTCACAGGTCATGGATGAAATACGTGGGCCCGCTGGCCGCACCATGTGGGAGAAGCTGGGCAACGTAAACGAGCAGGTGCTCGCGAGTTATCTAAAAAACGAGTATCCACAGACCGTTGCCGTCGTCCTCTCGAAGATAAAATCCGACCATGCCGCCCGCGTCCTGGGTGTCCTGCCGGAAGATTTTGCTCTCGAAGTCATCAATCGCATGCTGCGCATGGAAACTGTGCAAAAAGAAATCCTGGAGAAGGTTGAGCAAACACTGCGCGCCGAGTTTATGTCCAATCTCTCCCGCACCAATCGTCGCGACAGCCATGAAATGATGGCGGAGATTTTCAACAGTTTTGATCGTCAGACTGAAGGCCGTTTCATGGCCTCTCTGGAAGAACGCAACCGCGATGCGGCCGAGAAAATTAAAGCTCTCATGTTCACCTTCGAAGACTTGAGCCAACTCGACCCCGGCAGCATTCAGACCCTCTTGCGCGCCTTTGATAAGGACAAGCTTGGGCTCGCCCTGAAGGGCGCATCAGACAGTCTTCGCGATCTTTTCTTCTCCAACATGTCGGAGCGCGCTGGGAAAATATTGAAGGAAGACATGGAAGTCATGGGCCCCGTTCGGTTACGTGATGTGGATGATTCTCAAATGATGATGGTGAATATAGCCAAAGACCTTGCTGCTCGCGGCGAGATCATGTTGGCCGATACCAAGGGAGACGACGAGCTCGTCTACTAAGACGCAGCATCGGATCAAACATGGCAGAAGCAGTTAAATTCACTTTCGACGAAATGTTCGACGACCGCGCAAAAGCGTCAGGCGCACAAGCTGTCGCACACATCAAAAAAACCCGCTGGACCGAAGAAGAAATCGAAGTCCTGAAAGCAGACGCACATGCTGCCGGCGCTGCGGAAGCCACGAGCGCTGTCGAAACACAAGCCACACAACAAAATGCGGCCGCGTGGGAAAAAATCGCAGCCTCCGCTACAACTGCCCTTGCCAATCTCACAGAGGTCGAAAACAACAACCGCGCTGACGCCGCCAAATTATCGCTCGAAGTAGCCAAAAAGCTGTCTGACGCGCTTATCGCCCTTCAGCCGGAGGTTGAAATAAATGCTGTTATTCATGAGTGCCTTACCCATCTTTCGCACGAGCCACACCTCGTCATCCGGGTCGCAGAAACACTCGCCCAACAGGTCGGGGAGTCAATCCAGCAGGCTGCCAAGGAACGAGGCATGACTGACAAGCTCATGATCGTCGGCGATGCAGAACTAAAATTGGGAGACTGCCAGATCGAATGGTCCGATGGCGGTGTCACCCGAAGCTGGGATGAACTTGAAAAACGAGCCAGCGAAATTGTTGGTCGTTACATCGAAACCTTGAGCAGCGATATCAATCAGCCTGCCAATGAGGAGAATAGTCATGTCTGAACACGAAGAAGGCATTGATCTTCCAGATCTGACCACAGAAGCCCCGGTTTCAGCAGAGGAGGACGCAGACGTTATATCTGCCTCGTCTGACGACGAAACTCGTACGGCCGCTGACCTGGCAGCCGTTTTTGACGTGCCCGTCAATGTTTCAGCCGTCCTGGGAAAAACAAATATTGAGATCAGCGACCTGCTGAAACTCGATGCCGGTGCAATCGTCGAGCTGGACAGAAAAGTCGGCGAAGCCATCGACATCTACGTCAATGATCGGCTGGTTGCACGCGGAGAAGTAGTCATTGTTGATGAACAGCTGGGCGTCACCATGACGGAAATTGTCAAAGGCGGAAGCAACTAAGGTTTCTGGGAACAAGATCAAAGCGGATTTGGGGAATACTGTTTAATGGATAATGCAACAATCATAGGACTTGTCGTCGGGTTAGGCCTGGTTGCGCTTGCCATTATGGTGGGTGGCGATGCTGAAGCCTTTCTCAATGGTCGCGCACTATTGATTGTCCTGGGCGGAACGGTGGCTGTAACCCTCGTGTCCTTTCGCGCCAGTGAAGTTTGGGGCGCAATAGGCGCTGCTGGACGCACGTTGGTCGGCTCCCCCGCCGATGCTCGCACGTCCATCGAAAAACTACTCAAGTTTGCTGAGTTCG
The DNA here is from genome assembly GCA_002746275.1 of Rhodobiaceae bacterium. Classification (GTDB taxonomy): domain Bacteria; phylum Pseudomonadota; class Alphaproteobacteria; order Parvibaculales; family Parvibaculaceae; genus Mf105b01. The sequence continues at coordinate 269,537 of NVWR01000006.1, read as the reverse complement.
CCCGCAAAAACGGTGTTCACAGCCTAGAGCAACGCATCAAGGAAATACACGGCAACCCCTTTCTCATCCGCGCCATATCACTGGTTATCGACGGAACCGCGCCGGAAGAAATAGAACGCCTGATGGAGGCCGAACGCTCCGCAACAAAGAGCCGTGCCGCCAAGTCATCCGCAGTCCTACGCCGCGCCTCAGAAATCGCCCCTGCTATGGGCCTTATCGGCACGCTTGTGGGCTTAGTCCAAATGCTCGCCCATCTGGACGACCCTTCAAAAATTGGCCCCGCAATGGCGGTCGCCCTCATCACAACATTCTACGGCGCCATTCTTGGCAGCATGATCCTCGCCCCGCTGGCGGCGAAACTGGACCGCTTGGCGCTGGAACAAAATATCCATCTGGCCGTCTTCACCGCCAGTGCAACTGCAATCAGCCGAAAAGAAAATCCTCGTCGGCTTCAGAATCTCGTAAACGCCATGCTCCCTCCCTCGGAGCAGGTCAATGTCTACTCGTAAAGAAGGAACTTAGTCCCATGAGGCTTCTAATCGTCGGAACCCTAAGCGGGCAGCTCACCACGGCCACAAAAATGGCAATGGATAAGGGAGCGAAAGTCACCCATGCTGAACGGGGCGAACAGGCTGTCAACATCCTGCGTTCGGGGCGCGGCGCCGACCTTTTAATGGTCGACGTCAACATCGACATTGCAAAATTGATATCTCAGCTGAACAGCGAACACATTCACCTGCCTGTTGTTGCATGCGGCACGGGCACGGATGCAAAAGCCGCCGTCATGGCCATTCAGGCTGGAGCCAAAGAATATATCCCGCTCCCGCCAGATGCAGAACTCATCGCAGCCGTGCTGGCAGCCGTGGCTGACGAGAGCCATCAGCTTATTTTCCAGGACGACAAAATGGGCGATACGATCGCMCTTGCCGAACAGGTCGCCAAATCGGAAGCCAGCATTTTYATCACCGGAGAATCCGGAACGGGTAAAGARATTGTCGCCCGTCACGTTCATCGCAAATCAAATCGCGCGRACAAAGCATTCATCTCTGTAAACTGCGCRGCTATCCCTGAAAATCTTCTGGAATCAGAACTGTTTGGTCACGAAAAAGGCGCGTTCACCGGCGCTATTGCCCGGCGCATYGGGAAATTCGAGGAAGCCGACGGCGGCACCCTCCTCCTTGATGAAATCAGCGAAATGGAYATTCGCCTTCAGGCAAAACTGYTGCGCGCCATCCAGGAAAGAGAGATCGACCGTGTRGGCGGAAAATCCCCGGTCAAGGTCAACATTCGCATCATCGCCACATCCAATCGYGATCTGGAAGCMGCRGTACGYGAYGGCACATTTCGYGAAGATTTGTTCTAYCGMCTAAACGTGGTGAACCTCTCAATTCCRCCTCTGCGCGAACGCCCWGCGGAYATTYTGGCTCTCGCAGATCATTTYGTAAMAAAATATGCYGCSGTMAATGGCGTTCMRGTCAARCCCATATCGCTCGAAGCGCGACGCCATCTRGCGCGGCACCGYTGGGCGGGCAATGTGCGTGAACTGGAAAAYACCATGCATCGCGCGGTRCTCCTGTCTATTGGAGAKGAAATCGACGTTGATGCCATTCGYCTGCCAAATGGCARTCGTCTGACGCCTGTGTCAGCYACGYCGYCTGGGGTCGCYGCCCAAGCAGCKGCAACMGCRGAYGCTGTTGCGCGRACTTACGTCGGSCAGACAGTYGCAGAAGTCGAGCARGATCTCATYYTGAACACGCTCGACCATTGCCTNGGAAACCGCACACAYGCRGCSAACATTCTGGGTATTTCCATACGCACMYTRCGCAACAAGTTGAARCWRTATGCYGGYGAWGGTGTRTCTGTGCCGCTRCCYGGMGATGTTCGGCTYGCRGGCTAATRRTGTTTYCGRRRKTTYYNCGGARTTTAAGGGGTTGAGTGAATGAGTGAAGTGGGGACAGGRAAAGCCAGTGGCTTCGGCCTCTCGACCGGCGGAGTAACACCGCTAGGTCTCCTCACGGCAATCAGCAAACGGAGTGATCTGGCACTTGCCTTCGGCGTGCTGGTCATCATCGTTGTCTTGATTCTGCCAATGCCAGCTTTCTTGCTGGATTTTTCCCTGGCAATCTCGATCAGTTTTTCCATTCTCGTCTTGATGACCGCCCTGTTCATTCAGCGCCCTCTTGAGTTCAGCGTCTTTCCGACAATCTTGCTGATCACCACGATGATCCGTCTGGCTCTCAACCTTGCCTCAACACGCCTTATCCTCTCCCACGGTCACGAGGGTCCGGGTGCCGCCGGGCGGGTTATTGAGGCCTTTGGCAATTTTGTCATGCAGGGCAACTTCATTATCGGGATTATCGTTTTCGCCATCCTGGTAATTGTGAATTTCGTGGTAATCACCAAAGGGTCGGGTCGGATCGCAGAAGTCGCTGCGCGCTTTACCCTTGATGCCATGCCAGGCAAACAGATGGCCATTGATGCAGATCTGTCCGCCGGACTGATAGACGAAACGGATGCCCGCAAACGTCGGAGTGACCTCGAGGCAGAAAGCGCCTTTTTCGGATCAATGGACGGGGCGTCAAAATTTGTACGTGGTGACGCCATCGCCGGTCTTCTCATCACCTTTATCAACATTATCGGCGGCATTATTATCGGCGTAGGTCAGCAGGATATGTCGTTCGCTGACGCCAGCGCAGGCTACACGCTCCTCACCATTGGGGATGGGTTGGTGAGCCAAATTCCCGCTCTCATCGTTTCCCTCGCCGCTGGCCTTCTGGTCTCCAAGGCAGGTGTTGAAGGCGCCGCTGACAAAGCCATATTTGAACAGCTCTCCGGATACCCTCAAGCTTTGGGCATGTCTTCCTTCGTATTGGTTGTGATGTCCCTCCTTCCCGGCATTCCAATGATCCCTTTTATGATGCTGGGAGGTGGCATCGGATATTTGGCCTACAGCATTGTCCAGAAGAAAAAGAAAAAGGAGGCGGACAGCGCTGCAGCAGCCATTGCCTCAACTGAAAAAACAGAGGCAGAGCCCAAAGAAGAAACCATTTCTCAGACCCTGAAGATCGATGAGCTGCGCCTGGAAATCGGGTACGGCCTACTGCCATTGATCAACGATACAGAAGGTCAAAAACTGACAGATCAGATCAAGGCTTTGCGGCGACAGTTTGCAGCCGATATGGGGTTTGTCATGCCTCCCGTCCGCATCCTAGACAATATGCAACTGGATTCGAGCGCGTACACCATTCGGGTAAAAGAAGTTGAAGCCGGTCGGGGCGAAGCCTATGTCGGCCAACTTCTCGTCATGGATCCCAACGGCGGGCAGATCGATTTACCGGGTCTCCATACTCAGGAACCAACTTTTGGCCTGCCAGCCACCTGGATCGACGCCGGCATCCGCGAAGAAGCTTCTTTCCGCGGCTTCACCGTTGTTGATCCCCCCACCGTCATCACCACGCACCTCACCGAGGTTATTCGAGACAACATGCAAGAGCTTCTCTCCTATGCGGAAGTTCAAAAACTGCTGGACGAACTCGGTGATGAACACAAAAAGCTGCTGGACGATATTGTCCCAAGCCAGATCACGATTTCAGGCATTCAGCGTGTCTTGCAGACATTGCTCGCCGAGCGTATTTCGATCCGGGATCTGGGTACAATCATGGAAGGTATTGCCGAAGCGGTTGTGCACACCAAACAGCTCACCTATATCGGCGAACATGTGCGCATGCGCCTCTCTCGCCAATTGTGTGCCGCCTACTCCGGGCCAGACGGTATGCTGGCACTTATTACAATGTCCCCACAGTGGGAGCAGGCGTTTGCTGAGTCTCTTATCGGCCAAGGCGATGAAAAACAATTGGCAATGGCACCCAGCGAACTGCAGAAATTCATCTCCGCGATCCGCGAAAAATTCGAGCAGGCCGCAAGCGATGGGGAAATTCCGGTCTTGCTAACCAGTCCCTCTGCCCGTCCCTATGTGCGCTCAATCATCGAACGTTTCCGCCCCCAAACTATCGTCATGTCACAAAACGAGGTGCATCCCAAAGCCCGCCTCAAGACAGTCTCCACAGTTTAGGGAGAGGACAGGTTAGATGCGGTTACGCACCTTCATTGCAGACACGATGACAGACGCCGTTGCACAGGTGCGCGCAGCAATGGGCGACAACGCCATCATCGTCTCCAGCATCGAGGGCGAAAATGGTGGCTTTGAAGTAACAGCCGCCATTGATACCCGCGATACCGTCGCCAATCAGACACCAATTGAGACAGATACATCCCTGGAAGAAATTTTACGGGAAAAGCTCAGCGCAAGTCCGTCGCCAAAGAATGCACTCCTAGAAGAAGACACCCCACCTCACCCGGGAGAGCGGGCAGAAGACATAAAAGCCAGCGAACAAGAACAATCCCACTCTGGTATCCTCTTCGACGAAACAAAGTTGGCGCAAGCCCTTGCCGATCAAAGCGTGCCACAAATGCTCGCAACCGCCATCATCGCAGATGCCCAAAACGTCGATACCGATGACGCCATCACAGCACTTAGCGCAGCACTCGAAAGCCGGTTTGGATTTGAAGACCTGCCTATCGCCCCCCGCCATCCGATAATGCTGGTTGGGCTGCCAGGCTCTGGAAAAACAGTGACAATTGCCAAACTCGCTGCCCGCGCAGTCATCGAGGGCATCCAGACGGAAATTATCTCCACAGACACTGAACGTACCGGCGCCATCGCACAGGCAAATGCATACGGAGAGCTTCTGCAAACCAAGGTTTCCCACGCTGAAAGCGTGGACGCTATGGGCTTGCTGTTGGACCAGCGGGCCGACCGCGCCGCAATTGAGGCGGCGGACATGCGTGAGGCCTGTTTTATCGACACTGCCGCTGTAAATCCGTTTTTGAGTTCCAGCTTCAAGATCCTCAAACGGCAGATCGATGCAGCCCGCCTGCTTGCTGCAGCCGAGCCAATTCTAGTGCTGGCTGCGGGGGGAGACCCACGTGGCATGGCAGAAACAACAGAAATGTTCGCCAAACTTGGGGTGCGGCGTATGATTGTCACCCAGATCGATGTTGCACGACGCCTGGGCGGGATACTGGCCGCCGCCGAAGTATCAGGACTGGCATTTTCACAAGTGAGCGCCACTCCTTATCTTGCCCGCGGCGTCACAGCCGCAACCCCCAACCGGCTTGCCCGCCTCCTGTTAGGGAAACATGCGGTTCCAGCGCAGATGTCCAAACCGGCTGACCAGATGGCATCCCCCGCTTGAACTAGCTTCCAGTTGATCGCGCCATAATCGTTAAAATGGGAAAAATTGGCTGGTTTCCGCCAGAATTAACCTAAGACTTATTGTAGGGGTGTCTAGAGCCCAGACCTGATGTACCGTTCACGGATGGGAGTGCATTCTTGAGGGAGGTGGCAAGAACGTGCTCAATCGATGAAACGGGTGACAAACGGGGGAAACATGGAAAACGATATTCTCGCTCAAGCCATTGCGCTTTTTCAGCAGGGCTTTGACACAGTAAATTCCATTCAAGGTCTTATCATTGCATTGATCGCGGCATTTTTGATGCGGCAATTTCGACAGCTTATTGCGTGGTCAATCGCCGCAACAATCATCCATGAAGTCGTYACKGGTGTRCGACGKTATATGGCGGGTGAYGCKTCRCCCYTGCCAAATCTAACGGATCTGGATGGCGACCTTAAACTGATCGGTATTCGGTTTTTGGGCTACTTGATCGCCATCGCAATCTTGTACATCGTCCGACGCATGCTGATGAACAGATAACAATTTCCAAGGCTCGAAACGATAATATTAGTCTCGGAAATTCTCAAATTGGAGCGGTTGCTCGCCGCCCTTTTCCTTCAGAAACGCGATGACCTCTTGCAGGTCGTCGCGTTTTTTGCCGGTAACACGCAGCTCGTCACCCTGAATGGCGACTTGAACTTTCGCCTTTGTTGCCTTGATTTCTTTCACCAGCTTTTTGGCAAGGTCTTTTTCGATCCCTTGCTTGATGCTGACTTTCTGGCGCACACTTTGGCCCGCGGCCTGTTCCACCGTCTTATAATCAAGAACGCCCGGCTCAACTTTGCGGCGTGACAGATGTCCCTGCAGAATTTCGTGGATCTGCTTCAATTTCAGGTCATCATCCGCGTTGATCGTGATTTCTGACTCTTCAATCGTAACAGTGCTTTTGGACCCTTTGAAATCGTAGCGCTGAGCGATTTCCCGCGTCACGTTCTGGATGGCATTCTCCACTTCGGCCATATCCGTCTTGGAAACCACATCGAATGAAGGCATAGGCGTACTGCTCCGTCTGCTTAACTTGATTAAGTGCAGCATTCTAACCAAGTACGCGCACGAAGGAAGACCTAGCAGGTCAACGGGAGAAGCAAATCACCTGTTGCCAGCTTCGAAGAGCATTTGGCGATGAACATTGAGGGAAACCTCGTCCGTTTCCTTCTGGTCCAACCGGACAGCCTCTTTTTTGGCCCGACGTTGACGGTTTTCTTCCACCAGCTCGAATTTCTTGAGATCCCGGTAGCTGTCGGAAAGAACCTCTTTAGCTGTCTCCAACTGCTTCGAAATTTCGCCGATCGACTGGAGAATATTTTCCCGCCTCTGCAGCATCGACTTTGCAAACATCGGATAGGCAAAATGCCCAATGTCCGTTATGCCGGCCTTGTCTTGCTCATGCTGCACCTGGCGGTCCAAGTCATTTTCCCGCCTGTGAAACTCTTCCAACATACCCTCCAGGTCTGTGACCTGACGGCGTTGTTCATCGACCTGAAATCGATGTAAGCGAATTAGCGACTCTTTGTTTCTCATCACTCACCCTCCTGGGCACCTTTATTCTCTTCTGGACGAGCGCGCAAAATCTCTTCCAGTAAAGCAAAACCGGCGGACCTATCGGTTCGCTCGGATTTGGTCTGCGATAGGAATTCTTCCAATGCAGATTGATAGTGGATGGCCTCATCTACTCGTCCGTCTGAGCCTGGCCGGTACGCACCCAGACGAATTAGTTCTTCCATATCATCGTATGTTGCCAACAATTGGCGCGCCTCACGGATCAGCTCCTGCTGCTCCGGCTCGTTACAATCTGGCATTGTACGGGAAACAGATTTCAAAATGTTTATCGCCGGGTAACGGCCCCGCTCCGCAATTTCCCGTTCCATAACAATATGCCCGTCCAGAATGCTCCGCACGCTATCGGCAACTGGTTCGTCATGGTCACCGCCCTCAACCAGGACCGTAAATAGCCCCGTAATTGATCCAGCACCTGTTCCAGGCCCCGCCCGTTCAAGGAGCTTGGGCAGTTCAGAGAAGACTGTGGGCGTGTATCCCTTGCTTGCAGGCGGTTCTCCGCACGACAGTCCAATTTCACGTTGGGCCATCGCAAACCGCGTAACGCTGTCCATCATGCAAAGAACATCATTTTCCTGGTCTCGGAAATATTCTGAGAGTGTCAGCGTCAAAAGAGCGGCCTGCCGTCGCATGAGGGCTGTTTCGTCTGAAGTCGCCACGACAACAACAGAACGAGCAAGCCCTTCTGGCCCCAAATCATCTTCGATAAATTCCTGAACTTCGCGGCCACGCTCCCCCACAAGCCCGACAATGGCAACATCACAAGCCGTATTGCGCGCCATCATAGAGAGAAGGACAGACTTACCGACACCAGAGCCAGCAAAGATGCCCATCCTCTGTCCCTTACAGCAGGTCGTAAACGTATTGATTGCTCGCACGCCAAGATCAAGCGGCCCGCCAACCCGGTTCCGCAAGTGAGCCGGCGGTGGTGGGCTGCGAAAATTGTAAGGAACAGCTCCTTGTGCGATAGGCCCTTTGCCATCGATTGGCTCTCCCATCGCATTCACCACACGCCCAAGCCATGCATTTGACGGGAACACGGCAGGCGAGAGAGATTGAACTTCTGCGTGGGCGCCCACCCCGATACCATCCAGCGATCCAAATGGCAGACAGAGCGCTCTATSARARMRRRWASYRASAACMKYAWCAMRAWYRSTYKTSSYKYYWSKTYMYKKRWTWWSWMKAMRMSMKCSRMCWYKMWTYSYKTKSMGMKRMSMMGCCACTTCGACCATGAGTCCCTGAACACTCACCACCCGRCCGWAGTAGCWAACCTCTTGAATWTYTTYKATTTCCGCGAGCARCGCACGCACMATAAACTTCCCTATTTTRGCMACYTRCCTGCYTCAYGYGRCATYTACAGGCACCTGATAGGCATAATGTGCCGCAAGGYTTTAAGAGSCGGTAAACCCTAAGAAAAAACCNTGGGGAGAACTTTTTTGAGACAGATTGRAMGGTGAAATTAGGATGATTTTCACAGCCCTAACCGTAGGGTGAATCCAATATTCGAAAAATTCRTCTATTTTTTTCGATCTGATTAACCTTTATTAACCAAATCAGCYTATCTTCYTGAATATGGATTAACCAAGGGGAGCCGAGTTGCGGCAACGCAGATCCGGTTAGGCTTGCAATGCGGGTTTTGTTAATAGAAGACGATAGCGCGACAGCGCARAGCATCGATCTGATGCTSAAGTCCGAAGGTTTTAATGTCTACACCACMGATCTCGGTGAAGAAGGCGTCGACCTCGGKAAACTWTAYGATTAYGACATTATCYTGCTGGAYYTRAAYCTGCCGGATATGAGCGGATACGAAGTSCTYAARACRCTRMGRACCGCSAAGGTYGGYACACCGATTTTGATYCTTTCYGGCCTCGCTGGAATTGAAAASAAAGTTCGTGGCCTTGGCTTTGGTGCCGATGACTAYATGACYAAGCCTTTCCAYAAGGATGAGCTGGTYGCGCGAATTCACGCAGTTGTCCGTCGTTCCAAAGGTCATTCTCAGTCGGTCATCACCACTGGGAAGCTCACTGTCAACCTGGACACCAAAACCGTCGAAGTGGATGCTCAGCGCGTTCACCTAACGGGTAAGGAATACCAGATGCTTGAGCTGCTTTCCCTACGGAAAGGCACGACCCTCACCAAGGAGATGTTCCTTAATCATCTCTACGGTGGCATGGACGAACCAGAACTCAAGATTATCGACGTTTTCATCTGTAAGCTCCGCAAGAAACTTGCGGCTTCAACAGATGGCGAACATTACATCGAAACCGTATGGGGCCGTGGCTACGTGCTCCGCGATCCGGTTGCAGAAGTCGCCAAAGCCTCCGCCTAAATCGGCCAGGGTTCACGCGACTGACATCAAATTCTCTCTCTGCGCTATCTGGGGGAGACGAAGGGACGCTGCTTCGGGGGGAGCGCGTCCTTTCACTTTTTTGGGCAGGAATATCTAAGGATCGAGCCCCACCCACACCCCCGCTTCCGTCCGAACAGAAAAACGCCGCCCAGCTATGCTGAAGCGGCGTTCTCTATGGCAATCATCGAAACGGTGCGACGTCAGGCGACTGCCGCCCTCTTTAGCTGTGCGGCCGGAATATAAAGTCCCCTCTGTCCTGCGACAGGCTTAAAGGTATCTGTAATTCCAATCACCGTTTCAGCTGCTCCCAGGAAAAGATATCCATCTGGAGACAGCACCTGAACAATGCGCTCCAAAATCTCTGCTTTGGTTTCCTGATCGAAATAGATCAATACGTTCCGGCAGAAAATGACGTCAAACTTGCCCATCGCAGAGAAACTGTCCAACAGGTTGAACTTGCGATACTGCACCATCGCGCGCAAATCAGAGGAAATTTCCCAATCATTGCCTTCCTGCTTGAAGTATTTGACCATCAGCTGGATTGGCAGACCACGCTGCACTTCAAACTGAGTATATTTCCCAAGCTTGGCGCGGCGCAAAACATCGGCAGATAGATCCGTCCCAACAATATCGGTCTTCCAACCCGAAAATTTGGCTTCCCATTCTTTCAAGATCATTGCGATCGAATAGGGCTCCTGCCCTGTCGAAGCAGCGGCACACCAGATCCGAAGACGACGTGCTGCGCTGCGAGACTGAAGCATAGCTGGGAGAACGGTTTCTTCCAGGATAGTGAAAGGCGTTTTATCACGAAAAAAGAACGACTCGTTGGTGGTCATCGCTTCGGTAATCTGATCCAGAAGCGACGCAGGCCCGTTCGCACGCATTTTAGCAATGAGTTCAGACAGGTTTTCCAAACCGAGATCTCGCGCAATCGGCAGAAGTCTGCTCTCTACAAGGTAGACCTTGTTTTCATTGATAATCAGCCCAGATTCTTTTTTCAAAAAATCGGCCAGATAAGAAAATTCTTCCGGAGTCATACACGTGCCCCCTTGAGGAGTTTAGCCACTTCACCAGGTAGGTCAGATAGCGGTAGGATTTTGTGACAAATGCCGGCCTGAGCAACTGCGCCTGGCATGCCCCAAACAACACTACTGTCTTCATCCTGGGCGACAACGGTACCGCCCTTTTCCTGAACCTTGATCGATCCGTCCCGGCCGTCATGTCCCATGCCGGTCAAAATGCAAACCAGCATGGCCGCCCCATAAATGGGAAGGAGACTGTCAAGCATCGGGTCAACCGCAGGCTTACAGAAATTGACCGGCTCACCATCATCAAGAACGATGACGGTATTGAGACCAACCTTCTTCATAATCATGTGCTTACCGCCAGGTGCGACATAAATCACTCCCGGCTCAAGTTTCATCCCATCCGCGCCCTCGACGCACGTACGTTGGGTAGAGTTGGCAAGATGCTCAGCCAAAATAGCTGTGAAGGTCGGCGGCATGTGTTGGGTAATAACAATGGGAACGTCATCCAGTGAAGACGTCACGGCCCCAAAAAAGTCGAAAAGAGCCTTTGGGCCACCTGTCGAACTGCCAACAGCCAAAATCTGCGGCTTCACTGTTGAAGCTTTCTGAAGGATCAGCTCGGGTTTCTTCTTGTCTAGCAAGCCTCCTCGAACCTCTGACGCAGACGTTCGTTCCGCTGCAAACATGCGCTTGGGAGCTGCTTTCGCGGGCTTCTTTGTTCCAATCGCACGGATCTTGTCAATCAGTTCGTTTTGAAATTCGGTCGAGGCATGACCATCCCGGGTAGATTCTGGCTTGGGCACATAATCCACGGCCCCCAAAGTCAAAGCCTTGATCGAAATACCCGCATTACGACGCGTAAGCGTCGACGCCATCAAAACCTTCGTGCCCGGCGCAGCCGCGAGGATTTTCGGGAGTGCCGTCAGACCGTCCATGATCGGCATCTCAATATCCAGCACTACAACATCGGCCTTAACACGGGCAATCGTATCGACAGCATCCTGTCCATTACGACACCGTGCAACAATTTCCATGTCCGGCAATGCTTGCAACCAACGACCGATAAGCCCGCGAATGACGATGGAATCATCGACAATCATGACTTTGATCTTTTGATCGTCCTGCTTGGAGGGGACGGAGCTATTTGGGGCGATTGACACTGATTTACTAACCTGCCTGAACCAGTCCGGCTTGCACGAACTTGGACTCGATAATTTCACGATCGAACGGCTTCATGATGTACTCATCAGCACCCGCCGTAATCGCCTCCGTAATGTGTTTCATGTCATTTTCGGTAGTACAAAAAACGACAACCGGACCTGATCCACCTTCTGACTTACGAAGAGCCGCAAGAAAATCAAGCCCGTTCATAACTGGCATATTCCAGTCAAGAAGAATGGCATCCGGCATTGAGGCGTGACATTGATCAAGCGCTTGCTGACCATCGGCCGCTTCCTCAATGGAAAAATTGAGCTCTTCCAGTATGCGGCGCGCGACCTTTCGGATTACCGAACTATCATCGACTACCAAACACGTTTTCATCATCTACCCTTTCACGAAAAACTCGGTTTAAGCAGCGACAGGTTGACTCTGGAAATCCAGAACCCTGTTGACATCGATGATCACCATCAACCTGTCACCAACCCATTGAACACCAAGAGAAATTTCTCGCCAGCGCGGGTCAAGGTTTGAGGGGTTGTTTTCCATATCTGCGTCGTAGACGCGAACCACTTCGCCAACACCGTCAATAACAAGCCCATAAGACTCACCACGATATTCGACACCGACCGCCAGTCCCTTTTTGCCATCAGTTCTTTTAGGCAAACCGAGGCGCGTGCGCATATCGATTGCCGTGACAATACGACCGCGCATATTCAAAACACCTGCAATCTCTGGGAGCGCCAGAGGCACCGGCGTTACGGATTCAGGCATAAATACGTCCTGGACCATTGGAACAGAGATGCCAAACAACTGCTCACCAATCATCACAGAGATATATTCAGATGTTGGTCCATTTTTGTCAGATGGCTCACTGGACTCGCTGGATTTTTTTTCAGTCGTGCTCATGCTGCCTCTCCTCTACACGTGATAATTTCATTTACGACCTGCACCAGGCCATCACGGTCGAATTTTGCAACATAGTCATCAAAGCCGGCTTCGCGACCACGTTGCAGGTCTTCTGTTGTGCCATGCGCAGAAAGGGCGACCATTGGTATTTCATCCCAAGCGCCCGAGCGTCGTACTTCTGTAGCGAATTCAAATCCGTTCATGTTCGGCATCTCAATATCTGAGACGATCACATCAAACGCTTCGCCTTTGTCGCGCAATTCCAGCGCTTCAGCCGCATTGCGGACTTCAGTAACCTCATAGCCCGCCATGACAAACAATGGAGACACAATCGCACGGAAGAAAGAGCTGTCGTCTACAAGAAGGATTTTCTTCCCGAAGGCAGCGGCAACACCTACAGGACCCTCTTTGCGGAACCAATCTGCAAAGACCTGTGTCAAGTAGTGACCCACATCAAGCACTTCAGTGGCTTTGCCTTTGACGATAGCGGATCCCATGATCCCTTCCACTTCAGACTTCAGCTCAACGTTCAGACGGTCCGTGACGATGTCGACAATTTCGTCCACCGCTAGGCCAATCGAGCGGTCATCTTCCGTAAAGACCAGAACAGGTTGGCGCCCTTCTTCTTTCGTAGGCGAAGAATCCGAAATATTGATAATGGGCATCAGCTTGCCACGGTATTGGATGAGGCACTGGTCGTTGGATCGTTCAATGTCAGCAACATCAAATTCTTCCAGACGGGTGACCAGGGACAGCGGAACAGCTTTCGGTTCAGTTGAACCAGCTCTGAAGACCAGAAGAGACATTTCACCGTCTCCCACTTTCGAGCCTTCTTCCTCGTCTCCGGATTTCTCATTACCATCGTTCAAATCGCTGACGATGGTCTGAGCAATACCGTTTGGATCAACGATCATGATGACACTGCCATCACCGAGAATTGTATTACCGGAGAACATCGTAATGTCACGAAGGATGGAGGCTGCAGGTTTGACCACAATTTCTTCAGTGTCAAAGACGCTATCGACAACGATGCCAAACTGCTGATCACCAACATGAGTGACAACAATAAAGGCTTCTTCGTTCTCGGAAGTCCGTTTTGCAGGCACCAATTCGCCTGTCGGCACTTCAACTTCTGTCCCGGTTTCATCTGAACCTGAAGCATCATCCTCTTCGGCAACCATGACAGGTACTGGATCACGGTCAAGCTTCAGCAGATCATCCATAAAGACCAGCGGCAACAGGTGGTTGCGCAGGCGCAAGACCGGCGTCTTGTTAATGTGTTCGATCCGATGTTCGCTGCCTGCAGTTGCTCTCACGAGCTCAACAACAGCCAACTGCGGAATAGCAAACCGCTCACCAGCAGATTCGACGATCAACGCCGAGACAATCGCCAGCGTAAGTGGAATTTTGATCGTGAACGTCGAGCCCTTCCCAACAGCGGTACGAAGGTCAACAGAACCACCGATCAGTTCGATATTGGTTTTCACAACATCCATGCCAACACCACGACCAGACACACTGGTCACTTCCGTCGCTGTCGACAGACCTGCGTGGAAGATAAACCGGCCGATCTGCTGATCGCTCAGTTTTTCAGCCTCAGCTTCCGTCGCAAGACCATTTGATATGACTTTTTCTTTGATCTTCACAAGATTGAGACCACGGCCATCATCTTCAATTTCGATAATGATGTGACCGCCTTCATGGAAGGCACGAAGTGTCACGCGACCCTTCTCAGGCTTGCCTGCCGCAACTCGTTCCTCAGGCGTTTCCAGCCCGTGGTCAGCAGAGTTACGCACCATGTGTGTTAGAGGATCTTTGATTAGATCAAGAACCTGTCTGTCCAGCTCCGTGTCAGCACCAACCATTTGCAAGTCGATCTTTTTCTTCAGATCTTTGGAGAGGTCGCGGATAATCCGAGGCAATTTCTGCCAAGCATTACCGATCGGCTGCATCCGCGTTTCCATCACCGCTTCCTGCAATTCAGCAGTTACGCTAGACAGACGTTGGAGAGGAACCGTGAACTCACTGTCATCAAGGCGACGCACCATCTCAAGAAGCTGGTTGCGTGTCAGCACCAGTTCAGAAACCATGGTCATCAGGTTTTCCAGCGTATCAACATTTACGCGGATTGACTGAGTAGCAATCGATGCTTCTTTCTTTGGTGCATCGTCGCTCGCTTTTGGTGCTTCTTCCTTCGGTGTCTCAGCAACAACCTCTTCTTCAGGCGCTGCTTCCACAGGCTCAGCGGGCTCGTCATCATCAGGCCCGGCGGCAGCCTGGAAGGCAGCTTCGAGTTCTGCTTCCGAAACCTCGCCCGGACGCACTTCGCGGCCGGGGGTGCTTACTTCCAGAGGTGCATCTCCCTGAGAAGAAGCTTCCGCAGCGGGTGCATCTGCCTGGGAAATTTCAACAAGCTGATCAATCAAATCATTGTCGACACCCTTAGGCTCAGATTCCGTTGCCTCAAGTTGAGCGAGAATTTCTTTAATCCGGTCAATGGAATGCAGAATGATTGTGACACCCTCGGTGGTCACCGCCATACCGTCACGGTATTTGCCCATCAGCGTTTCGGCAGCATGTGCCAACGCTTCCAATCGAGGCAGTCCGAGAAACCCGCAAGTTCCCTTAACTGTGTGAACCAGTCGGAAAATGTTCCCAAGAATGTCGGCATTGTTGGGTTCTTGCTCAAACTTGACGAGCTCGACGTCGACAACGTCAAGGCTCTCATTTGTTTCAGTCAGAAATTCACTCAGCAGATCGTCCATTTGGCGCCCCTTTTTCGCAACATGCCCCATGAGAGCAGTGGCCAAGCCGACGTTCTGCATTGGACAGATTGTCGGGATTGAGACGATCGTGCCGTGTTTTTGTTAAAATCCTCTGAAAATGCCGCGTAAAGAATTCACGATTCAACCCAAAATTGTGGTTCCCTCAGACAGCACCTTGCAAAGATAGGGCTGCCTCAGCAAAACTGTAGAGAGTTGCTGGGGATTTCTACACAACGGGATGCGCGCGGAGCGTGAACTTTTCTCCAGACAATGTCGCAGCGATCTCCATCTTGCACTTACGCGCGACCAATCCCGTGAAAAAAGGCTGCACAGCGCGCGCATCGAGCGTCTCACCTTCTTCTCGTCCGTTCAAAAATCGTTCGGTTTCGGTCGGCACCCGGGCATTAATACCCTCCGCCGTCAGAACGAATGTAGGACGCTCAGGCTCGCCGGACACATCGACGTTCATTTTGCCACCGCGCGGGATCGCCGCAACGGTAATCAAGATCATGTTGAGAAGTAGCTTAACAAGATCTTTAGGCACAACGGCCGCTGGCCCCTGCCAGGTCATTTCAGCCTTCTCATGCACAACATACCCTTCCGCCACGGACCTGGCATCGTTCAGATCAAGCACCGCGTCAGGCGATCCAGCCGCCCCGAAAGCAAGTCGGGCAAATTGGAGTTTGGCAGAGGCCTGCGTTGCGCTCTTTTTGATGAGTTCCATTGCGTGACGCTGCATTTCTGCATCGTCTTCATCTTCCAGAACCTCAAGCCCATTCGTAATCGCTCCAACCGGGCTGATCACGTCATGGCAAACGCGACTGCATAAGAGCGCTGCCAATTCCAACGCTTCGATTTCATCTCCATGTGCCATAGCCGTTTGCCCCATTTGATAGCCCCGTTTCAAACATTCACCAATGCGCTGATACCATCTCGCCCCCCTTCGGCCAAGCTTCATGCACAAGGTCCCCACATCACCTATTTTTGAAAGATCGCAGAAAAGATCAATTGACCACCTTGTGCCGAAAATGCTGTTCTCCTGCCAGCCAATCAGGGCCGTAGCAATATCGAGGATCACGGTGTGACGCATTTTCAAGGGAGCCGGGCAGAACTGATCGACACGCTGTGCCGAATCGCACTGCAGGCTGGTGCATCCATTATGGACCATTACAGCGCCGACGTTGCCGTGAGCCAAAAGGACGACAAATCCCCCGTTACGGCGGCGGACCAGGACGCGGAAGACATTATTCTCCCTGCGCTGAAGATTGCCGCACCCGGCATCCCTATCGTTTCAGAGGAAGAGAGTGCTGCGGGCAAGCCCTACGAAGTCGGCCCCGCCTTCTTTCTGGTCGACCCTTTAGATGGCACCCGCGAGTTCATCAACATGAACGGTGAGTTCACCGTCAACATCGCGCTCATCGAAGACGGCTTTCCGACAATGGGCGTGGTCTACGCGCCCGCGATAGATCGGATGTTTTACGCCTCTGGTCCCGGTGAAGCCTATGAACAACAGATCGCCCCCAATCATGCCGGAGACATGAGCGACGCCTCCGAGCCTAAGAAGCTGGCCGTCCGGACACCCGACGCCGACGGCCTCACCATCATCGCCAGCCGTACGCATCGCGATCACAAGACCGATGAATATCTGGCGATGTACAAAGTGAAAGAGTTTCTTGCCGCAGGATCATCCCTCAAATTCTGTCTGGTGGCCTCAGGTGAAGCAGACCTCTATCCTCGGCACGGACGAACGATGGAATGGGATACAGCCGCTGGTCATGCTGTTCTTGCGGGAGCAGGTGGTTCAGTCACCGAGTTGGATGGCACACCGCTTAAATACGGCAAGTTGAACCGGGGATTGGACAATCCGTTTTTTGTTGCAAAAGGCGGCGAGATCTAAGCATCAGCAACATTCTGATCGAAGCTCTACAGCGTCAGCCTGCAGCAATCTCTTCCAATAGGTCGTGATTGATGATCTCAACGACCCCCCGGTCTGGGAGAGCAATCACCCCCCGCATTTTGAGTTTCGTCATTGTCCGGCTCACTGTTTCAACAGTGAGGCCCAAATAATCGCCCATATCCGTCCGGCTCATCGGAACGGCCAAGCGAGAATAGTCTTCTCCCCGCTCCTCTGCCCGAACACTCATCCAGATCAAAAAAGAGGCAAGCCGCTCTTGAGCGGTCTTCCGGCCGAGAAGCAACATTTGCTCTTGTGCAGAGACAATCCCGTTAGTCGCAACCTGCAACAGTTTTCGACCAAGAGGCATGCTTTCGTTCAAAAACAATTCGAATTTCTGGCGAGGCATCTGACAAAGCCTTGAGTGTCCAAGCGCCTCGGCAGTAAAGGAGTGATCGTCTTTGAACGCCAGTCCGACAAAATCCCCCTTAAACAGAAAACCAGTAACCTGCCTTCGTCCATCAGACAGCAGCTTGTACAGCTTCAATGCCCCTTCGACGACGACGTAGTAGGCTTCCGCCTCGTCCCCCTCGAAAAATATGCAATCACCCGCTTCAAGCTCACGTCGCCTGTTCACACGCGCCAATTTGCTCAGCTCGGAATCGCTTAAGACTCCACACACAGCACGTGACCGAACATCGCAATTTGCACAGGGGTTTTGAGCGTGCGTCACGCTACACCCAGAAGACGTTGTTTCCGATGAGGACAAAACAGTTTTCATACATGACCACCTTGCAGCCTAGTGACAGCAAACGAGTTACTTACATAGAACCTATGTAAAATTAGGCTCTCCAAACTCGTACCGCAAGCATCTAACAGTCATGGGGCAAAGTGCCGCGACACCCGCTTCACTCAGGAATGCGAGTGCAAACCAACATCAACTCCGCGCCGACCGATACAGCCGCGCTCCACAAGAACACAATAGATAAAACGTCTATTTTCTGACCCAGGCGCCGGAAGCGTCCTGCACATATTCACCAGCAGGTGTCACAGAGATGAGTTTGGCACCCGCTAGGCTTTCAACATCGCCCAACGTGGTCCCTGCCGTGGCATCTGCAATTGCTTTGTATCGATCCCGGCGGCGAAGGTTAATGTCTTGAACCAACCTCTGAATGTCGATGCCTGCATTCGCAGACACAATACCCAGATATCCATTCCGCTTCTCACCCACCAGGCCAGCCCCTTGAGCGTCATCCAATCCATCCGCCATCGCAGCGGGGGCGCCAAACACCAATGAAAGAGCAATGAGCAGAGAGACCATCAGGGGTCTACGTATCGGAAATAAATTTCTCATCGCGAATTTCCTCAAAACAGTTCTGGATTGGAAGCGAGCAGATCATCCAGGTCCCGGTCAACCTTGACCCGAATTTCATGCTCAATCTTCACATTAAGATTGATCTCGATCGGACGATCAGGGGCTTCAATTTTCACCGTCGGCTGGCACCCGGCCAACACACACCCAGCCAAAATCACAACACCTGGAACAACGGCACTTCTTCGACGCAAGAAGAGTGGCAAACCACTTCCCCAGCGCTTCTCAATTGACCAGCTATTCATTTTCCAGCTTCTCCGTCTCATCTGACTGCCCCACCGCACTTTGTTCACGGATTAAGTCCAGCGCTCTTGTCGACAGCGTAGCAGAACGCAGCAACTCCGCAAATGAGGCTTCAGTGTTGACGTTGATGGCAAACGGATATCCGTCGTAAAGCTCAGGGTTTGCGCCTTCAATACTCAGTTTCAGGGTCAGCAGTCCCTGTGCATTTCCATCAAGCAACAGAGTTAAAGAGGTGTAGCGAAAATCCTCAAGCGCCTCGAACAACAGCGCGCCCTGCCCTCCTTCAAGCGCACCAGTTCCCGCTCCTTTGTAAGAAAGTTGTCCGCCCCCACCTGCAACCAAGCTGGCACCGACAACAATAGGATCACCGTCACGAATAACAATTGGGACGCGCCCGGTTACCGTACCGCTGCCACTCAGGCCATCCAGATTGAGAAGCGCAATGAGAGATGCCAGATCAACATCAACGATGTCGAGCACCAGCTCCTGCTCCAAAGCCCCCGGTTCGATCAGACCCGAGGAAAGAGAAATCACACCACCCGCAAACGGCCATTGAGCCCGCTCAACCTGTATCGCGCCCCCACGCTCTATCGCAAAGGCGACACTTCCCTCTGTCAGACGGAAACCCGCATCGACCAGCCCAACGGAGAGTGATTGACCGGGAGCCGTCACAGGCGGCAAAAGATGATCAAACGTAAGTGTCCCACTCACCCCCTCAATCCGCGCTGTGCCTGTTGTAAGGGCAACATCGTCAAGTTCCAGAACACCGTCACTTGTCAGGTGCCCCTGTCTCCAGCGGAAGTGCCCTTCCCCCTGCAGACCTCCCGCCACATTTGYCATGAGACCTTTGAGAGAGGGCACAAGGTTTTGTGGCTGCAGGTCGTCGGACTGAAAAATAAGGGGACCAACGCCCACAACCGCTGCCCCACGCCCGTCTACCAATCTGTGCGCTCCCGCAATCGAGAGAAGAGGTGCAAAGCTTGTTGGATCGGAAACGATGAGGTCAAAGGTGACGCGCTCTGAGGCCAACTGCCCTTCTCCCACAAGCCGCATAGGGGCAAACCTCGTGGCAGGGGTCAAATCCTCTACACGAGCCCGAGTAAGGCTCCACGGCCCCGACAGAGCTCCAATATCGTCAAGAGCAACGACAAGGTCGATGTCAGATAGAGCAAGATCAAATCCAGGCAACACCAACCGACTTCCGGCAACACGCACGGTCAGTGCACTCGGGTTGTCGCCTCCCGGGCTTCCCAAGTCGATGGAAAACCCAGCGAGATGAGCCTCCAGTAAAACATCCAGGTCATCTCCCCGGAGCACCAAAGGCAAATCACTGACAGTCAGCGCAAGACCTGTCTCTGTCGGCCAGGAGAGACCATTATCTGGATCAGCCAAACACACATCCCCAGACACATCGTCCAGAACCCCAACTCCCAGCTGCAGAGAATGTAGCGAAACTTGAAGACAACCGTCGGATGGCTGAACACGCAGTCCCGCCTCGCTTTGCAACAGATGAACACCCCCACCAACATCAATCACACCTTCAGGAAAGGCGATAGTGACCTGCAGGTCATCAACCAAAACGTCGCCTACCGAAAAACTGCCCGTTGCCGAGGGCTCTTTTCTCACAAACAGAGGATCAAGATGACCAAGAACAAGACCCTCCGGGCCAATCTCTGCTTTGAGCCTCAGCGACCCGATCTCAATGCCATCCAGCCGCCCCGCCAGCAGCCCGGTCAAACCGTAGGTCAGCTTCAGGTCTTCAATGAGAAGATCCGGCTGTGCCACTTCACCGATCCGTATCGATTGAACCTGTGCGCCCCAAAACCCCACACGCGTTATCTCAACGTCAAAAGCTTCCACTCCGGCAATCTCAAGCGCATGGCGCACCTGCATAGACGCCAGGTTACGGCGTTCTGACCAAAGATAGGCAGACGCCAGAACAACCGTCCCAACCAGCACCACGACGAAGCCGCGCAAAACCCGGCGCTTCCGCTTTTTTGGGGGCTCAGCCGCCTCCTGGTCTCTCATCAGATTTTACTCCTTGGGTTGGACTCAGTTCTGCCGATTTTCCGCCACACTCCTATGGTGCCATGCGTTTTGTGAGACTGCCAATTAGTTGTATGAGGACGAAGGCGCAAAACACAACGGAGTTCGGCTCTTGTCCTCCAATTGTCAAATTACGCCGATATCTTCTTGCTAGACCAAACAAGTCGGCAACACGGCTCGAACGGAGAAACAGAAAATGGCTGCACGTTTTTTTCCCCAAATGGCAATGATTTTGTCGACAGTCTGGGTGCTCACCGGGCTTGGTATTGGCCTCACCCTGTCATCTGGTATGGCACACGCGGAGGACGGCACCCGTCAAGAAGCCCCCCTGCAAGAGACCGAACCAACCTTCTCAGAAGATGAGGTCATCAACGCAGCCTCTGAATTTTTTGGTGTCACAGCTGAAACAATGGCGGAAGCAATACACAAAGTCTTTGCCGCCAATGGAGAGCCTAACGCCTACATCCAAGGCCAGGAAGGCGGTGGCGCCATCGTCATTGGTGCCCGCTATGGCGATGGCACACTAACCATGAAGAGCGGCCAGACGGCCCAGGTCTTCTGGCAAGGCCCCTCTGCCGGATGGGATTTCGGAGGTGACGCCGCCAAGGTCTTCACCCTCATTTACAATCTGCCTGACACGGATGCGATTTATCAGCGGTTCCCCGCACTATCCGGTAGCGCCTTCTTTATCGGCGGCATCGGCGTCAATTATCAGCAGCGTGGCGACATCATTCTCGCTCCCATGCGGGCAGGCGTTGGACTGCGGCTTGGCGCCAGCGTCGGCTATCTGAACTACACACGAGAACGTGACTGGTTGCCATTCTAGGAAACCGCTCAGTGACAGGCTTTCAGCGGATTTGGATCGCGGGCAGCAGCTTGGCAAAAATAGTCCGGGACGCTAAATAGGCAGGGTCTCGGCCCCTTACAAAGATAAAGACAGTTATTGCTGTCCCCCGCTCAGGAGAAACCCGGCCCCATGTCCGAAAGTCTGATGTTTGCCCTTTTGGGGTTTTTGGTGGCTTGCTTGTTTGGCACGGTTTGCGCGAGCTTTCTCTGGCGCCGGGCCGTCATTGTCACAACCCGCCGGATAACCGGTGGGGACAAGTCGGAAATCAGAGAAGACAGCGCAGAAAATAGCGCCCGCGATCAGGAAGTCGCCGAATTGCGGTCCGAAATTGCTGCAAGAGACGCTGAACGCTCCCATGCTGAGACCAGCCTCCACAAAACTGCGGAAGACCTACGGGTAAAATTGACGGCCGCGCAGAGCGACCAAAAAGCAGCACAAACTGCGCTGCAAGCTAAACAAGACGACCTGACCAGCGCCCAAGCTCACATCAATACTCTCGAAACAGCCATTCAGACATTGGTTAAGACCACAGGTCTGGGGATCATCTCGACCCCAGAAATGCCAGAACCCCCAGAGCCAGCAATCAACGGTGTCTCTAAACCCAATGAGACACCGGAAACCGGCATAGCTTTGGAAACAGCCAAACCTGAGGTGACAAGCGAACCGACGGCGCCACAGGTTGCGGAGACCACCCGCAGTGATCAGCCAGATGACATTTCAGAGAGTGATCCGACCATTGATGTCACGCGTTCCCTTGAGGAGCGGATCGAAGCCTTGAAGCAGGGCCAACCGACCCACTAAATAAATTGGGTGACACCGTGCCTTAGGGCCAATCACCGCTTTCGCAAACCGGTACACCTCAAAACCCGTCTACGCGCCCATAGGATCGTTTTAGCTGCGACCAGCTTGCAACTAAAACGCAAATGGACAACCTGTCGCGCGTCAATTTTTCACATAAAATAACCGGAAAATCTGCCGCCCCTCTCTTGCCACCACAAAGCCCTCTGCGCCATGTTTAAACCCACTGATTCTATGGGGATATCCGGCAGTTTTTTTGATCACAAAGCCCGCTAATTGATTTGCAACAAATACAAGAGCGCGCGGAAAATCTAAAGAACAGCCGAGGCAACAAGCTTAGGAGTTTTAAGGATGGCGGCTTCCCGTGAAGCGGCCCCAGGCACATTGAATGCGGCGTCTTATGGCGTTGGCGGTGCTTTTGTGGTCGGCGCCCTAATCTCAATCTTCATCGCGGCAAAAACAGTCGATAGTGTGATGGCGTTCCACGCCACTCTCTTCATCCTGTTTTTTCTCATTGGCATATTCGCCATTGGCAAACGCCACTTCGACACGCTTGAGCGCGGGCCGGAGCCAGCGACCCAGGATGGCGTCATCTATCATGACGGCCCCATTCGCTTAGCGACCCTTGCAGCTGTCTTTTGGGGCATTGTGGGGTTTTCGGCGGGGCTCTACATCGCGTTGGAGCTTGCGTTCCCGTGGCTCAACTTTGACCTGCCATGGCTCAACTTTGGGCGCCTGCGGCCTTTGCACACATCAGGGGTGGTCTTCGCTTTCGGCGGCAACGCCCTCATTGCCACTTCCCTCTACGTGGTTCAACGGACCTGTAAAACACGGTTGGCCGGTGATATTGCCCCCTGGTTTCTCGTTTGGGGGTATCAGCTCTTCATCGTGCTCGCAGCGACCGGCTACCTGCTCGGGGTCACCCAAAGCAAGGAATACGCAGAGCCTGAATGGTATGTCGATATCTGGCTCACCATTGTCTGGGTCACTTATCTTGTGATTTTCCTGGCAACGCTCGCCCGGCGGAAAGAGCCGCACATCTATGTAGCTAACTGGTTCTATCTCGCCTTCATCGTCACCATCGCGATGCTTCATCTCATCAATAATGCGGCAATACCGGTCTCCTTCACATCAACCAAGTCCTACATCCTTTGGGCTGGCGTGCAGGATGCTCTCATTCAGTGGTGGTATGGCCACAACGCGGTTGGGTTTTTCCTGACGGCTGGTTTTCTGGGCATGATGTATTACTTCATTCCCAAACGAGCCGAGCGGCCGATCTATTCTTACCGCCTCTCCATCGTTCATTTCTGGGCGATCATTTTCCTCTACATCTGGGCTGGTCCTCACCACCTGCACTACACAGCACTGCCAGACTGGGCACAGACGCTGGGCATGACCTTCTCAATCATGCTCTGGATGCCGTCGTGGGGTGGCATGATCAATGGCCTGATGACGCTCTCTGGTGCCTGGGACAAACTACGCACCGACCCTGTGATCCGAATGCTGGTGGTCTCCATCGCATTTTACGGGATGTCGACATTTGAAGGACCCGTCATGTCCATCAAGGCCGTCAACTCCCTCAGCCACTACACCGACTGGACCATTGGCCATGTGCATTCCAGTGCGCTTGGCTGGGTCGGCTTCGTAACCTTTGGCTCGATCTACTGCATGGTGCCCTGGTTGTGGAACCGCAAACAGCTTTACTCACTGACCCTCGTCAACTGGCACTTCTGGATCGCCACACTCGGCATCGTGCTCTACATCACCGCCATGTGGGTGTCCGGCATTCTGCAGGGTCTGATGTGGCGGGCCTATGACAGTCTCGGCTTCCTCGAATATTCCTTCGTCGAGAGCGTTGAGGCCATGCATCCGTTCTATGTGATCCGGGCGCTGGGTGGGGGCATGTTCCTCGTGGGCGCGCTCATCATGACCTACAATGTTTACATGACCATTCAGGGCCATGTTCGCAAAGGTGAAGAAATGCAACCAGCACCTGCCGGTGATGGCCAGATCCTCGCCGTCGGCGCGAGATAAGGGGAATAGATCATGTCAAAATTCACCCACGCCACGATTGAGAAAAACTCAATCCTGCTTCTGGTTCTGACGCTCGTTGTGGTGTCGATCGGCGGCCTTGTCGAGATTGTGCCAACCTTTCTCATCAAAACAACCATCGAAGATGTGGATGGTGTCCGTCCTTATTCTCCGCTGGAACTTGCTGGCAGAGACATCTATGTCCGTGAAGGGTGCTACGCCTGCCACAGTCAGATGATCCGGGCACTGCGCTCCGAGGTGGAGCGCTATGGGCACTACTCGTTGGCTGCCGAAAGCAAATACGACCACCCCTTCCAATGGGGATCAAAGCGGACAGGTCCCGACCTCGCGCGTGTTGGCGGCAAGTATTCCGACGCCTGGCATCAGGTTCACATGGCAGACCCGCGCGCTGTCGTGCCGGAATCGGTTATGCCGGGATACCCCTTCCTCGCCGAAACACCGCTGGCCCAACATGACATCGAAAATTCTCTGAAAACGCTTGCCTTCCTGGGTACGCCCTATTCGGAAGAAATGATTGCAGAAGCTCTCTCCGATGTTTTCGTACAGCAGAGCCCGGATGAGGATTACGACCCCATGCTGGATCGCTATCCCGGAGCCATTGTCTCCAATTTTGATGGCGACCCTTCAACCGTTTCGGAGCTGGACGCAATGATCGCTTATCTTCAGATGCTGGGCACGTTGGTGGATTTTTCCGCTGTCGAACGCTCCACACTGGTTCAGTAGGAGAAGACCCATGACATACGAACAATTATCAAACTTCTCCAACACCTGGGGTCTGGTCTTTCTGATCATCATGTTCGCGACTGCCATCGCCTATGCCTTCTGGCCGAGCAATAAGAAGAAGTTCGAAGAAGCAGCCCAATTGCCATTCGAAGAGGGAGACCGACAGTCATGAGCTCCACACCGCACAGAGACGATGTGACCGGCACCGACACCACTGGTCACGAGTGGGATGGCATTCGAGAACTCGACACGCCGCTACCCAAATGGTGGGTCTACACATTCTATGCTTGCATCGTCTGGTCCGTTGCCTACTGGATTGTCATGCCCGCATGGCCGATCTTCATGAACGGCGCATGGACTTACACCAGCGGCGTCATCGGCTATCAGCAACGACAAGTGGTCGAAAACGAGATTGCCGAAATCGTTGCCGGACGTCAGCAATACCTGGATCGTATCAACGAGCAGGAACTTGCCGTCATTCAGCAAGACCCTGAACTGATGGAAGTCGCCCTCGCAGGCGGACGGGCCGCTTTCGGCGACAATTGCGCGCCGTGTCATGGCTCGGGCGCTCAGGGCTCCACCGGCTTCCCAAACCTGAACGATGATGATTGGATCTGGGGCGGSAAGCTCGAAGATATCCATCTCACAATCCAGCACGGCATCCGGTGGGACGCCGACGATGACAGCCGTTTCAATGAGATGCCCCGTTTTCTGGCAGATGAAATCCTGGAACCCGCTCAGGTGAGCGACATTACCGATTTCGTGCTCGCCATTTCTAGCCAGCAGGAAATGACCGAAGCCGCCACCCGAGGGGCCGGTCTGTTCGCCGCCGAGTGCTCGAGCTGTCATATGGATGACGGCGCTGGCAATAAAGAACTCGGCGCTCCAAACCTCACCGACACGCTCTGGCTCTATGGAGGCAGCCGCGCTGCTGTCTATGAAACCATCGCAAACGCACGCGCTGGCCAAATGCCTTCATGGGGCGCACGCCTCGACCCGGTAACCGTAAAACAATTGGCGCTTTACGTTCATTCACTGGGCGGCGGCGAATAACAATTTGGCGTGCTTTTTCGAYGCCGAAAGAGCACRCCAACAANGGTGGTCGASATAARTCYYACGGGCAGATTGCCGCAGGGACCCTTCGTCACGGCGAAAAAATATCGGCCATTTTGTAACTAAAGAGTCAGATATTCCCTGGAGGATAGAGGTTCCCAAGTCGCTTCTGTGGGAGGAAAAGCGACGACCGGGATAACATCCACGCAAACGTGGATAACCATGAGGCAGAGATGACCACCGACGCCGCGAACACCCCACAGGGCCTATCCTCGCTGATCGGCGAGGCAGAGCGGCTTGCAAATCCGCATGGGGCGGAGGGTGAAACACCGACGGCCGTCAATGCAGAAAAAAACCGCTCCCTCTATGCGAGCCGCATAAAAATTTATCCCAAGCTTGTTCATGGTCGCTACCGGCTCATCAAATGGATCGTGATGGCGGTAAGTCTGACAATCTATTATGTCACCCCGTGGATCAGATGGGACCGCGGCCCCCTTGCCCCAGATCAGGCCGTCCTTCTCGACTTCCCGCATCGCCGTTTCTATTTTTTCTGGATCGAAATCTGGCCGCAGGAAATCTACTACCTCACCGGCCTGCTGATCCTGGCATCCATCGCCCTCTTTCTCGTTACTTCGGTCGCCGGGCGTGTCTGGTGCGGCTACGCCTGCCCACAAACCGTCTGGACAGACCTGTTCATCTACATCGAACGTTTTTTTGAAGGAGACCGCGCGGCCCGCATTCGGCTGGATGCGAAGCCGTTCTCCTTGGGAAAATTTTCCCGCAAGCTCGCAAAACATGCGAGCTGGCTTGTGGTGGCCATTGTTACCGGCGGTGCCTGGGTTTTCTACTTTGATGATGCACCACGACTGGCAGCAGATCTTGTTACCTTCTCAGCGCCCACTGTCGCCTATCTGTTTATCGGCCTATTCGCCACCACAACCTATGTGTTTGGCGGCCTCGCTCGCGAACAGGTCTGCACCTACATGTGCCCCTGGCCTCGCATTCAAGGCGCCATGTTTGACGATGACTCGCTGCTCGTAACCTACAAGTATGATCGGGGCGACCCTCGCGGCTCCCACAAAAAGGGAACCACCTGGGATGGGCGTGGCGACTGTATCGATTGCGGACAGTGCGTCGCCGTCTGCCCCATGGGCATCGACATTCGCGACGGCATGCAAATGGAGTGCATTCACTGCGCGCTCTGTATTGATGCGTGCGATGAGATCATGGACAGGGTTGGTCGCCCGCGCGCGCTCATCGGCTATGACACGCCTGCAAACATGGACCGTCGCTTGGCCGGCGAAGAAGAGAAGATCAATATTCTCCGGCCCCGCACGATCATTTACATCGCCCTTTTGTTCCTCGTCAGCGGGATAATGGCGTTTTCGCTGACGACGCGCAGCGCCATCGACCTGAATATCCTGCGGGATCGCAATCCCCTGTTTGTTCAATTGTCTGACGGCAGCATTCGCAATGGCTACATGGTCAAGATCATCAACAAACTCCATGCAGAGCAGGAATTTTCCGTGCACATAGACGGTCTCGACGGCGCACTCCTCACACGCCAAGGAATTGCATCGACCGGCGACTTGATCATTACTGTCGCCCCCGACAGCCTGCAAAGCATCAAGACCTTCGTCGTTCTGCCGCGCGCTGCCGTCAACAACCTCGAAAACGGCGATGCCGATATCCGCTTCACTATTGAAAATATCAGCACTGGCGAACTTGCAATAAATGACACAAGCTTCCGAGGCCCCAGCCGATGAAGGAACCCAGGCAGACATGAGCCATCAAGAGAGTTTCTCCGGAGGTACAACCTCCAGACCCGGCACCACCACATCC
Source organism: Rhodobiaceae bacterium (assembly GCA_002746275.1). Taxonomy (GTDB): domain Bacteria; phylum Pseudomonadota; class Alphaproteobacteria; order Parvibaculales; family Parvibaculaceae; genus Mf105b01. The sequence continues at coordinate 241,606 of NVWR01000006.1, read as the reverse complement.
AAAAAATTGACCGGACGTGGCTTTGCGATCCGCATTGGTGCCTTTTTTGGGTCTATTTTTCTCGCCAACGGCATCATGGTCTTTTATGCCCTCTCAACCTTTGACGGCGTAGAGACAGAAAACGCCTACAGCAGGGGGCGTGCCTACAATCATGTCCTGGAAGCAGAGGCGGCCCAGGCGGCCTTAGGCTGGCAGGTCGAAATCAACACCAGCCCGACTTACGACCAAACCGAAATCTTGCTCGACGTCACAGTGAGGGTGACAGATCGAGACAACAAAGCTGTCGCCCTGGCCCCCATCCCCCTGTCACTCCGGCGCCCCACCATGGAGGGGATAGATGCCAGCACCACGCTGACACCCCAGGGCAATGGCTTTTATGCGGGTACAATACGGCTCGCGAAGGCGGGTAACTGGCTGGCATGGTTCAGAGCGACCACCCCCGACGGGCGGTCTTTCGTGTATGAGGAACGTCTTTTCGTGCCGCGCCGTCCTGAAGAGCCCCACACCGACGGGCGTGGCTCATGACCCTGACCTCTGCTTTTGACACGCTTGATGCAGATCTCTTTGTCCGCGACGGAGCGGGCGAAGCGCATCTTGATCTGGTCGTCGAAGACATGCATTGCGCAGGGTGTATGCAAAAAATAGAGCGCGCATTGGGTAGTATTCCAGACGTGACGCGCGCGCGCTGTAACCTATCCACAAAACGTGTGGCCGTTTCCTGGAAGGGAAACAGCACCACCGGGGCTGCCATCATCACCAAACTGGATCAGACGGGTTTCACCGCCGTCCCGTTTGACTCCAAAATGGTAGCGGCAATCGATGCAACAGAAAGCACGCGGCTTTTGCGCGCTATGGGCGTCGCGGGCTTTGCAGCTGCAAACGTCATGCTCCTGTCGGTCTCCGTCTGGTCCGGGTTCGCGGGCGACATGGAACCTGAGACCCGTGGTTTTTTCCACTGGCTTTCCGCCCTTATCGCTCTGCCTGCCGTTGCCTACGCGGGACAACCCTTCTTCCGCTCCGCCTGGAAGGCTCTTCGCGCCACCTCCATGAACATGGACGTGCCGATCTCTCTGGCCGTTCTGCTTGCCTGCGCCATGAGCCTTGTCCAGACCATCCAGAATGCCGACCATGTCTATTTTGATGCGAGCATAAGTCTTCTCTTCTTCCTCCTTATTGGGCGGTACCTGGATGTTCAGACCCGCGCGAAGGCCTGCGCTGTTGCTCAAAACCTGCTGGCATTGCGGGCCATCGCCGCCACTCTGGTCGAAGCGGATGGCAGCACACGCTCGGTGCATGTCTCAGCCCTTGAACCCGGCATGATCATCGCCGTGGCCGCCGGGCAACGCCTCCCTGCAGACGGTGTCATCATCAACGGCACGAGCGACATCGACACCAGCCTGGTGACGGGAGAAAGCCTGCCCCTCACAGCAGGCCCCGACACGCAAGTATTTGCCGGCATGCTCAACCTCTCCGGTCCGCTCCGCATTCGCGTCACCGCGAAAGACGACGCCTCACTCCTGTCGGAAATTGTCCGGCTGATGGAGGCCGCAGAACAGGGCCGCGCAGGGTATGTTCGCCTGGCTGACAGGATCGCGCGCATCTATGCACCGGTAGTTCACATTCTTGCTGCAGGGACAGTCCTACTCTGGCTGCTCCTGGGAGCCGGGTGGCAACCAAGTGTCATGAACGCCATCGCGGTCCTGATCATCACCTGCCCTTGCGCCCTCGGACTTGCTGTCCCGGTTGTTCAAGTTGTTGCAAGTGGACGTCTGTTAAAGCTCGGCATTCTCGTCAAAACACCCGATGCCTTGGAGCGTCTCGCGGACATTGATGCGATTGTCTTCGACAAAACCGGCACCCTCACTCTCGGCAGGCCGGAATTGATCAATGGCGAAGATATTGCAGATGATCAGCTCGCCCTCGCCGCCGCCCTTGCCCGCGAAAGCCGCCACCCCTTGGCGCGCGCAGTTGTCAGCGCTGCAGATGCCAGAAGCCTGTCGGGCAACACAAATGTAGAAAGCGTTTCCGAGACACCCGGCTTCGGCCTGGAGACAAGCTATCAGGGAAGCACTATTCGCCTCGGCAATCGCCGTTGGACGGGAACAGAGGAAACAAGCGCGTCTCATGGTCCAGAACTTTGGTTACGAGTGGGCGATCAGGCACCATTGCTGTTCTGCTTCTCTGACCAGTTGCGCCCCGACGCGGCGGTAGTCCTCGCACATCTCACCCAAGACCACGATGTCACCATCCTGTCCGGCGACACTCAGGAAGCCACACGGTCTGTCGCAGAAAAACTTCATATTGATCATTGGGAGGCTGAAAAGACCCCCGCAGAAAAAATAGCGCTGATTGAGAAAATGCAGAATGAGGGACACACAGTCTTAATGGTGGGGGATGGTCTGAACGATGCACCCGCTCTCAAAGCCGCCCACGTGTCCATCTCCCCCGCCAGCGCCGCTGATATTTCCCAGACCGCCGCCGACTTTGTTTTCCAGAGCAAGGGTCTGGACGCCGTCGCGCAGGCAATCCAAATCGCGAAACAATCACGCAGGCTCATTTTGCAGAATTTCGGCATGGCGCTGGGCTATAATCTGATTGCGGTACCTCTTGCGATGGCAGGCTATGTCACACCGCTTATCGCCGCCATCGCCATGTCAGCCTCATCCCTGACAGTCACCCTGAACGCCCTGAGATTGGGAATGAAAGGCGACCCGAAAAAATGGACGCGCTGATCTTCCTGATACCCGTCGCACTCGGGCTTGGCCTGTTGGGGCTCGGCGCGTTTCTCTGGGCTCTCAAGTCCGGCCAGTATGACGACATGGAGGGGGCGGCAGAACGCATCCTGTTTGACGAAGACACGCCCTCCGACAACTAGGCCTTGATGGTGCCCCGATAGGCATGCCAGGTCGCATGACCAATGAGCGGAAACGCGATGATCATACCGACAAAGAATGTCGCCATGCCTGCAGCCATCACCAGTGCAATGATCCACGCCCACAACACCATCGGCCCGATATTTTCACGAACCGCCTTGATACTGGCCAGCATGGCACTGACCGCATCCATTTCGCGGGTCATCAGCATCGGCACCGACAAAGCGGAAATCGAAAACACGCCAAAGGCAAGCAGCGCCCCGACAACTGACCCCACAACCGTCAGTCCCAGCCCGTGGGCTGTAAAGATCATCGTTGGGAGAAAATCAACCAGCGGGGGAAAACCGTTAAGGCCGAAAAAGAGGGCAAACAACAGGCTCGCGATCCGCATCCAGAAAAGCATCGCCAGCATGAGGAGTATGCCGAGGAAAGCCAATTGGGCGGGCGACACCGTTTTTACAAATAGCACCCGGCCTAGCCGTACTTTCTCACCCGCTTCCAACTGACGGCTGGCCTCATAAAGCCCCACCGCGAGCATCGGCCCCACCAGCATAAAACCAGCACCGAGCGCCAAAACCAGCGAACTCCATTCCGCCACGAACAAGGCGGTGCTGAGGCCGAGCGAAACTGCGGAAAAAAGCAGCCCATAAGCCAGACTGACCGCTGGCATGGCCCACATGTCCCGCCAACCAGCAGCAATCCAGCGCCAGGGATCGTCGAGTGAAAGTCTCTTTATCTGTATTGATCCTCCCGGCTGCGGGCGTGGCCCGGCCGGATTCTCGGCGGCAAATGCCATATAGATTTCCTCCCCATCTGGCCTTTTCCCGAATCCTAAAGGGCGCCCCCGCCAACAGCAATGCCTTGTCAGGTGTCAGCGACAGCAGAATCGAAAGAAAGGCGCCAAAATCTCAGACCAAGTCTTTCAAAACCCTCAATGTCGCATAAGTGCGATGCGGCAAACTAACGCAGAACTTCGTCCAAAAGTGTCATTAGTCCCTCACCTTCATATTTTCATGTGTATTTTCAGTGGGTTAGAAATATTTCTTACTTACTAAATTGTTCGTAATTTATTTTGCATCGCACCATTTTTGAATTGACAATCTGTCACTTTAGAGAGAATATGGCACTTGAAAAGCCCGGCCGTACCTCCTCCCTCGGCTATAAGGCTTGATAGGCCGCTTGCACACCTCCTCCCCCCGTGTAAGCGGCCTTTTTCGTGCGCGCTCCCACGACAAAGCGGACGTCAACAAATGACGCCTCAAACAGCACTTTTTATCGTGTGATAAAGCAGATCTGCCTAGTTGCCGGAACCTTCGGCGTTACCCGCTGGCACGGCGGCTTCATTGGCATCACCTGATTGGGGAACCAGCCGGACCCGGCCCAGCTCAATGCCCCGCTTCGTATCAATGATGATGACTTCGGCAATGCCATCGCTACTGGTCACGATCGACAGCCGGTCTTCAATAAAACTGGTCCCCAAAAGAGCTGTTCCATGTGCGACCGGCACATCAACCGCGCCAAACTGGCCTCGCACAGAGACTTCGACCGGATCGGGGGAGCTCACCACCCGGTAAACGATGGTACTAAAGATGACAATGAAACCAATCAGCAGCAACACGCCCATCACAATGACGGAAGCGAGCAAAACAGGCCGGTCCTTCATCGCATCCATCTGTGAGGGAAGAGGCGTTTCCATGCTGTCCAAAGTTTCGCTATTATCCGGCATGACTTTTTCAATCCCCAAAGACGACAGTGAAGCGGGCGAAATTTGCCACGCATTAGTAACAACAGAAGCGGATGCAGGCCTTCGGCTTGACCGGTACCTGACCACAGCACTTGAGCACCTTCCCGAGCCACCAAGTCGCTCGCGGATCCGCACTCTGCTTGACGATGACCGCGTATCCACAGGGACATCCATCGCGGAGCGGACGATAAGCGAGGCGGCCTACCGGGTCAAACCGGGAGAGATGTACTGGGTCACCATGCCCGCCCCACAACCAGCAACGCCTCAGCCCGAAGACATCCCACTGGATATCATTTATGAGGATGCGCATCTTCTCATAGTTAATAAGCCGTCCGGCATGGTGGTCCACCCGGCACCCGGCACCCCCAACGGAACGCTGGTCAACGCGTTGCTTGCCTATTGCGGTCCCGACTTTACCGGCATTGGAGGGGAAATGCGCCCCGGCATTGTTCACCGTCTGGATAAGGAAACCAGCGGCGTCATGGTGGTTGCCAAAACCGAACCCGCCCTCAAAGGACTGCAGGATCAGTTTGCCAAACACGGCAAAGACGGACGGCTTGAGCGCGAGTACACCGCCTTCGTCTGGGGCAAACCCCATCCGACTAAAGGCACGGTCAACGCACCTGTTGCCCGCAGTCGCCACAACCGCCAGAAAATGGTCGTCACCCGCACGGCAGAGGCCCAGGGTGCCCGCGAAGCGGTCACCCATTACAAAACCGCCGCCAGCTTTGGTGCCCCGGAAATTCTGGTAACCCGGGTGACCTGTTACCTGGAAACAGGCCGGACCCACCAAATCCGGGTACACATGACCCATGTCCGCCATCCAGTCCTGGGAGACCCGGTTTACGGAACCGGACAGCGAACCCGCGCCTCAAAACTCTCATCCGAAGCTCGCACGGCCCTCGACGATCTGGGCCGCCAGGCTCTCCATGCCCACCTTTTGGGCTTCGAACACCCAGAAACCGGCGAAAAAGTGCGCTTTGAGAGCCCTTTGCCCCCAGATATGGCCAACCTTCTCAAAACATTAGAAGAGCTATAAAATCCTCGTGAGGTCCTTTTTTCAGCCGCAATCCCCTCCTATATGGGGAAGGCATAAGATGCTGTAACCACAGCACGTAAGGGGGTTCCGATGGCAAAAACGACGGCAAAGAAGACGACTAAATCGGCCGCGAAGTCGACAGCAAAACCGGCAGCAGCAAGCGCCAGAATGCCGGCTGTCACACCAGAACAGTCGCTCTCACGCTATCTTCAGGAAATCCGCAAGTTTCCGATGCTTGAGCCACAAGAAGAATACATGCTGGCCAAACGCTGGAAAGAACATGAGGACCCTGAGGCCGCTGAAAAAATGGTGACAAGCCATCTGCGCTTGGTGGCCAAGATCGCCATGGGCTATCGCGGTTATGGCCTGCCCACCGGCGAAGTGATTTCAGAAGGTAATGTCGGCCTGATGCAGGCCGTCAAACGCTTTGAACCGGAAAAAGGGTTTCGCCTCGCGACCTATGCCATGTGGTGGATCAGAGCCGCCATTCAGGAATACATCCTGCGCTCCTGGTCCCTCGTAAAAATGGGAACAACGGCTGCGCAGAAAAAGCTGTTTTTCAATCTGCGCAAAATCAAGGGCCAGCTTCAGGCCTTTGAAGAGGGCGATCTGAAGCCAGAGAACCTGACAACAATTGCAACCCGTCTTGGGGTCACAGAAAAAGAAGTGACCGACATGAACCGGCGCATGTCAGGCCCGGATAATTCGCTCAATGCCCCTATCCGCAATGCGGAAGCCGATGGCGGCGAGTGGCAGGACTGGTTGGTGGACGACAGCACCGATCAGGAGGTCGAGCTGGGTGACCGCGAAGAGCTCACCTTGCGTCGCGACATGCTGCACACTGCCATGCAGACATTGAACGAACGCGAGATGCACATCCTGACCGAGCGGCGCCTGAAGGACAATCCGTCCACGCTGGAAGAGCTGAGCAAGGTATATAGCATCAGTCGGGAACGTGTCCGCCAGATCGAAGTGCGCGCCTTTGAAAAACTGCAAAAGGCCATGCGCGAAGCAATGTCTGAGCAGGCCGCAGAGAGACGCGCAGCACGGGATGAAGTGCTGAATTAGCGCATCCAAACAAATTCACAGACAGAGAGAAGCCCGTGACATTAAACTGTGTTGCGGGCTTTTATCTTGATCCGAGCTTTTGCCCAGACTAACGGGAGAGGAAAAAATTTATGGCGATACTGATAACCGGCGGCACCAAAGGCATTGGCCATGCCATTGCAAAACGTCTTGCCCGCGAAGGAGAGAACGTCTTTCTCGTCTATCACAGTGACAATGCAGCAGCACTCGATGCCAAGAGCACGCTGGAAACGCAGGGAGCCACCGTTCATCTCATCAAAGCAGATGTGGGTACGATCGAAGGCGCTCAGGCAATCCACAACGCCGTTGCCGCAAACGGTGCCACACTTACCGGCATTGTTCACGCCGCCGCCATGATTTATCCGACAAACCTGCTTGAGGCAGACCTTACAAAATTCAAACAGGCGGTAGAGACCAACGGCCTCTCGCTTCTTTACCTCGTGCAAAAACTACTGCCCACCATGGATCGCGGCACCAGCATTGTTTTCATATCCAGCATGGGCGCGCGCATTCCCTCCCCCTTCTATGGCGCCCTCGGGGTTGGTAAGGCTGTGGCTGAAACCATCCTGCGCTACCTCGTCACAGAGCTTGCGCCCAAAGGCATTCGCATCAATGCGGTGGCTCCAGGACTGGTGGAGACCAGCTCCGTCGCCAACATGGTCGGCAGTGAAGAAGCCGCACAACGCGTGTTCGAAAAAGCCGCCAAGACCAACCCATCAGGCCGCCTGTCCAAAGACAGTGACTACGCTTCCCTTGTCGAATATCTGCTGACGCCCGATGCCGAATTCATTCAAGGCCAGGTGATCGCCGCGACCGGAGGCGTCGGCGTGATTGGGTAGCCCCCACACTTGCAGTTGCTAGATTACGTTGCTCCAACACCCGTTCCTATGGGGCAGCTGACGCCCGTACCGCCAAGTCCACAATAGCCACCGGGCACCTTGGCCAGGTATTGCTGGTGGTAATCTTCTGCGTAGAAAAACTCAGGTGCGTCCAGAACTTCCGTCGTGATGGGGGCGAACCCCCCAGCGGTAAGTTTTTCCTCAAACATTTTCTTGGACGCATCAGCTGCGGCGCGTTGCGCAGGCGAAAACGTATAAATGCCAGAGCGATATTGTGTGCCGACATCACCACCCTGACGCATGCCCTGGGTTGGGTCGTGCGCTTCCCAGAAAACCTTGAGCAATGCCTCGTAGGAAATCTTGGTGGGATCAAAGGTCACCAGCACCACTTCATTGTGGCCCGTGCCCCCGCTGCACACTTCCTCGTATGTCGGGTTCGGCGTGAAGCCTGCAGCATATCCGACAGCGGTGAGATCAATCTCGGGCAGCTCCCAGAATTTCCGTTCTGCGCCCCAGAAGCAGCCAAGCCCAAACATGGCCAATTCCTGGCCCGGTGCCAGCGGCGCTTTCAGCGGACGATCAAAAACAAAGTGCATTTCGGCGGTCGGAATGGCGAAGTCCCGACCCGGCAGCGCGTTGCCTGGCTCAGGCAGCACGGCCTTTTTGCGTAATCCCAACATCCAAAACCCTCCTGTTCACATCCACGCGTATCGTGCGCCCATTTTGAAGGATTTGGGGGCGACTGCCTAGCTGCGCAAGCGACGACCCATCAAAACTTCTTGCATTATCGAGGGCAGCCTCATAAAAAGTGAATATGATTTACATTTTTTCCCAAAGCGGCGAGCATTCCGCCATCGTCACTCTGAACCGATCCCGTAAAATGCGGGAAATTCTAGGCGTGGCTTTGGATCTTGCCTGCGACGGGGGTCTCGATAATCTGACCCTGCACCGCCTGGCGGGCCGGATGAAGCGCTCGGTCGCAGCCGTCTACCGCTATTTCCCTTCCCGGGAAGCTGTAATTTCAGAGCTTCAGCGTCTCATCGCCACCCACATCAATCTGATTGCCAACGACGCCCAAGCGCGCGTCGCGACGTGGGCGAGTAAGCAAGATGATTTGAACCCGGGCGACAGGGCGCTGGCCGCCATCCTAGCCCGCACCCTGGCCTACGGCATTTATGCAGAGGCAACACCCGACGAGCTGGGCATGGTCACCCGCTACCTGTCGACACCTGACAAAATGCTGCCCGAGCGCGACGCGACCCATGTGTTTGAAATTGTCAGCGATAGCCTTGATGACCTGACAGCCGCGATTGCACACGCCCAAACACACAAAATGCTGACACCCGCTGATCCCCACGACCGCGCCGTGATGTTGTGGGCAGCCCTTCAAGGGTCCATCGATGTGCTGAGAGTTGTCCAACGCGGTGGTCGCTCTCCTCACACAAACCTGACCCGTCACATGATCGAAACATTGATGGTGGGTTGGGGGGCAGACCACGCCACGCTCACGCATCTGACCAAAACCATCATTGACCACGACCTGGCGCGGGTCGAGCGCACCACCCGAGATCTGTTGAGTGATGAAGACCCATTGACCGACACAGACCACGAGAACACGGCCCGCACGGGCACGGAGGAGAAAACACCATGAGCACCACACATGACATGATTATTCGCGGCGGCACGATTGTCGACGGTACCGGCGCCCCCTCATTCACAGGCGACATCGCCATCGACAATGGCATCATCACCGCTGTTGGAAAAATTGAGGGCACAGCCACCGAGGAAATGGATGCCAAAGGCCTGCTGGTCACCCCAGGATTTGTCGACATCCACACCCACTATGACGCGCAAGCCACCTGGGACCCGTTCCTCACGCCTTCCTCGCTCCACGGCGTCACCACCGCCGTAATGGGAAATTGCGGCGTCGGTTTCGCTCCTGTGAAACCAGAAGCACGCAGCCAGCTGATCGACCTCATGGAAGCCGTGGAAGACATTCCGGGTGCGGCCATGCACGAAGGCATCAAGTGGGAGTGGGAAAGTTTTCCGGAATTCATGGATGCGATTTCCAAGCGCTCCTACGCCATGGACATTGGCGCGCAGGTTCCTCACTGCTCGCTCCGTGTGTACGTCATGGGTCAGCGCGGCGTCGACAATGAGCCCGCAACCCAGGACGACATCAAACAGATGCACGACCTCACCCTGGAAGGCATGCAGTCGGGCGCCCTTGGCTTCTCCACATCCAGAACAGATCTGCACAACACGCTGGACGGAGACCCTATTCCCGGCACGCTGGCCGCCAATGACGAACTGGACGGCATCGCAGACGCGTTGAAGGAACATGGGTCTGGCGTGTTTCAGATCGCCGCCACCCACCGTGACATGGACCAGGAATTTATCTGGATGCGTGACATGGCCAAGCGCACAGGCCGCATGGTGACGTTCAACCTGCAACAAATTGACGAGTACCCAGACCTCTACAAGAAAATGCTGGGGCTTTTGGATGAAGCTCGCGCAGAAGGCATCACCAACATTCGCGGCCAGCATTCTGGTCGCCCGGTGGGGCTTCTCATGGGTTGGCAGTCCTCCGCCCACCCGTTCCTCGGTTTCCCCGAATATGCCGAATACAACGTCATGTCATTTGACGAGCGCATGGAAAAACTGAAAGACCCCGCCGTCAAAGCGAAAATCATCGCAGGCAAAAACATTGAGGGCCTGGGGGACTTCGGAAATTTCGTCACCACCAGCTTCCACAAAATGTATCCCATGGGAGACGATGATAACTACGAGCCAAAGCCAGAGGACAGCATCGCCGCCATTGCGGAAAGAAAAGGCGTCACACCGCAAGAAGCCGCCTATGACGCCATGCTTGAGAATGACGGCAAGGCCCTGCTCTATTTCCCGCTCTTCGGCTATTCCACAAATGATCTTTCAGCCATTGAGGAAACATTGAGGCATCCGCAAACCGGCCTCAGCCTTGCCGATGGGGGTGCCCATGTCGGGGCCATCTGCGACGGCGGCACCCCCACCTTCATGCTCACTCACTGGACGCGGGATCGCACGCGGGGACCCAAATTCCCCATTGAAGAGATTGTGCGCATCCAAACCAAGGACACAGCTGAGCAATATGGCCTGTTTGATCGCGGCGTCTTGAAGCCCGGCATGCGGGCCGACATCAACGTGATCGACTATGACAGGCTCGCCATGCAGCAGCCCGAAATGGTGTTTGACCTGCCCGCCAATGGCCGCCGCCTGTTGCAGAAGGCAACCGGCTACAAGGCAACCATCGTAAAAGGCGTGACAGTCCTGCGCGATGGTGAGGCAACCGGCGAGCTCCCCGGCAAACTCATCCGGGGTGCCCAGTCCGCTCCCAAAGCCGCATAAAGCCCAAGCACACACTTTGGGGCGCTGCTTTCGGTGGCGCCCTTCGCTTTTCTTCCCAACAAAGGGGCCTCCCTTGTCAGACCTGATGACACTGTTTGCCGATGCCACACTGCCCTGGACCGAAATGGGCTTTGCCGCCGCCGCCATTTTTTTTGCGGGCGCACTCCGGGCCTTCGCAGGCTTCGGCTTTGCGCTTGCGGGTGTGCCACTGCTTGCTCTCACCGTTGGTCCCGCAGCGGCCGTCCCCATGATCCTGCTGCTTGAAATTCTGAGCGGCCTGCAAATGCTCCCCGTCGTGCGCAAGGCGGCGGACTGGCGCTCCATCTGGCTGATCCTGCCTGCGGCCATTGTCGCAGCACCCTTCGGCGTCTACCTGCTGGATGTCCTCTCAGCCGACGCGCTGCGCATTCTGATCGCCTTGACCCTTCTGGGAGCTGTCATCCTGATGGCAAGTGGCGTCAAATTCCCGGCGAAAATCCCCGTGCCTGTGACACTTGGCATTGGTGCCGCATCTGGCCTGCTCGCGGGCAGCACGGCGATGGCGGGACCACCCGTCCTGCTCTATTTCCTCGGGCGCGCCGATACGCCCAATGCGGCGCGCGCTTCCATGTTCATGTATTTTTCACTGACCGGCGCCACAACCCTGGCGGTGGGTTTCTTCTCCGGCGTCGTCGCAAGCGAGACCCTGATCCTGGCCCTCATGCTTGCACCAGCCCTCTTCCTCGCCAACCTGGCAGGCCACGGCCTCTTCCACGCCGTCGGCGACAAGCACTACCGTCCCATCGCCCTCACGCTACTGACAATTATTGCTCTGGCAACACTTTGGGGAGCGATAGGCTTGTAGAAAGGCGGGGTTTTGCCCCGCCTCCCCGTCACGCAACGGCATCAAGGCGAAGTTCGCCCTCATGTAGAAAACAGGTTTTTGTAAATAGGCTTAAGTCGAGCGGGTTTGGAAGCCGGACATCCGATATTTGCGGAAGCCGATCTTTTTCATGCTCAAACGAACGGTCGATCTGGGAAATAAGAACAATAATCACCCCAGATGTGCGCGCGAAATCCTTCAGCGCCTGCACCTGAACAATCAGCTCAGGGTTCTGACGTTTCTGATCCAAAAGTTGCAGGTAGTCGATCACCGCAACGTCGCCCCTCGAAGCCGCCTTCATCCGCTCGATGACATGGTCTGCACAAATTTTATCAGACGTATCGATAGAAAATGAATTGCCCAAGCTTTTCGGTTCTGCGCCCAGCGATGCGAGACGGCTCAGCACTTCATCTTCTGTATATTCGAGTGTGAAGAAAAATCCTCGGCGGCCTTTCCCGGCAGCTTTGATCACAAGTTCGAGTGCCAGAAGCGTTTTGCCCTGGCCCGGACGCGCACCGAGCAGCACCAGATCACCGGGTGTGAGTTCCGCCAGAATACTATCCATCGGACGGGATGCAACGGCGGCGAGAAGGCTCCAACTTCGGAAACCTTCTTGCTGTGCAACCTGATCAAGCGCCTCGTGTAAGGGAATTTTTTTGTCGCGGGCGAGCAATTTCGCCTGACGTTTCAAACGGAAAATAGGGACAGAAAATCTCATATGAAAAGCTCCTCTTGCGAGCAATCTTCGCAGTCCCCCCTTGTGCGTATGCCCGAAAAGAATGGCTTAGATGAGATAGACGCCCCGCATGTCAGATGCTTCCCAGATGGAGGGAGGAGGCCCGGGCCGGGCCTGTGCGGCAAAGCCTACTGGCTCGCGCAGATCGATGCAAGAGACCTAATCGTGTACGGGGGGATAGCAGGTCAGGCCCATTGCCCCCACACTGCTAACTGTGATTGCGCTCGCCACACTTTGGAGAGCTCTGGTCGCTTAGGAGAACCCAAGAACTGGCTTAGCAGAAACAATTCTGCCCGATTGTCATGCTCGGGCTTAACCCGAGAATCCACGAACTATGGGAAACTGTTTGGACCCTCGGATCAAGTCCGAGGGCGACAGTTTGAGAGAGCTTAACTCTCACCCAACGCCTTGTTTGAGCGTTTGAGCGCACTAAGCAAATCCGAGACATCACCTTGACCGGCCTGAACCGAAAAATCGCTCGGATCGGCCCCAATTTGTTTTCCAACAGTGTCACAATATTTCTGAAGATCAGAAAAAAATCGGCTTACTTCCTCAGGTGTGTGCACGCCGATTGGATTCCCATCTAATCGGGTTGCTTTATCCGAATGCGCAATCAACTTGTTCCGAACGGAAACAATAAGATTTCGGTATTGCATAAGCTTCTTGGAGATAGAACAAATCTCTGGACTCATTAGTTTATTTTTCTTCAGCTCAGCATTCAGATGCGCGACTGTCAAATTGTCACGCGTTATACCCTGCACCTTAGACGTCGCCGGATCAGTCAATTTAGCGATCTGCAAAATGATATACTCAACAAGTATATTGCTGAGGTTATAAAAAAACACTTCGGCAGAAGCTCTCAAGAGGCCATCGTTTTCCGAGCCAGATTCATACAGAGAATGATACATGTTGTAACAATGGCGAAGCCACATAGCGTCTTGTCGAAATGCAACAAATGATGTCTTAAGTTCCAACAAACTACTGCTCCCCTCAAAAAAAGGCAGAGACATGCCCCGCCTCCATTTCTCGTTGATGATCGAGTGCCTACACTCCACCTAACGCCTTATTCGAGCGTTTCAGCTCATCCACCTCGTCCTCATCCACATAGAGCTTGGCGCCGGAATTATTAAACGCGTCGGACATCTCCACCATGCCGCTTTCGGCATACTCGCGCACTTCCTGCGTGATCTTCATGGAGCAGAATTTGGGTCCGCACATGGAGCAGAAATGCGCCACCTTGTGGGCTTCCTTGGGCATGGTCTGATCGTGGAAGTCACGGGCCCGCTCCGGGTCCAGCGCCAGGTTGAACTGATCCTCCCAACGGAACTCGAACCGTGCTCGTGACAGCGCATCATCGCGGGTCTGTGCCGCCGGGTGTCCCTTGGCCAAGTCCGCTGCGTGGGCCGCAATCTTGTAGGTGATCACGCCCTCTTTCACATCATCCCGATCCGGCAGCCCCAGATGTTCCTTCGGCGTCACATAACAAAGCATGGCGCAGCCAAACCAGCCAATCATCGCCGCCCCAATGCCAGAGGTGATGTGATCATAGCCCGGCGCAATGTCGGTGGTGAGCGGTCCAAGCGTATAGAAAGGCGCGCCACCACATTCCTTCAACTGCTTGTCCATGTTGACCTTGATCTTGTGCATTGGCACGTGCCCCGGCCCTTCGACCATCACCTGACAGCCCTTGGCCCAGGCGACTTTCGTCAATTCGCCCAGCGTTTCCAGCTCCGCAAACTGCGCTTCATCATTGGCATCCGCAATCGAGCCCGGACGCAGACCGTCCCCGAGCGAGAAGGACACGTCGTAAGCCCGCATAATGTCGCAAATATCTTCAAAGTGCTCGTAGATGAAGCTCTCTTTGTGATGGCTCAGGCACCACTTGGCCATGATCGCCCCGCCGCGCGAAACAATGCCCGTCACCCGCTTGGCCGTCATCGGCACATAGGCCAGACGCACGCCCGCATGGATTGTGAAATAGTCCACCCCCTGCTCTGCCTGCTCAATCAGCGTGTCGCGGAACACTTCCCAGGTGAGATCCTCAGCAATGCCGTCCACCTTTTCCAGCGCCTGATAGATCGGCACGGTGCCAATCGGCACCGGCGAGTTGCGGATAATCCATTCCCGCGTGTGGTGAATGTTGCGACCAGTGGACAGGTCCATCACATTGTCCGCGCCCCAGCGGATCGCCCAGACCATCTTGTCCACCTCTTCCGCCACGGATGAGGAGACTGCCGAATTGCCGATGTTGGCATTGATCTTCACCAGGAAATTACGACCGATAATCATCGGCTCCACTTCCGGGTGATTGATGTTGGCGGGGATGATGGCCAGCCCTTCGGCCACCTGTTGGCGCACAAATTCCGGCGTGATGAATTCCGGCAGGTCCGCGCCAAAGCTTTCACCCTCGGCGATTTTGTGACCGGCATTGTCCAGTGCCTGACGACGGCCCAGATTTTCACGCTCCGCGATGTAAATCATCTCGTTGGTGATGATGCCCGCGCGCGCAAATTCGATCTGCGTCAGCAGCTCTTTGCCAGTTCCCCGCAGCGGCCGGTTGATCACCGGAAAAGCCCGCGCCATATGTTTCTCGCCCACATTGCCATTGTCTTCCGGGCGCATGTCGCGCCCGTCATATTCTTCTACATTACCGCGTGCCAATACCCAGTCCGTGCGCGGCCGTGGCAGACCCTTTTCCAGATCAATCTCGGCGGTTGCATCCGAATAGGGGCCCGACGTGTCATAGATGCGCACCGGCGGCTCCATGGCACTTGGGTGCAGTTCAACCTCCCGGTGTGCCACCCGAATGTCGGGCGCATCTTTGGGGCTGGTAAACATCTTGGTCGACGCAGGTAGCGGACCAGTGGTGACTGATGGTTTTGTGTGAATATTCATCGCCAGGATCTCCTGTTAGTGGAAAAGACCCCGGGATGCGGAAAAGGAGGCGGTGGTCCGTCCCTTCGCCGGCATGACCCGGATCAGGTTCTAAGGGTCTAGCAACTGCCATCTCAGCCCGTTCCACANNCCYGGAACAGACACCCCTCGGATGGGCCGGAGTGTGCACYTTTCRNAGCRNGCGGGTCAAAGCCCCCNATTGCAAAATGGGGCCCCGCTCTCCACATTTGCGGCACGGCAAAAACGCGGGGACAATTTCATGTGGCCAGACACACGCTTACAAGAACTATTGGATATTGAGCATCCTCTTATCCAGGCCCCGATGGCAGGGGTTTCAACGCTTGCCATGGCGCTGGCCGCGGCCAATGCCGGGTGTCTGGGCTCTCTGGGGTGTGCCATGACACCTCCTGATGCCCTCAAAAAGCAGTTGCGGGAAGTGGGGCAAGCGACCAATCACCCGATTAATTTCAACTTCTTTGTGCACAACGAACCCGATCTGGCGGGCTTTGACCCACAGCCGATGACGGCGGCCTTGCAGGCTGAATATGAGACCGCAGGCCTGGGCACCGTGCCCGAGCCCAAAACCGGTACCTCTGCTTTTTCAGACGACGTGCTCGATATTCTGTTGATGTCCCCACCCAAGGTTGTGAGTTTTCACTTCGGCCTGCCATCCCCTCATGCTGTCACGGCCCTGAAAGACAAAGGTGTCCGCCTGCTCGGCTGCGCCACATCTGCGATCGAAGCCAAGGTGCTGCAGGCAGGTGGCATGGATGCCATTGTGGCGCAAGGAAGCGAGGCGGGCGGCCATCGCGGCAGCTTCATCGGCGACCCCGCCTTAAACGACATGGGTACCATGGCCCTTGTGCCTCTCATCGTCGATGCAGTCACCATTCCCGTCATCGCGGCGGGTGGTATTTTCGATGGCCGCGGCATCGCAGCCGCCTTCCTGCTGGGTGCCGCCGGGGTGCAACTGGGCACAGCATTTATGCGCGCGCCCGAAGCAAGCACCCATCCTCTCCACAAAAGGGCGCTTTCCAAAACACCCGACGCGCAGACAAAACTCACCCGGCTTTTCTCCGGGCGTCCCGCGCGCAGTCTGCGTAATCACCTGGTCGACAGTTTGGCGCACCTGGAAGAACAGGCCGCCCCCTTCCCCACCCAGCGCGCCCTCATCGCCCCTTTGGCAAAAGCAGCTCTGGAAAAGGGATCAACAGATTTTCATAATCTGTGGAGTGGCCAGGCCGGATCCCGGGCTCAAGAAAGGGCCACGAGCGAAATCATCGACGGGCTGATCAAAGAGGCACAAGACTTGTTGTCCCATCGGTAATCAGCCACAACGGTTCACTTTCAAAACCCTAAAACCTCCCCAGATTGAAGCAGCCCTCGCCAATCATCCCGGTGTCGGGCATGGTTCCCCACGAAGAGACGTTTAAAGGAGGAAACCAAATGTCTGTTGAACTATCCATGTTGATGTGGAGCGGTGTTTTACTGCTCGTGCTTATCCTCGCTTCCGCGGTTGCGACGGACAAGGTCATGGGCTTTGCCTGGGGTATCAGCAACCGTGACGAGGTTCCAACCCTTGAGGGGTGGACTGCACGACTTGCCCGCACCAGCAAAAACCACCTGGAAAACACTGTGATATTTGGTGCCATTGCTCTTCCCGTAAGTGTGGCGGGGATCAGCACTGAGATAACCGTACTCGGCGCACAGATTTTCCTGGGCGCTCGCCTTGTCCATGCTGTCACTTACATCACAGGTATCACTTTCCTGAGCATTCGCTCCGTCGCCTATTTCGTAGGCCTCGCCGGAACCGTCATGGTCCTCATCCCGGCCCTGTAAACCCCATTGGGTGACAGACAAGCTGTCACCCAATGATCGACCACAAAAATGTGTTCACTTCAAACCGCCAGAAGCTCCCTAAATCAGAACAGCCCCTCGCCAAACGCACCAACGTCGGGCATGATTCCCCCTCGAAAAGACGTTTAGAGGAGGGAATCAAATGTCTGTTGAACTATCTATGTTGATGTGGAGCGGCGTCCTGCTGCTTGTTCTTGTGGTCATGTCCGCCAATGCGAACATCCTGGCCATGGGCATGTCCTGGGGTTTTGGCAATCGTGATGAAGCCGCAGCCCCGGAAGGTTGGGGCGCACGTGTCAAGCGCACCTATATAAACCATCTGGAAAACACCGTTATCTTCGCTGCCATTGTGCTGCCCGTGAGTGCAGCAGGCATCAGCAACGAGATGACCATGCTCGGCGCGCAGATTTTTCTGGGCGCACGCATTGTCCACGCACTTGCTTATGTCGGTGGCATTACATTTTTGGGCCTGCGCACACTGGCCTATTTTGCGGGTGTTGCCGGAACAGTCATGATCCTTCTGCAAGCCGTGTAGAGGCAGTTGGGTGACGGCAGCGCTGTCACCCAAGCTCCCCAATATCGGGGGAACAATGAACCATCATACAATCGTTGGTTTACCTTCGTGCACATGTGAAGTAGCCTGCTCTTTCAGATCAAAAAAGGGGGCATACATGTCAGCGAAGGTTTCCTATTTGTGGCCAATCATTGCACCAACACTTGTGCCCGCCGCATGCGCAGATAGAGCCAACAAACCAAACTATGCGCCACCCGCATTGACGCAAGCACCCGCGTCCGGTTTTCCTACGTTGGACGACGTGAATATTACCTCTATAGACGGAACAAAATTTAGGTTTGAAACAACTGCGGGACCAAGCGCAAGCCTGTCAGACGTACTAACAGTGATCTATTGCAAAGTTGACAAATATCGCGCGGAGAACGGTTTCGACGCATGGGATGTGGAACAAGTCCAACGCACCTCATCTAGCAGAGGCACAGGGCCGCAGGGTATTCTCGCGGTCATTGGTCTCGCAAAAAACCCCATCCCAGCGGATTTCAATGCAGTGGCAAAAGACTGGTGTGCTGAGATGGATACCCTCTCCTGAGGCGATACAGAACACCACAACAGATTCACAATTTCTATTCAGCTTTGCACCACATACCAATCAGAAAAACTAGCCGTGACGACAAACCAGCAATGCCCTTGCGTCCATTTGAGCAGGATCAGAGACAATGATGAATTCGTTACCCCGAATAGCGGTTGCAGCACTTGCACTATTCCTCAGCGTGCCTGCCAAAGCAGATAACGGCAGCTTAGCGGCAGCAAATGCAAGGCTTGGCGTAATACCACCTAGTGGTATTACGCCGGTCAAAGACGTTGTATTGAACCACTTCCGAGAAAATAGAGTTGCGGCCACAGCCGTTATGAGACGGGGTGCATTCACCGAGGACGACATAATGAATGTCATGAAATGCGCTGTTGATCGATTTGCTGAAAGCAAAGGATTCGACGAGTGGGCGCTCAACATCAACAATATCGACGGAACGCCGGCAAAAATGAAATTCACAACCGTCTACACAATGTTCAAACCTCCCTATCCGGAGAGCTTGAAATTGATGGAGGTTGATCCCTGCACACTAATCCCAGAACAGGCCAAAGACTCTTATGGTCTGCCTACGGAGTAGAATGGCACCGAAAATAGGCGAAACGTGCAAACCCGCTACTCGCCCGAGCTGTCTTTCTGCTCAGCTTTTTTTCTCGCTTCCAGAAGCGCCCCTATTGTGATGCCAATGACGATACCGAAACTTACCCCGAGCGCGATCCCCATACTAAGGTCATCAAATACCAGGGGACCAAAAGCAACGCCGAAAGCGGCACCAAAACTGGTGCCAAGCGCGATGCAAACGCCCATTGCATTTGACGTCGTCTTATCCTCTTTTTCTTTAGCCATTCCCGGTTCCTTCAACAAGACATGTTTCGCAACGACAAGACATTAATCTTCAAACGGGTCGCGCATCAAGATAGTGTCGTCGCGCTCTGGCGATGTAGACAGCAACGCTACAGGGCATTCGATCAGCTCTTCCACATAGCGCACATATTTGACGGCAGCCGCAGGCAAGTCCGCCCAGCTGCGCGCGCCATAGGTGCTTTCTGACCAGCCCTCAAGCTCTTCATAGATCGGAACAACACGCGCCTGCAACGCGGGCGTTGATGGCAGATAGTCGATGCGCTTGCCGTCCAGCTCGTAGGCCACACAGACTTTCAGTGTTTTAAAACCGTCCAGCACATCCAGCTTGGTGAGCGCAATGCCCTGCATGCCATTGATCTTGAGCGCCTGATTAACCAGCACCGCATCAAACCAACCGCAGCGGCGTTTGCGCCCCGTCACAGTGCCAAACTCGTGGCCCCGCTCTCCCAGCCGCTGACCATCTTCGTCTTCAAGCTCTGTGGGAAACGGTCCCTCGCCCACCCGTGTGGTGTACGCCTTGGTGATGCCCAGCACATATTCAACCGCAGACGGCCCCATGCCGGAGCCCGTCGCCGCCTGCCCCGCCACCACATTGGACGACGTCACAAACGGATAAGTCCCGTGGTCAATGTCGAGCAGTGTGCCCTGGGCACCTTCAAAGAGAATGCGTTTGCCAGCCTTGCGGGCATCGGCGAGATAGCGCCAAACCACATCCATGTGCGGCAAAATCCGGGGGCTCACTTCCAGCAGCGCCTCGAGGATCGGCTGCGCCTCCAGTTCGTCCTTGCCCAAGCCCCGCCGCAACGCATTGTGGTGATGCAGCAGTTTTTCCACTTTGTCTGGCAACGTGTCAGGGTCGGCGAGATCCATCACCCGGATCGCACGACGCCCCACCTTGTCTTCATAAGCAGGACCAATGCCCCGCTTGGTGGTACCAATCTTGGTGCCTTTGTTAGAGGTCTCGCGGATCACATCCAGTTCCTGATGAACCGGTAGGATCAGGCAGGCATTCTCAGCAATCTTGAGATTTTCCGGTGTCACCACCACGCCCTGTTCGGCCAGCTTGTCGATTTCCGACACCAACGCCCAGGGATCAATCACCACCCCACTGCCCAGCACGGACATTTTGCCACCGCGCACAATGCCCGACGGCAGCAGCGAGAGCTTGTAGGTCACCCCGTTAATGACGAGCGTATGGCCAGCATTGTGTCCACCCTGAAAGCGCACCACCACGTCTGCCCGCTCCGACAGCCAATCCACAATCTTGCCCTTGCCTTCGTCGCCCCATTGGGAGCCAACGACCGCTACATTCGCCATGAGAATCACCGATTTTTGGGGCATATTGGGCCCCTAGACACAAAGAAAGCCCCCGAGCTGATGACCAGCTGGGGACTTTCATAGCTTTTACTCTCTTGCGACGCCCAAGGGAAGGGACAAACAAAAAAAGGCCCCGTGAGGAGCCTCTAATTGTCGAAACCCGTCCTCAGAATGCCAGCGCTTTTGCCTGCTTCACGTGAGGGATCGATTCCACTGCTTTCAGACAATCGTCGCTGAGCGCCTGATCCAGCTCGATAAGCGCAATGGCCTCATCACCTTTACCATCCCGACCGAGGCGGAAATTGGCGATGTTGACGCCGGAATTGCCCAGTACCATGCCAAGAGCACCGATGAAACCAGGCGTGTCTTCGTTCGTGACATACAACATGTGTTCGCCAAGCTCGGCTTCCATATTGATGCCCTTCACCTGGATAAGACGTGGCTTGCCGTCAGAGAACACCGTGCCCGCAACCGAGCGTTCCTGACGCTCTGTCTTCACCGTCAGGCGAATGTAAGTTTCAAAAGCCCCGCGAGGTTCTTCCCGCTTTACTTCTGTAAGCTCAATGTCGCGTTCTTTCGCGATCACCGGTGCAGACACCATATTCACGTCTGCAAGCAGCGGCTTCAGCAGACCACACAGCGCAGCGTTGGTGAGTGCGCGTGTATTGAGCCCGCTCACTTCGCCTTCATACTCGATGATGACTTCCTTGATGCCCGTTTCGGTCAGCTGCCCGGCGAAAGAGCCAAGCTGTTCTGCCAACGTCACATAAGGAGCGAGCTTCGGTGCTTCTTCTGCAGAGATTGACGGCATGTTGATGGCATTCGTCACCGCACCGGTTAGAAGATAATCGGCCATCTGGTCGGCGACCTGCAGTGCCACATTCTCCTGTGCTTCCGACGTGGAAGCCCCAAGGTGTGGTGTGCAAATCACATTTGCCATGCCGAACAAAGCGTTCTCTTTGGCAGGTTCCACTTCGAACACATCCAAAGCTGCTCCTGCAACCTTGCCGCTTTCAAGCGCTACCTTGAGATCAGCTTCAACGATGAGGCCACCCCGAGCGCAATTGATGATCCGCACGCCGTCTTTCATTTTGGCAAAAGCGGCTGCATCAATAATGTTGCGAGTCTTGTCCGTCAGCGGTGTGTGCAGGGTGATGAAATCAGCCCGTGCAAACAGAACATCAAGCTCAACCTTCTCAACGCCAATATCGGCGGCACGTTCAGGCGTCAGGAAGGGGTCGAAGGCGACCACTTTCATGCGAAGCCCAAGGGCACGGTCAGCAGCGATCGAACCGATATTGCCACAGCCGATGACGCCCAGCGTTTTGGCCGTGAGTTCAACGCCCATAAACTTGGACTTTTCCCACTTGCCAGCGTGTGTAGACGTGCTGGCCTCAGGGATCTGACGGGCCAAAGCCGTCATCATGGAAATAGCGTGCTCGGCAGTAGTGATGGAATTGCCAAACGGTGTGTTCATCACGATGATCCCGGCAGCCGTGGCGGCTGGCAGGTCCACATTGTCGACACCGATACCGGCCCGACCCACAACTTTCAGCTTTTTCGCAGCCGCGATTACCGGCGGCGTTACTTTGGTGGCAGAGCGAATGGCCAGACCATCATAGTCGCCGATGATTTTGATCAGCTCTTCGCGATCAAGACCAACCTTCACATCAACTTCAATGCCGCGGTCTTCAAAAATTTTGGCTGCGGCGGGGCTCAACTTGTCAGAAATCAATACCTTGGGCATGAAACCAACTCCATCACTAAAGGAAAAAAGGGGGGAGCGGACACACCGCTCTCATGTGTTTTTGAAGCCGCTTCTTAAGCGGGRGCAAGCTCGCTGCAAGCYTGAGCAAAGGCCCARTCGAGCCAAGRCACAAGCGCCTGCAARTCGGACATCTCGATGGTCGACCCCGCCCAGATACGAAGACCCGCCGGTGCATCCCGGTAAGCTCCGATGTCGTAGGCAATGCCTTCATCATTCAGAAGTGACACGATTTTCTTGGCGATCGCTGCTTGAACATCATCAGGCAATGCCGTCACCCGTTCGTCCACTACTTTGAGGCAGACAGAGGTGCTGGAGCGTGTCGCCACGTCAACGTTCAAAAAATCAACCCAGCTCGTACGACTGACCCAGTCAGCAAGAACCGCCAGATTGCCATCGGCACGCGCCACAAGACTAGGCAGGCCACCAATCGACTCCGCCCATTTCAGCGTGTCGAGATAATCCTCCACACACAACATGGAAGGTGTGTTGATGGTCTCGCCCTTGAAGATACCTTCAATGAGCTTGCCACCTTTGGTCAGCCGGAAAATTTTCGGCATCGGCCAGGCCGGTGTGTAGCTTTCAAGCCGCTCAACAGCCCGCGGGGAAAGAATGAGAATGCCGTGAGCAGCCTCGCCCCCCATCACTTTCTGCCAGGAGAAAGTCGTGACATCGAGCTTGGACCAAGGAAGCTCCATGGCGAAAGCAGCCGACGTCGCATCACATAAAGTCAGTCCGTCGCGATCAGCAGGGATCCAGTCCCCGTTGGGAACCCGCACACCAGAGGTCGTGCCGTTCCAAGTAAAAACCACATCGCGGGAAAAATCCACAGCGCCCAGGTCCGGAAGCTCGCCGTAGCCAGCCTCAAGTTTGCGCATATCTTCAAGCTTCAACTGTTTGGCAACATCCGTGATCCAGCCAGAGCCAAAGCTCTCCCAGGCCATCATATCCACGCCGCGCGCGCCCAGAAGCGACCACATGGCCATTTCCATAGCACCCGTATCGGAGGCCGCAACAATACCGATGCGGTAATCATCCGGCACGCCCAGAACGGCGCGCGTGCGATCAATCGCTTCAGCGAGTTTGGCTTTCCCGGGCTTAGAGCGATGGCTCCGGCCGAGACAAGCATCTTGAAGGTTTTGGAGGGTCCATCCGGGGCGCTTCGCGCACGGGCCGGAGGAAAAGTTTGGGTTGGCCGGGCGCATTGCCGGCCGATCGAGTGTCGTCGTCATTATCTGTATCTATCCTCACAGATAGTCGCCTCTCGGTGGGGAGAGGTGGCCCGCCGCCGATATAAGCCTCAGCGCGGACGGTGTCAACAACCCATCGCCACAGCGCAGTTTCGTGCCGAAAAAGGCAATTTGAAGCAAACTGTTCGCTTAACATCTTGAAAAGAAATTGCCTTCAGAATTTTACGATCATTGAAATCAAGAACACATTGAACTGTGTTCTGTGGAGGTGGCCTTATGGCTGAGGAGCTGCGTTACATAATGTTTTCTGACGAGGAGTTCCTGTTCGGCATTGAATCTTATCGCCGAATGAACCCCGATTTTCTTCCAAACGGACATTTAGATAAATGGGCCGCGGGGAAGAATGGGAGCCTAAATTTCACGATGACCCTTAAGGGGGGGTCGACGAAAAATGTTGTCTCTTTCACGGTTGAGGCAACACAGGTCACAGAAATTCTGGTGCGCTTTTGCATCGAAAACAACATCCCCATCCCGCGAGCTGGCAAGAAGGTCGTGCGCACACAAGATGGCAAACTCGCATTGCGCATTTCGCTCAATGCAGACGAATCTGTCTTGGCATATGAAGAACTGGAGGCGCTGTAGCCCCATCGTCTGACAAGGACAAAACACCCAAAAGAAGGGTTGCGGTTACCCGCCGATAAGGCGACGGTGCGAGCACTCGGTCATGCATTTGCGCCGGGTTTGAACTCCAGACCAGACGCCAGGTTGACCCATGAAAAATCTCATACTGCCCTGCCAGCGGCATCTATTTGATATTCCCGTAGACGTGGCCTATTTGAATTGCGCCTATATGTCACCGCTGATGACGAGCGTTGCTCAAGCGGGAGAAGAGGCAATCCAGGCCAAACGCCATCCGTGGGGTACAGGATCAGAAGGTTTTTTCACCACCTCGGAGGAAGCCCGAGGGCTCTTTGCAAGCCTGATTGGGGCGCAATCAGACGACATTGCCATCGCGCCTGCGGCTTCCTATGGCATCGCGACAGCGGCGGCCAACATCCCCCTCAAGCCGCACGAAGAAGTGTTGGTCCTTGCCGAACAATTCCCGTCCAATATTTATTCCTGGGAACGTCTCGCCCGGGAAAACAATGCCACTGTCCACACCATTGCCGCCCCCACCACGACCAGGCAGGGGCCTGACTGGACACCCGCCATTCTGGACGCCATATCAGAGCGCACACGCATCGTCGCTCTGCCGCATTGCCATTGGACAGACGGTGCGCTCATAGATCTCAAATCCGTATCGGAGAAAGCAAAGACTGTTGGTTCAGCACTGGTGCTCGACCTGTCGCAATCTCTGGGAGCCCTGCCAATCAATGTTGCGGAAATTGATCCTGATTTTCTGATTGCCCCTACTTACAAATGGCTGATGGGGCCGTATGCAATGGGCTTTCTCTATGTCGCTCCTCGGTGGCAGGAGGGCCGCCCCCTGGAGGAGAACTGGATCGTGCGCAAAGGGTCACAGGACTTTGCGAGCCTGGTTGACTATGAAGACGCCTATCAACCCGGCGCCAAACGCTTTGACATGGGCGAGCGCGCAAACTTCCAACTCATGCCCATGGCAAAACGCGCACTTGAACAACTGCTCGACTGGGGTGTTGAAAATATTGCTGCAACCCTGCGCGTCAAAACCGACGCTCTGGCGAAACGGGCAAACGCATTGGGCTTGCTGACAGGTGCTCGTGATTTGCGGGCCCCTCACTTTCTCGGTGTGCGCTTTCCAGACGGCGCCCCCGACGGTCTCCTGCAACATCTGGCCAGTCGCAACGTGCACGTAAGCCTGCGCGGCACGTCCATGCGAGTGACGCCTCACCTCTACAACAATGAAGAGGATACGGATCGCCTGTTCGGGGCCCTGGAGGAATGTCTGTGAGTCTCAAGCGACATAGCCCCGCTGATTATCGCGACCTTGGCCTGCTGGCCCTCCTGTGGGGTGGGGCTTTTGCCCTGACCGACATTGTCGTCGAGACCATAAGCCCTGCCTGGTCTGTCTCAATCCGCATGTTCGTGTCTGCCGCCGTGCTGGCACCCATGATGCTGATCAAACGAGAGTCTCTCCCCCGCTCTCCCCAAATGTGGGGCTGGCTGACGGCCCTGGCGCTCTGCGGTGACCTTATCCCGTTCTTCCTCTTATCCTGGGGCATTGCTCTCATTCCCTCAGGCCGAGCCGCCATTCTTGTCGGGGTTATGCCGCTCATCACTCTTGTTCTAGCGCGCATCTTCATCCCCGGAGAGATCTTCACGCCTGCACGCTTTGCGGGGTTTATAATCGGGCTCCTGGGCTTGATCATTGTTGTTGATCCCAGCGGGGGATTGGCCAATTCAGACGACGACATCCCTCTTTTGGGCGAGGGACTGGTTCTCGCAGCAGCCTTCTTCTTTGCAGCCAACGCCATTATCGCCCGGCGCGCACCCTCCGCCCCGCTTTACACCAAAGCCTGCCTCACCACCGGGCTGGCGGGTCTCATCATGCTGCCCTTCGCATGGGGACAGGCACCATTGGACATTGAGGCCATATCCCCCAACTCCTGGATTGCAGTTGTCGTTCTGGGGGCTTTACCAATCGGCTATGCAACCGTCGTCTATTTTCGCGTGATCGACAGTGCGGGCCCGTCCTTCATGGCCATGACCAATTATCTGGTGCCGGTCCTGGCTCTTGTCCTTGGGGTCTTTTTTCTGGACGAAGTGRTCACGCTCACAGCGATGGTTGGCCTTGCCATTATCTTAGGCGGCATCGCCCTCGCCGAACTTAAACGGTGATGGTGCCCACAAGATAGTCCACCGCCCGACCACGCATGATGATGCGATCCTCAACAGCTGTGCAAAACAGCGTGCCACCTCGTTTAGAAATCTGCCGCGCGGTGATGTCAGACTTGCCCAGCCGCTTCGCCCAGAAAGGTACAATCGTTGTGTGCGCGGACCCTGTGACAGGGTCTTCTGAAATCCCCACGTGAGGTGCAAAAAACCGCGAGGCACAATCCCAGCCCATTTTTTCATCGCCAGGCGCTGTCGCAATCACGCCCATCTTGGCCTCCACACTGAATTTGGTGAGACGTGCAAGGTCGGGCGTAAGAGCAGCAACGTCGCGCATATCATCAAAGACCGCGAGGAAATTTCGGCCTTTCAGCACCATGACAGGCTTGGCTCCAAGAGCCTCCGCCAAAGCATCCGAGGCCATGGTGGGACGCGCGGGGTTTGAAGGAAAATCCATCGCATAGAGATCGCCCTCCCGGCTGACCGTGAGCTCTCCACTCTTGGTCTGAAAACGAATGTCCGCACTGTCATATCCAAGATGCGTGTACAGCACATGCGCGGAGGCCAGAGTTGCGTGACCACAGAGCGGCACCTCTACCGAAGGGGTGAACCAGCGCAGCTCATACCCCTTATCCACCGCCACAAAAAAAGCCGTCTCCGCCAGATTGTTTTCCGCAGCGATTGCCAGCAGCTTGTCATCCGGCAACCAGCTCTCCAGCGGAACGACAGCCGCCGGATTTCCCTCAAACGGCTTGTCAGCAAACGCATCAACTTGGARCAGGCTTAGCTTGGTCATCGCTCAACTCCTTAGCGGTTGAGTGACATTTAGGCGTGACAGTTAGTAGATACAATCATTATATTGTCACCATGACAATTTGGACATCAGCGATCAAAGAGAAATCCGGCCCCGCCTACAAGCGGATCGCCGATACCATTCACGATGCAATCACCTCAGGAACCCTCGCTCCCGGTGCCCGCCTGCCTGCACACAGAGATCTCAGCTACCAACTCGACGTCAGTATCGGCACCATCACCCGCGCCTACGACCTAGCCGCACGCCGTGGCGATGTAACAGCTCTCGTGGGGCGCGGCACCTATGTCAAAAGCACAAATAACCTGACAACCGGCGCTCCGCTTAATCTCCGCATCAACCTGCCGGCAAATGTGGGCCAGGGCGTGGACATTGCGGCAGCCCTGGCCGGGAGCTCGGCAGCCTCTTTCCTGTCCTACATTCCGTTCGGGGGCGCAGAGCAAGACAAAGCAGCGGGGTGTGCTTACCTGGCCCTGGGTGGCCTGAATGACCTCGCCAGCGATCTCATCGTCACCGCCGGGGGTCAGCACGCGCTCACGACCGCCCTTATGGCCGCCACGAAACCTGGTGACCTCATCCTCTGCGAGCCCTTCACCTTTGGGGGCTTTCTCGATCTCGCGCGCTTAAGCGATCGGCGCATCATGGCCATTCCCGCCGACGCCCGGGGCATCCGCGCAGAAGCATTCGAGAAACTGTGTAAACAGCACCGCCCGACGGCTGCTTTTTTGATGCCGACAGCGCAGAACCCCACCGGCACCACCCTTCCCCTGAAGCGCCGTAAAGCCATTGCCAAATCGGCCATCAACCACAATGTCCTGCTGATCGAAGATGGTCTGTATGACCCTTTTGTCAGCGACGCCCCACCGCCCCTCATCACCTTCGCACCGGACCAGACCTTCTACATCGGATCGCTTTCCAAAACTCTCGCCCCGGGCCTGCGGGTGGGTTACCTCGCCTGCCCTCCCGCCTTTCGCGAAACCGCCAACGATCTTCAGCATCTGCTTGGCATGGGGCCGCCCATGGCCATGGCCAACATCGCAACCGGGCTCATCGAAAACGGTGCCGTGGCGCGTCTGGTTGAAAAACAGGTGAAGGAGATCGCCCAACGTCATGCCTTAGCGCGAAAAATATTTGCCCCGGCACGCATCCCACAACAATCCGCAGCCCCTCATCTCTGGCTTGCCTTACCGGACACCTGGACGGCGGATGCTTTTGCTATGGCGGCGGAAACAGCAGGGGTCATCATATCGCCCGCGGGTGATTTTTCTGCAGGGCCTGCGTCCAACCATATTCGGCTGGCACTGGGTGCCGCTCCCGACAGCAAGACGCTCGAGAAAAGCCTCACGATCCTTGCAAACCTGATGGATAAAGGACCTGTGCGCGCAAGCCGGTCGGTCTAATTCAATCCTCACCCTGAAAAGGATGCATGTGATTGAGTGGCCCATGGCCTTTTCCAAGGCCCGGTGCGGTCAGAATGGCTTCATGCACATAGTCACGCGCAATCGACACAGCATCTCGCATCGGCGCACCTTGGGAAAGAAACGCTGCGATAGCCGAGGCCAGCGTGCAGCCGGTGCCGTGGGTGTTACGCGTCTCAATGCGAGGGCTCGACATGATCTCAATACTGTCCTGCATCACCAGCACATCATAGACGTCTGGGTCATTTCCATGCCCGCCCTTCACCAGCACAGCTTTGGGGCCAAGCCCAATCAAAGCATCACCCGCACGCTTCTGATCGTCCAGCGTTTCAACCGGCTTGCCCGTCAATGCTGCCGCTTCCGGCATATTGGGCGTGAGTATCGTGGCCATTGGCACAAGCAGGTTTCTCAGAGCCAGCATGGCGTCGTCTTCAAGCAACACGGTCCCACCTGTCGCCACCATCACCGGGTCCACAACAAGCGCAATGTCCGAACGCGCCTCCAGTTCCGCCGCCACAGCTTCAATGACGGCGCTGGAATGCAGCATGCCGATCTTCACAACATCGGCGCCAATATCGTCCAGCACCGCGCGCATCTGCGCTCTAACAAGATCGGCTTCAAGGGGAAAAACCTGCGACACACCGAGCGTGTTCTGCACGGTAATCGCGCTCACCGCCGTTGCTGCATAGGCACCGAGCACCGTAATGGTTTTGATGTCGGCCTGAATGCCAGCACCACCGCCACTGTCAGACCCGGCGACAACCAACACGCGACCCATCTGCTGCTGATCGCTGGCAGGCCCATCGGGAAGATCATTGTCGTTCATGTTATTCAAAACGCTTATTGTCAGACAGCGACCTGGCTGATCGCCGAGGTAATATCATCCACAACGGCTTCCACCAGCACCATGTCGTCTCCCTCCGCCATAACGCGGATCAGAGGCTCAGTGCCTGATTTGCGTACGACGATACGCCCCGTGGCCCCCAACCGGGACTCACCATCCTTGATGGCTTCTTTCACCAGAGTGTCCTCTAGCGGCGCACCGGATTTAAACCGAACGTTCTTCAAAAGCTGCGGCAATGGCTCAAAGAGGTTGCAAACCTCGCTCACCTGCTTGCCGGTGGTCTGAAGGACAGCGAGAACCTGAAGCGCTGCGATCAAGCCATCGCCCGTCGTCGCAAAATCAGAGAGCACAATATGACCGGATTGCTCACCACCGACGTTAAACCCGTGTGCCCGCATATGTTCAACCACATATCGGTCACCCACCTGCGTGCGGGCGAGTTCAAGACCCAGGCTCTCAAGGTAACGTTCGAGAGACAGGTTAGACATAACCGTCGACACAATGCCCGGTCCAGACAGAATGTCCTGCTCTTTCCAGAACCGAGCCACCAGCGCCATGATCTGGTCGCCGTCGATCAGTTCGCCGTTCTCATCAGCAATGATCACCCGGTCCGCATCCCCATCAAGCGCAATACCAATGTCAGCGCGACGTTCGCGCACCAGCTGGCACATACGTTCGGGCGCAGTGGAGCCACAGCCGGCATTAATGTTCGTCCCATCGGGATCAACACCAATGCTCACCACTTCAGCACCTAATTCCCACAGAGCTGTCGGGGCCACCTTGTACGCGGCACCGTTTGCACAATCCACGACGATGCGTACACCCTCGAGGCTCAAATGCTTGGGGAAGGTCCGTTTGACAGATTCAATGTAGCGGGCCTGCGCATCTTCAATACGTTTTGCGCGCCCGATATCTTCTGGTCGGGCCAGATGGTCCATGATCCCATTGTCCATGCGACGCTCAATCTCATGTTCAACCAGATCAGAAAGCTTGTAACCATCAGGACCAAATAGCTTGATCCCATTATCTTCGTAGGAATTATGAGAGGCCGAGATCATCACGCCCAAATCAGCCCGCATAGAGCGGGTCAACATAGCCACGGCAGGGGTCGGCAGAGGACCRAACTGAAACACATCCATGCCGACCGACGTAAAACCCGCCACCAGCGCATTCTCGATCATATAGCCCGACAAACGCGTGTCCTTGCCGATCACAACCCGGTGGCGGTGCTCCCCACGGGTAAACACACGACCCGCAGCCATACCAACCCGCAGAGCGGTCTCTGCCGTCATAACGGTGCGGTTTGCCGTTCCCCGGATGCCATCAGTGCCAAAATACTTACGCGACATGAGCGAGCCTTCGTCCCATACAAAAAATATCCCCAGAACCGGGAGTATATGCCCGTTTTCTTTGGCAAGGGGTTAACAAATTATTGCCAATCTTTACCGGAACTGGTGACACACGAAGCCCCTGCCCTGCCACTAGGTTAACCAGCCAGCGCAGCCCATACTTTCAATGCTTGCGCCAAAGGTCGGGGCTCATGAGTGCGGATCATGTCAGCTCCAGACAGGGCTGTATAAAGCTCGGCGGCCAGTGTTGGCGCCATCGCCCCTCTGACGTCGGCTCCGCTCAGAGCCCGCAGAAAGCTTTTGCGCGACACCGAAACAAACACCGGCACCCCAAATCGCTCCTTCAGCAGCGCCAGATTGCGCAGCACCTCCAGCGAGGGGTCGGGTTGAGACCCAAGAAAAAAGCCCATGCCCGGATCAAGGATCAGGCGGGCTCGCGCAACACCTGCCTTCTCAAGAGCCGCAAACCGTGCCTCAAAAAACCGCGACACATGGTCGATCATCGAACCGGACGGGGGGGCCGCCCGCGTCGCCTGACCGACACCTTGAATGGAATGCATGACAATCAGCTTGGCCGACGCCTCCCCCAACTCAGGATAGAAGGCCTCATCCGCAAACCCTTGAATGTCATTGAGATAGTCAGCCCCCGCCGCCAGCGCCCAACGCTGCGTCTCGGTCTGATAACTATCCACTGAAATGACAGCCCCGACCTTTTGCAGGTCCGGCAGGACCGAGGCAAGGCGTTTTATCTCTTCTTCGACCGGCACCGGCTTGGCATCAGGATGCGATGAGGCAGGCCCCACATCCAACACATGCGCGCCCTCGGCAATCAATTCCTGCCCATGAGCAATCGCCGCCTCCGGCGTCAGGTACTTCCCCCCATCGGAGAAACTATCCGCCGTAACATTGAGAATACCAAAGAGGAGAGGTGAAGAGTGTAGGCCTGCCAGTGTCATCATTCCTCGTTGGGCGCTTTGGTAAACTGACCCGCAATCAACGACACAAGACCGCTTATGGCGGTGTCATATATTATCCCGTGAAAATGCGCATCGTACACATCGAGCCACTCATCAATGGTCTCGCGGGGATAAAGGCGCCCATCCGCAACAAGCACCTTCCAGTCTGGAAGCGCTGAAAGGGACACGACCGGATCTCCTGCAAGCAGCAGAATATCAGCGCGCGCGCCAACAGCAATCACACCCACCTCACCCGGCGCGATATGCCGCCCGTTGACCGTCGTTGCCGTCGCAAGTACAGCCTCCCGGTCACCCATCGCCTTTTCAAGTTCATCGAGTTCCAGAAGCAGAGACTCACCGGGAACAACCCACGGCATGAGGGTATCCGTACCCGCGAGCACATCCAGGCCCGCCCCATGGATGCGACCGACAATGTCGTACATCCGCTCGACAGAGGCGAGTTTCGTCGCTATCGCCTCATCCCCGGTCGGGTGACCTGCCACAAGCTGCCAGGAGTCTGACCAGAAATCGGGCAAGTGAGCAGCTGCAGGCGTTGGCGGAAATCTTTCACGATCAGAATCCGTCAACCGCAATGCAAAGTTCGCGAGCGCGGGCGTAAAGGAAATATTCCGGGCCTCCGCTATCTGCAGGACCTCCTCAATGTCATCCTCGCTCATCGCGAGAATATCGACATCCCGCACGTCCCACCCCATCGGAGGACGTGGAAGCGCGACATACGGAACCCCTGTTAGATGCTGAGATTCAAAATTGGAAACACCCCGCAACCCCACCGCGTGAGGAACGTGGCCAATGACGGGCACACCCCGTTCTTGGCCAACTGCGGCAATCGCCTCATAGGCGTCGAGTTTCACTTCATTGTAAATTTTGAGACAATCGACCCCTTCGTCCACCAGTTGCATAGCGATCGCACGCGCCTCTTCCGCAGTCTCAACGATTGTGGCAACGGGCCAGGCTGGCGGCGTGCCCTCGAGCACGGGGCCGCATCGGTACATATGAGGCCCAACAATCTCCCCCTCATTCAGCCCACGCGCAAATTCCGCAATGCCAGGTTCTGACTGCCCAACATCCCTGACCGACGTAACACCATGCGCCAGATAGAGCAGCGCAAATAGACGTTGATTGCCGATCACCGCACGCGGTGGCGTGTGAACATGCGCATCGATCAGTCCCGGAAGGGCAAAACAGTCTTCGCACAACGGGGCCGGGTCATCGGCACCGCGAGGCCGGATAGCTGTAATCAGTCCGCCCCGCACAACAATAGTCTGATCAAGCAGGCGTTCCACACCCGGATTGATAACCGTGACCCCGGAGATGGTTATGTCCTGACGCTCAGGAACCGGAAAATCTTCCGGAACCGTTCCATACCAGACGACTCCAAAAAGAACGAAAAGCCCACCAACAACGCCTGCCAACCACTTCATACGCCCCTCCCAGAACAGCAAAACCTCAAAACCCGACACGGTCCCCACCGCCGGGCTTCGATCATATGTCTATTGCCCCCAAAATCAAAAGGGAGGCCAAAAGGCCTCCCTAAAGATCAGATACAAAAATTTCCGATAGCGGTGTCTTTACGTGCCTTGCGGTTCCGGGTCTATACCGCCCATACCACCACCAGATGTCTGGCCGCCTGCTGCGGTGCCACTGGAGGGCACGGAGGAGCTTGGGCCTGCGGGCTCATCCGGCTCGCCACTTTCGCGAACCGGCGCTTCGCCACGTATCAGGCCTTTGATTTCATCACCCGACAGAGTTTCATATTCAAGCAAGCCATTGGCAATCGCATGCAGCTCATCAATATGATCTGTCAGCAACTGACGGGCCTTCTCATAACCCTCATCGACGATGCGTTTCACTTCTTCGTCGATCTTGCACATTGTGTCTTCCGACATGGTCTGATGCCGTGCAACCGAATGGCCAAGGAAAACTTCTTCTTCGTTTTCCTGATAGGCAAGAGGTCCAAGTTTGTCGCTCATCCCCCACTGCGTCACCATCGCGCGGGCCATTTTTGTCGCCATCGAAATGTCGGACGACGCACCAGAGGTCACCATGTCGTAGCCAAAGATAATTTCTTCCGCCACACGGCCACCCATCGCAACGGCGAGGTCAGCATTCATTTTTTTCCGTGTCATGGAAAGTTGATCGCGTTCTGGCAGGCGCATCACCATACCCAGTGCACGTCCGCGCGGAATAATCGTTGCCTTATGAATTGGGTCTGACGCTTCCATATGAAGTGCCACCAACGCATGACCACCTTCATGATAAGCCGTCAGCTTCTTCTCTTCATCCGACATCACCATGGAGCGACGCTCCGCACCCATCATCACTTTGTCCTTGGCATCTTCAAATTCTGCCATCGTGACAAGCCGGCGTCCACGCCGTGCAGCCAGCAACGCCGCTTCATTCACCAGATTGGCAAGGTCAGCGCCCGAGAAACCCGGGGTGCCCCGCGCCAAGGTCCGCAGCACAACATCCGGTGCCAACGGCACTTTCTTGATGTGAACTTTCAGGATTTTTTCGCGGCCAATAATATCGGGATTGGGCACAACAACCTGACGGTCAAAACGACCTGGGCGCAACAGCGCTGGGTCAAGCACATCCGGACGGTTGGTCGCGGCAATCAGAATGATGCTCTCATTGGGTTCAAACCCATCCATCTCAACCAACAACTGGTTCAGTGTCTGCTCGCGCTCATCATTACCGCCGCCAAGTCCGGCACCACGATGGCGACCGACCGCATCGATTTCGTCAATGAAGATAATGCAAGGGGCATTCTTTTTACCCTGCTCAAACATGTCCCGCACACGGGATGCACCCACGCCGACGAACATCTCAACAAAGTCCGAACCCGAGATACTGAAGAAAGGCACATTGGCCTCGCCCGCAATCGCGCGTGCAAGCAACGTCTTACCGGTGCCGGGAGGGCCAACAAGCAGCACGCCCTTGGGCAGGTGCCCACCAAGCCGCTGGAATTTTGAAGGGTCGCGCAAAAAATCAACAATCTCCTGCAGATCATCTTTGGCCTCATCAATGCCCGCAACATCGTCAAAGGTCACACGACCATGACGCTCGGTCAGAAGCTTGGCTTTAGATTTGCCAAAGCCCATGGCCTTGCCGCCACCGCCCTGCATCTGACGCATGAAGAAAATCCACACACCGATCAGCAGCAACATAGGGAACCAGGAAACCAGAATGCCAATGAGCGACGGCGATCCATCGTCCGCAGGCTTGGCAACAATTTCGACGCCACGATTGTAGAGCCGTTCCACAAGCGTCGGATCATCCGGCTTGTAGGTCACAAAGGAGCGTTGATCCGTGAAGTGTCCGGTCAGCGTGTTACCCGCGATCGTCACATCCTTCACATTGCCCGCGTCCACTTCCACCAGCAATTGAGAGAAACTGATCTCACTCGATGGGGTGCGTTCTACGGGGCTCTGAAAGAGGTTGAAAAGCGCGACCAGAAGCAGCGCGACAACAGCCCAGAGTGCGAAATTCTTGAAATTGGACAAGGCTCTCTTTTTTCCTGTCTTCGCCAGGGTCAATCAACGTGCGTCGCGGTCGACCTACCGGCTGTTTGGATTGGTTCTAAGTCTATAGAGAAGATGGGGACGCAACAAAGTATTACCAGACAGCGTTGCGATCCTTTCAGCTTATTTTTCCTGTTTTTGTCCCAAAATGATGCGATCCGACAGACATCGTCCCACATTTCCGGCAGTAACCA
Source organism: Rhodobiaceae bacterium (assembly GCA_002746275.1). Classification (GTDB taxonomy): domain Bacteria; phylum Pseudomonadota; class Alphaproteobacteria; order Parvibaculales; family Parvibaculaceae; genus Mf105b01. The sequence goes on along the minus strand of NVWR01000006.1, from coordinate 206,127 downwards.
GTTGATCGTAAGTCCGGTGGGTAAAAACCACGTTACCGCCGGTCCCGATCAGGCAGTATTCTGTCCACAAAATTCAGCTCCAAATCCTGGGGCACCCGCCGCCAAAAACCCCAGATGAGGCTGYGCGAGMAGCTGGTTTCCRTCCCACAGASCCGGAAGTGTCTCAAGCGCCAGTTTTGGAACAGCCGCCGGAGCCGCCACCCCTTCCTTTTTCAGAAACTGCACGCCCGACTTGCCAAGCGCGCGAACTTGCCCCGCCCCCAAACGCCCTTTCAAGCGCACCTCAAACCGTCCGTCCCACAACAATGTCTTGCCGCTTCGCAACGGCATAACGGCATCCGAAACGGCGGCAGGCTCCCGAAGCGCAAAAAATTGAGCGGCCCTGCCCGTGAGTTTTACACCGCCCAATGTTCGGCCCCGCCCAAGCTCCCCCGCACGGACAACCTCAAGCAATCCCTCCAGACCTGCTAGACGAGGGGCGTATTCGCTGCCGCCCACCTTCTTCAGGAGCCGCGCCAAAAGCCGCAGCGCAATTTCATCGGGAGCATCTTGAAAGGCAGACAGGTGGACTTGAGCAAACCCAAAATCACTCCAGACAACCGCATCGCGCTCCAGCACATCCACCATCCCCTCGAGAGCCACCCGCGCGCGCGTCATCGCCCGGGCAGTGGTGATCAGCCGGTCCCGGCCAAGACCCAGGCCTTCCAGCACCGGCAAGGCGTTGCGCACCTGCACCCGCAAAAACCGTTCATCCTGATTGCTCGGATCTTCAATCCAGATCTGACCTGCCTTGTCGAGCGTTGCCCGCAGCCGGTCCCGAGGCACATCAAGCAGCGGCCGAAGCAACCGCACACCCGAACGCTCACTCACAGGTGCCATGGCGCTGAGCCCATCAACACCGCTGCCGCGCTGCAGTCGGAGGAGAAAAGTTTCGGCCTGATCATCAAGATGATGAGCGGTCAAAAGGTCCGCAGGCTCCCCTCCCTTGCGGCACCAGTCGGTGAGCAACTCATAGCGCGCGCGCCGTGCCTCCGCCTGAAGATTGGCACGGGGTTTTTCTCCCTCCCAAACAAAGGCTTTATGAGGCAGAGAAAGCGCAACGGCCCAGCGTTTCACCGCGCGCACTTCGTCTGCGGCTTCCGCCCGCAACCCGTGATCCACACTCAAAACGGTGATAGAAGGAACCTCGCGCCCCTTTGCCATGCGCCAGTCTCGCCATTGCGCCAACAACACCATCAGCGCCACCGAGTCCGCCCCGCCCGACACCCCAACGCCCAACCGAGGGCCAAGCGATAAAGGGCGCAACAGTCGATCAAATTCTGGAGCGGTGAGAGACCGGACGGTCGTCATCGGGACAGGCCGCCGATCAACAACCGGCGCGAGTGCGTTCGAGCTGCGCGCGCTGCGACACCGCCTGCGAAGCAGACGGAAAGCGACGGGTCAACTCGCCAAGCGTGGCGCAGGCTTGCGTCTGCTGGCCCAAAGCAGCCAAGGTCATGCCTAACTTCAACAGGCTATCAGGTGCTTTGCTGGAAGCGACATAGGTCGTATAGCCAGTGAGAAACGCCTCTGCCGCTTGCCGATAGGCACCGCGCACATAAAAGGTTTCTCCTAACCAATATTGCGCATTTCCAGCCAGATTATGGGTCGGATAGCGCTGCAGGAAATTAGCAAACTCTGCTTCTGCAATATCAAACTGGCCCCGCTTCAACTGATTGATGGCCGCCTCATAGGCATCTTCGGGCCCCGCCTGTAGAGCAGTCCCGTCCGCAGGTGCCCCGCCAGCTGGCGGATAAGTGCCTGGCGCGTAAGTCGGCGCGTTCGCACTTGTGGTGGCTGCCAAGGTTCGCTGATTGAGATCTTCTTYSKTSTCNCRKSKGCRGCNNTKYCAMRGGSATCGTGCCCAAGGTCCCAACACCCGCCGCTGCTGCAAGACCAGATTGCGAAGGAGGCGCAGTAGCTGCGGAACCAGAGGCCGCGAGAGCCTGTCCGCCTGCAGCTCCAAGTTCCTGAAAACGAAACTCAACATCTCCAGCAAACCTTTGAAGACGGGCCTGGGTCTGCGCCAAATCGTGCGCCATCTCTTCAAGCCGTCCGTTCAATGTCCGCAAGTTTTCCTCTGCCGCCTGAAGTCGGAGCGACAGATCCGCCGCACTTGCAGGCTCCGGCCCAAAACCGGTGGCCGTTGCACTCGATCTTGCGGCAGGGCCTGCCTGATAGGTCTGGCGCTGCACATCGATCAGATCGCGCTCCAGTTTTTCCAGCCGATTGTAAAGCGCCCGGGTTTCAACGCTGATTGGTTCCGCCTGTACAGAAAATCCAATCCCGCATAGTCCGACCGCCAGCAATGCAGCCGCCAACGACCCTCTGCGTCCATTTGTACGCGCGCTCGTTTCCATGCCCATCCCAGTTACCAATGCCATCGCCGCCAATCCTTCATTATGCTGCCACGAACAATACAGCACAGTTCGACCAAATTGAGGCCATCTCTTTGGTGTTCCTGCGTTTCTTTGCACATAACAAAGGTCGGACACGAAAACGCCCCCGAAAGTCACCCTTCGGAGGCGTATTCATTCAAATCGGTGGAGGGGTTTAAGAACCCGCGCCGCCGTTTACAACGGTCACACCACGACGGTTCTGGCTCCAGCAACTGTCATTGGAGCAGAGCGCAACAGGGCGTTCCTTGCCGTAAGAGATCGTCCGCACCCGTGCAGGGTCAACACCAAGGCTGATCAGATAGCTTTTGGCTGCATTCGCACGCCGAGCACCAAGGGCCAGATTGTAGTCCCGGGTTCCGCGCTCGTCTGCGTGACCTTCAACAGTGACGCTCAGGGCTGGATAAAGCTTCAACCAAGCAGCCTGGCGCTGCAATGTTGTACGCGCAGCTGAGGCCAGGTCGGACCTGTCGGTCCCGAAAAATACGCGGTCACCAACATTGACCACAAGATCCTGTTGTGATCCTGGAGTAGCACCACCTGGTTGTGTTTGCGTCTGTACGGAGTTCGAAGCTCCCGAGTTCGCATTCGCAGATCCATCAGGTGTTGAGCTACACGCTGCCAAAACCACCATCAGGCCAGCTATCGTCGCGGCCCGTAGGCCGACGTTCAGGGTCTTCATAGAGGATGTCTCCTTACATCTGTTCGCGAGGCTCGCAAAATCCACTCTGTTGCGCTTTGCAGCCCTGTTCGTGCCCTTTTAGCACCGCGTTCTTTACATTACATGACAGTGTCGACCGAAATTGAATCATTCCGACCGTATTTCGACCATCGTTTTGTTCCCCACCCGGCAAACCTATCTGCCTCCTGAGCGTCCCGCAAGATGGGGCGGGCGGAATTTACATGTCACAAATTCGGCATAAAGGGGTGAAGTGCCCCCTCACACGGGCTTTTTTAGACCTTAATGCAGTCTAGGAGACCAGGCGGGATCAGAGGCAAAAGCGGGCGTGTACACCGGCCGCTCGTTATATCCGGTCAAATCAACAGACCAGAGCGTCGGGCCCCCATTTTCACCCCGGGTTTCCCGGAAGAACATAATCACCCGGCCATTGGGCGACCAGGTCGGCCCTTCATTGTGAAATCCCTCGGTCAGCACCCGTTCTCCCGTCCCGTCCGGCTTCATAATGCCGATCACAAACCGGCCTTTCGTGAGCTTGGTGAAGGCGATGAGGTCCCCTCGAGGGCTCCAGACTGGCGTCGCATAGCGCCCGTTTCCAAAGCTGATCCGATGAGGATTAGATCCATCCGACCCCATCACATAAATCTGCTGAGATCCGCCGCGATCACTCTCAAACGTTATGTAGCGCCCATCTGCGGAGTAGGAAGGAGCGGTATCAATGGCCGCTGTGTTGGTCAGCCGCCGTGTCTGACGGGACCGTAAATCCATTTCATAAATGTCTGAATTAGCGCCGCGCTGAAGGCTCATGATGATTTTCTGGCCATCTGCCGAAAACCGAGGGGCGAAGGTCATGCCTGGAAAATCCCCAACCACTTCCTGCTGCCCGGTTTCAATATCGAGCAAATACACCCTTGGTCTATTGCCGTAGTAAGAAAGATAGGTGACTTCCTGATTAGAGGGACTAAAACGCGGCGTCAGTACCAGGTCAGCCCCGTTTGTGAGCATCCGCGGGTTATGACCATCCTGATCCATGATTGCCAGACGCTTGACCCGTCGTCCTTTGGGCCCACTTTCAGCCACATGCACGATGCGGGTGTCGAAATATCCCTCTTCGCCGGTCAGCCGCTCATAGATCGCATCGGCGATGATATGGGCAACGCGCCGCCAGTTTTCCGGCGTTGTGTAGAACTGAAGACCCGTGATCTGCTGTTCGGCGTAAATGTCCCACAACCTGAACTCAACTTTTAGGCGACCATCCGGTTCCACCATCGTTTGGCCTGTAATAAGGGCTTGGGCGTTAATGACCCGCCAGTCCCCAAAACGGGGCTGCACGTTCACATCCTGGATGCGCTCAATAAAGGAGGCAGACGGTAAAGGGCGAAAAAGACCGGACCGCTCCAGATCCGCCGCGATCACTTTGGCAACATCTTCCCCAATCGTACGTTCCCGCGATCCTGGCCCCAAAAAGGGGGTTACAGCCACGGGCAGCGGGTCAACATTGCCCTGGGTGATGTCGATCTGAAGCGCCGCTTGCGCATTCGTGGCAAAAAAACCAAGGCTCAGGCCCAAAATCGCCGTACGCGCGATCAGTCGGGAACGCATAAACATGGGTCGCAAACTCCCCCTTTTTGGGTCTTTCCGGTGGATTATCAAGCCTTCAGCCGTATTACCGTTTCACTAACGCTTTTTAGGTGACGGAAGTGTGGCAAGCCTCACCCCCCCAACATTTCTCGCGGATCAAAGTTAAGATCAATCTCACTCCAGGATGAATATTTATCGGCCGGCATACGGAACGGTGCACACCGACGTATCGCGCGCATGGCACTGTCTGCGGCGGCCCGAAACTGGGCGTCCCCAGCAAGCAATCGGGACGTGTTGATCAATTGCGGAGGTTGGGCAATAGAACCATCCGGGCGCAGAAATATCTTGATCCGCACCACAAGACCTTCCGCATTGGCAACACCGGCAGGCACCGTCCAACAGCGCCGCATCTGTATTTTAAAGGCATCGATCTCCGACAGGGTCAGACGCGCCTGAACAGCGCTCGCCGCCGTGCGCTGCGGCTCGGCACGCGCAACCGGTTGCGGCTCCTGGTCTGGCAGCTTATCGAGCAAGGCGGCAATCTGAGTGGGATCAAACGCAGGCTTTGGTTCCACGCGAGGCGGTGTTGGCCGCGTTTGAGGTTTTGGCTCGGGTTCGGGCTCCGGTTCCGTCTCGGCTTCAACCACAAGTTCAGGAACAGGTTCCGGCGCGGGGGCAGGCTCAGGCACCTGAGCGGGGGCAGGCACTATTTCAGGTTCCGGCAATTCCGCAATTGGCTCAGGTTCGGGTTCAGGCTCTGGTTCTAGCTCTTTCTCAGCGGGAGGTTCAGGCGTTGGTTCTGGATCGGGCAAATCACGCAGGCTAGTAAACTCATCAATAGTGACGAGTTCTACCGGCAGCGCCCGGCTGGGTGCCACGTCAAAAGGCTCCGTCTTGGGCAATGCCACAAGCGTCAACGCCAATAGTCCTCCATGGACGGCAGCGGAAAAAAGGATCCCGATACGCATGACTTAGTTGGACCGGTCGTTATGGGTCGCCGTCTCTGTCACCAGCCCAACGCGGGAAAAGCCGGCCCGGGAAATCGTTCCCATAACACGCATCACCTGCCCATACTCAACAGTCCTGTCGGCCCGCACATAAATGCGTTCCTCATAGCCATTCTCGCCAATGGCAAGCAGGCGGGCGACCAGTTCAGCCACCTCAACCTGCGTTTCCTGCAGGTAGATAGTGCCGTCTTCCTGAACAGTAATGGTGAGTGGCTCGTCGTCGCCCTGCAGCGGCGCGGAGCGCGTCTGCGGCAGATCGACCGGCACACCTACAGTAAGCAGAGGGGCCGCAACCATGAAAACAATCAGCAACACCAGCATGACATCCACCATCGGCGTCACATTGATCTCACTCATCAGGGCGTGCCCGCCGCCCCGTCGTCTTGATCGTCCCTGACCTCTGCGATTGCTTGAGAACGCCATGACTATTTCCGCTCATCCAATTGCCGAGAGACGATGGCAGAAAACTCATCTGCAAAATCATCAAGCCGGGATCCATAGCGGTTCACTTCGCTGGACAGCTTGTTGTAGGCGACAACTGCGGGGATCGCTGCCATCAGTCCCAGTGCTGTTGCAAACAGCGCCTCAGCAATACCCGGCGCCACAACCGCAAGATTGGTATCGCGACTGATCGCAATCGACTGGAAGGAATTCATAATCCCCCACACCGTGCCAAACAGACCAACGAAAGGCGCGATGGAGCCGACAGTCGCCAAGAACAAGAGATTGGTCTCAAGTGACATCATTTCCCGGTTGATCGTGACMGACATCACYTTGTCGACCCGTTCYTTCACACCGGCAAAATGTGTKGCCCCKGCWTCKGTGGAGCGTTTCCATTCGCSCATGGCCGCCSCRAACAATACCGCCATMGGRTGYGTCGCCYKRGCRCCCAGGTCYTGATRRAGRTCATCRAGRGAGCGACCAGACCAGAAYGYYGTTTCAAACTGGTCYGACTTGCGRCGCACGCGCCCCAWCCGCCACCACTTGTCRAACATGATCGCCCAGGACCAGAYCGASRCMSCTNTGWKNNCTAWNAKGWYGKANNTCAMMAYMYNASTYYGCTSRMSWWRMNASCGRYNCWAWRMGTAAWTKYWRYYSNATYRRTKASSWMMGWKGYRYYAGCAATGATCTGAGTGGCTTGGGCAGGATCCATTAAATCTCTCCGTCAGGCGGGCTTTTGTCACCCAGTCAGCAGGCATTATCAAAGGCTTGGGAGGCATCCCGCTTACAAGACGAGCACTCTCCCTCAGATTGGGCAAAATTAGCCCAGAAAATGTGTCAAAACTGGGGCATCTCTTCCCATCACCCGTCAATTCGCCGGGAACTACAAAGGCTTAGGCCGATTGTGTCGCTGCGGCCACATAACCGCCAAGCGCCTCCATAACAAAGGCGGGCAATCGTCGGGGTCGCCCCCTCGTGTCAATACAGGCCGCGCGCACAAATCCTCGCCAGATCGGCGTGCCATCGCGGCAAATAGTCTGTTCAATATCAAGTCGCGCGCCACGCGCGGTAACATACCGGGTCTCGACCTCCAACAACTCATCAATGCGCGCTGGCGCCAAAAACTCGATTTCCATTTTATGAACAGCAAAGGCCAGAGGCGGATCAAGCTTCAGCAGTTCTGAATGATGGACGCCCGCAAGACGCAAGAAATCCGTGCGCCCCCGTTCCGCGTATTTCAGATAGTTGGCGTGATAAACGATGCCGGAAAAATCCGTGTCCTCGTAATAAACGCGGATCGGCAGGCGATGAACGCCCTCAACAATACGTCCTGCCAGATCAGGCCACTGTCCCACTCTCTCGGTCTCCTCACTCACAGCCGCATTCTCTCAATTATCTCTATCGAAAAGCTCGCCGACCCCCGGTGCCGGATCGCCCGCAGGCGTCGGCAATCCCAGATGCCGGAATGCGGCAGGCGTCAACACCCGGCCCCTAGGGGTCCGATGAACCAGGCCGCATTGAATGAGATAAGGCTCCACAATTTCTTCAATCGCATCGCGCGGTTCAGACAAGGCAGCGGATATTGTTTCAATGCCCACAGGACCGCCCGAGAATTTCTCCGCAATCACACTGAGATAACGATGGTCCAGTGCATCAAGACCGAGATTATCCACCTCCAGCCGCGACAGGGCGTGGTCGGCCAGCTTCACATCAATTTCAGTAATGCCATCAACAATCGCAAAGTCGCGCACTCGTCGCAGCAACCGCCCGGCGATCCGGGGTGTGCCCCGGGCACGGCGCGCGATCTCGTAAGCCCCATCCGCACTGATGCCAATGCCCATGACCTTGGCCCCGCGACGCACAATCAGATCAAGCTCATCCACTTCGTAAAAATTGAGACGCACGGGGATACCAAACCGATCCCGCAGCGGCGTGGTCAAAAGTCCTGTCCGTGTTGTCGCTCCAACAAGCGTGAACGGTGCCAGTTCGATTTTGACAGACCGGGCAGCAGGACCCTCTCCAATGATCAGATCAAGCTCGAAATCCTCCATCGCCGGATAGAGAATTTCTTCAACTGCGGGACTGAGCCGGTGAATTTCGTCGATAAAGAGAACATCGCGCTCTTCCAGATTGGTCAGCAGCGCCGCCAGATCACCCGCTTTGGCAATGACGGGACCCGACGTCGCGCGAAAATTCACGCCCAGTTCGCGCGCCACAATTTGCGCCAACGTTGTTTTGCCAAGCCCCGGGGGACCGGCAAACAGCACATGATCAAGGGCTTCTTTTCGTTTGGTTGCGGCTTCGATAAATATCGAGAGATTTTCGCGCACCTGCCGTTGCCCGGTAAACTCAGACAGTCTTTGAGGACGCAAATGCGACTCCGCAACATCATCCTCCAGAGGCACTGCGCCAACCAGCCGTTCGCTCATCGTGCCAACTCCTTCAGACCAACCCGGATCAGTGCCTGTGTCTTGGCCCCTTCATCAAGTTCCCGAGCGGCCATCGCAATCGCCGTCGCCGCCTGCGCCTGGGCGTATCCCAGATTAACCAGCGCCGAGACCGCATCACGCACCGCACTGCGCCCACCGCCCTCCCCATTCGTTGCCGCCAGCACCGGCGCAAGCTTTGCAGGAGAAGGTGCCTTGTCACGCAACTCGCTGGCAATGCGCCCAGCAAGCTTGGGGCCCACACCGGGGGCCTTCGTCAGCGCCTTTTTATCTTCAAGCGCAATGGCATCGGCAAGACCATCTGGCCCAATCGAGCCAAGCATCGCCATCGCATGGCGCGCACCCACGCCTTGCACAGACTGCAGCAGGCGGAACCAATCCCGCTCATCGGCCGTAACAAATCCAAAGAGCCGCAACTGATCTTCCCGAACATAAGTATCAATCAGCAGGGACAGAACCTGGCCACTATCCGGCACCTTGCGAAGCGTGTGTCCAGAACACGACACCAGATAACCAACGCCACCCACATCAAGGATCAACCAATCCTCACCCACTTCGTCCACAATGCCCGTCAGTTTGCCAATCATGCGCGCGACACCTGCTTCTGGGCTTTCTCAACATAGGAAACCGCTGAGCGATAATGCGCATGACAAATCGCAATCGCCAATGCATCGGCCGCATGTTCACTCGACGTGACGCATCTGGGCAACAAAGTCTCCACCATCATTTTGATTTGTTGTTTTCCTGCGTGGCCAGAACCGGTCACTGTTTTCTTGATCTTGTTGGGCGCGTACTCCGCCACATCAAGTCCTGCGCGAGCGGGAACAAGAAGCGCTATCGCACGGGCCTGCCCCAGCTTCAAAGCAGCTGCCGGGTCGCGGGACACGAAAGCTGTTTCCACCGCCGCCGACCCAGGCGCATACTTATCGAGGATCTCAATCAGACCTTCTTCGATCTGCACCAACCGCTCCGCAAGCGAGCGTGACGCATCAGATTTCACTGTTCCGTTGGCAACATGGGCGAGCCGGTTGCCGGTGACATCAATCAGCCCCCAGCCGGTGGCGCGCAATCCAGGATCAATTCCCAGCAATCGAATGGTCTCGGTCATATGGCCGTCCGGACGGATCAATTCCGCATTCAGATGGGATCATTTGAATGCGGGAAATTTGATCGTGTTTACGCTGCTCTAGTCAGAAAGCCCGGCTCACTGCCACACAAAATCCATCAGGCGGACATTTGCTCAAGCACCGAATCGGACATTTCGAAGTTCGCATAAACTTGCTGCACATCATCGCAATCGTCCAGCGAATCGAGCAGGCGCACTAAAGTTTCAGCGTGAGCCCCTTCGACATCGATCGTATTGAGCGGTTTCCAGATAATCTGCGCAGCCCGGGCCGGGCCAAATGATTTTTCCAGCGCCATAACAACCTCGTGCAGGCTTTCGGCATTGCAGATCAGCGCATGACCGTCCTCATCAGACTGGCAATCCTCTGCACCGGCCTCCAGCGCCGCCTCGAACATGGCGTCCGCATCGGCAGCATCGGTCGCATACTCAATCGAGCCAACCCGTTCAAACATGAAGGAAACGGCACCTGTTTCGCCCAGATTACCGCCGCATTTGGCAAAAATAGCGCGCACTTCGCTCGCCGTTCGGTTGCGGTTATCGGTCAGCGCCTCAACGATCACACCGACCCCGCCCGGGCCAAAGCCTTCGTAGCGCATGTCTTCGTAGTTTTCGCCGCCCTGCTCAGAGCTTTTCTTAATGGCGCGTTCAATATTGTCTTTGGGCATAGATTGTGCTCGGGCCGCAAAAACGGCAGTCCTCAAGCGCGGATTATGATCCGGATCAGGCATCCCCATTTTGGCAGCGACGGTAATTTCCTTCGCCAGCTTGGAGAACAGCTTGGAGCGCTTTTTATCCTGCGCACCCTTGCGATGCATGATGTTCTTGAATTTGGAATGTCCCGCCATTTTATCTCGAGCTCTCAACGGTAAAGGGTGGTGCAGCACATCATCATCAAAGACTGCTGATTTGTGCCTTTATAGGCAGAGAGCGCGGCAAAATCCATAGGCTGACGCATCGCACCCCCACCGGAAGAATTATAGTTTTTCGTAAAACGTTAAGTATTCATTTACTACCTAAGGTTTAGTTATTGCGAATACCGCAACTTATACGGGCAAACCAAAGACCACCCCGAACGTTGCACCAACGCTAGAAACCGGATTTCGACAATCCGGGCCCAAAGGGGGGGTGAAAATGTTCAATCTTCGCAAAAGCGCCGCGGTAGAGATGCCCGATAATGTGGAGCCAATCAAAGCTGCACCCGACGCAATGACCCACGAAATGCTTGTTACGATGATGGACAATATGCCGATCAACGTAATGATGGCCGATCCGGTTGATCTCAAGATCACCTATATCAACCAGACCAGCGTCGACACGTTGAAGACAGTTCAAAATCTTCTGCCCGCTGAAGTTGATCCCGAAAACATGTTGGGTGTGTGCATTGATGTTTTTCACAAGACGCCGTCGCATCAGCGCCAACTCCTCGCCGACCCGTCAAACCTCCCCCACAACGCAAAAATCAAATTGGGTCCAGAAACCTTGGATCTCCGCGTCGCCGCCGTCTACGACAAGAGTGGTGCCTATATCGGGGCCATGGTCACTTGGAGCGTCGTAACCACATTCCAAAACACGATCGCCAATTTTGAGACCAACGTAGGCGGCGCCGTATCGCGTGTAGCCGCTGCGTCCGAAGAAATGAAGAGCATGGCCAGCACATTGGCGGCAACGGCCGCAGAAAGCAGCAAACAGGCAACCGCCGTTGCCGGTGCCGCAGAAGAAACCACAACCAACGTGCAGACTGTGGCAAGTGCAGCGGAAGAAATGTCGAACTCGATTACGGAGATTACCCGCCAGGTTGCAGATTCTTCCCGTATCGCTCAGGAAGCTGTCAAAGAGGCTGAAAACACCAACGCCACCATCCAGGGACTTGCAGAAGCGTCTGAAAAAATTGGCGACGTGGTGAACCTCATACAAGACATTGCAAGCCAGACGAACCTACTCGCCCTCAATGCAACCATCGAAGCGGCCCGTGCTGGGGAGGCTGGCAAAGGGTTTGCCGTTGTTGCCTCCGAGGTGAAAGAGCTCTCTGGCCAAACAGCCAAAGCAACCGAAGAAATCGCGGCTCAGATCGGCACAATCCAGCAGGCAACAAATGGGGCTGTCGATGCAATTGGATCTATTGGGGCAACGATCGGAAAGATCAACGACATAACCACCGCGATCGCCGCATCCGTCGAACAGCAAAGCGCTGCGACAGAGGAAATCAGCCGCAATGTTCAAGAAGCCGCCACGGGCACCCGTGACGTTTCAGAAAACATCGCGACAGTGACGACAGCTGCAACAGAAACCGGGGAAGCCGCCAGTCAGGTGCAGAAAACATCCGGCCAGATGGGCGAGCAATCAGAGATCCTGCGCGTCGAAGTCGAAAAATTCCTAGAAGAAGTGAAGAAGCTCTAACCCCGAAGCGATCGCTTTGGGAAACGAATGCTCTGGTCCCATCCCGCCACCCGATTTGGGCCAGAGTTATAACACCGTCATATCCCCGACGGTGTAAAAGTACCCCGCTCCCACGCACCACCCTGCGTCGGGGCGGGGTCATTTTTTCAGCCCCGTGTCATCAGCAAGAACAATTGCGAAAAAGTACAGCATCACGACCAGCGCTGTGGTCCACGCCCAAACCATCCAAATGCTTCAGATTGGATTTGATGCTTTCAAGCGCCCACCCACGCGGATCGGTTCAACCCGTTTGGCAAGCCCGGTGGCATCATCGGTTTCAACGAAAACACCACAAACCGTTGCAGGACCACTAGCTGGTGTAAAACGACCACTTGGAATTTTGGTAACAAACCGGTTGACCGGCTCGTCCTTCTCCATCCCGATCACCGAATTATAATCGCCACACATGCCAGCATCGGTTTGATAGGCGGTACCACCATCCAGTATCTGGGCATCCGCCGTCGGCACGTGACTGTGTGTCCCCACCACAAGGCTCGCGCGCCCATCGCAAAAATGCCCCATCGCCATTTTCTCAGACGTGGCTTCCGCGTGCATGTCCACAATCACCGCATCTGCAATCATACCCAGAGGGCTCTGTTCCAGCGCCTCATCAACGCTTGCGAAAGGATCGTCCAGTGCGTTCATGAACACACTTCCGAGCACATTCATCACCAAAACCCGCGCACCCGATTTTGTTTCAAAAAGACCGCTGCCCTTGCCAGGTGTCCCTGGGGGATAATTGCGTGGACGGATCAGTCGCGGCTCCCGGTCGACATGGATCAACGCCTCACGCTGGTCCCAGGCATGGTTGCCAAGCGTCACAACATCTGCACCAGCGTCAAACAACGCGTCGCAAATGGGTTGGGTAATCCCAAATCCCCCAGCCGCATTTTCACCATTCACAACCGCAAAATCGATCTGAAGATCAGCCCGCAGCCTGGGTAGTTGGGTAATCGCCGCCTCCCGGCCTGCGCGCCCAACCAAATCCCCCAGAAACAACAATCTCATCCAGGCATCCTTTCAAAACGACGACAGCCTACTTCTGTCACGACCCAATCAAGAGCTTCGTCATAAGGGTCGCGGGGCAAAAGGTCACGCTCTTGTGCGCCGAAGGCAATGCCCACTGCCAAACAGGACCCTTGTTTTCGCAATCCGCTGAGTGTCCGGTCATAAAACCCGCCGCCATAGCCAAGACGCGTCCCCGCAAGATCGAAGGCAAGCAGTGGCACCAGAACAATGTCTGGCACGACTTCAGGCGCATCGCGGGGCGGAACCCGTGTACCAAAAGGCCCGGAGGCTGTTGGGCTTCCCGGTTCCCATTGATGAAACGAGAGGGGTTTCTCTGCCCCCAGAACCCTCGGAAGAGCACAGGTATGGCCAAGCTGGCTCACCTTATGGAGCAGCGGGACAACATCAGCCTCAGATCGGATGGGGAAATAACCCGCAACAATGGCACCCGGCGCCAGTTGAATATCGCCGAGAAAATGCTCCAGAAAGGCCGCTGCCGCTGTGGTCCCCAGCGCCTTGTGCGCTTTCCCACGGGCCTCCAAGGCGGCCTGACGTAACACAGACTTGCCTTGGCTGAGGGAAGGCTGACCGGATGGCAGGGGTGCGGGAGGCCGGGAATGGTCAGACATATTTAACTCGACATTGGGCCAGCTCTGGTCTGGCCACCGACCTTGGAAAACCCCGTAACCTCACAAAACGGGCCTACAAGGACCAAGGCCTCATAGAAAAAGTGGGCCCACCGGACCGTCGGAGCAGTGATTCTCGGAGGACCTACAAAGTAGGTGGGCACCGTGTGCAGCAGGCCACGGCCCGCCACAGGGACAGTTCCCTAGAGAAACGTAAGGCCCCGAGCAATAGCGCTCCTAACGCGTCCGGCAGCACCCATGCGTAGTATACCACGCTTGTGCGCCTCTTGTGCACACCTTGAAGGAGAGAAGAGAGAAACGGTAAAAATCAGGAGGCTTCCAGGCGCTCCGCGATCTTTCCAATCCGCACAGTGGCCTGTCCGAGCAGGGCGGCAACCTTGTCTTCCACCTGCTCATCCAGCACGGATTGAGCATCGTTAGCCTTTTTGAGCGCGGCCACCTCAGCGGTTAGCACCTCAACTTTTTCCAGCACATCGGAATATTCATCGGAGATCATGAGACCCGCCAGCAGCAGTAACCGCGCATCTCCAACCTGACCAACGGTTTTTGCCAGCTCACTCACATGGTTATCAAGATACCGGGCCAGCTCGCGCAAATGGTCCTCTTCCCCATCGCCGCAGGCAACCGAATAGGACCGATCATTGATGGAAACGTTGACTTGGCCCACTTCTATTCCCCCATCGCATTTTGCGTTATCAGGCAGGCATTCATGCCAAAAGCCTGTCTATGTCTTTCAGAGCCGTCCCAATTTCCGTAGAGGCGCGCGCATTGAGACCCTCAAGGCGCCGCACATCAGCCCTCATTATATCTAATTCTTCCGCCAACCGCGCACGATCCTCTTTCAGAGCAGCAATCTGGCTTTCCAGCGCCCCACGCGCCTCGGCTCTGACTGAGCTACCGCCAAGCGCGCCGTCCAGCCGGTCAAGCACAGCACCAAAGTCGCTCATTGCTTCTTCGAGCTTTCCCATACGCCTGTCATCACTCCTAAAGTCGCCGGGCGAACGCCTTCGCCTCTTTGATCTGCGTAGAATAGGGGGCCACCTTAAACTCGGTCAACCGAGAGGTCCTGTACCATTTGGCAGGCCTCTACGAAACCCTACCCAAGTCACCACACGACAAGGTCAGGATATCCCCCCAAAGCGCTAGGCTGAAACTTAAAAATTACATAGTCCGGCGAGATCAAAAGATCTCCAGTAGCGCCTATTTCGGCACAAAACCCCACAATTTTCGCCCCCTCGAATCACATTGACTCTAGAGAGGCAGATAGTCATTGTGGCGCCGTTCTCAGCCTGTTTTTGACTGGCGTTCCGCACTTTACTCTCAATCTGTGCTTCGCTTTTTGAACCTTGATCACTGAGAGCTATTCGAAGTCCTCCTTATGAGATTAACTCAAAGCGGACTTCTAAAGCGCACCGGGGGGCAGGTCGCGCTGAAACAACACCCAACGCCCCGCCGAAGACAGGGCGCCACATCTGGCGGCCCGCGGCAAAACGAGTTTGAAAATGACGCCATCAGAGCAATCGGCAACAGCCTCTGTCTCAACAGAGGGTGAATCCGCCGACGTGAACGCAACACACAAAATGATGGCAAATGCCATCCGGGCCCTTTCAATGGACGCGGTCCAAAAAGCCAAAAGCGGACATCCCGGCATGCCCATGGGCACTGCCGACATGGCAACCGTGCTTTTCACCAAATTCATGAAGCATGATCCCCGCCAGCCAAACTGGCCGGACCGCGACAGGTTCGTCCTGTCTGCCGGTCACGGATCAATGCTGGTCTACTCGCTGCTCTATCTACTGGGCTACGAGGACATGACGCTGGACGAGATCAAAAACTTTCGCCAGCTCGGATCAAAAACACCAGGGCACCCGGAATTCGGTCACACCGCTGGTGTCGAAACCACAACCGGCCCTCTGGGTCAGGGCATTTCGACTGCCGTCGGGATGGCTCTTGCCGAACAGCTCCAAAAAGCCCGCTTCGGCTCGGACATTGTGGATCACTTCACCTACACAATTGCCTCTGATGGCGATTTGATGGAAGGCATCAGCCACGAAGCCATTAGCCTGGCCGGCCACCTGAAGCTTTCGCGCCTCATTGTTCTCTATGATGACAATGAGATCACCATCGACGGCGCCTTGAGCCTGTCTGAAAGCGGTGACGCTCTGAAACGCTTCGAAGCAGCTGGTTGGGACGCGGTGCGCATTGACGGCCACGACGCGGGTGCCATCGAAAAAGCCATCTCGGCAGCACAGCTCACCGACAAGCCAAGCCTCATCGCCTGCCGCACGACCATCGGCTACGGCTCTCCCAACAAAGGCGGGACCGCTGCCTCACACGGCGCAGCACTCGGCGAAGAAGAAATCGCCCTCACCCGCAAGGCATTGGGATGGGATCATGCGCCCTTCGAAATTCCATCGGACGTGCTGGACGCCTGGCGTGTCGCGGGTCTGAAGAGCTCCAAGCCCCGCAAGGCCTGGGAAGAACGCTACAAAGCGCTGAACGCAGACAAGCGGGCAGAATTYGACCGCCGYCTKGCRGGMGAYCTYCCTGYYGGTTTYGCGCARGCCATGATCGACTTCAAAAAACAGCTATCAGCCGACAAGCCCSKWTKGKCRARYYGYRRNGKYYTCKGWWGRRMYRMYKRNTGTCATYMRTSCGNAKWRTKCMSGMWWMSWKKGGTGRGTMCGCTGACCTGACAGGCTCCAACAACACCCGTTCGAAAGACCAGAAAGCCGTCACAGCAGACGACTTCACCGGCAGTTTCATCCATTACGGCATCCGCGAGCATGCCATGGCAGCCGCCATGAACGGCATGGTGCTCCACGGCGGTCTGATCCCTTATTCAGGCACATTCATGGTCTTCACCGACTATTGCCGTCCGGCCATTCGCCTGTCAGCGCTGATGGAACAGCGCGTTATCTACGTCATGACCCATGACAGCATTGGTCTGGGCGAAGACGGACCAACCCATCAGCCGGTTGAACATCTGGCCAGCCTGCGGGCCATGCCAAACCTCAACGTGTTTCGCCCTGCGGATGCGGTCGAAACTGTCGAATGCTGGCAGCTGGCGCTCGAAACAAAAAAGACCCCGAGCATTTTAGCCCTCACCCGTCAGGGTCTGACGCTCAACCGGACAGAACACACGGACGAAAATCTGTGTGCCCGGGGCGCGTATGAGCTGACCCCTGCCAAAGGCGAGGCAAAAGTGACCCTGATTGCTTCAGGATCAGAAGTCAGCATCGCTCTGGAAGCAAAAGCCCGTTTGGACGGAGAAGGCATCGAGGCACGTGTTGTCTCCGCTCCCTGTCTTGATCTGTTCGATCAGCAATCTGTTGAATACAAAAAACAGATACTGGGTGAAGGCACGATCCGCATCGCAATCGAAGCCGCAAGCGGCTATGGCTGGGAACGCTATATCGGGCTCGACGGCGCCTTTATCGGCATGCAGTCTTTTGGAGCCAGCGCGCCGATTGCGGACCTGTATCAACACTTCAATATTACGGCGGACGCAGCAGTTGCAGCTGCAAAAGAACGGCTCTAAAACGAGCCACCAAACTGTTCTTGGAAATGATTCCGGGCAAGGAGATTTAAAAGATGGCAATTCGTGTAGCGATCAACGGCTTTGGCCGCATCGGTCGATTGGTTCTTCGGGCAATCGCAGAGTCTGGACGCAAGGACATCCATGTTGTTGCGATCAATGATCTGGGAAGCGTTGAGGCCAACGCCCACATGCTGAAATTTGACAGCGTGCACGGACCATTCCCCGGCAAGATCAAAACCACGAAATCCTCCATGAATATCGGCAAAGGTCCCATCAAGATCATTGCAGAACGCGACCCTGCAAAACTGCCATGGGGAAAACTCGAAATCGACATTGCCCTGGAATGCACAGGTCTTTTCGCTTCTAAAGAAAAATCATCTGCACATCTTGAAGCCGGAGCCAAAAGGGTTCTGATCTCAGCCCCCGCAAGCAATGCAGACCTCACTGTTGTTTATGGTGTGAACGACAACAAGCTCCGCAAGAGCCACAAAGTGGTTTCCAATGCGTCGTGCACAACCAACTGTCTCGCCCCGGTGGCTCAGGTGCTCAGCAAACTTTGCGGCATCAAACAGGGTTACATGACGACGATCCATTCGTTCACTGGGGACCAGCGCACGGTTGATACGTTGCACAGCGACCTGCGTCGCGCCCGTGCCGCATCGGTTTCCATGATCCCAACATCAACAGGCGCTGCAAAAGCCGTTGGCCTGGTCCTGCCTGAGCTTGCTGGCAAGCTTGATGGCTCCGCGATCCGCGTTCCAACGCCTAACGTCTCCCTGGTCGACCTGTGCTTTGATGCAGGCCGCCCTGTCACAGTGGAAGAAGTGAACGCTGCTATCATCAAGGCAGCCGACGGCCGCCTCAAGGGTGTGCTGGGTTACGTTGACGAACCAATGGTTTCCATTGACTTCAACCACAACAAGAACTCTTCCACGTTTGATCTGACACAGACCCAGGTTCTGGGGGGCAAGTTCGTCCGCGTGCTTTCCTGGTATGACAATGAATGGGGTTTTGCCAACCGCATGGGCGACACTGCGGTCGCCATGGGCAAACTTCTCTAAGTCAGGAAACGGTTCATGAGCCAGCATAAGACGCTCGACGATTTGTTTGGCGCAGGAACCGTTGCGGGCAAGCGTGTGCTTGTGCGCGCTGACCTGAACGTGCCTTTCGACGACAAAGGCAATGTGTCTGATGCCACACGGCTTGAACGCCTGCTCCCCACACTGGCTGACCTGAGCGCTAAGGGCGCTCGGGTTGCCATTCTCTCTCACTTCGGTCGCCCGAAAGGCGAACCCAAACCAGAGATGAGCCTGAAGCCTGTTGTGCAAGTGCTCAGCGAGCTTCTCGGCAAGCCCGTTACCTTTGCTGATGATTGCATCGGAGAGACAGCGACAACGGCCATCGACGCGCTGAACGACGGCGACGTGCTGGTTCTTGAAAACACTCGCTTCCACAAGGGTGAAGAGAAAAACGACGCCGCTTTCGCCCAGTCACTTAGCGCCAATGGCGACATATACGTCAACGACGCATTCTCCACCGCCCACCGGGCCCACGCCTCCACCGAAGGCATCGCCCATCTGCTGCCCGCCTATGCAGGCCGTGCCATGGAGCAGGAACTGGACGCACTGGGACAGGCTCTCGGCAATCCTGAGCATCCCGTTGTTGCCATTGTGGGTGGCGCAAAAATTTCTTCAAAGCTCGAGCTGCTTGGCAATCTGGTGAGCAAAGTGGATGCCCTGGTCATCGGCGGCGGCATGGCCAACACGTTCCTCGCCGCCAAAGGCGTGAACGTCGGCAAATCCCTCTGCGAGCATGATCTGGCCGACACAGCCCGCGAGATCATGGCAAAAGCCGACACGGCGGGATGCACCATCATCCTGCCGAGCGACGCGGTCATTGCCGGTGAGTTCAAAGCCAACACCCCCACACAGACGGTGCCGATCAATGCTGTGCCCGACGATCAGATGATCCTGGATGTGGGCAGCGATACGCTGGCGACCCTGTCAGGCTATTTTGAAACCGCCAAAACCGTGGTCTGGAACGGACCGCTGGGGGCATTCGAAATCGAACCTTTTAATATCGGCACCGATACCGCCGCCAGCCATGTGGGCATGCTCACAAAAATGGGCACCCTGGTCTCAGTTGCAGGCGGGGGAGATACTGTCGCCGCTCTGAACAATGCAGGCGCGGCTGACGACTTCTCCTATGTCTCCACAGCAGGTGGTGCCTTTCTGGAATGGCTTGAGGGAAAAACCCTCCCCGGCGTCGCGGCACTGCAGTCAGCATAAGCTCAGCAAGACAAAGGTTTCATTGCTAGGTTGGGCATTCCAAGGCTAACAAAGGAACGATGAGACATGGCCAAGTCACTTGAAATCGTTGCCGCCGCCCTAGGCGCGCCGGGCGGGGGCATTCTCGCCGCCGACGAAAGCACAGGCACCATCAAAAAGCGTTTCGACAGCGTCCACGCCAAATCGACGGAAGAGACCCGCCGCAACTATCGCGAAATGCTGTTTCAAACCGAAGTCGCAATGCGCGAAAATATCTCCGGCGTTATCCTGTATGACGAAACAATTCGCCAGAAGGCAAAAGACGGCACCCCCCTGGTTGAGCTCATCAAGGCGGCAGGCACCATTCCGGGCATCAAGGTGGATCAGGGCGCAAAACCAATGGCCGGGCACCCCGGCGAACTGGTAACCGAGGGGCTGACAGGCCTGCGCGACCGCCTTGCCGACTATTACGAACTCGGAGCCCGCTTCGCCAAGTGGCGCGCCGTGATCAACATCGCATCCCATATCCCGACACCTGCTTGCATCCGCGCCAATATGCATGCGCTCGCCCGCTACGCAGCACTCTGTCAGGAGGCAAACATTGTGCCTATCGTTGAGCCGGAAGTGTTGATGGATGGCGACCACGATATTGAACGTTGCTATGAGGTGACAGAGGCGACGCTTCGCAGCCTCTTTGCTGAACTTTATGAGCAGCGTGTCAATCTGGAAGGCACCGTCCTCAAGCCCAGCATGGTGATCTCGGGAAGTAAATGTACGAACCGGGCGGGCGTTGAAGAAGTCGCGGAAAAAACGGTCCATTGCTTCCGGCGCGCGGTCCCTGCCGCAATCCCAAGTATTGTTTTCCTCTCAGGGGGGCAATCTGACCTGGACGCGACAGCACATCTCAATGCCATAAATTCCCTGGGCAATCTCCCCTGGCAAATGTCCTTCTCCTATGGTCGTGCCCTTCAGGCAGCGCCCCTTAAGGCCTGGAGCGGCAAGACAGAGAACGAACCCAAGGCACAAGCAGCCCTTGCCCATCGTGCGGCCATGAACGGCCTTGCGACCCAGGGCGCCTGGAAGCCAGAGCTCGAAAAAGCGACCCCATGACAAAAGAAACCACCCCCTCTTGCCGCCTCTATCTCATCACCCCGCCCCGGCTCGAACCTCAGGGGTTTGCCGAAACCCTGAAAGCCGCTTTGGGGGCGGGAGACGTGGCCTTTCTCATCGACCAGCACGTATGACCCACGAAATAGCATTGCAATAGAAAAGTCAGCTAGCGTTGCATCGGGAGTGCATGAATCATCCAGTTCAGTACGAGGAATAGAAATAGACCACGAATGGCCAGAGATCACTTTATCTCGCAAGTTTACCTAAAACAGTTCGCAGGTCCTGAGCTCGGCGGCGGCTACATGCATGGTATAAAGAAAAGCAATCAAGAAACATTTCCATGCCACCCCAGGGATGTTTGTCGAATAGAAGCAGGCGGCACAAACCCGTACATGAAAAATGATCGGGCTATTGAAGATTTTCTAAAACAATTTGAACCGCGCTATAATAGAGCTGTTCAAGATATTCGGGACAGAAAGATAACTGCTTCAACTATTTCTTCTATCGCTGGCTTCATGTCACAGATTGTCCACTGCACGCCAACAGCGGCACGACTCGGAACCCCATATCTCCAGGAAGTTATCAGGGATACTGTCACCAACCTTGAGAAGGCAGGTGAAATTCCTCGTCCTCCACCAGAGCTTGGATCAACGTCGCTCAGTGAAATGATTTCCAGCGGGTCAGTTTGCATCGATGTGGACCAGAAATTTCCACAAGCACTTGGTGCCACCAACTTGGAGGAGACTGCGCAAACATACGGCAACTCGTACTGGGAGATACTAATAAACAGGAACCATCAAAGCCCCTTTTTCTCGAGCGACTTTCCCGTGGTACCAGAGCAACAAGCCATAATCGGCATAGGGCGGAGACTCTTCCCCATCACGCCAGATATTGCTGTTCGAGTAACAACTGACCCGTTAGCTCAGAAACCAACTGGTAGCCAAAAATTTCCACATTTTCGTTGCAACTTCCTCGAATGCTCAATGGGTGAGGTAAGAAGAATAAATCAGCAGATCGTTAGATGTGCAGATTCACTGATCTTTTTTTGCCAGGATCTGGATTGGATACCACGGTTTGTCACCAAAAATTCAAACTATCGAATTGTTGGAAAAGCAAAATTGATCCGTGGAGAAAATGGAATGCTGATTGTCACGACGCACGTTGTCGAACGGGTTACACATTAGTAAAGCGTGGCCACTACGAGCAGTTGCTACGAAATCAACGTAGTGGTACTTTTCCATGGGTTGCGCTTGCAGCCCTGGATACCCGGACCAAGTCCGGGCATGACAGTTCGGGGGATAGATGAGAGCCCCCACAATTCCGTTGATGACAGTCAGACGTCATCCGGCTAAACCGGGCCCATGACAAATCCAGCTGACTGCCGCCTCTATCTCATCACCCCGCCCCGGCTCGAACCCCAGGGGTTTGCCGAAACCCTGAAAGCTGCTTTGGGGGCGGGAGACGTGGCCTGTGTGCAATTGCGCCTGAAGCACGAAGACGGCGAGGCACCAGCCGACGCCATCCGCCGCGCCACCGAATTGCTGCTGCCCATCGCACAGGCCCACGGCGCGGCCTTTCTCATCAATGACCGGGCTGATCTGGCCGCAGAACTGGGCACCGACGGCGTACATATTGGCCAAAAAGATACCCCCTACAAGGAAGCCCGCAAGCTCTTGGGCCCCGACCGCATTGTTGGCGTGACTTGCCATGACAGTCGGCATCTGGCCATGAGCGCGGGCGAAGCGGGCGCGGACTATGTGGCTTTTGGCGCTTTTCATAAAACCGACACAAAGCAGCCTATAAGTATGGCCGAGCCGGAAATCCTCACCTGGTGGTCAGAGCTGTTCGAAGTGCCCTGTGTCGCCGTCGGAGGGATCACCATCGACAATGCCCCGCCGCTCGTGGCTGCCGGGGCAGACTTTCTGGCCGTCTCAGCGGGTGTTTGGGCTTACCAAGAAGGTCCAGCCGCTGCCGTCATCGCTTTCAACAAGGCGATATCGGAGAAGAGTTAGATCAACCGGGCGCATTCTCCAGGCGCATTCCATTGAGGAGCCGGTTTTGCGTATGAGAGAAAGATCGAACATGCCTCGCCTTCCACGCCCTGCCCTCTATCTGGCCCTGACCCTCGGCTTAGGTCTCCTGTCGGCCTGGACAACAAGCGCCTCCGCACAAACTTTCGAAGACGCCGCAAAAGCGTACCAGTCGGGTGACTATGCAACCGCGTTGAGCGGGCTACAGGCGCTGGCCATGGGCGGTGATGCCAATGCGCAACTGCTCCTGGGTACCATGTATTTCAATGGCGAAGGCATCGACGCGAACTATGTGGAAGGTCTGCGCTGGTTTCGCCTGTCGGCAGATCAAGAGAACCATGCCGCCGCCTTCGCCCTGGCTTCGGCCTATCGCACCGGTGCAGGTGTTGAACGCAACGACCCAGAGGCACGCCACTATTTCGAAATTGCCGCAATGGGCAACCTCGTGCCGGCTAAATTCGAGCTGGCCAACATGCTGGCCGCAGGAGAAGGCGGACAGGCAGATGGGTCCCGCGCGGTTCGATTTTTTAACGAGGCGGCAGAGGCCGGTCACCCGGGTGCGCTCTATTCGATGGGAGCAATCTACGCCGCTGGCCAGTTGAGGCCGCAGAACCTCTCCCTCGCAGTTTCCTATTTCCGCAAAGCCGCCAAACTGGGCCAGCCGGATGCGGCCTACAATCTCGGTCTCATGCTTGTCGAAGGCACCGGCGTTGAGGCCAGTCCGGCCGAGGCAACCCAGTGGTTTGAAGTCGCCGCAACCCAGGGGCTCGCAGATGCGCAGGCAGCACTAGGGTTTCTCTACATCAATGGCACCGGCGTTGAGAAAAATGAGGAAAAGGCCGCTTCCTGGTTCAACGAAGCGGCTTTGCGCGGCCACACCCTCGCCCAGACCCGGCTGGCCCGCCTTTATTATCTGGGCAAGGGCATCGAGAAAGACTTGGTCGCCGCCTATGCATGGCTGAGCATTGCCCGCTCCGGCGGTCAAAATGACCCGGAACTAGCAGAGCTTCTAGAGCCGGAAATGACCCCCGCCATGCTCGCGAAGGCAGAAGAAACCTTGAAAGACTGGGAAGCAGCGACCTCTGCCCCTTAACCAAGCCCCCAAACTAAGCCACCAGGCCCATCGGATTTCTTTTGTTCTAAGGCCCTTCCGGTGCTATCCAATCGCCAGACCTTCCCCCGACCGACTATCGCTTCGGGGAAGTCACTCATTTCGCTATTTCTGGACACTTTCGTGAAGATCACCCCATGAAGATAAACGGCAACGAAATTCGCCCCGGCAACATCATTGAGCACAAGGGTGGCCTGTGGTCAGCCGTTAAGGTGCAGCACGTGAAACCCGGCAAGGGCGGCGCATTCGCACAGGTTGAACTGAAAAACCTGATCGACAATTCAAAGCTCAATGAGCGCTTCCGTTCTGCCGAAACCGTTGAGAAGATCCGGCTAGAGCAAAAAGACTACCAGTATCTCTACGAAAATGACGGCATGCTGACCTTCATGGACACCACCGATTACGAACAGATCGAACTGGAACGGGATTTCGTTGGCGACCGCGCATCCTTCTTGCAAGACGGCATGAAAGTCACGATTGAAAGCCACGAGGGCCGCCCCCTCGCCATCAACCTTCCCGGCCAAGTGACGCTCGAGATCACAGAGACCGAGCCCGTGGTCAAAGGTCAGACAGCAACGTCTTCCTACAAGCCCGCCATCATGGACAATGGTGTGCGCGTGATGGTGCCGCCCTTTGTTGGTGTCGGTGACAGGATTGTCGTTGATACAAATGAAATCACTTATCTGCGCCGCGCGGACTAAACCGCATGAGCCGTTCCAAGTGACGGTCTTGCCTCTCAATAAAGACGAACAATTATGACGCCGAATTCTCCCACCCTCACCGTCATGGTGCAGGCCGCCCGCAAAGCCGCCCGTGCGCTTACTCGTGATTTCGGCGAGGTGGAAAACCTTCAGGTCTCTGTCAAAGGTCCTGGCGATTTTGTCTCCTCAGCCGACCTGCGCGCCGAAGAGACCATTCGCGAGGAACTGACCCGCGCACGCCCCGGATACGGCTTTCTGCTGGAAGAAGGCGGCGAGGTTAAAGGATCAGATCCCACCCACCGCTGGATCGTTGATCCGCTGGACGGCACCACCAATTTTCTGCACGGCATTCCAATGTTTGCGATCAACATCGCCCTGGAACGCAACGGAGAGATCGTCGCCGGTCTCACCTACAACCCCATCACCGACGAGCTCTTTCTTGCTGAAAAAGGCAAAGGGGCCTTCCTGAACGATCGCCGCCTGCGGGTTGCTGCCCGCAGCGATCTCACCCAGGCCGTCGTCTGCACCGGCATTCCCCATATCGGCGGAAAAAACCATGGCCGGTTTTCAAAAGAAATCGCTGCCGTCATGCCACAGGTCGCAGGCGTGCGCCGCACCGGGTCATGCGCCCTTGATATGGCATTTGTGGCAGCAGGTCGTTTCGATGCCTATTGGGAATGGGAGCTCAACGCTTGGGATCTTGCTGCAGGCGTGATCCTCATTCGCGAAGCCGGTGGTTTTGTGACCGACATGAACAATGGCTCCGATATTCTCGGCAAGGGAAGTGTGCTCGCTGCAAATGAGCGGCTTCATCGGCCTCTTTATGATGTGCTGAGAAAATCAGCAACAGCTTGATCTTCGGCATCATGCCGCAATTCTGCCCTCTTCCACCGCAAAGGTGGGAATGGTAAAGTGAGAAAACGGGCAAGCCAGCAATAGGACGTTGAGTGATATGATGGGTAGAAGTTCTTTCCTCCGTCCTTCTTTTCAAGCGACAGAACAGCAGCCCTCAACGAAACACCATTTGGCTCATTTGTCTTTTGCGATCGGGCTCTCGGCCCTAGCGACGCTGACCCTCGCGTCCATAAGCGCCCAGGCGGACCCGGCACCCACCTCCAGCGTTGATGTGGACCTCTCAGCCATTGGCCTGCGTGCCCGCACCGATGATCGCATTGCGCCGGGTCGTGCCCCAGTAGTGCTGCGCTACCCCGGATCAGCGCCCAAAGCCCGCATCCTGCTGACACCTCCCCCGTCGGCACAACCGGCGGCGACAAGATCTGCACCACCGCCTGCCCCCGCCAYTCTGGCGCCAGTGAAAAACGCCATAGCTGCAACACCACCGCGCCTCGTCCCGATCCCCAGCGCAGTGTCAGCGCCAGCCGCTACCGCGCCTCAAAGCGTCGCCTTCCCCAATCCGGGAAATATCGCGCCAGCGCCTCTCTTGCCCGTCACCCGAGCCCCTGTAGAGCCAGCGCTCGTTGCAACGCCGCCTGCACCGGCTCCCGCTGCCACCCAAGAGGCCAGCCTTGGGACACCAACGCCTGTTACATCGAACCTGCCTACTCCCGGCCCCGCATCCCATCGGTTGCGCTTCGAAGCCGGGGCATCCACGTTTCTTGCTGAAACACGTGATGAATTAGAACTCATCGCCTCGGAGCTCATGCGCCATTCTTCCCGCATCGAAATTCGGGCATATGCAGGGGCTCCCAATGATCTGAGTTCCCCTGTTCGGCGCCTTTCCTTGAAGCGAGGCCTTGCCGTGCGGCAATATCTTGTCGATCAAGGTGTCCTGCAAAGCCGCATTGACGTCCATGCGCTGGGGGGTGTGCGCGACAATGGCCCGGGCGAGCGGGTTGATATTGTCTTGAGCCGCCGCTGAAGTAATCTAGCTTTCATCGCCTATTCCTCGAAAACCCGCGAAGGAGACTTTCATGGACAGTCCAGACGGCATAACCCTTTCGCGCCCCCGTCCCTACCTCACCCGCATGATCTTGTTTCTGACTCTAGTGAGTTTTCTGGCCCTCATCCTGTCGCCACAGCTGGCTGAAGCCTTTGTCGCAAACCCCGGATTGAACGGCCTCATTGTCGGCGTCCTGGTGGTGGGTGCGCTCTACGCATTCCGTCAGGTTTTTGTCCTGTGGCCCGAAATACGATGGGTGAACACTTACCGCCGCGCCGACCCAGGCCTCGCCCTGCCCAAGCCCCCTAAATTGCTGGCACCAATGGCGACCATGTTTGGCAACCGCTCCCATGTCGTCCTCAGCGCCCTGTCCATGCGCTCCCTGCTCGACAGTCTCGCCTCACGTCTGGAAGAACAGCGCGAAATTTCCCGCTACATGATCGGCCTTTTGATCTTTCTAGGCCTGCTCGGCACCTTCTGGGGACTACTCGCGACGGTTTCTTCCATTGCCGGAACACTGGACGCACTGGACATTGAAGCCTCCGACAGTCTCACCGTGTTCGGGACCCTGCGCGAAGGCCTGCAAGCGCCCTTGCGCGGCATGGGAACAGCTTTCTCCTCATCCCTGTTTGGGCTCGCAGGATCACTTGTCTTAGGCTTTCTTGATCTGCAGGCAGGCCAAGCCCAGAACCGATTTTACAATGAACTGGAAGAATGGCTTTCCACTGTCACCGACATCGTGGGCAGCAATGGCGACACCCCAGCACCTGCCGGCGATGCCAATCATGCCATCATGGCGCTCGCCAATCAGATCACCGCACTGACGGAACAGATGCGGGCAGAACAACATGTCATTCACAATCTGGCGCGCAATCAGGAAGCCCTGCAGCCGGTGCTTGAGCGTCTGACCCGTGCTTTGGAGCAGGAGGGGAAATAGCGTATGGCGATTTCCCACCGCATCCGCAGCCGAGCCCCCAACACGGATTATTGGCCCGGCTTTGTCGACGCCATGGCCACCTTGCTGCTGGTGCTGGTGTTCCTGCTCTCCCTCTTCATGATGATGCAGTTCCTGCTTGCCCAGTCCCTTTCAGGAAAAGACAGTGCCCTTGATCGCCTGCGGTCTCAGGTGTCTGAGCTTGCCGATCTACTGGCCCTGGAGAGCCGCGAAACGACCGACCTGCAATCCACCATCGCWTCYCTSACMCARGCSCTGACARYMGCTGAAARCGAGAARGCGAGCCTCTCTGCSYTGCTTGCYGAAGGGRCGGGGGCCGRKGACCGCGAAACCATYCTCTTGTCAGAGCTAAGCGACGCMCARCGTGTWTCCGCRGAGGCTCTSGCWCARGTCGAACTGGTRAACCAGCAACTGGCAGCCCTTCGTCGCCAGCTCGGCGCATTGGAGCAGGCGCTGGAATCCGCCGAGGCCAAGGACCGAGAGTCAGACACTCAGATTGCAGACCTTGGCCGCCGCCTCAATTCCGCCCTTGCACAAAAAGTACAAGAGCTTGCCCGCTATCGTTCTGAGTTCTTCGCACGCTTGAAAGAAGCATTAGGCAACCGCGACGACATCGAAGTTGTTGGCGACCGTTTCGTCTTCCAGTCTGAGATATTCTTCGCCTCAGGCTCCGCCGACATCAGCCCTGCAGGAAAACGCGAGCTTCGAAAAATCGCCATCGCCATCCGCGAAATTGCGGCTGAAATTCCAGACGACATCCACTGGATCTTGCGGGTCGATGGGCACACCGATGCTGTCCCAATCAACACCCCCCAGTTCCCCACAAACTGGCACCTRGCMAAYGCCCGWGCGCTCTCCGTCGTRCAAAAYCTGATTGAGGCAGRCATTGACGAAAAGCGGATAGCYGCCGCCAGTTTTGCAGAATTCCATCCCYTGGTGCCSGGCACCAGCGAGGCTGCCAATCGCCGCAACCGCCGGATCGAGTTCAAGCTAACCGAGCGCTAGTTCAGCTCGGCAAAGGCGGCATCGTGCAGACGAGGATTTTGGGTTCAAAGACACCCGCGATAAGCATCTTGTCGCCATAGGATGCAGCAACACTCGAACCAGACAATTCCTCGCCAAGGTTGAGATATACGGTGTCGCCGACACCGCCGCCGCCTTCACGCGGAACAAGTCGCACAACCTGGCTGGGTGACAGTTCGGCGGCGTCGCCGGCATGGGCAACAAAATCCAGAAGCTTAGGGTGCGCGCCAATCAACAGCATGCCATCTGGGGCCACATCAATATTGTCAACGCCGGTCCCCAACGCAATGTAGTCAAGCGGCGTGAGATCACCCGAGGCAATGTCGCGACTAAGAATGCGCAGCACCATGTCCCCTGTTTCCGCAACATAGACCTGGCCCCCATCAAGGCTCACATTCACGCCGTTCGCATACCGCAATCCATCGGCCACAACACGAACACTCGTGCCATCAAAGTAGACAAGGTTTGCACGCGCCAACCCGAAAAGGTCGTGCACCGATCCCCAGAAAGAAGAAGCCGTCCCATGATCGTTGGTCGCATAAAACCGGGTCGGCCCAACAGGCTGAACATCATTCAGGTTCACAAAGAGCGGGTCTTGAACACTGGCACGGTGAGAAAGCACACCATCCTGGTCCACGTTGAACAGTTCGACCTTGTCGACACCACCGGCATGATTGACCACACTCAAGGTACGTTCCCCAGAGGCACTGATATGCAGACCAAGCCCATGGGGCTGAAACTCGGCAGGAACATGGGCCGTCACCGGTCGCAACACCCAACCAGCGGGGTCGCCTTGAAGATCAATCGCGTAGATACCACCGCGAACCTCTGAGGCACCGGCACGAATGGCTCTCCGGTCGACCGCCGCGACAAAAGCAATGCCGCGCTCATGGTCGATCACAATATCTTCCGGACCCGGCACGGAGGGAAGTGCACGACAATCCGCCGAGACCTGCATCACGGCTGTCAGTGTTGTGAACTGACCCGCCGCTGCATAGAAACGGACCAATATGAAACTGACCGCAACGACCAGAAGAAGGGTGGCAACAACAAGGTTTCGGTAGAGCGGTTTCATAAAAGTCCCCAATTGATTTTTTAGGCGTCAGCCCCAGTGTAAATGTCAGTCCTGCGCGGCAACCATCGACGTAGGTGCCATGGGCGCGGTCGCTTCGTCAATTCCGGCCTTCGTCGCACTTGAAATTTCGGCACCAAACTGGAGCGACGCGAGACGCGCATAGAGCCCCCCTTGCGCAACGAGCTCATCATGCGCCCCTTCCGCAACGATTTGCCCCTGATCCATAACGATGATCCGGTCCGCCTTACGAACGGTCGCAAGTCTGTGTGCGATGATGATGGTGGTCCGCCCTTCCATCAGGCCCTCAAGAGCCTGCTGAACAAATTTTTCGCTCTCCGCGTCCAAAGCACTCGTGGCTTCGTCGAGCAACAATACCGGCGCATCACGCAAGATCGCCCGGGCGATTGCGATGCGCTGACGTTGTCCACCAGACAGCGTCATGCCGCGTTCTCCAAAAACCGTTTCATAGCCTTGCGGCAGCGAGGACAGAAATTCATCTATGTAGGCGGCTTTCGCTGCCTTGCGAACTTCTTCATCGCTAGCGCTAGGCCGACCATAACGAATATTGTCCAGTGCACTCATGCCAAAGACCACTGTCTCCTGAGGAACAAGCGCAAATCGTTGACGAACCTCTGTGGGATCAGCATCGCGCAGGTCAACACCATCAAGCAGAATGGCACCTTCTTGCGGATCAAAGAACCGCAGCAACATCTGAAAGATCGTGCTCTTGCCAGCCCCCGACGGCCCAACAATCGCAATTGTCTCCCCAGGCTCAACGCTGAGCGACAGCCCCTCCAAGGCGGAGACATCCGGCCTGGTTGGGTAGGAGAAAGAGACATCCTCGAACGACAAAACACCTTTTGGCGGAGTGGGCAAAGCAACTGGATTGGCAGGTGCCTTGATCTGCGGTTCAATTTCCAGAAGTTCGATCAGGCGCTCGGTCGCCCCCGCCGCCATCTGCACATCGCCCCAGACTTCAGAAAGCGCGCCCATGGCAGCTGAAGCAAACAACGCATAAAGCGTGAACTGAAACAATTCACCACCGGTCATAGCGCCAGAAATGACAGATTGAGCGCCCACCCACAGCACGCCGAAGACACTGGAAAAACCTAGGAACATGACCAGTGCCGTCAGCACAGCGCGAGCAGAGATGCGCGCGCGCGCCGCATCGAAAGAACTTTCAACGGTTTCTGTAAACAGCCTGCGGTCAATCTCTTCATGCGTAAACGCCTGCACCGTCTGCATGGCGTTCAATGTTTCACCGCCAAGCGCACTTGTATCCGCAATCCGGTCTTGGCTGAGCCGCGACAGGCGCCGCACCCAACGACCAAAGATGATCAGAGGCAGCATGATGACCGGAATGGCAAGCAGCACCAGCCCCGACAGCGACGGGCTCGTGTAGGTCATCATGACGGCCGAACCGATGAAGAGGAAAAGGTTGCGCAGCGCAATCGAGGCGCTGGACCCAACCACGGTTTTGATAAGCGTGGTGTCAGCCGTCAGACGCGAGAGCACCTCGCCCGTCCGCATGGTCTCGTAAAAGGCAGGAGACAGCCGCGTCACGTGCGCATAGACAGCTGAACGCAGATCGGCAACGACCCGCTCCCCGATCCAGCTCACAAAATAGAAGCGCGCCGCACTCGACACACCCAGCACGGCGGCAACCACAATCAACATCAAAAAATACTGATCAATGAATTCGACATTCTCACTGGCAAACCCGTCCATCATCCGCCGTCCGGCCATCGGAAACGCGAGTGTGGCCAAGGTGGCGACAATCAGCGTCGCAAACGCGGCCAGAAGCATCGGCTTATAGGCGAGCACGAAAGGAGCCAGACCGAGGATCGGGCCTGCCCCGCTGGCGCGTTCGCGCCGAAGAGCTTCATTTTCAATCGCTTCGGCGATCGGATTTGCTGCGTCGCTCATGGAAATCCAGTGTTTGATGGTCGTTGACAGGACATATAACAACCCGACCCCGTCCTCGCTAGGGTCCTGGCTTTAATATTCAAGCGACCAAAAGCCACGGGCAACAAGATA
This sequence comes from Rhodobiaceae bacterium, assembly GCA_002746275.1. Lineage (GTDB taxonomy): Bacteria > Pseudomonadota > Alphaproteobacteria > Parvibaculales > Parvibaculaceae > Mf105b01. The sequence goes on along the minus strand of NVWR01000006.1, from coordinate 174,570 downwards.
TCGGTCCTCTGCTCACCGCTTGCAAAGAAGGGCTGGCTCAGCTATACAGCCGCTTTCGGGGGGAAATACCCCTCTCCCAAAGGCTGCCCAACGGGCGCCTGACACTGTTTTTGAGCGAGCAAAGCGATGAAAAAGGACACCCATCCCGACTATCACGAAATCACTGTCGTGATGACCGATGGCACCACCTTCCAGACCAAATCCACATATGGCGCTGAAGGCGACAAGCTGACCCTCGATATTGATCCCAGAACCCACCCAGCATGGACGGGGGGCTCTCAGACACTGCTCGACCGTGGTGGCCGCGTCAGCCGGTTCAAGAAGAAGTACGACGGCCTTATGGGCTAAGACGGCATCATACCGTCCTTACCAGAAACAAAAGCCCAGGCATTGCCTGGGCTTTTTCTGTTTTTAGGTAATGTCTGAGGATCAGTGCCGCGTCGTCCCGGGATCGAGACTATCGCGGAAGAAAGCCTCAACACGGTCCCGCTGACTGGAAAGCGGGGATTGTCCCTGCATTTCGCCCGCCCTGATCTGGCTGTCCAACCGGTCCACCCGCGCAAAAATGCTCTCAGAGCGGATAACCAGGTCTTTCAACCTGTCGGGAAGGAGAACCGCCGCTTTCAAAGTCGTTGCTCGGGCGACATCCTTGCCCCCAAGAGCATATTTCTTGGAAAGCGCCTCTTCCTCATTCATTTCGCCCTCATGAACCGCTTTTTGCACAAGCAGCCAGGCCGCAACCTGCATCAGCCGCGTGGTGAGGCGCATGCTTTCAGTCGCATAGGCCAATGCCGTTGAACGAGGTAAATCCTTGGCTTGATCCCGCCCTGGACCATCGAGATAACGCGCGGCCTCCTCCACCAAGCCCATCCCCTCTTTATAGGTGGCCTGGAAAAGCTTTGAGCCGCCGAACTGCGTAAATCCGCGCCGACCGCTTGAACCATCATCAGAACTGCTACCGAAACTCATATACCCACTCACTCTTGCCGATAATTCCAGTGTCGTTCCAACAGCCTTTCCCCCATGGAGGACAGACAGCGTCTCAATGCCGGACACGACACACCTGAACAATCAACATTCGTGCCAGCTGCACATGTGCCAAAAAGGAACAATAGGGATAATCAGAGAGAAAGCAGAGGCCTCAACACAAAAAATGAGCCGCAAATCATGCGGCTCAAGTTATAACAGGGAGGCGTCAAACAGAGTGGATAGGAGCCACTCAAATCCAGATGACTGGATTACGCACGTAAACAATACATAACAAAGGGTTAACGAATAGTTAAAATGGCAGATAAGACCTGACAAATAGTCAATTTCCCTCGTCTTTACTTGAGTGATTCAAGAAACTCAATTATTACAAGGGCTTGCCCATTCAAGTCCCGTGATCACCGTTTCTGGAAAATAGCCTCGGCATCACTCAAACTACCCTCCTTTGACGCGATTTGAGCTTCGCAACGCGCAATTTCCGCGCGAATCAAAGTGATTCGGTCTCTCAGCTCCTCGATACTGAGAAGCGAGAGATCCTCCCGCCCGAGCGCAATAGCCACTTCCGCCACACGCTTAGGTTGTAAATCCTCCGGTTCCATATCTTTCTCCATAAGGAATGCGTCTCGGCATTGCGTAAAACCTGCTCCCTCACCAAATGGTGGGATAGTCTGCCATGAGACCATATCCCCGAACAAAGCCACAACAGCACCAAGGACGATACCTCCATGCCTTCCACGCCTCCCGCCCCGCTTCCCAGCACCATGACCGCGATCAAAATCCGCGAGCCCGGAGGCACGGATGTCCTGGAACCCCAGTCCGTTCCCTTGCCTGAACCGGGCCAGGGCGAAATTCTGGTCCATGTGGCCGCTGCAGGCATCAACCGGGGCGACCTGTTACAGCGTATGGGGCTCTATCCGGCCCCCAAAGGGGTCACAGACACACCGGGCCTGGAATTTGCGGGTGAGGTCGTGGCCCTCGGTCCTGGCGCCACAGACTGGTCCATTGGCGACAAGGTCTGTGCTCTCGTTGCAGGCGGCGGTTACGCGGAATATGCCGTCGTGCACCAGACCCATGCCTTGCCCGTGCCCGATGGTTATTCAATGGTGGAGGCTGCGGCCCTGCCGGAGACCATTATGACGGTGTGGACCAATGTTTTTGACCGGGGACGGCTAAAACCGGGTGAAACCTTACTGATCCACGGCGGCACGAGCGGTATCGGAACGACGGCCATTCAAATGGCCGTCGCCTATGGCGCCAAAGTTTTTGCCACCGCAGGATCAGAAGAAAAAGCGCGCAAATGCGAGGAGCTCGGTGCAAGGCGCGGCATCAATTACCGGGAAGAAGATTTCGTCATGGTAATGGATGAAGTGACCAGCGGTCACGGTGCCGATGTCATTTTCGACATGGTTGGCGGAGATTACATCCAGCGCAACATCACCTGTGCCGCACGCGGCGGCCGCATCGTGAATATCGCATATCAACAAGGGTCGGTCGCGGAAGTGAATTTCCTGCCCCTCATGCTGAAACAAGTCACCCTGACAGGCTCCACACTGCGTGCGCGTCCCCTGGAGGAAAAGACCGAGCTAACCGAAACCGTGCTCCGAGAGGTCTGGCCATGGCTCGCCTCTGGCCGCCTGAAGCCAATCGTCGACAGTACTTTTGATCTGAAAGACGCAAAATCCGCCCATGAACGCATGGAAACCAGCGCCCATATCGGAAAAATCATTCTCACTACGTAACGGGAGAATACTGGGCGATGGAAAGGCCAACTATCCGAAGAGCTCTTCCAACCGGCCGCACTCGCCAGCCCAAAAGCCCTGTTCAAGCGATTGAACGGTGCCCTGAGCAACTGCCGCAGACACGGCAATGATCTCCTCAACACTCATCATCTCGGTGAGGACATTCACCCGAGCAACCGAATACCCTTCAGGGAGATAGTAATAAGTTTTGAGACGCTCCTCGGCAATATTATCAAGTCGTTCCCGCAAAAAGAGCTCGTCCGCGGGATGCAGAACAAGACGGTCTGGCACAATGCCGGGCGCAAGCAGGTCAAGGATCGCCGGAACATATTCTTCGCAATAGGCGAGCGCCGCCAAATCATGAAATGCAGTTTGATAGTCATCCCAGGCCGGGTCAGGTCGCCGATCAAAAACATCCCAGAATATATCCGGGTGGAGAGGGAATGTGACCTGCGGCGGTGCCGCTGAGGCATCTCTTTGGAAACCCAACCGCCAGGAATGGGCGAGACATCGCCTCAACTGGAAATTGCGCCATGATGGAAAATTGACGGAGAGCSRCCCRCCAATGCTCTCATCTTCAAAGAGAGGTCTTAGCTCAGGGTAAAGGGTCTGCAATCCTTCCTGCATAAGCCGGCTGACGGCGCTGCATTCGCCCTCATCCTCAGACCGTTGCAGGACGTATCGCTGAACCGGCGAAAGCCCCTCGGCGACACGAACAGAGTAATAGGGGTAAAGCGGGCTGATGGGATCAGTTATATCTCCACCGACAGCAAGAAAGGCGATGATCTCCGCCCGCAACCGTTCTGTTTCCCCTGGCTTGCCAACAAACTGGGAGTTGCACGCTGCCAGCAGGCTTAAGAACAATAGAATGGCAAAACATTTTGCAGCATGAAACCCGACTATGTTTCTCACAAATCTATCCACCCCCGCTCCAGGTACCCTCACCATTCAAGATGAAGTCGAAAGTTCATCTTAGAGGTAGAAAAATGGAAACGAAAGCCAACATGCAAGCTCAGCGTTGTGCCGGGCTCACCCATCGGATGCGGGTGATTCAACAGGAAATCACCACTCAACGGAGAGAACTCGAGCATGCAGAAGGGGGAATCCGCACTCAGGAGCGGAGATTGGAAAATCTTGATAGCCAGGCCCGTCGCACCGGCGATCCAGAAGGATTTTCAGGAGAAATTGCGGCGGCTCGGCGCGAACTCAGTCAAGAACAAAGAAAAAGGGACCGTATTGAGCAGAAAATCCGCGATCTGGAAACTGACCTGAGAGAGCTCGTCAACGAGTTCAACTCTCTTCGCTGTGGTCGCGACCGGGAGGCTTAGGTTGAGGCAGGTGCGGCCCCAAGACAGCTGGGAGGTAATTGTCTCGCGGCTTTGCGGCATTTTTCGCTGGTGAGACGAAAACCTTTCCATAAGAGCCAGAACGGCTTATACAGGGCGCTAATCCGTTTATTTCAGTGGCATTTGCCGATCCGGGACGCTCCTGGGTCAGAGGAGAAGACATGTCGAAGCCGCTTATGCCGAAGGCAACTGCCGTTTGGCTCGTTGACAATACCGCGCTCACATTCGACCAGATTGCTGACTATTGTGGCCTGCATCCGCTGGAAGTGAAGGGCATTGCCGATGGCGACGTGGCCCAAGGCATCAAGGGCATGGACCCTGTCGCCTCAGGCGAGCTTACCCGCGCGGAAATCGAGCGCTGCCAGACAAACGCAGCAGAACGCCTGCAGGCGGCCGACCGCAAATATGTAATCCCTGAGGCAAAGCCCCAAAAAGGCCCACGTTACACGCCTGTCTCCAGACGTCAGGACCGCCCCGATGCGGTTGCCTGGTTGTTGCGCAACCATCCAGAGCTTCCCGACGCGCACATTGGTCGTCTGGTCGGTACAACAAAACCCACGATCCAGTCGATCCGAGATCGTACCCATTGGAACTCCAGCAACATCAAGCCGGTGGATCCTGTGACCCTTGGCCTGTGCAAGCAGATGGACCTGGACGCCGCCGTGCAAAAGGCAGCCGACAAACTTGAAAAAGCACGCATGAAAGAAGAAAAGGCAGCTCGCAAGGCTGGCACACTTCTTCCCGCCGCAGAGACAACGGGAGCAGAAACTGCCGATCCATTTGGTCTGGCAGCACCCGCAGCCCACGAAGTTCCAGCCGATCAGGTGAACATCATCCGTCCAGGTGACGCACCAGAAGCGCCCAAAGACACCTTTAGTGTGAGCGATGTATCGAGTGCATTTACAGCCGCTCCCGCACCCAAGAAAGCCGAACCAGCCATCGATGTGGACAGTGTCTTTGCCAAGTTGAAAGACCTCAAGAAGGACGATGAGGAAAGCAACAAGGAAAGCGACAAAGAAGACAAAGAAGCCTGAGCGCACTGGTTTTAAGTCGACATGAACGAGGGGCACCTGTTGTAGGGTTGCCCCTCTTTTGTTTGGGAAGGAACTGGTCTTCGTATCGAACAGGTTTTTGGCGACCGGGATCGGCAGCACGTTGAAGCAACAAGTCCCGAATTAATCTTTGTCGCCACCCGCCCCTGACCTACTGACCGCTGCTCTGTTCCCTCATCTCTCAGTCACCAAGCCAGCATCTCTCAGCACCCCCGTGATCTCATCGAGAATAACGGGATCATCAATGGTCGCGGGCATCTTCCATTCTTCGCCATCGGCAATCTTACGCATAGTCGCGCGCAATATTTTTCCAGAGCGGGTTTTCGGCAGACGCTGCACCACCAGCGCAATTTTTAAGGCGGCCACCGGCCCGATTTTATCGCGCACCAGCTTTACTGCTTCTCGTTGAATATCTTCCGTCGGGCGATCAACACCCGCATTGAGGACCAACAGCCCTACTGGCACCTGCCCTTTCAGCTTATCCGCAATGCCCATGACCGCACACTCCGCAACATCCGGGTGGCCAGCCAGCACCTCTTCCATGCCGCCGGTTGAGAGCCTGTGCCCCGCCACGTTGATGATGTCATCCGTGCGGCTCATGATGTAGATGTACCCATCCTCATCCACGAAACCGGCATCAGCGGTCTTATAGAAGCCCGGATAGTCTGCCAGGTAGGAACTGCGGAACCCGTCCTCGTTTTCCCAGAGAGTCGGCAGGCAGCCCGGCGGCAGCGGCAGCTTGAGCACAACAGCCCCGCTCTCTCCTGTTGCAACAGGTTGCGCATTTTCATCCACCACCTGCACGTCATAACCCGGCATCGCCACGGTGGGAGAGCCATATTTAACAGGCAAAGTGCCAAGCCCCACCGGGTTCGCCGCAATCGCCCACCCGGTTTCCGTCTGCCACCAATGGTCAATCACGGGAACACCAAGCGTTCGCTCTGCCCATTGAATGGTGTCCGGATCCGCACGTTCCCCTGCAAGAAACAGGGTCTCAAATCCTGACAGATCATATTGCGCCACAAGTGTGGCTTTCGGATCTTCTTTCTTGATCGCTCGAAAGGCAGTCGGTGCGGTGAAGAAAGCCCGCACTTTGTGTTCGGCAATCACCCGCCAGAAGGTTCCGGCATCCGGCGTACCCACCGGCTTGCCTTCAAACAGGATCGTCGTGCAGCCATGCAGCAGCGGCCCATAAACAATGTAGGAATGGCCGACCACCCAGCCCACATCCGATGCGGCCCACCAGACATCGCCCGGATCAACACCGTAGACATTTTTCATCGACCATTTGAGCGCCACCATGTGGCCGCCATTGTCCCGCACCACACCTTTGGGCTGGCCGGTCGTACCAGACGTGTAGAGGACATAAAGCGGGTCGGTGGCCGCAACGCTCACACAATCGGGCTTGTTGCCCGCAGCGGCGGCCTTGTCCATTTCCTCTTTCCAGTCCAGGTCGCGACCGGGGATAAGTGTTGCGCGTTCCTGCTCGCGCTGGAAAATAATGCAGTGATCCACCTTGTGTGTGGCAAGCTCGATAGCTCCGTCGAGCAGAGCCTTGTAGGCGATCACCCGACCGGGTTCGATCCCACAGGAGGCGGAAACAATGAGCTTGGGTTTTGCATCATCAATACGTGTCGCCAACTCGTTGGAGGCAAATCCCCCAAAGACAACCGAGTGGATCGCCCCGATGCGCGCGCACGCAAGCATCGCAACAGCCGCCTGCGGCACCATAGGCATGTAGATGATGACCCGATCCCCTTGCCCCACACCGTTGGCGCGCAACACGCCTGCAAAGGTCGCCACCTTGTCCAGCAATTCGGCATAGGTGAAGGTTTTCTGTTTCCCGGTGATCGGAGAATCGTAAATTAGCGCCGCCTGGTCTGCCCGACCGTTGGCAACATGTCGATCAAGGCAATTATAGCAGGTGTTGCAGGTCGCCCCGACGAACCACTCCGCGCCGCCGCCCTCGGTGGTCTTTACGACCTGATCCCAGGGGCGGTCCCAGTCTATGTCCTGTGCGGCTTGCGCCCAGAATGCTTCAGGATCTGCTTTCCAGCCCTCATAGACTTGCGCGTAGCGACTCATGGTAACTTCTCCCTGCCTCACATGCGTGCTGCCTGTGCCGACCATCTCCCGACCAACCTCGCAGCCCTCTTTTGCCGCTAACTCTTTCAAGACTGCCCCGGTTTGGCAAGCACTGGGCAACACCAGAACAATACGGAGCGCCCGCATGGAAATGATCACCGACCCCTGGTTTTATGCCGCCGCTGTGCCTGCCGTGTTGTTGGTCGGACTTTCAAAGGGTGGATTTGCCGGAGGGCTCGGTATTCTGGGGGTCCCGATGATGGCGCTGGTCATCTCCCCCCTTCAGGCTGCTGGGATTTTGCTCCCCATTCTGATCGTCATGGACATGGTGGGCGTTTGGGCCTTTCGCAAAAGCTTCCATCTGCGAAACCTCACCATCATGGTCCCGGCCGCCGCCTTCGGCATTCTGGTGGCAGCCCTCACCGCAAGCTATGTCACCGATAGTTTCGTGCGCCTGCTCATCGGCACCATCGCTGTTGCCTTTGCACTGGATCATTGGATCGGCCGTCGGGCCAGTGCGGACCCCAAATCGGTGAGCCGGTTGAAGGGAACGACCTGGGGCGCTATTGGCGGCTTCACAAGCTTTGTCGCCCATGCAGGTGGCCCACCATTCCAGATTTACATGCTGCCACAGAAGCTCGACAAGCGGCTCTATGTGGGCACAAGCGTGATGTTTTTCACTGCCGTGAACCTCATCAAGGTTCCGCCCTACGCACTGCTTGGTCAGTTTGAAATTGCGAACCTGTCAACGTCACTGGTCCTCATGCCGCTCGCACCGCTGGGCATGTGGATGGGCATCAAGGCTCTTCATCTCATTCCGGAAGGCCCGTTTTACCGCTTCGCCTATATGGCGCTGTTCCTCGTAGGAGCAAAATTATTATGGGATGGTGCCCAGGGAATTCTCGCCTAAAGCACAGTCATTTACCGATACGCGGCTCGCCACCCTCAGCGCTCCCACTCGGCCCAAAAGACCGGTCAAGCACGTAGGTAGAGTTTTCCGCCAGTTTGATGGCATCACTCAAAAGAGCCAGCACACGAATGTTGTTTTCCAGCACCTGATGGGCCTCGTCACGGTGATCGTCCACGATATTCCCGCACCGTTTCACAATTTCACCACGAACCGCCGCGAGGATATCTTCCAGGCGGTAGCCATCTTTATTTTCTGCCGACACAAGAAAATGGGTCATCGAAGACGTCCTTTTGTTTTCTACACATGCTGATTGTCGGTCTTTCCGGTTAAAAAGCCCTGAAAGAGCACTGTGAAGGCCGATTGCCTTTTTTGGTCCTGTTTTTGGCGGTTAGCATGGTAAAATGCGCTAAAGGTTAACTGACACCCGGGTCATTGATGACAACACAAGGGTGCGCAAAGGGGGCAATCAGAGCATGGGCCACATTTACGACGACGATTTGGGCAAGACCGGTGCAAACCATCTCTCACTGACACCGCTTTCATTTTTGAAGCGCGCCGCTCACGTCTATCCAAAAAAGACCGCGATCATTCATGGTGACCTACGCCGGTCATATGCGGACTATTACGCACGCTGCCGCCAGCTTGCCGGTGCCCTGGCCGCCCAGGGCATCGCAAAGGGCGACACCGTTGCCGTGCTTGCCCCCAACGTACCCGCCATGCTGGAGCTTCACTATGGAGTGCCCATGCTGGGCGCCGTGCTCAACACCATCAACATGCGGTTGGATGCAGCCGGTATTGCCTTCATTCTGGATCACGGTGAGGCGAAGGTGCTGTTTGTCGATCGGGAGTTTGCCCAACTGGGCAAAGAAGCCGTCGCCCTCGCCAAGGGCAATCCCCTTATCATCTACATTGATGATCCAGAATATGAGGGACCGGGCGAATGTTTCGGCACCCACGAATACGAGAAATTCCTCGCGAGCGGCGATCCTGAGTTTTCATGGAACCTTCCCACGGATGAGTGGGACGCCATCGCTCTCAACTACACGTCAGGCACAACCGGCAACCCCAAGGGCGTGGTTTATCATCACCGCGGCGCCTATCTGCTTGCCGCCGGAAACATTGTCACAGCTGAGATGACCAAGAGCAGTGTCTACTTGTGGACCGTGCCTATGTTCCATTGCAATGGCTGGATTTTCACCTGGTCGATGAGTGTTGTTGCAGGCACCCACGTCTGCCTGCGCCGGGTAACAGCCGCCAATATTTTCAGCGCCATCGCAGAACACGGCGTCACCCACATGGGCGGCGCGCCAACGGTCATGAACTTCCTCATCAATGCCTCTGCCGAGGAAAAGAAAACCCTGCCGCACACCGTGCATTATTTCGCAGCAGCAGCCCCGCCACCGGCCGCCACCATTCGTGCCCTCGAGGCGCAGGGCTTCAATGTCATCCACGTCTATGGTCTGACCGAAACCTATGGCCCGGCAGTGGTCAACGCCTGGCACGATGAATGGGATGCCTTGCCCGACGCCGAACGGGCGCAAATCAAGGCGCGCCAGGGCGTCAACTATCCCGTGCTGGAAGAACTCGCCGTGATTGACCCGGAAACCATGAAGCTGGTTCCACAGGATGGCGAGACCATTGGTGAAATCATGTTCCGCGGCAATGTGGTGATGAAGGGGTATTTGAAAAACCCGTCTGCAACCAAGGAGGCTTTTGTCGGCGACTGGTTCCATTCCGGTGACCTGGGTGTCTGGCATCCAGACAGCTATGTGCAGGTGAAAGACCGGTCCAAAGACATCATCATCTCGGGCGGAGAAAACATTTCCTCCATCGAGGTGGAAGACACGCTCTACAAGCATAGCGATATTCTGGAAGCCGCCGTCGTCGCCATGTCACACGAACGGTGGGGMGAAACACCCTGYGCCTTCATAATGTTGAAGTCAGGTTCRAGCAYYACRGAAGCAGACCTGATTGCCTATTGCCGCGACAACCTTGCGCACTTCAAATGCCCAACCAAGATCATTTTCTGCGAGCTGCCCAAAACATCAACCGGCAAGGTGCAGAAGTTCAAACTCAGAGCGATGGCTGAAGAGATTGCAGGCAAGCCCGCTATACCGAAGTAACTGGTTTTCAAACAAATAAACGCCGGGCGTTCCTGGCCCGGCGTCATGGCGTCCAGGCTTTCTGCCGGGACAATGTCTCATGACATATGTTTGGGGGTTCCCCTCAGGCCGCTTGCGCGTCTGTTGAGAGTCGCTCGATTTCTTCTTTCAATCGGAGCTTTTGCCGCTTTAGTTCAGTGACTTGGAGATCGTCGCTACTGGGGCTTTGCGTCTCGGTTGCAATCGCCTGGTCCAGAAGTTCATGCCGTTTTTGAAGTTCGACAATATGGTGCTCAATAGTCATACATACCCTCCTAATGATCTGTGACGGTATCGTGACGAAGTGTGGACCTTTCTGACCACCCTGTCGAATTTGGCTAAAAATGAGGCCATTTTTACCGGACGTTTTTCCCAAGCCGTTAACCGAACTTGATTCGAATATGCCGACGGCCTTGTCTACTGCCTGAGAGCCCGCTAAAACCCTCGAGTTTGGAATGGCCTGGCTAGGCCCGTAAAGAAACTGAACCGCCATAAACGGGACCCGGCATGAACGATGAAGCGCTGCTCAGAAGTGAGCTGATCCAGTTAAAGCAGGAGCATCGCGATTTGGATGGCGCCGTGCAGGCTCTGGAAGCCATGCCCTATCCCAACCATCTGCAACTCCGGCGTTTGAAAATCAAAAAACTCGCGCTTCGCGACCGCGTTCTGGTAATCGAAGACCTGCTCTTGCCCGACATCATCGCCTAATTATCGCCACACGCGTTAGCGGTCCAGAAACGCACCAGAAACTCAGTGGGTTGTGCGGCGGGCAAAACGCTTGGCAGAGTACATAGCCTTGTCGGCACGGGACAAAGCCCCTTCCGCCTCATCATCCGGCCCGATCATCACGGCACCGATCGACACTTTGATGGGAATACGGCGTCCCTCCATCAACACAGGATCGCTCGCCACCACATCGGAGATCGAGGCTGCTTTCGCACGCGCGGCTTTTTCTGCTGCATTGGCAAGGATGACACCAAACTCATCCCCCCCCAAACGTCCCGCCACATCAGACTCACGAATATGGGCGGCAATTTTGCGCGCCACGTCGCCCAGCACCGCGTCCCCTGCCGCATGTCCGTAGGTGTCGTTGATGGCTTTGAAGCCATCAATATCGATGTAGAGCAGACTAAGCGGTGTGCCATAGCGCTTCGCATAAGACATGGAACCTGAGAGCTCTCGCACAAAGGCGCGGCGGTTGAGAAGCGGCAACAGCCCGTCATGATCCGCCAGGGCTTCTACTGAGCGCAACCGTTCGCGGGTCGCGCGCAGCTCCTTGCGCATCTTATCCACCTCGCCCATCAGCGTCATAATGGCATTGCGCACATTGGGGGTCAGTTCTGGCTCAGGAATGCCCATGATCGACGTGGTGTCGGTAATCACGCGCCCTTCCGTTCTCAAAACACTGCCGCCTGCCGCCGGCGCACTTGAATTTGACGACGGACTGGTGCCAGCCGTGGTGGCACGTCCAACAGGCTTTTTGTCGCCGATTTTCATACCTTGTCCTCAGCCCCGATCACGTAAACTCCCCCTCGCACAATAATATCACCCCCAGCGGCCAAACTCCGAGAAACCTGCTCATATTTGAATACTCCCAAGCCAATCAGCAAAAATGGGAGTTTTCAGACGATTCGGAGGCCTGTGAGAGCCAGAATAGGACCAAGCCGAGCAATCTGCTAGCCAAGCTCAGCCTCCGCGCGCGCGCCCACAATTCCGCCACCCAGCCTTAGCTTGCCAAGCCTGACCTCATGCCTATAATCCGCCGCTTTCCGCGCGCTGGCGCCCTTTTTAGTGTCAGCCGCCCCCCTGCAACGGGATAGCAAATATGGCCGAGCAGCAAGCATCTGTCGGGATCATCATGGGAAGCCAGTCGGACTGGCCAACAATGAAACACGCCGCCGATATTCTTGAAGCCCTGGGCGTCGCCCACGAAATCAAGATTATCTCCGCCCATCGCACGCCCGACCGCATGACCGACTATGCAAAAACAGCCAAGGGCCGTGGATTGAAAGTCATCATCGCAGGCGCGGGCGGCGCAGCCCACCTGCCAGGCATGACGGCGGCCATGACACCCTTGCCGGTATTGGGCGTTCCCATTCAGTCCCGCGCTCTCAGCGGCCAAGACAGTCTGCTTTCCATTGTGCAGATGCCCGGCGGCGTCCCCGTCGGCACACTCGCAATCGGTGATGCAGGAGCAAAAAACGCGGCCTTGTTGGCCACCAGCATCCTCGCCCTCAATGACACAGACCTCGCAGCACRACTGGACGCCTGGCGACAGGCCCAGTCGGATGCCGTCGCCGAAACACCTGACCGCAATGGCTGATAGCGAGATCCTCTCCCCCGGCAGTACAATTGGCATTCTTGGTGGTGGCCAGTTGGGGCGCATGCTCGCACTGGCTGCCGCAGAGTTCGGCCTGCGTGTTCACATTTACGCACCGGAAGAAACCAGCCCCGCATCCGAAGTAGCCGATGCTGCAACCTGCGCTGCCTATGACGACGCAACTGCTCTGACAAATTTTGCGGCCACCGTTGACGTCATCACCTACGAATTCGAAAACGTGCCCGGAGAAACCGCACGCATCCTAAACGAACATGCGCCGGTGCGACCAAGCCCGAAAGCACTCGCAGTTTCACAAGACCGTCTGGATGAAAAACAGTTTCTGACTTCCATGGGCATCGCGGTTGCTCCCTTCATCCCTGTTGATACGGTTGACGATCTCACAAACGCACTGAAGACACTGGGAACCCCCGCCGTTCTAAAAACCAGGCGATTTGGCTATGACGGCAAAGGCCAGGTGAAAATAAACCATCCGGGCGAAGCTGCTGCCGCGATGGAAGCGCTCGCCGGAGCCCCCGCAATTCTCGAAGCCTTCATGCCATTCGAGAAAGAAGTCTCTGTCATCATTGCCCGCGCGCGCGATGGCACTGTTGCGGCTTACGATCCCGGGGAAAACGTACATATCAACCACATCTTGCACACAACGACCGTTCCGGCTGACATGGACGCGCGCTTGGCGAATGACGCCATAGAAATGGCTACAAAAGTTGCGCACGGCCTTGAGTATGTGGGCGTCATGGGCGTGGAGTTTTTTGTCTTGCCGCCAACGACCGATGGACCGCGTCTGTGTGTCAACGAGTTCGCCCCCCGCGTCCATAATTCTGGACACTGGACGAGTGATGCCTGTGTGACCGGTCAGTTCGAACAACACATCCGTGCCATTTGCAATTGGCCGTTGGGCAATCCGCATAGGCACTCCGATGCCCTCATGACAAATTTGATAGGGCAAGAAGCCCACGACTGGCAGGCGCACGCTGCCCAGTCCGGTCGCGCCTTACATCTCTATGGCAAGCACGAAGCCCGCCCCGGTCGCAAGATGGGACACGTCACAGATCTGCACCCCCGACGTGATCAATAAGTGCAGCAAAAAATAAATAGATCGCTCGGACTAGACATTCCTAAAATTCGATCCATTTCCATCACGCGGGCAAACTGAAAACATCAACTCAGTTGATTCGGGCAGATAACGTATTTGCGTTGCCCATTTGTAAAATAGAGTGAGGTCCTGGGGATAATGACGAACGCGAACACGAGCGGATATCAAATAAAATCAGTAAAAACACCGAGCGAAATTGATGAGGTTCTCACCCAGCCTTCCCATAAGGCTCTGTTCGAATTTTGGACTGAAACCCGCAAACAAGACCTCCTTCCCCTCGCAACCGAAATTGACCCTTCTCGCATCCCCCATCTTCTCAAAGATATTGCTATCTTTGACGTCCTCGACAAAACCGAAGTCCGATATCGTCTTGCAGGCACGTCAATCGCCGAGCGCATGGGGGCCGACCCGACAGGACAAAATGTCATTGAGATGCTGAGCCCCAAAACCCGAGAATTCATCTCAGAAATAATTGAGGCAATCATCAATCAACCTGTGGGCGTTTTGGTAAAATATGAAACCGTCCACCAAGGCGGCAAACGAGCCGCCCTCGAAAGCCTGTATCTTCCGTTGGGAAGAACAGAGGAGACCTCACCCAGAGTTCTAAGTACACACGTGCAGCAGAAAATCCTCGGCTACGAGGAGGAAAGATCCGCAACATCCGTCGCCGAAGCGATTACAGATGTTATCTGGATCGACATCGGCGCTGGCGTTCCACCTCATCCTTAAGCTGTGGGATAGCGCAGTTTGGCCAGCAGACCGAGTGGATCAGGCAACCGGTCCATTACCTTGGCAGCCTGTGCTTTCATTTTTTCGATCTGCATGACATCTGCTATCCGCCGATCAAGAAAAGCCCACGTATCGGCGGAGCCTTCACTTTCATCAGCAAACCAGAATGCAAGCGTCGCACCAAAGACACCCGCCAAGGTCGCGCGCTTGGTGTAGAAATTATAGTCCGTTGATGTGTCGCCGATCGCCACCCAGATCGCATCCACGCTGTTATAAAGAGACTTAGCCGCACTGATTGAGGCAGGGGGAAGCAGCAGCGACACGCTCGCGCGCCGCAGGGCTTCACGGTTGGCGGCATCAACTTCAACGCGGGTCCGCACCGCAAGAGTTATCTTTTCGCGAATTTTGAGGACGGTAAGATCAACCGCCTCAAGCGTGGAAATCATGCGGCGATCACCATCTGCCAGAAAATACTCAGCGAGATCACGCGCACCATTTGGAAAAGCGAGGCGTGCAAGACCATGATCGATATCAGCGGTCTTGGCGGCCTTCATCAACACCGCCCCCGTCCATCCATCAAAAGGAACATCGGGGAGAGCCGTTGCGAGTATTTCCACACGAACTTTCTCCAGAGGATCAGCGGAGCTTTTGGCACTCTGCGCTTTAGTCATCACTCGTCACCTCTTCTGTCTCYTTGGCGAGCCAATGCTGGACCTCGCTTTCGAAAATCAACGCCCGCATGTCGGGCATCTTTTGGGGGTACAGAATGCCATCCAGATGATCACATTCATGTTGCACGACACGGGCGTGAAACCCCTGCGCGCGAACTTCAATTGCCTCACCATCCAGGCCGACACCGCGGTAGATGATCCGGCGGTACCGCGGCACAAGACCACGCATCCCCGGTACGGAAAGGCACCCCTCCCAACCCAGTTCCAACTCTTCGCCAATAGGTTCAATTTCGGGATTTATCAGCACGGTCAGGGGCGCAACCGGATCAAACGCCTCTTCATCATCAATCTCTGCCCCGCCTCTCCCCACAGGGGCTTGGAAGATCACGACGCGCAAGGAGGCGTAAACCTGGGGGCCGGCCAATCCTGCACCGTCCGCATCTTCCATCGTCTCAATCATGTCCTGCACGAGGTCAAGAATCTCAGGCGCCGTGGCATCAACCACGGGTTTTGCGACCTGTTGCAGGATAGGGTGGCCCATACGGGCGATTTTTCGGATCGTCATGGGGGGAATATGGGCTCCCACCCCGCTGCCGTAAAGCGACCAAAGCGCACATTTGGCGGTTTTTTTGTAAAAAAACCCCAGAAAACGGCCAGAACCCCCGTCCACCAGTGGACAGGCCTCAAATCTTTTGCTACCACTCCGACTTCACGCGGCGGGCGCAATTTGCCTGTAGTGAGACTCTGTGGCCTAGCGCCACAATTTTTGGCTATTCAGCCGCATTTCTGACCCGTTTGGGAAAAGGCAGGACTATTCGTGCAGGTACTCGTTCGCGACAACAATGTTGATCAAGCTCTCAAAGTGCTGAAAAAGAAAATGCAGCGCGAGGGTGTTTTCCGCGAAATGAAGCTGAGAAACTTCTACGAGAAGCCGTCTGAAAAACGCGCGCGCGAAAAGGCAGAAGCCGTTCGTCGGACCCGCAAGCTGGCCCGCAAAAAGGCACAGCGCGAAGGTGGCCTTCTGCCAGGCAAAAAGCGCTAACAGCGTCTTTTCATCGAATTCAACGAAAGCCGCCTTTAACGGGCGGCTTTTGTGCGTTTGGGGATGATTGTGTAGGCGCACCGACGTGCACCAGCGAGGATATGGTCTGTACGGGACACGGTAACCTCTTTTCCAAGAGCTCCCTGAAACAGCTCCAGCTCGTATTTGCAAAGCCCCTGACAAGCAGCCGCCGCACTGCAGACAGGGCAATGGTTTTCAATGAGAAGATAAGCCCCCTCACCGATCGCAGCAGGCTCACACACAGCCATGTAGCCTTCCTGGGTGCGCAGAGCAGCAAGGGCAGAAACCCTCCCTTTGAGCGTCGTCAGCCCTTTCAGGCGTGCTTTGTAATCTTTGAGCTGTTGGGCTGTGCGGCCAGCCAGTAATTTCTCCAGCCCCTCATCACCAAAGACTTTTCCCATCTCGGTCAGGAGACTGACCGCGAGTTCCCCATGGGCATCGGGAAAATATGTATCGGCCGCGCGCGTCAGCTTCCAGTATTTGGTTGGCCGTCCGCGCCCCTCAGCTTTCTCCTCAAACGTGACCAAACCCTCTTCCTGCATAGCGTAGAGGTGCTGGCGAACAGCCATAGGGTCGACACCCAGCTCAGCCGCCATGCTGGCAGCATCTTGGGGCCCATGATTTTTGATAATCTCGCGAATCGCCGCCCGGCGGCGACCAGCCCCGCGGGGTCGAGGAGTTGTTTTAGTCATGCCCTTTGATAAAGCATGGAAACTAGATAAACAATTATCTTTATAAAACAGCGGCGACGGGGAACTACGGCGTTAAGTCAGTTTGCGATAGAAAATTTCATAGGGCGCCCACCCGGAGCGGTCATAAAAAGCACGCGCCCGCTCGTTCCCGACCAGAACAAAAAGCTGCATATGGGACGCACCGCGCGCCAGACAGTGCTCTTCCGCCGTCTGCATCAACACCTCCGCCACCCCTTGGCCACGAACATCCTCGTTCACAAACAGGTCGTTGATATATCCATACCGGCGACGGCTGGGCTTGATGTAA
This sequence comes from Rhodobiaceae bacterium, assembly GCA_002746275.1. Taxonomy (GTDB): domain Bacteria; phylum Pseudomonadota; class Alphaproteobacteria; order Parvibaculales; family Parvibaculaceae; genus Mf105b01. The sequence continues at coordinate 157,414 of NVWR01000006.1, read as the reverse complement.
GAGCCACGCACCTCTTGCATCGTGCAAATGATAAACCCCACAGCTTTACCATCCAGCTCCGCAAGAAAGATCGCCCCGTCCTCGGAAGCAACATCGGCTGTCACAAAATCCAGTTGCGAGACAGCCGCCTCGTCCGGCGCCGCACGATCAGCCTCAATCTCTCTTTCGCTCGCCTGCAATCCCGCCATGAACTCAATCAAATGGGGACGGTCCCTCGGTTCAGCCAGGCGAACAACAATATCTGTCATTAGAAAAGCTCTTCACCTTGAACCCGGCTCGCATCCGGAAAATCCCGATAGAGGGCGAAGCGGACATTCTTGATCAGCGAGTTAACAGCGAAATGAGAACCTTCGACGGGCCCGGCCCGGGAAGCAACCAGGCCGAACGCCTCGTCCAACTGAGCAAGCCCCTCCACCTCAATCATGAAATGAAAATCACCCAGACCCTCAACACCCAAGCCAAGCTTGCGCCTCATCAGCCGGTATCCCTCTATGAACCCATCCACTTTCAGACGTTCCATATAAGTGACAAAGGCATCGGCGAAATCCATGTCGGTAACGCCGTCTTTCAGGTCACACCACCCGTGATAAATATCCATATCTCACGCCTCCTCCCCGCAGGCTTGTTTCAATAGATGGGCAACGCCTGGAACAATTGCAATATTATGACGATTTAACGCGTCAGGTTTTCGCAGACTCCGTATCACACGCTCCACAACGTCTACATCCAGGTAGAAAATCTCGTAAGCATAGGCACGCAGTCGCCGTTTCAGCCACCATCCCCGCAATGGGGACAGCGTTTCGCCTCGTCGCAAAACCTCCAACGCAATGGAGCCAATGCGCGCAACCACAGCCAACCCATTTGCTACCTGGCCAATATTCTCTTTGCGCAGGTCAACATTGCGTTCCGTCACATGCCGGACCCATTTCGACAAGTCCTGCCAATCATCCAATTGATGAGCCAAAGCCGCAGCTCCAGAACCGCACTTTATTGTTGCAAAGGCGGATACATCCGCCATGAATTGGCGACCCATGTCACTTTCTGCGGCCAGTTGATCAACAAACCGCCGCACATCGGAATACCGCTCCACATCAGGCGTCGAAAATAGACGCGGCAGCAATCGCTCCAGAATAAGCCGACGACGACGAAGAAAAGGATAGGCGGCGGGTTCGATCACGGCAGCAAACGCGGCGAGAACACCCGCATCTGCCTCAGCGTACAACGCTGCCATTGCCTCCTCGACGTGCGAGAGGTGTGTGAGACCGGCAGCACTGAGCAACCCGCTCATCACGGCCAGTCGGCGATACAGCGACGCAGCCCCCGCGCCGTCGCAATAGGCACGCGCGCTCCAGAACCGTTCGGCAACAGCAGCCGCTCGCGGCCAGGTTCTGACATCGAGATTGTCCCCGTTGAGGCTCTCGGCCCAGTTGGCCATCTCCGCTCCCAACACGTTCAGATCAGCGGCGTCGGCATCGTCTGTAATCCGAAAATCATGAGGGTCTCGTGCATAGAGCCAGTGAGCCGGTTGCTGCAGGTCCAGATAATAGTTCCACGACACGAGAATGGGATGGCGCGCAAGACCCGGCGGATAGATCCCATCCTTCCACAGATGCAAGATGACATTCTCATCAACGTCCGCGTGCAGGATTTCCTCCCACCCCACCGCTATCTTTCCGTGACTTGCAACAAGCTCCGCATACCGTCCGGTGAAATAGGCCTGCAAATCGCTGGCCTGCGCGAACCCTTTCTCTTCCATGAACGAAGAAATTTCGGCATTCTCCTTCCACGCTGTCGGGTTCACCTCATCACCGCCAGTGTGAAAATAGGGATCAGGGAACAGCTCAGCCATCTCCGCCAAAAACCCATCGATAAAAGCGTAAGTCGCCTCCTGGGTTGGATCGATAGGTGACGAAAACGAGCCTCGCATTTCTCCCACTTTTTGAGGGGGAGGATTGATCGCCGAAAGCCCCGGATACGCGACTTGCCACGCGACAGAATGACCCGGCAGACAAAATTCCGGCACAATACGAATGCCCCGATCAGCGGCGGCCGCAATCAGCCCGCGCATCTCGTCCTTGGTGTAATAGTCCCCTTCACTGCCCAACAGATGCAGATTGGGAAAGGTCTCGCACTCAACGCGGAAGCCCTGATCGTTAGCGAGATGAAAATGCAGGACGTTGAGTTTCGCCAGCTCCATACCGTCCAGCAGGCGCATAACGTCGTTCACCTGCATAAAATGCCGGGAAACGTCCAGCAGCATGCCGCGCCATACAAAACGCGGACGATCCTCAATGGTCACCAAGGGGAGTGTCCAAGTCCCGTCGCCCTCACCCGCAGGCCGCAACAGCTGAGCGAGCGTTTGAAGAGCGCGCAGAGCCCCCACCTCTTCTTTCGCGACCAGACGGACCCCCGCCGAGGTGACGTGAAGGCTGTAGCTCTCATCCATATCTGGCATGGGCACACCAGAGCCCGGATGCTCAATCTCGATGGAGATGTTCGGGGCTGCCGCATCACCTGACACAGAGAATTGTTGCCCGAACCGTTTCTCCAATGTCGCGCCCAAACGCACAAATGCCGCATCAAGACGCGGCGTCATGCCGGATAGCGCAAACCCCGCAAGCGGCAACATTCCGTTGTCAGGCGTTACCACCACCGGCATTGGCATCAGTTCATCAAGTGCGCCCATCATCACGTCCCCACAAAAAAGAGGGCGGTGTTGCCACCGCCCTCTCAAATCTGCATGGAATTTCTAACGGCGTCAAAGCGCCTTGACGATATTCTCCACCATCTTTTTCGCGTCCGAGAACAACATCATCGTATTATCGCGGAAGAACAGTTCATTCTCCACGCCTGCATAGCCTGAACCCATGCCACGTTTGATGAAGAGAACCGTGTTTGCTTTTTCAACATCCAGGATCGGCATACCGTAAATCGGGCTTGCCGGATCCGTCTTAGCGGATGGGTTGGTCACGTCATTGGCGCCAATCACAAATGCCACATCGGCCTGCGGGAACTGGCTGTTTATGTCTTCCAGTTCAAACACTTCGTCATAAGGCACATTCGCCTCCGCCAGCAGCACGTTCATGTGCCCTGGCATACGACCTGCAACCGGGTGAATAGCGTAAGAGACTTTCACGCCTTCCGCTTTGAGTATGTCCGCCATCTCCCGAAGCGTGTGCTGTGCTTGCGCAACCGCCATGCCATAGCCTGGCACGATGATAACCGAAGATGCATTCTTCAAAATGAACGCGGCATCATCTGCAGAACCACGCTTCACAGGGCGCGTTTCTACCGACCCGTCACCACCGGCAACAGCATCATCACCACCAAAGCCGCCCAGGATCACGCTGATAAAGGACCGGTTCATCGCTTTACACATGATGTAGGAGAGGATCGCCCCGGAGGAGCCCACCAGCGCACCCGTGATAATCAGCGCCATGTTGCCAAGCGTGAAGCCAATCCCTGCAGCAGCCCAACCTGAATAGGAGTTCAACATCGAAACCACGACGGGCATATCAGCACCCCCAATGGGGATGATGATGAGGAACCCGATCAGGAACGAAAGCAACGTCACAACCAGGAACATCTCGACCGTCTGATTGGCCGGATCAAGACAGATATAGGCAATGCTGCCGACAATCCCTGCAGCCAGTGCTGCATTGATGAAATGTCGTCCCGGCAACATGATCGGAGCACCCGACATATTTCCGTTCAACTTGGCGAACGCGATGAGAGATCCAGAAAATGTGATCGCCCCAATGGCCGCCCCAATCGACATTTCGACAAGACTTGCCACATGGATGTGCCCGACCTGGCCGATGCCAAACGCTTCCGGTGCCATGTAGGCAGCCCACGCCACCAAGACAGCAGCCATACCGACAAGCGAGTGAAACGCTGCCACAAGCTGCGGCATCGCCGTCATCGATATCCGATTGGCAATCACAGCACCTATGCCGCCACCGATGAGAATACCACCGGCAATCATGCCCCAGGTGAGATTGGTCGAGGACTGCAGCAAGGTCAGTGTTGTGACGATAGCGATCGTCATCCCCACCATGCCATAGACATTGCCCTGGCGGGATGTCTCAGGCGACGACAGGCCACGCAGCGCCATAATGAAAAGAACGCCAGAGGCGAGATAAAGTAGTGCGACTAAATTCGCAGACATTGGAACGCCTCCTTATTTCGTTTTTTTCTTGTACATGGCAAGCATGCGCTGTGAGACCAGGAAGCCGCCAAAAATATTGACGGACGCCAAGACGACACCCCCAAAGCCCAGCCATTTGGAAACCGTGGTTCCCTCGCTTACCGCTTCAACACCAACAGCTGTCAGCGCGCCAACAATGATCACTGACGATACAGCGTTCGTCACAGACATAAGCGGCGTGTGCAAAGCCGGTGTCACCGACCAGACCACGTAATAACCAACGAAAATCGCCAGCACAAAAATCGAAAACAAAAAGATGAATGGATCAATCGCAGCCATTATGCGTTCTCCCCTGTTAGGGCCGGATGGATGATCGCGCCATCACGCGTCAACGCAGTTCCGGTAACGGTTTCGTCTTCCCAGTCCAACTTCAGAGTTTTGCTCTCTTCATCAATCTGGGGAGAGATAAAATTCAATAGGTTGCGGGCATAAAGCGCAGAGGCATCCACCGACAACCGGCCCGCCATGTTGCGATGCCCGATAATCTTGACGCCATGCACTTCGACAATCTCACCGGCTTTGGAGAGCGGACAGTTTCCGCCCTGCTCAACCGCCAGATCAACAATGATCGAGCCCGGCTTCATGGATTTGACCATGTCTTCCGTGATCAGCACAGGGGCTGCACGTCCGGGGATCAGGGCCGTTGTAATGACAATGTCCTGCTTCTTAATATGCTCGGACACAAGCTCTGCCTGACGACGTTTATAGTCTTCACTCATTTCCTTGGCATAACCCGCTGCGGTCTCACCATCCTCATCGTCGCTTTCGACCATGATGAAGGTACCGCCAAGGCTCTCGATCTGCTCACCGGCAGCCCGGCGCACATCCGTCGCACTCACAATGGCACCGAGACGCTTGGCCGTTGCAATCGCCTGAAGTCCCGCAACGCCAGCACCAAACACAAACACCCGTGCGGGCGCTATCGTGCCAGCTGCCGTCATCATCATCGGCATGGCGCGCGAAAATTCTGCCGCCGCATCCAGCACAGATTTATAGCCTGCCAGATTCGACTGGGATGACAGCACATCCATGGATTGCGCTCTTGTGATACGCGGCATGAATTCCATCGCTATCGCGATGATGCCCGCATCGGCATATTTCTGAACCCGCGCTTTGTCGCCATACGGGTTCAAGATCGCAGCAAGCACCGCGCCCTTTTTCACAGACCCAAGCTGCTCGTCATCCAGACCGCGAACGCCAAACACAACGTCAGCGTCTTTCAAAGCGTCAGCAGATGAAGACGCAATGCTCGCCCCGGCTTCCGTAAACGCCGCATCCGAGATGTGAGCGCCAGCACCGGCACCTGCTTCAACAGCAACGTCAAAGCCCAGTGCAATCAGTTTTTTTACCGTGTCAGGTGATGCCGCAACACGCGGTTCATCTGCCATTCGTTCTTTTGGAATTGCAAGTTTCATGGTCGGATCGCCACCCTTTCACACCGGTTACCCATCAAGGTACCGCCGCTTATCACCGGGTCTGAAACACGCCGACCCGCCGTTGCAAGTTAATGTTGTTCGACAATGTAGGCACGATCCTGCCAGTSGCAATCGTGCTCACAAAAAGATGTTCTTTCTAAACTCTCAAGCCAGTTCTCAAACGAGAAACATAGCCATCAGGATCATGAGAACTGTGAGGCCGATAATGCTGTACTTCGTAAAAGCAACAAATCCCTCATAACCACTTTCATGGGCCTCAGCATCCATTTCTGGTTTCCAGGCGCCATCCAAATTTTCGTCGGTCATCTTTTCATCTGCCTTTCAAAAATGCCGTAATTGCTGCGGGACTATAGCAAAAGACACCCYCGCGGCAAGCTYGGCCCGTGCACGRTCACACCCGCATAAATGATCARCYGYCGAAGCCGCCTCAACAYCCRYTAATGAGAGRAAATTCSCGAAAAAAGCYCTATTTGGCRCCCATTCCGGCCCCAAGRCGCGAGCGCGGGTCYGAATGTTCCCAATCRGCCAACAGAGCTCGAAGGGCGGCAACGAAGGCAATCGGCTGATCGAGCATGATGTGGTGGCGGGCCTGGGGAATTTCGATCACCGGGGCMGCCCGTTCCAGCAGCCCGAACATGTATTCGCCAATTTCYGGCGGCATCAGCACCGAATAYTCGCCTCGCATCAGCGCGATTCGGCAYTTSGTGGCTTTYAGCCGCCCTGCCGTATCGCCAATATCAAAGCGATGCCARATTTTAGGATCAAACTTCCAGGTCCAACCACCRGGCACCTTTTTCAACGACATACGCGCAATGTAGTCRGTGATGTAGTGATTCTCGCACGGTTGCGGYGGCGCAAGKCGAAACCGGCTCGCGGCCTCCTCAAGCGTYGGRTAAATGCGGTGCGGCCTRATCTCCCGCTCAGGYGGYCCRCCCGGGCGATCAGGAGGGTTCACMGGACTGTCCACAATCACCATGCCCGCCAGCCGGTCCCCATAAAGSGCKCCSGTCAGGATYGAGACAAAYCCRCCRAAGGAATGCGCCACAATGATCGGCGGCTCCGCATTGTTGAAAAAACCCGCATCTTCRCAAACAGCCATTTGCTCTTTGGCAAACATATCRAGCGTGTARCTCTCCCGCCGCCCRCTRTCCCCCATGCCTGACATATCMAKSGCYACGACRGAATATTCYCGCGCCAGAAACGGYGCGATGAAGGACCACCAACGGGCATGCGCCCCATTTCCGTGAACCAGCAACAGGCCGGGCTTRGCCGGATCACCCCATCGCAAATAATGGATCGCACAGCCCTCAACCTCGACGGTGCGGCTTTCGCAAGGCGCATCAACAGCACGGTCGAACCAGGACGGCGGCACGATCACATCTGCRCCRATCGCGTCCCCAGGYGCCAGTTCCATGTTCCGTTGCCCGGTCCCCTGCTCGACCACCAGATGCACATCTTTTTCACTRTCTTTTTTGTCGTCACTCACTTGGCGGGCCTTTCACCAAGTGCTTTGAACACCCCCGTGCCCGTCATRAYYRTACGCTCCCCCACCCAGATGCGGCCTTTGACCGTGACAAAGCCTTCTTCGTTTCCTGTGATCTCTGCAGAACCCTCAACCCAGTCTCCAAGTTTTGCCGCAGAGAGAAAGTCTGTGAGCAAGCGCACGGTTACCCAATAGCGATGATAGGAAACGGTGACGACATGACCGAAGGCCGTATCTGCAAACGCCATCAACATGCCGCCRTGGCAATTCCCCATACCATTCGTATGGTGCTCTTCCACCCGGAARGCGCGTGTRTAGGTTAGACTGTCACCCTGACGYTCATAGAGGGGSCCRATTTGACGACCAAACCCTCGCGACCAATTCATTTGAGCATAGTCAGCGGGCACGGSKGGKCCCAKTTCTTCCAGAAGATCRTCCGTCATAAGTTCTTCAATTCTGTTGCATCACKGTYGGTTTTGGCAGCGGCACACCAGCYGTTTTGAGCGCCAGAGTTTGCCGCGCTTCAAGCTGGTCATGGTCAAAGCCTTCAATCATTTCATTGAAGAGCCTGTAGAAGTTGAGTTCTGCKCCYAGATGAAGGAACACGCCSCCCAAACCAATCGCCGCCCGGTCCATGAARACAAACTCCCGCGGTGGCGTCACTGGCCCATGGTCTTTMAGYGCCGCRTAWACAGCRGARGCTTCCTTGCGRCCATAYTCGCCCGGYTGAATRCCATCAGCGATAGAGCGCACCCGRTCATCCAGAAGAGGTCCATAGATGAACCCCGCCCATAGRTTGAGCACATCRATCARYTCGTTGGAGAGATTGCGAAATCCCCAAATTTCRTAGGCRGCAACAGACCKRTCCCGGTCATCTGCTTCCAGMGAYCGGTAAAGYTCGATAACGCCGGCAACAAAGCTCGGGGGRAAAACACGAATGCATCCATAGTCGAGAAGATTRATGCCRAAATCATCCCGCACGGTGTARTTGCCCAGATGYGGATCACCGTGAATGACACCGTAATGACTGAACGGATACCACCACGCMGTGAACATGGCTTTGGCAATCGCATTGCGYTCATCCAGCGTGTGCTCACAGAAATCGAGAAGCGGCGTTCCCTCCARCCAGCTCATGGAAAGCAGCCGCGACGTCGACAATTCATCAACAACGTGYGGCACAGYAATGCGCGGTTCGTCYCTAAAKACCGCGTCATAGAGAGCCATATGACAAGCCTCGAGGATGTAATCCARYTCYTCSCGYAGCCGCAGGCCRATCTCATCGGCCATTTCACGTGTGTCGATYGCACTATCAATGCGTCGGTGAAGCGAGAAGATCAGGGACAGCTGAGAAAGATCGGCCTCTACCGCYGACTGCATATCAGGATATTGCAACTTGCACGCRATRGACCGCCCGTCGAGGGTTTCTGCCCTGTGCACCTGACCAAGCGAGGCTGCAGCTGCYGCYTCYCGCTCAAATGAATTGAATTTCTTTTTCCATCCCGCRCCAAGTTCTGCCGYCATACGACGTTTRACAAAGGCCCATCCCATGGGAGGGGCCATGGACTGCAACTCAGCAAGCTCGGTCGCATATTCAGAAGGCAGCGCACCTGGGATGGTCGCCATCATCTGCGCAACTTTCATGATTGGCCCTTTGAGGCCCCCAAGAGCTGCTTTCAGAGCGCGCGCGTTTCTATCGGCAGAATCATCTCCACCCACCAGCCGCTGGCCGACAACTTTTGCCGCAACYCCGCCAACATTCGCCCCTACTTTTGCATAGCGGGCAACGCGGGCGCTCAGCCGGTTCTTCTCACTGTCTTTCTTACTCAAGAAAGCGCCTCCAACTCGTCAATAAAYCCTTCGATSACACCAAGCCCGCCYGCCCAGAAGGTCGGGTCGGACGCATCAAGTCCRAAYGGTGCCAGAAGTTCYTTGTGSCGRCGCGTCCCGCCTGCTTTCAACATATCGAAATACCGTGCCGCAAAGCCCTCGYTCGACTGCTCGTATACGGCATAGAGRGAGTTCACCAAACAATCRCCAAACGCATAGGCATAGACGTAGAACGGCGAATGAATGAAGTGCGGAATGTAGCACCAGAATGTCTCATACCCTTCCGACAGATTAACCGATGGACCGAGGCTTTCTGTTTGCACCTCCATCCACATCTGGCCGATCTCCTGGGCGGTAAGTTCGCCTTTTGCCCGCGCCTCATGCAAGCGCCGCTCAAATGTGTAGAACGCGATCTGTCTCACCGAGGTGTTGAGCATATCCTCAACTTTGGAGGCCAGCATCACCTTGCGCGACACCGGATCGTGGGTTTCAGACAGCATGCGTTTGAAGGTCAGCATTTCTCCAAAAACCGACGCTGTCTCCGCAAGCGTCAAAGGCGTTTCGGCCATCAACGCCCCTTGGTCCGCTGCCAGCACCTGATGCACCCCATGACCCAGCTCATGGGCAAGGGTCATCACATCACGGGTCCGCCCCATATAATTGAGAAGGATGAAGGGATGCGCGGACGGCACGGTGGGATGTGAAAACGCCCCGCCTGCCTTCCCCTCCAGGGGGGCCGCATTGATCCAGCCTTTTTCGAAAAAGGGTTCCGCGATCGAGGCAAGTTCAGGCGTGAAATCTGCGTAGGCACTGAGAACAATCTCTTTCGCCCGCTCCCAAGGGACCAGGTCCGTCTTCTCCTCGGGCAACGGCGCATTGCGGTCCCAGACTTCCAACTTGTCGAGCCCCATCCACTTCGCCTTCAGAGCGTAGTAGCGATGAGAGAGCCGGGGATAAGCCTGCTGCACAGACTGCGCTAGGGCATCAACAACAGGTGCCTCAACCCGGTTGGCAATATGGCGCTGTGTCGCCACATCATCATAACCGCGCCATCGTCGGTCCGTATCCAGTTCCTTCGAGAGCGTATTGGTGATGTGTGTAAAGAGCGGAAGGTCCTGATTAAAACGCTCCACCAGCGCACCCACAGCCTGCTTGCGCACCTCCCGGTCTGCATCGGACAGTCGGTCTAGAACCTGCTCAAGCGAGATCGGCTCGCCACTTTCGTCCCCTGACGCAAAACGCATCCGCGCCATGCTTTCATCGAAAAGCCGGATCCAGGCAGCCCGCCCGGTCAGCGACTTATCCTGCATCAACCGCTCAATATCATCCGCCAGATCATGCGCCCGATGCAGCCGAAGGTCCCGGACCCAGGGCAGATAACGCGCAAAAACTTCTGATTCGACGCCAAGCTTCTCGATGAGATCATCATCCAGCGCGTTCAGCTCAAGACCAAAGAACAACAGCTCAGAGCCGATACTGGTCAAGCTTCCCTGCACATCCCCATACAGGCGAGCGTGCTCCGGCACCGTCGAAGAAGAAGCAAAAACAAGCCCCGCATAAGCCGCCAGACGGCCCATACGATCTTCCAGAGCCTCAAAACGGATAAGGGCTGCACCAATGGCATCGCCCCCTTCATCACGCGCCTGACGGTCAATTTTACCACGATAGGTCTTGGCAAAATCCTCAGCGTCTTGGCCAAGACTTGCAATATCCGCCGCGATCCGGGGATCAGCCACACCATCATAAAAAGTGCTGAGATCCCAGGTTGGAAGGTTTCCCAGCTCAGAGGTCGTTTTTTGGGAGAGCGTCAAATCCATTGCAACATCCTGTATCTCAAAACTTATGACATCTCCCAGACAAACACCGGCGACATGCATTGAGAGGAATATGGCCCGCGAACGGACAGAGGCAAAGGGCTTGAGAAAAAGAATCAAGCGAAGCCCGGATTTAAGGGTTTCCAAAAGAAAAGGCCCCGGTCTTTCGACCAGGGCCTTGCCTTAACTTATGTATCAGATCGATTAGTCGACTGAGACAACGGCACGACGGTTGAGCGGTTCGCGCACACCATCGCCTGTTGAAACAGCAAGACTGCTCTCGCCAGAAGTCGCTGAGCTCGATACGCCCGCACCGCGAGCCTGCAGAGCACTGGACACTGAGTTAGCACGACGCTGACCAAGACCCGAGTTGTAAGCAGAGCTACCTGAGGTATCGGTGTGACCGATGACACTCACGGAGCGGCTTCCTACAGTATTGGCGATCTCATCCACAACCGACTGCGCTGCAGCGGTCAGGTTCGACTTGTTAAAGCCGAAGTAAATCGTCCAAGGACCAACCCGGTCACCACATTCGGCAAGTGCTTCATAGAAAGCAGCTTTTTCTGCTTCCACACGGCCCGGCTGTACCGGTCCACCAACACCACCGAAAAAGGAGCCATCGACGCCCAAATCGTTGTCACTTGCCTGCTCTACCCAGCCATCATAGTAGCGCTGAGCTTTTGCACACTGACAGGCACGATCGCCATCACGGCCACCATTGTCGAGCGCATCCATAAGGAGTGCCCGAGCTTCCTGCAGCTCGCCAAGAGCTTCCGGCAGAACTGCATGATTAGCAGGATCAAACGGCATTACCGTCTGTCCTGACGCTGCAGCACGTCCGCGTTCCACAATCCGTGCAGTATCCACCCAGTTACAATCTACATAGGCTTCAGAAGTTGCACGATCCTGATATTCCCGCGCGAGACAAGCATTGAAATCATTGCCTGAAATTTCCTCGCTGAGGTAGGACTCGGCATGCCAGGTTCCGCACGCAGCCAAACCAAACATCGCCCCCACCGCAATCATCCGGGATAGAATTTTCATCCCACTCTCCGTCTTGTTTTGTAAGCACAACCCCCCGTGAATACGGGTGGCCCGGACCCCACCGGATTGCCATTCATGAACCCAATTGTTCGCACGGAACAGACAGTTTCATCAAGGTGGTTTCAGGTTTTATGACTAATTGCCCCCCCAGAGTCACCATGCCGCAACACCTATGGGCCAAAATGTGACACTTTTGAGCCTTCCGCGGCCAAATTAACTAATATTCGCCGGTTTCAGCCAAAATCACACAACTATATCGTGCGAATCTAACATCCTTAAACCCGCCTTTACCTGTCCGACCCATATTGGGGCACGGTCGAAAGTTAGCCGGATTGTCGTAACTGGCAATGTCCGCTGACTACGACCCCTAGTTGAAACGGCCTGCGCACCCAAAAGGGCGGCAGGCAGGGGGTAAGCAGAGGTAAGGCATGGCTCAAACGGTTTTGGTCGTCGATGATGATCCAATCCAGCGCCGCATTCTTGAAGAAGTGGTGGGTCGAGACGGGTACCGGGTATTAAGTGCAGATAGTGGCAGCACCGCCATTGATCTGCTCACCGGCACTTCCGGTAAAGACGTCGTCTGCATGATCCTTGATCTGGTTATGCCGGGCATGGACGGTATGGAAGTCCTCGCAGCCATCGCACCCACGCATGCCGATTTGCCCGTTATTGTACTGACGGCTCACGGCGGCGTTGAAACCGTGGTGAAAGCGATGCGTGCCGGAGCCGACGATTTCGTCATCAAACCGGTCAGTCCTGAAAGACTTCACGTTTCGATTCGCAATGCTCTGAAGGTTACGGCTCTAGCTGGAGAAGTGAACCGCCTTCAAAAGAAAGCCAAGGGGCGCCTGACCTTCGACGATATTATTGCCAGTGCTCCAGCGATGGACCAGGTGCTGAAACTAGGGCGGCGGGCCGCTCAGTCCAATATCCCAGTTCTCATCGAAGGCGAAAGCGGCGTTGGTAAGGAACTGATCGCCAGTGCCATTCAGGGCGAGAGCGATCGTGCAGGCAGTGCCTTCATTACTGTCAACTGCGGCGCCATCCCCGAAAATCTCATCGAGAGCATTCTCTTTGGCCACGAAAAGGGCTCCTTCACMGGCGCWKMYGARAAACATGCYGGKAAATTTGTCGAAGCAAATGGCGGCACKCTCTTTCTAGATGAAGTCGGCGAGCTGCCCTTCGAGATGCARGTMAAACTRCTGCGCGCCRTTCARGAGGGTGAAGTTGACCCGATCGGATCAAAACGCCCSGTCAAAGTCGAYATYCGYCTKATYTCCGCAACAAACCGCGAYCTCATCAAAATGGTGACCGATGGATTGTTCCGTGAAGATCTGTATTACCGGCTGAACGTCTTCCCAATCCTGCTGCCGCCTGTGCGCGAGCGCCGCGATGACGTGCCTGAACTCGCAACGCATTTCGCCCAGCGCATCGCAGCCGAAGAAGGCAAAAAGATTGCTGGCATATCCGCAGAGGCGATGACCATGCTGACGGCCTTTGACTGGCCGGGCAATGTGCGCCAATTGGAAAACACAATCTTCCGAGCCATCGTTCTGTGCGATGGCGATGTGTTGGGGGTCAATGACTTCCCGCAAATCGCCGCACAGATGGACGGCTATGATCCAGCGGCTTACACGCTGCCAGCACCAGCTGTCCCAACCATGCCCGCCGAACCACAGCCCGCTATGATTACTGGTGACCCGCAAAACGGTTTGGTAGCGTTTGCGCGCTCAAATTTCGGCGATGGCATCCCCGTCACAGATGACGGAGGCAACATGCGCCGTCTTGAAGATATTGAAGCTGATCTCATCAGACTGGCAATCGACAAGTACAAAGGACATATGTCCGAAGTTGCCAGACGGCTGGGGATCGGTCGCTCAACCCTCTATCGCAAAGTGCGCGACCTGGGGCTGGACGTCGCCCGCTAAAGCAGGTTTCCCAATCTCCAGGGGAATCCCCCCATTTTGAAACATGAACGCTTGACGGCAACCGTTTCATTCTTTAATCGTATGTTATAAAGTACGATTGGAGAAAACATGGCACGCGCCCGCACACTAGATGATGATTTGCTCATCAAAGTTATGAAGAGAGCTGCACGCCCGCTTTCAGCATACGACCTGCTCGATCTTTTACCTGACGAACCCAAACCAAAACCACCGGTCATCTACCGGGCTCTCGACCGCTTGAGTGCCAAGGGCCAGGTCCATCGCATTGAAAGTTTGAAAGCATTCATTGCCTGTGATGGCCACAAACACAACCACGAAACAGTTTTCACGATCTGCACAGACTGCAACAAGGTTGAGGAAATCGAAGATCACGGGCTATGCGATTTGATGTCCATCTGGAAGCAGAAGACAAATTTCACAGCACAACAAAAAACCTTCGAAATTCTTGGCCAATGCGCCAAATGCCTAGCGGCATGACCTAACCGGGAAAACCCGGTTCCAAACACCAAAAACGGCTCCCTCATACGGAGCCGCAACTCCTTTACACACATCTGGGGGCAATGATGACGCACGTCTTCACAACGAAAATTCTTTCCGCTTCTATCTTTCTGGTGGCCGGCTTCAACAGTCAGGCAACACTTGCTGAACCACGACATGCGCCAGGCATCATCGTCAGCGCATCACCGCTAGCCCGCACAACCACCGAGCTCGCGGCACCCGTTACGGTGATGACCCGAAACAACATCTTGCGCCGGGGTGCTTCAACGCTAGGCGGCTTGCTTGGAGATCAACCAGGCATCTCACAATCATCTTTTGCGCGCGGCGCAAGCAGACCGATCATCCGCGGCCTCGATAACAATCGCGTTCGCATTCAGGAAAACGGTCTCGCCGCCCGAGATGTTTCGGCTCTAAGTGAAGATCATGGCGTCCCCATCGATCCCTATTCTGCCGAGCGTGTCGAAGTCATTCGGGGGCCGGCAGTCTTGCGCTATGGCAGTGAGGCCATTGGAGGTCTTGTCAGCATCCTCAACAATCGCATTCCCGACCGCTTGCCTACAGGTGATTTTGAGGCAGAAATCCAAACGGAATACACAACCGGAGACAAAGGATGGCAGGGCGGCGGTTCTACCAACTTCAGCGTCGGGGACTTTGTCGGCCATGCAGATGGCTTCGCCCGCACAACAGATGACTATGCAACACCTCAGGGACGCCAGAGAAACAGCGGCACACGGTCCAGCGGCCTGTCCGTGGGGGGCAGCATCATCCTGGACAACGGATATGTCGGACTTTCTGTTACCAATTATGACAGCGAGTACAGCGTGCCAGGAACCCATGCTGCCGCTAATCAGCTCTCCATAGATATGGAACAGATCCGGGTGGGGAGCAGACTTGTGCTGGATGATCTGGATGGTTTCATCTCCGGCGTCCACCTGGACGCCGGATACTCAGATTACACCCACGATGAAGTCTCCCATCTGAACGGCACCATCGGATCCCGTTTCAACAATGACGAATGGGAGACCCGCATTGAGCTTTTGCACACCCCCTTCAGCGCTCTCAAAGGAGCTTTCGGGCTTCAACTTGCCCAACGCGACCTCAGCGCAACCGGCGAAGGGGGCGAATTAATTGCGCCATCTGACAGATTGTTACTCGCGGGGTTCATTTTTGAAGAATGGAAAGTAGCCCCTTCCATCACGCTTCAGTTTGGAGGCCGCATTGAGCACGTGAACCTTCAGGGCTTCGGCGTCCAGCCAACAACATTCGAAGGGGTTACTTTACCCGGGGCGGCTCTCGATAATTTCGGAAGCCAGCGCGATCTCACCTTCACCCCCCTCAGCGGATCAGTCGGCGCGGTGTTCGATATCGGAAACAACGTCTCCCTGGGAACAAATCTACAATATGTTGAACGCGCACCCAATTTGCTCGAACTGTTTGCAAAAGGTCCCCATGAAGCGACAGAGACTTTCGAGATCGGCAACCCGGGCTTGAGCAATGAAAGCGCAACATCATTCGAGCTTTCTTTGAAACGAGACACAGGTCCCGTCACCTTTGAAGCAGCTGCTTTCTACACCTCTTTCACAGATTTCATCTTCAAAAGCGAAACAGGCTTCGTTTGCGGCGACGAATTCAACACATGCGGCATTGCCAACACAGCAGGTGTAGAGGACGAACTCAGACAAGTCGCCTATGCACAACGCGACACCGTTTTTCAAGGACTCGAATTGGCCGCCAGTTGGACTTTTTTGCCGCTGGACGAAGGGGCAATCGGTGTCGACGGCCGCTTTGACTATGTGCAAGCTGAATTTGAAGGAGGTGGAAATGTGCCTCGCATTCCTCCACTGCGTTACGGTTTGGGCATCTTCTTTGAAGGCGACGATTTCTTTGGCCGCATCAGTTTCCTTCGGGCCGCAGAACAAAACGATGTCGCCCTCAACGAGACACCCACGAATGGATACATAGACGTTCGCGCCGAAGCAACTTATGGGTTTCAGCTTCCCAGTTCCAACCTGCCCCTAGAGGTTGGCATCATCGGCACCAACCTGCTGAACGATGACATCCGCAATCACCTGTCCTTCAAGAAGGAAGAAGTTTTGGAACCGGGGACAAGTGTCAGATTTTTCCTCAGAACCCACTTCTAAAACAGGTGTCAGATGACAAAGCCCGGCGGAGTAAACCACGCCGGGCTTTTGTTTTCTCAACCAGAGGTCGCTACGCCAGCATACCCAGGGCATGAAGATAAAGTTCCAGCATGGCCTCTTCTTCTTGCCGTTCTGCCGTGTCTTTTTTCCGCAGAGAAATCACTTTGCGCAAAACCTTGGTATCAAAGCCGTTTCCTTTGGCCTCGCCATAAACTTCCTTGATGTCAGCAGCCAGCGCCGCCTTTTCTTCCTCAAGACGTTCGATCCGCTCCACAAACGAGCGCAGTTGGCCTTGTGCAATCGTCGTTGAACCTTCGGGCGCGTTTCCGTCCGCCATATGCCTGAACTCCTTAGCCGCTATCATGAGGGTGGAGTTACACGTTCTCAAAACCCGTGCAATCCGACGCGCACCATATCGGCGGGAGGACATGCCAGCAAGAGAGGACGCAAACAAAATCAGTAGATTTTTGAAAATTCCCCCTCATGCTAGGCTCTGCACACAAAAGAGAACCAAACCGGGGGAATAAGAAATGCAGGGCACACAATGGATGCGTCGAATTTTGTTGACCGGGGGCCTGTTGCTCACTGCAACAATTGCACAGGCCGAGCCAATTGAGCGCTACATAGACCCCGCAATGGCAGAGGCAAACCTGCCCTTTTCCCAGGCCGTGCGGGTCGGCGACATGCTCTATCTCTCCGGGCAGATCGGCAACATCCCCGGCACCCTTGATCTCGCCCCCGGCGGCATGGAAGCCCAGGCCCGCCAGACTATGGACAATATCAAGACCGTGCTGGAGGCCAATGGCGCAACCTTCGCCGAAGTCACAAAGTGCCTGGTGATGCTGTCAGACATGAGCCAGTGGGCAGATTTCAACAAGGTCTACGTGACTTATTTCGAGCCGGGTCAGTTCCCTGCCCGCTCAGCCTTCGGTGCCAGTGGCCTGGCCCTCGGGGGCGCTCTCGAAATTGAATGCGAAGCCTATCTGGGGGACTGACTTTCCCCAAAGACGTCAGCTCTTCTTCTTAAAAGCAGCCTCAAATGCGGCCATCTGTTCTGGCGTGGCGTCGGTCTGGTGCTTCTTTTTCCAATCCGCGAACGGTTCGCCATAGATAATTTCGCGCGCGCCATCTTTGCTGAGCTCGATGCCTTTCTCCTCAGCCGCGTCACGGTACCAGTCCGCTAGGCAGTTGCGACAGAAACCCGCCTGGATCATCAGGTCGATATTCTGAACATCTGTCCGTTTCAGCAGGTGGGAGACCAGACGACGAAAGGCCGCTGCTTCAAGTTCCGTTTGTGTGGCTTTATCCATCATTGTGTTCCTTGACTGCGGGCTCAAAAAATTTGAGCGACTGTTTCCTCAATTCTCTCATACTTTGTGATCCCGGTCTGTGTGATCAGGGTCTGTCCGCGATCCAAAAAGCCGCACCTCTCCCATCCCCTCCGCCGCGATGAGGGGCGGCAAAAGCGCCCCAAGCCGCTGCACCCAGGAAAGTTGGCCCTCCGGACTGTCAATCAAGTCTTGTCGGATTTCCAGAAGAGCGTGAGGCAGCCCCTGCATTGTGCAATGCCGGTATAACGTGTCGCCCTTGAGATGACCCGCATAGGGTTCATTGTCCCCCACAATCAAGTCACTCGCTTCCCCCAGCGCGTCCATGAGAGGCACCGCCAATCGCGGGTCTTTGTCCCACAAGACACCCGCGTGCCAGCGCCGCGCCGTTCCCCGCCAGGATGGCGTAAAACTGTGAATGGACAAAATCGTGGGGGCACTCACCCCTGCTTCCATCGCCACTTTGATCTGCTGATCGACGGCATCATGGTAAGGCTGATGATAAGCGGCAAGCCGATGCTCAAATTCAGCCACGTTGTCGAACGGGTCCACATCTGCATTCGTAGGGATAATGGCCCCGTCGGAGAGTTTCATCACAATGGTTGGATCATCCGGCCCACGATTGAGATCGACCAGCAGCCGCGAATACCGCGCGAGAATGGCGGGGCAGTCAAAATGTGCAGCCAGGGCCCGGGTTAATTCCGCGCAGCCAATATCATAGGCAATATGACGGTTGAATTCAGGTGCGGGCAGCCCCAGCGTGCCATATCTTTCTGGCAGTGCACTGGAAGCGTGATCACATAGAATGAGAAGGTCGGGTTTGCCAGTCGGATTGACCAGTTCGTAAGGGAGGGTGTCAGACATGGGCGGGACTATACCCAACCAACACAGTGATGAGAAAGCCTCCCTTAAACCCGTTTGGGAAATTTAGACCGCATGGCCCTGCATGATGATCCAAGACGTTTCTTACTGCACCTTTTCGAGGCTGCAATCCGTGCGGTCCAACCGGCAACCTGCCTTTCCCGGCACCTGCCAGCCCCTCCGAAAGGTCGTCTTGTCATCCTCGCGGCGGGAAAAGCGGCAGCCTCCATGGCAGCCGCAGCCGAAGAATTTTACGATGCCCGCTGGCCCAACACCAAGATCGAAGGCATGGCCGTCACCCGCTACGGCCACACCTGCCCAACCCGGCATGTGAAGGTCTGCGAGGCCGGGCATCCCTTTCCCGATGCTGCAGGCACGCAAGCCGCCACGGACTTTCTCGCTCTCGCAAATTCCCTCGGCCCAGACGATTATGGTCTCGTGCTGCTGTCCGGGGGCGCATCCGCTTTGCTGGCACTTCCCTTAAGCGGGGTCAGCATCGAAGAAAAACAGTCTCTGACCCGCCAGTTGCTGGCCTCCGGCGCACCCATCGCGGAAGTCAATTGCGTCCGGAGCCACCTCTCACGCATCAAGGGAGGCCGATTGGCTGAAGCGATCCATCCAGCCCCCATATTGACGTTGGCGATCTCCGACGTCGCAGGCAATGATCCCACCATCATTGGCTCCGGGCCCACTGTCCCCACCACCACTACTTCGCAGGACGCCCTGAAGGTGATCGAGCACTACGCCGTCACCACAACACAGAACCTGATCCATTGCTTGGAAACAGCCCCCCCTCCCCCGGCGAGCACCGATCCTTGTTTTGAGGCACACCGGTTTACGATTGTCGCGTCAGGATCGCAGGCACTTGCCGCGGCCGCCACTTTGGCGCGCGAGGCAGGCTGTGACGTAACAATCGTGGGGGATGAATTAGAGGATGACGCCCAAGCCCTCGCGACTTCCCATGCCCGCATGGCTAAATCCCCGACCAACCCCGGCGTCCCGCGGCTTATTTTATCGGGTGGAGAAGCAACCGTTACTTTGGGAAAATCTCCCGGCGCTGGCGGACCCAATCAGGAATTTTCTCTGGCACTTGCACTGCAGCTCCAAGGCGAGCGCAACATTTATGCACTGGCCTGCGACACGGACGGCATTGACGGCGGATCAGGAGGGACGGACGACCCTGCAGGCGCCTTCATCTCACCGACCACACTTCACCGCGCAACAGCTCTAGGGCTTGATCCTGAAATGGCTCTAAAGAACCATGACGCAGGCACGTTCTTCGGCAAGCTTGACGATCTTGTGACAACAGGCCCGACACGCACCAACGTGAACGATTTCCGGGCGATCCTGATATCTGAATAGATCGCCGGATTGGCAGCAATACGTCCAATTTTAAGACGACGTTGACGGCTGACACCTACTCTGCCGGTAAGACTGCACCAACTGGCGGGGTGATAGTTGACCATCCCCGCGTGAAAGCGCAGAAGATGTCAAAATACAAATTTGGGGAGGCCCCAGATTTGAAAACCCTTGCGAAACGACAAGGCTAACAGGAGCGGCGGGAAAATGCGGCGGCGGAACGTCAAGATCATTGCGACCCTTGGGCCTGCATCAAGCTCTGCGGAAATGATCCGCACACTATTTGCAACCGGAGCAGATGTCTTTCGGCTGAATATGAGCCACTTGGATGCAGACGGTTTGCGCGAGGTTCACGCCACCATCCGCAAAGTTGAAAAAGAGCTGGAACGCCCCATCGGTATTCTCGCCGACCTGCAGGGACCCAAATTGCGCGTCGGACAATTTGCCGATGGCAGCGTCGACCTCAAAACCGGAGACACGTTTCGCCTGGAATTGGACGAAACGCTGGGTGACAAGGATCACGTAACCGTCCCCCATCCAGAAATTTTTGACGCTCTGGAAGAAGGCTCTCTTCTGTTGCTCGACGATGGCCGCATCAGACWGCGCGTCACAGAAATCGGCAAGCGCCATGCGGTGACCCAGGTCACCACCGGCGGCACCTTGTCGAACAGAAAGGGCGTCAATCTTCCCGACACGTTGCTACCTTTGACCGCGCTGACAGAAAAAGACCGACGTGACGCGGAACTCGCTCTCGAATTGGGCGTGGACTGGTTGGCCCTATCGTTCATCCAACGCCCTGAAGACGTCGCCGAGGCACGCAAAATCGCGCGCGGGCGAGCATCGATCATGGCCAAAATTGAAAAGCCCCTCGCTCTCACCCATCTGCAGGAGATCGCTGACATTGCCGATGGTCTGATGGTGGCTCGAGGAGACCTAGGCGTTGAACTACCCATCGAACAGGTGCCGGGGTGGCAAAAACAAATCATCCGCATCTGCCGACGCGCTGGCAAGCCCGTGGTTGTGGCCACGCAAATGCTGGAGTCGATGATCACGTCCCCAATGCCAACACGCGCGGAAGTATCCGACGTGGCAACGGCTGTTTTTGAAGGCGCGGACGCCGTGATGTTGTCTGCAGAATCTGCCGCCGGGGATTTCCCAGCAGAAGCCGTTGAAATGATGAACCGGATTGCCGCCCAAGTGGAGCAGGACCCCACCTATCCCGGCATCATCTATGCTCAACAGACAGAGCCTGAAGCCACCGGTGCCGATGCCCTGTCTGCTGCCGCCCGCACCATCGCCGATACGCTCAATGCCGCAGCGATTGTGTGCTGGACAAATTCAGGATCAACCGGGCTGCGCGCCGCGCGCGAGCGCCCGCAGCTCCCCATCATCGTCCTCACACCCATCGAAGAGACGGCTCGCCGTCTCACTCTTGTGTGGGGTGTACATTGCGTGCTGACCGACGATGCCCGGGATCTGGATGACATGGTGGATCGTGCCAATAAGATCGCTTTCCAGGAAGGCTTCGCCCAGCCAGGACAACGCATCATCATCACCGCCGGTGTCCCCCTTGGTACTCCGGGAGCAACCAACATGTTGCGGGTCAGCTATGTCGGGATGGATACGTCGACAAGCTGATCGGAAGACAGCGTAACTATGAAAGCGCTTCTCGTTGAGCGTCTGTCTCTGGGGGATACACATGGACCCCAGGTTTAGGCGCGCCACCAGCCGCAAGACGTGTAACCGCATCGATCACAACATCCGGCCTGACGTGATGGGGCATGTGCCCCACACCCTGCAACTTGACCAACTCAGACCCTGTGATCTGTTCATGCAGCGCATAGGAATGCAGCTTGGCCAACACCGTCTGATCGCGTGTTCCGGTGATAATAATGGTTGGAAGCGAAATCTCGTTATAGCGTTGCGACTGACCTGCCAGATGGGAACGCAATTTTCGCGTATCCGTGCTGTTGTGACGGAAATGTTTGGGGCGGAAGAGAAGCGACAACCCAATCGCCTCCGCATACCCCTCAGGCGCCGGATCAGGTGCAAAATTTGATGTCACGCCAGCATCAGCAAGAAATCGCCCGAACGGAATAACAATAAGCCAGAGAAACAGCGGACCAAGAACGCGCTTGGCCAGCACCCGGTGATACCAGGCGGTTGAGCCTTTCCAGGGGTGCGTCGCCCCCGACATGATCACCAGCCCGGACATCTCCTCGCCAAACTGAAGACCATAAGCGGTCGCCACAGCCCCTCCCCAGGAATGACCTAGAATGACGGGGCGCTCGACACCAAGCGAGCACAAAGCATCATGCAGCACAATTGCCTGTCTGGCGGGCTCATCAATATCATGGGCCTCTGGGCGTTCGCTCCACCCATGACCCGGTCGGTCAAGCGCAATGACGCGGTGTTTGCGGGCAAGCTCAGGCAAAATGCTGACCTCAAAGTCGCGCAGATTACCGCTGGCCCCATGAATGAGAACAATCGGGGCAAGGTCCACTCCCTCAGCCTCGGTTGGCCCAACATCCACATAGTGAATTGAAATTCCGTGAGAACGAACAAGCTTGCCATGCCGCCCAAACTGGCGCTCTGTCTTTTGGACAGTCCACACCGAGAAAGCCCACAGTCCGACGAGACCGATGCTAAGAACAATCGGAAAGACAATCCAGATCAATTGATGAACACCTTTGCAATGCAACCGGCCGAATGAGGCGTTATATGCCCCGGCCTTCAACTTCGACGGTCAGCCGACTCTCGGCCTCCACCGCACCGTCCAACCAAGGGTAAACCATAAGGACACGGCGGTAAGCATCCAACGCCCCTTCTTTATCACCAAGGTCTTCAAGCATCAGGGCCAACCCGCCAATCGCCCCAAAATGTCGCGGCTCCAACGCAAGAGTTGTTTCAATGTCGTTGATCGCACTCTCGTAGTCTTCACGTAGAAAATGGACAGTCGCCCGCTTGTTCCAGCCCTCAGGATAGCCAGGCGCCAGATCAACCACTTCATTGAGGAAACTCAAAGAGTCCTCATAGTCGCCCTTGGCAAGTGCATCCACACCGCGGCTAAGCAGCAGATCAACGCTAATACTTCCCGACTGGTTCCAGCGAACCCAGATCGCGTCCTCCACAATCTTGGCATCGTCTGGTGTGCGGGCATGAGAAAGCTGGTCAAACAGAACGTTGAGCTCTCCCGAGCCCCCCCNTTTCAGTCAAAGAAGGACTTGAGGGTTCATCGCCCGGCTCAGCCACAAGACCCCCCTCCTGCGCAACCACAGAAAGAGGGGGGGCCATCAAGAGAAGACCAAGGGAAAGGCAGGCCAGTTTTTGAGCACGCTTGTTCATGCGCACAAAGATAGGCAGTTCGAGGCAATTCGCAAAGTCTCTGCGATCAACCTTCCGCGATGTTCAGCTATTCAGGTCTTCTCGAACGCACCCGTCAATGGAGGTGATATAGTCCGGACCAAAGACGGAAGAGGGCGTCTGGAAGCCAATTTTCGCCTCTCCAGCCATGACCCGCTTGGCGATATCAAGACCCGTCAAATAAGTAAGCGTATAGCCTTCTGGTGTTCTCAAGCGCGAGACCATCTTGTCTCCCGCCTCATTCGTCACCTCAGCTATGAGGACCGTGTGCCCATTCGCGCGTTCTTGCTCATTTGGACCCTCCGGTCCTGCATCCACTTTGGACTTGAGCTTCTTTTGCATGAACCCCAGACCAAGAAAAAACCGCGTAAGACCGCCCATCCCCGCCATTTGGGTGAGCTGAGGACTGGCTTCGAAATACACTGTGATGTTGCCGATACCCGTCGAGTGATAGGCAGTGGACACATCACCCCAGCCGATGGCGATGGCATTTTTGATCCCCGACCCAAAATCCATATCTCGCTGGAGAGGCTTGCGAAGCGACACGATCTTGCCGTCACGGCGCACACGTGTGCCAGCGCCGATGCTCTCGATCATGGTTTTCGACGTGCCCCGCGAGGGCGCCCCAAATCCGGAAATACCTAGCACAAGGTCGGTCGCATCTGGCATGCGCCGCTTCATATGGGCGGCCAGACAGTCGCTGGGCACCACATCAAAACCAACACCTGGCATGATCATGATATCGGCGGCCTTGGCCGCTTCGTCTTTTTTGGCACAGGCCTCAAAGACACCAATCTCTCCGGTAATATCCACGTAATGCGTGCCTGTCCGCAGACAGCCCTCGACCATGAGCTTCGAGGTCGTGGAAAACGGCCCGGCCACGTGAAGCACAAGGTCAACCTCGTTAAGCGCCGCATCCATTGCCTGACGGTCAGAAAGATCAAATGCCACGGCCTCAAAACCATATTGGTTTGCAAGGCTCTTCAGCTTGGCTTCACTTCGACCAGCGATGATCGGGTTCAGCCCTTCGTCGCGCGCCGCGCGCATCAACAGTTTGCCGGTATACCCCGACGCCCCATAGATCATAAATCGACCGATCATTACTTAACTTCCTCTATTCGGTGGTAGGCCCGCCTTATTGTCGGCCTCTCATGCGTCGAGCAGGCCAAGCGCCTGCAATTCATCCTTCAATGCATCCGCATGGGTAAAACAAATGCCGTGCAATCCGAGACGGTTCGCAGTGTCGACATTTTCCCTCAGATCATCAACAAACACAGCTTCGTCTGCCGCCAAGCCAAAACGCTCCAGCGCATACGCATAAATTTCCTCGTCAGGTTTGTGCATCTTCACCTGCCCCGACACAACAATATCTTTGAAATGACGCAAAAATCCATAATCATGCGACACACTTTTAGATAAATTCGATGAAACCGGCGATGGAACCGACTGCGGCGGCCAGGTTTGGTGTGGCCAGTTGGTAAGCCCATAAAGCGGCACCTCCCGTGCCACCAAAGCCTCGAGCAAACGAACCGTCCCCTCGATCGGCCCATGTAGAAACGCATGCCAGTCATGCTCAAACTGTTCGATGAGCGACACCGAATCGGGCTCGGCCAGCTTGAGGGAGGCAAGGGCATCGGAAAACGGCAGGTCAGAATCATGGACCGCCCAATGCATCCGC
The DNA here is from genome assembly GCA_002746275.1 of Rhodobiaceae bacterium. GTDB lineage: Bacteria > Pseudomonadota > Alphaproteobacteria > Parvibaculales > Parvibaculaceae > Mf105b01. Next base: position 132,429 of record NVWR01000006.1, on the reverse strand, counting down.
CGAAACATTCCCGCAAAAAACAGAGCGCGCTCCTGCTCATCGGCAATATGCGCCGCATAGACCCGGTCCGGGTTCCAGTCGATTAACACGTTCCCCATGTCAAAAATAACGGCGCGACGCATCAGATATTTTCCCTCATACCGCGCCCATCATGCCCAGGTGACACCCAATTCACCCAGATGGGTCTTCAGCCCCTCGGCATGTTTAAACCAATGCGTGTGAAAGCCAAGCTGTTCAGCAGCCTGCGTATTGGCAATTGTGTCGTCCACGAAAAGTATCCGGGACGGATCTGTCCTCATCCGGGTCAGCGCCAGCTTATAAATAGCCTGATCGGGCTTACAGACCTGTTCGTCCCCCGACACAACCACGGTCTGCAAATGGTTTATCAGGGAGAACTGCGCCTTACATTTGGGAAGAATCGTCGATGGCATATTGGTCAGCCCGTGCAGGCCGAGCCTGGTATTTGCCAAAGCACCCAACAAGTCAGCCATACCCGCAACCTCGCCGGGGACCATCTCCATATAACGTGCCCCCCATTGATCAATGAGATCAGCATGTTCCGCGTGTTTGAGCTTGAGTGTTGCCGCATTCTGCTCAAACGAAACCCCCTGATCGTGGGCGAAATGCCATTCAAGCGTGCAGACTTCTGACAGAAACCTCTCCCGCTCTGCTTCATCAGGCAGAAGTTTGCGATAGAGGTGCCGGGGATCCCACTCAATCAGTACATTGCCAATATCAAAGAGGATTGCATCAATCTCAGCCATCAAATGCGCTCCTCAGGAAAATAGGGCAAAGAAAAAGGCCGTATCCCGAAGGAACGGCCTTTAAAGGGTACTCCGCYCYCCAATACAAAAGGAGAGCTAAAAGCAAAACAGAGCAATACTCAGCCCTGGCGCGCCTTGAATCGGCGATTGGTCTTGTTAATAATAAAAACACGGCCCCGACGGCGGACAATACGGTTGTCTCTGTGCCGATCACGAAGCGATTTCAACGAGTTACGAACTTTCATGCGTGTCACCCTAAAGGCTCGGACGAAATGGTCGGGTGCCTCACGGCCCCGGTCTCTAGCCCGGTAAGTGTCTGAATTCCGCGCGGAAATTAGGACGCGTGGCGCCCTCTGTCAACTCCGCCGACCACTATTTCATGGAAAATATCTCAAAGGCCCTGCCGCTTTACAAGCCGGGTCGAACGCCATAGGGGTAGGCCCCCAAAAAAGATGACGCCAGCGCCATTATTGCGCAGGCTCATGAAGAGGTCGGTTATGAGCGAAGAAGAATACGAGAATCAAGGCCCGAACGTACCGCCATTGCCGAAAGACGATTTTATTACCCACGAGCCTCGCTGGTTCAAGGAAGCTCTCGCTCACACCCCGGAAAAATGCTGGGTGACGTCCGAGGGAACAAAAATCCACTATTTGAAGTGGCCTACCCGCGACAAAGCCGAGCCTGACAACCGGCCAGGCCTGTTACTCGTGCATGGCAATGGCGCACATGCCCGTTGGTTTGACTTCATCGCCCCTCTATTGAGTGATCGTTATAACGTGGCCGCCATCGATCTGCCGGGCATGGGAGACAGTGACTGGCGCGAAAGCTACACCCGCGAGACCTACGCCAACGCCATCCATACAGTTGCCTTCGACGCAGGGCTCGGCCCCCGCCCTGTCATTGTCGGCCATAGCTTTGGCGGCTTTGTCACGCTGATTACCGGCGCCCTCCATGGCGCGGAGCTCGGCGGAATTATTCTGGCTGACTTCAACGTGCGTCCGCCGGAATCCTCCAACGAATGGTTTATGGGCGACTCAGCGAGGCGTCCGACCCGCGTCTACCAAGATTTCGAAACGGCGCTTGGCCGCTTCCGGCTGGCCCCGTTGCAGGAATGTGCCAACAGTTTCATCACCGATTACATTGGCCGTCACTCGCTGCGCGAAGTGCAAATCGGCGACAATCCCGGGCGTCCTGCATCAGAGGAAGCAGGCTGGACCTGGAAGTTCGATCCGTTCGCTTTTCAGAGACTGAAAATGGGCGCCAATGAGCATGCCGACATGTTTCGCTCACTGGCGTGCAAGGTTGGGGTCATGTATGGCGACCTGTCCAAAGACCATGACCCGGCTAACTTGCGCTACATGCGCACGCTAAGGCCAGAAGCCCCGATCTTCACGATCCCCCACGCACAACATCACATCATGCTGGATCAGCCCGTGGGTTTTGTCGCATCGGTCAGAACAATCATGGCTGACTGGGAAGCAAGCGGCGCCCTGTCCAAGAAAGCTGAGAGCACCGTCGCCGCTCAGTGAGGGTGAAGATCGGCGTCTTCATCCTCTTCGACATTGGCCTGAATGCTCTTCACTACGGGATGGAAAAGCGCCATCAGCAAAATCACAATCATCAGCCCCATCGCCAGRATGAAGGGCGCTTGCGGMGCGACATARTARTAMAGCGGGATCGCAATAAACGGATTGAGAATRTGTCCCGTCGCCGCYGTCGATCCGATAAGMCCCGCRATGGCTCCTTGGTCATGCGGTGACACTGACAGCGAAGCCCCCGCCATCAGGCCGGGCCGAAGCATGCCAAAGCCCACACCAGCCAGCGCCAACGCAGAGACAAACAGACCGTAGGAGTTGGCAACAATCAGCAGGGCGAATGAAACAATCATCACCATTGCGCCGACCCGCAATAGAAACTGAACCGAGAGGTCAAAGCGCTGGATCAACACCATCTGGGCAAAAAGGGTCGCCATCGCCATCGCCATCAGACCGACGCTGACAAGCTGGATCGCTTCATCGCCTTCCACCTGAAAGGTGCTCATAAAGTAGAATGAGATAAGCTGCATGGTGATCGACTGACCAAACGACAACACCACGCCGAGCGTCAGCCAGGGCAACACGCGAGGGTCCGTGATCTTCAGACGTTGGCGCTGCTTCTGCCTCTCCGCGAGCTTTTGGCGCGGCGTTGTGCGCTCCGGCAACAAAAGCCAGATGAAAAAGGCACCCCCAAAAGCCAGCACCGAAACCGCAAAAAACGGTGCCAGGATATGGAGTGTCGCAAGAGCGGCAGCAAAGCCCGGCCCCACAACGGTCCCCATGCCAAAGGCAGCCCCAATGGATGCCACCCCAGAAGCACGCTCTTTACGCGTCGTGCGATCAGCCACATAGGCCTGAGCGGCCGGCATCGTGCCAGACCCAAAAATACCAAAAATCGCGCGCACGCTGATAAGCAAAGGGAACATCAGGCCAAGCGATACCCAGCCCCACATCCCGACCATGACGACAGCTGCAAAACCAACGGTGGAGACGCCAAATCCGATCAGCCCCATCAACATGATGGGTTTACGCCCCACCAGATCAGACCGACTTCCCCAAAAGGCGCTGGTCAGAACCCAGAGAAAAGCTGACAACGAAAAGATCATTGTCGTCTCGAATTCAGTCATCCCGAGTTCGCGCGCAATGGGTGGCAACACCGCAAAGAAAAGCGATTGCCCCATGCCCAAGGAGAGCAGGCAGACAAAAAGAATGCCGAAAGCGCGCTTACGCTCTTCCGGTGTGGTCGCKGTYAGACCTGGGAGATCTTCATCATCACCAGCATCTTCATTCTGAATTTGGTCGGCCATGGTTCAGCCCAAAAAGGAAAAAGCGCCCCGAAAACGACACAATGGGGCGCGCAGGCCTTCATTTAGGGGGTTTTGGACAAAACGCCAATGGCCAGGGACCAAAACAGCTCAAAAAAAAGCTGTTTCAAGCCGGTCGGTGCTTGGCGTARATRTCCCTAATCCARTCCACACCGGGGTGRCCAACCCAGCGCTTCAACCARRCTTGRGTGGTCTTTGAAATCGGCTCYGGCCGYTTCATGTCCGGATGRTCGGGATTGGCGGTGAYRGCGAGAAGGGCCGCGCAGGTAAGATCCGAGACGCTGAATTGCGCGCCAACCAGATACCCTGTCTCTTTGACCTCCCGCGCAACAAAATCCAACGCTTTCTCTGTCGCTTCAAGGGCAGCTTCTTGCTTGTCGTCGCTAAGCTCCATGGCTGACCGCATGATCGGTCGCACCAGGGGCAACATCGCGCCATAGGCCTTCCTAGCAAGCCATGAGCGATCCTCTGCAAAGAGCCGCGCCATATAGGTCGCATCACTCATCGTATCGAGGAACAAGGCCCTTCTAACCTCTCCCCCCACCTCCGCATCAAATCGRGATTGGATTGCCAGCGCTTGTTCCCGTTCCGCCACATCAYCSGGATARAGRGCRGGAGTGGGGTGAGYGCGTTCCAAAAAATMRATGAYYTCRGCCGAGCCCTGAACAATCRCCCCGTCCCACTCCAGAACCGGCGTGAAACTTTCCGWGGCKATTTTCTTGATCGCRCGCGCATGCGGCCCMGGTAGATARCTTTTYCGSGGCASRTCAATTCCCTTAAAGGCCAGCGCCCAYCGCGCCTTCTCRTTGAAATTGGAATATCTGAACTGGTGCAAACATCTGCCTTGRTCCGCCATATCAACAGCMCCTCCATTRCATGTTATATATCATGCTACTTGCATGTTGATAGRCATGCAATACATTTGRGCRATGCGATACACACCCGATCACAAAYCCAAGACCCGCACCCRAATATTGGAGCASGCGGGCCTTCTCTTTCGACGTAAAGGCTACGGGGGTGTGGGTATTGACGAAATCATGGCAGCCGCAAAGCTCACCCGCGGCGGTTTTTACGGCTACTTCAAGTCAAAGGCATCGCTCTTCACTGAAATTATTCGCGGCGAGGCGGGCCTCGGTCGCATGCTGCGACGACGAACGGGTGAGAACCCCGCAGAGTTGTTTGCAGAAGCAGAAGCAACCCTCACCGGCTACCTCGATCCAAAGAATGCAAAAGTAATCGCCAAGGAATGTACAATCGCCGCCTTGCCGAGCGATGTCGCACGCTCTGGTGTAAAAGGCGCCAAAGACGCCTACACATCAAAAATCCTAGAGCTTGCCCACGAATATGATCGGACAAGAACGGGGACAGCTCCATCACCCGACGCCCTTCCCAGCAAGCAGGCCTTCGCGGCAGTCGTCTTGAGCGTCGGAGGCTTCTCTATCGCCCGCGCGATGAACGATGACACGCTATCGCAAGCCTTGCTTGACGCAGCGCGCGACGCGGCATTGCAGCAGATCCGCTAATACGAGCGAGCGTGGTTTGACTTAGGAGCCCGCTCCCCTAGTCTCCCCGCATCAAAATATTTGCCAATGGGGAGGGTTCCATGGAACTCGGGTTCAACACCAAACATCAAACGTTTCGCGAAGAAGTCCGCAGCTTTCTGGCCAACGCCATGACCGACGACCTGCGCAAGGCAGGGGCAGGCATGACCAGCGTCTATTCCGACTACGAGACCACCCTCAAGTGGCACAAAAAACTTCACGCCCAAGGCTGGGTGGCCCCCGGCTGGCCGGTTGAGCACGGCGGCACCGGTTGGGATATTGTTCAACGCTATATCTGGCAGAGCGAGTGTGCTGCAGCCCAAACGCCAAGCCTTTCTCCGATGGGTGTCGGCATGTGCGGACCCGTTCTGATCGGCCACGGCACGCCCGAGCAAAAGGCCACCTTCCTACCGCGCATCCTGTCGGGCGAAGACTGGTGGTGTCAGGGCTACTCAGAGCCCGGCTCCGGCTCCGACCTCGCCAGCTTGCAAATGAGTGCGGTTGAAGACGGCGACGACTTCATCTGCAATGGCACCAAAATCTGGACGACCCATGCTCAACACGCGAACTGGATTTTCTGTCTGGTGCGCACAGACAATTCAGACATCCCTCAAAAGGGCATAACGTTTCTTCTGATGGAGATGGACACGCCCGGCATCACCGTCGATCCCATCATCATGCTGACCGGAGAGCACATTCAAAATCAGATCTTCTTCGAAGATGTGCGCGTGTCGAAAAAGAATGTCGTCGGCAAAATCGGTGAAGGCTGGACGGTAGCAAAATACCTGCTTCTTTTTGAGCGTGGCAATGCCTATGCACCACGATTGAAAGGTCACCTCGATAGGATCTATGACATGGCACAGGCTGAACAGGGAGGTAATGCGAGGTCACTTATCGAAAACAGAGACTTCGCAACCAAGCTTGCTGCAGCAGCTATTGCCATCACCAATATCGAGTTCACAGAACACCGTGTCTTGTCGGAGCTTGCCAATGGCGGCGCACCGGGGGCTGCAAGTTCAATGTTAAAAACCCAGGCAACCGAAATGAGCAATCATTTAACCGAACTCGGCGTCGAGGCTCTTGGCGCCTACATCGCCCCCTTCCAGCCCCACATGACAAGCCCTGGCGGACCCGTTCTCAACGGCCCCAAAACGAGTGCCAACGAACACGCCATTGGCCCGGACCACGGCGTRACCGTTATGCCRAAATATCTGAAYGATCGWGCCGGMCCSATYTACGCMGGYTCMAACGAAATCCAGCGCAACATCATGGCAAAAGCCGTTCTTGGTCTCTAAAAAGCTGTCTTGGGTCTCTAAAGAGAGATCACAGGACGGCGTCCACCACCCGCTCAACCAGCGCCCCCCCAACCCAGGAAAAGACGGGGATTGCGAGATAGAGAGAAAATTTTCCCATCGTCGGCAGGTCGATGGACCAGTCCGACACGCGCTCCAGACGCGCCTCATACGCGATGACCCCCATCAGCCGTTGCGCCGCATCCCCCCCACCAACGTGCGGGCGAATAAGTTCATCCTTCAGCTCAACGATGAGAGCGCGAACGACACCAAGCTCCACCTGCTTCGTTTCTCTGATTTTGCGATGAATGCCATAAAGCGGCAGCAACAAGGTAGCGAAGGCGACCAGCATGATCGCAATTAGAAAGGGGCCCAACCTCTCGGGCTGTATGGCGGGACTGAGGAAAAACAACAGCCCGATACTGGACCCGACAATCCACAACAAGGACCTGCGAAGCGCCATACGGTTGAACGGTTTCAATCTTTCCGGTTCAAAAAGGACAATCTCAAGCCCATCCAGTCGCAGCGACTGGAGAAATGTTTCTTCCGCGACAGTGAAATAGGCGCTCTTGCCAATAACAGCAAAGTTGAGCGGCACGACAATGAGAAACCAGGCTGCCGGAACCTGTTGAAACCAGGGCAGCGGCACCGCGCTGGGAATGCCCAGCAGGTCGGAAGTGCCCGGAATGTTGTTAAACACCACGACCACTCCGATCGTNAAAAAAACAACACTCACAATGCGCGCCCGTATCAGACGACTGCCCTGAAACGCAATCCATGTGTCGATAAGCTCACCAGGCTCACGGCCAAGAACCGGAGCCACCGTCCTGAGGTCCCGGTCATCATGCATCAACGCAAACGAAGAAGCACTGATACCAAACCCGGTTAGCAGAGATGTGACGAACGCCGCCCACGTATAGGGGTCCATCCCAAGCGTACTCTCAATATCTGGGAATTTTTCTGCTGTCAGGAACTCGTAAATGCCGAACAGGACAGCAAGAAGATGGAAGCTGGAAAATAGTCCTGCCGCAACAATCAGAGCAGCAATCCACGGCCTGCCGCCCAACAGACGCACCAGTTTCTGCTCCACCATAAGACCGAGCCCATCTCGCAACTTCAGTGTTGATGAAAACATCAGCGAGCTTCCCTCCCCAATCCATTGACCAGTGCCCTCGTGACCCGGTCAATCAAAGCTTCTGTGCCGCAATTACATCAGCATCCTTTGTCCCCGTAACGGTCCCAACATCGTCCCGCCACAGGACGACAGCAGAGCATTCTTCAACTCCAATGGCAAAGGGAATGCAAGCCTGGACGCCCGCCTAACAATCTGAGTGTTCCCGCCTCGGGCAGCGCGTGCTATGTCCTCCTCATTGAAATTTGGGAGGCATCCATGGATCTCGACACAGCACTTGATAGCCGAAGCTCGGCACGCGTTTTCAAATCAGACCCGGTCTCAAGGGATCTGGTCGAAGAAATACTTGAACGCGCCGCCCGCTCCCCTTCCGGCACCAATGTGCAACCCTGGAAGGTCTATGTCGCCATGGGACCAGCTCGCGAACGTCTGACACGAGAACTCCTCGCCTATCGCGAAAAAAACCCAGAAGACGGCGGCAAGGAATGGCCCACCGTCAGTAAACGGGTTGAGCCTTACCTCTCGCGCATGCGCACACTGGGCAAGGAAATGTACACGCTGCTCGAAATCCCAAAGGGCGACAAGCAGGCGAACTGGAACCAGTGGGGCCGCAATTACAAATTCTTTGATGCACCTGTCGGGCTCATTTTCACCATCGACAAGGACCTGGACAGAACCAGCTGGCTCGACATTGGCATCTTCATCCAAAGCCTGATGTTGAGCGCAACCGCACGCGGCCTCGACACCTGCGCCCAGGGCGCATGGAACCAGTTCTGGACGGTGACAAAAGACGTCTTGGAAATCCCCGACAACGAATACGTCGTCTGCGGCATGTCACTTGGCTATGCGGACAAGACGGCCCCTGTAAATACGCTTGTCGCTGAACGCGAGCCTGTCTCCAGCTTCGCCTTCTTCCGCGAAGAGTAGAGACAAACCACTAACGCCCAGATCCCGATACGACGTCGCGTCAGCACGCACATTTTGCCAAACCAAATCTGCCCGGTATGCTCCCGCAAAACGCAAACCGGAGACCAAGATCAATGGCAGAGTACAAGCGCCCACTACCCGAACCGACGCCCGAGACCCAGTACTTCTGGGACGGGTGCCAGGCAGGTGAACTGAAACTTCAAAAATGCGACGCCTGTGCGAAAAGCTATTTTCCCCCACGCGCCTTCTGCCCCTCCTGCGGATCACGCGATGTCAGCGTTTACACCGCAAGCGGCAAAGCAAAGCTCTATTCTTACGTCATCAACCACCGACCACGCCCTGACATGGGCGACCAGCCGCATTCGATCGCCGTTGTCGAGCTCGCCGAAGGCCCTCGCATGATGACCAACATCGTCGACTGCCCACAGACACCAGACGCCCTCGTCCTGGACATGGAGCTCGACGTCACGTTTGAAAAAATATCGGACAGCATCAGTCTGCCAAAGTTCAAACCGGCAGAGGTGTAAGGTCATGAAACAGAAATCAGTCGCAATTGTCGGTGCCGCCGAGACAACACAGCTCGGCAAAATCCCCGACATGTCACAAATTGGCCTACACGCTGACGCAGCCCTCAATGCCCTGGCTGACGCGGGTCTCAAACCGTCAGACATTGATGGCGTTGCAACGGCAGGCGAAAGCCCAACGGAGACCGCACACTACCTTGGCATCACCCCCAAATGGGTAGACGGCACAAGTGTGGGAGGCTGTTCCTTCATGCTGCACGTCCGCCATGCAGCCGCCGCCATCAACGAGGGACTGTGTTCAACGGTGCTCATCACGCACGCGGAATCTGGCAAGAGCCGGATTGGCGCGCGGCGCTTCTCCCGTAGCCCGCAAAGCCTGCAAGGTCAGTTCGAGGTTCCCTTTGGCGTCACCAGCCCGCCCACAATGTTTACGATACCTGTGCTTCGCTACATGAAGGACCTGGGTGTTTCTGAAGAGCAACTCGCCATGGTCGCGGTGGTCCAACGTGAATGGGCCGCAAAAAACCCCCGCGCGAGTTTCCGTGATCCCCTCACCGTGGATGACGTGCTTTCCAGCCGCATGATTGCCTATCCGTTCCGGCTGCTCATGTGCTGTTTGGTAACAGACGGCGGCGGCGCTCTCATTCTCACCAGCGCTGAGCGGGCAAAGGATATGCCACAGAAGCCCGTCTACATTCTAGGAACGGGCGAAAGTGTCGAAACTCCGATGATCAGCCAGATGGAGGATTTCACATCTTCCAAAGCCTTTCGGGTATCGGGCAAGCAGGCTTTTGCAGAAGCAGGCATCACCCACAACGACGTCGACCATCTGATGATCTACGACGCGTTCGCCCATCTGCCACTCTTTGGTTTGGAAGATCTGGGTTTTTGCGGTCGGGGCGAAGCAGCCGACTTCCTCTGGGAACGCAACACGGCCCCGGGCGGAAAACTGCCAATGAACACCAATGGCGGCGGCCTCTCCTACATGCATTCGGGCATGTACGGCATGTACGCGCTGCAGGAGAGCGTACGGCAAATGCGTGGGACTGCACCTGCCCAGGTGGAAGGCGCAAACATCTCTGTCTCCCACGGTGTGGGTGGCATGTTCGGCGCAGCGGGCACGATCATCTTCTCAAACGAAGCCCCATAAACAAAAAAAGGCCACCCGCGCTCCAGCGTGGGTGGCCTTCCTCATAACCAAATACCTATCGGCGATTAATCCGCCGTCGCAATTCTTGAGGAACAAAATCTGCCTCGCGCAGATCATTCGCCGCAAAGTTGATGCCTTCCTCTTCGTTCTTCAGATTTTGCACAACATAGCGCCCTTCGATCAGATCGTAGACGACGTCTGAAGCGTTGAAGCAAGTCGGCACATCGTAATACTGGATCAGATGAGCCTCTTGTGCCCGCCACAAACCACCGCGCGCATCGTACAGATCACTAGCCGCAAGGTTCCAGCTGTCTTCGTCAAAATAATTGACACGCCGAGAGTAGATATGGCGCGTGGTTGGTTTCAATGCAGCCTCGACCTTCCACACACGATGCAATTCATAGCGCACATGATCTTGATTGATATGCCCGGCAAGAACGATGTCATCGTACGTCAGTGTCGGAGAACTCAGGCGATAGGAATTGTAGGCAATGTATTTTTCTTCTTTGCCAGCAAGCATCCAGTCATACCGATCTGGTGGGCCGGAAAACATATCGAAATTATCTGCCGTCGACATGGCATCTGAATAGACCTGCGGGTTGTCGTAAGAGACCGCCGTCGTGCGCTGCACATTCGGCGCTGAATCTGAGCGCCCAACTGTATATTGCCAAGACTTTCTATCGGCGAGCGAGGCATCAATCGTTTCATGAACAAGCAAAAGCTGTCCTGCACGTCGTGCCGGGCTCAACGTTTCCTGGATGTACTTCAAGGAAATGTTACCCAGTTCCCCAAACGAACCGAGCGACGGATCGGCATAGGAGAAAATCAATTCGTCCCGCACACGAACCGGCGTATAGGAACCGGATCGTGATGGTGCCGCCGACGCAAAAGTTCGGCGGACTTTGTGCCCACGGAAACGTAAGTTGTGGTTCCACACCAGTTCGACCCCACTTTGAGGGATCGGGAAAGGAACACCACGTACGACACCGGCAACATGTTCACCATCCTCTGAGACAGTACCATTTACAGCATTTTGTCGCGTCGCATCATACACCGATTGCGGAAACGCGCAGGTCCGGCGCGTCTGATAGACATCCATTTTATATGTTGGATAGCGCGCAAGCATCGCTTGTTGGCCGTCAGTCAGCCGGGCCGCGTAACTGTCCACATTGGCTTCTGTAATCGTAAAAAGAGCGCGGTCAGAGCCAAAAGGATCCGGATATTGACCGCCAGTAAAAGCCACCCCATCAGGAATACCAGCCAAACCACCGTCCCATGCGGGTATGGTGCCATCTGCGTTCCCGGCCATCTCGCCACCCATCGGCGTCAAATCCACACCAAGGCGATCAGCTTCAGCCGTTGGGACGCCAGCCATTGCGGCACCAGTCCAACCGACGATAACCGCTAACGAAATCACTATGTCCTTCACAACACGCTCCCTCAAACTATTAAATGTGCTTTACTAACTCTGCCGCACCAAGGAGAGCATTGCCAGCGCCAAATGATTGCTGATGCGARATCGAGGGAGCAGTGCATATTCTGGGGGGAATTAGGTGCGTTTTGTAGAGTTTGTTCTTTTTAAGCTTCGTGTTTTGATTTTGATGGCACTCGCAATCTTCACTCTCGTCATGGGGAGTTATGCAGCAGACCTTCGAATGGATGCGGGTTTCTTTAAACAGGTACCGACCGAGCATCCTTACATCCAGACATTCTTCGAGTATCAGGACGAAGTTCCAGGTGCCAATCTCATCCTTGTCGCTGTCCGTGCCCGCGATGGTGACATTTGGAATGCGGAATTTCTAGAGACGCTACACAAGGTTACGGAGGAGATCACATTTCTTCCTGGCGTTCGCCGCACCAAAGTCCGTTCCCTCTGGTCTCACATGACCCGCGTGACCGCGAACACGGAATACGGGATTGAGTCCTACCAAGTCATTCCGTCCGATGTGACGCCTAGCTCCCTGACCCCAGAGATCATCGACGAAATACGCAACCGAGCCATGAATGGGGGCCACCAGGGCACACTGTTCGCAAACGATGACAGCGGCGCACTCGTTATCGCCGAGCTGCAAGAGATCGACCCCCTCACCCGCGAACGCCTGGACTATCTGGACCTCTCATCGCGCCTTGAAGCCCAAGTACGCATTCCCTTCCAGTCCGACACCATTTCTGTCGAGATCATCGGCTTTGCAAAATTTGTGGGCGACCTGGCCGACGGCGCGCGGGACGTGCTGCTCTACTTCGCCTACGCCTTTGTCCTCACCGCGGTCGCCGTTTACATCTACATCCGCTCCCCTTGGCTGGCAGCCCTCGCCGTCTTCTGTTCGCTCGTTTCGGTTGTCTGGCAATTTGGCCTGCTCAATCTGATGGGCCTGGGGCTCGACCCACTTGCGGTGTTGGTGCCATTTTTAGTCTACGCCATCGGGGTCAGTCATGGCGTCCAGCAGATCAATATGATCGCCTCGGAAGTAAGCGACGGCGCGACACCTGAAGCCGCCGCTCGTTCTACTTTCTCGCGCCTGCTCATACCGGGATCCATGGCACTCGTGACAGATATTGTGGGCTTCCTCACCCTCTATCTGATCCCGATAGATGTGATCCGTGAGCTTGCCATCATGGCCTCGCTCGGCGTCGCCCTCAAAATTGTGACCAATCTGATCATGCTGCCGTTGCTGGCAACATATCTGCCAGTAAGCAACAACTATGCCGCAACCTACCAACGCATACGTGTCAAACGCGAACGCGTCATGCGTTTCATCGCCAGGGTCGCCAAGCCTCACAACGCCTCAATCGTTTTGGGCATTTTCGCCATCCTGCTCGCAATGGCAATTTATCAAACCAGGGAGCGTCACATTGGCGATCTCACATCCGGCTTCGCAGAGCTCTGGCCAGACTCCCGTTACAATCTGGACACAGCCGCCATCGTCAATGATTTTTCAATCTCCGTAGATGCCCTCATCATTGTCGTGGAAACACCGGTAGACGGTTGTGTCGACTATCCCACGATGCAACTAGTGGATCGCTTCTCTTCCTATATGAGCAATATCAATGGCGTGAACTCCGTCCAGTCCCTCCCTTTGTCAGCCAGAACAGTGTCCGCGATTTGGCGGGAGGGAAATCTCAAATGGCAGGATCTGCCCCGATCAACGTCCGGCCTTATCCGAACGACCTCACATGTCGAACCGAGTTCCGGCCTGCTCAATGAGAGCTGCTCCATATTGCCCGTCATCGTCTATCTAGAGGATCACAAAGCAACGTCTATTGACCGGGTCATTGCCGCAGTCGAAGAATTCAAAACGTCTGACGCAGGCCTCAGCACCCGGACAGATGTGCACATCCGGTTAGGCATGGGCGGCGTGGGTGTCATGGCCGCCACCAATCAGGTCATCGAGAAATCCGAACTGCCCATGCTGTTGTGGGTTTATATCGCAATCATCGCGCTGGTCCTGATCGCCTACCGGGATTGGCGTGCGGTGATTTGTTGCTGCATGCCGCTTCTGCTGGCCACCTTCATGGGCTATTGGTTCATGACATGGCTGGGCATCGGCCTAAAGGTCTCAACCTTGCCCGTGCTTGTACTCGCCACCGGCATCGGTGTGGACTACGCCTTCTACATCTACAGCCGTATGCAGATTTTCCTTGATCAGGGAAAAACCATCACGCAGGCCTACACGCATGCCTTGGAACAAATTGGCGTGGCGGTCATCTTCACCGGCATCACCCTCGCCGCTGGCGTCGCGACATGGGCATCTTCCAGCCTCAAGCTGCAAGCCGACATGGGCATCCTGCTGGCATTTATGTTCATAGCCAACATGATCGCTGCCATTCTGGGCCTCCCCGCATTCGCCGTCACACTGGACCGGCTGGTGCCCAGGCGATTGTCCCCCAACTCGCAAATGACGCAGCCTGCCGATTGAGCTAGGCTACCGCGAAGACGAAACAGGCGGTGGGGAAACAGCATCAAATGACGGACAAGAAAACCAACGACAGCGACATCGAACACCCATTCGACATGTCACCCACCCACCCCATCTGGACACAGATGGAACGCGGCATTCAGATATTGCTTGGCTTCTCTCTTGTCACTGCCATTCATTTCTTGGGAGAAAGCTGGGGCCAGCCCAACATTCCTTATGACAAGCTCTTTCCCGCAATCGGCGTGATCGGCATCGCCTTTATCTACAGCCTCTTGATTACTCCAATTGCCGGCTATATCGGCATTGCCCTTCGCGCGTTCACCCCCCTGCCCGACTACCGGATCAACCAGATACGCGCTATTCTGTTCAACTTGGCATTGCTTGTTTTGGTTATAATTTTTTTCGGCGAGGCCTCTATCTTCATCTCAGCCTTGATGGAAGCAGTGGGTCTAGATCCAAGCCTCCCTGAGACATGGGACCAAACTCCGTGAAACCCGATGACGGCATGAGAGGAAATTCCGATGAGCTATAAAAATATTGAAGTGAAGCCCGTTTCAGGCGCGCTTGGCGCTGAGATTGAAGGCGTCGACCTAGGCGCGGAGCTCGACAATGAAACCTTCGACGACATCCATCAGGCTTTTCTGGATCATCAGGTCATCTTCTTCCGCAATCAAAAGCTCACCCCCGAACAGCACGCCACGTTTGGGCGGCGCTTTGGTTCCTTGAACATCCATCCTTACGTGAAAGGCATGGCCGATCATCCAGAAGCCATGGAGATCATCAAAGAAGCCCATGAGAAAGTAAATTTTGGCGGGGGATGGCACTCCGACATGTCATTCCAGGAAGAGCCCGCTCTGGGATCAATTCTCTACGCATTGGAAGTGCCAGCCTTTGGCGGAGACACTCTGTTCGCCAGCCAACATCGCGCTTACGAGAGCCTCTCCGACGGCATGAAGGAAATGCTTGACGGCATGATCGCAATTCATACCGCTGAAAAGGAATATGGCCAGAAGGGTTTCTCCGCACAGAACAGATCCTCCATGGATATAGACCGGGCCGGCGACGATGTCCCCAAACATGAGCACCCTGTTGTGCGCACACACCCAGAAACAGGTCGCAAAGCGCTTTACATCAATCCTGCCTTCACCATGCATTTCAAAAACATGACCCGTCGCGAAAGCCGTCCGCTCCTCCAGTTCCTCTTCGACCATTGCACGCAAGAACAGTTCACCTGCCGTTTTCGGTGGTCCGCAGGCGCAGTTGCTTTTTGGGATAACAGAAGCGTTCAACATTTTGCGCTCAATGATTACCAAGGCCACAGACGACACATGCGTCGCGTAACGGTCAATGGCGATCGCCCCCACTGACCAGAGCGAACTGCCTGACTTTGTTAGACGGTGACCCAGGCTTTGTTAGACAGCGACATTGTCAAAATCTCCACGGGAGCAGATTGATCGCCAGCATTCAGGGCGTAACAATCTGAAACCTGCCCGACATCCGCCAGAAACACATTTTCCACATTGTAAAAATGAAATTTTGAGGGGCTCTTGACGGTCCCGACCCGAATTACTAGATACTAGACCAACTGGTCGGTTTGTTGGGGAGAGCTCAAACGATGAAAACGGAGAGGTTAGCACCTGAAAAAGGCGCAGATGCGCGCTTTCTGCGGGGTGAGCGCACCCGTCAGGCCCTGCTAGACGCGGCTTTCAACGAAATCCACCGTCATGGATACCGAGCAGCGAGCCTCAATGACATCTTGAAGGCGGCAGGCTGCACAAAAGGCTCCCTCTATCACCATTTCCCGGACAAACACGCGCTCGGCCTCGCAGCTATAGCGGACAAGATCGACGCGTTCATGCAATTGAATTGGTTGACCCCTCTGTCACAGACCGATGATCCGATTGAAGAAATCAAAACCATCATCGGCAGGCACATGACCGGAGAAATCTACAAAGATGTGCGGCTTGGCTGCCCCATCCAAAATATCAGCGTAGAAATGTCGGGCCTGGACGAGGACTTTCGTTTTTACCTGCAAGGGGTCAACGCGATCTGGCGTGATGCACTCGTCGCCTCGCTAAAACGCGGACAAGCAAACGGCACGGTGCGAAAGGATATCAATCCAGATGCAGTCGCTGTGATGATTATGGCCACCCATCAAGGAACAATCGGTTTGATTAAGACCGCCCAGGACACCGCTATCGGTAGTGCCTGCGGCGAAGCATTTTTTCAGTATCTCAACAGTCTACGGCCTGATGGCCAGCAAACAGACGGCGACAAAAAAGGTCAAATACAATGAACAATGGATGGGTCGTCGGTTACGCCAATTGGATTATCAAACTCCGCTGGCTCGTTGTTTTTGTCACCGCCGCCGGAGCGCTCTATATGGCGTCAGGTGGTCAGTACATCAAATTCTCAAATGACTACCGCTACTTCTTTACCGATGAAAACCCCAACCTTCAGGCGTTCGAACAGCTAGAGCGAACCTACACCAGTCCCGACACCATTCTGTGGGTTCTCAAGCCCGCAGAAGGCAAGGCAACAGAACCCGAAGTCCTGGCAGTCATCCAGGAAATCACGGAACGAGCCTGGCAGACGCCCTACTCCATCCGCGTTGACTCTCTCACCAACTATCAGCACACTAGCGCTTTTGAAGACGATCTGCTTGTCCGCGATCTGGTCATTGATCCAGCCACCGCAGACGCTGAAGAAATTTACCAGATAGCAATTTCCGAACCCATCATCGCCAGACGTCTTATTTCAGACGACGGCTCCACAACGGCAATCGTTGCAACCTTGAAATTGCCAAGGGATGACATTCAGGCCAACGGCCTTTCCGTCGCCCATGCCCGCGAAATTCAAGCCGACATGCGGCAGCGTTTTCCTGATATTCGTTTTGAGCTCACGGGCTCGGCCATGTTGTCAACATCGTTTGCTGAAGCCGCTACCCAGGACCTGAAGACACTCACGCCGGGCATGTATGTGGTTTTGGCTCTGACGATCTGGTTTCTCATCCGCTCCATCAGCGGTACGATCGCAACCCTTTTAGTGGTGGGTCTCTCCGCGGCAGCAGCAATGGGCTTTGTCATGGGATGGATGGGTATCCCTCTGACCCCGCCTTCTTCTGGCGCACCAACCATCATCCTCACTGTGGCGGTTGCAGATAGTATCCACATATTGGTGACCGCACTTGTCGCCATGCAAAAAGGCATGACGAAAAACGAAGCCATCGTTGAAAGTCTGCGCGTCAATTGGCAACCTGTCTTCCTGACGTCGGTCACAACAGCCATTGGCTTTGCCAGCCTCAATTTTTCCGATGCCCCTCCTTTCCGCGACCTGGGCAACACATCAGCCGTCGGCGCCCTTGTCGCCTGGGTTTTATCCATCTCCTTCCTGCCCGCACTGATGTCTATTCTGCCTGTTACGGCAAAAAGCTCGCTCACACGTCAGAGTGAATTTATGGAACGCTTCGGCGAGATGGTCATTCGCAATCGACGGACCATTCTGACGACTATGACAATTGTCATAATTGGTTTTGCAACGCTCTTGCCGCAGTTCAAATTCAACGACCGCTTTGTCGAATATTTCGATGATCGGATGGAATTCCGGGTGGCAAGTGACTGGGCGGCAGACAATCTGACCGGCATCTATCAGATCAGCTATTCCCTCTACGCGGGAGAACCAGGCGGCATTGCGGATCCAGAATATCTGGAACGCCTTGAGGCATTCGCAATCTGGGCCCGGACACAGCCAGAAGTTGTGCACGTCAGTGCATTTACAGATGTCATGAAGCGTGTGAACAAAAGCATGCACGGTGACGAGGCATCATATTACCGGGTCCCTGAAGACAGGGAGATGGCGGCGCAGTTCCTGCTACTCTACGAAATGTCATTGCCATACGGGCTCGACCTGAACGACCAGATCAATGTCGATAAGTCTGCAACCAAGTTTACCTTGACCTTGACCTCCGTCTCGACGGAAGAAATGTTGGCACTCATCAACCGCGGCGATGATTGGCTCAAGGAAAACGCCCCCGAGACGATGTACGCCTATCCTGCGGGACAAGCCGTGATGTTCTCCTTCATTGGGATCAACAACTTCAAGGCCATGGCCCTTGGAACCGGCATTGCGATGATCTTGATCTCTGCTTGCCTGATGCTGGCACTGCGTGATGTGAAGCTTGGCCTCATCTCACTCATCCCCAACATCACACCACCCATTGCCGCTTTTGGTATTCTCTCTCTGTTCACACAGGAAGTTGGCTKCTGGTCAACCTTTGTCATCGCCACCGCCTTGGGGCTGATCGTTGATGCCACAGTTCATTTTTTGTCGAAATACCAACGGGCCCGAAGCGAAGAAGGAAAATCGCCGGAGGATGCGGTTCGATATGCGTTCTCCACGGTGGGAACAGCTCTTTGGGTCTCAACCTTCGTTCTCATCATAGGCTTCTCTCTACTCGCCTACTCGCCCTTCAAGGTCAACGCGATGTTGGGCACTATGGTGGCCCTAACMGTRGCCTGCGCCCTTGTGATTGAYTTYCTTCTCCTACCGGCRCTCCTGATCACACTTGACGGTCGCCGAAAAACGGAAAAGACAGACCCAACGGATACAACAACCGCCGACGCGGCAGCGACTGCCTAAGGGAGGACAAGACATGACTCGCTTCTCAATTCCCGACGCCACCCCTATCGTGGCCCTCACTGTAAACTTGAAAGAGGAAAATAAGTCGATGCGAATAAAGACTCTGAACGCTTGCACAATAGCAATGGCGTGGTTCCTCGCAGCCATGCTGATCGCTGTCCCGGTAAGCATTACAGCCGCAACCGCTGAAGAGCTTGCTGGTCTCGAAACACTCCCAGGTGCAGATGATCCCGCCGCTCGGGGTTTGGCCATCGCTCGCGAAACAGAACGTCGCGATGCGGGTTTTGGGGACAGCAGTGCCACCATGACCATGCTTTTGACCAACGCATATGGGGAAACCAGCGAGCGCGAACTGCGTAATCTGATTTTGGAAGTCACCGATGAAAGTGAAGGGGACTGGAGCCTCATCATTTTTGACAAGCCCCGCGACGTCAACGGTACGGCTCTCCTCTCCTACGCACACATTCTCGATCCCGACGACCAGTGGATGTATCTGCCTGCTCTGAAACGGGTAAAGCGCATCTCATCGGTCAACAAGTCTGGACCGTTTATGGGGTCTGAATTTGCGTTCGAAGATTTTTCCTCTCAGGAAGTCGGAAAATACTCATACGTCTGGTTGCGTGACGAAGCCTGCGGAGAACGCACCTGCCACGTGACAGAACGCACCCCGCTCTACGAGCACTCCGGATATACCCGGCAGATCGCGTGGACAGACACCACCGACTATCAGCCGCGCAAAATTGAGTTTTATGACCGCAAAAACCAGCTTCTAAAAACGCTGACAATGGCTGATTACAGGCTCTATTCAGACCAGTTCTGGCGGTCTCATGACCTGTTCATGGAGAACCACCAAACCGGTAAGACCACACGGCTGACGTGGGGCGAGATAGCGTTTCAGACAGGCCTAACGGACTCTGATTTTACGACGAACGCCATCAAGCGCGCGCGTTAAGCAGACCGCAATCTAGCGAAGTTACGTTGGCGGGCGGGACAAACAGGTTCCCGCCGCCAACGATACCCTACTGGGAGGGGTTTTATGGATAAGCGACAAACCATGCGTGCCGTCACAGTCCTTTGGGGATGTCTTAGCCTGACTGCACCGGCTGTTGCAGCCGATTTTGAATTTACCGGGTACCTTGAGCCGGAGCTTCAGGCCTTTCCCAACAAGGGAAATGTTCAGGGGCAAAAACGCTGGAACAGCTCGGTAGCTCTGGAGCTCACCTTTGAAGCGTTCTGGGAAAAGGGCGACCAGTATATCGTCTTCACACCCTTTGGCCGTCTCGATGCTCAGGATGGAAACCGTAGTCACGCCGATATTCGCGAACTGAAATATGCCTACATTCAGGGCGACTGGGAGTTTCGCATCGGTTTTGACAAAGTCTTCTGGGGCGTCACTGAAGTTGCTCACCTCGTCGACATTATCAATCAGACCGATACAGTCGAGAGTATCGATGGAGAAGAGAAACTCGGACAGCCCATGGTGGCGATCTCCACGGTTCAGGATTTTGGGGTCTTTGATTTCTACCTGCTGCCTTACTTCAGGGAACGCACATTTCCGAGCATGAGCGGACGTCCTGCCTTCGACATACCTGTCGATGAAACTCTGACGACTTACGAAAGCGACGACAAGCGCCAGCATCTTGATTTTGCTGTCCGCTACTCCAATACGTTCGAAGACTGGGACGTCGGTGTCTCCTACTTTCAGGGGACCAGTCGCGATCCAATCCTGCTGCCAACCTTCAATGGTCCTGGAAGCCTGGTCCTGGCCCCCTTCTATGCGCAGATCCGCCAGGCATCTATCGATGTTCAGGCGACCAAAGGCGCTTGGCTGTACAAGTTTGAAGGTTTCGTGCGCCGCGAGCTCAAGGAAGAACACGTTCAGGCAACGGGAGGGATCGAATACACCCTCTACCGGATTTTTGAGAGCAGCAGCGATGTGGGCATCGTTGCCGAATACATTTGGGATGACCGGGGTGCTAACGCCCGAAACATTTTTGCTAACGACGCCGTGCTGGGGCTTCGCTGGACACCCAATGACACGGCATCAACGGCGGTACTGCTCGCAACCACCGTCGACATGGAGACCAAGGCACTAGGCCTATCCCTTGAGGCCGAACGCCGGTTTGGGAATGATTACTTCGCCAGTCTGGAAGCTCGTTTCTTCGAGAACATCCCAGCAAGCGACCCCCTGTTCTCATTTTCCAATGATGATTTCATTCAGCTCCGCGTCGCACGCTACTTCTGAGAAATTCACGAAATGTCATGCGAAAGGCGGCCCCATAGGCCGCCTTTTTTGCACCTACAACATCAGTAGAAGTTCTCAGTAGAGGTCGTCTTTCTCGTTTTGCTCAAGCGCATCGTCAATCATCTTGGCGGGGATATCTTCCAACGCCATCTGATCACGGTACATAGCCCCCGCACTTGGCAGCGCAGCGCGATCTAAATGCTTCTCAGAGTTCCATAGGTCTGATCGAACCAGCGCTTTGGTGCAATGGAGGTATGCCTCCTCCACGTGGATCACCATGACGCTTTTGGGGTTTCGCGACCGCATTTCAAACTGGCCCAGAATTTCTGGATCAACGGAAATTTCCGCACGCCCGTTCACCCGCAACATGTCGTTGAAGCCCGGCACAAAAAACAACAAACCAACGCGACCGGCTGCGACCACATTGGTCATCGTGTCCAACCGGTTGTTACCGGGCCAATCCGGTAGATAGAGGGTCTGCGGGTCGGCAATTTTGACAAAACCAGGCTCCCCACCCCGTGGGGAGACATCCGGCATCGCCCCTTCGCGCGCGGTGCCAATACAAACCAAAGGAGAGAGCTCGATGAGAGAGCCACAATGGGGGTCGATATGATTAAGCTGCTTGACGAGCGCCCCATCCGACGGCGCGAGATAGTGCTCTCTCAAATCTTTTTCATTGGATAAAACGTAATTCATCGACGCTTTCCTCATTTGGCAAATCATCACAAATCAAGCACGCATCATGCATTGATCCAACACTCGTTCAATAAGAATTGTTCGCAACTAGAATAAATTGAACAAATACTCAGATATGATAAAATCATCAATAATTGGCAGCAGACCGCAGCAAGGTGGGTACCTTCGATGCCCCACGCTCAAAGAGGCAAACAAGCATGGCAATCAATGTCGCACGCTATGAATTAAACGGAAGCACAGGCTGGGGTGTTGTCTCTGACCAAGGCCTCACCCCTTTGCGCGGTGCGTACGAAACCACCGGCGATCTCATCAGTAAGGGTCGCGAAGAAGCCCGCGCCATTTCGGCAGCAGGCACACAAGACAATATTCCCCTCGATCATGTGGCTTTGTTATCCCCCATCACCACAAACCAGCAATATGTCTGCCAAGGGACCAATTATGTATCCCATCTCCTTGAGAGCGGTATCGATCCCAAAACCCAGACCTTCAATATGATTTTTCGCAAAGCATCTTCGTGCCTTGCCCCAGCCGACACCGACATCATCCGCCCGGCACATGTCAGCCTGCTCGATTATGAGTTGGAACTGGGTTTGGTTTTCGGGCGCGAGATCAAAGGTCCAGAAACAGTCACATGGGAAAATCTGGCGGACTATATCGCCGCCCTTGTCATCACGAACGATGTATCCGCGCGTGACGTTCAACTGCCGCAATGGCAATTCTACAAGGGCAAGTCCTACCGCACCTTTGGACCAACAGGCCCCTGGCTCGCTCTGATCGACCAGGAGGACGTAAAGCATATCCCGAAACTACATTTGCAACTGTCGGTGAATGGAAAGATGCGGCAAGACGCCTATGCAGACGATCTGTTCTTCCAGCCTCCCGAAACACTGACGGAACTGTCAGAGGTGCAGGACTTCCACCCAGGGGACATGCTGGCGACAGGCACGCCAGGCGGCGTCGCGGCCCAGGCACCCGGGAAACTCACCATGTTCATGGCCAAACTTCTGCCAGAGCAAAAGAAATGGGAAATCTTCAAGAAAAAGGGAAGTCAGAATCCGAACTTCCTGAAACCCGGAGACCAGATAGCCGCACGCATCGCCACGGACGACGGCACAATTGATCTCGGCGTCCAGCGCAACACAATCGTGCAAGGCTAGCGGAACAAGCCACCGACACACCGTCCCCTCTTGCGGTCACATGGTGGGAATGGGTTGCGCAACAAGCTTGCGGGCCTTTTCGGCCGAAATGCCAAGATGGGTGATGAGCAACGCCAGCCCTTCTTTCACCTGCTCATCCCCGAGCACCCCAGACAGTCGCCCGTTCACAAGAGAAAGCACCCCAGCGCCAATCAGGGACGCAACAACATCCACATCATTGACTTTGAACTTCCCTGCCACCATCGCCGCCTCCACATCGCGGCGAAAGCGATGCATCAGCCCCTCATTCATCATCGAGAGCGTCTGGCTTGAACGAAGCACAAACCAGCCCCAGATAGGTTCGGTGGTGGCCAGTTCAATCACCTGATGCCAAGCGACCACTTGCGCAAAAAAGGGGTCTTTGATCGGCAAAATAAGTTGGTCTATCTCATCGCCGAGACGCTCCACCATCACAGACATGGCGGCTGCAACAATCTCGTCTTTAGATTTGAAGTGATTGTAAAACGTGCCAAATCCCAAATCTGCCGCTTCTGTGATATCGGCAATGGTGGTGGCGTCCACCCCCTTAACACTCATCATCTCCCGGGCAGCATCAATCAACGCAGCGCGACTACGCTCGCGACGCCGCGAACTGCGATTAGGTTTCTGTTCCGGTGACGGCATCGTGTTTGATCCTGAGCCATGCGCTCCCGGGCCAATCACGGGGCGGCACAAACATCATACCTGATAGTTCAATCAGTTTGGGGAAAAGAGGAAGGTCATATTTTTCAGCCTCACTTTGGAGGGGGACTAAGCAGAAGGAACTAGAGCCTACAAATTCCGCGCCTGCTATATGACGTCGAGGCCTAACTTCATGTGCTTGTGCCACAACACCTGCCATTACAACCAATGCTGAAGAAGAAAAACCACCTCATGCAAAATTTATTGGCGCAAGCCATAGCAGTGATTGTGACAACGGCGTTTTTACCGGGCGTGTCCTTTGCACAAGGGCAAAGCACAACCTACAAGGAGGTGAAGGGTTGGACCATCAACCAATACGTCCAGTCAGAGAGCAGTGACGCCCCTTCATGTTCAGCAGTACATGTTAAGGACCACATCAATGCCATTCGCATTGAACGTTTCAACAATGGGTATTTTTTTGGGTTAAATGGTCTCAGCCGAGATCAAGAAGGGGCTCAATATCCGCTGGCCTATTGGTTTGATGGCGATCGAGATCGCGAATTTTCAGGCGAAGCGAGGTTCATTGGGGACACCGCCTACCCTCTCGATGACTGGCTCTCTCACTTCGTTCCAATCGACGCTGACCCAAGCCCCATAAATTCAATTAGCGCACTGAGCACCATGAGTTTTGCTTTCGAGGTGCCCGGCAACAGAACAGGCGATGATGAGGTTACGACAACCTTTGAACTAAACGGCAGCGCCGCAGCAATTCTCGCACTGGACGAGTGTTACGAAGTCGCCAATGCGATAACGGTGACGGCGGCTCCATCAGAACCCCTGCTCTCAGAAACAGTCGACATAGTGTCTGACTGCCCTGACGATGGTCCACGCCTACCTGGCAGTGGCGTCTGTCAGGGCCGCGGCGTCAACTATCTCAATATCGTCGAGGGTCGCCAGCCAGAACTCCTTGAGGGATGTGAGTGGAAGCTGAACGAAACACCTTTACCAGGTGGCGACTATCTTCTGTACTTGGCCGCAGCTTGTGGTCAGCACATTTCACAACTTGAGTTTTCTGCTGGTGCTCATTTTGCCGACGTTACCGTGGCAAGTTCGGCCATGAGCAACGGCGAACCTGGCAGCCGGATCATACGCGTCGGGTCAGCGGACGAAAACGATCCCTACAAAAACATATTGCTCTATGTAGAAGACGAAATGCGCGACCCCGACGCTTTTGCGGGCTGCAAAGTTCGCAGTGGTTTTGAGGGCTGGCCAGCCGATGCGGTGGTTGTTGATGTCTTGAGCGACGAGGAAAATGCACAATCACAAGAGATGCGATCCGCCTGCGGGAGTTTTGGCTTCAACGGAGAAAGCCAGGCCTAYTGGCGTGTGTTTGATGGGTACTCGTGGTTCTTCGACCTTGGTCAGGACGCCTATCAAGACATCGACCCACGCAGCCTGACCATCGTGAAATCGGAGTATCTTCCCAATTGAGTTCTCGGGCGCAATTTCGTATCCAAACATTCAACCATTTCTGGTCAAAACAAAAACCAACCCATCAGGAAAATTGTATGAAACGAATTCAAGACACTGCGCGCATTGCCATTTTGGCTGGAGCATCACTGCTTTTGTTTGCTGGGGGTAGCAACGCTCAAGGAATTGAGTGCCCGCCCGGTGCGGTCTCCATAGAAGATCCAGCTGCGCCAGGGAAATATTTTTGCATTGACCCAGTCATGTTACTAAATGGCGCGTCCTTCACTTCACCTCATTCCGACATATCAATTAGTTTGGAGAACCAGTCGGAAGGTACAGCAGAAGACGCAATGCGTGATTTCGAAGCATTGAACGATGCGCAGCGTTCTGGCGCGAACACTAACTAGTCAAGATGACAATCGCTGACTGAGAGTTCATTGGCACGACCATTCATTCTGATGGTCTTGCCAATGGCCCTCGCCGAAACCCACATAAAATTTGATGCAGTGGTGGGCGATACTGGGATTGAACCAGTGACCTCCTCGATGTCAACGAGGCGCTCTCCCGCTGAGCTAATCGCCCTCACAATGCAGCCTGAAAAATACAGGTAAACTGCACAGCCTTCCCNAAAATYTSGACATCTGTTTTCAATGARCACAGAYSAYGGGAAGTYCAACTRTCCGRYAGATCAGGATAAGCCCTTTRCAAAAGAGCRCCACCGGACGGCTCGATATATCGGGAATGCGCGCCGGGCGCAAGGTTTCCCGCCAAATATTCGCAAGAGAATAAGAGCAGCCTGTCAGGCCGCCATCAGCCGCTCAACCTCGTCCACCAGATCGCGGAGGTGGAAAGGTTTGGACAGAACTTTCGCATTTTTCGGCGTCCCGGTTTCAGGGTTGAGTGCTACCGCCGCAAAGCCGGTGATAAACATGATTTTGAGGGTGGGGTCGAGTTCGGCAGCGCGCCGCGCAAGCTCAATCCCATCCATTTCCGGCATCACAATGTCGGTCAAAAGAATGTCAAATACATCATGCTGAAGCTGCTCGTAAGCTTGGTCTCCCTGTCCAAAAGAAAGAACCTCATGACCAGCAGAATCCAGTGCTTTTGCTAGGAAGCGCCGCATCGATTCGTCATCTTCAGCTAACAGAATCCGTGCCATATCCCATACCCGTCCCAAAGATCACCAAGAAACCTTTTGCCATGAGATCAGCCCCCAAACTCACGCTGAACCGTCAAGACACTGGTTATCCCCTCCTTTATAGGCGCCAAAAAGTAAACGAGATGTAAATCAGGCCGCGTTTTGCTAGCCGCGAAACCCGTTGATTGCCCAGAAATCTGCCAAAAAATGCAACACCTCATGGTTAAAATTTCGTGAAAAGGGCGCTCCGGCAGACCTCCATAGCGGGAATCGCATATGCTTGATCCAGACACTTGGTGTCCGGTCGCAAACCGGGGCTTCAGATTTAGCAATTGTTGGGCAATATCCATGGATCTCAACGACGACATCACTCACGAAGGCCGCCAGTTCGGGGAAACCTCCGAACCAGCACCGGAAGTCATTTCCCTCGCCCAGAGCGATTTTCGTCAGCCCTTTGAAGTGATGGAGCCGCGCAAACAAACATTGCCCTTCGTCCTGAACTCTCCGCACTCTGGCCGCATCTATCCCAAACGATTTTTGGCTGCCTCAGATCTTGATCCACTCACCCTACGTCGGTCAGAAGATAGTTTTGTAGATGAGATCTTCGCAGGCGCAGTCGAACTGGGAGCCCCTCTGCTGCGGGCGCACTTTCCTCGCGCCTACCTGGATGTAAACCGGGAACCCTATGAACTTGATCCCACCATGTTTGCTGATGCACTGCCAGCGCATGCCAATACAAGATCGCTACGGGTTGCAGGTGGCCTTGGAACCATTGCCCGCGTGGTCGCGGAGCAGACGGAAATTTACCGCACGCGCCTCCCCTATTCCGAGGCTGAGGGGCGGATCCGTGATATTTACATGCCCTTCCACGAAACATTGAGAGGGCTACTGGAGAGGACCCACCGTCAGTTCGGAGACGCTGTGCTTCTCGATTGTCACTCCATGCCGTCCTCTATTGGACCCTTTGACGAAGACACCGGAACAGACCGAGCGGACATCGTGCTCGGCGACAGGTACGGCACCGCCTGCTCACCAGGGTTGGTCGAAGCTGCAGAGAGTATTCTTCAATCCATGGGTTATTCCGTTGCCCGCAACAATCCCTATGCTGGCGGCTTCAACACCGAGCATTACGGCGCACCTGCGCGGGGCCTTCACGCACTCCAGATAGAAATCAACAGAACGCTCTATATGGATGAAAAGAAGGTGCAACGCTTGCCCGGTATTCGGCGTCTTTCCAAAAACATGACCCGCTTTGTCAACGAACTGGGAAAAAGGGCCTGCAAAGACCTCCATACCTCGGGCCAGCGCAAAGCCTCCTAACGCGACATACGCGCCTTACGACAAAAAAAGGGGCCACACTGTCACCAGCATGGCCCAAGTCTAGGGAGGAAACGCCCAAGATGGGCTGCGAAGAGGGGAGTTAGAAACTCACCTCGATCACGCGCGGAATATGCTGTTGCACCGCACAAAACTCAAGAGAAATTGCTCACAAGTGTAGAAAATTTGAGTGATATTTCTATTTTTTTACAGGCAAACCAAAGAAACTAACCATTTTTTCAAATTATGCGCTGCAACAACAGAGCTTCCAAAGAAGCATGGGGGCAAACAGGCCTCGTAAATCTTCATTAACCCTTTCAGTCGATCATGACTTAGTTGACACAGGCTGAAAGGCCGCAAACCTGTTCAAAAAGGCAGGCTTGGCGGACACCCCAATGACCATCGCGTCACCAGCAAAATTTTTGATTTTAGCGGCACTGCTCGCGCTCACCTTCACGTCCGGTGCACATGCCACATCGAACGATTGGCAGGCGTGTCGCGACGCTGCGGCTCGCCTGGAAAAGCAACACGGGCTGCCTGAGGGCATGGTGACGTCAATAGCACTGGTGGAATCTGGTCGACGATCTCCCGACGGTACACATCAGGCGTGGCCATGGACCATCAACGCTGAGGGGCGCGCATACTATTTCGCAACCCGTCAAGAAGCTGTGGATGCTGTCAGACGTTTATTGGCACAAGGCAAAAGAACCATTGATGTTGGATGCATGCAGATCAATCTACGCTTTCATCCTCGCGCCTTCACAAGCGTTGAGGAAGCATTCGACCCCATGTCCAATGTTGCATACGCAGCCTATTTTCTGCGCGATCTAGAATCGCGGAGTGACAGTTGGATGCAGGCCATCGGGCGCTACCATTCCTTCTCTCCCTCGCTCAATGCGCGTTACACTGCACGCGTCCAGGCCGTTTGGAAAAGAGAACAGGTCGCAGCTACCAACAGGGTTGCAACGGCGACCCCGATCACTCCCACGCAGACCGCAGCAGAATCTGGACTACGGCTTTCGTCCTTCACAGAAGATACGATACCCGTCTCCCAGAGGTTTACGCCCCCAGCACTCAGCACTTCGAGCTTCATTTCTGCAAGCGCTGATAATTTAGCCCGCTAGCGCAACACTCTGCCTCGGCGGACCTAAACCCCAACTCTCGAATACGGCCTTTCACACACCCTCACCAACCTGTGGAGAAACTTGAGGTGCTTTCGCACGCATTAAGGGTTAACACTTCCAGTGCATACTGGACCGAACTGTACCCGCGTGATGCCTGCCCTTTGACCAACCACGAGCCACGCCATGGAACCGTCCTCCTCTCCAGACGATCTACAGTCGATGATCCTTAATATTCTCGACGTCTCCTCTGCATTGCTATTGTTCGGTGTCGGACTGATCCTGCTTGGCTTGATCGTGATGTACATCGTCGATCGAACGCAGACCACTCATGCCATACGGCGCAATTACCCGATCCTTGGACGTTTCCGATACCTGTTTGAAAACCTAGGAGAATATTTCCGGCAATACTTCTTTGCGATGGACCGCGAAGAGATGCCTTTCAATCGGGCGCAACGGGCCTGGGTTTACAGAGCAGCCAAAGGCGTGGACACAACAGTCGCATTTGGTTCAACCCGCGACCTAAAATCAAGCGGCACCATCTCTTTCGTCAACTGCCCTTTTCCGACCCTCGACGAGGACGCCTCCGACCCAAGCCCTGTTGAGATAGGTCCTTATTGCCAAACGCCCTACCGCACGTCATCCATTTTCAACATTTCTGGCATGAGTTACGGCGCCATCTCCAAACCTGCCGTACGGGCCTTGTCCATAGGCGCTGGAAAGGCAGGATGCTGGCTTAACACAGGCGAAGGCGCCCTTTCTCCTTATCATCTAGAGGGAGGAGCTGACATTGTCTTCCAGATCGGAACCGCCAAATATGGTGTGCGCAGTGCTGACGGTTCTCTCTCTGACAGCAAGCTCAAAAAACTAGCGGCCAACAGCCAAGTCAAAATGTTCGAGATCAAATTGAGCCAGGGTGCAAAACCTGGGAAGGGCGGCATTCTTCCAGGTGCGAAAGTCACCAA
The DNA here is from genome assembly GCA_002746275.1 of Rhodobiaceae bacterium. Lineage (GTDB taxonomy): Bacteria > Pseudomonadota > Alphaproteobacteria > Parvibaculales > Parvibaculaceae > Mf105b01. The sequence continues at coordinate 102,915 of NVWR01000006.1, read as the reverse complement.
AGAAATCAGCGACATCCGCGGCATCCCAAGAGGCGAGGCTTCAATCAGCCCAAACCGCCATCCAGAGATAGATAATCCACATCAGCTCCTCGACATGATCAATCACATTCGTGACGTGACCGGCAAACCCGTGGGATGTAAATTTGTTTTGGGGTCACGAGATTTTCTAGACGAACTCTTTTCCATTCTACGCAACACCCCAGAAGACGCCCCTGATTTCATCACATTGGACAGCGCCGATGGCGGAACAGGCGCGTCGCCTCAGCCTCTGATTGATTTTGTTGGTATGCCGATCTGGGAAAGCCTGCCCATCCTGATCGACAAGCTCGACGAATATGGCCTGCGCCCCCGTATCCGCGTTGTTGCAAGTGGCAAATTGATCAACCCAGGCGACGTTGCCTGGGCCATGTCTGTTGGGGCAGATTTTGTCACCAGCGCCCGGGGTTTCATGTTCGCTTTGGGTTGTGTTCAGGCCTTTCAATGCAACAAAAACACGTGCCCCACCGGCATCGCAACGCACGAGAAGAAACTGCAACGCGGTCTCGACCCAAAAAATAAGGCTGAACGTGTGCGCCGATATCAAGAACGGATTACGGCTGAAGTCGGCATGATTGCGCATTCCTGCGGCGTCAGTGAACCCCGGCTGCTGCGTCGCAAGCATGCACGCATCAATAGATCCACCGGATTCTCCTTGGACCTTGACGAATACTATCGCCGCGTGATGAATGACGAGATCGAAGCGGTTGATCCGCGTCCCAATATCGCCGCCGCGAGCTAGCAAACAGGCGGCAAAAAATAGGAAAGCTATTGGCCGCCTCCCGATCTCGTTCAGACACTCATCTCCCCACCGCCATCCTCTTTGATCTCGATGACACATTGATTTCCGCCTATGGCCAACCACGTGCCGCATGGGAAAAGGTCGTAGCTGAGTTCGCTCAAGACTTGGCGCCATTGACCCCCACAGAAGCAGTAGACGCCCTTACAGATTTCGCATTGATATTTTGGACAGGCACCCAGGCACATCAAAAAAAATGGCGTCTCCGCCTGAAAGATGCCCGGCGCGAAATTGTGCGTGAGGCGCTCATCCGCACCCGTCGGTTTAGCGCTACAGGACCAGACACCGATTTCGTCCACGCGGTCGCAGACCGGTTCACTGATTTGAGAGAAGAGGAAATGACACCTTTTCCTGGCGCAATGGAGACCATCGACCAGTTGAAGGACCGGGGTATCAAACTAGCTCTCATCACCAACGGCGGCGCTGACACTCAGCGCGCGAAGGTGACACGGTTTGGCCTGGAACACCGCTTCGATCACATTCAGATCGAGGGAGAGCACGGGTTTGGCAAACCCGAGGAAGAGGCCTACCACCACGCGCTGCAAAGCTTGAACACCACACCGGAAGAGACCTGGATGGTGGGAGACAATCTGGAGTGGGAAGTCAGCGCGCCTCAGAAATTGGGCATATACGCCATTTGGCACGACGCATATGGGCGAGGCCTGCCTGATGGATCAAACATCACACCGGACCGCATCATCACCTCGATCCCTGAACTCCTGACCGCCCCCGCCTAACTTCGGGGTATGACCAGCCTCAAGAAGCCTGTGCCCTGTTCAATGACAAGCGGGAGCGGGTCACGCGCATCGCCATCCACCTCGACTTCACACGAGACTTGGCTTGAGATTTTGATCTCTTTCCCATGAACCACATCAACACCCGGCATCGCGGCAACACGACCGAAGGCCAGCCCCAGAAAGTAGCCCGCAAAAGCAAGCCGCGATCGCCCACGAAAGAGGTACACTTCGAGCCCTGGTTGCAAAATACCGGCTGTCTGCGAAAGCGTGAACGGCCCCGCATAATGCCTCACATTCGTGACCAAAACCCAGGCGGCCTCTTCTTGAACACCATCAATCTCCAGATGAATTTCCGCTGAGGGTCCCGCAGCCCACACCTGCAGGCCTTCCCAGATAAAAGCAAACCTGCCCAATCGGCGTTTCATGGCTGGGCGGATTGCGCCAACCACCCGACCATCGAACCCAACCCCGACCATGAGCAGAAAAACCTCTCCCCCAACGAGGCCGGTTCCAATGAGCTTCGCCTCGCCAAATAACAGCGTATCCGCCACTGATTTCGCACGCGCGCGTTGACCAATTTCAACCCCCAGCACGTTCGCCGTTCCCAGTGGTAAAATACCCAGCGGCATCGCATGGCCGAGAAGTCCACGCGCAACTTCATTGATGGTGCCATCTCCCCCTGCAGCCACAACAACATCTGCATGGCCTTGCATGGCAGCAGTTGCAGCAAGTTCGACCGCGTGACCGGGGCACTCTGTCTCCAGACAACGCACCTGAGCGCCACTCTCTTCCAATCGCCGTACGACAGCGTCAAACAATCCGTTGTTCCGAGATCCCGCCACAGGATTAACGATGATCTCAAACCGCTTACGACCGCTCATGTTCTGTCTCCTGAAGGACGCATAAATATCTCACCAATCCGTCATCAAACTGTCATCGAACAACCCGATGTTGCGCCCATTGAATGGGTACATATTCACCTGCGAGCTATCAACTTGAAATCAGCGCCCACTAACTGGGAAAGTATGACAGCGACATGACATTTCGCGAAAATGCCCGACCCAAACTATCCCCACGATCCTTTTTCACATCTCGTGGCCCACGCACCGACAACGAGCTTCCAGCGCTAACCCCACCGCCCTCGCGCCGGAAACTATCCCCCTTTGAGAAAATCAGAACAAGCGGTCGCCCCGCCAACCCCCAAAAGCACCGCACCCTCTTTATTTCCGACATCCACCTGGGCACACCAGGATGCAAAGCTGATCTTCTGCTGGACTTTCTACGTCACAACGAGGCGGAGACAATTTTTCTGGTTGGAGACATCATTGATGGATGGCGGATCAAGCGCTCTTGGTTCTGGCACGAATGCCACAACGCAGTGGTCCAGGAAATTCTATACAAAGTTCGTCACGGAACCCGCGTCATCTATGTGCCGGGAAATCACGACGAGGCCCTGCGCGACTATATCGGGCTCGATTTCGCGGGCATACAAGTGTGCGACGAATTTGTTCACCAGACTGCAGATGGCCGAAAAATGTTGGTCCTGCATGGAGACCAGTTCGATAGCGTCGTGCGCTATGCGGCCTGGCTCGCCCATTTGGGCGACCGCGCTTATGGCGTCGCTCTCGCACTCAACAATTGGTTGCACATAGCAAGACGATCCCTCGGCATGCCCTACTGGTCTTTATCGTCCTATCTCAAACAGAAGGTAAAGAACGCCGTCGAATACATTTCCAGCTTTGAGCAAGCGGTTGCCCGTGAAGGTCGTGATCGCAACGTCGACGGTGTTATCTGCGGCCATATTCACCACGCAGAAATGCGCGAGATCGACGGTATCCTCTACTGCAATGATGGTGACTGGGTGGAGAGCTGCACCGCCCTCGCAGAAGACCATTCCGGCATCTTGAACATTATCCACTGGCAGCACTTCTCCTGGGAGCAAGAGACCGGGGACCTCCTCAGCGAGGAGATGACAAATCCAAGCAGGCCAGACAGTACGACACCCGCGAGAGCTGCCTAATCAGGACGATGTCTGAGCCACCTCACCCGACGACAATGGAATTCCAAAATGAATAATGAAATCGGCCTGGCCGCCGGACGAACGGGTGGCCGCCGTCCCCAGGGCATGCGTGTTGCCATCATCACAGACGCCGCGCCCCCGCAGGTAAACGGCGTCGTACGAACGCTCAAACAACTAGGCAAAGAGCTCAAGACCTTGGGCCACGAGGCTACCTTCGTCACACCAGATATGTTCTCTACAATCCCGATGCCGTCCTACAAAGAAATACGTATCGCCATAAACGCAAAACGACGTGTCGCAAAAATTCTCGACAATCTGGCGCCAGATGCCATCCACATTGCAACAGAGGGTCCGCTCGGCCTTGCCGCCAGACGCTATTGTTTGCGGAACAAAAAGCCTTTCACTACATCATTCCACACCCGCTTCCCGGAATACCTTCATGCCCGGCTTCACGTTCCAATGAGCTGGTCGTATGCCTTCATTCGGCGGTTCCACGCACCCTCCAGCGCCATCATGGTGGCCACGCCGCTCCTCAAACTCGAGTTAGAGGAACGGGGGTTCCAAAACATCCGACTTTGGTCACGCGGCGTTGACACCGACCTGTTTCGGCCCATGCCAAACCACAAAAGGACCAACATCACTTCAGGTCCGACCTGGCTTTATGTGGGTCGTGTTGCAATCGAAAAGAACATCGATGCTTTCCTCGCCCTTGATCTGCCAGGAACAAAAATCGTGGTGGGCGAGGGCCCACGTCTCGAAACACTGAAGAAAAAATTCCCCACCGCCGTTTTCAAAGGGCCTTTATTCGGCGAAGAGCTGGCAGAAGCCTACGCAGCAGCCGACTGTTTTGTGTTTCCGAGCAAAACAGACACTTTCGGGCTGGTCCTCATCGAAGCCCTGGCCAGCGGAACACCCGTCGCGGCCTATCCCGTCCAGGGACCTCTCGACGTCATTGGAGATGCGCCGGTCGGCAAACTCGATCATGATCTGAAAACTGCCTGCTTAGCCGCTCTAAAGGCCGACCCAGAGGTATGTCGCAACTACGCAATGGGCTTTTCGTGGGAGGCCTGCACCAAACAATTCCTCTCCAATATATCTGTTCTCAGCGCCCAGCTCGCACAAAAGGTCCAGAGCGCGCCTGACCCCCAGCTTTCCTGGGGCTCCGCGTCCCACAAAGACTGACCGCGCTCGCGTGGTTGTGATCGCTTTCCCACAGCACAATGCTACACTCACCCAAGATTTATTTCTGGGAGAGAAGAAGACATGAAATCGATAATGATCGCATTGGGGCTCAGCGCAGCCTTTTTGGCCCCGACCACAGCTTTCGCAGAAAGCTATACAATTGACGCCTCACATGCCCATGCGGCCTTCCGCGTGTCGCATTTAGGCTTCTCGCACACACTCGGTCAGTTCGACGATATTTCGGGAACCCTTGAATTCGACGAAGCCACCCCAGATGCGGGCTCCGTCTCCGTAACCATCAACACCGCAAGTGTGGACTCAGCCAACCCAGCTCGGGACGAACATTTGCGAAAAGAAAATTTCTTGAACGTCGAAAGCTTTCCAACGATGACCTTCGTCTCTACTTCTGTAGAAGTAACAGGGGAAAAAACCGGCAAGCTGATTGGTGATCTAACACTTTTGGGGGTCACAAAGCCTCTCACCTTGGACGTCACGTTCAATCAGGCTGGGCCTCACCCGTTTGATCCTTCCAAGATAATGGCTGGCTTCTCCGCTACTGGTGAAATCAACAGATCAGATTTCGGCATGGCCTATGGCGTTCCTGCCATAGGAGAAACGGTAACAATCATCATTGAGATCGAAGCCCTGAGAAATTAAGGGTTAATCTTCGCTCCCAAACGGGCATCGCCCCGAGCAGCAAGTAACCAATAATCGAGGAAAGCCGGGAGACAAATCGTCTATCCCGGCTTTTGCTTGAGTGCAGACGGGCGGGGGCGTATAAGGCGGCAACCTTTCTCTACAGCCCGTTGGCATCTGCCTGCGGGCTGCCATTTTTTGGGCGGCCCTCCGCCCTGACGGGACCGACATGCTGCTACGTAACATCGCCATCATCGCCCACGTTGACCACGGTAAAACCACACTGGTCGACGAACTTCTCAAGCAATCCGGTGCTTTCCGCGCCAACCAGGATATCGCAGAACGGGTCATGGACTCCAATGACCTGGAACGTGAGCGCGGCATCACCATTCTGGCAAAAACCACCAGCGTAACCTGGGCCCCACCCGAAGGGGGCGATGAGACCCGCATCAACATCGTCGACACACCAGGCCATGCTGACTTTGGTGGGGAAGTCGAACGTATTCTTTCAATGGTTGATGGGGTGGTCCTCTTGGTAGATGCCGCTGAAGGCCCCATGCCACAGACCAAATTTGTAACATCCAAAGCGCTCGCTCTCGGCTTGAAGCCATTGGTCGTTATCAACAAGGCTGACAAACCAGATGCCCGCCCAGACTGGGTCCACGACCAGATTTTTGACCTTTTTGCAGCTCTCGATGCGTCTGACGAACAGCTCGACTTCCCCGTTATCTACGCGTCCGCCAAACAAGGCTGGGCTTGCGACGACCTGGATGCTGACGATGCCCGCGAACAGGGGCTTACCCCCCTTTTCCGGAGAATTCTGACCCACGTCGCCCCGCCTGAAGCCCTGACCAATGGATCAAGTGACGAGCCTTTCGCCATGCTCGTCACCACCATCGAACGGGACCTTTATCTCGGGCGTATTCTGACTGGACGTATCGAAAAGGGCGTGGCACGCCCCAACATGTCCGTTCACGTGCTGCGCGATGGCTCCAATGTCATCGAACGCGGCCGCATCACCCGCGTGCTGGCGGTCCGTGGCCTTTCCCGCGAACCCGCAGAAGAAGCCAGAGCGGGCGACATTGTCGCAATTGCTGGTCTGGAAACCGCAACCGTGGCCGACACGGTCACCGACCCGTCGGTCACCACAGGGATCAAAGCTAATCCCATTGATCCGCCCACCCTGTCTGTCACTTTCGGCATTAATGACAGTCCCCTCGCTGGCCGTGAAGGCAGCAAGGTTCAGTCCCGCGTCATCCGTGACAGGCTGATGGCTGAAGCAGAAGGCAATGTCGCGATCCGTGTCGCCGACACAGAGCAAAAAGACGCGTTCGAAGTTTCAGGCCGCGGCGAATTGCAGTTGGGCGTTCTCATCGAAACCATGCGCCGCGAGGGATATGAACTCTCCATCAGCCGCCCGCGCGTGATTTTCCGTGAAGACGAAAATGGTCAGCGTCTTGAACCCATTGAAGATGTCACTGTTGATGTGGACGATGAGTATGCCGGTGTCGTCATTGAGAAACTCGGGACCCGCCGCGGTGAAATGGTCGATATGCGCCCAACAGGCGGTGGCAAGACCCGTGTAGTCTTTAAAGCCCCCTCTCGCGGACTGATCGGCTATCACGGCGAATTTCTAACCGATACGCGCGGCACGGGCGTCATGTACCGCGTGTTCCGCGAATATGCCCCCTATCGCGGCACCATTGAGGGACGGCGCAATGGCGTTCTCGTCTCCAACGGTGCCGGGGACAGTGTGCCCTTCGCCCTTTTTAACCTGGAAGACCGTGGTGTCCTGTTCATCGGAGCGGGAGAAAAACTCTATGAAGGCATGGTGATCGGCGAAAACGCAAAGCCCGATGATCTGGTCGTCAATCCGCTGAAGGCCAAACAGCTCACCAATATGCGCGCATCTGGCAAGGATGAAGCGGTCAAACTCACCACGCCTAGACGCATGACCCTTGAACAGGCAATCGCCTACATCGAGACCGATGAGCTGGTGGAAGTTACGCCGAAATCGATCCGTATCCGCAAGCGCCATCTTGATCCTAACTTGCGCAAGCGAGCTGAACGCGCTGCCGGGTAAGGCGCGCGGTCATATGATTGAAGAATGCCGGGGAAAAGTTGCCGATCCCCGGCACTTGGCTTAAATCTGGATAGTCTCGCCGACGGGGAGGCATGTAGCCGAGGGATACCTATGCGCAAGACGCCGACAAATCTGAACGATGGTAAGATTGAAGAACTGCGCGCCTTTTCCACCGAACTGGCCGACGCAGCCGCCCGTGTGACCCTCAAGCATTTCCGTTCTCCCATAGTTGTCGACAATAAGCTGGACGGCAATGCGTTTGACCCCGTGACCATCGCGGACCGTGACGCAGAAACCGCCATCCGAACTTTAATAGAAGCCCGTTACCCCGACCACGGCGTGGTTGGCGAAGAACATGGGCAACAGGCGGGAACCAGCCCCCTCCACTGGGTGCTCGACCCCATTGACGGGACCAGGAGCTTCATTGCCGGCGTCCCTCTGTGGGGCACCCTGATCGCCCTGAATGACGGCACGTACCCCACTGTCGGAATCATGGACCAACCTTATCTGGACGAGCGTTTTATCGGACAACCGGGGAAAACAACTCTGGTCCGCAAAGGAAAGAGCAGCCAGCTCAAGACGCGGGCGTGCGCCAGTCTCTCCGAGGCAATCCTGGGGTGTACTGATCCCGTGATTTTTACCGAAGCGGGCGAATACGACGCCTTTGCCAAGGTACGCTCGCTTGCACGGCTCACCCGGTATGGGGGCGACTGTTACTTTTATTCACTGATTGCTGCAGGTCATGTCGACCTGGTGGTGGAAGCAGCTCTGCAGCCTTATGATATTCAGGCCCTGATCCCTATCGTCGAGGGTGCCGGTGGCATTATCACAACCTGGGATGGGGGAGACCCTCAACAGGGCGGACGTGTCGTTGCCGCAGGGGACGCGCGCGTGCACCGAGAAGCGCTGGATATACTCTCAAGCGTTGACTGAGGCTTGCTCGCGCGCAGTTCCGAGTGTCTTGTTCATAAACCCATCAAACGCCGTCCAAAACGCGTCCCGGTAAATCTCACGTTCCATAAGGATTTCATGGGCTGAGCCCTCAATCGTCACGCACTCCGCGTTCGGCAATTGAGCCGCTATTTCACGAATGGATGTTCCCCGAACGAGCCGGTCTTTGCTTGCAGCAAAGAGCAGCACGGGCGCAACTACTTTTGTCAGGTAGGATGGTTCAGCAATCTCGTCGACGGATCGAAATGCCTCTCGAACCCAAACCGTCGTCGGTCCTCCAAGGCCAATACTGGGAACTTTCTCAATCACCGCCTGTTGCCGCCGGTAACGCACCGGATCAGAGGTCACAATGTTCTCCTCAAACGGTTCTTCATCTGCCGCCTCAGGTCCACTTCCCAGCGCAAATGCTTTTCCAGCCCCCACCGCCGAAAGCAAGGAAATCAGAGAACGCATGACCCGTTCCACAAACGGACTTCCAACGTTCAGGCCCAACATGGGCGCACTCAAAACAACAGCCGAGAAAGTGTCCGGCAAATTATGCGCGGCACGCAACATCAGATTGCCGCCCATAGAGTGTCCAACACCGATAAAGGGACCGGAAAATTGTGGTCTGACCACCTCATCCATAAAGGCGACAAAATCTGCATCAAATGTTGAAAAGCTATCTATGTGCCCTTTGCGCGGATCATCCAGCATACGCGTGGAAAAACCCTGCCCTCGCCAATCAAATGTCGCGACAGCAAAACCACGCTCAAGGAGAAGCGTGATTACCTCGAAGTATTTCTCGATAAATTCTGTCCGACCATTTGCCAGAACAACAGTTCCACGACGAGGAGAGGCCGCCGCAGAAGGCCAGACCATCGTGCGAAGCTGGGCCCCATCAGGTCGCTCAAGCCATCCCACCGTGCCACCTGCAGGACAAGGGGCCTCAGGAATTTCAACGATATTCATGGACGGGTTTCCTCACCTGGAGGATGAAACGGTTTTGACACAAGGGGCGCGAGCCGAAGAGCAACCGCAATGTCCCCGGCAATCGTCATTTGCCCCTGCCTAAATGCCACAGCCCGATCAAGCAGAAAGCACAACATGGCAACATGGGTATCCAGCGACAGAGTAACCGTGCAATCAGCCGCAAGGTCGTCCGTCGAGACGGTACACGGCTTCACTTTGCCATCAATCAGAACGGCTCCGCCTTCCAGATAGGAGAATTTGAGGGTCGCCCCAATGTTCTCGCCATCCGCCAGTTCCTCACGCAGATAGACGGCAATAGCCTCGATAAGGGCAGCGTTGCTCACTGTTTGGTTTTTCATAACGCCAATCATTTCTTATTGGCAGGCGAAATACCAGCCCCTTGAACGCTCCTGGTGGATTCTCTTTCCATTTCCGTTAGGTTTGCAGCAACCGAAAATGAGCAAAAGGATCGTGGCCAAATGAGCTGGGAAAAAGAAGCTGCGGAAATTCATACCCGTCGAAAACTAGCCAAGCAGCAAGGCGGGCCAGAAGGCGTCAAACGCCAGCACGATAAAGGCCGTCTTACCATTCGAGAACGGATTGAGTACCTGGCTGACCCAGACAGTCTTCGCGAGCTGGGCGAAGGGGCCGGCGTTCCAGAATTCAACGAGGACGGCTCTCTCAAGGGTTTTCAACCCGCAAACTATGYGCTTGGYTTTGCCAAAATCAAAGGTCGGCGGGTCATCATTGGCGGTGAAGATTTCACCCTCAAAGGGGGTTCCCCCAATCCCGCAGGCTTACGTAAAAGCGTTTATGCAGAAGATGTAGCCCTCGACTACAAAATCCCTCTCATCCGTCTGCATGAGGGCGGCGGTGGTTCTGTCGCCGGATCGGGAGGAAGCAAATCATCACGCCCAACCGGCGATCCAGTTTTTTCTCGCTCCCGGTTCCTTTCCATTGCCCAGGTCCTGGGCAATGTGCCCGTCGCAACCGCCGCCCTTGGTCCCGTTGCTGGCATGCCCGCAGCGCGGCTGGTCGGCGCTCACTTCTCGGTCATGACAAAAAATGCACAGGTCCTGATTGCCGGGCCTCAGGTCGTCAAACGAGCCCTAAACGAAGACCTCACCAAGGAAGAGCTGGGCGGTTCAGACATTCATGCAAAAAGCGGCGTCATCGATAATGTGGCAAAGAACGAAGAAGCCGCGCTGGATGAGATCGCAACCTTCCTCTCCTACATGCCCGACAATGTCTGGCAGCTTCCCCCCTACATCGCACCGGATGACGAAGCCGATCGTATGGAAGAAAGCCTGATCGACATTGTCCCGCGCGATCGACGCAAACCCTTCCAAATGCGAAAAATCGTCAAAGCCATTGTTGATGAGGGCAGCTTCTTTGAAATGACAAAGAAATATGGTCCCTCTCTCATCACGGGGCTTGCCAGATTGAACGGCCATGCCGTCGGCGTCATCGCCAATGACTGCATGTACTACGCAGGCGCAATGACCGCAGAGGCCGCGCAGAAAATCAGGCGCTTCGTTGATATGTGCAACACGTTCAACCTGCCCGTTCTCTCCTTTGTTGACGAACCAGGCTTCATGATCGGATCAGCGTCGGAAAAAGCAGGCACAATCCGTTATGGCACCGCAGCCATTGCCGCTGTCATGCAAAGTCGAGTGCCGTGGGCAAGCGTCATCGTGCACAAAGTATTTGGTGTTGCGGGTGCCGCCCATTTTGCCCCCGATGGATTTGTGCTCTCCTGGCCGTCTGCCGTAACCGGCGCCTTGCCGGTCGAGGGGGGCGTCGCCGTTGCTTTCGCCCGCCAAATTGCAGAAGCCGATGACCCGGACGCTTTGCGAAAAGAACTAGAGGAGAAGCTCGCCTCTGCTCAATCACCCTTTCCCCGGGCAGAAGGCTTTTCTGTCCATGAACTGATCGACCCGAGAGAGACCCGTCCGCGACTTGTCGAATGGCTCGAATGGTCACAGAACGGGCGAGAGCTGAACCTGGGGCCTTACCTCACAACGATGAGACCTTAAGCCGCCGATTGAACAACGAAAAACCCCGCTCATTGAGCGGGGTTTTTGCCATCGTTTCAAAATTCACCGATAGGCTGTGTGCAACACCCGGCCGGTCCGTGCGCAGACCTGAAGCGTCACATTACGACCGCGACGGTCACGGGCACCAACCTGGTAGTGATCGTCATGACGCGTGGCCTGCCCAAAATGGCTGTAATGTTGCTGTTGCAGGCCAGGAAGCCACTGGTTGAACCCACGAACGGAATGACGGTAGTGGGAGGGACCATTGTAACGGCGCGCCTGATTGACCGACAGAACACGTCCATTACGTGCATTCGCAACAATCCGCACCGGCGTCCCGCGACGATTGAGACCTCGAACAATATAAGTCCGCCCATCGCGCACTACACGGTCAAACCCGCGATATCCGCCGTTACGCAACCCTTGCAAAAGCCGGGGGATAGGCTTGCCGTTGGTTGCCTGATGACCATGGCCACGACGCCGCTGAACATCAAAAAGCTCACCCGTGAAAGCATTGGCCTTGGCCGTTACAACACGGCCCCTAGAGCCAACACCTTCGATCTTGTAAACACGTCCATTGGGACGCAGCACTACCGAGGTAACACGACCACCGGTCTCCCGTTGGATCTGTCGGACAATACGGGCGATGGGAATGATCTGACGTTCATCCCGCCAGGTCTGTCCCTGACGGGGAGAATGACCCCGGGTATGGGAACGGGTTTCGCCACCAAATTGCGTGAGCACCAACGCACGAAGCACATCTTCGAAACTGGTGGACCGCTCAGCATGGGCTGCTGAGGCGGGAACAGCCATCACAAGCGGGATGGCAACGGTGCAAAGAGCGAGAAGTTTTTTCATAAGGAATCTCCAGGGCAAACAGGAACAACTGATATGTTCACTCTGGCAGATGGGCACTGAACCCAATCTGGAGGGATCGTTCATGTGAGGTTTAGCGCGCGTTCATCAAGCAGTCATCTTCCAAAACAACGCAACCCGCGCCTAGCCCCCTAGAAAAAGCCGCCCAACGTCGGGGTTCTCCAGAAGGGCGCTCCCCGTATCCGCCATCGCCACTCGCCCTGAGACCAGCACATAACCAATGTCAGCGAAGGCCAACCCCTTCTTGGCGTTCTGTTCCACCATGATGATGGTCTTGCCATCCTGATCTCTCAGGTCGCCCAAGATGTCAAAAACCATATCAATGTAGCGTGGCTCGAGACCGATCGAAGGCTCGTCCACCAACAGCACCTGCGGATCCATAATGAGAGCGCGACTGATTTCGAGAAGCCGACGTTCCCCACCAGACAACACGCCCGCCCGGTCTGTCCGACGTTTGGCAAGCCGGTCATAGCGCTCCAAAACACGCTCCACTGCCTCACGAGCGGCCACTTGAGAGGAAAGCAGATACCCTCCCATCAAGAGATTTTCTTCAACGGTCATATCGGGGAAAACAGAATTGTCCTGCAATATATAGGCGATGCCCGCCCGCGAAAGCCGCTCACTGGGAGCAAGGCGTGTCACATCAGTGTCTCCAACCCGGATATGCCCGCCGAAAATTTGCGTAAACCCGAAGATCGAATGGAGGATGGTGGACTTACCCGCCCCGTTCGGTCCGATCAGACAAAGGCTCTGCCCCTTGGATACCGCGAGGTCGATGCCATGCAATATCTCCATACGGCCATACCCGGCGGTAAGCCCCTCAATCTCGAGAAAAGGCTCTCCACCGGCGAGCGTCCGGAGGGCATCTGGCGTAACGGCTGCCCCAAGCGCCTCTGCCTCTTTGGCTACCGCGTCCACCGAAAGGATGGTGTCAGCACCGCCCTCACCATAACCGCTGATGCGACCATCTGTTTCGTTGCCCATCAGCCTGCCCCCAGATACGCATCAACAACACGAGGGTCATTGCGCACCTCATCCGGCGTACCACTTGCCAGCACTTCGCCATGCGCGAGACAGGTGATGCGTTCCGCCAGATTCATAATCACCCGCATATTGTGCTCAATGACCAGAAGCGTGACCCCCAGCTCTTTGTTGGCTTGTTTCAGCCGATCGATCAGACCATTTATCAGCGTGGGGTTTATACCCGCCGTCGGCTCATCAAGCAGCAACAGCTTTGGCTCACTCATCAATGCCATCGCAAATTCCAACAATTTCTGCTGCCCGAAACTCAGCGCCCCCGCACGCAAAAAGCGCTTCGATGCCAAACCCACAAATTCCAACAATTCCTCGCCGCGTGTATCAGTTTTCGATGAAAACCCACCAAGCAATGAGAGGGCAGACACTCGTGCCTCGGGCGCACTGATCCGCATATTTTCCAGCGCTGTCATCTCGCCATAGATGCGCGTCTGCTGAAACGTTCGCAGCATTCCTTTGCGCGCGATGACAGGAACACGAAATGTGGAAATTTCTTCGCCCTCAAACTTAATGGAGCCCTCGTCAATGGCATGCGCCCCCACGATGGAATTGAACAACGTGGTTTTACCCGATCCATTAGGACCGATCAGACCTGCAATCTCGCCTGCGCGCACCTCAATCGATACGGACTGGTTAGCAACCACTCCCCCGAAGGTTTTGGTCACTCCTTGCACTTCCAGAAGAACGCTCATGAGCGCTCCTCCATCCGTTCGCCAAACCATTCAGGAAAGCGCTCACGCAATGTCCCCAGAATGCCATTTGGAAAAAACACGACAATTGCGATGATCAACAGCCCAAGAGCCACCCGCTGCCACCCCAGGAGATAGGTCCAGAACAGCTCCTGGGTCACGTGGAACACGACAGCACCAATCACTGGGCCCCACAGCGTTCCTTTGCCCCCAAGCACCGCCATCAGCACCATCCAGACACCGAAAGTTGCGCCCGCAAAAGCAATGTCGCGCGGATCGATAAAGCCCAGCAGATTGCCTGTCAGCCCGCCTGCAACCCCCAAAAAGACCGCAGCGACCGCCCAGGCGACAGACTTGATCTGCGTGGTGTGAAGGCCCATTGCCTCTGCTTTATCCTCATCATCGCGGATCGCATTGAGAGCAAGACCAAAGCGTGTCTGATAGAGCGCACGCAACGCCGCAAAAGTGATCACGGCAAGAGCAAACATCGCAAAATAGAAGAAGAACTCACGGCCCTCAAGTCCCGTCGGATAGAGCGGTGGCACCATGCCGGACCCCGCCCCCACATAGTCCCAGCCACCGGCGATCTCGCCAGCCGCGATACCCAAACCCAAGGTGCCGATAGCAAAATAGTGACCTCGAAGCCCCAGCATGCCAACACCAAGAACAACCGCTACAAGGGCTGAGAAAACGCCTGCGATCCCCAGCCCAACGGCAAGACCAACAAAATAATCGAACCCCAAATCGCGCTGAATGATGGCGCAGGCATAGGCCCCAATGCCGAAGAACAAGATATTGCCAAACGAATTGTAGCCCATCTGTCCCCCCAGCACGTCCCAGGTGAGCGCGAAGACAACCATCAACCACAACATAGTGAGCTGTGTCGCAAACTGGGGAGCCAGAAAAGGCGCGCCAAGTGAGACAACAAGACCAAAGCCCATCAGTCCGTATTTTTGTACAGAGGTCACTTCAAATATTCCCGCTTGCGACGCAACACCCAATTGCGAACGACGAGGATCACAACCATTGCCACAAAGACAAAGGCAATTTGATATTCTGTCCCCAAGATAAAGCCTGCCAGGTTTTCAAGTGCGCCCAGCCCAAGCCCAGCCGCGATCACTGCAATGATGTTGCCAAGCCCCGCAACGACGACAACGAGAAAAGACCGAACGGTGTAAGGCAGGCCAATATAGGGGTGGATCGTCCACGCCATGACAACCAGGCTGCCAGCAGCCCCGCACAGAGCCGCATTGAGCGCGAAGGTTGCTGCATAAACCCGGTCCGTATCGATCCCCAATATCCGCGCCGCGCGCGCATTTTGCGCCGTCGCCCGGATCGCCTGCCCCAGTCGCGCCCGTTTGAGAAATGCCCACAACAGCAGTCCCACAATCAAAGCTGTCCCAAAGGCCACGAGCTTGATCTCTGGCAACACGATCTGTCCATCCAGCAGATAAAGCGTTCCAAGGCCCGTCTCCAGGGTTTGAACGTCCGCGCCAAATACCTCGTTCGACAATTGTTGAAGAACAATCGACAGCCCAAACGTGGCCAATAAAGAAACAAAAAGATCGCGGTCAACGATGCGAAAAATCACCAGCCTGTAGAGACCCCAGCCGATCACAAACAGACCCGCTGCAGCGATTGGAATAGTCGCCAGCGGCGGCACACCAAACTCGGCTGCGGTCAATGCCACGAACCCGCCAAGCATCACAAACTCGCCCTGCGCGATGTTGATAATGCCCAGCACACCCCAGACAAGAGCCATACCAAACGCTGCCAGCGCAAAAATCGACCCGATCATGAGGCCATTGGCAATCAAGTCTGCCCCTAAAACAGGGTAGGAAAAAAGCAGTTGAAGATTATCAAGCATGGATTTGTCGCCTCATCGATCCGCCCATCGCGGCGTGGGATGACGGAATGGTGCTTCAGCAAACTCTGCAGGATAAACCACCCGGAATTTGCCGTCCTGCACCTGATAAAGGACCATCGGCTTGGCGATATTCCGGCCAGCCTCGTCAAAATCAATCCGGCCATAAAATGTCATGAGATCAGTAGCCGAGAGTGCATCACGCACCGCCAACGTATCAAAGGTGCCAGCTCTCTCAAACGCATCAGCAAACACCATCACCGCCGCGGCAGACTCCGCAGCCTGATAGGGAGGCGCGTATCCATAGGTCTCTTCAAAGAGGGTCGCAAAATCACTGGCAGAACCAAAAAGCGGATCAGAATAACTAAGCCCCGGCGCCCATTGAGAGGCACACAGAGCGTATTCAGCTTTCTCACCAAATTTTTCGATGATTTGTGCCGCATCACAATGGGTTAAAGCCAGCATGGGCACATCAACACGCCCATCAGCGATTTGTCGGATGGCAAGCGCCGCTCCCTTCGCGTGGCCAGACACCACCAGAAGGTCAGGCTTCAACACACGCACCTTGGCAAGCGTTGCGGCCAGGTCGCTGAGGTCCGGCGGCAGCTTATCATCGATTATGACCCGCATACCATGGTGCTCAGCATCGGCAATCACGCCTGTGCGAACGTCCTGAGAGAAAGGATCATTCTCCATGGCCAACGCCACACGCAAGCCCTCTCCGTCACCAGCTGTTTGAGCTGCCAGCGCCACAGCACCTTGAAGGTATTGCTCTGTAGTCGAAAGAACGGCAAAAAGGTATTTGTACCCCTCCTCAAAAAGCGAAATAGACGCACCGTTCGCTTCCACCATCGGGATGCCATATTTTTCGATGATCGGCGCCATGGCCCGGGTAAGGCCAGAGGAGTAAGGCCCCAAGATGAAGGTAACGCCATCCTGCTGGATCAATCGCTCGGCAAGTTGCGCACCCCGTGCAGGTGTGGATTCATCGTCATAATAAATAATGGCGAGCTTATACGTCTTCCCATCAACGATGACGCCCCCCTCAGCATTAATCCGCTCAATGGCAAGATCGTATCCGCGTTGGGTATGAGCCCCATTGGTCGAGTATTTTCCGGTCAGAGAAATCGCAGCCCCCAGATAGACCATATCATTTTCGACTTTCGCGTGAGCTTGGCTCACAAACGCCCACACAAGCGCAATGCAAGCGAAAACCGCCCCCGCGTGCCGCAATAGCGTCCTTACTCGTGACATCGTCTCAACACCTCTTGCACCCCAAAAAACCCGTCATATTAACCACCAAAGCCTCAGCTTCAATGCCGGTGTGCTTAGACCGCAAAACAAGCTTTCTATCAGACCTTGAAAGCACAAAATCCCACCCCCATTTTTGTAGGGCCAGGGCGCCATGATTGGGCCCAGGTTTACTGAAAACAGGCTTGCTGCCGAGCAAATCGGGGCAGCCAGGGCGACGCAGCCCTCACCATCGCTTTAAAAAGGATGACAACGACATGCGCACATTCGATTTTTCCCCCCTCTATCGTTCCACCGTCGGCTTCGACCGTCTCGCCCATCTCCTAGATGCGGCGACCAATGACACCAGCCAGCCGGGCTATCCGCCGTACAATATCGAGCGGACAGGTGAGACATCCTATCGAATCACAATGGCCATAGCCGGTTTCTCGGAAAACGAGATTTCGATCGAGGCTCAACAGAACAAACTCACCATTACCGGAAATCAGAAAAATAGTGAGGGCGACGAAGCCCACTACCTTCACCAAGGTATCGCTACCAGAAGCTTCCAACGGCAGTTCGATCTTGCCGATCATGTGGAAGTGAAAGGAGCGGCTCTCGAGAACGGTCTTCTACACGTGGACCTTGCCCGAGAGCTTCCCGAAGCTATGAAACCGCGCCAAATCAGCATCAACTCAAACGCGACATCCCGCGCCATTGAGGCAACCGGCGCAGCTGCCTAAGCCACAGCAAAATAGCAGGAAGACGGTCTCTTCTACTGTCTTCCTGCTCATCTCAGCAAAGATGGTGAGCGACCTCGCCACACCCGTTAACAAAACCTTATCTCAGATACCCACACCCTTGGCGCTTAAGGGATAATTCATCGGCGGCCATTAGCATCTCCCCAGAAAGTAAGGCAATCAGGGGTTTGGGGGTCAACAATGAAGACCGGAGAACACGCCGAGGTAAAGTCCTCGTCGGGACCGCTATTGCATAATATCTTAGGCATCGCCGTTGCTTGTGTGCTTGCGCTCACCTTTGTGCCTGTCACGATTCTTCACATCGCCGAACACCTAGCGGCCTCCACAGGCCACAGCCCCAATGCTATTTCACTGGAAACAAGCATTATCACCGCAAGCCTTTGTTTTCTCGCAGCGCTCACCCTGACCGCCAGCCTCTTATGGTTCTGGAAGAAACGCCTCCTAAAGCCCCTCGCCCATATCAACAACATGTTGATCGCCAACAGGGATCAAAGCCCCGAAGAGTTGGCAGCTCTTAGCCGAAACGACCTTCGTGTAACGGCAAACATTCTCAAGACGGTCTTCGCCGAGGCAGAAACCTTCCGTGCAGAGGCTACAAAATTTGAACTCGTGACCAATGCAACGGATCACTCAGTGATCCTAACTGACGCTGGCGGACACCTTATCTGGGCAAATCCTGGCTTCACCAAAATGACCGGATATGAATTCGAAGAGGTGGTTGGCCGCAAACCAGGGCATTTCCTTCGGGCCCCAGAGGGAGACCCAGCTGTCACAGCCACAATCAATCGTGGCATCCAGGACAAGACGGGCTTTGACGCAGAAGTTTTGAACATCACCAAAGACGGAACACGTTTTTGGGCCCACCTTGAAGTCCGCCCTTCTTTCGATAAGCACGGCGATCTCCAATACTTCATTGGGGTTGAACGAAACATCACAGGCGAAAAGCAGACAAAAGCGACCCTAGAAACCAGCCGAAAAGAACTCCAGCAGCGCATTGTCGACTTGCAGACAGCAAAGAACGAGTTGGAAGCGGAAAGAGAAAAACTGGATGTTTTTACGAATGAACTGTCATCTGCAAAAGACGCTGCCGAACAGGCCAACAGGGCAAAGTCAGAATTTCTAGCCACAGTAAGCCATGAATTAAGAACACCCATGAACGGTGTTCTTGGCATGGCCGAGCTGTTGATCGACAGCCATCTTGATGAAGAACAACTGAACCTCGCCTCATCAATCCACGAGTCAGGAAAAAGCCTGCTCGTCCTCCTAAACGATATTCTCGATCTATCGCGCCTCGAAGCAAACGGCTTGGAACTGGAACAGGTTCCCGTACGCATCAAAGATACCGTGAACACCGTTGTCGACATCATGCGAGCGAACGCTCAAGACAAAGCATTAGAGTTTCATGCTGAAATCGACCCTGCCACACCGGAGGTCATTATCGGGGACCCGACCCGAATGCGTCAGGTGATGTTCAATCTGATAAGCAACGCGATCAAGTTCACGGACAAGGGTCATGTCAGAATTTCCGTCGCGCCCGATCCCGACAAGGGGTCTAATTTTATCAGGTGCGAAGTCTCTGACACCGGCATCGGCATATCAGAGGAAGCTCAGGCAAAATTATTCCAGCGCTTCTCCCAAGCTGATAGCTCCATCTCCCGCACCTATGGCGGCACTGGTCTCGGTCTGGCCATCTGCCATGAGCTCCTCACCTTGATGGAAGGCACCATCAAAGTACGCAGCACGTTGGGCGAAGGCAGCACATTCACAATCTCCGCCCCCTTCCCAGTGCCAGACGAACAAAAGGCGGGTCAGTCAGAACGAAGCGTCGAGAAAAAGGCTTTCGCACAATCAACTACAAGCTCGCCAAAATGGCGCATCCTTGTTGCGGAAGACCAACCTATCAACGCCAAGCTTATGACCGCCATAATGGGGCGCCTGGATCATCAAATCACAATTGCTCCCAACGGCGTCGAGGTAATTAAGGAACTTCGTGCGGGCAGCTACGATCTGATTCTGATGGATATCCAAATGCCTGAAATGGATGGCATCCTAGCCACCAAGGTCATCAGAAGCTCAGATGAGCCCTGGAAAGATATTCCCATCATCGCACTCACCGCACACGCCATGGCTGGCACGCGTGATACCTACCTGCAAGCTGGCATGAACGGCTTTGTTTCCAAACCCATCAGCATCAATCTGCTGTTGGAGGAGATGGCCATTGTCATGGATGTGCCCGAAGTCAGCACGTTTCCGGAAAATGCCACAGGGGATCAAAAGCCTCCCATGGAGCAGAATGAAGCGCAACCAGCTCCTGCCTCCTCCGACAAAGACGAGGAAGCATTCCTCTCGGACATGCTAATGGATCTGGAGACGCCGGACGACCAGTCAGCCGCCTAGCAAGCAGATGGTCGGAGAATTTTCGCCAATTTAGCAACCTTCAAATTTCTCTCGACAGTGCCTGCAATGCCTTGAGAACTTTGGCGCCCATTTCACCACCGGTCCCTTCAACATCTTTTTCAACAATACGGTTGAGAACGCTGATGTGATGACCAATAGCTTTCGCCTTTTCGCCGCCCGGTCGACCGCCTCGCAACAGGTCGCAAAGAGAGGCTGCGGCCGAAGTCACCAGATCATAGCCAAAGGTCCCCGCCTGCCCTTTTAGGTTGTGAGCGATTGAAAAAAGCGCTTCCGCACACTCTGCATCTGGATCAAGTGTATCACTGGCAGCCCAGATGCTGGAAAGCTGTTGCGTATCAGCCCGCAACTGTTCTTTGTAATCGTCTTTCAGCGCCGCGATTGCAGCTTCAGCCATAGCCAAACGATTATTGCGGGGATCGACGGGTTTGCTAGCGGCCATTGCCAGAACACTCATCCAAAATTGCAGTTGCTGAGATAGACAGCCTAGGCGGGTATTCTTAAGAACCGCTAAAGGGCCGCGCAAATCTCAAGTCTGAACAATCCGTCAAACAACGTCATAAATTCAGGCAAACCGGCGTTTAATGAGGTGATCAATCGACAACACTCCAGCTCCGCGCGCAACAATATAGAGCAGAAGGGAGGCCCAAAGAAGATGCGTCGCCCAAGCACCTGGATAGACAAATATCTGAATTACCAGCGTCATCATGAGCAGCGCAGCGGCTCCAAACCGGGCGGCAAAACCGAATACAATGAGAATGGGAAAAAAATGTTCCGCATACGTCGCCATATAAGCAGCAATCTCATGAGGCACAATTGGCAAGGCATACTCATACTGAAAGAGAAAAAAAGTACTCTGCTTCAGCGTCAACGCCCCCTCAACTTTGGTACGCGCAGACTGCCAAAAAACCATTGCAATACCAACCCGCATCGCAACATCAAACGCTACCGTCGGAATACGGTCAGCCTGTCCAAATAATTTCTCGACCAATAATTGCAGTTGCCCGACCAACCCGAGGCTTTCAGTTTTTTCGCTCATAACATTATCCCACATTTGGTGAACGGAGAACGCGCGAGAACGCACCACCGGTTAAAAGAAGGTGTAAGGCCTGAGTTAGATCAAATGCTGAGGAAGCCTGTTGGGCCCTCTCAACCGCAACACCCAGCGGCATGCCCTGATCAATTTCCCCGACAAACACTGCAATGCCTTGTGTAATATTGTGCGCCTCGACCACAAGCTCAGCACGCAGCAACAAAACTGTCTCGCCACCTGCTGAAAGATCGATAGCACCAGGCTTCTCCTCGCCTCTGTTTGCCTGCCAAATCGACCAGATCGGAAAGGAAGAAGAAACGGTTTGAACAGCTGCGTGGAGATCGAAGCGAAGGTCTGGCATCTCTTCGGGCGGAATGACGGACAACTCATCGGTGCCAATCGGCGCATCATCTGCAGCGTGATAAGACGCCAGCCAAGCGAGCTCCAACCGAGCAACATCGCCCAAATAGGGCAAGCCGGAAACTGGTCCAAACTCATCCAGAAAATCTGGCATCGCGCCACCAAAACCAATCAGCGTACCAAGCTTGGGCATGTGCTCTCGTAGAAATTCGCGCCCCATAGCCCGAAAAAATTCCACACCAACAAGACGGACCACCACCGGAAAAGCACTAGCCAATGCATCAATCAGACTAGCGTGAATATTATTACGGTAGACATCCAGACGGCGTTCAAACGGGATATCAACATCACACACCATTTCACGCAACGGATCAGCCGCAATACTATCCGCCGATGAGCGACTACGCACCGCCGTACCAAATGAAGTTTGAAATTCAAGCAAGGAGAGCATCGCCATGCCTCCGTCCAAGCACCAGGTCGCTCTGGTCGAGCATCGCTTGTGCCTTACGAGCTTCCCCAAGCAACAACTCCCACGCAGGAATATTCGTATCCCACTCAATGAGTGTTGGCTTTGGACCCACGCGCGCAATCAGACGCTCGTAGAGCCGCCAAACCTCGGAACAGACCTCCGACCCGTGGTCGTCAATCCGAAGGTCAACATTCCCGACAGCCTCGACAGCATGGCCGGCCAGATGCACTTCGCCGATCAACCCGGCGTTGATTTCATCGATATAAGCCTCAGCGCTGAAGCCATGATTGCATGCCGATACATAAACATTATTGACGTCGAGCAATATCCCGCAACCAGCCCGCTTCGAGAGCGCATGCAAGAAAATGGGTTCACTCATCGTCTCGCCCTTAAAAGCGAGATACGTGGAGGGGTTTTCAACGAGGATCTTGCGCCCCAATGCATTTTGCATCTGATCGACGTGATCACTCATCAACACCAGCGCCTCATCCGTCAGCGGGAGCGGCAGCAGGTCGTTTAAAAATTCACCTTCGTGGGTAGACCACGCAAGGTGCTCAGAGATGAGCCCTGGTTCATAACGTCGAACAAGGCTCGAGAACCGAGCAAGATGATCCGGGTCCAGGGGGCTGACACCCCCAAGCGACATTCCAACACCGTGCAGCGAGAGCGGATATCTAGCGCGCATCTCGCTGAGGTAAGCGTGCGGACTGCCACCTTCACCCATGTAATTTTCTGGATGAACTTCAAACCAGCCGACATCTGGTTTGGTCTCAAGAATTTTTGAATAATGCTCAGCCTTCAACCCGACCCCGGCGCGTGCCGGAACCGGGTTGGGCTGATATGCTGGACAATTGGTCATGGGGACTCAACCGGGAGGGGCACCCGGCGCCTTTCATCCAGCCAGCGCTTATGGACGCGCAACTTCTTCCAAGCTGCCCTTGCCGTGAGGCGTATCCATAGACTCGCATGAGCCTGCAGGAACAAGCTTCCACGCATTGCCTTGATAATCGATGGTCGATGTACCCGCACAGCTCGTGCCCGGACCGGCAGCGCAATCATTTTGACCGCTGAGTGAAACGCCGTAGCATTTTTCCATACCTTCAGGCGTTGCCGCAGAAGCCGGAAGCGTTGCGAGCGCAAGCGCGGCGCTCATGGCGCCAGCAATTGCAAGAGTCGAAGTCATCGTCTTTTTCATAGAATCTCTCCAGATGGGCAAAGTAAGTTACGTTTTCGGTTACGCTCACAAACGGACCCCCTTGGTCCGGCAAGGTGGACACTACACCGCCTTACGGGAATAAGAATGGGGATACCTGCCTTCAACTGGAAATCACGAATGCGCGTCCATGACTACACGCCTCCTCACCTTCCCGTGAACAAACACCGCTTGCTGATCATTCACAGATATGCAAACCGGAGCCTCCGCCGCTGCCCAGCTCATGCAGAGGTTGCCTGCTGATGTCGACCAGGTGCCGATATCCGACAGACCTTTCGAGTTGGCCAACGACACCGACCCATTTTCGTTGGAGTAGTACCGGGTTTCGATCCCGTCGGTCGTAGCGGAAACCGTATTGCCAATGGCCGTTTCCAGTATGGCTGCCGCCCCAGCTGGCGAAACAAGCACCGCTGCAGAGACAAAGGCGACTGCAATCAAGTCGCATTTCATTGTTCTCTCCAAAATATGGTTAACAAACACTTCGGAGGATGAGCGGAGAGGAAACCCAATGGGAACCGTGAATCACCCGTTCACAGCCATTTGAGCCCTCGTGAGCA
Source organism: Rhodobiaceae bacterium (assembly GCA_002746275.1). Taxonomy (GTDB): domain Bacteria; phylum Pseudomonadota; class Alphaproteobacteria; order Parvibaculales; family Parvibaculaceae; genus Mf105b01. The sequence goes on along the minus strand of NVWR01000006.1, from coordinate 78,982 downwards.
GAGGGTCGATGAGAAGAATTGTTGGCCAAGCCCCCCCAAAACACCTAAGTCATTGAAATGTATTATTTTTTTATAGGTCAGTATTCCTGTCTCACTCCCTTGATCCCCGCCCCCCTTATCTGGCAATATCCCTCGGCTCCAGACCAACTTTTGAGAGCAAATATGTGGTGACTGGTATCTGGCCAGCAGCATGAGGAACGCCCGGCCCGGGCACGGTTAAAACAAGGGCGTCCAGCAGAAAAGTCCGCTCACAAGGTGGCACTGCAAGGACACGTGGCAGAGCGTTGTGGTCCAACTCACTGCCACGCGTGCTTTCTGCGCGATAAAAGGATGGGGCTGGACCACGTTAGAGCTAATGCCGGGTAGCGGTATTTGGCGCGCGCACGAATATCGGTTGAGATGATCAAGCTGGGATGACAGATCTTATGAAGCAGAGCCAAGAAAATTACGGTTCAGTCCAGGAAGAAAGCACCGGCGAACGGGCTAAATCCATTCGCCCCGCAGGCCTTCCTGCGGCTCGCGGTCTGTACGATCCCAAAAACGAACATGATGCCTGTGGCATTGGCTTCGTCGCCAATATTCACAATCGCAAAAGCCACCAGATTGTTATGGACGGCTTGGGAATTCTTGAAAACCTTGAGCACCGTGGTGCTGTCGGCGCTGATCCCAAAGCCGGTGATGGCGCGGGTCTGCTTGTTCAGATGCCTGACACGTTCATGCGCAAAGTGGCAAAGGCAGAAAGCATCGAGCTTCCTGCGGAAGGCGACTATGGCGTCGGTTTCTTTTTCCTCCCCATGGAAGAAGAAGCCCGTGCCAAGATCGAAGCGTTTGTCGAGGATATGATTGCTGCGGAAGGCCAGACCCTGCTTGGCTGGCGGACTGTACCGGTTGATAATTCCGACCTTGGATATTCGGTCCTGCCAACCGAACCCTTCCATCGCCAGGTCTTTGTCGCCCGTGGTGAAGGAACAGGCGATCAGGACGCATTCGAGCGCAAGCTGTTTGTTATTCGCAAGCGCGTTGAGCTCGGCATTACCTCTCTCGTAGATGAGAAAAATGCCGGCTTCTTTTACGTTCCTTCTTTCTCCTCGCGGATCATCACCTACAAAGGCATGTTGCTCGCGGCACAGGTTGGAAAATACTACAAAGACCTCAATGACGAAGACTTTGTTTCGGCTCTCGCTCTTGTCCACCAACGTTTTTCGACGAACACTTTTCCAACATGGAGCCTCGCGCACCCTTACCGGATGATCTGCCACAATGGCGAGATCAACACGAAGCGCGGCAATGAAAACTGGATGTTTGCACGTCAGGGTTCCATGGCGTCTGAAGTCTTGGGCGACGATCTGAAGAAACTTTACCCGGTCATCCTTGAAGGACAGTCCGACACAGCAAGCTTCGACAATGCGCTCGAGCTTCTGGTTCAGTCTGGCTACTCCCTTGCGCATGCCATGATGATGCTGATCCCGGAAGCCTGGTCCGGCAATCCCCTCATGGATAAAGACCGTCGTGCATTTTACGAATACCACGCAGCCCTGATGGAACCATGGGACGGCCCAGCCGCTGTGGCTTTCACAGATGGCCGCCAGATCGGCGCCACACTTGACCGCAACGGCTTGCGCCCGGCCCGGTATTACGTCACCGACGATGGTGATGTCATGATGGCGTCCGAAATGGGTGTCTTGCCGCCGGACGAAAGCAAAGTCGTCAAAAAATGGCGCTTGCAGCCCGGCAAAATGTTGCTGATCGATCTRGAGCAAGGCCGCATCATCGATGACGCCGAGCTTAAAGCCGAGCTTTGTGCYTCGCACCCCTAYCAGGAATGGCTCGATCGCGGTCAAATCGTTCTCGAAGATCTACCTGAGCCGAAAATGAAGCCAACCGAGCGGTCAGACGCAGATCTGCTCGACTGCCAACAAGCGTTTGGCTACACGCAAGAAGACATGAGCCTGCTTCTGGCCCCAATGGCTGAAACAGGACAAGAGGCCATTGGCTCCATGGGCACCGACACGCCTGTCTCCGCGCTGTCGARCAAGTCMAAGCTTCTCTATACCTACTTCAAACAATTGTTTGCGCAGGTCACCAACCCGCCTATCGATCCGATCCGCGAAGAGACGGTCATGTCCCTCGTTTCGCTCATCGGACCACGCCCCAATCTCCTGGACCTGCATTCTGCTGGCGATCAAAAGCGACTGGAAGTACGTCAGCCCATTTTGACGAACGAAGATTTAGAAAAAATCCGGTCAATCGATAGGATCGCAGACGCCAACTTCCGTTCGGCAACGCTCGACATCACCTATGACGCAAGCGCAGGTGCYGCAGGCATGGAYRCAGCSCTCARMGCACTGTGTGCMGAAGCCGAGAAAGMAGTCCGCAGCGGCGACAACATYATCATACTCTCYGACCGGGAKATYTCCGCCGAMCGTATTGCCATTCCGGCAATGCTGGCCACYGCKGCYGTRCACCAYCATCTGATCCGCAAAGAACTGCGCACCGCYGTVGGCATCGTRGTTGAAACCGGTGAAGCMCGYGAAATTCACCAYTTTGCATGTCTKGCKGGCTACGGCGCAGAGGCGATCAATCCCTATCTGGCATTTGAAACGCTGGTCCATGCTGATCACCGCCAGTCAGCCGACCTCACCAGCGCCGAGATCCAAAGCCGCTATATCAAGGCCGTGAACAAGGGTCTCTTGAAGGTCATGTCCAAGATGGGCATCTCCACCTACCARTCCTATTGCGGCGCACAGATTTTTGACGCCATCGGCCTGAACACAGCCTTCGTGAAAAAATATTTCACAGGAACGTCGACCACCATCGAAGGCATCGGCCTTGCCGARATCGCKGAAGARACMRCVGTGCGRCACMGSGATGCCTTTGGMGATGTYCCKGTSCTTCGGRAYGAACTCTCTGTTGGTGGCGACTACGCYTAYMGGATACGMGGCGAAGACCATGTCTGGACGCCSTCAACCATCCGCGACYTGCAGCATGCTGTGCGGGGGAATTCCCGCGACGAYTACAATKCYTTYGCCAAAGCRGTGAACGAGCAAAACAATRACCTGCTGACAATCCGCGGTATGTTCACCATCAAGACMGCCGAGGAAGATGGKCGCAAGGCCRTCCCTCTCGACGAMGTKGAGAGCGCGMAAGACATTGTGAAGCGGTTCKCMACMGGSGCCATGTCYTACGGYTCCATCAGCCGGGAAGCACACACGACCCTGGCRATCGCCATGAACAGGATCGGTGGCAARTCSAAYACMGGYGAAGGCGGSGAAGAAACAGACCGCTTCACMCCWYTGCCCAATGGCGACAGCATGCGCTCKGCSATYAARCARGTCGCRTCTGGSCGWTTTGGTGTCACCGCCGAATACCTCGCCAACTCAGACATGATCCAGATTAAAATGGCCCAGGGAGCAAAGCCCGGCGAAGGCGGCCAGCTGCCTGGACATAAGGTTGATGCTGTCATTGCCAAGGTGCGGCACTCTACCCAGGGTGTGGGTCTTATTTCACCACCGCCACACCACGACATTTATTCGATCGAAGATCTGGCACAGCTGATTTATGACCTTAAGAACGTCAACCCGCGAGCAGCGGTTAGCGTCAAGCTGGTCTCTGAAGTTGGCGTTGGCACCATTGCCGCTGGCGTCTCGAAGGCACGCGCCGACCACGTGACCATTTCAGGTTTTGACGGCGGCACGGGCGCAAGTCCACTGACCTCGCTCAAGCATGCTGGGTCACCGTGGGAAATGGGCCTCGCGGAAACCCACCAGACGCTTGTTATGAACCGTTTGCGTGACCGGATCGCCGTTCAGGTGGATGGCGGCGTGCGCACAGGTCGCGACGTTATCATCGGGGCTCTGTTGGGCGCAGATGAGTTTGGCTTTGCCACCGCACCGCTGATCGCAGCCGGGTGTCTGATGATGCGCAAATGCCATCTGAACACCTGCCCTGTTGGCATTGCAACGCAAGACCCTGTTCTGCGGAAGCGTTTCGTCGGCATGCCCGAACATATCATCAACTATTTCTTCTTCGTGGCTGATGAGGTTCGCGACCTGATGGCATCTCTGGGATACCGCACATTCAATGAAATTGTCGGTCAAATGCAGATGCTCGACAAACGCGACGTAGTTGACCATTGGAAAGCCAATGGCCTCGACTTCTCGCGCATGTTCACCAAGCCTGAGGCGGCAGAGGGCGTCAGCATCTACCACAATGCAAGCCAAGACCATAACATTGAAGACGTTCTGGACCGCAAGCTCATCAAAGCTGCTGAGCCCGCCATTACAGAAGGCAAAACGGTTTCTCTGAACTTGCCGATCCGCAACACAGACCGCTCCACGGGCGCCATGCTTGGGGGTGAAATTGCTGCACGGCTCGGACACAAGGGCCTGGCGGACAATCAGATGCACGTCAAACTCAAGGGAACCGCCGGCCAGAGCTTCGGCGCATGGGTTACCCGTGGCGTGACACTCGAACTTGAAGGCGAAGCAAACGACTATGTCGGCAAAGGCCTGTCTGGCGGACGTCTGATTGTTTATCCACCGGCGGAAGCAACCAAAATCACTGCGGAAGAAAGCATCATTGTCGGCAATACCGTTCTCTACGGTGCCGTTGAAGGCGAATGCTATTTCCGGGGCGTGGCAGGCGAGCGTTTCGCTGTCAGAAACTCCGGTGCCATCGCAGTCGTTGAAGGTGCTGGCGATCACTGCTGCGAATACATGACGGGCGGGATCATCGTTGTCCTTGGTGAAACCGGCCGCAACTTTGCAGCCGGCATGTCAGGCGGCATCGCCTATGTGCTGGATGAAGACGGCCTGTTCGAACAGCGTTGCAACATGTCGATGGTCGAACTTGAACCCGTTCTGGCTGAAGAAGACGTCAATGTAGATCATCACCATCAGGGCGGTGATCTGGAAACTCATGGCCGGGTTGACGTTCTCGCAGACCTCACGCGTTTCGACGGCGAACGGTTGCGCCAGCTGATCGAAAATCACGCACACTACACAAAGTCCGCACGGGCACAGACCATCCTCGAAAACTGGGAGGACTACCTCCCAAAATTCCGGAAAATCATGCCTGTTGAATACAGACGCGCCCTMGAAGAACTTGCAGCACAGCAGGCCGGCGCGTCACAACTCGCAGCGGCGGGAGAATAAGCATGGGTAAAGTTACAGGGTTTCTGGAAATTGATCGGCACGAGCGGACGGTGAAATCCGCTGCGGATCGCATCCGGAATTTCAAGGAATTTGTCATTCCTCTCGCCRGTGACGGCACCAAAGAYCAGGCRGCACGCTGCATGGATTGTGGCATTCCGTTTTGCCACAATGGCTGTCCKGTCAATAACCAGATCCCGGACTGGAACGACCTCGTCTATCATGGCGAATGGAAGAGAGCCCTTCTCAACCTGCACTCAACAAACAATTTCCCAGAGTTCACCGGCMGGATCTGCCCCGCTCCGTGCGAATCTTCCTGCACGYTGAACCTGATCGACGAGCCCGTCACRATCAAAACAATCGAATGCGCCATCGTTGACCGTGGATGGAAAGAAGGCTGGATCAMRCCTGAACTTCCAGAGCRCAAGMTYGGCAAGAAAGTGGCTGTSATYGGCGCTGGYCCTGCRGGCATGGCGTGTGCACAGCAGCTTGCSCGKACCGGRTAYGAYGTTCACCTGTACGAGAAAAAYGCAAAAGCRGGCGGCCTTCTGCGCTATGGCATCCCTGACTTTAAGATGGAAAAACACCATATCGACCGCCGGGCKGASCAGATGGAAGCCGAAGGCGTTACCTTCCAYTACAACACRCACGTAGGCGTMGATGTRACAGCRGCGGASCTGACAGCAGAGTATGASGCGGTTGTTGTCTCMGGTGGGTCAGAAGACCCRCGCGACCTSCCGATTGAGGGRCGCGGYCTTKCRGGCATYCACTAYGCGATGGANTTTCTNGCCTCAGCARAAYCGRCGYGTAAGCGGCGAGCCGCTGGGCCTCGTTGAGCCCATCATGGCCAGCGGCAARCATGTYGTGGTCATCGGTGGTGGCGACACGGGATCRGACTGTATCGGAACGTCAGTGCGCCACGGCGCCCTCTCAGTAACGCAGCTKGAAATCATGCAAATCCCGCCCGAGAAAGAAGACAAGCTTCTGACTTGGCCRGATTGGCCGCTCAAACTGCGAACCTCCACAAGTCAGATGGAAGGTGCGGAGCGCGAATTCGCCGTCATGACRAGAAAATTCACGGGCCCAGACGGCCACGTGGAGAAACTCCACTGCATCCATGTAGATGAGAAGATGCAGCCTATCGCTGGAACSGARTTTGAGTTGAAGGCMGACCTYGTTCTGCTCGCTATGGGYTTTGTCCATCCTGTGAAGGAAGGCATGCTCGAGCAACTCAGTGTTGARCTTGATGGTCGGGGCAACGTKGCAGCKGACACCTCAACTTATCAATCCAGYCAGGAAAARGTGTTTGCCTGTGGCGACATGCGTCGTGGCCAGTCACTTGTGGTGTGGGCCATCCGTGAGGGACGGCAGTGCGCRCGCGAAGTAGATGTCTTCCTGACCGGCTCTAGCAACCTTCCCCGCTAGRTCAAATTCCGGCAATGCCAAACAGGTTCAAGACCCRGTGAAGCTGGRGCTTGAACCATCAAGGCYKGGCGCATCAGGAACCGGRCCSCGCAAAATCGCAGCATGGCCCTGASYTTCARCTGACGGCGCGCTKAGCCGAAGATCAAGCGCTCCCTCGCCCAKARCAGCCTCATCRTTCRYCSCWKCCCACGGCCGCTTCACATACTCAGCCACYCGGGCGCGAATGGTTGACAGAACACCYGTCACCCCGTGGCGCTCCATCTCACTGTTCCAGGTCTGCGTCATSGCAATCACCGTGTCTTGCACGGGACCAATGGAAAGCCCCTGAGCCAACTGCATCAATCCAGCACTATTGAGAAGAAGCAGAACAAGAGCGGTAATCCAAAACGCTCTGCGGACYCGCCCAACACTCAYCCTGGTTTCTTCTTCTACCCGAATATCTGCCTTGGAAGTGGCCTGCCACCCTTCCTCAAGCGCGCCGAGATTGTCGAACCGTTCGACAACCCCYTCCATCTCTATCKGTGTGAWCGCGTTCATAMTGACACYYTAGAACTGAAAATAGATAAAGGGTGCAACACCCTCGGGCGCCACCGCCCAGATAAGAAACAGACCCGCCCCAAACACCGGCCCCAGAGCTGGAGCAGGAAGCCATTTCAGACCATCAGCAATCCACCTGCCAAAAGAGGGAGGAGTAAAGTGAAAGGCCAGAGAGACCGCAATCAGCAGAGCCAGGAACGGCGTTGCATGTTGGACCGGGGTCGACCAGTCCGCAAACCCCATAAGATAGTCAAAGGCCAGCCCAAAGCTCTCCGCCCGGAAGAATATCCAGGCAAAGCACACCAGATGAAACGTCACAAAGACACCAATCACCCAGCTAGCTCCATCGGAGAGACGCGAGACGGCGCGGGGTTCACCCCCATCGAGAGAGGCCGAAGCCGCAAACCGTTGCCGCACGTAGCGCTCGATTCCAAGCGCCAGCCCGTGAAAACTGCCCCAGAAAACATATGTCCAGGCGGCACCGTGCCAGAGCCCTCCCAGGAACATGGTGAGAAACAGGTTGCGATAGGTGCTCCAGGCACCCTTTCTGTTTCCGCCGAGGGGAATATAAAGATAATCGCGCAACCATGTGGACAGCGAAATATGCCACCGCTGCCAGAAYTCCTGCATGGAGGCRGCGCGGTAGGGCTGGTTGAAGTTGGCATTGAACCGGTAGCCAAGCAGAGCCGCAATCCCAATCGCTATATCGCTATAGCCCGAAAAGTCACAATAGATCTGGATCGCATACCCGTAGACACCCACCAACAGATCGACCGCGCCAAGCACAGTCGGGTCGAAGAAAACCGGGTCCACCAGCTCCGTCGCCAGATAGTTGGCAATCACCATCTTCTTGATGAGGCCGGAGAGAATAAGCGTGACCCCCAGTCCGACCATCGCCCGCGTCAGACGGGGCTTCTCCTCCAGTTGCGGCAGGAAGTGTGCTGCCCGCACAATCGGCCCTGCCACCAGTTGGGGAAAAAACGAGATGTAGAGAAAAATGTCGAGCGCTGATCGCACCGCAGGTATTTCACGCCGGTAGACATCCACCACATAGGAAATGCCCTGAAAGGTGAAGAACGAAATACCGACGGGCAGGATGACTTCCAGGAAGGGAAGGTCACGCGCGAGCCCCAGACTGGTCAACGCTTCATCCAGGCTTTCAAGGAAAAATCCGTAATACTTGAAGAAGCCAAGGATCGAAAGATTGGCAATGACGGCGAGGCCGACAAACAAGCGCCTGATCCAGTCGCGTTCAAACCCGCCAATGGCACGACCAAACAGATAGTTCGCCAGCGAGGAAACCGCGATCAGCCCGACAAAGCGCCAGTCCCACCAGCCATAAAATGTGTAGGAGGCAGCGAGCAGAAAAAGTTTGCGCAGGTCCGCCGTTCGTCGCAGCTCCCAGCTAACGACAAAAACAATCAGGAAGAAAACGCCAAACTCAAATGTCGGAAAAAGCATTCCGCCGCAAAGCCCCCAAAAAGACAGCGCCGCTCACGTTAACGGCGCATACCGTGAGGTTAGATTGTCCCGTGTTACAGCCACAATCTCAACGTTAGGGTGATATTTACCTTAACGCTCGCTCAGAAGTTAAGAGTTGGGGTCCCTCATCAGGAAGCAAGCCGCCGTCGGCAGACGAGAGAAGCGTAGGGGCGCATCAGATTATCCCATAAACGCTCAGCAAGGTGTGCAGACCCCGCCGGGGTCAAATGGACATGATCCCCGTAGGCCAATGGCGGGTCAGAGAAAACATACCTGTGGATGGAACAAGCGCCGCCCATCGCCGCAGCACCGTCCCAAAAGACAATACCCTGCGCGCGCGCAACCCGGGCTTGAGCCTCGCGAACCTTGTTGAGATTTGGCGGACCGTGCCAGCGCCCCAGGACAGGGTTACGATCAGCGCTGAGCGCGCCATAGGTCGCCTGTTCATTCAATGCCAGGGGATTGCAGGGGAAAGCCGCCCGTGAGCTGTCTTCCGGGCGAAGCGCTCTGTCTGTCCATGTCGGCAACCGCGCCCCATCAAACGGTCCAAGCAGCATGATCGTTGCGGACGGCGCCATCGCCTTCAAAGAGGTCAGACGCCGCTCCAGCGTTTTTGTGTAGAGGGCCAGATCGAGCGCATCATCAAAACCTTCATTGGTCCCATATCCCAGCAGGATCAGGTCAGGCTTGTACGCCCCAAGCTGTGCCGCGACAATTTCTTCATCCCAGGCATCCATCACCCGAAAGGTGGCGCCTGGAATACCGTGCGCTTCATACACCACACCAGGCCCGCGCGCTGCGCCACCCCAGCCGAGCAAAGCCACGGGGCCGTCCCCTTCCGGGCGCACCAGCACCCGCGTTACTTTCTCGCCCTCAAGTGTTACCTGCAGAAGACCGGGCACAGCCCCACCTGTCATAATGGAGCCGGCTGGTTTGCCGTTCAGCTCTACATGCAGAGTGCCGCCACCCGGCTGCTCCAGAAGCTCAAGGGTCACATGGTCCATTGACGCTGCACTTGTGAGCCGCAATACCATCCAGTCAGACGGCGACGCACTTTCGGCGCGAAACCCAGCCAGACCAAAAGGACCAACCGCATCGCCGGTCAGGCTGGAGAAAACCGTCCAGCCTTCACTGGTGCGAATGTTAATGCCTTGTCGGCGGTAGTAGGCAAAGGGGTCGCCTGGAGGAAGCTGGCCCCGGCCTGCATCGCCAAATCGGCGAGCAAAATGAGCCTGCAGCGAGCCTGAAAATCTGTCGCCCGCAATGTGACTGTCGCCCAGATGAAGAATCCGGATCGTCCCCGCGCCGCCCCCAGCTTCCAACGCATAGAGTTGTTCGTAAAACCGGCTCAGGGCAGGATCAGCGGGCACAGAGGGATCACAAGGCTCGGCCACGCACGCCCCCAACATAAATGTCAGAAGCGCCACCGCCCCGTGTTTTTTTAGAGACGCGGCCAGCGCCAATCGTCCGCCCGCCCAGGTCTGAGAACAGGTGCCACCGCAGGTGCCTCTTCAATCGAGGAGGCCACCAACGGTTCCGTGACTGGCGCATCTGGCACAGGGTCCATCGTGGCATGGCCGGACACATAGTTAGGCACCAAAGTATCTACAGACGACCGGTGAATGAACTTGCCATCACCAGGCGCAATGCCCGCATCGCGGTCACTCACAAGATCGTCCGCCACAACCGCCGCCAGCACCCGGTACCCCGCAAGAGTGAAATGAATACCATCATCAGCCCGCAGCAGCCGACGTCGCCCCCTCGTGTCCTGACCATAGGCAGAATAAGCTCCAGTGCCATCGGTCAGGTCATTCCAGGTTGGAATATAGGGGATGCCATTGGCAGCCGCCCGATCCTCATAAATCGAATTGAAATACTGCATGTCGCGGCCGAAACGAGGACTGCGCATCACCGGCAGCCCCACCCAGTAGACGAGAACACCCCGCTGGGTCAGAGAGGTCGTAAACCGGTCAATGCGATCCTTATAGGCAGCCTCCCAGCCAGGTGCCCGCAGTGAATGTCGATGTCCCTCATCATCCACCAGCACCTGTCTGTCATTCGTCCCGATCATGATCACCGCGATATCAACCTGCTCCTCATCCAGAACCTGCTCAACCCGGGCATTCCAGTCGTAGTAGTCGCGGCGGACAAAGCCCGTCGATACTTTGGAATGCTTGATGATGTTGAAGCGTCCATCAGCCTTCAATTCCCGGTAAAGACCAGCCCAAAGACCGTCGCCAAGAGAGTCCCCCAAAATAACGACATTCATGATCCGGGGGAGCAATTGCCCTGAACGACCGGACGGCGAACTGGATGCTGGCCCTCTGGAAACAGGGGTAATCGGCGTTGATCGCGGCACGACATTTGGCCGGGGCAAGGGCAAGCGTGCGGCCAGAGGGGCAGAAACTGTCCCAATTCCAGCCTCCAGGCCAGCCGGAGCGGCCCGTGCGGGCCACGCCCACAAAATCGTCCCAAGCACTAGGAACAAACCCAGCACGAAAGAAAAAAACCATTTGAACTCAATACTTTGCGTGCGCAACGCCCCACCTCTCACAACAATCGACGACCCATTCGGGCTCCGTTTGCCCCCCGCAATTGTTCGATTGCGAGACAACCAATGGCCACCACTGTCCTATCAGTGCATCAGCCGTGCCGTGTGACCATCCATTTGATCTTAGGGGGCTTGATCGCCGCTGCCAATCCGGCAGATCGCGTTTCCAGCCCATCGCCTCAAACCGCCGTCCGCAAAATATCGCTGACAACACGCTCCAGGTCATTGAGCGACGAGCAGGTGACCGCCCGGTCGCAATGCGGGGAGAGCTTGCGCATTTCAGAATCGCCCGTGTTCCAGAGTGACTTACCCTCCGGATTAAGCCACAGCACCCGCCGCGCGCGATCATGGATTTTGTGAAGAATGTCAGCCCGTGGGTCGCCAAAATTAGACCGGCCATCCCCCAGAATAAGAACGGTGGTGCGATGATCAATATCATCAAGCGCCAGTTCTTCGAAGTCCTCGAACGCCCGACCATAGTCCGTCGAGCCTCCCCCATGAACGCTCAAAACTTCTCTAATCGCCACATCAATCTTCTTTTGCGCAAAGAGATCCGTCACCTCCCCAAGCTGATTGGAGAAGGCAAACGCGCGAACCTTGGGCAGAACCTCAGACAGAGAATAAAGGAACATCAACAGAAAGGTCGCGTATTGCGCGACAGAACCAGACACATCGCAAATCGCAATCACTTTGGGGCGATCTATCTTCTTGCGCTTCCAGGCAATATCAAACATCAGCCCATCAAACCCAATGTTCTGTCTGATCGTCCGACGCACATCAAGCTGCCCGCGCCGCGCCTTCTTTTTTCGGCGCGAGTTGAGCGAGATAAGTCGCTTGGCCATTTTTTGGACAAGCGATTGCATGAGCTTGAAATCCCGCCGGTCAACATTCGATATTTTGATCCGGGAGAGAACTTCTTCCCGAAGCTGGCGCCCCGCATTCGCCGTATAGAGTTCGAGTTGCCGCTCCACATAATCTCGAACTTCCAGGCGAAACTCTTCGCGAAGCTCCCGCAACCTCTCGGCCCGTGCCTCGCCTTGTCCCGTTCCCGATTGCTGCTCTTCGCTAATGGTTGCATTGAGACCATCCAGCCCCATCGCTTCCATGATCCGACGGGTAAAGAGCCCTCGCTGTGTGAAGAGCCGAATACGGTCTGCTCCCACTTCCCGTCCGGCTGCTGCCAACTGGCCTTGAAGCTCCACCGTGTCGCCGCTTTCCAGAAGCGCTGTCAGGTCCCGGTCGAGCGCGCCTTCAGAGGCTGCCTCATCGCCGGGTTCGCCTCCAGAACCAGCACCCCCTGAGCCAGAGGAAGAACCCGCTTCACCGGACTGGGCGTCGCTGTCACCCCCCTCGCCTTCCTGCTCATCTGCCCCCTGTTCGCCCTCACCCTGCTCTTGCTCTTCCGACGAAGTCTCCGCATCACCCGTATCATTCGCTGCCTTTTTGGACTTGAACTGATCAAAGGCAAAGAACTGCTCAAAGCAATCATTGAAGGCAAATTTCTCTTCATCCGTCTTGGCAAGCACCTGGGAGAGAGCATCCTTCAGCACCTGCCGGTCTGTAAAACCCACAAGCTCCGCAACGCGGCCCGCATCCACGCTCTCAGAGATCGAAACCCGCACGTCCTGAGCGCGAAGAGCACGCATGAAATTGGAGAGAACCTGGCTCATAGCTAATTATTTCGCCGCCGCAATGGCCTTGGTCGTCAGCGCATTTATTTCGCCACCAACATTATCGATATCGTCTTGAAATTTAAGCAGCACGTTGAGTGTATTACGCACAAGGTCCGCATCAAGTTCCTGAGCATGAAGCAGGATGAGCGTGCGCGCCCAATCAATGGTCTCACTGACCGCAGGCGTTTTCTTTAGCTCAAGCTCGCGTAGACTTTGCACAAACCCAACAAGCTGTTTGCGCAACCCTTCCTCCACCTCAGGCACACGAGCGGTGATGATCCGGGTCTCAAGGTCTGCATCAGGAAACGGAATATAGAGATGGATGCAGCGGCGCTTCAGCGCGTCGCCAAGCTCGCGCGTGTTGTTGGATGTCAAAAACACGATCGGCGAACTTTTAGCCTTGATCGTGCCCAACTCAGGCACCGTGATCTGATATTCGGACAGGAGCTCAAGCAGAAATGCCTCAAACTCATCATCCGACTTATCGATCTCATCGATGAGGAGAACCGATCCGTTCTCGGCCCACAATGATTTTAACAACGCACGTGGCTCAAGAAATTCTTCCGAGAAAAACGTGTCATCAAAATCGTGCAGACGATCCATGGATTCTTTGAGCCCATTGGCCCCCTCCATGAGATCTCCCAGCTTCTCTTTCAACACCTGAGTGTAAAGAAGCTGCTTACCGTATTTCCATTCATAGAGCGCTTTCGCCTCATCCAGCCCCTCATAACATTGCAGGCGGATGAGCGGCAGGGAGAGGAATTCAGCGGTTGCTTTCGCGAGTTCTGTCTTACCTACCCCAGGAGGGCCTTCGACAAGAATGGGCTTTTCCAGATTGCGGGCAAGAAAAATGGCCGTCGCAATATGCGCATTGCAGATATATCCGGTCTGCTCGAAGCCCTTTTGGATATCCGCAATTTCTGTTTGTGGATTGGTCACGTCGTTTCTTTCTTTTCAACAACAATATCAAGTTGGCGAGACAATATCACAGGCACACGCGCGCGCACGCCTCGAATGACAAGAGATCAAATCAAGAATTTAACGCAGCGACACGCAATACTTTCGGCACCAACATGACTTCGCCTGCGGGTTTTACCGGCTCGAAGCGGATCTGGATGGTTGGTCGCAGGGACGATTTCTATTCCGTTCAACTAGCTTTCGCATCGGATCGGGCAAGCCCTTTCAGGCTCAGACGCCGCCAAGGGCTTGCTCCGGCAAGCGCCAACAAACCCGCCAAAATCCCCAGATTCTTGAAGAAATTCTGCGTCTCGTGAGCGGCTTCAAGGCCCTCAAAGTTCCAGAAATCGTGCAAAAAGAAATTGATGACGAGGATATAAAGCACAAACCCCAGCGCCGTGAGCCGCACATACCTGTTCACCAGCAGCAAAAACGCCCCGCCAACGTTGGCAATTCCTGCGATAAGCAGCAAAAAAGCTGCATAGGGCAGCCCGTGATGCTGCATCAGCTCGAGCTGCTGATCGGCGGCGGCAAATTTCATGAGGCCGGGAAGCAGGAAGTAGAGAGCGATGAGAATACGCCCCGCCGACACCAGCCCGCTTGAATTACCGCTATTCATCAGATCACTCTCCCGCCAACTCTGAAAAGACGGTCTCATAAAGCAAATCCACACCTTCGGCCAGTATTTCCAGCGATTTGACGCAGCGAAACGGGCCCTTCAGATCTGGACGGCTCTCTGTTCAAAGCTGAACTGGCGCTCGCGCTCAATCTGAGTAAAATCGCGCCCAACAATACGAGACAACAAACCGGGAGGCTCCCCATGGCCGCAATAAACGACGTCACCGATCTCACCAATGAAGGGGACATCGCTGTCCTCACTCTCAACTCACCCCCGGTGAATGCCCTTTCCGCCAAAGTGCGCGAMGGCATCCACAARGGCATCAAAGCCGCCATCGACGAYGCRAGCGTCAAAKCCATCGTCCTGATCTGCGAAGGCCGCACCTTCATTGCCGGTGCCGACATCTCNNNMKWWKKCGGCRGSGCSCCCAAAGGRCCAAGCCTGTTTGAAGCCCAGTCCATGATCGARRATGCACCMAAACCAATCATCGCKGCCATTCACGGCACAGCRCTTGGYGGCGGKCTSGAAGTCGCCCTGACGTGTCAYTACCGYGTCGCSGTCCCGTCAGCCAAATGCGGCCTGCCGGAAGTCAAYCTCGGCCTGCTGCCCGGTGCCGGTGGCACCCWGCGCCTGCCGCGCGTTGTCGGACCTGAGAAGGCGCTTCAGATGGTCACCAGTGGCCAGCACATCGGCGCCAAGCAGTGCCTCGACATGGGTCTGGTGGATGAGCTGACCGGCGAAGACAGCCTGCGCGCAGACGCCATCACCTTTGCCAACAAGGTGGTTGCCGAAAATCGCCCGCTCAAGAAAATCCGCGACAGCAACGAAAAAGTCGAAGCCGCCCGGGGCAAGCCTGAAATCTTCGACAATGTCCGCAAAGCCATCGCGCGCAAGACACGCGGCTTCCTCGCGCCGGAATACAACATCCAGTGCATCGAAGCAGCCGTGAACCTGCCCTTCGACGAAGGCATCAAGGTTGAGCAAAAACTGTTTGGCAAACTGATCACCGGCGAACAGTCCGCTGCCCAACGCCACGTCTTCTTTGCTGAACGCCAAGTCTGGAAAATTCCGGGCATCGCCAAAGACCAGTCCAAAATCGACATCAAAAAAGTCGGCATCATTGGTGCTGGCACCATGGGCGGTGGCATCTCCATGAACTTTGCCAACGTCGGCATCGAAGTGGTGATTGTCGAACGCGATCAGGCACCGCTTGATAAGGGCCTCGGAACAATCCGCAAAAACTACGAGCGGACCGCCTCGAAAGGCCGCATCACCGCTGCCGACGTGGAAACCCGCACCGGGCTTATCTCAGGTGCAACGGACATGAACGCGCTCGCCGATTGCGACCTCATCATCGAGGCCGTGTTCGAAAACATGGACGTGAAGAAGGAGATCTTCACYCAGCTCGACAAGATCTGCAAAAAAGGCGCGATCCTGGCGACCAACACCTCGGCTCTCGACATTAACGAGATCGCCGCTGTGACCAGCCGTCCCGAAGCCGTCATCGGCCTCCACTTCTTCTCGCCTGCCAACGTCATGCGCCTGCTGGAAGTTGTGCGTGCCGACAAGACATCGGACGAAGTGATCGCCACCTCCATGGCCGTTGCCAAGAAGATCGGCAAGATCGCGGCGCTCGTAGGCGTGTGCCCAGGCTTCGTCGGCAACCGCATCCTGGCCCAGCGCCAGCGCGAAGCCAACAAGCTGATCATGGAAGGCGCCATGCCATGGGACGTGGACCGCGTTCTCTTCGACTTCGGTCTGCCCATGGGCCCGTTTGCCATGTCCGATCTGGCTGGCCTCGACATTGGCTGGAACGAGAAAACCTCAAACCCGGACGGCGTGCTCCGCGACCGTCTGGTGGAGATGGGCCGGCGTGGTCAGAAGACCAGCAAGGGCTTCTACGATTACGACGAAAGCCGCAAGGCAACCCCGTCCAAGGAAGTGGAAGACATTATCATCGAGTTTTCCGAAAAGACCCAGAACAAGCGCCGCGATGTGAGCGACGATGAAATTCTGGAACGCTGCATCTACCCGATGATYAATGAGGGCTTCAAAATCCTGGAAGAAGGCAAAGCGATCCGCGCAAGCGACATCGATATTGTCTGGATCAACGGCTATGGCTGGCCTGTCTACCGGGGTGGCCCGATGTTCTACGGCGCTCATATCGGCCTCGACAAAGTGCTCGCCAAAATGAAGGAATTCGAAGCCGCCTACGGCGAAGCCTTCAAGCCCGCCGCACTGTTGGAAACAATGGTCGCCGACGGCAAGGGTTATGCGGAGATGGGCTACTAAGCCTCTTTCCTACGATGAAGCAAAATCAGGGCGCTGGGGAAACTCAGCGCCCTTTTTTCAGGTCAGTTCTTCAATATTACGGGCATGAAACCCAAATCCCTCTCGCTTCACAATTTTCGCCAATTTTACTTCTGTAATACTTTCTCTAAAATTTTCTGCAATACGCCGGAGTACAATATCGTCGGCCGCCTTAGGAATAATTTTAGCAATTTCTCGTCCTGCTCGAGTAAGAGGAATGAATTCTAAATGGAAAGCATTCAAGACGTGAAACCTCAACAACAGTCCCCCGTTAGCGATTACGCTATCATCAGATGCATTATGGGGCCTCGCTATCATCCCAGATACATCCTGCAGAAGACCGACTTCCTCAAGAAACAGAAAGTCTTGCAGCTTTTTTCCGGACAAATGTTCGAACTGCGGAATTTCCGAACCGTCCAACAACATCTCCAGCGCGCTTTCAAAAACCAAAGCAATGGATTGATCCATTTCCGCCACCAGCCTCATTGTCGTTCTGGAAAATGAGGTGGGTTTTCTAATCTCACCGGCCAGAATTCTTGCCCAAAGAGTACGTAGGCGCTCACTACTTGCCTTAGCGGCATAATCCTCGAAAACATTCATCCAATCAGGATCAAGTTCTTCGCTCTCATCATCCACTTCTTCTGCAATAGGTGGGGGAAGTTGCTTTAGCTCATCAACCGCCTGAAATGTGATCGCTTCAAGGTTCTGCTGCTTACGTATTTCTGTACCAAGAAATTTTCTGACCGCCCGTTGCCCCAGTTCGGGAATTTCCTGTAAGATTTTTGCCGCAGCATCGCGCTCAAGAGCAGCAAGAACCTTCTGCGTTTCATTTTTTTGAGACTGATGTTGAACTTTGCCTTTGATCCACTCTGTCGGCCATTCAAATCCAGCCCCTAGCAGGTCTTCCAACGTCGCAGCCAGACGGCTCCGAACCGAAGCGGTAAAACCAGTCTCATCAATCTTCGCTGTTATTGAAATTTCACGGCCACGTTCGCGATCATCGCTCATAAGAAAACCCCTAGAAAACTAGAGTTTTCAGCCTACGCGATATCTTGTAGAAAAGGCCAATATTCTGTTGGTCCCGCACAATCTACGAGTATCCATCATGCATCACCCCCTCACTGCCCTCAGCGTATACATGAACGGCAGGTTGATGCGGTCCTTCGGCATTCCGTAAAGCCCATTCCCGCGTTCTTCCAGAAAGTCCCAGCCCTTCACCATGGTTTCGTCATGCTCGGTAAGCTCTGTGATGCGGAGCCCGGCCTTGATGAGCGCGGTGACGACGGCACCCAGTGAATGGTTCCACTGCACCGTGTCATTGTTCTGGGTCCGGGCACACTCATCCGCATAAGAGCCTTCGTTGAAAAGCGTCAGCCCCTCAGGCTGTGTGAAATAGTCATAGCCCGGTTTGAAATCGTCATCCCAGATCCATTCAAGCGGATGGAACTCCACAAAATARAACTCRSCMCCGGGCTTGAGCAGGTCCGCCACCACCYGCGCCCAGGYGTCRATATCYGGCAGCCAGCAGATCGCCCCGATGCCGGARTARACAATGTCATATTGSCSRCCCAGCACTWKCGCCGCGTCATACACATCGGCGACRACGAACTTTGCCTCCASCCCGATYTCYGTKGCGATGTCGCGCGCCGCCTGGATCGCGGGTTCGGAAAAATCGAGCCCCGTCACCTCTGCGCCCGCACGCGCCCACGACAATGTGTCGAGACCAAAGTGACATTGCAGATGCACAAGCTGCTTGCCCGCCACATCGCCCACCGCTTCCAGCTCCCCGTGCACAAGCGAGTTGCGCCCGGCCTTGAAGCCCTCAACGTCATACATGTCCGAGCGCACATGAGCCGGCACCCGCTCGTTCCAGTTCGCTTTGTTCAGCTCCCGCCACTTGTCCGTCATCGCCTGCCTCCAAACCTGTCACCCCGGTCCCAATTCATTGGGAACCGGGGCCCATTCTGGTGCAACACGTACCCCATAGTCCAATGGATCCCAGATCAAGTCCGGGATGACACTGGGGGTGTGCGGAATGACACTGGAATCTCCACTCTCCCAAGCCTGTCACCCTCGGACTTGATCCGAGGGTCCATACAGCATCACCCATTTCCGTGGATGCTCGGGTCAAGCCCGAGCATGACAGTGGAGAGAGGACAAACAAAAAGGCCCGGACGCTTGTGCGCCCGGGCCTCTTGAACTCGCCTCTTCAACTCAATGAGATGAAGATCAGGCGACGAACTTCTGCAGTCGACCTTTGATGATGGCTTCTGCGTCGCGCACCATGCCGCCCACCAGGTCCTCACAAGAAGGAATGTCATGAATGAGACCAACAACCATGCCACAGCTCCACGCGCCCGCTTCCATCGTGCCTTCCTGCATGATCTTAGGGTATACGCCGCCCACAAATTCCATCACATCTTCGATGGTGGTGGCATCCCCTTTTTCTTTTTCAACCTCGATCATTTTTTCAACAGCCGGATTGGTCAGCACACGCTCTGTATTGCGCAAGGACCGCATAATGAGACGCGTATCAAGCTCGCTGGCCGCAACCAGTGCGTCTTTCACGTTCTGATGCACAGGCGCTTCCTTGGTGGCGATGAAACGCGTTCCCATGTTGATGCCTTCGGCACCCAGAGCGAGCGCTGCCACCAGCTGCTGTGCATTGCCGATGCCGCCGGACGCGACGAACGGGATTTTCAATTCTTCCGCCGCGCGTGGCAGCAGGATCATGTTGGGAATGTCGTCTTCACCCGGGTGACCACCGCACTCAAACCCGTCCACACTCACCGCGTCGCAGCCAATGCGTTCGGCCTTCAGCGAATGGCGCACCGAGGTGCATTTGTGAATGATCTTGATGCCAGCCTCTTTCATCGGCGGCAGATAGGCTTCTGGCGAGCGACCGGCGGTCTCAACAATCTTTACACCGCCATCAATGATCGCCTTGATGTAGCCCGGATAATCCGGTGTCGCAAAACCCGGCAGGAAGGTGAGGTTGACCCCGATGGGCTTGTCCGTCATCTCCCGGCAGCGACCGATTTCCTTGGCCAGATCTTCAGGCGACTTCTGCGTGAGCGCCGTGATGATCCCCAGCCCCCCAGCATTGGAAACGGCAGCCGCCATTTCCGCAAAGCCGACATAGTGCATGCCGCCCTGAATGACCGGATGCTCGATTTCAAAAAGTTCTGTAATAGCCGTTTTCATATGACGCTCCCTAGCCTGCAACCCTTTGTTGGGCTTGCTGGTAACCCTGTTTCATTTGCCGGGAGTATGGCGAGGAACGCGGTGCGGGGCCAGCCTTTACCTGTGCGCAAATGAACAAAAACTTTCTCAAAAACGCACCGGGGAAAGGTCTGCGCAAGACCCTATCGCCGAAGCCACCCAAGCAGCGCCGCCGTGGGATAGCCATCGGCGGGGAGCCCCTGCGTCAATTGCCAGGCGCGCAGCGCTTTGCGGGTATTGCCGCCAATAATGCCATCAAACCCTTGCGTGTCGTGGCCCTTCGCGGTCAGCAGCCGTTGCAGCTCTTCCCGCTCCGTACGCCCGAGCGGCCTGTCGTCGGTGGGCCAGGCAGCGCGGATGTGGCCTTGGCCCCGAAACCGATCCGCCAGCAGGTTCACCGCCAGAGAATAAGACGTGGAATTATTGTAACGCAGCACAGTGCGGAAATTCTTGCGGATGAGAAACGCCGGTCCCTTATGCCCTGCAGGCAGGATCAGACTGGCCAGCACATCGCGCGCGCCAGCGTCCACCGCGCCACCGCCATGCAGCCGCACACCAAGGGCCGCCCAATAGGCCAGAGGCTTTTGAATGCTTTTGTCGGCAAGGGCGTAATTAAACTCGGCAGGGAGCACAACTTCAGCGCCCCACGGCGCATCCGTCAGCCACCCGGCCTGCCCCAGATAATTACCGGTGGAGCCGAGCGCATCGCCAATATTGTTCCAGATGTCGCGCTTGCCATCCCCATCAAAATCAACCGCGTGGGCATTGTAGGTGGTGGGGATGAACTGCGTGTGGCCCATCGCCCCCGCCCACGATCCGGTCATGGCTTGGGGTTCAATGTCACCGCGTTGCAGAATTTTCAGCGCCGCGAGCAATTGCTCGCGACCAAACTTCATCCGCCTGCCGGAATAGGCAAGGGTGGCCAGCGCACGCGTCACCTTGTGCGTGCCCATGAAAGCGCCGTAGCCGGTTTCAAGTCCCCAGATCGCCACAACGACTTCCCGGTCAACGCCGTAACGTTCTTCCAACTGACCCAAAAGCCTGGCGTGGGTCTGCAGCATCGCCTGACCGTTTGCCACCCGCGTGTCAGAAATAGCAGACGCCAGATAGTCCCACACAGGGCGCACAAATTCCGGCTGATTGTCGTTGGATGTAACCACCTGGGGGTCCGGGCGCACGCCGCGCATGGCCTGGTCAAAAACAGATCCTGAAACCCCCGCTGCAATCGCCTCTTGCCGAAAAATCGTCAGCCAGCTTGCAAAGGCCTCATCAACCAGCCCCGGCGGCGGATTGGGTGTGGGAACCGCCCCTGCCTGCGTGGAAACCAGGGTAGCAAAGAGCGTTGCCAACAAAACCACGGGAACCTTGAAGATGGGAACCTTAAACATGCCGTACACTTCTCCTTGCGATGGATACAAACCGCTAACGCTTTTTCGGCACAATAAAGCGTATGTCGCAGAATACAAAAAGGGTTATTTGCCAGATGCCGCAAAGCGCGTTTCTAAGTTGGGTCATTATCGTCCTCGCCATTTCGGGATTCTCCTTGTGGCCGGAGGGCTTTGTGCCCGACACCTATATGCTCGACAAGCTGGCGCATTTCAGTGCCTACGCTCTGCTGGCCGTCGTTCCCGCGATATTTATAACCTCCTGGCGGACCCTGCTGTGGGTGGCCGCAGGACTGATCGCCATCGGCGCGGGCCTGGAGGGCGCACAACATCTGTTGCCGCACCGCTGGGCGTCCTATTCCGACCTTGCCGCCAATATTGCAGGCGTTCTCACCGGATCGGCGATGGGCTGGATTGGGGGTCGCTGGTTTGTCCGGCCTGCTTCGATAGAGACCGACGCTTAGAGACTTACAGCTCCGACTTCACCCGAATGCCTGCGACATTGCGTGAAAAGCTATCTCCGGCGAAACTTGAATCGCGTTCTTCATAGCCATAAAAAAGGCCGACGGAGAAGGCACGGTTGATCAGATAGTCGATGCCAATCTCAACGTCATAGGTTTTGTCTTCCCGGGGGGATCCCTGGAAATTTTCCTGCGCATATTCAACATCCAGACTGGCGACAAGATTGCGCAAAAATTCGTGATCAAGCCCGACGCTCACGCTTTGACGCTCAAACGATGAGGCGCCACCGGACGTTGTGTCTTCGATCGTGTTGTCAGCGCGAAACCGTAGCGTGGTGAGCGGTGTCACATACCAATCAACCGATGCGCCATAGGCAACACTGGAAACGGCGGCAAATGCCGGGTCTTCAAATGACTGTTCCTGATACCCGGCAAACACTTCACCGGTCGCAAGACTGCCAAGTTCAAACGAGGTCCCCACAACCAGTTCGTAGCCATCTGAATCCCGATCAACCAAAACGATGGGAACTTCCTGGTCGAAATCGCGAACATTGTAGGTGCCCCGAAGGAACACGACGGTGTCGGCCACAAGTTCATAACCGACCTGGACGGCAATTTCTAAAACACTCCGGTCCCGGTCGTCATTATCATCAAACCCACCGCCGATAAGCGGCGTGTCGTCAAAATCAAGCTCGGTATAATCAGCCGAAACCTCCATCGAAAGCCGGTTGAAGCTCTGCGCGAGAGATATGGAGGCCCCGATCTCGCTAAACTCAGTGGGTTCAGCAGCGCCACCCACTGCATCCGGCGTGCCCCGTTCCTCGATCAAGGAGCCGTAGAGAAAGCCGACATTGATCTGCGTGTCGTTCAGCACATCAATGCGGGCCGACCCTGCGATAGTCCATTCAAGCCCATCTTCATCTGTCTGAGAGGCATGCAGGCTCTGTGTCGCATCCGCCTCRAKCCGRACAGAATGATTGGCCCARTCGGATTCCAAAACCASRTTGGGRTTGAYCTCYGTAACGAARTCATCAACCMCGYYGGTTTCRGTGGCAAAGACATTGCTGTCRTAGGTTTCCGACACGGTGAGAGAGGGRCGSAGGATGAAACTTCCCATCCGCACACCTTGGGGTGTGAAAGCATCATATTGACGCTCTGCAACGCCTTGCCCTCGAATGTCTTCCGCCAGAAGGGTGCCCGGCACAACAAGACAAAACCCTGTCGCGAGCACCGTCGCCCGGCCGAGACAACGGCCAGAGGCAACGCACGAGGTGCCTATGGTAAACAAATCCTGCAACATCGCCTGAGCATGGCGAGAAATGGTTACCGGAAAGCAAACATCTGGCAGGGTACAAAGCCCAGCCCAGCGCTGTTGTACAGGGGCTCAATACGYCTGCTATAAATCTACTCTTCAAACACCACCGCCTAAAAAAGCGGCGGAAAACAGCAAATYTCAGACCCAAAGGTCAAAATGTCCACAACCACGCCTGAGACACATCTGGCAACCGCGCGCCGCACCCTGTCACTGGCAGCCGCCGGCCTGGAAGCCCTGTCTGCTTCGCTCGGCGACGAGTTCGTGCAAGCCGTCGAAAAGATGGGCGATGCCACTGGACGGGTGATCGTCACGGGCATCGGGAAAAGCGGACATATCGGCAAGAAGATAGCGGCCACGATGGCCTCCACCGGAACGCCCGCGCAGTTTGTGCACGCAACGGAAGCGAGCCACGGCGACCTTGGTATGATCACCACAGATGATGTTGTTTTTGCCCTTTCCTGGTCGGGCGAAACAGCCGAGCTACGCGACCTGATCCACTACACAAAACGGTTTGGCATTCCCCTTATCGCCATGACCTCGGGCAAGACCAGCGGGTTGGCGCAAGCCGCCGACATCACGCTGCTGCTGCCCAAGGCCGAAGAAGCCTGCCCCAATGGTATGGCGCCCACCACCTCAACAACCATGCAAATAGCACTGGGTGATGCGGTAGCGATGGCTCTTCTAGAACGCATGGGATTTGACGCCAGTGACTACAAGAACTTTCACCCGGGGGGAAAACTGGGAGCCATGCTGGCGCATGTAAGCTCCATCATGCATCAGGGCGAAGCAATGCCGCTCACAACACCTGAGGTGCTCATGAGCGAGGCAATCCTTGTCATGACCCGCAAAGGCCTCGGCTGTATTGGCGTTCAGGGGCCGGACGGGAAGCTCACAGGCCTCGTCACAGACGGTGACCTGCGCCGCCATATGGGATCAGGCCTCCTGGACCTCACGGTCGGTGAAATCATGACCGCCGCACCCAAGACCTTGGCCCCCGAAACCCTGGCCTCCGAGGCTTTGAACTTTCTGAACGACAATAAGATCAGCAGCATCTTTATCGTGGAGGGCGAACGCCCCGTCGGGCTGGTCCACCTCCATGATTTCCTACGGGCGGGCGTCATCTAGAAAATAGGGCCCCTGCATTCCACATCAGGTTTCTGGAAAATGGCTGATTCGGCTGGATTGAGCCAAAATTAACCAATTCTTCCTATGTAATTGACAATCATTCTTATAAACCCTACATATATCGAGTACCGACAATGACAGGCACTCGCATGTACGTTTGCATCTGCAATGCACTGAATGACCGAAAGGTCGCAATTGCGCTGAACAGTGGCGCAGAGACAGTATCCGATGTTTTTCGACATCACGGGTGCTCGCCGAGGTGCGGTTCCTGCGTCGAACATATGCGCGACAAAGTCAGTGTCGCCTCTCAGTCGCAAGCAGAAGCGACCCCTGCGTTGGAACTTGCAATCGCGGCTGACTAACAGACTGCGTACGCACTTGTTTTTCTCACCATAAATCTGGATGTTGGACATAAGCAGGCCGATCTCGCTCGTGAGATTCTGAGCCGTGTTTAAGCCCATACGGAGTGAGACATGCAAGGCGACACCAAGGTCATTGAATTTCTAAACGGCGCCCTCAAGCTGGAACTCACAGCCGTCAATCAATACTTCCTCCACGCGCGCATGTACGACAATTGGGGTCTGAAGCGCTTGGGAAAAATCGAGTTTGCTGAGTCCGTCGATGAGATGAAGCACTCAGACACACTCATTGAGCGCATTCTGTTTCTCGAAGGCCTCCCCAATCTGCAGGACTTGCACCGCCTTCGTATTGGCGAAGACGTGAAAGAATGTCTGGAAGCAGACCTCGCCGCAGAACATGACGGGCATAAGTTTTACAAGGAAGCCATCGCCTATTGCGAAAGCGTTTCTGACTATGTCTCTCGTGAGATCTTCGAGCGCATTTTGGAAGATGAAGAAGAACATATCGACTTCCTCGAAACCCAGATTGAGCTGATCGGCAAAGTCGGCATTCAGAACTATCTCCAATCGCAGATGAGCAGTGGCGACTGATTGATCCTAAGCATTTTCTACTTTTAACGCCGGTTTCCCCAAGGTCCACGCCATGTCCCGCGCGAAGACCTGCGCCGAGGTTTTGACTTTCTGCCCCAGGGCCCTTTTTGCGTGTCGGGTATTTCTTCGCCGTCAGGCGGTGCCCCCTCCACTTCGCGRCMATYWRRMTYRKKGASCGSKSYWKGMMGYCASWWWKGYRCAKMAWTYWTYKYSRAKRMWGGYWKYRWGACAATGCCTGCCACAAAGCCCCCGACATGCGCCCAGAACGCGACGCCGCCTTGGCCGGTTGTACTCATCGCCGCACTGACAAACTGTATGCCAAACCAGATGCCCAGAACGAAAACGGCACGGATCGCAAATATCCGGAAGATCGGCAATGGCAGAAGAATAAACAGAACGCGAATGCGCGCGTGGGGATAGAGCACCAGATAGGCGCCCAGTACACCTGAAATCGCCCCGCTGGCACCAACCAGTGGAATTTCAGATGATGTCACCAACAGGGCATGGCTGAGAGCAGCTGCGATACCCGCAACAGTGTAAAAAATGAAAAACCGCAGGCGCCCCATGGCAGCTTCAATATTGTCTCCAAAAATGTAGAGATAGAGCATATTGCCAAACAGATGCATGACGCCGCCATGCAGGTATTGGCTGGTGATCAACGTCAATTCAGGCAGCACACGAAAATTGGCAGCGGCTTCCGGCTCGAAAATGTGTGCTGGAACGGCACCATAGGTGAGAAAAACCACCTCGGTCGCTGACGGCGGCAACCCGCTCTGCCAGATGAAAACCAAAGTACAGGCAACGATTATCGCCCAGGTAACGTATGGACGCACAGCCGTCGGATTATCATCTGAAATGGGAAACATGCGATTTTTCCTCTAAACACCGCGATTGGATCCACCCCCGAGCTGGTTTGAAAAACCCGCCTCGACCCTCTAAATAGAACCAGAGGATTTAAGCTGCGAAGCCTATCACGATCAGATCATCGCAGCTAAAGGGGGAAAGAGTATGTCAGCGTTGCGTTTTGATTTGTCGACCGGTGCCATTTGCGTGAGCCTGGCACTCGTAAGTGTCCCCAACAACGTCCAGGCTGAGGGCTCCATCCGATTGGACGAACTGGTCATCACAGCCACCGGACAGGGCACGCCGAAATCCACCCATCCGGGAAACATCACCCGCATCGACAAAGCAGACATCAGACTGGTCGCGCCCGACCATCCAAGTGAGTTGGTGAACCGGGCACCAGGTGTCTTTGTTCAGCACGGCTCGGGCCAGGAACATTTGACGGCTATCAGGTCGCCGGTTCTGACGGGGGGTGCGGGAGCTGGCTCCTTTCTCTACCTGGAAGATGGCGTGCCATTTCGCGCCGCGGGTTTTGCAAATGTGAATGGCTTGTTTGACGCCATCACAGAAACCGCCGACGGCATTGAGATCGTCCGCGGCCCGGCAAGCGCACGGTTTGGTTCCAATGCTGTTCATGGCCTCATCAATGTTCTGTCTGCCGCACCAACGGTTACACCTGAAACAGATGTACGGGTCTCTGCTGGTCCCCACGGCCTGCGACGCTTCGTTGGTTCCACAAGTGCCGGCACCGGCAATCACGCAGCCCGCGCCAATCTCGTCTTGGCAGAAGATGGTGGGTTCAGAGAAGATTCTGGGTTCGATCAACAGAAATTACAGCTGCGGTACGATTATCGCGGAGCCCGCGACTATGTCCGTGCAACCTTCGCCGGACAAAATCTCAATCAGGAAACAGCAGGCTTTGTTGTCGGCAATGACGCCTACCGCGACGACGCCTTGCGCAAGACCAATCCCAACCCGGAAGCTTTTCGCGACACCTGGTCAAGCCGCATCGCTGTGCGGTGGGAACATGACTTCGACAATGGCAACACGCTCGCGCTCACGCCGTATGCGAGAGTGAATGAGATGGACTTCCTGCAACATTTCCTGCCGGGTGACCCACTGGAAGAAAACGGCCACTGGAGCACGGGTCTTCAAACCGCCTACATCATGAACCTGGCTGGCGACCACCAGGTCATTGCAGGTATCGATGTTGAATACACAAGCGGGTATCTACGCGAATTCCAGTCCGGGCCTACCATTTTTGGCGTCTTCGTTCAGGGTCAGCACTATGATTATGATGTGGAAGCCGTCGTGACAGCCCCTTATGTGCACTCGGTTTGGTCACTCTCTGATGTCACCAAACTCACCGCAGGCGCACGCTTCGAGTACACGCGCTACGATTACACCAACAACACGAGCGATAACACGGTGGGTCGCTTTCAACGCACGCCGGATCGGGTAGATGAGTTTTTCAACGTGACCCCTAAATTGGGGATCACCCATGCGTTTAGCGAAAACCTGACCGGGTTTGCAAACCTGGCCCGCGGCGCGCGCGCACCCCAGACCACAGACCTGTACCGTTTGCAAAGCGCACAGATACCAGGCCAGGTGGAAAGTGAACGCACGGACAGTCTCGAAATCGGAACACGCGGCAATCTGCACGGCATCGATTTTGAACTTGCCACCTACTACATGGAGAAGAGCAATTTCTTCTTCCGGGACTCAGCGGGGCTGAATGTCCCCGACGGCGAGACCACACATTACGGCGTTGAGATCGAAGCTTATGCCCCACTGGGCGCGGGCTTTGACCTGTCAGGGTCGGCGACATATGCCGTGCACCAGTATGATTTCAACCGCGCTGCGGCAACAGCCTCAAGCACCATCACCTCCGGCGATGACATTGATACAGCGCCACGGACATTGGCCAATATCCGCCTTGGATACACTTTTCACGAGGATAGGGCGCGCGTTGAGCTTGAATGGGTTCACGTCGGGGACTACGCCATGGACGCCGGTCACACGTCGACCTATGAGGGGCACGACCTCTTCAACCTGAGAGCACAATATGCCCTAACGGAAACGGTCGGAATATTTGGCCGGGTCACAAACCTCACCGACGAGCGCTATGCGGACCGCGCCGATATTCTCGTGCTCGGCGGAAACGCCGTTGAGCGGTTCTTTCCGGGTGAAGACCGGGCTTTGCACGTTGGTGCGTCATTGCGGTTTTAAACAACACATGACAGGCCCGACCCGCCCCGCTTAGTCTAGGGACATGGAGACCCAAGTTACTCAAAGTGCCTTTGAGCTCTGGCCTGTCCTGTTGGGCATCATCAACCTGCTCGCCGCTGGCGGCGCGGCAGGCCACGCCCTTATGACCAAGCGCGATGTCCGCGCGGCTGTCGCCTGGCTGGGCGTCATCATATTGCTGCCGGTCTTTGGTTGGGCGGTCTACCTGATTTTTGGCATTAACCGCATCGCCCGCCGCGCCGAAGAATTGCGCGCTGGGGATCACGCAACGGGGTATCTGGAGCTCCCGGACGAAAACCGCACAACCAGCGCTATCGCCACCCTGACCGGCGAAACGCATCTGGCGCAGATGGCAAAGATCGGCAGACAGATCGCGACCATCCCCTACACATTGGGAAACCGCATCACCGTGTTGCGTAACGGCGACGAAGCCTATCCGGCCATGATCGCCGCCATTGAGGGGGCACAAAAAAGCGTTGTCCTCTCCACCTACATTTTCAACAATGATGCGGCAGGGCAGCTCTTCCTGGAGGCATTGAAGAAAGCCCATGCACGCGGCATCAAAGTCCGTGTTCTCATCGACGGCGTCGGCGCCTGGTATTCGTTTCCCTCCATGGTCAAGCGTCTGGCGAAAACCGATATTCCCCACGCCCGGTTCCTGCACTCCTTCCTGCCCTGGCAAATGCCCTACCTCAACCTCCGCAATCACCAAAAAATTCTGGTCGTTGATGGCAAGAAGGGGTTCACAGGATCGATGAATATCGCCGCTGGGAATTTACTCGCCAACGCTCCCAAACATGCGGTTCGAGATTTCCATTACGCCGTGCAGGGCCCGCTTGTCGCCCACCTGATGGCGGCATTCGCCCATGAATGGCGCTTCAGCACCGGGGAAATTCTTGTCGGCGACCATTGGAGACCTCATCTAGAGGAGGCCGGGCCCGTCATCGCCAGAGGCCTGCCCGCAGGCCCCGACATGCATCGCAACACAATCCGCTGGACCCTGTTGGCGGCCCTGTCTCAGGCCCGTCACCAAATTCGGATCGTGACCCCCTACTTCCTGCCCGACACGGATCTGATGACAGCACTGTCCCTCGCCGCCATGCGGGGCGTTGTCGTCGACATTGTCATGCCGCAGAAGAACAACCTCTTCTATATGGCCTGGGCCGGTCGTGCCCAATTGGACGACCTTGCCGCAAGCGGGTGCCGCATATGGATGAGCGACGGCCCGTTCGACCATGCAAAAATCATGACCGTTGACGGACTGTGGAGCCTTGTAGGATCCGCCAATTGGGACCCACGCAGCCTGCGCCTCAATTTCGAATTCAATCTGGAATGCTACGATCCCAGCCTTGCCCAGGAATTGAACGCCTTTATCGACGACAAAATCGCCAATGCAACGCGCGAAACCGCCGAGCTGCTGCGTGCACGCCCCCTCGCCGTCAGACTGCGAGACAATTTGGCGCGTCTCATGTCCCCCTATCTCTAGAAACATTTGGCGAACAACGCGACAACAAAAAGAAAATGGAAAGGGAGAACATCATGACCTGGAACACTGTAACGATTGAAAAAAGAGGTGCCGTCGCACTTGTACGCTTTGACCGCGAAGGCAATCGCAACGCCTTCAATCAGGAAGTCATTGCCGAGCTGACCGAAGTGGCACAGACTTTCCAGAACGATCTGGAGACACACGCCGTGGTGTTGACAGGAACAGAGGCGTCCTTCTCCGCTGGCATCGACCTGAAAGAACGCCAACAACGTTTCTCCGGAGGACAAAGCGATCTGGAGTTGCGCCGCACCTATTATGCAGGCGTCAATCTTTGCCGCGCCTGGGAGGACATCCCACAGATCACCATCGCCGCCATCGAAACCATGGCGGTTGGTGCAGGCGTTGCACTCCCTCTGGCTCTCGACTGGCGGGTCATGGGTCGCGATGCTTTTCTCTATGTGCCGGAAGTAAAAATCGGCATCAACCTGCAATGGGGAGCCCTTCCCCGTCTCGTCACGCTTGTGGGCCCCGCCCGCGCCAAACGGATTTGTATTCTGTGCGAGCGCATGGGTGCCGAGCATGCGCTGGACTGGGGACTGATTGATGAAATCGCCGACGACGGGAAGGTCGTCGAGAAGGCTTTGGAAATGGCAGCGACCGCCGCCAGCATGCCGGCACCTGCTGTCCAGATGGTCAAGCAGGCAGTGAACGCCACTGCCAATGCTCTCCACCACGCCGTCAGCTACGCCGATGCGGACTTAAGCCAACTGTCCAGCAATTTCAGCACCGCGCAATCTGCATCCAAGGATTTCAATTCCTAACGCACCACCGAAAAACCTGTGCAGGTCATGCCGCCGCTGCTCGAAGCCGACCAAGATGGGCGTCCCATCCAGAATCCAGAGCCAGCAAGAGTGGAAGGGCACCTTCCCCGGCGGCGGCACCAATCCCCTCATGTTGGAGCGTGAGGCGGGTCCCACCCTTCACTGCCTGCAAGAGCCACGTCACCGTTGTCATCGCGCCCTTAAGGGGCTCGATGGTAAACGTGTACACGAGTTTCTCCGGCGGTTTGCATTCCAGCACGGACCCCCAGCATCGCCGAACTTCAGACCCATCATCTGCGACATCAAACAACGCGTAATCATTGCCTTCGCTTAGGTCGGCATCAGCCCGGTGGAACCACTCCGCAAGCCTATCCCTATCCGTCAGGAACACCCAGACAGCCTCAACATCCGCATTGATGAAAATCGTTTTTGTGATCGTCGTATCTGGCATCAGTGGTTATCCTTTTTATTCTCAATGGCTTGCTTCAAAGCGCCAAGGCGTTCGTCCCAGAACTGATCGAAATAGGCGAACCAGTCCCTCACGGCTTTCATTCCGTGAAGCTCCAGATGATTGATCCGCTCGCGCCCCTGGGTGCGCACGGAAATCATGTCGCCCTGCTCAAGAATGAGAAGATGTTTCTTGATCGCACCGCGCGTCACATCGAACTCGGCAACAACATCGCCAATGCTCATATCGTGCCGACTGAGATGGATCAGAATGGCGCGCCGTGTTGGGTCCGATAAAGCCCGAAACCCCTCTTGGGGGTCGCTACTCACGAGCCCGTAGGCAAGAAATCGAACTTGCCGTCCTGATACAAGAAGGTCACGCAATCCGTTTGAGACACGCATTTGCTTATGTGAGGGAGGTTCGCCGGAATTTTGTAGAACGAACCAGCAGGCAGAGGAACCTCCTCAGCAGTGCTTGTGCCCACCGTGACGTGAACCAAGGTTCCAGACACCACCACACCGAACATATTCGCGGTCTTGCTGTGCGCGGGACTTACAAGCCCTGCTGGCAGGTGCACCATCGCCATATAGGGTTCTTCGAACCTCTCACCGATCAACGGTGCAAACCCAACACCCTCAGAGGTTATCTCCCAGTCAAATTGACCGGGGGGCAGGTTTGTAATGGACACCTTCTCCGACAAAGCAGAGGCGAAAGACACAGAAACCCCCAGCAAAGCGAGACCCGCAACGGCTGAAAAAGTGAGGACTTTGAGCATGTTGACTCCAATAGAATACCATAAGGTATCGCTTTATATGATACCAAAAGGTACTATGTCAACATGCTTGTTTATCTGACGCCGAGGACACACCTCAGGGGCGATCCACGACACTGTCCAATTGAGGTCAGAGAGAGTTGCAGGAAGAGCATTTAAGCCGCCTCAACGGACAGAACCGTCCCCGCCACGGAGACAACTTTCACAGACGTGCCAACCGCAAAGTTGGCGCCGGCAGCCTGCCACAGAGTGTCACCCACATGAACTTTGCCCCGGCCGTTCTCAATCGCCTCGGCCACAACAAAGGTGCGCCCCACATAGGTCTCGGCCCGTTGATTGAGGAGAGGACTATCTGTCTCATCGTCTCCTCTATGGGATAGGCGATACCCCGCATAGGCGCTGATGACGGAGAGAAGACCAAAGAGCCCAACTTCCACCTGCCAGGGGAGAGACACAACAAGCCCCAACGCCCCCACAATCGCCGCCGCACCTGCCAGCCAGATGAGAAAGACACCTGGGATCACAAGTTCCAGTGCGGCAAGCCCGACGGCAACGATCCACCAGGTCCATTCACCCCACGTTGCGAGAAGTTCTTCCATCAGTTCACGCCTCCGGTGTGACGCGAGGCACAGCACCGGAAGGGCGCCGTGGCTGACCGGTCGGGGAGGTAATATCCCCATCACCGCCAAATGCCTCGCGGGCAATATCGCCAATGCCCCCGATGGCACCGATAACACTGGCCGCTTCAAGGGGCATCAAGACCAATTTCTGGTTTGGTGCAGAGGCGATATCTTTCAGAGCATCAATATATTTAGTTGCGACAAAATAGTTGATCGCTTGCACATTACCGTCCGAAATCGCGACGCTCACATCGCGCGTGGCCTGCGCTTCTGCCTGCGCTTCACGTTCGCGCGCTTCGGCGTCACGGAACGCCGCTTCCCGGCGTCCTTCCGCTTGCAAAATGGCTGACTGTTTTTGACCCTCAGCCTTCAGAATTGACGCTTGCCGGTCACCTTCGGCCTCCAGAACAGTCGCCCGCTTGTCGCGTTCTGCTTTCATCTGACGGGCCATCGCATCCACCAGGTCGCGCGGTGGCGCAATATCTTTGATCTCAATACGGGTCACCTTGATGCCCCACGGGTCTGTTGCTTCATCGACCACAGAAAGAAGTCTCGCATTGATCTTATCGCGCTGGCTCAAGAGTTCATCCAGATCCATGCTGCCCATCACGGTGCGTGTATTGGTCATGGTGAGGTTGAGAATGGCGTATTCCAGATCATTGACCTCATAAGCAGCTTTCGCAGCGTCCACCACCTGATAGAAGACAACACCATCGG
Organism: Rhodobiaceae bacterium; assembly: GCA_002746275.1. Taxonomy (GTDB): domain Bacteria; phylum Pseudomonadota; class Alphaproteobacteria; order Parvibaculales; family Parvibaculaceae; genus Mf105b01. Next base: position 45,866 of record NVWR01000006.1, on the reverse strand, counting down.
CCGTAACCATCGCGTTATCGCGGGTAATGACCTCCTGGCTTGGCACATCCAGCACCCGTTCCTTCTTGTTCATCTTCGCGCCAATCACCTCGATAAAAGGCGTGATAATCGACAGGCCCGGCTGCAGGCTTTTTATGTATTTGCCAAATCTCTCAACTGTATAGACATGGCCTTGCGGCACCATCACCACAGCTTTGACCAAAAAAATCAGGACGAGCGCTAGAAAGACGAGGACGAATATTGTTCCACCAGACATGCAGTTTTCTCCCGTTGGGGGCCGTTGAGGTTTGTTGTTTCAATTTCACTATAGGCTAATTCAAAGGCGATCGCTTGCCGAGAAAGGGACAGAAAAAAGGCGCAACCTGCGGTCAGGCTGCGCCAAGAAGATCAAGTCAGATCATTGGTTGGGGTCTGTTGTTCCCACCTCAATACAGGCTCACCGCCAGGGTTCAACCAAGATCTTGGCGTGCTTATCAGGACTTTCGAGGTCAACAAACGCGGATTTGACCTCATCAACACCAATCTTGCCCGTAATCAGAGGCTCAACCTGCATCTTGCCCTCCGCCAGGAAACCCAGCGTCTCTGCAAATTCTTCTGGCGTGTATCCCAGTACAAATTGCAGATTGAGTTCTTTGTTGATGGCAAAAAATGGCTCCAGATGATCCGGTTCCATACACACACCCACAACGACAATGCGGGCGGCTTTTGGTGCCCCTTCCAGAATTTGCTGAATGAGACCGGGCACACCCACACATTCAAAGATAACGCCCGGACGCAATTGTGGCCCGATCCCCATCATCGTCATCCAGTTTTTCGCGTCATACCCTTCGGGCGCGGCTTCCTCTTCCCATTTTTTGTAAGGTGAGGTTTCAGATGGATCAAGGACGATATCAGCCCCCATCATCTCTGCGAACTTACGTCGTGCCGGAGAAAAGTCAGATGCAATGATCGGGCTCACACCGGCGATCTTAAGCCCCGCGATAACCGCAAGTCCCACAGGTCCACAGCCAATGACCAGCGCCACATCATCGTCGGTCAGTCGGGCCTTCTGCACCGCGTGCCAGCCCACAGCCATCGGCTCTGTCATCGCGGCCTGATCTGTCGGCAGGCCATTAGGCACTTCCAACAACATGGCTTCGTTCAACACCATCTGTTCTGCAAAACCACCAGGGTAGGTGTTGGAATAGCCCACACCCTGCACACCGCTTTCTGAAATCGCGATCGGCATGGAGCAAACGCGCGTGCCCGGCTTCAGCGTTTTCTGGGTTCCCGTTCCATAGTCCAGGATCTCGGCACAGAACTCATGGCCAAAAACAATGTCTTTGGCCGGGTCCATCATCATCGCGCTCCCGGAGCGTTTTCCGGCGTCCACCATTTTGTCCATATGGTGGAAGGCGTGCAGGTCGGACCCGCAAATGCCGCAGGCAAGCGTCTTGACGACAACTTGTCCCTCACCCGGCTTGGGTTCTGGCAACTCATCAACGACAAGTTCCCCGTTGCGAAAAATTGCTGCGCGCATTTTTGCCTCCCACGGCTGAAATCATTTGGCCTAAATTAGACTTAGGTCCATTTATGTTCCCGAGCTTACCGGGAACCATCGCGGGTGAAAAGATGCCACGCGCAAATTTTCAACACGCATGACAAAAGAGCCAACGAACCTTAGGCAGCCCACCCCTGCAGTCGCGCGGCCTCTTCCCGCACACGTTCCGGTCCCCCCAGCAACTGCCGGTCGAGCCCAATGCGCTTGAACCAATAATGCAGCCCCAGAAGGTCGGTGAAGCCCATGCCGCCATGCACTTCCGTCGCGGTTCGGGCCACAAATCGCCCGACTTCCGACAGATGTGCCTTGGCGTGGCAGGCCATCAACCGCCCGTCCGGCAGTGCCGCGTCCTGCAACGTCGCCCCTTGTGCGTAGGCGGCATACCAGACCAGCGACCGACAGGGTTCCAATTCTGCCGCCATTTCCGCGCAAAGGTGCTTCACCGCCTGGAACGATCCAATGACCCGGCCAAACTGTTTGCGTTCCTTCGCGTAATCCACGGCTTTCTCCAGCATCATGTCTCCAGCACCCAGCGTATCGGCTGCAAGCATGATGCGCCCCGCATCAATCATGGCGTCCACAATCTCCGGGCCACCCTCTGGCAACAGTTCCGCTTCAACATCCTCAAAGACCAGTTCCGAAACAGGCCGGGTCAGGTCAATCATTGTGAGTTTTTTGCGGGCAAGCCCCTTGGCCTTCCCGTCAACCAGGTAGAGGGCCTTGTTGACGTCAGAGACAATGAAAATGTCCGCTGCTGGGCCATCAATCACAAACAGGCTGCTGCCGGTGAGACATCCGTTTGCAAAGCGAACACCAGCACCTTCCCGTGCTCCGATCACTTCTGCAACCGCCACGCCTGCGATGATCTCCCCACTCGCCAGTTGCGGCAACCATGTTGCCTTCTGTGCATCACTCCCAGCCCCGACAAGAGCAATAGGTGCCATAACCGCCGTCCCAACGAACGGAAGCGGCGCGGTACATCGTCCGGTCATCTCAGCAATGAGAGCGGCCTCCAGAACCCCGAGCCCTAAGCCACCGTGCTCTTCCGGCACCAGCACACCCGCGACACCAAGTTCCGCCATCCCCTTCCATATTTCACGAGATAGCGGCGCTTCCGCCTCAGCGGTCTCGCGCACGGCGTCCAGTGTCGACATCTCCTCAAGGTAGCGACCAACAGATCCCTGCAAAAGCCGCTGCTCTTCTGACAATGCAAATTCCATTATGCCGCTCCCTGCTTCTTCGCCGCCTTGGGCTCACGGGGCATGCCCAGCCCCCGTTCGGAAATAATATTCTTTTGGATCTGCGCCGTGCCGCCGCCAATGATAAGGCCAAGATCAAACATGTAGGCACGTTGCCAATACCCACTCGCGCGCAAGTGCGGGCTATTGCCGTACAGCACACCAAGCTCGCCCAGGGCGTCAATTGCCAGAGCCGCCAATTGGTGATTGAGCTCACAGCCCATCAGTTTGACAATCAGGCGCGCTATCCCCGGGTCTTCGCCTTTTACGCTTGCAGTAAGGAGCCGCATGCCGTGAAACTGCATGGCGAAAACCCGAGCCTGCAATTGCAACAGCCGGTCCCGAAACAGGGGGTTGTCGATCAGCCGTTCACCCGAAACCGTCTCGTCCTGCATCATCTCAATGATTGCAGAAAGCCGCGTCCCCGCCTGATTGGGATCGCCCAGCATGCCGCGCTCATGCTTGAGGGTTGCATTGGCAACCATCCAACCCTGGCCGCGTTCACCCACAATCTGGCTTTTGGGCACACGAACATCGGTAAAGAAAACTTCGTTGAATTCCGCGTACCCTGTCATGGTTTTCAACGGACGCACTTCAATGCCAGGCGTATCCATGGAGAAAATCAAGTAGCTAATGCCTTGATGCTTGGGCGCATCCGGCTCCGTTCGCACCAGACAAAACATCATGTCGGCGGTGGCGGCTGTGCTGGTCCAGATTTTCTGGCCATTGATGATGAAATCATCGCCGTCTTCGGTGGCCTTGGTTTGAAGGCTTGCCAGATCAGAACCCGACCCCGGCTCCGAATATCCCTGACACCAAACCGTCTCACCCTTCAGCGTTGTTTCAATCCACTTCTTCTTCTGCTCCTCTGTTCCCAGTTCCAGGAGAGTGGGAACAAACATGGAGATGCCCTGGTTCGCAAGCCCAAGAGGCAAAGAAGCGCGCGTAAATTCCTCTGCGATGATCCGGCTCTTCAAAATGTCCGGCTCGCCCCCGTACCCCCCATACTCGGCAGGAATAGTGCGTGCCGCAAAGCCATTTTCGATAAGCAATTGCTGCCATCGCCGTTGATCGGAAGAGGGGCGACCGGCACCAGGTCGACGAGGTTGATTGCTGCTGTTTTTATCAACAAACCGCCGAACGGATTTGCGAAAATCTTCGTAAGCTGCGCTGTACGCCAGGTCCATCAGACATCTCCCAGATACAAATCATCGGACACGATGTGTCATCGCATCAGATTGTTTAGGGAGTTTAGTAGCACCCGTGGATTACAGCGTCATCCTTGAGCTTTAGGAGCATTGATTACGCGACGGAAATAGAACTCGCTTCGTCGACTTCTTTCTCTTCCAGCTGCCTGACCGGGAAGTTGACGTTGCGGCGAAGGAGGCTCTCAAAGTCCTCAGCAGGGACAGGAGCACCAAACAAATACCCTTGCGCCTCTTCACATCCCATCGAGGTCAGAATGTCGCGTTGTTCCTGCGTCTCCACCCCTTCCGCAAGCACCCCTACGCCAAGATTGCGAGCAAGGTCGATAATCAGTTTTGGAATGGCGTGACTGTTTATGTCCGTAGACATGTCCATCACAAAGCTCCGGTCAATCTTGAGCCGTTGAACCGGGAAGCGCTGCAGATAGGCGAGAGAAGAATACCCCGTCCCAAAGTCATCAATACTGATGCTGACACCGAAGGCACGCAATCGTCGCAACGTGCCGATCACCTGATCAACATCGTGCATCATCGTGCTCTCGGTAACCTCAATCTCCAGGTACTTCGGCGACACGCCGGCACCAATCAAAGTCGCAGCCACCCGATCCGTAAAATCGGGGCGCCTCAGATCAAGAGCAGACACGTTCACCGCGACGCTCACAGGGCCCACACCCTCATCCATCCAGGCGCGGATCTGGCGGCATGCCTCAGCCAACACCCAGTCCGTCAAATCACATATGATGCCGCTGTCTTCTGCAACAGGGATAAACACGTCCGGCGGCACCAGTCCACGGTCCGGGTGCTTCCATCGGATGAGAGCTTCTGCCCCCGCGATTTCTCCCGTCTCAAGATCGATCTTCGGCTGGTAGTAGAGAACGAATTGGTTTTCAATAATGCCCGTCCGCAAATCACGTTCGATTGCATTTTTCTCAATGACGCGCAAATGCAGCTCATGCCGGTAGAGTTGAATATTCCCCCTGCCTTCATCCTTTGCCCGGTAAAGCGCAAGGTCTGCATTCTTAAGCAGGACATCTGGTTCGCGCCCGTCTTGCGGATAAACAGTGATGCCAATGCTCGCTTCAGCGCGCACTTCATGCCCCGCTACCAGATGCGTTTTTGCCAGAGCCTCCAATATTCGGTTTGCCTGAGCCATCACACCATCAACCTGATCCAGTTCATCAACAATGATGGCAAACTCATCACCACCCAGCCGAATGACAGTGTCCACATCGCGCGCATTCTCGCGCAAAATATCGGCGACGGCGATCAGGAGTTGATCACCAATATGATGCCCAAGTGTATCATTCACTTCCTTGAAATGATCGAGATCAAGGATCATCAACGCGACCAGTTTCCCCGACCTCTCAGCATGGGAAAGGCAGGAATGCAGCTGTTCCTGAAACATGGTTCTATTGCCCAGACCCGTCAGGCTGTCATGTCGTGCCTGTTTGGCAAATTGTTCCGCCGTTTCTCGTGCTTCGGTAAATGAAACTAGGATACTGCGCGCCACTTCTCCAAACTCATCCATCCGGTTTACAAACGGCGCCATGGAGACCGTATCAACAGCACGCGACTGCGCAATATCACGGAGTTTCAAAAGGGGTGAAACAATCAAGTCATAGAGAAATTTGGACGCCAGCAGAACAGCAAGCATAAGTCCGACGAGAAGAGCGATCAAAAGCTGCTGAGCCATATCGCTGGATTGTGCTGTGATGTAGCGCGTCTTGAGACGGACAAAAACAAGTGTGTCGACAATGCCACCCGTTTCCAGAACCATCGTCGGGGCTTTCACCGAGTAACTGGCTCGATCTCCTTCCCATCTAATCTCAGACAGGGGGTCATCGCCATTTAGTACCCTCACTACACTTTTTCGAAGGTCAACATCGTCGATCGAATAGATATTGCCTCCCTGCAGGGTTCCCCGGTTGCTGGCAAGAACAGAACCTGTCGCCACATCAAAAACAAGCAATAGGTCAACGTCAGATTCTGCACCGACAATCGCCACATATCTTTCTAGCTGGCTAAGCCCTTCCATCGTCTCCAGCGCATAGACGATGCTATCGCTGGTATAGTGCGCCCGCTTGGCAACAACCATGTCCTGGTAGTTCGCAAACATGGCAAAAGACAAACCAATCAACAACACGCCCACAGTACCTGCAAGCGCGCAGAAAAGGATCAACACCTTCCACTTCACCGACGTTCGGTTAAGTAATTTGGAGATGATCTGGGTCATGTTATTTCCACACACCCAGCCGCGCATCATCATTGTCCAAATTGACAAAGAAGGCTGGTTGCATGTCTTCGGGGCGATCTTCCTCATCAGGCCATAAGATCGTGCTCAGCGCCTCAATCCCCTCGACCAATGGTCCTGTGGGCTTGAAAAAATCAGCCTGCATGTCGGCCCCAACGATCTGAATACCTTGGTGGGACGCCCTAACTTCCATCGGTGTCATCCCGATATGACGGCTCATCAGTTCATGAGCCTCGTCAGAGTGTTCGGCCATAAATGTCACCGCTCGCCCCCAGGCGCGCCCAAAGGCTTCTATTTCAGCCCGCCGGTGCGTCGCACTCTCCACGTCAAACGAAACAACGTCCGAAATTTCACCGGGTATTTCCGCTGTTGAGAAAACCCGGACAACACCCCCTTGACGTTCCACCTCTGTCGATAACGGTGGATAGGTAACCAGCGCGTCCACCACTCCAGATGAAATCGCTGTAGCCATTAACTGGTTCTGGAGATTGACAATTTCGACGTCACTCTCAGAAAGGCCGTGTCGATCAAGGGCGCGGGCCAATATGACCTCGTTCAACGTGCCGGGCTCAATACCAATACGGCGTCCCGACAATGATGCCATCGTCGGAAACGACGCATCGGCGAGGATGACATCTGCACCATTTGAGTAGTCTGTCACCAGGCTAATTACGGCGCGTTGCTCTGAGTCATGTGAGACCTCTATGGCTTCAACGAGGCTCGTCGCCATTCCGTCTAGCTGTCCACGTTCAAAAGCTTTTCGGATATCCCAGAGCGATGTCATTTCGACAAGCTCGACTTCAACGCCTTCTTCAGCGAAATAACCCTTCTCCGCAGCGATAAACAAGGGGGCATMCCCCGGCCAGTGATTGAGACCGACTCGAAGTGGTGTCGACGGAGCATCCGAGCAGGTGGCAAGCACGCCGCTCAGGAGAAAACTCACCACAACTGCGGTGATTGCACGCCTCATGGACATTTCTTGTCCTCCAATCCTAGTCTCGCTCGCAACTTTTCCAGCGAAACAGCTACATTGGGGAGGACTTTGACGAACCGCGTCTAAGACTTCGTTACAAACCCCCGCTTCGACGCACACACCTCTCTTGACGGTTAAAATTTGATTTAGATTGTAGGGGGTGAGGCGTGCCACCTTCGGACACAACGAAAAACGGCGCCCCAAAAGGAGCGCCGTTTCTACAATCGATACCGAAATAGTTAAGCGGCTGTGTATCCCATGACCGCTTTAACTTCCAGGAATTCATCGAAGCCAAACTCGCCCCATTCCCGACCGTTCCCAGACTGCTTGTAGCCCCCGAACGGAGCCCCAAAATCAGGGCCAGCCCCGTTAAGGTGCACGTTGCCGGTGCGCAGCTGCGATGCCACTTCACGAGCACGGTCAAGACTACCGGACGATACATATCCAGAAAGACCGTAAACCGTGTCATTGGCAATTTCGATCGCTTGCGCTTCGCTTTCATAAGGCAGAATGGTCAGAACCGGACCAAAAACCTCTTCGCGCGCGATAGTCATGTCATTGGTGACATTGCCAAAAATAGTTGGGCGAACATAGTAACCCTTGTTCAAACCCTCAGGCCGACCGGTACCACCAGCAACCAGCTGGGCGCCTTCATCAATCCCTTTTTGGATCAAGTCCTGGATTTTATTGAACTGAACTTCGCTGACAACAGGCCCGATCTTTGTGCCTTCAGCAAAAGGATCGCCGACTTTGACTTTCTCAGCTGCAGCCGCTGCAATCGTCAACGCTTCTTCGTGTTTTGCAGCTGGAACCAACATACGGGTTGGTGCGTTGCATGACTGACCAGAATTGTTCATGACATTCATGACACCGCCAGTTACAGCAGACCCAAGGTCAGCATCTTCAAGAATGATGTTGGCCGATTTGCCACCCAGTTCCTGAGCCACGCGCTTAACCGTCGGCGCAGCAGCCTTCGCCACTTCAATGCCGGCACGGGTTGATCCTGTGAACGACATCATGTCCACATCAGGATGCGCAGACAAAGCAGCCCCAACCTCAATACCATCGCCGTCCACAAGATTGAAGACGCCAGCTGGAACACCGGCCTCGTCGAGAATTTCGGCGAGAAGGTGTGCGTTAAGCGGAGCAACTTCAGAAGGCTTCAGCACCATCGTGCAGCCTGCAGCCAGCGCTGGCGCAACTTTACAAACGATCTGATTGATCGGCCAGTTCCAAGGGGTGATAAAACCACACACACCAACAGGCTCTTTGACGATCCGGGTAGCGCCGCGATCTTCTTCAAACTTGTAGGTCTTCAGAATTTCAAGAACGGTTCCGAAATGGCCAAGGCCGGTTGCAGCTTGAGCAGCTTGAGACAACCAGATCGGGGCACCCATTTCCTTGGAGATGGTCTCCGCTACTTCCTCATAGCGGGTTTTGTAGACTTCCATGATCTTCCCGATCAACGCCATCCGCTCTTCGCGGGTTGTCCGCGAGAAAGCCGGAAACGCAGCTTTGGCAGCTGCCACAGCTTTGTCGACGTCAGCAGCACTACCCATCGAGATGGTAGCAAACGCTTCTTCCGTCGCTGGGTTGATAACATCCAGCGTCTTTGGTGTTGTTGGGGCGACCCATTGGCCGTTGATATAAAATTTGGTTGTGTCTTTCATGGCTTCCTCCGTTGAGGCCTTCCTGCGGTAGGCTGAGCCCCGATACATGCAGGGGCTCTGTTTATAATTATTTTTTCAAGCACCAGGCTTGTATTTGGCCGCCATCATAAGCGGCTCCACAGCAATGTGAACACCTGTTTAGCAGACAATTTTCGTGTATTTCAGGCCAATCCACTGTTTAGCTTGTAGCCAAAACCTCAACAGGCGCCCTGCTTTTCGCTGGCTCACCGCCTCGGAAATCAAAAAAGAGTGAATACAATACGGGAACTACGCCCAATGTCAGGACTGTTCCCACAGCCAGGCCAGACGCGATCACCACGGTCATGGCAAACCAGAGCTCACCCCCGAAGAACATTAACGGCATCAATCCGAGAATTGTCGTCAATGTTGTCATTATAATCGGGCGCGCCCGCACCAGGGCAGATGTGATCACAGCATCCATCACGGACTTCCCTTCCGCTCTCTCAGAATCGATTTTCTCAATCATGACGATGCCATTATTGATGAGAATGCCACCAAGACTCAGAAGGCCGAGCATCGCGTTAAAGTCCAGAAAAGCGCCGGTGGTCAAAAGGCCTGCAGCTGCACCGATCACAATCAACGGAATGGTCAGAATAATAATCGCCGGGCGGCGGAAAGAATTAAACTGCCAAACAAGCAGAATGAGGATGCCTGCAGCACAATGCGGCAGATAGGCAAAGAGCGCGCCTGTCGCATTCGCTGAATCTTGCAACTCCCCTTGCACTTCGATGGAGTACCCCGCCGGCACATGAACAGCCTCAAGGGCGGGCTCAAGCAGCGCGTAGAACTCCGCTGCCTGCGCGTTTGGCAGGATGGCGGAGACTTTCAATCCTCTTTCCTGATTAAACCTGTGGATCTCGAACGGCTCGAGAGCACCCTCAATATCTGCGATCTGGATCARCGGAACCGCCCCYCCKCGCTCCGTYGAAAAGATCGTGATGGACCTCAGACTGTCCAGTTCACTTCGCTGGTCTTCCGCCGCCCGAATTTTGATGGGAATGACAGTGTCCCCTTCACGAAAATCGGTGACAACGATGCCGTCAAAATAACTGGCAAGCCCACGCGCTACATCTTCGCTCGACACGCCAGCGCGACGTGCCCGGTCCTGATCCACCCGGACCAACAATTTTATGACCGGCGCGCCCCAGTCAGTGCGGATATCCGCCGCCCCTGGAACAGTCCGGAAGGCTTCCTCAAGATCATTACCAATTTTGTAGAGTTGCCAAATATCCGGCCCGGAAATCTGCAAATCCACGGTCCCTGGAGGCGTCGTACCAAAAAACAGTGTTTCTGGTCGTCCATGTGCTTCTGGAACTGAGTCTCGAAAATAGCCAGAAACTTTGGCCATCATCGGTTGCACAGCGTCAAGCTCCGTCACATCGACAAGTATAAATGCCTTGTGGGGAACGGGGTCCGTCGGCGACATCGCCAGAAAGAACCGAGGCCCACCACTAGCCACATAGGCGGAATGCTGCACCACATCAGGATTGTTTTCTCCGTCCGACAGCCAGTCAAGGAAATCGTTTGTCACCCGGATTGTCTCATTCACATCCGTGCCAGTTGGCAGTTCAACATGCACAACAAATTGCGCTCTATCTGAAGGCGGCATCAATCGTGGTGTAACGAACCCCATGCCATAGAGCGCGAGGAAAAACACACCCACCATGGCAGCAACGAAAACCAGTCGCTGCGCCAACAGGACGCCAAGAATTTGGCGATAAAAACGATAGATAGGCGTCTCGAAAGTCGCCGATACATCCGCATTCGCCTTTTTCTCTGGCAAGAACCAATAGCAAAGGGTGGGCGTAACGGCCATGGACAAGACCCATGAAGACATCAAAGCCAAAAACAATACCTGGGCGAGAGAGCCAACAAACTCACCAACCGCATCTTCTGCAAGGTAGAGCGGCATGAAGGCCAGGATGGTCGTCAATGAGGATGACAGAAGAGGCATGCCCAGTTCTTGTGGAGAGGCCAAGCAAGCAGCAAGGCGCTCACTCCCCTCCTCCATGCGGCGTTTAATGTCTTCCGCCACCACAATGCCGTTATCGACCAACAACCCCAGTCCAATGATGATGGCAGCAATTGAAATCCGATGAAGGGGGATCCCCCATAGGCTCATGCCCACCAACGCACACAGGATCGCAAGCGGGACAATCGAGCCAACAATCAGCCCGGTTCTCATACCCAGGAACAAGATGACCACCACCAGAACAGTCGCGATTGTCTGCAGGAGATTGTTCGTGGCATCCGCCACAGCAACCGCCACCAGCGGGGGTTGGTATGTGGAATAGTCCAGGTTCATGCCGAGGGGCAGCTCTGCCCGCACCCCCGCAACCTGCGCCTCCAAAGCAATCCCAAATTCGCTGATACTGGACCCGCTGACCATCGCGACACCAAGCATGACAGAGGGTTGACCATTGTAATAACTTGGCCGCTCAGGTGGATCTACGTATCCGCGCTCAATCGTGAACAAATCACGGACATAGACAATGCCGCCATTGGGCAGGGAAAACGGCACGTCGCCCACTTCCTCAATGCCCTCAAAATTCCCGGAAGGCTCAATGACAATTCGGCGCCCATCCGCAGCGATAGACCCACCGGGCAAGATCACGTTCTGCCCCTTCAGCGCGGTAATGACAGCTTGGGGAGAGACGCCAAGCTGATCGATGTAAGCCTGATCGGCAATCAGCCATATCCGCTCTTCTTGCACGCCAAAAAGGTCGACACGACTGACAAGAGGCAATGCGCCTATTCCATCTCTTATATCCCGCGCAGTGTTATGCAGCTCTGCCATGGAAAAGTCAGAACCTGTAAGCGCCAATGTCGCAACCGAAACACGGCCGAAATCATCATTTACGAAAGGTCCGCTCGTGCCTGACGGAAGGTCTTGCTTCAGGTCTTCCATTTTATTGCGCAATGATGACCAGATCGGGTCCAGATCAAAATACTTAGGACCAACCTCCACCGTGATAGATGCAAAACCCGTCGACGCCGTGGAAGTAATATCTGTTACTTCTGAAATTTGTTTCGCGGCTTCCTCAATGGGCTTTACCACCAATTGCTCGATACGCTCCGCTGACATGCCCGGAAAATAGGCCGTGACAACAGCCGAGCGCATAGTRATTTCCGGRTCTTCTTGGCTRGGGWGKGTGAGATAAGTGCCGAAGCCTGCCATAACCARGGCAATCAGCGCGAACAGTGTGAAGCGACCATTYCGAATGGCGTATGCKGCRATGTTTCCCATGATYYMGCCCTACTGACCWGCGACCCAGGGACGCGCAAGCATCCCATCATAAAGAAATGCCACYCCAGCWGTGACGATCCTCTCWCCTTCTTTCAGCCCGGAAAAAACCTCTAYGTCGTTCCCACGRATATCGCCCARMCCYACATCYCGYCGRAACACWGCYCCSCGTTCCGGATCRAACACAAACACCGGCGCAGTCRCTCGGTCGKYMTYCTCGGAACTYGGYGCCTCGTCCGTTTCYTTGATKGCRATCGCAGAGAGCGGRATCAAAAAAGCATCTTGCCCTTSGAGRTAGGATTGAAAATTGAAAGTGACTTTGGCCGTCATACCAGCGCGAATATCGACGTCTCCCAGATCCGCTAGCGTCACTTTCACGCCGAATGCATTTCCCGCCTCCGCGCGAGAGGCAATTTCCGACACCGTTCCACCAACAAGTTCACCGGGCAGCGTCGGAAAGACGACAGACACCGGCTGACCATAATCCACCTCACGGATAATCGTCTCTGGCACGAGAACCCGAACCTCCATGTCGCCATTTGACTGAATTTCAAAAATCGAGGTGCCCAACGACACTTCAACAAAAGGTTCAATCTCACGCTTTGAAATTGTGCCTGAAAACGGGGCAACCAACACCGTGCGTCCTAGATCTTTCCGCGCGCGCTCAAGGTCGCTGGCAGCAAGATTAACGCTCGCGACGGCGGCATCAAAACTCGCTTGCGCGCTGTCCACGGACGCCTGGGTGACGAACCCCTTGTCAATCAGCGCGCGCTTGCGATCAAGGTCGTCATCTGCTTCTGCGCGCCGAGCCCGTGCACTGTTCAACTGTGACTGCGCCGCATCAACGGCAATCTGATAATTGATCCGGTCAAGACGAGCTAACACCTGGCCAACAACAACTGTTTCCCCGGTACTGACGTGGACCTCCAAGACCCGCCCAGGCACCTGAAAACTCAGGCTCGAACTGTCAGAGGGTTCCACAACTCCAGAAATGCTGCGGACCTGTCCGGTCGCCCGTTCGCTTACAGTCTCCAGCTTGACGACAGGAGCAACCATTGGAATTTCTTCTGGGGTGTCTTCCCCACACCCGACCAACACCAATGATGACGCCACCAAGACAAAAATTGACCATTCGCGCATTTGTTGCTCCCGCATCTTTGTTCCATCCCACATAGAGTCGCTCCAACCAACAGTAGACAAAAAGTATAGAGTCTCAAGGCGTCACCATCAGAAAACGTGTTTCGTTCGTTGAATTTCCGCCTTTCGAGTTCACGGACTATAGTGCGGCCATCGCAAAACCCATTTTCAAAAAATAACTGCCGCTCCCCTGTGGCAGAGGAGAGTTCCTTTTCAGTGACGGAAGAAAAAAGCGCCCTTGAAGAAGCCGAAAAAGCCTATGAAGAGCAGATATGGCGGGACTTGCCCCGCAACTACGCAGCCAATCTGGCGCACGGCATGTTGGGACAGACCGGGTTTCGACTAATCCATGCCCCCACCTTCTTGCCCGCTTTCATATTTTTGCTTTCAGGGTCCGAATTAGCGGTGGGCTTGGCTCTCGCGGCTCAGCATTTCGGCGCAGCCAGTTCGTCAATCTTTGGCGCAACGCTAATTGAGCACCGCAAGAAAGTCATTCCCATTGGTTTTGTGATCGGCGCCCTGATGCGCCTGCAGGTACTAGGCTTGGCGCTCGCAGGCATCTTCCTGGAGGGCAATACCGCACTGATCGCAGCCTGCATATTTCTCGGGCTCTTCGGATTTTTCAACGGCATGCAAGCCGTTATTTTCAACTACATGATGTCGAAGGTCATCCCGCTCACCTTGCGGGGTCGCCTGACGGGCCTTCGTAATTTCCTGGCAGGCGTCACCGCATCCGCCGTCGCCTATTGGGGGGGCAAATATTTCATTGAGACCAACGCCCTAGGTAATGGGTACTCGGCCACTTTCCTCACTGCCTTTGTCTTAACAAGCGTCGGCCTTGGGCTGCTGGCTCTGATCCGCGAGCCCGAACCTCCCCAGGTGAGAGCGCAAACGAGTTTCCGCAGTAGAATTCGGGAACTGCCCACTCTCATGCGCTCAGATCCAGCTTTCATGAAGTTTTTCCTTGCCCGGTCTCTGGGAGCACTGGCGACCATTGCTGTGCCCTTTTACATTCTGTACGCGGGACGGACAGTTGGCCTGAACGGCGCCAACCTTGCCATTCTCTCCCTTGCATTTTTGCTTTGTCAGACCGCGACGAACCTTGGTTGGGGAGCCTTGGCCGACAGATTTGGGAACCGCTTTGTCTTCATGGCCTCAATTGTCACCTGGATATTCTCCACCCTTCTGCTTTTCTTTGAAGGAGACATCTACATTCTAGCCCTCGTATTCGCAGGCCTTGGTGCGGGCCTTGGCGGCTTCCAGATTTCATCCCAAAACATGGTGCTCGAATTTGGCGGGCGCCAGGACTTGCCCATGAGGATTGCCATCTCGAATGCAGGCAATTCACTGATGATGGGTGTCGGGCCGTTACTCGGCGGATTTGTTGCAATCTGGTGGTCTTACACAGCCGTCTTTTGGTGCGCCATTATCTTTATGTGCATCGCACTGGCAATGATGGCTCTGTTCATCGACGAGCCTCGCCACCGTGCATAAACATCGTCCTCAATGAAAGTTAGGCAACATCTGCATCTGCGGCATACACGTGGTAGTCAGACTTGCCCTGCCCTTTGGCAATATACATTGCCTCATCTGCCTTGTGCAGAATAGTGGACAATGTCTCTTCATGATCCGCAGCGAAATGCGCGATGCCAACCGACGCACCTGTACAAACAGGTTTTCCATCAACAATGATTGGCTCTCCAAGAGCGGACACAATGACGCGTGCGATAGCCACGGCTTCTTCCCGTCGGTGCAATCCTTCGACAAGGACGCAGAATTCATCCCCGCCCAGACGAGCCACACGATCCGTCTCGCGTAAACACTCGTTCAATCGTCTCGCAACCTCAACCAGCACATGGTCGCCCGTGGCATGTCCCATACCGTCATTGATCGCTTTAAAACCATCCAAATCGATGTATAGAACCGCGCCAGACAGACCATTCCGACGAACCGCCCGAAGCGCATATTCAATCGAAATCTGCTGAAGGTTTCGATTTGCCAATCCAGTCAATGGATCGTAATTGACCATCCGCTTTAGATGTTTGACCACAAGGTCCTGTTTGGCCTTCTCACGGCCAAGTGCCCGCATGGCCATATTGTAGAGGTACCCTATCCGGGCCAGATCAGACTGCGGTTCCACGTCGATCGGTTGGCTGAAATCCTTGGAGGCAATCTGCTCACTGAGCTGGTCGGTGAACTGGAACATCGTATCGTGTTCGCCAAGCTCTGAAACATCCAGGCCGGTCACCTCTTCTGCAACACTGAGCCTCAACAGCCCACGTCGATGCATAAATCCCAACACCAGCAGGCTGGGAAACAACACAAACAGACCGACTGCCGCAACACCCAACAATTGAATACCGAAAAAGTCGATCCGGGACATCTCCGTCCCCCAACTGCCAAGCGGGGCGAAGAAGGGAACAGACAATGTTCCCCAAATACCCGCAACAAGATGCACAGGAACTGCACCGACCGTGTCGTCAATGCCAAATCGCCGGAGCAGTCCATCTCCAATCACATAGGCAACACCCCCACCCAGACCAACGATTGCTGCATCAGCAGGAGCAAACAGGATACATCCAGCCGTACTGGCAACAAGCCCGGCAAGCATGCCATTGATGATGAGCTTAACTCTGAACGCCTTTCTCGTTCGCCACGAATAGACACTCATAAGCACGCCCCCAGAGGCGCCAGCAAGAGCCGTATTGATGATAATCAAAGGCGCACGGGACAGATCGCCCACCCCGCCGGCATTGAAACCAAACCAGCCAATCCAGAGCAGCAGAAGTCCCAACATAGACAGCGGAAGATTGGAGCCGGACAGGTCCGCGCCCCGCACGTACCCCGCACGCTGTCCCATAACAATGAGAGCGGCAAGGGCTACCCACCCGCCCACGGAATGAACCGCGGTTGCCCCCGCATGATCAAAAAAGCCCAACTGCCGAAGCCAGCCAACACTGCCACTCCCGATTTCAGGGCCGGCCCAAATCCAATGCCCAACGACCGGATAAATGACCCCTGCCGTTCCAACAGCAATGGCGCAGTACCCCACAAACCGAATACGCTCGGCCACTGCCCCGGAGACAATGGTGACGGCCGTGCCACAGAACACCAGCTGGAGAAAGAAGAACGTCAGCAAAGACGGAGAGGCCGTGTCCAGAAATGAGGATGATGGTTGACCAAATAGTCCCGAAACGCTGGTGCCAAACATGACGCTGAAACCGAGAAACGTATAGACCAAGCAAACGATACAAAGGTCTGCTGTATTTTTAAGGGCGACACTGGCCGCATTCTTTTGCCGAACGAACCCAGCTTCAAGGCACATAAACCCGGGCTGCATGAGCAGCACCATAAAGCTGCATAGCAGCATCCATAGAATATCCAGGTTTGTCTCAGGCATCGGCCACCACCACCAACTGTTTCAAGAACGGTAGCGGGCAGCATCGTATATTTTGTTAAAATCTAGCCAAAAGATCTGTTTTTGTAGGCTCCACATGCGTCAATGAAAGCTGAGCTTAAGAAAACTCAAATTTCAAAGCGGCGCATTAGCCTGCAGCTCAGCCGCGACCTTCTCAACCTCCCGCCAGACCCGCAGAAAATTCCCGCCCCACAATTTGGCAATRYCTTYTTCYGAATATCCTCGGCGYAGAAGTTCATGYGTRACGTTYGCGGTYTCCGCAGCATTGTTCCACCCAACAACGCCTCCCCCACCATCAAARTCWGAACTRATCCCAACACYGTCCARCCCCATCACGCTCACAGCGTGGTCAATATGATCGACGAACTCTGCAAGCGTCGCACGCGGATAAAGCCGGTTGATCTCCGCCATCCCCTCAACAAAGGCCGGGAGCTTCCCATGCGCCAGATAACTAAAGCGCGCGGCCCCTTCCTGTCCTGCAATTCTGTTCCGAAGCTCACGTCCCGCCATTGTGCGTGCGGGGTCCGCCTTAACGTATGTGGAGAAGGCAACCATTTGCGCCACGCCCCCTTTGGCGGCAAGCGCGCGCATCTGATCATCTGTGAGGTTTCGCGGATGATCAGCCAAGGCACTCGTGGCGGAATGTGAGGCGATAACCGGTGCTGCCGAAAGCGCGACAGCCTGCATCATCGCATCAAGGGAGATGTGGGAGATATCAACCATCATGCCAAGTCGGTTCATCTCAGCCACAACATCGCGGCCAAAGGCACTCAGACCACCGTGCTCCGCTATTCCATTGCCAAGATCAAATCGTGGCATGGAGCTGTCAGAAATATCATTATGCCCCACATGCGCCAGTGTCATGTACCGCGCCCCACGATCAAAATAGTCGGCGACAAGAGAAATATCGGTACCGATCACGTAGCCGTTCTCGATGCCGATCATGGCAACTTTGCGCCCGCTCGCGTGAATGGCAAGAACCTCATCGGGGCTCGTCGCCAACCCAATGCGGTCAGGATACAAAACATCCGTCATTGCGTGGATGGCATCAAACTTCACCAATGCATCGGCCTTCGCGCGCGCGTAATTTTCCTCCGTGCGCTCTGTCTGTCCCACATAGACAATGAAAAATGCAGCGTCCAACCCGCCTTCTTCCATTTTTGGCAGATCAACTTGCAACCGGGTCAGCAGTCCCGGGTCAACGTCCGGGGTTCTGGTGTAGGTCGGTGGAATATCAACATGGCTATCCAGTGTCAGGACCCGCGCATGAACGCCCCCTGGGCCTGCCTCGCTTGAAACCATTTGCACCAGACAAACCGCCAGCCATATTGGCAGAGCGACGCTCACCGCGCCCCCAAGCATCCAGACCACATACCGCTTCATATCCATCGCCTCCCGTTTTGGCGACGCTGACACACTCATTTTCCACATGCAAGGCCCATGCGGCCACAACCAGAACAGCAAAAAACCTCCTAACTTGCGCCCTGTGGCCGTCGCCGTATGGACTTACTTGCATCTAGCCCGCTGCCTCCCCACATTTCATCCAGAACAAAGGGGAGCAACGAATGTCAGATCATCAAGGGCTTGCAATTGTCATCGGCGTAGGTGCCTCAAATGGCGTCGGCGGCGCATTGGCACGACGCTTTGCTCGCAACGGACCTGTCCTTCTGGCAGGGCGAACCGCCTCAAAGCTTGAAACGGTCGCAGAAGAAATACGCAGCGCCGGGGGGACCGCGCACACAGCTGTGTGCGACGTCACCAATCCATCACAAGTTGCCGCCCTCTTCGAGACTGCCCGCTCCCATGGCCCCCTGGGAGCTGTGCTCTACAATGCGGGCAACAACGCCATCATCCCGTTTGAAGAGTTGACCGCAGAGCAGTTTGAAGACTTCTGGCGGGTCTGTTGCCTGGGCGCCTTCCTGGTTGCAAAAGAGGCGATACAGATACTGGAACCACAGGCGAACGGGTCCCTGCTGTTTACCGGTGCCTCTGCCTCCATGCGGGGAAAACCAAACTTTGCGCATTTCGCGGCGGCCAAGGGCGCCCTCAGAAACCTCGCCCAATCACTCGCGAGAGAATACGGCCCCAAAGGCATACATGTCGGCCACGTCATTATCGACGGCGTGGTAAACGGTGCCATAGTCCGGGAGAGGTTCCAGGGATATCTGGAAAGCAAGGGGGACCAAGGAGCCTTGGAACCCGATGCAATCGCAGAAGCCTTCTGGCAACTCCACGTACAATCCCGAAGTGCCTGGACACACGAAATCGACCTCCGCCCCTTCAAGGAAGACTGGTAAGGCCTTGGGGCTTGTCCGCGTCAATGCAGGCAGGAATGCAAGGTTGACGAAGGCACATATTGTGTCTGTTAAAAACAGTGGGTGGTTTTTGGAGCCACTATCCTATTGAATAGGGAGGTTCTGACTTTCTGAATGGATTATGTGTGCCTAAAAACCTGACAATAGGTTTTGCCGTTTTCTTCGTAGGGCTTCAGATTGCGACGCTTTTCCACAGCGCGCAGTTTGGCTTTCTGACGCATTCGCACGCGCCAAGCCAGACCCTCATTTCAGACCCAACGGCTCTAGCTTCTCTGAATGCGAGCACTGGCGGTCTGCCGCACAATGAGAGGGAACACACAGCTTCTTGTGATCTCGAATTTTTCTGCGAAAAACTGGACAAATGGGCAGCAGTCTCTGGTTCAGACCTGATATCACCCGCCTCCTTTAACCCAGCCATTTTGGCCGCCCCGGCACCTCCAGTCGAAGTCCGGTTTGAGGCTGCCCTGGCACGAGGTCCCCCCGTCACTTTTCACTCCTGAACTAATTTTATTGTGCTCGCTTTGCGAGCTTCTGGAGACTGAAAAATGACACGTATTTTTACGCCGCAAAAAGCGGCCTCCCCTTCTATTGTAGTGCGCTCCTCAGCCTTAGCTTTGCTTGCCCTTGCGGCGACCAGCGCAACCTTATTGGCTGATACGTCAAAGCGACATGCTGAAAGCCACGAGCATGGTGCCGCCACGCTCGAAATCGCAGTGGACGGCAACAAGCTTCTCGCTGAATTCACCTCACCAGCCATGAACATCGTCGGCTTTGAGCATATTGCTGAAGATGAAAGCGATATCAGCTCGGTTAAAACCGCCATTGAAAATCTCAAGGAAGGTGAAAAACTCATCCTGCTGGAACAGGGGGGATGCACGCTCACGAATGTGACCATCGAAGCCGAAGGGTTGTTGCAAGACGCTCATGAGGCACATGAGGAGGACGAGCATGACGGCCATTCCGAGTTTGAAGCAGCCTATAAATTCACCTGCACCACACCGGATGCGCTGAAGACTGTTGCCGTCGGTTTTTTCAAGGCCTGGCCGGGTATTGAAGAAATTGAAACCGTGTTTCTCAGCGAGAAGCATCAGATATCGGCAGAGCTCATGCCGAACGCTCCTCAGTTTGAGGTCGAGTGACCAACAAAATGGCGAACCAACAAAAGACATCGAGAACGAAAGGAGCGGGACCTATGGTCTCGCTCCAAAACCTCACCTTCGCCTGGGACGCAAATGTTCCAGTTTTAAATATTCCAGCATTCCAGATGGAACCGGGCGAGCGGGTGTTTCTGCACGGTGCAAGCGGCAGCGGGAAAAGTACATTTCTGGGCATATTGGGCGGTGTTTTACGCCCAACCTCCGGGGAGGTTTGCGTATTGGGAGAACCCTTGGGGGGAATGCGTGCCCACAAAGCCGACAGATTTAGAGCCGACCATCTGGGCATCATATTTCAAATGTTCAACCTGTTGCCCTACTTATCGATCCTGGAGAATGTGCTTCTGCCATGCCGCTTCTCGACCCTTCGGGCGGCACACGCGCGCGAAAGCAGAGACCTTGCGGACGAAGCCGATCGCCTTCTGTCGGCGCTGGGCCTTCCGCGCGACATAACACACAGGCCAGTAACAGCCCTGAGCGTGGGACAGCAACAACGCGTGGCCGCTGCGCGTGCGCTGATCGGGCGTCCGGCATTGATCATTGCCGATGAACCAACGTCCGCTCTGGACACCGATCTTCGATCCGACTTTGTGCATCTATTGCTGCAGGAATGTGAGTTGAATGAAACAGGCGTGCTTTTTGTCAGCCACGACAAATCACTAAGCCCCCTGTTTGACCGCACAGTCGAACTTGAAAGCATCAATCACATTGTTCGTCGGGAGGTCAGCTGATGTCCTGGTCCACTTTGTTTCACATCGCATGGAAGAGTATCATCAACCGCCGCGTCACAACAATGCTGACCGTGGCGGCCATCGCGGTAAGCGTCACACTCTTTCTGGGCGTTGAGAAAATCAGGTCCGGGGCACAAGCCGGGTTTTCCAGCACTGTTTCAGGCACAGATCTTATCGTGGGCGCGCGCAGTGGGGCGATCAACTTGCTGCTTTATGCCGTTTTCCGTATCGGGGATGCGACCAACAATGTGACCTGGGAAAGTTATCTGGACATCACAAGCCGCAATGATGTGGCCTGGGCAATCCCGATTTCATTGGGCGACAGTCACCGAGGGTTTCGGGTGATGGGCACAACGCAAGCCTATTTCGAACATTACCGGACGGGGGACAAGAAGCTTCTTGGGTTTAGCCAGGGTCGGCAATTTGGTGCGCTTTTTGAAACAGTCATTGGTGCCGATGTTGCCCGGGAACTGGGCTACGCAGTTGATCAGAAGATCGTGATTGCACACGGCATTGGCGCAGTGAGCTTTGCAAAGCACGACAATCTACCCTTCACAATTGTCGGCGTTCTGGAACGAACGGGAACACCCGTTGACCGGACAGTGCATGTCACCCTTGCAGGCATTGAGGCCATTCATGTCGGATGGGAGGGAGGAGCCGCCCCACGCGGAAAGGCGAGAATAGGCGCTGACGCCGTTGCCGAGCTAGAGCTCCAACCCACATCGATCACGGCGTTTCTGCTGGGACTCAAAACCCGCATTGGGGTTTTAACGGCACAGCGTGAGATAAACCGATACGCCGATGAACCTATGATGGCGATCATCCCCGGTGTTGCCCTTACCCAATTGTGGAGTGTGGTGGGCGTCGCGGATACGGCGTTAACAGCCATTGCGGCATTTGTCATTCTGACCGGCCTGTTCGGTCTGATGACCAATATCCTCTCCAGCCTCCACGAGCGACGGCGAGAGATGGCAATCCTGCGATCCGTTGGAGCCCGCGCCAGTCACATTTTCATTCTCCTGGTGAGCGAGGCGATCATGTTGGCAACAGCTGGAAGCATGGTCGGCATTCTGCTCGTTCAGGCCGTTATCGCAGTTGCCGCGCCGCAGATTGTAAAAGCAACAGGCGTGTTCATTGGGAGCCCCGGAGTGACCCATTTTGATCTGGGAACAGTCCTGGGCGTCGTTTTCATTGCAGCACTGCTGGCCCTAGTTCCAGCATGGGGTGCCTACAGGCACTCCCTGTCAGACGGACTGACGGTCCGCATGTGAGGAATATCATGATGAAATATCTTCCAAACTTCGTATTCGTGGCGTCAGTGGTGCTCTCACTGTCGGGCGCACAGGCTGCAGAGCCCCGAACACTGCACTGGGAAGACTTGATGCCCCCCGAAGGGTTTGCAGCGCTGGAGCGGGAATATGCAACCGCGGCGGCGGCGGCACAGCCACTGAGCCAATCTTCCTTACCCGAAGACGGCGACATTCAACCAGGTGCAGACCCTGACGATCCATTTGGCAGCCAGCCTGCGGCAACGCAATTTGGCACCTTTGATGTTGTTGAAGAACTAAATGGGGCAGCGGTTCGCATTCCAGGTTTCATGGTGCCGTTTGATATAGACGGGAAGAGCAAAGTCTCAGAATTCCTGTTGGTTCCCTATTTTGGCGCCTGCATTCACGTGCCGCCCCCACCCCCCAACCAGATTGTTTATGTCGTATCAGACACCCCTGTTGCGTTTGGATGGGAACCAGTTTGGCTCGAAGGCATCCTTGAGACCAGCCAACACATCAATACGTTGGGCAGTGCCGCCTATACGCTCACGCTCACAAAGCTTGAGCCCTATGTGGATGATCAGCAATACGATTAAAGGAACAACAGACACGCAAGCAGCTGGCCGATTTCCATAAAAGCTGCGCGATTTCGCTTTCACCTCGCCTTCCACAGGAATCGACGAGAAGGGTTCCTTACATCCAGATCAAGATCGAACAGATCTCTGGAAAGGAAACAATGTGAAAAAGCCCCTATTCATCGCGCGCCAAGGCCGCAAACCCACAGGCCTGTTTGGACGCCTAGTCGGCAACATCATGTCCCGCGAAACAGCCCCCGCAAACGACATCGCCATAGCACTTCTCAACGTATGTCCCGGGGACCGGGTCCTCGACATTGGAACAGGACACGGGCGGTCACTTGGTCTCTTGGCTGAGTTGAACGCCCCGGGCACAGTATTTGGTCTGGATTTTTCCGAGACCATGCGACGCATCGCCAAACGAAGAAACAAAGCCCTAATCAAACAGGGCCGCGTAAAACTATTGCCGGGAACAAGCGACAATCTGCCATTTCCAGATTGCAGCTTTGACAAAATCATGTCTGTTCACACGATCTATTTCTGGGAAGATGTGCAACGCCACATAGCCGAAATTTATCGGGTCACTGCCCCCGGTGGTCAGGTCGTCCTGGGGTTCCGCCCTGATGAGGATGGCGCTATAACCAAAAACTGGCCCGCACAGGTCTATACATTTCGAACCAGCGAAGAAATTTCCAACCTTTTCTCCGCTGCGGGTTTCAACGTGCGGGCCATCGAAAAGGCAGGAGAACCCGCCGGCCCGATGAACTGGCTCCTGGCTGAGCGGGACACCACAGGCACAAAAGCCGCCTAAATGACGACTGAGACGACCGGTCGCATGGTCTGCCGCCAATCAGTGTACATATGTTGCCCATATGCTGGACACGAGCGTGACGAGGAAGCAGGGGAAATGGCAACACAGCGGATACCTTTTCGAGAGCCCCTTCATCAAGACATTGATGAAGCTCTTGTGGAAAAACTGGTTCGGACGTTCTACGCCAGGATCCGGGCTGACGAGAGGCTTGGACCCATTTTCGCCAAAATCATTGGCGATGACTGGGAGCCACATCTTCAGAAAATGTTCGCCTTCTGGTCGTCGCTGACAATGCTAACGGGTCGCTACAAGGGTCAGCCTATGGTCGCCCACATGAAAATCAAAACCGTGACACCGGGCGATTTTGACATCTGGCTCACACTGTTTCGCGACACCGCTTTCGACATTTGTCCGAAAGACGTTGCACCCATCTTCATCGACAAAGCAGAACGCGTTGCCGAAAGCCTAAAGCTCGGCATGTTCTTCGACCCCAAAGCGGTAGAGGCGCCACAAGAGCCAAATTCACCGACCGGTGACTAAAACACCCCTGCCTCGCCAAAAATCATAAGTCCGTAGGTGGCGAACAATAGCATTGCGCCAAAAGTCAGCAGCATGCCAATAGCCCGGCCAATCCCAGTGCCACCGCGCACGAGTGCGACAACATGCGCCGTACGCCCAAGAAGCAATGCGCTCCCACCCGTCAGGAGTAACCAGCTAGGCGCACCGCCAAGCTCGGCAACAGCCATCGCAATAAGGGTAATCGGAACGGTCTCAGTGAAATTTCCATGCGCTCGGATGCGCCTGAGCAACACCTCATCATTGTCGTGCTGGAAAAGAATTCCCGTCACCCGACGATAGTTTCCCACCCAAAAAGTCAAGAAAACATGGGCGTAGGTCAGCAACCCTACGAACAGAGCCGTATGCGATAAAACCATCTTCTAGCCTCCCCCAAATGCAGCAAGGCGCCAGCACGACGCCTTGCTTATGATTATAAAAATACAACCTCAGGCCGCGTAAGAAATAAACGCCAGCGTGGCGCCAAACGGATCGCAGATCGTTGCCATGCGCCCCACGCCCGGTGCGTCAGCCGGATCGCTCACGCTGGCTGCACCAGCCTTCACAGCGGCAGCAAAGCGCTTATCCACATCATCCACAGTAATGTAGACAACCCAGCCATTATCCTTGGACGGCGTCGCTGGTATGCCCCCGATGGGACCTTCGCCCACCATGATACCTGGGTAGCTCGACCCGTCTTGCATGGGCATATCCACGATGTTCCAACCAAGAACATTTTCATAAAATTTCCGTGCCTCGGCGGGGTCCGCACTACTGTGCGCAATCCAGCTGGGCATTCCGTGCGTTGTTGTTGGGTTCGTCGTCATCATTCTCTCCCTTTGTCGGTTGTTATCAACATGCCTCTAGGACGAACGCAGATGACAAATTCCGACACCGAGAAGATTATTTTTCCAACTCATCAAGGCGAAGATGAATGTAGGAAATTTCAGCATCCGAAGGCCCAAGAGAAAGGGCTTTATTGTACGCATCACGCGCCTCTGCCCATTGGCCAAGCTCCCCATGGAATGCCGCAGCCGTGGAGTGAAAATAGAGATAGTCATCAAGAACAGCCCCAAGAGCCTGAAGCCCTTTCAAGGCCTGTGCGGGTCCGCGCGTCTTCGACACGGCGACCAGCCGGTTGAGCGTAATCACCGGAGAAGGGGTTAGCGCCTCAAGCGCCTCATAGAGCCGCTCAATTTCCTCCCAATCTGTTTGCGGTGCGCTCGCCGCTGCACAATGCACCGCAGCAATGGCTGCCTGTACCTGGAACGCCCCCGCTCGCCCATGACGCAGGGCCTTTTCAACCAGCACCTGTCCCTCTGCTATCTGCGAACGGTCCCAGAGCGTTCGGTCCTGCATATCCAACGGAACAAGAGAGCCCGCTGCATCTTGCCGCGCGGACCGTCGCGCATTGTGCAAAAGACATAATGCCAGCAGCCCCATGACCTCCGTCTGCCCCGGAAAAAGAGTGAGCAGCAGCCGCGTCAGCCGAATGGCCTCATCACAAAAGGAAGCACGTATATGCAGAGCCCCTCCAGCAGAGGAATAACCCTGGTTGAACAACAGATAAAGCATGGTCAAAACCGCATTCAGGCGCGTCGCACGCTCCGCCGGAGACGGTGTCTCAAGGGCAGCGATGACCGATGCAGCCTTTCTTTTTGCCCGCGTAATACGCTGCTCCATCGCCTTGGGTTTAACGAGAAAAGCCCGTGCTATCTCGGCAACCGAAAACCCAACAACAATCTTCAACGCGAGTGCTAGCTGGTCTTGTTCCGAGAGCTCGGGATGACAGCACATAAAAAGAAGCCGGAGCACATCATCACGAAAGTCCGACGTATCGATTTCCTCGGCATAAGCCGCCTCAAGATCACCCAGGGGCGCGGGAGCGGGCTCCTCCAGGAGCGTGCGGTCCCTTTCACGTCGCCGTAGCGCATCAACGCCAGCGTTCCGCCCAACCAGAATGAGCCAGGCCGTAGGATCGCGCGGCACTCCTTTGCTGGGCCACGATTTGATCGCCCGCACACATGCTTCTTGAAACGCGTCTTCCGAAATATCCACCGCTCGAAAATACCGGGTTAAGGCCGCCATCGCCCGCGGTCGCGCTGCAGAAAGATACCGCGCGAAGGTCTGCTCACTCTCCATTGGCCGCAGGCGACAACACGCCGCCATGGAACCATTCCACCGGCCGTATCTCCAGCGTCGCGATCCCGAGCGGCAGCTGTTTTGCAATCTCGATCGCTTCTTCCATCGAGGCACATTCCATCGTATAAAATCCGAGCAATTGTTCTTTGGTTTCTGCAAACGGACCATCCGTCACCAGCGCCACGCCGTCTTGGGCCCGCACTGTGACCGCTGTCGAACTGTTATGCAGCTTTGCCACCGGGCCCATTATACTTGCGTCTGATAGGATTTTCTGCAGCCCCGTATGCTTCACCATAGCCGCGTCCTGCTCCGCTGCAGAAAGTTGGCCAAACGTCTCATCATCGCCAAATATCAGGATTGAATAGAGCATATTTTCTCCAATGTTATCCGGGTCAGCGCTCCGGTCCCCTCAGGGGCTACAGCCCCATTAGAAAGACGTGCAACGGCTTCATCACTTTAAATGATGCCATCGCGTCTGCAATAGCATCAGGCCCCGTTACACCAGCATGCCCCTTTTGATCGCGCCAGACCGCAAGGCTTTTGCGCCGCAAAAGATCCACGTGGGAGCCTTCGGGGTCAAAGCCCCGGGGCACCCGCTTTAATTCCGAGTCGCTGATACGAAACCCCTGCTTCTCTAAAGTCTTGAGCATCCGGGCGACTTTAGCCCCCTGCCCGCGATCATCAACGGCGGCGCGATATTGCGCCAGGGGCTGCTTCTCCAACAACATGCTTCCAGCGCCATAGGTGATCCCGACCGTATCCAACGAGAAATAGAAACCGGATTGCACACCCGTGCCCGCACCCGCACCTGTTGGTGAGGGAACGCCAAAAAGAGCCATCCGCACATGCGTATTGTAGGGCGTCTTATCCTTGGAAAATCGAACATCCCGGTGAATGCGAAAAAGCTTCGCCTTGACCGGCGCCCGGAGCATCGTCTCCAGTTGCTCTTGGAGCTCGGCCAGAAAAGCCTCCGCAGACGCTTTTAACTCCTGCTCATAAGTTTTCTTGTGCGTGGCAAACCACTCACGATCATTGTTTTTCTGCAGATCCTTGAGAAACCTAATTCCGGGCCTGGGAAACCCCACAAATGCATCAGCACTCATTGACAGCGTCTCCTCTATTTCGGGGGCAAGCTACCGGCAAACCGCGCGGCGAAGGAAAGCCAGTCTTCCAGGCCAATTTCCAGGCATGCATCTGCTTCAACCCACAAAATGCCGCCCATGCGCCGCCCATCGAAATCGACCACCTCCGCACCCGGCCTCAGCAGGGCTTCCGCCTCCAGCTCTTTTCCAACACGAAACATGAAGCGGCCCACCCCAACACCGCACAGCATATTGCCATTCAACATCCAGCAAAATCCGCCAAACATCTTCTTCTCGGTAATACCGCTCCGGCTCTCCAGCGCGCCGCGCATCAGGTCAGCAAGATGAGGGTCATAAGGCATATGAGGGTCGTCCTGTCGGTGGCAGAAGTCTGAACAAATACCAAGGACGCTTCAACCAGGCACAATCCGACAAAACGCCAGAAAATTGCCACCAACATAGAAAAAGCCCCCGACGCGTGAAGCACCGAGGGCTTTTATTGGTTGCGGGGATAGGATTTGAACCTATGACCTTCAGGTTATGAGCCTGACGAGCTACCAGACTGCTCCACCCCGCGCCAAGTCGCCTCCACGTCTGGGTGGAGAGCGCGCTTTATATCAGCTTTGCTGGCTTTGTGAACCAAATAATACGCCCTTTTGGCAAAAATATCCGCAGATTTCTGCGCATTTGGGTGCCTGAGGCCCAAAACCCTCTTCCGGCACAGTCTGACAGCCTGTTACGGGCTCATGACGCCCCTCAAACCCTCAGAGAGCTTGCTCGCACAATTGCGCCTGCAAGGCCCGGGTTGTCTCCCCTTTCCCATCCGGCGTCCAGCCCGGCGGCTGAAAGAGGTGCCCCAGCGCGTTACGAACAGACCCTGATGACTTCATGTCACGACCCAGCGCGATCCACTCGTGGAAGGTCGCTTTGATAGGGTTATGCGTCTCAAGCTGATGCCGGAGGCCATAGACCACCTCTTCCACCTCTGGCTCATAACTGCCAAACAAACGATCCCAGAAAATGAAAGTGCCGCCATAGTTCTTGTCGCAATAGCGCAGGTTGGACGCATGATGCACCCGGTGATTGGAGGGCGTGTTCAATATCCCTTCCAGAAAGCCAAGCTTGCCGACATGCCGTGTATGCAACCAGAACTGATAGAGATGGTTGAGCGACAGAAGAGCAACAATCATAAGCGGGTCGATACCCAACAGCAGCGCTGGAATCATAGAGAACGGTTCCATCCAGGCATCGGCAAAGGAGGCGCGCAGCGCCGTCCCCGCGTTGAAATTCTGGCTCGAATGGTGGGTCACATGTGCCGCCCACCCAAACCTCACTTCATGGATGGCCCGATGATACCAGTAGAATAAAAAATCAACGATCAGATACGCCAAAAGAATGAGCACAACACTGCTGGTCCAATCAATGTCGAACAACGCGTAGCTATGTGCCCAATAGTAGAGAATAAGAACCGTACCGGCAGACAGCGCAATGCTGGTCACATAGAAAAATCCCATCGTGACAGAGCAGAACGCGTCAGTAGCCTCGTAGTATTTTTTTCTGAGCACCCAGGTGAGCACAACCTCACCCAGGACAAAAACAAGAAGAAGACCAAATTGGTCTGAGTCCCGGATCGCTAACAGACTTTGCAAAAATTCCAACATGCGCGTGCTTCCTATCATCCCATCCAAAGGCGGGTTCAGTTATGCGTTTCTGCCTGCAACTGGCGCGTCGTCTCTCCGGCACCATTTGGTGCCCAGCCTGGAGGCTGAAAGAGATGCCCCAGCGCATTGCGAAGCGAGCCCGACCCTTTCATGTCGCGGCCCAGCGAAATCCATTCATGAAATGTTGCGGTGACCGGATTGCGTGTCTCAAGCTGATGCCTAATGCCATAGACCACCTCTTCCTCCTCTGGCTCATAACTGCCGAACAGCCGGTCCCAGATGATGAAAGTGCCACCATAATTTTTGTCGCAATATTGCAGGTTCGACCCGTGATGGACCCGGTGGTTGGAGGGTGTGTTCATCACCCACTCAAGAGGCCCAAGCTTTCCAATGTGACGGGTATGCAGCCAATATTGGTAAAGGTGATTAAGCGACAGAAGCGCGATGACCATGATCGGATTGATGCCAACCAGCAAAGCTGGGATCAAACAAAAAGGTTCGATCCAGGCTTCCACAAACGAGGCGCGCAACGCTGTCCCCACATTAAATTGCTGGCTTGAGTGGTGGTTTACATGGGCGGCCCACCCCACCCGCACTTCGTGAATGGCACGGTGATACCAGTAGAATAGAAAATCGACGATCACGTAGGCGACGACGATAAGCGCAACGCTGCTTCCCCAATCAATATCAAAAAACGCAAACTGGTAGACCCAGTAGAAACCAAGCAGCACCGTCCCGGCCGCCAGTGCGATGCTCGCCGCATAGAACAGCCCCATTGCCACAGAGCAAAAAACATCGGACGTTTCGTAATACTTCCGTCCCAGCATCCAGGTGAGAAGGACTTCTCCAACCAACAAAACCAGAAGGATACCGATCTGGTCTACATCCCGGATGGCCAGCAGACCTTGGAGAGATTCAAGCATCGCCCATTCCTTTTACAAAACACTTGTTGCGTTAAGATTTATTACAAAACATATGTTGTGTAAAGAAGAAAAGCCCTCTATTTTCACCCCATGCCAAAAATAATTGACCACGACGCGCGCCGCCGCGAACTTGTTGAAGCCAGCTGGAATGTGATTGCGAAGGAAGGCCTGGAAGGTCTGACAATGCGCAAGATCGCAGCAGCGGCCAATTGCACAACCGGGCGCATTACCCACTATTTCGCCAATCGGGAGGCCCTGGTGCTCGCCTCGCTGCAGTCGGCTTATGACGCTTCTGCCGTGAGGCTCAACGCGATCATCGCGGCTGACCTTGAGCCATTGGAGAAACTGCGACGCGCCGTGGAAGAGACCCTACCTCTCGACCAGCAGCGCTTAAACGAATGGAGGGTCTGGATCGCCTATTGGACGGCTGCAACAACGGACCCCAGCCTCGCACAACAAAACGACACCAACCATGACAGATGGCTTGAGGCGATGATGCCTCTGGTCCAAGACGTGGCACCAACTTCAAACGCCAGGCATGAAACGTATTTACTGCTGGGCCTTATCGATGGCCTGGGCCTGCGCGCAGCGGTGAACCCGACAAAAGAAAATACCAATGCGGCACGCACCGCGTTGAGAGACTATCTGGATCAACTGTCTGCTCAGTAGTGCACAGAAAAGGGCTGCGCAGAGCGCAGCCCCAAAGCGTGAGAGATCTGTCTAACGCTCGAGTGATCGACATCAAAGCAGCAAGGCTTCAATGCTCAATCAACATTTCAAATGGTCGGGGAAGGTTGCTCCGCCACCCACATGATACGCATACTCCGCTTAGGCAGATATGAAATCTCACTGGACATCGGATCACCTCCTTTCATTAGGTTGAGAAGACCTTGAGCATGAACTGATTTGCCCAATTCGGCAAACGCCCCAAAACACCCGGAAGTCCCACCACAAACCGGCTCTTTGGCTCCTTCAAACAAACCTTCCATCTGTCAGTGTCTTTGTGGACAGGAGAAAGTCATGCCTCATATCGCCCCTACCGAGCACCCGTTCATCAATGCTTTTCGTGATGTCTGGCGCGAGCCAACTCTCGACATTCTCATGAGCCTCTTGCGCGAAGACGTCACGCTGATCCAGCCACTTTCTCCAACCCTCACGGGCAAGAAACACGCCCGCCAAGCCTTCCGGCGTATCCTGTTTCGTTTTCCTGGCATGCGTGGAGAGATAAATGGCGGTCTCGGTGAAGACACGCAGGTCATGATCGATTGGACGATGATTGTTCCCATCGGTCGCCACGAAATACGCCTGCCCGTGATCGACAAAGTCACTCTCGAAGATGAAAGGGTCAAATTGCGGATTGCCTATTTCGATCCCACGCCGCTCATTGGCCCTCTCTTACGAAGCCCCACAGCCCTCGCCCGTCACGCGGTTTCAAGTTTCCTGAGATAACAAAAAAAGGCGCAGCCTATGCTGCGCCTTTTTGCAATCAGGTCACGTCGCAGATTAAACCTTTGGATGCACCACCACAGAAAGTTCCGTAATTCCCATAACGAAGGCGGAGCAGAGACGCTTGGGCTCCCCCACAACTTCGATCCGGTCAAAGCGTTTTAGAATTTCTTCCCACAGAATACGGACCTGCATTTCGCCAACCCGATTACCCATGCAGCGGTGAATGCCGAAGCCGAAAGAAAGATGCTGACGTGCCTTCGGGCGATCAATCAGAAACTCGTCAGCACGATCAATAACCGTTTCGTCGCGATTGCCAGAGACGTACCACATGGCAACCTTATCGCCCTTCTTGATCGTCTTACCACCCAACTCTACATCCTCCAGCGCCGTGCGGCGCATGAAGGCAAGCGGCGTCTGCCAGCGAATAATCTCTGACACCATGTTTGGAATAAGCGACGGGTCTGCTTTCAATTTGGCAAACTGTTCGGGAAACTGATGCAGCGCCAGCACACCGCCCGACATGGAATTCCGGGTTGTATCATTGCCGCCAACGATAAGCAGAATGAGGTTGCCCAGCAACTCAAGCGGCGGCATATCCTTCATGGCAGGATTGTGCGCCATCAACGAAATGAAGTCATTGCGCGGTGGCAGTTCCTTCCGTTCGTTATACAGGCCGAGAAAATACTGCAGACATTCAAAGAGAATGCCCTGACGCTCCTCTTGGGTCATATCCATGGCATTGTTCGGGCCGGACGTTGCGATATCAGACCAATAGGTCAGCTTACGACGTTCCTCGAAGGGGAAATCAAACAAGGTCGCCAACATCTGCGTCGTGATCTCGATGGATACTTTTTCAACCCAGTTGAACGGCTCCCCAACCGGCAGACTATCCAGCACTTTGCCAACCCGCTCCCGGATCAAGGGCTCAAGCTCAGCGACCGCCGGCGGAGACACAGCCGGTGTCACAGCTTTGCGCTGCACATCATGCTTGGGCTGATCCATCGCAATAAACATTTTGACTTGAAAGTCTGCAGGGATATCGCCCAGGCCGATGGAGGGTTCCGACGAAAACTGTTTGTGGTTCGTATCCACCGCAACAATGTCTTCATACCGGGTGATAGACCAATAGGGCCCGACATCCTCGTTGACCGCGTAGTGAACGGGATCTTCCTTGCGCAGGCGCTCGAACAAAGCCCAATGCTGCTGGTTCTGAAAATAGTGTCCGCGTGCAACGTCGATCTCGTCCAGCGGGATCGCATAGGGATCGAACGCACCGGCATCTTCCGGTTTTGTCGCAGTTTGGCTCATGTCTTTCCTCCCGGGAATATCTGTTGGCAACAGCATAGCAACAAAAATGACGCCGAAGTCAACTTAATGAACCCAGCGAAAGCCTCACGTTTCCGCGATATAGAGGCCAAAATGACGCCCAAATTCGGGCGCCATTTCCAGCTTGGCGGACCAAAAGACGGCCTCAATCTTTCTTGGCGTGCAACACCACTGGCAATTGTGTGATGCCCATCACGAAGTTTGAGAGCGGGCGTTTGACCTCACCAACAACTTCAACGCGATCAAACCGTTTCAGAATTTCTTCCCACAGAATACGGACCTGCATTTCGCCAACACGGTTGCCCATACAGCGGTGAATACCGAAACCAAAGGACAGGTGCTGGCGCGCCTTAGGACGGTCGATCAGAAACTCATTGGCACGATCAATGACCGTTTCATCGCGATTGCCAGAGACATACCACATGGCAACCTTGTCACCTTTTTTGATGGTCTTGCCGCCTAGTTCCACATCTTCCAATGCTGTGCGACGCATATAGCCAAGCGGCGTCTGCCAACGGATGATCTCTGCAACCATGTTAGGGATCAGCGAAGGATCAGCTTTCAGTTTGGCAAACTGCTCAGGAAACTGATGCAAAGCCAACACGCCACCGGACATGGAGTTACGGGTTGTGTCATTGCCGCCAACGATGAGCAGCATTAAGTTTCCCATAAGTTCCATGGGGCCCATGCTCTGCATGGCAGGACTATGTGCCATCAACGAAATAAAGTCGTTGCGCGGTGGCAGCGCCGCGCGCTCCGTATACATTGTCCCGAATGTTTCCAGACATTCATAAAGAGCTGCTCTCTGGCTATCTTCATCCAGGCCCATGCTCTCCAGCATTTCAGGACCGGCCGTGGTCACGTCAGACCAGTAAGTCAGCTTGCGGCGATCTTCAAAGGGGAAGTCGAAGAGTGTTGCCAGCATCTGGGTCGTGATCTCGATGGAAACCTTATCGACCCAGTCAAATGTTTCTCCAACCGGCAGACTGTCAAGCACCTTGCCAACACGCTCGCGGATGAGCGGCTCAAGGTCGGCGACAGCCGGGGGTGACACAGCAGGCGTAACAGCCTTGCGCTGCACATCATGCTTGGGCTGGTYCATCGCAATAAACATGGAGGGCGCAAAATCTTCTTCCAGGTCTGCCAGCACAATCGTGGGCTCGGAAGAGAACTGTTTGTGGTTGGTGTCGACAGCAACGATGTCTTCGTATTTGGTGATCGACCAATAAGGACCGAATTCTTCATTCGTCGCAAAGTGCACAGGGTCTTCTTTGCGCAACCGCTCGAACAGAGCCCAGTGCTGCTGGCTTTCATACAGATGAGGCTGCGCCATATCGATCTCATCAAGCGGTATCGAGTACGGATCAACCGTCCCTGGCGCGTCGGATCTTCCGGCAGCTTGGCTCATTGTATCCTCCAGTTACGTCCCTCAATTGGCTTGAGGGGCCCATTTGCACGAGACTCTATGTCCACAATGACGCAAGCGTCAACTTTATAGATAGTAACAGTCAAGTCAGGATCAAGAGTTAAACCCCCTACGTAAAAACGCCGCCCAGAGAACTGGACGGCGTTGAAAAGACATGCGTTCGGGAAAAGTAAGGAGTGCCCGGAACGAAAAGTGTCTTAATTTTTCTTCGGATGCAGGACGACAGGAAGCTCCGTGATGCCCATCACGAAGCTGGAGTGCAACCGCTTGGCTTCGCCAACCACTTCAACCCGGTCAAAGCGCTTGAGGATTTCTTCCCAAAGAATACGAACCTGCATTTCGCCCACACGGTTGCCCATGCAGCGATGAATGCCAAAACCAAAGGACAGGTGCTGACGCGCTTTTGGCCGATCAATCAGAAATTCGTTCGGACGATCAATCGCTGTTTCATCGCGGTTGCCTGACGCATACCACATGATGACTTTGTCGCCCTTTTTGATCGTCTTGCCACCCATTTCCACATCTTCAAGAGCGGTGCGACGCATATAGGCAAGCGGCGTCTGCCAGCGAATAATTTCAGACACCATGTTAGGGATGATCGACGGATCAGCTTTCAGCTTGGCAAACTCATCAGGATAATTGTGCAAAGCCAGCACGCCACCCGACATGGAATTCCGTGTCGTGTCATTGCCCCCAACGATCAGAAGGATCAGGTTCCCCAACAGGTTCATGGGGTCCATATCCTTCATCTCAGGATTGTGGGCCATGAGCGAGATAAAATCGTTCGTTGGCGGCAGCTCTGCGCGTTCGGCATACATGGCGCCGAAGACTTCCAGACATTCGTACAAAGCAGCGCGTTGCTCATCCGCATTGAGGCCCATTGTTTCCAGCGTCACAGGGTCAGCGGTGGCTATGTCTGACCAGAAGGTCAGCTTGCGACGATCTTCAAACGGGAAGGCAAACAATATTGCAAGCATCTGCGTCGTGATTTCGATGGAGACCTTGTCGACCCAGTTGAAGGTTTCACCGACAGGAAGACTGTCGAGAACCTTGCCCACACGCTCACGAATGAGCGGCTCAAGGTCGGCCAGTGCCGGCGGTGCCACGGCAGGCGTCACAGCTTTGCGCTGAACGTCATGCTTCGGTTGATCCATCGCGATAAAGGTTTCAGGCCGAAAGCTGTCATCTTCCTCATTCTCAATGGTCGTCAGGAAGATCGATGGCTCGGACGAGAACTGCTTGTGATTGGTATCCACCGCCACAATGTCTTTGTACCGGGTGATAGACCAAAAACGTCCGAACTCTTCGTTCTTGGTGAAATGGATCGGATCTTCCTTGCGGAGCCGTTCGAACAAACCGAAATGCTGCTGATTCTGAAAATAACGTGCGACCGACAGATCAATTTCATCGAGCGGAATTGAGTAGGGGTCAAAGATCCCGGAATCTTCCGGTTTCACAGCAGCTTGGCTCATGTCTTTTCTCCAGTTTCGTCCCACACGTCCCTCAAGGGGCTCTGTTTTGCCGCGACACTACGTCGATAATGACGCAAGCGTCAACTTTAACTATCTGGGAACAAATTGTCTGGCTTCAATGGTAGGCCTCGACCTTTAACAAAACACCATATTCGGGGTCATTTCGAGGATCCCGCAAGGTAAAATGGCGTAAAAGTGCCCTTTTCACCTCCCCGTTTATCTCCAGCCATCCGGATCAAACGGCCCCGGCCAACCAAATACTTTGAGGTCGATAACGCCGCTGGGACGCCAGATCACACCGTCTTTGCGTAGCAAATCCGCCTGAAGCGTCTCGCCGCCTCCTTCCGAACGCGGGCTGATCTTCCCTTGCGCATTCACGACCCTGTGCCAGGGCACTTTCTTGACGTGGCTCCCATCAAGCTCCGCAAGCGCGTGCCCCACCTGTCGCGGCGAACATCCAACAATCCGCCCCAACTGCCCGTACGTCGCCACCTGCCCCGCCGGAATATGGGTAATGAGTTCATAAAGCCGCGCGTAATCCATCACAGCACCTCGGTTTAAATCAACAGGTCCATCCAAAAAAATGCCACCCAGTTTTTCAACTGGATGGCATCAGCGCCCAAAAGGAAAGAGGGCACAAGGGGCCGACAACGAGGTTACCGGCTGAGGAGCTAGTCCACTTTGGGATGCAGACGTACAGGCAGCTCCGAATAGCCCATAACAAAGTTAGACGTCACGCGAACCGGTTCACCCACCAGTTCAACTTTTTCAAACCGCTTGAGGATTTCTTCCCAGAGGATTTTCAGTTGCATCTCCGCAAGACGGTTGCCCATGCAACGGTGGATACCAAACCCAAAGGAAATGTGGTGACGCGATCTTGGGCGATCAATGATGAAGTCGTTCGGCCGATCGATGACCTCCTCATCCCGATTGCCCGAGACGTACCACATGACAACTTTATCGCCTTTCTTGATCAGCTTGCCACCAAGCTCAACATCTTCCGTTGCGTTGCGGCGCATATGCGCAAGCGGGGTCTGCCAGCGAATGGTTTCAGAAACCATGCTGGGGATCAGAGACGGGTCAGCTCGCAGCTTGTCATATTCAGCGGGGTTCTCGTTGAGCGCCAGCACGCCCCCAGACATGGAGTTGCGGGTCGTGTCATTGCCGCCCACGATCAGCAGCATCAGGTTTCCCAGATACTCCATCGGATCCATGTTCTGCATATCAGGGTGATGCGCCATCAACGAGATAAAGTCGTTTTTGCGGGGCTCTGCTTTGCGCTCTTGCCACAATTTGTCAAATTCTTTGAGGCACTGGGTAAGTTCCTGCAAACGGAACTCTTCCGTCATCGAATGATCCCCCACTTGAGGACCCGATGCTGCAATATCCGACCAATAGGTCAGCTTGTGGCGTTCCTCAAACGGAAAGTCGAACAAGGTGGCCAACATCTGTGTTGTCAGCTCAATAGAGACAAGATCAACCCAGTTAAACGTTTCGCCGATAGGCAAGCTGTCCAGCACGTTGCCGACCCGCTCACGTATGACAGGCTCAATTTCTGACAAAGCCATCGGCGCCACGGCTGGCGTCACCACTTTGCGTTGCACATCATGCTTGGGCTGGTCCATGGCAATAAACATGGGCGGTTGAAAATCCACCGCATCACCAATCACAATTTGAGGTTCCGACGAAAACTGATTGTGGTGCGTATCAACATGAACAATGTCGTTGAATTTCGTGATCGACCAGTACGGACCAAACTCTTTGGAATCGCAAAAATGAACGGGGTCTTCTTTCCGAAGCCGCTCGAAATAAGCCCAGTGGGCCTGCGCGGGATAAAGGTCTGCGCGCCCCATATCAATCTCTTCGAGAGGGATGGAATAGGGGTCTGGAATTCCGGCATCCGCCGGTTTGATGACAGCTTGGCTCATTTTCAGTTTCCTCCTGTGAGCGCTCAGTGCTGAGACGATGGCAAACGAACGATGATGCCATCCAAGGCGGCACTTGCTTTGATCTGACACGCAAGACGACTGTTGGCTTCAACACCTTCAGCAAATTCGAGCATGCTATTTTCCATTTCGCCCTTCTCTCCCGTTTTGGAAAGCCAGGCGTCGTCAACAAAGACATGACAGGTGGCGCAGGCACACGCGCCGCCGCAATCACCGTCAATACCGGGGACCATCTGCTCAATCGCCACTTCCATCAGCGAATGTCCCTCCTGCGCATCAACGTTATGCGTCGTCCCATCATGCTCGATATAGATAATCTTGACCAAGGTCCTCCCCTTCCTCCTCCAAGGAGACATCAGTTACCCGACGTCTTATTTTTGCGTAGTATAACTACGCAATATATAATCATAGAAAGGAACCACCAGAACGTCAACACCCGCTCCAGCGCCACGGACCAACCATCCTCAGCATTTGGGGCTGACGGAGAGACATTCCTCGCACATACTTCCCGAACACATGAGTTTCGGGGAGGAACGACATGAGACGTCTAAGTGTCCAAGACGCGGCATTTTTGCAGGCCGAGAGCATCGACTGCCCTATGCATATCGCCAGTGTTCAGATTTTCGACTTGCCGAAGAAATATCAGGAGCGCCGGGATTTCTTCCCCAAACTGATGAAGCGCTTTGGCAATCTGGCTCCGTCAGCGCCCTTCAACCAGAAATTGCACTCCGACTGGAGCAAGCTGGAAGTATGGCCGAGCTGGGTTGAGGACGAGCAAGTCGATCTTGATTACCACGTACGTTTCATCGCACTCCCCGCTCCAGGAGATATGAGCCAGCTGATGAGGCAGATCGAACGCCTCCACGTCCCCTTGCTCGATCGCACGCGTCCTCTTTGGGAGCTCTACTTCATTGACGGCCTGGAAGGAAACCGGGTGGCGGTCTATTTCAAGACACACCATGCCCTGATCGACGGTGTTGCCGGCATGTCGATGATCGCAAAGGCACTGTCATCAAAAAAGAGCACGGGCGGGGCTCTTGATCCAATCTGGCGCCTGCCCGCCCGAAAACAACGCCCAACAGAGGCCGAGACCTTGTTCAAGGCCTGGCGTCACCGCGCAGATGAAGCGCTCGCACAAATTAGTTCTCTGCAGCAACTGACAGGGAGCTTCTTGCGCAAGGAGCTCAACCAACTTGCAAAAGGGCACATGCCTTCATTCGGGCGCTCCCAAGCCCCCAAGACACCTTTCAATGTGCCCATCGCGCGACACCGCCATCTTGAAGTCTTTTCCATTCCCCTTAGCCGTACGAAGGAAATCGCGAAGGATTATGGCGCCACGGTAAATGATGTGGTGCTTGCGATCAGTGGCGGTGCCATCCGGCGCTATCTGGCCGACATAGATGCCCTTCCCGCCAAACCGGTTCTTGCCAACTGTCCAGTTTCGGTTCGTGCCGCAAACGCTGAACAGGCAGGCAACAACATTTCTCTGTTTGTGGCCACACTGGCATCAGATGTCGCAGATCCTGTGGAGCGCTTGCGCACAATTTCGACATGGGCCACCCGCGAGAAGAAAAAAATCAGCGAGATGAGCGCCGCCGCAGCTCAAAACTACGCAACCATCTTTGGGCTGTCTGCCATTCTGCCCCAACTGGTGGGCGCAGGTGACATCGCCATGCCCCCGGCTAATGTTGTGGTCTCCAATGTACCCGGACCGCGAGAGGCTCTCTATCTTGGGGACGCCAAACTGGCAGCCATCTTTCCGGTGTCCGTCGTGATCGACTATCAGGGGTTCAACATTACGGTCCTATCCCGCGAGGACAGTCTCGACTTTGGCCTGATCGCTGCACACGAGGCCGTTCTCGACCTCGGTAAAATCGCAACCTACATGGTCGACGCTTTTAACGAACTCGACACCGCGTCCAGCGCCTTGCTAGACGCTGACGTTGCCCGCATCACCGCGCGTGTTAAGTCCCGCAGAAAAACCGCAGCGAAGGCAGGCGCAAAGACCACCCGCAAAAAACCTTCGACCAAAGCAAAAACAACCCCGCCAAAAGCGCCGTCAAAACGAAAAAGCAGCAAAGCGTCCCGATAGGCACCGCTTGTCGTTCGAGATACGGGCACGCAGGTACAAAAAAACCACCCCCGAACATAGTCCGAGGGTGGCCTGTCTTTTCAACGCCTCCCAACAGGGGGCAATGTCATTTTCTAT
Source organism: Rhodobiaceae bacterium (assembly GCA_002746275.1). Classification (GTDB taxonomy): domain Bacteria; phylum Pseudomonadota; class Alphaproteobacteria; order Parvibaculales; family Parvibaculaceae; genus Mf105b01. The sequence continues at coordinate 6,124 of NVWR01000006.1, read as the reverse complement.
GCGGATTTTTTCTCAAGATTTTTCTTCAATGCCGCAGCATAAGAGGACAATTCTTCTGAGATTTTCTGAACCTCCCCAGAACTCACGTTCACTTCCTGAACATTTTGCGAGACGGAAGTGATCCCCTCTGAAATATCCTGCACACCTTTGGAGGCTTCCCCCATGCTGCGCGCGATCTCGGTAGTCGCCGCACCCTGTTCTTCAACAGCGGCAGCGATCGCACCGGAAATCTCATTCAGTTTTCCGATCATGTCAGTAACCTCAGTAATTGAGGAGACCGCACGTTTTGTCACGTCCTGAACAGCAGTAACCTGGGTTTCGATCTCTTCAGTCGCCTTAGCTGTTTGAGACGCCAGATCTTTCACCTCACTGGCCACAACAGCAAAGCCCTTCCCGGCCTCTCCTGCACGAGCCGCTTCAATCGTCGCATTCAGCGCCAGCAAATTGGTCTGAGCCGCAATACCGCTAATCAGCTCGACAATGGCGCCAATCTGATCTGACGTCTGCGAAAGATCCCCAATAGCAGCACCAACCTTTTTGCTTTCTTCTTCCACGCTCGACGTCATCTGAGTTGACTGAACAACCTGTCGGTTAATCTCTTCAACCGAAGAATTCAACTCCTCAGCGGTGGCCGCAACAGTCTGCACATTCGTGAGGGCCTCCTCAGCACCCGCCGCAACCGACGTCGCTCTCTCTCCCGTTAGATCCGTGCTCTGCATCATATCGTCTGCGTTGGTCTTCAAAACCTCGGACGATTTAGATAGAGAATCCGCCAATGTGCCGAAGTCGCCCATCATCGTTTCGATGCCATCAGCAGCTTTGTTGATCGTCTGTGCCGCGGTCCGATAGGCACCCAGCATGCCGGTCTCACTGATCCGACGGAAATACTGGTTCTGTTCCATATATCCCAGACACGCCGTGGACTCGCGAATGTAGGCGTCTGTCCTGTCAATTAGCTCGTTGAGCTTCAAACACAGGTCACGTTCTCTTCCCGCTTCTTCCGGAATATCAAGAACACGTGCCTCAAAGTCACCGTTAGCAACCCGGCCGCAGACAGCGATCGCTTCATCAATCTTGTTGACTGTTGTTTCTGCACCGGAGGAAGCGTTCTGCCCGTCCTGGCCATTTTTCTTCAAAAATCCAAACATAATTCTACCCCTCAGGCTGCTTTTTCCAGTTGCGCGATGAACTCGTCGTACTCCAGTTCCTTTTCGGAAAGGACGTCCAAAAGCTTCTGAAAGGACGCTGCCAGGCCATCCTTACGGTTGCCAAAACTGTCTTCGATGGTTTTCAAATCCTTATAGAGAGGAATGATCACCTGTTGGATGGTTTGCGGATTGGGCACACGGCGCGTTGAATGATACCCAACCACTTCGCCATTGCTTCCGTAGCTCGGCGTGACGTGCGCGATGACCCAATAATAGTCACCGTTCTTCGTCACATTGACGACATACGCGAAAATTTCGCTACCGCTCTGCAGTTTGTCCCAGAGAAGCTTGAACACACACCGGGGCATATCAGGATGCCGGATGACATTGTGCGGCTTACCGATAACTTCGGCTTCCGTGTAGCCCGCAATGTCCAAAAATGTATGGTTCATATAGGTAAGATGACCCTTAAGGTTCGTCTTACTGACAATGAGCTCGTCTTTATCAAAAAAGACCTCACGTCCCGCTGATGCCACTTTTCCACCCTCCAAATTTTTCTAGGACCCCACATTTCACCATCCGCACACAGATATCCCATACGGAAATCACTGTTCTTGGTTGGTCGCGTGCGTTCCCCAAAAGTCCCTAACCACTAAAGGCCATTCTGTCAGCGGAGTATGAAAAATGACTAAAGAGACCGGAGAATGTTTAGGGGTAATCGAAAACACTATGAAACGCAGGGCCTTAGACAAGCCGAGTAATCCTCTGTCCAGTGAGACTAAGAGTCGGATGGAGACGCCTACCGCCTACGATCATCTGTCATCGGCAGCACCCGGAACATCGCATTTGCACGTGCACAAACGTCACCATCTGCGCTCACAAACGCCTGAGCAAAATCGAGCGTTCGGCCGGTGTGGGTGAAGGTGGAATTGATCTCAAGCCATTGTCCAAGGCGTGCGGTCCCGAGAAAATCAATACTGAGATTGACCGTTACCAGCCCGCCAACCACATCATGTTGAACGGCACAGGACAGGCCCATTGCATTGTCACAAAGAGCAGACAGCAATCCGCCATGCACAAACCCGCGGGAATTTGTGTGCTGCTCACTGGCAACGAACCCGAGGACAACAGCCTCCTTGGTTGTTTTGGAGTAGAGCGGTTCCCATGGGTTGGTCAGGGGGCTCTTGCGGAAATGGGGTTCAAAGCCCTCAGGTATTTGGGTCATGTCAGCCTCAAGATGTTTTCTGATCGACCCAACCTGTCCCACACACCTTCACACGACAAACGCGCAAAATTCACCCTCCCTGAAACCTGTTCATCTACTTTGGTTGTGCATACATACAAATGGAGGAGGATATCAGCCAGTGGACACGCGCTGTTACCCTTTGCATTTGAGACGCCGGTTTGCATCTCCCGCCCATCCCGCCGAAGATGGGCGCACAACATTGGGGGATGAAGTGATGTCAGAGGCTGGTTTTGTCAGGCGCGGCCTGCGCGATTTGGTTGTCACCGCGGTTTCGCTGTTCGCACTTGGCATAGCCCCCGCTCAGGCCAGCGGCCTGATGATCCAAAACGTCACAATCATTGATCCCATTACAGGAGCAACGCCCCACCAGGACGTCCTGATCGGCAATGAGACGATTGGTGCCATTGGCGACACCGGGAGCATTGCAACCTTCGCCCCAGTCGACACGATAGACGGCACCGGAAAATTTCTCATCCCCGCCCTGTGGGATGCCCATGTCCACCTGACCTATGATCCTGAAATCGGCAACCGGGCCCTGGCGCTGTTTGTTGCCAACGGCATTACCCGCGTTCGCGACACGGGCGGGCTGCTGGACAAAATGATCGCTGTGCGCGATTTCGCGCAAGCCCAGGGGAGCAGAGCCCCCGACATCTATTTCGCAGGGCCGCTGATTGACGGCGTCCCCCGTGTCTATGACGGGACACCCGCCCGCTTTCCAGAAATATCGATCGGCGCCGCCACGCCCGCACAAGCAGAGGCACACGTAGATCAGCTTGCCGAAGCCGGGGCCAGCCTCATCAAGGCCTATGAGATGCTGCGGCCAGACACATTTAGAGCGTTGGTTACCCGCGCAACCGCCCACGGTCTTCCCGTCACAGCGCATATTCCTTTGGGCATGAGCTTGCAGGCCGTCGCCGCCACAGGGATCAGGGGCATGGAGCATCTGCGCAACATTGGCCTTGCCTGTTCATCAGAGGCGGACCGGCTTCTGGAAGAACGCAAAGCCATGCTGCAAGAGGGTGCATCCGAAGAGGGCAGCGCTTTGCGGTCCCACATTCACGGGGCACAACGCCCGGTGGCCTTCACCACCCAGAACCGAGAGCGATGCGCCACCGTGATTGCCACGCTGGCGGATGCCCGGATATTTCAGACACCGACCCTCGCCCTCAACACACGCGGTGCCTTTCGGCAGTTCCTGCGGCCCGAATGGCGCGAGCAAGTCAAGTATCTGCCAGCCACTGTCACAGCTCGGTGGAATAGGGCCGCCGACAAGGCCAAGGACACGCCCATCAGTCCCGCCTACGCAGGCTTCGCCGACTGGTCGCTAAGCATGGTGGGACAGTTGCACGAGGCCGACGTGCCCATCATGGCAGGAACCGACACCCCTATCGGACTTCTGACACCGGGCTTCAGTCTGCATTTGGAAATGGAAATGCTGGTAAGAGCAGGCCTCACCCCACAAGAGGCCCTCGCCAGCGCAACTTTGCGCCCGGCTGAGTTTTTCGGATTGGAGGGTGAGATGGGAAGCATCGAGGTCGGAAAAAGCAGCGATCTGGTCCTGCTCAACGCCAACCCGCTCGAAAACATTGAGAACACGCAGCAGATTGAAAGTGTCATCATCCGGGGTGAAGTACTGACCCGCGCGCAGCTCGATCAGCTGTTGGAACAGCCTGCAAACTAACGCCGCTCACCCACATCTTTTTCCAGCGCATAGATCACTTCGCCAAACGCCTCAATATGTTTTTCCAAAGCTGCATGGGCATCCGCCAGTCCCCGGTTGTAGAGCAGCGCGCCGACCTCCTTCGTCAGAAAATCGAGCAGAAATTCCGCATCAAACTGCCCCGCCTCCACGTCCAGCTCACGAGCCAGATAGTCGACAAGCTTCGGCACAAGCAGCGCTTTGTCTTCTGACGTGAGTTTCAAATCTTCCACCTAGGTCTCCTCAGCCTAACTACTTTGAGCAGTCTTCCCCGGACCGTCCCCAATCGTAGCGCTGATCCTCTGGCTCAGTTGGGAGGCCAAATCTTCCGGCGTCTCCCAAAAAATGTGGTTGAACTGCCGAGTATCGAAATGGACATAGTCGATTGCATCAGCCCGACAAGTAAATATAACGGGAATATTCAAACCGTGAGCAAAACCCGCTTCGTAGTAGACGCCACCTCGCGCATTACCTTCATCCTGAGTAAAATCCACCACTAGGAACCGTGACCGGCGAATTTCTGCAACAATCTCATCGTCAATTTTGTTGTTGTGCTGTTTTCTATCAATTCGAAATGGTCGATACCCAGCACGACGCACCCCCGCCCTGATCCCATTTTTGAAAACGTCATCCATTGATTTGTCGAACCACATCGCAATGAATGCTTGGTCTACTTGAACCACTCGCTTGCTGAGACTATCGGCGTACTCGTATCCAAGTGCGGTGATCCGCCCACGGCTCCCGGGTTTCGTTTTGGCAAACCTCATATCCTCAAGCGCACCGTACAAGTACGTGAGTTCGTGGACCTCAAGAGATTCTGTGTGTGCCAAAAAATCAGTGTTTTTCTCGCCGTTTGACGCTGAAAAATTGATCCCTTCACCTATGCCAATTGAGGTTTCACACAATCTCAACAACAATCTATCGCGGCGCTCAACCACCGACAATTGCGATCGCTCCGAGAGACTCTCTAGTACATCTGAATCTACTATCGGTTCCTCGACACCCTGCCGCCTTTGCAAGATAAGCCAAGTCGTGAGTTTCGCCTTGGAAAGGCGGTCCACGCCTTTAAGTAACTCAGCTGTCGTTCCGGTCAGAAAATACCTACCGCCCGCCCTATCCGACGAAACCCTTGTGCCGTCGCTTCCATCTGGATCGCTGACCTGGGCAGCAGTACTCCAAATAGGACATCTTCCCTGTCTCATCTGCGTGGCCTCTCCTCCGGAGTGGGAAACTCCCAATTATAGGCGTAAAGGCTCCGCCTTCACCACAACGCAAAAACGCCGCCTGAGCGGTAAAGCTCAAGCGGCGTTTTGGTATCAGTGTAAAGAAGGGTTCCAAGACAATGTGTTGATCTGTCGTCGTATCTGTTTGCCTCTGCCCTTTGCAGACCTGGCAGCGACCTACTCTCCCACACCTTAAGATGCAGTACCATCGGCGCTGAGGGTTTTCACGGCCGAGTTCGAGATGGGATCGGGTGCAGGCCCCTCGCAATAACCACCAGGTCAGCAAAAGGCAAAAACAATCAGTATATTTGTGACGACAATCTCTCTGATCAAACCGTTCTCATTAAACCGTTCATCCAAACTGGATGGACATTGGTAAATGAGAGTAATCAAGCCAATCGAACGATTAGTACCAGTAAGCTCAATGCATTGCTGCACTTACACACCTGGCCTATCAACGTGGTAGTCTTCCACGGTTCTCAAGGGAGAAATAGTTTCGAGGTAGGTTTCCCGCTTAGATGCTTTCAGCGGTTATCCTGTCCGAACATAGCTACCCAGCTGTGCCGTTGGCACGACAACTGGTCCACCAGAGGTACGTCCACCCCGGTCCTCTCGTACTAGGGGCAGATCCTCTCAATTCTCCTACACCCACGGCAGATAGGGACCGAACTGTCTCACGACGTTCTAAACCCAGCTCACGTACCGCTTTAAWTGGCGAACAGCCAWACCCTTGGGACCTSCTCCAGCCCCAGGATGCGATGAGCCGACATCGAGGTGCCAAACAACGCCGTCGATATGGACTCTTGGG
>NVWR01000005.1 GCA_002746275.1 Rhodobiaceae bacterium | reverse complement strand
GCACCGGCTGCATTCTCGGCAACTGAGGCATTCGAGAGGGCAATGTCCGTTGGACCTTCGTTCGCATCGCCGACCGCGATGGAGAAAGTCTCAGAATAGGTGGCTCCACCAGAGTCCGTCGTTGTGACGATCACATCGACACTATCGGCAGCCTCATGATCCAGCGAGACACCGGCTTTGAGCTTGAGCTCACCACCAACGACTTCAAACCGTGCATCATCAACAGCGTAGGAATGTGTATCTCCCGCATCGACGTCGGTCGTTGAAAGAGTTCCAACAATAGCACCGGCTGCATTCTCGGCAACCGAAGCGTTTGAGAGGGCAATATCCGTTGGACCTTCATTCACATCACCAACTGCGATGGAGAAAGTCTCCGAGTAAGTTGCACCGCCAGAGTCCGTCGTTGTGACCACAACATCGACACTATCGGCCGCTTCGTGATCCAGCGAGACGCCCGCTTTGAGCTTCAACTCTCCACCGACGACTTCAAACCGTGCATCATCAACAGCGTAGGAATGTGTATCTCCCGCATCAACATCCGTCGTCGACAAGGTACCAACAACCGCACCGGCTGCATTCTCAGCAACTGAAGAATTGCTCAACGCAATGTCCGTTGGACCTTCATTCACATCGCCAACGGTGAGGGAGAAAGTCTCCGAGTAAGTTGCACCGCCAGAGTCAGTCGTTGTGACGATCACATCGACACTATCGGCAGCCTCATGATCGAGCGAGACGCCAGCTTTGAGCTTGAGCTCTCCGCCAACGACTTCAAACCGTGCATCATCGACGGCGTAGGAATGCGTATCTCCCGCATCCGCATCCGTCGTCGACAAAGTTCCCACAACCGCACCGGCTGCGTTCTCCGCAACCGAGGCATTGCTCAACGCAATATCCGTTGGGCCTTCGTTCACATCACCGACCGCGATGGAGAAAGTCTCGGAATAGGTCGCACCACCAGAGTCAGTCGTTGTAACCACAACGTCGACACTGTCCGCAGCCTCATGATCAAGCGAGACGCCAGCTTTGAGCTTCAGCTCGCCACCAACGACTTCAAACCGTGCATCATCGACAGCGTAGGAGTGCGTATCTCCCGCATCCACATCCGTCGTGCTCAGCGTGCCGACCACAGCACCGGCTGCATTCTCGGCAACTGAGGCATTCGAGAGGGCAATGTCCGTTGGACCTTCGTTCGCATCGCCGACCGCGATGGAGAAAGTCTCAGAATAGGTGGCTCCACCAGAGTCCGTCGTTGTGACGATCACATCGACACTATCGGCAGCCTCATGATCCAGCGAGACACCGGCTTTGAGCTTGAGCTCACCACCAACGACTTCAAACCGTGCATCATCAACAGCGTAGGAATGTGTATCTCCCGCATCGACGTCGGTCGTTGAAAGAGTTCCAACAATAGCACCGGCTGCATTCTCGGCAACYGARGCRTTYGAGAGGGCAATRTCCGTTGGACCTTCRTTCRCATCRCCRACYGCGATGGAGAAAGTCTCMGARTARRTKGCWCCRCCAGAGTCMGTCGTTGTGACCACAACRTCGACACTRTCKGCMGCTTCGTGATCCAGCGAGACGCCMGCYTTGAGYTTCAACTCKCCACCRACRACTTCAAACCGTGCATCATCRACAGCRTAGGARTGYGTATCKCCCGCATCRACRTCSGTCGTCGACAAGGTACCRACAACCGCACCGGCTGCRTTCTCAGCAACTGARGMRTTGCTCAACGCAATRTCCGTYGGACCTTCATTCACATCRCCRACKGYGAKGGAGAAAGTCTCSGARTARGTYGCACCGCCAGAGTCMGTSGTTGTGACGATCACATCGACACTRTCSRCAGCCTCATGATCGAGCGAGACGCCAGCTTTGAGCTTGAGCTCTCCGCCAACGACTTCAAACCGTGCATCATCAACAGCGTAAGAGTGCGTATCTCCGGCATCCACATCCGTCGTCGACAAAGTTCCCACAACCGCACCCGCTGCATTCTCGGCAACTGAGGCGTTGCTCAACGCAATATCCGTCGGACCTTCATTCACATCACCGACTGCGATGGAGAAAGTCTCGGAATAGGTCGCACCACCAGAGTCAGTCGTTGTGACCACAACGTCAACGCTGTCGGCCGCTTCGTGATCAAGAGAGACGCCAGCTTTGAGCTTCAACTCTCCACCAACAACTTCAAAACGTGCATCATCGACAGCGTAGGAGTGCGTATCTCCCGCATCCACATCCGTCGTCGACAAAGTTCCCACAACCGCACCGGCTGCGTTCTCAGCAACCGAGGCATTGCTCAACGCAATGTCCGTCGGACCTTCATTCACATCACCGACTGCGATGGAGAAAGTCTCGGAATAGGTCGCACCGCCAGAGTCCGTGGTTGTGACGATCACATCGACATTGTCCGCAGCCTCGTGATCAAGAGAGACGCCAGCTTTGAGCTTCAACTCTCCACCGACGACTTCAAACCGTGCATCATCGACAGCGTAAGAATGCGTATCTCCCGCATCCACATCCGTCGTGCTCAGCGTCCCAACAACGGCACCGGCTGCATTCTCAACCACGCTTGCGTTCGAGAGGGCAATATCTGACGGACCTTCATTCACATCATCGACTGCGATGGAGAAAGTCTCGGAGTAAGTTGCTCCGCCAGAGTCTGTCGTTGTGACGGTCACATCGACGCTGTCCGCAGCCTCATGATCAAGCGAGACACCGGCTTTGAGCTTCAGCTCACCACCGACGACTTCAAACCGTGCATCATCAACTGCATATGTGTGGCTGTCGCCCGCATCAACATCTGTCGTGCTCAGAGTGCCGACAACCGCACCAGCTGCGTTCTCGGCCACGCTTGCGTTGGAGAGAGCAATATCCGTTGGACCTTCGTTCACATCACCAACCGCAATGGAGAAAGTCTCGGAGTAAGTGGCACCACCAGAGTCTGTCGTTGTAACCACAACGTCAACACTGTCGGCAGCCTCATGATCGAGAGAGACACCGGCTTTGAGCTTCAGCTCACCACCGACAACCTCAAACCGCGCATCATCGACGGCGTAGGAGTGCGTATCTCCGGCATCAACATCCGTCGTACTCAGAGTTCCGACCACAGCCCCGGCTGCATTCTCAGCAACTGAAGAATTGCTCAGAGCGATATCCGTCGGGCCTTCATTCACATCACCGACTGCGATGGAGAAAGTCTCAGAATACGTGGCTCCACCAGAGTCAGTCGTTGTGACGGTGACATCGACGCTGTCCGCAGCTTCGTGATCAAGCGAGACACCGGCTTTGAGCTTGAGCTCTCCACCGACGACTTCAAAGCGGGCATCATCCACTGCATATGTGTGGCTGTCGCCAGCATCGACGTCCGTCGTGCTCAGCGTACCGACCACGGCGCCAGCTGCATTCTCGGCAACCGAAGTGTTGGAGAGAGCAATATCCGTTGGACCTTCATTCACATCACCAACTGCGATGGAGAAAGTCTCGGAGTAAGTCGCGCCACCAGAGTCTGTCGTTGTGACGGTCACATCGACGCTGTCGGCAGCCTCATGATCGAGAGAGACACCGGCCTTGAGTTTCAGCTCGCCGCCAACAACTTCAAACCGTGCATCATCAACCGCATATGTGTGGCTGTCGCCTGCATCAACGTCCGTCGTGCTCAGCGTTCCGACCACGGCCCCGGCTGCATTCTCGGCAACTGAGGCGTTCGAGAGGGCAATGTCCGTTGGGCCTTCGTTCACATCGCCAACTGCGAGAGTGAAACCCTGCTCGTGGCTCAAGCCACCCTCGTCTGTTACTGTAATAACAAGATCGACCTGCGGTGTGGCTTCGTGGTCAAAGCTCACACCCGGCTTCAGCTTGAGCTGGACGTTTCCGTTGAGTTCAACAACTTCAAAGCGCGCATCATTCACCTCGTAGGTGAATGGACCATTCCCGTCAGGATCCGTCGCGGACAATGTTCCAACGACAGCACCCGCCGCATTTTCGCCGAATGAAGTATTGCTCAGCGAAATACTGTCGGGTGCTCTGTTGGGTTCTTCGACACTTTGAACTGTAAGATTTTCTTCGTCACCTGTCGCCGTGTTTGGTGAGGCCGCAGTCGCATCAATGCCTTCAATATTAGGTATAGACGCCCCCTCAAGGGCAGCACCGCCAACGCCTTCACTGGCCACACGAGCAACATCCGGCCGTTCCTCCACCAGGGTTTCTGGCTGCGGCACAGCGCTAGCCGCCGCGCCGGAGAGAGCTGCGCCGACGCCATCGGCTGTCGCCTGTGCACCTGCGTCACCAGAAGCTGTGCCTGCGCCCGTGCCAGTGGCCAATGCGTCACCGGACGAAGCGTCGGCTGAGGCCCCGGCTGTTTCAATGGAATCGTCTCTTGGAGCGCCGTCCAGGGTGATCCCCTCGCGCTGAATACCCATATGGATGTTCGGATTGGTTACATCGTCGGAAGCGCTGGCACCCAAAAGATCGCTTAGATCAATATCGACGTCCTCGTCGCGCGCACGCTCAGCACCCTCGGTGTTAAACAGAAACAAATCATCAGCTGTTTCACCGTCGCTTGGACGGCCGTTCGCTTTGGTGTCGCCGCCGCGGTTCGTTTCATCAGCCATACTGTTACCTTCCTACACACGAGCTTGCCTACAACTCAGGCGCGCCGAACCGCTGGAATACACACGCAACGGTTCTTCTATCGCTCTCAAATGTGCGTTTTAGGCATTAACCCCTCGTCAAGAAGTCTGGTTAACGGCTGATTGCGAAAAATTTGCCCCCTCAGAAATGGGGGATATTTGGCAAAAAACCCCGGAATTCCTGAACAATTTGACATAAAGGCAACTCAATCTTGTTGCTTTTCTGCGGAAAATTGCCTGACAGCAAAAAATTAACCAAAAAACAAAAACTTGGCCCGATGCTGTCGTTTTAGGAAAGCGAACGGTGCGCTTTCATACGTGTCGAGATGGTGCAGCAAACAAGATGGCTCAGAAGCAAATTCAAAGTGGATGGCGCGCGAAGATACGATCTTCTCTCGCCTCTCTACATGTGTTCGTCTCCGGCGGTCGCGACCCGCGTTTTGCGGAATTCACCGCCAAAGGGGCTGGCCCTTTGAGCCCGCCGATCCTCATTGGTTCCATCGCCATAAATTTCTTCGCGCTGGCGACACCGCTGGCCATGCTTCAGATTTATGATCGGATTATTCCCAACCAAGCGATCGAAACACTGACAGTCATGGTGCTGGGCCTCATTGGCATTATGTGTATTGATGCGGTTTTCCGATATGCGCGCTCCAGTCTTGTTATCTGGCATGCCGCGCAACTTGACCATGCGTTGAGCGTCACACTGGTTGATCGCTTTCTCAGCACGCCGTCGCAGCAATTTGAAAAAGAAACCCCCGGCGGCTACATGGACAAGCTTGGGGCAATTGAAACCATCCGCGACTTCGAAGGTGGGCAATCTCGACTTCTCATGCTGGACCTGCCGTTCGTTGCGGTGTTCCTTGGACTTATCTGGGTTATTGGCGGATCGCTTGTTCTGGTGCCAATCGCTCTTTTTGGCGTACTCGTTGTCGTCACAGCCTTGAGCGGCAGCGCTCTCCGCAAAGTTTTGAGTGACCGGTGGGAATTTGATGACCGTCGCTACAGCTTCATTGTCGAAACACTGAACGGCATCCCGGCTATCAAAAGTATGGCGATGGAACCTCAGATCCAACGCCGTTACGAACGTCTGCTGCGTACAGGGGCGTCTGCGACCTACCGCACTATTGAGCTTGGTGGCATCGCCCAATCATTTGGTGCGGTCTTTTCTGGCGTGACTATGGTCTCTGTTGTCTCCGTTGGRGCATTGCTTGTTATCAAYGGAAACCTYTCAATGGGGTCRCTYGCWGCCTGCACSCTGCTTTCCGGSCGCACYATYCAGCCACTCCTYAAGGGCYTSAGCCTGTGGACACAAYTRCAAAGTGTCGATGTYGCRCGSGAGAAAGCAGCGAGCCTTYTGGAYCTGCCYGGYGGYCARGCMGCYGCAAACGAAAACACCATTCCAGCKCTKGCCGGCCTYATCGAATTGAAGAATGTAAGCTTTCGCTATGATGCAGGTCTGCCAGATGTCATCAAAAACGTCTCCGCAAAATTCAAGCCCGGCGAGATGATTTCCATCACAGGTGGAGACAATTCCGGCAAATCCACTCTGATCCGATTGTTGTCTGGCGAACTGCGTCCGACAGAGGGCAAGGTCTTGATTGATGGCATGGAAGTTACCGGGCCTCATCAACAAGCGTTGTCGAACTGGATTTCCTATGTCCCGCCCAATCCGGTCGTCTTTCAGGGCACCATTTTGGAAAACCTCGCCATGTTCCGCACGGGCGATGCAATCGACAATGCGCGCCTTGCTGCACGGGCTATCGGGCTGGAAGAAGACATCCACCATTTGCCCGAAGGCTACGACACTAAAGTCAATCAGGGTATTGCCGAACAATTGCCGATGGGGTTTTTACAACGCATGACAATTGCGCGATCTCTTGCCATGAAGCCGCAAATTCTTCTGTTTGATGAAGCGAACAACACGCTGGATGCCAAGGGTGACCAAAAAGTCATGAACGCGCTGAATGTGCTGAAAGGCGGCCCTACCATTATCACCATCACCCACCGTCCGTCGCTCATGCGCATTGCTGATCGTCGCCTGGACATGAACAACGGCGTGCTTACCGACATCACTGAGACCCAGTCCAAGGCCCCGGCGGCACCCGTCGTCGAGCAGGCACCCTCTTCCGTTCAGGCTGCATCATGACCATTACCTATGACACCGGATCCGGCAGAACTGCACCCAACAGCAAGTCTCTCCTATCTGCTTTTTTGCATGGCGGCGATATTGGTGAGTTCGAAGGCCGATCGGCGGCTGGAGCCTGCCTCACGCCCCTGTTGGATAAACTTGGCTGGCGCGGTGAGGCCCGACACCTCGCAGAAGCTCTCCCGCATTTTGTTGACGAGTTGGATCTTGATGACGTGCGCATCATCCTATCCAACTTGAACTATGTCTCAACGGCCCGTTCGCTCAGACTTTGCGACCTCAGGCCCAACCAGTTGCCCTGCCTGTTTACGACTGACGGCGAGAATGTCGGGGTCATTTTCGCGCGGAATGGCGACACACTGTCTATCTTTGATGGGAAAACGAAGTCAGAAGGAACAATTGACGCCGGTAAAACCAAAGGGACCGCCTATCTGATCCAACAAGGCGAGACCGTCGATAGAACGTCCCCTCGTCAAGCCCAACAGAGCTGGATCTGGAATGTGATCGGGCGTTTCAAGCGTCTTATCCTTGAGACATTTGGCATCAGCTTCGTCACCAACCTGACCGCCATGATGGTCCCCATTTTTATCATGGGTGTTTACGACCGCGTGATCAGCACACGGTCTGCAGAAACGCTCGGCTACTTCGTTGCCGGTATCCTGCTCATCATTGGCGTTGAAGCTTGCCTGCGCATTATTCGTGGCCGCGCGCTTGCCTATCTTGGTGCGCGCATTGATGCACAGGTTGGCGGCGCGTCGTTCCAACAATTGCTCTATATGCCTGTCTCCATGACAGAGAGCGCGCCGGTCAGTGCGCAGCTTGGTCGCCTCAGACAATTTGAAGGCGTGCGAGAAATATTCACGGGCCCTCTCGCTGCGGCCGCGTTTGATATGCCCTTTGTGATCATATTTGTATTCGCCATTTTTCTGATTGCAGGCCCTCTTGGCTGGGTTCCCGTCATCCTTATGGCAACCTTTTTGCTCTTTGGTCTGGTCATGGCGCCGATTGTCAAAGCAGCCAATGACCAATCCATGGAGATCCGGAACAAACGCCAGAACTTCCTTATCGAACTGGTGACCAAACAACGCACACTCAAGCAATGCGCTGCCGAGGGTGTCTGGCGCAGCCGGTTCAGTGCCATTTCTGAGAACGCGGCCGTTGCTCACGCCAAGACCGCCCGGATCAACATGTTCATCCAGACAGTCGCTCAAGCGCTGATGACCATTGCCGGTGTGGCAACACTGGCTGTCGGCACGATGAAGGCTATGGAGGGAGACCTCTCCATTGGCGCACTCATCGCCACTATGGCCTTTGTCTGGCGCGTCCTTGGTCCAATCCAGTCCATCTTTCTAAGCTTCAGCCGTATCAACCAAGTCGGCCAAAGCCTCAAGCAGATCGACATGCTGATGCGCCTTCCGCTTGAGCGTGAAGCTGGCCGACTGCCTTCCTTCTTCCGCAAGTTCAAAGGAGGGATTTCCCTTCAAAACACGTCTTTGCGGTTTTCAGCGGGATCTGAGCCGGCGCTCATGGGGGTCACTCTTGATGTGGAACCCGGCACTTTTATTGCGCTGAACGGACCCAATGGGGCGGGCAAATCAACGATCCTCAAAACCATTGCCGGGCTCTATAAACCGCAGGCGGGGTCCATCTCGCTTGATGGTCTGGATATCCGGCAGCTGGATACGGGCGAGATGCGCAATGCCATCGCTTACCTGCCTCAGAATGCCACGTTCTTTTACGGGACAATTGCCCAGAACTTACGACTTGCTGACCCAACCGCCAGCGAGGAAAATATATACAGTGCGCTTGCCGACGCTGGCCTGACTGACTATATCGCCACTCTTCCTGACGGGATTGAAACCCGCTTGTCGCAGGAAGATTTTGCCAATCTGGCTGGTGGTGTCCGCCAGAGGCTCAATCTGGCCCGGGCCTATGTCAAAAATGCCCCCATCTTGCTCCTCGACGAACCTGCCTTCGGCCTTGATGACGCCGCCGATAAAATACTGGTCGAAAAACTCCTCTCCCTAAAAGGCAAAGTGACCATCTTGATGGTCACCCACCGCCCCAGCCACATGCGGCTTGCTGATCGGCTCGTCTATCTGGATCGGGGCCGCATCGTTCTGGATGGCCCCCCCGATGCTGTTTTGGAACGCCTGAACAGCTGATTTTAAGGCCGCCTTAATACTAATAGGGCAGGATTTCCCTCAGTTTCGGTGTGGCTTTCCCATTCACTTGCGCACGTTTCGTGTTGGTGGGTGGACGGTAATTGTTTCAAGGATGTCGGCTTTGTCAGCAGCTGAAAAAACCAACAAGAAAAAGGCCGCCCAAAAAGCTGACCTTTCAAAAAAGCTCGCCTTGCCCCTCACGCTTGAGGAGAGCGGGCCACCGCGCTTCTATCAACACCTGATGATCGTTGGGGGTGTTTTTTTAGCTCTCTCTATCCTCTGGGCATCTGTTACTGAGATCAAAGAACTGGCCCGTGCGAACGGAGAAGTCACGCCCGCAGGACAAGTATTGCTCGTACAACATTTGGAAGGTGGCATTGTCGCCGAGCTGCTCGTGAGTGAAGGCGAGATCGTCGACGCCGGACAGCCTCTCATCCTTCTGCAACCGATCGCTGCGGAAGGCGACCTGGGGCAACTCACTGCAAGAGAAAGCGCCGCGCGGTTTAAGATCGAACGTCTGACCGCCTTCATCGATGCCCGCCCTATGGATCCCGCCATCGTGGGCGCCGTCCCATCGGAAGCGGATCTTGCCATATTTGCAAACGAGAATGCCCATCTGCAGGCCTCTCTCACGGCTGCCGACCGGCAACGCGAGGGCTTTCTGGCCCGCATCGAACAACGTATCTTTGAAATTGAATCTCTCTCAAACCAACGGCTCAGCCTGAAAGAACAGGTGCAGCTCATGATTGAGCAGGTCAACCTGCGCGAAGGGCTTGTTGAGAAGGGGCTTGTGTCCCGCATTGTCTTTCTGGAAACAAGACGGTCGCTTGAACAGACCCGTGTGCAATTGATCTCTACCGCCGGCAATCTTGCGCGAGCGCGAGAAGCATTGCGCGAAGAAGAGGCCGGGCTTGAAGAACTTGATGCGACCCTTATTAACGATGCTCTTGATACCCGTAGTGCTACGGCAGCAGAACTTGCTGAAACCCAAAGCGCACTCCTGAAACTTTCTGACCGTGTTAATCGCCTGACGGTGACCGCTCCTGTGCGCGGTATCGTTCAGGACCTGGCCGCTCAGTCCATTGGAGAGGTCATTGCGCCCGGCGGGCTTGTCGCACAGATAGTGCCGATAGATGACGAACTGGTGGCAGAAGTTCGGGTAATGCCCGATGACATAGGCCATATCCGGATCGGTCATCCGGCAAGTGTGAAAATCACAACCTATGACCCCGCCCGCTTTGGCGACATTGAAGGGGAGGTGCGGCGCATCTCAGCTTCTACGTTTCGTGATGAGCAAGACGAACCCTACTACAAAGTCATTATCGCGCTTTCCAAAACCCATGTCGGTCTTGGCACCTCACATCATGCGGTACTGCCCGGCATGGTGGTCAACGCGGAAATTGTGACGGGCTCCAAATCCCTTGTCCGGTATTTGCTAAAGCCGGTGTTCCGGTCGCTGGATGTTGCCTTCACAGAACGCTGACGTCTGGATCAGCCGCCGCATATAAAAATGTAAGGCGGCGCGTCTCTTTTTCAGTGGCTCCATGTACATGTCCGAATCTGGCGAGTATTTGTTCCTCGTTCGGCTTAGGATGAGACATGGAAAAAATCGCCTCCCCCAATCTGCCGAGTCCTGATGCGTGTTACGCCGCCGTAAAGGCGCGCGACACCCGCTTTGATGGGCGGTTTTTTACCGGGGTTACGTCGACCGGTATCTATTGTCGGCCTGTCTGCCCAGCCCGTATTCCCATGCGCAAAAACTGCACCTTCCATGCCTCTGCCGCCGCAGCTGAGAGTGCGGGGTTTCGCGCCTGCCTGCGCTGTCGGCCAGAAGCTGCCCCCGGCACGCCTGCAGCGCTCGGTTCAGCGGCGACGGTCTCCCGGGCTCTGCGCCTGATCGGAGAAGGCGCGCTGGATCATGGCAGTGCGTGTGAACTTGCGGACCGCCTGGGGCTTGGAGAGCGCCATGTACGCAGGCTGTTTGTCACCCACCTTGGCGCCAGCCCCGAGGCCGTTGCCTCGACACGTCGGTTACTTTTGGCCAATCAATTGTTGCGGGACACAAGCCTCGCGATCTCGGACATTGCTTTTGCCTCCGGGTTTTCCAGCTTGCGGCGTTTCAATGATGCCTTTGCAAAACGCTATGGCGAACCTCCCAGCGCCGTGCGCAAACGTGATCGGCACAAGACGTCTCGGAAAGACCAGACTGATGACTCTCCGAAATTCGACCTGCGCCTGCGGCTCGGTTTCAGGCCACCCTTCGATTGGCAAATGATCCTCGACTATTTTCGTTCCCGGCTTATTCCCGGTGTCGARACCATYGAGGGYAATYGYTACAGACGCACTGTSCGCCTGGATGGCACCCATGCTTTTATTGAAGCAGARCCYGATAWGACCCGAAAYATCTTCTGGGTGCGGGTGATCAGYGATCAACCCTTTCCTCTTGCCGATCTGGTGATGCGCGTTCGCCGCGTGTTTGAYCTGGACGCAGACCCSACCGCCATTGCRGCRCACTTTACAGATGACRCGCTCATCGGTCCCATGACGAAGGCCCTTCCGGGACTTCGTGTTCCCGGTGCTTATGACGGATTTGAACTGGCAATCCGCGCGGTACTTGGCCAACAAGTCTCTGTCAAAGGCGCGACAACGCTCACGGGCCGGCTGGTGGAGATCTATGGCCAAAAAGTGACGCCCCCTCCCGGTGATAATTGGCCGTGTTTTCTTTTCCCTACACCCCGGGCCCTTGTCACTAACAAGCTGCACGAGATCGGTCTGCCAAAGTCGCGCGCGGCAACGCTCTACAATGTGGCGGAGGCGGTTGCGGCAGGGACCCTTGCGCTTGTGCCAACCAATGACCCTGCTGAAACGGTTACCGCGTTCAAAAAGCTAAAAGGGATCGGTGATTGGACCGCTTCTTATGTCGCCCTTCGAGCGCTGAGCGATCCTGACGCCTTTCCGGCAGGCGACCTGGGACTTCAAAAAGCAGCGGCCCCGAAGGGCGGCACCAAACTCACAGCCAAAGAGCTCGAAGTCCGTGCAGAAGCATGGCGCCCCTGGCGCGGCTACGCAGCCCTTCATCTATGGACCAGTCTTTCACAGGAGTAAGTCATGTCGAAAAAATCTCTGCCCCTGGCAGTCGTAACAATGAAAACCCCCATCGGGCCCATTCGTGTCGGCGCCCATGAAGGGGGACTTGCCCGCGTGCTTTTTGACACCCAGAAAGACGAAGTCCTCACTCTGGACCCATCCCCCAACAAGGCGGCGCAGGCACATTTGGATGCAGCCCTTGATGCTCTCGCCGACTATTTCGCGGGCAAGCGTCAGGTGTTCAGTGAACTTACGTTGGCCCCTGCGGGAACGGTTTTTCAGCTCAGTGTCTGGAAAGCCCTGCTGACCCTTGGATTTGGTGAAACCTGCGCCTACCGCGACATCGCAACAAAGATCGGCAACCCGAAGGCCGTGCGGGCTGTCGGCTTAGCCAATGGGAAAAACCCCATCCCTGTGATCGTGCCGTGTCACCGGGTCATTGGTGCCGATGGCTCCCTCACCGGTTTTGGCGGGGGCTTACCTGCAAAAAAATGGCTGCTTGAACACGAAGGAGCTTTCTCCGGGTCGCTCATTTAGTGCTAAGTTATGAGAGCTTAAAGCAGGAGTGAGTGACATAATCTATGTTTGACCTACAGGTTAATGGGCTGTTTGGCCTGCTGATATTGGTCGCTGATATTTATGCGATCGTGAAAATCGTTCAAAGCAACGCTGGTACGCTCACTAAAGTACTGTGGATCGTCGCCATCCTGTTCTTGCCGATCCTTGGCTTCTTGCTGTGGCTTATTTTCGGGCCAAGTTCTTAGGCTAAGAAACCAATGCGGTCAGATCCGGGATATCGTCACTGGTGACGCTTTGCCCCTCGGCCTCGTTGAACCTGGGGACGATGACAATCGGGACATCGCCTGCAAACCGCGCCATCACCCTTGCCGTTTCTTCCACCGGAACCGGGTTCACCTCAGACGTTGAGATGATGATGCCTGCTGGTCCCAGCTTGCGGGCGGCCAAACTTTCCAGCGCCGTCAGCGTATGGCTGATCGTACCGAGATAAGAACCCACAACAAGCAACACTTTGAGGTCGACACGCGCATTCAGCGCCATCATCCAGTCTGCCATCGTGGCGCTCTCGTTGATCGGCACCAGCACACCGCCGGCCGCTTCGACCAGAACAAAGTCTTTGTCTTTTGGGGTCACGCAAAAATCAATGAGCTCCTGCACATCAATGTTTTTGCCCGCGCGCGCCGCCGCCATGTCTGGCGAGAGAGGAGGGTCAAAACGCCAAGGTGTTATTTGATCAACCGCCTCAGCCGTAATCTCTTCGCCAAGAGCCGCAAGCAATCGCCCGGAATCTGTTTCCGGCCACGCCATACCCTCAAGCCCCGACAAGACCGGCTTCAGCGCCGCGACGCGCAGGCCCTTCGCCAGCAACTGGCGAACCAGCAGGACACTCACAAATGTTTTGCCAATGTCGGTTCCCGACGCAGTTACAAATACATGTGTCATTCCGCCGCCGCCCTGGTCAGCACATGAGAGCGCACCAGATCGGCAAGCCGGTCAATGTCTGCGTCTTTGTGCTGGGCTGTAAACGTAAAGCGCAACCGGGCGGTCCCCTCAGGCACCGTGGGCGGTCGAATGGCCGTGACCAAGAAGCCCTGCTCTTCCAGAAAGGTCGATGCCTTTAACGCCACTTCCGGCTCTCCCAGAACAAGCGGCACGATGGGACTTTGCGCCTCCGCCAAATTCAGAGCGCGGGTAAAGCGCCTGGCTTTTTCGACGGGACGTTTTGCGTAGTCGGGTTCCGCCTCAATAATATCGAGAGCCGCAATGGAAGCCGCAACGCTAGCGGGGGGCAGGCCGGTTGAATAAATCAGGGTGCGCGCCCGGGTTCGGATTAGGTCGATGACCGGCTGGCTGGCGCAGAGATACCCGCCATAGGATCCGATGGCTTTGGAGAGTGTTCCCATCTGCAAAGAAACTGCGGCCTTTTCACTCTGCAGAAAACTTGAGCCTCGGCCTTCTCCCAGAACACCGATGCCGTGCGCATCATCGGTCATGAACCAGGCATCATGCGCTTTGGCAAGCTCCGCCATCTCGTTCACCGGCGCCAGATCCCCATCCATGGAGAAAACGCCGTCGGTGACAATCAGACAATGACGGGCCTGTCCCCGGTGTTCCTCCAGGAGAGTTTTCAGGTGGTCGAGGTCATTGTGCCTAAACCGAAACGTCTTGGCACCAGACAGGTGGGTGCCCGCCAGCAAGCAGGCATGGGACAGTTCGTCGGCCAAAATGAGATCACCGGCCTGCATCAAGGTGGGAATGATGCCGAGATTGGCCAGATAGCCCGAGCCAAACACCACACAATCATCCGCCTGCTTAAGACGCGCGAGACGCCCCTCAAGTTCCCGAAAAAGCGAATGATTGCCGGTTACCAGCCGGGAGGCTCCAGAACCTGCACCTGCAACTTCCAGCGCCTGCTGAGCGGCTTTTATCACGCGTGGGTCATGACCCAGGTTCAGGTAATCATTGCAGCAGAAAGAGACCAGAGTACGCCCGCCACGCTCCACATAGGCGCCCGCCCGTCGGTCTGTCTCGACAAACCGGCGGCGCAGGCGGCGGCTTTCCAGATCCGCCAATTTGGCGCGTGCCATGTCATCCAAACTGCCCATTTTTCAGCACATTTTCCCTGTTTTTCTGCAACTGCCGCAGCGGCAAGCACCCTATTGGAGACCAGCCTCAAATTTCGCGGCAAACCTGCGCCGGGAGCCCCTCAGAGTCAATAATTGGCACCCCAGATGACCCGACTCTCTTGCTTGCATTCAAAGCGGTTCCGCCTATGCTCTCCCTCAAATTTGAGGCTTTCCGATAAACGCGCGATAGGCCTCTAAAACCACTTCGACTGACTGGGAATGAGCCATGAACATTCAAACACCCGTGTCCGAACAATCCGCACCCCAAAGTGCCCGAAACGCCAGCATTCGACACGATTGGTCTCGCGTGGAAATTGAAGCGCTGTTTGCGCTCCCCTTCAACGACCTGATCTTTCAGGCGCAGACCGTTCACCGGGAATGGTTTGATCCCAATGAAGTGCAAAAGAGCACGCTCCTGTCCATCAAGACCGGTGGCTGTGCTGAGGATTGTGCCTATTGCTCGCAAAGCTCAAAATATGACACTGGCTTGTCAGCCTCGAAGATGATGGAAGTCCAAAAGGTTATTGCAGGAGCGCGCCGTGCCAAAGAAGCCGGTTCCTCGCGGTTCTGCATGGGTGCTGGCTGGCGTGAGCCTAAAGACCGGGACATGAACGCCATTGTCGCCATGATTGAAGGCGTACGCGCGCTTGGTATGGAAACTTGCATGACACTGGGCATGCTGTCTCCAGAACAGACCATTCGCCTGAAAGATGCCGGGCTTGATTACTACAATCACAATGTTGATACGTCGGAGGAATTTTATCCCTCGATTATTACGACCCGCACTTATCAGGACCGTATCGATACGCTGGAACGCGTTCGGGAAGCTGGCATCAATGTTTGCTCTGGTGGCATTCTGGGGCTCGGCGAAGAGCGCAGTGACCGCGCTGGTATGCTCATGACGCTTGCGAACCTGACCGAGCACCCGCAGTCTGTGCCGATCAATATGCTGATCCCGATCGAAGGCACGCCTCTTGGTGACAATGCGCAGATTGACGCGATCGAATTTGTGCGCACCATCGCTGTTGCCCGCATCATGATGCCAAAGTCCATTGTGCGTCTGTCGGCTGGTCGCGAGTGGATGTCAGATGAAACACAGGCGCTTTGTTTTCTGGCTGGCGCCAATTCGATCTTCATGGGCGAAGAACTTTTGACCACAAAAAACCCGGCTCTGGAAAAAGACGAGAAGATGTTTGAAACACTCGGTCTCAAGCCCATGCCAGCCCATAGCTGCCCGTCAGAAGTTTAGCGCCCGCCACAAGCGTATGAAGCCGTTCGCCTAGGGGCGCGGCCTCATGCCTTTTATCCATAGGTGTCTCCCATGACATCCATCCTCCCGCCCAATCCCGCTTACGCCTCTCCGCCTGAATGGCTGAAGAAAGGCGCGCCCCACGTTTGGCTGCCTTATGCGCAGATGCAAACGGTGCCCATGACCCTCCCCGCCGTTAAAACCGATGGGGTACGGATTACGCTGGAAGACGGGCGGGAGCTGATCGACGGGGTCTCGTCTTGGTGGACGGCAGCGCACGGGTACAATCACCCTCACATACGTGAAGCTGTCGCGCGACAATTAGAAGCGATGCCGCACATTATGCTCGGSGGMTTTGCCCACGAGCAGGCGTTCACTCTCGCCAGGCGTCTCGCTGACRTTCTGCCCGGCGATCTTGCCCATACGTTCTTCTCCGAGTCCGGATCGGTCTCCGTTGAGATCGCGATGAAAATTGCCATTCAATATTGGATAAACCAGGGCGAACAAGGGCGACGCCATTTCGTCAGTTTCCGGGGCGGGTATCACGGGGACACATTGGGTACGATGGCCGTGTGCGACCCGGATGAAGGTATGCACACGCTCTTTAAGGGCGTCATTCCCGAACATTTCCTGACCGACCTGCCAAAAGACGCCAGCGCTGAAGAAGTGTTTGACGCCTATCTTGGTGCCCATGCTCATGAAGTTGCGGCTGTGGTGACGGAACCCCTGGTGCAGGGCGCTGGCGGTATGCTGTTCCACCCACCTGAGACCCTGCAGGCACTTCGGCGATCTTGCGACCGTCACAATGTGTTGCTGATTGTCGATGAAATTTTTACWGGGTTCGGACGCACAGGAACRCTGTTTGCCTGCGACCGGGCRGGGATTGTTCCCGATATCATRACSYTGTCGAAGGCRCTCACCGGYGGMACAATGGCMCTTGCCACGACCACGGTYCGGGCCCCCGTCTTTGARGCWTTYTTGRGYGATGAYCCWGCCAARGCACTGATGCACGGSCCRACMTATACYGGCAAYCCGCTGGCYTGTGCRGCSGCCAATGCCTCTCTTGAYCTRTTTGAGAGCGAGCCYCGTCTTGAGCAGGTCGCYRRTATTGAAGCACAGCTYAAAAGAGAGCTGGAACCAGCGCGTTCGRTCCCAGGGGTRCGRGATGTCCGCGTKCTRGGYGCTATTGGCGTTATCGAAGTGGATACRCTGAAAGACAGYGAATGGCTGAAGCGSCGCTTTGTRGAAGAAGGCGTTTGGGTYCGYCCGTTTGCCAATATTMTCTACACAACCCCNCCCTTKGNTCATCAAYGCCGAAGATCTGGGKTGCCTGACGKCAGCAATGCTCAAAATTGTGGCAGAATGGGCGGAAAAGTAAGCTTCCAGGCCTCCATTTCCCTTATCCGACAATCTCGGCCCTACCCCTATTGAGCCGAAACGGGGTAAAAGTTAATCTCATTTCGCTTAACTGATTCGCCTGTTTTAGGTGAGCTTCAGCGTCTATTAGAGCCTCAAGGTCAGACGGGAACCTTGAGACCGGGCGCGACAAGACTCGGTTTCCGGATACCAAGGGACGCAGTCTCGTGGATATTCAGTCAGGAAACATGTCTTTAACAAACCCGTCTGTGAGCAGGGGTTCATGCGTATGTACGTGATTGCGTTCGCGTCTCAGAAGGGTGGCTCGGGTAAGACCACCTTAGCTGGGCATATTGCCGTTGAAGCAGAGCGCGCAGGGCATGGCCCTGTCGTGCTCATGGACACAGACCCGCAAGGGAGCTTGTCCCAGTGGTGGAATGTTCGGGAAGCTGAAACACCAGCTTTTGTCCGAACATCGGAAAAAGGATTGGCGTCGGATTTGGCGACGCTTAGAGCATCGGGAACGGGATTGGTTGTGATCGACACACCACCAGCTATTACATCAACCATCGGCAAGGTCATTGCCGAGGCCGATCTTGTGGTTATTCCAACACGGCCCAGTCCCCACGACCTCAGAGCAGCAGGTGCCACGGTGCGGATATGCGAAGGTATGGATAAGCCACTGGTGTTTGCGATTAACGGCGCCGCGCCGCGCGCACGCATCACGACAGAGGCTGCCATTGCGCTTTCGCAGCACGGAGCTGTTTCGCCGGCAATTGTCCACCAACGCGTCGATTTTGCGTCTGCCATGATTGATGGGCGGACGGTTATGGAATTGGGAGGCTCTTCGCGCTCTCCTGGTGAAATTTCTGCCCTGTGGGAATTCTTGAGAAGCCGCCTTGCCGGTGAGACCGCCGCACCGCTTCTGTCTTCCTCCGAGATTGTCAGCAAAAAAGAAACCCTTTCGCTGGTGAGTGACGGCCCATCCCTTCGAGGCGCTGCTTGATGGCCAAGAAACCTGCTCCCCTGACAAGTGATTTACTGGTACGAAAAGGGGAGGCAACACCTTCGTCGGTCAATCCGGCGGATCGCTCATCTGATGTCGAATTGGCTGGAGGTGCTCCAACAGCCCCTCTTTCCAGCACGCCGTCTGATGGAGGCCGCCCACAGACACCCGAGCCGGAAATTGTTCTAGCCGCAGACGAAGATACAGACGAGACGCATGGTTCGCGCCGCCGACTTGCAGCTGTCCTTGGTTTGGTCGCGATCGTCACCGCTTCTGTGCTGGCGATCAACATGTTTGGATCAGAGGAGCCAATCCTTTCCGTCGCGCCCGTCGGCAGTACTGATGAGGTTGCCACAGCGGAAACCTCGAACGTTGCTCCCGTTATTTCAGCGCCAGAGCCCGCATCAGTCGGAGCCCCAACGGCCCCCGCCGAGCCCGATCTGCGACTGGCCCCTGCCGAGACAGCAATAGCTGAGGTGGATGTTGCTTCCTCGCCTGCGCCGGTAGAACCCACCACGCCTGTGGTGCCCGTGACGCGCGAGCCCATTACCGTCGAAACGGTTCCTGTTGCGCCGCCACGTGAAGCCGCAACGATCATTCCGCCACAGCCGGTTGCTGCTCTGGAAACCTCAACACCTGAAGTGGCCGCTGACATTCCTGCTCAGCCAACCGCACCAACGGTTGCAACGGTGGGCCAGTACCTTGTTCAAATCCTGTCGGTTCGCTCTGAAAGAGCCGCGCGGTCCGCGTGGTCGCGGATACAGGTCGCTCATAGCACGCTGCTCGCCAATGAGGCACTGAACCTCGAGCAAGCAGACCTTGGGGAACGCGGAACGTTTTACCGTGTGCGCTTTGGAGCCTTCAATGCACGCGGCGACGCCAACGCGGTCTGTAAATCTCTCAAGGCTGAAGGTCAGGACTGCCTGGTCAAGCGCGTAAACTAGATTGGGCCTTCGCTGACTTCAGGCGCGCGCCTCATTTCTCAAGTCGACGCGTATTCATTCAGCAGCAGCTGACGCGTCGGCCTTGTGCACCACCATCTTGACCGGTGGCTTGGAAAATTCCGGCTCGCGGGCCGTCAGTTGTTTGAGGGCGTGCTCCCGGTCCGCCGCCGAGAATTCGCCCGTGGTCAGGCAGAACTCAACGAAATTATCATTCGGGTCTTTGGTATAGATCGACCTGCACCAGACATGATCCAGCTCCAGCACATCATATCCAGCCTTAAGCCATCGTTGCATGCGGCTGTCAAATTCATCCGCGTCTTTCACATCGAACGAAATATGATTGATGTGGTCGGGCACACCGGCTGCCTTGGACAGATTGGTCTCAAACGTCTCTGTCCCAGGAACATCATGCATCTCCCAGAACGCGATGAATTTTGAATCATCTTCCATCCTGTAGAAAAAATGTTTTGCCCACCCCCCGGTCGGCACGGGACCTACTTCAACTTTGACGAGTTCGAAGCCCATTACACCTTCATAAAAAGTGTGGATTGCATCCATGTCTTTGGTGGCAAGCGCCAGATGGTGATACCCCATGCTCTCTCCTCTTTTTGGCTAACTGTTTTTGAAACTGAAGCCGACTATTTTTCATCCACCATGTTCATGACATCGGATGACGCCCCGCCACCTCCCGGCACCGGTATTTCAACAATCGGTTCGTCCACATCATCATACTCAAGCCGTAGTGCCCGGCTCATAATCGCGTGCATCTCGTACATGGCCGTGATGTAAGTCAGCTCCAAAATCTCAACATCATCCAGATGGGATTTGAGTGCGGCAAAAGTGCCGTCTGACACACGGCCATTGTCTCTAACCATTTCGTCCGTATAGGCCAACACAGCTCGCTCGACGGGCGAAAAACAATCCGCAACTGACCAGTGGGGCAAGGCTTGGATCTGTTCTTCACTGAGCCCAACATCACGACAGGACTTGCAGTGTTGGGAGAACACAAATTGCGAACCCCGCACATATCCTGCGCGCGTCTGGCCCAACTCTCTCAACTTGGGGTCAAGCTTGCGGTTCGGATCGCGGTAAAACCGGAAGCCATCCACTGCGTGTTTGAAACAATCCGGTACGAGTGCAAATACGGTCCACCAGTTTCCCGGCGTTCCTGTTGCCGTGCCGGGCTCTGCCACCGGGTCACGATCACCGAACAGCACCTGATAGAGCTGATCCACAAAAGGATCTGCCTCAGCCTTCGGCACTTCAGCCAGTCTCGGCATTTCATTCCTCCCCGTTTTTGATCTTCCTTTTTTGTAAGTTATTCTTACAATATATTCAAGGAACGAATCCACGTAGGAGAATATGGGGCATGCCCGACACACCACCGGCCATGACGGGTAGCTTAATGATTGGGCTTCTGGAGGGCTTTATGTGGCTTGATAGAGGCCTACAGGACAGCCTGCGCGGGCTGAATTTGCCCAACGTCCGACGTCTTGAGTCCATGATTATGCTCTACGCTGCCGCCGGTATTCGACAACCCACGGATCTTGCGCGCACGCTTGGCGTCACCCGACAGTCGATCAACTCGGCCATGCGGGAGCTCGAGCAGAAAGATTTGATTGAGCTCAAACCGGACCCAAAAGATGGGCGATGCAAGATCATCGAATTTTCAAAAGCAGGAGACCCTGTACGCCTGAAGGCGGTGCAAATCATGAGAGCACTTGAGGCAACGCTGGTTGGGCGGCTGGGAGACCAACCCATGCACAATCTAGCAACCGTTCTTGGCGCGGATTGGGGAGATGCTCCCCTAGTCGAACAGGAATGAGACTGAGGGCAACGAAAGATATCCGTTTTCCCGCACAGGTCAGCAAAGCCATTGGCTGTACATGCCCGCTCCGGTAGGGTTCGCTCATCAAAATGGAAGAGGTTTAGATGAGTGGGAACGACATGAAGAACGGTATTCAAGCTGTCATCTGGGATTTTGGCGGGGTGCTTACATCCAGCCCCTTCGAGGCCTTCAACCGGTTCGAGGCAGAACGGGGCCTGCCCAAAGACTTCATACGGCAGGTCAATTCCACCAATCCAGACAGCAATGCCTGGGCCTTGTTTGAGCGCAGCGATATTTCACTCGATGTGTTTGATGAGAAATTTTCCGAGGAGGCGAAGGCTCTTGGGGGGGCTGTCACAGGCCGCGAAGTCGTCAGTCTTCTGTCGGGCGACATCCGCCCCGCTATGGTGACCGCCCTTAAACGCTGCAAAGAACATTTCAAAGTTGGCTGCATCACCAACAATGTCAGTGCTGGCAAAGGGGCTGGCATGGCGCGGAGCCAAGACAAAGCCACCGCGGTTGCAGATGTCATGGCGCTCTTCGATCATGTGATTGAGAGTTCAAAGATTGGGATGCGCAAACCAGATCCCCGTATTTACGAGATGGCATGCGAGACGTTAGGGGTGGACGCCAACAAGTCGATCTATCTGGATGACCTTGGGATCAACCTCAAGCCTGCACGGGCGTTGGGCATGACGACAATCAAAGTGCTGAACGGAGAACAGGCCCTTAAGGAACTGGAAGCAGCGGTCGGCCTCTCCCTGCGATAGGCTTTCTGTCTACCAAGTTTCTTCACCCATCAAAAAGGCCGCCTGATCAGGCGGCCTTTTGTCGTGTCGTATGAACGCATTGATGCGTGCTCAGCCTTGTGCGGCAGCTTTTGCGGCCTGGGCATCTTCAGCACTTAGCCCCAATTCGCTTGCGACGTGATTGACCAAATGCTCTTCAAACTTATGCAGACTTCCGTCTGACAGCGCGACGGCCCAGAGCATCTTGAGAAGCTCCTTCTTTTCGCCCTCATCAAAACTGGTCGCAACGGTGTTGATGAATGTCATATCTGAATAGTTGGCCTTCTGGCGCTTTTCAGCAACCTCGACCAGGTCCGTCGCGGCCTCATCACTCAGACCAAATTGCGCTTTCACAAGCTTGGTAATCGTTGCGCGTTCCCCGTCATCAAAGTCACGGTCAAGCCGGGCGGCTTCCACCATCAATGCTGCCGCTGCAACCTGACTGGCATTACCACTCGTAACTGCCGCAGCAGGTGCCTTGGGGCCATCTTTCAAAAGAGCTAGAATTTTGTCGAGCATAGGTGCCTCCGATCTCTGCGTCTGACGGAGCTGAAACTCCGTCTCCTGTCTATTCAAACTATAACGCCGCCGAGGGATGCTGTCCCGCGGCGGCGTTGTTTTTTCGTATCGCTCAGCTCCCTAGTGCGAAAGCGCACCGGATGGCGCCCGCACAGGCCGCTTGCGTGGGAACAGCATATCAAGGACCACCGCGATAGACGGCAGCGTGGTGATCGCCATGATCATGTTGATTGAGAACATGAAGGTGAGCAAAAGTCCCATATCTGCCTGGAATTTCAGAGCAGAGAAGGTCCACGTTGACACACCAACCGCCATGGTAATGGCTGTAAACACAACGGCCATACCTGTTTCAAACAATGTCTGTTTGTAGCTGTCGGTAATGTTCAAGCCTTCCGCCAGATGGAATTGCACCCGGTTGTAGATGTAGAAGGCGTAGTCCACACCTAGCCCGACCGCGAGCACCATCACCGGCAAGGTTGCCACCGTGAGCCCGATCTGCAGCACTTCCATGAACCAGTAGCCAAAGAAGGTGGCAAAGGTCAGCGGGATCGTACAAGCAATCGTTGCGCGCCAGTCACGATAGGTGAGGATCACAAGGGCAACGATAGCCACATAGACCCACAACATCATGGGCAATTCTGACTCTTCGATTTCCTCGTTCACCGCTGCCTGAACACCCATATTGCCAGAGGCCAAACGGATGGTGACATCGTCGCGTGCATTCTCGTCACGCCACGTTTTTGCAGCCGCGACTGCCCGTGTGATCGTGGTTGCCTTCGCATCTTCCAGGAAGACCAAAAGCGACATCACAGAACAGTTCTGGTTCAACAGACCTGTTGAAGGCGGCACCGGACCCACTGCCTGCACCAGGGCGAACTGGTTGCGGGGCAATGCGCGCCACTTAAGATTGCCTTCGTTCCAACCGGCTGAAGAATTCTTCACCGCATAGGGCAGAGAAATCGCCAGAGACACGCCTTCGATATTTTCCATATACCAGGTGAAACGGTTCAAATACTCCATGTAAGGGTATTTGATACAGGCTTCGGTCGGCGTCTCGACTACAACCGTGAGCAAGTTCAGGCCCAGCGCAAACTTGTTCGCGATGGTTGTACTATCCACGTTATAGCGTGAGTAGGGATGCAGTTCCGCTGACCCTGGATGCAGCGCACCCACGTGACGGTCCTGGCTTTCCACCACCGCCGCTGCGAAGAGAGCGGTGGAGACCAGCAATGTGATAACCGCCGCTTTCGGATTAGCGATGCTACCAAGGACACGCATGATCTTGATGCGCGAGTCCCGAGCCTTTCCTACCCGTTCGACGAACCCTTCATCGAACGTGAAGTAGGACGCCAGGATCGGCAACATGATGAGGTTGGTGATGATTTTCAGCGCCACACCGATCGATGCGGTGATCGCTAGTTCCTGGATCATCTGGATCGGGATCATGATCAAGGTGCCGAAACCGACAAGGTCAGTTAGCAGCGCCATGGTGCCTGGAATGAGCAGTCCGGAGAAACTCGTCCGCGCGGCTTCTTCCGAGGTGGCCCCCGCCGAGATTTCGGCGGTGATCAAGTTGATTTGCTGAACACCATGGCTCACCCCGATCGCAAAGACGAGGAAGGGCACCAAGATCGCAAGTGGATCCAGGCCGTAGCCAAGGAAGGACAGAACACCAAATTGCCAAACCACCGATGTCAGAGATGCAAACAGCGGTAGGAAGGTAAGAATGATCGACCGTGAGTAGAGATACACAGACAATGCCGTAAGCACGAATGCGACACCGAAGAAGAAAACAACCGACTGGGCACCATCCGCGATGTCACCAATCAGTTTGGCAAAACCAATGATACGAACAGTGTAATCGCCATCCTCGATTTCATACTTGCCTCGAATTTCTGATTCCAGCTTTGCCGCCAGATCGAAATAGTCGAGCTTCTCTTGGGTCCGTGGATTGTACTCCAGCAGCTCCGCCGTGATCATGGCAGCGGAAAAATCCTGAGCCACAAGGCGGCCAACAAAGCCACCACGGATCACGTTGTTCTCAATCTCTGCCAACGCTACCGGGTTCATTGTCTCTGCTGTAACAGTTCCCGGGATCACGTCGTCCGCGCGGATACCCTCTTCGGTAATTTCAAGATACCGAGTATTCGGGGTCCAAAGGGACGTCACTGTGTGCCTGGCTACGCCTGGCAGGAAGAAAATGTCGTCGGTGATGTCTTTATAGGCCTGGAAGAATTCCTTGGTCCAAATAGACCCTTCCTTCGCTTCCAGAACGATCAGGACGCGGTTCGAGCCGAACAGCTTTTCGCGATACTCCTGAAATGTCTCAATATATTCGTGCCCGGCAGGCAACTGTTTGTCGAACCCGGCGTCTAATTTTAGCTGGGTCGCATAATAGCCTGCGTAAAGCGTAAACACTGCAAGCGCGGCAAGGATAATCAGGCGGGTCCTGAAAATAAGGGCTTCAAGTAACTTGACCATGGACTTTTCCCGTCTCCCTGACCGCATCCATCGCGGCCGAAAACACACTACATGCGCTCTTTGCACAAGAGGCCAACGCACTACCCAAGCGCACGGGCTCCTTGCGCTAAAAACGCAAAACTAATTGGGGGAAAATCCTTCCGCGGGTGAACATCCGTACACCCCACTTCTTGATGGTCAACGTAAAAACAGAAGACCTGACTGGTCATTCCATCAATCCGATTGACCGCTGTTGGCCGCTACCAAATGGCTGGCGACTAACAGGACTACCCCCTCCCAAGTCCCGCCGAAGCGGGTTGCCGGCATTCTGTTGCCGATCAATTATTATCGTCTTAATGTGACCCGACGCTCAGAAGGTCAGCGCCCGGTCCCCCTATCGAACCTGTTGATTGAACGAAGTTTGGTTCAATTGCAACGGGCTTGATGGTTCTCGGATAGCACAGTTTCTCGATGAATGTAACGAGAAACAGCGCCTCTGCTTCCATTTGAACCCCCTGGACAACGTGTCACAAAATTAACCAAACCTCGTCCCACCAAGAACTTGGTGTGCAATATTGGAAATGGCGTGGTCTTTTGCTTAACCTTTCCTCACGCAAAGGTGACGCTTGTGTCATTTTCCTCTTGATCCCTCACTCCCTCATCCTTATCTTCCCGACAAGGTAGATTTTAGCATTCCTCCGACCCATGGTCGGTCGAGTGTTGGACATGGAGTGCCGACGCTTTGACCCTTTGGGTCGAAATGATCGGTACGAAAGGTGGAACGGCTGTAATCGGCTGTTTTGACCGACTTACTGGAGGAATAAATGGCCGAAACGACTCAGATCACCAAAGACGAGGCGTACAACGCCTGCGCTCCTGACGACTTCCCAGCGATGATGGAAGTTGAACGCTACAGCAACCGTTCCACTGCTTTTGACAAGATCATTTCCGCGACCCATGACCATTTCTGGGATCCGCTGGACACCAAATACATCGATTTCTCCGAACCTTTCGACATGGAAAACGAGCGCCTGCTGCCGGACGAGTTTTTTGTAGAATTGCGCCTTCCGTGCTTTCAAAAGCTGTCGGAAAAGGAAAAGACACGTTTCGCCAACCAAAGCGCACGGTGGATGCTGTCGGCCATTTTACATGGTGAACAGGGGGCTTTAAACTTGTCCTCCAGCCTCTGTCACATTCTGCTTGATCCCGGCGCACAAGAGTATGCGGCCAACCAGACCCGCGAAGAAGCTCGCCACGTGACGGCTTTCTCTAAATACATCGAAGCCCGCTGGGGCAAGCCACTGCCCGTTGGCCAGACACTCAGCGACCTGCTGACTGATATTGTTGGTTCCAAGGAAGTCTATAAGAAGATCGTGGGCATGCAGATGCTTGTGGAAGGTCTTGCGATGGGCGCGTTTGCGACCATCTACACCAAATCCAATGACCCGCTGATGGTAAAACTCATGCAGTTGGTGATGACGGACGAGGCGTTCCATCACAAGTTCGGCAAGATTTGGGCGGACCGCACAGTCCACAAACTCTCCGAAGAAGAACGCAACACAATCGAAGATTGGGCAGCCCACTGCTTCCAGACCTTGTTGTTCAACCTGGTAAACCCTGAACAGAAAAAGGTTCTCTACCCGGAATTTGGAATTGAGTGGGAAACCGTGCAGGCGGAGATGCTGGAAGCGTTCACCGACGATGATCGTCGTGAATCGATGCGCGAAGGCACCAACATTTTCCGCGTGCTTATCAAGACTCTTCTGAAAGCTGGCATCATCACGGACCGCACGAAAGACTTCTATGCGGTCTACGTGGACATGAATGAGCTGAAAGAAGAAGGCGACCGGATGATCGGGGACGACATTGCCGAAGAAGGCATCAAGTACCTCAAGACCATCAATTTCTCAACCAATGAGAACGTACTCGCGAGCGTTTCAGCAGCCGAATAACTCATACACTACACAAATCCCCCACGATCCCCTTCGTGTGTAGTGCAAAGGGCGGCTTCTCCCTGAAGCCGCCCTTTTTCTTTGGGTGATGTTTGCCTGCACGCGCCCTCCCGGACACAAAAGCTGCTCCCGCTTTTGCTGGAAACATTCTCTATCCCTGTCGCGTTCCCGGACGCAAAAGCTGCTCCCGCTTTTGCTGGAAACGCTTTACCATCCCGCCCATGACTCTGATGATGATAGAAGAAATGGTTCACGCCGCCCTGATAGAGAGCGCACAGGACCTTCCAGCCCCTCCGTGGAAAGAAATGGGCCATGGCGTGTGGGGCACTGTTTATGATCTCGGCGATGGTTCCGTCCTCAAGCTTGTGCGCAAGCGCGGGGGCCTTGGATCGGCTGCGGGGTTGATCCACCGTGAAACCAGCGTCCTTGCTGCGTTAGGCGGCCAGCGCGTAGGCGGTTTCCAACTCCCCGCCCTTCTCGGGCACGGAGACCTCTCCCTACCCGCCAACCCTTTCGTTGCCCCCCTCGAAGGTTGGCTGCGCCTGTCCCGTTTGAACGGGAAAATCCTATCCGCCAGTGTGCCGACTGGCCCCGACGCACGACAACGACTTGGCGAACAACTTGGCGCCGCCATTGCTGATTTCCATGCAGCAACACCGGCGTTGAGCGATGCGGGGAAAATCCCAACAACGGATCCGATTGACCGTGCCATTGGCTTGCTCGCAACGGCTCTTCCCAAACCGGAAGATAAATTACTCTGTGAGCGACTGCGCGTGAGATGGCACAAGCAAGAGAGACCCGCT
The DNA here is from genome assembly GCA_002746275.1 of Rhodobiaceae bacterium. GTDB lineage: Bacteria > Pseudomonadota > Alphaproteobacteria > Parvibaculales > Parvibaculaceae > Mf105b01. The sequence continues at coordinate 282,642 of NVWR01000005.1, read as the reverse complement.
CCGGTTCTTTTGCATGGCGACATCAATTTCAGTAACGTGCTGGTCGATGATGACGGCGGTTTTGGCCTCATCGATTTTGCCGAATGCGGATACGGACCGGCTCATGCCGACTTTCGTCACCTGGAGAGCCGCCCTGAATTTCGCGATGCGGTTTTCTTAGGCTACCGGGTGGCCAGCGGCGCACCCATCGATATTGACACTTACTACCTTGCAGCCACCGTCAATGCACTTGCCACGCTCTACTTTGGCGGAACAGTGCAACCGGGCGTCACCGCCAACGATCCGCGTGTCGGGATGCGCCTGCGTGGCATGGTGCGCCATTGCGCAGACAAAGCTGGGCTGGAGGAATGATGCATCATGGATGAGGATGATCCCCTTTCGCATGCAACATCTGATGGACGGCAATCCCCCATTGCTGCCGCAGTTCAACGGGGCGTCTGCCGGCTACTCATTCACATGGGGTACATGCCTCTCACGGAGCTCGGCCTCAAAACCGGACGCCGGGTTGATGTCGCTGCGATCAACGGGAAGGGCGAAATATTGATCATGGAGATCAAATCGTCACTGGCCGATTTTCGAGTTGATCAAAAATGGCCTGAGTATCTCGACTATTGCGACCGGTTTTTCTTTGCGGTGCCGCCCGACTTTCCGCTCGACATATTGCCCAACGATGTGGGTGTCGGCCTGATCGCTGCGGACAAATTTGGGGCTGAAGTGTTGCGCGAGCCGGAGACGGATAAGCTTTCAGCGCCACGACGCAAAGCCGTAACGCTGCTTTTTGCACGCGCTGCGGCATCTCGGGTGCACAGGGCGCTGGACCCCGGCGTCACCGCCCTGTTGGGAACCACCGACGAAGAGACCTCGTAGAGATCAGCGCGGTGCCCGCTTGGCAAGAATACGCTGCAAAGTTCGACGGTGCATGTTGAGCCGGCGCGCTGTCTCGGAGACATTGCGGTTACACAATTCGTAAACGCGCTGAATATGTTCCCAACGCACTCTGTCGGCAGACATGGGATTTTCGGGTGGGTCTGCTTTCGCTCCCGGTTCCGCCAACAATGCCGCTTCAACATCATCTGCGTCTGCGGGTTTTGAAAGATAGTCAACCGCGCCAAGCTTCACAGCTTCCACAGCGGTTGCGATATTTCCATAACCGGTCAGCACAATGACCCGGGCGTCTTCGCGCACTTCATGCAGGGCCGCGACCACCTCCAGCCCATTGCCATCGTCCAACCTTAAGTCAACAACGGCAAAACGAGGCTTACCGGATTGCGCCTGACGAATACCCTCTGCAACCGACCCCGCCTGGGTAACCGCATAGCCACGCCCTTCCATCGCGCGGGCCAATCGGCCCAAAAAAGGTGCATCATCATCGACCAGAAGCAGCGTGCGTTCCTCGCCTGTTGCCCCACCGCTTTCGTTTCCGACTGCGGTCGTTTCCTTCATATCGTCTGTCATGTTTCTCCTGCCGACCCAGGTTAATTTCCAGGGATGCTGCAAATCTGCTCCACCTGCTGGGAGTATTTTATTTTACGCCGTTCTGGCGCTCATACCAACTCAGAGTCGAATATTTGCTCCTGTGCGCCACCCATCGGGGGCGCTTCCACAGCCTCACGAGGCCATTCAACAATAACCATAGCCCCTGTCGGACCATCGGTACGGTTGCGAATGGCAACATGGGCACCACTGCGCTCCAGTAGGGTTTTGCCGATAAAAAATCCTAGTCCCATACCCTCATGAGAATTCGCGGATCCGTGCTGCGCCTCCAGGGCCGCAACGCTTCCTCGCGCCCTTGTGGTTATATAGGGTTCACCCAGTCGATCAATCAGGTCGGTCGGGAAACCCGGCCCATCATCCATGATTGTAATACGGATCAAGGTGTCCTTCGTCTCCGCTTTCACCACGACCAAAGATTTTGCAAAATCCGCGGCGTTTTCGATAAAATTGCCCAGGCCATAGAGAATTTCAGGGCGGCGCACGAGTGAAACAGATGGCGCGCCATCGTCACCGCTGGATGACAGTTCAAAATCCACATCCATGTCCCGGTGGGGTGCGACAATTTCTCCTATCAATGCGCTGACCTCAATACGCGAATAAAGCGCATCACGCTCGTCGGGTTTGCGTGTCAGCCGGGAGAGAATTTCCTTGCAGCGTTCTGCCTGTGATCGCAGCAATGCCAGATCATCTTCCAACTGGGCGCCGGTTGGTTTTTCTCTCTGAAGCTCGCGCGCGACAAGCGCGATGGTTCCCAAGGGGGTCCCTAATTCATGTGCGGCGGCAGCGGCCAATCCATCGAGAGCTGACAGCCGCTGTTCCCGCGCGAGCACCATTTCCGTCGCCTCCAACGCGTTGGACATGCGTCGTGCTTCATCCGCGATCCGCCAGGCGTACACGGCCACAAACCCAAGGCCCAACAAGAGGGCCGCCCATATGCCCGCTTGGTAGATACGCGGTAACACCAGGGGCACATCCGGCGTCCACGGTAGCGGCAGATGGAAAAAACCCAAACTCGTGACACAGAAAAAGGCAAGGGCCAGAAGCAAAGCGGTGGCTCTGGGTGAAAGCGTTGCCGCCGAAATTGTTACAGGCACCATAAAGAGAAGGGCAAACGGATTTCCAAGTCCCCCCGTCAGGTAGAGCAATGCGGCAAGCTGTACGAGGTCATAAGCGAGATAGGCAGCCGCTTGATGGTCGGGCAATCGCACGGTTGCCCGATACCGGATCGAGAGCACCACATTGAGCCAGGCAGACGCCGCGATGGCTGCCAGGCAGAACCCCAGCGGCAAGGGGAAACCCAGGCCATAGTTTACAAACAGCACAGCGCCCAATTGTCCGGCGACCGCGAGCCATCGCAAGAGCACGAGTGTCTGCAGGCGAACACCGGTGGGATTGGCGGAAAAAGCAGGGCGGGTGACAGATGAGGCCATTGAGTGGCTCGCTTTTGATGGGCATTAATTGTTGGACGGCCACCCCGGTTCAAGCTTCCGGGTCTCACCGATCTTCATGATCCAAATATCGTCCTCATCATACCCCCCCGCGCGACCTGCGGCGAGAAAGCGTTTGGGGGGCTCGAACGGCGGCTCTTGGGTCAGCACCACCGTGCCCCAATGCATGCCCACAAGAGTGGCCGCGCGCAGATCCCGACCCATCTCGACCGCCTCTTCCGGTGTGGCATGAGAGGCGCGCATCATCTCGCGGGGCGCATAGGCGCCGATCCCCAACAGGGCTGTGTTGAAAGGTCCGTATCGCTCACCGGTATCTTTGAAAACCGGGCCGTAACCAGAGTCACCGCCAAACATGAGATGATGGTCCGGGCCTTTGAAGGCAAACCCCGCCCACAGCGATGTGTTGTAATCGAACCCTACCCGTCGCGACCAATGGACCACCGGCAGTGCCGTGACCTTCAGATCGTTCACGATGAGTTCGTCATACCAATCCATATCAACAACATGGGCAAAGCCGCGCTTGCGAAAAAAATCGCCCAGATTGAGCGGCACAACAACTGTCATGCTGTCTTTTCCGGGCAGCTGGGCAAGGGCTCGTTCGTCCAGATGGTCATAATGATTGTGCGAGACTGCGAGAACATCTATTGGCGGCAGATCGCGAATGGCGATGCCGCTTCTCACAAACCGCTTGGGGCCCAGACCTGCAGGGCCTGCATAAGATGTGAGATAGGGATCGGTCAGGATAATTTTTCCGGCAATTCGGATAAGGAATGACGCATGACCAAGCCAGGTCAAAAAATCATCCGTGCCCGCGAGATGGCGTGCCACCCCTTCCTGCGCTTCATCCCGGCTCATGACATGAGACGAGGGAACGTCAATTTTGCTGAAACTCTTACTGAACATTTCAGCAAAAAAGGGCAGCGTCACCCGGAGCGATACGCTCTTTTTGGGACTTCCCTTGGGGTTCCTAAATGTTCCGTCAGGCAAGTGGTGCCAAGGCCGCTCACCTGCTTTTGACGAACCGCCCGTTGCGAATGGTTTTGGTTTGCTCATAGGGAGAAAGATAAGGTGTCATCGCCTCACAAAAAAGGGGCGCTGAAAGGTTTGCTAGGAGTAATTGCCTATTGGCGCGCTAGTAGGCCCCTACTTCGCGCAGCAAATCGACGATGCCTGTGAACCGGCCTTCCTCGGCAATGGTCAATGCCCCACGCCCGGTCAAGTCTGTAGCGTCATAGTCCGCGTCATAGTGCAACAGAAGGCGGATCATTTCTAACCCTCCCGCACGCGCAGCAATGATGATGGGTGGTTCGCCATTCGATCCAAATTGGTCCGGATCAGCCCCTAGGCTTAAAATCAGATCCGCGAGAGAAAGATATTTTGTGTCAGCCAGAACCGCCAAGAGCGTATCACCATTACGGTCTTTCAACCTTATCCGAGCGCCCTTTTCGATCAGAAATTTGAACATATCCATCTGACGAAACTGCAACGCYACAAAAAGGGCGGGYGTGCCGACCTTGTCSCGCGCATCWGGKGCCTGYCCKCGCACCAGAGCWGCCTCWACCTCTTCCTGRTCACCATCGCGTACGGCTTCGATGAAGGCGGAGTCGGGGATAATAATAGTCGGCTGGCGCAAGGCTGCGTCCGCTGGAAGAGCTGTTAGAGTAGCGGCCCAAAATACCATTGAGAAAAGCGCGACAAAACGCGCAGGCAACAACAAGGGTTGTTGTTTAATCGCGAGACTTTTCATCATAATATCCAACCAACTACTCAAATTTGTTTTCGACACACCTTCTTCTAGCAAAGAGGCGAAGGGAGCGATAACACTTGAAGAACATATTCATAAAGAAGGTGAACCAACACGGCAAACTGGCCCCACCGTCACAGGACCATAGCATATATGCTGTGCACGGTGAGGCCAGGAACCTGAATGGCCCATGAATATGGAGTAAAACTGTCAGCAGAAGCTGTCGTCGCCAAAGAGAAAGAATCCCCATGTTGCGATTAACGGTATTTCTTGTTGCCTTGGGTGGCCTTGTTGCAGCCTCGGCGATGGCCCTCTACTTCGCCACGCCTGATGAGCAAACATCCTATCCACAGCGTAGCAGCGGCACGGCACTCGTTGGCGGTCCTTTTGAACTTATCGCTCACGACGGCAGAACGGTCACGAACCAGACCTTTGAGGGTGAGTTTATGCTGATCTATTTCGGCTTCACTTACTGCCCGGACGTCTGCCCGACAGAACTTCAGGTGATGGCTGGTGCCCTAGACCTTCTGGGAACAGATGCCGACAAGGTGCACCCTATTTTGATCACCATCGATCCGGAACGCGATACCGTGGAAACCATGGCGCAGTATGTCGCCAACTTCCATCCTCGACTACTGGGTCTGACGGGAACGCCCGAACAGATTGCGACAGCGGCGCGCGCTTACCGTGTCTACTACGAAAAAGTGGAAGACCCTGGCTCCAATGCGGCTTACACGATGGATCATTCGTCCATTGTCTTTTTGATGGCGCCTGATGGCAGCTTCCTCGCCCACTTCGGACCCGGAACAGGACCGGATGCAATGGCGGATAAAATTAGGGAAATGCTCTAGCCGGTTGCAAAAATCTGGTCGTCATTGCGGAACGCCTTGAACTCAAGCGCGTTGCCTGCAGGGTCCCTGAAAAACATGATGGCTTGTTCTCCCGGTTTTCCGACAAACCGGACATGGGGCTCAATGACAAAGACAATCCCGGCATCTCGTATGCGCGCCCTGAGTGCTTCCCATTCTTTCCAGCCTAGAATGAGACCAAAATGGGGAACAGGCACAGCGTCACCGTCCACCTGATTAACGACACGATCAGCACTTCCCTCATCATTTAGATGCGCGACAATTTGATGCCCACAAAAATCAAAATCGATCCAAGTCTCATCGCTGCGCCCTACTGCACATCCCAAAACATCCACATAGAATGAYCGTGCKGCAGCRAGATCGTTKACAGGAAATGCAAGATGAAACCTTGGTGTGCTTGACATGGGGTGAGCTTACCCGCTTTGTGTGTTCTATTCACCTTTACAAATATCTTTGTTGATTCGCACGAGTACCCAACACATTCATGACCAAGTCGCCGACGTCACGCGCTCTGCATATGGACACCCTTTCCGTTTCTGGCGAACAGGTGCCCCTTGTTGTGCGACACAATCCTCGCGCACGCCGTTTCATTGTTCGCGTTGACATGACAACGGGCGCTGTGCACGTCACCACTCCAAACAAACGAAACGTCAAAGGCGCGGTGGCGTTTGCACGTGGCCATGCTGAGTGGATTGCTGAACAACGCCGGCAGGTTGCGCCCGCTGAACCATTTTGTGACGGCGCAACACTTCCTGTCCGAGGCGTGCATCATGTGATCCGCCATGTTTCCTGCGCGCGGGGTGCCGTGTTCCAATCCACCCCCAACGGGGACAGTGTCGCGGAACTTCATGTTTCCGGTGATGCGGCTTTCCTTCCGCGCCGGGTTACGGACTGGCTGAAGCGTGAAGTCAAAAGCGATTTGAACGAGAGCGTGCTTCGCCACGCAACAAAACTGGGCGTGCGACCAAGCCGCATTACAGTGCGCGATCAGTCGAGCCGGTGGGGCTCATGCTCCTCAACGCGGGCTCTTTCGTTTTCCTGGCGTCTTATTCTGGCACCATCCGATGTGCTGGATTATGTGGCCGCACATGAGGTGGCTCACCTTGTTCATATGAACCACGAACCTGAATTCTGGCGCGTCGTGAGCAGGCTCGTGCCCGACTATTGCGCAATCATGCGGTGGCTCGAAAGAGAAGGCCCGGCGCTACACAAGTACGGAAACGACCCCTTTTCCGAGGATTAGTCCGCATTACGAACCCCTCTGATCTGCAGGTGGACGGGCTGCGCCTTGCTGTCGCCACTTTTCTCCATCAGCAATGAGATTGATTTTTGATATTGCGACTGGGAGAGCATGATGGTGAATGAAACAGGGTCGGGACAACCGAACCGCACAGAGCTAGCCGGAAATTCAAGTGAAACGAGTGCCGGAGGTAACTTCAGTGCGGGCACTGTGTTATCTAGCTTCGCGGGCGCCCTTGGTGCCTTGCTTGTCGCCGGCGGCACCATGAGCTTGTGGTGGCCAGAGCAGGCTGTCACGTCCGCACCGGACACAGCCTCCCCCGAAGCACAAAGTATGCAAATTCCAGCCGACGGCATGGAAGAGTTTGTACATATCAGCGGAATGGCGACCAGCGTCACGTTGGGCTTTGACGAAGCGGGCACGTACCGTATCGAACTGCGCGCTTTGGACGGTGCCTCCGACCCGGTCCTGACTTTGTTTGCAGCTGGCAGCGATACACCGTCGGCAACGAATGACGATGCGCCCGGAACACTAGATGCCATCCTGCCCGTACGCGTTACGGACGCATCCGACGCATGGCGCGTGGAGCTCACCAGCTTCGGCGAGTCCAGCGGACCCGGTGTGCTCCGCATTTTTCCCGTTGAGGAAGGCGAGGCCATTGGCGTTACCACAACCACCGGACCGGGCGCTTTCCCCGAAGGCGATATTGCGGTGTTGAACACTGCAGAGCCTGTCGAGGCGAATGTTGGGTATGACGGGGTCTGGTACACATTCCAGCCCACCAGCTCAGGCGTTCACATTCTTTCTATCCGTGCCGCACAGGATGGCTTTGATACAATCGCAGCGCTTGTGCCAGTGCTTGCCGGAAACGAAGCTCCAATGCCCGGAACCGACGTGACGGTTCTTCGTTCCGCCTTTTCTTCCGACGATGATGATGGACTCAACCCACGCTTTGCACGCTATCTGCAAGAAGGAGCCACTTACTACCTCTTTGTTCGCAGCTTCGAAGATGGCGCCGGCGGGTCCATTGCCATCTCGCTTGACCTGGCTGGCGACGATGTTCCGGTGGTAATGGAAAGCCCTGAGGAAGAAGATATGATCGAAGAACATGTCGACCCTGTTGATCCATCCTCTTCTGATGATCAATCCGGTGGCCGCAAACCGAACGTACACTAAGACAGGTAACCACTAGCGGGGAGAATGCACATCGCGTTTTCCCCGTTCGTACATCTAATGCCAGGAATTGCGCCCTGGGCGAGGAATACCTCGGCCCTCTAGCTCTCGACCGCTGGCACTGCCGGAAAATCCAAACAGACGGCCAAAGAAGCCTGGCTCATCATCATCTTCATTTTGCGATGCCCGGCTGTTGTCATCAAAAGGCCAAGTTCCAATAGACCCCGTCGCCGTTTCAACACGGCGATATTCCCCTGGCAATGCGGAGACCTGCACCTGGCTTTGTGTTTGTTCCATAAAGTCATGCCAGATGCGCGCGGGCAGACCACCTCCTGTGACGCTCTTCATCGGTGCCCCATCATCGTTCCCAACCCAGACACCCACCACCAAATCAGCGGTGTATCCAACAAACCAGGCGTCGCGAAAGTCCTGGCTGGTGCCGGTTTTCCCACCGCTCGGGCGGCCAGCGATTGCCGCACGGCGGCCTGTGCCGGTGCGCATTGTTTCGCTGAGCATATGGTTCATCATGCCTAATGTCTGGGGAGACATGATGGCCCCAACACCAGACCCCCGACGCCGATAGAGCAGGCTTCCCGATATTGTCTCAACGCTATCTATCCCATGAGGGATGACACTCGCACCACCATTGGCAAAGGCTGCATAGGCAGAAGTCAATTCCAGTAAAGTCACTTCGAAGGTGCCAAGGGCAATCGAGGGGTGGGGGCGCATGCGCCCCCGAAAGCCCAGCCGACGGGCACTGCGGATCACAGCATCACGCCCCACTTCTTCAGATATTTGCACGGCAATTGTGTTGACTGACTTGGCCAGCGCCTCCGTCAGCGACATGATCCCATTGAAGGTTCCTGAATAATTCCCAGGTGCCCAGCCGTCGACCACGACGGGGGCATCAACGCGCAATGTATCCGGGGTCAGGCCTCGTTCCATCGCCGCCAGATAGACCACAGGTTTGAACGCAGACCCTGGCTGGCGCTGCGCGTAGGCGGCGCGGTTATATTGGCTCTGCTGATAATTGCGCCCGCCCACCATGGCACGCACCGCCCCGTCGGGGGTCATCACAACCATAGCGGCCTGGGTTACTCCCAGGGCCTGCTCATTTCGAGCCAGCGCTGCTTCGATGATCTTCTCGGCCACGCGTTGCAAGTCAGAATCGAGAGTTGTCTGCACCATCAAACTGGAATTCGGTCGACCTGCATATCCGGGCAGCCGGTCGACGACCCAATCTGCAAAATAGCGTGATGACGGTGCACGCGCAGCGCCCGCGAGGGTGGCCGGGTGATTGAAGGCCCATTGGCCATCTCCGTAATCGAGGAAACCTTCACGGACCATAACTGCCAGCACTGTGGCCGCACGCGCCTGCGCCCGCTCAAGGTTAGCCGTCGGCGCATAGCGCGAAGGAGCCTTCAGGAGCCCGGCGATCATTGCCGCCTCCGGTAATGTCAGGTCGCGGGCAGATTTCCCGAAATAGCGATAAGACGCAGCCTCAACGCCATAAGCGCCCCCGCCCAGATATACCCGGTTCAGATAAAGCGTCAGGATTTCATCTTTGGTGAACTTGGCCTCGAGCCACAGCGCCAACAGAGCTTCACGCAATTTGCGATCAAAGGTGCGCTCGTGGGTAAGGAAGATATTTTTGGCAAGCTGCTGGGTCAGTGTTGACCCGCCTTGCACAACCCCGCCCGCTTTCAGATTGACCACTGCCGCGCGAACAAGCCCGATCGGGTCTATCCCAAAGTGCGAGTAGAAACGATGGTCTTCAATTGCCACAACGGCGTCGCCCAAATAGGCCGGGAGTTCGGCAAGCCCGATGGCTGCACTGTGACGCCCACCCCGCGTGACGATAGGCGTGCCATCGGCGGCAACCACTGTCACGCTCGGTGTTGTATCAATGTCCCAAAGATTGTCTGTGCTGGGGAGGGTAAGGGCGTAATAGAGAATGAGACCGCCAAAGCCGACGCCCATCCACACACCGCACACTACGGACCAGTAGGCAACGCGCCCCCACAATCGATCACGATATCGCTCGGCCTTCTGGCCGCCCCCTTTGCCGGACCGCGCCTTCGATTTCTTGGCAGGCCGTTCAACCTCAAGACGGACCGTGCCCAAAAAAGGGATGCGTCTGGACATAAGCTCGCTGCTGGTGCCGCGCGCGCCCCGTCCGTTTCGCTGGTTTTGTCGCCGATTGCTCATCGTTTCTGACTGTMAGTTCTGCCCAYTTSCSGCACGTGTTAACAAGCTATGAAGAGATAGTTAACGAGCCGTGAAGATATGGGACGCTCTCCCCTTGAGGCCCCTCTTGAACGCAAAGTTTGGCAATAAGATGGCCACCCTCTGTCAAAGACCCTTCGCGTGGGGTGCGGCTTGACGGCCACGCCTCAAGACGACTAGTGTCGCCCTATGGAACAGATGAACTGGACACTTCTTCTACGACTTACCGCCCCGGCCGCTTAAGCGCGCCGGCGATCTGGCCGTAAGCGGCCTTAAGTCCTTGTCCTCTCGTTATTTCAGTTGATCCCCATGACTTTCAGTTTATGCAGAGCCACTTTCTGTACCTCTTTGTCTGACACCTGCAGTGTGTTCGGTGTGGTTTCCCGTGCCCGGCATATGGCGCGACTTATGAGCTTCGGTTCCTCAGCTCTCTCTCAAATTTCCCATTTTGCGCCATCAAGCATTCGCTCCGGAGACTTCTTATGACCCACGCAGATCCCAAAAAAGCCCCGATGAATTTTCACCGATACCGGTCATACGAACCCGTCCGCCTCACGGATCGAACCTGGCCCGACAAAGTGGTGACGCAAGCCCCCGCCTGGTGCTCTGTCGATCTGCGCGATGGCAATCAGGCACTCATCGACCCGATGAGTGTGGAGGAAAAGAAACGCCTGTTCCAGACGCTCTGCGAGATCGGCTTCAAGGAAATCGAGGTGGGTTTTCCAGCCGCCTCGGAAACGGACTTTGATTTTGTTCGCGCCCTCATCGAGAACCAGATGATTCCGGACGACGTAACCATCCAGGTACTGACTCAGGCCCGCGCCGAGTTGATCGAAGAAACTTTCCGGTCCCTACAAGGGTGTCGCCGCGCGATTGTGCATCTCTACAATTCCACGTCTGAATTGCAGCGGCGTGTGGTGTTTGAACAGGACAAGGCGGGCATCAAAAAAATCGCCACGGATGCCGCCGCTTTGGTGCGCAAGCTCGCCGACGCACAAACAGATACCCAGTGGGTTTTTCAGTATTCCCCCGAAAGCTTCACCGGCACGGAAATGGACTATGCGGTCGAGGTCTGTGATGCGGTGATGGACATCTGGGAGCCAACGCCGGATCGAAAACTGATCGTCAACCTGCCCGCGACTGTGGAAATGGCGACGCCCAACATATATGCCGATCAGATCGAATGGTTTGGGCGTACCGTGAAGCATCGCGACGCATTGATCCTGTCCTTGCACACCCACAATGACCGAGGCACGGGCGTTGCGGCCAGTGAGATGGGCGTGATGGCGGGCGCGGACCGTGTCGAGGGAACGCTGTTTGGCAACGGGGAGCGGACCGGCAACGTCTGCATCGTTACTTTGGCCCTCAACCTGATGAGCCAGGGTGTGGACCCGGAACTTGATTTTTCCGACATCGACCGCATTGCGACGATCGCCAAGGAAATCACCAAGCTGCCTATCCATCCACGCCATCCTTACGTGGGTGAACTGGTTTATACGGCCTTCTCCGGATCCCATCAGGATGCGATCAAGAAAGGCTTTGCCGCTCTTCAAAAACGCAATGATGATTTTTGGGAAGTTCCTTATCTGCCCATCGACCCTAAAGATGTGGGCCGGGACTATGAGGCGATCATCCGGATCAATTCGCAATCTGGCAAAGGCGGTGTTGCACATATTCTGGCTGAGCGTCACGGGCTGGACTTGCCCCGCGCCATGCAGGTCGCCTTTTCCAATATCGTTCAAGCAGAGACAACAGAAACCGGTAAGGAAGTTGATGCGGACACAGTGTGGGATCTATTTCTGACCACCTACATCAATACTGAGGGACCGTTGCGGTTTGTTGGCTGCAAGGTGACGTCGGGTGCCACGACCTGCCGCATCGAGGCCGACGTGACGATTGACGGTAAGGCCACCCATTTCACAGGAACAGGTACTGGCCCGATTGACGCGTATCTTGCCGGGCTGGAAACGGCTGCGGGCCTTTCGGCTACTGTTTGTAGTTTCCACGAACATGCCGTCGCAACCGGCTCAGGCGCAGAGGCGGCAGCCTATGTGGAAGTGGAGGGAACAAGCAGTGGTGCAAGCGGTTATGGATGCGCCATTGACGTCAACACGGTAACTGCGTCACTCAAAGCAGTGACCAGCGCTGTCAATCGAATGCTGGCGGATAACAGAAAGACCTAGACGTCCAGATTGGCGACAGAGAGGGCATTTTCCTGAATGAACTCACGACGGGGCTCAACCATGTCGCCCATCAATTTGACGAACAGGTCGTCGGCCTGGTCAAGCTCACGAATATGCACCCGGAGCAGGGACCGTGCATCATGGTCGAGTGTGGTTTCCCACAACTGCTCTGGGTTCATTTCGCCCAAACCCTTGTAGCGCTGCAGAGCAAGCCCCTTGGTGCCGGCTGCAAAGATTGCATCCAGAAGCTGGCTCGGTGAGCGAATTTGATGGGTCGCATCCTTGCGGGTCAAGGTCGCAGCTTTGACATAAATGTCCTTCAGCTCCGTCGTATACTCGTTCAGACGACGTGCATCAGCGCTGGCGATCAGTGGCGCATCGATCACCACTTCTTCCGACACACCGCGCACTTCGCGTTCAAACTTAAGGCCGCCATCCTGGGTCGGCTGACCGGTCCAGCCCCGCTCTGTCTCATCGGACAGAAGATCAAGACGGCGGGCGATATAGTCTGCAGCATCCCGCGCGCGATCCGCATCGGACAGGAGGTCCGGATTAAGAGCGCCAGCAATCGCTGCCTGCTCAACCGCAAAATGCGGATACTTGTTCGGTACGTTGGAAACAATCGCGGACACTTTGCGGGCTGCTTCGACAATAGAGCGAAGGTCCTCGCCAGCGCGCTGTGACCCATCATGAAGGGTCAGGACCATGTCTTCCAGGCCTGTGGAAACAAGATAATCCTGCAAGCCCATTTCATCTTTCAAATAGGTTTCGGATTGTCCGCGCCGCACTTTGTAGAGCGGCGGCTGCGCAATATAGAGATGCCCGCGTTCAATCAGCTCTGGCATCTGCCGATAAAAGAACGTCAGCAATAGCGTGCGAATGTGTGCACCATCCACGTCGGCATCGGTCATGATGATGACTTTGTGGTAGCGCAGCTTTTCGATGTTGAAATCTTCGCGGCCAATGCCTGTTCCTAAGGCGGTGATCAGCGTTCCGATCTGTTCGGAAGAAAGCATTTTGTCAAAACGGGCGCGCTCGACATTAAGGATTTTGCCTCGCAGTGGCAGCACAGCCTGGGTCTTGCGATCACGCCCCTGCTTTGCAGAGCCGCCAGCGCTGTCTCCTTCGACGATGAACAGTTCGGACTTTGCCGGGTCGCGTTCCTGACAGTCGGCAAGCTTGCCGGGCAGGCTTGAGATTTCGAGTGCGCCCTTCCGTCTGGTCAACTCGCGAGCTTTGCGCGCAGCCTCCCGTGCTGCAGCAGCCTCAACCACTTTGCCGACAATGACCTTGCCCTCTGCCGGATGCTCTTCAAACCAGGTGGACAGCATCTTGTTCACAATGCTTTCCACCACCGGGCGCACTTCGGACGAAACAAGCTTGTCTTTCGTCTGGCTTGAGAATTTAGGGTCGGGCACTTTCACCGACAAGACGCAGGTCAGACCCTCACGTGCATCATCTCCTGTGAGGCTTACCTTTTCCCGTTTTGCGATGCCCGATGAGGCCGCATAAGAATTGATAACTCGCGTCAGAGCACCTCGGAAGCCCGCCAGATGTGTACCCCCATCGCGCTGGGGAATGTTGTTGGTGAAGCACAGAACGTTCTCGTGATAGCTGTCGTTCCACCAAAGGGCCAGGTCAACCGTGGTGCCATCTTTACCATCGCTAAGCGTGATGGGCGCCTCTATGAGCGCAGACTTGGTCCGGTCCAAGAAACGGACGAAGGCCTCAAGACCCCCATCATAAAGAAGTTCGATGGTTGTGGGTTCCGGGTTGCGCGCATCGGTGAGTGTGATCCGCACACCGGAGTTCAAAAAGGCCAGCTCCCGCAGCCGATGCTCGAGAGTTGCACAATCAAATTCAGTGATGGCGAAAATCTCGGCTGACGGATGAAAAACAACCTGTGTGCCTGTCTGTCCAGGGGCTTCACCCACAGCCTCAAGAGGAGCGACCGGCACACCATTCTCGAAGCGCACGAGATGTTCTTTGTCGTTGCGCCAGATGCGCAGCTCCAGCCAGTCGGAGAGCGCGTTGACGACAGACACGCCCACGCCATGCAGACCACCAGAGACCTTGTAGGAATTCTGGTCGAACTTACCGCCTGCGTGCAACTGGGTCATGATGACTTCAGCGGCCGAAATACCTTCTCCAGTGTGAATGTCGGTCGGAATGCCCCGGCCATTATCCGTCACAGAAATGGACCCATCGGGATTGAGGCTCACGGCGACTGTGTCGCAATGGCCCGCAAGCGCTTCATCAATCGCGTTGTCCACGACTTCGTAGACCATGTGGTGCAGACCGGACCCATCATCCGTATCGCCGATATACATGCCCGGGCGTTTGCGCACAGCATCAAGGCCTTTCAGGACCTTGATGCTGTCAGCACTATACTCGGCACTTGACGCGGCTTTGGAATCGGCTTTATCGGCCATTAATTTACTCCTGGGCGGTCTTGGACTGCGCCGTATCGCCCCTCGGCGATGATCGTCGCAGCATTGACGCAAGCTGGACTGTTAGGCGATCTCGTCGGCGGATGTGATGATTTTGCCAACAACACCATAATCGACCGCTTCTGCGGCACTCATCCAGAAGTCACGGTGTGTGTCCGCCTCAATTTTCTTGAGCGCCTGACCGGTTGCTTCCGCGAAAATCTTGTTGAGGCGCTCACGCATGCGCAGCACTTCCCGCGCCTGAATTTCGATCTCCGTGGCGGAACCACCAACACCACCGCGCGGTTCGTGCAACAAAAAACGCGTGTTGGGCAGACAGAAACGATTTTTCTTTTCCGCCGCCACAAAAATCAATGCGCCCGCACTCGCGACCCAACCAGTGCCGAGGGTGCGTACCACCGGTTTCACATATTTGATCATGTCATGGATCATGTCGCCAGATTCCACATGACCGCCGGGTGAGGAAATCATCACCGTGATGGGGTCATTGGATTCACCCGCCATCGCCAGCAAACGTTCCGTTGTGCTGCGTGCCACCTTGTCATTGATCTCGCCGGTGATGAGCACCATGCGGGATTTGAACAGGCCACTTTCGAGCAGGGGATTTGAGATGTTTTTCAGCAGGTCGATAGGATCAACATCGTTAAGCGTATGAGACATGAAAATGTGTTTCTTTGCAGTTTTTGAGCGATTGCAGGATGATTCTTTTCAGCCCCGAATATAGGTGATAAATCAAGAGGTTACAACGCGCCCTCGGGTTTTTGGAACACCCGCTTTGGGGTCGAATTCGTCTGCAATTTCAAGGTCTTACAGAGTGCTGATGTCGCAGCGATTGTCGCGTACGTCAAAGGCCTGAGCGCGGGACCCCAAAGCCTGAAAAAGCGATGCATCTGTACCCGTCATCCAGGCCTGTACGCCCATATCACACAACTCGTCAAACAGCGCCGCACGACGCTCAGCATCCAGATGAGCGGCCACTTCGTCGAGCAGAAGCAGAGGCGGTGCCCCGATGGAAAGCGTCAGTAAACGTGTGTTGGCAAGGATGAGACCCAACAGCAAAGCCTTCTGCTCTCCGGTGGAGCACGCTTTGGCCTCCATGTCCTTCGGCGCATGGCGGACCAGCAGATCGCTGCGATGGGGACCATCAAGGGTTCTGCCCGCTCCTCGGTCACGGGCTCGGTTTTCTTCCAGGCGCGCGCGATAGCGATCTTCGACATCTGTCGCCGCTTCCCCTTCACCAAGGGCTGCTTCCAGGTCACCAGATAGCGCCAGCAGGGATTTGGGGAAAGCGCTCTCGGCGGCAGCGTCAATGGCACCTTTCAGCCGAGCGATGGTTTCCACCCGGGCCGCCGCCATGGCCACTCCATATTCGGCAATCTGCTCCTCAACCGCTGCGTACCACATGACGTCGCGTACATCTTCAGACAGCAACCGGTTGCGCTCCCGCAGGACCTTCTCAAAGGCGTTGACCCGGGTTCCGTGCGTTGGGTCAAAGCCCATGACCAATCGATCAAGGAACCGGCGTCGTCCTCCGGCCCCATCCAGAAAGAGGCGATCTTGCGCCGGTGTCAGCCACAATACCCGTACATAATCGGTCAGAACGCCTGCGCTTGACTGGGTTTCTCCATCAATGCGAACCGTGCGTACACGGGGAGGCTCGTCAAGTTCTGGGTCTGTGGGAGCGTTCTGCCCCGTGCCGATGACGCTCTCGTCCCAAACTTCCCCCTGGTGCCGCATAAGCGTCGCGGCAACCCCCCATCCAAGACGAGAAGTCTGTTCGCCTTGGGCGCGATAGCCTAAGTCACTGAAGGGCACACCGCGCAACCCTCGCCCCGGCGACAGGAGAGAAATTGCTTCCAGGAGATTTGTCTTGCCGGCCCCGTTGGGCCCGGTCAACACGACCGGTCGCCCATCCAGAACCAGGGCTGCCCGTTCGTAGGACCTGAAATGGGTCACCACCAGACGTGACAGATGGACGGCAGACGCGGGCGCAGGCTCTTCTATGGCTACCGGGTCAGCCATGATTTCTCTTTGATCGCTGTAACAAGGGTAGAGGTGAACGTTGCCGGATCAGCTCAAACGCGCATAGGCATGAGGACATAGAGAGCCGTTTCATCATCCCCATCGCGGATCAACGTGGGAGATCCGCTATCAGCCAGCGAGAAGATCGCTTTGTCCCCATCAAGCTGTCCCGCAATATCAAGCAGGTAACGCGCATTGAAGCCAATCTCAAGCGGATCAGAACTGTAGGAGACCCCCAGTTCTTCGGTCGCACTGCCACTGTCTGGATTGGTCACGGTCAGCACAAGCCGACCTTCGTCCATGTTCAGTTTAACCGCGCGGGAGCGCTCGGTTGAGATGGTTGCGACCCGGTCCACGGCTTCGGCAAATTTCTTGCCGTCGACTTCCATGTCCTTGTCGTTTCCTTCGGGAATGACACGGGTGTAGTCGGGGAACGTCCCATCGATCAGCTTGGAGGTGAGCACAACACCGCCAAATTCAAACCGGATCTTGGTGTCAGAGACGCCGATCCGGACGATGCCCTCTTCCTCTTCCACCAGCTTTTGCAGTTCGAGCACGGTTTTGCGGGGCACGATGACACCGGGCATGTCAGCTGCGCCCTCTGGCATCGGGAAATCAGCCTGGGCCAACCTGTGACCATCCGTGGCAACGGCCCTCAACATAGGCGTGCCGTCGGCGTCCACAGTGTGAAAATAGATGCCGTTCAGATAATACCGGGTTTCTTCTGTCGAAATGGCAAACCGGGTCTTATCGATCAGCCGGGCTAATGCTTCTGCGGGAAGCTCAAAGCGGTGCGGCAGCTCTCCTGCTGACATTGCAGGAAAATCTTCCTGAGGCAGGGCCTGCAGGGCAAAACGGGAGCGACCGGCCTGCAGCGAAATTTTGCCGTCTTCACCTGCGGAAATCTCCACCTGGGCGCCATCGGGCAATTTGCGAACAATGTCGTAGAGCGTATGAGCAGGCGCCGTTGTGCCACCGTCCTGCGCCACATCGGCAGCGACAGTCTCAACCACTTCGATATCAAGATCGGTGGCCGTCAGGCTCAACTGCCCTTGATCTGCGCGCATCAGGACATTGGACAGAATAGGGATCGTATTGCGGCGTTCCACAACACTTTGCACATGATTGAGTGACTTCAAGAGCGCACCGCGTTCAATTGTAATCTTCATGGGTCCCCTAAACTCTTCTTTTCTCTCGTTACCGTCTCTGCCCGGCCCGCACGGCCTCAGCCGCAGAGAAGCTTGGCGCTGACTATATCAGAGCCTAGGAATAGAGCCATGATTTTTGCACTTCAGGCATTGTCGTTTTGTGAGGGCTCGGCTGAAACCTGCTCATTCGGTCCACCCAGCTTCACCTAAGCTCCCAAAGCCCCATTTTACATGTCGGGGTTACATATCCGGGCCCATATTTTCCAGCTTACGACGCAGCAAATCCACATCTTCTTCCATACCGCTGTCTTCGCGGCACAGTTCATCGATCCGGCGCACCGCGTGGATGACTGTTGTGTGGTCCCGACCGCCGAATTTGCGACCGATTTCAGGCAAAGACCGGGTGGTCAGCTGTTTGGACAGGTACATCGCAATCTGCCGGGGCCGTGCCACCGTGCGGGCACGACGGGGCGACAGCATGTCAGCCAGTCGAATATTGTAATATTGCGCTACGCGACGCTGAATTTCTTCAATGGTGATTTGTGGCTCGTTGGAGCGCAGCAGGTCGCGCAGCACATCCCGCGCCATATCAACAGAAATCGGTCGACCGACCAGGGAGGAATTGGCCACAACCCGGGTCAATGCGCCTTCAAGCTCCCGCACATTATTTGTAATGCGGTTTGCCAGAAGCTCCAGGACACCATTGGGCATGTCGAAAGGCCCGGTGCGCCGCTCCATGGAGCTGGCCTTACCCTGCAGGATGCCCAGCCGCAATTCATAGTCGGTTGGATGAATATCTGCCACCAAACCCCAGCCAAGACGCGAGCGAATACGCTCTTCGATCCCATCCAGGTCAGACGGTGACCGGTCAGCCGAAATAATCACCTGGTGATTGTGGTCGATCAACGCGTTGAACGTATGGAAGAATTCTTCCTGAGTGGATTCCTTACCCGAAATGAACTGAACATCATCGATCATCAGAACATCCACAGTGCGGAACTGCTGCTTGAAGGCCATTGTGTCCTTGAAGCGAAGCGCACGAACGAACTGGTACATGAATTTCTCAGCCGACAGATAGAGCACTTTGCGCTCTGGATGGCGGCGGCGGATATCCCATGCGATGGCATGCATGAGGTGGGTCTTGCCCAAACCAACACCACCGTAAAGAAACAGCGGATTGAAAGTCACGTCGGTGGCTTCTGCAACGCGGCGCGCTGCGGCATGGGCCAGTTCGTTGGACTTACCAACTACAAAATTGTCAAAAGTGAACCGCTCATCAAGAGGAGCGCCCACTTCCTCAGGCAAAACTTCCTCTCGGGCCCGMTTGATCGCKGGCGAAACGATGGTGGCGTCGGSCRTCTTTTGSGGCGCRTTGSSCAGAGGCYGRGCCRRGGCMGGACCGCTKCCCGCAGYCATTGCCTCTTTACCGCSCTCTTGCGTCTCCAAGCGACTGTCGKTGCTYACAAGAATTTCYAGKCGCTCGACCTTGGGRTCCTCGTCCTGCCACAAAAGCAAAAGACGYTCGGCCTGATGCGCYACRACCCACGAGCGAATAAACCTRGTAGGMGCGGCCAACATGACRCGGCCATCCCCTATGCTGATCAGGTCAACCGGCTTTAGCCAACTGTTGTAAGTTGCCTCTCCAAGCTCCACCGACATGCGTGCTTTTACACGTGTCCATTGCGCGCTCAGATCATCGCCACTGCTCACAGGCCGCTCAGCGCTGTTGCCGAATGCTTGTCCCTGTTGCATATGGTCGATCGCCTCAACTTCCCGCGCCGCTTTTTCCCCATTCGACATTCCGTGCCCACAGCCCCAATGTTTGTTTATCGCACTCCATGGCTCTCCCCACAGCCATGTGCACTTATCCCCATGTTTTCGCCCTGACACTAGGCATGTGGTTCCACATACCTACCTCAAGACAGGCCCCCGCCACTGAAGACCCGGTGCGCCGTTACGCCGCGCGATACTATCTCCTACTTCACCAATCCGGTTTATCGAAACCGATCAGTTTTGGCTCCAAGGCWAWMSKRATGNNWKCSRMCYAKKWRWSYGAMMTCTGCGYCKRWSRCYATSSMWKTYASCNWCAWMWSYRCCTGCAACATTATGCACCACATTGAACCCGGCTTCAGACAACGCAATTGCCGCAGCCGTGGACCGCGCACCCGACCTGCAAATCACGAACAGGTTTGTCTCAACAGATGCACCGCGGTCTTTGACGATCTGCTTCACGCTCTCCACGAAATCGGCATTCAATTCCATTGTTGGAAAGCTCTGCCATTCAACGCGCACCAGCTCTTTGTCCGCCGTTGATACATCAGGCATACCAACAAAAGCCCATTCAGCTTTTGTCCGAACATCTATAAGCAATGATTTTTCATCTTGCTGAAGAACGCGCCAAGCCTCTTCTACGGAAACATTGCCAGCATAGTTTGCTGGCCGATCCCCCAGAATTGATGCTTGAATATCTGCCATGCGCAGTCTTTGCTCCGCCAAGCGGTCTGTCGAAAAACACCTCACCACCGATGTCGAGTGGTGTCGTTCGATCCACTCCCGTCAACCAACAGGAATATCGCTCGGAAATTTAATACTTAGGACATCTCAAAATTTAGCTTCGAATTACTTAAAAATGCTATTTTTTTACTTGCAATCTAAGTATTCGCTGCCGCCCTCTGAGGCTGATAACCATACTGGCAGATGACGTGAGTAGCAAGAGATGGATTCGCAAAATGACCAAAAAAAGTCGATTGAAAATGCAACGCATGACATTTCCATGACGACATGTTGCACATTCCACACGACATACATCTTATTGTCTGTGCAAATATTTTGTGCATAAATCGGCTTTCCCAAGCCGATCTGTGACATATACAAAATGTGGTAGGAAAAGTATCGGCGCACGCAATGTTGTAATATTTTTTTGGCAACGTTTCTTTTTTGCGCGCTTATACAAAAACAAACCCCGCAAACACATGGGTGTTGCGGGGTCAAAAAAGCGGGTGCTTCGAGCTCCTGCCTCTATTTAATAAGTACTTGACCAAAAAGCATTTAATCGACAATGCCTAGCTCGCCAGTGCTTAGGCAGAGAGCAGTTTGACGCGTTTGGCCAGCCGAGACACTTTCCGTGACGCGGAATTCTTGTGAAGAATGCCCTTCTGTGACGCGCGCATGATTTCTGGCTGCGCAGCCTTCAAGGCTTCGCCAGCAGCAGAGCTGTCGCCACTTTCAATCGCTTCTTCAACCTTGCGCACATAAGAACGCATACGGCTGCGGCGATCCTTATTGACTGCAGTGCGTCGCTCGATCTGGCGGATCGCTTTTTTTGCCGACTTGGTATTAGCCATCAGTCGTATCCATTTCTACTATTGCCGGCCGCATTCTGCGGTTTTCGGCAGGTCCGGTGTATGATTTTCCACAACAAATGACCGTCAGCCTGTCAACCGCAGTCCGCCATGAAAGAGCGGGCGTTATACAAGCGCGGCCATAGCCCGTCAACCGGCCATTCTCCGCTCTCATTTCCCGTTCCGGGCCCACAAATCCAAGGTTTTCTATCCCAGCCTCAGACTCTCAGCGATTCTTGAACTGAGGCGTGCGCTTATCGATGAAAGCGGCCATCCCCTCGGACTGATCGTCTGTTGCAAAAAGCGAGTGGAAAGAACGCCGTTCGTACAAAATCCCCTCTGAAAGCGTCATCTCATAGGCTCGGTTGACGGCCTCTTTTGCCATCATCGCGACAGGCAAGGATTTCTCCGCAATGCCTTCCGCAACGCTCATCACTTCGGCCATCAACTCGTCTTTGGGCAAAACCCGGCTGACAAGACCCGCCCGCTCAGCCTCTTCTGCGTCCATCATGCGACCGGTCAGACACATTTCCATCGCCTTCGACTTGCCCACGAAACGGGTGAGGCGCTGGGTGCCGCCGATGCCTGGAATAACACCCAGGTTGATCTCTGGTTGACCAAAGCGCGCATTGTCTGCCGCCAAAATGAAATCGCACATCATGGCAAGCTCACAGCCCCCGCCCAGCGCGTAGCCTGAAACCGCGGCGATGGTCGGCGTGCGGCACGCGGCAATCTGGCCCGCGCGGGCAAACAGATCTTCCTTGTAGACTTCCATAAAGGATTTCGGGGCCATCTCCTTAATGTCGGCGCCCGCTGCAAAGGCTTTCTGAGAGCCTGTGATTACGATGCAGCCAATGTCTTCGTCCGCGTCGTATGCGGCGACAGCTTCAACCAGTTCACTCACAAGTTGATTGTTGAGTGCGTTCAAGGCATCCGGCCGATCAAGGGTCACGACCCCTACCCTGCCCCTGGTTTCCACTTTGATGGTTTCATACGCCATGATGCCTCATCTCTCCTTCTGGCCGCTGCAAACCGTTTGCGCAGCGCTGTTATTTCGTTGTCCTACCGCTGGCAGGTCGGGCAGAAAAAACTCGACCGGCCACTCTGGACGATGCGCGCCACCCTAGCGGTGCAGCCCTTCGTCAAACAAGCCTCTCCTTCACGTCCATAGACCTGAAAACTGTGTTGAAAATAACCGAGTTCGCCATCAGCTTGCGCATAATCACGCAAGGTAGACCCGCCCGCCTCAATCGCTTCCGAAATGACGTCGCGGATGGCTGGAACAAGTCGTTCGATCCGCACCGAGGGACGCGGCCCCTTGCCCGCAACGCTATTGGCTAAGCGTCGCGGAGAGATGCCAGATCGGTAGAGAGCTTCGCAGACATAAATGTTTCCTAAGCCCGCCACCACGCGCTGGTCGAGCAAGGCTGATTTTATCGGTGACTTTTTTCCCCGCAGGGCTGCCCCTAAACTTTCGGACGAAAATTCATTGCTGATGGGTTCAGGCCCGAGCCCTCCCAGATGCCGACAGGTTGCCAACTCTGTTTCAGGCACAAGATCCATGTACCCAAACCGGCGATGGTCTGTGTAGACGACACGCGTTCCCCCTTCCATGTGGAAGACAATGTGGTCGTGTCGCCCATTCCCCTCCTCTTCATCCCCTGGCTCAGCCCCGGGGGGCGGATAGATGGTAAAACGCCCTGACATGCCCAGATGGGAGATCAACACGCTCTCATCATCAAGATATATGAGCAGATATTTTGCACGACGCCCCAATCGGATGACCCGGCGACCGGTGAGACGTTTGGAAAACTTGTCTGGCAAGGGAAAACGCAGGTCCGGGCGGCGCGCCTCCAGGCGTTCAATCAAGCAGCCCTCCATAACGGGCGCCAGCCCTCGGCGAACGGTTTCGACTTCAGGTAATTCAGGCATTAGACAAACCTTGGAAGCAAACTCTGGAGACCAACTTTGGGCGCGTCGAAAGGGCACATTAAGGGGTGCGTGCGCAAAGTAGCGTGCTTGAGCGGGTTCGGCTATGGTCGCGCCCGCGACAATGAGAGATTTCATGACCCCTGCCGACACACATAGTCCTCTGGACGGCGAGACCGGCGACGCTTCAGACGCCACAACCTTCTTCGGTTTCAAACCCGTCTCAGAAGCTGAAAAAACACGCCTGGTTTATTCCGTGTTCGAAAAGGTCGCCGATCGCTACGACTTGATGAACGACCTCATGACAGGCGGGCTGCATCGGGCGTGGAAGCAGAAGATGATTGACTTGCTGGCCCCACCGCGCAGCGACCGGCCATGGCATCTGGTTGATGTGGCTGGCGGCACCGGAGACATTGCCTTTCGCGCCCTCGACAGGGCCGGTGCTGGTGCCCAAGTCAGCGTGTGCGATATCAACCCGCATATGCTTGAAGTGGGCCAGTCACGGGCGGTCTCGCAAAATTACACCGACAAGACCGAGTTCATTTGCGGGGACGCGGAAACGCTCCCGTTCCCGGACCGGCATTTTGATGCCTATTCAATTGCCCTGGGGATCCGCAATGTCACCCGCATCGACGTCGCGCTGAAAGACGCCTACCGGGTGCTTAAACCGGGCGGTCGTTTTGTGGTGCTGGAAATGTCCCACATGATCACGCCGGAACTTCAGCGGGTCTATGATTTTCTGTCGTTCAATATGATCCCGCCCATCGGGAAAATGGTGACCGGTGATGCAAGCCCCTATCAGTACCTTATCGAGAGCGTTCGCCAGTTTCCTCGCCCGGAGAAGTTCAAAACGATGATTGAAGCGGCGGGTTTCGAACGGGTGCAATATCAAAGCCTGTCGGGCGGTATTGTGGCACTTCATTCCGGCTGGCGGATTTAGGCTCATGGGTGCTTTTGGAAATATTGTAAGACTTGTGCGCGCCGGACGGGTCATGGCGCGCTACGACGCACTCTTTCCCCCAGAGTTCGAAGATGATGTACCTCGCGCCGTAAAGTTGGGCCGGGCGCTGGCATCCATCCGTCTGCCCTGGGAGACCAAAGCTGGCACCGGGGATGATGCCGCTCAGCGTCTTTCCTCTGCGCTGGAGACACTTGGACCGTCCTACATCAAACTGGGGCAATTTCTGGCAACGCGCGCAGACATTATCGGCGAAGATCTCGCAGAGGACCTGAGCCTGCTGCGCGACCGTCTTCCTCCCTTTGACCAATCCGTGGCGATAGCCACCATTGAAAGCGAACTTGGCGGCCCGGTGAACGAGCTGTTTGTGGAGTTTAGCGAGCCTGTTGCCGCCGCTTCCATCGCCCAGGTTCACAAAGCAAAGGTTGCCGTGCCGGAGGTCTCTGCCGGAGATGCTCCTGACGGCCTGACCTACCGCGATGTGGCGGTCAAAGTATTACGCCCGGGGGTAGAGAGCCGCTTTGCACAGGATCTCGATAGTTTCTTCTGGATTGCCCGCCTGATTGAAAAATGGAACCCCGATGCGCGGCGGTTACGACCTGTGGAAGTGGTGCAGACACTGGCTGACAGTGTGGCGCTTGAAATGGATTTGCGGCTCGAAGYCRMTGCMSKSWYKKAGATNRKSRAWWRCMCWRYWRWYKWYMWRRAYTYMMRMKTKSSSRWMRYSSMSYSSSRGCSMWYKRSKMRRMKTGYGCTGACGCTGGAATGGGTCAGTGGCACGCCTGCAGGCGACCGAGACGCGCTGGTGGCTGCCGGGCATGACATGGCAGCCCTTGGCACACGCACCGTACAAACCTTTCTCACCCATGTGCTGCGCGATGGTTTCTTTCACGCCGACATGCATCAGGGAAACCTCTTCATTGATCCTGACGGCACTCTGGTTGCCGTTGACTTCGGCATTATGGGTCGGCTTGACCAACGCTCCCGGCAGTTCCTGGCAGAAATCCTGTTTGGTTTTGTGCGACGGGATTATGCCCGGGTGGCAGAGGTTCATTTCGAAGCCGGTTATGTTCCCGACCACAAAAACGTCGATGTTTTTGCTCAGGCCCTGCGCGCCATTGGCGAACCTATTTTTGGCAAAGGGGCGCAGGACGTCTCCATGGGCCGGTTACTCGCCCAGCTGTTTTTGGTGACCAACCAGTTCGACATGGAAACCCGCCCGGAACTTATCCTGCTGCAAAAAACGATGGTGGTGATCGAGGGCGTTGCCCGGCACTTTGATCCGCAACACAATATATGGGACAGCGCCGAACCGATCGTTGCCAAATGGATCGCTGAACGACTGGGGCCGGAGGGCCGCCTGCAGGACGCCGCCGACGGCGCTGCTGCTCTTGGGCGTGTGATGACCCATTTGCCGGAATTCATTGATCAGGCCGAGCGCACAGCCCGGCTGATGAGTGAAAATCTTGATGCTGAGGGCATTCGTCTGCATCCCAGTACAACGGATGCCATCGCCAAAGCCCAAAATGTGCAGAACCGTTGGAACCGGGCCGCCTTATGGGTTGGTGCCGTGGCTCTTGTGGTCCTAGCGATCACGCAGCTCGGCTAAACTTGTAGAACGCGAATTTTATTCCTGCACAGAGAACGCCTCAACCAGCCCGGCGAGCACGCCCATGTCCACCGGATGCGCCCGTGCCCAAATCTCCCGTTTGATGCGAAGAGATTGCAGATGCGCCTCAATGGTGCCGGGGAGAAGCAGCACAGCCACGCTGGTTTCCTGTTCCACGGTCCCCAACAAAACCTGCAGCACCCGCCGCTTCTGGCTCATGCGCAAATGATTTGAATCGTAGAATTCCGCCTGTGCCGAGACATCTGCCTCAAAAACGGGCCGGGACGTGAGGGGTCCAATGACGGCCAAATCCCACAAAACAACATTTATCCCTTGGGCCCGGGCGACAGCCACCTTGTGAGCAAGCGCTCGTTTCCACTCTTCGAAAACATCCCAAAGTGCCATCTCTTCGATCAACTGCAAGTGCAGTGCGTGAACCGGCGAAATATAAAGGACAAGCGAACGCTCGTCTGCCGCAAGCGCAACCAGTCGATCTATATTTTCCATGCTGTTTGAGGGGAATGGTCGCGTATCCAACTTGTAGCCGTTGTAAAGGCCCGACGGTTTTCGCAGATAATGCGACAATGTTGCGCGAACATTGTTTTGCTGACCATTGATGGCACTGAGTTGGCATTCATACCCATTTGCGAGCCGACCACCCCATTCTGTCCAACTGTCTTGGCAGGCTTTGTTTGCGTCGCGATATTTTATCGTCCGGCGAACAGCATCGATGGAATCACGAGACACCAGGGTCGCAGCCAGACCTGTCATCCAATAATGAGGGTTTGACTTGCCGTCCTCTGCAATGGCTAACCGTTCCTCACGAAAACCCGGACGGTTGCCACGCTCGGCGTTGAACATAAAGAAATCCAGTCCCACAATAACTGTCTCTATCGGCGCAACGGCAACCACATGTTCCACATTACGGCGCAGCTCATAAATATTGGCGCCGCTCAACGCGATGTTGAAGGCTGTGCGACCGGTGATCTCCGTCACAATCTGTGGGTCTAGTAGAAATTCTGCGCGCGAGGAGCCTGCAAGCGCGATCTGCGGCGCCCTCTCCACCACCCAGACGGGTTTTACGATGCGCGCAAACCCATCCACACCTGTGATTGTTTCATGGTCTCTGTAGAGCGCATATGGGTCCACAATCACCGCAGCAGCAATGACGATGCTCAGCCCGAGGCACATCACTCCAAGAAGAAAAAATAGGTAGGTCTGAAATTTCTTGCGCATGACATCTCCCTCCTAGAACTGGAAATAGAGGAAAGGACTAATCCGACTGAGGCTTAAAACGCCATAAATGCCCAGTATGACAATACCAAAACTCCAGGCGAGCGTTGGTCGCCAGACCCACCACCGCCTCTGGCTGATGGGTGGCACAACGTGCGTTGGATCAAGAACAGGGCGGTAGCGGCGCATGAACTCAATCGTATTAGGCAAGCCGAAACAGATGAGGAGCCCTGCCAAGATGAGAAACATAGGCTTTGACGACCCAAGGAGAGGGAGCTCCATCGCGGTTCTTATCCCCAGCTGGGCCGGATCGAACGGCAGGACTGTCGCAAAACTCTGACTGAAAACCACACCATTTCCCCCGCTCATACCGCTAAGCACCAGTAAGGCCGACTGAAAATCGGCTGCGCGGAAAAAGACCCATGCAACGACAATTGCGAGAAAGGTAACTCCCCAGCTAAGCGCCTTTGTTCCTATGTTGCTGGACCTTGTAGGTACCCAGGCCCGCCACGCATGGTTCACTATGAGGTAAGTGCCATGCAGGGCACCCCAGACCACGAACGTCCACCCCGCTCCATGCCACAGGCCTCCTAATAACATCGTCAGGAAAAGGTTGAGAAAGCGGCGAGCGGATCCTCGTCGGTTGCCGCCCAGCGAAATGTACAGATAGTCCCGCAAAAACCGTGACAATGTGATGTGCCAGCGACGCCAGAAGTCGATCATGTTGCGGGCTTTGTATGGCGAAAAGAAATTGAGCGGCAACCTGATCCCGAACATCCAACCCAGCCCGACAGCCATGTCTGAATAACCGGAAAAATCAAAATAGATCTGCAGGGTGTAGCTCAGAGCCCCCATCCAGGCTTCAAAAAAGGTGGGTGCGTATCCACCTGCCGCAGCATCAAAAATGACGTCTGCATAAGGGGAAATCTCGTCGGCAATACCAACCTTCTTGAACAAGCCAATAATGAAAATCGTCAGGCCAACACTGAGATTACGACCGAGATCACCCGACCGCACCTTAGCAAATTGAGGCAGCATTTCCTTGTGGTGGACGATAGGGCCAGCAATCAATTGAGGAAAAAACGTGACGAACAGCACGTAGTCCAAAAATTTTCCCGCCTCCGCCTGGCCACGTGCCGCGTCAACCAGATAGGCGATCTGCTGAAAAGTGAAGAACGAGATAGCAAGCGGTAGAATGATGTGGGGAACCGGCAACCCCGACGCCGTCAGSRCATTKGCTGTCTCAACGAAAAAACCRGCATAYTTGAAATAGGCAATCAGACCCAGATTGGCAGCAACACCAAAGCTCAACAGGACCGTCGTCGGGCGCCCGCCCACTCTTGCCCGGACAATAAGTTGAGCCAGCAGAAAGTTACCGGTGATGGACGCCAACAAAAGGGCAAGATAACTAAGTTTCCACCAGCCATAAAAAAATAACGATGCTGCGACAAGCCATGTTTTTCCAGCCTGTCTTCGCCATTGAGACAAAAAATGGAATCCAACCAGAGTAAACCCCAGGAAGGCCAAAAAAACATGTGAATTGAACAGCATCGATATACCACCCCTCCTGCGCCTTTAGCAGTAAGCGCCCAAAGGCACAAAAATCTCGAATGTGTAAAAGCTTCATGGGACAAATCCCGGGCCACAGCAAGTTTTGGTCAGAACCGTCAAAATGATCTACACAAACTGCCCGTGAAACTATATATTCCCCCTCTGTGAGATGCATTAGACTTGAGACTTGGTAATGGGACCTGACAACATGGTGTTGAAGGTCGTTTGTGTGCCTCTGGACGGAGTATGCGCTGGTGTCTTCCTCTTCCGCCCTTAGCGGTCGTCGTGTTCTGCTAATTATTGGTGGTGGCATTGCTGCCTATAAATCTCTCGACCTGATCCGGCGTTTGCGGGAACGGGGCGTGAGTGTCCGCGCGATCATGACCCGGGCGGCGGCAGAATTTGTGACGCCTCTTTCCGTGTCAGCGGTGAGTGAGACTCAGGTTCACCAGTCCCTTTTCGACCTCACTCAGGAAGCCGAGATGGGTCACATCCAATTGTCCCGCGATGCGGACCTTTTGGTTGTCGCCCCCGCCACCGCTCACATGATGGCACAGATGGCCCACGGCCTTGCCAGTGACCTCGCAACCACCGCTCTGCTCGCCACCGACAAGCCGGTGCTGCTGGCCCCTGCGATGAATGTGCGCATGTGGACCCATGTGGCGACCCAGCGAAACCTGGCCACGCTGATTGCCGATGGTGTTTCGGTGGTGGGCCCGGGTGACGGGAACATGGCCTGTGGTGAATTCGGGCCGGGCCGTATGGCAGAGCCGCTTGAGATTGTGGCTGCCATTGAGGCAAAACTTGCGGGCACCTCGAACAATGCATCTTCCAAACTTCCTCTTTCTGGCAAGCACGCACTGGTGACGTCAGGGCCCACCCATGAGCCCATCGACCCGGTGCGCTATCTCGCCAACCGCTCGTCCGGCAAACAGGGGCACGCCATTGCTGCGGCTCTGGCGAAGCTCGGAGCCCAAACAACGCTTGTTGCAGGCCCCACCCAAATGGCGGACCCGGCGGGCGTAGATGTTGTGCATGTGGAAACCGCACGCGAGATGCTCGCGGCCTGTGAAGCCGCCCTGCCCGCCGATATTGCCGTGTGTGCCGCAGCCGTTGCCGACTGGCGGGTGGAGCACAATGCCGAACAAAAAATGAAAAAGGACGGAAAGAGCCCTCCTTCTCTGACGCTCGTCGAAAACCCGGATATTTTGAAAACAATCAGCCGTCACAAAAGCCAACGCCCTGCCCTGGTGATTGGTTTTGCTGCCGAAACGGAAAATGTGCTCGCCTACGCACAAGCCAAGCGGACCCGAAAAGGGTGTGACTGGATTGTCGCCAATGATGTGTCGCCGGATACGGGCATCATGGGGGGTGACATGAACAAGGTGCATCTGATTTTTGCTGAAACACACGAAGACTGGCCGCAACTCTCCAAGGGAGATGTTGCAGACCGGTTGGTTCATCGCATTGCCGATTATTTTGAGGAGTTGGTATGAGTTTTTCCGAAGTGCCTGTTGCCGTACAGCGTCTTCCCCATGGCAAGGATCTGGCCTTGCCGCGTTATGAGAGCGAGGGAGCTGCGGGACTTGATCTCCTGGCGGCCATTCCTGAAGGCGAAGATCTAACGCTGCAGCCGGGGGCTCGCGACATGGTCCCCACAGGTTTGGCGATTGCGCTACCGATTGGCTATGAGGCACAAGTCCGACCTCGCTCGGGGCTGGCTGCAAAGAAGGGCGTCACCGTTCTCAACTCGCCGGGCACGATTGATTGTGATTATCGCGGTGAAATCAAAGTCATTCTGATCAATCACGGCAGCGACCCTCTCACCATCACACGCGGCATGCGCATTGCGCAGATGATTATTGCTCCGGTCACGCGCGCCTTGTTTGAAGAATGCGACAACCTGTCAGAGACAGAACGCGGGGCAGGCGGGTTTGGGTCAACCGGAACAGGGACCAGCAACCCAGCTGGCTGACCGCACAGTTTGACGTTGAAACGATAGAAGAGAAACGAGAAAAGCCATGGTGCGACTATCCAAAAAGACGCTGCTCGCTCTGGAAGCGGTTCTCGACGTGGCCGTGAACGCACGGCCCAATCCTGTGCAGTCAAAAGACATTACGAGGCGGCAGGGCATTCCCCAGCGCTACCTTGAACAGGTGATGCAGCAGCTTGTCCATGCGGGCATATTGAAAGGCGTGCGGGGGCCCAAAGGCGGCTACCGGCTGGCTCTGGAACGGCGCCGGATTTCAGTCGGCGATATTGTGCGCATTGTTGGTGAAATGGAAATTGCCGATGAGCCGCGTGAAACCCCCTCCATTCTTGGTGAGAAAGTCATTGGCCCCATGTGGGATGCCGTTCAGAATGACATGATGGAGAAACTCAATGCCGTTTCTGTCGAAGAGCTTTGCCAGCGGGCAGCGGAAACCGGGGCGGACGGTGAAACCAAAACAGCGGCCGACTTTACAATCTGAGCTATCTGACTGATTCAATTGAACTGACCGGCGACGCCGATACGCGTCCCCAGAATGGGAGCAAAACATGAGCCAAACAGACACGCAGGGCAGCGGGAAACCCGGACGCGGACGCATCTATAATGACATTACCGAGACCGTCGGGAACACGCCCCTCGTGCGGCTGAACAAGCTGACAAAAGGGCGCGGTGTGAAGGCCGACATTTTGTTGAAGCTCGAATTCTTCAACCCACTTTCCAGCGTTAAAGATCGGATCGGGGTCGCAATGATCGAGGACCTGGAGACCCGGGGACTTTTGACAGCGGACAGCGTCATCATCGAACCGACGTCCGGTAACACCGGCATCGCCCTCGCCTTTGTTTGTGCAGCAAAAGGGTATCGCCTGATTTTGTGCATGCCCGAAAGCATGTCGATAGAGCGCCGGAAAATGCTGTCCCTGCTGGGCGCGGAAATCGATTTGACCCCAGCCGACAAAGGCATGAAGGGCGCGGTTGCACGGGCGGAAGAGTTGCTGACCCAGTATCCTAATTCGGTCATGCCGCAGCAGTTCGACAATGCAGCGAACCCCGCCATCCATCGTCGCACCACTGCCGAAGAAATCTGGAACGACACGGATGGCGCGGTCGACATGGTGATTTCTGGCGTGGGTACAGGCGGCACCTTTACCGGTGTCGGCAGTGCGCTCAAAGAACGTAAAGCATCTTTCAAAATGGTGGCTGTGGAACCGGAAGACAGCCCCGTTCTGTCAGGCGGAACACCCGGCGCTCACAAAATCCAGGGCATTGGCGCTGGCTTTATACCGGGCAATCTGGACCGGGATCTGGTCGATGATGTGATTACCATTGGCAATGAAACCGCCTTTGAAACAGCCCGCCAGGCCGCGCGGGAAGAAGGTATTCCCTGTGGTATTTCCTCTGGAGCAGCCATTGCCGCCGCACTGGAAATCGGTGCCCGGGTTGATATGGAAGGCAAGACGATTGTTGTAATCATTCCATCGTTTGCGGAACGATATCTCTCAACAGCGCTTTTTGACGGCCTCTAAAAGCCTCTATACGGCATCCTGAAAGCCCGGTCCAAGGTCAACGGAGACCTGCCGGGCTTCCAGCTTCTCCCCGCATTCCGAACACACCAGCTCTCCATGCATATGGTGACCGCAGGTTTTGTGATGATGGATCACCGGCGCGCCGCGCTCGTCCGCCATATGCGTGTCGCCCCAATGGACGATCGACATGATGACGGGATAGAGGTCAAAGCCTTTTTCTGTCAGACGATATTCCTGGCGCACAGGGGCGGTACCATAAGGTGTTTTGACGAGCACCTCTGCGCTGGTGAGCTTTTTCAGCCGATCAGCCAGCACATGCCGGGTCATCCCGAGATTACTCTCAAACTGCTCGAACCGGCGCACCCCCATAAAACAGTCGCGCAGGATCAGCAGGGTCCATCGGTCTCCGATGATCGATAGAGTTCGGGCCACCGAACAGGGTTCCTTTTCCAGATCACGCCAGCGCATGTGCTCACCCTTCCGCTCATCTCTTATCCGTCCAGATCCATAAACTAACTTGACAAGTTCCAAATTGGAACCCATTTTGACATCCAAGTTCTAAAATAGAACTAATGAAATCAGGAGATGGGACATGGGCGACAAGAAAGCCGTACTGGTCATCGGGGCCGGTGACGCGACAGGGGGTGCCATTGCCAAACGGTTTGCGCGCGAAGGTTTTGAGGCCTGTGTGGTGCGGCGCTCCGCTGAGAAGCTTGAGCCCCTGGTCAGCGAGATTGAAGCCGCTGGTGGCAAAGCGCACGCTTTTGGTGTGGACGCGCGCAAAGAAGACCAAATGGTCTCTCTTGTTGAGCAGATCGAACGCGATATCGCCCCCATCGAAGTTGCGGTTTTCAATATCGGCGCCAACGTCAATTTTCCCATTACCGAAATGACCGCCCGGGTCTATTTCAAGGTCTGGGAGATGGCCTGTTTTGCTGGCTTTCTCATGGGCCGCGAAGTTGCCAAACAGATGATCCCGCGCGGGACCGGCACCATGATCTTTACCGGCGCCACGGCCAGCATGCGGGGCGGCTCCGGCTTCTCCGCCTTTGCCGGGGCAAAGCATGCGTTGCGCGCCCTAGCCCAAAGCCTTGCCCGGGAGCTTGGTCCCAAAGGCATCCACATTGCCCATCCCATCATTGACGGTGCCATCGACACCGCCTGGATCGCCGAGAACTTTCCCGACCGTTACGCCCTGAAAGAACAAGGCGGGATTTTGAACCCTGATCACATTGCTGATGCCTATTGGATGTTGCATTGCCAACCACGTGACGCCTGGACCCACGAGCTGGACCTGCGGCCCTGGATGGAAAATTTCTGAACAATATGGAGAGGAGCCTTGCTCATGGCTAAGACAGTAGATTTCATTTTCGATTTCGGGAGCCCCAATGGCTATCTCTGCCATAAGGTGATCCCCGAAATTGAAGCGCGCACGGGTGCCACGTTCAACTACGTTCCGGCCCTTCTCGGCGGCATTCATAAGCTCACCAACAATCAACCACCGATGATTGCCTTTGGCGAGGTGAAGGGAAAACTGGCCTATGAACAGTTGGAGACCGCGCGTTTTGTCACCCGTCACAAGCTTGATGCCTATCGATTCAATCCGCACTTCCCCGTGATCACCCTGCTTATTATGCGCGGTCTGATTGCAGCGGAGATGGACGGACAGAAAATGCCCTACATCGAAGTTGTGTTGAAAGCTATGTGGGAAGACGGCCTCAAAATGGATGACCCGGATGTTGTCGCCAAGGCCTTGGCGGATGGGGGACTGAATGCAGAGCGTTTGATAGGCCGCACCCAGGAGAAAGACGTCAAACAAAAGCTCATCGACAATACAAGTGAGACCGTTGCGCGCGGTGTCTTTGGCATTCCCACCTTCTTCCTTGGAGACGAGATGTTCTTTGGCAAGGAGCGGCTTAGCCAGCTTGAGGAAGCTATTGTCGGCTAACCCGCCATCAGCGCTACGGCATTTTCCCATCGGCTGATACAGCCTGATTTGGTTCGCACCCCGGCACAATAATGGACTGGCACACAGGCCTCCGCTCCCTTATGAGTGGGGGCCCTTAAGTTACGAGAGATTTGTTCATGAGTGTGCCCGCCCCTATTTTCACGCGYCAAGATGATGGTTGGAACCCTGCACCGCAGGCCATGGGACCTTTTGGCGGTCTGCATGGTGGGGCTGTTTCTGGGCTGCTGACGGGCGAGATGGAAACGATGGCGACGGCCGCCGGACACGGACCGGCCATCTCAGCCGCTGTCTATCTGCTTCGACCCGCTCCCCTGACCCTCTCAGAGACACGGCCCGCGCCTGTGCGCGAAGGGGGCCGCGTCGCGGTCTATGAAAACGAGCTTTGGGCAAACGGCAAACTACAGGCCAAAGCYTCCATGTGCTTTTTGCGACCTCTRGCAGATGGGGCGTCCGTTACGGACATGCCAAGCGATATTGCAGGCRCTRCCATTGGTACYCCCCTGCTTGATCCCGGCACATTTCCCAAATGGAAATTCCCGCGGGCATCAGATGCGCAATCATACCTTCATGCCGTTGACGTGCGAGAAGATGGCGATGGCACAATCTGGATACGCGCGCTCCAGCCTCTGTTTGGCGAGGCCACTCCCTTTGCCTCGACCATCAGCTTTGCGGATTTCTCCACTCTCTTTTCCGTGGTGGCGACGGGGGAGCGCCCCAACGCCGGAGGCTGGCCAAACGCTGACTTGAGCGTGCATCTGGCCCGCCTGCCCGATGGACCCTGGATTGGCCTGCGGACACGCTCAGACTGGTTTGCCGATGGGCGCGGCGTGACGGAAGCTGAAATCTGGGATGTGCATGGGCGCATTGGCCGCTCAACCCAGGCCGCCGTGCTGACTCTGCCTGCATGATGCAATTGGCCGTATGATTTGACTTTTAGCGTCCATCGTGGCCGATAGAGCAGAGGTTTTTGGAAATTCGCGGAGGCAACCATGGCGCTCACCGATGATCAGCTTGAACGCTACGCGCGCCATATCGTGCTGAAAGAAATCGGCGGACCCGGTCAGCAAAAGCTGCTAGCCGCCAAAGTACTTGTTATTGGGGCTGGCGGACTTGGCTCCCCCCTGCTGCTTTATCTTGCAGCGGCTGGGGTTGGAACCCTGGGCATTGTGGATGATGACATCGTCTCCCTGTCCAACCTGCAGCGTCAGGTCGTGCACGACACGCAAGCCGTTGGAGAGCCGAAGGTCGAGAGCGCGGCAGCCACCATTGGCCGAATCAATCCTGACACCCGGGTGATCACGCATCAGACCCGCCTGACCGCCACCAACGCGCAAGACCTGATCAGCCAGTACGACATTGTTGCCGATGGATGCGATAATTTTCCGACACGGTTTCTGGTCAATGATGCCTGCTATTTTGCGCGCGTACCTCTGGTCTCAGCGGCTGTTGGTCGCTTCGACGGCCAGCTTTCAACCTTCAAGGGATATGAACGGGATGAGCACGGCGTGCCTCTGCCGACCTACCGGGACTTTGTTCCCAGTGCGCCTGCGGATGGTCTGGTGCCAACATGTGAGACGGCAGGTGTGCTTGGGGCGCTGACCGGCGTGATGGGGTCCATGCAGGCGCTTGAGGTCATCAAGGAACTGACGGGGACAGGAACCAGTCTTGCCGGCCGCCTGTTTATTTATGATGCGCTGGATGCAAGGGCGCGCACCATCACCTTGCGACACGACCCCGCAAACCCGCTGACGGGAACCAACCCCACGATCACCGACCTGTCGGGTCACGCTTAAGGCATTATGTGATCAGAGTATTGCCGGGATCACGCGATCGGGTGGTTTGTGTCCATCCATCCAGGTGCGGATATTAATCAGCACTTTCTCCCCCATTTCCAACCGGCCTTCAATGGTCGCGGAACCCAGGTGCGGGAGCAGCACCACATTATCAAGATCAAGCAGCCGGGGATTTATCGTCGGTTCGTTCTCAAACACATCGAGCCCGGCTCCCGCCAGTTCTCCTTTTTCCAAAGCGCGGGCGAGAGCGTTTTCATCGATCACCTCACCGCGTGACGTATTGACGATAAAGGCACCTGGTTTCAGGCGTTTCAGGCGCTGGCTGTTCAACAGATGGTAGGTCGCGGGCGTATGCGGACAGTTTACGGAAATAATATCCATAGCCCCGAGCATGTCCTCCAGATTTTCCCAGTAAGTCGCGCCGAGCTCCTTCTCAACGGCTTCGTTGACGGCATGGCGATTGTGATAATGGATTTCCAGCCCAAAGGCGCTGGCCCGGCGTGCCACGGCCTGGCCGATCCGGCCCATGCCGATAATGCCGAGTTTCTGACCTGAAATGCGCCGCCCCAACATCCAGGTGGGCGACCAGCCAGTCCAGGTCGCCGCCCGTTCGCGCAGATAGCGCGATCCTTCGATGATCCGCCGGGGGACGGCAAGAATAAGCGCCATGGTCATGTCGGCTGTATCTTCGGTCAGCACGCTGGGCGTGTTTGTGACTGTGATGCCGCGCGACAGCGCACTCTCCACATCGATATTGTCGACCCCGGTACCAAATTGCGCAATGAGCCGCAGTTTCTCCCCCGCCTGGGCCAGTAACCGCCCATCGATACGGTCCGTCACAGTAGGTACCAGCACGTCCGCCTCCCGCATGGCACTGGCCAGCTGCGATTGGCTCATCGGCTCATCAGAGACGTTAAGGCGGGTCTCGAACAGTTCACCCAAACGGGCTTCGATGCTGTCCGGTAGTTTTCGCGTCACAATGACAAGAGGCTTTTGGGGGCTGACAGTCATAGTGCAATGCCTCTTTCCTTACGAATGGGAACCTCCTGTCTAAAGCGTTTTGCGCAGCGACGGAAGCACCGAGAGAGTATGTCCCTCGCCCTACAGGCCCCCCACAAAGTCTTGCTCTTGTCATAGGCGGCGCTTAGCCATAAAGATTGTTGGTATATCCAAGCCTACCAGAAATTGAGGACATTCGTGCACGCAGTGCATCCCCCATCTCCAAAAACCCAGACCATGACATCGCTGTGTCTTGCGCTTTTGCTAGCCATGTGTGGATTGTTTGCAAGCGGAACACCGACACGCGCCGCTCAAGCTCTCGTCGGCATTGAGACCGGCCTTCCCTTGCCGCGCTTTGTCAGTCTGAAGGCGGGCAAGGTGAATGTTCGCGTTGGCCCCAGCCGGTCCCATCCGGTGCTTTGGGTGTATCAGCGCAAGGGTATGCCGGTTGAAGTGATTGCAGAGTTCGAACACTGGCGGCGCATCCGTGACTCTGATGGCGACATTGGCTGGATTTTTCATTCTCTTTTGGACGGTCGGCGCAAAGCACTGGTTCTGCCTACGGCAGACGGAGAACCTTTGATGCTCTACGCCCTTCCCACTGACAATAGCGAAATTGCGGCGGCGGCGGAGCCCGGCGTTGTCGCCAAGCTGGAAGCCTGTCGGGACGACTGGTGCCGGATCAGCGCTGGGGGGTATGCCGGTTGGACGGTCAAAGACACGCTTTGGGGCACCTACCCGGAAGACAGTTTCGAATAATATCTACCGTCACGCCGCGCAGGTCAGGACAGATCGCCTGCAAGGGCGCTGCGCACTGCGCCACTCAACCCGGCCGAATGGGAATAATTTTCATGTCCGATGCCGATGGCGACCGGAAC
This sequence comes from Rhodobiaceae bacterium, assembly GCA_002746275.1. Classification (GTDB taxonomy): domain Bacteria; phylum Pseudomonadota; class Alphaproteobacteria; order Parvibaculales; family Parvibaculaceae; genus Mf105b01. The sequence continues at coordinate 244,872 of NVWR01000005.1, read as the reverse complement.
ATTGCCCGCCTTGAAAAGATCAGCCTGCGCGTCTGACATATCAAAATGCAGGAAATGGATGGCAGATGTCTTGCCATCATCCTTTGTGCGACTGACTTCTGTCTCCGCCCGGGCAATAATTTTTTCATCGCCGATTTGCAAATAACAGGTTGTCTCAACATTTGTTAGCTGGCGGAGAAAACGATTGCGCCTCACTTCATCGTCGATCTCAAACATTAAGGTCGCAACCAGATCCCGACCTTGAGGCAGGAGTGGGTTGTAGGCTTCCAACTCGTCGGCCAATTGTGCGTCACCGCCCTTTTCGATGCGCAGCATTTCGTGGATTTGGTGCAGCATGGTGTCGTAGTTTTCGAAATAAAATGTCGCACTCGGGCCCACTTCGACCCGACGGTCCCGTTTGATCTCGCGAAGCTTCGCGCGCCGTTCGGCTCGCTCGCGCTCATATGTTTCAGGATCAAGAATATCGTCTTTGGTGATGGATGTGTGCAGCGTGCTCATAGGCTCAATCTTACCATTCGTATTTCAAGGTTTGGGAAGCAGCCCGTAGGCACGCGCAATAATCTCAATCGGGTGCTGCGCGAGGGGCAGAGGCTTGTCAGATGTGTCACCGTTCAATGTTTCGATCTCATGCACCAGGTGTTTTGCGGCAAGCGGACAATCCGACGTGACAAATTTATTGTCGGTTTTGGAGACGTTGCGTGCAGCGGTTTTGCCAACCTTCATCGCCAGATCGAATGTCCCCTTCATCACACCGAACGTACCGCCATGGCCGGAACACCGCTCCACCACGTCGATCTTGGTATCGGGAATGAGGCGCATCATCTCTGCTGATTTGGGGCCCATATTTTGTGCCCTTGCATGACAGGCGAGATGCGCGGTGACACCGCCTTCAACCGGCGTCATACCCGCGGCCAAGCCTTCTTTCTTGGCAATGGCCACAATGTACTCGTCAATGTCATAGGTTGCGCCGGCCAGAGCTTTTACCGTTTCGTCTTCAGGCAGGATAAGCGGCCATTCGGATTTGAGCATGAGGCCACACGATGCCGTCAGAACAACAATGTCGTAGCCTTCGTCGATCAGCGCTTTCAGTTCGGTGGATACTTTGCGGGCCTGTTCGGCGACCTTCTCGAGGTTACCCCCTTCCAGATGTGGCATGCCGCAACACCCGGGATAGGCGACACGGGTCTCGACGCCATTATGCGCCAGGACCCGGCGCGCCGCTTCGCCCACGCCTGGATTATTGTAGTTCACAAAACAGGTGGCGAAGATCGCCACTTTGCGACCGAAGGCCGGTGCCAAGGCGTTGACGACAAGAGTGCCCGCGGCATCTTCTGACGTCGCCCGCATCATAAATGTTTTGCCGATAAATTTTGGCAGCTCCGCGCGCGCATCAATGCCAGCTACTTTTTCCAGCACGGGCCGCGTTAGCTTGTTTGACCTTTTGGATCCCCAGTTGGCAAGCCCGGCAATGGGGCCGATCAACTTGCCGTTGCGATCCATCTTGGCAAGCTCGCCTTGAACGAAGGGAACACCCTTGTTGGCTTTTGCCTCCGCCGCGCGGTAGCGCAGCATGAGATGGGGGAAATCGAGGTTGAATTCGTGGGGCGGCACGTACGGACATTTGGTCATGTAGCACATGTCGCAAAGGGTGCAGGCTTCAACAACCGGCCCAAAATCATCGCTTGAGACGGCGTCCAGTTCGCCCGTGTCGGAATCGTCAATCAGATCAAACAGGCGGGGAAAACTATCGCAGAGATTGAAACACCGGCGGCACCCATGACAGATGTCGAAGACGCGGCGCAGTTCGTCGTCAATTTTTTTTGCGTCGTTAAAAGCCGGGTCCTGCCATTCCAGGGGATGACGTGTTGGTGCGTCCAGACTGCCTTCTCGGCTCATAGTCACCCTCCCCTTGGTCTAAAACTGGTGAGGGCCGGTCGCCCTGCCCTCACCTGAATTGGTGTTGATTTAGTCGTCCAGCGCGTCGAGCGCCTTCTGGAACCGACCTGCATGGCTCTTTTCAGCCTTAGCAAGCGTTTCAAACCAATCAGCAATCTCGTCGAAGCCTTCGTCACGCGCCGTGCGGGCCATGCCCGGATACATGTCGGTGTATTCGTGGGTTTCACCCACGATGGCGGCGTGCAAGTTCTTGTCAGTGCTGCCGATGGGCTCACCCGTGGCTGGATCCCCCACTTCTTCAAGAAATTCCAAGTGGCCGTGAGCGTGGCCGGTCTCGCCTTCTGCGGTGGACCGAAAAACAGCGGCCACATCATTGTAGCCTTCAACGTCTGCCTTCTGCGCGAAGTAAAGGTAGCGACGGTTCGCCTGGCTTTCGCCGGCGAAGGCATCCTTGAGGTTTCCCTCGGTTTTTGAACCTGCTAGCGACATTTGCGATCTCCTCGTTTTCTACTGGTCTGAAGGTGGTCTGTTCCCGACCCGTTGCTTTTGGATTTTGTGATCGATAGGGGAAAGCGGGGATGAACACGTATTGTTCTGTCCGCGCCTGCCAACTGATCCAATAAATCTATGGCGAGCCAATAGGTTCGTCAATAGTTTATAATTCTTCTAAAGAGAATGAGTTGCAAGTAGGCAAGGCATCCGCCTGCCTTGGGGCAGCGGCTGGGTCAACCGGCTGGGTCAGCGACTGGAACGAACCCGCACCACAATATCAACCCGCGCCACATCGGTGCCCGCAGGTGCTTCCGGCAAGCCTGTCACTTCGATCGCATGCCCTGAAATATCCGACAGGGACCCGTCTTCTTCGTGAAAGAAATGATGATGGTCTGAGGTATTGGTATCGAAATAGGTGCGCGCGCTATCCACAACGACCTCTCGCAGAAGGCCCGCTTTGGTGAACTGATGCAGGGTGTTGTAAACGGTTGCCAGAGAGACCGAAGCTCCCGCTGAAACGGCCTGCTCGTGCAGACTTTCTGCGGTCACGTGGCGATCTCCCGCCTCGAACAGCAGGCGCCCGAGCGCCAGCCGTTGCCGGGTTGGCCGAAGGCCTGCGTCCCGCAAGCGGGCCAGAATTTGGCTATATGGACGATCATTTGTGTCCATGATCAGGTTCCCGTTTCACGCGCCTACTCAGACTTCACGATACAGCGCTAGTTTATAACGATTACAAACAATTGTCTACCATGTGGGATAAAGGCGGCCTAACGTCAAGAGGGAGGGTACATTCAGGCAAATTGCTTCACCCTGTATTCCGCCCCAATATTCAAGCTTTTTCAGGGGTTTGCGGGGGCTTCGCGGTGTGTTACGAAGCGCTCATGAACATGCATTAAGTGTGTGGCTGTGTCAGAAACCAGCTGTGACCCCAACGGGTCTTTAGCGTATCTTTCTCTGGCAGGTGGTGGGGGTCTTTGGACCCTCAGGAGACAAAGCCGCACCGATACTCACCGCGACGGCAGACGCCAAAACCAAACGTGGTGAACGAACCTGGGGTAGGCAAACAGGCATGAGCGAACAAAAATCAAGTTACAGCTACGAAGATCTTCTGGCATGCGCACACGGGGACCTGTTTGGCCCGGGGAATGCGCAACTGCCATTGCCTCCCATGCTGATGATGGATCGTATTACCCATATTAGCGAAACCGGCGGGGCCTATGACAAAGGCCAGATCGTCGCGCAATACGACATCAATGCGGAGCGCTGGTTTTTCCCCTGCCATTTCGAAGGCGATCCGATTATGCCGGGCTGTCTGGGTCTCGATGGCATGTGGCAATTGGTTGGGTTTTATCTCGGCTGGATGGGCGCAAAGGGCAAGGGTCGTGCGGTCGGTGTTGGCAATGTCAAATTTTCCGGCATGGTTACACCTGAGACCAAGATGCTGGAATATGTCATCGATTTGAAGCGGGTCATCAACCGGAAGATCGTTCTGATCAATGCCGACGGCATTCTCAAAGCGGACGGTAAAGAAATTTATCATGCGGAAGGTCTGCGCGTGGTTGTTGAAGGTGCAGCCTGAACACCCGCCAAAAGATGTATTGGGAAAGTGTACGCTCCACTGTGAGCGAAATGCTGGAAACACACCTGATTTAGGGTCGTGTTTTAGCCCCAATTTAGGGTAAATATGTCATCCAGCCCGGCCAATTCCGTCGGGTACGAAGAATAGGAGAAGCCCATGAGGCGCGTAGTAGTCACAGGCTTGGGGATCGTTTCCAGCATCGGCAACAATTCACAGGAAGTGCTTGCGAGTTTGCGCGAGGCAAAGTCCGGCATCGTTGCATCCGAAAAATATGCAGAGCTGGGCTTTCGCAGTCAGGTACATGGGTCCTTGAAAATCGACCTGGAAGAAGCGATTGACCGCAAGACCCGCCGCTTCATGGGGGACGGTGCGGCTTATGCCTATCTGGCCATGAAGCAGGCGATTGCCGATGCGGGCCTTGAGGCTGATGAGATCAGCAATGAACGGACCGGCGCGATCCTTGGCTCTGGTGGCGCGTCCACCAAGGCGATTGTTGCTGCCGCCGACATCACCCGTTCAAAAGGCCCCAAGCGCGTTGGCCCGACGCAGGTGCCCAAAGCAATGTCGAGCACGGTTTCGGCGAACCTCTCAACACTCTTCAAAATCAAAGGGCCCAGCTATTCGATCAGCTCCGCCTGCACGACCTCCACACACTGTATCGGCAACGCAACGGAACTGATCCAGTGGGGCAAGCAGGACATGATGTTTGCGGGCGGTGGCGAAGAGCTGGACTGGACCTTGTCGGTTCTCTTCGATGCCATGGGCGCGATGTCATCCAAGTATAATGACACGCCTACCAAATCGAGCCGGGCCTATGACATGAACCGGGATGGTTTTATCATCTCAGGCGGTGGCGGCATTCTGGTTCTGGAAGAACTTGAGCACGCCAAAGCGCGCGGCGCGAAAATCTATGCGGAAGTTGCTGGTTACGGTGCCTCCTCGGACGGCGCTGATATGGTGGCCCCTTCTGGCGAAGGCGCGGTACGCGCGATGAAGATTGCCATGGAAACCGTTGGCGAAAAGATCGACTACATTAATCCTCATGCGACCTCGACCCCGGTTGGTGACATTCCGGAGATCAAGGCCATCCATGAGGTGTTCGGTGACAACACGCCGCCGATCAGCGCCACAAAATCTCTGACCGGTCACGCACAAGGGGCCGCCGGGGTGCACGAGGCGATCTATTCCCTGCTGATGATGGAAAACAAGTTTATCTGTGAATCAGCGAATATCGAAGAGATCGATCCGGCAGTGGCGAGCGCCAATATTGTTCGCAAACGGATCGACAATGCAGACCTTAATTGTGTGATGTCGAACAGCTTTGGGTTTGGCGGCACAAATGGGGCTCTCATCTTCAGGCGTTATAACGGTTAACACACGTCAGTTCGGGTCGACTTAGTTTGAGGTCGGCACGTGATTTGCTGAGATGAGTGTAGATGGGGCAAACATGTCCCATTTTGATACGACCACCCATGTGCGCAGCCACGCCATGCGAGAACAGGTAACAACGAATGACATCTGGGACATCACGGGGAAACGCTTTTCAGGCAGGCAGCCTTCTGGCAGGCCGCAGGGGGCTGATTATGGGCGTCGCCAATGATCATTCCATCGCTTGGGGAATAGCCCAGGCCGCCGCCGCACATGGGGCTGAACTTGCCTTTACCTATCAGGGAGATGCGTTTGGCCGCCGGGTGAAACCTCTGGCGGAATCGCTTGGCTCCGACTTTTTGCTACCCTGCGACGTCACCGACGAAGCGAGCCTGGATACTTTGTTCGAAGCACTGGAGAAAAAATGGGGCACGCTCGATTTTGTCGTTCATGCGGTTGCCTACTCAGACAAGAACGAACTCAAAGGCCAGTACCTCGACACCACGCGCGATAATTTCCGCCAGACGATGGAAATCTCCTGTTATTCCTTCACCGACATTGCCCGGCGCGCATCTGCCCTGATGCCTGACGGCGGCTCGATGATTACACTGACCTATTCCGGCGCAGAGCGCGTGATGCCCAACTACAATGTTATGGGTGTCGCAAAAGCAGCCCTTGAGGCAAGTGTGCGCTATCTTTCCGTGGACCTTGGCCGCAAAGGTATCCGCGTCAATGCAATCTCTGCAGGGCCTATGAGAACTCTGGCCGGGTCCGCCATCGGATCTGCGCGCTATGTCTTCAAATGGAACAAAGCGCATGCACCGATCAAAGAAACCATTGAGCTTGATGATGTGGGTGGGTCTGCTCTTTACCTGCTTTCCGATCTCTCCAAACGGGTGACCGGCGAAATCCATCACGTTGATTCAGGGTTTAACGTTGTCGGCATGCCGCAATGGGAAGACCTGCAGGATGTGGCGCCAAAACCGGCGTTGAAAACAAAAGCTGCTGAGTAAGCCCCATCCGATTTTATTATCGAGCCATCTCTATCAATGTATCCGCCGTTGCGTCGGGCATTGAGAGGAAGGGCGAATGGGACGCGGGAAGCGTTTTGACGTCTTCGATCCCTTCTTCCTCGGCCATTCGGCGTTGAAAGTCCGGAAAAATCGCCYGRTCYAAYGTACACACWATGTATGATTTTGGCAGKGATCCAAAATGGGCCGCACTTGTTCGGACTTTGGAGAATTGCGGTCTGAGCGGTTGTGGGCACAGCCTGGAAATCGCCAGTGCCACCTGTTCATCCGTACAATCAGCGTAGAAAAACGACTGCGCAACTTCAGGAATGATCGAGTGCGTTCCCCGCAAACCGTTCAACCGAAATGCGTTCAGCAAATCGCTCTGCGTATCCTTGGACCCGATTGCCACGATATTCTTTTTCCCATCAGCGATAATACCTGACAGGAAGATCAGGCGTTCAAAAAGGTCTGGGCGCATTTCTGCTGCCTGGCTGATGACCATTCCCCCCATGGAATGCCCAACGGCGACGACTTTCTCCCCTGTCTCTTTAAAGAGTGCTTCAGCTGCTTCACAGACGCGCTTACCGTACGATTTCATTGTCACGAAATAAGGGCTGGCGGGGTCTGCCCCGTGGGCTGGAAGCGTTGGAGTGGAAACAGCATGTCCCCTCTCCCGCAGAATTGGGCTCAATAATTCCCAGCATCGCGCATCATGCCATGCGCCGTGAACCAGTAGAAATGATGCCATACGCGCGAACCCTTCACTTCCAAATGCTTTATCCCGCAGGCCGTCTTAACTCCAAAACATCATAGGTGCTTTCGAGCACAGGCAAGGGAAACACAACGCGCAGGCGACCATCTTCGAGTTGCTGCAGAATTCCCGGCTTGTCCTGCTTCTGTGGATCAGTAATGCCCCCCTGCGGCCCGGAATAGGGGCGTTGGGCTTCGTCATTGTATGTGGGAGCGCTCAGCAAGATGCGTCGCTCTGGTCCGTCCTGATAAAGACGACCTGACAGTCGCTGAGAGCCCGAACGTTTTTCGAAAAACAAAAACCCGTTGCGCACACTTACCTTACAGTCAAACCAGCTATAGACGACGAGACCGGCAAAGGCGCCCCCCACCTTGATGGTCCGACACTCCCACCAGCCCAACAGACTCGCATCGTCCACAGGGGCGGTCGGCGCATCCATGATTTTGTGCAAAGCCGCCCGCTCACGAATGCTGGCAGACACCCCATAGGATTCTTCGTTCCCAAGGGCTATCGCCTCATCCACGCGAGACAGCCTGTCCCTGTCCAAATCTGTGATGACATTGGCCCACCTGAATTCAGGCGGCACCCCTTGCACAACAGCGTCAGCCTGCGCACCGCTCGTTACAGGTTCTTCTGCCACGGCAAATGTGGAAGCAACTCCACCCAGCCCCAAAAGTACGGCCAGTACGACCGCCCAACGATATTGCATCCTTCAGTTCCCGCTTCAAAGACAACCCGGCACACAAGAGCCCCGAAAAAGGGCCCGCAAAAAAGGGGCCCCATAACGGGGCCCCTGCATCTTGTCGCTTTGGACGCTCTGCGCCAAGGCTCTATTCAGATTTTTCTTCCCGGGGAATTTCTTTACCGGTTTCCTGGTCGACAACCTTCATGGACAGACGCACTTTGCCCCGATCATCAAAGCCCAGAAGCTTCACGAAAACCTCGTCACCCTCATTGACCACATCGCTGACTTTGGCGACCTTGCGTGGCTCAAGCTGAGAGATGTGAACCAGACCATCCTTGGGGCCAAAGAAGTTCACAAAAGCGCCGAAATCGACAACCTTCACAACCTTGCCCTTGTAGATCACACCAGCTTCTGGCTCAGCCGTGATGCCGGTGATCCAGTCGATCGCTGCCTTGATGCTGGCGCTATCAGAAGAGGACACTTTGACCGTGCCATCGTCTGAGATGTCGACCTTGGCGCCAGTTTCTTCAACAATCTGACGGATGACCTTACCGCCAGAGCCGATTACGTCACGGATCTTGTCGGTTGGAACCTTGATGGTCTCGATGCGCGGAGCGTATTCACCCAACTCTTCACGACCTTCTGTGATGGCCTTGGACATCTCATCAAGAATGTGCAAACGACCATCTTTCGCCTGGTCGAGGGCCTTCTTCATGATGTCCTTGGTGATGCCCGTGATCTTGATGTCCATCTGCAGCGAAGTGATGCCCTCAGATGTACCGGCAACCTTAAAGTCCATGTCACCCAGATGATCTTCGTCACCCAGAATGTCGGACAGAACGGCAATGCCTTCTTCTTCCTTGATCAGGCCCATGGCGATACCCGCGACAGGGCGGGTAAGTGGAACGCCCGCATCCATCATTGCGAGAGATGCCCCGCAGACGGTTGCCATAGAAGACGATCCGTTGGACTCAGTGATCTCAGACACAAGACGGATTGTGTAAGGGAAATCTTCCCGCGATGGCAACACGGCGCGCAGTGCCCGCCAGGCGAGCTTACCGTGGCCAATTTCACGACGGCTGGTGAAACCAACACGTCCGGTTTCGCCAACGGAGAAAGGAGGGAAGTTGTAATGCAGCAGGAAGTTTTCTTTGTACGTGCCTTCTAGCGCGTCAATGAACTGCTCATCATCCCCGGTACCAAGCGTTGCAACAACCAACCCTTGCGTTTCACCGCGTGTGAAAAGAGCCGAACCGTGGGTGCGCGGCAGAATGCCGACTTCCGAAGCGATCGGGCGCACGGTGTCGAGATCGCGACCATCGATACGCTTGGAGGTCTTGATAATGGACCCCCGCACGATTTTCTTTTCGACGCTTTTGAACGATGCGCCAACTTGGTTTGACGCGTAAGCGTTCTCATCATCATCAGCCGCGAGTGCTGCCATTGCCTTGTCACGGGCTTCAGACACTTTTGCCTGACGCGCCATTTTGTCGGCGATGGAGTAAGCCGCTTCAACATCAGCTTCAACAAGGCCCGCTACTTTGGCGTCCAGCTCGCTGGTGTCTTCCACAGCAATATCACGTGGCGCTTTTGCAGCTTTTTCAGCCAGGCGAATGATCGCATCGATGACAGGCTGGAAGCCTTCATGACCGAACATCACAGCGCCGAGCATGATGTCTTCCGACAATTCAGCAGCTTGCGATTCCACCATCAACACGGCGTCTTCGGTACCTGCAACGACCAAGTCAAGCGAGCTGTCATCCAGATCGTCGAGCATGGGGTTCAGGACGTATTCGCCATTAACATAACCAACACGAGCAGCGCCAATGGGGCCCATGAAAGGGATGCCCGAAATGGTCAATGCTGCGGAAGTGCCGATCATGGCAACAATGTCCGGATCGTTTTCAAGGTCATGGGAAATGACGTTGATGATGATCTGGGTTTCGTTCTTGAAGCTCTTGTGGAAGAGCGGGCGGATGGGCCGGTCGATGAGGCGACAAACAAGTGTCTCTTTTTCGCTCGGACGGCCTTCACGCTTGAAGAAGCCACCAGGAATTTTACCTGCGGCATACGTCTTTTCTTGGTAATTCACGGTCAGTGGGAAGAAGTCCAGACCCGGTTTGGGCTGGCGTGCTGCCACTGCGGTTGCGAGCACTGTTGTCTCGCCATACGTCACCATCACAGCGCCATCGGCCTGTCGGGCCACTTTGCCTGTTTCGATGATGAGGGGCCGTCCAGCCCATTCCAATTCCTCACGGAAAATTTCAAACATATCAATTTCCTAATTCGCGCTGGGCTTTTGCATATACATCCCATTCGGCGCACCCGGATCGGTTTATCTTGCCGGGTGCATGGCGCTTCGGTTATGCCGCTTTTCGTCTTGCGGCCGGATTGTGAGTAAGCCCAATGTTCAAATTCAAACCCAATGTTCAAATTAGTAGGGGCTTGGCTCACGTCAGTCGGATTAAATCTTCTTTGTGACACCCGTTTGGGCGATCAAAGGAGACTTTCTTAATACTCGTACAAACTCAAGAATACCGGCAAACTCAAAAGTACTGGAGAAACACGAAAAGCGTCCGGTCCTGTTTATGGATCGAACGTTTTTCATAGGCTGAAAAAAGCCTTCAGCTTTTCCTTTATCTCCGGATACCCAGACGCTGTATCAGCGCTGCATACCGGTCATGGGATTTGCCCTTAACGTAGTCGAGTAACCGACGACGCTGGCTCACCATTTTCAAAAGACCGCGGCGGGAGTGATTGTCCTTGGCGTTGGTTTTGAAGTGGCCGGTAAGATTGGAAATACGCTCGGTCAGGATTGCGACCTGTACTTCTGGCGACCCTGTGTCGCCTTCCGATTGCGCGTATTCTTTGATCAGTTCTTGTTTGCGATCAGCAGTGATCGACATCGTCTACTCCTTTTGGATCCATGACCCGAAAATTAGAGCTGGAAAACACCTTGCCTTGAAGGCCACAAACGAGGCCTGGAAAACTGCGAACAGCTTTCCGACAGGACATTAACCAGACAGGTTAAATACGCGGACCGGCTTCAATTCTCCCCGGTCATATTCAGCCAGGGCCACCGGCGTTCCGTTTGCAACCGTCAGGGCAATTCCTTCAATGACGGGGGCATCACGGCCGCGCAACAAAATCGCTCCACCTTGCTTCAATCGGGTTGCATCACTTGCGCTAACGGCCACCACCGGGATGTCGTCCAGTGCGGTCTCAAGCGGCAAGAGAGCGGCCCACAAGGCTTCACGAGCGGGCGCACTATCGCCGAACTCCTTGAGTTTATCCAGCAAAATCGACCGATCTTCGTCGAATGGTCCGGTAGAGAGGCGTCTCAGGGCMCGCACATGGGCTCGGGTGCCCAATGCTTCGCCCAAATCTCTCGCCAAAGCTCTCACATAAGTGCCTTTTGAGCAGATAATCTCGAAGCTCGCCTCGTCTTTTCCGAGGATTTCCAACAGATCCGCCTGATAAATGGTGACTGTCCGAGCCTTCAGCTCCACGGTTTCACCCTCCCGGGCCAGGTCATAAGCCCGCGCGCCATCCACTTTAATCGCTGAAAACTGGGGAGGAACCTGGGAAATTTCTCCAACAAACCCCGTCAGAGCCTCTCTGATGGCAGCTTCGTCGGGCCGCTGGTCACTGCTGGCGACCACCTCCCCCTCCGCATCGTCGGTGCTGGTTGCCTCACCCCACCGCACGGTAAAGCGGTAAACCTTCTCGCCGTCCACAACATAGGGAATGGTCTTGGTGGCCTCCCCCAGGGCGATGGGCAAAATGCCCTCTGCCAGAGGGTCGAGTGTGCCCGCATGGCCAGCTTTTTGGGCGTTAAATGCCCGGCGCACAATCCCCACCACCTGGGTGGAGGTTGGGCCAATGGGTTTATCCACGATTACCCAGCCTGATACCGGGTCGCCCTTTTTTCGTCTACCCACGCCTGCTCCTTTTGCATCACCCTGATCTTAATCGCGGGCAGTACTAAGCCGGACGAAAGAACAAGGCAAGGCCGTTCAGACAGTGACGCAAACCGGTTGGCTGCGGCCCGTCATCAAAAATGTGGCCAAAATGCCCCCCACACCGCCGACAATGGACTTCTGTCCGTGGGATGAGGAGCGCGAAATCCTTTTTCGTTCCTGTCGCTCCGACGAGCGCTTCATAAAAACTCGGCCAGCCGGTCCCACTGTCGTACTTCGCGGAAGACGCATAAACCGACAGATCACAGGCGGCGCAATGATAGGTGCCCAGCCTCTTTTCTTGCAGTTGGGGGCTGCTGTAGGGCGTTTCTGTTTTCTCTTTGCGCATCACTAAATAGGCATTTTCGCCCAGCAGCCCGCGCCATTCCTCAGGCGAACGGGTTACTTCGAATTGCCCATCAGTGGATGCCTGCCAGGACAGGGCCAAACCCACAATGCCTGCACCCGTAAGAGCCGTTGTCATCAAAAGCATGTGTCGTCGTGTGAGCATATTTGTCTTTCATCTGAAACTGCTCCGGCAGCCTGGGGGAAACACGGCCACCGGAGCAGGCCCGAGGCGGGCATTACGACTTTGGCAAGAGAACCTTGTCAACAACGTGGATCACGCCGTTGGACTGAACAACATCTGCAATAGTGACCGTGGCAACATTGCCATTTTCATCCTCAATCAGAAGATTGCCGTTCTGCATGGTCGCCGTCAGCGCACAGCCACCAAGCGTCTGGATCACATGAGAGCCCGCATCGTCCGCAATCATCTGCTGAACGGCTGAGGCCATTGCTTTGGCGCCCACCACGTGGCACGTCAGAATCGTGACAAGGGTATCCCTGTTTTCTGGTCGCAAGAGGGCCTCAACTGTCCCTGCGGGCAGTTCTGCAAAGGCCCCATTTGTCGGTGCAAAAACGGTGAAAGGGCCTTCTCCCTGCAACGTCTCCACCAGACCTGCGGCCTGAACGGCTGCGACGAGTGTCGTGTGGTCTTTTGAATTGACGGCGTTCTCGATGATGTTTCGGTTCGCGTACATCGGCGCACCACCCACGGTTGGGTTGTCGGCGAGCACTATGCCAGCTCCAAAGACTGTTCCAGTGGCAACCAGAGCTGCCATCGCCGCGCTGCGAAGAAGAGGGAGTTTCATTTTCGTCGTTCCTTTGAACTTGAGGTTTATGTCCGCTGACCAAAAGTCGCAGACATCAGAAGGAACGGAATGAAGTGGAAAAAAGTTTCAGCCGAGACCGAAAAANTAGATTTCGGTGAGCAAACCCGTTGCCACAATGGGGCCTGTGACCTGGCCGGTAGGAGACCCTCCCTCGGGCTCAATGCTAATTGCAAGAACATCGCCCGGCGCTATGAGAGCCTGAATACCGGTCGGCAAAGGCCGCTCAAGACGGCCCGTTTTGGGCAGAACACCGAGAGAAATTGGTGGCTCTGAGGCCTTCACCAGCCACAGCTCAGCATCCTTTCCCTCGCCTGCAACAGGGCTTAGGACCGTCATTCTGAGACTGGCGCCACCCGAACCAAGAAGAACGACGGTATTGATTTCGCCCTGCTCGGTTTTCAAGGAGGCAACCATTTGCACTTCTGGTGCAACAATGAGGATGTCAGTTGTGAAAATCATCACCACAAGTGCGAGTGCTGTACTGGCGCTCAGTGCCAGAGCCCGCCAGAAAGCCAAACTCGACCAAAAAGAAACCGCCTTTTTAGTGCCAAACAGTCGATTTTCCACCCCTGAGAACAGATGCCTAGGCGGGGTGACCGGTTCATAGGCTTCATCAAATTCGGAAAATTCGCGCTGCCAAAAAATCAGCAACGTGGCAAATTCCGTATCTGTCGCAGCCCTGCTCTCAACCGTTGCGCGCTCGCCTGCGTCCAGAAGACCAAGTGCATACTCCCCCGCCAGAATTTCATCTGGCGTCCCACCCTCAAAACCATGTTCTTGGTCACCGGTCATCGCTGCAAACATTCTCTCAGTTGGATCAGGCTTCGGCGTAACCATGTTCTCATCGTATTCAGCGGAACACCATGTCGCTCAGCAAGCTCCTTGTAGGAAAAGCCTTCAACATAAGCGGCCTGCACAGCCCTCGCCCTGTCGCTCTCAAGCTCAGCAAGACACTTGTCTATCTGCCTTGCCATGGATGTTTGTATTGCCGATTGTTCGGGGTTCGCGGCGGTGTCCTCTATCTGCTCGACTGCGTCCAACCCTTCAGCCAGGGCCCGCTTCGCCCGCCATCGGTCGATCGCGTGGTTGCGGGCAATCGTTATCAGCCAAGACATGGGACTGTATTGACCTGATCGATAGTTCTCAGCATTTAGCCATATCTTCACAAAGACCTCCTGGAGCGCATCTTCTGATTGCCCTCGGTCCTTTAAGATACGTAAGCAGACACCAAAAAGTTTTCCTGAAGTTACCTTATAGAGATCGCCAAAGGCTCCACGGTCGCGGAGCGCTGTTTTTGCGATGAGTTGGTCTAATGTCTGTAACGCCAAAACGATATTTCCAAGACCCGCTTCTGGATATGTTTTCTAGCTATCTTCTTCATCGACCTTCAGATCACGCGCCACTTCCGGCGAACTGAGCATCTCGTTCACGCTCTGAGCGTAATCAAATGTCGTGTCGGGGAGAAAGGTGATCTCCGGCATATGCTTCATCTGCACGGCGCGGGCGAGTTCGCCTCGGATGTATTTCTTTGCCCGCGTCAAAGCGTCCACCACAGAGGGCGGATCTGGATGGCCCAGGGGAATGACATAGACCGTGGCAGTTTTGAGATCGGAGCTGGCGCGCACTTCTGAGACGGTGATGATGGCTTTTTGCAAAACCGGATCTCGAATGGTCCCTCGGGTCAGGATTTCCGCCAAGGCCGCACGCAGTACTTCACCCACCCGCAATTGCCGCTGGCTGGGGGCACGCCCGCTGGGTGCCTTATGTGTTCCTGAACGCCGCGATCCCACGTGTCACCTATTTTGCCAAAGGGGCGTGTCCGGTCTCTCACCGGACGGCCCGCTATTTTGGTTGTTACCTGGCATTTTATCCGCGTTGGGGCAGGTCTGTTCCCGCCCACAACCCAGGGTCAATTGACTATTAGTCGAGCGTTCTCGCGATTTCTTCGAGGTCGAAACATTCGATCACATCGCCAGCGCGCATGTCCTGATAGTTTTCAAAGGCCATACCGCACTCCTGGCCACCGCCCACCTCCTTCACTTCGTCCTTGAAGCGTTTCAGAGTGGAAAGTGTACCTTCGTGAATAACCACACCATCGCGGATGAGCCGGACTTTGGCCCCGCGCCGCACATTGCCTTCTGTCACACGACAACCGGCAACACGACCCACTTTGGTGATGTTGAACACTTCGAGAATTTCTGCGTTGCCGAAGAATGTCTCGCGAAGCTCTGGTGACAGAAGACCAGACATTGCGGCTTTCACGTCGTCTACCAGATTGTAGATCACCGAATAATAGCGAATTTCGATGCCCGCCTTGCGCGCCGCATCCTGCGCCTGCACATTGGCGCGGACATTAAAGCCAATTACCGGCACACCCGACGCAATGGCGAGTGTGATGTCTGACTCTGTGATAGCGCCAACGCCGGAATGAATAACCCGCGCCTTGACCTCATCCGTGCCCAGCTTATCGAGCGCTTGCACAATCGCTTCTGTCGAACCTTGCACATCGCCTTTAATCACGATGGGCAATTCCTGTTTCTCAGATTCTTTCAACTGCGCCAGCATCAGGTCGAGAGAAATACGGTCGCCACCGCCCACACGCTTGTCATGACGCAGTGTCTGACGATAGTCAGCCACTTCACGGGCACGGGCTTCTGTATCAACCACGACGAAATTATCACCGGCTTCCGGTGTACCATTGAGCCCGAGCACTTCAACCGGTTGGGAAGGCATACCCGTTTCAACGTTCTCCCCACGGTCATTAATGAGAGCACGTACACGGCCCCACTCGGCACCGGCAACAATAATATCGCCAATTTTGAGCGTGCCACGCTGAACGAGAAGTGTGCCGACCGGCCCACGTCCCTTGTCGAGGCGGGCTTCGACAACCACCCCATCCGCAATGCGGTCTGGATTGGCTTTCAAGTCCAACAGTTCAGCCTGCAGCAAAATCGCTTCTTCGAGCGCGTCCAGACCCTGCTTGGTGACGGCAGACACTTCAACGGCCTGCACCTCACCCCCCAGATCCTCAACGAAAACTTCGTGCTGCAACAATTCGTTCTTGGCCCTCTGCGGATCAGCCGCCGGCTTGTCGCACTTGTTGATAGCGACGATGATCGGCACCTCAGCCGCTTTGGCATGGGCGATGGCTTCAATGGTCTGCGGCATCACACCGTCGTCCGCCGCAACCACRAGAATGACAATGTCTGTTGCYTTCGCACCGCGTGCGCGCATGGACGTGAARGCTGCGTGRCCKGGTGTATCRAGGAAGGTGATTTTKTCACCYGATGCCATGTTCACCTGGTAGGCGCCGATATGCTGGGTGATGCCACCTGCTTCACCGGCCACAACATCTGTCTTGCGCAACGCATCGAGAAGAGATGTCTTGCCGTGATCAACGTGACCCATCACGGTCACAACAGGAGCGCGAGGCTTCTTCGTCTCGTCGGTATCTTCGTTGCCGATCAGACCTTCTTCAACGTCTGCCGCTGCCACACGTTTCACGGTGTGACCCAGCTCTTCAGCAATCAGTTGTGCTGTATCACTGTCGATCAGGTCGCTTGCCTGCAACATGTCGCCCTGTTTCATCAAGATCTTGATGATATCAACGGCACGTTCCGACATACGGTTAGCGAGTTCCTGAACAGTGATCTGTTCGGGGATCACAACTTCACGCATGACCTTTGCTTGTGGCTCAAGCGTGCCCATGGCCNTTTTACGCCCGCGCTCTGCGCGGCGGCGCATAGCGGCCAGAGATTTCTGCCGATCACCGTCGGTTCCGCGCAGTGCACTATCAATGGTGAGCTTGCCGCCACGACGGCGCTGGTCACCACGACGCGCAGGTGCTGGACGCGCAGGAGGCGTCGGGGCACGGCCCTTTTTTACTTCTGGCTTTGGTGCTGCTTTCGCACCTGGTTTGGTTTCTTCGCCCGGTGCAAGTGGCACATCAAGACGCTTTTGCGCCTCTAGCTCAGCTTGCTTGCGTGCCGTTTCTTCTGCCTTCAGGCGCACCGCTTCTTCGGCTTCCCGCTTGGCGGCCTCTGCACGCTCTATCGCGCGCTTCTTATCTTCTTCCGCCCGCTCAACGGCTTCAACTTCAGCGCGGCGGCGATCGTCTTCTTCGCGAACACGCGCCATATCGAGAGCGCGACCCCGAGCTGCTTTTTCTTCTTCGGTTAGGGTCCGCAGCACCATTCCGCCACGGTCTTTTCTCGCGGCCGGTTTCTTCGGTACAGCCTTTTTGGCAACTGCTGGCTTAGGCGCAGCAGCTGATTTGGGTGCAGCAGCGGCCTTGGGCGCAGCCTTCTTGGGTGCCGCCGCGGGCTTAGGTGCCACAGCCTCAGCCGGGGCACCGCCAGGCTTGATCGTACGTTTGCGTTTTGTCTCAACGACAACTGATTTCGATCGGCCATGCGAAATGTTCTGGCGCACATGGCCAGCCTCTACCGTCCGCTTCAAGCTGAGAGTTTTCCCGCCTGTTGCTTTTGGCTTTCCTTCGCCGCCTTCCGCCTGATCGCTCATTCTGTTCCTTTACATCAGTCTCTCGCGGCTATCCGCTCCAGACCGTCAGTCTGGCAAAGTCTGCCAGTACTTTTTCTTCCATACGTCCCTTTTTCAGGGCTGCATGTACCACATTTGACCGACCCAATGCCAAGCCCATTTCGCCTGACGTGAGCCCTTGTATTATCAACAGATCCGTCAGATCTGCCGCCTTTAGCTTCGCACGCAACCGTCGGAACCCATCTCGGCCCGCATCGGACGCCTCAATCACTGCCGCAATCGGCTCCTTGTCGAGGGTCTCAAAGACCCTGCCAAGGCCCAAAATCAACTCCCCCGACCGGCGCGCTAACCCCAGAGTTTCTGCACATCTCGACGTTAAAAGCCGCTCCAGCAAGTCACAAAGCCCTTCAGGTACAATCACCTGCTGCTTTGCGGCCCGGGCAAATGCTTTTTTGGCAATTGCCTGCTCCAGAGCCTGCTTGGTGCCAGTGACCCAGATACCTCTTCCGGGCAACCTTTCAGCCAAATCAGGGCCAATTTCACCTTCCGGGCCAACAACAAAGCGAAGAAGACCCGCTTTGGGCTGTGTCTCCCCGGTCGCAATACACCGCCGTTCCGAAACCTCGCGTGCTTTAAGTGCCTTTACCATCGCGCAGGTCGCCTTATTCGGAGACTTCGCCTGTTTCTGCTTCGGCGGTTTCACCCGCTTCCGCTTCATCCGCTTCGTCCGCCTCTCCTTCTTCGCCTTCTTCCTCGGCGTTTTCTTCTGCGTTCATAGCGGCCAGCTCTTCTTCCGTCACCCAGCCAACTTTGACGCGTGCAGACATGATCATGGCCTGTGCTTCTTCCGCACTGATTTCAAAACTGTCCAGAATACCGGCCATCCGCTTGCGCTCTCCGTCGACAGGCTCGTACCAGCCGATCAGGTCGTCCGTGGCGCACCCAGCAACATCTTCAACGGTCTTGATTTCATTCTCACCGAACACAGCGAGCATGGCTGTCGTGACCCCGACAATTTCTGCCACATTGTCTTCAACACCCAGAGCACGACGCTTTTCATCAAATTCAGCGTTCTGCTTATCAATGAAGTCGAGCGCACGGTTCTGAATTTCCTGCGCCGTCTCTTCATCAAAGCCTTCGATTTCAGCAATTTCAGCAATTGCGACGTAGGCCACTTCTTCTACCGATGCAAAACCTTCCGATGCAAGCAATTGTGCAATCACTTCATCTACATCGAGCGCATCGACAAACGTCGTGGAGCGCTGAATAAATTCAGCCTGACGGCGCTCGGACTCTTCAGCCTCGGTCAGGATATCAATGTCCCACCCGGTGAGCTGTGAGGCGAGGCGCACGTTCTGGCCACGTCGTCCAATGGCGAGCGACAATTGCTCGTCAGGCACAACAACCTCGACACGCTGCGCATCCTCATCCAACACGACCTTCGCCACTTCTGCTGGCGCAAGTCCGTTCACAATGAAGCCGGCAACATCGTCGGTCCACTGAATGATGTCGATCTTCTCACCCTGAAGCTCGTTGACCACCGCCTGCACGCGACTGCCGCGCATCCCAACGCACGCGCCAACCGGGTCAATGGAGTGATCATTTGACGTCACGGCAATTTTTGCGCGCGACCCCGGGTCACGGGCAACGGCACGCACTTCGATAATGCCGTCATAAATTTCCGGCACTTCCTGCGCAAACAGTTTGGCCATGAATTGCGGATGGGTCCGTGAAAGGAAAATCTGCGGGCCCCGTTGTTCACGACGCACATCGTAGATGTAGGCACGGATCCGGTCACCAGCACGGAATGCTTCGCGCGGCAGACCTTCATCACGACGCACGATACCTTCGGCGCGCCCCAGATCAACGATCACGTTGCCGTATTCAGCCCGTTTCACAAGGCCATGTACGATCTCACCGATCCGGTCTTTATATTCTTCAAACTGGCGATCGCGTTCAGCGTCGCGCACTTTTTGCACAATCACCTGCTTTGCGGTCTGCGCGGCGATACGTCCAAAATCAACAGGCGGCAACTCGTCTTCGATCAAGTCTCCTTCGCGCGCAGCCGGATTACGGCGCTGCGCTTCGGTGACAAGAATTTCAGTCGCGTCATTTTCAATTGTTTCGACAACTTCGAGCAGACGAACGAGCCGGATTTCACCCGTGTTCGGGTCGATCCGCGCACGAATTTCATTTTCTGCGCCGTAGCGAGACTTGGCCGCTTTCTGAATGGCCTCTGCCATTGCTTCCAGCACCAGCTCGCGTTCGATCGATTTCTCCCGTGCCACAGCATCAGCAATCTGCAGCAGTTCCAATCTGTTTGCGCTCACAGCCTGCGCCATCGTCTCGTCTCCGTTTTTTTCCTTTGGTGCCTAAGGGGCACCACCAGGTCTCGTTTTCGGCTTGTCTTGCGACCAGCTAGTCAGTGTTCGTGTCGGGATCAGTCCCGAGCCGTTTTGCACTTTCGTCAATCAGCTCGTCCGACATTGTCAGGCGTGCTTCCGCAATCAGCAGAAACGGCAAACCCACGGTCTGTGGTTCATCGTGCCCGTCGACTGCCATCTCAAGCAGAACTTCACCGTCTTGCGTTCCCTGCAGCAGACCTCTGAACCGTTTGCGGCCCGCCAGCATTTCAGACAGCTCAATTTTTGCTTCAAACCCAGTCCAGGTATCAAAATCTTTTTGGCGCGTCAGAGGTCGACCAATACCTGGCGAAGACACTTCCAACACATAGTGACCCTTGATCGGATCTTCCACATCAAGGATTGCCGAAACGGCCCGGCTAACCGCCGCACACCCTTCAACTTTCATCATGCCATCGGGTTGTTCGGTCATCAGTTGCAGGGTCCCTCCCTGCTCGCCCGTCTGGCGCAACCGTACCAACTCAAACCCCAGATCCTGGATCGCAGGCTCTATGAGATCGGCGATGCGGGTTGCCACCGCCCCAGGCGCGACCAAATGGGACCGCGCATTAGCAGCGCCGTCTTCCGCGTCATGTTTCTGTTCGCTCAACAAGCCAGGTGATCCAATTTATTTTGCGGCAAACACTCATTTCCACAAGCAAGTCGCCCCAAACAGGCTCTGCGGAAAATGCCGGAAAACCTCAAAACGACCCTCCAGATAGCAAAAAAAGCGGGGCCCCGGTTCAGAGATCCCACTTTCTACAATCAGGCAACGCCTGCTATGTGAAAAGTCATCTGGAGAATACCTCAACAAGTGCCCGTCTTTCAAGCGATTTTTGTCAATCTCGGCAAATGCGGTGGTTTGATCAAGATGGTTCGAGCTCTAAGGCGCTTTGCGTGGACGGCGCCGAAAAGTGAGATAAACCGAGCGGCGGCCTTCACGCCCCGCTTTGGCCTCATAACGGGTTGCAGGCCAGTCAGTGGGTCGCACGCGCCAATCATCGGCTTTTTGAGCCTGCCACTCAAAAACACCGTGAGCCCGCACCTCGCGCAAGGTCCAGCGGCAATAGTCAGCAATGTCCGTGGCCACCCTGAATTCGGCCCCGTCTTTCATGACCCGAGCCAACTCTGCCAAATTCTCCTGCGAGACAAACCGGCGCTTGTTGTGGCGCTTCTTGTGCCAAGGATCGGGGAAAAGGAGGAATACCCGGTCCAACGATGCCTCGGAAAGGCATTCCAAGACCTGGCGGGCGTCATCATGGTGGATACGAACGTTGGTGAGGCCTTTGAGATCAACCTCGGCCAGCAATTTGGCCACCCCATTAACGAACGGCTCGCAACCGATGATGCCGACACCGGGATTGTCGATGGCTTGTTCAACCAGATGCTCACCCCCCCCGAAGCCAATTTCAAACCAGATCTTTTTGATCTCTGGCGCAAACAATGACCCTATGTCGAGCGGGACGTTTTCTCCCTTGGGAAGCGGGATCGCTAGTTTGGGAAGCAGTCGGCGCATCAGGTCCTCGTGACCCGCACGCAGCTTGTGACCCTGGCGGCGCCCATAGAGCAACCGCCGTCGGCGCCCGTCCTCCCCTGACGACAATGACTTGTCAGACATGTCTCTCACGCTCGACAATGTTTCGCCCGATCAGGTTGGGGTTTCGTTCGATCAGATCAAGGCAGTTCGTTCTTGATGGCGTCGGTAAGGTCGGTTTTCTCCCATGAGAAACCACCGTCAGCATCMGGCTCCCGACCAAAGTGGCCGTATGCCGCTGTGCGCGCATAGATKGGGCGCGACAGYTTGAGATGCTCACGAATGCCCCGCGGGCTCAAATCCATTGCTTTGACAATGGCGGTTTCGAGCGCTGCTTCTTCCACCGTACCGGTTCCATGAGTGTCCACATAAACTGACAATGGCTTGGAAACACCAATAGCGTAAGCCAGCTGGATCGTGCATTTTTCAGCGAGACCTGCAGCCACGATATTTTTTGCCAGGTAACGGGCGGCATAAGCTGCCGACCGGTCGACCTTGGTGGGGTCCTTGCCAGAGAAAGCACCGCCGCCATGAGGTGCCGCCCCTCCATAGGTGTCGACAATAATTTTACGACCCGTGAGACCCGCATCACCGTCAGGTCCACCGATCACAAAAAGACCGGTTGGATTGACGTAAAGCTCTTCTTCCGGACACATCCACCCATCAGGCAAAATTTCCAAGATGACGGGGCGCACCAGCTCAAGAATATCTGCTTGATTAAGCCCTTCATCGTGCTGGGTCGAGACAACAACAGACGTTGCACCAACAGGCTTACCGTCAACATATTTCAGGGTGACCTGACTTTTTGAGTCCGGCCCAAAACCTTTCACCGCGCCACTGTGACGCAGCTCTGCCATGCGCTTGAGAATGAGGTGGGAGTAGTAAATGGGAGCGGGCATCAAGACCGGTGTCTCTTTGCACGCATAACCAAACATGATGCCTTGGTCGCCAGCGCCTTCGTCCTTGTTGCCTGCAGCGTCAACTCCCTGGGCAATATGTGCGGACTGGGCATGGAGGTAGACCGCTACATCGGCGTTCTTCCAGTGAAAACCATCTTGCTCGTAGCCGATGTCTTTCACCGCTGCGCGCGCGGCTTCTTCGATCTTGTCCGGAGTAATGGAGCTAGGACCCCGCACCTCCCCCGCAAGAACGATACGGTTGGTCGTAGTCAGCGTTTCACAGGCTACGCGGGAAAAGGGATCTGCGGCGAGGTAGAGATCCAGTACCGCATCAGAGATACGGTCACAGACTTTGTCAGGGTGGCCTTCCGAAACAGATTCACTCGTAAACAGATAATTAGATCGAGCCACGTCCAACATCTCCCGGTTCAGGCGCTTGCTCTCCAGTCATCACAGAGGCGCGCATTCATTGTTGTGCGCAGGTGTTTTGCCAAGTTATTGAGGAAGGGTCAAGCAACCCCGTGTGACCAGAGGTCTCAAGGCTTATCGGTTCGAGCCAGGACTTTGACGAGGTCCAGCAACCGCTTGCGCACCTCTACATCCCGAATGGAGAAGAAAGCGCTGTTTAGCTGGATGCCCTCAGATGTTGACAGCATGTTGAGATCAAAGCTTCCCGCTTTTCCTTCCGAAAAACCCTGTTGAGGGCCATCGTCTTCGAGCTGAAGCCCCTCATAAAAATAATCGACGGGCACGCCGAGGGTTTGTGAAATCTGGTACAGGCGGCTCGCTCCGATCCGGTTGGCCCCCTTTTCATACTTTTGTACCTGCTGAAAAGTGAGCCCCAACTGCTCGCCCAACTTTTCCTGGCTCATACCAATAAGCATGCGACGCATCCGCACGCGGCTACCAACATGTATGTCGATCGGATTAGGAGTTTTTCGCGGCACGGAACTTTTCTTCCTTAATACAATATCAACTGAAGGTTGTAGGCCATGTCTATTTAACCAAAATCCATTTAAACCGGATTTAAACCAATATCTATTACCTACTATTTATTATTAACCTTCTAATACGATGAATATTTCAGGGTCAAGGCAAATTATATCAAAGAATGCCCGGACTAAACCTTAAGTACAGGAAAAACTACATATTTTGACAAGGTTTAAAAACAAGATTTTCATCTTGACGAAGATTAACTAGAGATTGGGTTTCATTCGTTTCGACATTGGCCATGCCAAAAACATCATCCCCGCCAAAAGAACTAAAAATAACCAATCTCCAACCCGAGCATAAAGAGGCCGCTCAAGAGCCGTCGGCAACTGGGTGTCTATGTGCCCATGACGATTGAGAGGCACAGTAGCCAACACGCGACCATAAGGGTCGATCATTGCAGAGATGCCTGTGTTGGCAGCGCGGGCAATTGGTAGCCCTTGTTCAATCGCGCGGAGACGTGCTTGCGCTAGATGTTGATAAGGGCCTGCCGATTCGCCAAACCACGCATCATTGGTCACGTTCACAATCCAGCCCGGTCGCTCCTGCGCCACCACAGTGCTGGGAAAGATGATTTCGTAGCAGATGAGAGGGGCGACCGGTGGCGCGCCTGGAATGTCTAGAGTCATCGGGCCTGGCCCCGCCTGATAGCCACCTCGCAGCCGTGTGAGCTGTTGTAGGCCCACGGCCTCCAGAAGAGGCTGCAGCGGCAAGTACTCTCCAAAGGGAACCAGATGGGCCTTGTCATACGTTGCCCGAATGCTGCCATCAGGGCCTATGACGTGCAACGAATTGTAGAATCGGGTGAGAGTTGCACTTGAGCTGTTTGGATCAGGCTCACCCCGTACCGCGCCTAACAGCAGAACGCTACCGGGTGCCAACATGCGTGAAATAATTGATCGTATTACCGGCTCGCGGTCGATCAAAAAAGGCAGTGCCGATTCCGGCCAGATAATATGAGTTGGCTGACCGCCACCGTCCATCGGCACATCGCTCATCCGCAAAAATTGCCCTAATATTTCCTGCCGGTTTTCGGGTTTCCATTTCTCGACTTGTTCGATATTGGGCTGAACGAGACGTAACGTGACCCCTTCCACCCAAGTCGTATCTGCCGCGACCAGACGCACCACGCCGCCAAACCAGATCAAGCCAAAGACCGCATAGGAGAGAGCTGCTGGCTTCCATATCCCTTCTTCCCGAGCCCCAAAATCTTTTCGAGGGGCCCGACGACGCGGATCGTACGCCCCAAGTGACAGGAAGACGACCAGCACCAAAAGGGTCAGACTATAGGGACCGAACAAGGCCGCGCTCTGCATCAGCGCATTGGAAGCCGTCACCACCTGGCCCGGCAGGTTCCACGGAAAGCCTGTAAGAATATGGCCCCGAAGCCATTCCGCTATTGCCCATGCAACAGCAAGGCTCAAAATGCGGTGGTAGCCAGGCCCCCAAAAACAGCGTGCTGCCGCAAAAGCAGCAGCGGTAAGCAAACCCAGGCCAGCCGGCAATCCGGTAACGGCAAAGGGCATCAAAAAGCCAAACGTTTCGGCCTCAACCAAAAAGGCCTCGCCGATCCAATAGAGCCCCGCCAGGAAATATCCAAACCCAAACCACCAGCCTATCGCGGCGGCAGCGCGCGCCGGACGCCAGTTTTCGCGTGATGGTTCGCCCGTCCCGTCCAACAACCAAACCAGACACGGCAGGGTCACCACAAGGACTGCGAGAAAGTTCACCGGTGGCTGCGCGGCGACACTCAGGAGGCCCAGCGCAAAAGCGACCCCCAGTCGTTGCCACCCCCTAAACGCCCCCAAGCGCTCCGCAGTTGCCTCACCCGCGGCAAAACCACGACCAAGGAATTCTGTCGCCCTTGCCCCGATCTTAGGTTCCGTCATGAATTTCTGCCGTCTCGTTTTTTTGTGAGGAAGAGAACCCTGGCTCTTTGTCCGCCCCCTTGATGCCAACGGCGGTGCCTTGAATGCGAAGCCGCTTGATCCGCCGTGGATCAGCATCGCGAATTTCAAACTCAATACCAGCAGGATGCGCGATCAATTCACCCCGTTGCGGCACACGGCCAACCAGCGAGAAAACAAGCCCACCCAACGTGTCTGCGTCATCGTCCGCCTCCGGATCAACCAACACAAGGCCCAACATCTCCTCAAGATCTTCGATGGGCGCACGCGCGAGAGCATCGATTGACCCATCACTCAGCTTGACCAGCGACGCGCGTTCGGTGACATCATGCTCATCTTCGATATCGCCGACAATTTCCTCAACCAGATCCTCAATCGATACCAGTCCGTCCGTCCCCCCATATTCATCCACGACCAATGCCATGTGGATATGCGAAGATTGCATCTTCAACAACAAATCGCGTGCCGGCATAGAAGGCGGCACAAACAAAACGGGCCGGCGAATGGTCCTCAGGTCAAATGATTTACGGTCATTGGGGTGTGCTGCCATCCAACTCAGCACGTCCTTGATGTGGACCATGCCGATAGGCTCATCGAGCGTGTCGCGATAGATCGGCATGCGCGAATGCGATTTTTCCTGCATCAGGTCCAGAAGGTCTTCGAGGTTCGCTGAGATCTCCAAAGCAACAATATCTGCGCGCGGCACCAGGACGTCGTCGACACGTTTCTCGGCAAAGCTCAGAATGTTCATGAGCATATGACGTTCCTGAGCGCCCAGCTCATCATCAATCACCCTCTCTTCATCAAGTGCGGTTTCAATGCTCTCGCGCAATGTTTGTCTTTCACGAAGACCGGAAATTTTTTCGACGATCCATCGTATCCCACGCGCAAACAAGCTCCGGCTGGGCCGGAGCTTGCCACTTTTTTTAAATGAGAATGCCTTACGCTTGCTGACGGGTTCTATCATTGGTCCTTTTCCGTGCGTCGCTCTTCATAAGGATCTGCAATATTAAAGCGGCTTAGAATAGTGCGTTCGCGCGCTTCCATTTCAATCGCTTCTGCTTCCGTCTCATGATCGTATCCCAAGAGATGCAAAACACCATGCGCAACCAAATGCGCCAAATGATCGTTGAAGGACTTGGCCTGGGTCTTTGCCTCTCCCTGCAACGTCTCGTGAGCCAGTGCGATATCGCCAAGGGGACGTGCCGCCTCGACCAATATATCGGCCTGTCCGGCACCGTGAGGGAAGGAGAGCACATTMGTTGGCTTATCCTTGCCTCGAAATTTGCGGTTGAGGGTCTGCACAAATGCATCATCAGCAAGCAGAACACTCAATTCCGCGATACCGCCTGTGTCTTCGCTGGCAAAAACGGCCTGGGCAATCATTGTAACCATTTCTTCCGCAGACGCATCCCAGTCACCGCCCGCCCGGGAGATTTCCACATCCAAGCGACCGGGCACGATTGTTTCTGATGTTGTGTTCTCTATGGGTGCCATCTGCGATCCATGGGCGGTCACGTCCGATTCTCGCTTTTAGAGGACTTGCGCTCAAGCAATCCTGCGTCGCGTGCACCATAGGCCTGCACAACCCGGGTCACCAGCGGGTGACGCACAACGTCGCGGTCGCCAAATCGCACCGTTGAAATACCAGTGACGCCTTCAAGAATGTCGAGGGCATCCGCAAGCCCGGATTTTGCGCCCATCGGCAGATCGACCTGACTTGGATCGCCCGTGATGGCCATGCGGCTGTTTTCGCCCAGCCGGGTCAGAAACATTTTCATTTGCACCGGTGTACAATTTTGAGCTTCGTCCAGAATGACAAAAGAGTTGGCCAAGGTCCGCCCCCGCATAAAGGCGAGCGGTGCCACTTCAATTTCCCCAGATTCAATCCCTGCCATTACCTGTTCGCCCGGCAATGTATCGTAGAGAGCATCGTAAAGCGGGCGCAGATAGGGGTCAATTTTGTCCCGCAGATCGCCCGGCAAGAACCCCAACCGCTCGCCCGCCTCCACGGCTGGTCGCGACAGGATAATGCGTTCGACCTTTTTTTGGATCAGCATAGAAACGGCAACCACGACGGCAAGATAGGTTTTGCCCGTTCCCGCAGGGCCGACACCAAATACAACTTCATTGTTCAACAGAGCTTCAAGATAGGCGCCCTGCGTCGGTGAGCGCGGCGAGATGACGCGTTTGGGGGTGATGATTTGCAGCTTCTTGTTGGACCCTGACCCTCTTTCCCGCTCGCTCTTGGGGGCTTTTGCCATACGTATTGCACCATCCACTTCGCCGAAAGTTACATCTAAACCTGATTTCAGGCGGGCGTAGAGATCTTTGACAACGATCTCCGCCCGTGCGCGCGCATCGCGTGTACCCGTGATGATGAGTTCGTTGCCACGCGATGTGGCCATCACACCCAGAGCCTGCTCCAAACGCGCAAGGTGGCGCCCGTGTTCCCCAAACAATTCGCTGACGAGCCGGTTGTCATCAAAGTCGATAATGACACTGCCTGTTTTGGCATCCGACCGCCCAACAGTCGATAGGGTCAAGTCTGGCATACTCCTCTTTGACGTTTAGAAGCGAAGAGGCTCATAGCGCCTCGCTGTCTGTCGCGGCCAACACAGCCGACAGGGATTTGGCAAATCCCTTTTCGATAACGACATCTGCAAACTCTCCAAACAGATTGTCGGGTGCCTCAACATAGACCGATTGCAGATAGGGGCTSYKKCYWWMMWAYTKKCMSGRYTTTTTKCSWYRWSKWKYWRASARCWWWGWMWWTSTACRMYMKKCGCTSGMKTMKKTSWRSKYSAAYWRGTCAGCGTTCAATTTTTCCTGCAATCGCGCCAGTCGCTCGACCTTCACCTCTTCAGGAACTTGAACCTGATCACCTGCGGCTGGCGTGCCGGGACGCGGCGAATATTTGAACGAATAGGCCTGCGCATATCCGATCTCATCGACCAGTGCCAGCGTGTCCTCAAAATCGCGATCCGTTTCACCGGGAAAGCCGACGATAAAATCGGATGACAGGGCAATATCGGGTCTGGCTTTGCGAATACGCTCAATCAGCCGCACATAGGTTTGCACGTCATGCTGCCGGTTCATTGCGGCCAGCACCCGGTCCGACCCGGATTGAATGGGCAAATGCAGGTACGGCATTAGCGTGTCGATTTCGCCGTGAGCTGCGATGAGCGCATCGTCCATGTCGCGTGGATGGCTGGTCGTATACCGCAGCCGGTCCAACCCCTTGATTTTTGCCAACGCTCTGATCAGCTGCGCCAGCGACCAGTCGGTCTCGTCAGGTCCCGCACCATGATAGGCATTCACATTTTGGCCGAGCAGGGTCACTTCGCGCACACCGCCTGCAACAAGCGCGCGCGCTTCGTCCAGCAGACGGTTGATGGGCCGTGAAAATTCTGAACCGCGCGTATAGGGCACAACACAGAAAGCGCAGAACTTGTCGCAACCTTCCTGCACGGTCAAAAAGGCCGAGCGCCCTCGGGCAATGGTTTTCTTTTTCTCAGGGGCAGGCAGCGCATCGAATTTGTCTTCAACGGGAAACTCTGTTTCGACAATCCCACGCGCGCCATTGTCTGCGCGCTTCAGAAGCTCCGGCAGACGGTGATAGCTTTGTGGCCCAAAAACCAGATCGACGACCGGCGCACGGCGCACCATTTCTTCGCCTTCGGCCTGTGCCACACAGCCTGCAACGCCAATGGTCAGCGACCCGCCGGCTTTTTCTTTTGCTTCCTTCAGGGCGCGCAAGCGCCCCAGTTCGGAATAGACTTTTTCAGCCGCCTTTTCGCGGATGTGACAGGTATTCAAAATCACCAGGTCTGCATCGTCAGGGCTTTGCGTTTCGGCATACCCGACGGGTGCCAAAACGTCTGCCATACGAGCACTGTCGTAGACATTCATCTGACACCCATAGGTTTTGATGAAAACTTTTTTCTGTGCCCCACCCTCAGCTGTACCGCGAGGGGTTTTCAGCTCGGAAAGCGCCGCCTCATTCTCCTGCGGGCGATCAGACGCTCCTGCGGGATGACGGTCCAGGGTCTCACTCGAATGCTCAGCCACTGTTGGCGATCTCAACTCCGCTCAAAAAGGTCAAAAAATAAGCTATGCAATCCCCGCCAGCTCGCGCTGAGGGTGATATAGGCCCCATATGCTCAGTTTACCACTCGTGAAACACATTACCATGTGACCGGGGCCCAAGTCAGACCTATTCGGCTCTCTGTCGCCTTTGAGCCACCGTTGACCACCCACCTTCTCCCGGAGCCTTATTCCACGTGAATTGCGCTGCCCGGCGAGGCGGTTTGCGGGATTTCCGGCTCTAAACCCGGGGCGACCGGCGCGGCGATTTGTGCGGTTTTTGGCGGAAAACTGCCCGCCAATGCCCGTTTAACCCCTTCAGCAGATTTCTCCTGGCAATAGACCGCCAAGGCCTTTCGGTTGCCCTTTTCATCCAGCGTCACCGGCTCATGGAACTCAACCACCACCTCAAAGGGACCGAGCGCGAACGCCTCCCAAAGATGCGGCCCCAGATCCATGTCGCCATACCAGGCAAAATAGGGGCGAAACTGGCGTCCCATGGGAATGCCACACAGTTTTGTATAAGTGACCGAAACGGGCTGCACATTGACGGGTCTGGCATCCTCACCCGTGCCGACAGCCATCTGGGCGACCCCCATGAGGGCGCTCTTGAATGGTAGAACCCGATTGCCGTCGCTTGAGGTGCCTTCGGGAAACAACACCAGTATGTCGCCCTTGGCGATGCGCGCGTGAATTTCGTTGGCTGTTGCTGCAGCCTTGGTCCGCCGCTCCCGGTCGACAAAGACCGTCTCCTGCAACCTCGCAAGGGTGCCAAAAAACGGCCAGGCGGCCACTTCTTTCTTGGCAACGAATGACAGCGGCACAGAGGAACCCAGAACCGGGATATCGAGATAGGAATTATGGTTGGAGGCCAGCAGACAAGGTCCGTCCCTGAAGGGCGTACCGCGTATCTCGACCTTAATGCCAATAATGCCACAGAGAATTTTGTGGAACCGTTGAGGCAGGCGCTTTGCATAAGACAGGCCAAGCTTCATACCAACCCACTGGGCCGGCATGATGCAAATTGCAACAACCACAAAAAGAGCCAGCTTTGCCCCTGCACGAACATTCTTCACGAGGCAGCCCCTCCTGGCCCACGCTCTCTAGCGGATATGTTTCCGCTTACTTCGCGATGGGCGCCTTTTTTGAATCGGCAAGCGGGATGCCATACAGCTCCAGCCTGTGATCCACCAGATTGAAGCCCAGCTCGCGCGCAATGATTTCCTGCAACCGCTCGATCTCGTCATTATGGAATTCAATGACTTCACCCGTCTGCAGATTAATCAAATGGTCGTGATGCTCTTCAGTTACCTGCTCATAACGGGAGCGCCCATCACGGAAGTCATGGCGCTCAAGAATGCCCGCCTCTTCAAACAGGCGCACGGTGCGATAAACCGTTGCGATGGAAATACGGTTGTCGATGGCTGCCGAGCGGCGATAGACCTCTTCCACATCGGGATGGTCGGCCGCCACGGACAGAATGCGCGCGATCACCCGGCGCTGATCGGTCATCCGCATACCTTTTTTGATACACAATTGCTCAATGTGCGCCGGATCGTCTTCGCTATGCTCTACGCGTTCTGTGTCCATCATTTCTCTGTTCAATCCGCTTTCGTGCTGCCGCTTAAATTTACAACAAAAGTTTAGTCTCTATCTGGTCCTTTGTCACCCGAGGTCACGCTTCATCGTAAGCGAATCAACCCGGGCGTCGCTTCCTCGAGCGTAATAGGCCGCCCTGCGACCAACCACCTGAAATCCCTCTTTGGCGTAGAGCCGCAAAGCGCTTTCATTGTCGGCTGCAACATCCAGGAAAAGGGCGCCCAAGCCATCAACCTGCACCACTTGTGCAATCAAGGCTGCACCAATACCGCGGGACCTGGCATGGTCGAGAACACCAATTGACAAAATCTCACCTTCATCCACAACGATCCGCGCGAGTACAAAACCGACCGGTTGGTCCGTCTGCCCCTCCGTTGCAAGGAACGCCACTGTACCGGGTGTCACCAACAGGGAGGAAATAGCCTCAACAGACCAGGGGTCTTTGAAACATTGTTGATGAAGGGCGGCCAGCAGCGTGGTGTGCACGGCTGTCCCCGGTTCAATGAAGACCGCCTCTGTCATGGCTGTGCTTTTGGCAACTTGGCGTCCGGCGCGCGCAAATAGAGAGGGCCTGGTAGGCTGTCTTCCGTCACCCCGCGCGCTGCAGCAATTTCAGCCACACACCGGGCATCTGGCAAGAGAGCTGCCTGGGCGGACAACGCATCGTGCCCTGCCCCCGCTAGCCTCTCCATCAACAAAGCCGCGCCGGTTCCTACACAGATGATCGGGAGGTCGCTGTTCGGCACATATTCGTTGCATGTGTCGAGTGTCACCAGAGAAGGTTCGGTCAATGCGACCTCGCCAGTTGCAAAACACTGCAGATAGATTTCATCACGGCGCGCATCAAAAGAAGCTGCGATGACGGCCTCCTTGTCCACCGCTTCTCCCCGCGCCGCATGGGCAATAGCCTCAAGCGTTGTCACGCCAATCAGAGGCTTGCCGCTCGCCAATGCAATGCCACGTGCGGTCGCCAGACCAACCCGCAGACCCGTGAACGTGCCGGGTCCAACTGTCACCGCCAGAGCGTCCAGGTCTTCGAAAGCAAACCCCGCCTCGTTCTGTACCTCTTCGATCATAGGGACCAACACTTCCGCATGACCTTTAGGCATGGCGGTGTAGCGATGGGCGATGATCTTTCCCTCTCGCCACAAAGCGACGGAGCAGGCGGCCTGTCCGGTATCCATTGCAAGAAGGGTCATGTTGAAATCAATACTGATATGCGCTCAGACGATCTGGCAGGCATCTTGGAAAGCCAAACGAGGCGACCGGTCAAACAGCTCCCGGGTCGCATCACCATATCCAATGTTGCAGATGAAATTGGCCTTCACTTTTCCGTCCGGGAAAAAAGCCTCGTTCACCTGATCAGGCGCAAAGCCGGACATCGGTCCACAATCAAGTCCGAGGGCGCGGGCGGCAATCATGAAGTAAGCGCCTTGCAAACTGGAATTGCGAAAAGCGGTTTCCTGGATCAGGGGATCGTTGCCCGCAAACCAGTTGCGTGCACCCGGGTTGTGAGGAAAGAGTTCGGGAATACGCTCGTAGAACTCCAGATCATATCCGATGATGGCGCACACAGGTGCCTCCCGGGTTTTGGTCTGGTTCTGCGGCAGGAGTGCTGGGAGCAGTTTTTCTTTTGCCTCCTTAGAGCAGACAAAGACGATGCGGGCTGGCGAACAGTTGGCACTGGTCGGTCCCCATTTCAGGAGATCGTACAGCGCATTCAGCGTATCATCGGAAACAGGTTTATCCGTCCACGCATTAAAAGAGCGTGCCTCGCGGAAAATTGTGTCCAGGCTTGCGGCATCCAACGTCCCCATCTCTATCTCATCCCTATTTTCTTATTTTGTTTCGCAGGCGCCGCACATTTGGACGGAAAACCGCTCACACTTTTCCTGAACGCACTTCGTTCTCGCGCGTTCGGACGAAAAACCGTTCACACTTTTCCTGAACGCACTTAAACAGCCCGCACTTCGACAATCTCAGGCACAAAATGTTTGAGCATATTTTCCACACCGTGTTTCAGGGTCTGGGTGGAGGCCGGACATCCTGCACACGCACCGACCATGTTGAGATAGACAATCCCTTTGTCATACCCCTGGAAGGTGATGTCACCGCCATCCTGCGCCACCACCGGGCGCACCCTTGTATTCAGCAGCTCGACAATCTGTTCTACAATCGCGGCGTCTTCCTCTGCCACGTCGGGACTTACCTTTTCCTCAACAGCGTCGGAGAGGATGGGCGCACCGGATGTAAAATGCTGCATGATCGCACCAAGAAGTGCTGGCTTGATATGCTGCCACTCCACATCACCTTTGGTTACGGTAATGAAGTCGGCGCCGAGAAAAACACCCGCTACACCTTCCACATCGAAGAGGGCGGCGGCGAGCGGCGAGCGATCAGAGGCACTTTTGTTGGGGAAATCAGCCGCATGGCCCTCGCCCAGCACATCGCAGCCGGGCAAAAATTTGAGGGTCACCGGGTTCGGTGTTGATTCCGTCTGAATGAACATGGCGGGTCTCCTAAAGACGGGGGATGCTGCCGGTCACAAGCGACCTATTTCAGGCGCAACCACCCTAGAAAATATGAGGACACTAAGGGTCCGTATAGCTCTTAAATGGCTGAAATGGTGCTCCAATTCAAGCCCCCTCCTGCGCGCGCCTGACACCTGAGCATACCAGATAGAGCCCCTCACGCGAGGTCGTGGATTTCTTCATCCGTAAGCGAGCCTGGAACCACGGTCACAGGGATGGAAAAACCAGCATCCACGCCACCGGCCACCATCTCAACCAGAGGGCCTGGGCCCTCTTTTCCGGTGCCTGCCGCCAGTACCAGAATGGAGATGGCAGGGTCTTCCTTGATGAGATCACGGATCAGATCGACCTGTTTACCTTCGCGGATTTCCAGTTCAGGCACGATGCCGGCAACATCGTTAACGTGGGCGGCGTGGCGGTGAACAATCTTCTCCGCCTCCTGCCGCGCCTCTTCTTTCATGAGGTTTTCAACCCCCAGCCAATGCTCAAACCCGCCGGGCTCCAGCACTGCGAGCAGCACAACACCGCCCTTTGTGTGCCTGGCGCGCCTGCTGGCGAATTGGATGGCCACTTCGCATTCAGGGGTGCCGTCCACCACGACGAGAAATTTCCGTCGCTTGATGGGCACTGCGCCCGTGTCACTCATTATATGGGTCTGGGTCTGTTCAGCTGTCATGGGCTCATGCTGCCATCGTTTCAGGCGGCCCGTCTATGGGAAAAGGCTGGTTCCCCAAAAAGCCCCTATTTCAGCAGAATATTGGTGATTTCGCGCAGCTGGGTGCGGGCGCGCAGCAGATAAAAACCCTGGGCCGCCAGATGGCTGGGCAGCAATTGTCCGTCGGGCGCGCCATTGACCACCACCATGGGTGACAGTTGGGCCGCCTTGCGGAGTGAGTCCAGCATTTGCTCCCATGCGCCGTTCAGCTCGCGCTCGGTGATGAGCTTGTCAAAGTCCTGGCCCAGCGCTTTGATCAACAGGTAGTAGGCATAAAGCTGGCCCTTCACATTGTAGAACTGATCATCCGCACTGAAGTCGAACAGGTTGCCGGATCTTTCCACCACCGCGTTGTCGAGGGAGGCCGACGATGATCCGATGTCGAGGGCAATGCGATCCAGTGTCGCCATCAGATTGTCGCCCCGTCGCTCAAACACGGCCTCACCTGCGGCCAGACGTCGATTGTAATTGAGCAGCGCTTTGCGCGCCTCGCTGTACTGCGCCTCCGACGATGCCCGTGGCAGGAGGGACACTTTAGGATCCCAGACCCAAACATCACCTGCATATTGAAGCAGGCCCGAAGCTGATTGCAGATCGGGATCGGTCTGGCTTGAGCCCCGTGTGCGCCCCAACTGGTCGGTCAGTTCGAAGGAGAAGCGCGCAAGGGCAGAGATAATCCCCTGCTGGTAGTTGGGCATATTGTCGAGCAGGGTTGAGGGCACGAACCACGGGTCATTGGACGTCCAGCGCTTCTGATCCACCTCCCGATCAATCAGTGCCGCTACCATGGCCACAGCATGGGAGCCGCCCGGCGCAAACTCCGCCGCTGGAGGCTGGAAATCCGCATTGTCTTCTATGTCGTGGATCCAGACCGCGCCCACCGCATAATAGAGGGTGAAAAATGCCAGCAGCCCGAGGGCCGTTCTGCGCAATGCGCCCGCTTTGAGAAACCGTCCCCACTCGATGGTGAGGCCCTTCCCGCCTTTGCGATACATCCAACGATGACGAAGCCGGTCGGTGAAACCAGCAAACGTGTCGCGCACGGCCATGGGGTGTCCTCTTCAGTTGCGGTATCTCATCAATCATGTTGCCCTGGAAATGTGGGCCCGTTCGCCACCAGGTTCAAGCACTTGCACTTTTGTCGCGCTTACAGGTATGGGCTGCTCAGATAAAGCCCACGATTTTCTTAACTTCTGCCAACACTGGCGTAGCAATGGCACTTGCTCGTTCGGCGCCATTTTTCAACACAGCGTCAATGTGAGCGGGGTCATCCATCAGGCGGGCCATCTCCGTCGTAATCGGAGAGAGCTTTTCATTCGCCAATTCTGCCAGTGCCGGTTTGAAGGCCGAGAAAGCAGCGCCGCCATGTTCTTTCAACACATCTTCTTTCGAAATTCCGGCCAGGCTCGCATAAATACCCACAAGATTGTCCGCTTCCGGACGATCTTTCAGGCCTTCTAATTCTGAAGGCAGAGGCTCGGGATCGGTCTTTGCCTTGCGGATTTTTTTGGCAATGTCATCCGGCGTATCGGTCAGCGTGATACGGCTCATGGCGGACGGGTCGGACTTTGACATTTTCTTAGTGCCGTCGCGCAGGCTCATGACACGGGTCGCAGGGCCCATGATGAGAGGCTCTGGCAACGGAAAGAAATCCGCGCCACCATTATCACCAAAGTCATTGTTGAACTTCTGAGCAACGTCGCGGGCCAGTTCCAGATGCTGCTTCTGGTCATCACCCACTGGCACGTGGGTCGCCCGGTAAGCCAGAATGTCAGCAGCCATCAGAATCGGATAGCTGTAGAGGCCCACGGAAGCGTTCTCCCGGTTTTTGCCTGCCTTTTCCTTGAACTGGGTCATGCGGTTCAGCCATCCAATGCGCGCCACGCAGTTCAACACCCAGGTAAGCTCCGCATGGGCGGACACTTTGGACTGGTTGAAAATGATCTGGGTATCGGGATTAACGCCCGCGGCAATGTAAGCGGCGGCCACTTCGCGGGTGTTGCGAGCAAGCTCTGCCGGATCCTGCCAGACCGTGATGGCATGCATGTCCACGACGCAATAAATGCACTCGTGTGTCTCCTGAAGCCCCACAAAATGACGGATGGCCCCCAGATAATTGCCCAGATGCAGGTTTCCCGTGGGTTGGACCCCGGAGAAAACGCGGTTTGTCGGCTGTTCCATGATTTTGCTTTCCCTATTACGCAAGTCATCGCTTTGGACCACGATGAGCGGGAAAGGGTATGCGCCAGCGCCTTCCTTCTGGCAATCCCGCTCTCATAGTTTTCTTTAGAACATTTCTAAACTACTTGACACGTAGAACGCTTCTCACTAATTTGGAATCGTTCTAATTTGGAGGAGACAGCAATGACCAAAACACCACGCCTGACCACACATACCGGCGCACCTGTCGGTGACAATCAAAACAGCCTGACCGCCGGGGTGCGGGGACCGTTGCTGATCCAGGACTGGCAATTGATGGAAAAACACGCCCACTTTAACCGGGAGCGTCTGCCGGAACGGGTGGTTCATGCCAAAGGGTCCGGCGCTTATGGGACGCTCACCATCAATGCCGACCTCAGCGCCTATACAAAAGCCAAGGTGTTGCAGAAGGGACAATCGACGGAATGTTTCCTGCGCTTCTCAACCGTTGCAGGCGAGGCGGGAGCGGCTGACGCAGAGCGCGATGTGCGTGGCTTCTCTTTGAAGGTCTACACAGAGGAAGGCAATTGGGACATTGTCGGCAACAACACGCCAGTTTTCTTCCTGCGCGATCCTTACAAGTTCCCCGACTTCATTCACACGCAAAAGCGTGACCCGCGCAGCAACCTGCGCAACCCCACTGCCATGTGGGATTACTGGTCCCAATCGCCGGAAGCCATGCACCAGATCACGATCCTGTTTTCAGACCGTGGCCTGCCCACAAGCTACCGGCATATTAATGGCTATGGCTCCCACACGTTCTCATTCATCAATGATCAGAATGAACGCTTCTGGGTGAAGTTCCACTTCAAGACCAAACAGGGTATCAAAACCCAATCGGGTGACGACGCGGCAACGGCCATGGGGGCTGACCGGGAAACCCATCAGCGCGACCTCTATGAAGCGATTGAGCGGGGCGACGCGCCCAAGTGGAAATTCTGCGTGCAAATCATGCCGGAAGCTGATGCGGCCAAAACCTCCTACGATCCTTTCGACCTCACGAAAGTTTGGCCTCACAAGGATTATCCCCTCATTGAAGTCGGCGAGCTGGAGCTGAACCGCAACCCGGAAAACTATTTCGCCGAAGTGGAGCAGGCTGCCTTCTCACCCGCCCATGTGGTGCCGGGCATCGGGCATAGTCCGGACARAGTGTTGCAGTTCCGGATTGCCTCTTACGGGGACGCGCAACGCTATCGGCTGGGGGTCAATCATGTGAGCCTGCCGGTCAACAAGCCACGCTGTCCTGTGCACTCTTACTCGCGCGGTGGTTCCATGCGGTTTGATGGCAATGGCGGCGGGTCGGTGAATTATGAACCCAATGGCTTTGACGGACCGCAAGAGGATGCAAGCGTGGTTGAGCCACCCCTGGCTCTTGATGGCGACGCGGCTCGGTACAATCACCGCGACGGCAATGATGATTATGGGCAGGCGGGCGATCTGTTCCGGCTGATGAGTGGCGACGAACAAGGTCGGTTGATGGATGCGATTGCCGGGGCCATGGATAGTGTGCCCCGGGATATTCAGGACGCACAGCTTGTCCACTTCCGCGCTGCTGATCCGGCTTACGGCGAGGGTATCGCCAAACGGCTGGGCATCGCCTGACGCCTGTCTGACGACGAACACACGATTGGGAGTGAGCGGCCATGAGTAGGCCCCGCGCCCTTAAGCGCGACGAAACGCGTTTTTGAGGTCGCTCACTTTCGCTGCCCCGGTTGCCAGAATGGCAATCCCAAAAAGCAGACCCCCGCCGCCGATGAGCAGAGCGAGAGCTGCAATGCCTTCGACAAATGATCCCGCCAATAAGGGAGTGGCGAGAATGGTGCCGCCCCACAGTCCCGCGCCCATGATGAGAGCACTCAGAACGAGCCGGGGCAGACGGGATTTCAACCGCGCATCAAATTTGAAGTGTCCAAGGCGGACCAGCCGCACGCCCAGCAGGATCGCATTGACCCAGGCCGCCGCAGATGTTGCCAGCGCAATGCCCACATGGCCGATCCAGAAAAACAGCGCCAGCGATCCCACAATGTTGACGGCGATCCCGATGGCGGCGAAACGCATGGGCGTCTTCGTATCTTCGCGGGCAAAAAAGCCCGGCGACAGAACCTTGATCAACACGAAGGCCGGCAGACCAATGGCAAAACCCGCAAGCGCTAGACCCGCACCGCGCGTGTCGGCAGCGGTGAAGGCACCGCGCTCAAACAGCACCTGAATGATCGGCCCTGGCATGACTGCAAGGGCAACGGCGGCAGGCAGGGTCAGTAACATGGCAAATTCAAAGGCGCGGTTCTGAGCATTACTCGCCCCAGCGACATCATCTCCGCGCAAACGCCGTGAGAGATCCGGCAGCAGAACAATGCCAATGGCAATGCCCACGACGCCCAGGGGCAATTGATAAATCCGGTCGGCATAATAGAGCAGCGACACGGCGCCATCTTGCAGGCTCGCGATGATGGAGCCCGCCAACAGATTGAACTGGGTGGCGCCACCAGCAATGAAGCCTGGAATGCCAAGTGTCACAAGACGCCGCACACCCGGCGTTAGGCGCGGTGCGCGAAGGTGGAAGGCAAACCCCGCCCGCTTCACAGCGATGAGCAACATGACGAATTGCAGAATGCCCGCCACGACAACACCCCACGCAAGCACGACGCCCGGACTATCGAAATGCGGAACCGCCACCACGAGCGCTGCAATCAGTACGATGTTGAGGGCGATGGGGGCGGCAGCAGCCGCAGTGAAACGCCCGACCGAGTTCAACACCGCCGACAGAAGGGCGACCAGTGACATGAAGAGCAGATAGGGGAAGGCGATGCGGGTCAGCAGAATGCCTAGCTCGAACTTGTCCGGCGTGTCGGCAAAACCCGGGGCGATGGCATACATCAGCCAGGGCATGGTGAGTTCGGCCACGATGGTGAACACAATAAGCGTGAAGAGCAGTACCGATAGTGCTTCTTCGGCGAAGCGTTTGGCGGACGCCTTGCCCTCACCTTCCAACCGTTTGGCAAACAGCGGCACGAAAGCGGAGTTAAACGCGCCTTCGGCAAACAGCCGGCGGAACAAGTTGGGAAATTTGAAGGCCACAAAAAAGGCATCGGCAATCGGACCCGTGCCCAGCGTGCCCGCAATCAAAATGTCGCG
Source organism: Rhodobiaceae bacterium (assembly GCA_002746275.1). Taxonomy (GTDB): domain Bacteria; phylum Pseudomonadota; class Alphaproteobacteria; order Parvibaculales; family Parvibaculaceae; genus Mf105b01. The sequence goes on along the minus strand of NVWR01000005.1, from coordinate 205,457 downwards.
AGCAAAGCCTAAGAACCGGCTGATCAGGGTCATACCGCCAACCGTCATGGCAGATCGAACAAGGTTCATAGAGTTCTTTACTTCTCGCTGTGGCGATTCCTAAGGATGAGATTAGACACTTTGGATCTTTAAGAAAGTGCCGCCGGCCCAGCCAATCCCTTACGCCGCAGCGGGTTCGCGTTTCTGGGGTCTGGCTTTTTTCATGGGGTTATCGAGCGCTTCGAGAAGCTGGCGCTCCACGGCCCTCTTTTTACTGGCGTTGGTGACTTTCTGGCCTATCAGGTCTTTCACATAAAACACGTCCACGGCGCGCTCCCCGAAAGTTGCGACATGGGCGGAGCCGATGGTGAGACCTAGATGGAAAAAAGTCCGGGTCAAAGCGTGCAACAAGCCCGGCCGATCCAGACCGTTCACCTCAATCACAGTGAATTCGTCAGACGCCTCATTGTCGATATAGACATTGGAGGCAATGGTGAAGGCGTTGATCAGGCTTTGACGTTTGGCGCGTTTCTCAATCGCATCGGGAGACAGGATATCACCATGCAGGACCTGACGGATGATTTCTTCCAGCCGCGCCAAGCGCCTTGGTTCCTTGAGCGCCTCTTTTTTGTCATCCTGCACCCACAGTGTATCGAGGGCCATGCCGTCACGGCTTGTRAAAATTTTGGCGTCCACGATRGTCACRCCTGCCGCCGCGCAAGCRCCMGCGAAGCGGGAAAACAGACCYGCRTGGTCTTGTGTGTAGAGGGTGATCTCCGTCACCGCCCGTTCCGTGTCGGGACGGGTTGAAACGACAAGCGCCTCGTCTCGACCTTCCCACATCGCTTCGGCGTGACGCTTATGGGTCGGGGCGTCAAAGGCCAGCCAGTAACTCTTGGGCTGGCGCTTGAGATGGCTTTCAAGTCGGGTTTTTGGCCACTCTGGGAGCAGATCGGTGAGCGCCTCTTTGGCAGCTGCAATCCGGCCCTCCCGATTGACCTGGGTTTCGCCGGACAGAACCGCACTGGTTTCCAGATACAGCTCACGCAGCAATTGTGCCTTCCAGCCATTCCACGTGCCCGGTCCCACCGCCGTTATGTCGGCGGCTGTGAGGATGAGCAGAAGCTTCAGGCGCTCAGGGCTTTGCACAATCCCTGCAAAATCACGAATGGTCTTGGGATCAGACAGGTCACGCTTCTGGGCAATATCGCTCATCACCAGATGGTTTTTGACAAGCCAGGTGACGGTTTCGGTGTCGCCGGCGCTCATGCCCAGTCTGGGGCAGAGCTTCATAGCAATGGTGGCACCGGCTTCCGAGTGATCTTCCGGCCTGCCCTTGGCAATGTCATGCAGGAACATGGCAACGTAGAGCACATCGCGTTTGGTGGTTTTGGACATCAGCTCGTGGGGTAGCGGATAGTCTTCCGCCAGATCGCCCCGCTCAATTTCTGAGAGAATGCCGATGGCGCGAATGAGATGTTCGTCGGCAGTGTAGTGGTGATACATGTTGAACTGCATCAGCGCGACGATGCGACCGAAGTCCGGCACGAAGCGGCCTAGTACGCCCGCCTCGTTCATTTTGCGCAAGGTGGTTTCCGGGTCTTTGCGCGAGGTCAGAATTTCCAGAAACAGCCTGTTGGCTTCTTTGTCTTTGCGGAGCTTGGCGTCGATCAGCTTCAGGGAACGGTGGACAAGTTGTAGCGCGCTTGGATGGATGTGAAGCTCATGCTGGTCAGCAACATGAAAGATGCGCAGGATGTTGACCGGGTCATCTTTGAAGAACGTGTCTTTTTTGACTGACAGACGACCGCCCGCCACCAGGAATCCTTGAATTTCTTTCTTGCGCCGAAGCACGGCCATGAATTTTCCGATACTCGGCTTTTTCTTGCGTTCCTGCTCTTCCAACAAGGAGCAGAGAATGCGGGTGAGGTCACCGACATCCTTGGCGACCAAAAAGTAGTGCTTCATGAAGCGCTCAACACCTTTGAGCCCCCGGTGCTCGTGATAGCCAAGCAGCTCAGCCATCTCGGTCTGCACATCAAAGGAAATACGCTCTTCCGCACGGCCCGTGAGAAAGTGAAGTTCGCACCGTATGGCCCAGAGGAAGTCTTCAGCCTTGCGGAACACGTTGTATTCGGCACGAGTGAAGACCCCGGCTTTGACGAGGTCGGCTGGTTTTTTTACCCGGTAGAGATATTTGGCGATCCAGAAAAGCGTGTGCAGGTCGCGCAGACCTCCTTTGCCCTCTTTCACATTGGGCTCAACCAGATAGCGGGACTTGCCGGACCGATCATGGCGCTCATCACGCTCGGCGAGCTTTGCCTCCACAAATTCATCGCCCGTTCCTTTGACCACATCATTGTCGAAAGTCACCTCCAGATCTTCAAAGAGGTCCCGGTCCCCACAGATATAACGTGCCTCCAGCAAAGAGGTGCGGATTGTCATGTCCTCGCGCGACAGGCGAACACAGTCGGCAATCGAGCGGGTGGCGTGGCCGACCTTGAGACCTAAGTCCCAGAGCGCGTACAAAATGAATTCCGCCAGGCTTTCGCCCCAGGGGGTCTGCTTGTAGGGCAGCAAAAACAGCAGGTCGACGTCAGAGCCCGGTGCCAGGGCACCACGGCCATAGCCACCGGTGGCAACCACGGAGAGGCGCTCGGCGTCTGTCGGGTTGGTGGCCCGGAATTGGGTTCTTGTCGCAAAGCCGAAAAGCTCACGAATAATCGTGTCCTGCAGGTAGGACAGGTTTTCAGCGCAAGCACGCCCCCGGTGGGCCCCCTGCTCCAACCGTTCCCGCGCCATCGCCCGGCCATCGTCCTGGGCTTTTTTCAGGACATCCATCATTGCCTGACGCATCGCCAGATCATTGCCCGCGTGTTCCTTGGCAACCGCATCCAAGGCGTCGCGGAGGGCGGACGGGTCGACAATTTCGAGCAGGCTAGGCAGGCTTCGGCCCATGGGGAAAATCCTTTTATCGGCGGAGGTCAGCGGATCTGATCCGCATCATCTATGGCTCGTCCCTCAAGGGCAAGGTGGCGATGGCCGTCGTGAAGCAAAGCAGGTGGGTTTGTCTGTGATTTCCCCTGCGCGCGCTCTGCTTGGCTCATTGGTCAAGAGTGCTGACCATATATTATCGTTATTAATCAATGTGTTATGTCGTCTTTCAAATCTTCACCGACAGCAAAAGTTAACACTTGTAAACCTTTCGCTCATCAAATTCTGACAAGTGCCTGACTCTCATAGCGAATCTCGATCCTGGCAAAAATGAGATTCTAGCGAACCCGGCTCCGCTAATGCCTTGATTTAGCTAGTTGAATCATCGAGTTTACCCTTCAATGCATAGAGGGCCTCCAGCGCCTGCTTCGGCGACAGCTCATCAGGGTTGAGGGTTGCCAATTCTTCCTCCACGAGGCTCGGTCCCGTTGCCGCCGGGCTGCGTCCGGGTGCCATGGAAAACAGCGGCAAGTCGTCCACCAAAGTTTTGGAACCGCGCGCCTCCGCCCCGCTTTCTAGCGCCGCCAGCACGTGATGAGCCCGCTCAATGACACTTGAGGGAAGCCCCGCCAGTTTGGCCACCTGAATGCCATATGACCGGTCGGCGGCCCCCGCTGCCACCTCGTGCAGAAAGACAACGTCGCCCTTCCATTCCTTCACCTTCATGGTGGCGTTGGCCAGATGATCCAGTTTTTCCTTCAGGGCGGTGAGCTCGTGGTAGTGGGTCGCAAAAAGTGACCGGCAGCGGTTGACCTCATGCAGATGCTCCACCGCCGCCCAGGCGATGGACAGGCCGTCAAAAGTGGCCGTGCCGCGCCCGATCTCATCCAGGATCACCAGCGCATGGGGGCCCGCCTGATTGAGGATTGCTGCGGTCTCAATCATCTCCACCATGAAGGTGGAACGACCGCGCGCCAGATCATCCGCCGCACCCACACGCGAGAACAGCCGGTCCACGACGCCGATGGCCGCCTCGTCGGCAGGCACAAAACTGCCCATCTGGGCCAAAATGACGATCAGGGCGTTCTGGCGCAGATAGGTCGATTTACCGGCCATGTTGGGACCGGTCAGCAGCCAGAGGCAGCGCGCACCCTCTCGGTCAGCGGAAAGATCACAATCATTGGCGACAAAGGGTCCGCTATTTGCCTTCTCAAGAGCCGCCTCCACCACCGGGTGCCGACCGCCTTTGATGTCAAAAGCCAGAGATCCATCCACATGGGGGCGGGTCCAACGTTTTTCTTCAGCAAGCTCCGCCAGTGCAGCGGCCACATCAAGCGTCCCCAGTGCGTCGGCGGCGCGCGCGATGGCAGTGGTTTCTTCCAACACGGCTTCGACAAGCCGGGCAAAAACCTCCAACTCCATCTCCAGCGCATGCGCACCGGCCCGCGACAATTTTTCGGCCAGCGCGGACAGCTCGACGGTGGTGAAGCGAACGGCGTTCGCCATGGTCTGGCGATGAATATAGGTCTCGTTCAGGGGGGCTGACATCAGCGCGTCTGCGTGGCGTGGTGCCACCTCAATGAAATAACCCAGCACATTGTTGTGCTTCACCTTCAGCGCCTGGATGCTTGTCTCTTCAGCGTATTTGGATTGCAGGCCCGCTATGACACGGCGGCTTTCATCGCGAAAGGTTCGGGTCTCGTCCAGCGGAGGATGGTAGCCCATGGCGACAAAGCCACCGTCCCGCGCCATCAACGGCAAGTCCGCTCCCAGCGCGCGGGCCAACTCATCCTTCAATCCAGCGGCACAGGCTTCCAGCGCCTGCATGGCGACAGCAATTTCGTCCGATAACGGATTATCTGTCCTGCTCGCAAGTGCTAACCGTGCGGCGATGTCGTGAGACTGAGACAAGCCATCGCGAATAGCGGCAATGTCGCGCGGACCACCCCGGCCCACGGACAATCTTGAAAGAGAGCGTGCCATGTCGGGCGCACTTGCCAGATCACGGCGCAGGGCTGCGCGCAGATCGCGGGCGTCCAACAAATAAGACACGGCATCCTGACGCAGCCCAATGGCGGTGGGGTCTGTCAGAGGCGCTGAAAGACGGCTGCCCAATTCGCGTGCGCCAGCACCTGTGACCGTGCGGTCAATGGTGGCGAGCAGCGACCCTGCCTTGTCGCCTCCGAGCGTGCGGGTCAATTCCAGATTRGTGCGGGTGGCGGCGTCCATCGCCATCGCCGTGCCCTGATGCACATGGGTCGGTGGCTTGAGGGCTGGCATCTGGCCCACTTGCGTCAGGTCCAGGTAGTCAACCAATGCGCCTGCGGCCCCAAGCTCGGGCCGTGAGAAAGAGCCGAACCCCTCCAGCGCACTGACTTTGAGTATTTCCTTCAGGCGGCGCTCTGCGCGGCTTGTCTCGAAACGTTCGCCGGGCAGAGGTGTGACGGCTTTTTGCGCGGACAGGATGAGGGCGATGTCCTCATCTGCGAACAGCGCCTGAGGCACRATCACTTCRCCCGGRTCAAGGCGGGCAAGYTCTGCCCCCAATGTCTCCGGYGTKACYTCSGTGACRCAAAAGTCRCCGGTYGAAACGTCSGCATAGGCCAAGCCCAGYGCRCCACCGGCGGCKGTGCGGGCAAGGGCCGCCAGATAATTGTGGGCGCGGGCATCCAGCAACGTGTCTTCGGTCAGCGTGCCCGGCGTCACCAGGCGCACCACGTCCCGACGCACGACGGATTTGGGTCCGCGCTTTTTGGCTTCTGCTGGTTTTTCGGTCTGTTCACACACCGCCACGCGAAAACCCTTGCGGATCAGACGCTCCAGATAAGCGTCGGCGGCGTGCACCGGCACGCCGCACATGGGGATGTCTTCGCCTAAATGTTTGCCGCGTTTGGTGAGCGTGATGTCGAGAGCGGCGGACGCCTGCACCGCATCGTCAAAAAACATCTCGTAGAAGTCGCCCATCCGGTAGAAAAGCAGACCGTCTGGATGACCCTCTTTCAGCCCCAGATATTGCGCCATCATTGGCGTGATGCTTTGGGGCGTGACACTTTGGGGCGCCTCCGTGTCAGGCTTCTTAGCCGCCTGTTTCTCAGGCTGTTTTTGGGGCTCTGGCGCATTGTTTTTCAGCATGGGCGGAACTTAGCAGATCAGGTGCCCGTGTCGCGCCAGTAATGATAGCGATAGAGCGCATGGGCTGCGGGATTGCGGTATTCCGTAGCAAACACACCAACTTCCCGAACAAGAGCAGACGACCATTACTCGGATGCCTCTGGTTACTCAATATTGCTTTCGGTTTGTCGATAGAAGATGTTTTCGCCTTTGATAAACTCTGGTCCCGAGGGTGGGCACATTTGGTTAAAGRATTKGGAGTGCCCCCAGAGATCAAAAGCGAACTGACTCAGGAAAATTTCGTCCCTTCCCGGGGCTCTGTACGATACCGAGATGGCCCAACAACATTTCTTTGGCCAACTAGACCTAACTTCCTTGCTGATGCTTATGTGCGAGGGGCCGAAAGGAACATAGTCAATATCCCCACCCTGCTTGATGGTAGATCGTTCAATCCCCCAAGTACGCGAAAGCTGTTCAGCAGTGGATGTTTTGAAAAATCTCGAAACACCAACGTCATAATATGTGACGCCTTCGTCTGTGATGAGGATGCACGACACATCTTCTATTTCGACTGGATCAGCTTCACAGAAGCGGCTTATATACTGGGCTTCTATCCGAACGTCGGTTGCTGGGAGGGTTCCAGAGTTCAAAATCTCGAACGAGACGTTAAACATAAAGGCGTAGTGGGCGTCGCCGTCGGGTGAGATGGGCTTCAAGCCATTTATTGTTGGCGGCAGCACGATGATCCATGGGCGCTGCACATCCCGCAATGCGGCACTGGCTTTCAAAACAGTTCTATTGGCTTGTCGTGTCAAGTAGAGGGTGTAGATGAGGATAATCGTGCCGATGGCAATGAGGATGGTCTGATAGATGGAATAGTCAGCCATCTTCTGAGTCGCTTCGTTCATYCCCTCTTGAGCAGCGAGATCGTCCAATTCTCTCTGCTCAGCACGTTTTTCGCTGACCTCGCGGGTTTTAGTGCTTTCGTCGCTTTCGATGGGGACCAAAATAGGGAATTTTTGGGGTCGGTTTTGTTCGTTAGCGGCGTTCTCAGTTGCGCCGCCAACCTCGTTCTCCTCACCATATGTGGGCACGGCTGAGGTAGTTAGGAGCGCAATCAGTCCAAACGCAATTGCGATATGCCAATAGCTTCTAAACATTGCAGTAAAAACGCCGCCGTGAACTTGCCCCGGGAGGGCCTATTACGGGCGTTCACTTCCTTTTCTGCAACAATTATTTCGCCAAGCTGGGGATAGGTAACGCCTTCTCGACGCGCCAGAAAAGTTGTTCTTGCATGAATGGCCTCTCAAAACCCGAGCCTAAAGGTGGTTTTGAGGGTGGGCGAGAGGCCCAGCGCCCCGACCTTGCGGATGGTTTTTGCCCGAATACCCCTGATTTTGACGGAAAACCCGCCTAATCCCTTCTATTATCCCCTTTTTGAGCCTGTTTTCGCGTTTGGGGCTTTTCTTCTCGCGCAATATGCGGTACGTCTACGCGCCGTTTGAGATCATTTATTGCGCGAGAGGCCCGATATGGGAAAGAAAAGTAAATTGAGCGACGAAGAGGCCCTGCGTTTTCATTCGCGAGGAAAGCCTGGCAAGCTCGAGATCATTCCCACAAAACCGATGGCCACCCAGCGCGATCTGTCGCTCGCCTATTCACCGGGCGTTGCCGTGCCGGTGCGCGCCATCGCCGAAGACCCGGACTGCGCCTATGACTACACGGTCAAAGGCAACATGGTCGCCGTCATTTCCAACGGCACGGCCATCCTTGGGCTCGGCAATCTGGGGGCGCTCGCCTCCAAGCCGGTGATGGAAGGCAAGGCAGTTCTCTTCAAGCGCTTTGCCGACGTGGACTGCATTGATCTGGAAGTCGACACCGCCGACATTGATGAGTTCATTGGCGCCGTGCGCTATCTGGGGCCGACGTTTGGCGGCATTAATCTGGAAGACATCAAGGCCCCGGACTGCTTCATCATCGAAGAGCGGCTGCGCGAGCTGATGGACATTCCGGTTTTTCATGATGACCAGCACGGCACCGCGATCATTACCGCAGCCGCACTTTTGAACGCGCTGCATCTCACGGGCCGGGACATCAAAGATACCAAGATTGTGGTGAACGGTGCGGGCTCGGCGGGCATTGCCTGCCTGGAGCTCATCAAGGCGATGGGGCTGCCGCACGATAACGCTCTGCTCTGCGACACCAAGGGCGTCATCTATCAAGGCCGCGCGGAAGGCATGAACCAGTGGAAGAGCGCCCACGCCGCTGTCACCGATGCCCGCACTCTTGCCGATGCTGTGAAAGGCTCTGATGTCTTCCTTGGCCTGTCTGCCAAAGGCGCGCTGACCGCCAAGATGGTGAAGACCATGGCCGACAAGCCTATCATTTTTGCGATGGCCAACCCGGACCCGGAAATCACGCCGGAAGAAGTGGAGGCCGTGCGCGATGACGCCATTGTGGCAACAGGCCGGTCGGACTATCCCAATCAGGTCAACAACGTCCTTGGCTTTCCCTACATATTCCGTGGCGCACTCGACGTGCGCGCCACCACGATCAATGACGAGATGAAGATTGCCTGTGTGGAAGCGCTTGCCGCCCTGGCCCGCGAAGATGTGCCCGACGAAGTGGCTGCCGCCTATCAGGGTGAGCGGCCCCACTTTGGCCCGTCCTACATTATCCCCGTGCCTTTTGATCCGCGCCTGATCCGCGACATCCCGCCTGCGGTGGCCAAAGCCGCCATGGACAGTGGTGTGGCGCGCCGCCCCATTGTGGATATGGAGGGGTACAAGCACGAACTGTCTGCACGGCTCGATCCAACGGCTGGATCGTTGCAGATTATTTTCGAACAGGTGAAACGCAATCCCAAGCATGTTGTCTTTGCCGAAGGTGAAGAAGAGCGCGTCATTCGCGCCGCCATTAGCTTCCGCGATGCAGGCCTGGGCACACCTACGCTGATCGGGCGGGAAGAAATTATTCGCTCCATCCTCAAATCAATCGGGCTTGATCCCTCTATTGATCTTCAGATCGTCGATTCTCGTCAGTCTCCTCAATTGCCAAAATACGGCGAGTTTCTCTACAAGAAATTGCAGCGCAAAGGCTATCTGCTGCGCGATTGCACCCGCATGGTAAGCAATGACCGCAATGTGTTTAGTGCGGTTATGGTGGAGATGGGCGACGCAGATGCCATGATTACCGGCATCACCCGCAACTATGCGGTGGCGCTGTCTGAAGTCCGCCGCGTGATCGACCCACTGCCGGGCAAACGGGTGATGGGCCTGTCGATGATTGTATCGCGTGGCCGCACCGTGCTCATTGCCGACACCAACGTGCATGATATGCCTGAAGCTCATGAGCTGGCCGACATTGCGGAACAGTCTGCAGAAGCGGCACGCCGGCTTGGCTACGAACCACGCGTTGCGCTGCTCGCCTATTCGACCTTCGGTCATCCCACGGGCGAACGTTCCACCAAGGCACGCGCTGCAGTCGAAATCCTTGATCAGCGCGGTGTTGATTTTGAATATGACGGCGAGATGGCAGCTGACGTGGCATTGAACCGCGAAGCCATGGCCATGTATCCGTTCTGCCGATTGAGCGAACCTGCCAACGTGTTGATCATGCCAGCCATTCATTCCGCTTCCATCTCAACAAAAATGTTGCAGGAGCTTGGCGGCGCCGATCTTGTGGGGCCTTTCCTGGTGGGCATGTCGCGGCCGGTGCAGATCGTCAATATGGGCGCCACGGTTTCAGATCTGGTGAACATGGCAGCGATTGCCGCTTATGACCTCGACCAGACATCACGGCTCGTTCGTTAACGCACCCTCCTAAAAGGGCTTGTGTTGCGGGCGGCATTGCGTTGTCATGGCGTGAGTTTGTTTTGCAAAATCCGCTGGAGGAAGTCCGCCCATGTTCCGTTCAATTGCCGTGCCTGCCGCTTTGTCTATCGCTGTGTTGATGATGGGGACATCGTTGCACGCAGGTGAGACACCAGCACCAGAAGGAGCGGCGGTCTACATCATCTCGCCCGTCGATGGAGCAATCGTTGCAAGCCCTGTCACCGTGCGCTTTGGTCTTTCGGGCATGGGAGTGGCACCTGCCGGTATTGAAAAGGACAAGACGGGTCATCATCACCTGCTCCTCGACACCGAGATGCTCAGTGGTGAGAATCTGGRCTACTCGATCCCAGCAGATGAAAACCATATTCACTTTGGCGGTGGACAGACCGAAACCCAGGTGGAACTGACACAAGGCACCCACACACTGCAACTGCTGCTTGGCGACCTAAACCATGTACCGCACAATCCGCCAATTGCATCAGAGGTTGTGACCATCACGGTCGAGTGAGCCTATCAGGCTTTCTTTGAGAATTTCGATGAGTAGCGGTCGTTGATTTCCGCCACCGGGAATAGGATCAGTACGTCCGTGGTGCCGAACTGTTCGTCGACCACTGCGCCATCCCCAATGAAGCACCCTGCCCTTATGTATCCCTTGATCATGGGCGGCATGGCGCGGAGCGCTTTGCGGAACTCCACATCGTCTTTGGGCAGRCGTTTCATCTCYACATACTGATCATCGCGCGCGCGGACATACCAGTCTTCCGGCGTCATGTGTTCGTAGTGGAGATAGGACAAGGGCATATCGAGGACAGAGGGGTCCGTCGTTTCAAAAGACGCACACCCCAGCATCACGTCCATCTTGTGATGCGCGACATAGTGCATGATGCCGTGCCAGAGAAGTTCTACCGTGCGCTTGTTGCGATAGGGCTCGAGTACGCATGAACGACCAAGTTCAAGAAACCGGACATCAGGGCCCGCCCGCTTCAACATGGGCGCAATGTTAAATTCGCTGGCAGTGTAAAAGCCTCCATGCTGCTCTGCCACTTCCTGGCGCAACAATCGGTAGCAGCCCACGACAGCTTCAAGCGGGGTTGCTCCCTTGTGACCGTCTGGCACCAGGGCATGGTCGATGACCAGCAGGTGATCGCAAAAATCGTCAAACCGGTCCGCGTCACGCTTAGAGGCAAGTGTGGCGGCATCGGCTTTCGCGGACATTTCCTCATAGAACACGCGGTACCGCAGCGCCTGAACAGCGTCGATTTCTGCCATTGTCTGCGCCAACCGAACTTCCAGGTCCCCGCGCCGGCCAAAGCTCATCGGGCCTTGTTCGAATGAAGGGTGATCCTGATTGTCCAGGTTCACGAGGTTGCCCTTATCAATTTCTATGCTGTCACTTGCCATACTCGTCGCAGATCCCGCTGTTTGGTCCCCAGGGCTTGGTGGGGCCTATGCTCGCACGCTTCATGCATGCCCTTTTGGGGGGCATTCCGCAAGCGCTACGCAGCTTCCCCGATCTTTTGGGCTTCTATTGTGACCCCAGTGTGTCACATTTAACTAGTTGATTTTCTTATGCTTTTCCAGCAGCGCGGAGAGGATTTGCGCCGTCGAGAAGGTTTTGCCGACCGAGCCAGACGAGGAACAAGAGCCCCGGGACGGCGGCCAAAGTGGTGAGCAGGAAAAACGGCACCCAGCCGATCGCCGCCGCCGCAAATCCCGCACTTGCCGACAAGATTGTCCGCCCCACCGCCGCCAGCGCTGTCAGCAGCGCAAACTGGGTCGCGGTAAACTCCCGCGTTACACAAAGGCTGGAGAGAAAGGCCACGAAGATCACCGTGCCAAAACCACTGGTAAAAGCCTCAATGCCCACCGTCACGCCCAGGGCCGTGGCGTCGGGCCCGACCCAGGCCTGCCAGCAGAAGACCAGGTTCGACACCATCTGCAAAATGCCCGCCGTCCAAAGAGCGGTCTTCATGGTCACCAGTCGGCCCAGCATGCCGCCTGCAAAGCCGCCCGCAAGAGCCGCAGGCAGGCCGACGCCATTGGCCACAGAGATGTAGATGGTTTTCTCAAAGCCGATGTCGAGGGCGAAAGGGGCGACCATGGCACCCGCAAAAGCATCGCCAAATTTAAACAGAACAACAAAGGCCAGAAGGCTTAGCCATCCACGCTTTTGAACGAAGTCAGCGAAGGGGCTGACTACGGCCTGATTGAAGCGGGTCGCAAACGACAGATTGTCTTGCGCGGCTTCGATGGACGCACTGACGTCGGGCTCTCTCGCCAGCAAGGACGCAATAAGCCCCACCCCCATAAACAGAGCCGTCAATCCATAGGCCCAAGACCACACGGTATCTGGTGCGGCCCCGAGAGAGCCGAACACAGAGACGGCGGCAACAGTGCCTACACCCGCCACAAGACGCATTGCCACTTGGTAAGCGGCTACGAAATTTGCCACGCCTGCCGCTTGCTGATTTTCTTTCAGCGTCTCCACCCGAAAGGCATCAATGGCAATGTCCTGCGTGGCGGACAGAAAGGCGACGGTGATGGCGGCCAGCGCCATGAGACCCGGCGCGCGCAGCGGATCAACCAACCCCATCAAAGCAATTGCCACCACGAGGGCAAGCTGCGTTGCCATCAGCCAGCCCCGACGACGCCCCAGAAGTCGGGAAAGAAAAGGAACACGCACAGCATCGACCAGCGGTGCCCAGAGAAACTTCAACACATAGGGCAGACCGACGAGTGAAAAGAGCCCGATGGTGCCCAGATCAACACCTTCATCCGCCATCCAGAGCGCGAGCGTAGAGCCGGTTAAAACCAGCGGCAGACCAGAGGAAAAACCCAAAGCCATAACGATGAGCACCGGGCGTTCTGTGTAGACCCGCCAGACATCGCGCAGCTGCCCGGACAGGTTTGCCTCACCCATTTTTGATTGATCGTGCATTCGTTTGCTGCCCTTGCCCGTTCCCCTGACCGTCATCTGTTTGCTAACATGACGGGAGGTAAGTCCCAAACGGTGAGGTGAGATCATGTCGACAGCTTTTCTTCGCGTCGCAAAAATCGAGGATGCGGAGACGCTGACGGCGCTGGCGCTGCGCTCGAAAGCCTATTGGGGGTATGACGCTGATTTCATGGCGGCTTGTGCTGCGGAACTCACCATCACACCAGAGCGCATTAGAAACGAACACATTACCGTCGCCGTATCGGAAGACACCATCACGGGCATGGTGGCGCTTGCGCGAGGGGATGAAGACCGGGTGCTGGAACTTGAAGACATGTTCGTCGACCCCGCTCACATTGGTACGGGTCTGGGCAGTCTGCTGATGGCTCACGCGGAGATGCGGGCAAAAAAGAAGGGCGCATGCCGTGTTGAAGTTGATGCCGATCCGCATGCACAAGGTTTTTATGAGCGGTGTGGCTATCGGTTGATCGGCCGATCGCCGTCTGCATCCATTCCCGGACGCTCTCTGCCCCGTCTCGCTCTTGATCTCTAAGGGGTAGAAGACCGGGCCTTCAGGCCGCGTTTTCTGACCGCCTGTCCCGCCACGCTTCCAGCATGGCCGCCAGGTCAGCCGGGTCTACGGGCTTGGACAGGTAATCATCCATGCCTGCCTTCAGGCACGCTTTGCGATCCTCTTCCATAACATTGGCGGTGAGCGCAATGATGGGCACAGCGCCCTTGGAAGGACCCAGAGCACGAATGCGCCGAGTGGCTTCATAGCCATCCATCAGCGGCATGTGCAAATCCATAAAGACCAAGTCGTAGGTCCCTGGGGCCGCTTCTTCCATCGCGGCAAGCGCTTCCACACCGCTCTCGACCATGTGGGGCTCGTGGCCTGCGCGCTCGACCATCATGCGGGTCAAGGTCGCGTTGAGCTCATTGTCTTCTGCCACCAGAACTTTCAGCGCACCAATCTTTGGTACAGGGGGCTGGGCCTGTGTGTCCGTCGCCTGCCGTGACACGTCCGGTGTCTTTTTTTCTGACTGTAGTGTTTGCGGTGGCGACGTCAGACGCTCCACAAAAGAGGTGGTGCGTATCGGGCGCATAAGATAGCCCCGGTAGGTGGCCTCAAACTGATCAGGCAACGCTTCGCCCGGTGAGGTAAGAAGAAAAACATCTGCGGACTGGTTAGCAGAAATTTCTTCGGCAATTCCGGTCTCGGTAATGAAGAGATCATAGTCTCCTTCAAGGGTCTGTGAGATGGCGACCTCGGCTCCCATGTCCTTCAACATGGCTGCGACCGCACGACCGGTCATCGCACTCGTCACCGCCACAACTGCACGACGCCCCTGCAATGTCTTGGGCAGGCGGGGGGCGCTCTGTTTGCGCGAGGGCAGCGGCACAGTGACAGAGAAACAGGAGCCGCGCCCCTCTTCACTTGTTACCGCCACGTCTCCGCCCATAGCGCGTGCGAGACGTCTGGTGATGGTGAGACCTAGACCCGTCCCTTCGAAGCGGCGGTCGTGACCCTGCTCGGCCTGAGCAAATTCACCGAAGATTTTTTCGCACTCGATCTCGCTGAGCCCGATGCCGGTATCTTCCACCTTGATGGTGATGGGTGTGGTTTCTTCTGCCGTTGCCGGGTTCCCAAGTTCGACGGATACGAAAACCCCGCCCTTTTGGGTGAACTTCACCGCATTGCCGATCAGGTTGATCAGGATCTGGCGCAAACGCGATTCATCCCCGACCAATTCGCTCGGCACATCCACGTCAACGTGGCCCGCAATGTCGATACCTTTTTCAAAGGCAGCGGGTGCCATCAGTTCGCACGCTTGTTCGACGAGCGTTGTGATGTTGAAGGGTGCACTGGTCAGGTTGAACTTGCCGGACTCGATTTTGGAGAAGTCGAGAATGTCATTGATGATGGTGAGGAGCGCCTCACCGGACCGTTGCACGGCGCTCGCATGGGAGCGTTGTGCCGGGGTGAGGTCTGTGTCGAGCAAGAACCCGATCATGCCGAGCACGCCGTTCATGGGCGTGCGAATTTCATGGCTCATGGTTGCCAGGAACTGGCTCTTCGATTGGTTCGCAGCCTCTGCCTGGCGTAGCGCGTCCCCCAACCGTTCTTCTGTTGCCTTGCGGTCGGTGATGTCGCGCCCCACCGTCTGGATTTCGTTCAAGCGACCCTCATCGTCGCGAATGGCAAACTCTTCCCAGACAAACCAGCGGGGGCCTCTGATCGTCATCACACGCTGGTCGTGGCGCACCCGGTAGGGCGGCAGAGCGAGCCCGGCAAAACTGCCAAGCAGGCGCGGCTTTTCACCGTCGGGCAGAACGGGGGCGAATTGTTTTCCCAAAGCGTCTGCCCGGCTGAGATCAAACGTGTCGCAAAAAACCTGGTTCACAAAGGTCAGGCACCCGTCCCGGTCTTTACGCAAAATCACGTCGCCCTGATTGGCAACAAGATCACGGAACCGTTCTTCGCTTTCTTTCAATTCCCAGGTGGCATCATTCAAGCACTCGATTTCGTCCAGCAGCAGCAGTGCGTGCTTCGCCTGTTGGCGCGCGCGCAGCAGCAGATAGGCGACACCCAACACCAGTCCGCCCACAAGGGTGAGCAGAAACGGCACTGAGATGAGAAAGGTGGGCGACATGAGAGGTGGCGGTCTTTTCTGGCAAGGCTTGAGCGGACGGATTGAGCCCGGCGTAAACTGCCCGGATCGCCTCAATTTTGCCGTGTCAGCCTTGAGAAAGCGTTACTTTCAGGCCACCGCGCCCAGGGCCCGCCCGGTTTGGGCCCGGTAAGAGAGCGCTTCGGCCACATGCAGGCGGCTGGTGGTCTCCGCACTGTCGAGATCAGCCAGGGTTCTGGCAACGCGGAGCACTCGGTGATAGCCCCGGGCGGTGAGGCCCGTGCGGTCCGCAGCCTCCATCAACAGGTTGCGGGCGGTGTCTTCAAGAGCGGCGCTGGTCTGCAACAATTCCCCATCCGCGTGAGCATTGATCCTCACCATACCGTCTGTCCCCGCCTGGGCCGCCTCATATCGTGCTTCCTGGCGGGCTCTGGCAGCGGCGACGCGGAGGGCCACTTCCGCACTTCCCTCCGCCGCCGGAGGAAGTCCCAGATCCCGGGCGCTGACCGGCGGGACTTCGATATGGATGTCGATGCGGTCGATCAGGGGGCCTGACAATTTCGCCTGATAGGCGAGCACGCATTTGGGCACCCGGGCGCAAGCGCGCGTCATGTCCCCCGCATGGCCACAGCGGCACGGGTTCATGGCGGCGATGAGCTGGAAGCGGGCGGGAAAGGTGACATGGGAATTGGCCCGGGCGATGACCGCTTCTCCGGTCTCGATGGGCTGACGCAGGCTGTCCAGAACCTGACGGGGAAATTCAGGCAGTTCATCCAGGAAGAGCACACCCGCATGGGCGAGCGACACTTCCCCCGGTTTGACCCGCAGGCCACCGCCAATGAGGGCCGCCATGGAGGCGGAGTGGTGAGGCGCGCGATAGGGTCGGCGCTGGCTCAAGCCGCCCCCCGGCAGACCCGGCGCCAGCTCTCCAGAAATGCTCGCAATCCTTGATGTGTCCAGCATTTCGCGGGGAGTGAGCGGTGGCAGGATGCCGGGCAGGCGGGCCGCCAGCATGGACTTGCCAGCACCCGGCGGGCCGACCATCAGCATGTTGTGGCCTCCTGCAGCGGCAACTTCGAGTGCGCGCTTTGCGCTCTCCTGACCCTTGATGTCTTTCATGTCGGGCAGGCTCGGGAGCGCATCCTCATCCTTTGGGGCCAGAGGTTTGGGTTCGGTGAGGAGCTGTGAGCCTTTGAGATGATTGATAAGCTGGACGATCGTGGCGGGCGCCACCACACCGGCTGTTGCGTCACCAAAGCCTGCCCAGGCTGCCTCTGCCCCACACACTGCCGGGCAGATCAGACCCCGGCCCCGCGCGTTGGCGGCCATGGCGGCTGGCAGCGTGCCCGCCACACCGGTGATGGCCCCATCAAGAGAGAGCTCTCCCAGAACGACAAACCGATCAAGATCAGAGGCGGAGATAACATCCAGCGCCACCAGCAGTCCAAGCGCGATGGGCAGATCAAAATGACTGCCTTCCTTGGGAAGGTCGGCGGGTGCCAGATTAACGGTGATGCGTTTTGGCGGCAGGCCCAGACCAATGGCGGTGAGGGCGGCGCGCACCCGCTCCCGGCTTTCCCCCACGGCCTTATCCGGCAGGCCCACAATCGTAAACGTGGGCAGGCCCGCGGAAATCTGTACCTGCACATCCACAGGCTTCGCCTCGAGCCCCAAAAAGGCAACGGTTTCAATATGCGCGACCATTTGCGCCCCCTTTTGCGGCTCGCTGCTCCCAAAAGCCTGAATGATCTCATGGTTTTAGTCAAGAACAAAAAAGGAACATGCGTATTCCAGCCCAAATCTGATATTGATTTCCCTAACTCACACCTCGTTTTCTTCAGATTGGATATGTCCCATGCAGATCGTCCGCCTTTCTCTCAAGCGCCTGTTGGGCGGTTTGGTGCTGTCCTTCCTCGCTCTGCCCGTGTTGGCAGCGGAGGCATGGGAGACGGTGCATCCTGGGGGCGAGACCTCTTGTGCGCTGGGAACGCCCTACAGTTTTCATGCGCGGCGGGCCGACCCGGAACGGTTGGTGGTATTCTTCAATGGCGGCGGGGCCTGCTGGGCGGGACAGACGTGCGACCCGAGTGTTGAGCCGACGACCTATGTGCCGAGCGCAGAGGCAGGGCACAATGACCCCCGCAATCACAACGGCATTTTTGATCTCGACAACCCCGCCAACCCGTTGCGCGACTGGAGCATGCTCTTTGTTTCCTACTGCACGGGGGATGTGCATCTGGGAGACGTCGACCGGCTCTATTCAAAACCTGATGGCAGCGAGATCACCATCCTCCATCGCGGCCACACCAACGCTCATGCCGCTCTTGATTGGATGAAAGAGAATTTCACCGACGCCAAAGAAGTCCTTGTCGCTGGCAGCAGTGCGGGTTCTGTCGCCGCGCCGGTCTATGCCGGGGTTGTGGCAAAGATCTATCCCGACGCCCGCATTCGCGAACTTGGGGATGGCAGCGGCGGCTATACGGGTCCCAAGGTCGCAGACCTGTTCACCGCATGGGGAACGCTCGACTTCCTGCCCGATTGGGCCAAACGAGACGATGGCACTGTGGGAGGCTTCAATGGTTTTTACACAAATGTTGCCGCCCACTTCCCCGACATTTCCTTTGCCCAGTACGACGCTGCTAACGACAAAGTGCAACTCGGGTTCCAAAAAGCACTTGATGGGAACACAGATATTCATGCCAGTATGATGGCTAACCGGGCCGCGCTTGCAGCGGAGATTGATGGGTATGTGAGCTACACCGCTGGCGGTGCCGAACATACAATCCTGCGTGCAGAATATTTTTACACCTACTCTGCTAACGGCGTACTTTTCGTTGACTGGTTGTCTAATCTCATCTCGGGTAAGACACCGGAGACGGTGGACTGCGAAGGCACAGAAGCGGGGTGCGACCTGCCGCCGTCATAGGGTGCGACCACCACCGGAGGAGATGACATGCTTGCCATAGAGAAAATTGATCACATCGGGATCCGTGTTCGGGAAAAAACACGGGCCACAAGTTTCTACGAATCCTTAGGGTTTGCGTTCGTAACAGATGCCGGATTTGAGCAAGGCCATCCGATCATGCTGCGTCATCCTTCTGGGGTCGTCCTCAATTTGCTCGGACCAACGACGGAAGACAAAGACTGGAATATGTTGATGGATGTCGATCAGAAATATGCGGGCTATACGCATATGGCGCTCAAGGTCGCGTCCCTTGCTGATCTCGAAATTTTTTTGGACGACAAGAAAATTGAGATCACCGGGCGCTTTACCTTCAAGGATATGAGCGCGGTATTTATTCGGGACCCTGACCGCAACGTGATTGAGTTTGATGAATACCCAGGAGACCATCCGGCCTCCCGTTTGATCTCTGCTGACGATGAGATCGATGCCCATCCCTAACTGGATGGGGTGCTTTGGATACGAGACCTAAGACGCGTGCTCTGCAACAGGAACCCGAGCCGTCTCAGCGCAGCTGACCCGATTGCGCCCCGCCTCTTTTGACAGGTAGAGGGCATGGTCAGCGCGGCTTAGCAAATCTTCGGCAGATTTGTCATCGTCGGTCCATTGGGCCACGCCCAAGCTGATAGACACAGGCAACGCACACCCATCTGCAACCTGAAACGTTTCCGCATCAACGGCTTTACGCATTTTTTCTGCCAAAGCCATCGCGGCTTTCGCATCGGTCTCTGGCAGAAGAACAGCAAACTCTTCCCCACCAAGACGACCCAGCAGATCGGATTGTCTGGTCCCGGTGCCCATGCGTGTCACCGTATCGCAGATCACGACATCACCGGCGGCATGTCCATAAGTGTCATTCACGCGTTTGAAGTGATCAATGTCGGCCATGATGACAGACAGTGTGTTGCCATGCCGATGGGCACGGCTCACTTCGGCACCAAGACGTTCCATGAAGGCCCGTCGGTTGGCGACCCCGGTCAAAGCATCTGTCAGAGCAAGACGGGTTAGTTTTTGTTGCAGTAGAACCGTTCGACTGGCGGCGCGCACACGGGCGTTCAATTCCAGTTCTTCGTAGGGCTTGCGAATAAAATCATCGGCACCTGAATCCAGAGCCTCCGCCACGGTTTGGATTCTCTCGCCCGCCGTCACGGCAATGCAATAAATTCCGAGAGCATTGTCGTCGGCCTTCAGGTGCCAAAAGAGTTCAAGGCCCGATAGATCACTGTGCTCAATGTTGGAAATGAAAATGCCATATGCGCCGCTCCGCGCTTCGCGCAATGCGTCATCTGCGGTGAATACCGAATGATAGACATAGCCCGCCAGTTTCAGCATGGCTTCCAGAATGCGACGTTGGACGTTGCTCGATTCATACACGAGCACACGAACTTCATCGGAAGGAACTGCCTCTGCCATAAATCACCCGGATAAGAAGACCACTTGCGTTAGTGTGACTATCGGGGCAATCCGCTAACAAGCGGTAAAGCCTCACCATCTATTAACGTAGAAAAACCCTTACAGAGTAGGGCTTTAGAGCATCCACATCCACTAGAGCCGGCCTTCAATCGCATCCCAGATGAGGCTTGAAATATCGGCTCCCCCAAAGCGGGCAATCTCCTGAATACCCGTGGGACTGGTGACGTTTATCTCGGTGAGATAGTCCCCGATCACATCAATGCCGACAAAAATAAGACCGCGTTCTTTCAGGGCAGGCCCGATCTGTTCGCAGATTTCGTGCTCGCGTTTGGTGAGTTCAGATTTTTCAGGGCGTCCCCCTACGTGCATGTTGGAGCGGCTTTCGCCTTCAGCGGGAACGCGGTTGAGCGCACCGACGGCTTTACCATCGACCAGAATGATGCGTTTGTCGCCCGCTCGCACGTCCGGCAGATATTGTTGCGCGATGATGGGCTCACGGTAGAGATGGGTGAACAGCTCCAACAGGGAGCTCAGGTTCTGGTCACCCTCTCGCAAGAGGAACACACCGGCTCCGCCATTGCCGTATAGCGGCTTCAGGATGATGTCTTTGTATTCCTTGCGAAACGCCTTTATCTCGTCTTCGTCCGAGGTGATAAGGGTCGGCGGCATGACCCCTTCAAACTCGGTAACAAAAAGTTTCTCTGGCGCGTTGCGCACATGGGCCGGGTCGTTGACCACCAATGTCTGGCCATGCACTTTTTCCAGCAAGTGGGTGGCGGTGATGTAGCTCATGTCGAAGGGAGGGTCCTGGCGCATCAGAACAACGTCGGTTGAGGCCAGGTCGACAACGCTCTCTTCGCCCTCGTCCACGTGATTGCCAAGTTCCCGACGCAGCGTGATGGGTTTCATTTTGGCGTAGACCCGCCCATCGAGCATGGAGAGATGGCGGGGCTCGTAGTAGGACAGTTTATGACCCCGGGCTTGCGCCTCTAGCCCCATGGCAAAGGTGGAATCCCCTTCAATATCGATCGCACCGATCGGGTCCATCTGGATCACAACATCAAGGCTCATGGGACATTCTTCCTGTCTTCTTGTTTTCAGCCACACGTCTGGCCACAACAATCAGCAAGATGGGGGGCGGGACCGGAGATGACAAGCTCTGGTTGCCCAAGGATATGTCTCAGATCGAAAGGTCGGCGGGCGCTTCTAATGTAGGCTTTTCTGAAACCGGTACTTTTATCCGCACATAGGGGATGATGTTGCGCACCCCGGCGACATTGCGCGCATGATTAACCACACGCTCAAGCTCGGTTGGCGATTGAGCCACCCCCAGCAGGTAAACCGTGCCGCGCACGGTCTCAATGGAATAATTGATGCCCTGAACATTGCCGTCCCCCATGATCCGGGCGCGCAACTGGGTCGTAATGAAAAGATCCTTGGAGGCTTGAGCCAGACTGCCGTCGCCTGCGACCCGGATCTCGTTAATGACCTCCTGGACGCCTGTGGTTTCCCAGGCAACCTGATTTGCAAACACCCGCATTTCCGGTGCCTCAACGACGCCCGTCAACAAAACACGGCCCTCGCGCACTTCTGTGGACACACTGGCGAACAGCGCTTCGTCCTTTTCCAGCAGTCGTTGCATGATTTCCAGGTCGATCTTGAAATCATCAAGAGAGGTTTCGATGCCACGTTCTTCAGCGGCGGCAATGCCAGCCGTCGCCCCCACGCCGGTCAAAAAGCCGGTCACCGAACATCCTGAAAGAGGAACGCCCAGAGAGAGGCAAAGCAAGCCCGCCAGCAATCGTCGGGCCTGTGGCTTTTCGACTATGCCTAGTCCGCGCACCATGATGTGGCTCCTGATGGGTTGAAACGAATCGCCCCCCCTTTCATTGGTATCATGGGCTGGCGGGGGTATCACGCATGGGCAAGCTTCAAGGCCGCCATGCGTCTTTGAGATGGCGGGGCAAATGCCCCGGCGCAAACTGGATCACGTCAAACCGCAGATCCATCTGGCCTCGCTGCTGGCCCAGCAGGATCTCAGCGGCGCGGGCCAGGCGCACTTGCTGGCGGGGCTGCAAGGCTTCTGCCGCTTCACGCATTGTGCGGCGCGCCTTCACCTCCACGATGATCAGGGTGTTTCCCTTGCGGGCGACAATGTCGACTTCTCCGGCGCGGGTTTTTACCCGCTCTCCGACAATGCGGTACAGCTTGAGGCGCAGAAGCCAGCAGGCCAGTCGCTCCGCCCACAGGCCCCGACTGTGCGCCCTCTTCCCCCGAGCATGTTTGATTTCAGATCGGGGCGGACGCATGCCTCACTTCCCGGCCTTTGCGAGATCAAGCGCTCTGGCATAGACCTCCCGACGTTTCATGCCCGTCGCATCGGTGACGGCGGCGACCGCATCTTTCAACGAGTAGGCCTCCAGCGCCTGGCGCAACATCTCATCAAGCGTGTCCTCGTCCACCACCTCTTGGGCTTGCGGTGGCCCCACGACAATCACGACCTCGCCCTTGGGCGGGCCGGCCTGTGCGTAGTGGGCCGCAAGCTCTGCAGTCGTTCCCCGCCGCACTTCCTCAAACTTCTTGGTGATCTCACGGGCCATCGCAACCTGACGCTCCCCCAACACCGCTTCCATGTCTGCAAGGGTCGCGGCCAGACGGCGCGCGCTTTCCAGAAAAACCAGGGTGGCGCCCAGATCACGTAGTTCCGTCAAAGCCGTGCGGCGCGCTGCTTGTTTGGGGGGCAGGAAGCCCGCGAACAAAAACCTGTCTGTGGGGAGCCCGCCAAGGGTCAGCGCTGCCATGACCGAACTGGCACCAGGCAAAGTGGTGACCATCAAGTCCTCCTCCAGAACCGCGCGCACCAGCTTGTACCCGGGGTCGGAGATCAGCGGCGTTCCCGCATCGGAGACCAAAGCAATGACCGCCCCCTCTTTGATCCTGGCAATCACTTTGGGCCGCTGCGCCTCTGCATTGTGCTCGTGATAGGGGAGGGTCCGGGTGCGTATGTCGTGAATGGCAAAAAGTTTGGAGGTCACTCTTGTGTCCTCGCATAACACCAGATCGGCTGCGTTCAGCACATCGAGAGCGCGCAGAGTGATGTCGCGGGCATTTCCGATGGGGGTGGCAACGATATAAAGGCCGGGCTTTAGATGAACTTCCATGTTGCCAAAATGCCGCGCGAGCAACCTGTTTGTCTATAGGGGCGAGCGACAAACGATATCGCAACCTGCGGTGCCTTAAAATGGCCTCCCTTTGGGGTGATTTGTGTGTAAATTGTCGAGCATTGGATGGCTCAGGGAGAAATTAGATTGTCGGTCACTCGGTCTGGATATTTTGYGCGYCTTGCRSTYGTCATCGCYGCCRCCCTTTTTGTGACGGCCTGCGCGTCCAATTCCAACGTTCCGTCGCGCCAGACATCGAACGGCAGAATTGCCGTCACTCCCCCGCCCCTCACACAACCTGCCCTTAATACCGATCTGTTCCTACGCCCGCCCCACATGGGCGACCGTGAAACAGTGCGAATTGCTCTTCTGTTGCCCTTGGGTGCCCAACAATCCTCTGTTCGGGCGGCTGCCAATGCGTTATTCAATGCGGCGCAGCTGGCGCTKTTTGARTTTGGCAATCCCAATGTGCTGCTGATCCCCAAAGATACACGCGGCACCACCACGGGYGCAGCTGGCGCTGCCCGGGAAGCYGTGCAAGAGGGYGCCGAACTCATTCTGGGGCCTCTGTTTTCAGGTTCTACMGCMASTGTSCGSTCRATWGCTGCGGAACGAAACGTTCCGGTGATTGCTTTTTCGACRGACACSCARGTCGCTGGCGGTGGCGTCTACCTGCTGTCCTTCCTGCCGGATCAGGAAGTGGACCGGGTGGTGGACTATGCAACACTTCAGGGCCTCACCAGTTTTGCCGGCATGGTTCCACAAAACGAATATGGTCGGCGCATGGCAGACGCGCTCTCGCGGGCTGTTTCTTCCCGCGCCGGGTCGTTGCACGGTATCGAGACCTATCCGCCGCGCGCAGAGGATATGTTCGACCCAGCCCGGCGATTGGCTCTTTTCGATCAGCGCAAACGCGCCTTAAGGGCTGAAAAAGCCCGACTGAAGGAAGCCGGCAGCCCGGCAGCCCTTGCCGCCCTCAAACGGTTGGACGGATTTGAGACCTTTGGTGATGTGCCCTTTCAGGCAGTTTTTGTGCCGGTTGGCGGCACCGAGCTTCGCTCGGTCGCTCCCCTACTCCCCTATTTCGATGTGGACCCCCGCAAGGTTCGCTTTCTGGGCACGGGCCAGTGGGATGATGCCTCCATCGGGCGGGAACCGAGCCTGGTGGGTGGCTGGTTCGCAGCCCCTCCACGCGAAGCACATGATGCATTCATGCGGCGCTATGCACGCGCCTTTGGCGGCAAGCCTCCGCGCATTGCAAGTCTGGGCTATGACGCCACAAGTCTCGCTTCCGCCCTGTCAGCCCGGGTGCCCGGGCAACGGTTTACCGATGAGATTTTGCAGAATGTCGATGGGTTTGCTGGCGTTGATGGCATCTTCCGGTTTCTGCCAAACGGCCTCAACGAACGCGGTCTAGCGGTTCTGGAAGTCAGGCGAAACGGTCCGATTGTTATTGACCCGGCTCCCACCAGCTTTGTTCCTGCCCCGGTTTTCTGACCCACACGCCATTAACGCTCCCAAGTCTATGTTGGTTCCCTTGATCATGGGGAGCGCCTGGCTAGGCTGAGCGCAACTTTCGTGCACAAATAAAGGGCGCCCATGACCTATCGGCTTCATACTTTTCACGCCAATTCAGCCGGGCGGCGGGTGCGCACAGCCTTGCACTTGAAAAACATTCCCTTCGAATACGTATCGGTCGATATCTCGCCAGGGTCGCAAGAGCAATTGGGGGCGGCTTATGGGGCCATCAATCCCATGCGGCTGATCCCTGCGTTGGAGCATGATGGGGTCATTCTCACGGAGTCCCTCGCGATCATCGAGTATCTGGAAGAGCTCCATCCTGACCCCGCGCTCTATCCGTCCGACCCTATGAAAAAAGCACAGGTGCGTGCCTTCGCGATGACAGTGGCTGCGGCGATTCATCCGCTTAACAACACGAGAGTGATAAAATTTCTCGGTCAAGAATATCAATTCGATCAGGCGGCGGTTGCCAAATGGTACATCAACTGGGCGGACAAGGGCCTGTTCGCGCTGGAGACACTGGTGGCACGCGCGGGCACCAAGGGACCCTATTGTTTTGGCGAAGCGCCAACGGTCGCCGATCTCTTTCTGGTGCCACAATATATGAACTACCAGAAGTTGGGTCTCGATCTCACTGCCTATCCCCGCCTGAAGGCGATTGTGGAAACCTGCAATGCGCACCCGGCTTTCATCAAAGCCGCGCCGGAGAACCAGCCGGACTTCCCCGCTGACGCATAGGTACTACCCGGATCAACTGTCCTTGCCGTATCCTTTTTCACCATACCAGGTGGAGAATTCCTCAAACCCCGGCACATCGAGAGCATTGGCACGGGGATCGACCGGGACTTGCACAACGGCAGGTCGCCCGCTTGCCAGCGCGCGTTCCACCGCTGGGCCAATGTCTTCCGCACGCTCGATATATTCACCATGAGCACCAAAGCCTTCGGCGATTTTGTCTAGACGCAACTGGGTTCCCCAATGTGCTTCTGTCTCGGGGTTCTGATCGCCATAGATAGAATTGTAAACGGTCACCTCAAGTCCCCAGGAATAGTCACAACAGACAATAGCAACGATGGGAATGTTCTTGCGGACCGCCGTTTCCAATTCTGAGATATGGAACAGGAAAGCGGAATCTCCGGTCATCAGAACAACACGGCGCTCGTC
The DNA here is from genome assembly GCA_002746275.1 of Rhodobiaceae bacterium. GTDB lineage: Bacteria > Pseudomonadota > Alphaproteobacteria > Parvibaculales > Parvibaculaceae > Mf105b01. The sequence goes on along the minus strand of NVWR01000005.1, from coordinate 179,811 downwards.
CCCCACAGCCAACTGCGCTCCAATGGCATGAGGCAGGCCGGTGCCAAGATGGCCAAAATTTCCTGACCAGAGCACATCGGAAGTCAGGCACTGATTGAACGCTCCTGTCCAAATGCTGGCCGCCCCCCCCATCGCGCACGATGACCGTATCGGGCGGCAGGACCTTAGTCGCCTCGACCGCAAAGTGAATTGGATGAATGGGTGAGCCCATGGGGACGGCATCAATGACGAGGGCCATTTCTGTGTTGACCGCGTCGTTCCATTCGTCGAATTTTTCTGGCATGCGGCGGACCCTACCTTTGGCTTCAATCGCATGGGTCAGTTGCGGCACGACATCACGCAGATCGCCGATCAGGGGAACGTCGATTGGCCTGTTGACGCCGATGGCAGTTGGATCACGTTCGATGTAAATCCATTTGCGGTCTGTGTTGCCGTTCGCCCAGTGGCGGCCTTGACCATAATGGACTGGCTCGCCGATCTCTGTGCCGAGTGCCAGCACAACGTCGGCGGCGGCGATGGTCTCGTTCGCTGTCGGCGTGGCATAGGCGACGGATTGGTCGGCAACGTCTAACAGCCGTGCATTGGCTCCGGGCGTTTGGATGACCGGGCAATCGAGCGCCTTGACCAGCGCCGCGACAATGTCATGGGCGCGCGAAGAAAAGACACCCGTGCCCAAGAAAATCATCGGTTGCTTGGCCTCAGTCAACAAAGTGACGGCGGCTTTCAGAGAAGCCTCGTCAGCCTGTTGATGCATCATCCGGTATTTTTCAGGCGGCAGAAGAGGACCAAATTTTTTCATCGCAAATGAATGGTCTTGCGGATATTCGATATAGACCGGCCCCGGTGTTCCCGAGAGTGCCTGACGGAAGGCTTCATGAAAAATTTCGTCCACCTGTTCGGCATACTCAATGACGCCGACATATTTCATTGCCGCTTCAAAAAACTTTGACTGTGGTGTGTACTGAAAATGCCCGCGTCGGACCTGCTGATCGAAAAACCGTTCCCGCTGCCCGCCGATAAAAATAGTTGGTGTGTTTTCTTTAGAAGCACAAATGGCAGCAGGGAGAAGGTTTGCAACACCCGGCCCTTCATTGCCAATGATGACGCCTGGCCTGCCGGTCATGCGCCAAAGCCCGTCGGCCATAAAGCCGCCCGCCTGTTCGTGGTGAGGGGCGATAACCCGCCACCCTCGCTGTTCCGCTGTCACAAACATGCTGGCAAAACAAGGGTCAGGAATGCCAAAAAGCGTTTTTATGCCTTCGGCCTCCATTAGTTCCAACATGCGCTGGGGAACCAACTTTTTTGCGTCCGGATCTTCTGACATTTTCAAGCTCCCTGAGATGGCGAGAGGAGAAATCCACTTCCGTGTCGTGATCTATCCGTATGACAAAAACGTCATTGAGCAATTGCGCTACATCATTGTGTTGCAGAAAAATTGCGATAGAAGTCTCGGACAATCGGGGTGGGCCGTTGCGGCAAAAATCTCAGGCGAGAATTTCAGAGAGGAGCCGGTTCAGGACAAGGCGACCTGAGGCTGTTGCTACCAGCCGGTCTCCCGTGACCGTTACCAGATTTTTCTTGGCAAAGAAGGTCAGTCGGTCTGGGTCTATTTTCCGTGAACTGATTTCTTCAAAACGGCTCAACGAAATTCCTTCGCTCAGCCGCAATCCCATCAGCAGCATTTCTTCGGAGGCATTTTCAGCGGAGATTGTCTCTTGTTCAATCAGCCCATGACCTTGGGCTTCCACCAGTGCCAGCCATTTGGTCGGCATGTGCTCGCTCACCGTTGCCCGCTTTGTGGCTCGCGCTCCCGCACGCCCACCCAGACGCCCATGGGCTCCCGGACCAACACCTACATAGTCGCCATAGCGCCAATAGGTGAGATTGTGCCGACACTCAGCGCCTGCCTTGGCATGGTTGGAAACTTCGTAGGCCGCGAGCCCCGCGTCTGCACACAGGGATTGTGTGGCCTCATAAAGTGCGGCGGCTTCTTCTTCCTGGGGGATCGCAAACGAGCCGCGCGCGTGCAAATCGAAAAACGGCGTGCCCTCTTCAATCGTCAATTGGTAGAGCGAGAGATGATCCACAGCGAAGTCAATCGCCCGGGTCAGTTCCGCCTGCCAGGCCTCCACGGTCTGTCCGGGACGGGCATAGATGAGATCGAACGACAGGCGCGGAAAATGAGTGCGTGCCAGATCGATGGCTTTCAGCGCTTCGTCGGCGGTGTGCAAACGACCCAGAAATTTTAGGTCTTTATCGTTCATCGCCTGCACGCCCAGGGACACGCGGTTGATGCCGAGTGTTGCATAGGCTTTGAAATTGTCCGCTTCCACGCTGGTGGGGTTCGCCTCCAGAGAGATTTCCACACCCTGGTTCAGGCCCCACAGGCGATCAATTGCACTCAGTATTGTCTCGACGGTTTTGGGTTCCATCAGAGACGGTGTGCCGCCCCCGAAAAACACGCTGGTGAGAAGTTGCGGGTCGCACGCCTCGCTCATGTATTCCAGTTCACACACTAGCGCTGCCGCGTAGCGGGCCTGATCGACGCCGCGCACGACGTGGGAATTGAAATCGCAATAGGGGCACTTGGCCTGACAGAACGGCCAGTGCACATAAACGCCAAAGCCGGGCGCTGTGCCGGGGCCTGTCGGGTGGGTGCGTTCAGGACGTGAGGAGGGCATCGGTCAATTGCCGGAAGGCATGCGCGCGATGCGAAATGCTATGCTTTGCATCCGGGTCCATCTCACCAAAAGTGATGTCGTAACCGTTGGCCACAAAAACCGGGTCATAGCCAAAGCCATGCTCGCCCCGCGGTGGCCAAACCAACGTGCCTTCGACTGTGCCTTCGAAATAGTCGAGACCACCCTCATCCGGCCAGACCAAAGCCAGACCACAGATGAAAGCGGCAGACCGGTCCGTGGTGCCCGATGCCTGCATGGCGTGTTCAACCTGCTCCATCGCATGACCAAAATCTTTGGCCTCGCCTGCCCAGCGGGCGGAGTAAATGCCGGGGTCCCCGCCCAGAGCAGCAACACAAAGACCACTATCGTCGGCGAGGGCCACAAGACCCGAGGCCAACGCCGCAGCGCGTGCTTTCAGCTCCGCGTTAGCCCGGAAGGTGGTGCCGGTTTCTTCGGGCTCCGGCAATCCAAGGTCTCCCGCCGACACGGTCTCAATGCCAAAGGGTGCCATCAGCGCTGAAATTTCGCGCACCTTTCCCGGGTTGTGGCTGGCGACCACGAGCTTTTGGTTTTTGAGCGAACGCCCCGTCACCGAACCGCCTGCTTTTGCATCTCAACCAATTCAGCGCATGACCCTTTGGCCAGAGCCAACAATTCGAGGAAGTGCTCTTCCGAGAAAGGCGTTCCTTCGGCGGTGGCCTGAATTTCAACAATGCCGCCGGTGCCGGTGAGCACAAAGTTCGCGTCCGTGTCGGCTGTGCTGTCTTCCGCATAATCCAGATCGCTCACCGGAACGCCTTGATAGATGCCACATGAAATGGCGGCGACATGGTCGATCAACGGCGAGATGTCGATCATGTTGCGCTCACGCATCCATTCAAAGCACTGGTGCAGAGCAATCCAGGCACCGGTGATGGAGGCGGTGCGGGTGCCGCCATCTGCCTGCAAGACATCGCAGTCGACGGTGATCTGACGCTCGCCCAGAGCCTTCATGTTCACCACGGCCCGCAGGGAGCGACCGATCAGGCGCTGGATTTCCTGGGTCCGGCCAGACTGCTTGCCCGCAGCTGCCTCGCGACGCATGCGCTCGTTGGTGGAGCGGGGTAACATGCCGTATTCCGCCGTTACCCAGCCCTTGCCGCCGCCGCGCAGCCATGGCGGCACGCGCTCTTCCAAAGAGGCCGTGCACAGGACGTGGGTGTCGCCAAAGCGCACAAGACAGGAGCCTTCGGCGTTTTTTGAAAAACCAGGCTCAAAACTGACGTCTCGCATTTGGTTAAGGGCGCGGCCAGACGGGCGGGTAATACTCACAAGAGACCTCATTTCAGGCAAAAGGATGCGACCGGCGGGCACAAGCCCTGGATCACGTGATTTCGTGGGCCGGTCTTACCGCGTGAAGAGGGCCCGGCGCAACATGCTTAGGCGGCCCATGAGAGGCATTTTTTGCGCTCCCGCTTGGGGTTTTGGTGTGTGAGCGCTATATATTGCCTCTTTATCCTTGTGTGATGGGTTTTTCGATGCCGGCTGTGAAGGACTTAAACGAGCGTTCCCGCGAGATTTTTCGCCGCGTGGTCGAAACCTATCTGGAAACCGGGGAGCCTGTTGGCTCGCGCTTTTTGTCGCAAAACCTGCCGATAACGCTCTCAGCCGCCACCGTCCGCAATGTCATGTCTGACCTGGAGGCGCTGGGCCTGTTGGCCGCGCCCCATACCAGTGCTGGGCGGCTGCCCACCGATGCCGGGCTTCGGCTGTTTGTGGACGGGTTGCTTGAGGTCGGCGATCTCACCACTGAGGAACGACGCACGATTGAGAGCCAGGTCGCCCGCTCCAGCAAAGCCAACAGTGTGGAAGAGGTGCTGAAGGATGCCTCACAATTGCTGTCGGGGCTCTCTCGCTGTGCCGGGCTGGTGCTGGCACCCAAAGCCGACCAACCCCTTAAACATATTGAATTTGTCGCTGTTGATAGCGGTCGGGCGCTGGTGGTGCTGGTGTCTGAGGATGAGTCCGTTGAAAACCGCATGATTGATGTGCCGCGCGGCCTGACACCGTCGGCACTGGTTGAGGCCACGAATTTCCTGAACGCCCGCCTGCGCGGTCGCACCATGCTGGCGGCGCGCCAAATCATTCAGGAGGAAATCGACAGCCGCAAAGCCGAACTGTCTACCCTGACCCAGCGGGTGGTCGAAGCCGGGCTTGCGGTCTGGTCCGGCGATCAGAAAAACCAGAGCGACAAGGCTGCCGACGACCTGCTCCAGCGCTCTCTCATCGTCAGCGGCCAATCGCGCCTGCTGGAAGATGTCAGCGCAATGGAAGATCTCGAGCAGATCCGGTTGTTGTTTCAAGAGCTGGAAAACAAGGCTGACCTGGTTCAGCTGTTGGGGCTCGCCGAAGAAGCCGAAGGCGTGCGCCTGTTTATCGGCTCGGAGAACCAACATTTTGCGCTGTCGGGATCCTCGGTCATTGTCAGCCCCTTTATGGACGAAAGCCGCCGTGTGGTGGGTGTGCTTGGGGTGATCGGCCCGACCCGGCTCAATTACGCGCGGATTATCCCGATGGTGGACTATACGGCGAAGGTGGTTGGGCGGTTGCTGCGCTGAGAGTTGACTTCAACCGCACAAGCAGTCATTTGTCGCTCGAATAATTTTGCGACAGACCCGATATGTAGCCCGATATACAATAGGGGTCTGTGTGTACCGACCTGAAGCCCCACCCGACATTTCGGTCTGGGGCACCCAAGGAATTGAGTTATGAGCGACCAAGACAAGCCCGAAAACACTGAGCCTACTTCTGACGCTTCCAGCCCCACTGCTTCCAATCCGAAGGACCTGGAGGCGCAGGCCAATGATTTGCTTGCCAAAGCTGCCGCTGCGAACGATGACAGCGCTGCCGAAACAGAAGCAAAAGATAGCCGCTCGGAAGAAGAAAAAATCGCCGATGCGATGGCTGCTCTTGTTGCTGAAAACGCCGAGCTTAAAGACCGGGTGCTGCGCGCTGCCGCAGAAGTGGAAAATATCCGGCGGCGCTCCGAGCGGGAGAAGGTAGACGTCTCAAAGTATAGCATCGCTAATTTCGCCCGCGCCGTGCTCCCCGTCGCTGACAGCATGCGCCGCGCGATTGAATCCGTTCCAGCCGATCGCAAAGATGGCTCCGACGATGTGGTGAAATCAATTCTGGAAGGCGTTGAGATTACGGAACGCGCCCTTCTGTCCGCCTTCGAACAAAACGGCATTGTGGCTCTCAATCCAGCGGTGGGCGAAAAGTTCGACGCCAATCTGCACGAAGCTCTGTTTGAGGTGCCCGGATCAGGCCAGCCTGCCGGGACGATCGTTCAGGTGGTCGATATTGGCTACATGATTGCGGACCGGTTGTTGCGCGCCGCCAAAGTTGGCATTGCAAAAGCTGGCGACAGCCCCGCTGCCGGTACCCCTCCTCCCGGCGGGTCGGTCGATACCACCGCCTGAGACCATCATTCTCATCGCTGATCGTTCTTGAACAGGGCGTGTGCGCTGCAGGTTCTCTCATCGTGCTGGTGGGCGCCTCTTCTCCTGACTAAGCTGAAGACTGCTTGGTTCTTGTGGAGGAGGAAAACATGACCCAACTCATTGCGGCCGCGACCCTGTTTTTTGCCATTCATATTCTTGTGTCAGGCACACGCCTGCGCGACGCCCTGGTGACCACCCTTGGCGAGAAAATTTATATGGCGATCTTTTCTCTCACCTCAATTGGCGCCATCGTCTGGCTTTCCATCAGTTTCAATGCCGGTGTGATCTCCGCGGACAACGTGATCTATTGGCAAGCGCCTGCAGGCGTTTTGCAAGGCGGTGGGATCATCCTTCTCGTCGCGACTTTTTTTGCTGTCGCGGGACTGACTTCACCGGGCCCAAGCGGTGCGGGCGGGGATGTTGCTGTGAGCCAGTCGGACGATCCGGCAAGTCTGGTCAAAGGTATTCACGCCATCACACGTCATCCATTCCTTTGGGGCGTCGTCATCTGGTCCGCCTTTCATCTGGTCACCAATGGTGACCTCGCCAGTCAGATTTTCTTTGGAACCTTTTTTGTCGTCTCCCTGCTGGGAACTTTTTCCATTGATGCCAAACGCAAACGTGCGTTGGGTGAAAAATGGAACGCCTATGCGGCCGCTTCTTCCAACATTCCGTTTGCGGCCCTTGTTCGTGGTCAGGCGCATTTCTCTTTGTCCAAGCTTGGCTGGTGGCGCATCGCTGCGGCGCTGATTGTTTGGGGAGCGCTCTTGGTATCGCATGAATGGATGTTTGCGGTAAGCCCCTTTGCCGGCACTTGAGGACCGGCTTTCTCGCGTGAGGTTTATGACGGGGTTGCCTCCGCTTCCTCCAATAACCAGAGCCGAAAGGCGTCTGCTTCATGGCGCAAGGGTCGCCCATGGGGATGCACGACGTAGTAGGCGGTTGCGATCTCCAGCGTCTGCTCAAACGGGCGCACCAGACGTCCGTCTGCAAGGGCGGCCGTCGCCAATGCCTGATCGGCAAGTGCCACACCCTGGCCGGAGGTCGCAGCTTCCAGCGTCAAGTGCGCATCATCAAAGATCGGGCCCCGAAGGTCTGTGACCTGTGGTGCCCCAGCGGCGGCAAACCAAGCGGCCCAATCTTCTGTATCCTCTTCATGGATGAGCGTGTAGCGCGCGAGGTCGCCGGGGCTCTTCAGGGGCGGTCCCTTTGCCAACAGCGCCGGGCTCAGCACAGGAAAAGCCGAGGACCCYAGAATTTTCTCGGACACCAGGTCTGGCCARTCTCCCCGACCATAGCGGATCGCCAGRTCCGCCCCGCCCTGTTCGAAGGTCACAAAATCGGGTGTCGGRACRAGATGAAGTTGAACRTCGGGRTGTTGCGCGTAGAACCGGTCMAGACGCAGAACCAGCCARCGGGCCGCAAARGCGGGTTCGACGCTGACCAGTACYGGGCGGTCTTTTTGCGCCGYGCGCACCGCCCGCACCGCGTCCGCCATGCCATCAAAGGCCCGGGTCATCGGACCCACCAGACCCGCCCCCGCCTGGGTCARAGTGACCTTTCTCGGRCCGCGTTCAAAGAGCTGTTGCCCAAACCAGGTTTCCAGACCGCGGATCTGATGRGAAACGGCKGARTGAGTGACCCCCAATTCRTCCGCYGCCGCGCTGAARCTYAARTGRCGGGCCGCCGCCTCAAAAGCGCGGAGCATGGACAAAGGGGGCAGACGGCGAGGGCTCATATCARCTCACAGATGAATTTTTCTCACATAAATCATGAGAAAGGATCGTTTGTAGATRGATCATAAAGCCCCTAAATATGCGCTCAGGAGGGRGATATGAGCAAGCGCTCAAGGAGAAAAGATATGAGTATTTTTCGGGTATATACCAGCGCAATGGCGGACAGTTACGGCGTTGCTGCGGGACAGCARGCCAAGCGCCCCGCRMRAAACCCCGCAAAACGACCRACTATTGCAAATATTCCGCGGGCRCTGYTTAAGCGCCTGGCCGGGTCACACGCCGCAAGGTCAGATTAAGGCGYCCGCCCTTTTCAAGCAGGGTTGAGGAGCCGGAATAAATCCGGTCCACCCCATGAAAGCGCAGCCGGGACGGCCCTTCCAGCATCATCACGTCCCCYGATGCCAGCTTRAAGCTTTGGGTYGGGTCGCTTCGRGCCTCGCCGCCGAGGCGGAAAAGRGCCGTAYCCCCCAATGAAATGGAYAAGACGGGRGCGTCAAAATCATCCTCRTCCCGGTCCTGATGCAGGCCCATCCTGGCSCCTTCGCCATAATAGTTCACCAGRCAGGCCTGAGGCGGGGCGGGATAGTCGGTAAGTTCATTCCACAACCGCAACAAATTATCCGGAATAGCTGGCCAAGGAWCCCCGGTGACRGGGTGRCGGGCCTCATAGCGATARCCGGTTTTGTCCGAAATCCAGCCCAAATCMCCCAGATTGGTCATRGTGACCGACAGSGGTTTGCCGGTGCGGGGCATCACAACCCTATAAAACGGGGCCTTTTCGRCCAGCCCGCGCAACTGCTCTACCAAGGCTGTCTGGGTTGCACGCGAAAGAARGSTGGACCAGATMCGGGTTCCSGGCACCGGCTCRAAGGCTGAAACCCGCTCGCGCACTGGTAAAGAAGCGCTTTTGCYYGGGGTTTGTAGTTGCACCTTATCTCTCATCTCGCTATTCAGTCTCTTCGTGCGACGGAATGTCCCTGTGGGCATTCCTGATATCGACATTCTGGACGCGGCGTGGCCTTGCGGCAGTACTTAGCCAAACATATATAYCTCTTAATCGGTTGCGACCGTTTTACCAGACCACCCCTGTMAAAGGGGCCGCCCCCTAAATARGAGGGGCAACCCAAATTTGGGGGTCAGGGATTTTGAGGATGTAGATGGCATGGTGCCGGTGCTCCRCAAAGCCACAGTTGGACGCTGAATTTCAGGTCCGCCTGACCTGCCGCAGTCATAAAGAGGAAGACAATGGGTAAAGTTATCGGCATTGACCTTGGCACGACGAATTCGTGTGTTGCGGTTATGGAGGGCTCACAGCCCAAAGTTATTGAGAACGCGGAAGGTGTTCGCACGACACCTTCTATGGTGGCGTTTACGGAAGACGGCGAGAAGCTTGTCGGACAGCCAGCCAAGCGCCAGGCTGTCACCAATCCTTCCAACACGCTTTATGCCATCAAGCGTYTGATTGGTCGGCCATTYGAYGATCCYATGACCCAGAAAGATATGGGCATGGTTCCTTACGAKATCGTCAAGGCAGACAATGGYGATGCGTGGGTCMAAGCCCGCRACGAAAAATATTCACCRCAGCAGGTGTCTGCTTTCATTTTGCAGAAGATGAAAGAGACCGCTGAAAAGTTTACTGGTGAGCCSGTSACSCAGGCCGTCATCACGGTGCCCGCCTATTTCAATGACGCCCARCGCCAAGCCACAAAAGATGCTGGCAAGGTTGCCGGACTTGAAGTGCTGCGCATCATCAACGARCCAACKGCGGCAGCGCTTGCCTACGGTCTCGACAAAACAGAAGGACGCACCATCGCGGTCTATGACCTTGGTGGCGGTACGTTCGATGTGTCGGTTCTKGAAATCGGCGAYGGCGTCTTTGAAGTYAAATCCACCAACGGGGACACGTTCCTTGGYGGGGAAGACTTTGACATGCGCGTCATTGAGTATTTGGCCGATGAGTTCAAAAAAGAACAAGGCATCGACCTGCGCAAAGACAAGCTGGCTCTTCAGCGCCTGAAAGAAGCCGCTGAAAAAGCAAAGATCGAAYTGTCCKCCGGTGCGCAGACGGAAGTGAACCTTCCYTTCATCACYGCCGATGCWTCYGGTCCRAARCATCTGACGCTGAARCTGACVCGCGCCAARCTGGAAGCYCTGGTTGATGATCTCGTGCAGCGCACGATCGAACCTTGTGCCCAGGCTCTTAAAGACGCRGGCCTCAGCGCCAATGACATTGATGAGGTTGTTCTCGTCGGTGGCATGACCCGCATGCCAATGGTTCAGCAAGCGGTTAAAAACTTCTTTGGCAAAGACCCTCATAAGGGTGTGAACCCAGATGAAGTGGTTGCTATGGGCGCTGCCATTCAGGCTGGTGTTCTGCARGGCGAYGTTAAAGAYGTTCTGTTGCTTGATGTSACACCYYTGTCTCTGGGYATTGARACRYTGGGYGGKGTCTTCACYCGYCTCATCGAACGCAACACCACGATCCCRACKAAGAAGGCACAGACCTTCTCAACGGCTGAAGACAATCAGTCTGCCGTGACCATTCGRGTGTTCCAGGGTGARCGCGAAATGGCTGCGGACAATAAGGTGCTCGGTCAGTTTGATCTGGTCGGCCTGCCTGCYGCYCCRCGYGGYATTCCGCAGATCGAAGTTGCCTTTGACATTGATGCCAACGGYATYGTGTCTGTGTCRGCRAAAGACAAAGCMACYGGCAAAGAACAGTCTGTYCGYATYCAGGCCTCRGGCGGMCTYTCSGAYGCYGAAGTCGAWMAGATGGTGAAGGACGCYGARGCWAACSCGGAAGACGAYAAGAAACGCCGCGAAGCTGTTGAGTCCAAAAACCAGGCTGAAGCGATGGTCAACGCCACAGAGAAAACCCTCGCCGAAACCGGCGACAAAGTTAGCGACGACGTGAAGGCTCCCGTGGAAGCTGCAGTGGCTGAGCTCAAGACGGCCCTTGAGGGCGACGATGTCGAAGACATCAATGCCAAGGTCCAGGCTTTGACAGAGGTCTCGCTGAAACTCGGCGAAGAACTGTACAAAGCCGGTGTCGCAACGGCTGAGAAAGCCGAAGCGGACAGTGAAGCCAATCAGGATGAAGGTAGCGCCGCACAAGATGATGTGGTTGATGCCGAGTTCGAAGAAGTCGACGAAGACGACAAGAACAAAGACGCATCCTGATCTCATCCCAGACAAGCTCTTTGAGGATGAGATATGACCGGTGAATATCAACAGGCACAGTCAGGCGCGGCGTCGACAACGACGCCGCAGGCTGTGCCTGTTGGCACCACCCTACGATCATTCCCCCAGGTGATTTCATATATTCCTATTGGTGAAGAGTCCTCGTTTGTCGATCTGACCCACGCATTGAACGGTTAAAGCCCATGTCTAAGAGAGATTTTTACGAAGTACTGGGGGTTGACCGGTCCGTAGATGCGGCTGAGCTGAAAAAGACCTATCGCAAGTTGGCGATGAAATACCATCCAGACCGCAATCCAGACAACGCAGAGTCTGAGAAAAAATTCAAGGAAGTCTCTGAGGCTTATGAAGTGCTCAAGGACGACCAACAACGCGCGGCCTACGATCAGTATGGTCACGCCGCCTTTGAAGGTGGCGCAGGCGGAGCACAACGCGGCGGCTTCAATCCCGGCTTCTCATCCTCCATGTCCGACATTTTCGACGATCTGTTCGGAGAATTTACCGGCGGGCGGCGCGGCCACCCCGGTGGCGGTGGTGCCTCGAGGGGCGCGGACCTGCGCTACAATATGACCATCACGCTGCAGGACGCCTTCGACGGCAAGAAAGCAGAAATCCGCGTGCCAAGTTCAGTGCGCTGCGACACATGTTCAGGCTCTGGCGCCACACCGGGTTCCAAGCCTGTCAATTGTAATACCTGCGGTGGCGCTGGCCGGGTCCGGGCTGCCCAAGGTTTCTTCTCTGTTGAGCGCACTTGTCCAGGGTGTCAGGGTCGCGGTCAGGTGATCGAAAACCCTTGCACATCGTGTCACGGCACAGGCCGGGTGCAGAAAGAACGCACCCTTTCCGTCAATATCCCTCCAGGGGTTGAGGAAGGCACACGCATCCGCCTGGCCGGCGAAGGCGAAGCGGGCATGCGCGGCGGTCCGACCGGCGATCTCTATATCTTCCTCTCCATCGCTCCCCACAACCTGTTCGAGCGCGATGGCACGGAGCTGTTTTGTGATGTGCCGGTTTCGGTGGTCACCGCAACGCTTGGCGGCGAAATCGAAGTCCCAACGCTTGGCGGCAATCAGGGTGATGGGGCGAAATCTGGTGGCGGCAAAGTTAAAGTGAAAATTCCCGAAGGCACTCAGACCGGAAAACAGTTTCGGGTTCGAGGGAAAGGCATGCCCGGTCTGCATGCGCGACGTCATGGCGATCTTTATATCCAGATCCACGTCGAGACCCCTGTGGGGCTGACCAAGAAGCAAAAAGAACTGCTCCGGGAGTTTGACGTCTCCTCTTCGGAGAAGAACAACCCCGAAAGCGCTGGCTTTTTTGCCAAGGTGAAAGACTTTTTCAACGACGCGCCGGGCTAAATTCCTGCTCTGACCCTCTCCTTATTTGTGTGCCTGAAAGGCAACAGTGCGGCGCTGTCATCGCGTTGTCACAATTTTGTTGTGGACCGGTCATACCGCACTCCTATTCCTCTTCACGAAACGGGGGCGATCCCTGATCGTGTAACAGGAGCTAGGAATGATTAGACAAGCACTTCTGGGTGGGGCGGCGGCAGCAACCCTTTCCCTCAGCCTGATGGGCACAGCGCTCGCGGGCTACGATGTGAATTCGCGCATCGACTCGCTTGAAAACGAACTGCGCGAACTCAAGGCACAGATGCAGATGCGCGACAGCAAAGTTGCCGCGCTGGAAGAAGCCTCCGAAGGCCTCGGCGATATGCCGGTCTTCAACAGCCACAAGCTGATGATCTCCAGCCGAGATGGCAATTGGTCAATCCGCTTTGGTGGTCGCTTGATGCTTGATGCATTTGTCTCCGACGAAGACGTCGCAGGCGGCACCGGTGGCAGAGGCGGCAATGGCGCCGAGATCCGCAGAGCCCGTTTCTTTGCCTCGGGCAAGGTTGCTGGCGACTGGAAATACAAGCTTCAGCTTGATTTCGCTGGCAATGGCGTGGCGATCAAAGACGCTTACATCAGCACAAAAGTAGCTGGCCTGACGGCGAAATTCGGCAACCATCACGAACCGATGGGCATGAATGAAATCACGTCTTCCAAGTACATCACTTTCATGGAACGGGCGCAGTCCAGCGACATCTTCGCACCAGGTCGTAATCTCGGCGTAAGCGTTGCCGCCAGCGGCAGCAACTGGGGTGCACGTGGTGGGTTCTTCACCAGCGGCGTCGACAATGGCGGCAAAGGCAGAACAACGGACTGGGCCCTTACGGGTCGCGCTCACTTTGCGCCACTTGCAGAAAAAACACAGGCCATTCATCTGGGTCTCTCCGGTTCTTATCGGGGCTTTGATGACAATGGCGGTCCAGACATCGAAGTTCGCGGCTATCACAATGGCACGAAGTTCGTTGACACCGGCACGCTCGCTGCCGAAGGCCAGATGACAGTTGGCACAGAATTGGCCGCCGTTTTCGGACCCTTCAGCGCACAGGCTGAATATTTCTGGTCAACACTCGAAGGCAATGGAGCCGGCGCAACCGACACCGATTTTGACGGTGGGTATGTGTTCGTCAGCTATTTCCTGACCGGTGAAAGCCGCAACTACAGTGCCGCGAAGGGCACTTTTGGCCGGGTCAAAAGCGCAGGAGCGATCGAGCTTGCTGCCCGCTATGACGTCATAAACCTGGACGATACCGGTTTTGGCACCGATGCTGCTGAGGTGACTTCCTACACATTGGGTGTGAACTATTACTTCAACCCCTATGTGCGGATGATGGTGAACTATCAGAACACCGAATTCGACTTCACAACCGCCTCTAGTGCGGCTGATGCGGACGTTGATTTCTTCGGCACACGTCTGCAACTCGACTTCTAAAGCACGGGGCGCGTTCCTCGCACGTGCCTTTGTGTCCCCACGCTGCCCGGCATTTGTTTGCCGGGCAGTATTTTTATGAGCGAAAGAAATTGAAGACGATCTTTACGACCTTTAAGACGACGCCATTTGCGCCTTGTGATCTTCGACAAATGTTTCCAGGGAGCGGCCTTTGCGTCCCAGCAGAAACTCGATGTCGTTGGCCGGGCTGAAGTTAAACCCCGACCGCAGGGCAAATGTCATCTCTGCATTCATCTCAGCGTACCAGGGCTCTGCACCCTGGGAGATCATGCCATCGCGAAGGTCCTCAGGGCTTAGTTGGATGTAAGGAATGTCGCGACCCAGCACCGCGCTGATGCGTTTGGCAGCACCTTCGAAGGTCATGGCGTCCGGTCCGGTGATGCGATAGGTGCGGCCTACATGCCCTTCTTCGCTCAGCGCCTTGATGGCGATCTCTGCAACATCGCGGACATCGGTAAAGGAGGTCTTGCCGGGCCCGCCTGAAAAAGCAATCGCTCCCATCGCCACAAACCCGATGAAGTTCTGCAGGAACCAGTCGGGACGCAGAAGCGTCCAGGGCACATTGCTGGCTTTCAAAATATCTTCCAGTTCACCGGTACGTTTGGCAAAAAAGATCTCGCTTTCAGAGTCACCCTCCGCCGACAGCATGACGACGCGTTTGACGCCGTGGCTCTCTATCTGCTTGAGCAGCCGGGGCAGCACCTCGCGAAACACATCCGTCTGGTTGGTTACCAGATAGACCGCCTCGATACCTTTCAAGGCGGCATCGAAGGCCGCCTCGTCGGCAAAGTCACCGATGGTGGTCTCGTAGCCATCCGAGCCGATCATCTCGGCAGCTTTGGCGGCGTCGCGCACATAAAGGCGGGGGCGTTGATTTTTGGCCAGGAGCTGACGTGCGATTTCGCTGCCGACATTGCCTGTGGCACCAGTGACGAGGATCATGGGGGCTTCCTTTGATGGAGGGGATGTCAGCGCGTGTAAGTAGCAAGCGCTGAGATAAGGAGATGGGCGAGGGTTGCTTCGGCATCTGATTTTGAGATGCGCTTGGCGGTCAGCTCAGAGCACAGCGCATTGGCGGCGGCGACCAGACCGATGAAAGTGAGGCGCAAGCTGTCCGACGGGTTTCCCAGGACCAGGGCGAAGGCCTCGGCAAACTGTGCGACGTGAATGTCCCGGGATGTCAGCCAAACCTCTTTGGCGTCCCCGTTGGCCTCGATAGCGGCAACCAGAGCACTGGCGGCAGGGCCTGCTTCCAACGCACAGGCCACATAGGCCGTGGCGACAATGGCGGCGGTGGCGTCCAGGGTCTGGGGAGCGGCTGCGAGCTGATCCCGGGCGACACCCTCGTAATGACTGTCCGTCTCCGCCAGAAGCGCCAGCAGAAGGCCGGTACGACTTTCAAAGTGATCGTAGGCAATGGGCTTTGAGACCCCAGCGCGTTCCGCTAGCGCGCCCAATGTCAGCGCGTCAGCCCCCAGCTCCTCAATCAGGGCCGTGGCGGTGCGCAGCAATTGGGCACGGCGTTCTGCCCGGCTCAATCTGCCGGAGGGGCGGCGCTCTGTGTCCTGGTCGGATTTGGTCGATATTGCCATTCGATACAACCTACTTTTTGTAACTTACTAATAGTAGGTAACGCGCGATCAGACAAACGTCAAGGTGATTTCGCGCCAGATCGACGGGAGCGACGTAGTGCTCCCTGTACGGCTCGCCCTCACCCTGATATATCCCGCTCAACTGCTGGGCTTGAGCCGCTTTGGAGTGAGAGATGACCGACGGTRACATTAAGATCGTTCTWCCCGGTGCTGCGGGCCGCATGGGCCGCACGCTCATTGCYGCYATTGCCRAYGCGCCGGGCGTRACCCTKTTGGGKGGACTGGAGCCTAARGGCTCRCCCCATGTGGGCRCTGACCTTGGCGTGCTGGCGGGGCTRCCCGAGCCACTTGGGATCAAGGTCACCGACGACCCCCTGCCACTTATTGCCAAGGCTGATGCGATCATCGACTTCACGGTGCCCGCGGCGAGCGTAGAATTTGCCGCTCTGGCCGCTCAGGCACGCATTGTCCATGTGATCGCCACCACCGGGTTTTCTGCGGAGCAGGACGCCCAGATCGAGGCAGCTGCACGGCACGCGACCCTTATCAAGGCCGGTAATATGAGCCTTGGGGTCAATTTGCTGACCGCCCTGACAAAGCGCGTGGCACAAGTCCTAGACGCGGACTGGGATGTGGAAATTCTGGAAATGCATCACCGGCACAAGGTGGATGCCCCGTCGGGAACCGCCCTGATGCTGGGTCAAGCGGCGGCTGAAGGTCGCGGCGTTGATCATGACGCGGTGGCTGACCGAGGGCGTGACGGTATTACTGGCGCGCGCACACTCGGTGACATTGGCTACGCCGCTTTGCGCGGCGGCAGTGTGGTGGGGGAGCATTCAGTGATTTTCGCAGCGGAGGGCGAGCGGATTGTTCTCTCCCACGTTGCTGAAGACCGGGGGCTTTTYGCCCGGGGMGCYCTTGCTGCCACCAAGTGGGGCCAAGGCAAGGGCCCCGGCCTTTTCTCCATGCTCGATGTGCTCGGGCTGGCTGACTTTTAGTGACTTCTGGGTTTCGACGATTAAGACAAGGATGATGACACGTGGCCAATCTTTTGGTGCTGGTCCGCCACGGACARAGCGAGTGGAAYAAGAARAACCTGTTCACCGGATGGAAGGATCCTGATCTCACCGACCAGGGCCGCGCGGAAGCAAAAGAGTCTGGCGAAGTTCTCAAGGCCGGGGACTATGTGTTCGATGTTTCGTTCACCTCGGAACTTTGCCGTGCGCAGAACACCAATACGCTGATGCTCGAAATACTGGGACAGCAGGACATTGAGATCGTTCGCAACATTGCCCTCAATGAGCGCGATTACGGGGACCTTGCCGGTCTCAACAAGGATGATGCGCGCAAAAAGTGGGGCGACGAGCAAGTCCACATCTGGCGCCGCTCCTATGACACGCCGCCTCCTGGTGGCGAGAGCCTGAAGGACACGGCCGACCGGGTGCTGCCCTWTTACAATGAAGTCATCCGACCCCGAGTGCTGAAAGGCGAGCGGGTCTTGATCGCTGCCCACGGCAATTCCCTGCGGGCGCTGACCATGGAACTTGAAGGCCTCAGCCGCGAAGAAGTGCTCGCCCTCAACATCGCCACCGGCGCGCCTATTGCTTATGAGCTCGACGATGAAGGCAAAGTGCTTTCCAAGAAAATGCTGATCGAGCGGGAAGCTCACTGACATTAGAGTGGGCCTCTAATCACTCCGTATCTTGAACCAGAGGCGTGGCGCGGAAACGCGCCAGCTCACCGCGCAAGGCATCGCCAAACTGGATGCGTTCTTCTGGTGCCAGGAAATCACCGACAATGACCTGTTGCCCGTGAGACGTAATGGCCACCTTCACCTCGTCCTCCGCTTGCCGGTCGAAACTCACCCGCGCCCAATAAGGCTCGAAGCGCCAGGCTAATGCCGATCCGTCGGCGGCAACTTTCCGGATTTTCAACGCCGCATCTGAAAGCTGCACGGTCTCATACGCCCGGGCCGAGCGGTAATTGTGCCGGAAGGCAAAATAGATCAGCGCCACATCAAGCCCGAAAAAACCAAAAACCGGCCAGGCCCCCATTAGAGTGAATGTGAGACCCGCCACAAAACTGACCGAGATCACCAACGCCATCACGATGAGGAAGCCCCGGCGACCTAACGCGCGGTGCGGCGACAGTCGCGCATCGAAATGAAGCGGCGGCTGCAGCGGGCTGATGTCGGAGTCCGGTATCATGAAGACAAAATAGGCCTCGTCGGCTCAACCGACAATGGCTTAACCGCGCATTGTTTTTCCGCGCGTCCGAACGGCAAACCGGGTTCCACTTTGCCTGGCCGCGCTTTGATAGGTATCCTCACCCCATGAGAATGAAAAAAGACCACATTGATCCGTTCTTCAAAATTCTGGCGGCGGACCTGCCGGAGCCCAAGACGGAACTTGATTATGTAAACTTCTACACGTTGTTGGTGGCCGTTGTGCTTTCAGCGCAAGCCACGGACGTTGGGGTCAACAAAGCAACCAAGGCACTTTTCACCAAAGTCGATACGCCGGAAAAAATGGTGAAGCTTGGCGAGGCGAAACTGCGCGACCAGATCAAGACGATTGGGCTCTACCGCAACAAGGCAAAGAACGTCATCGGACTGTCGCGCATGCTCATCGAACATCACGACAGCAACGTGCCGCGCACACGCGAAGAGCTGGAAGCGTTGCCGGGCGTGGGTCGTAAGACCGCCAACGTGGTGATGAACGAAGCCTTTGGCGAAGCGACCATTGCCGTCGACACACATATTTTTCGGGTCAGCAATCGCACGGGGCTCGCGCCGGGAAAAAATGTTCTGGAAGTGGAGAAGGCGCTTCTCAAGCGGGTGCCCAAAGCCTATCTGCAACATGCCCATCACTGGATCTTGCTGCACGGGCGTTATATCTGCAAAGCCCGCAAGCCTGATTGCCCGTCGTGCAAGGTCACAGAATATTGCACCTACAAAGCAAAGACACTGCTGACCTAACGCGCCGGCTTAATATCCGCGCTGGCTCATTTGATGGGTGCGGGAAATGTTGGCAATGCATGGATCGATGGGGAGCGCCCCGCCCGCCTCCGCGCGTGCTTCCACAAAAGCGGTGCGCATGGTTGCGCTGTCATCTTCGTAGAAATAGACAAAAAGCGAGCAGCCTTCGCCACCRTAGCGCCAGACTTCGGCGCCGGGTTCATAGCGCTGGAAATCGGGAGAGCCAAACGCGCCGCGCAATCCGTAGACATCCAATCCGATGAGGGCGTCAGCGTGAGGCGCTGGTGCCAATTGCGGCATCGGGCGAACCGGTGCCGTTGAGGGAGCAGAAATGGATTGGGGATCAAGGCTTGAGCGTAACCCCATGCCCGGCGACGCACACGCGGCGAGAAGCCCCGCAACACTTACAACCACCCCTAGTCGCAGCACACTCTTCATCATGTCACGCACTMGCTCCCACCTGCTTATGAAGGTGCACCATAAGGGCGGTTGCGAAGAAAGGGGTTAACAGGTTGAGRASRGGCACRGAGGCAAAYGCCGCSACGAYAACACCSCCRGTGAAAATCCGCAGRCGCTTGGAGCGGCGYARCGCGCGTGCMTCGKCRGGCGACATRTGGCGCAGRGCCACAAGCTCRAAATATTCSCGGCCCAGCAGRTAGCCATTCAGRCCCCARTAAACAATCACGTTAACCACRGGAATGARATAGAGCGGGAGCGCGATCAGGTTGAGCACGATCAGCAGGCCGGTAAACTTCAGCGCAATCCAGAGGCCCTGCAGAAAGGCCTGGTCACGGCCCGTCGCATCCCCTTGATAGTGACGCTCTTCCACGGCGGTGGCGACCTCTTCCAGAAACAGACCTGCAAAAAGGGCCGACATGGGCATCAGAAGCAAGATGAGCACAAGGACAACGAAGGCCCCCGACAGCCAGTCGATCACTTCGTCCAGAATGGGCCAGCCCCAGTCGGCGCCAATATCGGGGATGGCTTCCAACCCGTAGCTCGCACCCACCCCCATGGAGATGAGAAGCACAGAAGCCAACAACAAAGAACGCATCATGACGCCGCGGAGTTGCCCGGAGAATGTGTCACCAAAGGCTTTGGGGAGAGCGGAAAACATACGCGAGCTGAACCTCTCATCTTGAAATCGACCTGAACCTCTTTGGCAAGATTAGCGGGTGAACGGGGTTTGTCCAACCGTGCTGTAGCCCTATACTCGCGTTCACGAACCGCAGAAAACGACTGCTTTTTCGAAATGCTAACACCACCACAGAAAACGAGTTTTCATGAGCGAACCAAAATTTGATGTTGCCGGGATTGGCAATGCGATTGTCGATGTTCTGGCAGAGGGAACGGACGATTTTCTCGTGGCGAACGGGGTGGAAAAAGGCTCGATGACGCTGATCGACGAGGCACGCGCCTCTGAGCTCTATGGTAAGATGGGCTCAGGCGTTGAAGTATCGGGCGGCTCATGCGCCAACACCATCGCAGGGCTGGCCTCGCTCGGCGGACGCGGTGCCTTTATCGGCAAGGTACGTGACGATCAGCTTGGCACGGTTTTCACCCACGACATTCGCGCACTGGGCGTTGCCTTTGATAGCGCCGCTGCAAGTGAAGGCCCTTCGACAGCGCGGTGCCTCATCATCGTCACACCAGATGCGCAGCGCTCCATGAGCACGTATCTGGGTGCCTGCGCGGGTCTTAGCGCCGACGACGTGCCAGAGGACCTCATCAAATCCTCAGCCATTACCTACATGGAAGGTTATCTGTGGGATCCACCGGGCGCTAAGGAAGCATTCCTGAAAGCAGCCGGCATTGCCCACAGCGCCGACCGGCTTGTTTCCCTCACTCTCTCAGACAGTTTCTGTGTGGGACGGTTCCGCGATGAGTTCCGCAACCTTGCCAAGGAAGAAGTCGATATTCTCTTTGCCAATGAAGACGAGATCATGTCGCTCTACGAGGTGGACACATTTGACGCCGCCCTTCAGGCGGTGCGCAAAGACTGCAAGTTTGCAGCCCTGACCCGCTCAGAAGCAGGCTCCGTCATTGTTGCCGATGGCGAAGTGCATGTGATCGATGCCGACAAAGTGGCGAAAGTGGTTGATACAACCGGGGCTGGCGACCTTTACGCCGCTGGTTTCCTCTACGGGATCGCAAAGGGTGCCGACCCGGTCACCTGYGGRCGCCTGGCCTCYGTYACYGCYGCAGAATGCATTGGCCATCTGGGYGCGCGTCCRCAGWCGGACCTYGCYGCYCTYGCCAAGAGCAAAGAYCTRGCMCTTTAGGATCGTTNKTTTTCTGAAATGAAWTGTGGGCCYYGGATYAMATCCGGGGYCCWTWTGCRTAKGRASANTMATTAGAGTRKRACTCTANWTTCWGKGRKMCCKCCTACAGCTTCCGSAGRWAGACRTCGCGGATGGYGTGRTCCTTGCCYTTGCGCAGCACCAGATCGGCRCGCTCGCGGGTCGGCAGAATGTTTTTGTGCAGGTTCGCGAGGTTGATTGACGTCCAGATCGATGTGGCAATATCCAGCGCCTGCTCATCAGAGAGACCGGCAAAGCGGTGGAGATAGGCGTTGGGGTCGTCCTGAGAAGATGTTTTGCGCAATCCCATGAACCGCTCCACATACCAGTCGCGCACGATGTTTTCATCCGCATCCAGATAGATGGAAAAATCAAAAAAGTCCGACACGAAAGGCTGTGGGTCTTCGCCCTCGGCGGGCTTCCAGCTTTGCAGGACATTCAGCCCTTCGACAATCAGCACGTCAGGCTGATCGACGGTCTGGGTCTCTTCCATAATGTCGTAGTGAAAATGCGAATAGATCGGCGCTTGCACCTCGCGGCCACCGGACTTGATGTCGGAGAGAAAGGCGATCAGACGGTTGACGTCGAAGCTTTCCGGAAAGCCTTTGCGCCCCATCAGTTCCCGTTTTTCAAGTACCGCATTGGGAAACAAAAATCCGTCGGTGGTGATGAGATCCACTTTGGGATGATTTGGCCAGCGCTGCAGCAGTTCTTTCAGGATACGCGCCGTGGTGCTTTTACCCACCGCGACCGATCCCGCCACACCGATGATGAAAGGGGTTTTGGCGTGCTTGGTCCCCAGAAAACTGGAGGTCGCGCCAAACAGTTCCTGGGTCGCGGCAACATAAAGATTGAGCAAGCGGGACAGAGGCAGGTAAATCTCACGGACTTCATCGAGAGRGACGTTCTCCCCCCAGCCCTGCAAGCTTTGCAAATCATCTTCCGACAGGGTCAGGGGCGTGTCAGCCCGCAACTTGCCCCACTCCATTGAGGAGAAGTGGCGAAAGGGTGACATGGACCGCACAGTTGGTGAGGCGCGCCGAACGGGGCCCGCCTTCTTGGTTGCTTTTTCTGCCTGTGTTTTCGACATGGAGCTTTGTCCCTACCGTTCTTCCCTATCACGCGTACTTTTTTGTTGCCTCACCCCTTGGTCAACCTTTGGGGTCTCGGCTCGCTTTTTCTTCCAGCCCTGAGGTGCCTTCCCGCCGAGCGAGCTCTCCATAGACCTCTGCCGGGTTAATGTCGAGKGACGCCAGRAGCACCAACCAGTGATASAGAAGGTCRGCRCTTTCGCTGATCACRGCGGYTTTTTCSCCCGACGTCGCGGCRATCACWGTTTCGATGGCCTCTTCGCCGAGCTTCTGGGCAGATTTCTGCGTCCCCTTGGCCAAAAGAGAGGCTGTATAGGAACTCGCCGGATCGCTTCCCTTGCGTGCAGCAATCACAGCAAAGAGCGTATCCAACTGGCGGGCATCAATATCGCGCGGGGCGGCCATGTCATTGGACATTTGGGTGGCCTCCTTCTGGCTAAGAACGGCAGAAAACCTACAATCTCGGCACTTGCCGGGCTGCGGCAGCGCGTTTTCGTATCAGGTTTGGGCGTGAGATGCCAGCGAGGGGCCAGATTGGGCGGAAAGCGGTTAATTTTGGCTGTTGCCCCAGTCTGTCATTGTTCGACGGCGGCAGAAGAAGGGCTAAAGGCGGGTCGTGATCCGGTCCCCATCAATTGTACCAAGGGTGGTGCCTTCCAAACCAGTGCCGCTTGTCACCGCGCCACGCAGGTCGGCACCGCGCAGATCGGCGCCATCCAGCAGCGCATCAATCAAAAGCGCGCCGCGCATATCAACCCCCACGAGAAACGCGTCTCGAAAGTCCGTCCCCACCAGAACCGCGCGGCTGAAATCAGCGCCCGGCAGAAACTGGCCCGACAGATCAACCCGGGTGAGATCACAACCGCTGAAGTCTGCCCGTTCGCCTTCTTCTTTGTCGCTATGCACCCACCGCGAATGGTTGAGCAAAATCTCCGATAATTTTTCTCCGGTCGGGGGCCGGGCGGCACGGCGCGAGCGCATCAGATTAGCCGACCCTTCTGTTGCCGCATCAATTGCCGTTCGCGTCATATCGGCATCGAGAAGATTTGCCCCTTGCATCTGGACACTGGATAGATTTGCCCCATCAAAGGAACTGTTGCGCAGGTCGGCACCCACAAACTTCACCTGATCCAGCTGCGCCCCATCGAAGTCCACCCCCAGCATTTTGCACGCTTCCAGGTCGCTTTTGTTCAAGGCGGCTCCCCGAAACGAACAGGAGGGGTCGAGCATCAATTTGCCGTCCACCCCCATCACTTCGCCCCGACGCATGTCTGCTCCCTTGAGGCGGGTGTTGAAGAGCTTTGCGCCGTCAAACTTAGCGCCCCTCAGATCGGCACGTTCGAGATTGGCATCGGTTAAATCCGCCCTATCAAAACGCGCGCCGAAGAGATTGGTGCGTGTGAAGAGTGCGCCCTTCAAAATCGCATTGGAAAAATCGCACGCGGGCAGGTCCGCGTCAGACAGATCGACCCCACTCAGGTCCAGACCCGACAGATTGCAGGCCCGCAAAACCACGCGCCGACCGCCCTTCATGCCTTTTTGATAGCGGTTGTGATAGCTCACCAGCCGCTCAAGCGCCGAGGCGCTCAGGCGACGTCCGGTAATTTCAGCCGCCTGAGTAGAGGTCCCAAGAGTGCGGCGCTCTGTGGGGCGTTGTGGGGTGCGTTTAGGTGCAAGCATGCCTGTCCCGCTCGATGTTTCATTACAATCCAGAGGGAATTTGATCCATAAAGTATTGGTTTTAGACGAAGGCAAAGCGCCGGTTTTTTTGAGAATTCGTCTCAAAAATTGCTAAAATGCGCCACATCTGCCTTGGCCCTGTGCATTTTGGCTGAAAACAGGGGTTTTCCTTGAGCGACGTGAGGTGCCAGCTATTTTCCAGCCCGGTTTTTATCTGTCGGGTAATGGTTAAAGCCGGACCGGAATGCCCTGCGCGGCCATATGTTCCTTCGCCTGGGCAATCGTATAGGTGCCAAAGTGGAAGATGGACGCCGCCAGCACCGCGCTCGCATGGCCTTCGTTGATGCCCTCCACCAGATGGTCGAGATTGCCCACGCCCCCACTGGCGATCACCGGCACCCGCACGGCATCTGAGATGGCGCGGGTCAATTCATTGTCGAAGCCCTGTTTGGTGCCGTCGCGGTCCATGGAGGTGAGCAGCAGTTCGCCCGCCCCCAGTGCCACCACTTTGCGTGCATATTCAATGGCATCAAGGCCGGTTTCCTTGCGCCCGCCATGGGTGAAAACCTCCCACTTGCCGGGGCTCACCTGTTTGGCGTCGATGGCCACAACGATGCATTGGGATCCAAACTTTTCCGCCGCCTCGCGAACAAAGTCCGGGTTGTGAACTGCCGCCGTCATGATCGAAACTTTGTCAGCACCTGCCAGCAAGAGCTGACGCACATCTTCCAATGTGCGTACGCCGCCCCCGACCGTTAGCGGCATGAAACATTCTTCTGCCGTCTGGCGCACCACATCAAAAAGGATGGAGCGATCTTCGTGGGAGGCGGTGATGTCGAGAAAACAAAGTTCGTCCGCACCGGCTGCATCGTACGCGCGCGCTGCCTCAACAGGGTCGCCGGCATCCACTAGGTCGACAAAGTTCACGCCCTTGACGACGCGGCCATCTTTCACATCAAGACAGGGAATGACGCGGACCTTGAGCACTACGCCGCTCCCTTCAGCAAGGCGATGGCTTCGCGCGGATCAAGACGACCGTCATAAAGGGCCCTGCCTGAAATCGCACCCTCAAGTCCTGCGCAGTTCGCCGCGATAAGCGCTTTGATGTCGTCAATGGAAGACAGTCCGCCGCTGGCAATGACCGGAATGGAGATGGCATTGGCCAAGCCCACGGTCGCCTCCATGTTCAGACCCTCCAGCACGCCGTCGCGGGCAATGTCGGTAAAGATGATGGCGGCAACACCGGCATCTTCAAACCGCTGCGCCATTTCAAGCACCGTGACATCGGACACTTCAGCCCAGCCTTCCACAGCCACCTTGCCGTCTTTGGCATCCAGCCCGACAACGACACGTCCGGGAAACCGTTTGCAGGCGTCGCGCACCAGGTCCGGGTTCTTCACCGCCGCCGTGCCGATGATGACGCGGGCGACGCCCTTCTCAAGCCAGCTCTCGATGGTTGCCAGATCACGAATGCCGCCGCCCAGCTGCACCGGGATTTTGATCTCTTTCAGGATCGCCTCAACTGCGTGAGCATTGACCGGCTTGCCTTCAAAGGCGCCGTTCAGATCAACGAGGTGCAGATAGTCGAAGCCGGCCTCTTCAAAGGCGCGGGCCTGTGCTGCCGGATTGTCATTGAACACGGTGGCCTCTTCCATGAGGCCGCGCACCAGACGCACACACTCACCGTCTTTCAGATCAATGGCGGGAAAAAGGATCATGACCTTAAGGTCTCCATTGCAGAAAATTGCGGATCAGAGCCAGACCCAGCGCCTGACTTTTTTCCGGGTGGAACTGAGTGCCGATCATGTTGTCGCGGGCAACCACGGCGGTGACCGGGCCGCCATAGGTCGTGCGCGCGGTCACGTCTTTCTCGTTCGACGTCTGCAACTGATAAGAGTGAACGAAATACGCATGCGAGGTTGGCAGATTGCCGAGCACCGGATGGTCCCGAATAATTTCCAGTTCGTTCCATCCCATGTGCGGAATTTTAAGCGTCGAGTCTGACGGTGTCAGCTCCACCACATCTCCCGCAATCCAGCCAAGGCCTTTATGCTCTCCATGCTCGAGACCCCGGGTCGCCATCAATTGCATGCCGACACAGATGCCGAGGAACGGGCGGGCATTCACATGCACCGCTTCTTCCARCGCCGCGTGCATGCCGGGCACGGCGTCCAGCCCCCGCATGCAGTCGCCGAACGCGCCCACGCCGGGCAGCACAATCCGGTCGGCGGCGCGCACCGCGTCCGCATCCCCCGTGACGGTAATTTCCATATCAAGGCCCAGCTCGCGGGCCGAGCGCTGGAACGCCTTTTCTGCGGAGCGTAGGTTGCCCGAGCCGTAGTCGATAATGACGGTCTTCATGAGAGATACTCAGATGGGGGTGTGATCAGGGGGGAGCAATAGCATTATCGGGGCGTATGTGGCTCGGGAAAAAGTCCCAGCACATCCGGTGCTGCTTCTCCCGGCACTGCTTGCGCATGACCCGGAGGATTTGGTTTGGGCCAGACCGGGTGCGCGGCCCCCGCCTTTGTCCCCTCGCCCTCGCGGCGGCGATCAAACACCGCGCTCGTTGCACACTCCTCGTCTCCCCCAACACTGGTGGGCAGAGGCCCCGTCCAACTAGCAAAGAAACGCAGTTCAGCTTCTGCCTCATCGCGCCCATGCACGATGGCAATAGGGCGATAGCCTTTTTTGGCGAGCGCCAGACGGCGCAGATCATTGGCTTCGCCTGCCACCAGAGCTTGGATCAGCAGGTTGACCACCAGGACTAGGTTGCCCCCCAGTCCCAATGCCTCACCGCCAAGGGCCAAAACCAGCGTGAAGCCAAAATAGGCGGCCGCCTCCCACCACACGCGGTGATAGAGAAACCAGATCAAAGGAGAGGCGTAGGCCCACCAGGCAATGCCCTCTTTCACAAAACGCACGCGCTCTTCTGTGCGAGGCGCCGTGGCCTCTGTTCCGGCAACGTGAACCGTGAAAGTGCGCATGGGGCAGGTCTCGGTGGTTGTGATGCTCTAAAGCTCACTTTTTAGGGCAAGCGCTGCCCAAAAGCCAGAGAAGCCCAATCCGCAGAGACAGGTTAGGAGCCGATTATACCCTTGGTGGAAGGCACGCGGTCTGCGGTGCGGGGATCGATCTCAATCGCCAGACGAAGCGCCCTGGCCAGAGCCTTGAAGCAGCTTTCCACGATGTGGTGATTGTTCTCCCCATAGAGATTTTCCATGTGAAGCGTAATCCCCGCCGCCTGAGCGAAGGCCTGAAACCATTCCTTGAACAGTTCCGTGTCCATTTCTCCCAGTTTTGGCTTGGAAAGCTCGACTTTCCAAATCAAGTAAGGACGGCCCGACACATCAATGGCGCACCGGGTCAGAGTCTCATCCATAGGGATCAGGGCGCTCGCGTAGCGCTTGATGCCCTTAAACGTGCCCAGCGCCTGCTTTACCGCTTCACCGATGACGATGCCGCTGTCTTCCGTGGTGTGGTGCATGTCGATGTGCAGATCGCCGTCGACACGTACTTTCAGATCGATCAGCGAGTGCCGGGACAATTGCTCCAGCATGTGATCAAGAAAGCCAATGCCGGTATCAACGTCATAATCGCCGTTTCCATCCAGATCGAGGGAAACGAAGACCTCGGTCTCCTTGGTCTTGCGCTCAACTGTGGCGATCCGGCCTTCTGACATGACGGACATTCGTTCAAATCCTTGCGGTATTTCTGTGCGGATGGGTTCTAACAGGTTCCCGGCCGGGTCGCCAGCACTCGACGTGGCTCGTATTGGCTTAAGAGTAGAAAATATAGGCTTAACAAGAGGTTAAAAGCGTGCCCTCCTTGGTGGCCTTAAGTTGGCGCAATCGCTGCCTGAATTAAAGTAATCTGTCAGGTCTCTTGTCCAAGTCACTATGGTTAACCATTTGTGAATCTTCTTGCTATGAGAAAATTCGCTATGGACTCATTTGGTTAGTCGGGTTTCTTCATGTACCGGTGTTAAGCTTTGAAACACGGGATAATGGCATGGGGCCCCTAGGCCAGAATTCTGGCCTAGGGGCCGTGTTGTCTACAACAGCACTAGCGTCTTTTTTGACCTTTGGTTTCGTCTTGTGACAAAACCGATGCAGCTAGGGTGTTGATTTCAGATTTTGTTGGAGTTTTTGTTCCAGACAAAACCTTCGCTGCCAAGGTCGAAACCCTTGGCGTCGATTGTTTTTTTGTGATCTTAGACATAAGTCTTCTTCCTGCAGGCAATTGCCTGCCTCTATGCAGCTTTTGACCTGCATAATGCTTTCAGATAGAAATATGCCTACAGCGATAAGCTATACCGCTGTAGGCCGTCTTACCGACACCAATCGGCAGGACGACTTATCCTAAGAAGGCGGTTTGCCACATTGGGGTACTCCTAGCTCGGATCTCTGTCCGAAGTTGGGGTTGGTGATTTGAGGCGGAAACGTTTTCTAGGACGCTTTTCTTCCTCAATCTTTGAATGTTCTGTCGGCCCGATTCTTATTGTTGTTCGGGCCGACATTTCTTTTTCGGGCTGCATGGCCTGGTGCTTAACCAGCCTCCACCTGTTGTCTTCCAGTACAACAACTCCCTCGTCTTTTAGGCGTGAAAGCTGAGGACTGAGACTGGTTCTTTGCACCTCTCGGTCCCACGCATTCTCAAAGAAATCGACAAGCTCGTTAGCCGTTGCACCTTCTGGAAATTGCTCTTTTAGAGCCTTTTTTATCAGGTCTTTTAGCGTCAATCGAATATACGGCGATGAATGGCTGCTAATGGCAGTCGGAGCAAGAGATCGAGATCGAGGTCGAAATCGAACGGGTCTTTGATGTTCTCCACTAAGAACATTCAATGCTCGACGCACATCTGCAAGTTCAGCTTCTAGGGGCTGAATCCTGCTGCGGTATGCTTTGAGCATTTTTTGAAGCTCGTCGGCACGGTTTTCTAGGAATTTTGTCGTTTCATTTGCCATATATTGTAGGTATCACAATCAACGGTACCGTTGCAAGACTTAGTTAACCAAACAACACAATTGAAGTCTTTTGCCTCAGTTAAACCGAGTCTTCATGAAACCATGACTCTAGTTATATGGTTCAAATCCGCTTATGGCTTCAGTTTTTCCGTGGCCAGGTCGCCAACAGACTTTTGGCGGCTTTGCGGGCGTCGCTCGCGGGTGCAGAAGTCCCTTGAATGTGGGCCATAACAATTGCCCCTTCTTTGAGAATGGATACTTCGCGAGCCAGCAGCCGAGGCTTTTTGAACCCTTCCTGAGCGGCTGCCTCCGCTACCATTTCAACAAAAGCCAGCTTTGCCTCCAGCGCCGCCTGATGAATGGTATTGCCCGGTTGAGGAAACTCGGCAGACGCCTTCACAAACAGGCAGCCGTAAAACGGCCCCAAGGGAGAGCGGTTTTCAAACCAGCTCTCCAGACCATCAAAAACCGCTAGAAGCCGGGCTTCTCCGTCCGGATAGGACGCCGCCAGAATGCCCGCAAACCAGCCATTGACGCTCTTTTCCCGTGCCTCCAGCACCCCCAGAATGAGCGCGTCCTTTGAGGGAAAATGCCGGTAGAGGGTCATTTTTGCGAGACCACCCTCGGACAGGATGCGGTCTATGCCTACGGCGTGAAACCCGTTTGCATTGAAAAGCGTCAACGCGCTCTCGATCAGATCTTCTCTTCGGCTCGGGCGCGACATTGCGGCTTTCCTCTGTTTCCATCCCACCGGGGCGGGCGGGCCTGGTGGGAGTATACCCGGTTTTCTTCAAAAGATACAGATCGGTCTTGTTTGCTTTTGGCGAAACCCTATATTGGGCTGAATTCTCCACGGACTCATGAAAGATCCCCATGGCGCATCTCCTCACATGGTTTGAAAGCGGACTCACTTGGTTTGAAACCGGGCTGGCAACGAGCTACCAGCGGCCCCCCTTTCGCCAGGTGCTAATTGCCACTCTGGGCGGAGCGGTTGGCATTGGCCTGCTAGCGCTGATCAGCGAGGTGAGCGGCAGCGCGGTTTTGATGGCACCGCTTGGCGCCACGGCCGTCCTTGTCTTTGGCCTGCCGGGAAGCCCGCTGTCGCAACCCCGCCATGTGATTGGCGGACACGCGCTTGCGATGGCGGTGGGACTGGTCTGTTTCTATTTGCTGGGAAATGGCATTCTGGCTGTGGGTATCGGCTCTGGTCTGGCCCTTGGACTGATGCTGATCACGCGCACGGTACATCCGCCCGCAGGGGCCAACCCCCTATTGCTCATGTTTATGGGGACAAATGTCTCCGAAGCTGCCCTTCAGATCGCTCTGCCGGGTGTGGTCGGTGCCGCCCTGCTCTATCTTGTGGCGGTCACCACTCACTATTTGTCTAAGCAGGGTCTGGCCCGAAAACCGAAAGAAACCTTATGACGCCACGAGGCACACGACAGATTACCGGCGACCTGGCCATGTTCATTGCCGAGCGGGATCATTTCTATCTGAGCACCGCTTCTGCGGCCGGGGCCCCTTACGTTCAGCATCGAGGCGGCCCAAAAGGCTTTCTCAAAGTGCTCAACGAGCAGGAACTGGCGTTTGCAGATTTCGCGGGCAATCAGCAGTACATCACGCTTGGCAATTTGGGCGAAAACCCCACCGCCTTTATCTTTCTCATCGATTATGTGGCGCGGCGGCGGATCAAGCTCTGGGGTGAAGCCCGGGTGGTCAGCGATGACCCGGAACTGACCCGTTCTCTCGCCCATCCGCAATATCAAGCCCGGCTGGAACGCGCCATTATCTTCAAATTGTCCTCCTGGGACGCCAATTGCTCCCAGCACATCATTCCCCGCTACAGCCCGGATGTGCTGGAACCGGCTTTTGACCGACTGGAGCAGCGGATCAAGGAACTGGAGGCCCAGGTGCGCACCCTTGGGGCCGACCCGGGTACCTTTGACCATAGCGGATAACGCAGATTGACCTCAGGTCTAGGTCCCAAGGTGGCTTGACGGCGCGGGCGCCAAGCGCCACATCTAACCCTCGTTTTGGCTTAAATACCGGCAAGGACCCCAACCATGAGCACCGCACCTGTCTGGCACGGCACGACCATTCTCTCCGTGCGCAAAGGAAACAAAGTTGTTGTCGCGGGCGATGGGCAGGTCTCCATGGGCGACACGGTCATCAAAAGCACTGCACGCAAGGTCCGGCCCCTGGCGGGCGGCCTGGTGATCGGCGGATTTGCCGGTGCCACCGCCGATGCCTTCACCCTGTTTGAACGGCTGGAAGCCAAGCTCGAACAATATCCCGAGCAGTTGATGCGCGCCTGCGTGGAACTTGCCAAGGACTGGCGCACGGATCGCTATCTGCGCAAGCTCGAAGCCATGATGATTGTCGCCGATAAAGAGACAACCCTGGTGCTGACGGGCACCGGCGATGTGCTGGAACCGGAAAACGGCGTCACGGGCATTGGCTCTGGCGGCAATTACGCATTGTCCGCCGCGCGGGCACTGATAGACATGGATATGGACGCAGAAGCGATCGCGCGCAAAGCCATGGGCATCGCGGCTGACATTTGCGTTTACACCAACAATTCTCTCACCGTGGAAATGCTGGATGTCTAACCGGGACGATTTGCAGGCGGCCGTTGGCGCGGAGATTATTTCTGCCGCGCAAGCAGACGCGCTTGATGCTTTTCTAAGCGCCCGGTCTTTCTCTCCGGTCGGAAACGATGCTGAGGAAGTGCACTTTGTACGTGGCCTGCATGACATCCTGATTGCGCTGGGGCTGATCCTATTTCTGGCTGGGCTGGTGCCGTTGGGGCTTGGTCTATTAGGTTTGGCTGCGGGGTGGCTGCTGGCAGAATATTTCACTGCGCGCAAACGCCTGGTGCTGCCCAGCATTGTGCTGGCAGTCACTGTTACGCTGTCTGGCGGGCTGCTGGGTGGGCTCTTAAGCGCTGTGGCGCTCGATTTTGGTGACGTGCCAAGCGGCGTAGCCCTCAGCCCACCTTTCCTGGGGGCTGGGTTTATTGCCGCCCTTCTCTTCTATGTGCGGTTCCGGCTTCCTTTCGCGCTCGCTCTCTGTGCGGCAATGCTGGTATGTGTCTTTTTGAGTGTCCTTGAGCTTCGCATGCCAGGCTTTGTGGGAGCACATTTTGGGGTTCTCGCCCTGGTACTTGGTCTTGTGGTTTTTGCGGCTGCCATGCGCGAAGACTTTCGCGACCCGGAACGCCGGACCCTGCACGCTGACAATGCTTTCTGGCTTCACCTGCTGGCGGCACCTGCAATTATTCACGGGCTTATCGGCCAACAGTTTGGCGCAGGTGCGACAGACGGCGCGGCGGGTGCTGCCATGGTGTTGGGTACGATGGGGGTGGTGACGATTGTTGCGCTGCTGATCGATCGGCGCGCCCTGCTGGTTTCCGGGCTTGGATATTTTGCAGCCGCCCTTGGCACCGTGATGCAAACTTTGCTGGCGTCAGGGGACGACTTTGCAGGCCTTACGCTGACGCCATTGCTGGTGGGTGCCATTGTTTTGATCATCGGGGTTGGCTGGGCGCCCTTCCGACGCGCCCTGCTCCCGCTCCTGCCGCCAGCATTGTCGACGCGTATTCGGCCCGCGCCTGCGGACTAAAGTTTCTGCGCTTTAACAAAAGCCATCTTGCTATCTGGTTATCGAAAGAAGAGTAAAATGACTGCCTTTTCCCCGCGCGAAATTGTTTCAGAACTGGACCGGTACATTGTCGGTCAGGCGGACGCCAAACGGGCGGTCGCGATCGCGCTGCGCAATCGCTGGCGCCGGCAACAGCTGGATGATGATCTGCGCGAAGAAGTGCTGCCAAAAAATATTTTGATGATCGGGCCAACCGGTGTGGGCAAAACCGAAATCTCAAGACGGCTCGCAAAACTGGCACAAGCGCCGTTCATTAAAGTGGAAGCGACAAAATTTACCGAAGTCGGCTATGTGGGCCGGGACGTGGAACAGATCATCCGCGATCTTGTGGAAGCCGCCATTGGTCTGGTGCGCGACAGCAAACGCAAATCCGTGGAGGCCAAAGCGCATTCGGCAGCGGAAGAACGCGTGCTCGATGCGCTTGTGGGCCAGGAAGCCGGAAAGGCGACCCGGGAAAGCTTTCGCAAAAAGCTCCGTGACGGGGAAATGGACGACAAGGAAATTGATATTCAGATCGCCGATGCGTCCGGCGGCATGCCGAGCTTTGAAATTCCGGGCATGCCCGGCGCGCAGATGGGCATGATCAATCTAAACGACATGCTGGGCAAGGCGATGGGCGAGCGCACCAAAACCCGGCGCATGAACGTGAAAGAGAGCTATACGGTTCTAATCGCTGAAGAAAGCGACAAGCTGCTGGATCAAGATCAGCTCACCACAGACGCTATCGATCTGGTGGAAAACAGCGGCATTGTCTTCCTGGACGAGATCGACAAAATCTGCGCCCGCTCCAACGCCCAAGGCGGCGATGTGAGCCGGGAAGGGGTGCAGCGCGACCTGTTGCCGCTCATCGAGGGCACCACGGTGTCCACCAAACACGGACCGGTCAAAACCGACCATATTCTGTTCATCGCGTCAGGTGCGTTTCACGTCACCAAACCTTCCGATCTGCTGCCGGAATTGCAGGGCCGCCTGCCCATTCGTGTGGAGCTTCAGGCCCTCACGCGAGACGATTTCCGACGGATCCTGACCGAGCCCGAGGCCAGCCTGATCAAACAGTACAAAGCCTTGCTGGCGACCGAAGACGTGACCCTGATTGTCACCGAAGACGGCATTGACGCCCTGGCCGATATTGCGGCAGAGGTGAATGCGACGGTTGAAAATATCGGAGCGCGACGGCTGCATACAGTCATGGAGCGGGTGCTGGATGATATCAGCTTCACTGCCACAGACCGGGGTGGCGAGACCTTCACCGTTGATGGAGCCTTCGTGCGCGAGCAATTGAGCGAACTGGCCAAGAACGCGGACCTCTCGAAATTCATTCTGTGAGACCGACGCCGGCCTGAGATCGCCGCGCGATATTCATCCCCTTAGCGCGGTAGATTTCGAGGCAATACCCGTATCTGGTCGCAAACAGGATGGATTTTTCTTGGGTGGGCCACCGGATTGTGGTTTCTGAAACATTAACGAAACTGCGGGCTGTTGCGGGGTCGGAACGAAAATTCGCTGGTCGCGAGTCTTTTGTCCGCCAAGGGTTTGCGCTCGACTCATTCCGATTGACCAATTATTGACCGCCTGCCCCGGTTTGGGACAGGTTGGGGGGTGGGTTTTGGGTCCTTCGACATTCTCTGAATATCGGTGTCATTCGCCGGTAGCAGATCGGGTCCGAAACGACTAATTCGCGGAGGACTCATTTCGCAGCAGGGCGAGGAGCTGATCCAGGGTTGATTTGTCCAAAATACGGATGTCCCGGGCCAGGCGATTGGCGATTTCGGTGGCGCGTGGGTCCAGACCGCCGGTGTCCACGGTGACCTTGGGGTGGGAGAGGCGGGCAAGCTCCATCAGCTCTTCGGCCTCGTCCCAGATAATGCCCAGATGGCCGATAATCTTCTGCACCAGATGGAAGCCGGGTCGGCCCCGTCGGCCATGTTCCAAGGCAGAGAGGTAAGCGGCGCTCACCCCCACGGCTTGCGCCAAATTTGAGAGACTTTCGCCCTTTTTTTCCCGCAGAATGCGGAGCTGTTCGCCAAAAGGGGTCATTTCTGTCGCCTCAACCAGAGATAGAGAGCTCCCCCGCCGCCATGCTTGGGGTGGGCAGGCTGAAACCCGGTGACGTGGATGCGGAACTGGGGCTCTCCCAACAGGGCTGGCACCAGATCCCGCAAGACAGAGCGCCCGGCCGGGTCGGCGTGGAACTCGCGACTATGCAGCATATGACCCGGCGCGCCTTTGCCGGTGATGACCAGCACGAGCTTGTGCCCCTGGGTTCGAGCCCGGGTGATGAAGTGGAGCAGGGCGGGCTCTGCAGTATGGCGGGTCATACCGTGCAGATCGAGCCGCGCCTGGGGCGTTAACTGTCCCCGAACCAGCCGTTTGGAGGTTCGATTGTCCAAAGGAGCCAGAGGAGGCACAGTCGGGCGGGTAATAGGGGCAGGGCGGCCAACCATCGCGGGCTTGATGAATTGTGCAGTTTGTTTTTTAACCGGAACGATTTTATCGGGCGTTTGGAAGAGTTCTTCCATCGTTTTTTCCGGGTTTTGCGCGGGGCCATGCTGGGGGTCGGTGTCGGCGGTCACAATCTGCC
The DNA here is from genome assembly GCA_002746275.1 of Rhodobiaceae bacterium. Taxonomy (GTDB): domain Bacteria; phylum Pseudomonadota; class Alphaproteobacteria; order Parvibaculales; family Parvibaculaceae; genus Mf105b01. The sequence goes on along the minus strand of NVWR01000005.1, from coordinate 145,026 downwards.
AAAGTGCCTGCTCCTCAGCCGTTAACGTTCTTTGGGGGTCAAAATCACACCCGCGGCCATACCGTGCCTCAAAGCGCCTGGACCTCTTGTTTTCCCCCGCTTTGGAGCCAGTTGGAGGCTTCTGCTTCACCCGGTGTTGCCGCCCTTGTCAGCCCATTTTTGAGCCAGGGCCCGGGGGATAAGGGTCCAAAACTGGCCCTGCGCCTTGGTTTCTCCGGCTCTTGCGCCTGCCTGCGCCCCAGAACCCCAAAAGTAGTCCCCCCGAACAGCACCCCGGATTGCAGAGCCTGTGTCCTGCGCCACCATCAAACGGCCCCCGGTTCCGGTCCCCAAATCAGCCTGCACCCAGACCGGCGCGCCCAGACCGTGGATACGACGGTCGACGGCAAGACTGCGACCCGACGTGAGGGCGACGCCGCCTGCCCCTGTGGGTCCCAATGTCCTGTCCCGTATCGGGACGGCGTTAAAGAAAACGTAAGATTGATTCGCCTCCAGAATAATCTCCATTTCACTTGGATTAGCAGAGAGCCAGTCTCGGATGGACTGCATGGTCACGGCCTCACGCGCCAGCGCGCCACGCTCCACCAGCACCTTGCCGATCGCGGTATAAGGCCGTCCGTTCTTCTCCGCAAAGCCCACGCGCATCACGTCGCCGTCCGGCAGCATGAGCCGGGCCGAGCCCTGAATATGCACAAAGAAGGCATCCACCGGGTCTGCCAGCCAGGCAACTGCCAGGCGATCCGCGCTCAATGCGCCCCGGTTGATGGCGGCTCGGTCTGGATAAGGCACAAAGTGTCCGCCCTCGATCCGGCCGCGCACGGTCTCGCCCCGCAAGCTCGGATCGAAATCACCCAGATTGAGGCGCAGCAGATCGTCGGGCTTTGTCAGAAGCGGGGTTTGATAGGGGCCGCCGCGATACAGGCTGGCGCGGACTTCCGGCTCATAATATCCGGTGATCAGGCCATCAGCTCCGCCAGATGGCATCGCCACACGGAAGGGCTGGAACCCGGTTTCGAAAAAACCCTTGGGATCACGGGCAGCGTCTGCGCTCAGGGCGCCATCACAAATGGGCTGCCAGTCGGCAATTTGCCCATAAAGACTGTCCGCGCCGGTTTTGGGGTCCAATGCTCTCGTTCCTGGCGCCGCCAGGATACGGGCGCAGGACCGGCGAAAGGTCAGAAGGGCCGCGCCCAGATCGTCGTTCTCCCAGCCCGCTATGTCGCTGAAGGAAGCGAGGCTGAAAACCGGGCTGGAATCGCCGTTTTGGGGGCTGGTCACGGCGTCGTCTGCCGCATCACGCTCGAGACATCCCGCCAACAGGGCCGTTCCGCCCATGAGGACTGAGACGGCGAGACCTCGAAGGGCTTTATTGATCTGGGAGGGCACTCTGGATCGAGGGAGCTTGTAGGCATCGCGGATCACCCTTCGGCCCTCGCTCTTGTTCTTTCCACGCCAGACCGCGTCAAGCACCGCCAGTTGCAACAAGCTGCCAATTGGGATCACGGTCCGCAATGTCACGCTCAAACGTCCAGACATCGGTGATCTCGCGAACCGTAATGGGATCGCCTTCAATCACCACGCCTTCATTGTTTTTGGTGGACGAGGTGAGTTCGCTGACAAACCGGACGGTAACCCGGGCGCGGCGCTCTTCAAGACTGGCTTCGACAAATTCAGCCGAGCGCAGGCCCACAAAGGTCATGTCCACAACATCGCCGCGTTCTTCGCGTGCCTTGATGGCCCCGTTGAAGCTTTCAAAGACTTCCGGCCCCAATAAAGGCTGCAGGGCAGTGCTGTCTCCGCCCGCAAAAGCGGTGACGATCATTTCGTAGGCGAGCTTTGCTCCCCCCAAAAACTCGTTTGCCTCGAAGTGCCGGTCCGCTTGGGCAAGCTGGGCCAGCGTCTGGGCAAGGGGTGAGCCAGCGGCAACACCTGAAATTTTGGTCGGGGAGGCTTCTTGATCGACGGTCGGAGCGCGGGTGCCAGGCAGATTGATGACATTTCCCTGGTCATTATCCGCATTGGGGTCTTGCGCAGAATAGGGATCAAACGGCGGGCGCTCGTGCCCGGTGCGCCGCCCCAGGACGCTGCGCWGCTTAATAAACACCACAACGGCGACCACCAAAAGGATCAGGTTGAGAACGTCACTACCGCTATTCATGAATAGGCCAATACCTGTTTTTGCGCCGCCTGCGTTTACACCTCACGCGTGTCCCGGGTCTTTCCGGTCAAAACGGGCAGGGCATCGTGCATTGCATGGCGCCGCGAAGCGCATATCTATTAGATAACAATCTAGGGCATAAGTGCCTCCATTGCCACCAACTTGAGCGGAACCGTCTGTCCATGCCCGTCGCCTTTCTCATCTTTGTCCTTGTTCCGATTGCGGAAATTGCTCTGTTTATCGAGGTCGGGGACGTTATCGGCCTGTGGCCCACTCTAGGCATTGTCATTGCGACCGCCTTTTTGGGCACCGGGTTGCTGCGGGCTCAAGGGCTTGCCGCCTTTGCCCGCGCCCAGGCGACGATGGCTGAAGGCCGGGTGCCGGTGGAAGAAGTGGTGCACGGGTTTTGTCTCGTGATCGCAGGCGCGTTGCTTTTAACGCCCGGATTTCTCACAGACACTATCGGCTTCGCCCTCTTTCTCCCGCCGGTTCGGCTGGCCCTGGGCCGGGCGGCACTGAAATGGTTCTCCAAACATGGAACCGTCCATGTTCACACCCCGCCGCAGGGCGGGACGGGATTTCCCCACAGGCCGCCGGAACGGGGGGCCCGACCCGCATCGCCTGAGATTGTGGAAGGCGAGGCTGTGGAAATTGATCCTTCGTCCGACCTCGATCAAGCCGATCCAGATTCTCCCTGGCACCAACCACCGCCTGACAACAAAGACTGAGACCAGGGAGCGGCGCAGCGCCTGCTTGTGGCGCCGATTTATCCGTGATAGCCACGAAGCGCATTTTGAGTAAGTCATGGACACAAAAACAGTCCGGGCGGGAAGCATGGGAGACGGCATGGCCGACACAGATCAGGCGACAACAACAAACAATGCAGACGGGCAGGCGGGGCCGCAGCTTCGTGTGATGACGCAATATGTGCGTGACCTGTCTTTCGAAAGTCCGCATGTGCCGCAAAGCCTGGCACCCCAGGAAGAAGCGCCCACGATCAGCGTCAATGTGGACGTGCGTGTGAAGCCTCTGGCCGAGAACGATTATGAAGTTGTTCTAAAGCTAAACGTCGATGCCAAGTCTGGCGGCAAGCAATTGTTTCTCACGGAGCTTGAATATGCCGGCGTGTTCAAGGTGATGAATATTCCTCAGGAAAGCATGCAGGCGGTTCTGCTGATCGAATGTCCGCGACTGATTTTCCCGTTTGCGCGCCGGATCATTGCCGACGTGACCCGTGACGGAGGCTTTCCACCGCTGATGATCGACCCGATCGATTTTGCAAACCTGTTCCGCCAACAGGTGCAAGCGCAGCAGGAATCCGCTGCCAAAGATCACCCAGACGCTTAATTGCTGACGCCCCTTCGCGGCAGCAAGATGGAATGGTGATTGAGATCACATCAGCCAGACGGAGCATGCCGCCGGGGGCTTGATTGCTGTCGCGCTTTTTGTGGCAGTGGAAGCTTATCAGTTATCTACCCAGAGTGTGTCGTCGCCCAATGTTGCGATGAACGCGGCATGGGCGTCACGCTCTTCCTCCGTCAATAACGAAGACAGCGGCTTGTCACGTTGTGCGCGACGCACTTGTCCTGCCCGACCCTTGCCGCCCGCACCGCTAGCGTCCGCCGCCAAACCCAGTCCTGGTTCGCGGCCGCCGATCAGCTCCAGATAAACTTCCGCCAGCAATTCACTATCGAGCAGCGCGCCGTGCTTTACCCGATTTGAATTGTCGACATTGAAACGTCGGCACAGCGCATCGAGACTGTTCTGGGCGCCGGGAAATTTGCGGCGCGCAATAGCCAGTGTGTCGATTGCCTGAGAGAGCGGAAGATTTTTTTTGCCTGTTCGCTTTAGCTCTGCATTCAAGAAGCCCATATCAAAGCTGGCATTGTGAATGATCAGCGGGGTGTCGGTGATGAACTCAAGAAAGTCGTCTACGATTTCTGCAAATTTTTGTTTGTCGCGCAGAAATTCTTCTGACAAGCCGTGTACCCGAAAGGCCCCTTCGGGCATATCGCGTTCCGGATTGACGTAGACATGAAAGGTGCGGCCGGTGGGCATGTGATTGTCCAGCTCCACACATCCGATTTCGCACAGGCGATGTCCTTCGTTCGGACTGATGCCGGTCGTTTCGGTATCAAGTACAATCTCGCGCATCTCATCCCCTCGTATTCGCTTACATTAGTGCGCATTTCCGGACGTAAAACCGCTTAACACTTTTACTGGAAATGCTTGGTGCCCATTCCCGAACACAACACCGCTTAACACCCACGCGTAAAATGCTTGGTGCTCTACCCCAGTAGTTTTTTCAGCACTGTGCCTTCGCGCCCCTTCAGACCCTCAACAATCGCTTTTACCTGAGCTACTGCGTGCTCAAGCCCCTTATCGCTTTCCACAATATAGTCAGCGCCCGCGCGTTTGTCGGCATCGCTTACCTGTTTTGCAAAAATGGCTGCAAACTTTTCTTCCGTCATATCAGGCCGCGCCAGGACGCGCTCGCGCTGCAGCTCATAAGGCGCACTGACAACAACAATGACATCAACCCGTTCCCGGCCCCCTGTTTCAAACAACAGGGGAATGTCGAGCAAAACCATTTCCGCCCCCGCTTTCATTGCATCTGCAAGAAAAGTGCGATTGGCCTGGCCGACGAGAGGATGAACAATGGTTTCCAGGTTTTTGAGCGCGTCTGGTTTACCGATCACTTGTTTTGACAGCAGAGCACGATCGACGGCTCCGTTTTGGACAACGCCTGGAAAAGCTTCGTCGAGAGGCACAACGGCAGCGCCGCCTTTTTCATACAGCTTGTGAACCTGCGCATCTGCGTCATAGACCGGCACGCCAAGGGCGCCAAACATTTTGGCGGTTTCCGATTTTCCCATCCCGATGGAACCGGTAAGCCCGATCAAAAGCATCTCAGGTCTCTCCCAAATCTTCTAAAATCAGCGCGCGCAATTCCGGCGTCACTTCCGGGCGTACACCAAACCATGCTTCAAAACCGGGCACGGCCTGATGCAACAACATCCCGAGCCCATCAACGGTTCGGTTGCCCCGGGCACGGGCCCTCGCCAACAAATTAGTTTCCAGCGGTGCATAGACAATGTCCGCCACCAGAGCGGTGGTTGGCAGACGGTCAAGGTTGAGCGTCAGCGGCTCCATGTTTTTCATGCCCAGGGAAGACGTGTTGATGAGAAGAGCTACACCTTCCAACGCGGCGTCAGCCTGCTCCCATGAAAGCGCATGCCCCGTGATGTTGAGTTCTTTGAGCAAGTCTTGCGCTTTGGAGAGGGTTCGGTTGACCAGGCTAATTTCAGGCACACCCGCATCGGACAGAGCGGCCAGGATCGCGCGCGCGGCACCACCTGCCCCCAACACCATCGCGGGACCGGCTGAAAAATCTAGATCAGGTTCAGCCGATTTCAAATTTGCCATGAAGCCATAGCCATCTGTGTTGCGGCCTTCCAGATGAGATCCACAGTCCACAATAGTGTTCACGGCCTTCAGTCGTGTGGCGGCCGCATCATGATGGGCCAACAATGCATAGACGGCTTGCTTGTGGGGCACGGTTACGTTTGCGCCGATCACTCCTTCTGCTTTGAACGAGGCAAGGGTTGCCTCAAGTACTTCAGGAGGGACGCCATGTTTTTCGTAGACGGCCTGTTTGAGCCCCAGCGTCTTGATCCAGTGATTGTGGATCAAGGGCGAGCGGGAATGCTCGACGGGCCACCCCAAAACCCAGACATGTCGGGTGGGATCGGTCATGTTTCCAGCGCACCTTGTTTGCGCAGATATTCAAACAATGGCGTCAAAGGTAGGCCCAGTATGGTGAAATAGTCGCCCTCGATGCGCTCAAACAATTGCACACCCGGTCCTTCGAGCTGATAGCAGCCAACACTTTTGAGCACTTTCTCACCAACGCGGCGCAGATAGTGGTCAACAAATTCATCGGAGAAATCCCGCATGGTGAGATGTGCTTGGGCAACGTGCGACCATTCCATCTTGCCCCCGCGGGCCACTGTTACCGCGCTGTGCAATGTATGGGTGCAACCTCGGAAGGAACAAAGGTTCGCGCGGGCTTCTTTGAGATGCCGGGGTTTGTCATACAGTCTGCCTTCACAGGTGAGAACTTGATCCGCGCCAATGACAAATTGCTTTCCGGCTTCTGCGCTGACGCTTTCTGACTTTAGCTGTGCCAGATGTGTCGCAAGCGCGTCTCCATCCCCCTCAAACCCCTGTTTGGCTTCATCTTCATCTATGGGAGACACTTCCACGCGAAAATGCACACCGGCGTTTTCCAGCAGCATGGCACGGACGCCACTTCGGGAGGCAAGGATGAGTGTGGGTGTGTCTGACATCTGTAACCTGTTGGGGTGTTGGCTTGGCGCACCCGTTATTTGCGCCCGCTATTTACGATTGTAGAGATTTAGAATGGCGGCTGATGTTTCTTCGATGGACCGGCGTGTCACATCAATAACCTGCCAGCCGTGCTTGTGACACAGGCGGCGCGCATCAGCTAGTTCTGTTGTGATGCGAACCTTGTCCACATAGTCGGTTTCCGAATTTTCGTTCAACGACAATAATCTGTTCTTACGGATCTGAGCCAGCCGGTCCGGACTTGCAACCAGCCCCACAATAAGAGGTTTTTTTGCCGTCAACAAATCAGGCGGCAGAGGCACGCCCGGCACTAGTGGTACATTGGCGGCTTTGATGCCTCGGTTGGCGAGGTAAATACAGGTGGGTGTTTTTGAAGTCCGGCTAACGCCGACGAGAATAACGTCTGCATCATCGAGATCGCCCGCGCTTTGGCCATCATCATGAGCCATTGTGAAATTCAGGGCGGCGATGCGCTCGAAATATTCTGCGTTCATCTCGTGCTGCACACCGGGCTTGTGAGAAATCTCCCGGCCAAGGTAGGTGCCCAACGCATTGATGATGGGATCCAGTACTGAGATGCAAGGTACCTCGAGTTCTGTGCAACGCGCGATGAGCTGATCTCGCAGCTTGTCATTGACCATCGTGAACATGACCAGGCCCGGCTCGCGCTCAATTTCAATGAGGGCTCGATCAAGCTGTTTGGGCCCGCGCACCAGAGCATAGATATGTTCGACCGCGCTCACATCTTCGTACTGCGCGCAGGCCGCCCGGGCGACAGCGTTCAGCGTTTCTCCCGTCGCATCGGAGACAAGATGGAGATGGAAAAGACGGCGGCTTGTCATGGGCAAAATGATCCAGTGGTCGGCAAAGTGGAAAGCAACAGAACAGGCGGCATCAAATCAGTGAGCCAACAGCACCGAAAACTAGCGGGGTGGACTGGCCAGTACCAGTCTTTCCTACTGGCCAAAAGCCGGGTCTGACAAGACAGGTGAGCGGGTCGCAATGTCATAAGAAGAGATTGAGCAGGCTGTGGATTGCTGTGGACAACGGGGAAAAGTCCCCTGTTTTATCAAGGCCCTACTTGGTCATACCCGTGTTTCTTTTTTAATCAACGATTCAGTTCCCCCTTAGTAGAAGGCATTCCAGGGTCTGAGGAAAACGGGGAAAAGTCTGACCGACGTAGGGCCAGCCGAGTTATCCCCACCACCTGTTTTGTCCACAGCAAGGTTCCACACAGGCTAAGCCTCTGGACTCCATGTGAGGTTTTATTCTGTGTATCAGACAATTCACAAATCTGAGATGAGGCGTGTTTTGTCTAATGGAGAGCGTAAACGGGAGGAGATTGGGGGTAAGTTTTAATCCCCGATTTCCACAGGCATCCACTATCCACTACATCCTTTTTAAAGATTCTATATAAGTGGGAAGAAAGCGGGATAAGTGTGTCTTGGTGTGTCTTGGCCTGTTTTGTTTTGCTCACTTCCCATCCTTCCAGCAACAGAATGATCCCTTATTTCCATGTCTGATTCAGCATCCCGTCTCGACATCTCCAAACGGTCTTCCAAACCTTTTTTGCGGGCACTGGCGGGCGAGAAACTCGCGACACCGCCGATCTGGTTGATGCGTCAGGCAGGTCGGTATTTGCCAGAGTATCGGGAGACGAGAAAGAAAGCGGGCGGGTTTTTAGATCTTTGCTATTCGCCAGAGCTTGCGGTTGAAGTAACGCTGCAACCCATCAGGCGGTATGGGTTTGATGCAGCGATTATGTTTTCAGATATTTTGGTGATCCCCCATGCCCTGGGCCAGAACGTCTGGTTTGAAGAAGGCGTGGGACCCCGGTTAGATCCGATTTCGGATAGGGAAGSYYTGAARCWSCTGGATCCATCKCGTGTGYTGGATCATCTGGCGCCAGTTTTTGAGACRCTGAAGGGATTGAAGGCWGAACTTCCYTCTGAGACGGCGCTGATTGGCTTTGCAGGGGCGCCGTGGACGGTGGCGACGTATATGGTGGGGGGTAAGGGTTCTCCTGATCAAGGCGCTGCTAAGGCGTGGGCGTATCGCGATCCTGAAGGTTTTCAGGCTCTGATCAATTTGCTGGTGGAAGTGACGGGTGATTATCTGGAAGCTCAGGTGAAAGCCGGGGCTGAAGTGCTGCAGATATTTGATACGTGGGCGGGCAGTTTGCCGGCAGTTCAGTTTCGGCGGTTCTGTCTGGAGCCTCTCAAACATTTGCGTGCGCGGCTGAAAAAATCCTGTCCTGAGATTCCTGTGATCGCTTTTCCCCGCGGGGCTGGTGCAGCCTATGAGGGCTATTTCCAGGAAACAGATGTAACGGCTGTAAGCATCGATACCTCAGTTGATCCGGTCTGGGCAGCGCGCCACCTCCAGAAAATTGGCACTGTTCAAGGTAATCTTGATCCGCTTTTGCTGGTCGCAGGCGGTGATGAGATGGACCGGGCGATCGACCATTTGCTGGAGGTTTTGGGCGGCGGGCCGTTTATTTTTAATCTGGGGCATGGGATTGTTCCTCAGACACCGCCTGAACATGTGGAACGGCTGGTGGCGCGGGTTCGAGGCGCCAAATGAGCAAGCCCCACAAAATTGCGGTGGTGCTTCTCAACTTAGGGGGGCCGGATGGGCCAGATGCGGTAAAGCCGTTTTTGTTCAATTTGTTTTCTGACCCTGCGATTATTCAGATGCCCAATCCTTTCAGGTGGTTGGTGGCCAAAATTATCTCCTCGCGTAGAGCTCCTATTGCGCGGCAGATTTATGCGCAAATTGGAGGTAGATCGCCGATCGTTGCGGAAACGCAACGACAAGCGGAGGCACTGGAACAGGTGCTTCAGGACTTGGGAGAGGTGAGGTGTTTTCTGGCCATGCGGTACTGGCATCCGTTCAGTTCGGAGGCGGCGGCCTCTGTGGCGGGTTTTGCACCCGACCTGGTTGTGCTGTTGCCGCTCTATCCGCAGTTTTCGAGCACCACCACGGGCTCAAGTCTTAAGGCCTGGTTCAAAGCTTGGGGAAAGCAGGTAGGGCCAGGCCATACCAGCCTAAAATCCCTGGAATACCGCGAGATATTTGGTTACCCGGTGGCGGCTGGATGGGTTGAAGCGCAGGTGGAATTGATCCGGTCGAGCCTTCAAACAGCAGGAAATGGAGGGGAAACCCGACTGCTGTTTTCGGCACATGGGCTGCCCAAAAAAATCATTGAAGGGGGCGATCCTTATCAGGCGCAGATCGAGCAGAGCTGTGCTGCAATTGTCGAACAACTTGGGATCCCTGGTCTCGATTGGGTCACTTGTTATCAAAGCCGGGTGGGTCCGATGGAGTGGATTGGGCCTTCAACCGAGCAGGAAATTGAACGGGCGGGCCGCGACGGGAAAAAAGTTGTTATTGCCCCCATCGCCTTTGTTTCAGATCATTCTGAAACCCTTGTAGAGCTTGATATTGAATATAGGGAGCTGAGTGAGCAGGTTGGGGTTCCGACCTATGTTCGGGTACCGACTGTCGGCACACATCCAGCTTTTATTGGAGCCTTGTCGCAGCTTGTGCGTGATGCTCTGTGATAAAAGACCCGCCAATGTGGCTTGCCGCACTGCCTTTTAATTAGTTTTGAGACCGAAATGATCGAGTGGTTGAGCCAATATTATGAGTGGATCAAGGCGTTCCACATTATCTTCGTGATCTTCTGGATGGCGGGCATGTTCTATCTGCCCAGGCTCTACGTCTACCATGCAGAAGTGCCGGTGGGCTCAGATCTCTCTGAAAACTACAAAAAGATGGAAGTGCTGCTGCTGCGTCGGATCATCAACCCAGCCATGGGCGCTGCTTTCTTGTTTGGGGGTCTGTTGCTCTGGATGTTCTGGGATGCGTATTCCTCAGACACCTGGTTACATATCAAGCTGACCGCGGTTTTGGGGATGGCTGCCTATCACGGGTTTTTGGCTCGCTGGCGCAAGGCGTTTGATCGGGACGAGCGACCCCTGACTTCTCGCCAGTTGCGGTTGTTGAATGAGGTGCCGCCGGTTCTCACCATCCTGATTGTCATCATGGTTGTTGTGAAGCCGTTTTAACTTTTTACGCTTGTAGGTCCGTGCTGATGGGTCTATATCAAAAATCACACCCGCCGGGTTTCTTCCGGAGTGCAACCACCTGTGTTTTCGTATTGATGAAAATGAGGCTGGGGGCCGAGGCGCCGCTTCTCCTATTGATCTTTCCAAGCTGATTTCTCAAGACAAATTTGCTTGAACATGATCGAGATTATCGGTGCGTCGTTGGGTACTCACATTTGTTTTTCGCTCTGGTTTTCCACCAAGACAACATAAGAGATTTTCATGCAGCAAGTTAGGCTGAAGGATCTGAAAGCTAAATCACCCACCGAACTGTCGGAGCTTGCCGAAGAGCTTGAAGTGGAAAACGCGAGCACCCTGCGCATGCAGGAGCTGATGTTTGCGATCCTGAAACAGTTCGCCGAACAGGGTACTGATATTATCGGTGAGGGTGTGGTGGAAGTGCTGCAGGACGGGTTTGGTTTTTTGCGGTCGCCGCAAGCCAACTATCTTCCCGGCCCAGATGATATTTATGTATCGCCGACGCAGATCCGACGCTTCTCGCTTCGCACAGGGGATACGGTGGAAGGGGAAATTCGCAGCCCGAAAGATGGCGAGCGGTATTTCGCGCTGATCAAAGTCGACACGATTAATTTTGAAGATCCTGAAGAAGCGCGCCACACGGTGCATTTCGACAATCTGACACCGCTCTATCCAGACGACAGACTGGTGATGGAAATTGCCGATCCGACGCTGAAAGATTCATCCGGACGGATCATCGATATCGTTGCCCCGCTTGGTAAGGGACAGCGCGGTCTCATTGTGGCACCGCCACGGACCGGTAAGACAGTTCTGCTGCAAAACATCGCGCACTCTGTCGCAGCCAATCATCCAGACGCCTATCTGATCGTGCTGTTGATCGACGAACGGCCGGAAGAAGTGACCGACATGAAGCGCTCGGTGAAGGGTGAAGTTGTGTCCTCAACTTTTGATGAGCCCGCCGTGCGTCACGTCCAGGTTGCTGAAATGGTGATCGAAAAAGCCAAACGTCTCGTTGAACGTGGACGCGATGTGGTGATCTTGCTCGATAGTATCACGCGTCTCGGTCGTGCCTATAACACCGTGGTGCCAAGTTCTGGCAAGGTGCTGACCGGGGGTGTTGATGCCAACGCTTTGCAACGTCCAAAACGCTTTTTCGGGGCAGCCCGGAACATTGAAGAGGGCGGGTCGCTCACCATCATTGCAACGGCGCTGATCGATACAGGCAGCCGGATGGATGAAGTGATCTTTGAAGAATTCAAGGGCACGGGTAACTCGGAAATTGTGCTTGATCGCAAGGTCTCCGATAAGCGTGTCTTCCCAGCGATGGATATTCTGAAATCCGGTACCCGGAAAGAAGAACTGCTGGTCGACAAAGCATCCTTGCAGAAAATGTATGTGCTGCGCCGGATCCTCAACCCAATGGGAACCGTGGATGCGGTCGAGTTCCTGCTCGATAAGCTCAAGCAAACAAAAGACAATGACGAGTTCTTCGACAGCATGAACACGTAGAACTGGTTGGGAACCGGCTGGGAACTGGCTGTTTTCCTCGAGCATTGACCTCTGTGCCCCCTGTTAAGGGTTTTGCATGTGTTTTCGGTCAGGCTTTTCCGCTATGGGAAAGTTTGTGGCGCATTGCTTTGGGCGCGGTAGGTGAAATTTGCCGGAAGACACATCATCATCTAATCGGGACATATCGGGCTGGGTGGCTGGGTATCTGGAACCGTCTCACGCGGCTCGTGTTCGGGCGCGTCTGGATAATCGCGAACCACGCGAAGTTGAACCCATAGACGGATATATGCCCTCCAACGTAGGCGCGGAATTGCTGGCTTGGTGGATGTCTGCGCGCGGTGACAAAGATATGCCCGCCGCAGATGATGTTCGTATGGAAACCCTGGTCGAGCTGGCGCCTTATCTGCGCTATCTCGGATGGGACGGTCCGGAGCGATTGATTGTTCGGCTGTTTGGAACTGCGCTCAGTGCTGGGATGGGGCAGGATATGACCGGTCAGGACTTGTTTGGGTTTGGTGATTACCCTGATCGGGGCAGTGACATTGCGCGGCTGAAATTGCTGCATTCTCATCCCTGCGGTGTGGTCTTGTTCTGGGAAATGGCGGATACCGCTGGGGGAGAGCATCAGATGGAATTGCTTACCCTGCCGGTTGGTGCCGGAGCGGATGGAGGCAACCGGCTGATTGGCACGGTGATGCCGGTCCATCAGGAAGCACGCTGGGAGTCGGTCCTCACCTATGCCGAGGTGCCAAAACTACGCGAGGCTCAGTTTATCGACCTTGGTTTTGGTGTCCCGAGCGCTTGATCGCCTGTAGGCGGTCCCCCTTTGATTGGCTATGATCTCCCGGACTGCATTTGAAATGCGCTTGAATGTTTCTGAGGAGAGCAAACATGACTGACGCAGATAAAGGCCGCACCGACACCGTTGTTGAGGGTCGCGCGACGTTTAAAACAATGGCGGAGAGCACAGCTGAAGAGTGGGCTGTCATCGCTAAAAGCAACATGGAATTTACAAAGGGGCTTCCTGACCGGGTGCTGGGTCATCTGAAATTGCTGGACGGTGATTTTGGTGGTTTTGCAGTGGATCGTCTGGAGCATTCTTTGCAATCAGCAACGCTGGCGCACCGTGCGGGCAAAGACGAAGAGTACGTCGTTTGCGCCCTCATTCACGATATTGGCGACACGCTTGGTTCCTTCAATCATGCGGAGATCGGCGCGGCCATCATGAAGCCTTTCATCTCAGAAGATAATTTCTGGATGATGGAGCATCACGGAATTTTCCAGGGCTATTATTTCTTCCACCACCTTGGTCTGGACCGTGACCGGCGCGAGCAGTTCCGGGAACATCAGGCTTTCGAACACACGGCACAGTTTTGCCATCTGTTCGACCAGAATGCCTTTGAGCCGGATTACGACACGATGCCCCTGGAAGCCTTTGTACCCATGGTGCAGCGTGTGATGGAGCGACCCCGGACCAGCATTTACAGAGGCTCGCCCGCGGTCGCTGCCGAGTAGGCCGTCACGGTTCGATGATGGTGGCGCCGGTGGTTTTGCGGCCTTCCAGGTCGCGGTGTGCTTGGGCTACATCGCCAAGGGCATAGCGCTGGTTGATGTCGACCTTCACCGCGCCTCTGGCCACCACGTCGAACAAGTCGCTTGTTGCGGTGGCGACTTCCTCTGGTGTCATCATGTAGTGGATCATGGTGGGGCGGGTGACGTAGAGCGACCCTTTGGCCGCGAGGATCGAGAGATCAACGCCGCTCACGGGGCCAGACGCGTTGCCGAAACTGGCAAGCAGGCCACGGGGTTGCAAACAATCCAGCGACATTTCAAACGTGTCTTTGCCAACACCGTCATAAACAACTGGCACTTTTTTGCCGTCGGTGATTTCCATTACCCGCTCGGCGACATTCTCGGTTGAATAGTTGATGACGTGGGCGCAACCGTGATCACGGGCAAGCTTTGCTTTTTCCTCAGAGCCCACCGTGCCGATGAGGGTGACGCCGAGTTCTTTTGCCCACTGACACGCCACTAGGCCCACACCGCCAGCGGCTGCATGGAACAGAGCCGTGTCGCCTTTTTTGAGCTTGTAGGTTTCCTTGAAAAGATACCGCGCCGTCAGACCCTTCATCATCAGGGCCGCGGCTTCATCATCTTTGATTGTGTCTGGCAGCTTGATCAGGCTTGCGGCGTAACAGTTCTGGGCCTGGGCATAAGCGCCCAAGGGCCCCGACCCGTAGGCCACGCGGTCGCCCACTTTGACGGCTGTAACACCGTCGCCGATTGCTTCCACCACGCCGGCCGCTTCGAGACCGATACCCGATGGCAGTGGCACAGGGTAAAGCCCGGAGCGATGATAGGTATCGATGAAGTTGAGACCGATGGCTGTGTGCTTCACACGCGCAAAACTGGGGGCGGGATCAGGCAAGTCAATGTCTTCCAGTTTCATGACATCTGGACCGCCGGTTTCGTGAATGCGAATTGCCTTGATCATTTTGGTTCCGTTTCGTTGTTTGAAATTAGATACGGCGTGTTGCGGCAAGTCCGGCGCCTGCGAGGATGAGAAGTGTGCCGGAGACGCGGTCACTGAGCATTTGCGCGAGGGGCGATGTAAAGAGTTTGCCTGCGCGCGAGGCCGATAATGCGTAGATGGTATCTATGGTGCCGCCGACGACGAGGAAGGTTGGGCAGAGCCAAAGAAGTTGTTGGGTTAGCGGGAGAGACGGGTCGATAAATTGGGGAAAGAACGCTGCATAGAAGAGCAGCGTTTTTGGATTTGTGACCCCGACAAGAAAACCGCGTACGAAATGATTTCGGTTTTTGGGACCGAGGGCAGGAAGTGCTTCCGTCCGGTAGCTGTGTTTCCAGGCACTGATGCCGAGCCAAACGAGATAGAGCGCGCCGACCCATTTCAACCACTCAAACCATTCGCCGATGAATGCAAGCAAGGAGGTAAGCCCTAGACCTACTGCGAGCATGTGGAAGACGAGCGCTGTTGATGATCCGGCGACCGTTGAAAGGGCTGCTCCTTTTCCATCACGGATTGCCGTTGCGACGAGGAGTGTGACAACGGGACCGGGGATCGCGACTAGGACCGCTGCTGCAAGGATAAAACCGAGATAGAGTTCGAGGTTCAATTTTAGCTCCTTCCGGGTCGCATCAATTGGAGTCGGGACACCGAATTATTTGATTCGGATACGGAACGTTGCTTTGGTGTGAAATGTTTCAGAGGTTTGCCTTGAAGAATTCCAGTGAGCGTTTGTTGGCAAGGCCAGCATCGGCTTTGTCGTAGTGGGTGCCACCGACCCTTGCAAAAGCATGGTCCCGTTCGGGATAGTCGTGGAGAGTGACAAGGCTGTTGGCGCCCAGGCCCTTGTGAATGGCGCTTTGTGCCTCGGCGGGAACAAATTCATCCTTCCCGGCAATGTGCAGCATCAGAGGTTTGGCAATTTTGCCGGCTTCGTCCAGGCGGTTTTGCAGATTGACGCCGTAGAAGCCCACGGCAGCATCAGCGTTGGTGCGGGCGGCKGTGAGRTAGGCGAGYTGGCCRCCGAGRCAATAGCCRACYGCGCCGACTTTGCCKGAGCAKSCRTCGWGKGCGCGGGCYGYATCMAYTRWGGCCYSAWMGKCRAYMWTKCSMYKRTCYMYATSWRRWKCKKKKMRCMGYKSRWRARCWCTSGSSMWSYYKRSWTSMCKYKKWYSRKYRMNGTCGATGCCTGGTTCAATGCGCCAGAAGAGGTCAGGGGATAGAGCGAGGAACCCCTGAGCTGCCAGAGCGTCGCAAATGTCCCGCATGACAGCGTTGACGCCAAAGATCTCCTGGATCACCACGATCGCCGGGAAAGGGCCGTTGCCTTCCGGTTTTGCGAGATATCCGGAAAAATCTCCGTCTGGACCGGCGATGGTGATGGTCTGTGCGCTCATGGGTGGCTTCCTGTCGGCTGGGTGGGGACGAGGAGCCCCACAATTTATTTTGGCGACAGACTAGATCAAATCGCAGATTGATTGAGGCAAATCTTTTAGTTTTCCTCAGGCGGGGCCAGACGACAGGCCTCCAGAGCAGCACGAAGGTCACCTGGATCTGTGACAGGGATGGAACAGACCGGGCCGGTACAGATGTAGGCGGTGGCTTTGCCKTCCACCATGGTCTTKCCYTTGGCGGGGTGGCCKKMRGGCARAGRWGCGTTGGGGTTCWGGAYCARCAGYARWCGTGTGGGAAGRGAGAGATCGAGKGCTGTGCGTTTGAGYTCCGCCCGKGCYGGGTCCGTGGGCGAGCCGATGATGACAATTTGCGTGAGGTTCACGGCCGTGTCGAAACTAGCGAGCCAGGCACCATGAGGAAAAGTATTTTTAACAACCGCTCCGGCAAATGCATTGATCAAGGCATCAGCGCGGGCCCGATATTGTTCGTCGCCGGTAAGCGCATAGAGTTTGATCAGCAGGCCGGGAAGGGTGCCGTTGGCGGCGGGTGTTGCGTCGTCGGTGGCGGTACGGGTGCGCACGATCAGCGCTTCGGCATCGTCGGCGGTATAGAAATAACCCCCTCTTTCGTCGTCCCAATAGTGCGCGTTGAGCTCTGAAATATATCTTTGTGCCTCGTCCACGAAGGACCAGTTCATGGTGGCTTCGAACAGGCTCAACGCCGCGCCTGCAATATTGGCGAGGCCATCTGCCATGGCAGCGTGTTGCAGTTGGCCTGCGCGGTAGCTGTGAAAAGTGCGACCGTTTTTTCTCATTGAATCGGAGACGAAACGATAAGCATAGATAGCACTCTCCAACCAGTCAGTGCGGCTGAAGACCAATGCAGCATTGGCAATGGCGGCGATGGCAAGGCCGTTCCAGTCGAGCAGAACCTTGTCATCGAGTGCGGGGGCGATGCGGGTTTCGCGGCAGGTGAAGAGTTTGGCGCGCAAGATTGCCAGTCGTTTTTCTTCTGCATCGCTGGGTGGTTGCGTGACCCGGGGCAGGCGGTTGAGGATAATTTTCCCTTCCCAATTGCCCTCCTCGGTGGCGTCATATTGTTCTCGGAACCAGGGACCGTCTGTGCCCAGGGCGGTGTCGATTTCGCTGTCCGTCCAGACCGTGAACTTACCCTCTTCTCCCTCCGCATCGGCATCGACGCTGGCGGCGAACGCGCCTTCGGGCGTTGTCATTTCGCGGGCGAGCCAGCTAATGGTTTCCTCGATCCGCCTCGCATAGAGCGGGTCTTTGGTTTCCGACCAGACCTCTGTGAGGCGGTCGATGAGGAGGGCGTTGTCGTAGAGCATTTTTTCGAAATGTGGGACCAGCCAGTTTTGATCGACGGAGTAGCGCGCAAACCCGCCGCCCAAATGGTCATAAATCCCGCCTTCACACATGTGGGTGAGGGCGGTGGTGACGGCTGACGTCAGCTCTGCATTGTTGGTGGCGAGGCCCGCGCGCCAGAGGACGTCAAGCAACCCGGTCTGGGGAAATTTGGGGGCACCGTTCAGGCCGCCATTCTCCTTGTCCATAAGGGGGAGCATCTGGCTTGCTGCTTTGAGTATCAAATCGAGCGGGGCGGTGCCGGTCGTCTCGTCCTGTTTGGTCAGGGCTGATTTGAGGGCGTCTCGGTTGGTGTGGATTTTTGCGGGCTCTTGTGTATAAAGACGCGCGATCTCTTCCAGGATTTGCGGGAAGCCCGGACGGCCATATTTGGGTTCGGGCGGGAAGTACGTGCCGCCCCAGAAGGGCTCGCCGGTGGGTGTGAGAAACATGGTGAGCGGCCAGCCTCCCTGCTCGCCGAGTGCGTGAAGAGCGGTCATGTAGATCGTGTCGATGTCGGGGCGTTCTTCCCGGTCGACTTTGATGTTGATAAAAAGCCGGTTCATTGTGTCTGCGATGTCGGGGTTCTCGAAACTTTCGTGAGCCATGACATGGCACCAGTGACACGCTGCGTAGCCCACTGAGAGCAAAATGGGTTTGTTCTGAGAGCGAGCTTCTGCAAGGGCTTCAGGCCCCCATGGGTGCCAATCGACCGGGTTGTTTTTGTGCTGCAAGAGGTACGGACTGGTCTCTTGAGCAAGACGGTTTTCGGTGGGGGGATTGGTCATGGATGTTTATCGGGGGTCCGTGTTTTTTGCGACGAGCTTTGAAGGTAAAAGATAACATGACGCACGCGACTTGCGCGAGTGCGCGCGCTGTAGATCGATAGGAGTCGATTCGGAATGGAAACGATTTTTGCACCGGCGACAGCGCGGGGTCGCGGAGGGGTGGCGGTCGTTCGCGTATCGGGTCCCGATGCGGAGGCGGCGCTTGCGGGTCTTTCGGGTCGCGGGATCGGAACCATCCGGCAGGCGGAAGTCCGGTCCCTGAGCGATCCGGTGAGTGGCGAACTTTTGGACCGGGCATTGGTGCTGGGGTTTCGCGGACCGCATTCTTTCACTGGGGAAGATGTCGTGGAGTTACATCTTCACGGGGGACTCGCAGTGGTTGATTCCGTGATCGAGGGACTCGGTAAAATTGTAGGGCTGCGACTTGCGGAGCCTGGAGAGTTTACCCGTCGTGCGGTTGAGAACGGGAAGTTTGATCTGGCCGCTGCAGAGGGGATCGCGGATCTGATCGAGGCGGAGACCTCGGCGCAGCGTAGACAGGCACTTCGACAGATGGCGGGCGGCTTCGGCGAGGTGTGTGATGGCTGGCGGGATCGGTTGATCAAGATTTTGGCCTATGTGGAGGCGGAGATCGACTTTGCCGACGAGGATCTTCCCAGCGACCTCAGTAAATCGGTCATGCCAGGTGTTACTTTGCTGATCGACGAGATCTCTGGATTTCTGGCTGATCGCCGCGGGGAAAAAATTCGGGATGGGATTTTTGTCGCCGTGGTAGGGCCGCCGAATGTTGGTAAATCGAGCCTTGTTAACTTTTTGGCGCGGCGGGACGCGGTGATTGTTTCTGAGGAAGCGGGCACCACGCGGGACGTTGTGGAGGTCCGAATGGTGCTGGGTGGTTTGCCGGTGACGATTTGCGACACGGCGGGGCTGCGGGAGGCCACCGGGTCTGTCGAGAAGGAAGGTATTCGTCGGGCGAGGATGACGGCGGAGCAAGCTGATTTGCGGATCTGGATGTCTTGTGTGGGAGAGGGAAAATCGGCGGAAGACGTGCGATCCGGTGACCTTTTCGTACTCAATAAGTTGGATATGGAGCCGGATCTCTCTCTCGAGGAGGGGCAGATCGGTATATCGGTGACCACTGGGCAGGGGCTTGAGGCGCTTTCAGAGAGATTGGAGGGGCAGATCCTGACACTCTTTGGCGAGACAGAAGCGCCCGTGGTGACGCGCGAGCGACACCGGACAGAATTGCGGAGCTGCAAGGGAGCTCTGCAAAGTGCCGTTTCGCTAGTGGAACGAGCTGGCGATGTCTCTCTGGTGGCGGAGGAATTGCGTCGCGCAGTGCGAGCTGTGGGGCGGATCACGGGTCGGGTTGATGTAGAAGAATTGCTTGATGTGGTGTTCCGGGACTTCTGCATCGGAAAATAGTGTTTCACGTGAAACACTTGAGTCCTAAATGTCATGGTGGACGATAAGTCTTTTGACGAACGGGATACAAATGCCTAGATGTTGGGCTGGTTCGATAAATGATCGAGTTGGCCTTGTTGTGGCAGTGAGATGGAATGGCTGAGAAATTTGACGTCATCGTTATAGGAGGCGGACACGCTGGCTGCGAAGCTGCGGCGGGTGCCGCGCGTCTTGGCGCCGCAACGCTTCTGGTGACCCACAAATGGGCGACCGTTGGCGAGATGTCTTGTAACCCGGCCATCGGTGGTTTGGGGAAAGGCCATCTGGTTCGGGAGGTCGATGCGCTGGATGGTCTGATGGGTCAGGTGGCGGACGCATCAGGTATTCAGTTCCGATTGCTCAACCGTCGCAAAGGTCCTGCTGTTCGCGGTCCTCGGACGCAGAGTGACCGCAAGCTCTATCGAGAGGCCATGCAGTCCGCCATTGAAGGGCAGGAAAGCCTATCTGTGCTGGAAGCAGCGGTCGTTGATTTGATCGTCGACGGGGATGTGGTCACCGGGCTTGTTTGTGAGGATGGCTCTCGGATTGAGGCCGGGCGCGTGGTTTTGACCACAGGTACCTTCCTCAACGGCGTGATCCATCTGGGGCACGAGCGGGTTCCGGCCGGGCGGGTGGGCGAAGCACCGGCGCTTGGGCTGTCTGAGCGACTCTACGGTATGGGGTTGAAGCTGGGTCGGTTGAAGACCGGCACACCCCCCAGGCTGGACGGTCGGACGATCAATTGGGCCGTATTGGATGAACAGCCAGCAGATAATCCTCCGGTTCCTTTTTCTTTCCTGACGAAGCAGGTTCCACAGAATCAAATTTCCTGTCATCTGACCTGGACGAACGCCCAGACCCATCAGATCATTCGAGACAATCTTGAAGCTTCTCCCGTCTATGGGGGGCGGATCGAGGGAACAGGGCCACGCTATTGCCCCTCGATTGAGGACAAGGTGGTGCGGTTTGCCGAGAGGGACGCCCACCAGATCTTTTTGGAGCCCGAGGGCCTGGATGATCACACCGTTTATCCCAATGGCATCTCGACGGCTTTGCCGGAAGACATACAGAAGGCCTTTCTGGCGACCATACCGGGGCTGGAGGATGTCGCGATACTGCAGCCCGGCTATGCCATCGAATATGACTATGTCGATCCACGCGAGCTCCTGCCGACGCTGGAGGTGAAGGCCCTGAAGGGGCTTTATCTGGCCGGTCAGATCAACGGGACCACGGGATATGAGGAAGCGGCGGCTCAGGGGCTGATGGCGGGGCTCAACGCAGCCCTCGCCTGTCAGGGGCAGGAGCCCTTTATCCTTGATCGGGCGGATGCCTATATCGGCGTGATGATCGATGATCTGGTCACCAAAGGGGTCTCAGAACCCTATCGGATGTTTACTTCCCGGGCGGAATACCGGCTGAGCTTGCGAGCGGATAATGCGGATCAGAGGCTAACACCCCTGGGTCTGGCTCTTGGCTGTGTCAGTGCGGAGCGGGGAGGCGTGTTTGCTGTCAAGCTTGGTGCCCTTGAGAAGGCTCGAGCTCTGGCGGCGGCCTGTTCTGAAACCCCCTCAGTGCTTCAGAAAGCGGGACTGAAGATCAATCAGGACGGTGTGCGTCGTACCGCGTTTGAGCTGCTGTCCTATCCGGATGTTGATTTTGCAGCGGCTGCGGGCATCTGGCCGGAGTTGGCGACGTTGGAGCCGGAAATTGCCGAGCAGCTAGAGATTGATGCGACCTACGCGGTCTATCTCAAGCGGCAGGCGGGGGACGTGCAGGCGTTTCGTAAGGACGAGGCGCTGGTTCTGCCAGCAAGTCTGGATTATGCCACTGTTCCGGGGCTTTCTAATGAAGTGCGTCAAAAACTGGCGAAAACACGGCCTGTAACTTTGGGGCAGGCATCCCGCATAGAAGGGGTGACGCCGGCTGCGATGACCAGCCTGCTTTTGTATGTAAAGCGCGGTAATTTGCGGCGCTCTGCATGATGGGAGAAGCCGGCCAAGTCCTTGATGCGGAATCCTTTTTTCGGCAATCACATGTTTCACGTGAAACAATGGAGCGACTCTCGGATTACGAGTCCTCCCTCCGAAAATGGCAGAGATCTATCAATCTGGTCTCGAAATCCACTCTGGATCAGGTCTGGCAGAGGCATTTCTGGGATTCAGCACAATTATTTGAGCTGGCACCGTCCTCCGCCCGAAAATGGGTTGATTTGGGGAGTGGGGCGGGTTTCCCGGGGCTTGTAATTGCTATTATGGCTATGGAAAGGCCCGGTTTTGAGATGCATCTGGTGGAAAGTGACCAGCGCAAGTCAGTTTTCTTGCGGGAGGTGATCCGGCTGACCGGGGCACCGGCGCAGGTCCATACTGGCCGAATCGAAGCGCCGGAAACCCTTTCTGCTGTTGGGGCTTGTGAAATTGTGACTGCGCGGGCCTGTGCGCCGCTTGGGCGATTATTGGGGTGGGCTGAGCCCTATTTCGGCACCGACACGATCGGATTATTTCTGAAAGGCAAGAATTTGGTTGAGGAATTGACCGAAGCACGGAAATCGTGGACATTCACCCAGACAGATTTACCCAGTCGGGCCGAAGAGGGTGCGATTGTTCTCAAGGTGGAGAAGCTTGGCCGTGACTGACATTAACCGTAGCGATGATGAGCTTCGTACTGGGGATGGGAGGGGTAGGGAACCCTTCCAGCGTCCACGGATTCTTGTGCTTGCCAACCAAAAGGGTGGGGTGGGGAAAACCACTACCGCCATCAATCTTGGCACCGCTCTGGCGGCCGTCGGGGAGCGGGTTTTACTGGTGGACCTTGATCCGCAAGGCAACGCGAGTACGGGGCTGGGCATTGAACGGGAAGACCGGACCTTATCGACCTATGATGTGTTGATTGGCGCGGCGTTGATCGAAAAAGCGATACTGCCGACCCAGGTGCCAGGCCTTGATATTGTACCTTCTACGATGGACTTGCTCGGGGCGGAACTGGAGCTTGCCAGCGTCTCGCGGCGCTCCCACCGTCTTCGCGATGCGCTTGGGCGGATGCCTCCCCACGGGAGCGGCCAATTGGACGGGGTGACGGTGGAAATGAATGTCCGTCCCTATACTTATATTCTGGTGGATTGCCCGCCATCGCTGAACCTGCTGACCATCAACGCGATGACGGCGGCGGATGCGATTTTGGTACCTCTGCAATGTGAGTTTTTTGCGCTTGAAGGTCTCAGCCAATTGCTGCGGACGGTTGAGCGGGTGCGGACGAGCCTCAACCCCCGCCTGGATATTCAGGGCATCGTGCTGACCATGTACGACAAACGCAACAAACTCTCAGGGCAGGTTGCGGAGGATGTGCGCGCCCATCTGGGCGACAAGGTCTACAACACGGTGATCCCTCGCAATGTGCGGATTTCGGAAGCGCCGTCCTATGGCAAACCGGCTCTGGTCTATGACCATCATTGTGCAGGAAGCCGGGCCTATATGAAGCTTGCGGCGGAACTCATTCAGCGTGAGCGGGTGTTGCGGTCGAAAACCGCAGCCTGAGGCCGGGAATGTATCGCTTTCAGTATGTTGCACCCTTGTTTTTGACCAGAGTCTGAGGACTCTTAAGAATGCTTGTTAAGACATTGAAAAGATTCGTAATTAGCCCTACCAGGCCCTACTTTAGTGAAAAAATCGGCGGAGCCCTTGGGGGTTCTTTCGCGGGGAGCAGTAGCATTGAAACAGGAGACCTCACTCATGGTTGATGAGGCACAAGGCAAAAGTCGGTTGGGCAGGGGTCTCGCCGCGTTGATCGGTGATGATGCCGCGATTGGCTTTGGCGATGATACGGGCACGGCGGTTCGAGGTGTGCGGGAGGTGCCGACCGAGTTTTTGCAGGCCAATCCGTTTCAGCCCCGACAGGTTTTTCGTAGCGGCGATCTGGATGACCTGACGGAATCGATCCGGGAAAAGGGTATTCTGCAGCCGATCGTTGTGCGCCCACTTCCGGGCGGGGCCGACAATACGTTTGAAATTGTGGCGGGCGAACGCCGGTGGCGGGCGGCACAGGCTGCGCAGCTCCATGTTGTGCCCATCATCGTTMAAGAGCTTAGCGACAGTGAATCGCTCGAAATCGCCATCATCGAAAACGTGCAACGCGCRGATCTGAATGCGRTTGAAGAAGCGGCSGGCTAYCARCGTCTGGTRGAYCAGTTCACYTATACSCARGAACAGCTTTCGAAAATCATCGGCAAAAGTCGCTCCCATGTCGCCAACACGTTGCGTTTGTTGGGGCTGCCTGCATCCGTGCAGGGGTTGATTTCAGATGGGGCGCTCAGCGCTGGCCATGCCCGCACGCTGATCGGACATGAACGGGCGGAAGCGCTTGCCAAAGAGATTGTCGCCAAAGGACTTTCTGTTCGGGGTGCCGAAGCTCTCACCCGCAAACCCGCAGGCAGTGGCGGCAAGGGCAAAAGAGCGCCCAAAGCGCCGCTCAAAGATGCAGACACGGCAGCGCTCGAACGCAACATTACCAATGCGCTTGGGCTGTCCGTGTCGATCAATCATAAGGGTGATGAGGGCGGCACCGTGATGGTGACTTACAAGTCGCTTGAACAGCTCGATGAAATCTGCCGGCGTCTGTCGCGCACCTAATCATCCGTATACGGATTAGATGGGTTGTTGCTGCAGCTCTATTAGCGGCGGCTCGTTCTGTCACGCTATTCCGGGCGCAAAACCGCATCGCACTTTTGCTGGCATAGCTTTACCGGCGGCCCCCTGACCGGGCGCCTTGAGCCACGCGCATCAGGGCCTGTGCGCAGACGGCCCGGTCGGGTAGGCCGGTGGTTTTGCACTGCTGGTCCGCGTCGCCCAAAAGTTCCATCGCTCGTTGTAGACGCTTTCGATCCCACAGACCGCATTGTCGTTTCATCGACGCTTCGCGTTTGAAGTGAACGGGAGGGCGCAGTGCCTTTATGGCTGCGTCGCGGTTGCTGCCCGTGTCCATGCGTCCCAACACCAGATGTAGTTTCTGCACATGCCGTGTCACAGCGATCAGAATGGCGATGGGGGAGGTGTCGGCTTCTGAGGCTTTGGCAAGTGCTATGTCGAGTGCCCCAAAATCGCCGATCGCAGCTGCGTCTACAATATCATCAATACGGTTGGCACCAGTGTCCCCAATGCAGGCGGACACGTCTTCCAGTTGCACACGTCGGGTCCCCGTGTCGGCGCTGTCGGGGATGCCCATGTAGAGGATCAGCTTGTCGAGTTCCTGCAAAGTGACCCCGCGGTCGCTGCCCAGATGGCTGGCGAGATAAGCAAAGGCGTCGGGTTCCACGCGCAGACCGGCATTGCCCAACCGTTCCTCAATCACACGTTCGAGTGTACGGGCGTCATCGGCGTAACAGGGGATGGCGGCGCCATTTGGTGCGGCCTCAAGTGCTTTGCGCAAACTTGATCGGGGCGTTAGATCGCCACCCTCCAACAAGATCAGCGCGTCACCTGCTGGATCGGTTAGAAATGATTTCAGCAATTTTGAAAGAGCGTCGCCGGCATTGCGGACGCGGACGATGCGTCTGCCGCCCATCATGGAAATGGCCGCTGCTTCATCGGCAAGGCGAGCGGGATCAGACTTGAGGTCGCCGTCCGACAGGTCACTCATGCGAAACGGATCGCTCAGATCATCCAAAACGGTTTTGGCCAAACGGTTTGAGCGTTCGCGGACCAATCCCTGGTCCGGGCCGAAGATGAGGATGACCTGTGCTTTGGGATCGGGCTTGACGACAAACCGTTCAATTTCAGAAGCGCGCAGTTTCATATCGGGAACTGATCCTTATGATCCCTTGCGACGCTGGAAGAAGATAGCGAGGGCCGCGCGAATTTCCACAGCTGCCTGACTGGCGGCCCGTTCGCGGGCATCGCGCTCGGCGATGATATTGGCAAACTCAGAGCCGACACGGTTGTACGCGGCGATAGCAATGGCCTGCGAGTTAAAAAGCTCCTCGCCGCTCTCTATGTCGAGCAGCCTGTATTTGGAGGTTAGGACCAGATTTTTGCGCGTAACATCGGTGTCTTGTTGAATGGCGACATCGCGCACAGACAGTCTGGTGGATAGGGTGACTTGATAGAGAACGGGGACTGATCCATCCGCCCGGAGCTGGTCTTCCAGCAGGAGCCGAAGGGTGCGGTTCAGTGGGTCGCTCGGGGCCCCAACAGAAATGGCTGCGAGCTCCGTTACAATGCCTGGCGCATTTGCGCGCGTTCCGTAGAGAGGCTGAAACCCGCAGGCGCTGATAAACAGGCTCGCACAAAGCAGGCCGAGCAGGGCGGTTCTTTTTCTGAACATATTCAAATGATCACCCGACAACGATATTGACGATCTTGCCCGGTACCACGATGACTTTTCGGACAGTGGCTTCCCCAATTGCATGTTGTACCTTCTCCCGCGCCAAGGCTGTTTCTTCCACGGACTTTTTATCAGCGTCTACTGCGACGGTGATCTCGTCGCGCCGCTTTCCGTTCACCTGAATGGCGATCGTTACGGAGTGTTCCACGAGCAAGGCCTGGTCTGCAACAGGCCAGGGGGCCTCCGCGACAAGAGTTTCGTGACCCAGTGCGGCCCAGCTCTCTTCAGCCAGATGAGGCATCATGGGAGCGACCAACCGGACCAGAACTTCGCAGGCCTCCCGCCGGACCCATCTGGCGGCCGCCGCGTCGTTTCCCTTAAATGCCGATATGGCATTCGAAAGTTCGTAAATCCGCGCAACAGCCCGGTTGAAGCCTAATTGGCCAAGGTCGGCTGTTATGGCTGCGAGGGACTTATGGACGGTGCGGCGCAGCTCCGTTGCAGGGGCGTCAAGGGTTGGGAGCGCTGCATGAATATCGCTCAAATCCTCCAGCGCCGATTGCAACAGGCGCCAGAGCCTCTGCGTAAAACGCCAAGCACCTTCAACGCCTTCTTCGGTCCATTGCACGTCGCGCTCAGGCGGGCTGTCTGAAAGCATAAACCAGCGGGCTGTGTCAGCGCCGTACTGATCAATAATGGCGGTTGGATCGACGGTGTTGCGTTTGGACTTTGACATTTTCTCGATGGCACCAACGGTCACGGGCGCGCGGTTTCCTTCGTCGAGATAGGGCGTCTCTCCGTCCCAGCTCAATTCCTCGGGCGACACCCAGCGGCCATCGGCTGTCTTGTAGGTCTCGTGGGTCACCATCCCCTGGGTGAATAGTCCACCAAAGGGTTCCCGGACATTCAAATGTCCTGTTGCTTCCATGGCGCGCGCAAAAAACCGCGAATAAAGCAGGTGCAAGATAGCGTGCTCAATGCCGCCAATATATTGGTCCACTGGTAACCAGTGATCAGCCTGTGCGGGCACTGTTGGTGTTGCGGCACGGGGTGCCGTGAAGCGCGCAAAGTACCAGGACGAGTCCACGAATGTGTCGAACGTGTCGGTTTCGCGACGCGCGTCCTTCTCGCATTTAGGGCAGGGCACATTTTTCCAGGTTGGGTGATGTTCCAGCGGGTTCCCTGGCTTGTCGAAAGTCACGTCATAGGGAAGTGTCACTGGCAATTGGTCTTTGGGGACGGGGACGGCGCCACAGGCTTCACAATGAACCACGGGGATCGGACAGCCCCAATATCGCTGCCTGGAAATTCCCCAGTCACGTAACCGGTAGTTCACAGTGCCCTTGCCGACGCCGAGGGCTTCCAGTTTTTCAATTGCAGCCCGCTTGGCTTTGGTGACTTCCAGGCCGTTCAAAAACCCTGAATTGACAGCCACGCCGTCGCCGGAAAAGGCCGTGGTGCTGTCCCGCAGATCTGTGATGAACGCTTCCTGGTCTGTATCTGCACCGGGTTTTGGTGCCACGACGGGGACCACGGCGAGACCATATTTACGGGCGAAATCCATATCGCGCTGGTCGTGGGCAGGGCAGCCGAAAATGGCGCCGGTGCCATATTCCATCAGCACGAAATTAGCGACATAGACAGGTAGTGTTTCACCCTCAACAAAGGGGTTTTGCACTTTAAGACCGGTGTCGAAGCCCAGCTTCTCCGCCTTTTCGATGGCTTCTTCGCTGGTCCCCAAACGCTCGCAGTCTCGGACGAATTGTGCAAGCTCCGGGCTGTCTGCAGCTAGTTCGCGTGTCAGCGCGTGCCCTGGTGAGAGAGCGCAGAAGCTGGCGCCAAAAAGTGTGTCAGGTCGGGTGGTAAAGACCTCGATCTGTCGACTAACTTCTGTGCGCTCCGCGACACGGGCACTTCCTTCAAGCGCGAAAGAAACCCGCGCCCCTTCTGAGCGCCCAATCCAGTTGCGCTGCATGGTGCGCACCTTCTCGGGCCACCGATCCAGTGTGTCCAGGCCCTCCAACAGGTCTTCTGCCTGGTCGGTAATTTTGAAAAACCACTGGGTCAGTTCACGGCGCTCCACCGGGGCACCCGAACGCCAGCCACAACCATCAATAACCTGCTCGTTGGCGAGCACGGTCATATCAACGGGGTCCCAGTTCACTTGGGCTGATTTCCGGGTGATGAGCCCGGCTTCCAACATGTCGAGAAAGAGGGCCTGTTCGTGGATGTAATACGTTGGGTCGCAGGTCGCTAGTTCCCGGGTCCAGTCAATGGCCAGGCCCAGGGCTTTCAACTGCCCCCGCATGGCCTCAATGTTTTTTGTGGTCCAATCGCGGGGATGAGCGTTGTTTTGCATGGCTGCATTTTCGGCAGGCATGCCAAAGGCGTCCCATCCCATAGGATGAAGGACATCGAAGCCTTGCGCTTTCTTGAAACGGGCAATGACATCGCCCAGTGTGTAATTGCGCACATGGCCCATGTGAATGCGCCCAGAGGGGTAGGGGAACATTTCGAGGACATAATATTTCCCGGCACTGTCGGCGCGGGGTTCGTCAGGTGCCACAAATGTTTCGCGTTCGTCCCAGACTTTCTGCCATTTGGCTTCAGTGGTCTTGGCGTTGTAGCGAGTGGGGTCGGCACCGGACATAATCGTTTTTCTGTCTATTGGGTCGGGTCAGCCCAAGCGGTGGGGCAAGGTGGCCTGAAGGCTTTCGGCCTGCCCATAAGACCCTGGGATGCAGGATGGTTAGAAAGTGTGTGCGATCTGGAGATCAGCCGTCACCAGCTTCGAGCGTGTTGACCCTCAACTCACGGGCACGCATCAGGATGGCGTTTTCTAGAGCCACATTGGTGCCTGTGTTGGAGACCACGTCCAGSCACTCTCCTTCTCCGCGCTTTTGGCGGAAAACAGCGACCTTCAGTCCGTCGGCCCGCAGTCTCTTGTCAAGAATGTAGACCGTCAGCTTGAACCGCTCGTCGGGTACTGCTGGATTAGAATGCCATTCGGTGATTATTACGCCACCGAAAGGATCCGCAGAAGAAAGCGGGATAAAGGAAAGTGTGTCCAATGAGGCGCGCCAGAGGAAGCTATTGACGCCGATGCCGCCGCCGCCGCTAGGCTGGCTATCTCCGTCACCGCCACCAAACAAGACCAGTCCGTCTTCGCCGAAAATACTTTCGCGCTCGGCGTTAGGATCAGGGTTTGGATTGGTTGGGCCGCGTCCCGCCGTTGACGGGTAGCTGGAAGTTCCGGCGCCGCACCCAGCGAGCGTCACCGTTAGCGCGGCAATGAGAAGTGGAGCCGCAGCTGCGCGGAAAACAGAGGAGATTCTCATAATTTATATCCTGGCCTCTAACATCAAACCCGACCAGATTTTCCAATCTTCGAAGTCGGTCAGGATTTCTCCCGATTTTCACGCGTTTATACCGGGAATAGGAGCAGTCGTCCAATGAAACCCACTCCCAAAGCTCTCACGGAAATTCAACTATCCTTCCACTGGTGGCTGTGGACGGATCCCCTCTCCACCGGGCTCGGTTGGAGTGTCACGAAATGTTGTGAAAATGTCACACCGTGGTTTGGGGTCTTTTTGAGAACCGTTCCCAAAAGCATGTCGGGGGTGGCTTCACCTTATATAGTCCTTCAGAATTGTCCGACTGCGATTTTGTTAACCATCTGGAAACCACTTGTGTCGTTTTCGCAACAATGAACCARATTTGARGYAAATGMASTCKTCCTTTGCTTGACGGTTGGTCCCTATTCGGGATTAATTCAGTTTACGCGCACGGGGGGGCGATTTGTCGGCCCGGCGGTAATGGTAATCCAGACCAGTGGTGCTTGCTTGAGAAGCTATTCTTGGGGAAAGCGATACATCCGGTGATTTGGAAACTTAATTGTTTGAACAGCTAACTGCTGAACTGCGAGGAACAAATGAAAAAGACACTTCTTGGGACAACAGCGCTTGTCTCGGCTGGTCTTATAGCCGGTCCTGCTCTTGCGAGCGATCCACTTACCGTCACTGTTGGCGGCTCGATTGTTACGGGCTTCTACTTTGTCGATAATGACACTGTTGCTGGTGCTGACTTTGACGACACGAAAGTCGCTCTCGTTGCACGTAACATCGACATCGTTGCTGAAGGCACGCTCGACAACGGTCTCGTTGCCGGTGCAGCACTGAAGCTTCAGCTTGGTGACGACGAAGGCAATGCGCTCAACACGTCAGACGATGCAACATTCTCGGAAGCTTATGCTTACCTTGAAGGTGGCTTTGGTCGTGTTGAATTGGGTGCCACAGATGGTGCAGCATTCAAGATGCATTACTCATCACCTTGGTTCGTACCAGGCAATGGTGTTGACTCTCCGAACATCTACAACATCTCCACAAACGCTGCAGGCACAACGTCGTTCTCCTCACGGACTTCGACTTACTCGCTGCTGGCTGAAGATGACAACAAAATTTCATACTTTACGCCTCGCCTTGCTGGCTTCCAGCTTGGTGCGTCTTTCACACCAGAAGTTGGTGGCAATGACCCAGCAAACAACGGCTTCGGTGTTTCCCCAACAGGCTCTTCAGTAGAAGAAGTCTTCGAAATTGCCGCAAACTATGCTGGTGAATTCGGTGGTGCTTCTGTTGGTGTTGACGTGTTCTACGTTACTGGCGAAGCCACAGGTGCTGGCATTGATGATCCAGAAGAAATCGGTGTTGGCGCGAGCGTCGGCTTTGGTGGTTTCACTCTCGGTGGTGCGTACACCCAGACAGAAAACATTGCAGCAGGTACGCAGGCAACGACAACAGCTGCTGGGACTGGCACAGAGTCTGATACCTGGACTGTTGGTCTTGCTTACGGAACAGGCCCATGGACAGTTGGTGTCGCTTACTTTGAAAGCGAAACCGAAGCTGCTGGACTCCTGACGGATGCGGAAAACAACTTCCTCCAGTTCGGTGGTGGTTATTCGCTCGGCGCTGGTGTTGATATCGGTCTGGACATCCAGATCATCGAAGATACTCCATCTGCAGTAGCTGCTGGTGGCACATCGATCGACAGCACATCTGCTGGTGTGGTTCTCGCGATTTCTTTCTAAGAAATTTCGAAACTCAAGTTTAGAAGAGCGGGCTTTGCGGCCCGCTCTTTTTTTGTGCTAATTCTTGAGCATCTCCTTTGATGCGACGCGCGGACCGACAAGATGGGCAATATCATTTGGCTGACCTCGTACCCCAAGTCTGGCAACACTTGGATGCGGTCTTTCCTCCACAATCTTCTTCGGAATGCTCAAAAGCCCGCCGACATTAATGAGCTCGATCATTTCTGCGTCGGTGAATCGAGTTCTGGGCAATATGCCAAATACCTGTCTGTGTCAGTCGACAAGGTCCCGCACGAAGATCTCGCGAAACTGCGCCCTCGCGTGCAGGAGGACTACACCCACTACTTCCCAGATTCCGTCTTTGTCAAAACGCACAACTTTTTGGGCGAATGGCATGGAGTGCCGCTTCACAATATGGATGTGACGGCGGGGGCGATCTACGTGCTCCGCAATCCTCTCGATATTGTACTGTCGATGACCCACCATTACGGTGAAGGCCTGGACGGGGCAATTGCCCGAATGGCGAATGCTGGTGCGTTGACTGCGGCGGGCGCGGACCATGTCCCAGAATTTCACTCCTCCTGGTCGAGGCACGTGGAGAGTTGGACGGCGCGGCCCAATCCACAACTGCTGGTGGTTCGCTACGAAGACCTCACGGCCAAACCGCGTAAATTCTTCAAGCAGGTCACGAATTTCCTCGGGCTGAAACCGTCTAAGGAAAGACTGGAACGCTCCATCCGCAATTCATCGTTCAAAGCGCTCAAGCGTCAGGAGGAGAAAAGTGGTTTCAAGGAGAAGTCCGAATTTGCCACCTCGTTCTTTCGCGAGGGGAAAACTGAACAGTGGCGTACCCAGCTGACGGACGCTCAAATTCACCAGATTGTTGATGCGCATCGCGAACAGATGGAGCGCTTTGGGTATGTGCCCGAGGGCTATTAGATATTGCTGACGCCCGCGAGACCGGCGATTGCTGTGTCTCGTAGTCGTTGCGCCGTTCTGTGATTAACCCCGCCTAGTGCATAGACGGGAAGCAGCGCCTGCCCCGCCAACTGGGCGAAGCGAATGGGCCCCAAAGTTTGCGTGCCTGGATGACTGGCTGTCTCAAAGACAGGTGACAAAAGACTGGCGTCAACGCCCGCCCGCGCGGCAGCGACAAGATCGGTAAAATTGTGAGCTGCCGCAGTGATGTGCCAATTGGGTTTTGGGCGGCGATGCCAGTCAAAACCCCGCCTCAGGAACCACGTGGGTAAATNAACGCCATCGGCGCGCAACGCCTGCGCGAGGTGGGGATCGCCGGCCACCAGAAAAATCACGCCGCGGTGCTGACAGGCATGCCGCAATTCTCTCCCGAGCCTTTCTCTCTTTGTCCATGACAGCTCGTAGTGCCGCAAGATCAATGCGTCCCCCGGTCCAAGGTTTGTGATCTGCATATGAGGATCAATGCGTCGCTCCCCATCTGTCATGGCGATTTTTGTAGGTGAAAAAGGCTTCTTACTTGTCATGCTGTGGCCCGCCAGGTGCGCGCCTCTTTCAAAGGAGGGTTCCAGACTATCGGGAGATAATGCCACGTGTTTCCCCGGACCCAAAGTACGGAAGCGATACAGTTTGGCCGCGAGATGCCGTATTGTCTCGACATGATGACACACACAACCATAGCGGACCGTCTTAGCCTGGTTCGACAAGCAATTCGTGACGCGGAACCTGCAGAAGGTGTCGTGACGCTTGTTGCTGTGTCCAAGACATTTTCGGCAGAGCAGATCCGACCGGCACTTGAAGCTGGCCAGCGGGTCTTTGGCGAAAACCGTGTTCAAGAGGCTAAGGAAAAATGGCCCGGTTTGCGAGATGAGTTTGAGAAACTTGAACTACATCTTATCGGTCCGCTGCAAACCAATAAGGTGGCGGATGCGATAGCTCTCTTCGATGTTATCGAAACGCTCGATCGTGAGAAGCTGGCGCATGCCTTTGCCAAGGAATGCGAGAAGCAAGGGGAGAGCGCTGTTCTGCCCCGTCTTCTCATTCAGATTAATACGGGTGCAGAGCCGCAGAAGGCCGGCGTTCTTCCTGAAGATGCCGACGCGTTTATTCGTCTGTGTCGGGATGACTTGAACCTGCCAGTGGAAGGTCTGATGTGCATACCCCCGGCTGATGAAGAGCCATCTCTTCATTTCTATCTGCTGGAACAAATTGCTAAACGCAATTCCTTGATGGCTTTAAGCATGGGGATGAGTGCTGACTTTGAGACCGCGATTGAATTTGGCGCGACCCATGTAAGGGTTGGTTCGGCGATCTTCGGCACCCGCTAGAAGATTGCCGTACTCAAAGGCAGCGGATTTCCATCACGGTGTCGGTTGAACACAGAGCGAGCACTTGGCGCAATGCGTCGAGGGGCAATGCCACGCAGCCTTCGGTTGGGGCGAGCTTTGATCCTTTGTGAACGGCAAGGTGAAAAAAGATGGCGCTGCCCTTGCCGGGTATCACCGGACTGTCATTTTGTCCGAGAACAATAATGAGGTCGTAGAGTGTGTCGTCGCGCCATAGTGTTTCGGCGCTTGCGCCATGAGGCAAGGTGACGGGTTTGTTATAGGCTGCGTCACCTTGTGCATCGCACCAGCCGTCTGTCTCATCGATGGGGGAGGTGGGCAGCAAGGTTGGCGGGCAGTCCAAGCGGTCGGCACGGTAGAGCAGGTGGCGCAGGGGCCATTCGCCCGCAGGCGTTGCGCCATCACCTTCTTGTTTGTTTGCTTGTGGAATAATCCCGGTGCGACCGAGTGCGCAAGGAAACGACATGTCTCTCCATGAGAGGGTCCCCGTTGTCTCGCCGGGCTTTGCTGTGACGGTGATGTTCATACAGCCAGACTAGAGCAGGACTCTGCTCGACCTTCCATAAATGACTAGCGACGTTCTTGGGCCTGCAGCGCATTATACATGTCGAGCGCAGAATTCATGGCCGCAGAAATATCTCCGGGAGAGCTGAGATCTGTCGAAACCAACCCCGCCCCGGACGGGTCCTGCCCGGCGGTTGTCCTTGGAGGTGATATGGTCAGAAGCGCGGCAAAGGCCTCTGGGCTGAGGCTTGGCAAGTTGCCGGCTATGAAGGGTGTTGTGGTGGCATGAGGGTTTTCTGGCATTGCGAGCTGGGGAGCTGCGGCAATGGTTTCGGGTGCTGGTGCAACAAGGTCAGGGCCTTGTTCTGGCGTTGCCGTATTCCGGGATTTCTCGCCGTTCAAGAGCGCCATAATGTGGCCGCCTGTATCCTCGCCGCTGGCTTCTTCCAAAACAGCTTCTGCGATGGCAAAGCCTGCGCCGACCGGGCCTCCAAATATGGCGCCTCCGACAATACGAGCCGCGGGCCTTATCTCATCGCCGGTTATTTCACGATAGAGGGTTGAAATAACAGGGAGGTGTTGAAGAGGATTAATAGCGTCCAATAGGTCGTCGAAAGAGAGACCGTCATTATCGTCGTTGCTGCCGATAGATCCGGTGATGAGCTCATCGTCGGATGGGGTGTTGATCTTGGTGGTATCGGTGGCGCTCGCCTGGAGCTGGGCTTGGGCCTGTTGCTCGGCCAAATAGCGCTCAGTCCGGAGTTCCATTACGGCTTTTGAGCCTCTGGTATACCGGCTCATCTGCAAATAGAGCGGTAGTTCTGCTGTTGCGGTGGCGGCGACGGCCATGGCGGACAAGGTTCCTGTGTTGTCGTTCTCACGTCTTACGTCTACGTCTCACTCTCTTACATCTACGTAATGCAAATCTCTTGCCGTCTTTGGCAATTGCAGATCGGCGCGAAAGCGTTGCTTTTGATGGAGGGCTTTGACCAAATTTCTCCGACCCGGCAAAATTTTCCGGGCCTAGAGGTTATCTTCGCCTACCTGGTTTCGGGATCTGCCTGATGGGCTTCGTGGCCTGGCTGTGGCAAACTGTGGGCCAATTGAACACGGGCCAGGCGCCCTCATTCCTCGGGATATTATGAACCAGAAAACGGTCGATCGGTCGCCACAGGAGATGCTGCGCGAGGCCTTCCAACTATTTGATGAAGGCAAGTTACGCGAAGCCCTGGGCCTTGCTCAGGCACTGCGCCAAAACCACCCTAATCATCCCGATGTTTTGCACCTGCTGGGTCTCATCAGCCTGAAAGGTAAGGCGCCGGAGCAGGCTGAAAAGTTCATTCGGCTCGCGTTGTCGCTGGCGCCGGACAAGGCGTTTTTCCATGTGAATCTCGGCAATGCTCTGCGGCAGCAGGGCAAAAATGATGACGCCCGAAAAGCTTACGATAAAGCGGTGRCGCATGATCCGCGCTTTCCCGGCATCTACGTCAATCGCGGGACGTTGAACGCTGAAGAAGGGCTGGCTGAGGAAGCGCTGCGCGACTTTGAAAAGCTGATCGACCTGAACCCTGATCAGCCCGAAGGTTATCTGCGGATGGGCCGACTTTGCACAGAGCTTGGCCAGTTTACCCGAGCGGTCGAGACGTACCGGGCTGGATTGAAGGCGCGGCCTGAGGGGCCCATGCTTCTGCTTGGTCTTGCCGGTGCGCTGGAACGGGCGGGTGAGCTGGATGAGGCTGTCGTGGTTTCGGAAAAAGCTCTGGCAGCTCTACCCGACCACCCGGGTGTGCTTGGTATCTGGGCGCGGGCAAAACGCCGTCAGGGCCACTTGGAAGAGGCGCGGGATCGGTTGGAGCGGATTGAGGTTGCCAAGCTTCCTCCGGAAATGCGCCGCATCATTCATGGCGAGCTTGGCCAGATTTATGATCGTTTGAATGAGGCGGCTGATGCGTTTGGGCATTTCATCGCACAAAACTCAGCAGCTGCCAAAATGGGTGACCAGATGGGCATCGACAAACAGACCTATATGGCGCAGGTGCAGGGTCTCCGAGCGGCTTTCACGTCCGATTGGGTGTCCTCCTGGGCCAAAATTGACCCGGCGGCGCTTTGCAAAATTCCGACACCGGTCTTTCTGGTGGGTTTTCCCCGCTCCGGCACTACGCTTCTCGACCAGTTCCTGGATGCCCATGACGGCGTTGAGGTTCTTGAGGAGCAGCCGGTTTTGTTGCCTATCCGGGATGCTCTCAGGCAGGAAGGGGGTTATCCCCAGGCCCTTGGCGGTTTGGATGTCTCGCGGATCAATGAATTGCGCACGCTTTATCTGCGCGAGTTGGAAAAAGCGGGAGTTGATCCCCAGTCCAAGATTGTGATCAACAAGCTTCCCCTCAACATCATCCATGCGGGCCTGATCGGGCGCATTTTCCCCGAGGCGCGGTTTATTCTGGCGCTGCGGCATCCGGCGGATGCTGTGCTGTCCTGCTTTATGCAGGATTTCCAGTTGAATGCCTCCATGGCTCATTTTTTGACCCTGAAAGACAGCGCCGCCCTTTACGACGCGGTGATGTCTCTATGGCGCCAAACCCGCGAACTTCTGCCGCTTTCGGTTGCGGAAGTCCGGTATGAAGGCTTGATCGAGGACCCCCAAGCGGCCTTGGCAGGCGTTCTGGAATTGCTGGGGATTAGCTGGCAAGGCTCTCAAGGGGACCATGTCGCCCACGCTCGGGCCCGTGGAACGATCCGTACACCCTCCTATTCACAGGTCACTGAGCCGCTTTACAGCCGTGCGGCGGGACGCTGGCAGCGCTATGAAAGCCAATTGGATGGGATTTTGCCTCGTCTGCAGCCCTTTATCCAAGAATTCGGGTATGATTAACCTGATCACGGAGCTCTCAAAAACCCGTGAGGAAGCCCGTGAGGTCCTTGGCATTGGGATGGAGGAGCGCTACATGACGGGCGGGAGCGAAGTTCACACTCGGACTTCGTCAGATAGGCAAAAAACTGGGAACCGATCACAGCATGAGCGCGAACACCACCAAGAAAGTTTTATTGGTCGACGATGATGATGCACTTCGCACCTCGTTGATCGAACAGCTTGCTCTGCACGAAGAATTCTCCTGCACGCCGGTTTCGTGTGCGGCGGCGGCCATCGAGCATGTGCGTGCGAACCACGTAGACATTGTGCTGCTGGATGTAGGCCTGCCAGATATGGATGGTCGTGAGGCGTGTCGGCTAATGCGCAAAGGCGGTTTGAAAGCGCCTGTGATTATGCTGACAGGTGCCGATAGCGACAGTGACACCATTCTTGGTCTTGAAGCGGGTGCAAATGACTATGTCACCAAGCCGTTCCGGTTTGGTGTTCTCCTGGCCCGTATCCGCGCCCATCTACGTCAGCATGAGCAGAGTGAAGATGCGGTGTTCAAGATTGGGCACTACACCTTCAAGCCATCTGCCAAAATGTTGATCGATGATGCGGAGAAAAAAGTTCGTCTTACAGAAAAAGAAACTGCAATTTTGAAGTTCCTCTACCGTACCGGCGTTAAGACTGTTGGTCGTGACATCTTGCTGCACGAAGTGTGGGGATATAATTCAGGGGTCACCACTCATACGCTTGAAACGCATATTTATCGGCTGCGCCAAAAAATTGAGCGCGATCCGTCCAACGCAGAACTTCTGGTCACGGAGTCCGGTGGCTACAAGTTGGTGCCTTGAGTTTCAAAGCAGAAGAACGAGTGTATGAACATGACGCGCCTTAGTAAGGCGCGTTTTCGTTTTGTGGTAAAAAATTCAAAACCGTTGATTGGGTGACGACAGGTAAATCAAAACACCCAGCATTGCGAAGGTGCCCACCAGTGCTGCGACGAGAAGTGCGCCTGCCCCAAAAAGGTAAGTCGCCAGAACAAGTACAAGCAAGAGGGTGAGGAGAAAGGCGATGGCGCGAACAGCCTGGTCGGGTGATGTTTGTGGATCGGCCGACATGTGGTTTCCAATCTATTTCAGCCTGGACAAAGTGCCCGTGGCTGAGATCAGCTTATCGCTCTTTGTTGCCTTTTGCACAACGCGGCATAGCGCCGCGCGACAGGTTAGCCGTCTTTTGGCTCATCGGCGGTCAGGGCATAGGCTTTGATGAAGGTCTCCGGCATGCGGGTCGGGCGGCCCGATTTGATATCAATACAGACAAAATCTGTGCGACCCCGGAGCAAAGTCTTGCTTGTGGCGACGTTGACCATTTGAAACCGGCGACGGAGCCGCAATTTTGCGTCATTGCCGGTTATCCAGGTGGCCACCGTGATGGTTTCTCCCTCGTGGGAGGGGGCCAAATATTCCATTTCATGGGCGCGCACGACCATGCCTTTGCCTATCTTTTCATAGGCGTTGAAATCAAACCCCAGCACTTTCGAATGCTCCCATGCGACCTTTGCCATCCAGGTCAAATAGACAACATTGTTCGTATGCTGAAAGTCATCGATATAGTCGGGCTTCACCACAATGTCGACTAGGAACGGATCCGGGTAGTCCCAGGCAATTGCAACAGGTTCCGACTTGTTTTTCATTGGCACCGGTTTGTTTTCCACTGGCATTGCGGTTTCCTCTGACAACAGCACACCTCTATCTACGGGGTTTGAGTTTGCAAGCCAAGCTGTGGCGGCGGGTGTGGATTTTTGGACATATTTTGGGGGCTCGACCCCACCAAGTTTAGCCCTTACCCTGCCGCGCATGAGCCTTCAAGATGCTGTCACCCTTCTCGCCCGTACTCCTCTTTTTGAGGGGGTGGACCCGGTGCGCCTCGAAGTGCTTGCCTTTACGGCAACCCATCTCGCTTTTGATGCAGGCGATACGCTGGCGGAGCAGGGAATGCCCGCTGACGGTGCGTTTCTTTTGTTGTCAGGCGAAGCGGTGATGTTGTCTGGCGAAGTGGAGGGGCCTGGCAAGGCTGCGCGGCTCGACCGGGGCGACCTGGTGGSKGAGKYSSMRYTGACCCAACCGGCGAACTGGTCTGCGACGGTCCGGGCGGCGGCGCCGGTCGAAGTGCTGAAGCTTGAGCGTGATGTCTTTTTGCGGCTGGCGGATGAATTTCCCGAAATTGCGCAAGGGTGTTTTCGCGGGGCCGTTCGGCAGGCGGAAGCCTTGAGTGAAGATTTAGCGGGGCTTACCCGCCGTCTGGCAGCTACGCGCACGGCGCGGCGTGCGCGCACTGTGGCGCGAGACGCACGACGGAGCCAGGGGATGAGTGACCCCGAAACAAAGACAGGTAGTGAAAATAATGAGTGAGAGTTCTTCAGCTTCAACAACAGGGGCCGCGCTGACGCTGGAAGATGCCAAACAAAAAGGCTGGCCGCCAAACATTCAAGCGGTGTTCAAGCGGATGTCGCCTGCGGGGCGTTATCTCGGTCTTGAAATATTGGATGTGGAGATGGAGACCCTTACGGTCAAAGTGGCGTTCAATGCGTCAGAAGATCTCTGCAACCTGTGGGGTGGCATTCAAGGGGGCATGGTGGCCGCCATGCTGGATGATGTGATGGCGTTTGCCATTGGCCTTGATCTCGACTGGGGGCAGATATCGCCAACGCTGGAAATCAAAGTCTCCATGTTGGCACCCGCGCGCCCCGGCAGATTGTATGCAACCGGCAGGGTCATCAAGCGTGGCAAGTCAGTGGGCTTTGTGGAAAGTGAACTGACGGATAGTGAAGGCAAGCTGCTGGCAACCGGGTCTTCCACCGCCACGTTTGTGACTCTGAAAAAGAAAGACTGATGCTTACAGCTTAAACGTTGCGATGACGGGTGCGTGGTCGGACGGTCTTTCCCACCCGCGTGCATCTGTCACCACCTGCATGGATTTCGGTGTGTCGGCCATCGCAGGCGTTATCCAGATGTGATCCAGGCGGCGGCCTTTGTTGGCGGCGGCCCAGTCTTTCGCCCGGTAGCTCCACCACGAATAAAGCTTTTCATCGTCCGGCACGAAGTGGCGCATGACGTCGATCCAGCTGTGTGATTTCATCAGGCGGTCCAGATGCTCAACCTCGATGGGTGTGTGGCTCACGACTTTGAGCAATTGCTTGTGGGACCAGACGTCGTGCTCTAGGGGTGCGATGTTCAGGTCGCCCACGAGCACCATCTTGGCAGTCTTCTTGTTCTTGTGCGCCTTGTACCAGCTTTCCATTTCGGTGAGGAAGTTGAGCTTGTGGGCAAACTTCTCGTTGGTCTCGACGTTGGGCTCGTCGCCACCAGCGGGCACATAATAATTGTGGACGCGAACGTCGCCTGCACCGGGCACAGTGACGGCCACATGGCGCGCATCGCCCATTTTGCAGAACTCGCGCATTTCAATATCTGCGATCGGTACACGGGAGACAATGGCAACGCCGTGATAGGCCTTCTGTCCGTTCAGTGCGATATGCCCGTAGCCGAATTTCTTGAAATCCTTTTCGGGGAACGCATCATTTTGACACTTGATCTCCTGCAGGCAGAGCAGATCAGGTTTGTGTTCTTTCAGAAACTTCTCAACATGGCCGATGCGCAGGCGCACGGAGTTGATGTTCCAGGTCGCAACTTTCAGGGTCTTCATGGCAGGCACTGGGGGAGACCTCGCGTGAGCTTATTGGTGTCAGAATATATTAAAGGTAAGGCCTGCAACGCCGATGGGCCAGCGGCCGCGTTCAAAAAGACGGAAGCGCAGCAGGAAAGGATGGTTGTCGTCGGCACCTGCCGCCACGGCAATGGCCGCGCCGTGCAGGGCCTGCATGGCGGCCCCTGCGGCGGCGATAGCGATCTCCATGTCTTCGACGCCCCAATCATTGGCGGTGCTTTCGGCGGCGTTGCGCACGCTTTCGTCGGCCTGGGCGGCCACATAGGTAAAGCCGATTTCAAAGGCTTCCTCGCTGAGGACTTCCAGCAGGTCGGTGGAGAGAGCGGCGCGCAGGCTTTCCTCGGCTTCCCAGGCGGCGGAGTTCCAGTCGCCGCTTTCGGCAGCGACGGTGGCGTCCTCCCAGTTGGAAAGTTTCGCCAGGTCGGCGTCGGGAAAGCCGAGCCCTTCCAGGTAGGCCTGGGCCAGGGCGCGGGTCTCTTGATCAAGAGGCGTCCCCAGTTGGCCAAACCAGGCAATGTCAGGGAGCAGACGGGCGAAATCGCGCAAGAGAGCCAGGGCTGGCATCTCAAGGCTGAGTTCTTCTAGTTCTGCGTCGGAGAGGGCGGTCTCAGTGCCGCCAGGAAGATCCATGGACATGCAGGCTTTATATCGCGGCTCGGCCCAGACCAAAAGAGCCGAGCGGCTTTTGCCGACCGAATATGTCTGATTTGCTGTTTTTGTGGGGCGGGCATGAAAACGCCCCGCCTAAGGGGGGCTGGCGGGGCGTCCATTGCGCTTACTCTCTGCGCTGCGCCAAGAGGGGATAGATCGGCGCGGGATAGATGGAAGACCCATCGAGGAGGACCATCAGGGGGGGCTGCGGGTCCTCAGGCTTTCCACCTGTCTATGACCATAAATAGGCTTCTCCGGGGTCAGTTTCAATGGAATCTGGAAAAACTACCTAACCATTGGTGAACGGGTGCATTCTCTTAACCCATTGTTTCCATGGGTGTTTTCTATGAAAATGGCGGACTGGTCCCGATTTTTGCAAGCTGAATTGCGCGGCCTTAACCATACCGGGTGCGGAATGGTTAAGGCCTGAAATGGGGGCGGGGAGGCCGGTCAGGAGGCGCCCAGGTCATGGGCGGTGAGATCAAAGGCCTCGCGGGCCTTCTCAAACAGCTCATCGATCTCCGGTTTGGTGATGGACAGCGGGGGTGAGAGCACCATGGTGTTGCCAATGGCGCGCATGACGATGCCGCTGGTGGTGCAGTGATCCCGGCAGAGCCCGCCGGTGGCGTCACCAAAACGCTCCCGAGTTTTCTTGTCCTTCACGATCTCCATGGCGCCCAGCAGGCCGACGCCCCGGGTTTCGCCAATGATCAGATGGTCGTTCAGGGAGGCCAGCCTCTGCTGGAAATAGGCACCGATTTCGCCGCCAGCCTTTTCCACCAATTTGTCACGCTCCAGCACCTCGATATTGGCCAGCGCCACGGCGCAAGCGACCGGGTGGCCGGAATAGGTGAAGCCGTGGGACCATTCTTCATTGGCATTGAACAGCACGTCACCCATGCGCGGGCCCAGCGCCACGGCGGAGAGCGGCTGATAACCGCTGGTCATGCCCTTGGCCATGGACATGCTGTCGGGCTGGATGTCGTAGGTGTGAGAGCCAAACCAGTTACCGGTGCGCCCGAAGCCGCAGATCACTTCGTCGACGTGCAGCAGCACATCGTACTTTTTGCAGATGCGCTGAATTTCCGGCCAGTAGGTTTCTGGCGGAATGACAAGACCACCCGCCCCTTGCACAGGCTCGGCAAAAAACGCGGCCACATTGTCGGCACCCAGTTCCAGAATCCTGTCTTCCAGCGCGCGGGCGACCTTCAGGCCAAACTCGCCCACGTCGCTGTCGCCGCCGAGAGCGTACCAGTAGGGATAATCAATATGCACAAAGCCCGGCAGGGGCAGGTCGGCCTGGGGGTGCATGGAGGGAATGCCCGACAAGGACGCGGCCGCCATGGTCACGCCGTGATAGGCCTGGATGCGGGAGATGATGGTTTTCTTGTGGGGCTTTCCTTGAAGGTTCCAGAAGTAGCGGATCATCTTCACGGCACTGTCATTGGCCTCAGAGCCTGAGTTGGCAAAGAAGAAACGATCAAGCCCGTCAGGCGTCAGTGTACTGAGCTTTTCCGACAGCTCCGCCACATACGGATTGGTGGTCTGGAAAAACGAATTGTAATAGGGCAGTTCCTTCAGCGCCTTGGCGCCTGCCTCGGCAAGCTCTGGCCGTCCGTAGCCGACATTGACGCACCACAGGCCTGCCATGCCGTCGATCATGCGGGCACCCTCGCTGTCATAAAGATAGACGCCTTCCGCGTGGGTGATAACGCGGGCGCCCTTCTTGGCCAGGGCGTGATGTTCGGAATAGGGATGCAAGTGATGGGCGGCGTCCATCTCCTGCCAGCGTTTGGTCTGATTGGAAATCTTAGGTGATTGAGACATGTTGTGCTCTTTCTTTCATCGCTTTCTCGGACGGAAAACCGCCAAAACCGAATCTGGCACTTTTCCTGAGAAAGCTCGACTGCTCACGATGATCGTTGTTCTGGGATCACTGGCGCGGGCGGACCTGCGCAAAAGAGAAACGCTACGGGTTAAAGCCAATGCGCGCGCAAAGAACCAAAAGCTCGCCTTTGGTTGTGCCGCAGATATGGGTGTTTTCCTGTCTCATGAGGGAAGTCTAGCGCGGGCGGCGGGTGGGCTCAATCGGAGTCTTTGTCCAGAGCT
Source organism: Rhodobiaceae bacterium (assembly GCA_002746275.1). Taxonomy (GTDB): domain Bacteria; phylum Pseudomonadota; class Alphaproteobacteria; order Parvibaculales; family Parvibaculaceae; genus Mf105b01. Next base: position 101,826 of record NVWR01000005.1, on the reverse strand, counting down.
CCCGGGCTCCATCAAGGTCGCCTCTTGCTTTGATCTGCCGAGTCTCTGTCTTGAGGGCTGGGCTAATTCACAGGTACAGGTGAGTTTCCAGCTGCCGCCAATTTTGCTGCAACGCCATCCAGAAGGGCGTTCACCCCATATTTGTGAAACGGCAAAATCACCGCCAGGTAGAAATAGCCAAACACGTTGTGGCGTTGACAGCAGGTTGCCATGAATAGCTTTGTCGGCGTTGTCCCGCTACGCAGGACGGTCAAGCGAAAGTCTTGGTGAATATCATCCTCGCCTAGAATAATTTCGTTTTCATCGATGCTATAGATGCGAAAAAATCCAATCCGGTCCCCAGGCTGCTTATCCCGCACGTCTGTGTGTTGAGTTTCCGGTGGCAACCCGTCTCCCGTTTTAAGCCCCAGAGGCTTCACAAGCAGAGTACGCAGACGGGTTAACGCGGCTCTTCCCGGAACATCGATGGAGAAGCACAGCGCGGCGATTTCTTGCATGGTTGCTGTCTCGGTTGCCCATTGATTATCGATCTCAACACTGTAGCAATCCATGAAGTCCTGCGGGCGCGCATATTCGTGGAGCTGACTTTTTGGGGGAAGGGTCTCGGCGATGGACATGGATTTATCCCTCTCGTTACTTTCGCGGAAAAGTCCACACGTATCCGTACGGCTAGATGTCGAAAGATAGCTTGAGCTGTCCCGGCGGTCGCGTGGCATGAGGTCGCAATCCACCTGCGCGGGCGGCGGGTGGGCTCAATCGGAGTCTTGGTCCAGACCATCAATCCAGCTCTGGTGCATCTCGACCATATGAAGCATGCCAATTCCTGCGAAGAGATCGCGAGCCTCACCCCAGAGCCTCCGGGCCTTGTCAGGGTCACCTCTTGTCTCGGCGATGGTTCCCAGATTGCTGAACACGTAGGCAATGCCTTCTCTGTTGCCCAGTTCCTCATACAGGGCGAGGGAGCGGTTGTGATAGTCCTCGGCTTCGTCAAGATCGCCTCTTGCCCCGGCGATGGTTCCCAGATTGTTGAGTGAGTTGGCGATGCCCTGCTTGTCGCCCAGTTCTTCACTCAGGTCGAGGGAGCGGCTGTGATAGTCCTCGGCCTTGTCGTGGTCGCCCCTTGCATCGGCGATGTTTCCCAGATTGTTGAGTGTAACGGCGATGCCTTCGTTGTTGCCCAGTTCCTCATACAGGGCGAGGGAGCGGTTGTGATAGTCCTCGGCCTTGTCGTGGTCGCCCCTTGCCTTGGCGATGTTTCCCAGATTGCTGAGAGAGGTGGCGATGCCTTCTTTGTTGCCGAGTTCTTTCTTGAGGGCAAGGGAGCGTTTTTGATAGTCCTCGGCCTTGTCCAGGTCGCCTCTTGTCCGGGCGATGATTCCCAGACCGCCGAAGGCGGCGGCTTCAAGGGTTTTGTCCTTATTCTGATTGCCGAGTTGGAGGACGTGCTCATAGGAGCGTATTGCCGCGTCCAGATTTCCTTTTCGGTTTTGTAGATGCCCAAGCTCATTCCAGGCATTGGCGTYGTTGGAGTCGAGTTCCGTGGCTTTGGCATAGGCGGTGAGGGCCTCGTCGGTATTATCAAGGAAGGCAATGGCGCCCAAATTGCAGTAGGCTTCAGCTGCCTCTTTGTTGGCTGAAGTGCCGTCGGTAGCTTTTGTCTCGCCAATTTTTTGGTAGAGCNTTTTGGCTTGTTCCGTATCCCCAGCCTTCAGGTGTTTCAAGGCTTCGGCAGCCTCTTGTCCCGAGCGGCCTTTCAGGTCTTCGATGGTTTTTTTAAGCGCGCCTTTCTCTTGGCTCAGTCCCTCGTTGTCCCTTTTTAGGTTTGCATTTTCCACTGCGAGATCAATCAGGCGATCAGCGAGTGCCGCGGTATCGCTTGAATTTCCGTGTACCGTGATGTTTGGGCTCACAGTAATATTTGGAGCCACAGACATGGGGTTGTTGTGGATGTTGGTTGTCGGTGCACCTGGATTGTCGCTTCGCCGGAAAAGAACTTTTCCGAATTTCACGATTGGCTTCCCAAAGAACGCAATGATTACCGGGAGTGTAACCAGGGCGCCCAGCCAAATGGCATTGTCCGTGAGCCAAGTTTTTGCGGTCTCGATGAGTTCCATACCACCACTATRGCGAGAGGGGTGTTTCGGCGGAACAACAAACCCTCATCGTCATTGCCGGACTTGTTCCGGCAATCCAGGGCTGCAAATAGAGGCCCGCGTGTGGAACCCTGGACCCTCGGGTCGAGCCCGAGGGTGACAGGGTGGGGGTGGAGAGGGCTTTCGCCTCACACGTTCAGCAAAAGGTGTTCGCGTTCCCAGGCTGAGATGACTTGCTGGTAGGCGTCGTGCTCGACCATTTTTACTTCCGTGTAGACGGTGATGAAATCCTTGCCCAATATTTCCGCCAGTTCCTTGTTGGCAKKRRGWYKRMKYAGYRMMWSSRACAKSTGWYKWKRMRSMRCMKSSKKTTTGNKWYMRWWCGYATTGCCGTTTTGTGGCTTRGAMGGTGTCAGMTYGTTCACCATGCCGAGATAMCCGCAGGCAAGMGASGCTGCAATCGCGATGTAAGGATTGGCATCTGCGCCYGCGACACGGTTTTCAATGCGYCGMYCCTKCGCGTCGGAGATGGGGACGCGCAAGCCCACGGTGCGGTTTTCCACCGCCCAATGGGTGTTGATGGGCGCTGCATTCCAAATGACAAACCGTCGGTAGGAATTCACGTTGGGGGCAATCAGCGCCATGGCGGAGATCAGATGCTTTTGCAGTCCGGCAATGTGTGCGTGAAAGAGTTTCGTGTCCTCACCCTTTGCATCGGCAAACAGATTTTTGCCGGTCTTCAGGTCCACAATGGATTGATGCAGGTGCATGGAGGAACCCGGCTGGCCTGCATAGGGCTTGGCCATGAAGGTCGCATAGACCCCATGTTTGAGCGCAGCCTGGCGCACGGTGCGTTTGAACAGGAAGGCCTGGTCTGCGAGCAGTAAGGGATCGCCGTGGTTGAAATTGATTTCGACCTGGGCTGGCCCCGCCTCATGGACCAGCGTGTCGATATCAAGTTCCTGGGCTTCACAATAGTCGTACATGTCTTCAAAGATCGGATCGAACTCGTTCACCGCATCAATGCCGTAGGACTGGCGGCCGGTCTCGCGGCGACCACTCGCGCCGATTGGTGTTTCCAGCGGATAGTCGGGATCGATGTTTTTGGCGGCGAGATAGAACTCCAGCTCTGGTGCTACGATGGGCTTCCAGCCTTTGGCCTCGTAGAGGGCCAGCACACTCTTCAACACGGCGCGCGGAGAGATGGGCACAGGCTTGCCTTCGCGGGTCTCTGCATCGCAGATCACTTGCGCGGTCGGCTCGTCATACCAGGGCACCATGCGCAGCGTGCTCGCGTCTGGTGTCAGAATGCAGTCAGGCTCGGTCCATAAGATGTAGTCGCTCTCATCAATATAGTCGCCGGTCACGGTCTGTCCGAAGACGCTTTCGGGAATGCGCAGGGCGTCGGAATCCACCGCCGCCAGAAATTTGTTGGTGGGCAGAATTTTGCCGCGCGCGATGCCTGACATGTCTGCCACCATGCACTCAACTTCCGTGACGCGTCGGTCGCGCAGCCACTTGGCGATCTGCGCCTTGGTGTTGAGTTGCGCTTGCGTCTGTTTGGATTTGGAGGCGGCTTTGGCGGCTGCCTTCGTTTTACCGTTGGTCTTTTTAGCGGGGCCGCTTTTTGCGGTTGCCATGGATCACCTGATGGTTGGTTGCTTCAGTCAGTGGTTGCAAACGCCGTCTCGCGCACAGCGTCGCCGAAGGCCCGGAAGAGTTTTTGCGAGACCGGGTTCTCCCAGAACTTCCATTCTGGATGCCATTGTACGGCAAGTGCAAAGGCCTTGGCAGTGTCGTGTGACAGGGCTTCGATCGTTCCGTCAGCGGCACGGCCTTCGATTGTCAACAGGTTGCCGGGTTTTGCAATGCCCTGGGTGTGGAGTGAGTTAACTTCTATGGTGTTGGCCCCCAGCAATTTTGCGAATTTGCCGTCTGGTGCCAGATCAACCGCGTGGGCGGGACCATATTGCACGTCCAGAGGATCGTCCTTGTTTTCGCGGTGGTCGAACCGGGGGGCGAAGCCCGCTTCCGAGGGTACCTCGTGAATGTGTTGATGCAGGGTGCCGCCATAGGCCACGTTCATTTCCTGAAACCCCCGGCAGACTGCAAACAGTGGTACTGCGCGGTCCACGCATTGGCGGATCAGCTCCAGGGTCAAGGCGTCGCGTTGGGGGTCATGCAGGGTGCCCTCGCGGGACGGGTCGCCGTCATATTCGTTCGGGTGGACGTTGGACCAGGAGCCGGTGAGGAAGATGCCATCGACGGCCTCGAATATCTCGTCCAGGTCCATCGGCGTGGGCATGACCGGGATCAGGAAGGGCAGGCAGTCGGAGCCTTCGTCCACCGCTTTGATGTATTTTTCGCCGACACTGTGAAACGGGTGCGGACCCATCATCTTGATGTCGCAAGGGATGCCGACGATTGGTCGCTTGTGTTTGGTGCCCATGTCTCTTGGCTATCACGCAGGCTTTGGCGCAGCAAGGCGTGGGGCGTGCCGGGTTGGGGGAGTGTTTAAAAACTCAAACGGGCTGATTGGAGGGATTAGCGTCGTGCGCCCGGCGTCAGGCTTTCGCGGACGGTGAAGAGATCATTGGCGGCCTTCACACCGCGTTGAACATTTCGGAGCGCGATGGTGGTCTGAAGCCCCTGGGCGTCGCGCACAACCCACTGGCGTAATTGTAGCTCAGGCGCGTCAAATACGAGCGTGAGATCGCCCGCCGCCTCGCCGCTTGGATCGGCCAGGGTGATGCGAAGCAGGCCCGGTTCGCGGTTGACGGCCTGCACATTGGCAGAGCGCATCAGGTCAATGTCGGCCGCGAGCAACAGGTTCAACGGGGTGGCGCCAATGGGATAGCGCTGGGCGGCATAGTCGCTTTCCTTGACGATCACCCAGGTGCCGTCAGCCACCACCAGCAGGTCTGTGGGGGGGGCATATTCAAAGCGCAGGCGTCCGGGGCGACGCAGATAGAACATGCCTTCGGTGATGGAGCCATCGGGCCCGACCTGTAAAAACCCGCCCTGCAGATGATCCAGCGCGGTGAGGTATCCGGTAACCCGGTCCACGTCGGCGCGGTCCTGGGCACTCAGGTGTGGGTTTGTCTGTGACGCATTGGCGCCTGCCAGGGGTGTCAGCAGGGCAAACACCAGAATGGCAAAGCCCGCAATGGCGGCCAGCACCAGCGCGCGACGGCGTGCGTGCGCGGCGATTTTTGGGTCTTTGGTCGGGTCGATCATGAGCGCAAACATAAGCGGCCTTTGTGGCGGAATGATGGAATGAAAGGGGCACTACTGCGAAGCGCCCTYTTCACGTTCTGTCTGTCTACGGGTTGTTTTTGCAGGCAATTTGTCCAAACACGACAAAGATATAGCCAGTAGCGCCACTTGGAGCCATGCTAGTTGGAGCATCCGCGTTCATTGAAGATCCGAGACCCATATGTTTGCAGAGCTCATCTGCCGCTTCCCGTTTACACATTCCAACGGCTCTAGATTGAAGATCCCCTTGATTGTAGCAAGAGTTTCTTATGGATGCCGTGCTTCCCAATACCGGAGTATTCCCATAGAACGAACCGGGGAGCTGGATCACGGTAGCGGCCACAGACATTGATGCACTGGAGAAAAATACTACGAACGCTAACAATACGATTTGTTTGAGTTTTGAAACAAGCATTTGACTTCTCCTTGATGAAATAACCAGCCTTAAGTGAACTGATTATTCTATCTTATAGGAAAAACTAATACCTGACACCCTCTCCCGGCTCTCCGATCAATACCTGGCGTTTGCCTGCATGGTTCGGAGCCGAAATGACCCCCTCGTCTTCCATCTGTTCAACAATGCGCGCAGCCCGGTTGTAGCCGATCTGCAATTTGCGCTGGATGTAGGAAGTGGAGGCACGTTTGTCGCGACCGACGATGGCAACGGCTTCGTCGTAGAGYTCATCRCTWGAGGWRTTGCCGCCGCCGAGCARGCYGCCSGTGTCGCYTTCGCCKGTRTCTTCTGTCACGGCGTCRAGATATTCAGGCACACCCTGTTTCTTCAGGAACTTCACCACCTTCTCGACCTCGCTGTCCGACACGAAGGGCCCATGCACGCGGGAGATGCGTCCGCCGCCTGCCATGTAGAGCATGTCGCCCTGACCCAGCAATTGTTCAGCGCCCTGTTCACCCAGAATGGTGCGGCTGTCGATTTTGGAGGTGACCTGGAAGGAAATCCGGGTCGGGAAGTTCGCCTTGATGGTGCCGGTGATGACGTCCACTGAGGGACGCTGGGTCGCGGTGATGATGTGAATGCCCGCGGCGCGTGCCATCTGTGCAAGCCGCTGAATGGTGGCTTCGATGTCCTTGCCAGCGACCATCATCAGGTCTGCCATTTCATCAACAATGACGACGATGTAGGGCATGCGTTCCAGGGTGATCTCTTCTTGTTCGTAAATGGCCTCGCCGCTCTCGCGGTCAAACCCGGTCTGTACGGTACGGATGATGGATTCCTCATTCTCCACCGCTTCTGCAATGCGCAGGTTGAAGCCGTCAATGTTCCGTACACCAACTTTTGACATATTGCGGTACCGGTCTTCCATTTCCTTCACCACCCATTTCAGGGCCATGACCGCTTTCTTGGGGTCGGTAACGACGGGAGCCAACAAATGGGGAATGCCGTCATAGATGGACAGTTCCAGCATTTTGGGGTCGATCATGATCATTTTGCACTGATCGGGCCGTAGCCGGTACAGCAGCGAGAGGATCATGGTGTTGATCCCGACGGACTTGCCCGAGCCGGTGGTGCCTGCGATCAACAGATGCGGCATACGCGCGAGGTCAGCGATGATGGGTTCGCCGCCAATGTTTTTGCCAAGCGCCAGGGGAAGGGAACAGGTTGTTCCGTCATATTCGGTGGAGGAGAGAATTTCCTTCAGGCCGACCATTTCGCGTCGCATGTTGGGCAGCTCAATGCCAATGGCGTTGCGTCCGGGCACGACGGCGACACGGGCAGACACGGCACTCATGGAACGCGCGATGTCGTCCGCTAAAGCAATCACCCGAGACGATTTGATCCCGGGGGCTGGTTCAAGTTCATAGAGCGTGACCACAGGCCCGGGGCGCACATTGATGATCTCGCCGCGAATTCCAAAATCGTCGAGCACGCCCTCGAGCATGCGCGCGTTTTGTTGCAGCGCTTCGTCGGAAAGTGTGTCGCCCATGGTTTGACGCTTGATGGCGTTCAAAATGGAAAGCGGGGGCAAGTCAAAGTCTTCCGCTGGCAACAGGTCAAGCATGGGCTGACGCTCTGCTTCGGCGCGTTTGCTCGGACGGGATTTTTTGGTTGACCGACGTACAGGCACCCGACGTCGGCGGACAGCGGGTTCTTCCTCTTCGATCAGGGCGCGGCGTTCTGCCGAGACCCTGCGCCGCGGTGCAATGCGCGGCTCCATGGTGGGCGCGTCTTCTTCCCAGTCCGGGTCGCGTGCAAACCGGGCCAGCAGGGAGCTGGTGCGATCCGTCAGGCCGTACCAGWATATGCGCAACCGGCCGGGTTCCGCGTCATTGGCAGCAGCTTCTCTGTCTTCTCGGGCTTCCTCGCGGGTATCGATCCAATCGTAATATTTGTCGATGAGTTTCCAACGCAGCTCCGAGACTTCATCCATGCTGATGTCGGCGGCATAACCGAGAGCGGTAAGTCCCAGGCCGAATGTGATGATGCCCATCAAAGCATAAGCGGGACCGTCCCCGATCAGCAGACCCAGGTTGCCGGCGGTGAAGTTGGCCAGTGCGTCGCCCACAAGACCCCCAAAACCTGTGGTCAGCGGCCAGCCGGTTGTGGTTGGCAACAGGCTGACCATGCAGGCAATTGTGGCCAGACCTGCAATACCAATTACGATCCGACGCCGGATGCGATCCGGCGGCAGATGGGTCAACAAGCGCCAGCCCCAGATGACGCCAAGGGGGACGAGAAAAAGACCGGCAAGACCCAGAAGTTGGTACGCAAGATCCGCCGCGACCGCGCCGTTCTGTCCCATCCAGTTTTCAACGCCAACACCGGTGGCTCGGTTCCAGCTTGGATCGTTGCTCGACCAGCTGGCAAATGCGAGGGCCAGAAAGCCGCCAAGACCGATGAGACCAAGTCCGCCTGCTTCATAGAGGCGGTGACGAAAGAACACTCGTACGCCCATGGGCAGATAGTTGACGGGATTGGGTATGGATCTGACGAGGGCCATGTGCCCCTCCTATTGTCCGAGTACGTCGTTGATGCGCGTCAGCGCGAGTTCCGTGTTTGGTTCATCATTGACCAGGGCCAGCCGGATAAAGCGCGCGCCTGGATTGTGACCGGGATCGCCTGGCGGCAGGGTGTCATCGTTGCGTGCCAGATAACCGCCGGGCAATACTTTGGTGCCGGCTTTTTCCCAAAGCTGTTTTGTGATTGCTTCGCCATCTCCTACATCGAGCCACAGGAAGAAGCCCCCGGCCGGGCGGTAGAAGCCAAACCGATTGCCAAAAATACGTTCGGCGATGTCGAATTTCTTCTGGTAGCGGATGCGATTTTCGGTGGCGTGGGTATCGTCGTTCCAGCATGCGGTGGCAACCGCGAGGGCTGGCAGGGGTGTCTGCGGTGCGGCAATGTTGCGGAAAGCCCGAAAGCGCGCCATCAGCGCTGTATCGCCTGCACAAAAACCGGAGCGCAGGCCGGGCAGGTTTGAGCGTTTGGAGAGCGAATGAAAGACGATGATATTTTCAAACGGATCGCCGGAGGCAGGAACTGGCAATTGCAGAGCCGCCTGCAGGGTGCCAGGCGGTGCCTCGCGGTCATAAATGTCGGCGTAACATTCATCGACCACCAGGGTCGCCCCATGCTCGCGTGCGAGGGCAATCAGGTTCTTCAGGTAGTCAAGTGAGGCGATGGCTCCCTGCGGGTTTGCCGGGGAGCAGAAATAAATCATGGCAGTGCGCGCCAGTAGCTCTCCGTCCAGACTTGCAAAATCCGGCAGGAAATTATTTTCAGGCGTTGCCGCGATGTAACGCGGCTCGGCACCCGCCGCCAGGGCAGCGGCCGCATAACACTGGTAAAACGGATTGGGCATCAAGATAGCGGGTTGTTTGCCCGCTTTYTCYGTGGGGCARGCGACRAAGGCAAGATTGAACAGRGCTTCCCGTGTGCCGTTGACGGGCATYAGGAARGCATCGGGCGCAAGGGTYTCCGGRGCYAGRTYRTAGCGYCGGGCCAGCCAGCCWGCKGCRGCATCRCGAAARGCYSTGGTGCCRATGATGGGYGGATAACGGCCATAGTCTTTTTCGTGGGCGCGCAGGATGTCCGATACAAAGGAGGGGAAGGCATGTTGAGGCTCACCAAGGCTTAGCAGCAGCGGGTCATAGCCCGGCTGGACACCTTCCAGCAGCGTATTCAGGCGTGCGAAAGGCCCCTCGGGCAATTGATCGAAACGGTTGCTCATGGGGCGATCTTAACCATGAGTGCCCAAGTTCGTCTAGAGAGCGAACCGGAAAAACTGTTCAAAAGCAGATACTTATCAGCAGTTTCGAAGCCAGTTTGTTAATGGCTTGTTAACCTTTTGCATAACGCAAAACGGGCACCCAGTGGTTGTTAGCCAGGTGCCCGTGATTACGAAATCGTTTTAACCGGTTCAGCGCGGCGACAACTCGCCTTCCGGGTTGGCGCCAATCTTGTGGATGGCAAGATCTGCGCCCATGGCTTCTTCTTCCTCGGACATTTTGATCCCCATCACGGCTTTCAGAATACCGTAGGTGATGAGCCCAAAGATCAGGGCGTAAGCGGCCCCCATAAGTGAGCCGACAAGCTGGCTCATGAAGGTCACGCCGCCGAGGCCGCCCAGGGCTTCCGCCCCAAAGATGCCAGCCGCGATGCCGCCCCACAGACCGCAAAGACCATGCAAGGGCCAGACACCCAGCACATCGTCGATCTTCCACTTGTTCTGGCAAAGGCCAAAGAGCACCACAAAGATCACGCCGGCGCCGGCGCCCACAACCAGAGAGCCGATGGGATGCATGATGTCGGAACCGGCACAGACTGCCACAAGGCCCGCAAGCGCGCCGTTGTGGATGAAGCCCGGATCGTTTTTGCCGACCAGGAGGGCTGCCAGAATGCCGCCTGCCATGGCCAAAAGAGAGTTGAGTGCGACGAGGCCGGATATGGCTTCCAGTGATTGGGCGGACATGACATTGAAGCCGAACCAGCCAATACACAGCAGCCATGATCCCAAGGAGAGCCAAGGGATGGAGGAGGGAGGAATGCCGACCAAGCGTCCCTCTTTGGTGTAGCGGCCCTTGCGGGGGCCCAGCATGAGCACGGCACCGAGTGCGATCCAGCCCCCGACGGCGTGCACGACGATGGAGCCTGCGAAGTCATGGAACTGCGCCCCAAAGGTTGCTTCCATCCAATCCTGGATTCCGAAATTGCCGTTCCAGACGACACCTTCGAAGAGGGGGTAGATGAGCCCGACTATGGCAGCGGTTGCAAAAGCCTGCGGCCAGAATTTTGCCCGCTCGGCAATCCCACCTGAAATGATTGCAGGAATGGCGGCGGCGAAAGTCAGCAGGAAGAAAAACTTCACCAGACCCAAGCCTTGGGGTCCGAACTCATACCCTTCAGCAGTCACCGTTCCGTTCAGTACGGCGGCGCTGGTGAGGAAATCGACACCATAGGCAACTGAGTAGCCGATGAAGAAATAGCTGAGGGTTGAAATCGCAAAGTCGACGATGATTTTCACCATCGCGTTCACCTGGTTCTTGTGACGGACGGTTCCGACCTCAAGAAAGGCAAAGCCTGCATGCATCAGAAAGACGAGGATTGCCCCCATCAATAGAAAAAAGACGTCGCCACCGGCGGAACTGCTCTCCATAAAATGTATCTCCGTTTGCCACCCGAAACAGGTTGTTGCGATTTCCAAATGCCCATTTTGTCAGCAGGAAACGCCCCAACACMATYAGCCCGCGGATTCCCCCCGCWGGAYYWAYATYCARTTAACCACTCAAGCCGCGTGCCAGYKRCCWYAATTTCAAATAATGCSTTYASAATCAGCAGYTTGCYRRAAAAAWYRCCAAACGGCRTSTTTCTGGGCAGCCYAAAARRTGCAYTRAAARYGTGCARYCTGCTTKGYGKWMYCGCCTKCAATTTAGGCARTTTCAGATGYKGRGAGGSTTGMGMYGTGTCNKTYYKKYSGGRMRAWGGAGACAAAAAAAGACCCAAGCCGGGGATGGCTTGGGTCCAGGTTTGTCTTCGCGGGGGCGTTGGTGGCAGCCCGCAAGGACAGGTCGTTGAGGAGGGTTAGATCCGCTGCGATCCAGCCCCGAACTCTGGGTAGGCTTCCAGACCGATCTCGGTTTTGTCGAGACCCACGATTTCCTCTTCCTGAGTTGCCCGAATGCCGATGGTGTACTTGAGCGCCAACCAGACGATCAGGCTCGTGATCGCGACGAAGGCACCGATTGAGACAACGCCCACGCCTTGGATGTAGAAGCTGGTATCGGCATTGGTCAGCGGCACCGCCATGGTGCCCCAGATGCCACAGAGTAGGTGGACTGGAATGGCACCGACGACATCGTCGATTTTCAGTTTGTCGAGAAGCGGTACAGCGAAGACAACAATCACGCCCCCAACAGCCCCGATCATCACAGCCGACCCAAGCGTCGGTGTCAGAGGTTCGGCAGTGATAGAGACAAGCCCGGCCAGCGCCCCGTTCAATGCCATGGTCAGGTCGACCTTGGTATAGAGCAACTGTGTCAGGATCATCGCGGCCACCACACCGCCTGCTGCGGCCATGTTGGTGTTGATGAAGATCTGAGATACGTCGATCGCGTCGGACGCAGATCCCAGAGCCAGCTGTGAGCCGCCGTTAAAGCCGAACCACCCGAGCCACAGAATGAATGTGCCCAGAGTAGCAAGTGGCATGGACGAACCAGGCATAACGTTGACCTGGCCGTTTTCGCCATATTTGCCATAGCGAGATCCCAGAACGAGAGCGCCGACGAGAGCTGCCCAACCACCTGTCGAGTGAACGATGGTGGAGCCAGCGAAATCAGAGAAGCCCATTTCGCTCAACCAGCCGCCGCCCCACTGCCATGCACCCTGGATCGGGTAGATGAAGCCGGTGAGAACAACGGTGAAGATGAGGAAAGGCCAAAGTTTGATGCGCTCGGCGAGAGTACCCGAAACGATGGAAGCAGCGGTTGCCACAAATACCATCTGGAAATACCAGTCGGACGAGGCGGCATAGCCACTTCCAGCACCAAAGTCAGCAGCGTCTGCCAGAGCAGCCGTGTCGTCAGGGCTCCACAGAGCCAGTGAGCCCATCCAGCCAGCGTCGACGCCGTCATACATCAGGTTGTAGCCAACTAGATAATACATGATGCCCGCAATAGAGAAGAGCGAGATGTTTTTGGTGCACTGGATGGCAACGTTCTTTGACCGCACCATGCCAGCTTCGAGCATCGCAAAGCCTGCGGCCATGAACATGACCATGAAGCCGGTCATGAGGAAAAGCAGGGTGTTGAAGATGTAAGCTGCTTCATCGCTCACAGGGACCACTGGAGCTGCTTCTTCCGCCAAAGCAGGCACGGCCATTGCGGCCAAAGCCCCGAGGCCCACAAGGACGAGACTGCCCGCCTTTAGAATCTTGGAATTGTTAAATAGGGTTGTCATCGGCTCTCTCCTATAGAGCGTCCGCATCGGTCTCGCCGGTGCGGATACGGGTGACTTGTTCAACGGGTGTCACGAAAATCTTGCCGTCGCCGATCTGCCCGGTTTTGGCCGAGGCGATGATTGTCTCGACGACCTTGTCGGACTGTTCGGATTTGACGACGATTTCAATTTTCAGTTTTGGTACGAAGCTGACGGCATATTCCGCGCCGCGATAGATTTCTGTCTGGCCCTTCTGGCGACCGAAACCCTTCACTTCACTAACGGTCAAGCCTTCGACGCCTTCGGCAGTCAATGCCTCACGTACGGCATCGAGGCGAAACGGCTTGATGATTGCCATTATGAGTTTCATCAGGTTTTCCCCTTCTCTCTCTCGGGCCCCGCCCTGTCGCGGCGCTCGCGTTCGCGGAAAGAAGTTTCAAGAAGCGTGCCGATCTGACAAAAAACCGTAACGTATTGTTTTTGTGTCATTTTTTTGAAGACCGCCTCCGTGTGGTGATCAAAACGCTCGAAAACTGCATAAAAATTAGGCCTTGATTTGCGAATGCCTACATTTTCATCATTTGGTGAGATATCGAAATGCGAGAAAATGCTGAGTCGTACTCCGCATTTCCAGTGAGGTGGTTTTAAGTTAAGCTCGACCTCAATCGGGAGGGGCTGGCCCGCGGCGGGCCAGACAAGAACAAATAGGGATGGAGACCGCATGTCTCATTTTTTGCGGGAGAAATGGCCTGTTCTGGTGAACGGGACCGCAGGCACCATTATCGCAATCGTTGTTTTGTTGCAGTTTGTTGGCGGTGGTGATCCGACAGAGATGGCCGATATGCCAACTGTTGTTGATCCTGCAACGGACGAACAGCCTGCAGAGGCTAGTGCAAGCACGCCCACGGGTCTTATGAGTGTTGATGGCGCGCGGATTGCGAACGCGGACAGTGAGCCTGGAAACTGGCTGAGCCATGGGCGAACGTATTCCGAACAGCGCTACTCTCCGCTGAAGCAGATTTCTGATCAGAATGCGGCCCGCCTTGGTCTCGCCTGGTCGTTCAGCACCGGCACGGTGCGAGGTCTTGAGGCCACGCCGATCGTGGTTGATGGGACGATGTTCACGACGGGCAATTGGGGCGTCGTGCATGCGCTGAATGCCAAGACCGGCGAAGAATTGTGGGAGTTTGATCCCGAAGTGCCCGGTGAATGGGGCCGTTATGGGTGCTGCGATATCGTCAATCGCGGCGTTGCTGTCTGGAAGGGCCGGGTCTATGTCGCCAGTTTTGATGGGCGACTGTTTGCGCTCAATGCAGAAGACGGGTCTGTGCATTGGGAGGTGAACACCATCCCCGGTCCGCCTTATACGATCACAGGCGCGCCCCGGATTGTGAATGGCAAAGTTGTTATCGGGAACGGTGGGGCGGAACTTGGCGTGCGCGGTTACATCACCGCGTATGATGCAGAAACCGGCGAACAAGTCTGGCGCTTCYATACAGYTCCAGGTAATCCGGCAGACGGCTTTGAGCACCCTGAACTTGAAGAGATTGTGGACACCTGGAAGGGTGGGCGCTGGTGGGAAATCGGCGGCGGTGGTACTGCGTGGGATTCCATGGCCTACGATCCCGAGCTTAACACTCTTTATGTTGGCGTTGGTAATGGGTCTCCCTGGACGCGGGCCATCCGGTCACCGGGCGGTGGTGATAATCTTTACCTGTCGACCATTCTTGCGCTTGATCCCGACACTGGTCGGTTGAAGTGGCATTACCAAACCACGCCGGGTGACAATTGGGATTACACGGCCACACAACACATCATTCTGGCTGAACTTGAGATCGAGGGCCGGACGCGCAAGGTGCTGATGCAGGCGCCCAAGAATGGCTTCTTCTATGTCATAGACCGGGAAACCGGTGAGCTGATTTCCGCAGATCCCTACATCACGGTCACCTGGGCCAGCCATGTTGATCTGGAAACCGGTCGCCCGGTGGAAAATCCGGCGCTGGGTTATGAGGACTCCACGCAGTTTGTGTTGCCGTCGGCTAACGGCGGGCATAACTGGCACCCGATGGCTTACAACCCAGACACGGGGCTGGTCTACATTCCGACACAGGAAATTGCCGGTATCTTTTCGTTGACGCGGGAGTGGAAAGACGATGAAGAGTTCTCCATTCGCCAAAACTGGTGGAACGTTGGCCTCGACTGGGAAGACTATGTTGATGCCATCAATGCGCTTCCTGAACTTCCCATCGACCACGGCTATCTGAAAGCCTGGGATCCGGTGAAGAAAGAAGTGCGCTGGGTGGTTGAGATGCCAGCAACTCTTAATGGGGGTGTGCTCACCACGGCGGGCAATCTGGTTTTTCAAGGAACGGCCGATGGACGTTTTGTGGCTTACCGGGCGGACACGGGCACGGTGCTCTGGGAAGCTGATATCCAAACCGGCATTGTTGCGTCTCCCATTTCCTATGAGGTGGACGGCGAACAATATATTGCAGTGATGGCCGGGTGGGGCGGTGTTGCGTTGGCGTCAGGTGATGCGCGCACCTCTGCTGCTGCCAAGTATGAGAATGATGGCCGTTTGCTGGTGTTCCGGGTTGATGGAACCGAAGAGTTGGAACAGATGGCGCTGAAGGATCAGACGATCCCGCCACAGCCAGAAGTTTCACCGTCACCTGAACAGCTTCGCAATGGCGAAGTTCAATACATGTCGACGTGTGGTCTGTGCCATGGCGTGTTGGTGGTGAGCAGTGGTGTGCTTCCCGATCTTCGACGCATGTCACCATCTGTGCGGGAGCATTTCAACGACATCGTGATCGACGGAATGCTGAAGGATAATGGGATGGCGAGCTTTGGTGACATATTGAGTGAACAGGATGTGGAAGACATCTATTCCTACATCATCACGCGGGCGACCCAAGACCGGGCGTTGCAAATTCCAACGGAATAATTTTCCGACTACGGACAATATGAAACCCCCGGGGCATACTCCGGGGGTTTTTTGTGAAGAGCTTTAGTTGGCCAGGGTCATTTCGATGGCGCGGCCGAGGCGGAGCAAAAGCTCCTCCTTGCCCGGGGCGGCTTGCAGCATGAGTCCCACGGGCAGGCCTTGCGTGTCTTTGCCCACCGGAAGCGTCAGGGCACAAAGGCCCAGCTGGTTGCCCAGTGTTGCGTTGCGCAAGGCCCTGCGGTTGGCTTTGCCATAGGCATTATCGTCGGCCAACAGGGGCGCGATTTCCGGCGGGCTGGAGATAACGGTCGGCAGCAGTACCGCATCGAACCCTTCTGTCTCTTTGGCGTAGCGGGCTTGGATTTGACGCCGCAGCATAAGCGAAGCGGCGAGCTCCGGTGCGGTACCGGCATTGCTCATCAAAAAGCGCGAGGAAACCGAGCGGAACATTTTGTCTTGCTCCGCCTCAACCCTCTCTCCCCAAATCCCATAGGCTTCTGCTGTCAGTAGGCTGGGTCCCCGCCAGGCGAGCTCATGGATTTCATCCAAGGCGGGTAATGGTTTGTGGACAATGCGCAAGCCTACGGCTCCCAGTTGGTGGATGGCCTGCTCAATGGTTTTGGCGATGCCGCGGTCCAGGCCTTCAAAGACCAGATTGTCGGGCACGATGACAGCGTGATCTCGCAAAGCGACGTCTCGGATGTCGGCGCGGGTGCGGCCCAGATGTGAAAAGAGAATGGCGGTGTCGGCGACCGTTCGGGCAAGCGGCCCGATGGTATCGAGAGATGGGGCGAGAGGAATGGTGCCGTCCAGCGGTACGCGGCCCGTGCTTGTCTTGAGACCAACAAGACCATTCCACGCAGCAGGGATGCGGACGGAGCCGCCCGTGTCTGTGCCGATGGCGGCGGCGCACAGCCCGCGTGCTACCGAGACTCCTGCGCCTGATGAAGAACCGCCGGGTGCCCTCGCACAATTTGTGTCGTGGGGATTTTCCGGTGTGCCAAAAATCGGGTTGATGCCTAGGCCCGAGAACGCCAGCTCGGTCATGGTGGTTTTGCCGAGCAGCACGGCACCGGCGCGGGTCAGTCGTTCAACAGCGACCGCGTCTTTGGTTGCGATATTGTTCGCCAACAGGGCAGAGCACGCAGTTGTGGGTTCTCCGGCGACGTCAAAAAGTTCTTTCCACGACAGCGGGACGCCGTCGAGAGGTGAGCGACGAAGCCCTGATCTGGCACGCTCAGCGGCGGCTTTAGCTTCTGCCCGGGCGCGTTCCGGCAATACGCGTACATAGACCGTGTGGTTCTGGTCAGCTGTTTTGATCGCTTCAAGAAAACTCTCGGTCAGGTCACGCGGGTCGGCACGGCCACTCTCAATCGCGGCACCAAGGGCCAGGGCCGATTGGTGCTCCCAAATGTCGCTCACAATATCGGTCCTTCGAGATCAAAGAAGAGTTGGTGAAATCAAAGCAGAGCTGGCAATGTTTCAAAACCCCGGAAGGATGGCAAGTGGCGGCGTTTGGCTGGCTTGTCGGCCAGGCGCAGGTCTGGAAAACGTTTCAGAAGGGCATTGATGCCGATCTGTGCTTCAAGTCGCGCGAGAGGAGCGCCGAGACACATATGCACGCCACCGCCGAAGGATTGATGGTGAGTGTCCTTGCGCTGAATATCGAACTTGTGTGGGTCGGGATAAATGGCGGGATCGTGATTGGCGGCGGTGAGGGATGTGTTGACGGAGATGCCCTTTTTGATCGGACATCCATCCAGTTCGGTATCTGCGAAGGGCAGGCGGCCGCTGTCAGTGACGGGGCTGTCGAAGCGGAGCATTTCCTCCACGGCGTTTTCGATAAGGGTCGGGTTGGCTTTCAGTTTCTCCATCTCGGGTAAGTGGGTCATGAGCGCATGGAGACCGTTGCCGATCAGATCGGTGGTGGTCACGTTGCCCGCAATCAGCAACAGGGTGCACATGGTAATGATCTCCTGGTCCGACAGGGTATCGTCGGTCTCCTGTGCGCGGACCAAGTCCGACATCAGGTCACCCGTGGGAGTGGCGCGACGGGCGGCAATGGCCTGCTCAAAATAGGCCCGCATGGCCTCCCCTGAGCGCGCGATTTGTTCATCGGTTTCCTCAGAGCGCAGCGGGTCGAACCCCAAGATCAGATCGTCGGACCAGCGTTTGAAATCACCTCTGTCGGCGAGTGAAACGCCCAACATGTCTGCGATGACAAGGGTGGGAAGGGGGCCTGCGAAATCGGCGATGAGATCGATTTCGGATTTCCCTGTCAGCTCATCAAGAAGAGCCTCGGTGATCGCCTCTGTTCTGGCCCGCATCCCTTCGATGACACGCGGATTGAAGGCCTGGCTCACCAGGGCGCGCAGACGCCTGTGATCGGGGGCGTCGAGAAAAAGCATGGAGGGCTCGTAGGCGGCAAGTTCCTCCGGTGTGCTGGTGCTGGTTATCAGGCGTATGTAGGCGTCCGGTGCAGACTTGCGAGGGTCCACCCCCCAGTCCCGGTCCCGCAAAAGGCGCCGCACGTCGTCGTGGCGGGTAAGGATGAAGCGCCCCAATTGAGGGTCGTGATGCACAGGGGCATCGGTGCGCAGTCGATCCAGAATGGGGTGTGGGCTGTCGCGGAACGTCTCATCGAGAGAGGTGAGTTCGACCCCGACCGGCAGGGTGGGCTCCTTGTCTTGCGGATTGTCCTGGTCTGTTTGACGTGCCATTTGAGAGTCCCCCATTTTGTGACAATTTGTCACATTAGGAACCGTAATCCGGGCCACCGAGGGATGCAAGGAGCGTTTCGCAGGCCCCTACATTGGACATACTGCGGGGGCGGGCCTTTTCATTTCGTGGCTGGGGATGAGACCGCATGTCTTGCCGGCTCCAGAATTGCGCAAGATGGTAGACATTCTCGCCGATCCGGGAGACGGTGCGCGCATGATGCAGGACCCGATAAAAAGTGACATTGTTATCTCCGGCGGGGGCCTCGCGGGGTTGCCGTTGGCGTTGGCGCTCGGGCAGGCGGGACTGGATGTGATCGTGGTCGATATACTCGACCCGGCAGCTGATCTTGACCCGGCTTTTGACGGGCGAGTGTCCTCGATCGCCGATGCGTCGCTCGCGATGTTGCGGGCACTTGGGGTGACGCAGCACCTTGAGGGGCAGTTGCAGCCGATCAACGATATTATTGTGACAGATGGGCGTGTGGGAGAGCCGGTGGCGCCGTTTTTCCTGCATTTCGACCACCGCGAAATTGGGGACAAGCCCCTGGGTGTGATGGTGGAGAACCGACACTTGCGCCAGGCCTTGAAAAAGGCCGTGGCCGGGTCGGGGAAAATCACCCTGCTGGCACCGGCCAGAATTGAAGATTTTGAGACCCATGCCTCCCATACCTCGGTGCGGCTGCGGTCGGGCCAGGTGCTGACCTGTCGTCTTCTGGTTGGGGCGGACGGGCGCGGGTCGCAGGTGCGTGAGCAGGCGGGCATTACCACCTTTGGATGGGACTATAAGCAGTCCGGCATCATCACCACGGTTGAGCATGCGCTTCCCCATGATGGCGTGGCGCAGGAATATTTCCTGCCGAGCGGGCCGTTTGCGGTTCTGCCGATGGTGGGCAACCGGTCATCGCTTGTTTGGACGGAACGCACGGATCTCGCCGAGGCACTTCTGGGGCTTGATGATGCCGGGTTTGCCAGTGAATGCGCCAAACGTTTTGGGTCCTATCTGGGTGAGATGAAGCCGGTGGGCCCGCGTTGGTCCTACCCGCTGACTTTGCAGTTTGCCCGTGACTATGTGCGACCCCGTGTGGCGCTGGTTGGAGATGCGGCACATGGTATTCACCCCATTGCGGGTCAGGGACTTAATCTCGGGCTGCGCGATGTGGCCGCTCTTGCGGATGTGATTGTGGATAGTCAGCGATTGGGCCTGGATTTTGGATCACTGGTGGCGCTTGAGCGATATCAGCGCTGGCGGCGGTTTGACAATGTTTCGCTTGGATTGGCGTGTGACGGTCTTAACCGGCTATTTTCCAACGACATTGGCCCGTTACGCGTGTTGCGTGATGCGGGCCTTGGGCTGGTCAATCAGATCGGTCCGGCGCGACGTTTCTTCATGCGCCTTGCCAGCGGTGGCGTTGGTGATCTGCCACGGCTGATGCAGGGAAAACCGCTTTAAGCCTGCACACGATCTCGCAGATCCAATGAAATTTCCGTCACCTCGCGAATTTCAGTGAGAGCATACTTTCTCGGCTGACCGTCGGCGTAGCCAATCATCTTGAGCGGTACAATAATGAAAATAGTGAAGCGGGCGATGTTGTTGCGATCAGTGAGGGGGTAAGACACGATTTCCACAAGTGTCTGTTTTCCCTCATAGTTCTGCTCAACAGCGATCAGTCGGAGACCACAGGGCGTGTCTAGCACCTTGTCCACGGCTTGATAGAAGGCCAAGCGGCTCGGTTCGGCATCTTCCCGGTTCAGAATTTCACCCGTTCTATCGACAAGACCTCGCTCGCGAAAAGCGGTTCCTTGAAGACGGATCTGGTAGCCCCCCGCATCAAGCCGTTCGAGCAGAACGACACTGGGCAGGAGATGGGGAATAGCAATGGGATCAAACGACGCGCGAGTGGGGGGCCTGTTGATGTCTCTTGCAAGCTGAAACCAATAATTGCTCAAGTCCTGTGCCTGAGGCGAGGCAAAGGAGATTTTCTGTCCAGTTATATCAACGGGACTGAAGAGGGTCGCTTCAATAGACATTTCATCACTTTCGTCGCCTCCCCAGGTTGGACTTGGTGTTTTTCTTCAATCGTGCACGATAGGCTGTGCACGCCTCCCACGTACAATCCAATGCACGTTTTCGTCTGTACCCGAACGTTTTTCGGATAGTCGAACGATTTGCCGACCATGAACCCGAACGATGATCATTTACTTATTCTGACGCGGCTAAGCTCTGTGACAAACGGTCGCGGTGTCCAATATTTTGATCACTTTGAGAGGTTGGCTTCCGCGACTCTGGCTAGATACTCCGTCCACCGAATGTCCTTGTCCTCTGCCAGTTCGTAGAGGTAATCCCAGGTGAAAAGGCCGCTGTCATGACCGTCGTTAAAGGAAATCCGGATTGCGTAATTGCCGACGGGCTCCAGTTTTTGGATGATCACGGATTCTTTACCGACAACAAGTTTCTTTTGTCCCGCTCCGTGCCCCTGAACTTCAGCGCTGGGGCTCTCTACACGCAGATACTCAGCTTCAAGGACGGCATTTGCTCCGTCATCGAATGAAACGTTAAGGCTTTGCCCGCCCGCGTGGAGCCTTAGCTCAACGGGCCAAGGTCGGTCTTGAGTGTTCATGAGTTGCTTTCACGAAAGCTGGCGTGCCTCGTCGGGCAACA
The DNA here is from genome assembly GCA_002746275.1 of Rhodobiaceae bacterium. Classification (GTDB taxonomy): domain Bacteria; phylum Pseudomonadota; class Alphaproteobacteria; order Parvibaculales; family Parvibaculaceae; genus Mf105b01. The sequence goes on along the minus strand of NVWR01000005.1, from coordinate 80,762 downwards.
TGATCGGAATACCATCGCGGATTGGATAGGCCAGACCCGCCCCTTCAGAGATCAGTTCTTGAGCGTCGCGATCGTATTTCAGGGTTTCTTTGGTCACCGGGCAGACGAGGATCTCAAGCAGTTTTGGATCTACGGCCGGGGATAGGTTTGCTGCGGGGACATTTTGAGGATCTGACATTGTTTCAGAACATTCCTGTTGGGTTATTGAACGGGGGTGCTGCCGTCGCTGCTTTCGCGAGCCAGCGTCATTTCGGTCAGAGCGATCAGCATTTGATTGCGATCCTCCAGCGTTTTTGCTTCCAGCAAGGCCTGCTTCTCGCTTGGCCCATAGGGGGAAATAGCGGAGAGAGAGTTGACGAGGTTTTCATTGGGCGCATTCTTGATGGCATCCCAGTCGATCCCAAGCCCACGGGTCTCCAGGTAAACCTTCAAAATCTCAAGCAGGCGTTCTCGTGACACATCGTCTTCGCCGGCCCCGGCCTTAAGATCCAGGCTGAACTCGTCCGTGTCGACCTGGCATTGACGGTACGGTGTGAGGGTGTTGAGCTCTTCGAGCACCCGGAACCGACAGATCCCGGTCAAGGTGATCAAGTAGCGGCCGTCATCGGCCTCGAGGAACGAGGTGATCCGCCCGGCACAGCCAATTTTGTACAAAGGAGGTTTGGCGTTTGCGTCTTTTTCCATATCCAGGGCGGTGGGCCCATCTGGCTGGATCATGCCGATAATGCGGTCATTGCCCAATGCATCGTCGATCATTTGTAGATAGCGAGGTTCGAAAATGTTGAGTGGCAATTGGGTGCGCGGCAACAGCAATGCGCCGCCTAACGGAAAGACGGGAATGCGCGACGGCAAGTCGCTGGGTTTTTGATATTTACCACTCACGTTGAAACATCACCTTTGTTGCTTACTCATTGTTCATGTTTCCGGACGGAAAACGGGTTCCCTCTTTATTTCTGGAAACACTTTTAACTAAACAGAATGGACGACAGACGTTTGCGGCCTTCTTTCGTCACTTCATCTGTTGGTCCGTAGGAATCGAAAAACTCGAGCAGCTGTTTGCGTGCGGCCTCCTCGTTCCACTTGCGATCCATGGCAATGCTGGTCAACAGCTCGCTGACCGCGCCTTCGTGATCCCCGCTTGCATTCAGGGCGATGGCGAGTTCAAAGCGGGCTTCGTGATCCTTTGGATTCTCTTCAAGTCGCGCACGCAATGGGCCTGTCTCGCCGACATCTTCTGCTTTTGCGTGAAGGGCAATGGCTGCGCGCACGCTTGCCAATTCCGGGTCATTGACCTTATCGGGTGGGGCAAGGGCCAGAGTTTGCTCAGCCCGCTCCGGGTCGCCGCCCTGCAGATAGCATTGGGCAAGGCCCGATATGGCTCCAATATGGCCGGGTTCTTGTTGCAGGCCATCCGCAAACATTTGTGCGGCTTGCGGTAGCTGCCCCTGGGCGAAAGCCTTGCGGCCCGCCTCGACCATTTGGTCTGCGGGGGAGGGGCCTATTTCGCCCACCAGTTTTTCGATGAATTGCTTTAGCTGACTTTCAGGGAGTGCGCCCTGGAAGGCATCGACGGGCTGGCCATCCTTGAAGGCGAAAACTGCAGGGATTGATTGCACCCGTAATTGGCTGGCGACCTCTGGATGGTCTTCAATGTTCATTTTGACCAGCCGGACCGCGCCTTGCGCTGCGGTGACGAGTTTCTCCAACACGGGGGTGAGCTGTTTGCACGGGCCGCACCAAGGCGCCCAGAAGTCGACGATCACGGGAACCTCTTTGGAGGCCTCCACAACGTCCGCCATGAAAGAGGCGGTGGTGGCGTCTTTGATCAGGTCAGCCGCCGGAGCGGGTGTGTTTTCTGGGGTGCCAAGCATTTCTGACATGGGTCTCGCTGTGCCTTCTTTTCTGCATCTTCTATGGATTGTTTGGGGGCTGCTGAGCGTCTTATACGCCAGCTGCCGCTTCCAGGTCGATGATAAGCGGTTCGTGGCCGCAATGGTGGACGAATTTCAAAAAGTCTTGGGTTGAAATGGTTGTCGTCGCCTCATTGGTCAACGGGTGATAGTTGAGCGTCGAAAAATCGAGCATAGGGGCATCTAGCACAAGGTGGCAGCGTTGATCCGTGTCATTTGCCAGGGCGAATGGGGTCACGGAGCCGGGCCTTACCCCCAGCACCTCCCACATGAGATCGGCGCTGGCAAAGGAAAGTCTGGCAGACCCCAGTGCTTTGGGCAGCTGGTTCAGCCGAATTTTTCGGTTCTCAAGCGTTACGATCAGCCACAATTCACCCCTTTTGTCCTTTAAAAACAAGTTCTTACAAAACCCGCCGGGCAGGGTGCCGCGCCAGCTCTGGGCCTCTTCTACGGTGTGAAGCGGAGGATGCTCAATGGTGCTTGCCTGCAGGCCGAGATCTGCGAGAAGGGTTAACAGGTCGGATTTTGTGAGTGGCATGGGCGGTTTTGGGGATTCTATGGGTGCACAGGAATTGAGGGATTGGGTCATTTCGGCCTCTCTATATATATCTGGAATGCGCTCGCATCCAGATCAGACGCTAAAGGGCTTGCAAAAGGCGCTGCTTTGCGCGATATACGCCCGTCGATGAGGCATTGCTGTCTTGTCAGGAGCGCGGGCGTAGCTCAGGGGTAGAGCACAACCTTGCCAAGGTTGGGGTCGTGAGTTCGAATCTCATCGCCCGCTCCAATTTTTCCGCATTACTACGAACGATGGACGTGTTGTTTTCACCCGGCAGGGGCGAACGATGCTCTGCGTTTCGGTATGAAAATCGGGGAAGTGCTTCTGTCGCCCTCACAATTTTCCCTTGCATTTTGCCATCTATTGTTCATTAATCATTTAATTAAATGATTATTTAATTAAATGATCCATCAGGGAGTTGAGATGGCATGGCAAACAGTTGGGAAAATACTGCGGGAGGCGGCGCGCACGCCAGTATCGCAGAGCTGATTTTGAGGTTTCGTCTTTGGCTGAGTGCGGGGTTGTTGATTTTCGCCACGGTCGCCGCGAGTGGCATGCAGTATCTCGAATTTGATGGCAATTACCGCGCCTTTTTCAGCCCTGAAAACCCGGAGCTGATCGCGTTTGACGCTTTTCAGCGCACCTACACCCGCAATGACAATGTTTTCTTCATTCTGCATGACGCTGAGGCGACAGGGTTTTCGCGTCAGCTCGCGGAAGCTTCTGAGCAATTGACCGAAATGAGTTGGCAGCTTCCATTTGCGACACGTGTGGATTCCATCAGCAATTTTCAGCACAGCTATGCGCAAGACGATGATTTGCTGATTGTTGAAGACCTTCTGCAAAACGTGACGGCGATGAGCGACGCTGAAATCCAGCGCCGGGGTGCCATTGCACTGGCTGAGCCCCTGCTGGTGGAAAATATGATTTCGCTGGATGGGCGCTCTGTTGCCGTTAGCGTCACCATGCCGTTTCCGGAAAAGAGCCCGACGGAAATACCAACAGCAGTTGCTGCTGCCCGCGCTGCCGCAGATGAGATCCGTGCCGCGTTTCCCGGTTTGCGCGTTGCTTTGTCCGGGACCACCATGTTCAACAATGCGTTCAATGAAGCCGGGCAGATGGACTCTGAGACCCTCATCCCCTTGAGCTACATAGTGATGATTGTTCTGTCGATGATCTTGTTGCGATCGTTTTCTGGCGGCATTGCGACGCTGATTGTTATTGCTCTTGCCACTGTTACGGCATTGGGGCTTGCCGGGTATGCGGGGATAAAGCTCGCTCCGATCACGATCGCAGCCCCTACCATTATTCTGACCCTGGCCGTGGCAGACAGTGTTCATCTGATTGCGTCGATCAAACGCGAACTGATGCGCGGGGAGCCCAAGAGGATTGCGATCCGAAATTCCCTTCGATCAAACGGCCTGGCCATTTTTCTCACCAGCGTGACGACGGCGATCGGGTTTCTCAGTATGAATTTTTCGGATTCGCCCCCCTTCAGGGCGCTGGGCACGATCACCGCGATGGGGGTTATGGCGGCATGGGTTTACGCCATTGTTCTGGTGCCAACGGTTTTGATGTTGATGCCTCTGCGGGTCTCCAAGACGGAAAAGACCGGCCTGGTTGAGCGCCTTCTGGGGTCGTATGCGGGATTTGTGATTGGGCGCCGCCGCTCCATTCTGCTTGTTGGCGGGGTCGTGTCGGCGGGCTTTCTTGGTCTTGCTACTCTGAATGAAAACAATGACCGCTTCCCGGAATATTTTGATTACCGGATGCCGTTTCGGTCAGATCTGGAATTTGGTATTCGTGTTCTGAAAAGTGCGGACATATTCGAAGTCTCGTTTTCGTCAGGTCGATCGAATGGAATTAGCGAGCCGGAATACTTGAGAGAGCTCGATGCCTTTACGCAGTGGCTGCGTGAGCAGCCGGATGTCCGCCACGTGTATAGCTACTCGGACCTCATCCAACGGCTGAACATGAACCTGCATGGAGATGATCCTTCGTGGCGTGTGTTGCCGGGTGCCTCTGACCTGGCGGCACAATACCTGTTGCTGTACGAGCTCTCTCTGCCCTACGGATTGGATCTCAATGATCGTATATCAGTTGACCGTTCTGCGACGCGGGTGAGTATTGCGCTGCGGGATGTGACAGCCAAAGATGCAAGGGCACTCAGCGCTGCGGTGATAAAGTGGATTGATGACAATCCGTCTTCCCTGGTGGTGCCTGCACGGCCGACCGGGCCAAGCGTCATGTTTTCCTTCATCTCAAAACGCAATGTCGACGCGATGGTGTCAGGGACGGTGCTGGCGGTGTTGCTCGTAGCCGTCGCTATTATGGTGGGGCTTCGCAGTTTCACGTTCGGACTGCTCAGTCTGATCCCCAACATATTGCCCGTGGTGATTGCGTTTGGCATCTGGGCGTTGTTTGTTGGCAAGATCGGAATGGCGGCGTCGGTTATTGGTGCGACATCACTGGGGATCGTGGTGGATGACACGATCCATTTTGTTGCAAAATACCTCCAAGCCAGACGAGAGAGGGCGATGAGTCCCGAGGAGGCGATACGGCACGCGTTCACAACCGTGGGGCCAGCGATCATTGCCACCACGATCATTGTCGCCGCGGGGTTCTTGGTGTTGGCGACATCGGTGTTTGCGGTAAATTCACAATTGGGTCAGTTGACTGCGATCACGATCTCCGTTGCTCTCGTATTTGACTTCACGGTTCTTCCGGCTCTGTTGCTTGCGGTTGCACGGGAGCCTGGTCGTGTGCCCTTGAGTCAACCGGTCGCTCCTTGAGAGAGTGTATTGGTGTCTTTTTGGGCGGAGGTGAGACTTTTATCCTTAACGGATGTCCTCACGGGATTGTTAGGCACTCTTGCATTCCTATCATCGCCGCGATCCCTTACGACATGACTGGTGACATTTAATGTCAGGAGGGCGGGCAACGGCTCTGGCTTTTTGCAACCGTGCCTCTACGGTCTGATTTCGAACCGGCCATGTGCAAAAAAGTGACCTCCTCTGGTCGCTGGACGTGGCCATATGGGTCTGACATGCTGACGTAGCGTGTTGAGAGGGTGGAATAAAGTGGCAGATCAAAACACTGACCCTTCGCTGGAAACAGGCGATGGAGATCCTATGACCGCGGCGCCGGTGCTTCTTGCCGCCAATACCAAGACATCGCCAACCTGGGCCTCGCCGCTCGCTTTTGTGGCGGCGGGTGATGAGGTGAGTGTGATCCATCAAGGAGAGGTGTTGGCGCGCAGTCGTGACGCGATCATCGTGCATGAACAAGGTCACACGCCGATCTTTTATTTTCCGCGTGAAGATGTCCAGTTTTCGACCTTCACGCTCATTGACCGGACAAGCCATTGTCCCCGGAAAGGGGATGCTTCCTATTATGGAGCGAAGAGCACAGATGATGCACCAGAGGGTGCTGTCGTCGCCTGGTCTTATGAAGACCCAATTCCTATGGCCGCAATCCTCAAAGATCATTTTGCCTTTTATTCAGACAATATTGAATTGAGCAGGAAGGCCTGAACATGACATCGCCATCCGCTGCGCCGGTTAGGGCGCGTGCCGTTGTCCTTGGGGACTATGGAATTGTACGTGCGCAAAGCCTGGCGCTAACCGACCGCTTGAGTGACGCTGAAGCAACGGTTCAGTCGATGGAGGATGCCAGTCCTGCAAAATGGCATCTTGCGCACACGACCTGGTTTTTTGAGACATTTGTTCTCGTTCCCCATGCGTCGGACTATGGCCTGTTCGACAAGGCCTATGGTTATCTGTTCAATTCTTATTATGACGCGGTGGGTGAGCGCCACCCCCGTCCCCGGCGTGGCATGCTCGCGCGCCCTTCACTTGAAGATGTGCGGTGCTACCGGGCTCACGTGGATGCAGCGATGGAAACATTGTTGGCTGGCGATGTTGCTCCTGAACTTGCGGCATTGATTGAGCTTGGATTGCATCATGAGCAGCAACATCAGGAGCTTTTGCTGACAGACCTGTTGCACCTGTTTGCGCAAAACCCATTGGAACCGGCCTTTGCGATTGCGACGCCGCTGGAGATGAAGGGGTCGCCCACGAAAGAGGCGCGCTGGATTTCATTTGAAGGCGGGATTGTTTCAATTGGGGCTGCAGGCACTGGCGATGCGTTTCACTTTGATTGTGAAGGCCCGCGCCACAAAGCTCTCATCCAACCGTTCGAACTTGCGGACCGTGCGGTGACGAACCGCGAGTGGCTAGCCTTTATGGAGGCGGGTGGATACACCGACCCACTATATTGGTTGTCGGACGGATTTGCGGTGGTGCAGCGCGAAGGGTGGGAAGCGCCGCTCTATTGGATGCAGCGTGATGGTGTCTGGTGGTCCATGACTTTGCGTGGAGCGCAGCCGGTCCACCTGGACGCACCTGTTGCTCATATCAGTTTTTATGAAGCCGATGCCTATGCCAGCTGGGCGGGTGCCCGGTTGCCCACAGAAGTGGAGTGGGAGGTGGCCGCGCAGGCGGTGTCGGTCGAGGGTAATTTTGTCTCCTCCACCATGTTGCGGCCCCGGCCACAGATGGCAACAGCTGACGATCAAGGGACGCAGGGTCCCATCGGCCTGTTTGGCGATGTGTGGGAATGGACTGCCAGCCCCTTCACGTCTTATCCCGGGTTTAAAGTGGCTGCAGGTGCGGTTGGTGAATATAACGGCAAATTCATGAACGGGCAGATGGTGTTGCGGGGTGGCTCGTGTGTCACGTCGGCGGGTCACATGCGCGCGTCCTATCGTAACTTTTTTCATCCCGACAAACGGTGGCAGTTTTCCGGCCTCCGACTTGCGAGATAGGTGACTGATGCTTGATACGRCGAAAATCAAAGACAATCTTTTTGCAGCCGACGTTCTGGAAGGATTGTCGCAGGCGCAAAAGACGATCCCCTGCCAATGGCTTTATGATGCGCGGGGCTCGGCTCTCTTTGAAGAGATCACTGTCTTGCCGGAATATTATCCAACCCGTACAGAGACTGCGATCCTCAAGCGTTACGCATCTGATATTGCGGCGGTGGCGGGAAGAGGGGCAAACCTTGTTGAGTACGGATCCGGGGCGTCTGTCAAAACCCGATTGCTGTTGGATGCATTGGAAGATGTACATTCATATGTGCCAATTGACGTGTCAGCGGAATTTCTTTCTGAAAGTGCTACCAGTCTGAAGGCGGACTATCCTGATTTGACGGTTCTTTCTGTGGTTGGSGATTTCCTGTCCCCTATCACTTTGCCCGGGCAAAGCCGGGGAGCCGGTCGGACGATTGGATTTTTTCCCGGTTCGACAATTGGCAATCTTTCCAATGATGAGATTGCAGACTTCTTTGCGCGGGCACGACATGATTTGGGCGAGGGCGCTGCGTTCGTTCTTGGGGCAGACCTCAAAAAGGACATTGCCCGTCTGATTCCGGCCTATGATGATGCCGCCGGTGTGACCGCTGATTTCAATCTCAACCTGCTGGCACGGATCAACCGGGAACTGGCGGGCGTTTTTCAGCTTGATGCGTTTGCTCATGAAGYGCGTTGGAACGAAGAGATGTCACGGGTGGAAATGCATCTTGTGAGCCGGGTCGATCAAACGGTTCGGGTCTGTGACCGGGAGTTTTTCTTTCGGGAAGCAGAAACCATCCACACTGAAAATTCGCGCAAGTTTGACAGTGAAGAACTGACGCGTTTGGTGGAGACACAAGGATGGCGGACCGCCCATGTTTGGACAGATGATGACAAGCTGTTCAGCGTGATGCTGCTGGAAGCTATCTGAAACATCTGCTGATGATATGATCTTGGATTGCTGACCGGGACTATTGGCCAGGTATCTCAAACCCCTGCACGGCCATGATCTGGCTGTTGGCGGCCTCGTGGCGTGCCACCATGATCGTCTGATAGGCGTCAGACGCATACCAGCCCTCCTGAGCTTTTTGGTTTGGAAAACTCAAAATCACCACGCGTCCTTTTTGCGCCTCGCCTTCTAGTATTTTGGGGGCATCATCGGCCGCCAATATGGTGCCCTTGAAGGGGGCAAGCGCGTCTAGAAACCCCGCCTCGTAATCGTGATAGCGGGCGGGATCGGTGATCTGGATGTGGCCGACGAGATAAACCGTCATGATGATGATCTCCATAACAAAGGTGGAGGCACAGGATGCCCGCTTGTCCCTATTGTTGAAAGAGCCAATGTGAGAGAAGTGTTATTATATAAAGTTTTTTCTTGAATTAATACGAAATGGGTCTACATAGGAAAACACAACGGTTCCTAAAGGAGATGGCCATGCACCCCCCAGACTATTTGCTGCTTGATCCAGCCATCGATCCGCTACGCCATACGAGTGCGCTGTTGCGCAACGGACTTGTTAATCATGTCCCCATGGCTGCCGAGGCTCTTGTGGCCATGGGACAGGAGGAGGCAGCAGGACCCTGGGTTGCAACCCATATGGCCGACACCCAGCCCTCGCATGACGGTGCACCAAAAAGTGAGTTTGGGAATTGGCGGGAGGCGTTGGGAGATTTTTCCCATGACGCAGCCTGGCGTGCTTTCTTCACCTCAGAGGTGATGGGGGGAGAGTGGCAGCCCGTGCTGGACCAATGGTCTGAGAGATTGGCTCCGGGGCTTTTTGCGGCAGCGACCCACGGCATCATTCGTGTGGGCCATGCGGTGCGGGCGCTTGACCACGGCGATACATTTTTGAGACGGCGGGAACTTGCAGAAGGTCTGGCGCTTTGGGCGAGCAGCTATCAGGCGCTTCCCACCGACTTTCAATCGGGCGGGCTTGCGGAGACCCCGGGACGGGCGCTTGATCTGGTGCCGCTTGTTCCGGAGGCGCAAAGGCGCAACGAGGGTGCGATTACGACTGCGATGGAACCGTTGAACGATGTCGCAAGCTTTGCGCCGGTGATTGGATATATAGATCTGGAGGCGGATCCTGCGACCCTTGCAAATGAGATTGCGACGGTCTCTGCCCAGGTCTTTCTTGATCAGGTTCACACGCCTTTGACGGCGATTGTTTATACGCATTCAATTACAGCCGTTGCCGCCATCCTCAATATTGCGCCCCATGTGAGTGACAAGGCGCTGCGCGCGCTTCTGGCCTATGGCTGGCAGGCGGTGTGCGGGCTCTATGCGGCCTATGCACTTAAGCGGGCACCTGGACCTGGTATCCTGGATACCGAGATGGTGCCGGATATTGCAAGTCGCGCAGTCGCTCATGGAGATGACCATGTCATCAAGCTATCGGAAGCCTGTATCCGTTTTTATGAGGCGACGGGCGATGAGCGTTTTTTGATGGTTCCTTCGCATGCGCGCGCCCTTCTTGCTTCTGACGCACAGATATCAAAGCTTATTGGAGACAAATAGTGACCCTCGATCATCATCATCTCATTCGGCTTGGTGGGGCGGCCGCACTGCTGGGTGGCCTGCTGCGGTTTGTGTCGACGTTCATTTCCTGGGTTGAAGCTTCGTGGAGCCTTGAGCTTCTCTATCTGATCACAGACCTCTGCTTACTGTTTGGGCTTATCGCCATCTTTCTTGCGCGCGCCGGGCGATTGGGAATTGCCGGTCTTATTGGATTTGTCGCAAGCCTGAGCGCTCAGTCGGCCATTGTCGGCCCAGATCACACTCCCTTTGGTATCGATGTATACGGCACAGCGGTCATGGTTATTTCTTTGGGGATAGCTCTGCTTTCCATCGACATAATTCGTACACGAAGCTACCCMTTGTTTATCCCGGCATTGTGGATTTCTTCGCCGTTGGTCTTCATTGGATACTCGATGGCCGGCGCTGCCTCCTATGGCTGGGGATATACCTTCGGTGGAATTCTATTCAGTCTTGGTTTTGTCGCTGCTGGCGTGGTATTGATCCGCCACCCGTTTTTCGATTAGACCCGCAAAAACGCAGCTTGGGATTGCGGCGCTTCCTGTCACCCCCTAGGCTCATGCTGTTCTCAACGCCGCTCTCCAATTACAGGGCAATGTCTGAAAGCAGTTTGATGGCCAGGGATGATCAAGGATTGTTGCCGGAACCCATGCCCGATGTTAGCGGTCCGCCGCTGGCAAATTCGCTGCGAGAACTCCTGACGCCGCTTGAGCTTGTCCGCCTTCTCTTGTTCTGGTGGACACTGCCTTTTCATCTGAAGGGTGAGGGCAAGACGGTTTTGCTTCTGCCGGGCCTTGGCGGCGGCGAACGCTCAATGTTTGTCATCCGGGAGTTCCTGCGCGTGCTTGGCTACCGCACCTATGATTGGGGCCTCGGGCGCAATGACGGCAATGTGGTTGAGAAAATGCCCCTGGTGATAGCGGAGGTTTTGCGTCGTTCGTCGGAGGCCGGAGCGCCGATCGCCTTGGTCGGCTGGAGTCTTGGTGGGTATCTCGCACGCGAAGTTGCCCGCGCTTACCCAGATGCAATCTCACAGGTCATCACTCTTGGGAGCCCGCTTGTCGGGGGTCCAAAATATACGGCGACGTCGGCCTTCTTTGGCAGGCGCGGTCTTGACCATGATGCGATCGAGGCGCGCATCGCAGAGCGCTACCGGGTGCCGCTCACCGTTCCTGTCACCTCCATCTATTCAAAAGGTGATGGGGTGGTGTCCTGGCAGGCTTCCATCGACCATTGGAGCCCGAATGCTGAGAACATCGAAATCTATACAACCCATTTTGGGTTCGGTCTTTCCAAGGAAGTGCTGACCCTGCTAGCCGAGAGGTTGGCAGGCATTGCTGGTCCGACCTCTCGCTAGTTCTCGGGTCGTCCAGAGCAACGGACCGGGGGTGGCGCTTAGCTCGTCAACAGGTAGAGACCACGGCTCAGGCAGATGCTGCCAAGGGCCATGACAATCCACTGGCTCCAGCGGCGAAAATCGGTGTCGGTGATCTTGTTGAGGATTTTCGTGCCCAACGTTGTTCCCAACATGGCGCAAGGAATGACCAGCAGATAGACCCACCAGGGAAGTATTGAGAGTTCTTCCTCCGCCGCCGTGGCGGCTTCATGGACCAGCAGGCCGAAATAGACGAGCTTCATCAGATGGCTGAATGTTTGGGTGATGGCTTTGGTCGCCACCACCTGGTGCCGGGTGAGGTTGGAGCGCACAAAGAAGACATCAAGCAGAGGTCCGGCCACCCCTGCGACCAGATTTATCAAAGTGATGGCAAAGCCGCAGATAAAGGGCACACCGCGTTTTGTGATGTCGAGTGTCAGGTTCTGGGGCAGGAGAATTGCGATGAAAGGGACAGACCCCACCGCGATGAAGACGAGTGCCTTTTCTGGCACAAATGCGATGCTGGACAGAAGGGCGAGCGCCACAAGAGCGCTGCTGATGTAGCGCCAGGAAATGGACCAGTCGATATGCTCCCGGGTGAGGAAGGCACGGTAGCCGTTGGAGACTGCCTGGGTGGTTCCATGCAACATCATCGCAGATCCAACGGGGAGGATGGTTAGGAACGCACCCATCAGAACAATGCCCCCCGCCATGCCGAAGATGCCAGACAGGGTAGCGGTTGCGATTACGACGGCGCCTAAGGCAAAAGACAGGATCCAGGTCACTTTGGGCCTTCCTTCTTGTGATTTTAGTTCGATGATCCCCCAAATCCCGGAGGTGGATATTTGTCTCACATAGAGCTTCTGCGGCAAAACGAGTTCTTTTCCAATCTCTTGTGAGTTAAGCTCACAAGATGAGTAATCTTCGGTCTCGTCATGGTTTGCCGCCCCTTACGGCGCTTCGAAGTTTTGAAGCGGCGGCGCGCTGTGGGTCATTTACTCAGGCGGCCGCAGAACTACACGTCACCCATGGCGCGGTGAGCCGGCAGGTGAAAATCCTGGAGGAATGGGCAGGGGTGGCGCTTTTTGTTCGCCAGGGAAAACGTGTGTCGCTGACAGATGCGGGGCGCGCCTTTGCTGAGAAGGTGGGCGATGCATTTGAGGATATTGCGGCAGCGGCGAGGACGCTTCGTGCCGGTCTGGGGAAGCAGCGGGTTCTCTCTATCAATGCACTGCCCACATTTGCCATGCGCTGGTTGCTCCCCCGACTTGCCGGTTTTCAATTCCTGCACCCGCATGTGGAATTGAGACTGGTCACATCGGATCTCCCGCTACAGCGTCTCGCACCGCTTAGTTTTGATGTGGCGATCCGCCGTGAGGGGGACCCGGTTCCATCTGATTATGGGGCGCATGCTTTTCTCGCCGAAAGAGAGATCCCTGTTATGAGCCCCACGCTTGGTGGAACAGGCTCTGTTAAAAATGCCGAAGCGCTTGCGAAACTTCCGCTTCTGGTCGCAGATACACGACCTGGTGCCTGGGACCGATGGTTTGTCGCTGCCGGACAAGAGAGTGTGATGGTGGGGGCCACTCTCCGCCGTTTTGATCATTTTTATCTGGCACTGCAGGCGGCTGTCGATGGTCTTGGTGTTGCGCTTGGGCCGCTTCCACTCGTTGCTGATGACATAGAGGAAGGTCGTTTGGTGTTGCCGATCAATGGGCCACACCTATTATCGGCACCCTATTGCTGGGTTGCGCCGACGACGAATTTGCATGACCCGGTGGTTGCGTCATTTACAAAATGGCTGGAAGAAGAAGGAGCGAAAGGCGGTCCTGCTTAGTGGCGTAAAGACGCGACTATCGATTTTGCTTTCGCACGGGCCCAGCGACGACAGGTTTCAAGAGTGACATAGGCGCTGAACGGCAGGAGCGAAGGACCGGCAGCAAACAGTATGTCTCCCATTTTGATGGAACTATTCCATAGGCGACCAATCATATGCCCGCCTGCGGCAGCTGAATCTAAATGGTCCGCCCAGTCATTATCCAGGAAGTGCCGAATACAGTTTTCAAACAAAAGCAGTCCCACACCTTCGGAGCGGTAAGTTTCGTCGAATGCGCATTTAATCGTGAAGCCGGTTCGGCCCATCATGATTGTCAGCTCGCCCGCAATAGGCTTGCCATCCAGGAAGAGCAAATCTGCCCGAGTGATTGATTTCCCCTTGTGGTTGCCAAAAGCCTGCCGTGCGAAGGCGCGTGAGGCCTCAGAACATCCCAGTGCTGTCCCTCGATCTCCTTTCCACCCAGATGCCTCAATGCGCAAAAACTCCTCAACGGCCTGATCAAGTTCTGGCCCACTGGTGTATGTCGCATCTGTTACAGTGCCTTTTTCGCTCAGGCGCCTGCGGATACGTTCCAGCTCTTTCCGGCGTTTTCTAGAAAACTGCGACTGACGATGTTCTTCAAATGATCCCCTGCGGGTCATGGTGGCGCGTTCAAATACATCAAACTTTTGGGTGGGGAGATTGCGGGCGCGCAGAGCTGCTGACAGGCGCGTGGTGACGTCGCCTTCGAGTGTGATGTCCGGACAAAGCCAAATTTTGCTTCCCGCCGTCCCGTCCCCCATTGCGATGACAAGCGCTTCGATGGTTTCGTCGGCGTGACGTTTGTCGACGAGGGGGATGGTGAGCGTGGTGTAGAGGGTCGTCCACGTTTTGTTGACCTTGGCCAGTCCAAGCCAATGCTGCCTATCGGTTACAAAGAACAGCAGCGCTGCTAACTGAGGCCCCCGATAGACGGCGAGCGCTTTGACAGGCCTGCGCTCGAGGTGGGTAAGGAGTGCTTCGACATACTGGCGGTTATAGTAAGCGTTTGCTTCAAGCGCATTGTCGCTGAGCTCTTCCCACTCTGGCCCCAGATTGAGCAAGGCTTGACGGTCCAGGACACAGGTGCGAAATGCGTCGCTTTCCGTGATGGACGTCTGGGGCATGGTTGAGGGATCAAGTGGCATGTTCATTGGAACTCTCGCGTGGCGGTAGTGAAAACAGAATGGATAGACCGAGGTGGTGGCGTACCAGCCAGGCAAGTGCCAGGCTTTGAAAGCTGAGCGACAACACTGTTGCGACGGCGGCGCCCACAGCACCAAATATCGGAATGAGGGCAAAGTTAAGTGTTACGTTCAACACCAGTGCAATGACCGAACTTGCAGCGCACGCCCGCTCATGGCCCAACATCTTCAAGAGGTCTTCGCCTGGCCCCGCAAAAGCCTGCACCATCAGACCGACCATAAGAATGGTCAGGATCGGCATGGCTTCCCCAAACCCCTCACCGAACAGGCTCAGAAGGAACGGGGCCAGTGGATAGGTAACCAGCACCGCCCCCAGTGAGACGATGAAGGTGAAGCGGGTTGTTGAGCGCGCCAGTGAACTGAGGGCCTTTGCATCGTCTACAGCATTGAGAGCTGAAAACTGCTGGGCCGTTGCCGCCGTCGCTGCATATTGCACAAAGGCAATGAGTTGCAGAATACGCGAAGCGGCAAAGTAAATCGCGATGGTCGTTGGCTCGACAAAAAGACTCAAGATCAGAATGTCGGCGTTGGAGAACAACATCACGGTGCCATCAACGAAAATCAATGGCAGGGCCGTGCGAACCCATTCGCGTGTGCGTGTTTTTCTTGGGGCCGCCGGGACAATGTTTTTCAGCCGCCACCAGACAAAGCCGGTCTGCACGAGCAGCGAGATCAACGCCGCGCAGAATGTTACCGCGACAGCAAGGCCAGCGGATATGGGCAAGCCGATCATGAAAGAGCCAATAACACCGCAGGCGATCAGGCCGTGGCGAATGATGTAGGGCGGTGCGATGGCAAGGATCGTCCAGTTGAACGATCGAGCGATGTTTTCCACATAATCTTGAAGTGCGAACAGGGGAAAGACCAGAAGCGCCAATGCAAATGGAAGTGTGTAGGCGTTTTCGAAAAACGGGGCGGCGAACCACAATATTGCGCCCCCAACAAAAGCTGTGGTGATGGCGCATGCAGCGACAATCAGAGCGCCTGTTCTGAGAAATCCGTGGAGCAGATCATGTTCGTTCCGTGCATAGTAATGGGGCACAAAACGGCAGGCGACTTGCGCAAATCCTGCGGGGGTTATGTGACCCAGGACGATGATCCATACCCAGACCAACGTGAAGATGCCGTAGTCTGATTGGCCAAGAAGCCGTGACAGAAGAACCTGTGTTGCGTAGGCGATGCCCGCTCCGGTGCAGCGGATGATGAGAACCTTGAGGGCGGCAAAAGCAGACTCGCGTGCTTGTTTGTCCGTGCCAAACCGAGCTTCGATTTTGGCGAGCAGACGCAAATGTATTGGTGATGGAGGGGGTGTGGCTTCTACCTCAACGGTATCGGACATGGAACTTTGCCTACTCGGCCGGAGAGGTGGGGAGTGGTACCACCCCGTCGGGGGCGTTGGGATCAACACGGTTGGTTATCACGCGTTGGAATGCCGTCTTTTGTTGTAGCCCCATGGCACGCCATGCGGCGGTGACCCCGACCTTTGCCCAGAAAGCCGGGCCCGTGATTTTGTGGGATTTGGGTGTCCAGCCAAACTCGCGACGCAAAACGCCGTTGCCATAGTTCATGGCAAAGCTGCGACGGGTGGTGGGGGTCCAATGCTCCGTTGTCACAGAGACGTTCAGGCAGTCAGCGTTTTCCACCCTGTGAGGACCGTTTAGCACCCAGTGCATCATGTCGCCCGGTTCTAGGTCACAAATTTCAGCGTACTCATCATAGGTCGCGTCGTAAGGAATTTCTTCTTCCGTCACGCCTCGTATGATGTTTTCAAGATTGGCTGCTTTCAGGAATGGTTCGCGAGGCGGGTAGAGATAGATGCGTTTTTGGCCTCTGATCTGCCATAGCGATTGGCCGGGTACATCGGCGTGGTAGGAGACTTGCGTACCGGGCGATGAAATAAGAACCCCGATGGTTTTGCGGAAAGGGGAAAAACCCGGGATGGCATTTCCAAACTCTTCGAAAATGGTATCCAGCAGGTCGCGGAAGCGTGAGTCCACTTCCTCAAGCTTGAGCATGTTGATCCAAAGCCGTCCCCGTTTGATCGCCTCCAGTACAGCTTCGCCGCTCAGGTCGGATCGATCGCAATATCCCCAACTGCCTTTCGGATTGTCTCTCCCCGGCATCAAAACGATGGGACTGACGCTTTGCGGCGTGCGTTCAATAAGGGCTGCCAGGCTCTCGTCGGAGAAGAGAGGGTTCTCATGCAGGCGGTGCTGAAGACGGATGGTTCGCAATCCCCAATCCGCGCTGTCCTTCTTTTCGATAGGACCGATGATGGATGATGCCATGCTCTACACTACCCTTCTCTGAGGTTGGCCTCAGAGCTCTTTCCGCTCGCCAAAATACCGGCCTAAATTTCCTGCAAAAACAGCGACTGCCTGCCCTTCTCCGTGTCTGAGGGACGATGAGAGGGCTCGGTGTATTTTTAGCTTGTGGATGTCAAAGCCAGGTTAACCCCTGGCTCGAAATGGTGGGCGGGTGTTTCTGTCCCATTTTGAGACACGACCCCTGATCTTGCCCTCAAAATAGTCCTCCCATTTGGCACGCCCAATGCATTGTTTTGTCCAACGGGTTTGTTTTGTGACCTGGAGTCCTAGTTTTGGAGTCAATCTTGTGAGTGTTATGCCAGGCTATTCGCCGAGAGCGGGAGCGGCCGTTATCATCCCGGTAGATGTCATCCGCTTCTTTTATGTGATGACTGCGATAGTGATGATGCTGGGCATTGCTCGGGAAGTATTTGTCGTGATGGTGGGGACGGAAACCGTTCTGCAAGACCTTCGGCATTTTGAGCTTGATGCAGAACGCAATGTGGGGGCGTGGTACTCAAGCGCCCTGATGGTTTTGATTGCGGTTTGCGCTTTCTTTAACTGGCAAATGAACCGGCATCGCACCGACATTGTCAGCTACAGCTGGCTATTGATCTCTGTGGTCTTTTTCGCTCTCTCTGTGGATGAGACAGCTGGATTTCACGAAGTTGTTGACGTGCCGTTGCGTGAGACTTTTGAGCTGACCGGGGCCTTTTATAACCCTTGGATTTTCTTCGGTGCCTTCTTTGTTGTTGTATTTGCAGCGGTTTTGATGCCGTTTCTACTTTCCTTGCCGCGTATGATTGCCGCTCTGTTCGTCGTATCCGGTGCAATCTATGTCGGTGGGGCGCTGGGGCTTGAGCCGTTTGATGCTTACTTTGAGTATACGTATGGCGAAGGCAGCTTTCCTCATATTGTTTCCACAATAATTGAAGAGACATTGGAGATGATCGGGCTCACGCTCTTCTTGCACGCCAATCTGATCTACATGGCTGATACGCGCACGACACTTCTCCTGCGGCGATAGATGCTTAGTTGTTTTTGCTGATGTCTGCTTGGGCGCGCTGGAGTTTGTCTGGATTGCGCATGATGTAGACCCATCCAACTTTTCCAGTTTCATCGGGTGTGATTGTGACGACGAGGTCTGCCTCTGTTCCTTGCAAAAGGGCGAAGGCAGGTTGGCCGTTAGCCAACACGTGTTGCAGTGTTTGTGTGCTGTCGCTTTTTGACATGACTGCTATGAGCACTTGAACGATGTCGTCCGGGCCCACCAGAGGCCGCAAGGCCGCCCGTACTTTTCCGCCCCCATCTGAAAGAGCCAGGGCGGTGGGTGAGAGAAGAGCGAGCACCTCCTCCTTGTTCTGTGCGTGAATGGCACTTACGAAACGAGACAGCAGGTCAGAGACTTCCTTTGTCGGTGCGTTGAATTTGGGGCTCCCTTCGTTCACGCGTTTGCGGGCACGGGCGACGGTTTGCCGACAAGCGACCTCTGATTTTCCCAGCGTCTGGGCAATGTCGCTGTAGTCTGTGTCAAAGGCCTCGCGCAGAATGAAGGCCGCGCGCTCTTCTGGGTTGAGACGCTCCATGGCCCATAAGAGAGCCAGTTCCACGGTCTCGGCGACGCCCAGAATTTCTTCAGGTGTTTCGGGTCCGGCATTTGGGTCGGACAGGATGGGTTCTGGAAGCCACACCCCCACATAGACCTCCCGATTGTGGCGCGCACTTCTCAAGCTATCGATGGCGAGGCGTGTGGTGACTGTGGTGAGCCAGGCTGCAGGGGTTCGAATGGTGTCATGATCTACCTTCGACCAGCGCAGCCAGGCGTTCTGCACAACGTCTTCGGCGGCGGCCCGGTCTCCCAACATGCGATAGGCGAGGGAGGTCAGGCGGCCGCGTTCTTGTTCAAAAGTGATCGTTGCTATCTCGCTCATGCGACCTTTTTTATCACGGTCTCCGAATGATTTCCGACTTTGATGCGCTGGCAGGCGAGGCCGTGGCCCAATGCGCGTTTGAGGACCGGGTATGTCCGACAAAAAGCTGTGGCGTAAGCAACGGCGATGAGCGCGCGTTTTCCGTACACATGCTCAATGTGAAGGCGCATGGTTTCACTCTCCGGGTCACCGGCCATCACGGCTTCGGCAAACCGGAAACCCAGGGCTGCCTCTTCACCGGCGGCTTCCATGTCTCGGGCGAGAAGAGCGCGCAACAGGTCTGGATCAACGCCCTGGCCCAGGCCCATATCGACCATGAGCTGGGCGCACGGACCACAATCTCCCTCAAGGACAGACGCTATTACAGCGCCATACCAAAGCGGCAGGGGGGCTGTGTCCCTGTGCTGGCTCAGCAGAGGCAGTGCGGACAGCTTGAGGGCGGCACTTGTCGACGTGTCGATCACCTCGTGCATATAGGTGGCGTCATAATTGGTCGCGCGTTCCATTCGGCGCGTACCGAGGTGCAAAAGCCAACGGATCATGGGCTTATCCCTTTCAAGGTTTGAGGGAAGATTTGAGTTTGGTGGCGAGATAGAGCGCTCCCCAAGCAGGCAGCTGAATGGCGAAAAGGTTCGATAGGGCGATCTCGTCTATCGGCATGCCACGGTCTATCCAGATCTGGTTGTGAAACAGGCTGTGCATACAGGGCCAGGCGGCCCCTAAAATGGCTGCCAGGGGTAAGTTTTTCCACGCTCCCCAGGCAAGTGCGCCGGAAGCCAAGGCGAAAATCAGCCCAATATCGCGAATGAAATGGAGGTTGAAAGGCCCCATCATGGCCACGCCCGGGGTGGTTTCGTACCAAAAGAGTGGGGCAAACCACATGATGAGGGCGACAACGCCGTAAAAAACGGCGATTGCCATGAGGAAGATTTTGACCATTTGGTTGGCTCCTTTGGCGTGGGAGGGCCCAGGATTGGACATTCCATACCCCTTTGACGGATCAGCGGTTGGTTTTGTGACAGGGGGGCATCTCGCCGGGCCGCTTTGCGTTTTTGGTCGCCGAGCCTGTGTGTTGACATTTATTGAAACGGGTTATAATTTTTTTTGAAACACGTTTTAATTGTGGAAGGTCTGACTTTGTCGCTCCGCGAGGATTCCAAAGCAAAACGCCGGGAGGTGATTTTGGAGGCGGCCAAAGAACTCATGGGCAGTTCGCAAGAGCGGTCTTTTTCCATGCGCAATCTTGCCGACCTCGCCAATGTCAGCATTGCCACGCCCTACAATCTCTTTGGGTCTAAGCAGGCGATCCTGCTTGCCGTCCTTGGGGAAGGCCAAGTGCGGTTTGAGCAAGCGCTGGAGGCGCTGGACGTTGACGAAATCGAGACCCTGTTTCAGGCGCCAACGTTGGTCGCTGCCAGCTATGTGGAAAACCCGGATTATCATCGCAGTCTGATTTCTGCGGTTTACCAGAACGGCGGGCCCGACACCTATTTCAAYGCCAGCATCTCGCCCTTTCGGTTGTGGAAGAGATTGCTTGGCCGGGCGACAGAAGCCGGTCTGCTGTCTCCTCATGTCGATGCAGACATCTTTGCTGCAACATTCGGCCAGCTCTTGCTGAGCCACATTGTTCAATGGGCCCATGGTTTGACCTCGCTGGACGAGATGGAGGCGCATGTGCATTTCGGCACGTCCTTGATCTTGCAAGCTATCGCGACAGACAAAAGCCGCGAGCGACTTTTGTTGAAGATGAAGGACGCGGAAAAGGAACTCCGATCTCATTGGAGTGTTGGGCTTAGTGAACGCTTGCAGCGCGGTGACCTGGACAGGGAAACGCGGACGCTGCTCGCAGACAAGCTCGAAACGACAGACATTAAGGAGGCGTCGTGATGGCTGAAAACTTCGTGCGTCGTCAGACCTCCCCCAACAGATAAGCCCAAGTGGCACTCCCCATTACCTCACTTACAAATCCACCAACACTCAAATCCCATGGAGACATATTGATGGCTGAGACCAATGTGACGGACCCCTTAGAGTTTAATGCCGATGAGCTGCGGGCTAAATATCGCAGCGAGCGGGACAAGCGTTTGCGTGCTGACGGGAATGATCAGTATGTCGAGACGGCAGGTGACTTTTCCCACTACCGGGATGATCCCTATGTCGAACCGGGGTTCACTCGTGCACCGCTTACCGATGATACAGATGTGGTCATTATCGGCGGTGGCTTTGGTGGTCTGCTCGCCGGTGCCAGGCTTCGCGACGCGGGTGTTGAGAATATCCGGATCGTTGAAAAGGGTGGTGACTTTGGCGGCACCTGGTATTGGAACCGCTATCCGGGTGCGGCGTGTGACATTGAAAGTTATGTCTATCTGCCGTTGCTGGAAGAGACCGGTTATATGCCGAGCAAGAAATATGCAACGGGACCGGAAATTCTCGCCTACAGCCAGCAGATCGCTCGACATTACAATCTTTATGACAATGCGTGTCTGCAAACAGAAATCCAACGTCTGCATTGGGATGATGCGGCCAGTCGCTGGGTCATTGAAACCAGCCGCAATGATCGGATGACCGCGCGCTACGTCATCTTGTCGAACGGTCCCCTCAACCGGCCCAAACTGCCTGGTATTCCAGGTGTTGAAACGTTCAAGGGCCATACGTTTCATACCAGCCGCTGGGACTACGATTATACAGGTGGCGATTCCAGTGGGGGGCTGACGGGCCTTAAAGGCAAACGCATTGGCATCATTGGTACGGGGGCCACGGCTGTGCAGTGTGTTTCTCATCTGGCTGAACACGCAGAAGAACTCTTTGTGTTTCAGCGCACGCCGTCTTCGATTGATGTACGTAACGATCGTCCTACGGATGAAGATTGGGCGAAAAGCTTGAAGCCGGGCTGGCACAAGGAACGGTTGGAAAATTTCAACACGCTCGTGTCGGGTGGATATGCCGACAAGGATCTGGTGAATGACGGCTGGACGGAAATCATTCGCAACCTGCTGTTTTTTGCAAAACAGGATAGCAATGGTGATCTTACGCCAGCAAAAATTGCTGAGCTTGCCGAGCTGGCCGACTTCAAGAAGATGGAGCAGATCCGCGGGCGGGTAGATGATGTGATTGCCGATGCTGCGACGGCTGAGGCTCTGAAGCCCTGGTACCGGCAGTTTTGCAAACGTCCTTGTTTCCATGACGATTACCTGGCCGCGTTTAACCGGGAAAACGTAACGCTGGTGGACACGGCCGGTCAGGGTGTTGAACGGATCACTGAGAATGCAGTGATTGCAAATGGTCAAGCGTATGAGCTGGACTGTCTGGTTTATGGCACGGGCTTTGAGGTGGGTACCGATTATACCCGGCGCGCGGGCTATGATTTGGAAGGGCGCGAAGGTGTCACTCTCTCCAGTAGCTGGTCGCAGGGAATGCGCACGCTGCACGGTATGCATGTTCGTGGTTTTCCGAACGCTTTCATTATGGGACCAGCACAGGCGGGCTTCACGGCAAACTATCCGCATCTGTTGGATGAGCAGGCCCGTCATCTGGCTTACTTGCTGACCCAAGCCAAAGATCGACAGATGGCTCGTATCGAAGTAACTGAGGAAGCCGAGCAGGGCTGGGTTGATACGATCCTCAGCAAGGCGACGCTTCGTCAGAAGTTCTTCGAAGAGTGCACGCCGGGTTATTACAACAATGAAGGCAAAGCCAATGAGCGGGCTATTCAGAATTCACCGTATGGCGGTGGATCAGATGAGTATTTCCGCATTCTTGCGGACTGGCGGAACGAAGGAGGGCTTGCGGGCCTTCAATTGAGCAACAGCTAAACGTTCCCCTCTCTTTGCAGAAAGGCGGCTCAGTGAGCCGCCTTTTTCATGCCTTCAGGCTCTGCTTATAAAGTGGGGGACTGTTTGAGTTTGGTGACCAGGTAGAGCGCGCCCCAGGCGGGCAGTTGGATGGCAACCAGATTGGTTGCCGTGATGTCGTCAAGGGGCAGACCACGTGCAATCCAGATCTGAATATGAAAGAGGGCATGCATGCAAGGCCACGCGGCCCCGACGAGCCCCACAATCCGAATGTCGCGCCGGACTGCCCAGATAAAAGCACCCGACGCCATAAGGTAGGTGAGGGCAACGTCGCGAATGAAGTGCAGGTTGAAGGGGCCCATCATTGAGACCCCGGGGGTCGTGTCGTACCAATATTGAGGCGCAAACCACATCAGAAGAGCATTGAGCGCGTATATGACCGCGATCAGCATAAGGATAATTTTGACCATTGATTGGTTCCCTTTGACGGACGGCTGCCGGTCACTCACATACTAACCTTGGAGTCTGGCGTCTAATCGTCGTTCGCAAAGGACCAATTTGAAGATGAAGACAGGGGACAATGAGGAGGAGGGAGCAAAACGGGCAAGGTCCTGCTCCTCCTTGTCCCTTAGAGCGTGACTTTCAGGTGATCTGGAACAGCTTTCTTCATCATGGCCGACATCATTGCGCTGGCGGTACTGCGTGACATCGCTCGGCGCGTCACAAAAGCCAGTACTCTGTTCATAACACCTGGTACGTAGACAGGCTTGTTTACAAGAACAGCTTTAAGGGTGCCGCGGACAACAGCACTGACCTTCATCGGAGAGACCGGCATCTTGGAGAAATCGATATCGTCACGGGGCCCGACAGCAGGTGTGTCTGTGGGACCTGGTACGAGAACGGTGAGGTTGATGCCCGTGTCCCGCAACTCCCGATTGACGGCTTCTCCCAGATTGAGAATGTAGGCTTTGGCGGCGGAATAGTTTGCGCCAAAGGCCGTTCCTTGCAGGCCCGCCATTGACGACACAAGAACGATCGCGCCTGCTTTTCGTTTCAACATGCGTTCGGAGAAATATCGCGTGAAGGCAAGATGCGGGTAGGTGTTCAAGCTATACATAGAACGCAGGACAGCCGGGTCAACTTTGATAAGGGCACCCATGGAATCCGCGCCTGCATTGGAGATCACCAAGCCAATATCGATGTCTGCGACTTTTTCCGGGAGCGCATCTACGGTTTGCGGGTCTGACAGGTCGGCGGAAATAACCCGGGTTTTGATATTGTGGGTCTTTGACAAATAGTCAGTCGTTTCTTGCAGAACATCGCCGCGGCGCGCAACGAGAACAAGGTTAAGGCCGGTGCGTGCCAGTTGCTGGGCGAATTCTTCGCCGATCCCCGAAGAGGCACCTGTAATAAGTGCCCAAGGGCCGAACTTTGATTTAACCTTTTTCATTCTGTTCTCCTCTTTACTCTGATGATTGAGCCTGTTCTTTGGGAAAGGGCCTTGTATGCGTGAGCGTCAGACATATGTGTTAGAGCGCTGATTTTGAACACAAGCCTGCGGGCCAGCCTGGTGCAAAAATAAACATCATGAATTGGGATGACCTTCGTCTTTTCCTGGCCACTGCAGAGGCGGGCTCTATGCGAGCTGCTGCAAAAGCGCTCAAAGTAAGTCACACCACCATTTCGCGTCGTATTGATGCACTGGAAACCGACTTTGATACGAGGCTCTTTGATCGCCGTAGCGATGGTTTCGACCTTACCCCTGCGGGTGTGGCTCTGTTGCCTGTGGCGCAAGCGATGGAGTCAAATCTCCTCCGAGTTGAACGCCGTGTGCGTGGGGCTGACAAAGAGTTGGCAGGCCCGCTGGTGGTAACGCTGCCGGACATGTTCGCCAGATACCTGATGGCCCCACTTCTATTTGAATTCATGGAAGAACATCCCATGATCGAACTTGAAGTGAATGAGAGTTGGACTATTTTTGATTTGTCGCGCCGGGAGGCTGACGTGGCAATCCGATTTACCGACGCGCCTCCTGATCACCTCATTGGCCGTGAGCTCGGCACGTTTAGCCATGCGGTCTATGGGACGCCGGCCTATATCGAAACGAACGAACCGTTTGACGGGAGCACGAAGGCGCGCTGGATCGGATGGGGCGATGGCGCACATCGCAAACGCTGGGTGGCAGCAAGCCCGTTTCCGGAGCTTGCAACAATTGGTCGGTTTGATGATTTACCGTTGCAGGTAGAAGCCATGAGGGCGGGACTGGGCATTGGCCTGATCCCCTGTTTTGTGGGGGACACTATTCCAGAATTCGAGCGCCTGTCATCGCCCACGCCGCGAAGTGGCGTTTGGCTGCTCTCTCATGCTGACCTGCGCTCTACCGCGCGGGTGAGTGCGTTTCGCAAATTTATTATCGAGCGTCGTGACTATTTGAAAGCCCGAGTAGAGGGCACTGTGTTCACGCAGCCCCAATGATCTGTGCTGCGGGCACTTCATTGTGCAGCGGATCTCCCTTTGCAAAAGCGGCGAGATTTTTGAGGAAGAGCTGCTGCGCGCGGATCGGTGTTCCGTTGGACCGAGAAGATGCGTGGGGCGTGATGCGCACATTTGGGTGGGCCCAAAGCGCACTTTCTGTTGGCAGAGGCTCGGTTTCAAATACATCCAGGATGGCGAGGGCGGGGCGGCTCTTGTCTAATGCCTCCAACAGGGCGGTCTCGTCTACAAGGCCCCCGCGACCGATGTTGACGAAGGTCGCTCCTTCCTTCATGGCGGCGAAATAGGCAGCGTTTCCCATGTGCCGTGTTTGATCGTTGAGGGGGCTGGTAAAAACGACTACATCGCATTCTCCCAGCCGGCTCATCATGTCGGCAGGTCTGATGGTCTCATCGGCATGGGCACTCGCACCCGTGCGCTTGACGCCGATGACATGTGCGCCGAAAGCGCGCGCCCGGATCGCGGTCTCATTGCCAATATTGCCGATGCCGACAATCATCCACCGTGTGTTTGCAATTTCGCGGACGGAGAGGCCTTCCCACTTTTTCTCTGATTGTTTGAGCTGGCGCTCTGTTGTCCGCTGGTATTCTGCCAGCACGCTGCCAAGAACGTATTCGGCAATGGCGACGCTTTGAGCGTCAGAATTTGTCAGGCGGATGCCTTTCTTTGCGAGCTCAGCAAAAAGAGGATGGTCGAAACCGGCAGCTGTGGACTGGACCCATTCGATGGAGGGCGTGTTCAGCACGAGATCTACATAGTCGAACACCCGTTTTGACATGAGAATATCTAGGCTCAACCAAGTGCCTTTTGGATTGATATCCTCACGTGGGACGGGTGCGCCGTCTCTTGTCAGGGTGCCGTCCCTCTGAAACAGAATGGGTGTGACAGCATCGATCTGGGTGAGACCTTCTCCAAGTACCTTTGCCCCGTCTGCAGAAATCAGAACTTCCATGCTT
The DNA here is from genome assembly GCA_002746275.1 of Rhodobiaceae bacterium. Classification (GTDB taxonomy): domain Bacteria; phylum Pseudomonadota; class Alphaproteobacteria; order Parvibaculales; family Parvibaculaceae; genus Mf105b01. The sequence continues at coordinate 54,996 of NVWR01000005.1, read as the reverse complement.
CAACTCCTTGTCATCACGAGCATTCTACTCAGAAACAGCCATTTGGCCCCATATCATTTGTCACGATTGCCCCTTAAAGTCGCCCTCAAAATTGGATGGGACGATTTGTTATAAGTCGGTACAAAGTGCGGTCGGGGGGCTTGATATGAGTGATGAAGAAACAAGTGTGACGGGAGGGCCGGTGGCCTCGAAAGCCGGGCAATGGAGCTGGGCGTTTTTTGATTGGGCAAACCAGCCCTATTTCACGCTCATCACGACGTTTATTTTTGCCCCCTATTTTGCGGCAGGCTTTGTGGGAGACCCGGTCAAGGGTCAGGCGCTGTGGGGCTATACGCAATCTATTGCGGGACTGGCGATTGCATTCGGTTCTCCCTTGCTAGGCGCGATCGCGGACCAGACCGGCGCGCGCAAACCCTGGATGTTTTTCTTTTCGATCATTTTCGTCATTGCCGTTTCGCTTCTATGGTTTGCCGTTCCAGGCGCCCCTGACGGAACGGGCTTTATCATGGCCGCGATTGTCTGTGCTGCGCTCGGGATGGAGTTTGCGCTGGTGTTCTACAACGCCATGTTGCCAACACTGGTACCAGAGAAGCAGATGGGTGTGCTTTCCGGCTTTGGTTGGGGGATTGGCTATGTGGGCGGCCTCGTGGCTTTGTTTTTTGTACTCGGGTTTCTGGTTGCTGATGTGGAGACGGGACTGACGCTTCTTGGTACAACGCCTTTGTTTGGTCTTGACCCGGTGATGCGTGAGGCGGACCGCTTTACTGGGCCGATGGCAGCGCTTTGGTACACGGTTTTCTCGCTCCCGATTTTTCTTCTAACGCCAGATGTGCCACGCGCACGGATCGGAGCTGGCCGGGCGATTTCGCAAGGTATTACACAGTTGCGCGCGACACTGGGGAAGCTCCCCTCCTTCAAGAATATCGGTCTCTTTCTCATTGCCCGAATGACCTATTATGATGGTCTGTCAGCGATCTTTGCCTTCGGCGGCATTTATGCAGCGGGCACATTTGGATGGGGCATTCAGGCACTTGGCTTGTTCGGGATCGTCCTGTCTGTGTTTGCGGCGCTGGGGGCGTTCATTGGCGGATGGATGGATGATCGTTTGGGATCCAAACGGACCATTCTCATCGCSGTYRTCGGRCTGATYATYGGCACRCTGGYYTCYGTYTCSATCACRGCGGATACGATCYTGTTTGTGATYGAGGTGRCACCGAGGGMSRRSGGTGCKGCCRMTTTCACCAGTRTYGGGGARCRGGTYTATTTGCTGGCGGGGGTTCTGATCGGCATGAGTGGCGGCCCGGCACAGGCCGCCAGCCGCACGTTTATGGCGCGCTTGGCGCCGCCAGACATGATGACCGAGTTTTTTGGACTGTATGCTCTATCGGGCAAGGCCACGAGCTTCATCGCTCCGCTTGTCATTGCCGTTGTCACAACCATGGCCGCCAGTCAGCGGGCGGGTCTCTATGTTGTGGTCGTCTTTCTGGTCATTGGATTTCTGCTCTTACTGCCTGTCAAAGAAGAACAAGCCAAAAGCTAATGCCATTTGCTTCTTAGGACGCGGTCCCCCATGCTCTTGAAAAAATTGGGGAGTGAGGCATGGCTAATGATGGGGAACCGGTGCGGGTTCAAGTGCCGGGCGAGGCGAGTGCGCAACTTTTGTCTGCGGTTGGAGGCGAGCCTGCAGATGCGAGAGGCCAGTTTTCCTGGGCCGTGTTTGAGTGGGCACGTAATCCTTACGTGATCCTCATCACGATCTACATTTTTGCTCCCTACTTCTCCAGTCAGGTTGTTGGTGACCCGGTTCGCGGACAAGCGATCTGGGGACAGATCAACGGTATTGGGGGCTTCATCATTGCGTGTCTGGGGCCGTTCCTTGGGGCGATTGCCGACAGCGGCGGGCGGCGTAAACCCTGGATTGCCGTGTTCGTTGTGATCTTGATTTTCGCGAGCTATGCCATGTGGTTCGCCCTTCCGATGGATGGGGGCATTGGCATTCTGGGTGCCGCGGTGCTGGTTATTACGGCCAATGTGGCGTTTGAATTTTCCGCCGTCTTTCACAATTCAATGCTTGCCTATATTGCTCAACATAGCAAAGTCGCGGGGCTCTCTGGTTTGGGGTTGGCGCTTGGCAATTTGGGCTCTCTGGTCATTTTGATTTTTATGCTGTTCGCCTTCATGTTGCCAGGCGTGGTGGACTGGGCATTCATTCCTGTTGAGGCTCTGTTCGGACTGGATGTGGGCGCGCATGAAAACAGTCGGATTGCTGGACCGATCATAGCGGTCTGGCTGGCCGTATTTGCCTTGCCACTTTTACTCTTCACACCGGATGTTCCCTCCACCGGGGCCAAGCCGCGCGAGGCGGTGCGCGATGGAGTTCGTTCTGTCATCCGCACCCTTAAGGGCCTCAAGTATTACCGCAATGTTGCGACCTATCTTTTTGCTCGTATGTTTTACAATGATGGCAAGACAGCGGTGTTGATTTTTGGAGGTGTCTATGCCGCGGGGGTTTTCAGTTGGGGGCCGCTCACACTCACTGTCTACGGTGTTATTTTATCTGTCTTCGCGGTCGCGGGTGGATTTTTTGGAGGTTGGCTCGACAATAAGGTTGGCTCTCGCAACGCCATTATGATTTCTATCGGTGGTACTTCGCTTGGGGTGTTGCTGGCGGTTTCGATTTCGCCCACTGAGCTTTTCTTCATGCCCTATGATGCGGCGTCAGCTACCCCTGTCTGGTCGCTTCCGTTCTTCCAGACCATTCCCGAACTGACATATGTAACCGTGGTTATCCTGATAGCGATCTTTATCACAGCTGCCTATGCCAATAGTCGTACGATGTTGGCGCGCATTGCCCCAACCGAGAAGATGTCGGAATTCTTTGGGCTCTATGCATTGTCGGGAACGGCAACGGCGTTTCTTGGCCCCTTGCTCGTAGGCTTTACAACGGCCTATTTCGAAAGCCAGCGCATCGGCTTCGCCTCGGTGCTGATTTTGCTTGTTGGCGGCATGATCATCATGTTGTTTGTGAATGATACACGCGCAGAGCTGGCGGAAGTTGACCGGGTGTAGGCCGTCTCGGGCTAGAGATGCCAACCTTTGGAAACCAGCCAGTTGATCTCTTTGGCGAGGTTTGAGGGGAACGCGTAGCGCGCGATCTCGTCCGGCGTGATCCAGGCGAAGGCGGTATGTTCATCGGACAGCGTGATTTCACTTGAGAGGCTGGTTGCTCGAAAAGAGATGCCGACCTCAAACTGATCTCCCGCCCCATATGACCAGGTTGTCAGTGGCCGGATTTTGCTGATCGCAAGACCTGCTTCTTCAAGGGCTTCACGCTTCAGGCCTTGCTCGGCGGTCTCGCCGATCTCCAAGCTGCCACCGGGCACATCCCATAATCCAGGATAGAGAGTGTCACCGGGATCACGCTTGAGGATGAGAAGTCTACCTTCGCGCCAGATCTGCCCCTTAACAACAATAGCGTGGGTAAAGCGGGTCTTCGTTTCCATTGATCCGCCTTCCCTTGTTTGTCTGGGTTTGAGTTTGTTCTCTCGCGTTTCCGGACAGAAAATCGCAGAGGCACTTTTCCCGTTAACGCTCTAGTGCCGGAAGTGGCGCATGCCCGTCATGACCATGGCAAGGCCTTTTTCATCAGCGGCTGCGATCACTTCTTCATCGCGCATGGAGCCACCGGGTTGAATGACGGCGGTAGCACCGGCTTCTGCAGCAGACAGTAGGCCATCGGCGAACGGGAAGAAGGCATCTGATGCAACGACTGAGCCTTTGGTGAGGGGGACGGCATGGCCTGCGGCCTGCGCTGCGTCCTCGGCCTTGCGGGCTGCGATGCGGGCGCTATCGATGCGGCTCATCTGGCCAGCGCCGATGCCCACGGTGGCGCCGTCTTTTACGTAGATGATGGCGTTTGATTTCACGTGCTTGCAGACCCTGAAGGCAAACTTGAGGTCGGCCAGTTCCTGTGTGCTCGGGGCGCGCTTCGTGACGACCTTCAATTCCAGATCATCAATGACACCATTGTCTCTGGTCTGAGCCAGGAAGCCACCTGCGACAGTTTTGACAAACAGGCCGGGCGTGCGGGGATCGGGCAGACCTTCTGTGGTGAGAAGGCGCAGATTTTTCTTGGCTGCAATGATCTTGCGCGCGTCTTCGTCGGCGCCTGGGGCGATGATGACTTCAGTGAAAATCTTTGCGATCTCTTCAGCTGTCTCCCCATCCAGTGCCTGGTTGAGCGCGATGATGCCGCCGAAAGCAGACACCGGGTCGCAAGCGAGAGCCCGGCGATAGGCTTCCACCAGACTTGTGCTTTCTGCCACGCCGCACGGGTTTGCATGTTTGATAATGGCGACAGCCGGGGAGAGGGCCGGGTCAAATTCGCCGACAAGCTCAAAGGCAGCGTCGGTGTCATTGATATTGTTGTAGGACAGTTCTTTGCCCTGCAGCTGCGTTGCTGTGGCAACGCCGGGGCGGGTGGCGCCGGTCACATAAAAACTTGCTGACTGGTGGGGGTTTTCCCCATAGCGCAAGGTCTGCTTTAGCGAGCCGCCGATGGCCCGGTAGGCGGGTGCCTTTTCTTCAAGCTCGTTGGCAAACCAGTTTGAAATCGCTGCGTCATAAGCGGCAGTGCGCGCGTAGGCTTTTTGCGCCAGCGCTTTTCGCGTTGCCAGGGTGGTGCCCTTTTTCTCCACGATTTCTTTGACGATCTGACCGTAGTCGGCAACGTCAACAATGACGCTGACATAGGCGTGGTTTTTTGAAGCGGCCCGGATCATGGCGGGTCCCCCAATGTCGATGTTCTCGATGCAGGTGTCGTAGTCAGCCCCTTTGGCAACGGTTTCCTCAAAGGGATAAAGGTTGACGGCCAGTAGATCGATAGGGCCGATGTCATATTCCTTCATCGAAGCGACATGACCGGCATCGTCCCGGACCGCCAGCAGGCCTCCATGCACCATCGGGTGCAAGGTCTTCACCCGGCCATCCATCATTTCAGGGAATTGCGTGATGTCAGCAACGTCGCGCACCGGCAGGCCAGCTGCGGCTATTGCTTTGGAAGTGCCGCCTGTCGAGATCAGCTCGACGCCCGCATCATGGAGTGCCTGGGCAAACTCGACGAGCCCTGTTTTGTCGGAGACGGAAAGAAGGGCGCGGGTAACGGGCTGGATGTCGGCGGGCATCGGGTGATCCTGAAACTGGTGGTGGAGACGTGTCCGCGCCGGATAGCACGAAATGAGGTGGCCGAAAAGAGAAGCTCGACAAAATCCGTCTGATTGGCTGATTTCCCGGCGCTTTAGGGGGTGTCGGCGCCTTCGGCCTCACTGGACGCGGGTGCCTCAGGCAGCGGCTCCAATGTGTCTTCCAGATCAAGACGTTCTGGCTCGGTAGTCTCGCTTTTGCCCCCACTGCGACTGGAAAGCCGCCGCCAAGCCCAATGGATTTTCGCTTCATCGCGAAAAATCGCGCCTGACACCACAATCTGTTCACTTCGCCGGGCCCGGTCGGATGACCCCAGATAGACGCTTTCTTCCAGAGCAATGGTGCATTCGCCACTTTCGGCACGGGCGCGGAACTGCCAGCCATCGCCATTGGGCAGCAACACCAGAACATTGGAGCCGTCATGGGCTAGCGATGCGCGCGCTTCTGGATGAAGGTGGAACCGCACAGCGTAGGTATCTGAGCCGGTATCGTCCTCTTCTGTTGCGGAGTCTTTGAAGGGAATAAGCAATCGGGAGCGGTCGTCCCTAATCCGGGTCAGGCTGTCTTCGCCTCGCAGGTTTTCTCCGTCGCTGCCCAGAAAAAGCCGTCGTCGATGCAGGATGCCGAAGAGCTTTTTGTAGCCGTCATGGGCGGCGTCCAGCCAGATGCCGTCTTCACTTTCATTGCGCCTGCTTTCCACATGTGATGGCCCTTCCATCAGTCGGGAGCCAAGCAGGATGCGCGACAGCGCGCCTTGGGTGAAACGGGCTGACGATGTGTCGTTCACAATAAGGGTGGAGTGGGCGGCGGTGGCGCGGCTTGCTGCGTGCCAGTCCGCACCGAGTATCCGGGTCGCCCCACAATTGACGACCAGTCGGCAGCGCCCGACGCTCATTTCAAAAGAGAGACAACCGGCGTGTGCAGAATGGGAATAGGCCCCCGGGGGCGGCGGCCCTGTGTCCACCAGAACGTAGGTTGGCCCTGCGGCCATGCGTTGGTAGCCAGAGTGAGGCGCAAAGCCGAAAGGCTTTCCTTTGGTGTCATCTTCCGCAAGCGCTGCGCCCACGGCCCCGTCTGGTCCTTCATCTGCGCCGTTGAAGAGCGCCAGTTTTTCGTCACCATGGCGGAAGAAACGCAACATTGGCATCATCCGGTCAACGGCGTTGCGAATAGGTTTGGGTACGCCGTGACCTTGCGCGACAAGGGCGTCACGAAGAGAAATCAAATCCAGCAGGATGGAAAGTTGCGCTGCTGGGTTGCGACTGATGTGCCCGCCGTCGGGTAGGATCTGAGCGGTTAGCTCTTTGCCAACCAGCTCAAGGCCGCGGCGCAGACGTCGCGATCCCTCCGACAGGCACAGGCCTGAAAAGGCAAGGCCGATGGCGGCGGTCAAGCGGGGCTCCCCGGCAGGTGCGCGGGCGATGGTGCGGGACAGGTGGCGGGCTTGGCGGGCCATGTTCCGCAGCAGGGCCGAGCGATAGATGAGGTCGGACTCTTCCATAAACAGAGCGCCGTTGGACGCCCAGGACGTGAGCCTGCGGCCAATGACATGGGGGCGCCAGCCAATGTCGTGCCATTGGCCGGACGTCTCGATCCAGCTTTTCACGAGGCCACGAGCGTGGGCGCGTGCCGCATTGCCCCCCGCGCCAGAGAAATGCCGCGCCCAGGAAAACCCGTGTAGCTCTTCGGCCCAGGTTTCGCTTGGTGCTTCGATGAGAAAAGGAGACAGACCGCCGGTGCGTACTTGGCCGCCGGGCAGATCGTAGCGGCCCTGAAACAGGGCGTCGGCTTTGTCGACACGCCCGGGCCGCAAGTCTTTGGGGTAGTAGACCATTGTGTCGGGCATGGGACCATGCAGGGTCTGGCGATAGAGCCAGGTGCTGTAGAAGGCGGTAAGGCCTATATCAATGGAGCGGCGGGAAGCCGCCGCAACCAGATCGCTTRYSKWRKYTSSKRSAKYGMRAWTKWSRCSKYYCTRKCSWSRSGAKMYTGCCCGACGACGTGGCTGGGCGGGGGCGGTGTTTTGCGTCTCGGTCATGTGGCCCCCGTTTACTGTGCGTGCGGTTTAAGATTGCCCACGAAGTGTTGAAATGTTTTTGCCATAAGCCGTCGGCCCGCCCTTGAAAGTTGCGGTACCTGCGACTAGGACGGTGGCCCCTGCGGCGATGACGCGGGGAGCGATGTCGAAATTCACCCCCCCATCTACCTCAAGCTCGATGTCTTTGCCGATCTCATCAATCCGCTTACGGATTTCTTCAATCTTCTTTAGTTGGCTCTCAATGAAGGACTGGCCCCCGAACCCCGGATTGACACTCATCACAAGTATCAGGTCGAGGTCTTCCAGGACCGCATCAAGAATGTTGATCGGTGTTGCTGGATTAAGTGACAGGCCAGCTTTCAGCCCTCGTGCCTTGATCATCTGAATGGTGCGATGCATGTGTGCACCGGCTTCTGGATGAAAGGTAATGATATCCGCACCCGCGTCAGCGAAGGCGTCCACATAAGGGTCAACCGGTGCGATCATCAGATGCACGTCGAAGGGACGATCCGAATAAGGCTTCAACGCTTTCACGACATCGGGACCGATGGTGATGTTGGGGACAAAGTGTCCGTCCATGACATCGATATGGATGTAGTCGGCGCCCGCTTCTGAAATCGCGCGCACCTCCTCGCCCAGTCGTGCGAAGTCCGCCGACAGGATGGAGGGAGAAATTTTTACTCTGTGAGACATGTAATTATGCTTATCAGGTCAGTTTCAGGCACGCAACGGATGGGGCGTGTTCTCTTGGAATGGGGTCTGCTCGCCTAGGCCATTCGTTTTAGACGGGAGGCGTAAAATCCGTCCATGCCTCCCCTGTCGCCCAAGTGGTAAGGAAGGGTCCGCAGGTCGCCACTGGAGGTGAGACACTGGCTTAAGCCGCCGATCTCCTCTGCGGTGACGGGGACACGCTCGAAGTCCGGATTGTTTTTCAGAAATAGGGCGATCTGGGCAGGCCCTTCCAACGGTTCCAGCGAGCAGGTGCAATAAACGAGAGTGCCGCCGACCTCCAACCATGTCGCGGCGCGTGCAAGAAGCCGGGCTTGTAAGGCGGCAAGCGTTGCGACTTCTTCCTGCGATTTGTGGTGCAAAACATCTGGATGACGTCGGGCCGTTCCGGTTGCGGAGCAAGGCGCGTCAAGCAGGATTTTTCGCCATTGGCGTGCGGGCTGCCAGTCGGTGAGATCGGCTTTCACGATCTGGGCTGACAAGTTTGTTCGTTTGAGATTGTCCTGAAGGCGTTCCAGCCGTCCGCCTGCCCGGTCAACGGCGGTGACATCTGCGCCAGCTGCGGCAAGGGCTAGGGTTTTGCCTCCGGGGGCTGCGCACAAATCAAGCACAGCTTCACCTGACGTGACGTTCAAGAGTTTGGAAGGCAGAGCGGCGGCAGTGTCTTGTACCCACCATGCGCCTTCTTCAAAACCGGCAAGGTCAGCGATGCGTCCCGCGTGGGAAAGCCGGACAGAGCCTGTTGGCAGCAAATCGCCTTTCAGCTTCTCCGCCCAGCTTTTCGGATCTGACAGTACGGACAGGTCGAGAGGGGGTTCGGCCAAATGAGCCTCGGCGATGGCCGTGGCGGTCTCCTCACCATAGGCTTGGCACCAGCTGTCCCAGGCCCAGGGAGGGGTATTGAGGCGGCCAGCATTTTGGCGCTTTACAAGTTCTGCTCCGTCCCGCGTCAGGCGACGCAAAACCGCATTGATGAGCCCGCAGAACGGGCGGGCCTGACGGTTGGAGTTTGCCAGCTCAACGGCGCAATTGACCGCTGCGTGGGGAGCGGAGCCTAAGAAAAGCAACTCCGCTGCGCCGATCCGCAGCAGGTTTCGTGCAAAAGCCGCTCGATCTGCCAGGGGACGATCCAGGAGACCGGCGAGCAGATCATCGATCTGCCCCAGACGGCGTAGGACGAGCGTTGCAATGGCGCGGGCAAATGCCCGGTCGCTTGGGTGGTTGGCCAAGCCTTTGACGGCAAGCTCACGGGCCAGCGCATCATCCAGGGTTTCGCCCTTTTCAAGGACGGAATGGAGGACTTGCGCTGCCGCGCGTCTTGCACCTGTGCCGTCTGGTTTTTGGGTCTTTGCCATATCTTTCCCGTGTTGTTGGGGCCGCTTAGATCACAGGTGCTTTGTTGAGGCCAGAGCAAAGTCAGGTTAAAGATAGGGCGCAGACCTGAGACCGTGGCTGCATTGAGGTGATGAGGAACAGATGGACGACGAGAGTTCCAGTGAAACTGGCGACAGAGCGGCTGATCAGACGTTGAGTGCCGCGGCTGTGCGGGCATTGGCGGAAGCAGAAGAGCGTCGGGCCAAAGCAGCGGAGGCTGAGACTGCTCCCCGCCCTCGGGAATTGCTGGGGCGCGAAGGCCCAGAACCCACTCGGTATGGGGACTGGGAACATAAAGGCATTATCAGCGATTTTTGAGCTGCTGTATAAGCAATTGCATTCATAACGTGTATATGGTTGATGATACCCTTTATGCGTGCTTATGCGATCTCGCGATTCTGCCCTGTTGGGGCTTTCTTTGGCGCCATTGGACTGGCGTTGACGAGCCCCGCTGTGGCTGGTGAGACCATTAAGGGACCGGTAGAAGCTGTTATTGAGCGAGTGGTGGATGGCGACACGTTAAGTGTCCGCGCTCACATCTGGCTGGGACAAGATGTACGTGTGATGGTGCGGCTCTCCGGGATCGATGCTCCTGAGATGAGGGGCAAGTGCGATGAAGAACGCGCTTTGGCTGTTGCCGCCACGGATTATCTGAAGAAATTTGAAGGTGTGCAGGTTGTCCTGTCGGAAATTTCCAATGGGAAGTTCGCCGGTCGGGTGTTGGCGGTTGTGCGGCATCCGCAAGAGGGTGATTTGGGGGCGGCGCTTCTCGCAGCAGGATTGGCGCGGGCGTATGATGGTGGGCGGCGATCAGATTGGTGTGCAGATCTTATTGCCCAAGTTCCATCACCTGTTGATGGATAATTTTCAGACCACTGAAGGAGCCTGCTTCAAACGTCTTTGAGTCACCAGACGCACTAACTCTTTTCGCGTGACAGAGAATTTCTATCCCCACGCCATTTTTGTCCCCCAGGGGAAGCAGCACGTGCTCGCTTTCGTAGTCGCCGCCTTCGTGAGCCGTTGCTTGGTAGAGGTTCACCGCTGCTAATGGTCGGGTTAGGATTTGTGTGAAGATGTTGATGGATTCCGCTGCGTCCGGATTGTCCATGATGTCCGTGATGCGAAGGCCTGTCAGATCTGCGCCGACGGCGCGAACCAGTCCTGTTCCAAAGAAGCGAAACCGAAAATCATCGTCATCGGTTGCTGCGTAGATCATGACGTTGGGCAGGATTGGCGCGAGGTCGACCAAGTCGACTTCCGTTGCGCGGGGCAAGGCGCGGCCGGTGCGCAGCTTGTCCCAATACGCATACAATTCGCGTGCCCCTTCGGTCCTCAGTTCCATTTTGGCTCCCCCCAAAAACGACGCGCTGGTGTTCTCTTGCACCATTTCACGGGCGAAATCTATCGTGAAAATAGTAAAAAGTTCGTATTGCTTTAGATAGAAGCTGAACTTACTGGTTCAATATAGGCTTTCTGCGAAGAACCGGGAGAAATACTTTTAAATTTGGAACGCGAGTTCATATTTGAATGGGGTGGGCGCCCCTAGAGCACCCACCGGACATGTCTTTTGATGATTCTACATCGCGTAACGGCGACTGCCGGTGTTACCTGTTCTGTCGATTTTCAATGAGGTCTTCGACAACACCCGGGTCGGCGAGCGTGGAAATATCCCCCAAGTTTGAAAAGTCGTTCTCCGCAATTTTGCGCAGAATGCGGCGCATGATTTTACCGGACCGGGTCTTGGGGAGACCGGGTGCCCACTGGATGAGATCGGGGCTGGCGATCGGGCCGATTTCCTTGCGCACCCATTGCACAAGTTCTTTGCGCAAAGCGTCGCTGGTTGGCTCATCTGCATTCAGTGTTACATAGGCGTAGATGCCCTGGCCTTTGATGTCGTGGGGATATCCAACGACGGCAGCTTCAGCAACTTTTGGGTGAGAAACCAGTGCGCTCTCGACTTCCGCTGTGCCCATGCGGTGGCCGGAAACGTTGAGTACGTCATCCACCCGGCCGGTAATCCAGTAGTATCCATCTTCATCGCGACGGCAGCCATCACCGGTGAAATATTTCCCGGGAAATTGCGAAAAATACGTACTGCCAAAGCGTTCGTGATCGCCGTAGATGGTACGCATTTGTCCGGGCCAACTATCTGTGATGCATAGATTTCCCTCGACTACGCCTTCAAGTTCGTTGCCCTCATTGTCAACTATCACCGGCTTTATGCCGAAGAAAGGTAGTGTCGCAGAGCCGGGCTTGGTGGCTGTGGCACCGGGCAGGGGTGAGATCAGAATGCCGCCGGTTTCTGTCTGCCACCAGGTGTCTACGATAGGGCAGCGTTCGTCGCCCACCACTTTGTGGTACCAGAGCCAGGCTTCCGGATTGATGGGTTCGCCAACCGACCCTAGAAGTCGAAGAGACGCGCGGCTTGTCGATGTGACGGGGCCATTTCCCTCGCGCATCAGCGAGCGAATGGCCGTGGGGGCGGTGTAAAAAATATTCACATTGTGCTTGTCGCAGACCTGCCAGAACCTTGACGCATCGGGATAGTTTGGCACGCCTTCGAACATCAGCGTTGTTGCGCCGTTGGCAAGTGGACCATAGAGAATGTAGCTATGTCCTGTGACCCAACCCACATCAGCCGTACACCAATAGATATCTCCGTCGTGATAGTCGAACACATACTGATGGGTGATGGCCGTATAGACCATGTAGCCGCCTGTGGTGTGCAGCACGCCCTTCGGTTTTCCCGTTGACCCGGATGTGTAGAGAATAAACAACGGATCTTCGGCATTCATTTCCTCCGCCGGGCATTCAGGGCTGGCTGCCGCGACGGCCTTTGTGTAGCCCACATCGCGACCATCGACCATGTCTACATCTGCGCCGGTGCGCTCTACTATGATGACGGTTGTTACATCGGGGCATTGTTTCAGCGCGGCGTCTGTGTTGGCCTTCAAAGGAACTTTACGTCCGCCGCGCAGTCCTTCATCAGCCGTAATGATGCAGGTTGAACGGCAGTCGACGATGCGGCCTGCAAGTGCCTCGGGGGAGAAGCCACCAAAGACGACTGAGTGCACAGCGCCGATGCGGGCACACGCGAGCATTGCGTAGGCCGCCTCCGGGATCATTGGCATATAGATGGTGACCCGGTCACCCTTCTTGACGCCGCGCTCCTTGAGCACGTTGGCAAAACGACAAACCGCCTCATGTAGCTCGCGATAGGTGATTTTTTTATCGACGGAGGGATCATCGCCCTCCCAGATGATGGCGACCTGATCGCCTCGGGTTTTCAGGTGCCGGTCGATGCAGTTGGTGCTGGCATTAAGTGTTCCGTCTTCAAACCATCTAACATGAAGGTTGGACTTCTCGAACGAGGTGTCTTTCACTTTTGTGTAGGGCTTGATCCAGTCTAGGCGTTTACCTTGTTCGCCCCAGAAACTCTCCGGATTTTCAATGCTGGCCGCGTACATTTTTTTGTACCCGGCCTCATCAACAAACGCTCTTGCTGCTTGTTCTTTGCTCACCGGAAAAATTTCAGTGCCTGACATGTTTAGCCTCCCGCATTACGTGTGGTGCCGCTTAGATAATCGGCCCTGTCTTTTTTGCCACTATAGTGTGAACGCTGCTTGTTTGTGCTGGTTTTTCGCGGCACATCCTTCGACTTGGGGGACGGTTCGAGTAGGGGTGGGTACCATGAGGGGTGTGAAGTTGCGTGAGCGCCTGCTATTTGGCATGGCGGTGTTGGTATTGACGGCGACGCATTGCTTCCCATCGATCACGCTGGCGGCTTTACCTATAACTTTACGAGGCTCGACAATTTCCGGATCACGTTTGCGGCTGACAGTCAGATGCGACGCCTTACACGGTAATAGGTGCCCTTGGTCATGCAGGGTATGATGGCGTTGCCGCAAATGAAGTCGCGTTGTTGACCCTTGATCGTCCGGTTCTCAATATAAACCCCATTACACTCWCCAGTGCTGCACCCAATGTCGGCGATGTCATTCTGGTATCCGGCTATGATCTGTTGAACGAAGATGCGTCGGTGGTCGCGCGGTTCTCTGGCACCGCAGCGATCTTTAGAACTCAGGGGGCTCAAACCGACCGTGGTGGAGCCCTGCTCGGCGGGGGGGCTATTTTCCATCTCCAGGATGGATTGCACCTCTATGCAGATTATGACGGGTACTACGCAGGCAATGAAACCTCTCATACGGGTCTTGTTGGTGCGCGGCTGAGTTTCTAAAATCGGCCCCGCTTCTGGTTAACGGTTTGTTCACCGTGTTTTGGGGGATTGCGTACTAGATCGCTGGTTTCAAGCTTTCCTTCATTGTCGATGGCCATTGTTGAACTCGGAAGGGTGCAAACAATGCCACGCCGTATGAGTTCACGTGCTGAAAAAGTGAGTAAGAGGAAAGGGCGCAGGCGTGCCCGGTCGCAAAAGCGCGTGGCCAATTCGTCGAAGCACAACCTCGATGCTCAGTTTGCCAAGGCCGGGATGGAACTGGCAGAACAGCAGGCGGACTATGGTACGTGGTTTTGGCATGTGGCCAGCGATACTTTTCATATGACATCCAATGCACGCGCAGTCATGGGCGTTGGAGACGGCGATTATGACTTAGACGAGATGCTTGCGACCGTACATGAAGATGATCGCGACGAGGTTGCGACCCGTGTGGGCAACTATCTCGAGAACGGCGATCCTTACGACATGTCCTACCGTTCCTGCCGGCCAGACGGCAGTGTTCGCTGGTTGCGCGCGCGCGGGCACATCGCACAAGGTGCGGACGGTGCCGCTGAGATGATGGCAGGGTCTGTTGAAGACACGACCTATCAAGTTGAAACGCTCAACGAACTGCAAAATAGCGAGCTTCGCTTCCGGTCTCTTATTGAAAGTGCTCCGTATCCGGTTTTAATAACACGGCCGCGAGACCGGACAGTGCTGTATTTGAATGACGAGGCCAAACGTCTCATCGCATCTTGCGGTGGTCAGATTGATAAACTGCATGTTCCTGACATTGTTCAGGACACATCACTGTATATCGCAATTCGAGAAGACCTTGCCGCTAAGGGAACGACCAGTGACCATGAACTTCCCTTAGGCCTGGAGGGTGATGATCCGACCTGGGTTTCCGTAAAGGGCGTGATGATTGATTATGATGGTGAGCCGGCCTCCTATCTGATCCTTTATGATGTTACGGAGCGCCGCGCCCTTGAAGAGAAACTGCGCGTGCAAGCCACGTCAGACCCTCTGACGGGGGTTTCCAATCGCACGGAATTTCAAGTCCAGCTCAATCTCAGTATTGCGCATGCAAACCGTTCTGGAGATGGATTTGCTGTGCTGCTTCTTGATCTCGACAAGTTCAAAACGGTGAATGATTCATTTGGTCATAGTGCTGGTGATAAGCTTTTGGTCATTGCTGCGGAGCGGCTCAAGAGAGTATTGCGGACCACGGATACTGTGGCGCGGCTCGGGGGTGATGAGTTTGCGGTCATCGCCCGCCATCTCGACACGACCCACGGCGTCAGTGTGTTGGCGCAGAAGATCATCGACGTGTTGAGCGAACCCTTCGATATTGGTTTTGCAAGTACCAGCGTTGGTGTTTCCATTGGGGTAACCCAGTATCCCTTGGACAAGGGCGACCCGGAAGTCCTTATGCAGCATGCAGATCTTGCGCTTTACCGCGCCAAAGAAGAAGGACGAGGGCGCTTTCACCTCTTTGATGAAGAGCTCAGTCGCGTTGTGCATGAGCGCATAGAGCTTGAACGGAACCTGCGCGCAGCCATTACAACAGATCAGTTTTTTGTTGCCTATCAGCCGCGTTATGACGCGAGAACACGGCTACCGATTGCAGCCGAAGCTTTGGCACGGTGGCGACACCCTGAGAAGGGGCTGGTGTCTCCGGGCGCGTTTATTCCGCTGGCAGAAGAGACCGGTCTTGTGGTTGAGCTTGGTCGTGTTGTGTTGGACAAAGTGGGGTGTGACATTGCGCGCTGGCGCTCTGAGGGTCTTGATGTGGGCCCGGTCTCYGTCAAYATCTCRGCGGTGCATTTTGCCAATGCMGAYGTSYTGCAYGATGTKCTTTCAACKYTGANGAAAWWWNGATCTKCCGCCTGAATGYCTGCAGGTTGAAGTCACCGAGTCCGCCATGATAACGGATGAGGAGGCCGCCGTTTCGCAGACCAAGGCTCTCGCGCAAGCGGGCATCATGGTTTTGATCGATGATTTTGGAACCGGCTATTCGTCGCTTTCCTATCTGCACCGGTTTGCGGCCTATGAGCTTAAAATCGACCGCAGCTTCGTCTCCAACATTATGGAGCCCACGAGCGCAATTTTGGCACGACAGATCGTTTCCATCGGCAAATCGCTGGACCTTAAGATTGTTGCAGAAGGTGTGGAGACAGAAGCGCAGGCCGACTTCATGACTGCCATTGGGTGCGACGAACTTCAGGGCTTCCTTCTCTCCAAGCCCGTTGAAAGCGATGTCTTTGAGGCGCTGATGCGCGATGCCTCGGATGGTTCTGTCGTGGCTCTTAAAACTGAAGCCTAAGCCGATAGAGCCGAAATTTCATCTTTGCTCAGACCCACCTCTTTCAAAATTTCCTGATTATGCTGGCCAAGCACTGGGGCGTCGCGTCGCACACTTGCCGGACTTCCTCCGTAGTTCACAGGATGGTTGAGGCTCCAGTAAGCGCCCTCCACCGGGTGAATACGCTTTTCAAACAGGCCCACGGCCTGCAAATGTGGATCAGTGCGCAGGTCTTTCAGCCGGTTCACCCGGGCGAAGGGAATGTCATTTTGTCCAAGGAGGGCCGCCCATTCGTCGGTGGTTTTCTCGACCGTCACATCATCCACTAGAGCATAGAGATGGCGGATATTGCGGGTGCGGTTTTCGTAGCTCGTAAAACGCTCATCGGTGTCGAACAGATCCGGCTTGCCGCCAAGGGAAAAGAATTTCCGCCACTGTTGGTCAGAGTAGGGGAGGATGGCGATATAGCCGTCCTTGGTCTTGTATGGCTTGCGGTCTGGGGCGGTGACGCGGACATAGCCGATGGGACCTGTCGGTGGATCGTAAACTTCGCCGTAGAGATGCTCGGTCAGAAGGAAAGTCACCATGCTCTCCATCATCGGTACTTCGACGAACTGTCCTTTGCCCGTGCGCTCCCGGTGAACGATAGCAGCGAGAACAGCGTTGGCCATGAAAAGGCCTGTTGTTTTATCGGCGACCAGTGTCGGGAAAAAACGAGGCCGTGGGTCACCGTCCACTTCGCTCATCATGGAGGCGATGCCGGAGACAGCCTGGATCATGTCGTCATAGGCGGGTCTGCCACCATACGGCCCGGCTTCTCCATACCCGGTTCCGATGACGTAGATGATGTCAGGGTTCACTTCTTTTACGTCTTCGTAAGAGAGCCCCAGGCGCTTTAGTCCGTCGTAGCGCACATTTGCCGTCACCACGTCGGCAGTGGCGATGAGTTTCAAGAGGGCGTCGCGCGCGGCCTTGTTTTTCAGATCAAGTTGGAGCGACCGCTTGTTCCGGTTGATGGAGAGAAACATCGGGCCAAGCCCTGTTCGCTTGCCGGACGGTGTGTCCCCCGCCCAGCGCATAATGTCTCCGCCGTTTCCATTGCGTGCATTGGGGGTTTCCACCTTGATGACGTCGGCTCCCAGGTCCCCCAGGATCGCCGTTGCATACGCGCCCAAGACGACACTGGTCAGGTCGATGATGCGAATGCCGTCAAGGGCTCCTTTGGGAGCGATGGCGTCGGCGGCGGATTTACTATGTGTCATTAGTGTTGGTCCAAGTATAGCGAATGTCGGGCAGGCGTTCTTCGTTGCGGCGACCATCGGTCACAAGGTCGGGCCGGAAACCATTTTGTTCGTAGAATTTTTGGGCGCCTGCATTTTGCTGAAAGGTCCATAAGTTCAGGCCGTCCGCTGAGCTTTGTTTTGCAATGCTTACCAGCCCTTGGCCGATGCCTTTGTTCTGGTGGGCGGGGTGCACATACAGATGTTCAATCCAGCCGGGTGTCAAGGCGAGGAAGGCGGCTATGCGTCCGGCCTCGACGGTGACCCAGATTTCCTGTTCCTGATGTAGCTGGATGAAATGGCGCCACATGTCTTCTGCGTCGTGACACCGCCGGAGAAAACCCAGTTTCGCGGTGCTGCGGAGATAGACGGTTGCGATACCGGCGCCGTCTGATGGTTTTGCGCGCCGCGAGGTGTGGCTCATGATTTGAATTCCCTACTGTACTTGGGGCGATAGTAGAGCAAACGGCATTCAAAGGAGGGGAATTGATTGTCGTCCCTTTGGCCATGAGTTTAGGCTGGGGCCAGGAATTTCGGCTGGCTTTGTATCGCTGATTTTCCAAGATTGTGGCTCTTGAAAGGACGTTCTATGCATCTTCAGACATCCAGCTGGCCGGAAGTGGAAGCCTACCTGACCCGCTCCAAAGCGATTGTTATTCCGATCGGCTCAACAGAGCAGCACGGACCGAACGGCCTTATCGGCACAGATGCTATTTGTCCGGAGGTGATTGCATCACACGCGGCGACCCAAACCGATATGCTTATTGCCCCGACGTTTAATGTCGGGTGCGCTCAGCATCACATGGCGTTTCCGGGCTCCATGACGCTGCGGCCTTCGACCATGATTGCGGTTATCTATGACTGGGTTTTGTCGTTGGGGCGGCACGGGTTCGACCGGATTTATTTTTTCAATGGGCACGGGGGAAATATCTCCACCATCCAGGCGGCCTTTGCGGAGATTTACGCAGACCGATCTTTGGCACGGGATGGGGCCAACCGCGGTCCGGTTAAATGCAAACTGGTCAACTGGTGGGACTATAAGCCGGTTTTCAAATATTGCATGGACACGTACGGGAAGTCGCATGGTGGGCATGCCACGCCGTCTGAAGTTGCGATCACCTACTATGCGTATCCAGAGGCGATCAAGCAGGTCGAGATGAGCCCGAAGATTGCGCCGCGTGGCCGGTACACGGATGCAGACGATTACCGGGCTAAGTTTCCCGATGGACGGATTGGGTCTGACCCCTCTCTCGCTGACCCGAAGGATGGAAAAATCCTTGTCGAGATGTCAGCCAAAGAACTGATTGAGGACTTTGCCGCGTTCGCGGCTTCTTAGCGCGTGACGGGTGGCTGGGCGGTCAGTCTGATCTGGCCTTCGGTGATCTCAATAGCGAGGGGCACTAGATTTTTCCCAGCACACGGTCCGCTGGTACAAAACCCGTCGTCTAAATTAAACAGAGCGCCATGGGTTGTGCAGAGGATTTGATCTTTTGTGCGGGTGAGGAACCTGTCTGTGAAGGTCTCCAGCGGCGTGAATGCATGCGGGCAGGCGTTCACATAGGCAAATACTTTATCGTGTGTCCTCACAACAAACATGTCGAACAGATCTGTTCCTGACCCGAAGGTGAAGCCTTTTGCGCCGGGCGCGGCAATATCATCGAGACTACAAAGGAGGGTGCCCGCAGGGGGTGTTCGTGCCACCCATTTTTCACGTCTGCGGGCGTCACCGAAACTTTCGCTCATCTCAAGGTTTCGCTGTTGGGGCCTTTTTCAGGCCGCCCATTTTGCAGACGCGTTTCCATTCGTCGGCTGTCACGGGTTGTACGGACAGTCTGGAATTGTTGGCGAGCACCATGTCGGCAAGGCCTGCACTGTCTTTTACATCTTGCAAGGTGACGGGAGTGGGGAGAGCTTCCACTGCTTCAATGTCCACCATGCCGAAACGTTCTTTGGGGTCGGTGTGGTCGGGATAGTGTTCCTTGATAATGCGGACAATGCCAACCACGGACTTCTCGTCGATGGAGTGATAGAAAAACCCCAGGTCACCCACCTTCATGGCCTTCATATTATTGCTGGCTTGATAGTTACGCACGCCGTCCCAATGCTCGCCCTTGGCCCCGCGCTTCACTTGATCGTTCCAGCCCCAGGTGCCCGGTTCCGTTTTGAAAAGCCAGTAAGCCATGTGTTCCCCGCCTGTGTTTTAGTCTTTCAACAGCCATTTCCAGGCGCGGCATTCGCGCGTGACAAAAAGACCGGCCTTTACATAAGGGTCTTCGTCGGCAAGTTTTTGCGCGGCAGCCCGGTCCACCACATCGATCACCAGCATGGATCCTTCAAGCCGTTCACCATCATCCGACGTAAAAGGTCCGCCGAGCTTTACAGTGCCGGTCTCTCCCCAATAGGTAAGATGCGCGTCGCGATTGGCCATGCGCAATTCAAGGGCGTTTGATTTGTCGATACCGATAATACAAAAGAGCATGTGAGGTTCCTCGTGGCGGTCAAAATGATTTGTGTGAGCTTAGGCGGATGGCTTGGGCTTGTGTAGGGCTTATAGCTCTGCGGTGAAGGGCCGTGCCAACAAGGATGCAATAGCGTCATCAACAGATTGGGCGCCGGTGACAATGTCGGCAATGCTGGCGCAGATCGGCATGTCGAGATGTCGTTCGGTCGCGATCTTGCGGACGGCAGACGCTGTGTAAACCCCTTCAGCGACGTTGTTGCGGGCGGCCAGAATGGTCTCGAGTGTTTCACCTGCTCCCAATGCCTGGCCGAGAGACATGTTGCGGCTTTGGGTGCTCGTGCAGGTCAGGATCAGGTCTCCAAGACCGGACAGACCGGTGAGGGTTTCCCGCGCCGCGCCAAGGGTGGTTCCAAAGCGTGTCATTTCGGCGAAGCCGCGTGCTGTCAGGGCAGCCCGCGCGCTCTCGCCAAACCCTTTGCCATCGACAATGCCGCAGGCAATGGCCAACACGTTTTTGATGGCGCCGCCAATTTGGGCACCGACAACATCCGGCGACCAATAAGGGCGGAAGGTTGCAGAGCCAATGGTCTCCGCCAGGGCGCTTGCTTTTTCTTCTTCCCGGCAGGCGAGGGTGACTGCGGTGGGTTGGCCACGGGCAACATCGGCGGCGAAGCTGGGGCCGGACAGGATGGCTGGTACCGCGTGGGGAAGGGTTTCTGCCAACACCTCGCTCATGAGTTTGCCCGATGTTTGCTCAATGCCTTTGGCACAGATTGCGACCAGCGCACCCTTTGGCAGGACGGGGCTTAGCTCCTCTGTCACGGCGCGCAAATGCTGTGCGGGGCACGCCAGCAGGCAGGCATCCAGGCCCACAAGATCGGCGACTTGCGTCGTCGCTTTGATTTTGGGGTCAAGGGGGATGCCGGGCAGAAAGGCCGTGTTCTCGTGTGTGGTGTTGATCGTGTCGGCGATCTCAGGTTCGCGGACCCACAGCATGACATCAAGGCCAGCACGGGCGGCAACAGTGGCAAGGGCGGTTCCCCAGGCGCCGCCACCAACGACAGTCATGGTTTGCATGGAGGTCACTGGTCTCTCATCTCCTGAGGGTTAATTTGGTGCAGGGCAGCAAGGGTTTCGCATGTGCGAACGTTGAACGTTTCGTTGATTATTCAGTGCGCCTGTCTACACTGCTTACCATGACCACCACAGACTGCACGCGCGAAAAGATCATCGAAGCGGCGCGCGACCGCTTCACGCATTATGGATATGGCAAGACGACGATGGCTGAGCTGGCGCTGGATTGCGCCATGTCGTCCGGCAATCTCTACCGGTTTTTTGCCGGCAAGCTCGATATTGCGGAAGAGATATGTCGACGGGCCTCTATTCAGACCGCCCAGGAGCTGAATGCCATTTTGAAAGGTCCAGCCCGGACAGCAGCAGAACGGCTTCGAGAATTTCTTTTCCAGGATCTGCGCTCCACCTTTGGAGCCCTTGAGGAAAATCCCCGGATTGTTGAGCTGGCGCAGCTTATTACGGCGGAGCGGCCCGAGTTTCACAATGAGGGCCTGGCGCGGGAGCGCGAAGTGCTGGCCCGGATTGTGGCAATGGGGCAGGAGACTGGGGAGTTTCAGGTGGACGACCCGGTACACACCGCAGAGACCATCCAGGCTGCGACCATGAAATTTTCCTACCCCCAGCTTTTCAGCCGTTTGAGCCTGGATAAGCTCGAAATGGAGCTTGAGGGGGTCTATCAGCTGGTTGTGCGCGGTTTGGGTCGGGACAGTGACGCCGAGGAGCCGCCTCAGATCCGGCCCAACTGAATCTTTTAACAGACTGATATTATTGACTAATTTTAACTAGCACGCTTGTGGGAGGGATGTTTGTCACCTTTGCGCGGTGCTAGAAGTGCGACATTTTGGTGAATAATGAATAATTTTGATTGTGTTCATTGTTTTTCGTTCAAGGCACCCTACATAGGCTGCATGGACGCGATGACAGGCTTTCAAAGCGTTCCCCGAAACGAATTTGATAATCAGATGGAGCTTTTCATGGCTTACGCAGCACAGAGATTGACCCTTGGTCCTCTCCTCATCAGCACCCTCGCGCTGGGGCTGTATGGCATTGGTCTTACGCTCCAAGTGACTGGTCAGTACCTCCTCTAAACGATCCTTGTTCCCTCACCTCAAAATCCTCCTCCCCTCATAGATAAATAGGTGTCCCCATGTCCCACAGTGAAATCACTTCCACCTTCCGGCGCTTCAGCGCCCGCGCTGTCACCATTACCTTGTCGGCCTACGCCGTGCTTTTGGTAGCTCAGGCCAGCCAAATAGTTTGATGAACTCCTGCCGGGCTCTCATTCCCTCCCTTGAGAGCCCGGATTTTGCCAACAGTGTTCCCCCGCTTTTGGCAAGTTGAGACGCCGGTCCCCGCCGGCGTCTCTTTTTTTTGCGTGAAGTCGGACGGAAAACCGCGCATCCCGGATCAAGTCCAGGGTGACAGTTGTTGGGAGACCAACCATCGCTTGAATGATTAGCGGTTGGTGGATTTGTCGAGGGGCCAGCGGGCGCGGGGCTCCAAGTCCATGGATGAGCGTTCGCCAGCATCCAAATGTTCGAGCCCGGCCCACGCGATCATGGCGCCATTGTCTGTGCAAAGTGCCACAGGTGGGACTTCGAGTGTAAATCCCTGGTCGGCAGCGGTCTCTGCAAGGCGGGTCCGCAAGGCCTGATTGGCGGCAACACCTCCGGCGACCACAAGACGAGGGCTGGGGCCGAGGGCTGCCTGCGTCAGCGTCATGGCGCGGGTGACTTTGGCCGCCAGCACGTCGGCGACAGCGAGTTGAAACGCCGCCGCGATATCAGCCTTGTCGGTTTCACTCAGCTCGCCTTGGTCACGGCGCGCGAGAATGTGTTTGCGGGTTGCGGTTTTGAGGCCTGAGAAAGAAAAATCACAGTCGGGACGATTGAGCAAAGGGCGGGGCAGGACGAACCGGCTCGCATCGCCCTTTTTTGCATAGACCTCTACGGCTGGGCCGCCGGGATAGCCCAGGCCCATCATCTTCGCCGTCTTGTCGAAGGCCTCGCCGACTGCGTCATCGATGGTGGAGCCAAGCCTTTCGTAGTCTCCCAAACCCTTCACGTGCAAAAGTTGGCAGTGCCCGCCGGAGACCAACAGCAAGAGGTAGGGGAAAGGCGTCTCGTTGGTGAGCCTGGTGGTGAGCGCATGACCCTCCAGATGATTGACACCAAAAAAAGGCAGGTTGTGAACAAGGGCGATGGCCTTGGCTGTCATCAGCCCCACAATCACACCCCCGATAAGGCCGGGCCCAGCGGTGGCGGCAATGCCATCRAGATCCTCAAARTCRAGYTTGGCSGTGGCGAGSGCYCGTTTCACCARRYCGTCCARGTAGGTCAGATGRGCYCGKGCNGCKWYHTMAGGMAMSAMBSYSCCNTMSGGCGMMKSCTYTTYGANMTGGNYTCAKRASYTNKTTGGMGAGAAGGGTGGGTGTGCCGTCTGTCTCACGACGGACAATGGCCACAGCGGTTTCATCGCAACTGGTCTCGATCCCCATGACGGTGAACCCAGGCATTCTCTTTCGTCTCCTCGCAAGCGGTCAACCTGTACTAAAGGCGGTGCGGTCAAATCGCACAATAACCGGAATGGGCTCGCCTGAGGGGCGAAACCCGCTATAAGAAGGGCACTTATTCCGCTTGAGTGCTCTCTTTCTCGTCACCTGTCGCATTTTTGGACTGCAAACCTCAAGCGTTTGCCGAAAGTGCTCTAACACCCGGTCCGGTTTGTATGCAACGTCCTATTCGTATTGGAACCCGCGGTTCCGATCTTGCCCTTGTTCAGGCCCGTACTGTCGCTGCTGCAATTGCTGAAACCAACGGGCTCGATGCAGATCAGTTTGAGATTGTTGTGATCCGAACCACGGGAGACGCGGAGAAAGAAAGACGTCTTGCGGACATTGGTGGCAAAGGGCTGTTTACCAAAGAAATTGAAGAAGCGCTTCACGACAAGCAGATCGACCTTGCTGTCCACTCCATGAAAGACATGCAGACCGTGCTGCCGCCCGACCTCATCATTGATTGTGTTCTGGAGCGCGAAGACCCCCGGGATGCTTTCATCAGCCCGATTGCGCGTTCTATCGATGCGCTGCCGCAGGGAGCCAAATTTGGCACCTCGTCATTACGCAGAGCTTCGCAGGTATTGGCACGGCGGCCGGACCTTGAGATTGTTCCCTTTCGCGGCAATGTTGGGACCCGGCTGAAAAAACTTGAAGACGGGGTTGCTAGCGCCACGTTATTGGCGATGGCTGGCCTCAACCGGTTGGGCCTGTCGGAAGTGGCGAAGGAGCCGATTTCGACAGAGATCATGCTGCCGGCTGTGGCCCAGGGCATTGTTGGCATTGAGCGCCGGGTGGATAATGAAGAGATTGCCCATCTGATCGCGAAGATACATCACGTTGAAACGGCCATCACCATGACAGCTGAGCGGGCGTTTCTGGCAAGTCTAGATGGATCTTGCCGGACACCTCTTGCAGGTCACGCCACTTTCAAGAATGGCCAGCTCAAGTTTCGCGGTCAGATTCTGACGCCTGATGGCCAGACGGTTCACACGGTCGAGCGCAGTGGCGCCGCCATCCTTGCTGCAGCGCTGGGCGCTGATGCTGCGACGGAATTGAAAGCGAAAGGTGGCCCGGCCTTTTTTGCCACCTGGTGAGCGGGAGTACATTTGACCTATGCATGTTCTAGTGACGCGACCCTTGCAAGATGCTGAGGTCCTGGCGGACGTGCTGCGTGCTGCCGGTCATACAATTGTGATTGATCCGCTTCTCTCTATCTCCTTTAAGCCTGAGGTTCCGCTATCGCCGGTGGGTGTGCAGGCTCTTGCCGTTACGAGCGCAAACGGTTTGCGTGCGCTCGGGCGTCGTTCTGACTTTGCCGACTGGAAAAGTGTGCCGCTGTTTGCGGTTGGACCGACCACGGCTGCCCTGGGTCGTGCGGCGGGCTTTGGGCAGGTGTATGAGGCCGCAGGTGATGTTGTGTCGCTGTCGGCGCTTCTGAGCGACCAAGCCACCCCTGATGCTGGCCCCATTTTACATATTGCTGGAACTGTGACGGCGGGTGATTTGAAAGGGTCGCTGGAAGCGGCGGGCTTTCAGGTTGACCGGGTGGTTCTCTATGAAGCAAAAGCGGCGGACAGTCTGGCCGACGAAACCATTCGTGGCCTTCGCGACGGGGCCATTGATGCGGTGCTGCTTTATTCTCGAAGATCGGCTGACACATTTGCCGATCTTTGCGAGGCGGCCGATCTCCAAATGGCGCTGGGTGGTCTGAGTGCTTATTGCCTGTCAGTGAATGCGGCAAAACCTCTGCAGAGTCTGGGTCTGCGTGCCATTCATGTGGCCCCACGCCCCAATGAAACGGAATTGCTGGCCCTGATCCGGCCCTAATTCCTCTATACTGGTGACCGGTCGGGGTAGTAACAGAATGCGGATAAAGCCATGACAGACAGCAGCGGATCCTCTTCCAAGAATGATGCGACTTCGCAAGAGGCTGCAGACGAGCCCCCCGAGCAGAAAACCATCGAAGGAGCGGCCGTTGATGTGACGGCACGCAACCGGGTGCTTGTGCTGGGAACGGGGTTTGCGGGCGGTATCGTCGGAGCCACTCTTGTTGGGGCGGGTCTCTTTTYYWASMTGYYKGARCNGMMCWRGSGKACYTGNGNSTSANAGWGGCNNCRSTKGCKGNNSKGACMWRRARGTKYTGGATGAGCGGCTGGGGAAAGAAACCGGCGGTGCTTATGCCCGTTTGTCGATGGTTGAGGAACATGTGCGTCGACATGGCGACCAGATTGGTGACGCCCCTATCGCGGATCGGCTGCAGGCCCTGCAAAATCATGCGGGTCAGGTGCAAGAAGACATGGCCAGTCTTGAAGACAAGGTGGCCGGGCTGGATACGGATGGTTTTGCGCGGACCCTTGGGGCTCTGGAGAGCACACTGGATGGATTGATGCGGACGGTTGAGGGGCTTGAAACAGCACAGCTGCCCGCCGATCTGCCGGACCGGGTGGGACAGATGGCGCAAGGGTTGAATGCGGCGGCGGAGCAAATCAATTCCCTTGGTCAAAAGCTCAGCGCCCTTGAATATGAAGTGGCGCGGCCTGACCCCAGCGCGCAGGCAGCACTGGGCATTGCTCTTGCCAATCTCTCCCGCGCCGTGGATGCAGGCACGCCTTTTGTTGCAGAGCTTGAGGCTATTGCGGCACTGGCGCCTGAGGATCCAGCGGTGGCGCGTCTTGTCGACATTGCGCCCATGGGTGTGCGGTCCTTTGCAGCGCTCAAGCTTGAGTTTGTAAATCTTGTTGACGCCGTGCTGGTTGCTGAACGCCAGGCGGGGCGAGACAGTTACTGGGACAGATTTGTAGGCAATGTTCTTTCCATCGTTACGGTGCGCCGCGTCGGGGATGTGGAGGGCGACAGTGTCGAGGCTATTGTGGCGCGGGCGGAAACACGGCTCGGTCTAGAAGACCTGCCCGGCGCGCTTGTGGAAGTGCAGGCCCTTTCAGGGGCGGCGGCAGAAGTCGTGGCACCGTGGCTCATGCAAGCAGAAGCGCGGGTGACGACAGAGGGTCTTGCCCGCGGGCTTTCGGCGCGCGTGCTCCGTGAGCTTGCGAGCGGTGGGGAGTAGAGCCATGTGGCGGGTCCTTGTTCCCTTTGGTTTGCTGGCGGTGCTGTCGGGCATTGTGATCTGGCTTGCGGATAACCCGGGCACGGTGACGGTGCTATGGCAGGGATATGAAATTCGCACCAGCTTTGTGGCGGGCCTTTTCGCGGTTTCGCTGACGACATTTATTGTGCTGNYTGGYTWTCGGCTGTTTGCCACGTTCGTGAAAAGCCCTGCGGGGTTTACATCGTTTCTGGCATCACGCAAACGGCGCAAAGGTTATGAGGCACTGTCGCGGGGCATGGTGGCGATTGCGGCGGGGGACGCGCGCGAAGGTACGCTCTATGCAGCGCAGGCCCACAAACTGCTCGATGAGCCCGCCATGACATTGCTGCTGGCGGCGCAGGCAGCCCAACTGAATGGCGACGCCGTGGGGGCGGGCAATTTCTTTGAAGAAATGAGAAGCCATCCGGAGACGGAGTTTCTGGGATTGCGCGGGCTGTTTGTTCAGGCGGAACGGGCGGGTGACAAGAAAGCTGCACGACGTTACGCGCAACAGGCATTTGATCTTCGTCCTCACACACCGTGGGCGGCGGATGCCACGTTCACTCTTCAGGCGGCTGCGGGAGCATTCGAGGCGGCAGCGCAGACACTTGATAAAATGTTGCAGGCCAAACTTGTCACCCGCGATGTGGCGCGGCGTCGCCGTGCGGTGTTGCTGACGGCGGAAGCGATGGTCTTGCCGGATACTGATGAGACCCGGGATAGAGCCCGTACGCTTGCGGTCGAGGCCGCAGACCTTGAGCCTGGTTTTGCGCCCAGTGTGGCGCTGGCCGCGCGCCTGTTGGCGGACGGGTCGCAGGTCCGCAAGGCGGGACGTATTATTGAACGCGCCTGGGCCAGCACGCCTCACCCGGATATGGCCGATGTCTATCTGACCCTTGATCCGGCGGAGCGCCCGTTTGATCGTCTGCGCCGGGTGCGGGGTCTTGTAGCTCGCAAGCCGGGTGTGGGGGAAAGTCAGATGGTGCTGGCACGCGCTGCTCTTGGTGCCCGCGATTTCGAAACCGCGCGGGAAGCGCTGGCCCCCCTGTTGGCCGGTGAGCCCTCCCAGCGGATTTGTGAGCTGATGGGCGAGTTGGAAGCAGCTGCCCCTGCCGCGACGGGCACAGCAGATGCGGCCCGTATGTGGCTCGCCCGCGCACTCCATGCGCCTGCTGATCCGTGTTGGGTGGGCGAGGGCTATCAAGGCGATGTCTGGGTGGCGGTGGTGCCGTTGACGGGTGCGTTTGACGCGCTCAACTGGCAAACCCCGCTGCGCCAACAAAGCGCGCGGGCAGCGCTGGTACCCCCTGAAGCCACGGTTAAAGAGGCTGAGACGTCTGACCCAACAGCGCTGCAGGCAGCTCTGGAGGCAGGGGTGGAAACAACGCCCAAAGAAAAGCCTGTTGAATCCACAGAGGATGAGACGCCCGTTCGTGCTACACTGCCTGAACGGGTTGTTGTTGCGCCAGATGATCCGGGGACAGATGAGGATGATCTGAAGCCGGGGATTGTGGACAGACGCTGAGCAGAAGGGGTGTTGCGGATGATAAGTCGGATCATAAAGATTTTGGTTGTGCTGGTTGTGGGCGCATTGCTGGCGCTGTTCATTGCTTATGGAGCGTTTGACAAATCAGCCGATGAGCTGCGACCGCTTTATGCCAGTGACACCTCTCAGTTTTTGACCCTGCCATCCGGTGCCACGGTGCATTACCGGGACGAGGGCAATGCTGCCGGTCCCGCCCTGCTTCTCATTCATGGGTCCAACGCCTCGCTTCACACGTGGGAGCCGTGGGTCAAGCTGCTCGGGGATGACTACCGGGTGGTGAGCCTCGACTTGCCGGGGCATGGGCTCACGGGCGGCCACGAAAGCGATGTCTATACGCGCGCGGGCCAGGTGGCGTTCGTGAAAGAATTTGTCGATGCGATCGGGCTTTCGGCTTTCGTGCTGGGGGGTAACTCCATGGGCGGGGGCGTGACACTTCAGTATGCCCTCACCCACGGGGACGATCTTCGAGGCATTATCCCCGTGTCGTCGGGCGGCATGCCACGTGATCCGGACGCTTCGTCTCCGCTGATCTTCCAGCTTGCCAGTATGCCGGTGGTTAATCAGCTCATGCTCTACATCACGCCGCGCTCGATGATTGTGGAAGGTTTGCAAAAAGCCGTCGAGGATGACGCGCTGGTAACGCCAGAGATGGTGGACCGCTATTACGATCTTGCACTTTATGACGGCAACCGGGCAGCGACCCGTGCGCGGTTTCAAGGCTATGCGGCGGGTGCGTCAGATTCTCTGGCCGACGAGTTGAAAGCTGTGAGCCTTCCTACCCTCATCATCTGGGGGGAGAATGACCGGCTTATTCCCGTGGCCAGTGCGCACGCGATGGCGGCAGCCCTGCCTCAGGCCAAGCTCGTGATTTATGAGAATGTGGGTCACATCGCCATGGAAGAAGTGGCGGAGGCCAGTGCCGGTGAAGTGCGGGCCTTCATGGAAAGTCTAGTTGTTGAGGTGCAACCCGATGTTGCGCCGCCTCTCCAGACCCTGTGTGGCGATTGCTCGCCGGAGCCGGATGTTATTCCCTCGGCCCCAGAGGAGTGATTGCGATAGCTGTTGCCAAAAGGCGCGTGGGATTGTATGGAATTGGCTCTTTCACGGGCGTTTTTCGTCTGGTTAAGCCGCTTTAGCTCAGTTGGTAGAGCACGTCATTCGTAATTAGCGGGCCGTCTGATAAAAGGCGTTTTAAGCCAATGGGTTAGTGATTCGGGAACAAAATTAGTAGGTGATTAGTAGGCGTTCGAAATAAACAATGCCGCATTAGCTCAGCTGGTAGAGCACGTCATTCGTAATGACGGGGTCAGGTGTTCGAGTCACCTATGCGGCACCACAACTCTCTGATTTCCCTCTATAAATTACTTTGTCCGTGGCCGCAAGAACCGCCTACTAGCCGCCTACTAATGCAATTGGGTCACCGCGACCCGTCTATTTACGCACAGTCGCGTTATTCTGCGTCCTTTCGAATTTCCCAGCTTCATATTAAGGTGCTTGCGGGATTGGCTAAATTGCCAATCTTGGGGCGTTGTAACCCCTCACAACGCGGTTGGCATCAACCGGAATGATGCCTCCTCGAACCTTTATGGTCGGGGAGGCGCTGGCGCATGTCCAGGGCTTCGGCCTAAAGGCCAACGCGACCGTCGTTGTGCGGTTTACAAACTCCCCGGCTGCCAGGGTCAAACCTCTGGTGGCCGTTCTCTTTTTAAGAACGGGGAGTGCCGCACAAATGGAAAATTACAATTTCTGGCAAGATTTCTTTGATACTTATCAGTCGCTATCGGATTGGACCAAAGCCCTTTGGCTGATCGTGCCACCTGCATTCTTGCTTGGGCTTATCGCGCTGGTCATGCGTTTTCGGCTGGATAGCAAACGAGCGGACCACGGCATTGATGGTAAACTAATATATTCAATCCATCGCGATGAGCAGAACCAGTTCCATATCTTCCGGCACGGCCCGATGTTGGAGCACGAACCGGACTTGCTGTTACTCGACCACCCAAACAGCGACCGTGTGGAGCACCAAAATACTAACGGCAGGCCATAGGGCCGCGCTGGTGTCCCGTAGCACTAGGTGTTAGCAGCATTTAGGGGGCACAATGCCGGTGGAGGGCCAGCGGGAAACCTCGGACGGTTGCGGAGGTTAGACAACCCAACAGAGCGGCACCGCCGTAACCTGTAACCGTAACTTAAGCCCCAAAAGATGGCGCAGGAAGTAGGGGTGGATGTACTTACCGGTTGCCGCTGGTGGCTTGGGTGTTTGTGGCGGCAAAGGTACGGTACAAGGGTTCGGACAGGTTCTTATTCTTAAAACGGATACTTCGTCTCTTCATCGTCAAACAGAACCACGCGATATTCCCCGTTGGGCATCTGTATCCGGATATATTCGGCCTTCCTTTCCTCGTCTGTTCCGCAAGCGAAACCCTTTCGCGGCGCACGCTCGACACCAGCAAGGTCGAACAGCCGGTACGATTTGTAAATCCAACCCCTATCCTCCATGATCGATTTTATGCGATGCGACTCATAGGGCGTCATGCGGCTTGTTTGAACACCGAGAATAGATTTTATCGCTTCCATCGAAATGCGCCCTGTCTTGTCAGCAAAGGTCGCTTCCAAAATGTCAGAAAACGGGTCTTCCATCATGCGAGCAGTCTGCGCATTGGCAGCATCTGCCCAAAGATGTTGCGGAAGCGTTATGCTCTCACCATCGGCTTCTCGGACAACCGCTTCTGCCCAAAGCTGATCGATTGCAGCGGCGAAACCGTCCAGATCAATCTTGCCGACGCGTACTGGCCAGAAACGTCGATTGCCGGAGAGATCGCGTAGGTAGGTATCCTCATTGGTCGTACCAAGGATTATGCAATGACGCGGATATTCGCTCGCATCGCGACCGTATGCCTTTCGGTATGTGTCTGACGGGCTGCTCAGAAATTTCTTTAGCTTCTGGCTGGTCGCCTTGTTCATGCCGTCGAGTTCCTGGCATTCAACGATCCAAGCCCGCTGCAATATCTCGGCCTTTGTTTTGTCGTCGCTGTGCAGATCAAGACTATCGCAGAACCATTCTAGTCGAACGGCCAGCTTCGCGGCGAGCCGGGATTTACCTGCGCCCTGCGCGCCTTCGAGAACAAGCATTGTATCGAACTTAACTCCTGGCTTTTGTACTCGGCGAACACCGGCAATCAGCAGCAAGGCTCCAAAGGCACGCATCAGCTCTGTGTCCTCGGCTCCAACGTAATCTATGAGCCAAGTGTCCAACCTCTCGACACCATCCCAATCCAATCCGTCGAGATAATCGATGACCGGATTGTAGGAACGCTCATGGGCCAACGCCATAAGTTCGCGCCTTATAGCGCTTGGGTTCGTTCCAAAAACAAGCTCACGATTGAACATGCTACAGAGTATCTCAGCGATATCGTTGATATCGCGATTGTCAAAATCCTGCCCGCTGATCTCGTCTTGGTGCGTGAAAGTGTTATGTCGAGCATTTACGTCATAAATATCCAAAGCGAACCGGACATTCTCCTGACTGCCGCCGACTGGGAAGCCATTTTTATCTACTACCGGCCAATTTCCCTTCCGGGCTTCCAGCATCGCTTGCGCGCGAGCTATTTGCCGTTTTGCATAGGTGAACGAATTGGATTGCTCAAGTACATGGGCGCTGATAGCTAAATCCGGCTCGACCAAGACTGACAGCACATATCCTGCGTCTACCCCGTTTGCCAGCATCCAGATCGTAGTCGCCAATACAAGTTCTGAACGGCTGCGATAGGACTTATTAGGTGGATCTTCGCCTGTCACAATGACCTCCACCCATTTCGGATCGCTTGGCAAAATTTCACTTAAGTCTTGTGGCAGTGGCAACGGATCCAAAGTTATCTCAGTTAAGGACTTCTGTCCGCTCGAGGCTGCTGATACCGAACCAGGCTTGCGCAGTTTCATGGTGAAATCGGCAGGCGTATAGGAGGTTGGATGCTGGAAATCATTGGAGGCCAATAACATTAGCGAGAGCGCTGGTTCGCGACCGGCCTCACGCTTCTTGTCGTTGAGCCAATTGACCGTTCCAGGCAACCTCAGCAGTCGGCTGGAATCGTGTGTAACGGGATCACCTTGCAACGCGACAAGTAGGCTGAAGTTGAGCTCTTCAGCAAGAGCCGGTTCGATGGGGTTGGCGAGTCGCCAGAGGGCTTGATACCCGCCACCGGTAGACCAGATAGCGGTGGGCTCGGGGATACCCTTTGGGCGTTCATGAGGTTGGGCGAGCAGACTAAGAATTTTATTGCTCTGCTCGTCTTCGGTTCCCGGATAGTCCTTGCAGTCGAGGTCGACATAGAGGAAGCGGGCGGCGCTTATGTTGACCTTTCTTCGTTTGCCGGTTAGGAATTCTGCATTCGGCAGGAAATAGATATTCCGCTTTCGGTCAGCCGAATTATTTGACGTGACAAACTTTTTGAAGTGTCCAGCGTCATCCGGCCCATAAGTCTTGGTGGTCGGCGCAGCGTTTCCTTCGCTTGCCATGCGTTCAAGATGGTAAGGGCCATCCGGGTTCAGCCAATGGATGAACTTCCATGCAGCATCGGGATCGGAGGTGAGTTTGTCAGACATCGTATCTGCCCTCCGGGTCGCATTCCTGCTTCTCCATCCAGGTTTCTATGTCGCTCTCGCGGTAGAGAATCTTCCCGGCACGCGCGCCAGACTTGATGCGGATAAAGGGTGGCCCGTAGCCGTAGACTCTGCCCTTCTCAAAAAAGGAAGCGCTGAGCCCGGTCACGTCGGGAAGCTGCTTGGTTGTCAGATATTTTGGTTTGGTATTGGACATAATTTTCTCCTGTGTTTTTGAACAACAGGAGGGTGCGAAATCATGCGCTGTCTGAGGTATCGCCTATAATTGGTTTCTCTGGAGGCCGATAAGCTGCCACATTGCGGGCGACTGTCTTTACCTTGGATATGGGTGTGTTTATCCCAAGGCAGGCTTTCAGTTCTTCGTAAACGTCTTCCAACCAATAGGTGATCTTGGTGCGTCGTCCSCTCTCGAACATGGGGCGGGTACCGCCGCCCTTCTCTGCTCCCCAGAATTTCTGACAATGCAAGCAGAAGTTCTCCGCCCAATCTCCAGTGGGACGATTCCCCGTTGCCCCGGTGTACTCATCTATCTGTGCGAAGACCCGCATCCCATCAGGGAGTGATTTCTTAAAGTTGTCCAGAAAGCCATCTCGGTCGAAGTGCTGCAACAGCATATCGGCGGTCGCGTCGCATCGCAGCTCAAAAACCAGTTCACTAAGCTCATCAATCTTATCGCAGACCTTCTGGAACTTAGCTTTGACCTCCTTGAACTTTGTAAGATCAGATGGAACTACGACGATATTGTCGCGTAACTCGATACGTGAAAAGCCTTGAATTATTTCGATTGCCTCGCACAGAAAATCGAAATGCTTGTTTGCGTCTGGGAATTGGTGCTTCTCGAGGAGCCGGTCGTTAATCTCGCGCATATCAACTTTCCAGTCTCCGCGTATAAGATCAGCAATGCCGTTCCCCTCGTCGAATGTCAGATAGATGATTTCTTTCTTGATCTGCCGCTTTACCATTGGAATACTTTAGGCCGTCTGCCCGACTAACTCCAATATCTTCTGTGCCACCTGCTCCACGGGACCGCGTAGGCGTTCCGCATCAATGACGATATATCCTCCGGTCACATCCCCAGCGCTCCGATGGTTCAGCATCCGTTTTAGCGCATAATAGGGTACGTCCAGGCTTTCCGCGATGGTGATATAGGTGCGGCGCAGGTCGTGCGTTGTGAACGCAACACCAGAGGTTTCCCTAACCCGTTTCAATGCCCTTTTGACCTCAACAAAGTGACCACCTTCCCCTGTACCAGGAAAGACCCATTCGGAACTGGCAGCATGCTTGTGACGTTCCGAAAACAGGTCCACCAAAAAGCCAGACAACGGCAGGTCGAGCGGATCGCCATTTTTCGTCTCGGGAAGATGCAGCGTGTTACCGATCAGGTCGATGTTCTCCCAGCGCAGCCGCATAAGCTCTCCCCGGCGCATGCCTGTAAACAACGCCAGGAATAAGAAGTCGCGCGCGTATTCAGGTTCCTGCAGTACGGCGTCCCACCACTTACCCAATGAGTGCGATGGGATAACCGTTCGTCGCCGTTTCTCCCTATACCAGGCCCGCGCCTGGGTGAGGATCAGAACCGGGTTCGGCGGAAGGTCGTCCTGTGTTGCTGCGGTGAAATTGTAGACCGAACGCAGGTGCCGCATGGCGTTATTTGCGGAGACTTCACCGTGCTTACCGGCGATATCCTTGTGCTTCTTCAGCACCATTTGACGCTCGATTTCGTTTAGCGGCTTTTTTCGCCACACCTTTAGATAGAGGTCTACCGTGCGGGTGTATCCATGCACGGTAACGGGGGAGAGGTGTGTTCGAGTTTCGAAGAACTTCTCGAACGCCTTTTCCATCGTAATTTGTTCTGCCGCACTTTTTTTCTTTTGCTTGTTGGGGGCGATGTTGTCGGCCATGTCACTAAGATAGGACAGAGCTTTCCGGCGGGCTTCGTCGAGCCCCATGAGCTCCACACGTCCAAGGCTTACGCGACAGGTTTTCTTGTTGACCCGTTTGTCGGCATAAAATGTTTTGGTTTTGGCGCCTACACGAAGCCCAAAGCCCGGCAGCAACGCGTCGCGGTAAAACTCCTGGCCGGTGCTGGTATAGGGAATTGCTTTAATAGTGCGTTTGGTAAGTTTTAATTCCTGCATCGTGACCTCCTTTCGGCCACGTTTCATTATAGGAACAAAATTCTAAAAAGCTCGAATAATCTTCGACTTATGAGGCTATGTCGTGCGCTATGCAGAATAAAGAAGCACCGTCCAACGCGCCCGCGCGCGTGGGGATGAGCAGAAGAATCATGGGTGTTAGTTTAGCCGGTTTCAGTTCGGTTCCATTTTCTGATGGCTATTGTATTCACAAAATTGTACTTACCCCAGATTGAACAACGTTCAATCGCAGGTCACTAAGTCTAATCGAACTCTACAACATTTTCTGGCAACCCAACTAGTAGGAGTGGACACGGGTTGCCTACTCCTCTGTGCACTCTATCTTCGAGTTTGCGCCAGTGTGTCGTCGCTTCTCCAAATTTGTCAGAGACAAACTTTCGGCAGAACGCTTCACGAAACGATAATGGGTCTTTATCCCGGTTGACCAAACCACTAATGGTCGCTCTCTGTCTAGACGTCGGCTCATAACCCCATTGAGTTAGATCATCGAGTGTTTCAATATCATTAGTGTCCAGAAACTTTCCGACAATCGATTTCATATTTTCATGCAGGGATGTTCCACGTGTTATGATAATGCCTACAGAAATTGCGCCATCAGCATGAAGCCTTTTGTAGTTTTCCAAGTCCCGGTCAAAAAAGGGGTCCTTGTTGTTCCACTCAATTTCAAGTGCCACACGGCCGGAAGTAAACTCGCGAACATGGTCGACTTCATGGGACTGGCTCTCGAGAATCTTGCCGTTGATCTTCCGTTCGACATTAAAATGAAACTTTGGCCACTGCTTGTCGGTAAGTGCTTTTCGCAATCTCTGCGTGCCTTTTGCCTCCCCGCCGCCGCCAGCGATGAGCTCGGCCACAGGAATTCTGAAACCCTCAAGAACTTCAGTTAGCTCGATTTCGACTTCCGGAAAATCGACCTCCAGAATGGCGCGAGCGTGGGAAAGTACCTCAACTTGATAACCTTGATTTTGGAGCTTTTCTAACATCATTTACTTCCACGGCTTTTGCTGTCGATAATCGACTATTCCGTACAAGAGTCCAGTCTATGGAGTGTATCAAATAGTAATAGGAGGTACCGCTTCTCTATGAAAATTCACAAAGTTTACTCACACCTGAACGGAGAGGAATACCTGATGGCTCGAAAGCCTGCGTTGTGGGCGGAGATTCGAGATGTAATTGACAAAGTTGATGAGGCCATATGCAAGACCAAGGTTTCAAAAGAACACCGTCGGAAAGGGCAACTTCTATATTCCCCCCCAGACCTTAATGCCGAATTCCGAAAATGGTTCGGAAAGTGTTCGCCAGTCTGGAGCAAGGACGAATTTAGTTATTTCGTCTGCGAAGACGAGCAGACTACGCGAAAAATTCAAAATCTACCGGCTCAAGAGCAAAAGAGCATTATCGAGGCCGCGGGCTTCGAAGCCCTGCGGACAAACAATGAAACAGATTTCGTCAAAGACCGAGTCGCTGTTGAAGTTCAGTTCGGCAAATACTCATTTGTGGCACATGATCTCTATGTAAAACACTTGGCATTTTTTGCAGCAGGCAAAATTGATGTCGGGATTGAAATCCTCCCAATGAAGAGCTTCTCTCGGGAAATGTCCTCTGGCCCAACTTTCTTTGAGAAGGACTTGAGCAACATACTGCGGCAAGGAAGAGGAGTTCCTGGCGTACCACTCGTGGTTTTAGGTGTCGGGTTCTAAGCAGCCTCTGCAAACTGAGAACGCCAAAGGACGTGATTAAACCAAACAGCTACCAGCACTCCTGAGAGAATGCGAATGGCGTTTTTCCTGAGCTTGGTCTCGTTCTCATATTTGCCAGCACCGACATCAATGCCAATCAGCTCCAAGACGGCCTTTTCCACTTCACTCGGGGTAACGGTTTCGCCCAATTCAGAATGAACATGACCTGCGATTTCGCCTAACTGATCGACCCAGTAATATGGGCTTTTACCCTTTTGTCGCCGAGTCCATATGTCTTGGAGCTTGCGGCTATCCGTAGATTCCACCAAGCGCTTCAAAGCCTTGGCTTCGCCTGACGATGGTATCGAAATACTCGCCAGAGCTGGGTAGTCGACTAGGTCTAATTTAAAACCTTGATCCAGTTTATGGGTTCTAATTGCCTTTGAATCTCCGGAATAGAAACGCATCGACCACGTAGTCTGCTCACCACTTACGTCGTTTGACAGCTCAAACCGCATACCGCTCTTAAAACGCAGTCCCGGAATGGCTGCACGGAAGCGCCTTTTGCTCGGGTAGGTTTTCCCCGCAGTATCGACAGTTGTTGTTGGAGGCTTTTTCAATGGTGTAGTTAAATTCTGGCCTACCTCCTGGTGAGGCGCAAAACTCTCGGCAGTAATGCCCTTCGCGAGTGACGCCAAAACATAGCTGAAAGTTGGGGGGATTGCGTTCCCTATCATCTTAGCCTTCTCAGCAAATGATCTACCAAAAAATTGATAGGTAATTGGGAAGCCTTGCAAACTTGCTCGCTCTCTGACCGTCAGGCGACGGAACTGTTCCCCCTCACCTGCGCGCAAAACGATGCTCTCTCGAGATACCCGCGTGCAAGTTGCAGTCACAGTACGGGCAGGAGTGTTAAGCCGGTCTGGAAACGACATGTTGTTGTATACTGGATGATAAATCTTAGAGTCGCGGTTCAGCCGTAGTTCCTCACCATTGAGTTCTTCTTCTTTCTCTTGTTCTGTCACTAGGCTGGCTGGCAATGTCACTCCCCATACTGGGTCGGTCACTTTGTCTGTGCCAGCCAACCGCTTGACCACATCACCTAAAGTCAAGTCAGCGCACCTCTCTCTGAATGCATTGATATCATTCAACTTCAAATTTGTCGCAATGCACCTACGGCGGGCCTGGGGGCAGCCAAACTCCGAGAAATCGAAAACACCAATATTGGGCTTCAGATGTCTGTACTTAAACAAATCTGACTCAGAATCCAAAAAACTAGCTTCTAAGAATTTGGCAACTCTTGGAACATTCTCCATTGCCCAAAACTTTGGCTTTAATCTGTCAACAATCGCAAAAAAGCGAACCAGGTCGATCTGTCCGTCAGCCAGATCGCCGCTACCCCCCCGATTGGAATACGAAAACTGTGTGCACGGAGGACTACCAACAACCAAATCTATGTTGTCAGGCAAGTCATTGAGACTCATCGTGCGAATATTTGTTCGCTTGAGGTCAGTTGAATAGTTGTTGTTGTGAGTATCTAGCGCTGGCTGCCACCACTCGTAAGATTGCACCACTTCGATCCCGGCCATTTTTAGGCCAAGACTCCAACCTCCGATACCCGCATATAGGTCGATTGCTCTCATAATAACCCCGTTACTCGTTCGCACAAACTTATAGCAACTATCGAAATACACAAGATCCAATCGCCTCATGGATCGCAAAGATTTTTTCGCCATTTTTGGCAACTCAAAGCACTCGCGCTTTGCTCGACATCGGATCYTGAAGGTCGGCTTAGATAGTCGGAAACTAGAAGAATCACACGTGCAATAAGTTGTTTCTTTTCCACCCGCATTAGACATTCGCCGGTAATCTTTTAGGACCGCTTTTGGGATAATCCAGACAATATGCACTCAGTAGAGACTCGCAAACCCGAGAGCCTCCATCCCAGCCCGTTTAGTGAAACCCGTCACTGGGGCGGGGTGCCCGCGAGTGATCACACGTACTGGATTAGTAGGCGGCTAGTAGGCGAGAGGGAGCAAAGCCCATGTTGCTCCGTGCAACACTATCCGGATTGACATTGCGAAAATTGAGTTACGCATCAAAGGAATATGCGACGCTGTCCAACGCCTACTAATTCTATCTAATCGTCTGATACTACTATATAATTTAATTCGTAATGACGGGGTCAGGTGTTCGAGTCACCTAAGCGGCACCACAACCACATTCAAAAAATGCCCAACGACTTGTGGTTGATAGTTTGTGCCTGATTGTTGATGTTCGAGCTTTGTGCCAACCAACCTAAGTTGTACAGAAACGCGATCATTTTCTCGTAATGAACTTCGCTCGTTCTAGCAATTCACTATAGGTGATAATATCTATGCTACGACTTTCTTGCCGAAAGAGTTCGAAGGTATTGCGTTTTATCTCCGCCTCAAGAGCATTGGTGTCTTTACTAAACTCCTCATGGGACCCGACTACCAATATTGCGTTTGGATTGCTTGTTCGAGCTAAGAGTTTTGCGGTGCCTGCTCGGTTGTAGTGATCATTCGTTTGAGCAAAAGCCACCCACTTCGCTTTTTGTTCAATAACCTGCGAAACTGCACTGATGAACTCCGAACTAAATTCCCACGTTCCGGATCGCCCGCCGCGCGTGGTTTTGAATATCGGAGTGTTTGGTCTCTTAATTTCAACAAGTACCGTGTAGTCCTTGAAGGTTTGAAGAAAGTCGACCACTGGTTTGTCCTTATTGTCGGTGCCCCCGCTACCAACCGTCATTTGTTGGTCAAAAGATCGCTGAATCCGGTAGTCCAACCCATAGCCAAACACCCACTGTTCACGTTCAAAAAAGTCTTGCCAGTCGGCCTCTTTCCAGTCCTTCTCACTCAAATGTTTCGCAAAATCTTCCAGACCCTGCTTGCGCCCAAGCAATATATTGACATCCTCCTCAGATAAAATGCTTTGCAAATTTCCCAGAAGAGCTTTTCTCTTGTCGCCTGACAAATTTCTAATTGCACTCAGCACATTGCTATCAGGGGCATCAACAATCACCTTTGGGCCATCTCGTGTTGATATGTCTTCGACTTGGAAACGCTCTTTGTTAGACAAGTCCACAAATTTTATCTGATACAAAAAATCCAAAAGCCTATTGAATTCGTCATGACGAAAAGTGAATTCATCCTTGTCTAGTGCTYCAATCCAATCCCCTGCACGTGTTTTGAAAGTTTGAAGTGTCAATCGTCGAACTTGTTTTTCATCTTGAGTGACGATGGCAGTAATTTGGGTTTTGCGTTTTTTGCCAGACGATCGGAGACACATAGCACCTTCAATCTCACCTATTTTCAGCTCGTCGTTGCCTTCCATCACTATAGTGATGTTACGCTTCGCTTCTGTATCGCTCTTATTCCARTGGAATAATTTCGATATATAGGTCTTCCCTTCCCGCCGTAATTTGAAGTACTCGTGGTCTTTTTCAACGCTCATGACGTAAGCCCCTTCGATTATCCCAACATCATATTAGGGTACCCACAGGATTAGTGATTTTCTAACCTTGGGGCGTAGTAACCTCTCCAACAGCGGTCGGGATACTCTTGAACTTATGGTTGGGGCGGCTTCTGTCTGTGTCCAGGTCTCCGGGATCGTCTTACTCGTCTGCGCTCATTGGTTACTTCACCCATAGCGCTAACCGTCTAGATCATCAGAAAAAAGATCCGCTGGTTCTACCTGCAGAGCACCGGCAATCCTTCCAATGATTTTCACGGTGGGGTTGCGATAGCCTGTTTCAATGCCGCTTACATAAGTTGGGTGCAATTGAGCCCTACCGGCGAACTCCTCTTGCGAGAGCCCACGTTTTTTACGCCAATACCGAACATTCAAACCAAATTTTTTCTCTAATTTCATTGCGCCAGCGGGCAATGAACTGTATTGATTTACCATAGACTATGAGTAAGGTTTGTGTCTCGATGGCGTTTGGAATGTAATCGCAATGGAAGACTACAATTTCTGGGCTGATCTGTTTGATACGTACCAATCCACTGCGGACTGGATCAAGGCGCTGTGGATTGTGTCGGTGCCCGCCTTCGTGCTGGGGCTGGTGGCGCTGGTCTTGCGGTACCGTCTGGCCCTCGCTCACGGCGCGGAACAAGTGGTACCCGACAGCGGCACGGACAATGAAACCGTTGCGCGGTTCAGGCGGGTTTTGTCGACTCCCAGAGGGCTCACTTGAGGGTGGCACTCATCCACCGTAGGCCCGCAGATAGGCCGGGCGTTGTTGAAGCCGGGCGTAATAGGCTTCAAGGACGGGGTAATCCCCGATCGGCAATCCAATGTGTGTGGCCATGAAACAGCTGTGGCCTATCAGAATATCAGCCCCTGAAAAATCGGTGCCCAGCAGGTAGTCGCTACCTTCAAGGGCGTTGGACAGGATTTCTGCACGGGTGATGAAATCGCTTCGGCCGCGCGCGGCCAGACCGGCATCGTAGGCCGCACCCGGGGTGTGCATGAATTCCAAGGGGCGCATCGTATTGTCGAAGAACATCATGATGGGCGGGTCCATTTCGGTGCCGGCAAAGATGCTCCATTGGTAGTAAGGGGCACGTTCCGGGCTGCCGACAGGGGGCGCCAATTTCTTCTCGGGATGTTCGTCGATGAGCTGCAGCACAATCGCGACGGACTCAAAGATTGTGTACTGGTCCGTTTTAAGAACAGGAACGGCGCCCAGGGGTTGGCCAGCGCGGCGGGCGGCGGCGTTAAGGTCACCTTGCATAGGATCGAGGATGTGACTTGTGTAGTCGATCTCCAATTCCTCAAGCACCCATTTCGCCCGCTGTGATCGTGTGGGTGGATTTTCGTAAAGGTGCATCTGTCGTCCCCTTTGTTCCCGAAGCAAAATACTTAACTAGTTGGTTTATTAAATGGTCCGTGCTAAATAGTCAACCAGTTGGTTTGGTATGGAGAGGTGTATGCAAAACCTGGATGTGATTTTTTCAGCCCTTAGTGACGGTACCCGTCGCGCAATTCTGCAGAGATTGATGCAAGGCGAGGCGCGGCTTTCTGATCTGGCGAAACCGTTCGACATGTCTCAACCCGCTGTCTCTAAACATGTGAGGGTGTTGCATGACGCGGGCCTGCTGGTGATAGAGAAGCGAGGTCGAACCCGTCACTGTCGGCTGAACGCAAGCCAGATGAAAGTGGCCTCCGACTGGCTGGCCGATTACCAATCCTTCTGGACGCAGCAGTTCGACAATCTGGCACAGCATCTGGCGACGGTGAAAAAGTGACCATGGAATTTGTCAAAACCACGCTGGGTGATGATCCCATCATTGTCGAATGCTATTTCCCTGTGACTGCGGACATCGTGTTCCAGGCCTGGACGGACCCGGACAGTGTGATGAAATGGTTTGGGCCGGTTCCCAATTCTCTCCACTCGGCGTCGATTGATTTGCGCCCTGGTGGGGCCTGGCAATTTCTGAAATCAAAAGACGATGAAAAGTCGACCGGGTTTGAAGGTGCCTACCTTGAGGTTGAGCCGGGCAGGCGTCTCGTCTTCACCTGGTCTCAATTTGTGCTGCATGCCACCGGGCAGCGGGAAGCCAGTCCCCTTTCGCAGGTCGAAATAAGTTTTACGGTGAAGGGCGAGGGAACCCAAGTACGCCTCGTTCATTCGGCTGTGCATAGCGATCAGGCTCGCAGGGGTTTTGGTGGTGGATGGGA
This sequence comes from Rhodobiaceae bacterium, assembly GCA_002746275.1. GTDB lineage: Bacteria > Pseudomonadota > Alphaproteobacteria > Parvibaculales > Parvibaculaceae > Mf105b01. The sequence continues at coordinate 12,965 of NVWR01000005.1, read as the reverse complement.
AGTGGGGATTGGCAATCTTGTAAAACTTCTTGCCGAAGGCGCGCCGGGGTGCGATTGACGGGGCTGTTCTCCTACAATCTCTCTTCCTGGATTTAAGATCATGACGACAGAAACTGTTTTGCAGTCCCGCTCCGGTGCCGCTTGCGAGCTTTGCGCGGCGGGTGAAGGGCTGGGTGTCTATCAAGTCGCGCCTCGCGATGATGGAAGCCCGGAGACGTGTCTATTGGTCTGCGAAACTTGCCGTGAGCAGATTGATCTTCCTGAGAAGGTGGACGCGCATCATTGGCGGTGCCTCAACAATTCCATGTGGAGTTCGGAGCCTGCGGTGCAGGTGATGGCATGGCGGATGCTCACCCGGCTGAGTGGCGAAGGGTGGGCGCGCGATTTGCTCGATACGCTTTATCTGGAAGACGCGACGCTTGCCTGGGCGCAAGAGGGCGTTGCGCGTGGCGAAGACGAAATGTCCGTCATTCACAAAGACAGCAATGGGGCGGTGCTGGCATCGGGCGATAGTGTGACCCTGATCAAAGACCTCGCGGTCAAAGGTGCCGGGTTCACCGCTAAGCGCGGCACGGCGGTTCGCAATATCTCCCTGGTGCATGACAATGCCGCTCAGATCGAGGGCCGGGTCAATGGCCAGCAGATCGTCATCCTGACGGAGTTCGTGAAAAAGTCCGGTTGACGACAACGGGGTCGCGCTGGCTCCGACCCGGTCACTCAAGCGTTACCTGATCAGTCCCCGCCAAAATTCGCTTTGCTGCACGGCTTGTTCTATGAAGAAAGGAGAGGTTTCTTCTGGGGGGAGTTGGTACATGTGGCCGCTTAGTAATCTGCTGACTACTTTCGTTCAAAAAGGACGTCTTACGGTTTATGACGTGGACGGCAGTGTCCATGAGTTTGGGACCGCCAGCGAGGGAGATGGCCAAGTTCATGTCACCATGCGGCTGCATGCCAAGTCGCTCAAGTGGAAGCTCTTCCTCAACCCGGAACTGATTGCGGCGGAAGCCTATATGGACGGGGACCTTACCTTCGAGAACGGGTCGGGCTGCTACGACCTTCTGTTTCTTTTCTCCATCAATCGCGGATCCCTTGCGAGCCACAAGATGCAAGGGATGCTGCGCGGAGCCTGGCGGGCCATGCGCCGACGTCACCAGGCGAACGATGTGGGCAAGGCCAAAAAACAGGCCCGCTTCCACTATGATCTGTCGACGGAAATGTTTGAGCTCTTTCTGGATGACGCTCTCAATTACACCTGTGCGTTCTATCCGACGCCAGACGCCACCCTGGAGGAAGCTCAGGCGGCCAAGCTCAACCGGGCGACTGCAAAGCTTGGTCTGAAACCCGGCATGAGCGTGTTGGAAATTGGGGGCGGGTGGGGTTCCTTTGCCATTCGGATGGCTCAAGAAGGCGCGCATGTGACCTCGCTCAATGTGTCACCGGAACAGGTTGCCATTGCGCGGAAGAAAGCGGACGCCTCTGGCGTTGGGCACCTGATCGAATTTGTGGGGGAAGATTACCGGGAGTTCAAAGGTCAGTTCGACCGGGTCGTGTCTGTTGGCATGATGGAGGCCGTGGGCATCGGTCATTTCGATGAATATTTCGGGGCGGTGCGCGATTTCCTGAAACCGGACGGGTATGCGTTCATCCATTGTATCGGGCGCAGCACACAGCCAGGCACGACGGGGCCGTTCTTCCGCAAGTATATTTTTCCCGGTGGTTATGTTCCGGCGCTGTCTGAAACATTTGAGGCGACGGAACGTCAGGGTCTTTGGGTCTCTGACATGGAAGTGTTGCGTCTGCATTACTACTACACGCTGAGAGATTGGCGCGCGCGCTTTACGGCCAACCGGGCGAAGGCGGCTGAGCTGTACGACGAACGGTTCTGCCGGATGTGGGAGTTTTATCTGGGAGCCGCAGAGCTTGGTTTTCTGCATGGCTCCAACATGGTGTTCCAGTTGCTGCTGTCGCCAAGCAGGGATGCTGTTCCGCTGAACAGGAATTTCATTGTCGATGCTGAACGTGGATTTGGCAGTCCTGGGGTTTGAGACTTTGACCTACGAGCAGTTTAACAAGTTTTGCAAGGCGCTCCCGGCAACGACCTATGTTGTGCAATGGGGCGGGGCTCATGTCTGGAAAGTTGGCGGCAAGGTTTTTGCGATCGGTGGTTGGGGCACCGGGCAGGCGGCGATTACTTTCAAGGTGAGCAAGATCAGTTTTGAGATGCTCAAAGAAGAGCCTGGTCTCAGGCCAGCGCCTTATCTCGCCTCGCGGGGCATGTCCTGGATCCAGAATTACGAGAAGCCCGGCCTTAAGGACAAAGACCTGAAGGCCTACATGCGTGAGTCCCATCGCATCGTGTCTCTGGGGCTGACTAAGAAAAAGCAAAAAGAGCTGGGGCTTAATCAGCAGGCTTCTTGACGCTCTGCAATCTGGTGACAAGAAAAAACCCGCCCCCGATCTAAACCGGAGGCGGGTCGTATTGTCTCTCATTCTTGCGAAGAGTTAGTCAGCGACAGAAATATCTTCTGCAGATACCTTGCCATTCTGACCGGTCTGAAGCTCATAATTGACCTTCTGACCTTCGTTCAGTGTGGTGAGACCCGCACGCTCAACGGCAGAAATGTGCACGAATGCATCTTTGCTGCCATCTTCTGGCTCAATGAAACCGAAGCCCTTGGATGGGTTGAAAAACTTGACTGTACCTGTAGGCATATTCTTTATCCTTTAACATGCATATCGTCCGCGCTCACCACCATGGTGTCCGCGGGTTCTTTTAACGTTCACATTGTCAGGAGATAAATAAGCTAACCAGCAAGCCGGTCATTCACGTAGCGCGCATCAAATGTAATCCGTATGCGCAATTTATAGAGAGGAAGTACGCAGAGTCAAACCTTGCGATGTCTTGTGCGAGGCGATTGCGCGTCTACTTTTGGCGGTTTGCATGCAAAAAAGCCGCCCCCAGCAGAACCGGGAGCGGCTTCAAAAGGTCGTTGCCGACCGTCTCTTACGTGGCGTTAGCCAACGACGGAGAGGTTTTCAGCAGACTCTTTGCCGTTGCGGCCGGTTTCGAGTTCGTAAGAAACCTTCTGGCCTTCGTTCAGCGTGGAAAGACCAGCGCGTTCAACAGCAGAAATGTGTACGAATGCGTCTTTGCCGCCATCTTCTGGCTCGATGAAACCGAAGCCCTTAGATGGGTTGAAAAACTTGACTGTACCTGTAGGCATATTCTTTATCCTTTAACATGCATATCGTCCGCGCCTACCACCATGGCATTCGCGGGGTCTTAACGTTCACATTGTCAGGAGATAAATAAGCTAACCAGCAAGCCGGTCATTCACGTAGCGCGCATCAAATGTAACCCGTATGGGCGGTATATAGGTTTCGCGCGGATAAAGTCAATGAATTGTGTGTGATCGTGAGCTGACTTGCCTGTGAAAAACGTGTCTGAGAGTGCATCCAATGAGGGTATGTAAGGGTATAGGGCATGGAGGTGGTTTTATGGATCACGCTATAGATCAGAGCTCAGCTGTCAGAGATGATGCGGACGCAGGCAGGCGGTCTGCCTTGAGGGATGCCTTCGTGGTTCCACCCGCGCCTGGCTCAGGACAGTTGAAATCGCTGTTGGCTGCGGTTTCTAAGGGTGATCGCGGCGCTTTTTCCACTCTTTATCACATCACCAGTCCACGCCTTTATGCGCTTTGTCTGCGCACCACGGGTCGTGCTGACTTGGCCGAAGAGGCGCTGCAGGAAGGATTTGTGCGCATTTGGCGCAATGCCAGGGAGTTTGACATGTCGAAAGGGGAGGCTTTGGCCTGGATAACTGTTGTGGTCCGCAATCGTGCTCGGACACTCGCGGAAAAGGCACGGCGCCTGACGGCGACGAGCGCTCCTGATGAGGATATGGATTCCATTCCAGATCGGGGCCACGTTGATGGGCTCGCCCACGTTATCGCCTTGCAGAACTCAGAGCAGGTCAGGGCCTGTTTGGGGCGGCTTGATCAAGACAAACAGCGTGCGCTGCAAATGGTCTATTTCGACGGGTTGACTCACCAGGAACTTGCGCACCGGTTAGAGGTGCCGCTGGGAACAGCGAAAAGCTGGGTACGCCGTGGTTTGGCTCAAATGGGCCAATGTCTCGGGGGAGAAGCGTCGCAAGAGCCCCACGCGATGCTGGCTGCTGAGCATGAACTTGGCGCTTTGCCTCTGGGACTGACGCCCGCTTTCCAGCGGCGTCGGGACACGGACGCCAAATTCTGTGTGGCCGCAGATTGGTGGCAGGATCAGTTTGCCGCGATGCTCGTGTTGTTGCCGCCCCAAAACCCGCCTGCCCGGGTGTGGGACCGTATAGAGCAGGACCTGTCCATTGAGGGTAGGTCTCCTGCAAAGTTCAGACATAAGCTGTTTGGGTTGCTTGGAATGGTTGTCTTTCTTTCTCTTTTGGCGATTTACCTCCGTCCTTTTTGACACTGCACTGCATCCAAATGCCTCGCTGTGGGGTTAGAGCGGATGTGGGTGGCTTTGTGCCCCCTTTTTGACTGCCCGGCGCACCACGCATTCCGGTCGGTCGCTGAGAGGAGTGGAAAAATGTCTGAAGAAAAAATGGATCTTGATGGCGCACGGCGAAGCTTTTTGTCCGGGACGGGCAAGTTTGTTCTGACGGGTGCAGCTGTTGCGATGATGGCGGGTGTTGGTGGTCGCACATTGATCGGCACGGCGCAGGCGAGCGAAGGTGATGTTCTGATTTTGAACGGGGCCGTTGCCGCTGAACATGAAGCTGTCGCTGCCTATCAGTTGGCGGCTGAAAGTGGGTTGCTCGGGGCTGGTGCCTTGAAGCTCGGTCTGACGTTTCAGGATCATCACAAACAACATGTTGACGCGCTGTCGTCGACGATCAAAAGCCTGGGGGGTGTCGCCGCCGCGCCGTTGGCGACCTATGACTTCCCCACCCATAAGCTAGTCGATGAAGCCTCTGTGCTGGCCTTTGCAGCGGGTCTCGAAAAGGGAGCGGTAAGCGCTTATCTCGGCGCTGTACCGATCCTGGAAGACCGGGAGCTTGCCAAGGTTGCGGCTTCCATCCTCGGTGATGAGGCGATGCACTGGGCTGTGCTGCGCAATGCGTTGGGCCAGGACCCGGTTCCTAGCGCCTTCATGTCCTGAGTGGTTTGAGAGGGTCTTGATTGTGAGTTGGTGGCAGGCATCGTGGCGGAACCGGGTTGTGCGGTTCGTCGCCTTTGGATATGCGTTTTTGGGATTTATCGCTTTATCGGCAGCCGGGCCTTCGGTCCCTGTTGACGGTGCGGAGATATTCTCGCGCTGCGTGGCCTGCCATTCTCTTGAGCGAAACCGGACCGGCCCCAAGCTCTGTGGCGTTGTGGGGCGGCCCACCGCCAGCATTTCAGGCTTCGCCTACTCCAAAGCCTTGCAAGCGCTTGAGAGTGAGTGGACCGAGGAAAAGCTCAATTGGTTTCTCGAAAGTCCGACGCGCAAAGTGCGTGGCACGCGGATGGCGTATGCAGGTGTGCGGGACGCGGAGGAGAGGTTGGCGTTGATCGCTTTCCTTCGCGATGCAGCAACAGACCCGGACCTGTGTCCTTAAGGGTTTTTCTTTTCCTGCCGCAAAAAGAAGCTGATCATAGAGATGGCAATGAGGCTGTAGATAAGCGAAATGTTGGCGATAGCTGAGGCGCTGAGGCCCGCATCGATCATCCATCCGAAAATCACAGGCGCCAAAGCTGTGGCGAACACCATGAGAGAAACGCTCAGTGAGCGGATGGATCCTAGGTGTTTTGTACCATACAATTCCGGCCAGAGAAGGCCGCCGACGGTCATCGCGCCCCCTGTCGAAATGCCCGCTAGTGTGAAGTAGATGAAGATGCCGTAGTTGGCATCGATGAAGCTGATCGCCAGCAATGAAAAGGCCAGCGGCACCATGTAGAATGCCATAAGGGGCCGAAAGCCAAAACGATCAGTGAAAGGCCCAGCCAGCAAAGACGTGACAATTTTTATCAGCGCGAAGGCAGAAAACCCTGCGGCGACAAGCTCGATTGGCCAGTCTTTTGACTGGGCAAGAAAGCCCTGGTGAATGAAGAAGCCCGTGAGAATAAAGGCCGGGGCCATCATGGCGGGAATGAGGATGTAGAAGCGAGGGTCGCGCAAAACTTCCGCGCGCGTCCAGTCGCGTTTGGCGGTGTGCGGGTGCAGCGTTGAGTGTTCTTTGTCGTCCGGCTGGTTCTCGGCGGGCGCTTCATGTTGTGGTTCCCGCCATACTAGCCAAAGGCACAGCGGCAGCACGCCGACCATCAGCATGGCGGAAAAAGCCACCCACGATTGACGCCAGCCGATGAGGACAATCAAGGTTACGATCACGGCGGGGAAAAGGGCTTCACCGAGACTGTACCCTGTTGATGCGAGCGTGACGGCTTTGCCTCGGTTGGCGGAGAAGTATCGACCCATTGCCGTTGAGGATGTGTGCGACATGAGGCCTTGGCCGAAGTGGCGCAGGAAAAAGAGGGCGACCACAAACATCCAGAAATGGGGAACGAGTGCGATGGCCAGCGCTGCGGCTGCCAGCACGGTAATGACGATAGCTGAAAAGGTTCTCAAACGGACCTGATCGATCACGCGGCCGGTCCACGGGAGTGCAGCCGCGCTCAACAGGGTGACGAAAGAAAAGGCGCCGCCAAAGGCAGAGGCGGTCAGATCAAACGCCTCGCGCAGTTGCATCTGGAACAGGCCAACAAAAAACGACTGCCCGAAGCTTGACCCAAAAGTCATGAGCAGACCAAAAAAGAGAAGCTGTTTGTTGAGACGCACAAAACGCAAGTAGCGTGAGATCGGAGCTATCATGGGGTTCTGCTACACGGCGTCTCACATGTATGCAAGCAAGCTGTTGGCACGTGGCTCGCCTTGTTTACGGTTTTGTTCCGATAATCAGAACGGCAAAGCGCTGACCAAGATCGTGCTCTATGGTTTCGATGTCCCTAAACCCTGCTTTCTCGAGTAGGTCGTCGGCGCAGGAGACTGTTTTGCGCGTGTGCTGAACCGTCTCGATGCCAGTGTCGCGCTTGGGCACCCGGATTGACAGACAGGCTCGACCACCTGGTTTTAAAACGCGCTCCATTTCAGCAATGCCTTGTGCCTGGTATGGCCATTGCTGGAAATTGTTGACTGCAAAACATATGTCGTAAGTGTTGTTTGCTGCCTTGAGATGTCCGATGTCGTCTTCGGCGATCGACATGCGGCCAGACTTGATGGCTGCGCGGTTGTGCCGTCGGGCGGTGTCGACCATTAGCGCTGAATGATCGATGCCATCAATCTGTGCGGCTTTGGTCTCCGCAGCAATTTGAGCGAGCCCGCGACCGGGTCCAAAACCAATTTCAAGAATGGAAGCCCCGTCTGGAATTTCGAGGGCACGAACGGTTACGCGATTTTGGGCGCTGTTCATTCGGCCCATCAAAAATCCCATAACACGACCGATCGGTCCGGATGGTTTCACGGCTTGATCCACCGTGTCTGATGGTTCTTTGCGAGTCATTTGTGGGTCCTTTGGGTTCTTGTGTTTCTAGATTGATTGTCAGTTGACAAGTTTGTTGTCATTTGTTCAAATTGACAAGTAAGTTGTCTAATTGGAGGTGCAATGGCAAGGCGGGAAAAGCCAGCGGAGCGGGAAGATGCCGCTACGATGCTGGAGAAAATGGCAACCCTCTCTCGGGTGATCGATGAAGCCAGTCGGGTTCATTTTCGATTGGGGGCTCTGTCGGAACGGATCCATCGTGATGGGCAGTCCAGCTCTGGCCGCAGGGCGATATTGCGAAATGTCATTGAGCTGGGACCACAGACAGTGCCGGAACTTGCTCGGATGCGTCCTGTCTCGCGGCAATTTATCCAGACGCTGGTGAATGCGCTTGTGAAGGCTGGTTGGGTAAGCCTTGAACCAAACCCCGCCCATCGCCGCTCGGGGTTAGTGACGGCGACGCCGCAGGGCCGACGCGTTTTTGCTGAGATGATGGCCAAGGAAGCGCCTGCTGCCACCTGGCTGTCGGATGGGTTTTCGGTGGCCGACCTCAAAATTGTCGCCGGTCTGCTGGAAACCCTGCGGGAGCGGGTTGATCAATTTGGTGATGTAGATGGCTAAGTCATTTTTGCTGGTGTTCCTATGTGGTTTGCTGGTGGCGGGAAGCGCTCTGGCGCGGGAAATTACGGCATCGGAGCGGCTGCGGGTCTGGATTGATACGGACGCGGCATGTGGGGCGGGCGCTCGAACCGACCCGGATGACTGTTTTGCGTTGGCCTATCTGCTGGGGCGGGATGATCTTGATATTGTTGGCGTGTCGACGGTGTTTGGAAACGCGCCTCTGGAGGAGACGGACCGGATCACCCGGCTGGTTTTGGCATTGGAGCAGGACTCTACCAAGCCTCCAATCCCGGTCTATCGCGGTGCTGCGGCAGCCGGTGCGGTGGCGGCAAGCCCGGCGTCGCGGGCGTTGGTCGCAGCCCTTGAAAGTGGGCCGCTTACCATTCTGGCTCTTGGCCCTCTGACCAATCTTCAGGCTGTATTTGAGCCGCGTCCCACGCTCGCTACGCGGGTAACCCAACTGGTTGTGATGATGGGGAAGCGGGAGGGGCATTTGTTTCACCCCACGGAGGGGGCGGAGGGCGCCATGCTCTTCGGGCATGGGCCGATTTTTCGGGATTTCAATTTCTGTGAAGACAGTGACGCGGTGCGGGCGCTGATGGATATTGCTCTTCCCACCATACTCATCCCCTACGAATTGGCGCGGCAGGTTCTGTTGTCGGGATCTGACCTGGCCAGACTTGAGCGCGTGGGGGTCCCCAATCACCCCGGTGGGGCTGGCGCCCGGGTGGCGGAGATTGCACGCCGGTCTTCAGCCTGGCTTTCGTTTTGGCAGACCTCGGTGGGCCATGACGGATTTTATCCATTTGATCTTGTGGCGGCGATCTACCTCACACGTCCTGACTATTTCTCTTGCGCCAAAATTGGCGCGTGGATTGGGTCAGACCGAAAGGCTTATGGCCCGTTTGCGGGACCGGAGGCGCTGATGGTAGCCGCGCGTGAGACTGAGGCCATTCGCACGGTCACCTATTGTGACCGGCTGACGCCGTCTGCCGTGGGGGCTATTTCCGGTGAAGCGGGTTTTCACGACCACATGATGAGCGCCTTGGGTGCCCCACTTCGGCCGGCGCTATGAGGGTATCTGCAGATGACCGCATTACCTTCTGTGTCGCCAATCACTCCAATGTGATTGGCAGTGTTGTTTGGCGTTCCTAAGTTGATCTAACCATCATTAGGAGGTCTGACATGTCCCTGAAAGAACAACTCGAAGCGATGAGCGCCCAAGCGGTAAAGCGGATCCCGCCAGAAGCTTTGGCGGTGATGATGAAGGCCGCAGAAGATTTGGATGCCCAGGGGGTTGGCGATCATGCATTGGGGCAGGGTGATCGTTTTCCAGATATCGAGCTTTTGGATGCGGCAGGCTCGCCCGTTTCCATAGCCTCACTTTTGGCCAAAGGGCCCCTTCTTATCAATTTCTACCGTGGTGGCTGGTGTCCCTATTGCAATCTTGAGCTGAAAGCCTACCAGGACCGACTTGAAGAAGTCCGTGCTTTGGGGGCTGAACTGGTGGCAATTTCGCCGGAAATTCCAGACAAGGCGGCTGCGACAGCAGAAAAAAATGCCCTTACCTATCCGGTACTGACAGACCCCCAAAATGGGCTTGCGGAGGCTCTAGGTATTGTCTTTGAGTTGCCGAAAGCGCTGGAAGCTCTCTACGAGCAATTTGGGAACAATTTGCCCGAAGCAAATGGTGAAAAGGGCTGGCGACTGCCAATTCCTGCCACATATGTGGTGGGAAGAGATGGGCAGATCGTGTTCGCCCATGTTGCTAGGGATTATCGGACCCGGGCGGAACCAGCAGACGTGTTTGCAGCCCTAAAGGCACATTGCGTTCTCGCTTGATTGACGACAGTTTTAGGGGATCATTTTGGATCCGATTTGAATATGAGTCAGCGCATATTCCTTATTTGCGGGGGCGGGTTTCGGTCGACTCAGGATGTTGATGAATGATGAAGATTTGCCCCTTTTCTGCACCTCTTTCAGGTCGTGTTGTTAACCTTGAGGGTTCCCTCAGGGTGGGTTGAATGTCGTCTTGAGAGCAGGGCTGCCTCGGACATCTACCCTCGCGTTTACAATGTGTTAACCGTGATTCTCCCGGGATTGTTGGAATTTGGCAGGAGAGGCACAAGGTTGGCCGAAACGACCCCCGGTGCCTCTTGGCACCTGCAGTCCGTGTCATAAATGTCATACCTGTCACACAAGAGTGACCGTGTTTGAGACAATTTTATCCAAACACCTTGACTCAAACCCGCTTTCCCGGTGGGCTGCACGTGAGGGATGCTGACTGGCTAGGGGGGAATGGTTTGCCTATGAGGGGACAACCGACACCTTCCGATCCAGCTGCAACGTGTAAACGCATCGAGGGTCGAGGAGGATCGTTCCATGAATATAAGCAGAGTGCGCTCTGCGCTACTTGGCAGCGCTGTTGGTGTTGCCATGGTGGCGGCATCGGGCACTGCGAACGCGCTAGAATATAATTTCGGCGACGTTCAAGTGTTTTTTGATACGACAGTTACGGCTGGCGTATCTGTGAGAGTTGCTGAAACCAATGCACTTTTCTTGCCGGAAGGTAATGGAGGTCCGTTGGATCAGAGGACTCTATTGGGTGGTGCCGCAGGTGGCACAGTCGCAGCTCCGTCTGCAGCGGCTTTCGCGCCGGGATCACTTTTTGTTCCCGACGACTCACAGCCAGACAATTTCGGTGGATCGGTTAACGGCGACGATGGTCGCTTGAACTTCGACCGCTGGGACCTGACAGCTGGTACACTCAAAGTTACCAACGACATTCAGGCAAACTGGTCGAACTATACGTTCTTTGCCCGGGTGAATTCGTTCTACGACGCTGTTCTCGATAGAGACAGCTCGTTTGCCCGTTCCAACATTGACGATGGTGCCAAGACGGATGCGGCGCGCGACATTGATGTGTTGGACTTCTATGTGTCTGGTGACTTCAATGTTGGCAATCTGCCTCTCAACGTTCGCGTTGGTAAGCAGGTTGTGAACTGGGGGGAAGCGACTTTCATCCTCAATGGTATTAGCTCCTGGAACCCGTTTGATGTGAATGCATTCCGGCGTCCTGGTGCTGAGATCAGAGAAGGCCTGTTGCCGATCTGGGGTGCTTATGCGTCCATCGGTCTGCCTTTTGACCTATCTCTGGAAGCTTTCTATCAGTTTGAGTTCCAGGAATTGCAACTCGACCGTGCAGGTACACCATTTGCGTCAACGGATGTTGCCAAAGTTGGCAGCCAGTTTGGCGGTAACGTTGGTGGTATTGCCTTCACATCAGGTTCGCAACGTTCAGGTACCTTTAAGCGGAATTGTGATGGGGGTACGGTCTTAAGTGGTGTCGTTGCACCGGGCTGTGCCCAGGGTGATGGCAGCTTCATTGACTACCGGGACGATATTCCGATTGGCATCAATGAGCAGGTTCGTATCGCCAATGGTGATCTATCGATCATTCGCCGTGGTGTAGACCGTGAAGCGAAGGATACAGGCCAGTATGGTGTGGCTCTTCGCTGGTATGCGGAAGAACTGAACTCAACTGAGTTTGGCTTCTACTTCATGAACTACCACTCACGTCTGCCATTTGTCAGCCGGCGCACGCTTGCTCCTGTGGTGGGTATCACAGTAACCAATGCCAGCACGACGGCGTTGACCCGTCAGCTCACGAATGCGGGTTGTCTGAGCCCTGATTTGTTTGCTGATGTTGCTGCCGTTCCTTTTGCGGCACCGGGCATACTGAACACTGCCAACGTCACTGGTCTGTTCGCGGCAACAACAATCGGTAATCCATCGCTCGCCGGTGGCGCTGCAACAGCGACTACCGCTGGTGGCGGTCCGATTCTGGATCCGCTCGGTTTGTTGTCAAACGCAGCACTTGATGCCGCAATTGACGCGACTGCGATTGGTCTTGCGGGTGCTGTTGGCACCAAAGCCATTGTCGTCTCGGGTACAGCAGCAACGCTTGCCAAGCTCGCTTCGATCAATTGCGTGCTCGCGGCCTCTCAGTCCAACTTTGTTGGTGCAGGTACTTTTGCGGCGGTTACAGCGGGTTTTGTTGATCCTCTCAATGGAACGCCAGCAGAAATTGCGGCTCGTTCCGCAGCTGTGACTGCAGCGCTTGGTTTTCTGCCATCAAATGAAGGTGGTTTGAGTGATGCACTTCCGTTGCTGAACACAGGTGCAGAGCTACTTTCTCTCACTTTCCAGTCTGAACTCTTCCTTGAGTATCCGGAAGATATCCAGCTCTTTGGGGTGTCGTTCAACACCACTTTGGGTGACTGGGGTGTACAGGGCGAAGTGGCTTATCGTCGCGACCAACCGTTGCAGCTCGACAATGACGCGATTACGATCGCTGCTGCTGCTGCAAGCTGTGCGTTTACAGGGGGCGATGCCATTCTGCTCGGTTTTGAGCCTCTGGTGAACCAGGGCACAAGTTGTGCTGGATCATTGGGATCTGGTGGTGTTGTCGGTCAGGAAATCACCGGCTTCGTTCGTGAGGAAGTTGTTACCTTCGATATCGGGACAACGGCGACCTACACCAACTCCAACCCGCTTATTGGGGCTCTGGGAGCTGACATCGGTATCCTGCTCACGGAAGTAGGCGCTATGTATGTGCCTGACGCTCCAGGTGAAGGTACCAATGCCACACGCCTGCTTCTATCCAACGTTTGTACCTCTGGTACGGACCTGGCACTCGGTGGCCTTCTGGCTCTCGATTTCCGCTCAGGCTGTCGTGCATCGACCTTCTCTTACGGCTACGTTCTGGTGGGTATCCTCCAGTACAACAATGCATTCGGTACGCCGATTACATTGAGCCCGCAGATTGCTT
>NVWR01000004.1:196003-399980 GCA_002746275.1 Rhodobiaceae bacterium | reverse complement strand
TTGTCACGGGCAATGTAGTTCATATATGAACTACATTGCCYGTGACAAGAGCGMRGCRGACATAKNNTGYGTAKCTNGGRTGAAAACYSSCAGAAAACATCAGTTTGTGGCTTCAAAACCTTCAGACACAATGCCCGCCACCCGGCGGCGCGTGTTGTGGATCAGCTTGCCTGGGCGGTCTTGGTCGTCAGGTTTGGAGACCGCCATCCGCATCACTTCGGCGTAGCCGTGCTTGGTTTCGATCCGGTCGCCATGGCCGTTCTGGACCAGGAATGCCCGTGCCTTCTTCAGATTGGAGCAGGGCACCCACATCATCAGATGATGTTCCACATGGTAGTTCACCCAATAGGGGCCCACAAAGGCGCGCTCCAGCGGTCCCAGAAGGGTGGTGCGAGAGGAGCGGAACGTGTCGTTGGCGTCGGGCACCATCGCGTGTTCCGCTATATTGCGCACCCGGGTGATGAGTTGATGCCAGGTGAGAAACGGCAGCAGGAAGAGCACAAAATACAGATACCAGTGCCCGGTTGCTGCAAGCCCCGCGAACAAGATGACGTGCGTGATGGTGGCCCGCCCCAGCTTCGACCAGAACGTTGCTGCGCGCTCAGAGAGCGACATGCCCTCCTTCCCAAACGCATTTTGCAACTGTGCTTTGCGCTGCTGGTAGCCGGTCTGCCCGGTAATGTCGCGGAACATTTTGCGCTTGAAACTTTTCTTGGTGATCGGAAAAGGCGCAGACAGCACAAGGTCCGGGTCTTCGGGTTGTTGCGTGTGATTGTGATGTTGCAGATGGTAACGCCGATAGGCCCAGGTTTCAGCAAGCATCGGATAGGCACACAGCCACTGGCCGATAAACTCGTTCACCTTTGGCGACTTACACAAAATACCATGCGCCGCGTCATGCATCAGGATCGCAAGGCCCAACTGTCGCGCACCGATAATGGCGACGGCGAGCACAAAGGTGATCGGATTGGGAAAGGCGACGAACAGCGCCATGGCGGCAAAGATCACGCCCCAGGCGTGCAGCGCCAGCCAGATGCCGCGTGCATCAGAGCGTTCGCGAACAACAGCGATTTGAGCGGGTGTGAGTAGATCATGGGCTTTAATGCTCATGGCCGGGCCTCCGGTTGATAAGAAATGCTGCGTGCAGAAGAAGAGACACCAATCGCCCCGAAGCAAAACCGGACAATGCTGTCCACCACACTTTCAATGTCGAGCCCCTCCGTGTCGGGCGCCAGCGGGCCGACAAGGGCGGTGGGAATGGCCCCGGCGATGCACGCCGCCGTCAGTTTCGTGTCGCACGGCGCAATCGCGCCTTCCGCAATGGCGTCTTCCAGAATGCGGGCGAAGATGGCCGCATGGGTGCGCCGGAACCGTGAGCGTTCTTCCGCCAGGGCCACATCCACCGGCTCTGCCAGAAGCGCATAGGCAAGGCGGGAGCCTTTCAGCGCCCGTCCGGCAAAGGAACGCAGAACAATGTCAAAGCGTTCCAATGCCGGGCGGGCAGATGCTGCTACCCCAGCCAGCAAATTCATTTCCCGCGAGGAGACGTCTCGAAAGACCTGTCGGCACAGATCGTCTTTGGAAGGGAAGTAGCGATACAGCGTGCCCGTGGCCAACCCCGCCTTTTTGGCAACGGCGGTGATCTGAGCTTTGGCGAACCCGCCTTCCGAAACCAGCTCCCGCGCCGCCGTCAAAATCCGCCGACGATTGTCCGCCAGCCGTCGCGCCACTTGTTCTGTCTGCCGGTAGGCCATGCAATGAACCCAGTTTCATCTAAGGAGTGAAATTCAGTTCACAATTTAAAATGAAATCAGATTCACTTCAACCCAGAAAATATCTAAACCCATTCCGAAAGAAATGAAATATAGTTCATTTTATAAAATTTGGCTGAATACAAGCATATTTGTCACCTTGGACTTGATAATGGGGAGTTCGCCGCACGCACTGCTTATCGAGGCCTATCTGCCGGAAGCACACGGGTGTAAATCATGATAGAAATGCGGGATGGTTCCAAAACAGCTAAAGAACAGCACTTACACGTGGTTAACTGCCGCTGGTTGCGCTGTAGTCGCTATCGCAAACGGTTTTACTGTGGAGGGTATCTCCGCCCCAGAGGAATTTTCGGAGTTGGCTCGCTATTGGGGTTGTGGCCTGGGAATTTTGCTTGTTCTGATTGGGCTCAACGGGAACTCGGTGAATCTGTGGCTCTGGTGGTACGGAGCCTTGCCAAGCACAGAMAAAMCAAATGYCRGCCCAAGACCGAACATCCGGGTGAAGCASGCAATCMCYTATCTCTGYCATGAAAGTAAATGGSNANCGGTGTGACAGGGGACCCCARTGATGGNTKSYNTGMATTNCRTKWGMYNNTKGAAGCWRNATCMACMKSASARRTRGTGRKSYGKGRWRRAWWCRWWCMCGGCAACGTGGAAAAAATTACGTTGGAAAAGCTCGCCCTCTCCAACACGACGTCAGCGCTATTCGATCACACCACGGAAAACACGAGTGAGTTGGAAGTGAAAGCCGGGATGGGAAGTTACGTATATCGCCAACTAAGGATTGACCGGGCACAGATGGAAGATCTCTGGCCACCAAAAGGCTGATCCTTACAAGAGCGCGTTGGTTGGCTTTAAATTCAGCAGCCGCGTCTCACACCAACCCCGACCCCAGCGTCCCCGCAACCAACGAGGCGAAAAGGATCACGCCAAAATCGCGATTTGATTTGAAGACCGCGAGGCAGCGGGCGGGATTGTCGATACGGGTGCGGCTGATCTGGCGCATCAGGTGCCAGCCGCCAATGCCAAGGCCCAGATGATAGACCCAGCCAATGGCGGCACTGGCCCCGGCCAGGGCGAACAGCGCGAACGCGGCACCATAAAACACGACGAGCCAGCTCTTGGTCCTGTCGCCAAACATCAGAGCGGTGGACTTAAGCCCCAACGGCGCATCATCGTCTTTGTCCTGGTGGGCATAGATCGTGTCATAGCCGATCGTCCAGCAAATGCAGCCGAGATAGAGCAACACAGGCGGCCAACTGAGGCTGCCTGTCACCGCAGCCCAACCCAGAAGCGCCCCCCAGTTGAAGGTGAGGCCCAACATCGCCTGGGGCCAATAGGTGAAGCGCTTGGCAAACGGATACAGCCCTACCAGCGCGAGCGAGGCAGTCCCCAGCACAATGGTGAAGAGATTGAATTGCAGCAACACCACGAGCCCGGTGAGGCAGAGCACACCTAGGAACATCCACGCCTGCTTCAGACTGGCAGCGCCCGACGGAATGGGTCGCGAGCGGGTGCGCGCAACCTGCGCATCATATTTATGGTCGACAATATCGTTGATGGTGCAGCCTGCACCCCGCATCACAAACGCGCCCAGCGCGAACAGCAGCAGGGTGCCAAGTTCCGGCAGATAAAGATGGCGCAGGCCCGGCCAGCCTTCTCCCAGCGGCGCGGCCAGCGTGATCGACCAGAAGCACGGCCAGAGCAGCAGCCAGGTGCCCACGGGCCGGTCGGCACGCATCAGCTTGAGATAGGGGCGCGAGACGGCAGGGGCGTATCGGTCAACCCAATTGTCGGYGGCGGCATCCGCGACAGGCATGTCCCCTTTGGGCAAGTCTGGATCACTCATAACGGGGGCTCATGCTTCCGGGGGTGAGGGTCTTTTGCGATTATAGGGCAAAGGTTGGCACCTGTCCGCTCGCTTTCAAGGCCGCCGCAACCCATCGCTAAACGACTAAACGGAGAGGTCGGCTTGGCGAGCAAACCCACGCGGTTCCCGGTAAGCGTCTATCGCCTGCGACAGCAGGTTCTGTGGGCCGGGTGCTTCAGAAGTTTCTTCTTCATCCTGGGCAGCGCGGGTCAGGCTGGACTTGGTGAGAGCCTCGCTAAAAGGATCTGTCAGCGCAGCCCTTGCCTCGGTGGTTTGCTGTGGTGCCTGATAGGCTTCGATGGCTTGTGACAGAAGCGCTTGCAGGCCCGCCTCTTCCGATGTCCCACCGCTTTCCTCAGTGCTCTGCGCTGCGGCTTCACTGAGCGCCCCGGTGCGACCGGACTGCCCGTCTTTTTCATCAGCCGCCAGCGCAATAGCTTCGCTGATCGCCTGAGTGCGTGTTTGCTGCGCTTGGGCAGCGACCTGCCTGTCTTGCGCCGATGGATCGGTAGGGGCGGTTGCGGCCCGGATCACCTGGTCCATCTTGCGAATGGTGGCCTCGGGGTCATTGCCCACGGCAGATGAGTCGATCGATACTTCGCCGCCGGCAATATAGCTTTTGCCATCAGGACCGGTTGTGTATTGGAAGCTGACGCCACCGGTGAGTGAGCCGCCAGCGGCGGAGTGCGCTGCCTCATGGGCGCGTACTTCGGTTTCGCGGGCTTTGAGGTCTTTGACCTTTTGCTGGTCTTCAGTGTTCAACTCGCCCTGGCCGCCATCTTTGTTGGCAGACGACAGACCTTGCACGCGGGCAGGTGCTTGGGCGCTGTTCAGGAGACCCTGAACGCCTCCTTGAGTGCCTGTTGTTTCGCCCTGCAATCCGGGCGCAGGGACACCCGCACCGCCGCCCGCTCTCGCAGACGCAGATTGAAACGGCGGAACAAACGCCGCAGGGGAGGCACCAAGACCACTAATCATGGGCTTAAGCTTACGGGGGAGAGATTTGCGGTTTCTTAAAACCACTGAATCACGCCCAAATAGAGCTTTCCTGAGGGCTTATGCCGTTTTTTTGAGAGCCTAANAWCGCNCCTSYNCCTMKMTMWKMGSWYKSTSTTTGNCCRCMRANGNTCRYMRRNTSAMAYRCNAGWYKWCASCRRRWMTWCNNNCSCTCCCRMKCGCGATGACGGACCAGATCATTGCGCCACGGGCAAAGTGCGGCTCTATGTGGCCGCCGGTCTGGGACAGGGGCTGGGCATCGTGCCGACCCGTGAGCAGACCCACTATCTGTTGAATGTCATGCGTCTGGGCAATGGCGAACCTCTCCGCCTTTTCAACGGTCGCGATGGTGAATGGTTGGGGCGGCTGGATGAGGTCACCAAGCGAAGCTGCCTCATCGCGCTGGAACGCCAGACCCGCCCACAAGACAGCCTGCCTGATCTCTGGTTGTTGTTCGCGCCGGTAAAGCGCGCTCGTCTCGATTTCATTGTGCAAAAGGCGGTGGAGATGGGAGCAGGGCGCATCCTTCCCGTGCTCACGGAGCGCACCAATGTGGCGCGCGTGAAAGAAGATCGCCTGATCGCCAACGCCGTCGAGGCAGCCGAACAATGTGGTCTGCTTTCTGTGCCTGAGGTTTCAACGCCGGGACCCCTGTCGCGCCTGCTCGACACCTGGGACGAAGTGGCCCCGGGCCGTCGGATTATCTTTTGCGATGAGGCGGCAGCGCCGGGCGGGGCTTTTTCCACGCTGGAGGCATTGGCGACATCACAAGACAACGGGCCAGGGCCACTGGCTGTGCTGATTGGGCCGGAGGGAGGCTTTTCTCCCGCCGAACGGACGCGCCTGCTGGAACGGGCCGACACGGTGCCGATCTCGTTGGGCCCCCGCATCATGCGCGCCGACACAGCTGCTATTGCCGCCCTGGCTGCGGTGCAGCTGGTTGTCGGGGATTGGTGAGTTTTTTCGCCAATTAGCCCAAATGTGAAGATTAAGACCTTGTTCCGAGTAAGGTTGCGCCCTACATCGGGTTGACCTTGAGAGATGACGCTGGCGTCAAGTCTGACAACCGGGAGTAAAGCCCGGACAAATAAGTCCGAAATGGGCGGGGAGACTGGGAATATGAGCATTCTGGCTGCAGGCGCAGACACTATTGCGGGCTATGACGATCTTGTCCTCTACATCGAGGCAGGGCAGAAGCCCAAGACCGATTGGAAAATCGGCACCGAACACGAAAAGTTTCCCTTCCGCACCAAAGATCGCTCCCCGATCCCTTATGAGGGCCCCGACGGCATCCGCGCCATGCTCGAAGGCCTGACCCGCTTCGGCTGGCAGCCCGTGCTTGAGGGTGACAAGATCATCGGCCTCAGCTGTCCCGACAGCCTGGCGAACGTGTCACTGGAACCAGGTGGGCAGTTTGAACTGTCCGGCGCGCCTCTGGATCATCTGCACCAGACCTGTTCGGAAGTGCATGACCATCTAGCTCAGGTGAAGGAAGTCGGCGGCGAACTGGACATTTGTTTTCTGGGCACGGGCTTCACGCCGGACTGGACGCGCGAGATGATCCCGGTGATGCCCAAGGGCCGCTATGGCATCATGACCGAATATATGAAGAAGGTCGGCAGCTACGGTCTCGACATGATGTACCGCTCCTGCACGGTACAGGTGAACCTCGACTGGTCCACGGAAAGCGACATGGTGAAAAAGTTCCGTGTCGCTCTGGCGCTTCAGCCCATTGCGACAGCCCTGTTTGCCAATTCGCCCTTCACCGAAGGCAAGCCAAACGGCTTTCGCTCCTTCCGCTCCCAGATTTGGACAGATACGGATACGGCCCGCACCGGCATGTTGCCCTTCGTCTTCGAAGATGGTTTTTCCTATGAGCGCTATGTGGACTATGCCCTCGATGTGCCGATGTATTTCGTCTACCGCGATGGCATCTATCATGATGTAACGGGCAAGAGCTTCCGCGATTTCATGGCCGGAAAACTTGAAGGCTTTGAAGGCGAAATGCCAACCATTGGCGACTGGTCCAACCACCTCACCACCATTTTCCCCGAAGTGCGCATCAAGCAGTTTATGGAAATGCGCGGCGCGGATTCAGGTCCGTGGAATTCCATCTGTGCGCTGCCCGCGATCTGGGTCGGGCTGCTCTATGATGGAGGCGTACTGGATGCCGCTTGGGACATGGTGAAAAAATGGACGCCGGATGTGCGCGAAGAATTGCGCTGGGAAGTTCCCAAGACCGCGCTGGCCACACGGGTAGACAGGATCAAGGTCCTGGACATTGCCCGCGAGATGGTCGACATGAGCCGCGCCGGTCTGAAGGCACGCGGTGCCACGGATGGGATGGGCGCAGACGAAACCATCTTCCTCTCCACTCTTGATGATATTCTGGAGACAGGAAAAACCCGCGCCGACGAGCAACTCGAGGCGTATCATGGTCGCTGGAACAGCTCCATCGAGCCGATCTATGACGAGTATGCGTTCTAGGCAATCAGAGAATGAACCATTGTCGGTTATGACGTGACGGCGGATGCGTCGTGATCTAGCATCCACCAATGATCCGACATGTCGTCAAATTCGTTGCTGGACTGAGCATATCGTGGGTGCTGGTGTCGTGCGACCAACCCGCTGATGGCCATGACCTCCTGTTCTATGGGGAGTGTATAGGCGGTGATGAGAACGAGTGTGTAACGCTCGAATTCGAAGGCACTGATTTATCTCCCTACGTGACTCGCGATCCGATCCTGTCATCACAAGATTTTCTGAGCGTGGAACGCGCAGGTTTGGTGAGGCGACGGCCAGCCTGCGAGGCAAGTCCATCTACATTATTCATGAAGGGTGGCTTTTGACGGCATCCGTCGTTCGTGAACCTATTCTCGGTGGAAAGGGTCAAATATTGGTTGGCTCAGAACAGGAAGCAAGACAATTGGTTTCTGACATTAGTGGCCGCTTGTGAACGGAGACCCAGCATGAAACGCGTGATGGTGATCGGCTCTTGCGGGGCTGGAAAATCGGTTTTTGCCACGGCCCTTGCCAARAAGACCGGGCTGCCSCTCATTCATCTTGATGTTGAATTCTGGAACCCGGGATGGGTGGAAACACCAGACGGGGAATGGCCCGCGAAGGTTGAGGCGCTGGCGGCGCGTGAGACCTGGATCATAGATGGGAATTACTCCGGCACCTTCCCGCTCCGYATGCCGCGTGCAGACACCATCATTCTSMTCACCCGCCCGCGCTGGCTCTGTCTCGCGCGYGCGATCTGGCGAAGTGTTAGACACTATCGCCGCACCCGCGTGGATATAGGGGAGGGGTGTCCAGAACGCTTCAACCTCGATTTCTATAAATGGATTTGGGGCTTTCCCAATCGCTCGCAGAAGAAGATAGAAGAGGCGATGGCGACCCTTGGTGCCCAGGCAACCCAGACCACGATCGCCTCAGATCGGGAAGGCCGCGCCTTTCTCGAACAGTTGGATACGACCTACCCTTGAACACAATTTGAAAGGTAGCATCCAAGACCATCGCGCACAGCAATGTTATTGGGATCGCCAATCAACACCCATAAACGAAAACAAAACGACAAAAATACCCCCCATCACACCAACCACGATAAACCCCAACTTGTCGTTTCGTGTAAGAGGTAGTCTTGGGTCGATTAGATACTGGTCATACCACCGGGGGTCCGCCGCGGGCTGGATGATAGTTGCAAAGCCGATGGCGAAGAAAAAAAGACCTAACCAGTAGTTTTCCGTTGTAATCAGGCCGCCTCCAAGGACAGCGAAATGTGGACCGACAATCCACAATATGACCACCTGGGCAGAGAGCCGGAGAAGCTTAAGCCGCGACCATTCGCGATTCTCTTTAAGCCTAAGTTTGAACCATGATCCGAAAAAAAACGTCGCCCAAAGCATTGCAAGCCCAAGTGGTGGATATTAGAGCATAGAGAATGGGTCGGTCGTGAATCCACCAGACATACCAAATTGGGAGAATGAATGGGATCGAGAGCGCAAGAGTGACAATGAGCCATGTAGCCGTGGTCGCAAATACCACCGTCAAAACGAACAGCTTCAAATACCAGCTTCTAGACATCAGAGATCGCAAAAAGATGACAGCCTTAGGGGCTATGATCTCTGAGTTTGCCATTTGTTTCCCACGTTTCCAGTCGGCGCTTTACGCAGCCGTGCCACCTACCGTCAGCCCACTGAGCTTCAATGTAGGCTGGCCGACGCCGACGGGCACGCTTTGGCCGCCTTTGCCACATGTGCCGATGCCTGGATCAAGTTTCAGGTCGTTGCCGATCATGGTCACTTTGGTCAGCACGTCCGGACCATTACCGATGAGCGTGGCACCTTTCACTGGGCGACCAATTTTGCCGTTCTCGATCATGTAGGCTTCCGTCACCGTGAAGACGAACTTGCCCGAGGTGATGTCCACCTGACCACCGCCAAACGAAACCGCGTAGAGACCGTTCTTCACAGATTTTAGAATTTCCTCCGGGTCGTCATTGCCCGCCATCATGTAGGTGTTGGTCATGCGCGGCATGGGTTGATGGGCGAAGCTCTCTCGCCGTCCATTGCCTGTGGCTGCCATGCCCATGAGCCGCGCGTTCATGCGGTCCTGCATATAGCCTTTGAGAATACCGTCTTCGATGAGCACCGTGTGCGAGGTGGGCGTGCCTTCATCATCCACCGACAGGGAGCCGCGTCGCTGCGCCAGTGTGCCATCGTCCACAACGGTCACGCCGCGAGACGCCACCTGTTGTCCCAGCAGTCCGGCAAAGGCGCTGGTCTTCTTGCGGTTGAAATCGCCTTCCAGCCCGTGGCCGATGGCCTCATGCAACAAAATGCCAGGCCAGCCATTGCCCAGCACCACTTCCATTTCGCCAGCAGGGGCGGGCACGCTGTCCAGATTGACCAGGGCCTGACGCAATGCTTCATCCACCTGCGCCTGCCATTGGTCGGGACTGATCCAGGCCGAATAGCCCTGGCGTCCACCGACCCCGTGGGAGCCGCTTTCTTGTCGGTCACCATCTCCCACCACAACGGAGACATTGACGCGCACCAGAGGGCGCACATCGCGCACCACATCGCCGCCGGGCCGGATGATCTCCACAGCCTGCCATTCGCCAGCCAGAGAGGCCGTCACTTGGCGCACCCGCGGGTCTTTGGCCCGGGCATAGGCATCAATTTCCTGCAGCAGCTTCACTTTCTCTTCAAAGCTTTGATCACCCAATGGGTTTTCGTCGCCGTAAAGCCTGGTGTTGGTGCGCGCAGGCCCGTCGGCCAGGGTGCCGCTATAGCCCCGTTTGACGGCCTGTACCGCATCGGACGCTCTTTTAAGAGAGGCTTCCGACAGGTCAGAGGAATGCGCATAGCCCGTCGCCTCATCGGCCACACAGCGCAGGCCAAAGCCTTGGTGCGTGTCRTAGCTCGCCGTCTTCAGCCGYCCGTCATCAAAGGTCAGGGCTTCTGAAAGCCGGTACTCGAGGAAAAGCTCTCCGTCATCGGCATTGGCAACCGTGTCATCCACAAGCCGCTCGACGCGGCCTCTGTCCAGGCCAGCCGGTTCAAAGAAGAGATCGTCTGAAGGCGCACTCATGGGGAACTCCGAGTCAGGAAGGGGATCAACATAGTAGGGGGTCGCTCAGCTGGTCAGCCATTCTTCGACCGGCATCAGGCGACCGGGCAGGCCCGTCAGGTCGCAACGTACAACTTGAGGGGCACAGCTATAAAGGGGGTATTGGGTCACGATCAGTTTAGTCAGATCCACCAGAAAGACCCCGTTGATGCGGCCAAACCAGCTGTCCCATTCTTGAAATTTCCAGTTTTGCCAACCTTGCGGAGGCACGCTGACGATATCGTCAACGGCGGAAGGGTGCGCGGCGCAAAATCCGACGACGCATCGTCCGGGCTCTTTGGGGTGGAGATAAGGGGCGGCTTCGCTGATGAGCGCTGGAGCGGCCCCGCCATTGGTGTGCAGATGCACGCCAGCGGAGATCTGCCGACCGTAGAAAAAATGAATAAGCGCTTCGTCTCGCAAGCCGACCTCCCATGCTGCTGGTGCCAGTGTAGGATCAAATGGTCGGGATAACAGCCCGCTAGGGATGTTTTTCGCGATTTTTCACGGCCTAGCTGGATCTGTATCCAAAGGCTGATCTGCCTCAAACCGTGGCAAAGAGTCGCGTAGGCAGGCACTGGGGCCTCACGGCGTGGCGCGGGGGTATGTTCCCGGTCTATACTTTACGCCGACTCAGGAGCCGCGTTATCGGCCTGGCGGGTGCGAGACCGTCGAACGGGGAGGGGCAATGCTGATAGTGGAGACCGCGGGAGCGGTCGTTTCTGCTGTTTTAGTGCCTTTTTCGATGTTCGATGGCTTGCGGTGCGCCGCCGATTGTGGTTTTTGACGCAAAGNAATGACCAWTRAGATGCATTNTNGGYGAGGCCGATNCTGGCYGCCGGNGCRTCTTRCTGGAGGGGGCACCGGTGCAGACTGGAGCCAAAAGCATTTTGATGTGAGGAGCTAGGCACAGAAATGCGCTTGACTACACGTATTGCGGCATCGATTGCCGCCTTTGTCGCCACCCTTACGGGCGGAGCCGTAACKAAGGCATTTGCAGCAGCAGGCCAGCCTACCAATTGGGCAATGAGCTTTCAGGATTCGGYCAGTCCCKTVATGGACGAYCTSATCCAGCTTGATAATGCGCTGCTGATYTTGATCACSGTTATTACGGTTTTTGTTCTCGTGCTGTTGTTGATCATCATGATCCGCTTCAATGCGAAGGCGAACCCTGTACCGTCCAAAACAACCCACAACACAGCAATCGAAGTGGCGTGGACKRTCRTRCCYATCMTRATCCTTGTGATGATCACGATCCCGTCYTTCCGGTTGCTCTACAAGCAGWTGGAAGTGCCGGAAGCTGATCTSACCATCAAGGCGRTCGGSTATCAGTGGTACTGGGGKTATGARTATCCMGAYYAYGGCGAMMTCGYTTTTGACAGCRTCATGCTGGAAGAYGAYGAGTTGGSCCCCGGTCAGCCRCGCCTGCTTGCAACCGACACGGAGGTTGTYGTCCCGGTCAACAARGTCGTGCGGATGATYATCACCGCAGAGGATGTGATCCATTCMTGGGCRATMCCYTCSTTYGGCGTAAARATGGACGCSGTYCCWGGKCGCTTGAACGAGATGTGGTTCAAGGCAACMGAAGTTGGCACCTATTACGGCCAGTGTTCGGAACTGTGTGGTATCCGCCATGCTTTCATGCCGATCACGGTCAAAGTGGTGACGCAGGAAGAGTTTGAAGCRTGGCTTGTATGGGCTGAGGAAGAGTATGCGCAAGCACCTCTTGCTGGTCCGGCTGCCATTCAGGTTGCAGACATCRCGCGCTGAACGYGTTGATAGCTGTGGTTACTTTTAAGAAACGACGTCAGAAATAAGAGGTAGAGATATGGCCGGTGAAGCTGCAGGCGCGCACGCCGCTCACGATCATCATCCAACGGGGTGGAGACGDTACGTCTATTCCACCAACCATAAAGATATCGGGACGATGTATCTCGTCTTYGCGATCCTYATGGGRCTTTTGGGGGGSGCGCTRTCKGTTGCGATGCGCGCAGAACTCCATGAGCCGGGMATGCAGATTTTCACCAATCCGCATACGTTCAATGTGTTYACAACCGCMCATGGYCTGATCATGATYTTCTTCATGGTCATGCCCGCCATGATCGGCGGTTTTGGCAACTGGTTYGTGCCGCTTCAGATCGGCGCGCCGGACATGGCCTTCCCGCGCATGAACAACATCTCGTTCTGGCTTCTGCCAGCGTCAATCACGCTGCTKGTCATYTCGATGTTTGTYGAGGGMCCTCCCGGGAGTAACGGTGTYGGYGGGGGGTGGACGCTTTATGCGCCYCTWTCRACCTAYGGACAGCGRGGGCCRGCRATGGAYTTCGCSATCCTCTCWATYCAYYTGGCCGGTGCMTCMTCRATYCTYGGGGCGATYAAYTTCATCACCACGATTTTGAAYATGCGCGCGCCGGGYATGACGCTGCACAAGATGCCGCTCTTYGTCTGGTCGGTKCTGGTGACRGCMTTCCTGCTKCTYCTGTCCCTGCCKGTGCTYGCWGGYGGYATCACSAYGCTGCTGACRGACMGKAAYTTCGGSACAACGTTCTTCGATCCAGCAGGCGGAGGGGATCCGATCCTCTTCCAGCACCTGTTCTGGTTCTTTGGCCACCCAGAAGTGTACATTCTCATATTGCCCGGTTTCGGCATTGTCAGTCACATCATCTCGACTTTCTCCAAGAAGCCCGTTTTCGGCTATTTGGGCATGGCTTATGCCATGGTCGCGATCGGTGCGGTTGGGTTCGTTGTCTGGGCACACCACATGTACACAGTGGGCCTTGATGTCGACACGCAAGCCTATTTCCTGGCAGCCACGATGGTGATCGCGGTGCCGACAGGGGTGAAAATCTTCTCCTGGATCGCCACCATGTGGGGCGGGTCCATTGAGTTCAAGACACCCATGTTGTGGGCAATCGGCTTCATCTTCCTCTTCACAGTGGGTGGTGTGACCGGTGTGGTTCTGGCCAACGCAGGCGTGGACCGGGCGTATCACGACACCTACTACGTTGTGGCTCACTTCCATTATGTGCTGTCGCTGGGTGCTGTGTTCGCAATTTTTGCGGGCTGGTACTACTGGTTCCCGAAAATCACGGGCTACATGTACTCAGAAGTGATTGCTAAGACGCATTTCTGGTTGATGTTTGTCGGCGTGAATATCGTGTTCTTCCCGATGCACTTCCTGGGCCGTCAGGGCATGCCGCGTCGCTACGTGGACTATCCTGATGCTTTTGCAGGCTGGAATGCGGTCGCTTCCTGGGGGTCTTACCTCACAGCGTTCTCCGTCCTGGTTTTCTTGTTCGGCATGGCAGTTACTTTTGCCCGCAAGCAAAAAGCGCCTGACAACCCGTGGGGCGAAGGGGCGACGACGTTGGAATGGACATTGCCTTCTCCACCGCCGTTCCACCAATTCAACGAACTTCCGCGGATCAAGTGATCCAAGGGACACATCTCCCGGCTTCGGTCGGGAGATGTGTTGTTTCCACTCTCAAGTGAGTAATGATGTCGGACTTATCGATCGACGATCCAAAACGGCCAGGGGCTGAATTGAAAGCAGAGCCTTATCATGCAGGCTCTGCCGCCGACTTCTTTGAGCTCTTGAAACCGCGCGTGATGTCGCTTGTGGTTTTCACGGGGCTTGTTGGCATCGTCTTGGCACCAGGTACTCTGCATCCCGTATTGGCGTTTGCAGCCCTTCTTTGCATCGCTGTCGGTGCGGGCGCATCGGGTGCGCTCAACATGTGGTACGACGCCGATATTGATGGGCGTATGGAACGTACTGCAGGGCGCCCGGTTCCCGAAGGTCGTGTGAGCGCAGGTGAGGCTTTGGGTTTTGGCATTGTTCTGTCAGTAGCCTCTGTAGCCGCGATGGGTCTGTTCGTGAATTACGTGGCAGCCGCCCTCCTGGCTCTGACCATTGGTTTTTATCTCTTCATCTACACAATGTGGCTGAAACGACGCACGCCTCAGAACATCGTCATTGGTGGTGCCGCTGGCGCATTCCCTCCCATGATTGGGTGGGCTGCTGTCACAGGCTCTGTGTCGATTGAATCGATTGTATTGTTCATGATCATCTTCGTTTGGACACCGCCGCATTTTTGGGCCCTGGCGCTCAATCGGCGGAGTGATTACGAAGGCGTGGGCGTTCCAATGCTGCCGGTGGTGGCAGGGAAGCGCGAAACCCGCAAGCAGATCATGATTTATTCCGTCTTGCTGATGCCTGTGACGCTGGCACCTGTGGCGCTTGGTTTTGCTGGGACAGTCTATGCAGGCGTGGCTACAGCGCTGGGGGCGGTCTTCTTGTTTCTCGCATGGCAGGTCTGGTCAACAGGCGAAGCTGGCGACGAAGACAAAAGCGATGCCGTCGCAAAGCGTCTGTTTGGCTTTTCGATCCTTTTTCTTTTTCTCATCTTCGCGCTTCTCCTCGTGGAGAAGACGGCCGGCATTTTTGTGCCGGTGATGTGAGCAATGGCTGTAACGCAAATGGATGAAAAATCGCGTCACGAGATTGACCCACCGGTTTGGTCCGAAGAAATGATCAAACAACGCCGTGCGCGTGCACGCGCAATGGCGTGGGCACTGGGCGGCTTCATGCTTCTGATCTTTGCTGTAACGCTGGTCAAACTTGGCGCGAATATGCTCGCCAGGCCGATGTAGGGAGATGAGCAACAGCATGTCTCTCGCGGATACACTGACAGCGCAGCCAAACGAACAGGCACAAAAACAGCACCGTTTTGTGGGACTTCTTCTCGTCGGCATGGTTGTGGCGATGGTCGGGGTTTCATATGCCGCAGTGCCGCTCTACAAGATATTTTGCCAAGTCACCGGATATGGCGGCACGACAAACACAGCCGATGTGGCACCCACAACAGTGCTCGACCGGATGATTACCGTTCGTTTCGACAGCAATGTGAACCGGAGCCTTGCCTGGGACTTTGCCCCGGCTCAGGTTTCGCAAGAACTCAAAGTGGGCGAAACCGGCCTCGCCTTTTTCCGGGCCACCAATTTGAGCGACAAAGTGCTGGTTGGCACCGCAACATTCAACGTGACGCCCCAGGCAGCTGGGTATTATTTCAATAAGATCGATTGTTTCTGTTTTACCGAGCAAGTGCTTCAACCCGGCGAAACGGTTGATATGCCGGTGACCTATTTTATCGATCCTGAAATCGCCGACGACAAGAACCTGGACTATGTGCATACAATCACATTGTCCTACACATTTTTCCCGAAGCAGGCGGCCGCAACCACGGTCAATTGATAGGGTTTTAAGAGACAGAAAGGTATTTTTGCCTTTCGTAATTTGAGGATGAGGGGACATGGCAGACGCCCACGCACCACAGCATGACTATCACCTGGTGAATCCGAGTGCATGGCCGATAATCGGTTCTATCGCAGCGCTTGTGACCGCCATTGGCGCGGTGTTCTACATGCACGGGGGAGCACCCTGGGCGATGATTATCGGTTTCGTCGGCATCGCCTACACAATGGCTGGCTGGTGGCGTGATGTGATTATCGAAGCGCAAGGCGGTGACCACACACCAGTGGTTCAGCTTCACCTGCGTTACGGCATGATTATGTTCATTGCTTCTGAAGTGATGTTCTTCGTCGCCTGGTTCTGGGCCTATTTTGACGTGAGCTTCTTTCCCGGCAATGACATCATGTTTGCGCGGACCGCAGTAACCGGCGGTGTCTGGCCACCTGTGGGCATCGAGACATTTGATCCTTGGCACCTGCCATTCATCAACACATTGATCCTGCTGACATCTGGCACGACGGCCACCTGGGCGCACCACGCGCTTCAGCACGGCGACCGTAAGGGCCTGAAGCAGGGCTTGGTGTTGACGGTTATTCTGGGTGCCCTGTTCACAGCATTGCAGGCTTACGAATATTCGCATGCTGCGTTCGGTTTCTCCGGCAACATTTATGGCGCCACCTTCTTCATGGCCACCGGCTTCCACGGTTTCCATGTGATCATCGGAACCATCTTCCTGGCGGTCTGTCTTGGTCGGGCAATGAAAGGCCACTTCACCGAGAAACATCATTTCGGGTTTGAAGCTGCCGCCTGGTACTGGCACTTCGTTGATGTCGTCTGGCTGTTCCTGTTCGCCTCGATCTATGTTTGGGGCGCGGGCGTACCTGCAGCGCATTAGCGCTCGGACAAATTGACTCTCAGGGGGCGGCGCCGTGCCATGCGGTGGCCGCCCTTTTGCTTTTAAGCTCGATATCTACCCGAGTGAAAGAGGGACGCAAGATGGACGATGAATTTTATGCCCGGCAGTCATCGGTCTCCGTTGGCCTCAAGCGGCGGTGTCCGCGATGCGGGCAAGGCAAGCTCTACAAGAGCTTTCTGACCGTGGCGGACAATTGTTCTGTGTGTGAACTCGATTTCTCAGAAGTGGATTCCGGCGACGGGCCCGCAGTTTTCATTATCATGATCGCAGGCTTCATCATTGTGGGTCTCGTGCTCTATGTGGAAGTCAATTACCAGCCCGCCTACTGGGTCCACGCGGTGCTCTGGCTTCCTCTGTCCCTCATCTTGCCGCTCGTCCTCCTGCCGACGTTCAAGGCATGGTTGATTGCTCAGCAATACCGCCATAAGGCGCGAGAAGGTCGCCAAGATGAGTTCGGGGAAGACTGAAACCGTGGACATCTCGTCAAACCCTTACTTTCGCCCCATGCTTTGGCCAACCGTCTTTGTGATTGCGGCCCTGCCCATCCTGATAGGCCTGGGCACCTGGCAACTCCAGCGGCTGGAATGGAAGCTCAGCATTCTGGAGCGCATGGAAGAGCGGCTCACCGCACCCGCCATCGACATAAACGGGGTGACGCCAAAGCCCGCAGACGAATATCGACGCTACCGCGTGATCGGAAAGTTTCTCCAGGACGTGGAATTTCACTGGCTGACGGTTTCTGACAAATACGGCATCTCTTATGAAGTTTTCAGCCCGTTCCAGCTTACAGATGGGCGCTTTGTTATCGTCAATCGGGGCCTTGTTCCAGCCAGCCTAAAAGACCCCAGCACGCGCCCTCTTGCGGAGGAAACGGGCACGCGTTTGAGTTTTGAGACCATTGCGCGTGTCGGCGAAACGCCCGGCGGGCTGGATGCGGAGAACGACATTGCCGCCAATATCTGGTTCACCCGGGATATTGCCGCGATGATTTCCCTATCCGGCGAGGGGGATTATCTTTCTCTCTATCTGGAGCGCGACGGTCAGATGGCTGCGGAGGATTGGCCAAAGCCGGATGTCGCTGGCGTGACGTTGGTTAACAACCACTTGGATTACGCCCTTACGTGGTTCGGACTGGGGATCGTGCTGATCGCCATATATCTGGCGTTTCACAGGGCCCAGGGCCGCTTTGGGCGTCTGCCAAACGAGGTCAGAACTTGATTGCAGGGGTGGCAGGTCAAACAGGTCACTACGACTTGTCGTCTGGCTTTTACGCAGATAGGGTACGCCCGAAATTCTGGAGATTTGCGTGAAGTACGTGAGCACACGGGGCGAAGCGCCCGAGCTTGATTTTGAAGATGCGTTGCTGACCGGTCTCGCCCGGGACGGGGGACTTTATGTGCCCGCCGTCTGGCCTCGTCTGTCGGAGGCGCAGATCGCCGGGTTTGCTGGCAAAAGCTATGTCGAAGTGGCCCAGGAGGTGATCGAGCCTTTTGTCGGGGGGATGATCTCGAGCGCTGAGTTGCGGGCCATGCTGGCCCAGGCATACGCGACCTTTGATCACCGTGCCGTGGCACCCCTTCGCCAGGTGGGGGATAATGACTGGGTGCTGGAGCTATTCCATGGCCCCACACTCGCTTTCAAAGACGTGGCGATGCAAATTCTGGCGCGGCTTTTTGACCATGCGTTGAAGGATAAAGGGCGCCGCCTGACCATTGTGGGCGCGACGTCCGGGGATACAGGCTCGGCTGCCATTGAGGCTTTCCGGGGCCGTGACGCAATCGACATTTTCATCATCCATCCCAAAGGTCGGGTATCGGAGGTGCAGCGCCGCCAGATGACGACGGTGCCGGATGCCAATGTCCACAACATCGCAATCGACGGTAGTTTTGACGATTGTCAGGCGCTTGTGAAAGCCATGTTCAACGACATGAGTTTTCGCGACGACGTGGGACTGGCGGGCGTGAACTCGATCAATTGGGGCCGGGTCATGGCTCAGATCGTTTATTATTTCACCGCTGCTGTGGCCCTCGGTGCCCCTGCACGGAAAGTGAGCTTCAGTGTTCCCACAGGGAATTTTGGAGATATTTTCGCAGGCTATGTCGCCCGGGAAATGGGCCTGCCCATCGAAAAGCTTCTGGTCGCGACCAATGTGAACGACATTCTTGCACGCGCTTTGAACACCGGCCGCTACGATACGGGATCGGTGACGCCCACCATCAGCCCTAGCATGGACATCCAGGTGTCCAGCAATTTTGAACGTCTTCTGTTCGATCTCTATGGCCGCAAAGGCGAGGACGTGACACGGCTGATGCAGCAATTGCAGCAGTCCGGCGGTTTTGGCATAGGTGAGGCAGAACTTGCCAAGGCGCGGGCCTGTTTCCTTGCAGCCAGCGCTGACGAAGCAGCCACGAAAGCAACGCTACAGTCATCCTTCGCAGACACGGGCACGCTGATTGACCCACACACGGCCGTTGGTCTGGCGGTAGCGCAAAAGCTGCGCGGTGATGCAGCCATTCCTATGATCACGCTTGGCACCGCCCATCCGGCGAAGTTCGCAGCACCGGTCGAGGCCGCAACTGGCGTCGCACCCCAATTGCCTGAGCGCATGGCTGATATTCTTGATCGTGAGGAGCGTCTTGAGGACCTGCCGAACGATCTGGCGGCAATTAAAGATTTTATCCGTGCCCGTAGCCGCGTGTGCACCGACGAAATGGGGGCTTGAGTAATGGCCGTTGAAGTCTCACGCCTATCGAACGGCATGACTGTGGTGTCGGACGCGATGCCTCATTTGCAAAGCGCCACCGTGGGGGTCTGGGTGGGGGCTGGATCGCGCCACGAGGGCGAAAAAGCACACGGCATCTCTCATATGCTCGAACATATGGCCTTCAAAGGGACCGAGCGCCGCTCTGCGCTCGCCATCGTGGAAGAAATTGAGGCTGTCGGCGGGCACCTGAACGCCCACACCACCCACGAAGCAACCGCTTACTACGCACGGCTTTTGAAGGATGATGTGCCTCTGGTCGCCGACATCCTGGCGGACATTCTTCAGCACTCAACGTTTGAGGCGGACGAGGTGGCGCGCGAGCAAGGGGTCATTATTCAAGAAATCGGGCAGGCGGCAGACACGCCGGACGATCTTGTGTTCGACCACCTGTTATCGGCCGCTTATCAGGGCCAGGCCCTTGGTCGCCCGATATTGGGGACACCCGACACGGTGCGCTCATTTGATGGGGCCAAACTGAAGACCTATATGACGGAGCATTACAGCGCGCCGGGCATTGTTTTTGCTGGCGCTGGCGCGGTTGAGCATGCGGCCTTGGTGGACCTGGGCGAAGCACTGTTCAAAGCGCTGCCAGATGCGGCCGACAACGATATGTCGCCCGCGACATTTCAGGCGAAGGAACGCCGGGAAGAAAAGGATCTTGAGCAGGTCCATCTCACTCTTGCTTTTGAAGGCGTGCCCTACGACGACCCGGACTATTACACGGCCCAGGTTTTTTCGGCGGTGCTGGGTGGCGGCATGTCATCACGGCTTTTTCAGGAAGTCAGAGAAAAACGCGGACTTTGTTATTCGGTTTATTCGTTCAACTGGTCATTTGAAGATACCGGCCTCTTTGGCGTTTATGCAGGCACGGCGGAGGAAGACCTGGGTGATCTGGTGCCGGTGGTTGCAGAAGAAATCTGTCGTTTAGCCGCGGACGCCTCAGATGAGGAGGCGGCACGCGCCCGAACACAACTAAAAGCGGGTCTGCTGATGGGAATGGAATCATCCGCCTCCCGGGTTGAGCAGATTGCACGCCAGCTGATGGTTTTTGACCAGGTTCTGCCTGTTGATGAGATAAAGACCCGGGTGGATGCCGTTGACGCAGCCGCTCTGCGCCGTTTTGCAGCACGAATAACAGCCAAGGCCCCCGCTCTAGCAGCCGTTGGACCACTCTCCGGCCTTGAAACATATGACAAGATTGCGGCAAGATTCACCTAAGTGATTTGCGTACCATATCAGTGCATGAATTTTGGGGGTCCACAGGGGCCCACAATGAGGGTGATGGGTTTCAATGGCGTTTTTACGTTCCATAACACGGTCTGAAGTAGCCCCCCTGGTGATTGGCCAGGGTGTGTATCTGCGCGGGCCGACAATGGGCGACTATGCCGAATGGGCGGAGCTGCGCACCCGCAGCAGGGCGTTTCTGACGCCGTGGGAACCAACATGGCCGGCAGATGATCTCACGCGTGCGGCCTTCCGCCGTCGACTGCGTCGCTACATGCGCGATGTGCGCGAAGACCTTGCCTATCCTTTTCTCGTCTTTCGAGATGAGGATGATGCGCTCGTAGGAGGGGTGACCGTTTCCAATATTCACCGCGGTGTTCAACAATCGTGCACATTAGGTTATTGGGCAGGGGAAGTTCACTCTGGAAACGGTTATATAACGTCGGCGGTACAAGCTCTCGTGCCCTTTATCTTCGACGAACTGCACATGCACCGGATCCAGGCGGCCTGCCTGCCGGAGAATGAGCGCTCACAAGTTGTGCTGCGCAAATGCGGTTTCACCCACGAAGGGATTGCGCGAGGCTATTTACGTATTGATGGCGCGTGGCGCGATCATGTTGTGTTTGCTCTTCTAGTGGGCGACAGGCAGCGATGAAATGGGGCGAAGCGTTGATGGAGCAGGKGATCAGTCGTTGAGGAGAANTTTAAGGCAAGCTAGGTCGACGAGCATTGGAAGCCTTGCGCTTTTGCTTGCGCTGTTTCTGGGAAGCGCGCCAGCACCAGCCCTTGAGGCCGTCTTGATCGATGTCGCGGCAGACCGAATTGATCTCACGACATTTGTGCAATCGATCGAGGAAAATAGTGGCCGTCTTGCTCTGGAAATTGTCGGGAGTGAAGAAGCAGAAGCCCACGAAATGCTTCTGTCTGAGGGAGACGTAAACTCCGACGCCGTCTGGGCCGTCTTTGTCCTCAAAAACACCAGCGATATTCCGGTTCGACGGATATTGACGATGGCCGCCGGGTTGGAGGGAAGAGGTTTCTTCTGGCCCAATGCAGAACCCAGTACCATCGACAGAGTGCTAGCTACCGGCGGGGCAATGCCTCTCAGGCTTTACGCAGATGGCCGCGATGTATTCTCGCTTGGCCTGCCCGTCAAAGCCGAGATCACAATTGCCATGCGCCTGCCCGGCGGCGTGCCGCGTCAGGTCGTCGTGTGGGAACCGGAGGCCTATGCCCGCAGCGTGGAGCAAGCGGCATTGCTGAGTGGCATCCTTCTGGGTGTTGCTGCATTGCTCAGTATTTATCTGGTTGGGCTCTATGTGCTGGGTCGGTCAGACCTGAGCAAATGGGCCGCCATTTTTTCGACCGCCGCTTTTTTCAATTTACTCGCGCTTTTTGGATTTGTGGGAAACACTCTCGGCCTGAACGCTCATTGGGGCGGGGCCCTCATGCTGTTGCTGCAAGGCCTCTTGCTGGCGGCTGGCTTACGATATTGGGTACGGGCGATCGAACCTGAAAGGCACGCGCCTCAGGTCGTTATTGCTGCGTCAATGCTGGGATATTTGGGGATCGCTGGAGGGGTGTTTGCGATCGTGAACCATTCTTTCGCCGGGCTTGTGCTCAATCTGGCGGGGACGGTCTCCATTGTTGGGGGCGTGGGGGTGACACTCGTTCTGGCGGTAAAGGGAGGGCGTCTCGCCCGCCGTCATCTGGCCTCTGTGGGCATAATTGCGCTGGCCGCGCTTGCGTTCTTCGCGACGTTGGGCGGGATTGGATTTTCTTCTCCAGGCGCGATACCCGCCATTTCGGCAATCTTCCTCGTGGCACTGATAATGGTTGCGATTGTTGTGACCAGGCAGGTGCAGACCGGCGCGATTGCAACCGATATTGACACACTCCGTGGAGAGCAGCGACATGCTTTTGCTCTCGCAGGAGCCCAACAGGCGGTTTGGGATTGGGATATCTTAAGAGACCAGCTCTATGTCTCCCCCTCGCTGGAAGCATTCCTTGGCTTGCCTGCAGGCGCCATCTGCGGCGAGGAGCTGGTCTGGCGCGAACGTATGCATGCATCGGACAGGGAAACCTATCGCACGGCCATGAACGCCTATATCGGACGAGGGACCGTATCATTCGGGCTTGAATTCCGTTTGCAGCACGAAGACGACAGCTATCGGTGGTTTAACCTGAGAGCGAGTTGTTTGGGAGGGCCAGACGGGTTCGCTGTGCGATGCGTGGGTGTGGTRAGGGACATTACCNATCGCAAACGATCAGAAGAGCGGCTGCTGCACGACACTGTGCATGACAGCCTGACGGGCCTGCCCAGCCGGGCGCTTCTCCTCGACCGGCTTAACCGGGCAATCACCCGGCCAGCTCCTGCAGGGCGCGCCCGCGCAGCTCTGATGATTATCGATATGGATCGGTTCAAGGCAGTCAATGACAGCCTCGGCCATGCAGCCGGTGACAGCTTGTTGACAACGCTCGCCCGTCGGCTTGAGCAGGTTGTCCCGAAGGAGGAAACGGTGGCGCGCCTTGGTGGGGACGAGTTTTCTGTACTGCTGACAGAACGAACCGGACGAGACGAGGTGAGAGCGTTGGCGAGCGCGATCAATGACATTCTCTCTCAGCCGGCCGACATCGGGGGCCAAGAAGTATTTCCCTCAGCAAGTACCGGCGTTGCGATTTGCGAGGACGATCACGAGCGCCCGACGGACCTGTTGCGCGAGGCTGAAATTGCCATGTACCGGGCAAAGAAATCCGGCAAAGCACGCGTTGAGTTTTTTGAACCGGCAATGCGTCAAGACGCGGACAACAGGTTGCCGATTGAGTCGGATCTGCGCCGAGCTATAGAGCGTGACGAGTTGAAACTGTTCTACCAACCGATCATGTCATTGAAGGATGGCCGGGTGGCCGGGTTTGAAGCCCTATTGCGGTGGGAGCACCCAGAACATGGTTTCCTGACCCCGGACGAGTTTATTCCGCTCGCCGAGGAGTCCGAATTGATTGTGACACTGGGTCGGTTTGCGTTGGCAACGGCGGCAGAAGATCTGGCTGTCTGGCAAAAACTGTTCCCCTTGCGCAAACCATTGTTTGCCAGCGTCAATGTCTCAAGCCGACAGTTGTTACGCACAGACCTGATCGACGATGTAGAGCAGGTTCTGGCGGAAGCGGACCTTTCGGAAGGCTCATTGCGACTGGAGGTAACGGAGTCTCTTGTTATGGCAAACCCCGAGCTTGCCTCGCGCATTCTGCTGCGCATTCGAGATCTGGGGGCTGGCATTTCTCTGGATGATTTTGGCACCGGCCATTCATCACTCTCCTACCTGCAACAATTCCCGGTCGATACGATCAAGATCGACAGAAGCTTTGTTGCAGAAATGGGAAAAGGGGAAGAAGCACCGGTAATCGTTCGCTCAATCGTAACCATGGCTCAGGATTTGGGAAAAATGGTTGTGGCGGAAGGCATTGAAACCCAGCAGCAAGCAGATGAGTTGAAGAAAATGGACTGCGATTACGGCCAGGGCTATCTGTTTGGTCGGGCCAAAACGGCAGAAGAGACGCTGGAATTCATTGCCCGACATTGGCAGGACTGACGCGCCCCACCAACAGGCCCGTCAGGCATGACCAGCCTCTCCCGATAGAAACGATACGTCTATCCCGAGTTTGGCGAGTGCCTGATCATACTTGCCGTCAATGTCAGGCCCGAAAACCAGATCATTGTCGGCTTCGCAGTGCAGCCAGCCATTGGATTGAATTTCCTGCTCCAACTGTCCGGGCGCCCATCCGGCATAGCCAAGCGCCAGCATCGCGTGGTCTGGTCCTTTGCCGCGTGCAATATCTCGTAGAATTTCCACGCTCGCCGTCATTGCGATGTTCTGGGAAATGGGAAGCGTCGTCTCCTCCTGATGATAGTCAGGAGAGTGCAGGACAAAACCCCGACCTGTTTCAACAGGGCCTCCGTGCAGGACGTGCATTATGGGGGGAGAGCCGCCTTCGCCCATGGAACCACTTGCTTTGGGAATTTCGAGCTGTTCCAGAAGGTCGGGAAAGTTGATCGATGCTTCCAACTTGTTCACAACAAGCCCCATCGCGCCTTCGTCACTGTGCGCGCACATATATATCAACGTGCGGGAAAACCGGTCATCGCCCATTGTCGGCATGGCAATGAGCATTTTCCCCTCAAGGTAGCGATCGTGGGGAATGTCGCTAAAGGGGGTATCCGTATTCTGTGACATGTCTCAATGCTACTAGTTATTTGGTCTGTTGCTCAAGTGGAGGTTG
Source organism: Rhodobiaceae bacterium (assembly GCA_002746275.1). GTDB lineage: Bacteria > Pseudomonadota > Alphaproteobacteria > Parvibaculales > Parvibaculaceae > Mf105b01. Next base: position 375,296 of record NVWR01000004.1, on the reverse strand, counting down.
TACGTCATGTAAAAAAGGAGGCGGGTCAAAATTGGTAACAAGTTTTTGTCCGCAGGGGCCCACGCATTTATCCCTCTATAGGCTTTCATGGATTAGATTAGAGATGACTGTATCCTTGGTTTTGAGCTGCGGGTACACACCGGGTATTTTTTTGGAACTCCGTGGGAACTTGTGTTTCCCGCGTGTCCACACAGGGAATGGTAGATGCAATTCGGGATTGCACGGATAGTTGCTTTTGCAATGGTGGTTGGCCTGTTGGCGGGCCTCGCAAACCACATAGTGACGCGCCCTGCGCCCCAGAACACTGCTGCGCACACTCCCTCTGTCTCCTCCGCAGAGCGGGAAAACCTCTGGCAGATGGCGATGGCTTCAAAAGTTCGCCTTGAAAGCACACAGAGCGCCGTGGGGGAGGGGTACGTTTTGCTCGCCCTCGAAATGCAGTTGGATGAAGGGTGGAAAACCTATTGGCGCTATCCTGGCGATAGTGGGTTTGCGCCACGTTTCGATTGGTCCGGGTCAACAAATTTGAAGAGTATTGATCTGAGCTGGCCAGCTCCCTTGGCTTTCGACGAATTGGGGGAGCGGTATTACGGGTACAAGGGAAGGGTGGTCTGGCCGTTGCGGGTCACCGTGCAGGATGTAAGTGAGCCTCTCGCGCTGTCTCTCAGCCTGGACTATGGCGTGTGCGCAGATGTCTGTATCCCGGTAAGCATTACGACAAAGCTTATTGTGCCTTCAGGAGCATCCAGCCCCACGTCGGCAGCCCTGGAGATCGAGGCTGCAACCCATCTGATCCCCCAGACCATCCAGTCCGTAAATTTGGGAGCGACCATACGTCTTCGGGATGTTCAGGGGCATCGGGCGCAGCTGATCGTTGAAATGGATGACACAGGGCCTGCCCCCAAATTTATTATCCTGACAGGCCTGCCGGGTGTCTATTTGGGGGCCTCACACCCTATCGATAAAACCGGATTCTGGGTCTCACTCGAGGCAGACGCACCCGAAACATTGCGCGGCCAACAGGTCGATGTGACTTTCATTGGGCACGAAGGCCCGGACGAAAGTGGGTATTGGGCAGCCGCTGGCCTCTTTTACATTCAGTGAGGGGAAACCACATGGTCGCGCTGGCGCTTTTCCGCGCCGCGCGCTTTAATGGCATCAACGAGGCGGCGGATTTACCCCGTCCAATCAATTCAAATTTCTGGAGGCAATAATGACAATCAAAGTAGGCGAAAAACTACCAGACGTGACGCTGATGCACATGACCGACAAGGGACCCACGCCGGTTAAGACCTCTGAACTGTTCGCGGGCAAGAAAGTTGTTCTCTTTGCTCTGCCCGGTGCGTTTACGCCCACCTGCTCAAACCAGCACCTGCCAGGCTTTATTCAAAAAGCCGGTGACCTGCAGTCCAAGGGTGTGGATCTGATCGCATGTCTTTCAGTCAATGACGCCTTTGTTATGGACGCATGGGGCAAAGCCCAAGGAGCCGGCGATACGGTCCTGATGCTTGGCGATGGCAATGGTGATTTTACAAAAGCAGTTGGTTTGGGTTTTGACGGATCAGGTTTCGGCATGGGCACACGCAGCCTGCGCTATTCCATGTTGATTGATGATGGCGTGGTGAAAGAATTGAACCAGGAAGCAAACCCCGGTGAAGCCAAACTGTCAGGCGCGGAGCACATGCTCTCTCAGGTCTGAATGAGAATGTAGAAATAAGTCCGCCAGCATGATCCGCTGGCGGATTTTTTATGGCTTATAGGGTTCCATGCCAGAGCGGGCGAGTGCGTCGGCGCGGTCATTCTCGGGGTGTCCTGAATGTCCTTTTACCCAATGCCATTCCACCTGATGTCCCACCATCACTTTTTCCAGCATTTGCCAAAGGTCAGCATTCTTGACCGGCTTCTTGGCGGCTGTGCGCCAACCGTTACGCTTCCAGTTGGTAATCCATTTCGTGATGCCGTCTTTCACGTAAGTCGAATCTGTATGAAGGCGCACCTGGGTTGCGGGCTTGAGGGCCTCAAACGCTTTGATGGCGGCCAGCATTTCCATGCGATTGTTGGTCGTCTCTTCTTCTCCGCCACACAGTTCTTTCTCAGTCCCGTTGCAGAGCATCAAGGCGCCCCAGCCACCTGGGCCGGGGTTTCCAGAACAGGCACCATCCGTATAAATATCAACGATAGGGGCCATTAGTAGTCCAGCCCGTAGGCAGCAGGCGAAGTAACATCTTTGTGGAACCGCATTTGTTTAAGGCACTCTCTGGGGTCTTTGGGGCGCACCAGCGCGCCTTCCGGGTGGTTGATCCAGTCATAGGTACGGGTCAGCAAAAACCGCAGAGCGCTACCCCGTGCAAACAGAGGCAGGGCAGTGAGTTCATCAGCGCTCAACGGACGGACCTGGGTGTAGGCTTGCAACAGCGAGCGGGCTTTTGAGATGTTGAAAGCGCCATCTCTCTCAAAACACCAGGCGTTCAGACAGATCGCAATGTCATAGACGAACGCATCGTTGCAGGCGAAATAGAAATCGATAAAGCCAGACAGTTTGTCGTGGATAAAAAACACATTGTCCGGGAAGAGGTCGGCGTGAATAACCCCTGAGGGAAGGTTCGTCGGCCAGTTCTGCTCGAAGAATGAGAGCTCCTGCTCAATCTCCTGCGAAAGGCCGGGAATTGCCTCATCCGCCCGACCATTGCAGGCATCATAAAGCGGACGCCATCCCGGCACGGAAAGCGCATTGGGTCGCGTGACCTCAAAGTCAGCGCCAGCGATGTGCATGGCGGCAAGTCCAGCGCCAAGCTCGGCACAGTGGCGTGGGAGTGATTTGCGAAGCCACACACCTTCCAGAAACGAGACGATGGCGGCCGGGCGTCCTGCAAGAGTGCCAAGCATCGTGCCCGACGATTGGCGGACAGGTGTGGGGCACGCAAATCCCTTGGCCGCCAAATGGTTCATAAGCCCCAGAAAGAAAGGCAGGTCACTAGCATCAACACGTTTTTCGTAGAGCGTCAGAATGTACGTACCGGCATCTGTGTGGAGCAGATAGTTCGAGTTCTCCACCCCTTCAGCAATCCCTTTGAAAGAGAGCAGAGAGCCAATGTTGTACAAAGAGAGAAACGTCTCAAGCGCCTCATTGTCGACTTGCGTGTAAACGGCCACTGGTTTTCCCTCAGTCCATCAATGCGCGAGGCAGTTTAAACTCAACCCGCTCTTTGCTCACTGTCACCGTTTCCACAGTGACATCAAACCGSGCGCGAAATGCMGYAAGRACTTCTTCCACCARAAYCTCTGGTGCKGAMGCACCCGCCGTAASRCCMACCCGGGCAAYCCCYTCAAGKGTRGACCAATCAATATCCTCCGCCCGTCTGACAAGAAAGGCGTTAGGGCAGCCCGCGCGCTCCGCCACTTCCACCAGGCGCATGGAATTTGACGAATTGGGAGCGCCAATCACGATCAGGGCGTCACTTGTGGGCGCAATCGCTTTAACTGCCGCCTGCCGGTTCGTGGTGGCATAGCAAATATCTTCCCTGTGCGGCCCGGCAATGGTTGGAAATCTGCGTTTGAGGACGGCAACGATGGCTGCCGTGTCATCCACCGAAAGCGTCGTTTGTGTAATGAAGGCGAGGTTATCTGGTTGGCTGACAACAAGCGTCTCCGCATCCTCCGCAGTCTCGATGAGCTGAACAGCACCTTCGGGCAGTTGGCCCATTGTCCCGATCACTTCCGGGTGACCCTTATGCCCGATGAGTAGAATTTCCCGGCCCGCCTCAAAATGGCGCTCTGCCTCTATATGAACTTTAGAGACAAGGGGGCATGTGGCATCAAAATAGGCGAGGGACCGGTTCTGGGCATCCTCTGGCACCGATTTTGGGACACCATGAGCGGAGAAAATCACCTTGGCATCAGCGGGCACTTCATCCAGCTCTTCCACAAAGATGGCGCCCTTCGCCTCAAGATTTTCAACAACAAAGCGGTTGTGAACAATTTCGTGGCGAACATAGACCGGCGCGCCAAATTTCTTGATGGCTTGTTCCACAATCTGAATGGCACGATCAACCCCGGCACAGAAGCCGCGTGGCTCTGCCAGCAAGACCGTCAAAGGCGGTTGGGTCATGTCATTGCGCGCGCTCACTTGGGGTCTATCCGCTTTCTTGTACCCGGGCGCTTGTGGCCACGCGGGCGGTTGGGTAGAGTGCCCGCAGTCTCACGCAACCCTTTGATTTTAAGGGATTCTGCGAGACAAGACGTGCACCAGCCGATCTGGCGATAATAGAAGGGGCAGGCCCTTCAAAGTCAAGGATTGGCCAGACAAGGTGAGATAAAAGAGGGAATGTGGGTGATAGTGGAACAAGGTCGTTGGGCAAAATCTCTCTTTGTGATCATCATGACGGCGGGGCTGCTATCAGCCTGCACGTCCCAACAGCAAACGGATTTGGAACAAGCATTGCCTTGTCCCTCTGTTGGCATTCTGGGGGGCAGTGAAGAACTGACCCTTTCCACGGGCGGCAGCGACATCACCGATATCGTGTTAACCGGCGAAATCGAACGTGTATTGAGCGAATGCGTCTATGACATTGATGACGGGCTTATTCTGGTTAATCTGGCCTTCCGCGGAACCGCAGAAATCGGACCTGCCGCGACGACACGCGAAATCACCGTGCCATTCTTCATCGCACTGACCGAGGTGAACGCCCGCGTTTTGCGCAAGGATGTATTCTTGCTCAACCTTACTTTTCCCGGCAATCAGCGCTCGATCTCCTTTATCCACACGATTGAAGAGGTGAAAGTACCCTTCGTCGCCCGGATTGATGGATCAGCGTATGAGATTCTCGTCGGATTCCAGCTAACCCCGGAACAGCTGGAATTCAATCGCCGACAGAACTGACGTGAGGGGGGATAACCTCACCTATCTATATGATTTTGATAGGTAATTTTTGGGTGACACAGTCCATTCCCTGCGATGTTCGCAGCGATTGACTCTTCACCCCGCCTACTTATTATCCGTTCCACCAACGACCCTCGCGGGAGAGATCGGAGCACATGCAGATGTGACTTCGGCGCCGAAGGAGCAACCGCCCCGGAAACTCTCAGGCAACCGGACCGCGAGACGAGGACACTCTGGAAAGCAGGCTGGCAGCGATGCTGGTCTCACCCAAGGGGATAAGCTGAGCTGCACCATTTTGCAGGTCGGTTAAATCTCTCAGGTCCAACAGACAGAGGGGGCGCCAGCGGAGCATGTGCACCGGCTGGCGGCCTGCGAATCGCGTTTGAGTGGATGTTGTTATGGGGACTCAGTCCGAGACCGATCTGAAGAAGACACCGTTGCATGCATTGCATCTGGAGCTTGGCGCCAAGATGGTGCCTTTTGCCGGGTATGACATGCCGGTCCAGTACAAGTTGGGTGTTCTGGGCGAGCACAATCACACGCGCGCCAAAGCGGGGCTTTTTGATGTGTCCCACATGGGGCCTGCCTTTTTGCACGGGACGGATGAGAGCCTGTCAGGCGATGCAGCTCACGAAGCGGTTGCTGCCGCATTGGAGACACTGGTACCAGGCGATCTTAAAGGCCTGAAACCCGGCCAGATGCGCTACACGCAACTGCTGAACGCCGAGGGCGGTATCATTGATGATCTGATGGTGACCCGGCCCTTCCTGCCTCGGGGGCAGGGCATGCTTTATCTGGTGGTCAATGCTGGCACCAAAGACAATGACTTTAAATACATCGAAGAAAACCTGGCCGACCGGACCAGACTGACCCGTATTGACCACGAGCGGTCTTTGCTGGCCTTGCAAGGCCCCGCAGCCGTTGAAGTGCTGTCTCGGTTTATCCCGGAAGCACGCGACCTAGGGTTCATGGAACTGCGCCGTGTCGAGATCGAAGGTCAGCGCGGGATGATCAGCCGGTCTGGATATACCGGGGAAGACGGGTACGAGATCTCCGTGATGAACGACGTGGCAGAAACCTTTGCCCGAAAATTGCTCGGTGAAGAAGAAGTCGAAGCCATTGGCCTTGGCGCGCGGGATTCGCTGCGCCTCGAAGCGGGGCTTTGTCTCTATGGTCACGATATTGACGAAACAACAACCCCGGTTGAGGCCGCCCTCACCTGGTCCATTGCCAAGCGCCGCCGCGAAGAAGGTAATTTTCCGGGCGCCGACAAAATACTGAAACAGATTGCAGACGGCCCGCCGCGCAAGCGTGTGGGCATCCAGCCAGAAGGCAAAGGCCCCGCGCGCGAAGGCACGCAAATTGTCGACGCAGACGGGAACGAGAYSRGTSAMRNGNCCMKWKSMGSGTWWRNGKSCRWSGWSAKRAAMYMSCRYMRCYNAHGSSRNTWCCNNTGAWWRYYRKNCAKMSARMAMTNGKGAYMNNNGTGMCATYRANGSTNNNTCSGGGYWAMCCRNCGWCCAGCCTCCATTGTCGTCATGCCCTTTATCGAAAAACGCTATCGCAAATAGAACGCCCAGCGCGCGTCTAAAACGGGGATTAAGAAAATGAGCACAGTAAAATTTACGGAAGACCACGAATGGGTGTCGGTTGAGGGCGATGTCGCCACCATCGGCATTTCCGATTACGCACAAGGCCAGTTGGGCGATGTGGTGTTTGTTGAGCTGCCTGAGGTTGGCCGAGAACTAGCCAAGGGTGACGAAGCCGCCGTCATCGAATCCGTAAAAGCGGCAAGCGAAGTCTACGCGCCTCTGACCGGGGAAGTTATTGCCGTGAACGATGCACTTGATGACGCTCCGGCAACAGTGAATGAAGACGCTATGGGGGCAGGCTGGTTTGTGAAAATGAAATTGACTGACGCAAGCGAGCTTGATGAGCTGATGGACGAAGCGGCCTACAAAACTTTCATCGACGGATTGGATTGATTTATGCGTTATCTACCGCTGACGGAGACAGATCGGCATTCAATGCTCGCGCGGATTGGCGTGGACAGTATTGATGATCTTTTCAAGGATGTGCCCGAGGCCGCCCGTCGTGARGGSYTGATTGACCTGCCTCTGCGCAAAGGCGAAATGGAAGTAGAGCGCGAGCTCTCCGCCATGGCCGCAAAAAACGTGGCTGCGGGCTCCGTGCCGTTCTTTGTGGGTGCAGGTGCTTATAAGCATCATGTGCCGGCAACCGTCGATCATTTGATCCAGCGGTCAGAGTTTCTCACTTCCTATACGCCTTATCAGCCGGAAATCGCGCAAGGCACCTTGCAATACCTGTTCGAGTTCCAGACCCAGGTGGCGCTGCTCACGGGCATGGAAGTTGCGAACGCCTCCATGTATGACGGCTCGACAGCRTGTGGCGAGGCTGTGTTGATGGCWCACCGCATCACCAAAAAGAAAAAGGCTGTTCTGTCCGGCGCGCTGCATCCGCACTACCGTGACGTGGTCAACAACCTCTCTGAATTTGCAGGACACACAGTCCAATCAGCAGCCCCTGTGCTGGATGGCACCGAAGACATTATCGCGCGCATTGACGACGAGACCTCTTGCGTCGTGGTTCAGAACCCGGATTTCTTCGGCAATGTTCGCGATCTGAAGCCAATCGCCGAAGCCGCTCATGCGAAAAAGGCCCTGCTGATCGTTGTTGTCACAGAAATCCTCTCCCTGGGTCTTGTTACGGATCCTGGCGAGATGGGTGCCGACATTGTGGTGGGCGAGGGGCAGTCTCTCGGCAATGGGTTGAACTTTGGCGGTCCTTATATTGGTCTCTTCGCGGCACGACAGAAATTCGTGCGCCAGATGCCGGGTCGTCTGTGTGGCGAAACCGTGGACGCCGATGGCAAGCGGGGCTTCGTGCTGACGCTCTCTACCCGTGAGCAGCACATTCGCCGTGAAAAGGCGACGAGCAACATCTGCACCAACTCGGGCCTGTGTTGTCTGGCTTTCTCCATTCACCTGTCTTTGTTGGGCGAAGAAGGGTTTGGACTGCTTGCCCGGATCAACCATGCAAATGCGGTCAAGCTGGCGGATCAACTGAGTGCCGTGCCTGGAGTGGAAATCGTCACGCCAACGTTCTTCAATGAGTTCACCATCCGCACGCCCAAAAACGGACTGAAGCTAATCGACGAACTGGTCGGCAAAGGCGTTCTGGGGGGGGTGAGGGCATCGCGGCTTTGGCCAGGCGAAACCGATCTGGATAATCTGATCGTGGTGGCTTCCACAGAAGTAAATACGGATGAAGACCGGGACGCTTATGCGACCGCGTTGAAGGAGGTGCTCTCATGAGCGGCATGAACAAGCAGGGACGYGCGACSGGCCCRGGYGAAGCAGGCGGGAGCACRCGGCAGACCTTYACCGGCAACCGRGGRYTGGAGCAGGAAGAACTGCTCATCTTTGAACGCGACAGCGGCGCGTGCGGTGTCGATTTTGACGAACCAGAAGCATTTGAAGACCGCCTGGGCGGCAACAGACGAAGCCGCCCCATCGGCCTGCCAGGGCTCGCCGAGCCCGACGTCATGCGCCATTACGTGCGTCTGTCACAAAAGAACTATGCGATTGATGCGGGGCTCTATCCATTGGGATCATGCACCATGAAGCACAATCCCCGCCTGAACGAAAAGATGGCACGACTACCCGGCTTTTCCGACGTTCACCCCATGCAGCCTACAAAAACAGTGCAAGGCGCATTGGAACTGATTGAGCTGGTGGCGCATTGGCTGAAAGAGCTGACAGGCATGCCAGCGGTCGCTATGTCTCCCAAGGCCGGTGCCCACGGAGAACTGTGCGGCATGATGGCGATCCACTCAGCACTTCAGGCGCGTGGGGAAGGCGAGACCCGAACCCGTGTTCTGGTGCCAGAAAGCGCTCACGGGACAAACCCGGCAACGGCGGCCCTGCTTGGCTACACCGTCGACACCATTCCAGCGACTGCGGAAGGTCGTGTGGATGTGGCGGCGTTTAAAGCCAAGCTCGGACCTGATGTTGCGGCCATCATGCTCACCAATCCCAACACGTGCGGCCTGTTTGAACCGGATGTTCGCGAGATTGCCGACGCGCTGCATGCGGCAGGTGGTTATTTTTATTGTGATGGGGCAAATTTCAACGCCATTGCGGGCCGTGTCCGTCCGGGAGATCTGGGGGTTGATGCCATGCACATCAATCTGCACAAGACTTTCTCCACGCCCCATGGCGGTGGAGGGCCGGGTGCTGGACCTGTCGTGCTGTCAGAAGCACTGGCCCCTTATGCACCGCTTCCGTGGGTGATCGAGCGGAACGGCCGCTTGAAGTTTGCAGAGACCGTGGCGCAGGTGGAAGAAGTGGGCGGCAGCAGCTTTGGCCGCATGTCCGCCTTTCACGGCCAGATGGGCATGTTTGTCCGTGCCGCGTCCTACATGATGAGCCATGGCGCCGACGGTCTGAGGCAGGCGTCTGAAGATGCGGTGCTGTCAGCCAATTATGTTCTGGCCTCGCTCAAGGACGTGATGTCCGCGCCTTATGAAGGCCCGTGCATGCACGAAGCGCTGTTCGATGACAGCTTCTTGCAGGGCACCGGCGTGGAGACTTTGGACTTTTCTAAGGCGATGATTGATGAGGGCTACCACCCCATGACCATGTATTTCCCACTGGTCGTGCATGGCGCGATGCTCATTGAGCCGACGGAAAGTGAATCGAAGGCGAGCCTTGATCTCTTTATCGCAACCCTGATTGATCTGGCCGAGAGTGCCAAAAAGGGCGAGACGGACCGCTTTGTGGGCGCGCCATTCTTGGCCCCTCGCAGACGTTTGGACGAGACGACAGCGGCGCGAAAGCCAGTATTGAGGTGGCGCCCACCTGCACCGGCACAAGCAGCGGAATAACGAATCGGTTATCCTCAGAAAACGGGCGCGCGCTGGCGTGCCCGTTTTCCTGTTTTGGAGGAGCGATGACCGAGCCGGAATTTCTGGAGCTGGTACAGCACAACCCCGTCAATCTCGCCATTCTTGAGCGTCTCCCGGAGCTACAGCTTGAGGATACCTGGCTGGTGTCCGGCAGCCTCTTCCAGACTGTGTGGAATGTCCTGACAGGCCGTCCGGTCACCCATGGCATCAAGGATTACGACATCTTCTATTTCGACCCGGACACGTCCTGGGAGGCAGAAGACGCGGTGATCCAGCGAACCAAAACCCTCTTTCGAGACCTTGAGGCTGACGTGGAGATCCGAAATCAGGCCCGTGTCCATCTTTGGTACGAGGACAAGCACGACATCTCCTATCCGCCGTTACGCACGTCCTGCGAAGGCATTGATCGCTTTCTGGCCTTTGCCAACATGGTGGGACTTCAGCCGGACCAGGGAGGGGCGGTGAACTTCTACGTCCCGGGCTTAGGCGACATGGCGGCGATGCATATCAAGCCCAACCTGACAGACAATTTCCGCAAAGACCGGTACGAGGAAAAATGCGCCCGCTGGCTTGGCGGCTGGCCGGAACTGACTGTGGAGCACAGCTGAGGACCGCCCACAAAAAACCCCGCGGGACAGAGTGCCACGCGGGGTTTCTTTGAAGTCTGTAAGGGAGCTTAGTGAAGCTTTGCCTTCACTTCAGCGATCGACTTATCGATCAACTGAGTGGCCTTGGTGTCGTCGAGTTTCTCCTCGATGATCCGGCGGGCTGCCGCAACAGCAACGTCTGCTGCAATGGCACGCACTTCCTGAAGCGCCTGTACTTCTGCCTGACCGATTTTCTCTTCTGCCAACCGGGTACGACGTTCGACCTGCTGAGCTAATGCTGCCTGAGTTTCGTCTGCAAGACGTTCAGCTTCTGCCCGGGCCTGCTCGATGATGGCTTCAGCTTCTTTTTCAGCATCGCGCTGCTTGCGCTGATAGCTGGCAAGAACCTGCTGGGCTTCTTCGCGAAGCTTGCGAGCCTCGTCCAGCTCGTTGCGAATGTCGTCAGCGCGCTTATCCAGCGCGTTTGTGAGCAGAGCAGGGATGCCAAAGTAGACCAACAGCCCAACAAATATGAGAGAGGTTACGAGGACCCAGAAAGTCGCATCTTGCCATAAAGCGGGATCGTGCGTCATATCTCGATATTCCTTTTAAGCAAGTTCGCTGTCGACAGCGCGGGCTGCCGCGGCGGGGTCACTTTCGCCGATCAACTGGCGGGCGATCGTGTCAGCCACATCGACGGCAACGTCCCGGACGTTCAGCAGTGCCGCATCTTTAGTTGCCTTGATGCGTGTTTCCGCTTCTTTGATCCGCGTTGCCAACTGGCCTTCGAGGTTAGCACGGTGGGCATCAGTCTTAGCTGTCAGTCGATCACGGGTTTCCTGCGCAATCGTATGCGCTTTTGCCCGTGCCTGCAGAAGCGCGGCCTCGTAAGACGCGATAGCATCTTCCGTTTCACGCTTAAGCTGGTTTGCGGTGTCCAGATCGTCTGCGATCCGGTCCCGGCGCTCTTCGATCACCGTTGCAATGCGGGGCAGAGCCACGCGCGCCATGATGAGGTAGAGGACACCAAACACGAGCGTCAGCCAAATCAGCTGCGGCGCGAAGGTGGCAAAATCTAACTGAGGCATTTCGCCTGTCTCCTTAAACCCCAATCGATTATCGGGGGTTTCGCCATCTCCGGTGACCAACAGGGCCACCGGTTCAGGTGAAAGAGGGCTAGTCGTTTTCTCGTGTTTCCAGCAAAAGCGACGATCCCGCAGGGCGCCGTTTTGCGCTCAAAAACACAACACGTGAGTGTCTTAGATAACGAAGAGCAGGATAAGAGCAACCACGAGACCGAAAAGGCCTGTTGCTTCTGCAAGGGCAAAGCCGAGCAGAAGGTTCGGGAACTGAGCCTGGGCTGCTGCTGGATTGCGCATAGCACCAGAAAGGTAGTTGCCGAAAATTGTTCCGATGCCAATACCAGCGCCTGCAAGGGCGATACAAGCGATACCAGCGCCGATGAGCTTTGCTGCTTCAGGTTCCATGTCCGTGTCTCCGTTTGTCGTCGGGCCGCTCGATGCGGTCCCTCTTTCAGTTAATCCAACGAGGCGGATGCCTCAATTGTCTAGTGAGAAGCGTTCGTCTACTTAGTGCAGATGAAGCGCGTCGTTCAGATAGATGCAAGTCAGGATGGCGAAGACATAAGCCTGCAGGAACGCCACCAGAATTTCGAGACCCGTGAAGGCCACCATGAAGGCAAGAGGCAAAGCGGCAAGCCCGATATAGGCGCCACCAGCTCCGATAAAGCCGATCACAAACCCCGCAAACACTTTCAGCATCGTGTGTCCGGCCATCATGTTGGCAAACAGACGCACGGACAGGCTGATCGGGCGGGAAAGGTAAGAGATGACTTCAATCACAACAATAAGGGGCAGCAGCACGGCTGGCAGACCCTTGGGCACAAACAGTGAGAGGTAGTGTGCGCCGTGTTTGACGAAGCCCAGCACCGTGACCGCCACAAAGATGAACATCGCCAGCGCGAACGTGACGATGATGTGGCTTGTCGTGGTGAAGGAGTAGGGGATCATGCCCAACATGTTGGAGAACAGCACAAACATGAAAAGCGTGAAGATAAACGGGAAGTAAGCCTGGCCTGCGGTGCCCACATTGTCGCGCACCATGTTGGCCACGAATTCGTAGGACATTTCAGCGACCGACTGCCAGCGACCTGGCACCATGGCCCGGCCGCCCATAGCAAAAACAGTAAGAGCAACAATGCTCGCCGCTGCAATCACCATCCAGAGACTGGCATTGGTGAAAGACGCGTTGATGCCCGCGATATTAATATCGATGATGGTATGCACTTCAAACTGGTGCATGGGATCGATGCCGAGGCCACCGCCTTCTTGGTCCGCTGATGCTGACACGTTTTTGCCCTTACTTGTCGCCGGAAGAATTATCCGGCTCGTTCTGATCTTTTATCGCCGCCGCCGACATCAATTGAGCCGTGCGAAACACATTCATAATTCCTGCAGCCGCCCCTAGAAAAAAGAAGATGAGCAAAAACCAGGGTTTGGTTCCCAGCCAGTCATCCAAAAGCCATCCGACCACCCCTCCGACAACCAGACCCGCAACAAGCTCGGTCGATAGTCGAAAGGCCATTCCGATAGCGGTGCCTCTTTTTCCCGCGTCGGCAGGCTCAGGGTATTTCTGCTTTTGAGCTTTCGCATGGGCACGAAGTTTGGCGTCCAGTTCAGCAAGATCTTCTCTGCTGTCTCCGGCACCGTCTTCATTTTCGGTCGGTAACGTCATTTGCCCGACCCAGACCCTTCATGTTTCATGCGAAACCCCTGCAAAACTGCAGAAATTTACCTCAAGCGCGCGCACACTACGTGCGTGTTCGAACCCTGTCAAGGAGGGCTGGACACCGGCTAAGTGATTGAAAAACAACAATAGTTCACAGCTTTCTACAGGTGCGTCAATTGGCCCGGCTGAAGCGCTGATTCCCCTAAACTCTTCAGCGTAAAACCTGGGTCGCTCCCCGGCCCAAATCCGGGGTCAGCAGACCGTGGGAGACGCTCAGATTGCCTCGCGAATTTTCTCCGCAGCTTCCAGATCGACCGAAACCAGGGTCGAAACACCGCGTTCCTGCATGGTAACGCCAAACAGACGGCTCATGCGGGCCATGGACAGGGCGTGGTGAGTGATAATCAGGAAGCGTGTGTCCGTTGTCCGCACCATTTCTTCCATCAAATCGCAGAAACGCTCAACATTTGCATCATCCAGCGGGGCGTCCACTTCGTCGAGGACGCAGATCGGGGAAGGATTGGTCAGGAACACCGCAAAAATCAGCGACATAGCCGTTAGCGCTTGTTCGCCACCAGACAGCAAGGACATGACCTGAAGGCGCTTTCCAGGAGGACGCGCCATGATTTCGAGCCCGGCTTCCAGCGGGTCATCTGATTCTGTGAGCTTCAGATGGGCCGTGCCGCCGCCAAACAGGTGGGTGAACAGGCGGGTGAAGTTTGCATTCACCGTCTCAAAGGCTTCCAGCATGCGCTGGCGGCCTTCCTTGTTCAGGCTTGAAATCGCCTGACGCAGACGGGCAATCGCCTCTTCCAGGTCTTCGCGTTCCCGCATCATCGTATCAAGCTGTTCCGTCAGCTCCTGGGCTTCTTCGTCCGCCCGAAGGTTGACGCCGCCGAGGCTTTCACGTTCCCGCTTCAGCTTGTCGAGCTTGGTTTCGATGAAGTCCAGCTCCGGCAGCTCTTCATTGTCTTTGAGTTCTGCGAGCGCCAGTGCTTCTTCCGGCGCACATTCCAGAACTTCCCGGATGCGGGCTTCTGTATCTGTTTTGCGTTCCCGCGCCCCATCAACCAGGCCGTCAAACCGCGCCCGGTCTTCGCGCGTGCCAGACAGAGCATTTTGTGTTTCCCGGGCAATCTTGTCGCATTCGGCAAGGTTGTTTTCAGACTCAGCCAGCGCATCGGCAGCTTGGCTACGGCCTGTCTCAGCCTCTGAAATCTGCGTCAGCAGAGCGGATCGCTTTTGCTCAATCTGGGCAGGTACCTGGGCCAGCAGTTCAAGCTGGCTTGCTGTTTCGGTGTTGCGCTCTTCAAGTGTGGCAATCTGTTTGCCCGCATTAGCAGAGCGTTGCTCCCAGCCATTGCGCTCATTCCCAATCACCTGCAGGCGGCGCTGGCGGGCTTGCGAGTCTCTGTTGAGACCTTCCAAAGCGGCGCGCGCTTCGGAGAGGGAGAGGCGTAGAACCCCCACTTCCTCACGTGCCGTATTGACCCGCGCCTGAAGCTCATCGCCCGGGCGCAACCCTGCGAGAGAGGCTTTGCTTGTCTCAAGAGTACGAGTGACTTCAGCCAGATCACCGGTAAGGCGTTCGTTCGCTTCGGTCAGAGCGGCAAGGCGGCTGAGTTGCGCTGAGGCTTGGCGTTCTGCATCACTAAGTGATTTACGCAATCCGGCTTCGGCTGACTGAGCATCGCGAAGGGCTTTTCTGAGTTCCCGTTCGTTGGTGGATGTGTCTTCGGTCTTCAGCCGTGCGGCTTCAAAGCCATCCCGCAGTGTCCGCATCGTCGCTTTGGCGGTTTCAATTTCCGCTTCTAGATCGGCAAGGCGGTTGCGCTGTTCCAGACGTTTGGCAGCTGACGTTGGCGCGTCTGCGCCTGCTGTGTAGCCATCCCAGCGCCACAGGTCGCCTGCAACAGATACAAGTCGCTGACCGGGCTTCAGGTGGGCCTGAAGCACTTTGCCCTGTTCAGGTGAAACCAGCCCGATTTGATTGAGACGTCGTGAAAAGGCAGCCGGTCCACGCACCACGGAGGCAAGAGGCCGGGCCGCATCAGGCAAAGGAGCATCGTCAGTTGCTTCCACCAGATCCCAGTGGATCGGGGCTGCACTGTCTGTCGGGACCGAGAGGTCTTCTCCAAGCGCTGCACCCAGGGCTTTTTCATATCCGGGTTCAACAGTGACGGCGTCGATGAGAGGGGGCCATAGCCCGCCTTCATCTACAGCCAGCAAGTCGGCAAGGACTTTAGCTTCAGCGGAAAGGCGACCGACTTCGCGCTCTGAATTTTGCAGTGGTTCGCGTTTTTCAGTCTCGTCCGTTCGCGCAGCCCGCAGGGCTTCTTCTGCAGCCAGCGCGACGACTTCCGCTTCTTCAGCGCGAGTGATTGCTTCTTCCAGCTCAGCACCTTGCTGTGCAATGGCAGCTTTCTTTTCTTCAGCGTCGGCAAGCGTATCCCGCTCGCGCGCAATCTCTTCCAACTGGTTGGTGAGCTTTGCAAACCGTTCTTCAGCCTGCCCGATAGAGCGTTCCAGGCTTTGACGTTCGGCGGCGAGCGCTGCGGCTTCCTGCGACAGGGTGTCCAGTTCGGTCTCGCGGGTGTGCAACGCTTCACCGGTTTCGGCAACTTTGCTCCGGGCTGTTTCGTGAGCCTCGGTCTGAGACGCTTCCTGCTTTTTAAGCTCTTCCTCTTCACCACCAAGGCGTTCAAGCGCTTCGCTTGTGTCGCTCATCAGGTGACGTTCGCGGGCAATGTCCTGGCGAATTTGCTCAAGCCGAGCGGTAAGCTGGGTGGCTTGGTCGCGGGCACGGGCTTCCTCAGCGTCGAGATTTTCGCGCTCAACGGTCARCCGATGCAAGCCAGCAGCTGCATGGGCTTCGGCGTCACGCAGAGCAGGAAGCTTTTCGGCGGCCAGTGCCTGCGCGGTGGACGCGGCTGCGGCCAATTGGGTTAGTTCAGCAACACGTGCGTCTGTCTCTTTAAGGCGGCTCTCTTCTTCATCAAGTGTGCTGGTCGCTTGCGCCCACTTCATGTGTAGAACCGTGGATTCTGCGCGGCGAATATGGCCGGACAGATTGCGGTAGCGCGTTGCCTGACGGGCCTGACGTTTCAGACCTGCAAGCTGGGTTTCGATCTGGGCGACGACGTCATCCAGGCGCGTGAGGTTTGTTTCTGCCGCCTTTAGCCGCAATTCAGCTTCGTGGCGTCTGGTGTGCAGGCCAGTAATACCTGCGGCTTCTTCAAGGATGCGGCGTCTGTTGACGGGCTTTGAGGCGATCAACTGGCCAATCTGACCCTGGCGAACAAGTGCTGGAGAGTGAGAGCCGGTTGAAGCATCAGCAAACAGAAGCTGCACATCACGAGCGCGAACTTCTTTTCCGTTGATCCGGTATTGAGACCCGGCATCGCGCTCAATCCGGCGCGAAACCTCTAGGTTGTCAGAGTCATTGTAGGCAGCAGGCGCAGTGCGATCTGAATTGTCGATCACAAGTGTCACTTCAGCATTGTTGCGTGCTGGACGTCCGGCCGTTCCGGCAAAGATCACATCTTCCATGCCAGAGCCACGCATGTTTTTGAAGGAGTTCTCTCCCATGACCCAGCGCATGGCTTCCAGCAAATTGGATTTTCCACAACCGTTAGGACCAACAATACCGGTGAGACCTGGCTCAATGAGCAGGTCTGTGGGCTCGACGAAGGATTTAAATCCCGAAAGACGCAGGCGCGAAAACTTCAAGTGAATGTCCCCAAAAATATCAGAAGCTCAGAACGTCGCTAGTTCCCCAAAAACTAGGAACCGGAATGGATCACGATTCGGGCAGGTGGCTAAGCAAAACCTCTTCGAAAGCCTCAAAAGGCAAGGCGCCTTCAACTTTCTCCCCATTTATGAAGAAGGTCGGAGTAGAGCGGACCCCATGTATTTCCTGCCCTCGGGTCTGAACGTCGCGCACATGGTCGAATATGTCTGCATTCTGGATACAAGCTTCATAAGCCTCACCAGAAAAGCCGCCGAGCTTGGCAATGGCTTCCAAGTTTTCCCCAGGATTTCCGGTGAAAGCCCACTGTGGCTGCTGTTCGAAGAGCACATCCAGAAATTTGTAATAACGGTCTTCGCCAGAGCACCGGGCGAGCATCACAGCCGCCGTGGCTGCCGGATCGAAGGGGAAAGCCCGGATCACATAACGCACTTGGCCTGTCTCGACGTATTTTTCCATCAACTGCGGAAAAGCTTGCAGATGGAATGCCGCGCAATGGTTGCAGGTGAGGGAGGCATACTCGTAAATGGTGACGGGTGCGTCCGGAGAGCCCAGCGCATAATCGCCCATCGGTCCTTCAACGCTAAGCGCCGTCGAGGGGCTTGCTGATGCCGTTCCGCCTGCACTGTCTGTCGTGCTGGACGATCCCATATCTGAGTTGAGGAAGCCTGCCGCGATGAGGAGAACCACCAATAGGGCTCCTCCGCCGATGAGCATATTGCGCATATTTTGTTCCACTTTCATCGATCTCCACAAAATGTAGTGTGATTATAGGCTTCTCGCCTTGGCCCTCAACCGATCCTTTCACTTGCATAGAAGTGAGAATCGACGCTTAGCGCCGACCATCATGGGAGGGACCGCCTGATCTCCCCCATTTCTGCCGACTTTGCACTTTCTTCCGAGATCCCAAAACTTTCCGGCCCAGCATTTCGAGCGAAGCTTTTAGGTCAGGTGAGGCGATGGCCGATGTTTCTGCCCGCAAAGCGGCCTCTTCGCTCTCATTCAGCGGAACAATCTTGCGTGTTCTATCGGGCTTGGGAAGCGGAAGAGGGGCCTGAAGCAGCTTCAGGCGCGTCACCGCCCGGTATCCGTAATACCCATTGATCCGCTCAAGTATCTGCGGTTCCTGATGGGCAAATTCCAAGGATGCTGGCCCATCCACCCGGACAGTCAGTGTGCCGCCCTCTGCGCGGCGGTTCGTCTCGCCTTTCCGCCCGCGGGGAAAAGCGAGTTTTTCCGGCAAGGACATCTCCGCCAGCGAAGGGCCGACAATCTCGATCCAGTGCCGCAAAATATGGTCTTGCTGGAAGCCGCGGCTCTTGAAAATGGCGCGTGCCGTGGCCGCAACCTGTTTGGCAACAGGCGGCAATAGTCGGCGGCGCCGAAAGCGCGCTTGTGAAGACGGGATGGACATGGGCAGAGTGTGCCGCATTTTGCGCTCGAAAGCGATGGGATTGCTTGCGGGGGCACGGTTGCGAGGGCTGGCAATCGAGGGAGCGGAAAGAGACATCCATGGTGATGCCAAAGGCGTCTACATTGTTGAGTTGGTACGACGTCCATGCACGGCGTCTGCCCTGGCGCGCGCTGCCGGGCGTCAAAGCTGACCCCTATGCCGTCTGGTTGTCTGAGATCATGTTGCAGCAGACCACCGTGGTCACGGTAGGGCCATACTTTCAGAAATTCCTGCATAAGTGGCCGCGGGTGCAGGATCTGGCGGCGGCCGACATTGATGAAATTATGCATGCCTGGGCGGGGCTTGGATATTACAGCCGAGCGCGCAATCTACATGCCTGTGCTCAGGCCGTTGTGGGCACGCACGCAGGCATCTTTCCGTCAGCGCAGGCGGAACTTCTCAAACTACCGGGAATTGGTCCGTATACGGCGGCAGCCGTTGCCGCCATCGCCTATGGGCAGGCAGCAACCGTTGTGGACGGAAATGTGGAGCGCGTGATCGCGCGCCTGTTTGCGATCACAGAAGTTCTGCCAGCCGCCAAAAAGCCGATCTACGAAAAGGCAACACTCTTAACGCCTGCAAAGCGTCCGGGCGATTTCGCCCAAGCCATGATGGATCTGGGGGCAACCGTCTGCACACCCAAAAGACCCGCGTGTGGACGTTGCCCCTGGACAAAACCCTGCATCGCGCGCGCAGAAGGCAATCCTGAAACTCTGCCGGTGAAGGCACCTAAGAAAGAAAAACCCACACGGCGGGGGGCAGCCTTCTGGATTGTGCGTGCAGACGGCGCGGTGCTGATCCGCAAACGGCCCCCGAAAGGACTGCTGGGGGGCATGATGGAAGTGCCGTCAACCGAATGGCTGGCCGACGTCGAGAGTGGTCTCTCAAAAGACATTCGTTCGCGCGCGCAATTGTTGCGGCAGGCACCTGTTGACGCAAAATGGAAAAAGCGACTGGGCAATGTACGCCACACCTTCACGCACTTTCATCTGGTGCTGGAACTCTATGAAGCGCGCGTGCCGCAGAAAATGCAGATCGAAGGTGTGTGGGTGCAGCCGGAAAATTTCGATGATTACGCGCTGCCAACGGTCATGAAAAAAGTGGTGTCACTGGCTCTCAGCGACACCACTCAATTGGTCAAAAGTGCGCGGCGGCGGTAAGCCACCGGCATTCAGTTCGGGAACATTTCCTTGCGCACTTGCTGACGAAGCATATCAATCGGCATGAGTTTGCCGCGCTTCTTAAAGTGCCAGAAGGTCCAGCCGTTGCAGGCTTCTGCACCTTGAACATGGGCGCCAATCTTGTGAATGGAGCCGGTCGCGTCTTTGCACGCCAAGGTGCCATCTGCACGAACCCGTGCCGCGTGGCGGCTTGCTGGATCATAAAGCACAGTGCCGGGCTGCAGGAGACCACGTTCAACAATTGTCCCGAAAGGAACGCGCGGTTCCTGCTTCTTGGACTGGGTCACCTGAATGTCTTCAGCCTTCGCTGATTTAGTTGCTTTCAGTCTGGCTTTGGCAGCAGCAATATATTTGGTCTCCCGCTCGATACCGATGAAATTGCGACCGAGTTTTTTTGCAACGGCCCCTGTGGTGCCCGTCCCAAAGAACGGGTCAAGCACGATATCGCCAGGATTGGTTGTGGAGAGCAGAACGCGGTGGAGCAACGATTCCGGCTTTTGTGTCGGGTGAGCCTTGTTGCCATCTTCCCCCTTCAACCGTTCGCCACCGGTACAGATGGGAAGCAGCCAGTCGGAGCGCATCTGCAAATCTTCGTTCAGCGCTTTCATGGCGTCATAATTGAAAGTGTATTTCTTTTGATTGGCACTCTTGGTTGCCCAGATCAAAGTCTCGTGCGCGTTGGTAAACCGGGTGCCGCGGAAGTTGGGCATCGGGTTTGTCTTGCGCCATATCACATCATTCATCATCCAGTAGCCCAGATCCTGCAAGGCTGTGCCAACCCGGAAAATATTGTGGTAGGAGCCGATGACCCAGATGGCGCCGGTGTCTTTCAGGACCCGTCGCGCAGCCGTCATCCACTCGCGGGTGAACTTGTCGTAGGCTTCAAAACTGGAAAACTGGTCCCACTTGTCGGTGACGCCGTTGACCTTGCTCTGGTCGGGGCGTGTGAGTTCCCCTTGCAGCTGAAGATTGTAAGGCGGAT
Organism: Rhodobiaceae bacterium; assembly: GCA_002746275.1. Classification (GTDB taxonomy): domain Bacteria; phylum Pseudomonadota; class Alphaproteobacteria; order Parvibaculales; family Parvibaculaceae; genus Mf105b01. The sequence goes on along the minus strand of NVWR01000004.1, from coordinate 354,791 downwards.
CTGCAAATATCAGATCGATGGATTTTTCGGGCATCGCATTCATCCACTCAATGCAATCACCCTGAAGAATTTCGTTGGCCGGAATCCGGCTCATTTGACGCTTACGCCCCACGCTACATAACCCCTTTATTGAGAAGAGGGGGGATCATGAGTCAGACATGGTTAACGGTCAATTAATTTTGGTGAATCAAAGGGTTAGCTCTCGCTAGGCACAAGATAGAGTCTCTCTCAGGAAGAATTGCGCAAGATGTTGCGTATCGGTTTGTAAGAGCGACGGTGATGGATACACACACCCAGACGTTCGAGMCCCTGTTTATGCACAGGCGTGCCATAGCCGACATTGGTCGACCAGCCATATCCGGGGAAGTCTGCATCCAGGGCGTGCATCAACCGGTCCCGTGTGACCTTGGCAATGATGGAGGCGGCGGCGATGGACACCGCGCGCCCGTCACCGCCGATAATCGTGTCAGCTGAGCAGGAAAGCAGTGGCGTCTTGTTACCGTCGATCAACGCGTGATCGGGTGCTTGATCAAGTGCCAGGATGGCATCGCGCATGGCGTCCATCGTGGCATTGAGCACATTGCGCACTTCGATCTGTTCCACGCTGCCATAGCCGATACCAACATCGGCGCTGGCGAGGATGAGATCGAAAAGCACGTCGCGCTTTTTGGCGCTCAACTTTTTACTGTCATCCAGACCATCTGGAATGCGTGCAGGGTCATCAAACACCACCGCAGCCGCCACCACCGGGCCACACCAGGCACCGCGGCCGGCCTCATCGACCCCGGCAATGCGTTTTTTTGGCGCACCAGCGGCGCGTTCCAGGCTGAAGTCCGGCCCGCCGAACAAGGATGCTTCGTCTTTCATGCCCAAAGTGTGCACGTCGCCATGCCATTAGACAAGAAGTGCCAAGTGTCAAAGAAGCGCCAGTTGATCCCCGGCTTTGGGGGGCACAGCAAAAGCCTGACAATCGAGGCCGCCTCTCAGGGCATGGATGTGGGAGCTTTCGCCGACATTGAGCCCGAGTTTTCGAGCCGCAATCTCAAATCGTCGCTTGATCGTCCAGGCATAAGGCCCGTCGCCCCGCATCCGCTTGCCCCATTCGGCGTCATARTCYTTGCCGCCGCGCGTATCGCGAACAAGCTTCATCACTTTGGCGGCTTTGTCAGGAACAGCGTCTTGCAGCCATTCGTAAAACAGGTCTTTGATCTCGCGCGGTAGCCGAAGCAGAATAAATCCGGCCTGGGTGGCACCAGCATAATGACTACCCCGCAAAATCCGTTCGATCTCATGGTCGTTAAGGCCTGGAATGACCGGGGCCACCATGACGCCGGTGGGAATACCCGCCGCAGAGAGAATTTCCAGCGTTGCCATACGTTTGGTCGGCGCACTTGCCCTTGGTTCCATGGCGCGGGCGAGTTTGGTATCCAGCGTGGTGATCGAAAGCGCCACCCGCACGAGGTTACGCCCGGCCATGGAGGACAGAATATCTAGATCGCGAGTGATTAGCGCGGACTTGGTGACGATGGTCACCGGATGGTTATAGGCATCCAGCACCTCCAGGATCTGGCGCATGATCCGGTATTTTCGCTCAATCGGCTGATAGGCATCGGTATTGGTGCCAATCGCGATGGGTTGCACCTTATACCCGGGCTTGGAAAGCTCCTTCGCCAGCAGGGCTGCGGCATTGGGCTTGGCAAACAGTTTGCTTTCAAAATCAAGACCGGGCGACAGGCCCATAAAGGCGTGCGTGGGACGGGCGAAGCAATAGACACACCCATGCTCGCACCCCCGATAAGGATTGATGGAGCGGTCAAAGGGAATGTCGGGCGACGTGTTGCGGGTAATGATCTTGCGCGCCGCTTCATCAGTCACGTGGGTCTTGAGGGGAACGGCTTCCTCAATCGTGCTCCAGCCATCATCGAATTGCGCATAACTCAGCGTTTCAAATCGACTGCTTTGATTGGAGCGCGCGCCCCGGCCTCGCCTGCCCATAAGGGGTATCCCAGATGGCACGGAGGATGAGGGGGCATCCGGTGCACGGGGGATAGAGGGCTGGCGTGTCACACGGGGGGATGTGAGGGGGCCAGGACGCGCGTGTCTCGTTGTTCGGTCTCTTTGTGTGTTTGTCTCTCTGTTGTCAGTGCCGATGTCCATGAAAAGAGAATAGGAAAATATTCAGAACAAAACAAGAACATTTTTCAGAAATCTCGCATCAAGGCCCTTCCGCCCTTATAGTCCGCGCCCATGTTGAGCATCATTATTCCCACACTTAATGCCGAAGACGGGCTGGCAAACTGCCTATCGGCGCTGGTGCCAGCGACGGTGAGCGGGCTCGTGCGCCAGGTGGTGATTGTCGATGGGGGCTCCACGGACGCCACGGTTGAGATTGCCGATATGACGGGCGCCACTTTGATAACGGCACCTCCAGGTCGGGGCGGGCAATTGCGCGCGGGGGCAGAGGCTGCCAAGCACGACTGGCTGCTTTTTCTCCATGGCGACACGGTTCTTGAGGCGGGCTGGGAGGTGGAAGTCTCAAAACTTCTGGAGCAGGTGGCGCAGGGGCGTTTCGGTGGCACCAATATCGCCGCCGCGTTTCGCTTTGCGCTGGACGATTTCGGCCCCGCTGCCCGTTGGCTGGAGCGCCTGGTGCGCTTGCGGTGTTCGCTGTTCCGTCTTCCATATGGTGATCAGGGGCTGCTGATTCGAAAAACCTTCTATGACCAGCTTGGTGGCTACCCCGATGTGCCCTTGATGGAAGATGTGGGGCTGGTGCGCAAAATTGGTTGGCGCCGCATGACCTTGTTGCACACTTGTGCGGTCACAAGCCCGGCGCGCTATCACAGAGACGGCTATCTGAAGCGCTCGCTTTCCAATCTTGGTCTGCTGTCACTGTATTTTCTGCGCGTGCCGACACGCATTCTCGTACGGATTTACAAATGAGCGTCACCAACTGGCTGGTCGTCATGTCCAAGGCCCCCCGCATCGGAGCGGTGAAGACGCGCCTTGCCCGCGACATTGGTGCGGTGGAAGCATTGCGTTTCTACCGCAGCAACACGGCAAATCTGCTGCGGCGTTTGGGTGACGATCCCCGGTGGCAGACGGTGATTGCCGGAGCGCCGGATGCAGCGCTGGAGGACGGTGGTTTTTGGCCGGACGATTTGCCGCGCGTCTCTCAAGGTGGCGGTGATCTAGGCGCCCGCATGGACAAGATGATGCAGAGCCTGCCGCCGGGTCCTGTCGTCCTCATCGGTTGCGACAGCCCCGACGTCTCCGCCCGCCACATTGCAGCGGCTTTTAAGGCGCTGGGCAATCATGAGGCAGTGTTTGGCCCAGCGGAGGATGGGGGATACTGGCTCGTGGGTCTGAAGCGCCATCCCCATGTGCGCAAGATTTTCGGAAACGTGCGTTGGTCCAGCGAACATGCGCTTGCTGACACGAGAGCGAACCTCACCGGCGCACGTGTGGCAGTGCTAGAGACGTTGACAGACATTGATACCGGCGCGGATTTTGCACGATGGAAAGCCGCGCATGGAAACTGAAAATCGAGACTGCCCCGCAATGGGCCGGGCAGTGATCACACCACAGCGTCCGTCTACCTGACCCTGAAGAGCCTGCCCGCTAAATCATCTCTAAAAGGGAAAACAAACTCACAGCCATATTCACCGTCGCTTGCGGTGAGGAAGGGTCACAGAAATTCTTTGGAAAAAGAACAAGCTTGGTTGCACCGTCTCTCGCTGAGATATAGCAGGGGAAACTACCCGACCTCAGAAAGAGAAATGCAATCTCGATTTCAAACCCCGCATTCGGGCAATTAAAAACAACACTTGTCGGCGCTATTTGCACATCAGCTCCGTTCCACAAAACATCCTGGAATACGACCAACTGCTCTGTTCCATTTTGAAGGTCGGCTTCCAAACATAAGCTGGTCCGGCTACGCCATGGTGTCCCGTGAGATGTTGTGATGTGCGCGAAGACATCATCGATTTTGACAACAGCAAAATCGGCTACATTCCAATAGCTCTGTTTGGCATCAATCTCAGTATTCAAATCTGAACTTTCAGTGTGAACACCAAGCTCAAACTGGACTGCTTCATCTCCGCAAAAAAAAGTGCCCGTAAGGTAGCGTTTTCCTATATCAACAATTTCTTCAAAACTATTGACGCGCTTTGCCTTTTCCTCACCGAAGAAAAACCCGTCCCAGTAACGAATTTCAAGTGAACTCGGGTCGGTCGTATTGGCGCATGCAAAAGCCATTGACGAGCTCAATTGACAAATAAACAACACAAAAAGAACTAGTCGAATATCAAGAGACCTGTAAAACATCCGAATCTTTCCCACCCCTACCTCACGCACCGCTTGCCAGCCGCGTGCACCTCAAAACAAAGCTTGCATTGCACCATGAGGGAAAGGCAAGTTGTAATTCCTGCACGGACGCAGAAAGCTGTGGATATGTCGGGCCTGAAAGACTGGACAAAAATGCCTCAAACCCGGCAGCTTGCTGGTTGGCGGGTGAACCTTCTAGGCGTGTGGCATTGCTGGAAACACTGACAGACATCGATACCGGCGCAGACTTTGCGCGATGGAAAGCCGCACATGGAATTGACCATGGAAGCTGATCCGTTCCGCATCTTTCTGGATATGCAATTGAATCTGCCGCGCAATGGCCCGGGCAGTGACCGCACCACAGCGTCCGTCTACCGGACCCTGGAAGACCTGCCCGCAGAGCCCGAAATTCTGGTCATGGGATGTGGCCAGGGCAATGACGCCTTGACCTTGTTACGCGAGACGAAAGCCCGGGTGACAGCGGTCGACATCATGAAGCCCTTCATCAAGAACCTTGAGGAGAAGGCGGAGGCCGCCGGTGTTTCTGGCGAGCGCCTTCTCACCGTCTGTTCGGATTTCGAGGCGCTGGACCTGCCGCACGCTGTGTTCGATCTCATCTGGTCAGAAGGTGCGATCTATACTGTGGGGTTCGAAGCCGGCCTGAAGGACTGGTCGAAATACCTCAAGCCCGAGGGGCTGCTGGTTGCCTCCGAAGCAAGCTGGCTGACCGATGAACCAAGCGAGACGGCACGCAGCTTCTGGAGCAACGCCTATCCAGATATGGGCGCGGTGGATGAGAACAAAGTCCGCGCTGAGCGTGTAGGGTTTGAGGTTGTGCAAACGCTGACCCTGCCACAAGAAGATTGGTGGACGGATTACTACCAGCCTCTCGTTCCCCAGATTGAAAAAGCCCGGAACGCTTTTGCGGGTGATGTAGGTGTGCAGGCGATGCTCAATGAGCAGGAAGAAGAAATCCGCCTCTTCGAAGCCCATGGCGATGAATATGGCTATGTATTCTACGTGCTGAAGAAGAGCGCCTGATCTTCGCCTCTACAGTCACGCCACCATCCCCTTGATCTTCACAGCCTTCTCAAAATGGTCGAGCTCGTGGATCTCGATCCACCATGTTGCGGCTTCCATCAATAGTTCCGGGTCATCATTCTTGTTGGAGAAAAAAGCGTAGAAGGACAGGCCGACGTCCGGTCCTTTGGCCGCGACCTTCTTGTCGCAAACCTCGATGATCTTCTGTCTCAGACTTTCGCGCATTGTCCCGCCTACTTCCGCTTGTGTTCTTCCAGTCGTGGCATGATTTCCACGAAATTGCAGGGGCGATAGCGAATGTCGAGCTGGAATTTCAAAATCTCGTCCCAGCCATCCTTCACCGCGCCGGGAGAGCCGGGCAGGGCAAACAGATAGGTGCCGCCCGCAACGCCAGCGGTCGCTCGGGACTGAATGGTCGATGTACCGATTTTCTTAAAACTCACCTGATGAAACAGCACGGAGAAGCCTTCGATCTCTTTCTCATAGACGGAATGAAATGCTTCCGACGTGACGTCCCGACCCGTGAGGCCCGTGCCGCCGGTGGAGATCACTGCATCAATGCTCTCATCTTCAATCCACTGGGTGAGTCGGCTGACAATGAGGGGGATATCGTCGATCACGATCACCCGGTCGGCAAGCTCGTGGCCAGCTTTTTCAATTCGGGCGGCAAGCGTGTTGCCAGACGTGTCGTCGACATGCGTGCGTGTGTCGGACACGGTCATCACCGCAATGCGGATGGGCACAAAGCTGCGTGTTTCATCAATACCGGGCATAAGCTCTCCTCTGTTCAGAGGCGCAACTATAACAGGTCAAATGTCAGGTGGCGGCAGATTAGTATGAGCGCTCAGCGTTGGGCGAATGAGCCCGCACGTTCCTGAGGCTGGTAAACCGGCCACAGGCCTGCTGCTGCCGTTTCCAGCGAAGGAACATCCTGCCCCAGCCGATCGCGGTAAATCCACAGATTGGTGAGCACGCGCTCAATGTAGCCGCGCGTTTCGGGTGCTGGAATGCTCTCAATGAAAAGCAGCGGATCGTTTTGATAGTCTGTATTTTTCAGCCAGCGGCGAAGATTGCCCGGTCCGCCATTATAAGCGGTCATCAGCATGTAGAGGTTGCCGTGAGGCTCACCACTCCCCATCAGTTCTTCGAGATATTGTTGTCCGAGCGACAGATTAAAAGATGGGTCGAACAGACGATCGCGGCCCATCCGGCCAGACCGGCGCAGGGAGCGATCTTGGGTAATGTGACTGGCGGTTGCGGGCATGATCTGCATCAGGCCGCGTGCGCCAGCGCGAGAGCGGGCAGAAGGTTTGAATTTGCTCTCTTGGCGCATGAAAGCGAAGACGAGCGCGCGGTCAAGCCGGAAGCCGCCTTCAGGCTCATAGCTCGGCACGGGAAAGAGACCGGCATTCATGACATAGCGATCGGGGCCATGGGTCGGAGGCACATAGGCCGCGCTGGCGACCTGCAACTGTGTTGCCGGAAGCTGCAACCGCTCCGCCAGCGCAATAAGAGCGTGGTCGAGTGACGGGTCGATGCGCCCATGCGCGCGGATGAGTTCTTTCTCTGCCATATCCCGGCGCCCGATTTCCACCAGCGCCACGGCGCGGGCAACAGTCGGGTTTGCCATCAACAGGTTCAGGCCAGCCGGATCAAGCGGTGCCTGTACCCAATGGAACTGCACATCGCGGCCCAATTGTTGCGCGGCGAGAAGGCCATAGAAGGTGGCACCCGTGTCGGCGGCAATTTCCAGAACCGGTGCTGCTTTCTCTGGCATGTGATTGGCGACATAAGCGCGCGCCGCCCAGAAGCCACCGGCAGCCCGGGTCCAGTCACTGGCATTCGGTGCCGTAGACAGATGCGTGAAATGGTCAGCGGCCAACGAGAACTTGCCCTGGCGCCATGCGGCGAGACCCGCATACCAGTCAGCCAGAGGCACCGCGTCGCGACTGCGCCTGGTCACTTGTGTTGCGACTTCCAGCGCCCGGTCATCGCGATGTTCGATGTAATAGGATGTGGCAATGCGTGACAGCAGTGTGTCGAACTCAACATGGTTCAGCCCGCGTCGCACAGACCTTTGAGAAATGTGATTGAGAGCCTGAGTTGGACGTTCCCGGCGGAGCAGAGAGCGAACCTTGCGTGCTGCGTTGCGGAAGTTTCTTGAAAAATCGCGGCGGGGGCCTTCAGCAACCGCATATTGCAGATGCGCCACCCGGCGATAGACCCGCGGAACGGCGCGGCGGGGCATTGCCGCATTTGACGGGCGGCGTCGCTGCGCAAGTTTATAAACCCGCAAGGCGTCAGGATGGTCAGCGTAGTTTCGCATCCAGTCCCGCAGTTCCGCAAAGCGCGAGCGATAGGCTGTGGGGTGCATGAAACGTTGATGAAGCACGTAGCCCATCAGCAGGTCATTTTCGAGGGCAGCGATCTGACGATCAGCCGCGCGCCAGTCGCCGGTCTCCTGAACCGAGAAAATCCGGCGATACCTGTCCCGGTCCGCCTCGCTCAACAAGGAGGGGGTGAGGACGCTGGTTGGATAGCTGGTCAGGTCAGCCGCATTTACCGACCCGGTCAGGCCAATCAAACCGACCACAATCGTTCCTGCCAAAAAATGAGCAGTACTGAAAAATCTCACGAAAGCCCCGCGTTTACGCACGTCTTTTCCCCCTGATACAGGCAGGCATCTTACACGCCCGAAGCCTTCCAACAAGTTGAGAGGGCAAAAAGAGGAGGACTTCGACCGGTCTAGTTAATGGGGTGTAAACTTGGCTCACAAGGCGTCAAATTTGGCCTTAAAGTTCAGCAAATCGCGCCATGCGAGGCGTTTTTGAGCCGGTTGGCGCAGCAGATAAGCGGGATGGAAAATGGGGAGAGCTGGGATTTCCAGGTCTCCGACCTTCACGGCCCCCCAATTGCCGCGCAGTTTCATGATCCCGGTCGTGGTCTCCAGCATCTGTTTGGCAGACACACCCCCCACCAGCAGCAGCAGCTTTGGGGCGACAAGCTCGATATGACGCTCCACAAAAGGCGCGCACATGGCTTGCTCGATAGGGGTTGGCTGACGGTTTCCAGGGGGACGCCAGGGCAACACATTCGTGATGTAGACACTCGTGCGATCAAGCCCGATGGCGCCGAGCATGCGGTCGAGCAATTGCCCTGACCGTCCTACAAAAGGCAGGCCCTGGATGTCCTCGTCGCGGCCTGGCGCTTCTCCCACCAGCATGACCTGTGCCTGTGGATTGCCGTCTGCGAAGACGAGGTTCTTGGCTGTGTGCTTGAGCGGGCAGGCGTCAAAAGCACCCAGCGCCTCGCGTAGTGCCTCAAGCGTGGCGCAGCCTTGCGCGATTGTCCGTGCAGTACCCGCCTCAGCCATCGCATCAAGGGGAATGGCCGCGGGCGAGCTTGTGGGAGAGCTCGACTGTGGAGAAGACGACGGGGGCGAGGCAAATGAGGGGCGTTCGACAGGGACCTGACGGGGCCCACGTCCAGGCTCAGCCCGCGCCGGTGATTCTGCATCCGGGGCCGATCTGTCCAAAACAGCGCCCAGCTCATACCGGTTGACTGGATCGTCAGACAGGTTTTCGCTCACGCCTGCTTCAACGTATAACCTTAATAAATTTAAGGCCTCTTCAGTAGGCATCTCGCTAAGCGCCGTCATTGTCAGTTTTTGCACCCTTAAATTCGGGAAAAATCTCAGCATTTCCCTGGGAAAATGGACTTTCCCTTACGTTAGCTGCGGCGATTGAGGCATTGATCGCCAAGGTAATCCCTCTAGACTCTCAAGATTGGTCGCATTCTGCCCCCCGTATCCCCGTGCGTCACTTCATTTTCCAATCGACCACGCCCGCCTTTGGTTGACCTCAACGCGGCAAAACACCATAAGAGGGGCCAAATTTCGGTGCCATTGTCTACCGGTCAATACGGACCAAGGGGACGATTGCATCGCCAATCCTTCGCTGTTTAGTACCACCAACAGCGACCGGACGAGGAGACAAAAATGAGCGAAGAAACTGAGGCGCTGGCTGAACGCGAGTTCATGGAATACGACGTCGTCATTGTGGGGGCAGGGCCGGCGGGTCTGTCATCTGCAATCAGACTACGGCAGTTGGCGCTAAAGGAAGATTTTGACCTTTCAGTCTGTGTGATTGAAAAAGGCTCTGAAGTCGGCGCTCACATCCTGTCCGGTGCGGTCATTGATCCGATTGCCCTGAACGAGCTGATGCCAGACTGGAAAGAGAAAGGCGCGCCCATTACGACGGAGGTCGTGAAGGACCATTTCCTTTTTCTCGGACCTTCTGGCGGCATCCGTATTCCCAATTTCATCGTACCCCCGCTGATGAGCAATCACGGCAACTACATTGTTAGCCTTGGCAATGTCTGCCGTTGGCTGGCTGAGCAGGCAGAAGAGCTGGGCGTGGAAATTTATCCAGGCTTTGCTGGCGCGGAAGTTCTCTACAATCAAGATGGTTCCGTTCGCGGTGTCGCCACGGGTGACATGGGCGTTGGTAAAGAGGGCGAGCACAAAGACACCTACATGCGCGGCATGGAGTTGCGTGGCAAGTACACGCTGTTTGGCGAAGGTGTCCGCGGGTCTCTGTCCAAAGAACTAATCCGGAAATTTGATCTGGACGCCGATTGCCAGCCTCAAAAATTCGGGCTGGGCATCAAAGAGCTATGGGAAATTGATCCCAAGAAACACAAAAAAGGTCTCATCCAGCATACTTTCGGCTGGCCGCTAAAGGCTTCCACTGGCGGTGGCTCCTTCCTCTACCACTTTGATGACAACCTCGTTTCCATTGGTCTTGTTGTTCACCTGAACTACAAAAATCCGTACCTCTCTCCTTTCGAGGAATTTCAGCGGTTCAAAACCCACCCCATGATCCGCGAGACCTTGGAAGGCGGTAAACGCATTTCCTATGGCGCCCGGGCCATGACCGAAGGGGGACTGCAGTCCGTTCCTAAACTGGTTTTCCCAGGTGGTGCTCTTATTGGCTGCTCGGCAGGCTTTATGAATGTGCCGCGCATCAAGGGCAGCCACAACGCGATGGCGACTGGCATGATGGCTGCAGAAGCAGCCTTTGAAGCCGTTAAAGATGGCCGTCAGGGCGACACCCTGGATGCTTACGAAGACTTGTATGAAGGCAGTCATGTTCAAAAAGATCTGAGCCGCGTTCGCAACATGAAGCCGTTATGGTCCAAATTGGGCACGATCATTGGCGTGGCTCTGGGCGGTATCGATATTTGGATGAACCAGTTGGGCATTGGCCTGCCGTTTACTCTGAAGCACGGAAAACCGGATCATCTCACGTTGAAACCAGCCAGCGCGTGCAAGCCGATTGACTATCCAAAGCCGGACGGAAAAATTTCCTTTGACCGGCTCTCATCGGTCTTCCTGTCAGCGACCAATCATGAAGAGGATCAGCCTGTTCATCTGCGCCTGACCGACGACACGGTCCCGATCGCTCACAACCTGCCTATGTTTGATGAGCCAGCCCAGCGCTATTGCCCGGCGGGCGTCTATGAAGTGATGCGGGACGATGATGGATCAAATCCTCGTTTCGTCATCAACGCGCAGAACTGCGTCCATTGTAAAACCTGTGACATCAAGGATCCGACGCAGAATATCAACTGGACGGTGCCTGAGGGCAGTGGAGGCCCGAACTACCCCAACATGTGAGCAAGAAAGACGGGTATTGCGGTCAATTTGTCGTTGATCAAGCCCCATGTGCCTGAAATTTGGGTTAGAGTCTGTCCAGGTATTGCTTGCACGGGTGCAGGCGATGAGGTGGACCTCTGCACGGTGTTGATCTGGGCATAGGAATGGCGAAAGGGTTGAACCCGYAGTGATAGGTCGTCTTGGAAAAAATTGTTTAGGGATTGCTGCTGTCGCGGTCATGCTGAGCGCCTGCGCAGGCACTGGCTTTGGCACGAGCCAGCGCAACACCAACTCTCTATATGGCAATTACCTGGCAGCCCGCTACGCAGGCTCTCTTCGGGATATGGATGCGGCTGCGGGGTATTATGAGCAAGCCCTGAGCGAAGATCCGGGAAATCCGGTCATTGTTGAGCGTGCGTTTCTGCTGTCCGTCACATCCGGCAATGTCTCAAAGGGTCTGTCTCTCGCAAACCAGATCATTGAGCGAAATCCAGACAACCGTACGGCGCGACTGGTGCGCACGCTGTCTGCTCTGAAAGCATCCGACTATGAGCGCGCGATTGCAGAAATCGACGCCGCAGCACCTGGACCTTTCACAGCCCTTGTCGGCACACTCTCCAAATCCTGGGCGCTGGCAGGCGGTGGCGATGGCGACGCCGCTTATGCGGCATTGAACACTTTCCGCGACCGTCCGGCATTTGACCTCTTCAGATTATTTCATGAAGGCTTGATCGCCGATTATATGGGCGACATTCCGCGTGCCCGCACGGCCTATGTGAAAGCGCAAGAAGCGAGCGGTGGTGCGAGCCTGCGGATTGTGCAGGCCTATGGGCGTTTCCTGGAACGCCAAGGTGACACGGAACTCGCTCGTGAAATTTACAATAACTATGGGCGACTTGCCCCCGACCACCCCATCATCGAGGCTGCTCTGGTGCGCATCGCGGCGGGCCACACACCGGCGCGCCTGGTGGGCTCTCCAGCGGACGGTCTAGCAGAAGCTCTCTATGGATTGTCCTCGGCGTTGGCGCAGGAAAGTGGGATCGACATATCCATCCTGTATGTGCAGCTCGCCCTCTATTTGCGCTCTGACCTTGATGTCGGGCGCACTTTGCTCGCGGACCTGTTTGAGCGCGGCGACCGGCGTGAAGATGCCATCTCTGCCTATGGGAAGGTACGCAAAAGCTCTCCGTTGTATGAAAACGCTCAAATCCAGATTGCCGTCGACCTGGATCAGCTCGATCGGTCCACAGAAGCTCTTGCGCGTTTGCGAACCCTCGTGCGTCAGTTCCCCGATGCTATTGAGCCGGTGACGGCGATGGGGGATATCCTGCGCGGGCGTAAAGATTACGCGGCCGCAGTTGAGCAATATTCCAACGCTATCGCGTTGAGCGGCGAGCCAAGCTCACGTTTCTGGACAATCTACTATGCTCGAGGCATGTGCTTTGAGCGTCTGGAGCAATGGCCGCGCGCTGAGGAAGACCTGCAGCTTGCATTGGAGCTCTCCGACGGACACCCGCTGGTGCTCAATTATCTCGGCTATTCCTGGATCGAGCAGAATGCAAACCTCACGGCTGCCATGGCGATGATCCGCAAGGCGGTGGAACTGCGTCCCAATGATGGCTATGTCGTGGACAGTCTTGGCTGGGCACATTTCCAATTGGGCGCGTATGAGGAGGCCGTGCGGCATCTGGAACTCGCAGTTCAACTGCAACCGGATGACCCGACCATCAATGATCATTTGGGTGATGCGTTGTGGCGCGTGGGGCGGCGCATTGAGGCACGCTTTCAATGGCGCCATGCGCTTGAGCTAAATCCAGAGCCGGATCAAATAGAACCGATCAAGGTGAAACTGGAAGACGGGCTTGTCGATGCGGGCAAGCCGGATGTGACCGCAGGCATCTGATGTCAGGCGACATTGTCGAGCTCGCCAACGCCAAAATCAACTTGTCCCTTCGTGTGTTGGGGAAACGAGCAGATGGCTATCATCAGCTTGAGAGCTTTGTCATGTTTGCAGCGATTGCCGACAGGCTGACATGCCACGCAGCGGACGAGTTGTCGTTGGAAATCACCGGTCCGTTTGGTCGCGACCTTGAAGGTGAGAAAGACAACCTCATTTTGGAGGCCGCTCGTGTCTTTGCAACGACGCTTGGCCGTGGGCCAAGCGTCGCCTTTACCTTGGAAAAAAACCTACCCATCGCAAGTGGCATGGGTGGTGGATCGGCTGATGCCGCCGCTGCCCTGAGAGGGATGATCCGCCTGTGGGGCGATCCGCCAGGATCGATTGCAGAGCTTGCCCTCAAACTGGGGGCAGATGTCCCGGTGTGCATGCGCAAGCGACCAAGTCTTATGACAGGCATAGGCGAGGTCGTGACACTGATCCCGCGATTGCCTGAATTGCATGCCGTGCTGGTTAACCCGGGGGTGGCCGTCTCAACGGCTGATGTTTTCAAACGGTTGAACGCAGGCCCTGTCTCGTCAGAGGCGCGAGCGACCTCTCTGCCAGGAATGGAAACAGTTGAGCGTGTTTCGGCCTGGTGTCGGGAAAACGGGAATGATCTTGAGGCCCCCGCTATCGAGGGGACGCCGGAAGTTGAGCGTGTGTTGGCACAGTTACGCCAAAGTGCCGGGTGCAAACTGGCCCGCATGAGCGGCAGTGGTGCGACCTGCTTTGCGCTCTACGACAATCCGTTTGATGCAGCAGAAGGAGCGGCCAGCCTGGGCGCTGCCAATCCGACCTGGTGGGTCAAAGCCACACGTCTATTGGCCAGTCGATAGTCTAGTGTTTCCAGGAAAAGCATGCCCTCGGACTTGATCCGTGGGTGGATGCCGGTTTTCCGTCCGGAAACACGATGCGAAAAAGCGTGATTAGTAGGCGCGATCAATGCAAAAATCGACCAGTCCGTTGAGTGCCTCTCGGCGGTCGGATGCCGGGAAGATGCCAAGGGCATCCCGCGCCATCTCACCATAATGGCGGGCACGGGTCACCGTGTCTTCGATCGCTTTGTGTTTGGTCATGATCGTGAAGGCCATGTCCAGATCGCCTTCGTTTTGCGCGCCCTCGGTCAGAGTGCGGCGCCAGAATGCGCGTTCCTCTTCGTCGCCTCGCCGGAAGGCCAAAACAACGGGAAGGGTGATTTTTCCTTCGCGAAAATCATCGCCGACATTTTTACCCAGTGTGGCGGCTTTGCCGGAGTAATCCAGCGCGTCATCAACCAATTGGAAGGCGATGCCAAGGTTGCGACCGTAGGATTCGAGAGCGGCTGCATGGCCGCTATTTCCATCTGCCACCACAGCGCCAATTTCTGTTGCGGCTGCAAACAGGGCCGCAGTTTTGGCGCTGATGACTTTGAGATAGGCATCTTCGGTGGTGCCTGTGTCTTTCGCTGCCGCGAGCTGCATCACTTCGCCTTCAGCAATGACAGAGGCCGCATCAGACAGGATTTCGAGGGCCCGCAAGGAACCTGTTTCCACCATCATCTTAAAYGCGCGGCCAAGCAGGAARTCRCCYACCAGCACRCTTGCCTGRTTGCCCCAGATGAGCCGTGCGGTCTTTTCGCCRCGRCGCATATCGCTCTCATCCACAACATCGTCGTGTAGCAGTGTTGCTGTGTGCATGAACTCHACRGASGCTGCGAGCCGCAGATGGTCRTYACCTGTATAGCCRCACATRCGGGCRCAGATGAGGGTCAACATRGGGCGCAGGCGYTTGCCRCCASWRTCRATCAAATGACTGGCAAGRTCRGGGATCATSGAAACRTCYGARYYCARCCGCTCGCGGATSAGATCATTGACCGCWTCCATATCCTCRCGGACGAGYGATTGCAGGTWGCGAACRGCYTGCTCGCTGTTTTTRCGCTCACCTTCRAGCGGAATGACAACACCCAATGGGACCCCCAGTCTGGTAAATAAGTCCGGTAACAATCTGCCTGAATTGACCTTCTGCCACAGTATAAGGGGTAGAGTAACCCGGCAAGTGCGGCTCAGCGTCACTCCCCGGACTGTGATCGCTCTGTGATCAGATAGGGAGGGCGGTACATACAGGAAAGGACATCACTTGAAGGAACTTCTGAGGACAAATGATGTCGTATTGCTGTCATTTCTGGAAACGCGGTTGAAAGAAGCGGGCATTGAGCCCCTGGTGTTTGATTCTAACGCCAGCATTGTAGAAGGCTCGCTGGGTGTTTTGCCGCGCCGGTTGATGGTGATAGATGAGGATTTTGACCACGCCACGCGTGTGGTTGAAGAGGCCGAGCGGGAGGTCGGCTGAGTGTTTTCGCAACAAATTGCAGAAATTGATGTCAGGCTGCTGAAGAAGCGCTGGCTTGACCGCTGACCCCGCACCGGACACCCATACGACCATGAATGAAAGCTTTTCTTCCAGCTTAGGGCTCAGCGATGATGGCTTTCTTGGCCACCGTCTGACCGTTCTCCAGCCGGAAAAGGGGTATCGCGCGGGCATTGACGCGGTCATGTTGGCGGCCAGCGTACCTGCAAAAGCGGGGGAGCGGGTCCTAGACCTTGGTGCAGGTGTTGGTGTTGCATCGCTCTGTCTTGCCGCCCGCAGTTCGGAGACGGATGTCACAGGCCTTGAAATACAGGCCGACCTCGTGAGCGTTGGAAAAGAGAACACCCATCGAAACGCACTTAGTGAGCGCGTCCGGATTGTCGAAGGCTCCGTCAGCGAAAAAGCCGCAGCGCTGGAGAGAAAGCAGGTGACCTACGGCAGTTTCGATCATGTGATGACCAATCCGCCCTTCTATGACTCAGGCACAGTCTGGAATTCTCCCGATGCCGGTAAAGCCATGGCACACGCGTTTGATGGAACGGATTTGGAACAGTGGGTGCACGTTGCTTGCGCCATGGCGCGGCCAAAAGGCACGGTGACATTCGTCCATCGGGCCGACGCGCTGCCGGAGCTTCTGGCACAGGTCCAGGGCCGGTTGGGGGGGCTCATTGCTTTCCCACTCTGGCCAGATGCCAAATCCGCAAGCCAGAATGCCTCGCGGATATTGCTGCAGGGCGTGAAGGGCTCTCGCGCGCCGTTCACTTTGGCCGCGGGCCTGGTTCTGCACACCGCAAATGGCGGCTTCACGGATGCTGCTTCGGCGATATTGAGAGAAGGGAAGGCGCTTTCTCTGGGTTCTGCTTGAGATGACCCAAAAAATCCTTATGTAAGGCCCATGATCAAAAAAACACTCATCAAAGCCATTCCCCACAAAGGTCTGCGCCAGCGCCTTCTCGATCGCGCTGACCCGGACGTCGCCATTGTTCCGGTTGTGCGCCTGACGGGCGTCATCGCCACATCAGTTCCGTTGCGCGAAAGCCTCAATCTATCGGCCGTCGCCAATGATCTGGAAACGGCCTTCAACATGACAGGAGCAAAGGCCGTAGCGCTGGTGATCAATTCGCCCGGCGGCTCACCGGTCCAGTCGTCCCTTCTCTTCAAGCGCATCCGGTCGCTTGCGGAGGAGAAAGAGCTCCCCGTCTATGCCTTCGTCGAAGATGTAGCGGCATCGGGTGGCTACATGATCGCGTGTGCGGCGGATGAAATTTTTGCCGACGAGCATTCTGTGGTTGGCTCCATCGGCGTGGTGAGTGCAGGATTTGGTTTTGACGGTCTGATCGCCAAACTGGGTATCGACCGGCGAATACACACAGCGGGCGAGAGCAAAGCGACCTTGGACCCGTTCAAGCCGGAAAACCCGGAAGATGTCGCCCGCCTCGAAGAGCTTCAGGCCGAAGTTCACAGGGGCTTCAAGGACCTGGTGCGCAAAGCGCGGGGCGACCGACTGACCGAGGCGGAAACCGAGCTCTTTACAGGCGAATTCTGGGTTGGCACTCAGGCGATCAAACTGGGCCTGATCGATGGCATTGGCGACCTGCGGGCTGTCACCCGGGAGAAGTTCGGCAAAAAAGTGCGGCTTCGGCTGATCGGCGGCCCCAGACCCTGGTGGCGGAAGCGCTCCGGCATCGCCAGCGAAATGAGCCTGCAGGTCAATTTTGCCTCAGACTTGCTGAACGCTGCGGAAGCCCGTTCCCTTTGGGCGCGATTCGGTCTCTAATGTTGATGCAAGGGGTGCGCGGGTGCATCGGCAGGAGAAACCACAGCAATGACTGACATCGTATTCACAGGCCTGGTGATGGCTGGCGCATACGGCATCATGAAGCTGGTGCGCAAAATCCGTGAGAACGCCCGCATGCGCATTGAAGAGCAATCGAGGCCTTCTGAGCCCCGCGATTTAGGGCCCCTCACCCAAGCCGCCGACGGGACTTTTGTGCCGGACCAGCACTGATCCAATTTCCTTCAGGCCTCTTCCCCAAAATCCCCGAAATTCGGGCGGATTTCTTGACCCTCTCGCAGTGCACGGCTACCTTGCGCGCGACTTATCAGGGGGGCATTCTCCTCTCCGTGACAGGCCGTCAATCAGCCGCGCCAATGCGGCCCTCAATGTGAGCAAAAGCAATGTCCAGCCTCTCTGCGCCCAGCAAAGGCGACCGGAACACATCCTTCCAGTCCCTGATCCTGACCCTGCAGCAATATTGGGCAGATTACGGTTGTGTGATCCTGCAGCCCTATGACAGCGAAATGGGCGCGGGCACCTCTCATCCGGCGACCACTTTGCGCTCGCTGGGGCCAAAACCCTGGAACGCCGCCTATGTGCAGCCGTCCAGACGCCCCACCGACGGGCGTTATGGGGAAAACCCCAACCGCTTTCAGCACTATTATCAGTTTCAGGTGATCTTGAAGCCCAGCCCCGACAATATTCAGGAGCTCTATCTTCAAAGCCTTTATGCGCTGGGCATCGACCCAAAAAACCATGACATCCGATTTGTGGAAGACGACTGGGAAAACCCGACGCTCGGTGCCTGGGGACTGGGCTGGGAGGTCTGGTGCGATGGCATGGAAGTGTCTCAGTTCACCTATTTTCAGCAGGTGGGCGGCATTGAATGCGCACCGGTGACGGGCGAGCTGACCTATGGCCTGGAACGTCTCGCCATGTATGTGCAGGGCGTCGACAATGGCTATGACTTGAATTTCAATGGCCAGGAAGGCGACAAGAAAGTCACCTATGGCGACATCTTTCAGCAAAACGAAGTGCACTACTCGCACTATAATTTTAATGCGGCAGACACAGGGCTCTTGTTTCAGCATTTCAAAGATGCCGAGCAGGAATGCGCCTCGCTTCTGGCCTACGACCCGCCGCTTGTGCAGCCCGCCTATGACCAGTGCATCAAGGCGAGCCATGCCTTCAACCTGTTGGATGCACGCGGCGTGATCTCAGTGACAGAGCGCCAAGCCTATATCGGCCGCGTGCGCAACTTGGCCAAAGCCTGCTGCGAGGAATATCTCAAAACACCGCAAGCAGGTGTGCTCGCAGAAGGAGGGGCGTAACCGTGGRTGATATAGGTAGCGTTAWCAGTATCAATGTCATTTCTACGGAGTTGCAAGTAGGTGTGGGTGAGGATGTTCTCAACCCTCTAGAGGTATCCGAGTTGTACCTATTCGGTGAAGGGTCGACCAAGAGTCACCAATCCCTTTCAGAGAACGACGACGTCTTTTTCGAAAACAGTCTGCGGCTAACTCTCGGAAACGTGCCGAAGGAAATCTACGAGGAGAATGACCAAGCAGTCGGCGTTCTAATGTTCAATCTACACCGGCGAGAGGAAACAATGACGTCACGGGTGTATCTACCGGGGACGGTTTTTGACAGAGCGAAGGATTTGCTTGCGACAGCATCGGGAAGCATAACAGCAGTCATTACGACAATGATTCCGTTCAGAAACGAGACCGGCTGGCAACGACATCTAATCAAAGGGTGTGAGCTCAAATGTTCTTTCGGCCGGGAGGTAATGGCGCATGCCTGATCTTCTCCTCGAACTTTTCTCCGAAGAAATTCCCGCCCGCATGCAGGCCCGTGCTGCAGACGACCTGAAAAAACTCGTCACCGATGCGCTGGCGAAAGAGGACGTGTTTGGCGAGGCTGCCAAAGCGTTTGCCACGCCGCGCCGTCTGACGTTGGTGATCTCCGGTCTGCCCGTGCGTCAGCAGGATCGCAAGGATGAGCGCAAAGGCCCTCGTGTTGGCGCGCCTGAAAAGGCAATGGCCGGGTTCCTGAAATCGACGGGGCTCACCCTTGAGCAGTGCGAGACCAGAGAAGACAAGAAGGGCGAATATTACGTCGCCGTCATTGAAAAGGCCGGGCACGGCACCGACGAACTGATCGCTGAGATCGTGCCCAAGCTGGTGCGCAATTTCCCCTGGCCCAAATCCATGCGCTGGGGCACCGGCTCACTGCGCTGGGTGCGCCCGCTGCATTCCATCGTCTGCACGTTTGAGGGTGAAGTGGTGCCGTTTGAAATTGACGGCATCAAGTCGGGTAATGTGACTTATGGCCATCGCTTCATGGGACCGGACGCGATCACTGTGCGCGAGTTTGATGACTATGTTGCAAAGCTCGACCACCAGAAAGTGATGCTCGACGGTCAGGATCGCGCCGCCCATATTTTGGAAGACGCAAAGAACCTGGCGCACGCCCAGAACCTTGAGCTCATCGACGATGAGGCGCTGGTGCATGAAGTCGCCGGTCTGGTCGAGTGGCCCACGACTTTCATGGGCAGCATTGACGAAGAATTTATGAGCATACCGCAAGAGGTGCTGACCTCCACCATGCGGGCGAACCAGAAATATTTTGCGCTCAAGGACCCTAAAACCGGCGCACTTGCCCCGCGCTTTATCGTGGTCTCCAACATTGAGCCGGAGGATGGCGGTGCCGCCGTCGTGAACGGCAACGAGCGGGTGCTGCGCGCGCGCTTTGCCGATGCGCGCTTTCTGTGGGACGAAGACAAAAAACACACGCTGGAAGACTTTGCCAAAAAACTGGATCAGGTTGTGTTCCACGCCAAGCTGGGCAGCGTTGCTGAAAAATCGGAGCGCATTTCCAAGCTGGCGGGTGAACTGGCAGCCGTGACTGGTGCCGACAAGGGCCAAGCGGAACTGGCCGGGCGTCTTTGCAAGGCAGACCTTGTCTCCGGCATGGTGTTTGAATTCCCGGACCTGCAAGGCACCATGGGTCGTTACTACGCAGAAGCTGATGGGTTGGGCGCAGATGTGGCCGACGCCATTGCCCAACACTACCAGCCACAAGGCCCGTCTGATGATGTGCCTGAAGGTGCTGTGGCTCAGGCGGTAGTGCTTGCGGATAAAATTGATACCCTCGCGGGTTTCTGGTTTATCAAAGAGAAACCAACCGGGTCCAAAGACCCCTTCGCGTTGAGACGTGCGGCTTTGGGTATTATTCGTGTACTTCTGCTCAGCGAACACAGGCTTCCGCTTGGGAGCGTGCTTCTCAAACAACTCGTTCGCTTTCGCAATGCTCGGGAGCTTGGGCATTTTAGGGATGCAGCTACCCATATTATGGAACTGAATGAGCTGGATGTGCCAGATGACGTGGTGCACGATGCCCTGAGAGGACTTTCTCCTTCCAAAGATGAACGTGAGAAGAAAATAGGGAGGGACGGCCCAGAGCTAGTTAAAGACACTGTTAGTCTACTTGCCTTCTTCGCTGATCGGCTGAAAGTCTATCTGCGTGATAAGGGCATGCGCCATGATCTGGTGGACGCGGTGTTTGCCTTGGGTGATCAGGATGACCTCGTCCTCATTGTGCGTCGTGTTGAAGCGCTGACGGATTTCCTGGCCACCGACGATGGAAAAAATCTGGCGGCGGGCTACAAGCGCGCGGCCAACATTCTCCGCATCGAAGAGAAAAAAGACAAGGCGACCTATTCAGGCGCGCCGGATGCGAAACTTTTCGACTCCGATGAGGAAAAAACGCTTGCCGCCGAAATCGTAACAGCCCGCACTGCGGCATCTGCAGCCATCGACAAAGAAGACTTTGTCGGGGCCATGGCAGCGCTCGCAAAGCTGCGCGGCCCGCTCGATACTTTCTTTGAAAAGGTGACGGTGAATGCGGAAGACGCAAAAGTGCGTGAAAACCGCCTGAATCTCCTCGCAGAAATCCGATCAGCCCTGCACGGCGTCGCGGACTTCTCTAAGATCGAAGGGTAAGCGTATCTGAGTCGCGGTTCGCGAAAGTGGTCGATCAGGCGCGCGCAACAGCCTCTATGAAAGGCACGATGAATGTCCGGTTCTGAGAAGTGGGTTTACGGCTTTGGCGGTGGCAGTGCGGAAGGTCAAGCCAGCCTTCGCAATCTTCTGGGCGGCAAAGGGGCCAACCTCGCCGAGATGGCCAATCTGGGGCTTCCTGTCCCCCCAGGGTTTACCCTCACCACCGACGTGTGCAGCGCCTACTATGAACATGATCGTGCCTATCCGGTTGGCCTGCGCGAGCAGGTAGAAACAGCCCTGAAATCTATTGAGGCTGTTGTTGGGGCCAAGTTTGGCTCCGCCGAAAATCCATTGCTTGTATCTGTGCGCTCCGGCGGCCGCGCCTCCATGCCCGGCATGATGGATACGGTGCTTAATCTCGGGCTCAATGACGAGACGGTTGCGGGCTTGGCCCTCAAGGCAGGCGATGAGCGCTTCGCCTATGACAGCTATCGCCGCTTCATTCAGATGTACTCAGATGTTGTGCTGGGTGTTGAGCATTACAATTTCGAGGAAATTCTCGAAATCTACAAAGAAGAAAATGAGCTTCATCTCGACAATGACCTGAAGGCCGATGACTGGAAGGACATTATCCAGCGCTATAAAGAGCGTGTTGAAGAGGAGCTGGACGAGCCCTTTCCGCAAGATGTGAACGAGCAGCTTTGGGGGGCCATTGGTGCGGTGTTCGGCTCCTGGCAGAATGCCCGGGCGATCACTTACCGGATGTTGCACAACATTCCAGGGGAATGGGGCACCGCCGTCAACATTCAGGCCATGGTGTTTGGCAATATGGGCAGCAGCTCTGCGACGGGTGTTGCTTTCACGCGGAACCCGTCCACCGGAGACCGGGAATTCTATGGTGAGTTTCTGGTCAACGCTCAGGGCGAGGACGTGGTGGCGGGCATCCGCACCCCTCAACACCTCACCAAGCGTGCCCGGGAAGAAAGCGGCGAGACGGACCCTTCGATGGAAGAAGTCATGCCAGAAGTGTTTGGAGAATTGGTCGAGGTCTACAAGAAGCTTGAGGCCCACTACCGCGACATGCAGGATCTGGAATTCACCGTCCAGGAAAACAAGCTCTGGATGCTCCAGACACGCAGTGGTAAGCGCACCGCCAAGGCGGCGATCCGCATCGCCGTTGATATGGCGGGCGAAGGGCTGATTGAGCGCGAAGAGGCGATCATGCGTGTTGATCCGGCCTCCCTTGATCAACTGTTGCACCCGACCATTGATCCAGCTGCGGCCCGGGACGTGGTGGTGACAGGCCTGCCATCCTCGCCGGGCGCTGCATCCGGGGAGATCGTGTTTTCTTCCGAGGAAGCCGGGCTGCTGAAAGCGCAAGGCCGGGACGTTATATTGGTGCGGATGGAAACCAGCCCGGAAGACATTCACGGCATGCACTCCGCCGTTGCCATTCTCACCAGCCGGGGGGGCATGACCAGTCACGCCGCTGTTGTGGCGCGCGGCATGGGCAAGCCCTGCGTGTCTGGCGCAGGCGCGGTAAAGATCGACTATGCATCTGAGAGCATGAGCTGTCTGGGAGAGACATTCCGCAAAGGTGACATCATCACCGTGGATGGTTCAACGGGGCAGGTGATGCGCGGGGCCATGCCCATGTTGCAGCCGGAGCTTTCCGGCGACTTTGGCATACTCATGGGCTGGGCAGACAAAGTGCGCCGCATGAAAATACGCACCAACGCGGAGACACTGGAAGACGCTACTGCCGCGCGTGAATTTGGGGCTGAGGGCATTGGCCTCTGCCGAACCGAGCATATGTTTTTTTCCGACGACCGAATTCTGTCCATGCGCGAGATGATCATCGCAGAAGACCAAATCGACAGGCGCAAGGCGCTGGAAAAAATACTCCCCATGCAGCGCGAAGATTTTCGCCAGCTCTTTACGGTGATGAGTGGCCTGCCGGTGACGATCCGTCTGCTGGACCCGCCTTTGCACGAGTTCCTGCCGCACTCTGAAGAAGAGGTGGCGGCCGTTGCGGAAGCCGCAGGCCTGTCTGCTGAGAAAATGCGTCGACGTCTGGCTGAGCTTCACGAGAGCAATCCCATGCTCGGCCATCGTGGTTGCCGTCTGGGCATCTCCTATCCTGAAATTTATGAAATGCAAGCCCGCGCCATTTTCGAGGCAGCGCTGATCGCGGCTGAAGAAACCGGGTCCGCTGTGATCCCCGAAGTGATGGTGCCTTTGGTCACCTCCGGGGCTGAGCTTGAGTACCTGAAGAAACGTATCATCGCTGTGGGAGATGCGGTGGCCGAAGAAATGAAAAAACCCCTGACCTACCAGGTGGGCACCATGATTGAGCTACCCCGGGCGGCTCTGCTGGCAGGTGAAATTGCGGAGATCGCGGAATTTTTCTCCTTCGGCACCAATGACCTCACCCAGACCACCTATGGCATCAGCCGGGACGATTCCGCCAACTTCCTGAACGATTACCTGGGCAAGGGCATCTTTCCCTCAGATCCCTTCGTCTCTCTCGATCAGGAAGGGGTGGGGGAGTTGATCCAGATCGCCGTGGAACGGGGCAAGGCCGTGCGGCCCGACATTAAACTGGGCATTTGCGGCGAACATGGYGGSGATCCRGCCTCAATCGACTTTTGYGAGCGTTCCGGMCTGSACTAYGTSTCGTGCTCGCCCTACAGGGTSCCYATTGCCCGRTTRGCAGCRGCGCAGGCGGCYCGCAAAGCSGCTCTGTCAGRCARMTGAWTTAGAAAGCCTTTTCTAATTTTTAACCAAATCAGCCCTCGGCCAACTTGTCGCAGGGGGTGTTTTCCCGTCCGCGCCCGGCTGCTGATTCCAGAAAAACAGACGGCCAGAGATTCCCAAAAAGCATAATCATTTCAGATGTTTCCCCGGCTTCTTATAGTAAATAAAACGTGTCACTAAAGGGCCAGCGTTAACTATTTTCGGCCTCGTTAACGCCCTGTTTACCACGATTGTGATTCGATATTACTATTGTAAAACAAGTGCTTACCCCATAGATGGCAGGTGTGTCCGGCAGGGCATTGTCGGCTCCAAAGGTTTATGATATTCCCCGCCAGCTTCGGTTGGCTGACGTGTTTGCCGGAGTCAGGGTGTTTTCTGTGTTTTGGCACAGACGTTGCTGGGTTAGAGGTGAGACCGCATGCACGTGGTCAAACTGAAACAGTAGCCGGACGGCAATGATGCCAACCGGTGAGGACGAAAGAACGGACCAAGCGATGAACAAGCTCGTTCAATGGCTCGATTTGGGACAGTACCTGCGCGACCCAGCACATATGGTGGTGGGGCTCGCAGCGACCCTCCTCATCAGCACAACAGTTTTGGCCAGTTGGTCAAACGGCACAATCGATCCCATTTCAGGTGAACGGGGCAACCGTATTGTCCTTTCGAGCCTTGATCGGCTGAGCAGCGACGACCTTTTGGACCGTCCAACCCGTCTGAGTGAGCTCGCCATGCTTGAGGAGCGCTCCAGCAGTGCTGCAACGCCTGTCCGCGCCATGGGCGACACTGCACGGCATCTCGAACAGGAACGTCGCTGTCTGGCGACTGGCGTCTATTTTGAAGCCCGCGGTGAGACTTATCTGGGGCAGATGGCGGTTGCTGAAGTGATCGTGAACCGGGTGGCCGCTAAGGATTATCCCAACACGATCTGTGGTGTGGTGTTTCAAGGCTCACATCGTCGGACTGGCTGCCAGTTTTCGTTCACGTGTGACGGTGAATCTGATCGGCCCCGTGATTTGCACGCTTGGCGTAAAGCGCAATATCTGGCGTCTTTGGTCATCATGGGCACCGTTCGCGAGCGTCTGATTGCTGAAAATGTCACCCATTACCATGCAGACTATGTGGAACCCTTCTGGGCCTCATCGCTCTACCGGGTCGCCAAAATTGGTCGCCATATCTTCTATTCCAGAACCCGCTCGCGTTCTTAATCCCCCACAGAGGCCTGATACAGGCTTGATGGGCTTTCGTTGACGCAGATCAATGAGGTGGGCTGTGTTCTGCCGCATCCTATTTCAGGATGGCGGCAGGACGCTTAGATGGTTACATCAGGTGTTGTATCTCATCGGCCGACCACCCCGAGGTGCAGATTTCCAGCCGCCATCACCACCTTCACCACTTCAACGGGGCCAGTAGCGGTGTATTGCCTAAAATCCAGCTGATTTCTTGATTTGCCGCCGGACATAGCCGGGGAACACCCGCGCCAGCTTGTCGAGGAAGCGCACCTGGCCGTTGCCAAAGACATGGATCTCCTCCCCGTGTATGGCCCGCCACACCAGCTTGGCAATATCGTCGGCGGAGTGCGCAATGCCGGTAGCGGCAAAGCCCTGGCTCTTGTGCTCCTGATTACGCACCATGCCTGTATCGACATAAGAAGGCAGCACATCGCTGACCTGAATGCCGTGGGGCTCAAATTCAATGGAGAAGGCCTCTGTCATCGCGCGCACTGCGTGTTTTGAGGCGGAATAGACACCCAGTTCCGGGATGCCGTAGATCGCGGACGCAGACGCGGTTGAGACGATCCGCGCATCGCCATGCTTCTTTGCGGTGTCCTTCAGCGCCTCCAACGCAGCCGCCACCCCGTTCACCACCCCAATAACATTCACCTCGATGGTTTTGCGTTGGATGGCAGGGTCTACATCCTCAAAATTGCCCATTTTGAGGATGCCCGCATTGTTGAAGAGGACATCGAGCCGCCCTCCCGACGCTGCCAGAAAAGCCTGCACACACTCGTTGAACTGTTCTGGATTGGTGACATCCAGTTCGCCGGTTGTGACCCGGCCCGCACCGTGAACCGTCCGCAATTCGTCAGCCAGTTGGGCGAGCCCCGCCGTATCAATATCAAAGAGCCCCACAAACCAGTCGCGCTTCGCAAAATGGCGTGCGGTGGCGCGGCCAATACCAGCCGCTGCCCCGGTGATAAAAATACTACGTTGATCGCCCATGAGAGGGACCTTTCTATTTTCCTGCGTTCGCAGCTTTTACTTCTTCAAGCGCTGCAGCAAGGGGGCCTTGAGACGCGATGCTCGCCCGTGTCCCTTCTGGGTCCATCGCAGACGCTTTGTCGAGATCGCCTATTTCCTTTGGCACAAACCAGTGCAAACGGTCCGGATTGTCGTGATAAGAGGACCAAACCGCCTGCGCGACTTCGATTGGTTGGATCAGGCGGAACATGCCTTCTGTTGGTGCGTTTGCTTTTGCTTCATCAGGCAGAATAGGCGTGTCGATGAGGCCCGGCAGTGTATCGGCAACACGAATGCCATGGCGGCTGAGTTCAATCGATAGAGCTTCTGTCAGTCCTTTGACCGCATGTTTGGTCGCGGAATAAACCGCAATGCCTGGCATGCCATACGTGGCGGACGAGGAAGAAGTTGTGAAACACAGAGAATTGGGTGTGGCTTTCAAGAGCGGGACGCCCGCATGAATACCGATCAAAACACCAATGAAGTTGACGTTGACGACATCAAGCACGTCTTGAAAATCCTGCTCGTCGAAAAAGCCACCCTTGCCGATCCCTGCATTGTTGAACAGCAGGTCCATTTTGCCGTCGGTCGCCTCACCAAATTCAGAGATTGCTTTGCCGTAATCTGTGCGGTCGGTGACGTCGAGAGATCGTACCACGCAATTCTCAGACCCAAGCTCCACCTCAAGGGTTTTGAGCCCCTCAAGATTGACGTCATAGGCGCCTACGAACCAACCGCCTTTTGAAAAGAGGCGGGCGGTCTCGAGCCCCATGCCACTTGCGGCACCTGTAATGAAGATGGATTTGCGCGTCCCGGCTTTAGACATGATTTTTCCCCGTTTTTTGAATGTTTTGGTGGGGCATCATAGGGCGCGGTGGCCCGGCAAGTCGAGAAAGACTGCTGCCGGAAGAAGGGTCATCTTGAAGGGCGGTTAGCCAACAAGGCTCTCGTAATCGAGACCGATATCGAGACAGGGAGCGGAATGGGTGATCCACCCGACGGAAATATAGTCGACGCCCGTCGCCGCAATGCCCGGTGCGGTGTCGAGCGTCACCCGGCCCGACGCTTCCAGGGCCGCCCGGCCCTCGTTGATCTCAACAGCCTTGGTGAGGGTCGCCGTATCCATATTGTCCAGCAGCACGGCTTCAACGCCCAGATCAAGGGCCTCGGCCAATTGCTCCAGCGTGTCTACCTCAACTTCTATGCGCACCATATGGCCGGCCTTGGCACGTGCGCCCTTGACGGCCTCGGCGAGGCTCCCGGCGATGGCAATGTGGTTGTCTTTGATGAGAACCGCGTCATAGAGGCCAAACCGGTGGTTGATCCCGCCACCGGCCCGCACTGCAAATTTCTCAAAGGCGCGAAGCCCCGGGGTTGTTTTGCGCGTGCAGCAAATCCGGGCCTTGGTGCCCTTCACGGCTTCGACGATATGGGAGGTCGCGGTCGCTATCCCAGACAGGTGTCCCAGGAAATTGAGGGCCACCCGCTCAGCCGTCACGATCGCGCGCGCATCTCCTTCAATGGCGGCGATAATGTCACCAGGCTGAACGGCAGAACCGTCCGGCTTTTGCACCGAAATTAAAAGTGCCGGGTCCATCAATCGGAACGCTGTGCGGGCGGCATCAAGCCCCGCAATACATCCAGGCTCCCGGGCGCGCATTACAACGCGGGTGCGTGTGCCCTCGGGAATAGTCGACTGGCTGGTGATGTCGCCTGCGTCACCCAGATCTTCGGTAAGGGCTGCACGCACTGCCGCTTCAACAAGCATCGTCGGCAGGGGAGAGAGGTCTGTCTTATTGCTCACCGAAGATATCCTTGCATTGATTGGGTCGGAGAAAACCCATGATGCCTTTCGGCAATTTCGTTGGCTTGTGTGAGTGTGATGAAAGTGCGGTGCTGCAACTTTACATGGGGCTCAGGAAAATCACTGCGGAAATGTCCGCCGCGGCTTTCCGTTCGCTCAAGGGCTGCAGCGGTAATGAGTTTCGCGGCAGTTACCATATTGACCAGAGCAGGAGCTGCACTTGTCGCGCGCTCAATCCGACAAATTTCATTAAGGGCATGCGCCAAACCGTCATGATCGCGCACAAGCCCAACGTGGGTGGTCATCAGCGCCCGCAATTCCTGCACCATGGCAACCGGGTGGGATTGCTGCGAGGCAGGAGAGGGGATTGTGGCACCGGAAACTTTCGGGCCGACAGCAAGCGTCCCCAAAATGTCTTCGGCAATCTGTGTTCCATAGACAACCGCCTCCAGAAGCGAGTTGCTGGCCAATCGGTTTGCACCATGTGCGCCGGTGGAAGAAACTTCACCACAGGCCCAAAGGCCTTCCAGACTGGTGCGGCCCGCAAGGTCAACACTGACACCACCCATGTGATAGTGCATCGCCGGGGCAATCGGGATCAGGTCAGTGACCGGATTAATGCCCGCTGCCATACA
Organism: Rhodobiaceae bacterium; assembly: GCA_002746275.1. GTDB lineage: Bacteria > Pseudomonadota > Alphaproteobacteria > Parvibaculales > Parvibaculaceae > Mf105b01. The sequence goes on along the minus strand of NVWR01000004.1, from coordinate 326,269 downwards.
GTTTTCATAAACGGTCGGAAAGGCCTGCGGGAAGGCATCACCCACCGCCGCGCGGGTATCCAGGTAGGCCGTTCCACCGTCTGCAATAAGCTGGGCGATGGTGCGGGCAACAATATCGCGCGGCCCAAGTTCTGCGTCAGGGTGTATGGGCTTCATAAAGCGCGTGCCGTTCTCATCGACAAGCAATGCACCGGCGCCGCGCAAGGCTTCAGTCGCCAAAGAAGACGGGTCACGCGGACCGGCAATGGCGGTCGGGTGGAATTGAACAAATTCAGGATCGGCGATCACAGCGCCTGCGCGCGCCGCCATGGCAAAGCCTTCACCGCGAGAACTGAGCGGGTTGGTGGTGACGGCGTAAAGYCCGCCYGCACCGCCACTCGCCAAGACAACACTGCGTGCGCGCAGCAGCAGGGGGGCCGGAGCAAGATTACCTGTGGGTTGCACAAAGACACCGGCCACCCGGTTGTCTTCAACGGCGAGTTCGTAGGCGGAGAACCCTTCCAGCACCCGGATAGAAGGCGTTGCCCGCACGGCAGCGATCAGGGCTTCCATAATGGCACGGCCTGCCCGGTCGCCTTGCACATGCACAATCCGGCTTCGACCGTGGGCGGCYTCCAGWCCAACCGTCAGCTTGCCTTCAAGGTCCCKGTCAAAAGGGACRCCAAGAGACAGCAGGTCCTGAATRCRCTGAGGGGCTTCMCGGGCGATGAGATGGGCSGCGTCRCTRTCRACAATRCCYGCGCCCGCCGCRATGGTATCTGCGGCRTGRTCTTCCGGCGTATCGCCTTCAGATATGGCGGCGGCAATACCRCCWTGCGCCCAGGMMGAAGAGGCACCGGCCCCAATGGGGGAGGCAGCAAGAACCGTGACGGGACGAGGGCTGAGTTTCAGAGCGGTAAAGAGCCCCGCAAGTCCCGCGCCGATAATCAGCACGTCGCCTGCATCAACAATGTGTCCGCCGGTGGCGTGACTGCTGCTCATAATACCGTCCAGCTATTGTCCTAAAGGGGAAGGTTGATCATCCGCTCAACAGCGGCCCGTGCCCGGGGTGCAATCGTCGGGTCCACCACAACTTCGTCTTTCATATAGAGGAGGCTGTCCAGAATTTTGGGCAGGGTGATGCGTTTCATGTGCGGGCACAGATTGCACGGCCGGATGAAATCAACATCTGGAACCTCAGCCGCCACATTGTCGCTCATGGAACATTCGGTCACCATCATGACCTTTTTGGGCAGATTGGTTTTTACCCAATTGATCATGCCAGACGTGGAACCGGAAAAGTCCGCCTCGTCCAGAACCTCAGGCGGGCACTCAGGGTGCGCAATAATGGAAATCCCCGGATGGGCCGCCCGGTATTCGCGCAGTTCTTCGGGAGTGAAGCGCTCATGCACCTCACAGCGCCCCTTGTAGCTGATGATTTTCACATTGGTCTGTCGGGCAATGTTGAGCGCCAGAAATTCATCCGGCAGGAACAGCACTTCGGGCACCCCAAGGCTTTCCACCACCTGCACCGCGTTGGACGACGTGCAGCAAATATCTGTTTCTGCTTTCACGTCAGCTGATGTGTTCACATAGGTGACGACGGGCACACCGGGGTGCTTTTCCCGCAGGAGACGAATATCGGCTCCCGTAATGGATTCTGCTAGCGAACAACCGGCATCCGCATCGGGAATAAGCACGGTCTTGTGGGGGCTCAACAGTTTGGCGGTCTCTGCCATAAAGTGTACGCCGCACTGAATGATGACATCAGCGTCGGCAGTGGCAGCTTCGCGCGCCAGTTGAAGGCTGTCACCGACAATGTCGCCAACGCAGTGGAAGATTTCCGGCGTCATATAATTGTGCGCCAGAATGACCGCGTTACGTTCTTTCTTCAGATCATTGATCGCCTTCACATAAGGCGCAAAGAAGGGCCACTCGATGGAGGGGATGACGTTTTTGACACGCTCATAATAGGGCGCCATTTCTTTGGCGAGGCCCGGCGTGTATTCCAGATCGGGCATAGGCAGTGGCTTGAACCCGGAAGACGGGACAGCTGGTGCCCTGTCGAGAACAGCAGTGTCGGACTGAAGGTCGGCGGTCATATTCGCCCCCTATTGTCGTTTGCTTTTGCTCAAAATGAGTACAAGCAAGAGTTAAAAAACACCGGCAACGCCGATCACGGGGGTTATGCTACACATGAGCATTATTCCCGTCAAGCATCATATTGGGTCGTAGAGCGGCAGTGCGAAGGTTGGCAGAAACCCCCCACGAACCCCTACGTATTTGCGCGGCTGCGGGAGGGGGCGAGCTTGAGGCCCGGAGCGGGGCGTTCGTTAAAGACTTCCCGGCGAAAGCGGAACAGCTCCGCAGGCCGTCCGCCGGTTGCCGTGCTCATACGGCCAGTTTTCTCGACCAGACCTGCTTTTTCAACCAGACGGCGGAAATTCTGTTTGTGCACATGCACTCCTAAAAGGGCTTCACCTGCGCGTTGCAGTTCAAAAAGCGTGAACGTGTCCGGCATCAGCTCAAACACCACCGGGCGGTACTTGAGTTTGGCGCGCAGGCGGCTCATGGCAGTGGCGAGAATACGCCGATGATCAAACTGCATCGGCAGGCCAAGCTGCGGCGCACTCCCACGCTCATGGGCGACGGCGTTTGGTCGTCCATCCCGACCCGCCTCGCGCACTAGACCTGCCTCGTAGAGCAACTCAAAACGCTCCAGGACGTTTTCCTCATCCCAGTGGCCACCATCAATCCCGAAAGTCAGGCGGGCACGGTCACGTCTGCGACCGCGCGAAAGCTCTTCGTTGGTTGAGGCAGGTTCTCGTGACACCCATTCCTGCAACAGGGGCAGGATCACCCGGTCGATAATGTCCGGTCTGCCATCGCGCCAGTCTTCCCATGGGAAATACTGGTACCAGTCACGCCAGCTGACCCCTGCATGTTCATCGTTTCCACGGGTGAGGGCGAGATATCCGACCGAGACGATGTGGTCGCCGTCGCCCATTTTTTCCAGCGCGTGCCGACCCCGATCCCCAAAAGTGTAAAGTTGTTCCACATAACCCAGCTCGATCTGGGTTTGCTCCCGCACCCAGGCGCGCAGGCCGATATCCATAGTGCGGTGTTGCAGGGGATCAAAAGGCCCAAAGGGAAGTGCGTCCCAGACGTCCGCGTCGCCATTTTCCGGACGCACGACGAGGATCAGGGGCGAATCATCGGCAACCTGAACAATGGCTGCATTGAGATCAATAACGACAGGCTGGGCGTGCCGGCTGGATGTATCGGTGGGCGCAGGTGGCATCGTCATCAATTCCCCAAGAGCGTTTTTGAGCCAGAGGGTACTGGCGATCGCTCGGTGAGAGTTTACGTGATTCTGTGACGAAAATTCAGCGCCCGTCGCCCTCAAACGTTTTTAGAAGCTGGCGAAAGCGTTTGAGAAAAAGATCCTGCGCCGCTGTCGGGCTGAGAGGCTTGAGTTTTATCGGGGAAATCCCCCGGGGGCGCCCAAATATCTCTGCCGCTTCAGCATCAGAAAACCCGGCCAACTGGGTGGCTTCAAGGAAGGCTGAAATCCGGTCCGCCCGTTTGATGAGGGTGGCCACATTCTGCGGCAGAGAGGGCGGTAGGCCAAAACGCAGATGGATGGCACTTTCCAGCTTGTGCTCAAACGATTTGTAGTCGATGCCTAGCGCCGCCTTGAAAGGGCTGATCATATCGCCGATCACATATTCGGGCGCATCATGCAGAAGCGCCGTCAGGCGCCAGCGCGCAGGCCAGCCGGGGCGTAGCCGGTGGCAGATTTCCTCAACCAGAACGCTGTGCTCCGCGACCGAAAAGGGTTGCGCCCCAATCGTCTGCCCATTCCAGCGAGCAACACGCGCCAGCCCATGGGCAATGTCCTCAATCTCCACATCAAAGGGGGAAGGGTCGAGTAGGTCGAGACGCCGTCCACTCAGCATGCGTTGCCAGGCGCGGGGCTGTTTGGGAGGGCGGGAAGTCTTTGAAAGTTTGCGGGCCATGAACCAAATCTGATGGGGTGTGGGATCGGATGGAAGCGCCAGACCCTAAAGTGCGGCTTTGGACTTGTCGATGCAGCGCTTCACTATTGTTGGAGGCGGGCCAAGGCTCTAATGTTGAGGGACAGATATTGTGGAAACGAAATAGAGTTCGCCCGTGACATTGGAAGCCCTTAGTCCCGACTATCTCTACCGCCATTGCGATCTCGCACAGTTCGAGTTCAAAACCACGGCAGACCTGCCCGATGCTGCGGGTCTTGTGGGGCAGGAGCGCGCACTTGATGCCATCCGCTTTGGCCTCGCGCTGAAACGACCCGGGTACAATATTTTCGTGCTGGGGCCCACTGGGGCTGGCAAACGCTCAGCGGTGACACGTTTTCTGCAGTCCGCCGTCAGTGAAAAAGCGGTGCCGGGGGACTGGGTTTACGTAAATAATTTCGCCTCCCCCAACAGGCCAACGATTCTCACCACCACTGCTGGTCGCTCTCGACTTTTGCAAGGCGGGGTGTCGGACCTTATTGAAGATTTGAAGGGGTCCATCCCGGCTATTCTCGAGAGTGATGAATACAAAAAGCGCCTCTTGGCCATTGATGCAGAATATGCGCTGCATCAAGGCGAGGCTCTGGACATGCTTCGGGCGACGGCAGAGGCGAAAGACATCACGGTTCTCTCAACCCCCTCCGGTTTCGCTTTTGCACCTAGCCACGATGGTGAGGTGATGAAACCAGAAGAGTTCAACGAGCTTCCTCCCGAGGAACGCGAGCGTCTCAAAGAAACGATAGCGGAGCTGGAACGCGAGCTGGCACATGTCTTTCAGCATGTGCCGGGTTGGGAGAAGGCGCGACGAGAACAGATCAGAGAGCTGAACCGGGAGGTGGCCGAAAATGCCGTCGGGCGTTCTATCCATGACCTCGCGGCCCTGTTCGATGGCAATGAAAGCGTCGCTACCTGGCTGGATATGCTGGAAGGTGATCTGGTGGACAATGTGGCTCTCTTCACAACGGCGGGACAAGAACAGGCATCCACGTCGGGTCCAATGGTTGGCGATGTGTTTCGCCGCTACGCCGTAAACGTCATTGTGGACAATGGAGCAGATGCACCGCGCGCGCTGACCAACGGAAATACGCAGAGCGATTTCATCGGCGGTGGTGCGCCGATCGTGGTTGAAGAACACCCCACTTTCACCAATCTGATCGGGCGGATCGAGCACATCTCGCAGATGGGCGCCTTGCTGACGGATTTCAGCTTGATCAAAGCTGGAGCGTTACACCGCGCAAACGGGGGGTACTTACTGATCGATGCGTTGCGCCTGCTGCGTGAACCCCTCGCGTGGGATGGGTTGAAAAGGGCCCTGCGAACGGGCCGGATCGCGCTCGAAACCCCGGGTGACTATTTGAGCCTGGTCAGCACCGTGTCTCTGGAACCCGACCCTGTGCCTCTCGACGTCAAGGTGATCCTGTTCGGCGACCGGCAGCTCTATTACGCCCTCTCCAGAGCAGACCCAGAGTTTGCCGACCTGTTCAAAGTCGCCGCCGATTTTGACGATCAGATTGACCGGGATGGGGATAGTGATCTGCTCTATGCGGAAATGCTCGCAACACTGTGTCGCCAGGATGGGCTGTGCCATTTGACGCCCGCAGCCGTCGGTCGGGTGATTGAGGAAAGTTCCCGCTTCGCAGAAGATGCGGAAAAGCTCTCCCTGGAAATTGAACCGATCGCTGATCTCGTGCGCGAGGCAGACCTCTACGCCCGCGAGGAAGCGGCGTCGGCAATTGAGGTTACCCATATTGAGCGCGCCATTGAGGGACGTTTGCATCGCTCAGACCGGTTGCGTGAACGCAGTATGGAGATGATCACCCGAGAGGTTGTGATGATCGACACGGAGGGGGTTGTCGTTGGACAGATCAACGGTCTCTCGGTCCTAAGCCTTGGGCAAGCAAGTTTCGGGCGCCCGACCCGGATCACCGCGCGTGTGCGCATGGGGAGTGGAAGCCTTGTTGATATTGAGCGCGAGGTAGAGCTGGGCGGGCCGCTGCACTCCAAAGGCGTGCTGATCATGTCGGGTTTTTTGGGCGCACACTTTGCCTCTGCAACCCCCCTGTCTGTTTCTGCCACGCTTGTCTTTGAGCAATCTTATGGCGGTGTTGATGGCGACAGTGCATCGGCGGCAGAACTGGTAAGCCTGATTTCGGCACTGGCGGAAGCGCCCCTAAAACAGAGCTATGCCATCACTGGATCAATCAATCAGCTGGGACAAATTCAGGCCATCGGCGGGGTCAACGAAAAGATAGAAGGGTTCTTCGACATCTGCATGCGCCGTGGTCTGACGGGAGAGCAGGGAGTTCTTATTCCCCACGCAAATGTGAAGCACTTGATGTTGCGCCATGATGTGATTGACGCCGTGGAGCGGGGTGTTTTTTCGATTTTTGCCATCGAGACCATCGAAGACGCAGTAACGCTGATGACGGGAACGCAGGCGGGCATACGTGACGAGCAAGGAAACTTTCCGCCCGCCAGTATTTTTGCAAGGGTAGAAAGATGTCTGGTCGAATTCGCCGAGACGCAGCGGTCTTTCAATGCCGGTGCCAGTCCGGATGAGGGGAGACGGCGATGACGCTTGATGCAAACGCCTCGCCCCCCCCGCAAGTTAAGAAGAAGCTGCACAAAATTCTGGTCGAAGCTGTCAATGCAATGCCAGAAGCGCACGCGCTGGAGCTTGCAACACAAATGGCGGAGCCAGTAGGTGCCCGGCTTGTTGGGTTTTTCGTTGAAAATCAGGCTCTGATTGATCTGGCGGACCTGCCCTTCGCGTCGGAAATATCCTTCAGCGGTACACTTCGTCCGTTGGAGCGCGAACGCCTGATACGCCAGTGGCGGGGACAGGCGATACAGACGGAAAAAGCGTTTGCGGCGGTGGCCAATGCGGCAGGCCTGGATTGGTCCTTTGAAGTTCGGCGCGGAAGACCACTTTTCTCAATGTTGGAGGAAGCGGAACGTGAGGATGTTGTCGTCTTCCACACAAGCAGTCGTTTGACAACTTTGGGAGATGTCGCCCGAGCCGTGCGTGCAGCAACCTCGGACATTAATGCCGATGTCCTGCTAACCGGCAGTACCCGGCGACAGATTATCGGGCGCGCTGATGCAACACTGGTAGTGCTTGATGACATGACGAGCCGTGGCGAAGCTTGCTGTCACGCGGCAAAAACCCTGGCTGAGAAAAGGGGCATGATTTGCGTTTCTTTACCATGTCGAAATGCCGATCTGGTGGATTTGGCCGAACAAGTTCGTCAAATGCACCCAGCTTTGATCGTCGCAGATGGCGCCTCGCCGCTGTTTGTTAAAGACAAAAATGTGACAACATTTTCCCTTGCAATAGGGTGTCCAGTCCTGCTTTTCGGGTCGGAACGCAGGATAAAAATCTCTGAAAAACACGCTCAAAATTAACCCTTGGGTTGATCTGTATCATAAGCTGGGTCTAGGCTTAGAGGTAAGGTGAGATTGTTGAATAGCAAGCAAGAGGTCACCCATGCCTATTCGAAAAATTCTTGTACCTGTCCAGGGAGCAGACGCAGATAGTCTTGTTCTCCACGCCGCCCTTTCAGTTGCCAAAACATTTGGCGCGCAAGCACAGGTCTTGTTTGTGCGTCCTGACCCGAGTGAGGCATTGCCCTATCTGGGTGATGGCGTATCGGGTCAGGTCATTGAGGACATGTTGCAGGCGGCCAAGGAAGGCGCGGATGCAGCAGCCGGGCGCGCCAGAAAAACTCTTGAGGCGGAAGCAGCAACGGCAGGCGTACCAATCGTCGATGATACCAATCTGTTGCCCTCGGCGAGGTTCCTCGAAGCAACGGGTCGTCAGGATTTGGTTGTGGCGGAAGAGAGCCGTCTGTCCGACCTGGTTCTGTTTGCAGGAAGAGATGCAGAGCATGGCATTGCAGGCGGCGATGCTTTGGAGGCAGCCCTTCTCAGTGCCGACAGGCCGGTTTTGATCGCGCCCAAATCCACCACCAGTTCAATTGGCACATCCATTATTGTCGGTTGGGACGGCAGTCTTTCGGCATCATCTGCCGTGACAGCCGCCATGCCCTTTATCGCCCGAGCAGAGAAGGTGACGATATTGTGCATCAATGAAGATGATGAGGAAGGGGCACCCAACGCGGTGTTGGAAACCTATCTTGCTCTCCATGGCGCCACACCGACAACGCACCTGGTCAAAGCTGGTGGCCGCAATATCGGCGAAGTGTTGCTGGAAGAGGCAGCTGCTGCCGGGGCGGATCTACTGGTGATGGGCGGATATGGCTCGAGCCGACTGCGCGAATTCCTGTTCGGAGGGGCGACGCAATATGTGCGGGCCCATGCCAGTGTCCCGGTCTTGATGGCGCACTAGGTTTTTTGATACGCAAACGATCCGATCCCGGGTGTGCTCTTTCACGGCCACGGGACAGGGAAGGAGTGATGATATGACCCTCTATCGTATCCACATGAATGCGGCGCGCAGCGAGGAGTTTCCAGACGGGAGCAACAAGCATGGGTATGATTTTGTTGCCCCGCTGGACCATGACAAGCATCTCGACCCTGCGGACTGGAAAGCCCACAAGAAGGATTGCTGGGTTCGCCGTTTCTGGGGGGACGCACCGGATGAACGTGGCGCGTTACGGCACATAGGGAAGGGGTGGATTATCGATTATGATCCCTCAACGACCGATGACAATGAGCCGTTCTTTAAACTCGACAAACACCTCATCAATGTCGGTGAGTATCTGTCTGTGAGGGAGCCGGATGGCGAGATGCGGACTTTCCACATCGTCGCCATGCAGCCTTATCTAAAGAGTTGAACGAACTCAGGCCCGTTTGCGGACAATGACGCTGCCGGCGGAGTAACCAGCGCCGAAGCTGCAAATGACCCCGACATCCCCTTCATTCAGGTCTTTGCTGAACTGGCTGAAAGCGACGATGGAGCCAGCTGAACTCGTATTGGCGTAATCCTTGAGAATGTTGGGCGATTCCTCAACCGTGGGGGGACGGCCCAACACTTTTTTGCCGATAAAATCGTTCATGCCTTTGTTGGCCTGATGCAGCCACATGCGCTTGAGGTCGGCGGCATCCAGTTGCTCATCAACCAAATGTTGAGAGATCAGTTGGGCCACCATGGGAACCACTTCCTTGAACACTTTGCGACCTTCCTGCACGAATAGCTTGTCGACAGCATAAGCCTCGTCCGGTGCTGCACGGTTCAGGAAGCCGAAATTGTTGCGGATGTTGTTGGAGAATTTCGTGATAAGGCGTGTGCCAACCACTTCCCATGCGCCATCCGCCGTGCATGTTTCTGCCCGCTCAATAATAATCGCGGTGCAGACATCACCAAAAATAAAGTGGCTGTCGCGGTCGCGAAAATTCAGATGGCCGGTGCAGATTTCTGGATCAACAACAAGCACGCAATCCGCCCCGCCACTCTTCACCATATCATGAGCGGCTTTGAGGCCGAACGTGGCAGACGAGCAGGCGACATTCATGTCGAAGCCAAACCCCTGCGTGCCGAGAAGGTCTTGCACTTCAACGGCAATGGCGGGGTAGGGGCGCTGCAGATTGGAGCAGGCGACAAGAACAGCATCAATGTCTTCAGGCTTTTTGTTTGCTTGAGCCAGCGCTTTGTGCGCGGCGGCCACGGACATTTCGGCCAGAATGGAGGGTTCGTCATTGCTGCGTTCGGGCAACCGGGGGCACATGATTTCCGGGTCGAGAATACCGTCTTTGTTCATGACAAAGCGGTTTTCGATGCCCGATGCCTTGTAGATAAATTCAGCGCTAGAGGGGTTGAGAGCCTCCATCTCGCCTTTTTCAATAGCGTCCTTATTTGTCGCATTGAACATTTCGACGTAGGCATTGAAAGAACTGACGAGCTCTTCGTTGCTGATTGAATAAGGAGGCGTAAAAACCCCCGTGCCACTGATGACGACTTTTGTCACGCATCCCACCTGAAATTGTCAGCCGTGTACCCAAATAGCGGTTGAAAGCTCTTGAGTTTCACAAGGTTCCACGGCTCGTTAGAATTAGTTCATTTTCGTAAAAATAGTGCAGCCAACACAGGCTGGCTATAGTTTTAGCCATTCAACGTCAATCACGGTTTATTTCCAAATGTCGCAAGAACGGATCACACCTCCGCATTACAACGATCTAAGGGCTGTTCACCAGGCGGCAGAAGAACTGCTTGTGCGAGGCCGTGATGACCCGGCGCACCCTTTTCGCAAGCCAGTGATGGCCACAGTGGGGGCAGACGGCGCTCCTCGTGCGAGGATAATCATCCTGCGCGACGTGATGTTCGGCGAGCGAATTGTCCGTCTCCACACCGACGCACGGTCTTCAAAAATATCAGAAATACAAGATAACCCCGACGTTATATTGGATTTTTATGACCCGGAGCAGGAAGTTCAGCTGCAATTGAGCGGTCGGTCCAGCATTCACCGGGACGATGGTTTTGCGGACAACGCGTGGGCGCAGGCCTCCGCCCCAAGTCGCCGGGCCTACCTGGCGTCAGGCCATCCAGGCGCAGCCTCATCCGTCCCGACCTCTGGTCTGCCAGCGGATGTTGAAGGCATCATTCCACCCGAAAAACGATTATTGGAGGGCCGGGGAAATTTTGCCGCTATCCAGATCATTTATCACCAGATCGACTGGCTGTTCCTCTCACCAAACGGCAATCGACGTGCAAGATTCGTTTTTGAGGAAGGCGGATGGCAGGCCACCTGGCTGGTACCGTAGGGCCTTCTTTCGATTTTACGTCACGCGGGTCTCTGGACGTTGAAGGGCGTGGTTCCCATATGTAGGCGACAGGAAAAAGGGGAGCATATCCATGACTGACAAAAAAGCCGTCTGCCTGATCACGGGTGTTGGACCGGGAACCGGGTCTGCGCTGGTGGAGCGTTTCATCGAAGGTGGCTATGCCGTCGCCATGCTTGCCAGAACCGAGGAACGCCTCACAGCACTATCGGACAGATACGAGGACGCCCATGTTTTCGTTTGTGACGTTGCTGAGGCTGATCAAATAGCCAGCGTGGTCGGGCAGGTTAAGGCTAGCCTTGGGGCGCCGGAGATAGTCATACACAACGCTGTCGGGGGAGCCTTCGGGAATTTCATGGAAGTTGATCCTGCCGTCCTGGAAAGGAATTTCCAGATCAACACGATGGCGCTTCTGCATTTGGCTCAGCTCACAGCGCCGGACATGATTGAGGCGGGGCACGGCGTCATTCTTGGTACTGGTAATACTTCTGCTTATCGTGGCAAAGCAGGTTTTGCAGCCTTCGCCCCCACGAAAGCAGCGCAGCGAATTCTGCTGGAGAGCATTGCCCGACAGGTCGGGCCTTCAGGTGTGCACGCGGCCTATGTCGCCATTGATGCCGTGATTGATGTGCCGTGGACGCGAAAGATGGCACCAGATCAGCCGGATGATTTTTTCTGCAAGCCCGCCGATATTGCCGAAGAGTGTTTTCACATCGCTCACCAGAAACGATCTGTCTGGTCCTCAGATGTGATCATTCGTCCTTTCGGGGAGACCTGGTGAGCCGACCAGCGCCTATCTCTTCGCCAGCGCTGCACATTCTTTGTGGCGGAAGCATTTGGTGGTGTGGTCGTTGACCATGCCAACGGCCTGGGCAAAGGCATAGACGATGGTTGGTCCACAAAACTTGAAGCCCCGGCGCTTCAGCTCCTTCGACAGCTTAACGCTCATGTCAGTCTGGGCTGGAACATCAGCCATTGTTTTAAATCGGTTCTGCACCGGCTCGCCATCGACAAAATCCCAGAGGAAACCGGAAAACCCGCCGTCCTGTTCCTGAATGTCCAGGTAGGCTTTGGCATTGCCAATGGTCGCCTCGATCTTGCCGCGGTGACGGATGATGCCAGCGTCCTGCAACAGCCGATCTACTTTTTTAGGCGTATAGCGAGCAATCTTCTCTGGTCGGAACCCATCAAACGCTTTGCGGAAATTCTCCCGCTTCCGCAGGATGGTGATCCATGACAGGCCTGCCTGAAATCCGTCCAACTGGAGTTTTTCAAACAACGCCCGGTCATCCCATTCGGGAACGCCCCAGTCTTCATCATGGTAGGCGACGTAAAACGGATCTTCTCCTGGCCAGGAGCAGCGATGGCGGGTCATTGGCTGTCATCCTCAGGCAGGGCGTTGGTGAGCCAGTCGGGAAACCGTACTTCAATGTCGGTGCCGTCGACATTCAAAGTCTGGTCAAGACGGTCGAGCCGCAGTAGGGCAAGGCCTTTGTCATCCGATGAGGAGAGGAGCGCGCCCGCCTGACGCTCACCGGCCATGATGGCACTGCCCGACGGGGGCAGGGCTGTTGCACTGCTGACGCAGAGGATGCGTTTGCGCACCTTGCCTTGTCGATGGGTGCGCGACGTGACTTCCTGGCCGACAAAACAACCCTTCTGGTAGTCGATGGCATTGAGCAGATCGAGATTGGCTTCCAGCGGAAAGGTCTTGTCCGCGATCAGGTCGTCGGCACCGGGGATGGCGAGAGAGAGCCGGAAGCGGTTGTAGTCCTGCGGCTCGCAAGGGCTCCCCGCCTCGGCGAGGGCGGCCTCAAATTTGTTCTTGGGCACCAGAAACCGTGTGCCCAGCGCAGGCAGCCGGGGATCATGGAACCGAATGCCGTCATGGAAGGGTGTTGCCTCTCCACTTTGCGCAGGCTGGGCTTCAGCGGCAGCATCGCTATCAAACGTCACACCGACGGCCCAGTCCTGCGACAGATTGCTGAGGCTGACATCGGCGCGCAATTTGTAGAAGGTCAGCCGCTTGAGCAGCTCCGAGGCGACGGTGCGGTCACAATCAACCAGATAGGCCCCATCCTTTTCCATCAGGAAAAAGTCGAACAGATATTTGCCTTGAGGGGTGAGCAGAAGGGTATAGATCGCCCGTTCCGGTGAGATCAGGTCAAGATTGTTGCTCAGTAGGTTCTGCAGAAAATCCTGCGCTTCAGACCCGCCGATTTGAAGAACTGCCCTATCGGGCAAGAGGCACGCTTGCGCCATTTAACCACCTGTTCGCTACATTTACCTGCCGCGTGCATCGTACACAGGGCGCAAGACCAATAGATGTAGGCTGCCTTATCGGCACCTGCAACCGCCCCCACTTGGCACGGGGCAGGCACACACTTATAACCTCAGGTAACTCCCGGATAATCCAAGCCTCTTTCATCACGGATCTAAAGTTCATGCGCCTCCTGTTCATTACCTCAAATCGGATCGGCGATGCGATCCTCTCATCGGGGCTGTTGGCGCACCTACTCGACTCTTATGACGACCCGCAGGTCACAGTGGCTTGTGGACCTGTTGCCGCCCCACTTTTCGCAGGCATCCCCGGCGTGACGAAAGTCCATGTCATGCGTAAGGAGAAATGGGCAGGGCATTGGATGAAGCTGCTCGGCGCAACCCTGGGCACAAAATGGGACGTGGTAGTGGACCTGCGCGGCTCCGCCACCGCCTATATCCTGCGTGCCAATGAACGCTATGTGCTGAAGGCCGATCACACCTTGCCCAGAGTTCAGCACATTGGCAGCGTGATGGACCTCACACCGTCGCCATCGCCTCGATTGTGGCCGGGCGACAATGTGCGGGCGGAGGCGAAGACTCTGTTGCCAGGGGGGCAGTCGGTTCTGGCGGTGGGCCCAACGGCCAATTGGCCCAAGAAGATGTGGCCGGTGGAGCGATTTGCAGCGCTTGTGGCCCAACTTACCGGGGTGGGTGGACGCCTTGAGGGGGCAAAAGTGCTGCTGACGGGCGGGCCTGGAGAGCAGGAACAGGTGCAGGCTCTTTATGAAGCGATCCCGGAAGAACGGCTGATAGACCAAATCGGCGCAGACCTGATTGCCACCTATGCCCAGTTTGAGCGTGTGGCGCTTTTTGTAGGCAATGATTCGGGGCTCATGCATCTGGCAGCCGCAGCCGGGGCACCAACGCTTGGCCTGTTCGGCCCAACCCGCGACGATCTTTATGCGCCCTGGGGAGCGAATGCTGCTTTTGTTCGCGGAGCACGTTCCTATGATGAGATTGTCGGCGATCCGGCGTATGATTTTGGCAGTCCGGCGAGCGCCATGACCGACCTTAGTGTTAAGCAGGTGTTGAAAGCAGCCGTCGCATTGCTGGATAAAACCGAGCCGTGATCTGCGGCACCTAATATCGATCAATAAGGAGAACCCGGTGACCCATAGCTTCGACACCATTTTTGCAGGCGGCACTATCGTCAATCATGATGGGGTGGGGCGCGCAGATGTCGCCGTGACCGATGGACGGATTGCCGCCATCGGCGACCTGTCGGCTTTTGATGCAGGCGAGCGGATCAACGTTACCGGGCTGCATGTACTGCCAGGGGTGATCGACACCCAGGTCCATTTGCGCGAGCCGGGCAATGAGCACAAGGAAAACCTGGAAGCAGGCGGACGGGCTGCCGTGTTGGGAGGCGTGACCGGCGTCTTTGAAATGCCAAACACCAAGCCCCCAACTGCCGATGCAGGCGCACTTGCTCACAAAGTCTCGCTGGCCCATCACCGCATGCAGTGCGACTTCGCATTCTACGCAGGTGCCACGACCGAGAATGCCGACATATTGGGCGATCTTGAGCGGGAGCCCGGCTGTTGTGGGGTCAAAATATTCATGGGCTCTTCAACCGGCAATTTGTTGGTGCCGGATGACGAACATGTGCGCGCCGTGCTGCGGGCCATCAACCGGCGCTGTGCCGTCCACTCAGAAGATGAGTACCGTCTGCGGGAGCGGCGTCCCCTTGCAGAGACAGGAAACGTKGCGACCCATCCGGTRTGGCGGGACGCGCAGACGGCGATYCAGTGCACMGAAAGRCTGYTGCGGATCGCGCGCGAAGAAGGCAAACGCATTCACGTGCTCCACATCACGACCATGGATGAAATGGATATCCTGCAGCGCAACAAGGATATCGCGACAGTTGAGGTAACGCCTCAGCATCTCACCCTTGCGGCACCTGAATGTTACGAGGAGTTGGGTACACGCGCCCAGATGAACCCACCGATCCGCGACGCTACGCATCGCGACGGGCTCTGGGGCGGACTTGTCGCAGGTATTGTCGATATCATCGGCTCCGATCACTCTCCGCATACGCTGGAAGAAAAGGCGCAGACGTATCCCAAGTCGCCGTCGGGCATGCCGGGTGTGCAGACGCTGGTTCCCATCATGCTGGACCATGTGAACGCCGGGCGCTTGTCACTCGAACGTTTTGTTGACCTGACCTCCCACGGTCCCAATCGGGTTTTCGGTCTGGCGCGCAAGGGACGTCTTGCTGTTGGGTATGATGCGGACCTCACCATCGTCGACATGAAGAAAGAACGCACCATTGAGGATGCGTGGATTGCCTCTGTCAGTCAGTGGACGGCTTTTGATGGCAAGACGGTCACCGGCTGGCCTATCGGCACAATCATCCGAGGCCGTCGGGTCATGTGGGATGATGAAATTACCGGCGCTGCTCAGGGTGAACCGATCTCGTTCACGGAAGTTCTGCCGAAATCAGCCTGATGGGGCACGCGCCTCCAGACTTCAGGGGCGGGAGGGCATCACCCTGTTTTGTGGGCCAGGTCTCTCCTGAGCCTTCGATCTAGGCATAATATGGATTTTCGCCTGTTTTTCAAAGCGGATARCTTGACCGGGCCCCGRATTTGGGGTGGGTTGTGCCCAACAAAAATTAAAGWAAACGCCTACCYCGCAGGCAAWGACCCCCAAAAGGGTCAAGACAGTTGGCGGAGGGGGCCCGACGGGAGATAGGAAACACCCATGAGCGACACATTCCGCGCGATCCAGTTGAGCAAAACCGATGACGGCCAGACATCTGCCATCGTCGATCTCACCGAAAATGACCTGATGGAAGGCGATGTGACCGTTGAAGTGTCGCACTCGACCATCAACTACAAAGATGGTCTTGCGATGACGGGTGCCGCCCCTGTGGTGCGCACCTGGCCGCTCGTCCCTGGTATCGATTTCGTTGGAACCGTGACCAAATCTGAGCATGCCAACTGGAAAGCCGGTGATCAGGTCGTGCTGAACGGCTGGGGTGTTGGGGAAAGCCATTTTGGCGGATACGCGCAGCGGGCACGGGTGAAGGGCGATTGGCTGGTGGCACTGCCGGACGGCATCTCGCCAGCACGCGCCATGGCCATCGGCACTGCCGGGTACACAGCCATGCTCTGCGTCCTGGGTCTGGAACGTCAGGGTGTTAAGCCCAGCGATGGCGACATCATTGTGACCGGTGCTGCCGGGGGTGTGGGATCTGTCTCCATCGCGCTGCTCGCAAAACTTGGATACAAAGTCATTGCCTCGACCGGACGTGCCTCTGAAGCCGATTATCTTAAAAGCCTTGG
This sequence comes from Rhodobiaceae bacterium, assembly GCA_002746275.1. Taxonomy (GTDB): domain Bacteria; phylum Pseudomonadota; class Alphaproteobacteria; order Parvibaculales; family Parvibaculaceae; genus Mf105b01. Next base: position 309,888 of record NVWR01000004.1, on the reverse strand, counting down.
CGCTTCTGAAATCATCGACAGAAATGAATTGTCGAGCCCCGGACGCCCCATGGGCAAGGAGCGCTGGGCAGGGGCCGTGGACGCCGTCGGCAGTCACACGCTGGCCAACGTCATCGCCCAGACGAAATATGGTGGAGCGGTGACAGCCTGTGGTCTGGCCCAGGGCATGGACCTGCCGGCCTCCGTTGCTCCCTTCATTCTGCGGGGCATACAGTTGATCGGCATCGATTCCGTCAACGCCCCTCTTGAGCTGCGTCAGCAGGCATGGAGCCGCCTCGCTTCTGATCTCGACATGGACAAGCTGGATGCCATGACCCAGAGCGTTGGGCTGGGCGATGTTGCAGATTTTGCTCCCAAAATTCTGGCAGGACAGGTTCGCGGTCGCATCGTTGTCGACGTGAACGCCTGAGCAACCAGAGTTTAGAAGAGGGGGAGAGAAAAATGGACCTGCCAGACTTCAGGCATGTGAACTATGTGGAACGCCGTGTCGACGTGGATCGTCGTTCTGATGGCACAATATTGCTGCGCAATCCCCATCCCATCGGGGAGCCTGCGGCGAACATCATCGTTCCGTTGCGCAAATGGGCAACGGAACGCCCAGACCATGTCTGGCTCGGCAAACGCTTGCCTGCCACATCCGATCAGGGTTTGGGCGATTGGGAGACGGTCACTTATTCCCAGGCAAACGAGCGTGTGAACGCGCTGGCCCAGGCCATGTTGGACCGGGATTTGGCGCAAGACGCACCTCTCATGATCCTGTCGGGGAATTCCATCGAGCACGGGCTCATGACTTATGCCGCGATCTTGGCAGGCGCACCGGCGGTGCCGGTTTCCCCTTCCTACTCACTGATGAGCACCGACCACGACAAGCTCAAATATGTGTTTGATCTCATCCAGCCGAAAATGATCTTCGTGCAGGACACACGCCCCTTCGAAAAGGCGCTCGGCGCTCTCAATCTTGAGGGCGTCACATTGGTCTCTTGTAAGGGCCCTTGCGATGTCCCTTACGCCGACCTGTTGGCAACGGCACCGACCGCGGCGGTGGACGAAAGTTACGATGGGCTCAATTGGGACATGGTGGCCAAATATCTGTTCACCTCCGGGTCCACGGGCATGCCCAAGGCTGTCATCACAACGCATCGCATGATGTGCGTAAACTCAGTGATGGCCAAAAATCTCATCATTGATGATGATGACGAAGAGCCACCGATGCTTCTGAACTGGCTGCCCTGGAACCATTGCTTTGGCGGCAACGCGATCTTGAACAATCTGCTGACCTCGGGGGGCACACTCTACATTGATGATGGTCGCCCGGTGGCAGGTGGGTTCGAAGAGACTCTGCAAAACCTCCGCGAGATCGCCCCGACGACCTACTCAAATGTTCCTGCGGGTTATGGTCTGCTTATTCCTGCCCTGGAAGAAGATGAGGTTCTTGCCAAAAACTTCTTCTCGCGGGTGAAGTTTATGTCCTATGGCGGAGCCGCCCTTGCGCAGGATCTCTATGATCGCCTGCAGGCTGTTTCCATCCGCACCATTGGTGAGCGGATGATCCTGTCGTCTGGCTATGGGGCAACAGAAACCGCCCCCACCATCATGAATGTGCATTGGGCAACCGAGCGGATGGGCCTTCTGGGACTTCCTTTGCCCGGCATCGTCATCAAGCTTGTGCCGAACGGAACCAAGCTGGAGGTGCGTGTAAAAGGCGACTGCATCACACCGGGCTATTACAAGAACGACCAGAAGACAGCCGAAGCTTTTGATGAAGAAGGTTTCTACAAGCTGGGCGACGCCGCAAAATTCGTCAATCCAGACGATCCGTCCGAAGGTCTGGTCTTCGACGGTCGTGTGGTGGAAGACTTCAAATTGTCGACGGGGACGTGGGTAAGCGCCGGGCGTCTGCGCGTGCAAGCGGTGGAGAGTTCAAAGGGGCTTTTGTCCGACGCACTGGTGGCGGGGCTCGATCGGGCCTATGTCAGCATTCTGGGTTTCCCCAATATTGCCGCCTGCCGAGCCTGTGCCGGTGAAGGTGACTTGGGGGTGGAGGATCTTGTTCGTCATCCCAAAGTCCTTGAAACTCTTGCCGAAGGACTGCGCGTGCACAATGCGACCAATCCCGGGTCAAGCACGCGGATCAAGCGGGCTCTGCTGATGGTGGAGCCACCGAGCGTGGACAAGGGCGAATTGACCGACAAAGGCTATATCAATCAGTCGACAGCGCTGTCCAGGCGAGATGATCTTGTCGTAAAACTCTATGAGGAGACCGCTGGAAACGATGTCGTCGTTCTCTGATCGCTTGACAATATTTGGTGCGCCAGCGGGCAAGTGCCTGTGATGGACATTCTCGTCCTCATTCTGAGTGGCATCGCTGTCGGTATTGTTGTGGCGGCACCCATTGGCCCGGTGAACCTCATTTGCATTCGCCGTACGCTGAAATACGGCATGGCAAACGGCATCGCCTCTGGTTCCGGGGCGGCGGTGGGGGATGGTGTCTTTGCAACCATTGCCGCATTTGGGGTGACCGCTGCCATCACCTTTGTGCACGACTATTCGGTCTGGCTGCAGCTCATCGGTGGCTTGTTTTTGCTGGGCCTTGGGGTGCGCACCTGGTTCGACCATCCCCATCTTGACGACAAATTGCCGGACGGGAGTTTGGGCGAGCTTTTGCCTGTGGTCTCGGTGACGTTCTTCCTGACCATCACCAACCCGGCGACTATGTTGGGGTTTCTGGCAATCTTTGGCGGCATTGCTGATTTCGCCATAGGCACGGAAGACTATGGTCGGGCCACGATACTCGTCCTCTCGGTAATCACCGGGTCCGGCATCTGGTGGGTGGCGATAACGGGGTTTGTCTCCTATTTCCGCGGAAAAATGACAGACCGGGCCCTGGAACTGTTGAACTACATTTCTGCAGTGATCATCGTCCTATTTGGCACCAGCGTGCTGGCGCGGCTTGTCTTTGTGACCTGGACGTCAATGGCAAACTGACTTGTGATGATGCTCGGGATCGTTGCGACTTTGCTTTGCAACCGCCGTTCCATGTATGCGCGGTTGCATGTATCATGACCCTCACTTCAGAATCTGGGCTTAGACAGAAGGCCCAGCACAAAAAGAATATTCAAGGAGGAAGCGCATGAACGGTGCAGAAAGTCTTGTCCGCACATTGGTGGAGTCTGGCGTTGAGGTCTGTTTCAGCAATCCAGGCACGTCCGAAATGCACTTCGTTGCGGCTCTCGACAAGGTCGAAGGGATGCGGGCCATCCTTGCGCTCTTTGAGGGCGTGGTGACAGGGGCCGCAGATGGATATGGACGCATGGCGGAAAAGCCAGCGGCCACCTTGCTTCATCTGGGACCGGGTCTCGCCAATGGTCTGGCCAATCTCCACAACGCACGACGCGCCGCGACCCCCATCGTCAATATTGTGGGCGACCATGCGACCTATCATGCGCAGTATGACGCGCCGCTCACCTCCGACATTAAGGGTTTTGCCTCCCCGGTTTCGGGTTGGTTTCATTCATCCCCTTCCGTGAAGTCGGTGGCAACGGACGGAGCGCGAGCGGTTGCAGCCTCTATGGCAGCGCCTGGTCAGGTCGCAACACTTGTGCTGCCAGCGGACACGGCTTGGCTTGAGGCGGAAGGGTCGGCACCCGCACTCTCCGTTGTCGGTCCCGTCGATGTAAGCGGCGCGGCTGTCGATCGTGCGGCGGCTCTTCTCAAAACCGGCAAGAAGACCCTTATTTTGATCCGCGGCGCGGCCTTGAAAGAGCAGGGGCTGCATGCTGCCGGGCGGATTGCTGCAGCAACAGGCGCACGCCTTATGTGCGACACGTTTACGGCACGCATTCAACGTGGCGCCGGGCGCGTGATGGTTGATCGCATGCCTTATTTTTCTGAGCAGATCGAAGAAGATCTGGCAGGGACAGAGCAGCTCATTCTGGTGGGGGCAAATGCCCCGGTGTCTTTCTTTGCCTATCCCGGCAAAGCCAGTTGGCTGACGCCCGAGGGATGCGAAATCAATGTGCTGTCTCATCCCCACGAGAACGGCACGACGGCTCTGGAGGCCTTGGCGAGCGCAGTAGGGGCACCAGCTGAGCCCACCAACATTGCCAAACTGGAAAAACCCGACTTACCAACCGGTAAACTGGACAGCTTCACAGCGGGCCAGGTCATTGCTCACTTCCTGCCGGAAGGGGCGATCATCTCCGATGAAGCCGCAACCAGCGGCATTGGACCCGCCATCTACACGGCAACAGCGGTACCTCATGATCATCTGTCCCTAACCGGGGGAGCTATCGGCCAAGGCCTGCCGGTTGCTACCGGAGCAGCAGTAGCGTGCCCCGACCGCAAAGTGGTCTGCCTGCACGGAGATGGCGGTGCCATGTACACCTTGCAATCTCTGTGGACCCAGGCGCGAGAGAAACTGGATGTCACTACGGTGATTTTCGCCAACCGCTCTTATGCGATTTTGAATGTCGAGCTGATGCGGGTGGGTGCCGAAAATCCCGGACCCAAAGCTCTGTCTATGCTCGATCTGCACAATCCGTCATTGGATTGGGTGCAGTTGGGCCAGGGTATGGGTGTGAACGCGATGCGGGCGGAAACGGCTGAAGAGTTTGCGGAGCAGTTCGCGGCCTGCATGCGGGAAAAAGGCCCTCATCTGATTGAGGCTGTAATCTGATGACGGTTTGAACACCGGCCAAAAAAGAGGCGCTGCCTGGTTCAGGAAGCGCCTTTTTTGCGTCTATCCGCGAGCGTTTTAGTGGCGGGTTTGGTTGAGTGTGAACTCACCCTTGCGAACGCGGTCTTTCAGGCCGTCTGCCATCTCGGCAACGGTTTCCTCGCCATAGGTTTCCACCATATCGCTAAGGGCGGCGAAAATTGCCGTGCTGGCCAATACATCCGGATCTACACCCTCTGCAAGGGCATCGTCCCAGGCATCAAGGAAAATCTGCAAGGCAATCCGACGTTGTTCATCATTATTGGGAAGAGGGAAGTCATACTCTTCATCTTCGACAACACTATCTGGAATTGAATCGCCACGGTCGGCCATACAAGCAGGCCCTTTCTGAAAGCCAGCGACGTAAATGTCGCTTTCGGTAACACCCGGCTCCGTCCCACTTTGGGACGCCAGCCACGCCCCCTTTTAACACATTAGCGAGGGTTGTCGCCCCTCTGTTTCCACAAGGGTTAACAAGGTGTCCAAAAAGATCACCGTTTTTTCGATATCTATGGGAGGTCAGAGAGGCGGAGTTAACCGCGGGTTTTGGCCGCTAGCCGGTCCGTGAGAGCGGCTCCCTCATCCAGGAAGCGCGTGACATCTGTCCGCGCCTGGCCTGTGCAACGGGGATAGGCAAGCCGGTGCTGATGGTAGGTCCTGTTGAAATGGGCAACCATCACCTCTTTCACATCACCACTCGGTTTTTCGAGCTTCAAAAGCTCCTGCATTTTCATGCGCCACAATTGGCCTTCATGGGCATTGCAGACCTCACGAAGGTGGTGAACGGCACCCAGAATTTCGGACAGCCGGATGAGGTCCTCATCGCTCGCCGAACTGCGGCCGGCTCCCAGCGCAGACTGAGACAAGGCAAAAAGGACAAGAAAAAGCGCCAAAAAGCCCACAACGGGACGGGCAAGCGAGCGCGTCCCAAAAGTGGACAGATCAATCAGGCTTTGCTGCCTATTTCGTACATAATTTAACATCATGGGGAGGGCGATGCACAAACCACGCCGAAAAGACCCATGAAAAAAGGCCCGGGTATTTTACCTCCCGCGCCTTCTTCAGTTTTTCAATAAATACAGTCAGCCTCGCGCCGTCATGCAGGCAGAGAGGCGTGGGCTAGAAAATCGAATACCCACCATCAATGATCATCGTTGTGCCACTTGTGTAGGCCGATGCGTCGCTGGCCAGGTAGACGGCCATGCCACCAAAGTCCTCTGGCTCGCCCCAACGACGGATCGGGACGCGTGGAATGACTTTTTCCGAGAAGGCCGGTGCCGCCTGGGCTTGGGCTGTCATGTCGGTGGCGATCCAACCCGGCAGGATCGCATTTGCGCGGATCTTGTGGCGGCCATATTCAACCGCACAGGCTTTGATCATGGAAATGACCGCCCCTTTGGTGGCGGCATAGGCCTGGTTGCGGGCAGCACCTTCGATAGCAGCAAGGCTTGCAACGCCAACCAGTGACCCGCCAGAGTCGCCGTTCTTAGACCGCTCGACCATGTGCCGAGACGCTTCACGAAGCGTCCAGAACACACCGTCCAGATTGACGCTCAGAATTTTTCTGTAGGTCTCAGTCTTCATGTCAACGAATGAAGGGGAGCCAAAACCAACACCAGCATTGGCGACCACATTGTCGATGCGTCCCAGTTCGGCGACCGTGGCGTCAATGCCGTCTATGACTTCTTGTTCGTTAGAGACATCCACTTTGCGAACGTACACACGGCGACCATGGGCCTTCAGGCTCTCAGCGGCTTTCGCATTCTTGTCTTCATTCGTGCCCCAGATAGCGACGTCTGCACCGCAGGCCGCCAAGGCATCAGCCATACCCAGGCCAATGCCGCCATTGCCCCCGGTGACGAGTGCCACTTTGCCTGTGAGGTCGAAAGGTTTGTAGGTCATGAGAGCCTCCCCAAAAGCTATTTGTCCCAAAGGTGAGGGACAGGTTTTGAATTTCAGATGGGTAGACTATAGCACCGGTGAGAAGGCCATGACCTAGCAAATGTGCCAAGAGTAATGTGTCAAGGGGAGGAGGGTTGGCGAGATCAATCGAACAGAGCGTCGATGTCTGTCTGGTTCGTTGCGTCATCGTTGCTTGCCGCGACGTCAGGTGTCGGGGGACCGCCAGCATCTTCCGCCTGCGCATCGGTCTCATCATTTTCGACTTCAGCCAGAAGGGCGTCAATTTCATCCTGCCCGGAGACCATCACCCGTCCGTGAATGATGGCGCTGGCAACGTCGACGAGCCGCTGAAGTTTCCCCGTGACCCCAGACACAATATGGCCCAGCCGGTCCATGTCATTGTCCTTGGTCGCTTGTTCAATGCGTGACAGTGAACTGAGGACCGTCGCATCCATCTGCGTGACAAGTTGGTCGAACGGTTCGCGGTAACGTCGCGGTGCGTTCTCGTAAGCGAGGATGGCGAGAGCCTTGTCTTGAAACCCGGAGTCTGAAAAATGATCTTCATATGGTTTGGGGGACCATGCCAGAGCGTCTTCCAGACATTCGGGCATATCTGCGACAAGACCCAGCAGCATAATAATTTCGTTGAAATGGTTCAGGTAGTCGGTGGCAAGCAGCGTGTCTTCATGGATATTTTTGCCGCGCACGAGCAGGCGTAGCGTCCGCGGAAAGCCAATGCCTCCCGCCGGGCGCTCGTTATCCTCTATGAACGTTTGAACGTCCGTGGACACCTCAACCCCTCACTGCCTCTGATGAGACATTGTCCGCACGCCCCTTGCGCACTTCGCCAGCGGCTAGGGTAAGGGAATAGACCTTGATATTTAGTTGTCACATAAGGGGTAGACAGCCCTCGAGCCCAACGAACGTGGTTAATTTTGTGTTTTCCCGACGATCAAACCAGCGAGATTGGCCAGTAAGAACAGGCACATTGCCGCGACAACAATCGACGGCCCTGACGCGGTATCAAAGGTAAACGACCCCCAGAGGCCTAACGTCACGCTTGCAGCGCCCGTAAGTGCGGCGAGAACGGCCATTTGTTCGGGTGTCGAGGCAAACCGTCTGGCAGCCGCCGCCGGAATGATAAGGAGGGCAGTGATCAGCAGCACGCCCACCACCTGCATCGCCATGGCCACAACGACGGCGAGCAAAAGGCTGAACAGCAGCCGAATGACGAGGGGATTTATGCCATCGGCCTGTGCCAGTTCGGGCTCCACGGTCACCGCCAGAAGCCGTCGCCAGATCGTCAGGAGCGCCACAAGCACAAGTGCTGACCCACCATAAATCACCAGTACATCCGTCCACGAAAGCGCCAATACGTCGCCAAACAGGTACCCCAACAAATCAACCCGCAGATTTTCCATCAACCCAAGGGTGACCAGTCCAAGGGCAAGGGCGGAATGAGCGAGCAGGCCCAGTACTGTGTCGGCAGCAAATTGTTGCTGCTTTTGCAGAAGGGTAAAAGTCACCGCGAGAACAATTCCCGCCGCCAGCACGCCTAAGATCGGGTGGATGGAGAGCATGAGGCCCAGGGCGACACCCAGCAGTGCCGAATGCGCGAGCGCATCGCCGAAATAAGCCATCCGCCGCCATACCACGAAGCATCCCAAGGGACCGGCAATCAGCGCAACGCCAACACCGCCCAGCAGAGCGCGCACAAAAAATTCCTCAAACATGGTCATCTCCGTGTGCATGCTCATGATCATGTTCGTCGGCGACAACTTCGCCGGAGACTTTGTGCACATGGTCATGATGATGTTTGAAGATGGCGAGCACATCGCTATGCCCGGGCCCGAAGAGGGCAACATAGGCCGGATCGCTCGTGACAGTTTCTGGCGCGCCTTGGCAACAGACATGGCCATTGATGCAGATCACCCGGTCCGATGCGGCCATGACCACATGAAGGTCGTGGGAAATCAGCAGGATCGCACACCCGCGCTCGCTGCGAATGTGAGCGAGAAGCTCGTAAAGCGCGCTTTGCCCGGCAAAGTCGATCCCTCGCGTTGGTTCGTCAAGGATCATGAGGTCCGGCGATCCGAGAAGCGCGCGCGCAAGAAGGACGCGCTGATATTCACCGCCCGACAATTCTCCTGCCTGACGGTTGATGAGATGAGCAGCGCCCACATCGTCGAGGCATTGAAGCATTTCAGCTTCCCCATAGCGTTGCGTCAGCGTGAGCAGGCGACGGACGGTGAGGGGCAAAGTTGCCTCTACCGCCATGCGCTGCGGCACATATCCAACGCGCAGTTTGTCGCGTTTGATGATGCGTCCAGCCTCGGGTTTGAGAATGCCAAGCAGTGTCCGGGCAAGTGTTGTTTTACCAGCGCCATTGGGCCCGATCAGGGTGACGATCTCGCCTGAATTGATCTCCAGGTCGACACGGGTCAGCACATCTCGCCCACCGAGGCGGACGGAGACAGATTGCAGCTGGACAAGGGGCTCTGATGTCATAAAGGGGAGGGGTTCATGGTTGATGGTCGGCGCACCCTATCCCATCCCCTTAGGCGACGCCAAGCCACGGGAGAAGCCTCATTTCTGATCAGCACGTGGCTTCAAGATGGGAATTTGGCGCTCGGCGGCTTATTGTGTGCAAAACCAATTGGGTCACTGCAAGGAAATCCAAATGCCGACAATTCTGGAACTCGTTGATCAGGCTGAAAAAACCATTGAATGCCTGAGCGTCGCCGATGTTCAAGGCATCTTCAAGGACGACGAGGTGGTGGTGATCGATGTGCGTGATATCCGCGAAATTTGGCGCGAGGGGCGCATTCCAGGCGCTTATCATATGCCACGCGGCATGACCGAGTTCTGGGTCGACAGCACCAGCCCCTATTTCAAGGATATGTTTGCTGACACCTCGAAAAAATTTGTCTTCTATTGCAATAAGGGCTGGCGATCAGCTCTGGCAGGCAAGGCTGCCCAGGATGTCGGGCTCAAACGGGTTTCCCACATGCGCGGAGGGTTTACCGCCTGGGTTGAAGCCGACGGGGCAACCGAACAAGTCGAGCGGAAATAGGCGCGCTATGTGTGGACGCTACAAATTAGAGCCGACGCCGGAGGAATTGCGATCGCTGTTCCTGTACGGCGAGCATCCAAATTTTCCCCCGCGCTACAATATTGCTCCCACCCAGCCCATACCGATCGTGCGGCTCTGGAATGGAAGCCGCAATTTTCATCTCGTGCGCTGGGGGTTGGTGCCTTCCTGGGCAAAAGAGATGCCCAAATCGGTCCTGATCAACGCCCGGGCAGAGACGATCAACGACAAACCCTCATTTCGCGGGGGCTTTCGTCACCGCCGCTGCCTTGTTCCCGCTGACGGGTTTTATGAGTGGCAGGCGAGGCGTGGTGCGCCGAAGCAGCCTTTTTTGATTCGCCGGCGGGACCGGAAAATATTTGCCATGGCAGGTATCTGGGAGGATTGGTTGACGGCGGACGGGTCCGAGCTCGACTCTTGTGCCATCGTGACCACAGCGGCCAATGAGACACTGGCCCCGATCCACCAGCGCATGCCGGTTATTCTTGAGCAGAGCGATTGGGATACCTGGCTTGATGTCAGCACCTCGACGAAGGCGGCCCGGGCACTGCTGAAGCCTGCGGCAAATGACCTGATGGAGGCGATTCCCATAACCACCCGCGTAAACAAGGTTTCCGAGGACGATGCCTCCCTTCTTGAGCCGGTTGAGTTGGTGGATACGTCACGTAAAATGCCCAAGGAAAAGGACAAGGATCAGTTGCCATTGCTCTGACTGGCCAAAGCCATACCAAAAAAGGGGCTTGTGCCATGAATGGTCCGGGCACCAATCAGCGGAAAGAAAAGACTGACGAAGACGATTTCGCTTGAATCTCTGGTGCGTTATACTACTTAACGCAGTCTGGAGACGTCATGGCACTCGACATTGTTATTCTCGCCGTTCTGATCTTTTTGAATGGTTTTTTCGCCTTGTCTGAGATGGCAATCGTCTCGTCAAGGCGCCAGCGGCTGCGCGCTCTTCTGACACGCCGTCAGGACAGCGGGATCGTCAGTTCTGGCGGGATTGAGACGGCCATTGAGCTGAATGAGGAGCCCGGGCGCTTTCTCTCAGCCGTTCAGATCGGCATTACCCTGATCGGTGTGTTTGCAGGTGCCTTCGGGGGCACCACATTGGCAGCGCCCGTCGCCGCTCTCATTCGCCAATGGGATCTAGTGGCTGAATATGCTGACCCGGCGGCTTTTGGTCTTGTCGTCGTTATCATCACCTATTTCTCGCTCATCATTGGGGAACTTGTGCCCAAGCGCATTGCGCTGGCAAACCCCGAAGGGATTGCGACCAAAATCGCGCGGCCCATGGTGGCGTTAACGCGCGCGCTTTCGCCTGCTGTGTCGCTACTGTCTCATTCCACCGAAGCGGTGTTGAAAGCCTATGGGGCGACCGGCCAGAATGTGCAGCAGGTCACGGAAGAAGAAATCCGGCACCTTGTTGAGGAGGGCGTGGCAACGGGCGCTGTCGAGAGTGTTGAGCGCGACATTGTGAACCGCGTCTTGCGCATGGGAGACACCCGCCTTGGCGAAGTCATGCGTCCGCGCACCCAACTTGTCTGGCTTGATACCCAGGCGAGCTTTGATGAAAACATGGCCACCATCCGCGAAAGCGAGAGCCAGCGTTATCCCGTGCGTGCTGGCGCTGACGGGCCGACCGTGGGCGTGGTGCGGATGGAGGACCTGTTCTCGAACATTGAGCAGGCGACCAACGAGGCACTGTTCGCCCGTATGACAGGGCCACTCTACATCCCACGCACATCCACCGTGTTGAAGGCACTGAGCCTGCTGCAGGCCGAAAACAAGTTCTTGGCGTTCATTGTGGATGAATATGGCGACATTGTTGGCACCATCTCGATGGCGGAGATTTTCTTTGCCATGGTCGGTGATACGTCGCAGAACGCGATGGAGAACAATGCCTCCATCGTCCGTCGCACAGACGGCTCCTATCTTGTGGACGGTGTGGTTTCGGTGGACGAGGTGAAACGTCTTCTGATGCTCTCCAGCCTGCCCGGCGACAAAACCACCGACGTCAATACGCTGGCGGGCGTGATGTTGCACTGGTTCGAGCGCCTGCCGACGGAAGGCGACTATTTCGCCTGGAACGGATATCGTTTTGAAATTGCAGACATTGATGGGCCGCGCGTCGATAAAGTCCTGATCGTTCCGGCACAAAACCTGCCGATTGGAGAATTTTTGACCGTAGATCCTGGCGGGGACGCTCCCAGCGGCAGTGCTGTTTTACTGGGTGAGCCGGGACGCGCCTAAGCTCTAGACATTGACCACTTTGCCGGGGTTCAAAATGCCCTTGGGGTCCAGCGTACGCTTGAGTGTGCGCATGAGGTCAAGTTCCACATCTGATTTCAGTGCCGCCATTTCGTCCCGCTTCAACTGGCCGATGCCATGTTCGGCACTGATAGAACCTTCCAACTCCAACACGATGCCGTGCACGATCTCGTTGAAATGTGTCCAGCGCGCGAGGAAGGCATCCTTGTCCATACCCACCGGCTGGCTCAGATTAAAGTGGATATTGCCGTCACCAATATGGCCAAAGGGGACGGGACGAATGTCCGGCAGGTCGGCCTGAACAGCTTTCGAGGCCCGCTCAATAAACTGCGCGATCTTCGAGATCGGCACCGACACGTCATGCTTGATACTGCCGCCTTCGTGACGCTGTGCATCGGGCAGGGCTTCGCGCAATTGCCAGAACGCGGCGGTCTGTGCTTCGGACTGGGCAACAGCTGCATCGCTCACCAGACCTTTTCCCATCGCCGTTTCGAGGGAGTTTTGCAGCAGGGTCGTGAGGCTGTCATCGGCTGAGCTGGAAGAAAGCTCAATGAGCACATACCAGTCAGATGGGGCACCAAGCGGATCGCGGCATCCGGGCACATGAGCGGTCACAAATTCAATACCAATGCGGGGGATCAGCTCGAAGCTTGTCACCCTGCCGCCACAAGCAGCATCAATGTCGCGAAGCAGCGTGACAGCGTCCCCGGGGCTCGGTACCGCCACAAGTGCCGTCACGCGCGATTTGGGAGCGGGGAATAGTTTGAGCACGGCGCTGGTGATGATGCCAAGCGTACCTTCAGAGCCTAGGAATATCTGCTTGAGATCGTAGCCCGTATTGTCTTTGCGCAGCGCCCGCAGACCGTCCCAGATGCGCCCATCGGCCAGCACCACTTCCAGCCCCAACACAAGGTCGCGGGCATTGCCGTAATGAAGCACCGCTGTGCCTCCCGCATTGGTCGAAAGGTTGCCACCGATCTGGCAGGTGCCCTCGGACGCAAGACTGAGAGGGAACAGCCGGTCTTCGTCACTGGCAGCATTTTGCGCGGTGGCAAGCGTGACCCCGGCATCGACCGTGAGCGTGTTGTTGATCGCATCAATATCGCGAACGCGGTTCATGCGGGAGAGGCTGAGCACAATCATCTCGCCGCTTGTGTCTGGTATCTGCCCGCCAACAACGCCTGTGTTCCCGCCTTGGGGAACCACCCGTGTGCCTGTTTCATGGGCGAGCGCCATAATCGCCGACACTTCCTGGGTCGAAGCTGGTTTCACAATGGCGGCAGCACGCCCTTTAAAAAGCCCACGCGGCTCCACCAGATGAGGGGCCATATCGTCCCCCTCTGTGATCACACCCTTGTCGCCGACAATCGACAGCAGACGTTCAATCAAGTCACTCTTGTTCATGGGTCACCCGTCACGRCGGGGAAACACCCGYGCGCCGRTATAGAGGTACTGGGTCTKGCCTTGCGYATCGGGTTCCAGAAAATTGAAATTGACAGGCCGCGACATGCCSGGCGAGWRGCTGATAAAYCGACCMKGGCCYACYGGCTGCAATTTYGTTTCKGCGGAMGGSGCGATGACACCATAATTGGCGCTTGGCTGAATAAGGCAATGCAAGGCGTCGCCTTCCACCCGCACCACCGCTGTCTCACTTGATTTGGTATAGGTCCCGGCATAGGCGTCGAGCGGATCGTCTGCGAGGGGCTGAGTAAGCACCACGGGAGCAGATGGAGGAGAAATGCCCGCCGCTCCGTTAAAAATTCGACTCATCAGCGTGTGCGACAATCCCTTGCCGTCTCCACCATTGGTGAGCAGGGCGACAAGGGTACCACTGGCCGGATGAATGCGCAGAAAAGCCGCCTGACCGATGGTTGATCCATCATGGCCAAACACGTGTCCGTCACCGCCACCCCAGTTCCACAGGAAGGCGCTGAGACCAATGGCATTCATCGGCCCACCGGGCGGGCAGGTGACGTGGGGCTCTTGGTAAAGCGCGGTGCTTTCCGGCGACAGAAGTCGGTGGCCGTTTGGCGCGGTGCCGTCTCCCATCAGCGTGCGGGCAAAGACAATGAGGTCTGCAGCACTCGCCATCGGTGTGGACCCGGCGGGTCCGTTGGATTGAGCGAGATAGGCAAGTGGCGTCACCATCAGGCCCGTCTGGGAGTTTCCTAAATGCCCGATGGCGGTGCGAAAGCGCATGGCCTGTTCGGGAAGCGTGGAGAGCGACGGCGTGCCAATGGGTTTTGCGATCTTCTGCCGCATCGCTTTGTCCCAGGTGAGGCCTGTCATGGTTTCGATGATCCGCCCCGCGATAACAAAGCCGACATTGCAATAGGCAAACATGTGGGAGAGCGGGTGAATGGAGGGCAGGTCTTTCAGCAGCGAGACGAACTTCTCAATCCGGTCTTCGCCCCGGCCTGCATCTTTGAAAAAATCCCCATCAAGGCCGCTTGTATGGGTGAGGAGATGCCGCACCATTACGTTTTGTGAGACTTGCGCATCGCCGACGCTGAAGTCGGGAAGGTAATCACGCACCGGAGTATCCAGCGTGACCAGTCCTTCTTCCACCAACTGTAGAATAAGGGCGGTGGTGTAGAGCTTGGTGAGGGAGCCAATCTGAAACAGCGTGTCGGTGGTGGTCGCAACCTGTGTGTTGAGGTTCACCACACCGGCGGCGGCCTCATGCAAGGCACCGTCCTGCCAGACCGCGATGCTGGCGCCCGGCACGCCAAAACGCTCAACCAGTGTCGCCAGATCATCCAGGTCTGGTTGGCTTTTTGTACTCTCAGTTAGCGACATGCGGTCTCACATTCTTGGACGGAGGGTCTCCATGTTGAGAGGACCCGATATGCCGTCAGTCTATCAGACATGCAGGGCTTGTGGCCTAAATGCATACTTGGCGGATGGCAGGCAGGTCTCTAATCTGACGCCCATGATAGACAGTCTTGACCACATCATCATCGCGGTGCGCGATCTTGATGCCGCAAAACGCACCTATACCGGCATTCTGGGCCGTGAACCCACTCAGGCAGGCGAGCACAAGGGGCTCGGCTCCTCCAATCTCATTTTTCGCCTGCGCAACACCTATCTGGAATTTGTGGCGGCGACGGGCGAGGGCCTGTTTGCCGACATGATCCGGCAGAAACTGGAGACGGACGGGGAGGGGCTGATTGGTCTGGCCTTTGGCACTGTGAATGCAGACGCCTGCGTTGCGCGGCTGCGGGCAGCGGGCCTGACCCCTAGTGATCCCCAACCGGGTGGGGCTACAGACACCTCTGCCGACGGCAAAACCACCGAGCGCAGATGGCGCAATGTGATGTTCCCCCCGAAAGAGACCGGAGAACTGCTGATGTTTGTGATCGAGCAGGAAGACAGACTGGCCATTCCGCTGTCTCCCCTGGCACCGGGTGTCAATGGACGCGCGGCGGTGGAGGCGGTCGATCATGTGGTGATCAACACCGGCGATGCTGACCGGACCATTGCTTTTTTCAGGGATCAGTTTGGCCTCCGTCTGGCGCTGGACCATACGATTGATAAGTGGGGCGTGCGGCAGCTGTTCTTTCGGCTGGGAGGCCTCACCCTCGAAATCGTGTCACCGATCGACGACGCCAAGAAGCCGGAAAAAGACAGTCTGTGGGGCATGGCCTACCGCTGCCCCGATCTGGTCGCTATGCAGGCCCGCCTGAAAGATGCGGGCATCAATGTCTCAGAGCTGCGCACCGGCCGAAAGAAAGGCACCCAGGTCGCAACCGTAAAGCCCGAAACCCACGGCGTCCCCACATTGCTGATTGGCGAAGTGTACGAGACCGCATAACCGATGAGCGTTGGAGCTCGACCACACCAAAGTGTCACCGCAATCCTCATGGAATGATCTATTGGAGAACGTGCCATGCAGGCAGAAGGAAAAATGCTCTCCCTTGCAAATTACCGGACTTTGCGCTGGCTACTCATTCCCGTTATTGCCAYCCACAATTTTGAAGAGTGGCTGACCTTTCCCA
This sequence comes from Rhodobiaceae bacterium, assembly GCA_002746275.1. Classification (GTDB taxonomy): domain Bacteria; phylum Pseudomonadota; class Alphaproteobacteria; order Parvibaculales; family Parvibaculaceae; genus Mf105b01. Next base: position 293,915 of record NVWR01000004.1, on the reverse strand, counting down.
GCTATGGRGAAGTGGCTGGAGCAATGGCCGCCCGGTTTGGTGTTTCACCTGAAATGCCGTCTTGGGAAGCAATGCAACTGGCTCTAATCATTGTCACACTCGTGCCGGCCCTAATCGTCGTTTGGGCGTCAGTGGGAAGACAGCACCAGTGGAAAGATTTTGCGGTCTGTGGTCTCGCAGGTATCTTCTTCGCCAACGTCTTTATGCCCCATATTCCGGCGGCAATCGGAGCTCACGGATATTCACCCGGCCTCATTACCGCCGTGGCGATCAATTTGCCGTTTTGTCTGTTGCTTTGGCGGAGTGCCATCGGCCAGGACATCTTGTCTGCCAGACAGGTGTTGATTGCTGCTTTCGTCGGGGCGGCCTTGTTGCTGCCCAGTCTCGTCGGTGTGTTAGCGCTGTCGAAAGCTCCGATGACCTGATGGGGTGTCACGCAGCAGCGCGCACCAGCCTGTCATTGATCGCCTCGCCCAGACCCTCCAAGGGAATCGGACTGACAGCTATACCTTGCCCCTTGGCCTGGGCGTCCAGCATGCGCAGCATGGCGAAAAGGTTGGCGGCGGCTTCCACCACATCACCGCTCTCGCTAAGGTTGAGATCACAGCGCACGGGCCCAAAGCCCAACAGCAACTCGGCCCTCCGTCTCTCAACTGCGTTCAACCGTAAAGGCGCGTGAGGGGCGTAGTGACTGGCGAGCATGCCGGGAGAGGACCGACCCTCTGTGTCACCAGCAGCATGGGGATCAGTGAGTGCTGCGCCCAGCACGTCTTCGATTTCTCCGCGCGGCACAGCGCCCGGACGCAGCAATGTCGGCGCATCTCCCTCGGGCAGACCGATAACCGTGGACTCAAGGCCAAGCGAGCAAGGTCCGCCATCCAGAATGACTGCGAGCGCAGGCGCGTTTCCCAAGCCCTCCAACACGTGATGGGCTTCGGTGGGGCTTAACCGACCGGACGGGTTGGCGGACGGTGCCGCCAGCGGACGACCGGTGGCCGCAATCAGGGCTTGCGCAATACTGTGAGCGGGAACGCGCAGCGCCACGGTATCGAGGCCTGCACTGACCAGCAGAGAGAGAGGGCAGTCCTTCCGTCGCTTGGCGACCAGCGTCAGGCCKCCGGGCCAGAARTGGGTGCCGAGTTTTTGTCCCACTCCATCAATCTCGGCGTAGCGCAARGCYTCGCCCATGTCTTTCACATGCACGATGAGGGGATTGAAGGTTGGGCGTCCCTTTGCTTCGAAGATGGACGCAACCGCAGCATCATTGGTGGCATCCGCTCCAAGGCCATAAACCGTCTCGGTCGGGAACGCCACAAGCCGCCCTGCGCGCAACGCATCGGCGGCGCGGGCAATAGCGTCTTCCGTTGGAGGGAGAAGTTCAGTCGGCACGGTTGACCGCGTTTCGTTCTTGCTTTGCCATCAGCTTGCGCACAGGTGCTTGGGGAAGCCACCGTGCCAGCAGCGCCACCAGACGATTGACCCGTCCATTGATGTAAACCGGATCGCCCCTCATAACTGCGTCATAGGCCTGGCGCGCAACGGTCTCGCTGTCCATCCACAACATGTTTGGCATCTTGGAGACTTCGTCCCGATTGCCCGCCACATCGTGGAATTCTGAATAGGTGAAGCCGGGGCAAAGTGCTGTCACGTGCACATTGTCGTTGGTGAGTTCCAGGGACAGGCTTTCCGACATTTTGATCACGAATGACTTGGAGGCTGAATAGAGCGTGCCCCCGGCGGCACCGGGCAGGTGCCCGGCGAGTGAGGCGACATTGATGATCCGGCCATATCCCCGTTTCGCCATTCCAGGCGCAAAGCGGTGACAAAGTTCAGCAACCGAGGTCACCATCACCTGCAATAGGCCTGCCTGATCCTGCCACTGTGTGGTGCCGAAATGTCCAGTGACGCTATAGCCTGCATTATTGATGAGAGCGTCGATTGTGATCCCCTGGGCCTCAAGCTCGGCCTCGATGTTGGCGGGTGCTTGCGGGTCCGTGAGATCAAGGGCGATGATGTGGGACGAGACGCCAAACTTACCCTGAACTTCTTGCGACAGGGCCTCCAGGCGTTCTTTCCGCCGGGCCACCAGCACCAGATCAAATCCGTTTTCGGCGAAAACCAGGGCGAGGTCGCGCCCGATCCCGGCTGAAGCACCAGTGATGAGCGCCGTGCGGCCGGCGAGGGGGGGAGGATTTGTCATGGATGAACGCTTTTCGTCGTGAATATTGAGGATTTTAAGTGATTTCATGCTAGGCGTTTCGCGACGAACCGCGAGCGCAGGGCAAGAATACAGTAAAAGCAGGCTGTGCCCACCGCTTACGTGTCCGGCTCTCGTATCCGGCGACCCTTGGAGATCCAAATGACTTACCGCGCCCCCGTTCAGGACATGGCTTTCACCCTCAAGACCCTTGGCGGGTTGGATGCGTTGCAGGCGTCTGGCGCGTTCCCGGATCTGACCGATGATCTGCTGGACGCGGTGCTGGAAGAAGCCTCGCGGCTTGCCAGAGAGGTGATCGCGCCGCTGAACGAGGCGTGTGAGAAAACCCATGCCAGCTTGGGCGATGGTGGCGTCACCACATCGCCGGGCTTTGCAGATGCTTACAAGCAATGGGTCGAAGGCGGTTGGGGTTCTATCGCGGCGACACCAGACTTTGGCGGCCAGGGGTTGCCCGTCGCATTGTCTGCCGTGTTGCAGGAAATGTGGAACGCGGCCTGTCTGTCGTTTGGCCTTTGCCCGATCCTCTCGCAAGGGGTCATTGAAGCCATAAGTATTCACGGCACCGACGCCCAGCGCGCAACCTATCTGCCAAAACTCATTTCCGGTGAGTGGACCGGCACCATGAACTTGACGGAATCGCAGGCGGGCTCCGACCTCAACGCTTTGAAGGCCAAGGCGGTGCCGCAGGCCGACGGAACCTATCTCATCTCAGGCACCAAGATTTTCATCACCTATGGCGATCACGACATGACGGATAATATTGTCCATCTGGTATTGGCGCGGCTTCCTGATGCGCCTGCGGGCACGCGCGGCATCTCGCTTTTTGTGGTGCCAAAGTTTCTCGTGAACGAAGACGGCTCTCTGGGCGACCGCAATGATGCCAAGTGCATTGGCCTTGAGCACAAGCTCGGCATTCACGGCAGCCCAACCTGCACCATGGCTTACGGCGAAGAGGGCGGGGCCATTGGCTCTCTGGTCGGACAGGAGAACAGAGGTCTTGCCTGCATGTTCACGATGATGAACAACGCGCGTCTTCTGGTGGGCGTGCAGGGCGTGGCGGTTGCCGAACGTGCCTACCAGCAGGCGCTGGGGTATGCGGTGGAACGCAAGCAGGGACGCCCAGCCGGTGAGGAGCTTGCACCCGGCGAGATGGGCGCCATTGTCGGTCATGCAGACGTGCGCCGCATGTTGATGACTATGAAGTCTCTCACCGAGGCCGCACGCGCCGTGTGTTATGCAAACGCGGTTGCCATCGACACAGCCCATGTGGGCGCGGACGAAAGTGCCCGCGCGGAAGGAAAAGCTCGCTCAGACCTGCTCACCCCCATCGCAAAGTCGTGGAGCACAGACATTGGATGCGAAGTCGCCTCCATCGGTGTTCAGGTTCATGGCGGCATGGGCTTTATCGAAGAGACAGGCGCTGCCCAGCATTACCGTGATGCGCGCATCACGCCGATCTATGAAGGCACGAACGGCATTCAGGCCATGGATCTAGTCACCCGAAAATTGCCGATGGGCGACGGTGCGGTGGTGAATGCCTACATCGCCGAAATTCGCGAAACCGCTGAACAGGCCGCGGCGCAGAATGATGCGGACCTCAATATCACCGGTCATGCATTGGGCGACGCGCTTGACGCCCTGGAAGAAGCAACGACCTGGATGCTCGACACGTTGAAGAGCGCGCCTGAGGAATGTCTTGCCGGCGCCACGCCCTATGCGCGCCTTTTTGGCAATGTGGCGGGTGGCTACTATCTCACTCGGGCCGCCTTGTCTGCGGCTGAGAAACCCGACGATTCGTATCTCGCGGCCAAAAAGACAACGGCCCGGTTCTTTGCAGAAAATACTTTGCCTGCCTGCGCCGGATTGGTAACCACTGCCACCGCAGGGGCCGCAACGCTTTTCGCTCTCGACGAACAGCAACTAGGCGCCTGAACGCGATAACAGACGTTTGACCTGGATTGCCCCACTCGGCACACTCCGCCCAACCTGCAATTTTGGGAACAAATTCCTATGAGTGATGTGTCGCTGGCTGAAGTAGATGAAAAGGGGCTGAGTTACCCGTTTGAGGGGATTCCCGAGGCTGGGGACATCCGTGAGGTGGCGCCTGGCATCTATTGGGTGCGCATGGTGCTGCCCTTTTCCCTCGACCACATCAATCTCTGGCTGATCGACGATGGCGATGGCTGGGTGGTCATCGATACCGGGGTCAATGATGAGGGCACGAAAGCCAACTGGGAAAAAATCTTCTCCACCAGGCTGGGGGGCAAGCCCGTCAAACGCCTGATTGTGACCCACCTGCACCCCGATCACGTCGGACTGGCGGGATGGATCGCGCGCAAGTTTGACGTGACGCTCGAAATGTCCCGCACCGATTATCTGATGTGCCGGACTTTGGTGGCCGATACGGGAAAAACAGCCCCTGAAGAAGCTCTGAAGTTTTACAGGGCGGCAGGTTTTTCGACCCGGGGTGTTGAATCTTATGCAAAACGCTTTGGTGGATTTGGCGCTCGGGTGTCCACGATGCCCGATGTGTTTAAACGTCTTAAAGAGGGCGACAAGATCACTCTGGGTGGGCGCGAATGGCGCATCGTCGTGGGGTCGGGGCACGCGCCGGAGCATGTCTGTCTTTTCTGCGAAGAATTGAACGTTCTGATTTCGGGCGATCAGGTGCTGCCGCGCATCTCGTCCAATGTGAGCCTTCATCCGACCGAGGCCCATGCGGACCCGCTGCAAGAATGGATCGATAGTTGCAAGAAACTGCGCGCTGTACTGCCGGAAGACGCCTTGGTGCTGCCCGCCCACAACGAACCTTTCTATGGATTGCATCGCAGACTAGATGCGCTGGTGGAAGGGCATGAGGACGGCCTCAAAAAATTGCTCGAAATGCTGAGTGAACCCCGTCGGTCCATCGATGTCTTTCCCGCACTCTTCAAACGCAAGATCGGGTCGGATGTTTTCTTCATGGCGACGGGCGAAAGTCTTGCGCACCTGGCCTGTCTGGTAAAACGGGGTCTGGCAACAGTTTCCCGTGATGAAAAGGGCGTCGATTGGTACGTTCGAAAAGACGCCGCTTGAACCGGCTTTCCGGGCGCGCAACACTTCTGTCATGACCACACTGCTCATTACCCACGCGGCTTGCCTTGCCCATGAAACACCGCCCGGACATCCGGAGCGCTCGGACCGACTGCGCGCCGTCTTGCAGGCTCTGGACGGAGAACCATTTCAGGATTTAGCGAGGGAAGAGGCGCCGCGCGCCTCCATAGAGGATGTGGCCCGGGCTCATCCCCGCGCCCATATTGAGGCGCTGTTAGCCCGTGTGCCCGAGCAGGGTTTTGAGCGCATTGATGGCGACACCGCCCTATCGCCGGGCTCCGGCGAAGCGGCTTTGCGCGCCGCCGGGGCTGTTATGCATGGTGTCGATCAAGTGGTGGCGGGCAACGTCCAGAATGCGTTCTGTGCGGTGCGCCCACCGGGGCATCATGCCGAACCGGAAATGGCAATGGGCTTTTGCCTGTTCAACAATGTTGCCATTGCCGCCCTGTATGCGCGCGAAAAACACGGACTTCAAAAAGCGGCCATTGTTGATTTCGATGTGCATCACGGCAACGGGACACAAGCGATCTTCGAGAGCGATCCTGATGTGCTCTACATCTCCACCCACCAGTCGCCGCTCTATCCCGGCACAGGGGGCGTGGAAGAAACCGGGGTCGGCAATATTCTAAATATTCCCTTGGGCGAGGGGACGGGAGGCGAGGCTTTTCGAGCGGTTTTCACAGGCGAGGTCCTGCCAGCCCTGCAGGCCTTCTCGCCAGATATTCTCTTCATCTCGGCGGGCTTTGATGCCCATGCAGACGACCCCCTGGCCGGGCTTAATCTCAACGAAGCTGACTATTCCTGGGCAACCCAACAATTGATGCGGGTGGCGAGCAATGTGTGTAATGGCCGCATTGTCTCGACGCTTGAGGGGGGGTATGACTTGGAGGCCCTCGCGCACAGCGCCAGCGCCCATGTTCGGGCACTGATGGGCATCTAAAGGTAATTGCGGAGGACGCTATGGCTGCCAAAAAGCCCCAAATTCCGGCTGATATTGCGAAAATGAGCTTTGAAGCGGCGCTTGCCGAATTGGAGGAAATTGTTCGAGGGCTCGAATCGGGAGAAGCTGAGTTGGAGAAATCCATCGATCTCTATGAGCGAGGCAATGCCCTGAAGGCTCATTGCGAGGCACGCTTGGCTGCGGCTCAAGCCAAGGTCGAGAAAATCACGCTGTCGTCCAGCGGTGCGGTGGCGACCGAACCTGCAGATATTGAGTGACCCATGACCGGCGATGTTTTTGCTCAGGCAATGGAGGCCACAGCGGTAGATGTTGAGCTCCTGCTCGGCAGTCTGTTGCCTCAGCCCGATGGTCCGGAGGGACAAGTCGCCAAGGCCATGCGTTACGCAACGCTTGGTCCAGGCAAAAGGTTCCGCCCGTTTCTCGCGTGTGAGAGCGCCAAACTTTTTACGGTGAGCGAAGATCGGGCGTTGCGCACAGCTGCCGCCATCGAATGCATTCACACCTATTCTCTCATCCATGATGACCTGCCATGCATGGATGATGACGATTTACGGCGCGGGCGCTCCTCAACACACATTGCATTTGACGAAGCAACAGCGGTCCTTGCAGGTGACGCGCTTCTCACTTTTGCGTTTGAAATTCTGGGTGACAGTGCGACCCATGAYGAYCACCGGGTCCGYTGTGATCTGGTRACSGGCCTTGCMAAAGCCATYGGTGCTCACGGCATGGTGGGYGGYCAGATGATCGACATGCTYAGYGAAGGCACSATTYTGGATATTGGYGCCYTGACCCGGCTGCAACAGCTCAAAACCGGYGCCTTGATTGCTTATGCSTGYGAGTCCGGGGCRATYATGGGGCGGGCRTCGAAAGCRGCACACCACGCGCTCCACGCCTATGCCCACGACCTGGGACTTGCCTACCAGATTATCGACGATCTGCTGGACGAGGAAGGCGACAGCGCCACCCTTGGTAAAACCGCCGGTAAAGATAAGGCCAGCGGGAAGGCCACCTTTGTGACCATTCTGGGGCTGGACAGGGCCCGGGAACAGGCAGGAATGCTGGCGGATCAGGCCGTTCAGCACCTTGATCTGTTTGATGCAAAGGCTGATTCTTTGCGCAGTGCTGCAAGCTTCGTTATAAACCGCAAGGCGTAGTGCTTTGGGGCTGAAAATGACCAAGTGCAAGGCACCAGATGGACCAGAAATTGCCACATATGTCCGCCATACCGGGCGGCGAAATAGACCATCGGCGTTATGAGACATCGGCGTTTTGAGACAAGAGGGCGTTTGACGCCAGACAAGGACGAGTGTGACCACCCAGAGTAAGACCCCATTGCTGGACCGGATTAAAGTTCCGTCCGACCTTCGGGCCTATGGTGAATCCGACCTATCRCAGATCGCCGAYGAGTTGCGCCTTGARCTCATCGAYGCTGTGTCTGTGACCGGCGGYCACCTTGGAGCYGGCCTGGGTGTTGTGGAAYTAACCGTCGCYTTGCATCATGTCTTCAACACGCCMGAAGATCGCATAATCTGGGACGTGGGCCAYCAGGCCTACCCGCACAAAATCCTCACCGGCAGGCGCGATCGTATCCGYACRCTTCGTCAGGCTGGYGGCCTATCTGGTTTCACCAARCGCACGGAAAGCGARTACGAYCCCTTTGGGGCAGCTCATTCGTCYACCTCTATTTCAGCYGGGCTCGGCATGGCCGTCGCGCGCGACCTGAAGGGTGGCGACAATAAYGTCATTGCWGTCATCGGTGAYGGYGCCATGAGCGCRGGCATGGCCTTTGAGGCGATGAACAATGCGGGGTCCATGGACAGCCGTCTGATCGTCATCCTGAACGACAATGAYATGTCCATTGCGCCCCCCGTTGGTGCCATGAGCGCTTAYCTGGCGCGTCTGATTTCCAGCGATACCTATCGCGGCATTCGCCAGGTCGCAAAACACATTGCTGAGAARTTYCCAAAATCATTTGARAARACAGCCCGCCGTGCRGAGGARTTTGCGCGCGGCATGGCCACGGGTGGCACGCTGTTTGAAGAACTGGGCTTCTATTACGTCGGCCCCATYGATGGTCACAATCTTGATCACCTTCTGCCTGTGCTCAAAAATGTGCGGGAYGCGAAAGAGGGKCCGATCCTCATCCACGTGGTGACACAGAAGGGCAARGGCTACGAACCAGCGGAAAAATCCAGTGAYAAATATCACGGGGTRAGCAAGTTCGATGTCATTACCGGCGCTCARGCCAARGCGCCTTCMAATGCCCCCAGCTACACCAAAGTGTTTGCGGGCAGCCTCATCAAACATGCAGARAAAGAYGACAAGATCGTCGCRATCACGGCAGCAATGCCCGGCGGCACGGGYCTYGAYSAGTTTGCAAARACRTTTCCYGAYCGCACRTTTGATGTTGGCATMGCYGAGCAACATGCCGTTACTTTTGCGGCGGGCATGGCGACAGAAGGCCTGAAACCGTTCACGGCGATTTATTCGACCTTCCTGCAACGCGCCTATGACCAGATYGTGCATGACGTTGCTATCCAGCAYCTGCCGGTMCGGTTCGCGATTGATCGGGCGGGGCTGGTTGGTGCAGATGGTGCCACCCATGCGGGCTCCTTCGACATTACTTAYCTCACYTGCCTGCCYGACTTTGTTGTGATGGCGGCGGCAGATGAAGCCGAGCTGATGCACATGGTGGCAACGTCGGTGGAAATTGATGATCGCCCTTCAGCCTTCCGTTTTCCGCGTGGCGAAGGCGTGGGTGTTGATCTGCCGGAAATCGGGGTGCCACTTGAGATCGGCAAAGGCCGCGTCTTGCGCGAAGGAACGACGGTTGCACTCCTGTCGCTCGGGTGCCGGTTGCAGGAGACTTTGCGGGCGGCGGAAGAGCTTGCAACCCTTGGTATCTCTGTCACCGTCGCTGATGCGCGTTTTGCCAAACCGCTTGATGAAGACTTGATCGCAAGACTTGCCCGCGAGCATGAAGTGCTGGTGACCATCGAAGAAGGGTCCGTCGGGGGATTTGGCGCTCATGTTTTGGAATTTTTGAGCAATAGCGGCCTGATGGACAGAGGCCTCAAGGTGCGCACGCTCACTTTGCCCGACCGCTTCCAAGATCACGATAAGCCTGAAAAAATGTACCAGACGGCGGGACTGGATGCCGCCGGTATTGTGGCCACCACCGTGGCCGCCCTTGGGTTGGAAACCGGCGGGCCAGAAGTTTTGATGGAGCTGGGACGGGCGCATCCGCAAAAGTCCTGACCGAGCGCTGACCAATCGACCAACAATTGACCACCAGAAAATATGCCGTTTGAGGCACATCATTTATGACCAAAATTGAAGTGATAATCGACCATATCGGGGCGCAAGGCGACGGCGTTGTAGAACGCGACGAAGGTCCGCTCTACATACCTTTGACCTTGTCGGGCGAAAGAATCAGCGTTGAGGTGGAAGGTGACCGAGGCGTTCTGCGTGATCTGCTGGAACCGTCATCTGATCGCGAAACGCCCACCTGCCCGCATTTTGGTCAGTGTGGCGGGTGCGCGCTTCAGCATCAAAGCCCCTCGATCTATTTGGAATGGAAACGCCAACAGGTTGTCCGCGCTCTCGCTGTGCAGGGCATTGAAGTGGAAGTGGGGGAGGTTATTCCTTGCGCGCCGCATTCCAGACGTCGGGCAACATTTGGGGCAATGCGCACGCGCAAAACGCTCCGCTTTGGCTTTTATGAACGGGCCAGCCATACCCTGGTTCATCTCGATACCTGTCCCGTTGTGACGAAAACGATGGAAGAGGCGCTTCCCAAGCTGGCGACCCTGGTAACACCGGGCTTAACCCGAAAGGGAAAGGCAAGCGTTGCGGTGACGCAGACCGGCAGTGGTCTGGATGTGGATGTGCGCGGCGGGAAAAAAGACCCGGACCTGGCTCTTCGTGAAATTCTTGCAGTGGGTGCGGCTGAAGCCGATCTCGCGCGCCTTTCCTGGGACGGCGAAATACTGTCAGAGCGGCGGGCACCGATACTCAATTTTTCCGGTGTTGAAATTGTTCTGCCGCCGGGCGGATTTTTGCAGGCGACCCAGGAAGGCGAGAATGCGCTGATCTCTCTCATCCTCGAAGCTGTGGGGGAGGCTGGTTCTGCCGTAGACCTTTTTGCGGGCTGCGGCACGTTTTCACTGGCCCTTGCCAGAAAACGCAAAGTGCTGGCCGTCGAAGGGGCAGCCGCTCAATGTGCCGCACTGGAACGGGGGGTTAATCGGTTCGGACCGGGGGTTGGTCTGAAACCATTGACGGTCGAACGACGTGACCTTGCCCACCGTCCCCTCAGTACGCTGGAATTGGACAAGTTCGAGGCCGTCGTAATTGACCCACCCAGAGCCGGGGCAGCGCGGCAGTTTGAAGAATTGTCGTGGAGCAAAGTGCCCGTGGTTGTGTCTGTTTCCTGCAATCCGGCGACATTTGCCCGGGATGCCCGAACGCTGATTTCTCACGGATACCGGCTGGAAACCATCACCCCTCTGGACCAATTCCTCTGGTCACCCCATATTGAAGTGGTAGGTATCTTCAAAAAGGGGTGACGATGGCTCCTGTTTTATCAAGATTGCGGTATGCCGCTGGCCAAGGTGCGCGCGTTGCGTGGTACGCAGGCCATTATATGGCTGTGAACAGGCTGCGGGCTCCCTTGCGCAGGCCGGGTGAAGCGCCTTTCCGCCCCACATCACCGATCCCGAAAATCTCAGATCTGCTCAAGGCAATGCGCACATTGTTTGAGGCGGATTACCGAAATATTGAGGCAGGCATTTACCGCGCGCCAGAGGGCGGCGGTGATCCGCGTCGGCTGATCGACAAATCCATCCGATTTCTCCTGGACGCGAAGAAAGTTGACGAACGCCGTGTGGCAAAGGGGCACTCGGAAGTACGCACGCCAGAGCGTGAGAAATTCTATCCGCGTTATTATCTTCAGAACTTTCATTTCCAGACAGACGGGTGGCTCTCACCTGAAAGTGCGGACCTGTACGACACGCAGGTTGAAACTTTGTTTGCGGGCACAGGCGATGCCATGCGCAGGCAAGCGCTCGTCCCCATTGCGGAATATCTTCACACCCGAGATCAAAGGAACGTGCAGCTCACAGACATTGCCTGCGGGACAGGCCGGTTTCTGCGTGAGGTAAAACGCAACTGGCCGGGGCTGAATGTGATTGGTGTTGATCTGTCACCAGACTATCTGGAAAAAGCCAGCGCCGCGCTGGCGCATTGGGGCAGGGTGGAAATGCTGCATGGCGCTGCGGAGGACTTGCCGCTGGCATCCGGGTCACAGGACATTGTGACAGCGACATATCTTTTTCACGAACTCCCCCGAAAGGTCCGTCGGTCTGTCGCTGCGGAGATATCACGAGTGCTGAAACCCGGTGGCAGGTTCGTTTTTGTGGACGCTCTGCAAACTGGCGATCATGTGGCGCTCAACAGCCTGCTAGAATTTTTCCCGGCGGCTTTTCACGAACCTTACTTTTCGAGCTACCTAACGGAAGATTTTGATCGTGTGTTTGGGGAGCAAGGTCTGGCGCGCCTGGAAGCAAGCGCTGGATACCTCACCAAAATGGCAGTCTACGAAAAAAGTGGAAATTAACGGCTCAAAAAGCGCTGCACGGTTTCCAATATAGGATCGGACGTCACGTCGAGAGGTTCAAGGCGCAGGATGATCTTGTCGTCTTTGTACCGCCAAATCTGTGTCATCAGGCGACGCGCTATCCCGCCCATATTTTCTTCCACCAGCGCTGCCTCAAGGGGCCGCGACAGGGAGAGATGAAGCTCGGAATTGCGGATTGTGCGGACGGCTTTGTCTACCATACTGGCATCGCTGATCGCATCCCAGGCCAGGGTGCCCAGACCGGTGACCTTCAAGCCCGCTGAACTGACCACCAGAGCAGGGTCTTTTGACCGGACGAAAGGCCAGAAATGGAAAGCAACGCAGAACAGTAAAAGCGCGACGAACAGCAGGGCAATGTCGCCCCGTGCGAGCGCGACGCTGAGCGTAAACAGACTGAAAAAGCCGCCGCCATACACCATCATCTCGCCGCTTCGCTGGTCAAACCTGGCCACGAGGGGTTGGGGAGAAACGGTAGAGGTGTCCGTCATAATCTTAGCTTTCGTCGTTGCCTGTTTGGCCGCGGTGTCTGAGATAGTGGTCTGCCAGCACGCAAGCCATCATGGCTTCACCAACGGGTACTGCACGGATACCGACGCAAGGATCATGCCGACCCTTGGTGATGACTTCGGTTTCTTCGCCTGACCGTGTTATCGACTTGCGCGGTGTTAGGATTGATGAGGTCGGCTTGACGACAAACCGAGCCACAATGTCCTGACCACTGGATATGCCACCCAGAATGCCGCCCGAATGATTGGCACTGAAGGCAACGCTGTTGCCCTCAATGCCCATTTCGTCGGCATTTTCCTCGCCCGACAGAGCGGCGACAGCGAACCCATCACCAATCTCCACACCCTTGACGGCATTGATGCTCATGAGAGCGCCCGCCAGATCGGCATCGAGCTTGCCATAGACCGGCGCGCCCAGACCCACGGGCACACCGCTCGCCACCAGTTCAATGACCGCGCCACAGCTCGAGCCCGCCTTGCGAACACCGTCCAGATAGGTTTCCCATTGTTCTGCCGCAACAGGATCAGGGCACCAGAAAGGGTTCTGGTCAATCACATCCCAGTCCCACCGGGTACGGTCGATTTTGTGAGGACCCATCTGAACAAGGGCACCGCGTATCTGCACGGCGGGCATTACCTTGCGCGCAAGAGCCCCGGCAGCAACCCGCGCCGCTGTTTCACGGGCGGATTGGCGTCCGCCACCRYKRKRGYSGCGRRKKYYSYRYTTTKCYWYRKASSWKWWMWYYGMWTKGMMWRKRSRWTWRGKYKMCTTGWYMTCGCCGTAGTCCTTGGAGCGTTGGTCGACATTCTCGATCATGAGAGAGATCGGCGTACCGGTTGTCACTTCCTGGCCGTTATCGTCCGGGAAAGTGCCAGACAGGATGCGCACACTGTCAGGCTCACGCCGCTGGGTGGTAAAGCGCGATTGTCCGGGTCTGCGCTTGTCCAGAAAGTGTTGAATTTCCTCGGCAGTGATGGGCACGCGCGGCGGCATGCCGTCGATCACACAGCCGAGGGCGGGGCCATGGGATTCACCCCATGTTGTAACGCGGAAGAGATGGCCAAAACTATTGTGGGACATGAGCTCACAGACTTGCGGAAAACAGGTCCCGCCGTTCTAGAGCATTTTGCCCCATAGGGCCAAATTATTCGAGCAACAGGGTCGCTGGAATCAACGCCATATCAATAGCTTAAGGGTTTTTAGGAGGCTCAGACGATGCTCATATCGGGAGCATCTTCGGCTTTCATGCCCACAACATGGTATCCAGCATCCACATGATGGACTTCGCCGGTCACGCCAGAACCCAAATCTGAAAGCAGATAGAGACCGGTCTTGCCCACATCATCAATGGTCACAGTGCGCTTCAATGGAGAGTTCAGCTCATTCCATTTGAGGATATAGCGGAAATCGCCGATGCCGGCCGCAGCCAGGGTCTTGATAGGCCCGGCCGAAATGGCATTGATGCGGATGTTCTGTTTTCCAAGGTCAACCGACAGATAGCGCACACTGGCTTCAAGAGCAGCTTTGGCCACGCCCATGACATTGTAGTGCGGAATGACTTTTTCGGCACCGTAATAGGTCAATGTGGCAATGGAGCCACCGTCTTTCATCAGGGGTTCTGCGCGCCGTGCAACGCTCACCAGTGAATGGCAGGAGATTGCCATGGCGGTCGTGAATTGTTCCGTGGTCGTACTGATGTAGCGGCCGTCGAGAGCGGATTTATCAGCGTAGGCGATGGCGTGGACCAGAAAGTCCAGCTTGCCCCATTTTTCCTCGATCGTCTTGAACACGTCATCCATCGACGCTTCATCTGTCACGTCGCAAGGGAGGACCAGGTCAGAGCCGATTGACGCGGCAAGCGGTGTTACCCGCTTTTTCAACGCGTCTCCTTGATAGGTGAAGGCAACTTCAGCGCCATGTTGAGCGCACACTTGGGCAATGCCCCAGGCGATCGAACGACTGTTCGCCACCCCCATGATGAGCCCTTTTTTTCCGCTCATCAGGCCGCTGGCTTCGCCCATGAGATCCCCTATCCCGTCAATTGTAACCACAGTGATTTGCGCGGATCGTACACAAATGTTTCAGCCGGTCTAGGGGGCATGCTTAAAAAAGCGCTTATATTACAAACAATTACACAGGAGTGATGGGGGAGGGCAGAGACCAGGAGAATGCGTCCGGTTCATCTTCACGATTTGCGTGGCTTGTGGGTGAGCCCTGCCGCCCAAGTCGCCACGAAATCTTTCAAAGCGTCGTCTGGCTTTGGGGGAAGGACCAGCACGAGGGATACGTATTGGTCGCCACGGCCCAACCGCCGTTTCCCGGGTGGGTAAGGAAGGCCCTTGCCCTTGAGGCGTAGAACCGTGCCGCTGTTGGAGCCCGCCGGAACCGTCAGCGCGACATCGCCGTCGACGGTGGGGACGTTCAGCTTCGTTCCAAGCACGGCTTCGGGCAGTGTGACAGCTGTGTCTGTGTGAATGTCGGCACCTTCCCGGCGAAAAACCGGATGCGGAGCAATAGCAATGGTGACAATGGCATCTCCCGTTTCCAGGGTCGGAAGCCCAACTTCACCCTGCCCGCGCAATCGGATCTGTTGTCCATCTTCTACGCCAGCGGGAATGTGCACATCAAGGGACTTGCCATTGCGCAATGTCAGCCGCCGCCGCGTCCCACTCACCGCATCCAAAAAAGGAATACTCAAATCGTAGGGATGGTCAGCGTCTGTGGACCTGAACGCCCGTCTTCCGATTTTCCTGAGACTGGAGAGGAAATCAGAGAACGCGGCATGCTTTTTCGGCGTCTCAGGTTGGGGAGCAGCGTCGAAAGAGGGAGGCATTTCGGGTTCCACAGGGGGCGTTTTTTCTGCCGAGGGGGCGCTGTCGGCTTTGGCTTCTTGTGGTTTTGTTTGTGCGGCTTTGGATGTGAAGGAAGCGCGCGGTGACCAGGTTTTCTTGGCACTCGCGGGGTCGCTTGACTTCGCCTTGCGTCGAAGCAGGTCGTAGGCCGTTGCCACCTCATGGAAGCGTTCGTGATTTTTTGGATCTTTCGACCCAGCATCCGGATGATAGGTCTTAGCCAGCCGACGGAAAGCTGACTTTATTTCCTCAGGCCCTGCAAGAGGGGAGACACCGAGCACTTGATAGGGATTGGGCATGAAGCTCCGTTGGGCACCTTTTGCCCCGAAAATCATGGTTAATAATGCGTGAGCCAATCCTAGCCGTCAGGCAGATACCAAACCGTTAATGGTCGGCAGAGGCAGAAAGTGCTGAAAGAGCCCTCTCTGCTGCAGAGTGGCCGCCATTTTTGGCACGGTCCAGCCATTGGCGGGCGAGGCCCATGTCCTGCGAGACGCCCATCCCAAATTGATAAAGGCGCCCTAGCCGATATTGAGCTTCAACAACGCCTTCTTCCGCGAGAGGGGCCCAAACGGCCGCGGCCGCTGCAAACTCTCCGGCCTCAAAATGGAAAACACCCCGCATGAAGGCAGCGCCCGTCTCAGGTGACACAAGGGTGGTGAAGCTCTTCGGAGAAATTTGATCATCTTGGCTCTGAGCCAAGGCATCCGGCGCTCGCTGCAAGACGCCCAATTGAACAAGCCGCGCGCGGGCCTCCACGTGTCCGGCGCTGGCCGCTGTCTTCATAAGGATTAGCGCTGCTTCTTCGTCCCGCGGCACGTCCTCGCTGTTTTGTAGMRWMKSYRSWMKWWCCYWCKGSRSGAYSGKKMYYMCKKYRKRKKYMRYRASKGSSRWSMAKTCGGCGGCTTTYTCTTCATCAAAATAGTCTGTGTCTTTTTCAAGCCGCATCATGCCAGCGTTGAGGGCGGCGCTGGCCAGTCCGCCTCGAGCGGCACGTTCGTAAAACCAAAGCGCGCGCACCAGGTCGACGTCCACACCGACGCCCCGTCGGAGAAGGTGTGCAACATTGCGTTGTGCTGCCAGGTCTCCAGCTTTGGCCAAGGGCAGCCAGATAGCGAAGGCGCCCGCGGGGTCACCGGCATCATAGGCGCGGACCCCGGCTTCAAATTCAGATTGGTTCCCCGCCAAGGAAGACGGTGAAGGGGGGCTGGCTACTTGAGCTGGTTGCGCCCTTGCGGCACTACTAACGGTGCAGACAGCGAAAATTGCTGAGATCGAAAAGACCGTGATCATCATGACCAGATGATTTGTGCGATTGAAAGTCATCGGCATTCCGAACTGCGCTTTCTCTTTATGAATCAGCTAGGCGACAGGCAGCAACCGCACCTATATAAGACAAGTACAAGATAATGAGGATGCCTAATCTCCAACCCGTCTTCCACTCTCGGGAAGAACGTCGAGCGGAGGCGTAGGCCAAGACTATGTGAGGGCCGCAAATGGCGCAAACAGCGACCGACATCACGACAGGAAAAGACCCTTTTCAACTGTTCGATGAATGGATGGAGACGGCCAAAAAATCTGAGCCTGACGATGCAACCGCAATGGCGCTGGCAACAGCGGACGCGTCCGGGTTTCCGGATGTGAGAATGGTCCTGCTGAAAGAAGCTGGCCCCGATGGTTTTGTCTTCTACACCAATCTGGAAAGTATCAAGGGACAGGAACTGGCGGAAAATCCCCAGGCTGCGCTGTGCTTCCACTGGAAAAGTCTCAAGCGGCAAATTCGCATTCGCGGTGATATCACACCTGTCAGCGATGCAGAGGCGGACGCCTATTTCGCCACCCGGGCAAAGGACAGTCAGATCGGCGCATGGGCGTCAAAGCAGTCTCGCCCCATGAAGGGCCGCTTCGAGTTGGAAAAAGAAGTCGCCCGATTTGCGGCAAAATACGCATTGAAAAAAGTGGATCGACCTCCGTTCTGGTCCGGCTTCCGCTTAACACCCCGGCATATTGAGTTTTGGAGGGATCGCCCCTTCAGACTGCACGACCGGCTTGTGTTCAGTCGTGATACCGCAAAGTCTGCGTGGCAGACTGAACGGGTGTTTCCCTGATCGTTATGGACACACAAACGTCAGACGCAAAACTGATGCACCGCGCGACAAATGCAGCTGTGGCGGTCGCGTTGACGCTTATTACCCTGAAATCAATCGCCTTCATGCTCACAGGCTCCGTGGCGATGATGGCCACGCTGTTCGACTCTGTACTCGATATGGCGGCCTCTGTTCTCAACCTCTTAGCGGTTCGCGCCGCTCTGGCACCCGCCGACTATGACCACCGGTTTGGCCATGGTAAGGCAGAGGCGATCGCGGGGGTGGGGCAGGCGCTGATAATTTTCGCGTCAGCTGTCTATATTGTTTACGAGTCCATTGGGCGGTTGATGGATCCACAACCGATTACATCTTCCTCGATTGGTATCGCCGTGACCGTCGTTGCGATCATCCTCACCCTTGCTCTCGTTTCCTATCAGAACAAAGTGGTGAAGCAGACGAACTCCCTGGCGATCGCCGCAGACTCGATCCACTACAAGGGCGATCTGCTGATGAACCTGTCAGTGATTGTCGCATTGGTCCTATCGAGCGTTTTGGGCCTTGTCTGGGCAGACCCGGTGTTTGGCATTTTGATTGCCGCTTTCATTGCGCGCAGCGCGTGGATGATCTCAGTTCAAGCTGTGCGACAATTGATGGACCAGGAACTTCCCGAGCTCGAACGGGAGAAAATCCGGGGCCTAATTCTGGCGGATCCAGATGTGAAAGACATGCACGATCTGCGCACACGAATGTCGGGGAACAAGCTCTTTATCCAGTTTCATTTGGAACTGGATGGAAAGATGAGCCTGACACGGGCCCATGAAATTGCGGATCGTGTAGAAAACCTTGTCAGGCAGGCATACCCCCGAAGTGAGGTTCTGTCTCATCAAGACCCGGCAGGTGTGGAAGAGATTACCCCTTTTGAGCGGTCTTGATGTTCAGCGGTGGGGGAAGGCTCTCCCCGGGGTTTTGCAAAGCCGTGATAAACCGTTGCTGGTAACAGGGGCAGCGTTCCCGTAGATTGCTATCATGAGCGTACCAGAAAATGAGAAAAAAACCCTGATCCTGACTGGAGCAAGTCGTGGGATTGGCCATGCAACGGTAAAGCGCTTTTCCAGCGCTGGCTGGCGGGTCATCACCTGTTCGCGCCATCCCTTTCCTGAAGATTGCCCCTGGGAAGCCGGACCTGAGGACCATATTCAGGTTGATCTTTCGAACCCGGAAAACCTGGTTGAAGCGATCGGCGAAATGCGCGAGCGCCTGAAAGATCAGGGAGGCCATTTGAACGCACTGGTCAACAATGCCGCGATTTCGCCTAAGAACGAAGAAGGCGAGCGCCTGGATGTTTTTGGCACCAACATGGATGTGTGGCGACAGGTGTTTGAGGTGAATTTTTTTGCACCGGTCACCCTGGCTCGTGGGCTGGTTGGCGAACTAAAGGCCGCGAAAGGGTCGGTGGTGAATGTGACCTCAATCGCGGGCGCGCGCGTTCATCCATTCGCAGGCTCCGCATACGCCACATCAAAGTCGGCACTGGCGGGGCTGACCCGCGAAATGGCGGCTGATTTTGGTCCGCTTGATATCAGGGTGAATGCCATCGCGCCGGGCGAAATTGACACAGCAATTTTGTCACCGGGCACAGAGAAGATTGTCGAGGGGATCCCTATGCGGAGGCTTGGCTTGCCGGAAGAAGTGGCCCGCACAATTTATTTTCTCTGTACGGATCAGTCTTCATACATCAACGGTGCTGAAATCCACATCAACGGCGGACAGCACGTCTGAGGTTACTCGAACCGACAGTTCCGATCCGAGTATTCAGTGTCGATGGTGATCGGATTTAGCGGTAAATGGTCCAATACGTTATTACCGCGAGTCCGATCCAGAACAACATGCTCGTAGAAACGGCAAAAAACATCCCACGCATTGATGAGGTCTCCTCCAGATAGCGATGGAACTCTCACGTAGAATCTAGATTCTGGCCAAATTTCAGTGATTCGTCAAAAAATGAACGAGACCCTTGGGAAACGGACTAGACGTTCTAGCGATTAGTGAAATCCTCGCTATTTCGCGCTTCATCAAGGAATTTGCGGACTTTTTGAAGAAATGGCAGCGCGGCCTCAATGTCTTCCCCACCCAGCGCTTTGCCAAATTCTCGTAGAGGACCGGCAAAAGCGGTAATGGTTTCGGTGCAAACGCCGAGGCCTTTCTCCGTGGCACGGACCAATTTCCGCCGTCTATCAGCCTTGTCTATCTCAATGGTGACATACCCTTTGGCCTCAAGGCGCTGCAGCGTGTTTGTCATCGCCCCCTTCGTCACCTGAAAGGCCGCCGCCAGCCGGGCCGGCGTCCGTTCGCCCCCCAGCCGCGAAAAATGATTGAGCACACTGAATTGAGCCATGGTCATGCCCTCTGGAAGAGCACGGCGAAACATCGTCCCGGAAAGCTGCCCGATAATGCCAATCTCATTGAAGAACATAAAAATTGCTTCTGCACTGTCGGGGTTGGGCGCGGTCTTTGACGTCACGAATGTATCCTTGTTTCGACTGGCCAGCGTGGTCCGGGCCTGATTGTAGGACCATAGCCAAGACGGCCGAGCATTTGTATCCGCGCACCGGAATTATCCTCGCCTGAAGTGCCAAGCAGTTTTTCGTGAACCTCCTGATAGAGCGGCTTCATTTCCTCATACTCTTGAAGGCTCTGGGAAAGAGGGTGGATACCCAGACCCAACTCTGTTGCTTTCATGTTGACCCGAAGCCAGGCCGCCCCCGCATTCAGCTGGTCGAAACGGGAATTGCCTTTGGTGTGGAGCCACAGATGTCCCATCGCGCTATGCATAAGGGCATGATACATGTCGAGGCCTTGTTTGAAGCCCACGGAGTTGGGGTCCGCCAGTTGCTCGCGGGTCAGGACACCAGCTAGGGCGAGAGCATCGAGAAAGGCAGTGCCGCCAATATCAATTCCGTCGGGATTGGCATTGATCTCAGCCTTTCCGATCCGCATCAAATCGACGCTTTCCATATTCGTGCGATGTGTTGTGACTTCCACAAGATGTGCCTGCCAGGTGAGGTCGCGCAACATGTCCCGCTTTGCGGGTTCCCCTGAAAAATCAACCGCGACATTTGCTGGAACAACCGAGGCGATCTGCTCAAAGGCTGACACTGGAATGGGACGACTGGTGTCATAGGGTTCTTTGAGGGAGCGGCGTTTGAGAACCTGGGCAAAAAGGGGATCGGCGGTTGCAGACCCAGGCGCGCCAAATCGAATGCGGGCGATGGCACGTGTGTCGAGATGGTGGTCCGGGGCACCATCGGGAAAGGGGGCGATCTCAACCGACCGGCCGTCCTGCGCAGCGGCCATGCGGAGCATATCGAGAAAGCACCCGAGCCCAATCAAAATCTGGCGCTCAAAGGGATCTGTATGCGGCAGCAGTCGATCAAGGTCACAGCTGAGAATAGCCGTGTCTGCCTCTCCCAGGTCCACCTGCCATGGCTGGCGATTGTGAGGGTTGGGAGAAAGAATGGCATACGAAAGAGCTCGAACCCGGGGATCGGTGTAGTCGGCGCTGCCGGCGCGCGCCCACGGGGCAAGGGCATCTGTTGGGGTTCGGGTGAGCGCAAAGCCTCCGACCCCCCCGGCAATGATGAGGGCAGAGGATCCAACAATTTTTAGAAAACGGCGACGGCTGGTCATGGCAAGCTCCATTTGTTCAACGTTAAACAAATATAGTTTAACGTTGAACCAAATCAACCCTGGAGCTCAATTTAGCCCCTAACTTACGCCAAGCACTTGTTTTGAAATGATATTTTTCTGAACTTCCGTTGCCCCGCCATAGATGGTTTGTGCCCGATTGAAGAAATAGGCAGCTGTTGTCGGGGCGGCGTAGGCCGGAATATCCAATCCTTCGTGCCAGTCGGCAGCATTTCTGTCGGGAAAGAATGGAAGCGCGTTGGAGCCGTTTGCCTCCAGAAAAAGCTCCGTAATCGCCTGCGCGTTTTCGGTTGCCAGAATTTTCAACGCGGAACTCGCCCCGCCGGGCGTCTCGCCTGCCGACACAGCGGACAGAGTACGCAACACCATAAATTCCAGCGCCGTCAGGTCCACTTCTACCTTGGCCAGCTTCTGCGCAAAGGCTGGTTCGTCAAGCAGGGTGCGATTGCCGGACTGAATGGTCGTGGCGATTTCTTTCAGCCGGGCAATGTCGGCCCATTTCCCAGCAATATGTGCGTAGGACGTACGCTCATTGGACAGCAGGTATTTGGAATAGGTCCAGCCCATGCCTTCCTCACCGATCAGGTTTTCGGCGGGCACGCGCACATCGTCAAATTCAATGCGATTGAGATATTGGGTGCCGTCAATCGTGGTGATCGGATAGACGGTAATGCCCGGCGTCTTGGCATCCATGCACAGGAAAGAAATCCCTTCCTGCTTTTTGCCAGTGTTGCTTGTGCGCACAAGGCAGAAAAGCCAATCCGCATAATGACCCAGACTGGTCCATATTTTGGTGCCCGTCACAATGTAGTCATCACCGTCGCGCACGGCCTTGCATTGCAGTGAGGCGAGATCAGAGCCAGCCTCCGGCTCGGAATAACCTTGTCCCCAAAAAGTCCGACTGGCGAGAATGTCCGGGAGCCAACGCTTCTTTTGTTCCTCTGATCCAAACGTGTAGATGACAGGAGCCACATAGAGGAGACCCATCGGGACCACGCTCAGCGCGCCGGCACGTTCCAGTTCATCGTCAAAAATATACTTCTGGGTGGGGGTCCATCCGGTACCGCCATATTCTTGCGGCCAGTTGACGGCGACCCAGCCTTTGTCGTTATAGGCCCGCTCCGACCGCTGGTAGTCAGCCTTCGTGACCTGCTGACCATTTTTTATCTTGGCCAGAAGATCTGCCGGATACTCATCGGTGAAAAAATCACGAACGGTTTTGCGGAACGCTTCATCTTCCGCACTAAATCGAAAATCCATGGCAATGACCCTTGAGTGTATTTTGAATATTGATGGGTTCAGGATAAGCGCTTTGCGGGCGAAGAGGGAAGTTCAGGAAAGGTTTTTCCACACGGTAGCGGCAATGGCCAAGACGGATAGACAGTTTCCGCAACGTCCTATGGCGTTGGCCGCCGCGTGGGGAGCTCAAGCGCTCAACGCCATGTTTCCTTTTCGCCGGCTTTGCAACTCACACATCCTCAATGTTGGATACCTGATAGATTTTAATGGAGGCCGTGCCTTCAATCATTTCAGGGAATTTGGCAGAAAAATCCTGAAAGTAGGAGGTGTCAAAATGCTGAGCAANCGCCTCGCGGCTTTCCCATTCCTCAAAGAACAAGAAATCTCCGGGTGTGATCTGGTCTTCATAAAAGCCGTAAGAAATACACGCCGTTTCCTGCAAGGATTGCGGAATGAGGGCCTTGGACATAGCAATCAATTGCTCTTTGTGTTCCGGCTTTACGGTGAATTTTCCAGCGATGACATGCATCGTGATCTCCCAATTAGGTAGTGGAATGAAACCTCATMGGTTCCAACATATCAATCCAGGCAAGATAGGSGGATTGCCGTGGAAGAGGAACGTTYAGGAAATGTTTTTCCGCAGTGCTCTGATGATAAAGCGGGCGGGGTGAACAGTTTCTGCAAGGGCATGAGGCAAAGGGAGTGGTGCGCCAATGGCCTGTGCTGTGAGGTGCTCGCCCAACAACAGCGCTGTTGCAAACCCCCGCGCGCCGAGCCCCCCAAAGAGAAAAAGCCCTGGATGGCAGGGAGCCGGAGGGTAGGCGGCAAAGCGGTCCCCATGTCGCAGGCGGTCATAGGCCTCCAGATAGGCGGGCTGGTCTGGTGCCGGGCCTGCAAAGGGCACCCGGTCAGGCACTTGTGCGCGAAAGGCCACCCGTCCGGAAAGCTCAGACGGGGTGAGGTCATCGAGGGAACTCTGCAGGGGAGGAATAGCTTCGGCCAAAGCGTCAAGATTGCGCTGGTGTTCGGTTGGGCTGGGCGTCAGCGGTGCTTGTGGTGACGCACCGGGGTCGTAAGTGGCACCTGTCAGCGCCGAACCGTCCGCATGGGAAATCAGATAGGGGCCTGCCACCAGCGCGTGCTGCTGTGGGGGAAGGGCGCCTTCTGGCAGCTCGGTGATCTGCCCCCGCACCGGCTCCAGCGGCAACCAGTCGGTTTGCGGATAGGCGGTGAGGCCGGTGCCGTTGGCGAGAACCACCATGTCGGCTTCTGCGATGAGGCTGCCGTCCGGGGCGTGCAGCGACCAAAGATCATCATGGCGCATGAGCGAATGAACACGCGCTCTGTGAACCGGCAGATCGCCGATGAGGTGGCGCAGCAACGCCCTGGGCGTAAGGACGCCTCCTTTGGGAAACAGCAGCGCAGGCAGACCCGTCTCAAACCCGGTCAGCGCGCTGAGCGCTTCTGCAGAAACCAACTCCATATGGCCCTGGGGGAGCAGGCTGCCAGCTGCCAAGCTATCAAAGCGCCGCGTATCAGCGTCTGTGCGCGCCAGTTGAAGCACGCCGCAGGGGCGGAAAACATCGTTCCGGATTTCATTAGGAAGCTGCGAGAGCCAGTGCTCCATATGCAGGTAGGCCGCGATGTGGAACCGACCCTCAGCACTTCCGTCGCTTGCCATCCGCGGCATAAAAAGGGCGGCAGGGTTGCCCGAAGCACCTGCACCCGGGCCCTCGCTGTCGATGAGGGTGACACTGACGCCTGCGCGGGTGAGGGCGGCGGCAGTAGACGCCCCGGCAATGCCTGCGCCGACAATGCAGGCGGTGCGATGTCGCCCTGGCGTTGGTATCTGGTACCAGGGACGCGCTGAAGGTCTGTCCTCTTTGCCTTCCAGAATTCCTGTCAGCATGTCTCTTTTGCGACCAAAGCCAGGCTCCTTTGCGACAGAAAATCCAACAGCGCTCAAGCCCCGCCGGACAGCGCCGGCAACTGTGTAGGTCGCAAATGTTGTACCTGGGCCGGACAGCCGTGCGATCTCCTCAAACAATTCTTCAGACCACATGTCGGGATTGGTCGCCGGGGAAAAGCCGTCGAGAAACCAGGCATCAATTTGGGCATCCAGGCTTTTAAACGCCACAAGCACTTCATCTTCGAGCAAGGTGAGGGTGACATTGTCAGGGAAAGAAAGCACGTGGACACCGCGATGGGGCGTCGGGTAGCGCTCAATCAGTACTTCCGCCAACGGTTCCATCTGAGGCCATTGTTTCAGCGCCCGTGCCAGGTCTTGAGCCGTCAGCGGAAAGCCTTCCACGGACACATAATTGAGCCGCTGCCCGGGTGCCCGCGTTTCGTGCCACAACGCCCAGGTTGCGAGAAAGTTGAGCCCGGTACCGAACCCGGTTTCCGCGATGGTGAATTGTGTACGCTCCGCCCAGGCAGACGGCAGGCGGTTGCCTTGAAGAAACACATGTCGTGTTTCTTCAAGGCCATCGTCCGCAGAGAAATAAATGTCTTCGAAGGAACGGGATTGGGGACTGCCATCAGCTCGCCAGAAAATCTCCGGAGAGGAGATGTCAGACGAGGGCCGATCGGGCATGGGTCTCTCTCCTATGCCCGGTCAATGGTGTCGTCAGGCGCCGCGACGGCTGGGAGCAAATGGATGAGTGCTCGACAGGCCACCGCAAACAGGGATCGCTTGCCCGTTCACATAGGATGCCTCATCGCTGACAAGGAACAATGCCATGTTGGCTATTTCTTCAGGATGGCCATAACGGGCGGTCGGATTAAGTTGCCCGATTTTGCCTTCGCTGCCTCGTGCGCGTGCCCCCTCAAAAAGTGGAGCCGTCATGCCGGTTTCAATAAGACCTGGGCACACGGCGTTGACCCGCACACCTGTTCCATAAAACTGGTTGGCGCTTGTTTGCACCAGGCTTATGACCCCGGCTTTGGAAGCAGAGTAGGGTGTGTTGCCAGCATTGGCGCGCAGACCAGCAACAGACGCGGTACATACGATGGCTCCGCGGCCCTGCTTGATCATGTGAGGAGAGGCGTGTTTGATCGCAAGGAACGGCCCGATCAGATTGACCCGCAAAATTTCTTCCCACAGAGCTGGGGTTTGATCTTCGATCGGAACCATGCCGCCGCTGATCCCGGCATTGGCATAGACACCGTCCACGCCGCCAAACTCAGAAACACAGAAATCGACAAAACCCTTCACAGCATTCTCGTCACCCACGTCGGCTGCGACGGTTTTGATTACCCCCCCCTTCTCCAAGACGATGGAGGCGGTTTCGTCGACGGCTTCTTCAACGCGGTCGACGGCAACGACATTTGCACCTTCGCGCGCAAAGATAATCGCGCTTGCGCGACCGATACCACTGCCAGCACCCGTGATGATGATGCTCTTGCCTGCCAGTCTGCCCATACTCGGTATCCCCCTGAAGAATCGCTTGTTGGCGCAAGTCTACTGCAAGCACCGCCAAAACGCAGGAAATCGGAGATAAAGGGGGGCTTCTCAAAAAAGAAGGGCGGACCCAGCGCTTTTAACGCCGGAATGTCCGCCCCCCAACTAAGCCGAATTCGGATTTAGAAATCTTTACCAGCAGTAACCGCCCAGGCCACTGAACCAGCATCGCCGTCAATCGTGCCCGAAGCGCCAGGTGTTGGAGCTTCCGTGATCGGAGGTGTGCAGTTCTCAGGCTGGTCGCCTGCCGTTGTGCAAATGGTCTCGCCATCAACACGCCAGGTACCTGGAATTTCAGCACCAGTTGGAATTTTCATCACGAGAGTGCTCGCATCAGGGTAATAAATTTTGGTCTCCGCCCCGTCCGGACCGGTCAGGGTGACAGTATTGCCGATGAGACCGGCACCGATGTCAGCCAGCGCAACGCCAGCACTTGCGGTCAAAATTGCGACCGAAAGAAGTAGCTTTTTCATATTGTTCTCCCAGAGAATGGCCAGACCGACCCTCGATCCAGTGCCCCAAACGGTTAACCTAGCGAGAGTAAGGGCCAGCGCCAAGGTCTGGGGAGTAATCACTTTGGCCTATTTGCCAAAGCCAGGGGGTTTCAACAGGAAGAGGACCAGCCAAATGGGGACAATGACCATGGATCCCAGAAGGAAATGCGGCAGGGCCCAATCTACCGCTCCTGACGCCAGTAGGCGTATTTTGTCTGGCGTGACACCCATGTCTTTGAGGACATCAACGGCTGATATGTCCATGGCAGAGAGGGTCGCGCCGATGGCAACCGACGCGATGGCAAATTTGATGAGCCCTGAAAAAGCACTATAGAGCAACGGTTCAGCCTGCATTGATTCGAACGCCCGCAGTCTAGCGGGCAGAGGGATGACACACCAACTCACCCCAGATCACAATAGGAGAGGTTTGAAATATGGAGACGGATGCGAAAAACAGGTGCTTTTTCCCGGCATCGCGCCTTGCCCAGATGGCAGAAAAGCGTCACGTGCATCAATATAATCAAAACGCGGTGCGCTTGACCCGAACCTTGGGCGATCTGGCTGGGTTGACCGATATGGGGCTCCATATGGTGCGCATTGAGCCCGGACATGAGACCACCGAGCATCATTTCCACGGACAGGATGAGGAATTTGTCTTCATTCAGGCTGGCAAGGGGATCGCTTGTCTGGGGGAAGAGAGCTTCGAGGTTGGCCCCGGCGACATGTTGATGTTCCCAAAAGGAGGCCCGGCCCACTCCATGCGCAATGAAGGGCCGGACGACCTTGTCTATCTTATGGGAGGGACGCGCCCCTCAATCGATGTTTGCACCTACCCGCGCCTGGCCCGCAGGCAATACCGGGTTGAGGGCAAAAAGGAATATGCCGCGTTAGAGGATTTCACCGAAGTGTGAGGACCCTACCGGTTGAACAGGCCTCGCAGCACATCCTCGGGGCGGGGCTTTTCAGCTGGTTCTGCACTGGAGGCATCGCCACCTTCCGCAGGTGCCTGTCTGCCGCCCAGAAGGCCCTGGAGCAGACCTTTGCCGCCATCTTCCTTGACGGCATCAATGACGCCCTTAATGCCATCTGGATTGGCAACGATAGCGGCGAAGTCGGGTGTGAAGCGGGGATCAGCCCATGGGCCTGAAATCACAATAGGGACTTCCAGTCCGGTTGCTTCCTGAGTGCTTCCCTGGCCCTCAAGCGTTGCCGCCAGTTTCGGTTCGACCCGGTAGTTAAGCGTCTGCGCTGGCAGATCGACGGTGCCCTTGCCGGTCACCCGTACCAATGGGCTCAACAGCTTTAGGTCGGTGTTGGAAAGAATGCCCCGCGCAATGGTGAAAGTACCACTGAGTTCGGAGAAGTCAGTACTCTCGCTGCCGCCAGATTCCCAACCGCTCGTGGCAGCCGAGAGGACATTGCGCATGAGTTTGGCGATATTGATGCCGCGAATGGCGCCATCTGCAAAAGTGACGGACCCAGCCCCGCTGAGAGCGCTCATCATGGCCTTCTGGCTCCGACCTGATGTTCGGACGTCAAACTTGATCGTCCCGTCACCCTCCAGCCGTTCAAAGGCGGCAGCGTCGCGCAGCAGTGGATAGGCGGCAATGTTTGCCAGGTCGAACTTCGCAGTAACAGCGGGGGTGCTTCTCGATCCATCAAGAACCAGCCGACCCGTGCCAGCTCCTTCGTAGAGATCAAGCTCGGTAAGGTTCGCTGTGAGCTTGCCATTGCTGAGCAAGACAGCCAGCGCGCTTTTGCCGACTTCAATTTCCTGAAACAGGATTTCATCGACGCTGAGTTTAAGGTCCGCATCAATGGCCTTGAGACCACTCAGGTCTATGGGCGCATCACTCCACCCTTCCGAGGAGCTGGATCCTTCCCCCGTTGAGCCTGTGCCTGCAGTCCCTGTGCCTCCTGCGGGGGACGATGCGTCTGATGCCAGATAGATGTTGGCATCCAGTCTATCAAGCGCCAGCGTTCCCGTGAGCCGGGGGCGGGTGCGACCCGTATCAATCGACAAAGTGCCCGTACCATTCATGCCGTCAAACGACAGGGTGGCATCCGAGAACGCGTATGTGTCGCCAGATATGGCAAGCGCGCCACCAAGCTCAAGCATGCCCAAGCCACCGCCCGGCGTGAGCGGTTGACCAGCCCAGGCCGCCAGTTCGCGAACAGAGGGG
Organism: Rhodobiaceae bacterium; assembly: GCA_002746275.1. Lineage (GTDB taxonomy): Bacteria > Pseudomonadota > Alphaproteobacteria > Parvibaculales > Parvibaculaceae > Mf105b01. Next base: position 265,475 of record NVWR01000004.1, on the reverse strand, counting down.
ATTTTGAGAGAGGTCGTGCCGTTGACCGAAAGAGACGGAGAGATCGCGGCACTGCCGGAAAAGCTGCTGGTGATTTTGGGGGCCGAGAGATTAAAAGTGATCTCTGATGTGTCGCCGCCAGAAAACGCGCGTGGGTCAGCGACATCGACGGTCAGCTTGATGGTGTCTTTATTCCAGACCAGGGAGCCGTCAATCCCGAGCGGGTCATCCAAGCTTGGGAGAGAGACATCGAGATTGATGGCATTCGCCTCATAAGAACCGCCAGAGCGTGCATCCGAATAACGCACCCGTCCGTCGATCAGTGAAATCTGGCCAAGTTGAATGTCCGTAACCTGCGGGCTGAAACTCGAACTATTGTCAGTGTCGCTGGGTGTTGGGGGAGGCGTGGCTGCAGCTTGTGCGGGGACATCAAATTCCCAGTTCGCCTTGCCTTGGGCGTTGACCGCCAGATCAATTTCAGGGCGCACAAGAACAAATCGGTCCAGCGCTATTTCACCGCGCAGCAAGGGGAAAACTTTCAGGACGATTTCCAACTGCTCCATCGTCGCCATGTTCGGGGTTGATGCCCACTCGGCATTGGCGAACGTGACATCGTTCACGGTCACCGAAAGGCGCGGCAGGAAGGAGAGGCTTATGTCGCCCCCAATGGTCAGGTCCCGACCTGTCTGTTCTTTCACGAGCGCTGATATTTGCGGCTTGTATGTTTCGACAGGAATGAAGGACGGCGCTGCGAACAGAACGCCGACAACCACAAGAAAAACCACAAAGAGAAAGGAAAGAAAACGTGACATGAGGAGCCCCAAAAATGCTGTGCCAAAATACGATGAACGTCTTGAACGACGAGCAGATATTCTCGAGGTTAGTTTCGGAGGCAAGTGTGGCAGAAAGAAGTTCGGCCCCAGTTGAGGCTTTTACGCCACATTGGTACAAAATCCTGCGCGCCAATCATCAAGGGCCTTGGCTTGTCCGTTTGTTGTTGTAGGTTCGGTACAGGCATTCAATTTTATTGGATGTCTCATAGTAGCAAGAATTGTGGAGCTGGAGAGATGGAACCCGAGTGCTGGATAATGATCCTCTCCCTGTAAAGCCACCAACTTTGTGTTGGGCTGCAGGGATCACCCGGGCTCACGCAAACTCTACTCTCTTGCTTGCAAATCTAACTTTTTGCACACCATGTCGACAGAATCTGTCGTCCAGCAGGTCTCTCAAACGAGCGAGACCAAGTTAGCAGGCGAGTTAAGCCAAGCCCGGATATGAAAAATTTGAGTGGCGTATAGCCGCTCGGCATATTCAGGAGTGTTTTTCCGTTTCTGGGAAAACAGACACGACATGAAAAATTCCGATCGTTCAAAATCAGCTGTCTCTGCAAGGCAGATCATATCATTCATCTGGTTTTACTGGCGCAGGCAGGGCTTTTGGTTCGCCTTGCTGATGCTTGGCATGGCTGCAAATGTGGCCGTCGACATTCTGTTCCCCATTGTCTCAGGCTACCTTGTCGATATCATCTCAACGGCCTCATTCCCGCCAGAACCCGCAGAAATTGATGCGGCTTTCTGGGCCGCCGTGCTTTTTGTAGGGCAGGGCGTTGCCTTCCTCGCGATCCAGCGCCTGAAGTTTCGGCTCTGGATGTTTTTTACCGCCCGGGTGATGCGCGACATCGTGACCGAGGCTTTTGCACGGGTGCAGCGTTTTCCGTCCAACTGGCATGAGAGTGCACATGCGGGAGCAACGGTTCGAAAACTGACCCGTGGCATGTGGGCTTACGACACGATTGCTGACACCGTCTATGCGGTGCTTATTCCCACCGCCTTCATGTTGATCGGGGTGTTGTCGGTTCTGACATGGCGGTGGCCCCTTGTGGGGCTATACGCGGCTGTTACCAGCGTCCTCTATGTCGCTGTGACGATCTGGCTGGCCGTGCGCCATCTGCCAGAGCGACACAGAGCGCACATGAAGGCTGACAGTGAAGTCGGAGCACTGGTTGCCGACGCGATCACATGCAATTCCGTTGTCAAAAGCTATGGCACGGAGAAACGGGAAGACGACCGACTTCTCTCTCTGGCAGAGATGTGGCGCGGAAAAGCCGTGCGGGCGTGGATCATGATGGAGAACATCATGATCGTTCAAAACGTGGCAGCTGTGTTTTTGCAGGCGGGCATTCTGGCGCTGGTAATTGTCGAATGGGCCGCAGGCCGGGCAAGTACGGGCGACATCGTGTTTGCCATCACCACCTATCTGCTCATCAATGCCTACCTGCGGGACATGGGCTACCATCTGCAAAACCTGCAACAGGGCGTCTCTGAGATTGAGGATCTGATCCTGTTTCATGATCTGCCGCTGGAACCAGCGGCTGCTGGGAATGCCGGACCGTTGGTGATGAAGGGTGGTGCTGTTCATTTTGACCAGGTGCGCTTCAATTATCCCCGCAAAGACCAGGCCGTTTACTCAAACCTGTCCGTCGATATCCGGGCCGGGGAAAAGATCGCTTTGGTAGGTAAGTCGGGGTCGGGCAAGAGTACTTTCGTCAAGCTGTTACAGCGTCTGTACGACCTGGATGCAGGGCGCGTGTTGATCGACGGCCAGGACATCGCCACCGTTGACCCGACCAGTCTGCGTCGAGCGGTTTCCGTTGTGCCGCAAGAGCCTCTCCTCTTCCACCGTACCCTGGGGGAGAATATTGGCTATGCCAAACCGGGAGCGACCGAGCAGGAAATCTGGCGGGCGGCAAGGTTGGCGCGGGCGGACAAGTTCATTGAGGGCTTGCCCGAGGGTCTGGAGACGCTTGTCGGCGAGCGCGGCGTGAAACTATCCGGTGGCGAACGCCAACGGGTGGCGATTGCCCGTGCCTTTTTGGCTGATGCACCCATTCTGGTGCTGGATGAAGCAACGTCCAGCCTGGATGTCGTAACCGAGGCGGCCGTACAAGAAGCCATGCGCGAACTGATGAAGGGTCGGACCACGATCATCATCGCCCACCGCCTGTCCACTGTGCGTCAGGTCGACCGTGTTCTGGTGTTTGAGGATGGCGTCATCGTGGAAGAGGGTCCGTATGACGAGCTGATCGCGCGTAAAGGAGGCTATCTGGCTGAGTTCCACATGGTGCAGTCTGCGGGCGATCTTAGCCCCACAGCGCAGGAGGGCAGGGAGTGACTTGAACAAGTTGGCACCACCGCCTAAAACGCGGTCATGAGTAAGTCACAAACCACACCCCCGACTGCTGTCGAACAACCTCTCTGGCAGCCCAGCGCCGCGCGCATTGATGCGGCGGCCATGACCCGCTTTCGCAAGCAGGCGGAGCAGCGTTACGACCTCTCTTTGCCGGACTATGCGGCACTGCACGCCTGGTCGGTCACGGAGACGGCGGACTTCTGGGATCTGGTATGGGATTTTTGCGGCATCGTCTCTTCAGAAAAGGGCGACCGGGTGCTGGGGCAGGCCACTATGCCCGGCGCCGACTTCTTTCCCGACGCACGCCTCAATTTTGCAGAGAACCTGCTGCGCCGTCGGGATACGAGCCCGGCTCTTCATTTCAACAATGAAGGGGTGGACCAGTCCTCACTCAGTTGGGCCTGCCTGTACGACGCCGTTTCGCAATTTGCGCAGGCGCTACGCCAGTGGGGTGTTGTGCCCGGTGATCGGGTGGCAGCCTACATGCCCAACGCGCCCGAGACCCTTATCGCCATGCTGGCAACCACAAGCATCGGTGCCGTCTGGTCCTCCTGCTCACCAGACTTCGGTCCCGCCGGCGTGCTGGACCGTTTTGGTCAGATTGCACCAAAGGTACTGATTGCCTGTGATGGCTATCGCTATAACGGCAAACGCTTGCCTCTTGGCGAAAACATCCAGCAGATCACGCAGGCTCTGCCATCGTTGGAACATGTGGTTATCGTTCCTTTCATCGATGAACCCGTCAGTGGCATCGCCAACGCTGTGACCTGGGGCGAAGCGTGTGATGCATTTGCACCCGATGACATTGTTTTCGAGCAACTGCCTTTTTCTCATCCGCTTTACATCATGTTTTCCAGCGGCACCACGGGCGCGCCAAAATGCATCATGCACTCGGCGGGCGGCACACTGTTGCAGCAACTCAAAGAGCATGTGCTTCATTGTGATCTGAGTGAGGGCGACACGCTTTTCTATTTCACCACCTGCGGCTGGATGATGTGGAACTGGCTGGTTGCTGGACTGGGGGCGGGCGCAACACTCGCACTCTATGATGGGTCGCCTTTCTATCCTGATGGCAATGTGCTGTTTGATTACGCTGACAAGGTGAAGGTCAATGTATTTGGCACGTCGGCGAAATTCATTGATGCCCTGAACAAGGAAGGACTTGTTCCGCGTGAGACCCATGACCTTGGGTCCGTGCGCGCCATCCTGTCGACAGGGTCTCCTCTTGTGGAGGAAGGGTTCAACTACGTCTATCGCGCGATCAAACCGGACGTTCAGCTTTCGTCCATTTCCGGCGGCACGGACATTGTCTCGTGCTTCGTTCTCGGCAATCCAGTGCTGCCCGTGTGGCGGGGAGAAATCCAGTGCAAGGGTCTGGGCATGGCAGTCGAGATCTGGGACGAGGACGGAAAAGCTTTGCCGGACGGGCTGAAATCCAAAGGAAAGGGTGAGCTGGTTTGCACCAAACCTTTTCCCGCCATGCCTATTGGGTTTTGGAATGATGAGGACGGGACGAAGTACCATCAGGCCTATTTCAATCGTTTCCCAGGTATTTGGCATCATGGTGATTTTGCTGAAGTGACAGAGCATGGCGGCATCATCATTCATGGGCGCTCGGATGCGACCTTGAATCCCGGTGGTGTGCGCATCGGGACGGCGGAAATCTATGCGGTGGTTGAGAAGATGCCCCAGGTGCGCGAAGCCATCGCAGTGGGGCAGACCTGGGACGATGATGTGCGTGTTGTGCTTTTTGTCATCCTCACTGACGGTGAGGCTCTGACGGAGGAGCTCATCGCTACAATCCGCAAAAATATCCGTTCAGGGGCGAGCCCCAGACATGTGCCGACGAAGGTGATTGCGGTTGCTGACATACCGCGCACCAAGTCCGGAAAAATTACAGAGCTTGCTGTGCGCGATGTCATAGAGGGGCGCGAGGTGAAAAACCGTGAGGCCCTGGCCAACCCGGAAGCGTTGGAGCTTTATCGCGGCCTTGAAGAGCTCGAAAACTAGTCCTGCAAGACTTGTGTGGACGGAAAGACCAGTTGTACCTGTGTGCCTTCGCCTGGCGATGAGGTGATGGTGAGGGCACCCCGGTTTGCCTCTGYCAGCGCTTTGGCAAGCGGCAGGCCCAGACCGGTGCCTTTGCGCCCGTGAGTGACGGCATTGCGCGCCTGTCCAAACGGGGTAAGCGCCTGTTCCAGATCTTCGTCGGACATGCCAATACCCGTGTCGTGGACGGCAAGGGTGAGGTCCCCGTCGGAGGAAACCGTCGCGGTGACAGTAACTTGCCCCCCCGCGCGGGTGAATTTCACAGCATTTGAGAGAAGGTTGAGCAGGATCTGCATCAGGCTGCGCTTGTCCGCGACAAGGCCCGGGAGTGTTGCGGGTATGTGTGTGCGGATCGCGATCCGTTCGTCCGCGGCGCCCGGCTTCACCATGTTCACACACTGCTCCACGAGGGAGGCGATGCTCACTTGTTCAAATTCGGGTTCAAATTTCCCCGCTTCTACCTTGGACAGGTCCAGCAGGTCATTGATCAGGCTCAGCAACAATTCGCCGCTGTCATGAATATCCCCGGCATAGGAAAGGTAGCGTTCGTCGCCGAGAGCGCCGTACCGCTCGTCGCGCATGATTTCGGAAAAGCCGATGATGGCGTTTAGGGGTGTTCTGAGTTCGTGGGCAACGGTTGCAAGAAAACTAGTTCTCTGTGAACTCACAGCACGCGCCTGGGTCAGGGCCTCACGTAATTCCACTTCTGTGTGTTTGGCCTGGGTGATGTCTCGGAGCGCCGCGGTAAAAGCAGCCCCCGCATAATCATCTCCCAACGCTTGCATGACTAAAAGCAAGTGTCGGGTCGGCTTGCTGGCGGTTCTGACCTCCAACCCACTGTCATCGGTGGGCGAAAGCGCGTCTCTCTCATCGCGGATCAGGCTGGCCAGATAGTCTTCGATCTGTTTTTGATTGGCAGAGTGCAGAACGCTCGCAAGGGATTTCCCCGTAATCGTGCCAAGCGTTTTCTGAGCATTGTCATTCGCTCGAATGACGATGCCCTGAGCATCCAGCATCAAAACCCCATCGGTGACCGACGCAAGCAACGTTTCCGGTTCTTGCGCCAGGGACGTTGCGGGTGAGAGGGTCGAATTTGTGACCGCTGCCGGGGCATGTCGTTGTGATTTTATCGCCAACCCGTTCCAGCCCTTGAAGTTTCCCAATGCATCGGTGAGGGGAAGGGCCCCGAGCGCAAGGCGCACAACTTCTTCGCGACCCTCAGGTCCGTGTTTGGGCCAGAGGAGTTCTTCATCCCGCCATGCTGTTTGAGACGCGAGAGCTTTGCCCAAAGAGGCACTGGGTCCCAGGCCAAATTGCTGCACCACATCATCCCAACTTTTACCCAGCAGGGCTTCGACACGAACTCCTGTCGCGCCATAAAAATCGCCGGTGATCTGGGTGAAGCGCAAGTTCTTGTCGAGGCGCCATTGAAAATCACTCACCAAATCGAGCATGGCTTGCATCTGGGTCCGCTGCTGCTCCGCGTCTTTTTCTCGCGCGCGGCGGTCTGCAATGTCGCGGAAAAGAACCAGCAAGGCGTGGGACTGGCTGTCAGGGTCGTGCATCCGCCTGAAAGTGACGCGGTGGGCACGGGGGCCATTGCGGGTCGTGAGTGTCAGCGCACGGCTGACCGTCCCCGATCGGATGGTCCGCGCGATCAATGGCAGGGCGTCGTCTGGCTTCTCCAACAAGGCACTCAACCCGCCAGCCCGCGCAATAACACCGAACAGCCGTTCGGCCTCGATATTTTGATGCAGCAAAACCCCATCGCTACCAAAAAGTGCCATCGCAATCGGTGCTTCCTGAACCATTTCCCCAAACCGGGAGAACGTTGCAGAGGCTTCACTGCTTTGGTCCAGCCGGATCAAAAGCCCGGGGCGACCATCATCCAGCACTGAGGGGTAACAGAGGCAGGTCGTCCACTGACGTCCGGTCGCAAGGTCGAATTCTAGCTTGCGGGTAAGGGAGGTGCCCTCGTCAAACTCAGTGGCGAGCCGGTTCAGTTTAAGAAGTGTGGGGTCGTCGGGATCAAACTCCAACTCAATCAGATCAAGCAGGCTTTGCTCTCCCCAGAAAGTGACGGCTGCGGGGTTGCCCCACGAAATCCGGCGCCGGTCGACATCCCACAGCCATGCCGGGTCGGAATGGCCGACAAGATCGTCAATGGTTGGCGTTGTCGTCACGGCGCTCACTCACTGTCCCCCCAGGAGCAACCCGCGCTCTGCACATGAGCGTCCCCTCAACCCTAGCCTTACCGAAGGGGGGAGGTCCAGCAGCCTTGTTTGGTTGGTGCGCTATATTGAAGGCAGCGTTGTACCCTATTTTTTGCGGGCGCTCTTTTTTAGGGAAGAGGAGGGCTGCCGGGTTTTGGCTTTTGAGCCTGATTGGCGGGCAAGCTCGGCGGCCTCCGTGAGTTCTGCTGCGATTTCCTCAGCCTCTTCGGGCGAAAAATCCATTGGCAACTCAAATGCTCCCGTGCGGAAGAAGAGGCGAACCATACCTAGAGAAGTTGGGCCGATCTGTATCTCGCCACTGTCATCGGTCTGGGTGTTTATCCCGTTGCTCATTTGCTACTCACTTCGTTTGCTTCCGGCACCGGTTGGCCCGTGATCCACGCCTTTAGGATAGGGTTCACAATCTGCGGTGCTTCCTGCTGGACCCAGTGTGACACGTTCGGAAGATATCTGAGTGTGAAATCGTCCACCAATTCCTCTGTGCCATAGGTCAGTTCTTTGCCTAGCGCCACATCCTCTTCTCCCCAGATCATTAGGGTGGGTACTTTGATTTTGGGCGGATTTTCCCAGATTTCCTTCATCGGATTGCGGCGAAACGAGGCGCGATAGTAGTTGATCATCGCCTTCATAGCGCCGGGGATAAGGGCATTCTGACGATATTGGTCGAGAACGGACGGGGCGAAATTCGTTTTATCCGCGGCCATATTGTAGAAGGCATCGCCGATCGCCTTGGCGCCGCGCGCTGTCATCAGTTTTTCGGGCAACCAGGGGATCTGGAAAAAGAAAATATACCAGGAGCGTTTGAGTTGCGCCCATGTCCCGACGCTTTTTATGAACTGGGTGGGGTGCGGAAGGTTCATGACGACGAACTTGTCCAGAGGGCGGAGCGCGGAAAGCACAAAGCTCCAGGCAATCGCGCCACCCCAGTCGTGGGATATGAGGGTCACGGGCCCGGTGATGCCCCGGGCTTTTGCGGCATCCATGAGCCCTGCTACATCGTCCATCAGGTGAGTGAGACTGTAGTCAGCCACGCGGGGTGGTCTCGAGCTGCCTCCATAACCCCGAAGGTTCGGCGCCCAGGCGGTGTATCCGAGCTCCGCGAGCAGGGGCATCTGGAACCGCCAGGAGAACTTGTTTTCAGGAAACCCGTGCAGGAAGAGCGCCAGTTTGTCGCCCTCGCCACACATATCGGTTTCGAAGGTCAGGCCGTTTGCCTCGACCATTTCTGTTCTTATCGTTGTACTGTTCATGAGCGCCCCATATTTTTGAGCGAACTATAGGGCATAGGCAGGCAGCCTGACAGAGCCAGAAAAGCGCGCTACCATTGCCAAGCGGAGAGGGGATGCTCCGGAACGAGAGAAGAAGGCAGGGGATAACATGGCAGTAAGTGTGGCGCGCGAGCATTGGTCATCGCGGTTTGCATTTCTGATGGCAGCTATTGGGTCGGCGGTGGGGCTCGGCAATATTTGGCGCTTCCCCTTCATCACAGGCGAGAATGGTGGGGGTGCCTTCATTCTCATTTATGTCTTCACCACCACAGTCATTGCGCTCCCCATTTTGATAGCGGAGATCATGTTGGGGCGGATGGGCGGACAAAGTCCCATCCAGTCCATGATGCTTATTGTCCGTAAACACAAAAAGTCTGTGCTGTGGGTGGTGCTGGCCTGGGGTGGCACGCTCGGGGCTTTTGTTATTCTGTCTTACTACAGCGTGATTGGGGGGTGGGCGCTCAAATACACGTTGTTGGCAGTCACGGATAGTTTTGCAAACCTAGACCCGGCGGCATCAGGCACGCTCTTTGGGAATTTCACAGCTGACCCCGTCTCCCTCATCGGATGGCATACGGCCTTCATGGCCATCAATGTCGGTATTGTTGTCTGGGGGCTTCACAAGGGCATTGAACGCGCCGTGGTCTTTCTCATGCCGCTGCTGTTTCTCCTGCTCATAGGCATGGTGGTCTATGCCGTATCGACGCCAGGTTTCGACCAGGCGGTGGATTTCCTATTCACCGTTGATTTTTCAAAGGTGACGTCCAACACATTTCTGGTGGCTATTGGACAGGGCTTCTTCTCCGTCTCCGTTGCGCTGGGGTCGATGATGACTTACGGCGCGTATCTGGATGAGGATATCAATATCCCGAAATCAGCAGTGATCATCGTTATCGCCGATACCAGCGTTGCCTTGCTGGCGGGGCTGGCGATTTTCCCACTTGTTTTTTCCTTCGCGTTGGAACCGTCTGCAGGCCCCGGGCTCATCTTCGTGACGGTCCCGATCGCCTTTGCGCAGATGGAAGCAGGATATCTGGTGGGCACCATGTTCTTCATTCTGTTGTCGGTCGCTGCTGTCACCTCCGCAATTTCATTGTTGGAGCCAGCGGTCGCCTACATCGAAGAAGCGTTTGTGCTGTCGCGCCGCACCACGGCCATCCTGGTGGGAACAGCGTGCTGGATGGTGGGGATCGCCACAGCATTTTCCTTCAATGACTGGTCCAGCTTTTATCCGTTGGCCTCGTCTGGCGTGTTGGTCGACAAAACGATTTTCGATGTGCTCGATTTTGTTGCCACCAGCTGGGTGCAGCCAGGAGTTGGTATTTTGATGGCGGTTTTTGTGGGCTGGGCATTGAGCCAGGAGACCGTGGCGGAAGCGTTGAACGTGGACGACCCCACTGCGCTCTGGTTCCGCTTCTGGACCTTCCTGATACGAGTTGTCTGCCCTCTCGCCGTGTTGTTTGTCTTCGCGGGAGCTGTCTGGCCAGAGCTCGTCGCCTCCCTGATGCCCTCCAGCGGCGGATAAGAGCAAAAGCGGCTGATAAGGCCCGCAAAAGAACCTTCTTCTGCCCTTGCGTGGGGCGGCTAAGGGAATTAAGTTCCGGCGTCTCAGGGAGAGTGCTTCGGCACCCGCCCAGAGCATAAAGGGACTGAAATGGGCCAATTCGGCCATTTTGCCTGATGTGCAGCTGTAGCTCAGTCGGTTAGAGCGCTTGATTGTGGATCAAGAGGTCGGAGGTTCAATTCCCCCCAGCTGTACCATTCCTTTCAATGACTTAACGGATATCCCCCTTTCGGCCCATGAGAACAACCACCTTGTGTGTGGCTGTATGAAACGGCTGAGAGGTTCCTACTGCGGCGGGCCGCGGCTCAAAAATAAAAAGATGTGTTGTGACCCGCCCAGGGTTTTGGCGCCCGTGCCTACCTCAGTGGCTGCACACTCTTGTGACGGTGATGATTTCCCGGTTCCCAAGAAGTTTTCTGTCGATAAGTATGCATCCGTCTATGCCGGTGTCGCTGACACGGGATGTTCTCCACCAGCCGACAAACTTTGAAAATAGGACTTTCATGTCCGTGTGAGCGAAATGAAAACGATTCTTTCAATTTGCCTGCCAGGCTAGACTTTTACTAGTTTTCGAAGTGCTTCTGACCCTAAAGACGATGGAAAACAGCCAACAATTTGATGGTCGCTCGTGGCCGCTCTGTCCGGTGGTTCAGGTGAAAAACCGGCTTTTTGAACAGAAAATGTATGTTGGAGTGGGTCTTTTTCTGGTGTTCCTCTTGATGAGTAGCCGGCTTTCTAACCAAAAAATAGCTGTCTGGTTTGGCGGTGAGCTGCACAAAGTGATCCGCCGATTCGCGATTTTGCTCAGCGTCCATGTCTTGATGTTTTCCAACGGTTCGCGTTTAATTTGAATGTCGAATTTCATCATGAGAGGGGACAGGGATGGAATTGCACAAAACAATAAAAGAATGCCAACCCCGAAAAAATATTCTCACTGTTGGAGAGCAGATGACACTGGTCGCGCTGGCCACAGGTGCTGGTGGGGGAGGTGGCAAGGGTGCTGCTCGCCACTTGAACAAATCACTTGCTGCAATCAATGCCAGGTTGAAAAGGGTTCGCGAGAAGCTGGAAGTGAAATCCACATACGAAGCGCTCGCCAAGGCAATTTATCTGGAACTCATTGACTTGGGAGATCCAGATGAATTTTCCTGAATTTGTTGAAGCCGTTCAAACTATGCGCACGCCAGACGAGATCGTGATGGCGTGGGGCGGCTACATGAACGAAAACTTGGGTCCAATACGCGCCACCTATGGCTACTTCATCAAAGGGGCCCTGCCAGGTCGCGATCAATATTTCGCCTCGACGTTTGATAGTTCTTTTTTGGATGACTATGCAGAGCGAGACAGGGCGGCTGAAGACCTAGCGTATCAGTTCGCTGAAAGGGGTGCTGGACCGTTTACCTGGGACAGATTGAAAACCCAGGGGGAGTGGTCGAAAAACGAACTGGTTCTATTTGAAGACAGTTCTGACGCCGGGATGAAAGTCGGGATGTCTTCCTCACTCTTTTCCGAGCCCGGCATATTGGCGTGTTTTTCTGCTGCGTCTGAGCAGGCTGATTTCGACATGGATCGGCATATGGCTGAAATCTACGCGGTGACGTGTGTGATGCATCGGGCCCACATATCGCTATTATCAGAATGGGACGAACGAATAGTTCCGTTCACAAAACGTGAGCGAGAGGTGTTTACGCTGGTCGCCCGTGGTAAATCGTCATGGGACATAGGCGAGATATTGTTGATTTCAGAAGCGACCGTGAAATTCCACATCGCGAATTGCTTTCGAAAACTAGGGGTAAATGCCCGGATTCCAGCTGTTCTGAAGGCCGTTTACACCAAACAGATCAGCTTGGACCCATCCGATATCCTCGTACCTATCCGGTCGGATAGTACAAAGTAACCCACTGACGGATGATGTTTGTTGCTCCAACCAAAGGAGCGATCGATGCACGTTCAACATTTCACACTTCTGTCCGCACACAGGTTCGGCAATGTCATAGACGACATGCTGCGACTGCGTCACAAGGTCTTTGTACGCGATGCCCAGTGGGCAATACCGACCTGGGCCGAGCGCGAGGCTGATGAGTTCGATACCGCGTTGTGGACCCACTATTTCGCATTGTACGACGACGATGGCGTGATGCGCGCGACAGGACGGAACATCCGCTGCGATCACCCTTACATGCTGAAGAAGCTTTGGCCGGATCTTGCATACGGCGCCGAACTACCTTCCGGGCCAAAATGGGCTGAAGGCAGCCGCATGTGTGTCGACCCAGAAGTGTCGGCCAAGGACAGAGCCCTCTACCATACCGTCATAACTCTTGCTGCCATGGAATGGGCGTGGGACAGAGGTATTGAACGCTTTTGTTTCGTTACATACCCGTGGGCAATCAAGGCGCTGTCAAACATGGGATTGGAACCGACATCATATGGCCCGCCCATGGGGTTTGGTGAGGAGAAATTTCTTGCAGGCCATTACTCTGTCGCACCGGAATTTACAGGCAAGCTTCGGAATCTGCTGCAAATCGGCGGTGAGATTTTGAGGGACGATGAAGAGGAGCTCGCAGCGTAATGAATGCTTCAAACGAATGGCCGGACACACCGGAGGAACATCTGAAACAGATGGCGACAACACTGGATATGTTGATCCTGTTTAACGATCGGTTTCGGGAAGATGGCACCTGTGACGAGCTTGCAGTAAAACTGATGGCGGCAAAGGACATCGTCGGGACAAAGACACTGAACTGACTTCTAATAGAAAAGTTCGGTGTGACCCACCACAAGGGCTGCGATGATGACCTTGGTATCTTCGCGGCCCACTTCCAGTCCGGCATCGACCTCAAGTGGTGTTCGAAATTTTGGATCATCTGACTTTGGCGTAAGGATGACCGAGCCTTTTCCATCAATTTCGACTTGTTTGATGGTGGTCTCGAACAGGCCTGCGCGACAGCGTCGCACTACGACAAACTGTCCGGTCGCCAGGTCAATATCAAGATCGTCCCAATCGACACAGAAGGCGTACGATCCATCCTTGATGAATGAATTCATAGAGGGACCTACCATTTTCAGGGCGTACTGGCTTTTCCCCCGATAGCGAGGGTCGGGCACAGCTGGTATTACCTCGTCGGAAGGCTGATCTATTTCCTCAAGCCAAGTCCCGGGTTGGGCACAGCCAAGCACCCGCAAATATTGCGGTTCGATTTCGGTGCTCTCGTCTGAGCCGTACAAAATCCACTCTCTGGTGACATTCAGGGCGTCACTGAGACCGCGAAGGGTCTCAGTTGTAAAGCCGAGCCCTAGCTCCCAATTTTCGACCGCACTGTGCGATATCACCGCCGCGGCTGGCGTGCGTGCGCGTTTGGCCTCGCTGACTTTCTCAGCCAGTTGTTCCTGCGTCATTTCGGCTGCTTCGCGCGCCAGCATAATACGCAAGCCGCGAGCGGAATTTTCACTCATATGAAAAATATACTTTCAATTGGACGTGAAACCGAAGAACGAGGCCCTCGATAGGGCCAGGAAAAAAACAGGTGCCCCCGGAAAGCAGGCGGCTGCAATAGATGGTTTACTCCCCTGCTGCGCGCTGGGGCCATCAAAGTTGCGTGTAGTGTCCTGTGGTGACAGCCCAAACCGCTTCAGTAGGGTCTCTTTTGCGAAAATCTGAGTCTGTACCGAGAAGAACTCGATTGTCTTTGATCTCAATTCGTAACGCGCGGGCGCCGGGTGTCATGCCTGCTTTTTCGCCATTTGGAACCAGCACAAGCTCCCCATCATGGATTTTGGCACCAGGGTTGATCGGGACACAGTAGAGCAAATGGTCACCGTCTCCCTTGAGAAAGTAGCCAGCAGGTTGGTCGTGCGTGTCGATCTCTGGATGGGGCTCAACGAGCTCTTGCTCCAAATCGACCAACTGTTGAAGAATACCTCTGATTTTATTCTGCTTCTTGGAACTCAGGGAGTCGTAAAGATGAATTAACTCAGAGTGGGCTTTGCTTTGGATTTCCAGGCCGGGTCTGATCGGTACAATATCGCTCCCCATTGAGCCCTCCATTCGTGCTTTCTTTATGTGATCTACAAATACTAAATTGCATATTTTATTATCGCAAGCGAGCAGGCGAATTATGTCTCTAACCGTCCCCGGTTTTCCTCTCCATGCATTCGCTGAATATTTCGAGGAGCTGGCATTCTCGACAATATTCGAAGACCGGTGCCTGGCCCTTGAGGCGATCGTCCGATCCTTTGGATTTGAGCAATTTGTCTATTTGTGGATGAAAGACCCAAGCCACCCGGCACCACACGATGCATCTAATTTCATTGCGGTTGATTTTCGAGATCGCCACTGGGTGGAGGAATATAATTCCTGTGGTCTTGCTGCACATGATCCCGTTCGACTTGCAACGCGGGACCAATACACCCCAATCTTGTACGAGCATGCCCCAATTTTCAATAATGCGCAGGCCCGTTTCATGGATCGCGCGCGCGTAGATGGCCAGCAGCACAACGGGCTTTGTTTCGCCCTACCGTCGGCTGGCGGCGGACAAAGTGGGTTCGGGGCGGTTGAGCGGGATGAGGTGCCGAGTGAAGCGGTCATCCTGGGTGTGCTGTCAGCGGTCAAGGCTTTTCATCTGCTGGCTGACGCAGAATTCACGGAAACCCGTGCCAGGGAAGTTGGCATTAGTCCCAGCGAACTAAGAATATTGATAGCAATCAAGTCAGGGCTTCGATCACGGCAGGTGGCCAACGAGTTCGGCCTCACCGAAGGGTATATCAATAATGTGATGTCGGACCTTCGTCGCCGGTTCGGGAAAGGCAACACGGCTGCGCTCTTGGCTTATCTCGAACGTGCAGGCGTCATGCGAACCTGAGAAACCTCATCTATCTAAAGATGTAAAACTCATAGCCCAATGGATCTCCACAAGAAGGAGGCAATGAGCTATGTCACATCGGCCATTTTCACTCACCCAAAAATCAACACGTGTGCGCCAAGCACTCTGGGCGAAGATTGTGGAGGTGAAGTGAGCGTGGGGCTAATTGAGCCATATCATCTGCCTGTCGTAGGTGTATTGCAGGCGGGCGCATGGATGGAACGGGTAGACCCAGAAAAAGCTGGAACGGTACCTGTCACTCTCGACCAACGTTACGCCAAGCGGCATCAATATGCGCTCAAAGTCCAGGGTCAATCTATGAACCAGCTTGTTCAGCACGGGGATTATGTTCACTGTGTAGACTGGAAAGAGGTTGCTTGGGAGCTGGAACACGAGATGATCATTGTCATCCAGCGGTGTTGGCAGGGTCTCACAGAGACCACACTCAAGCAGGTTGAGGCGGATGAGAACGGAGATGTTATTTTATTGTCACGGTCGGACGATGATCAATATCGGGCTCCCATCACCGTTCGGAATGGGCTCATCCTCAACGATGATTGTGAGGTAACCATCCAAGCATTGGTCGTGGGGCACTACCAACCATATCATTGATCGATAACCACCCGATCAGTCCGTTACAAACACCAATCCCGTTTGCAAGTCTGTGAAGCGGGCATCTTCGCCGACGGTGAAGTTGAGGGTCACCGTGCCAGAGGCGCCGGAAAACGATCCTGTGCCGCTCTCCACCTGGCACGTCAATGTGCCCTGTTGAAGCGTGGGATCGGGCGTTTCTTTCATGGTGCCAGAACCCGCGCTGGTAAGGGCAAGTGTGCCCCCAGCCAGCACGACCTCACCGTGAATTGTGAAACTCCCGTCCATGTCATTGGTCACCAGCGCATTGAATTGAACGCTGGCGCCTGGCGCGCCAATGGCAGGGTCGGAGCCCAGGCCAAGTGTGGCCGTGGCTTCAATTCCCATATTTTCCCCCATCTCATCCTGCGGGCTGACCTTGCCTTCAAAGCGGAGGTTGTAACGATAGGTGCTCATGTGTTCAGCGAAGGCCTTCTTTTTGGACCCAGGCTTCCGTGTCATCGAGACCCTTCTCAAACCGGTCGAACATCTCGTTGATCTGCGCATCATTGATAATAAGCGGTGGGCAGAAGGCAACGATGTCCCCCCCCATAGCGCGCACGATGAGGCCGTGGTTTTGCGCATTGTTCATGCACGTTGCACCCACACCCTGAGAGGCTTCGAAGGCTCGTTTGGTGGCTTTGTCGGCAACCAGTTCCACAGCTCCGATCAAACCCTTGGCGCGGGAATTGCCAACGAGGGGATGGTCAGCGAGGGCGGCAACACGCTTTTCAAAGGTTGGTGCCATGGTGCGCACATGGCCCACAATGTCGCGCTTCTCATAAATTTCCAGCGTTTTGCAGGCAACGGCGGCGGCGACCGGATGCGCGGTGTAAGTGAAGCCATGGCCAAAGGTGCCGATCTTGCGGCTCTGCTCCAGCATTGCTTCGTACATGTCGCCACCGATCGTAACAGCCCCGATGGGGATGTAGGCAGACGATAGCGCCTTGGCGACTGAAACCGTGTCAGGCTTGATGCCGAAGGTTTCGGAGCCAAACATATTGCCGGTCCGGCCAAATCCGCAGATCACTTCATCGGCGATGAAATAGATGTCGTATTTGCCCAGCACCGCCTGGATTTTGGGGAAGTAGCTTTCGGGCGGAATAACAACTCCGCCTGCACCCATGATGGGCTCGGCGATGAAAGCTGCAATCGTCTCCGGATCTTCCCGCTGGATCATCTCATCCAGATTGTTGGCAAGCCTTGTGGTGAATTCATCTTCGCTTTCCCCGTCCTGCGCATAACGGTAATAGTGCGGGCAGTCTGCATGAAGGATGCCCGGCAGCGGCAGGTCGAACTCCGCATGGTTGGCGGGCAGGCCGGTCAGGCTGGCGGTGACAACGGTTACGCCGTGATAGCCCCGGATGCGCGAAATGATTTTCTTCTTGTTCGGCTTGCCCCGCGCATTGTTGTAGTACCAGACCAGTTTGATCTGCTGGTCATTGGCTTCTGAGCCCGATCCGCAAAAAAGAACCTTGGACGCGTCATGGGGCACAATGGCTTTCAGGCGTTCGGCGAGCTCCGCAGCTTTTTCGTGGCTCTTGCCGCCAAAGACATGGGTGAAGGGAAGTTGCTCCATCTGGCTTGTGGCAGCGTCAATCAGCTCCTGCTCCGAGTAGCCAAGCGCCGTGCACCAAAGGCCTGCCATGCCTTCAATATAGTCTTTTCCGTCCGTGTCCCAGACCGTAATGCCTTCACCTTTTTCGAGAATGAGCGGACCCGTGGTGCGGAAGGCATCCAGGTTCGTATAGGGGTGGATCATGGTCTCAATGTCGCGCGTCGCAGCATTACTTAGAGTGGACATAAGTCTCGGTCCTGTTGTTCGAAAGGGACGGATATAGGGATCAGAATGGTCTGTTTCAAAAGCCGGGGGGCGACCGAAAGCCGCCAACAAGGTCTTCTATCATGCCTGCCACCGCGATGGACGTGTAGTCTTCAAGGTAGGGGGCAATAATCTGGACCCCAACCGGCAGTCCTTCCTGGGTGAGCCCCACAGGAGCGACAGAGGCAGGCAGGGAGCTCAGCACTGCCGGTCCCGCCCAGATCAGCACATCCATATAATGGCGCTGCTTGTCGTTGACGGTGAGCTCCCGTTTGCTCCAGTTGGGGGTCTGGTCGTGGGGGAAGGCCGGGCGCATCAGCGTTGGGGCCAGCACCACATCATAGCTCTGGAAGAAGCTTGCCCATTTGGCATTGATCTGTTCGCGCACCTCATGCCATGTCAGCCAATCTGCGTGGGTGAGCAACCCCCCGCGCGCCTGCAATATCTCGTGAGACTTGTCGGTGGGAGCCGCCTGCGCCAGTTGAGTGCGCCATTTTTCCCGGACCTTTTCCGGCATTCCCGTCGTTACCACCGAGTGCAGCAAAATGAGATAGGCCTCTGTGATCTCCGCCAGCGTGAAGTCGGGCCGTGCTGCAAAATCAACATTGGCACCTGCATCGCTCAACGCATTGGCCGCATTGGTGATGAGTGCTGCCGACTGGGTGTCAATGTCGCAATAGGGGTCATCCAACCAGACCGCAACGCGCAGGTCCTTGGGGGAGGTGGCGCGAGGCTTTGGCAGGGCAAGTTGCCAGCCGGTGGCCTTGGCTGGATTAGGACCAGCGACCACACCGAGCAAGAGCGACAAATCCTTGGCTGAAAGACCAAGCGGCCCCACAACCGTGAGGTCGCTTTCTGATAGTGATCCAGGCGGGCCAGGCAAATGGCCACGCTTGGAGACAATGCCGTACGTCGGCTTGTGCCCAAAGACGCCACAGAGATGTGCGGGCGTGCGGATCGAGCCACCAATGTCGCTGCCAAGTTCAAGCGGCGTGAGGCCAGCGGCAAGGGCCGCCGCCGCGCCCCCTGATGAGCCACCAGGACCACAGGAGGCATCCCACGGATTGTTCGTGGTGCCATAGACATCATTGTAAGTCTGCAGGTCGCCCGACATGAAAGGCACGTTGGTCTTGCCAAAGATGACAGCACCGGCGTCCACAATGCGCTGAACCGCGTCTGCGTGCTGTGTGGGGCGATGGTCTTTCCATATCGGCGCACCACCGACTGCCGGCATGCCAGCAACCTCCAGCGCGTCTTTGATGGTCATGGGCAACCCATGCAACGGACCCCAGCTCTCACCGCGCGCGCGGGCTTCATCGGCTTCACGGGCACGGGCGTGGGCACCCTCGAAATTCGTCGCGATGACGGCATTGATGTCGGCATTCTTGCTCTCAACACGGTCCTGAAAATGCTGGGTCAGTTCCGCAGAACTCACTTCCTTGCTGGCCATAGCGTCGAGTAGATGGGATGCAGGCTTGTGGTGCCAATTTGTCATGAGTGCCTCCCCGGCTGTCATATTGTTTTTATGGATTGGGTGTTGTTGCTACTTACGGCGACCCTGGCTCGCGCCAATGGCCTCGAGAGTTTCGTCCATCACCCGTTTGGCAATGGGGTCCAATTGCACAGCTGTGTAGTACGCGGCCAGTTTCGGCAGCCTATCAAAAGGGTTGTCTGTGCCAAAGAGAGCCGGTGCCCACTTGGACGCCAGCATTAAGATGGGCAGCAAAACCCCGTCCGCCTGGGTCAGGCTGGTACCGACCGCGTAGCCGTCCTCGCCAATATACTCTTCCAGATATTCAAGGGATTTGAAGACCTCTACCACCGCGGCGTCGATCCGCTCGCGGTTCCAGTCCGCACGCCTCTTTCCCGACTCGTTGAAAAGAGGGACCATGGCCATCACCACATAGAAGTCTGAAATGCGGGACAAAAGACGAACTTGCGCCAGGGCCCAGGGGTCAGTCGGCCGAAGCGATGGTTCCGGAAAAGCGTCTTCAAGGTATTCGCAGATCACCTCGGATTCCGGCAACACCCGCCCGTCATCCAGAACAAGGGCGGGTATGCGACCGATCGGGTTGACCTCCTCGTAGGAGCTTTTGGACTTCTGCGAGCCATGGAACCCCTCCGGTTCGATAATTTCGACATCAATATTCTTCGCATAAAGGAGAACACGAACCCGGGTGGGGAAGGGAGACAGATACGTCTGGTAGAGTTTCATGCGGCAAATGTCCTTGAATGCTGCGGCGCGGCCTTGTCTTGGCCGCAGGAGGCTGGTCTTGGCCGTAGAAGGCTGGACATTTTTACCCCATTTTGCGGGCATTGTTAGAGCCATCTGAAACCTTTAGACTTTTGAAATGGGAACATACGTGTTGTCTGGCACTTCAAAGGCTCAATTTCCGCGACGTTTGCGGGGCTGACGAAGGGCTCAGATCGCACTGCTATGGGTCGATGAACTGGAAAACCAGACGCCTGACCCAAAGGTCAAACAGGGAGAATACCATGAAGGGATTGATGCAGGACTGGCCACTTACGGTCATGAGCATTATCGATCACGCAAACCGGTTCCATGCCGAGCGGGAGATCGTGACGCGGACCGTCGAAGGGCCAATCCACCGCTGCACCTATTCCGACATTCATCTGCGGGCGCGCAAATGTGCGCAGGCGCTTGTGAAATTGGGCATGAAGCAGAGCGACATTGTGGCAACCATGGCGTGGAACACGCATCGCCACATGGAAATTTGGTATGGCATCATGGGGCTTGGTGCCGTCTGTCACACGCTCAACCCAAGGCTGTTCGCAGAGCAACTGACCTACATCATCAATCACGCTGAAGATAAGCTCATCTTCCTCGACACAAGTTTCGTCGCTGTGCTTGAGGGCGTGGCCGACACGCTGCCGGATGTGAAGGGCTATGTCATCATGACCGACCGGGAGCACATGCCCGAAACAAGTCTCAAGAATGTGCACTGCTATGAAGATCTGATCGACGCTGAGGATGGTGATTTTGCCTGGGCAGATGTCGATGAAAACGATGCCTGCGGTCTTTGCTACACCAGCGGCACGACGGGGAACCCTAAGGGTGTTCTTTATTCGCACCGCTCCAATGTGCTGCACGCACTTGCCGCCAATTCAGCCGACGCGCTCGGCATGCGCTCCGTCGATGCGGTGCTGCCCGTGGTACCGATGTTCCATGCAAACGCCTGGTCGATCACTTTCAGCGCCCCAGCTGCCGGTGCCAAGATTGTGATGCCCGGTGCAAATATGGATGGCGCCAGCATCTACGAATTGTTGGATACCGAAGGGGTTACCGTAACAGCCGCCGTACCGACGGTGTGGCTGATGCTGTTGCAGCATTTGCAGGAGACGGGCGTAAAGCTGCCCAAGCTTGAGCGCGTTATCATTGGTGGCTCGGCCGCCCCTCGCACCATGATCGAGGCATTTGAGCGCGACTACGGCGTGACCGTTATGCACGCCTGGGGCATGACAGAACTGAGCCCCATGGGAACGCTCGGTGCTCTCAAAGCGGGTATGGAAGATCTATCCTTCGACGAGAAACTCGACATAAAGGTCAAGCAGGGCCGCGCGATCTATACGGTGGAAATGAAAATCACCGATGATGATGGCAAGGAACTGCCCAGTGATGGTGTTGCGTTTGGGCATCTGATGGTGCGCGGTCCCGCAATGGCTGGCGCTTACCTCAAGGATGAAGGGGGCAACATTCTGGATAAGGATGGCTGGTTCGACACCGGCGATGTGGCAACACTCGATCCGCTTGGTTTCATGCAGATCACCGACCGGGCAAAAGACGTGATCAAGTCGGGTGGGGAGTGGATTTCCTCAATCGAACTTGAAAACACTGCCGTTGGCCACCCGGATGTGGTCGAAGCTGCCGTTATCGGTATTGTGCATCCGAAATGGGACGAACGCCCCTTATTGATTGTTATCGCCAAGGAAGGGTCAAACCTCACCAAGGAAGATGTCCTGGGTTACATGGAAGGCAAGATCGCCAAATGGTGGATGCCGGACGATGTTGTGTTCGTCGACGAAATCCCGCACACCGCGACGGGCAAAATTCAAAAACTGACTCTTCGTCAGACATTCAAAGATTACACGCTGCCAACAGCCGCTGCGGCTGAGTAAGCACGTTACACGTTCAAAAGGGGACAAAGATGGAAGACCGGTCGGCATTGGTAAAGTGGGGGTTCCGTTTGGCCCTTCTATCCGCTGTGATTGCAATTTTGGCGGTGCTGGGTCTTCGGCTGGGGGTCATGCCCCTTGCCCTTGCTTTGTTCGCCGGGCTTGGCGGGGGTGCCGTCATCGGGGTGATCGCGATTGTCATTTCAGCCATCGGCCTGATTATGACTTTGGTGTCCGGTCGCCCGGGCAGGGGAACAGCACTTGCGGCCATCTTTTTGAGCCTGGCCGTGGTCGGACCAATCGGGGGGGCGGTGTTGGGGAACTCTTCCGCGCCCCGCATTCACGACATCTCGACGGACCTGCAGGACCCGCCGATCTTTGTGGCTATTCTTGCTCAGCGCACGCCCGCTCATAATTCTCTTGATCGCACGACGCCGGAAGATTTGGCTGCACTACAGCAGGCCGCCTATCCAGACCTACAGCCTCTTTTGCTGGACCGTCACCCGGGCGAGGCATTTGAGGACGTGGTTGCCGCTGTGCAGGCGCTTGGATGGGAAGTGGTTTCCATAGCCGTCGAAGAAGGTCGGGTTGAGGCAACTGATACGACCCTCGTGATGGGCTTCAAAGATGACGTTGTGGTGCGTGTGCGAGAGGAAGAGGGAAAAGCCCTCATCGATATCCGCTCTGCCTCGCGCGTTGGGGAAAGTGATCTGGGGAAGAATGCTGCGCGTATCAGAGCTTTACGAGCCGAAATTCTATCTCGGTGAGGGGGATGATACGTCCAGGCGAGAGCAGTTTTTACGTGCATTGATTTGACAATTCCATTAAATAAGAAAATACTTAAATAAAAGGAACTGACGATGGTGCGCGATGCATTGAGTCTGGCGTTTGGGGCGTTGGCTGATCCGACAAGGAGGGCCATCCTCTCACGGCTGGCCAAAAGCCAAGCAACGGTCGGCGAACTGGCCGAACCGTTCGACATGACAATGCCGGCGATTTCCAACCATCTGAAGGTGTTGGAACGCGCTGGGCTGATTGTGCGCGAGGTCGATGCTCAGCGTCGGCGATGCAGCCTGACACCCCAGGGGCTGACCCAGGCCAGAACCTACATGAGTGAGGTGGCCTCCTTCTGGGACGACAGCTTTGGCAATCTTGACGCTCTGCTGGCCAGGCAAGAATCCGGGCAGGTCGAAGCAGAAGGGGAGAAGGCAGATGGCTCTCGCAGCAGCACAACCCGAAAATGATCTTGTTCTGGAGATCACGCGGATTTTCAAAGCGCCGCGCGATCGTGTTTTCGCGGCTTGGACGACACCGGAACATCTAGGATCTTGGTGGGGCCCAAAAGGACATGGCATCCCTGAGCATGATTTTGATGTGCGCGAGGGTGGGGCATGGCGGGCTATTTTGCGCTCGCCCAAAGGAACCGATCACATTGTCAGCGGTGAGTTCAAAGAGATCTCCGCCCCGGAGCGTGTGGTGTTTTCATGGGGCTGGACGATTGACGGCGTGCGCTCTCACGAGTCGATTGTAACCGTTCAGTTCGACGAGGTTAAGGCGGGCACAAAGGTGCATTTGCACCAGGCCTCCCTCACGTCAAAGGCAGACCGCGATGGGCATGGCCTCGGCTGGGGCGGCACATTCGACAATCTCGACGATTTTCTTGTCGGCAAGCCCCGCGAAGTTACGGAAGCCGAAACTTTGTCGTGATGGCAGGCGTCCCGTCGCAAGCAACTTTCCCCTCGCTCTCCATCTTGATGAGATGAGAGAGGACAGAGCGCGCGGCAGCCGGATAAAGCCGTTTATCAACGCTTGCGTACATTACCGGCACCATGTCCTCGATCGTCGTGCGGTGCGCCTTTAATTGTTCAACGATCTGGCGTTCCCGGTCTTCGCGATGCGCGATAAAGGAGCGCACGAAGGGTTTAGGCTCAGTAATGGAGGGCCCGTGCGTCGGCCAGTAAATGGCATCGTCGCGGTCCAACAGAAGTTCAAGCGATGCCACATAGGTCACCATGTCTCCATCTGGCGGGCTTATCACGCTGGTGGACCAGCCCATCACATGGTCACCGGTAAAGAGCGCCTTTTCTTCCTTCAGACAGAAGCTCATGTGGTTTGATGTGTGACCCGGGGTGAAGACACATTCGATCGTCCAGCCGGGGCCGTCGAGGATGTCGCCGTGACGTACTTCGACATCCGGCACAAAAGCGCGATCAGCCCCTTCTTCGCTCTGAATGCCATCTTGAGGCTTGCCCGACCCGTGCGGCCCAAATGCGTATGTCTTGGCACCGGTGGCCGCCTTAAAGGGTGCCGCGCCGGGAGAGTGGTCCATATGGCAATGGGTGATCAGAATGTGGCTGACGGTTTCGCCTTCCACCGCATCAAGCAATGCCTTGAGATGTGCATCGTCGAGCGGGCCGGGATCGACGACGGCCACGGTGCCCGTGCCGATAATGTAGGTTCCTGTTCCAAGGAACGTGAACCCGCTTGGATTGTTGGCGGTAATCCGTCGGATCAACGGTGTTACCTGGTCGCACCGCCCATAGTCGATGTCGATGTTGCGCACGAAAGGAATTGTGACCGCCATACCGCCTCCTAAATGAAGTGCTGTCACGGGGGCTAAGATCAGCTACCGGGAGCTAGAGCACATCAATATATGAGCTTAGAGCTAAATCGCACTAAACGGCGGGCAGAATGACCTTTGGGGCATAAACACACAAGTGCTTTACACCCCGATTTTTGTGAAAATAGAGGCCCTCAAGCGCTCATATTTCTATGAGCGCTCGCGAGCAACGGTTAGGCGTAGAGGCCAGTGAGGTTGATCACCATGGCCACACCGTAGGTGCCAACGATCAGGTAGCCAACACGTGTGGCAAAGTCGCTGACATCTTCGATTCCGAGCGTCTTCAACCGCTTTGACAGGTGAGATTTCGCAAATGCGAAGGAATTCACCAAGGTTGAATAGGTTGCATCGGGGTTATGCTTCAGGTCTGAAAAGAGCATGATCTTTCTCCAAGATCAAAGGGTTACGGATAGTGTCCCTACTAAAAGCGTTCCAGATATGTACTGACTGTTTGTCAGTTTTCTTCTTATGAAGCCTAAATATGTGCACTGCACAATAAATGCAAGAGGCGAAGTGCATTTTTCTCACCGGCCCGGAAATATTGTCGAAAACACGTTGATTTTCGTTCTTTTATGGTTGTTTTTGAAGCGCGACGAACAGAACCCAGCCTGGGTTGCCATGTCGGTGGGCTCTTTGGCGTCATGATTATGGACAGGTAGGCAGCGACCTGATCCAAGACCGCTGCCTCCATCCAGTTAGCTGTAGCGCACTTCTTTGACTTCACCCGCATTGCCGGCATCAATTTCCGCCATGCTCGCTTGCAGGTCGGCCAGATACTGATCCTGTACCGCCGCGTGAAATGGCGAGAGCATGAGGTGAAGCGATTTCGGTTCGCTCGTGACGGAAGTAAACCAGCCCCGTTCCATCATTTTGCCCCACAGCGCAAACGCGTCGTAGTCGGGGTGATAGAAAGCGATAAGCCCAAGCTGCGGTTCGCCAACAATCTTGAACCCCATTTTCTTCACGCCTGCTTCAATATGCGCGCGCACCGCACACACAATGCCTTGTTTCTCACGGTAGCCTTTGACGCCGAGATAATTCATCACGGCCCAGGCTGCAGCGATGGCCCCGCCGGGGCGCGTTCCCGCCAGGGTAGGGGTGATCATGCGACCGCCCGGCCAGTCGGCACAATCAAAGATCATGTGTGCTTGCAGCTCGGCGGACCGGAACAGAACAGTCGAGGCCCCTTTGGCGGTGTAGCCATATTTGTGCAGGTCGGCGGATATGGACTTAACCGCAGATACCTCGAAATCAAAGGCATCAAGAGGCACGCCGTTCATCTTGGCAAACGGTGCAAAATATCCTCCCACACAGGCATCCACATGCAGCCAAGCGCCATGCGCGTCGGCAATTTTCCCAAGCTCTTTGATCGGGTCCATCAACCCATAGGGAAAGCACGGGGCTGAGCCAACCATCATGATGGTACTGGCGTCGATCCGAGCGCCCATGGCTTTAGGGTCGGCCATATAGTCTGCCCCGCAAGGGACGCGACGCATTTCGATGTCCATCATTTTGCAGGCCTTGTCGAAGGCCGGATGCGCTGACCAGGGAGCCACAATGTTGGCCTGGCCCTTCAGCGTGCCTTCCGCGCGGGCATAATCGCGCGCGGTCTTGATTGCCATGGTGATGGAATCTGTGCCACCTGACGTGATGTTTCCTGCAGCTCCCTCTGGCGCGTGGAGAAGATCGAGAGCCATCGAAATGACTTCATCTTCCATCTTCGCGAGGCTGGGGAAGGCCAGAGGTCCGAGGCCATTTTCCGACATGTACATCGTGTAGGCTTCTTTTTGCACGCGGGCGACGTCGGGACCGGCGTTGAAGACATAGACCGCTGTCTTGCCATCCCGCCATTTCACATCCCCACCACCGCGGGCCAGCATATCCTTTGAAAGTGTTTCCCAGTCACTTCCCTGCTCTGGCATTTTGAAGCTCATACAATCCTCCTTGCACGCTCACTCTTGCGGTGCGGTTCTTTGTGGTTTTCATTTTCCTTCGAATTGAGGCGCACGTTTGGCGAAAAATGCCTTTGTGCCCTCACGGACATCGTCGGATGGGTTGGTGATCATAACGGAAAGTGCGGCGTCGCCAAGCGACTGTTCCAGGGAAAGAGTACTCGCCCGAACCATCATCTGTTTGGCAAGGCGCACAGCCAAAGGAGCGCTCTTTGCAAGCGCTGAGGCGAGTTTGAGTGTTTCTGCCTCCAGGTCATCATGCGCCACAACCTGTGTGACCAGACCGAGATCACACGCCGTCTGCGCGTCATAGACCTCTGCCAGCAGTGTCATCTTAAGCGCACGGTCCAGACCCATCGCGCGGGGGAAAAGCCAGGCGCCGCCCTCGTCAGGCAGCAAGCCGAAACGGCCACTTGTATCGCCAAGTTTGGCTTTGTCAGAAGCCACCCGAATATCGCAAGCCAAGGCCAAGGCAAGACCCCCGGCCACGGCAGCCCCATTGATCATCGCGATAAGAGGTTTGTCGCACCGTTGAAGCGCAAGGATAACCCGGTGCATCCCATCGCGCATCTCGCGACCGTGGGAGAGCTGGCTGGCCATCAACGCAGCGTGCTCCGCGTCGCCATGACCGCTAATATCGCCGCCCGAACAAAATCCGCGGCCGGCCCCTGTCAGGATCAACACGCGGCTCTCATCGTCGCGCAAATAGTGCTCCACGGCGTCTACGACCTCAGCACAGAGCTGGGTTGTGTAGGCATTGAGTTTGTCTGGTCGATTGAGGGTGATCCGCGACACGCCGTCTGCGGGGCTATCCACAAGAATCTGGCTGTATCCGCTCATGTCATCCCCCAAGATCATTCTGTTGCTTGTGCCTTCTGTGGGCACCTGAAAGGATACGTTAAAGCAAACACCGAAGAATGCCACAATCGGTTGATAGAGACAGGGGAGAACAGAATGAGCACCTACGATGAAATTCTGTATGACGTCGCAGATCATATTGCGACGATCACACTAAACCGGCCAGAAAAGCTCAATGCCTGGACGGCGACAATGGAGAACAGTGTCCGCAGTGCCGTCAACGATGCCGCCAAAGATGATGATGTACGAGTGATCATTGTCACGGGTGCAGGTCGCGGCTTTTGTGCAGGTGCCGACATGGGGGGCTTGCAAAAAATAGATGTCAAAGGAGATGGCCGAAAACGCATTGTAGAGGAGGGCGAGGAAGCAGAAGTCTCTTTCGACAATGATCTTGGCCCATCTGTCCTTGAACATTTTGAAGGGCGGTTTGGCTATATGTTCGAATGCCCCAAGCCCATCATCGCAGCGATCAACGGGCCGGTAGCAGGGATTGGGCTGGTCATGACCATGTTTTGCGATATGCGCTTTGCAAGTGACATTGCCAAATTCACAACCTCTTTTGCTCAACGGGGGCTCGTTGCTGAACATGGCATTGCCTGGCTCTTGCCCAAGCTAATCGGGTCCGCCAATGCGCTCGATATTCTCATGTCTGCGCGCAAGTTTACCGGCGATGAGGCGGCTCACCTTGGCCTGGTCAATCGGTCGTTTCCCGGAAATGCATTGCTGGCCGAGGTGCGGGATTACGCAAAACATATGGTGGAAACCGTTTCGCCACGATCTCTCACCGTTATGAAGCGTCAAGTCTACAAGTCATTGTTTCAGAATTTCAATTCCTCAACCGCGATGGCCGACGCGGAAATGCAGTCAAGTTTCGCGAGTGACGATTTCAAAGAGGGCGTTGCGCATTTTGTTGAAAAACGCAGCGCCAACTTCACCGGAAAATAGAAGAGCGAAACTCAAAGACGCTGCGCGATAATTTCCAGAACGCAAGGTGTCGTCACCAGGCTGTCAGGTGACGCTTCCGCGAGAGCAAGGGCGTTGTGGGTGGCTGATGCTTGTTCCGGAGACAGGCGGCCCGCCTCCACCAATCGATCAAGGTTTCCCTCAACAAAACCTGCCGGCCATTGCCAGACGAAACTCGAGGGGGCAACCACATCAATCAAGGGCCGCACGTCAAGGATTTTAAATCCGGCTTCGGCAAGGAAGCCCGGTAGCCAGCGGCCGATATCAGGCTCTCCGCCCGTGTCTCGCCAACTGGACATAACGGCTGTGACAAATGTTTCTACCTCCGGTATCGGGGGGGAGTGCTTCCATGTTCCATAGTCGAGATACTCGTGGAATACGGCGATCCCTCCAGAACGCAGAGTGTTGGAAATCTTCTGCACGGTGCTTCGCGGGGCGGTGACAAAAGAGAGCAACCAGCGGCACCAAACGACGTCGGCACTGAGGTCATCTAAGGTGGAGAGATCAATGTCGACACAGTGATACGAAATGTTACTGATCTTGCGATGAGCAGCCTTTTCTTCAAGGGCATCAAGAAAATTCTGCGACCGCTCTACGGCCATAACATGTCCCTCTGTGCCGACGATTTCCGCAAGGTCGAGTGTCGCGTATCCGGGGCCAGCTCCCAGATCGATGATCGTCTGCCCGGTCGTAATGCCAGCCCGGCGCCAGGCATCCAACATGCGTGGTCGCCACACATTGTGTTGCACACCTAAGCGCGCAATTTCCTCATCATCAGTGCCAAGCACATATGTTTTGTCCAAAATTTTCCCGCCTCATGAAATATTTTTGTGGGCGGAAACTAGCGTGCAGCGTCATTGCGTGCTCGCCAAAATCGGACGTTGCATTGTGGAATGAGAGCCGTGTGAGGAGGATGAGGGAAACGGCAAAGGCAACGAACCCAGCAGGGAAACCTAGGTCAAGTCGTACTGAACCATTTCGGCTTGCCGCGCTTTGAGATGGAGTTGTAGTTGCTGACGGCAGCCAGGCGTTGCTGCACCCATCATCAGCAGGGTGATACCGAACAAGGTGTCCGGGCAAAGCGAGCCGTCCGGCACCTTCTGCTGAGACCAACGGCGCAGGCCTTGAACGAACGTGAGGACAATCTGTCTGGCAAGCATGCGCGGTGCGACAAGGCCCTCCAGTTCGCCACGTAGGCGACATATCTCGAGCGATCGAGAAAGGACCTCCGCGACATCATCTTCCATGGTGACACGCTCACTGGTGAGTCCGGCATATTGCAATGCGTAGATAAGCGGACGCATGAGAGACGCCTCTGCCGTGATCCGATCCATAGCCGATCCAAAATTAGCCAGTATTTGCTCAAGGGTTTTCGATTTGGCGTTCGAGAAGGCGAGGGGAAGATCACTTACATCCAGATAAAGGGCGAGCAGCACACCTTCCTTTGATCCAAAAATGGCATAGATCGTTCGCGGAGTTGTTTCTGCCATGTCAGCGAGACGTCGAATAACGAGGGCTTCAGCACCACCGGACATCAGTATACTGCGGGCTGCATCCAAGATACTACTTCTGCGTGCATTTCGATTTTGTTCGCGCTTGCCCGGGACTATTTTTTCGGTTGCGCTCACCATCTCGTGCTCTCCTTGCCTTAGACACCACTGACCGTGCGTTTGAACTTCTTGGTAACAAACGGTTCTAAACTATCAATGGCATCCTCGCCGTCGCGTGGCAACCAACGGAATTGTGATGCCGTAACGGTATCGGATGTAATGTCGAAAAGAGAAAAACCATTCTCCTCGAGTACCAGTACCTATTCCTCAGCTTCAATTGAGAGAGGGGCGGGTAGTCTGTCAGGTCGAGCGAACTGCTCCTTGTTATTTGCCCCGCGTCTGTTGCGTGCAAATACTCACCGACAAAGAAAAATTAATAATCCTTATACGAACTATATTCGGACAAGAGGCGATTGTGCTGTTCAAGCCAAGCGGGTATCCAAAACGGCTCAGAGACATCCGCTGTCGGGTCATCCTGATCGTTTTGGATAACGGGATGCCATCCTCTCCCATTTTTTGCTGCCCACAAAATAGGGGTGGAAGGCATATTGATGACATGGGCAGGCTCGCTTCATGTTTAGACAAAAAAGGCGCCCCTTCCCGAATAAATGGGAGAGGACGCCCTCGGTTTTGGCGTCTGAACTGGAGGACTTAGACGCCAAGGCAGCTAGTGTATGTGGTGGCGCAATAGGCAGGTAACCCAATACGGCCCATCATCACGAAGCCATCATGTCTTGAGGTTTAAAGTAGCCAGTTCGGTGACACCCGTGCCTTGATTTGGGTCAAGCCATATAGGCAATTGGCTTTTTGGAGCAAGTTTTAGAAGTGCAAACGTGCCAACGTACGCGATGTGAGGGCCTGGTCGGAGTGGCATGATTTGAACTTGCGACTGACCTATTTTAACAGGTTGGTGTATAGATCAAGAAGACGTTTTTCGTAAACAGTCCAATTGTCACGTTCTAAATAGGGACGACACGCATCACCTGCTTTTGCGATGTCTGAATCGCTCAACGCGTTGACGGTGGCGGCCAAATTTTCCGGTGTCAAATCCTGAGGTAAGAGCCAGCCTATTCCGTTTTCATTGACAGTTTTCGTCATCTCAACAAGTGGACTGCACAAGATCGGGACACCCGCATTCGGATATTCCCAAAGTTTGTTTGGCGTGCAAAAGAGATGGTTTAGTCCGACCCGCTCGTAGGGGATCACTCCGATGCTGCCACCTGCCGTCCATTGAGCAAGTTCTTCGTGTGGTGCTGGTGGAAGAAAAACCAAAGCGGGATATTTACGTGTGGCTCTGGTGGCCTGCAGCACACTGGCACCTGCATCGCGCAAAATTTCTTCGTGACCGCCCCAGCCCATCATGATCAGCGTCCAGTCTTGGCGCAACCATTGAGCTGATTGAACGAGTATATCTAGCCCACGCTTCGTTGCAAAACCGCCCTGGTATAGTAGGATTTTTTGTTCTCGAGGTAATGCAGCTGCTTCGTGCATGCGGCCATCATATTCGAAGGGATCGGCCTTTAGTGTAGCATTTTTTATGATTACTGCGGGCGGTAGCTTCGGGTAATGTTTTGCATAGAAGTCGGCGATGCTGTCATTGATTGTAATGAATTCATCGACGTCTCCTTCATAGCGCTTTAGCAATTGTTGGTTCGCGCGTTTCATTTTTGCATTGGCTTGCGCAAGGTCTTCATAAATTTCATGGGCGTCAAATACGAGACGAGCACCAGTCTTTTCTTTTGCTTTAACGCCAGAGGGAAGAGTGCCTAGGTCATGGCAGTGAATGATCTCAGGATTTGCCTTTATTGCGCCAATAGCCAGTTCGGAGCGAAGAATAATTTTCCCAATGGCCCTAAGAAGGATGGTGCTAATTTTCTTTAGGGCGGGAGGCTTTGGTTGCACAATAGGATTTTTGGGATCAGGTAAGAGGACACCGAACAGCAGCAGTATACCACGAAATATCGTGGCGATTTGAGGGCCAGCTATCTGGAAGTAGAACAAAGCCAAAACTGCAGTTGCGACAACACCACCCACAATAGGGCCGCCGACGATTGAATTTTTGTCAACCCAAATTGCTAACTCATTAGAGGGGGGGGCGGCAAAAAATCCGGCTGCAAAGATCGCCGCCGCTGCGGCGGCGAGTAAGGTGGACCGTATTGCAACTCGCCCAAGTACTCTTATTGCAAGAATATATTTTCGGTAATCTCGGCGTGAGATGAAAGCACCGCTGGCACGCCGTGTTTCAGACTCTGTTGCATGATTATCCATTAGTCCTACGACGGTGACATCATGGCCAGCGTTTGAGAGCGAGTCAGCTTCCTTAATAATCCGAATGTCTCGCACAACTGAATTCGATGCCAATACGCTAATACGTGCCACTTGCCCTATTCCTTCACCACGCCAATTTGAAAAATATCATTGATAACAAYCTTGGGTAGCCAGATWAACGCTCAAACCCGCGAAGTCATGCAGGTCTACAAATTTGCAGAATGCGCTAAGAGCAGATCGACGATCATATCGGAAGCAGATCCGTCACCATATTCAGGAATGTCCCGACGCGGTGTGCAATAATTATCAGTTTGCCACAAGCGGTTCCAACCGTGGTTGATCGTTTCGACCCACTCCGTTTCTTCACGTAGAGTGACGCAGGGCACTCGGTGGAAGTATGCTTCTTTCTGTAGCCCGCCCGAGTCGGTGTACACTGTTGTGGCGGAGGCCAAAAGGCAGTTCATATCGAGATACCCGACGGGGTCTATCAATTGAAGGTGTTTTGGCTGAATGTTATGTTCGACAAATACAGCTTTTGTGCGGGGGTGAATTGGGAACAACATTGGCCGACCATCCGATTCTATTTCAAGAAAATCAACGAGTCGAAGTAGGCGATCAATATCATCTGTGTTTTCGGCTCTGTGCAATGTGCACACAGAGTATTTTCCCGGCGACAGGTTGAGGCGCTCGAGAATTTTCGAATTCTTAAGCGCAATGCTTCTTGCAAATAAGGTTGCGTCGTTCATCACATCGCCCACGTGATGAACACCCGCCGTGATGCCCTCGTTTTTGAGATTCTTGATTGCTTCGAAAGTTGGGCATAGCAGGAGATCGCTCAGATGATCTGCGACAACACGGTTCACTTCCTCAGGCATGGCTCTGTTAAAGGAACGCAATCCAGCTTCAACGTGTGCAACCGGTATGTGCAATTTTGCTGCTGCCAGCGCCCCGGCAAGTGTTGAGTTGGTGTCCCCGTAGATGAGGAGGATGTCTGTCTGCTCGTCGATGAGAATGTCTTCAATGCCCTTCAGCATGCGACCTGTCATCGCACCATGCGCACCACCGTGAATGTCAAGATTGTGGAGTGGCTGAGGAATTTTCAATTCGCTGAAGAAAACATCTGACATATTGGCGTCAAAATGTTGACCGGTATGGATGATTGCTTCTTCTATCCCCGAGCGCCTCGAAATTGCTCTGCTGATGGCCGCAGCTTTAATGAACTGAGGCCTTGCGCCCACAATCGTTGTGATTTTCAATTCGCGCTCCTGGCCACAATTGAGTGCCGAATGTTTGTCCAAGCCACCTAAATTCTTCATAGTGAATTTACCGATGCCCTATATCAGGATATCGCAGAGGAATCTAACAGAAAATGGCTGATAATCGCGTTGATTTTGGCTCAAGAGGTCTGACTCTAGATGTAAGAGTAGCATGCGCCTACTGCGCTTCACTATAAGAGTATGCTTAATTGGGTCAATAACACCGGTGCGGTGTTATTGATTGAATAGGTATTTACCGCGCAGTATTTTGGATTGTGTCATGGCGAGCTTATTTGTGATGTTCGGGTTTCGCTCCACGTTTCTCAGTGCATTTGCAACACGGAAATTGGGTGTGAAACCATCAAGGCTGCGTACGGTCCACACTATCGTGTGGCAAAAAAGGGTTGTATAGACTGAATTGTAGTTCAAAGGGGGGCATCGTCTGGTGTACTGAATATTTTGGCAGGATACTGTGCGTCCCGGTCAACAAAGTTCAGTATTTGAAAGTGAGGAGCAATGTTCGGCCCGTCTGTATACGAAAGAAATTAGGTCGTATAAGAGCCAAATATGGCTATGGGACAGCGACAACAACTTCCTAGCAAAATTGGTGCAAAAATTTGATCACGTACCAGCTCTAAGATCGTCTTGGATCACAATGTTAGGGCACGTACTATTGCGTAGCATCACAGACGAAAATGTAGGCGTTTAATGAAAAACATGATCTTTGTAACAGGTTTTGCACGTGGTGGAACATCATGGTTGCGTGACTGCATCGGTAGTCATTCTGATGTCCAAATATTGCCGCGTGAACGCGCAGTATTCCGGGATATGGTCAGTGCAGAAGAGATGCGTCAATATTTTAACGACGCTATAATTGAAGCTGATCTTGATCCCGACAGACCTGTTGTCAATAAAGCTCCGGCGAATGCCCCCTATATTGCCAAAGCTGCACTCGCATGCCCGGAATCAAAATTCATCTTCATCATTCGAGACCCGCGCGACGTATTGATATCCCACCAGCGGGGAGAACAAAGATGGATGGGTGGGCGTAACAGCACTGTTGGTGGTTGTATGGACAAAACGCAGAGCTATTTTGAAGGTTGGTTGGAAGCAGAAAAGCTGCCAAATGTCCTGCTCGTTCGTTACGAGGATCTACATCAAAATTTTTTCGATACGATGAAGTCAATATTTGAATTTACCAATCTTACGTTTGACAATGAATCAATCAAAAAGATCTATGTTGAGAATAATTTCCGCAAAGTAACCGCGCGGAAAAACAAAGAAAAACGATCGGATGCAAAGCGTAAGGGTGTGATCGGAGATTGGGCAATCCACCTGAAGGATAAGGATCGAGAGTGGTTCAGGGAAAACAGTTACTGGTCAGAATTTATGGCCCGCTTTGGTTATGACTGGTCGGAACTTACCTATCCAGCTGTTCTTGATGCAATGCATACCGCAAACTGTCATTTTCTAAGTGAAGATGAGCTTCTGGACCGACATGTTGATCCTGACCACGTCAACGTCATTCTATTCCACGATATTGACGATCTCAATTCCAGTTATTCCTTCAAAAGCATCCTCGACACAGCAAGGGCAGAGGCTGTTTTGGGTGTTCCTGCCATTTACAATTTTTTGCCAATGGACGATATCCGCTATAGGAAAACCAACCAAGATAGTATTGAAAAGTTGATTGGTGAAATTCAGGAAATCAACACCAACGCAAAGATTGCTCTCCATTTCAATGCAAGTGAGAAGTTCTTTCCCGCTAAAGATCCCGATTACGGCGACGATGATGTCGATTTCACGGAAGCTTTTGCTTATCTAAACTCACAGATTGACGATTATAAGAAAGTAGGTATCAGGTTTCGCACCGCTACAGCCCACGGCTATGGCCGGGGCAAGAAGCGGCCAAACAATAGAGATACGCCTGAATATACCGAAAAACTTCTGGAACGTGATGTTCAATTATTCGATACCGTGATACGGCCTGAGCTGTACAAGAAAGCAACACATCATTGTGCAATCACGGATGTCGGGGGTATTATCCAGCCCCGAGGAATGTTGCAAGGAACATCTATTCTCGACAAAAAATGCTACGAAGACATGTCTGCCGGATCTGTATTGAGGTTTTTGACCCACCCTGGAAATTATGAATCGAACAACGCAGCGGTGCTGGCGATGCGGCATTTCAGATAGGGTGAAATTTCAGCTATTAATGTTAGATCAGTTTTTGAATTGCCAATGGCGAATTTTAGTAAAAGGGCAAAGTTGACGAATGTTGTCCGAAGCCGCCAAGCGGATTAATAGTATGTTGCCATTCTTTCTGCAGAATGGCTTGTGGATGTTGAGGGATTCCTTTGGGAAATTCAAATTCGGAATCACAATAGCCGTTCTATTTGGATTTGCTGGAGCAAGCCTCCAAGTTGGTGCATTGATAGTGTTGTACCGGGCAAGCAGCTTGCTTGATGGCGCCGGAGAAATTGTTGTTATCGAGCCGCTCTCACTTACCTTCGAGAGAGCGACCTTTTTCTACCTTTCCGGTGCCGCAATTTTGACCATGGTAGGTTTGTCGGCGGCATTGATATATTTTTTTCGCCTGCGTTCTGTCGTCTACTGGCGACGCTACCAATTAGCGCTCAACAAGCAAATTTTAGATGCAACCCTGCAGGCCGTATCTGAGGCCCGCGTTGATGGCTCTCGCTTGAAATGGCAATCTGACTACAAAGCAGTGATGTTAGGCAGCGTTCGCAGACTATCAATTGTATTTCGAAAACTAATTCTATCTGTTGAAGCGGCCGTAAAATTTTTCCTATTTCTGGGGTTCAGCCTATACGTGAGCCCCACATTGACCCTCCTATTATTTTTGGGAGCATCTGTAGTCACACTTATTTCGACCTTAAAATTTGGTCGCAATAGTTCAAAGCAAATGCGTGCATTACAGGCGCGAAATTCTGATGCATCAAAACAGTGGCAAGAGCTAGCAAGAGCGGCATTTAGCGGAACATCAGTGGCCACTGATGAAATTGATCGCGAAGGCAGTCCTGTCAATGTCTACCTGACGACTTTTCAGGCTCGCTTCATTGATGTGGAAAACAGTCATTTGACAGCAAGGGTCACAACCGTTGTGTTGTTGCTTCTGACATTGATAACATTTGGCGGCGCTGCACTTAATGGCGAGCTACCCTGGCCGGACCTCGTTGCGGCTTTGATCGCCATAGTGATGACCATGACAAGTCTCGCTGTTCTTGCTGGTACGTTAGCAGTATTCGGACGTTTTTATCCCGAGATCGACAGGTATCGCGGCCTTTTGAAATCACTAACGGATGCGCGCAATCATGAACATTATGAACAGATGAATGCATCCGTCGGTATCTCCAGCGGAGATTTTGAAGACGACGAGTATTGAGTTGCTAAACTTGACCAATACTAAGATTGGGTTCCGCTGCCAAACATTCTCGGTGCTGTGCTGCGAACGAAATCGAGGTAGTTGAAGGTAGCTGGTTGAATGCTGACCAGAAAGCAGATGGAACATTTTCGCTGTTCGCGGATTGTGAAACGAGACAAATGCCCAATTACAATGAGAAGTAATTTCCCAAAGTGCAGGCTACACGGTGCGATGATGCTTCAGGCTGCTTTGAATCGCGTTCTTTTTCCAAAGGAATATGGCAAATGAAAAATTTGGTAGACCTTCTGACTCTAAAAAAATATCGGGAAATTGCCTTGAACCAGCGCCAAAAAACAAAACTGGATAATTTTTCTAAAATTGTTGGGATGAATACTGAAAAAGCGATTGAGGTTCTTACGAAAAGAGCGTTATCCAGACTGCCAAACAGATATTCTTCGCACTACCTTCTGCCAGATCTTGAAATTGCCCAATGTGATCGGGTGGAAGATAATCTGATCCGAATAAAGCTAGAAAATGGACGAGTATTTTTTGGGCAAAGGTCTGAAGCGAAGGAATACATTCTGTGGAATACCTTGAAGAATTATCTTCCAGACATAGTAATTTCAGATGCCTACAAACTCGCTCTGGATATACAGCGCCGCTATTTTCTAACGGCGCCTTCAGCATCATTTGGGTCAAGTGGTGTGTATATTGAGGGTGGATGCTACACGGGAATTAAAGCCATATCCTGGCATGATTCACTAAAAGAGCCGCATAGAATTATCGCCGTTGAAATTGGAAAGTCAAATTTTGAAATCCTCAAAATGAATATTGAGGCAAATGCGCTATCCGATTACATCATTCCTGTACACGCCGGCCTTTGGAGAGAGAGCAAACAGGGTGTTCAAAAACATGCTTTTACAACGAGGCGTTTTCTTGATGAGACAGACCGTTGGGCAGGACACATGATAAAGGAAGAGCCTGTTCAGTTGCTAACTCTGGACGATTTGTTGGAAACTTACGATGTTGATGTTGCGCAGTTTGTAAACATCCAGGTGAATGGTGCCGAAATTGAAGTGCTGAAAGGGTTCACAAAATTGGATAAGGCAAAGGTACTCCGAATTGCTGCATACTATTCGAAAGATGGAGTCCGAAATGCTGATGTTATTCGTGAAACATTAGTTGATAGAGGATTCAAGATTTTTTCAGAATCATCAGCGGGAAGTATCACAGCCCTAACGCCCAAATGGGCAGGGGAATTTGAAGAGGTTATGTGATTTACCCATATGGAATTTTCTATCTCCTCAGTTGAACGAACACAGAAAATGGTTTCATCGGGCCACTATTACTATTTACCTATTTCAGACGTGTGATTGTGCGCTGAGAATTTTGGAACCTGTTGGTGGTGGAACGGTTTAAATTGTCAGACTTGAGCGCTGAGCCCGACGATGGAATCATAGCAGCATTCTCCAGGCTCGCCCTTTTTTCGACAYGCGGCGATGATGCTCTAAAGCGCGAGAACCGRGCTCGCGATGTAACTGGCGCTGTGGTCTGATCGAGCCAAAGAGCAATCAGAAGCGGAAATAGATGAAAGTCTGGGTGTCACCTGACAGGATGACGATTAACAAGGCGCCAAGAGTTATGACAAGCGGGCGAATTCCTATTGGCAGTCGGTCGAAGATGTTGCTGTCGCGACCTGCGGGTTTCAGTACTTGAACAAGCAGACTCAGTAAAATCACCGCCGGGATAGGCAGATAAAAAAGTAAATCCTGCCGGAGCTCTATGGTCCATTGCTCGGGAGAAAACATACCGTAGTAGATGATGAGAATATCCGCTGTTTGCTCTGCACGGAATGGCACCCAAGCCAAGGTAACAAAACAAAACGTTAGTACTACCGTGACAGGGCGCGGTACCCATGCCTTCAATCTCGGAGCCACGAAATCGAGTATACGCTCCGCAACCATGGCGAGGCCATGGAGTAGTCCCCAGAGAATGAAGTTCCAGCCTGCGCCGTGCCACAAACCAGTCAGCAGCCATGTCCCGAGCAAATTGCACAGATTGCGAAAACGTCCGCGATGGCTTCCTCCCAGAGGGATGTAAACATAATCTCTCAGGAAGAAGGACAGGGTGATATGCCATCGACGC
The DNA here is from genome assembly GCA_002746275.1 of Rhodobiaceae bacterium. Taxonomy (GTDB): domain Bacteria; phylum Pseudomonadota; class Alphaproteobacteria; order Parvibaculales; family Parvibaculaceae; genus Mf105b01. The sequence continues at coordinate 226,750 of NVWR01000004.1, read as the reverse complement.
CAGAATTCCCGGATGCCGGAACTGAAATAGGGCGTGCGGAAGTTGATTGGCAGGTCATAACCGAACAATCGGGCCAAACCGCGCGCTATGTCGCTATAGCCGGAAAAGTCGCAATAGATCTGGATGGAAAATCCGATCGTCGCCATCCATAGCTCCGGCGCCGAGTAAATTTCCGGGCGGGCATAGATTTTGTCGACGATGGGAGAGATGTTGTCCGCAATAACGACTTTCTTGAAAAACCCCAGAAATAGTAGATCCAGTGCGGGCGCAATATTACGTCTGTCGAGAAACTTGGCGTTGTTGATCTGAGGTAGGAACTCGGCAGCGCGGACAATCGGGCCGGCCAGTAATTGAGGAAAAAACGAGACGAAAAAAACGAAACGCAGAAATAGCGGTTCCGGCTCCAACCTGTTTCTATAGATATCAATCGAATAGCTCATGCTCTGGAAGGTGTAAAAGCTGATTCCGGCAGGCAACGCGATCTGGAAGACCGGAAGCAACTCAGGTCCACCAAAGACCGCCGCCAACTGATTGGCACCCGTGGCAAAAAAGCCAGCATACTTAAATACGCCAAGTAGCCCCAAGTTGGTAGCGATTGAAACAATCAGCCAGCTGCGCTGTTTTGCCCGATTGCCCCGGTTTTTGTAAATTTGTTTGCCAACTGAGAAATCGTTCAGGGTGGACATCAGGAGAAGAGGGACAAACTGCCAGCCGCCTACGCCATAGAAAAAATAGCTAGCCAGAATGACGAAAACCATGCGCGCATTCCCTCGAAGAAGGGCGCTGACAACGAGAATTACGAAGAGGAAAACGAGGAAGGACGCGGAATTGAATAACATACCTTCTACTTTCGCCGGTCCATCGTCACCGTTGGGTTTTCGATCAATGGAGCCAATATTTTCGCCAGGTAATCCGAATAGAGATCCCGTCCGGTGTCGTTCAGGTGTACTGGATCACGGAACAGTTCATCCCGCGCTTCCAAGTGACCTACCGTGGAGTGTGGTATGAAGATTGCGTTGTACTTGCGAGAAAGGTGTTCCACCCTGACATCGACACGTTTCGTGTCTAGTCCACGCTTGAAGCCCGTGTAGGCAGAAAATTCGGGCTCAGGTACTGCCATGACGATGACTTTAAGCCCGGCATTTGCGGCAGCGCGAAGGAAATACTCAAAGCCGCGATAGCCAATAGTGTCATCCTGTTGCACTGAGGTAGTGTAGATTCGTCGTTGCCAGGAGTCCGCTGGCAGGTCTGGCCATTTATCCCCGTTGCGCGCTCGCCGACCATCCGGTCGACGTCCGGTCGCGTAGTCATACAGATGCTCTGGTGGTTCAAGCTGACCGAGCCCGGCCCGCTTCACTAGATTGCCTAGGTAATGGCGGTATCGAGACACGAACAAGAGATCTGATATCAACATTTCCGGCAATTGGTCCATAGCCCGCTCAATATTGTGCCGAGTCGCAATTTCCAGAAAGATGTCCATCCGTCCGCGAGAAACGACATATTCCTGCAATTCGTCGGAAAATGAAAAACTATTATAGAGAAAGACGACCGCCTCGTATCCGTCAGACAACAAATAGGGGCTGAGCATGGCTAACTCGCTCGCCATAAGTCCTGTAATACCAAGATTCACCGGGCGTTGCGAGAGGCCGATCTCCTCCCAAACTTGAGCCACTGCTTTTTCATCTATGCCGTTGGCTACTGAGCTTGATCCGATAAAGGCGATCCCCGGCAACTCTGCCCTCGATTCCGAAACAAGGCGCAGGACCTGAGCTTCCGAGCGGACGTTGAGGGAGACTTTTATGCGGTCCGGCTGATAGGTATTCAGAAACCGAATGACCGGCGTGGTATTGAGAAGGGCTTCGCTCACACCGACGAAGAGGAAAAGCGGGAGGAGAGTATAGAATGCAATGACCTTTAGATGATTAAGTCGACTAGATTCCCCTGCCACCGATGTGCATCGTTCCGAAGAGGCACTCCGCATGAACAGTTTAGTGATCATAGGATAATCTTCACCGTTTTTCGCGGCGCTCAACAGTAGAACGCACGCGGCCATTTCGAGTTTCTGGTCGGGTGATATCCCACCGTAACCATATTGGGGCATTCGTTGTTATAAGTCTACGGCCCGTCTTTCGCTAAGGCCTGTACCCTTGCGATGGCTGTAAAGACGTAGTCCTCGTCTCCTAAAACTGAGAAATTATTTGTTTTGAGATGCACTCTTTGTTCGGAGGGTTAGGAAGCAGCACCGCTCACCGAATGATACGGTCCGGCAGGAGTTCCTGCATCGCCATGGCAAAGCGGTGACCTAATGTAATCTGGCCGGTGGTAGAGAGGTGTAGTCCGTCTGACTTGAACGGTAAGTCCGCCGATGGAACCATAGCAACGTTTTCCAGGTTCACACTTTGCTGCACGCGACGAAGATGTTCTAAAGCGCGATAACCATGCTCGCGGCGCAACCGACGCTGCGGCGAGATTGAACCAACTTGAGAGAATACAAACGGTAAGTTCGGACAATCGGTATCACGCCGGATTCCTTCCACAAGACATTTAAAGCGCGGACTCCAATCCTCGGCACTTTCTTCGCTATCTGAATCTCCTTCACCGACATGAACAAGGACACCCATAAGCTGGCCTTGATTAATGGCCAGGCTCAAACGGTCAAGCATAGCCTTATGAAGCTCACCTTCACGTGCCCAAGTACGAATCCCACCGCCACCTTTGGCGCAGAGAAGAAGTCCAATAGGTGTTTCCAAAACTTCCCGCATGGATTTGGCAAACGAAAGGCCGGGGCCCACACCACCATTGCTGTCTGCTTTCACTGCATAGACTGGATCATTGGGATCTTGCAGAGGGTCCTGAGCTTCGATCCAACGGCCACTCCGAAATTGGAATATCTCCTGATTATCTGTCCCCTCAGGTTCTAGATCAGCAAGCTCCCCACGGCCCGACATGTTGGACTGGCCAATCAACAGGAAGAAGCGTAACGGAGAGTCTGTCATGACATATTACTTTCTCGCACTTGCGGAGGGTAGGCGTTGGAACGGTGCTTGTGAGTTGCCACCTCTGCGCCATATTGGTCTCACTAAATTTACCGGAAATGCTCGGTCAAGCGTCTCAGCGTTTTGTCCGTTCGTAGTGGGTTTCTCGTTCAATTCCCATACATAGTTCTTTATGCCAGTCGCAATTTTTTTTCCCGCTGTAGCCAGAGACGTGCGTACTCCTCTGGCAGCATGACCTGACAAGAGCTGTCAGCTGCGAGTGTATTATATAGATGAGTAGCCGCTTCTTTCCATCCAGGAAAGAAGGTGTGATTTAGTACGCGGTTATGGAAATTGGTCAGAAATAGACCGCCATAGGTCCGTAGCTCCTTCAAGACTTGATCAACCTCCTTCCATGGATCGTTGAAGTAACTTAGGTCGCGATAGTCAAAGAGTTGACTGTCCATCAGGCACGACGGTAGTTGTAGAACTGTACTCGCACGTTCGCGCTCGGCATCGTAATAGTGGAACGGGGTGCTTATTCCATTGCGAAATCCGATCCTCCGCTCTAAGCCCGCCGATGCATCATAGACGAGCCCTGCTTCAGCATGGACCCGTGCGGTGCGCCAGAGTGGTTGCTCACCCCTATGCCAGTAGTGGTGCCGGTTGCCAACGACTTTGCGCCCGGAAGCTTGTTCGACTCGATCAATTTCACGTCTTAGCATTTGTGGGTTGCACCATGAATTGTAGCTCGCATGCAACCCAACTTCGAAGCCGTCCGCAGCCATTTCTGACATCATTTGTTGAAATTGTGGCATGGCGACGTCGTAGAAAGGATCGGGCGCTCGAAGAGCATAACCGGGTAGCGAACCTGCATAACCGCAGAAGTAGAAAGCCGATCGGAAGCCGAGGGAACGTTCCAGTTCCATCCATTCGCCGAACTGCCAGAAGTGTGAGCGACCGGTTAATATATTACCCATCTCCCGCATCGTAACCCGCCCCCGACGCTGGGAAGTAAGTCGCGCCATCTCGATCCAACGGATGATCTCGGGATAGTCCACATCGTGAGACAACGCCGCGACATAATGCTGAGTTTTGTCTGTGGAAGGTTTGCCGAGCGCTCCTTGCAGAAGGTCAGCATAGTGATTGACGGGCGCGTGGTGCAGCATGCCCAGTTTGTACAGCGCCAGATCAAGAACATGGTGACAACCGTGACGGTCACTCTGGGCTCCTTCTTCCAATGCCCCAGACAATAGGAGAAAAGTGGCTAGTACGATATCAGCATCGATATAGAGACGACCGTCCTCGCGGGCCGGCGCGGCTGGAGCTGCACCGTCGAAATAGAGAAAGGCATGCTTTCCATGCCAAATCACCGCTGCATCCTCAGAAGCTTTTGCTGGAATGGGCTGGCGACGGAGGAAGACACCATTTGCCGCGAGTTGGCGCGGCTCGGGACCGTAGACGATATCAGCCTCGCCCTCTTCAAGCACACGAACAGCCAAGCCCGCAGTGACCGCCAAGGTCTCCAATGCATAGAGGGCAGCCGGTCTTGGCAGCCCTCCCGTCGGTCCATCATCAATCCTGAGCCTAAGCGGAGTTGACCGAGGCGATGCTGTGTTGTCAGAGTTCATGCGAACCTCCCTCACCGATACCGGTTCGCGGGGCTCGTTCAATCCGAAAATCCCGCAATGAAATGTCTTCGTACAGAAGGACGCAGGCAGAAAATGGAATCTCAAACAGCAGGCTGAGGATATGCATGGCAACGGCGAGCGTTAGCGCTTCCTCGAAACCGAAGCCGATGAACTGCAATCCGAAAATAGCTGCCGCCTGATAGGTCCCTAATCCGGCTGGCAGGATAGCCACCGCGCCGCCGACCAGGGTTAGGACGAAGATGAAGAGGGTGTCAGTCAGCGTTACATCCACACTACCCCCTAGGCTGATCAGAAAATGGACGCCGAGATAGGAGGATGTCCAACCCGCTAGTCCAAGTGCGGCGGTCCCTAACAGGCGCGGGCTGCGAAAGATTTGGGCGATATGTAGGATAAGAGGTTCCAGGAAGGATACGACTCTGGTCAGTGGTAGCTTGTTGATGAGGGCCAAGACTGGGCGATGTAGAGTCACCACAATCACCATGCATCCCATACTTGCCACAATAACACCGACCCAGATTCCGTGGCCGATCACGTCGGTGAAGCTGCTCAAAGCCAGCAGCGTAGCGGAGGAGATCACCAAAAGATCGATCACACGTTCCATGATTAGGGCGGCAAAGCCCCGGTTGACAGGGGTGCCCATACGGATTTTTAGGTACAGTGGTTTGACTAACTCCGACAGCCGCACGGGAAGCACAATGTTGAGGCCGATAGACAAGCTATAAGCCTTGAAACCCGCCCACCAATTGTGAGGGGAATAGCCAGCCAGCAAGACAAGCCGTAACCCAAGTAAGAGGTTGGATAGGACGTAGAAAACCTGAAGCTCGATTACCAGCCAGACCAGGTCCCAGCTCAAGTGCTTTCCTACTAGCGACCAATCCACCGTCTCGGCCAGTACGATACCGATCGTGGCAACCAGGAGCCCCCGAAGAATGAGCGAGGCGTGCCGCAGAAGGAAAAACCTATTCCGCGGGAGCACCGGCTCTGCCTCTTGCTTCCTCTGACTTTCCTTCATCGCAACATCTCGTTGAGGTTATCCAGCGGTTCCGGATAGTAGCCATGGCCGAAGAACCCCATGTCACCCCACATGTACTCGATGTGTCGGTTAAGGCTGATCGGTGCGGTCACGTAAAGCATAGCCGCATAGAGGCTTATTCCGCTCAGGAGGGCCATACGCTGGAGCCGTGTCCCCAACCGCCGGTACAGCAAGCCTACTACAAAGGCAACCAGTCCATAGGTGAAAAGGATGCCAATGACCGCCTTGTAGGGATAGTAGGCCCAAATGTTGAAGTGGACAAATTGGAGAATGTTGTGTGTCGGCGAGCCCAGCAGTACAGCAAACAAAAGCAGACCGGCTATCAGTCGTCGTACGTCACCGCTGCGTAACGCTGTCTGCAGCAGACGAAAGCAGAGATAAGCGAAGACGACAAAGAGCATGCCAGCGTAGAAGCGCCACATCGTCATGTAGTGGCTTTGCACCACCCAGTCGAGGTTTGGCCAGCGTTCCCCGCTGAGATAGCCATGTGTGACGCTCTGCGCAGAGAAGGTGCCGGAGGATAGGATTTTCAAAGACGTGCCGAAGATGTCTGGAAGGACCGCTTCTGGTCCCATCCAGAAAAAGAGGAAGGCATTGTTCACAACGTCGTCAAACGCCTGCGGGAAGTCCTTAAGCACCGGGATCACCTGAGCCTCGCTGCCACGACGTGTCATAAAGGAAAGAAAGTAGAGACGTATGATGGTGTAGATGACACCGGTGGTGATCGTCGTAAAGCTCACCTGAAGTAGCGCCCGGGTTCTAGCGGGATCTGCGTAGCGACGGGCGAAGAGGTATACCAATGGCAGAGCCAGCACCACGTAAACGACAAAATTCAGCCAGACCTCATAAGCCGTGGCAGCCATGATTAGGAATAACGTCCCGGCCCAGAAAGACCGAGAGGCCGTTGGTTGGCGTATGTATAGCGCGTAGAAGCCGATCGCCAGGCACAAAAAGGCCACCACTGTGTAGGCATTATTCGAGCCCGACCAAAAATAAACACTGTAGTTGAAGGGAGAGAATGCCCAGAGCACAGCAGCCGAGAAGGCTGCAGCACGTGAGCCGAAGACATGGCGTGCAGCGAACGCAACGGCGAAAGTGGAGGAAACGACCAGCAAGTAATAAGCCCCGACGATGCCGAGGGCCTTTTCGAGGTAGTAGATCAGAATGAACCCGGTGGTAGACCAGGTTCCCTTAATCTCGACTATGGGAAAGAAGTAGCGCCAGACGGGAATATTCACCAGATTTTCACCGACGCGGCGCACGTGGTACTTCATCAAATAATGTTCTGTCATATACTCGGGTGCCTGATCCAAGTAGTGACGAACTAAAATGGTTGCTACCGAAAGGATAGCTATGGAGGCCCAAAAAAGCGGTTCAGTGCCGTTCCTCCACTTGTTGAACGGCTTGATGTTCCTGACTAATAACGTCATGCGCTTCCTCGTTGCAAAACCTCGGCTGTGATAGGGTTTTGCCTACTCTTGGTTTGCGTCTTTTTCCAATTTCATGAGATGCCAAACTGGCGGTTGGATCTTCTTAACTGGAAGGTTGTTTTTTGTTAGCCCAGTGTCGGCGCACCAGTCCAACTTTCTTATTGTCTGATATCCGGCTGCTGCCCACTCATCTGAAACATCAACCCCCTCAAAAGTTGAGACTATGGCATAGTCGGCAGAAAATTTTTCCATGTTGGAGCGAACCTCCGCCGGAGTAATGCCCCAGGGGACAGGAATATTCAAAACCTCGCTGTCATATATCGCCCACCAGTCTGGCAGGTGGTGAATACGACGCTGCGCGGCAACATAGGCGAGTGCCTCTTGCAAAACCCGCTGGCCCCCATAAACATTACGAAGGTTCCCCTCAGGGTCAGGACAGGCAAACAAAACTTTGCCATTTTCAGGCACGGGCGCAAGGAAGTCGCGTAGCGGGCTCAGTACACGTTCGACATCAAAGAGACGGGCAACGGGAAGCAGCTGGCCTTTTTTGTGACGAAAAAGTCTCGTCCGTCGCGGGTGAGGCATAATAAGTAAAACAAAGGATGCAAAAACCTCCCAATGAGCCAATTGAAGCACGATCATGGCGCTTGTGATTAGGCCAGCTATCCAAATCGACTGAGGATCGGAAAATCGTGCGATGAGATTGTTGAACAGCAACAAAAACACAATAGCAAGGAATACGACAGGGGGCTCTCCGGGGATCCACCACGCGACAACGGAAAATTGAATAAACAGGAAAATTTGGTAGATATCTGCCCGCCGTTTGAGTAAGCCGCGGACCGGTCGCTTTAGTGTCGCTGAACTTTCGTCCGCACCAATTGAGCCGAGTGTAATACGTACAGTTTCTAGGAGCGTTCCTTTGGCGAAAGCTGGGACCAAGTGTGTCGCCATTTTCAGAACGGCAGGCAGTAGCACCAAAATCGGCATGGGACTCAGTGAAGCCGCAGCGACGGCGGTTGAGAGAACAATTCCAAAAATTGCCGCCGTAATGCTCCCAAAACTTGCCCCCAGCCACAGAATGGCCGCCCATTCCCAATGTCCTTGCATGACACAGTAGACCGCTGGGGCAAAGAAGACCCAACCCAGAAGATTGTAGTTTTGGCGGATAAGGACCAGCGAGTAAAAGACCGGACTAAACAGCATAACGCCCATAGTCGCAGCCAGCATCACGGTCGGCGTCTGTCCAAGCCACAGCAGCAGGCTGCTATACCAGACAAGAGAACACACGATCATTAATACATGGCTGCCACCCCAATATAGAAACAGCGCTATTACTGGGTAATAAAGCCAACGCTCTAATGGGTAATTGCCAAACCCGATATAGGGACAAGTGCCTGATCGTCCATGGCGATGGATGATCAGGGCGCAAGTCCAATAGGAGAGCGCATTAATCCCCGGCCACGGGTCAAAGCGGTGATAGTTCCCCCACGGCTTCGTCACCAATACCCGAGCTGTCCACAAGCCTCCTATTAGATAGCGGAAGGAGAGAAGCGGGAAGAGGAAGAAGTCGCGCAACTGCATCAAGCACACTCCAATAAATCAGGTGCGGGGGGCTGGCTTTCTAGAACTTTCAGCAAGACCTTGATGGCGCGATCCGCATGGCTCTGAACAAATTTTGAGGCGACCGGCAGATTTATTACACGGTTTGAAATTGCCTTGCTGACTAAAAAATCACCTGCGGTTTCTGCTGTATCGCGATAGGCATCCATCAGTGGGACGACGTATTCGATCAATTCTCCCAGTTCAACTCCCTGACGCCGGCATGTTTCACGTACTTCCTGCGGATTTGAAACGAGTACGGCGCAATGAGAATAACTGGCGTCGGCTTGCGGCGGCAGTGGGAAGAAACGGATAGCGGGATGGTTTTTCAGTTTTTCGCGGTAGTAAGTCGCATATTGTCGCCGCGCGCTTATCCTGTCCCCCAAACGGGTCAGGCTTGATATGCCAACCCGAGCTTCAAAGTTAGACAGCGCGTCCAGCCAATCGTCAGGCATGTCGATCAGGTTGGCCTCGTAGTATTTGGTGAAGCGGTCAAGGAGATGCGCACGTTGTAGCTTCAGGGTGAGCCCATAAAGGGTAGAGTTAAAGGCTGTGACGGCCGCGACGGAGTAGAGGAACCGCGATACCGTTTTCCATGTCGTCGCTGGTGCCAATTCCGCATCCCGAAGCTCTCTTAAACGAAGGGCCAGTGCGTGATCATCAGTGGTGACCATACCACCAAAAACCGAACAAGAAAGTTTCGAAATATTCAACGCAAATAAGGTGGCGCAACCCTCCTTATGAACGGGTCGTCCGTCCCAATCTGCGAAGAAGGAATGCGCGCAATCCTGAATGATTGGCAGACTAGGGTGTCGCGATCGCAGTTCGTCAAGGAGGTCTAAGTTTACAGGATGTCCGAAGATTGATGTAGCTATGATAGCGCCGGTATTATCTGTAATTGCTTGTTCTGCAGCTCTGATGTCCATGTTGGCATCGTCACGCGATGAGTCGATAAAGACAGGACGATTGCCTGAATAGACTACGGCATTGGGTACTACTACGCAGGTATAAGCCGGGCAGATGATTTCCCTATTGTCCAATCCGAGGGCACGTAGAAGAAAGTTGAGGCCCGTCCGTCCATATGGAAACGCGACAGCGTACTCTTGATTTGCGTGTTCGGCGAAAACCGCCTCAAACGAGGCTACCGCATGATCTTGATGCAGGCTGTTGCTGGAGGCGGCCCAGATATCGCACCACTCCATGCTAGGTGTGAACCGCGGGATCATTTCGGTTGCGACTCCCAAATAGTTGTGGAAGTCGGAGAGCCTAGGGAATTACCAGAGGGGATATCATCTCCGCGTTGCCAGTAGCCTTGACTGGCCATGTGGATGGCGGAGTATGCCTGCCCGGGCGGCAAGAGAGTTAGACCACTTTTCTCACCGAGAATATTGTCCTGAACACTCAATTTTGGGTCAAGATTGATGGTACGGCAAACGTTGACATTATTTTTGCCGGAGCCGTGGTCGGTAATAAGGAGCCGGACAAGCAATCGCTTCACCAAGTTACTCAAAATTCTACTGCGCATCACACTAAGGCTCAGCAAGCGGAGAATTACGAAGTCTAGCGGGCTAGGCAGACGGTGCGAAAGTTTTCCCAGCGGAGCCTTGATCTCGATTTCCGCACCCTTTGTCTCGAAAGTTCCTTTGAGGCGCCGTTGTGTTGTGTAGTAATTTTCTCGCCGATCAGTTGCCAACGGCCCACCATCGATTTGTGTCTTTCCGTCTTGCCGATCGTAATAGTAGTAGGCCCCGCCCTTTCTCGTAGAAACAACGGCGTAATGTGTTGGCGCCCAGTCTACAATAAGGCCGGCTTGGTGGAAAATGACCCGTTTCTTTTCTTCTTGTTGCCACGGAGCAGGTTGAGCCGGAGCGAGGCTGGGGCGCTTGGCCTGTTCCGCCGCTGCCCAACAATATGCATTAAACATTGGCGCCAAGTTAGGTGCGTCAATTGCACTTAGAGACACCGTTGTACGGTTCCCAATAGAAGTCCGCGCAGCATGGGCCAGAGTTCGCGCTTCGCTGATCTCCGGGGCTAGAGCCTCCAGCCCGGCAGGAACGAGAAAACGCGTGTTGCGGCTTCCATAAAGCCCGCCAAAGGAGCCATCAGGGTGTAGGAAGTGTGATAGGAACCTTAGAGAGTTTCGTAGAGGTTCGATAAGTTGGAGGTCAGGTCGACAGCGGTGCAGATCAGCCAGATAATATGTAGCTAAGCTTTGATACCCCGGATCGGCACCACCGTATTCATTGAACCAGCCTTCCTTAGATTGATATTGTAGGATGCGCTCAAGGAAAATCCGGCCGCGATCTTCCCCGGGCTCACCCGTTGCTATTGTCCACCGGAACAGAGCGGCAGAAGCGGTAGCGAGGTGGTTTGAGATGAGATCGTGCTTTTCGTCGGCCTTATGCAAAAAGCTAATCATCGGCCTGACCACGTCACGCAATTTTTTACGTACAGTTGGCGTTAGATGATTTTGCAGCAACTCATCGGCTGCCAGTAAATCGAATGCTATAAGTGCGGTAACACAAAAGGATTTCTCGAAGGGCAGGGCCTCCTCCAGACTGCCATCCTTTCGTAGGATGTTAGAGGTTCCCGTTATGATTTCCTCAATACGGCGGAGAACGGCATCCTTAGAAAGCCATTCCGGAAGCAGGTCCGAAGCCACTAAACGTGCCAGCCCATGAACGTAGCCTTGAGGCGTAGCGTTTGCGAAGTCTATGAGTTTCCAAGCCCAGTAGGTTCGGTCGCCAACTCCAAAGGTGGGTGATAGAGGGTCTCTGTCGAATGAAGCCAAGATCCTTGGAAGGACTGTCTCTACCTCTCGCAAGTAAACAGGGAGCTCGGCTGGACTGGCCATTATTCCTCGCGACTAAAAATTTGGCCGCATGAGATATCATAGGTGTCCTGGATTTTCCAATGTTGTGGGACGAAATCGGTCCAAGTGTCACGGTGGAAGAGGTGAAGTTTTTCCGGGCTCAGATTGGTTGAGACAATTTCACGACAAGCTGCCAAAGAGCTATTGCGTGCTGTAATGTCGCTGGAGTTCCCGGTTAATGCGACGATGGGAACCAGCGCATTCACGAAAAAAGGCTTCAAAGCGGCTGGTATCAGGCGATAGAGAAGACGGCACAAATGCAAACCGTTGGCCAGTAAGGCACTCTGCGTACCCCATCCCCACAATCCGATGGTGCTATCTGGACCAGTGACACGATCTACTTCGGCGATGGCCTGGTCCATATCAGGAACGCAATTTATGCAGCCATAACTAAAGACAACATCTACTTTTTCTGAGTGGATGGGCAGGCTGAGAGCATCTGCTTGAACGAAATATATATTTGGCAAGTGACCATGGCGAGTGCGGGCGACATCAATAGCATGTGAATAATCTAACACGATTTTGACAGCATTGGCGGGAAGAAAAGGTAAGTGGTTGCCATCTCCACAGCCAATATCCAGAATAACCATCGGCTTATCTGCGTTAACATTCTTCAGTAGCCATTGAACAAAGCGTTTGGCTTGGGCGAGTTTTTGCTGCTGTGGTGCTGCGCCCGCGTAGCTACGCCAGTGATCTGTATAGCTCTGCGCGCCCGGCAAGTCGACAAAGCGAATAACCCCGTCGGTAACAGAAAATCTGTGTGATGACTGACCTTCGCATACAAGACTTTCCCCATCTGTCGTCAATGAGGCTTGACAGTTAGGACAACAGAATAGGGAAGGTATTGAAAACGGCTGGTCCATGAAACACGATCGTCTAAGGATGTTTGAATTAGGAGTGCAAAAATAAACGTACTGTTAGCAAGCAATTTTACATCGGGCAATGCACATCCTGGATCAATATCATTCTCAACGGTTTGTGGTAATCCAGTAAGTGCTAAAGGTCATGTTGTGACCGCGATTGTGATTTGTAGGCGAAAATGCATCTAGGCTACATAAGTTCAGGATAGGGCGGGAATATCTGCGGGTATTTTTCAGCTCCTTAATGACCGGCGTCGTGAACCGCATTTATCGGCAGTCTTTTCAGAAATTGGTTGAAACCAGCTAAACTATATTAGAGCAGCATTTTCGATTTGATGAAGGCCGTCCAGTGCTGAGAACCAATCTGAAAAAAGTATAATCAGTCCAGCTTAGCGTCAATGAATGTTTGATGCCACAGCTCCAATGATAACGCGCCCCATAACTGCCGACCGAACGAGACATTTGGGTCCATAAGGAGGTCCAAGTTTTGGGGGTCGAAAAGGCCGCGTTCTTTGCAGGCACGGCTGCCGAGAACATCGCCTACGAAGTCGCGGACACAGCCGCCAGCAAGCCATTCCTTCAGCGGAACAGGAAATCCCATTTTGTCCTTTCGGTTGAGGACGCTCTTGGGAAGAACATTCTCGACAGCACGGCGCAAAATGTGCTTGGTTTGTCCGCCCCCAAATTTCATCGTCGGCGGCATTCGGGCGACTAGTTCAGCAATCCGGTGGTCGAGAAGGGGGAGGCGGGATTCCAAAGAAACGGCCATGCTGACTCGGTCCTCAACTTGTAGGAGGGCGGGCAGAAGGGTCTTTTGATCGAAGTACGCCATTTTATTGAAATACGAATTTGTATCCGGGGCGTTGAAAATTGTCCGAAAATCTTCGAATACTTGTTCGCCGTCGAACTGTTCCAGTGCGTCCTTGCTGAGCAAGCGTTGCGCGTCGGGCATGCGATTGACTAGGCGAAAATAGCGGGAATCCATATCATCAAACAAACCTTCCGCCCAAAACTGCTTCAGCATCGGAACGTACGAACGTATTAAGGGCAAGTTCGGCAGAATCGAGGTGAAGGTAACGACATGTTGGCCTTCTTCAGCAGTCTCGAAAATAGCTCCCTTCAGAGCTTGTTCGAGGTAGCCAAGAATGTACCGCACATATCCGCCGAAAATTTCATCACCACCTTGTCCGCCGAGTATGACGCGAACCTCTTTTGCCGCAACACGGCTAACCATGTATTGCGGGAATAACCCAGGCCCTGCGACCGGTTCGTCCAGCATCCAAATTAGATGTGGCAGACTGTCGACGAAATCCTGTGCTGTGGGCACACATTCCACGTATCGAGCCCCAATATCCTCTGCCACTTCTTTTGCATAGCGGGACTCATCATACGCTGCTGACTCGTTAAATTTACCGCAAAAGACAGGCATCTGCTCGCCGAGAACACCTGCAGCCATTGTACTAACTACACTGGAATCCATACCTCCGGAAAGGTAGGCGCCCACTGGTACGTCGGCACGAATCTGAAGGCGGGCGCTGTCTTCGAGGAGTTGGAGCAAGTGATCCCGAAAATATTCTTCTGAATGCTCAGTATCAATCTCATAGGAGGTTTCCCAAAATCGACCACCCTGCTCAATACGACTTCCCTTCCCTGTTAGGTAGTGGCCTGGGGCAAGCTTGTAGATGCCATCGAACAAGGTCTCCTCTCCCAGGCAGAACTGGAAGGCGAGATATTGCTGTAAACCTGATGAGTTGACTTTTGCATTGACTTCGGGATGGCAAAAAAGCGCCTTGATTTCCGAAGCAAAAACAAAACCCGCTGAAGTGCGCGCATAGTAGAGGGGTTTGATGCCGAAGTGATCCCTGGCGAGTATCCATTCACCAGTCTTCTCCGACCACACACAGAACGCAAACATGCCGTTGAGTTCGGAGAGCCCATCAGGCCCACGGTCCGCCATCACATTGAGTAGAACTTCGGTGTCAGAAAAGCTGCGGAACTTGTGACCGGCACGTATCATTTTTTGGCGTAGTTCTAAATAATTATAGACCTCGCCGTTAAATATGATCGTGTGTTCCCCATTCGTTGAAGTCATGGGTTGAGCTGCTGCGTCGGTTAGATCGATGATCGAAAGCCGTGTATGTCCGAGCGTAAATCCATCGCCAGAATGCACACCTCTCCCATCCGGGCCCCGGTGACTCAGCCGCTCCAGCATCGCTCGCACGATGAACTCGCGCTCACCTGTACTTAGGCTCTCATCAACCAAGCCGACAATGCCACACACAAGCCTACTCCTAACCTTGATGTTCGATGTCGACAGATTTCTCAGGTGTGGTGCGATGCTGTCGGGCTGCTATGCGCCAGCCCCCAAACGGCCAATGATAAAGAAGCGCCATAGAAATATATCCGAAGGTGGTGACACTCGAGACCATCTTGCTCGCACTCATCTTCTGATCATACAGCAGCACAAATGGAACTTCCGCGCAACGTGCACCGATCAGCTTCAGTTTGATGAGTTTTTCTAGAGTAYCCGTGAAGCCGAGGCCGCGTAATTGTATGAAATTGTTGCCATACCGACCAATGGCGCGATCAACAATTGACAAGCGGTAGGCTCGATAGCCGCAAGAGTACTCTCTTACTCCCTTGATGGGAAAAAAGATTTTCATGAATAGGTTGGCGGCAAGGCTAATGAGCGCTCGGTAGCCGCTTACACCCTTCTGACCGCCGCCAGGCTGAAAACGTGAGGCGATGACGACATCATAGCCTTCGTCCAATTTTGCGATCATCGAGGAAATATAAATCGGGTCGTGCGTATTGTCGCAATCCATGCGAACAATCACATCATCGGGCGCGCCGATGCTGACCGCATGTTCGAAAAGATCTCGCGAAGTTTCGCCGAGGCCGCGGTTGAATTTGTGGGTTAGCACATCAAGATTGGATTCTTCTTTTAGTTCTTCCAGAACTTCCGCAGTTCTGTCGTCGCTGCCATCGTTGCAAACAATAATTTTATAGGATGGCCCTGCATCGCCTAATGCCGACTTGATACTACTGAAGACGGGGCGGAGTGCATTCTCCTCATTATAGGCGGGCAGCAGAATGAAGATCATGTCACTATAAATATTGTTAAAATGATGTCGACGCAATTAGCCTTGCTAGGCATCCGCGCATAGTATCAGAATGTATTTCTACATATATCAAAATACAATTCTGTCAAGGGCAGACAAAAATTGGTAGTGGGTCAGCTTGAAATTCTTCGGGCTTGATTTGCTACTATCCTGATCCCTTCTCCCATCTATAGGTGATTTTTTGAATTCCGATATGTTTGCCATACGTCAGGAACGACTATTTGAAATGTTCCAAATGGCGCAGGATTTTGGTGTGTCTTTTGCAAAAATTTCGGATGTTGATCAACTGGTCGCCGAGCGCAAAGCAGCCTTGTTGTTGAAGCACGATATTCATGGTCTTAATCTGGACCGGCTCGTTGAATTTGCTGAACGTGAAAAGAAAATGGGGATCAGTGGTACCTACTATTTTATGCCATCTGACCATCCGGTAACTGTAAAGCACTTTGATATTGTCGCGCAATTTGATGMCATGAGGGCCATTTCTGCTCTSGGGCATGAATTGGGATTGCATATCGATCCCTATTTCCAGATACATCAGAAAGAGCAGCCGCTTGATGATATATTGCGCCGGATACTTGACGATTTTGCCACGGGGGGGGTTGGCATCACCAATGCCAATATGCACGGAAATTCCCGGCACAAGCATCTCGACAAAAACAACTACGGCACCTCCTTCGATCTGTTTGCAGAGATAGGCCGCCAGCAGGACTATCCTGCGCTGAAAGATGTTCCGGAGGAAAGCGCCGTGCTGATCCGCGCTAACCGGGTACAACTCAAGGATTTCGGGATCACGCACTGGGGCGATATGCCGATCTGGTCGGCCAAGAATGGTTTTGTGCTAACCAACTTCATGACCGATAATCAACTTGGGAAAAAGGGGACGATAGAATTGATGATACGCAGAGAGACGTCGGGAGCCTATTGTCTCGCAGCCACTCAACCGCCGGGCTCACGTAACATCGGTCCAATTATTTCGCGGGTTGAAACTTGCGAACAGGATGAAAGTACTCAATTTTTTCACGAACACGTCTCCTTTGATTCTGGCGCGCCAAGAATGATTGCGGATTTTCTTAAAAATGGAACGCCGATGCTGTTTCTTATTCATCCAGAGAACTACGTCTAGCTATGGTTCAAGTAAACAAAAGCGACTGCATTGATGCTAAAGCCCTAACGGATGCTGCGAGATTTCAGCAGCTGACTGAGCATGATCTTGAAACCWACGGAGCTGCGGATCAAATTAGCCTCGATCCACCCGCAACAATATGCGCCGTGGGCGAAGAACGCTGTAAGAATTGGTTAGAATGGCGGGCTGCTCCATACCCAGCTGACCGTCATTCGGAGTACCTGTTTCGTTCGGATTTGGATCAAGTCACCGGCCCCCGTATCCTTCTCTCGGCTGTGATGAATCCACCAAAATCGATTGAAGAATATCTGGCAGGGTATTCAAAGAAACGTCGGATTGTGGTCTCTGGTCGCCGAGCACACAATAAYGGCTATATTTCTCGGCCAATTGATCCGATCATCGAGGCCGGTGGAATCTGGGAAATCATCCACTCCAGCGAGTCCCGTCAGGGCCGGAAAATAGCTTCGATGTACGATGAACGCCCGAAGAACTATGGCTTTCCAAACCATACATTTTGTGAAGACCCAAATTACAACAGCGTTTGCTCCGGTGTCTTCTCCAAAAGTGGAGAATTGGTAGCCTACTTGCTTGGTTCGCGCGTTGGAAATCATGTGCAATATGATGAGATTATGGGACACCATGATCATTTCCGATTTGATGTCATGTACTTCCTTCACATTCAATTTCTTCGTCAGTGTCTTGAGCAGGAGGTTGTCCCGCAATGTCTAAACTACGGTCCTTGGTACAGCGGGGAAAATCCATTTTCGCCAACAGGCGGTTTGAATTTCTGGAAGAGGCGAGTCGGATTTCGTCCAGCATACCTGATCGCTGCATCATCCTAGGCGGTCAGCCGCGGTCTGGCACATCGCTGCTGACCGGAATGTTGAGGACCTCAAATGATCTGTTTCAAGCATTTGAGTTGCACATACGTAAGCCCAGCTTCGTACTCGGGAATGACCGCCGATACACTATGAACATCTTCAAGCAGATGGGCTTACCCAATGCTGATTATCACAAGCTGGTTCACTCCGTTGAGGCCTTAGAGTCCAAGATGAACTTGGGTGCATGGGCCGGTCCGAAGGAAGAGGTGTCGGCGGAGCTGTTAAGTGGTGCGGAGACTGATTGTTTTCAGGAGGAGTTGGCCGCGCGTGGTGTGTTGACGAGCGCCTTAATGCACCACACGGCAGAAATCGCAGGCAAGCCCCGTTGGGRATKKMAARYKCYWGSMRRTAWYRWTTATGCCGACCAATATGCTGCTGTCTGGCCAAACGCGACTTTTATCTTGATGGTGAGGGATCCGCGAGATCACGCCCTTTCGGTGATGAAGCTCAATGAACAGCGCCTTGCCCGAGGGCAGCAGCTTTTTTACCCAGATTACGCCGCCGTCGCGCGTGGTTGGCGCGAAACCATTGAGAAAGGTACCCGCGTGCTGGAAGACAATAAGCTGGACCATGTGGTGGTTCGCTATGAGGATCTCGTTCTGAACACCAAAGCCACGTTGAAGCGTTTAGGCAGGGCTCTTGATATTGATCTGACTGAAGCTGAGGAATTCTATAAGGCAGACTTTGTGGATAGCCACACGCAACGCTTCAAGCATCACAACAATCTGAAAAACCCTGTAAATTCAGATTCTGTCGACAAGTGGAAAAAGAAGATGTCTCTGGATGAGGTCGCTGTATTTCGTGACATCGCAGGAGACGTCATGGTGGCGCATGGTTATGAGTTATGATCAAGATTAGTTGGGGAAATTCCCTTTAACCGTCGTCCGACACCCGCCTGAAACTGAAGTGTGTGTTCTGCCCATTCGCCGTTTCTGCCGGGTGGGCAAATTTCAATTACAACATCCGCTAGGGTTTGATGGCTAACAATATGAAGATCACTGGGATCATCTGAGGGTGCGTGTACAGAGACGTTCCCGATAGCATATAGAGCCTTGACCCGCTGGACAGCCTTATTCACTGGAACTGCCCAAACTTTCTCAAGGTTTTCTCTTGCTAAGATCTCATCAAGAATGTCCTGGTTACAGTCGGGGTGTGATCCGATGATTACCAAGCCACCACTAGCAATTTGCTCTCTGAAATTATCTAGGTTTTGGTCAAAATATTGGGATGACAGCTCTTTAGTCGACCCTTCGAGAGGGTAATGCAAAGGCGTTAGCCACATTTTCGTTGATTTTTCACCCAACCAACCGGGCCGTGGCAATGGAAACGAAGACAACATCGCTTCTCCGTAGAGCGCTCCGTCGGCTTCCCATTGCTCGGTTGTGTCCCGTCCACGCCAATACTCAGAATCGGCGGCAGAGTGTGCGGTAACGCCCTTGCCCCGCAGATTAGGTTCACTCCGCAAACGTGCATGGTGTGCTGATTCTTGGTTCCAGCCTTTCAGTACGTTTTGAGTGCGACCATTATGCGCGGCACCATCGAGAAAATACCAAGAGCCACAACTGCTGTTGAGCCATTCTTTCTGAATTCTCAAAATATTTTTGGTCGCTTGAGCGACAACCACGCGATCAACATCATAGCGAATGGACAGAGCCCAGTCATAGCCGGATGGCCACGGTTTTATGCGAATTGTCGGCAGTCCAACTCGATCCAGTGCATGCGAAATTAGATCGCGCCAAACGGTTTCAAGAGCCTGACAGGGGCGGCGATAATTTCGGTCGCTAATGTAGAAATGGCCAGATTCAATTTTTGGGATTTCTTGGAACGCCAACCAGTTGTCGAGCAGAGATTTCGAGAACCGGCGTGTCCCGGTATCAAAGAGTGGGCTCAACGTACGCTGCGAGGGTTCAGATGTTTTCTTGTTTGCAAAGCTGCTCCAATTTAGATGAACAGGTTTAGTTTGCATTTGGAAAAAGGAGCCAAGTTTTTCCTGGGAAATTAGTTGATCTGCAAGAAAAGCGACAAGTGGAGGAGAGCGATCAATTGTTTGAGAATCCGGTCGAACGCGTAGTAACGCAGCATTTTCTGAAAGCCATTCGGACGACATTAAGGTTGCCAAAATATTGGCGACTTCTTCGTCATTTTCAAGCAAACGATGACTTAGACCGAGACAGGAAAGTCGCTCCGCCGTCTGCATCAGGGGAGCGATTTCATCCAAAATCTCTTCGCACAATTCTCTGTGTGCGGTTCGGTTGAGCCAGATGAATGCCGGTAACAACCAAGGGTGGCCGACAAAATGTCGGCGGATAGCCGTGATTTTATTTTCGGCGGGTTTTCCAAAAAAGAAGGCGGTCTTTTGTTTGCCTTTATCAAATTTTTCAATTTCGGTCTCAAAGATGACCTTTAACTGCTGCTCACGATGTCGCCAGTTCTCTATCGTCAGGCCGGGGTCTATCAATTCGGACCCGATTTTCTTAAACAGGTGATCCCAACTCGGGTCTTCTTTGTTAGTCGAAGTCAGTCCGGCAAGAAGACACAGCGCCCATGCCGCGCGTGCATCACCTCGCATTTCAACCGTGCCTTTGAGGTAGGCATTAGAGGTGCGAAACAGATGTCCCAAAGCAATATTGTGCAGTGTCGGTTCCGCACCGAAACCATTTATTCTGATGTCGTAGGAAATATAGTTCGGAAGCGGGGTATCGACATGCTCGGAAAGATTAATCTTGAAGTTCTCGTTTCTTTGCAGGTCGCGTTCGGCGGGTGAGATTTCCCAGACCTCATCAATATTCTCAGGCGGTGAAACGCCTTCATCTAAACAGATAACGACTTTAACTGAGCCGGGAAGCGGCATGTTGTCCGTAAAGACTGCAATCTGCGGTAGTCCAAGTGTGCTCGCCAGTAAATCAGCGGCAGCTTTTCCCTTTGAATTCTGACTCACAAGAAATGCGATTGCCGGGGCCGGGAGTAACTCTCGAGATGGTCTTTCTCCATTCATTTTTATGGGTTTAGCAGGTAGGCCTGCCAAAAAGCTGTTATCCGGAAATTTTTTGCCCGGCACGACTGCTCCTGCCGCAACGAAACTGCCCTGCCCAAGGTGTGCACCTGCCAATAGAGCCACGTTGGCTGAAATGAGAACGTTGTCGCCGATCCAAATCGGTTTGTAGATATAACTACGCTCAAAATATGCAAGTTGCAGGTTCGTTGCTAGGTCGTGGTTTGCGCTATGTAGGAAAAACCGGTGGCCTATACGTGCGTTACGACCGACGTAAATGGCGGACGAGCCCTCCATTATCGCATCGCGATTGATGCGCACGCCGTCATCTAAGACGATCCGATGCGGGTGCGAAAACCTGCATCCCGCGTCAATATACACGTCGCGACCAAATCTCTGGAAGAACGGACTATATGATTTTTGGCGAAGCAGCATCCCTTCCTGCCCTTCCACCCGCCAACATGCATCTTGTACTTCAGACCAGCGTTCTGCGTCAGCCCAACCTGAACGACGCGTGAAATTTTCTAGATTGGGATAGGTTTTTTGAGACAATGCAAGCGTTCTTCCAAGTTGTGATAACTACGTAGTCATCGCTTCTTTTAACTGTACTCCGTATTGTTGGGGCTGTCTCTTTGGCAATCGCGGCACTTTGCTTTTCTGCAGCAACGAACCCATTGTCTTTCCTAGTAGGTTCTTCCTTGTGTAGAGGTGTTCGTCAAGACACACCGCTCCGTGAATGCGATGATAGTCGCGGAGCTGAATGCTATGAGCACCGCGGCAAGAGCATTCCTTCAAGCGGGCAGGATCAGCTGGCTGACAATATAGTCACAGGGTGTGTAGTGACTTCAGGATGGAGGTATGCTTTTGGCGTATGCACAGACATTTTTTTTATTCCTCATTTGGATATTCAAAAAAATGTTGCCAGACCACTTCTTGCGGCAGTTATTCGGTTCTCGAAGCCAATCGATTACCAGGCGGAAAGTCCTCAATCTCATCCAGGAATACGAAACTGGAAAATGGAGTTGAAGTTCTAAGCTCACTTCCTTTCGCGAACCAATTGAAGTGGGCTCGGATATTGATATTTGACTCACGTTTCTTGAGCCAAGCATCACTCAGAATTATGTAGCGTTACCGAACAAGACTTTTCACTGCCTTCATGAGGCTCTATTCAGAAATCATTGAAGGTAGGGAACTGAGGCCTTAGGAGCACAGGAAAGCAGCGCTAGCCGCTGAGGGCGGCGTTTCTCGCTTATTCTGGATATTTTCTGGAGCTTGAAACGTGGTCGGAGTGGCAAAATTCGAACTAGCGACCCCCTTGTCCCGAACGAGGTGCACCACCAGGCTGCACCACACGCCGATTGCTACACACAAAAATTTGGACGCTGCTCACAAAGCTCCAGCAAACGTCTCCGAAGCATTTTCTTCATCTGCGGGAGATGTAGAAAATGTGGGGCGTATCGCTTCTATCGTGACTTTCGGATGTGCAACAGCGCGATGCATAGCGTCTGCCAGGTGCGCTGGTTGTGAAAGGAAGGGAGAGTGAGAGGTATCCATGCTCAGCACACGTTCAAACGGCATATTGGTCTGCATTTGGCGCTGGAGATCAGGAGAGATGACCTTGTCTTGTCGACATTCGATGTAGGTCTTCGGGATGGATCCAATCCGCTCCTGAGTGACCTTCATTAGTTCAACCATGGGCCTGCCCGGTTGACGGCAGAGGCGGCGTGTCGCCTCGTCCGCTAGGTCAGGTGCACAGTCGTGGTAAAAAATGTTAGTTGCCCAGTCTGGATCGATAGTCGAGCTAAACTTCAGCCAATTGACCTGCAGCGCGCCCCACAGCTGCGTTTCCCTGTCGCCGAATGTGAGACGACACACCTGGGTCCATCTATTAAGCGGAGGAACGTAGGCGGCCAGATAGATCATATGATTGAAGAGATCAGGCTGCATTTCAGCCGCCTTGGAAATCACCATTCCGCCCATGGAATGTCCCACTAACGTCAGAGGCTCGTTGATCTGGTCTGCGGCTTCGCACACTGCTTTGGCGTAGCGTTTGAGAGAAACCCTAAAGGGAGAGAGGCGTCTGTCCCAGTGTCCAGGAAGGGTCAACGTGTGAACAGCATGACCGTGGGCGCTTAGTTCTGGAACGAGAGAATCCCAGCACCGTTCATCATGCCACGCACCATGGACTAGCAAAAACGCCGTCATACGTATCCTCAATAAGTATCACTGGAATAGCCAAGCATCGCGGCGAAACCCCCGTCGCGATCACCCAGCTTTTGAAAAACCATGATGGCAACAGGGGTCTTAACGTCAGACTAAAACCGGCCGGATTTGTTGGATAAATCCAGTCATTCTGTGCGGGTTGGGCGTATTGGGAAGAAGGATCGCGGGGGAATGCACTTTTTTATCGATATCAGACAGAGAAATCACAGCTGAACACAAAAATTGGCTGATTTGAGCTATAAACTTGCGCCGCGCGGCACTTCGAGTTATGTGCATATCGGCAAAGCGTAAAACCGCTTCTGCTGGGGCGTGGCCAAGTGGTAAGGCACCGGTTTTTGGTATCGGCATGCGCAGGTTCGAATCCTGCCGCCCCAGCCATTTTTATGAGTGGACCCCAAACTTTCGGCGTTGGTAGAGATGGCAGCAGTGACTGTGTGGGGGTCAGGACAGCATGGGTAAGTCAGCGCTGATTACCGGGGTTTCAGGGCAAGACGGAGCCTACCTCGCCAAACTGCTTCTTGAAAAAGGATACGAGGTCGTCGGCACACGACGGGCCGGTACCACCTTCAATAACGCTCGTCTGGAGGCACTTGGCATCCACGAGAGAGTCGAGACCATTCCGATGGATTTGCTTGAATATTCCGACATCAAGCGAGTCGTTGATCAGGTCGCACCCGACGAAATATACAATTTGGCTGCTCAGAGCTTCGTGGGGACTTCATTTGAACAGCCACTGCATACCGGCGAGGTCGACGGTATGGGCGTCGCGCGCATTCTTGAAGCGCTGAGAGTATTGGGCGGCACCGCGAAATTCTTTCAAGCATCGTCGTCGGAGATGTTTGGCGAGGCTCAAGGGACACCACAGAGCGAAACCACACCCTTCCATCCCCGCAGTCCTTATGCGGCCGCAAAATTGTACGCTCACTGGTTGGTTGTAAATTACCGCGAGAGCTACGGGCAATTTACGGTCTCAGGTATACTTTTCAATCACGAGTCGCCTTTGAGAGGGGGCGAGTTCGTGACTCGGAAGGCAACATTGGCGCTTGCGCGTATCGTTTTGGGGGAGCAGGAGCGGCTGAGTGTCGGGAATGTTCAGGCAGAACGCGACTGGGGGTTCGCCGGCGATTATGTCGATGGGATGTGGCGYATGYTGCARCAWSCRMMRSMKSMYRWYKWYRTRWTSGCSRSCGRWCSYMCRRYCRMGKTYYRMSWKWWCATTMCSGMCRCKSMSNCCGCTCYKGMTMYYCMACTGGAATGGCAGGGAGAAGGTGTACAAACGACAGCTATAGACCTTAAGTCAGGCAAAACGATTGTCGATGTTGATCCAAAATTTTTCCGACCAACAGAAGTCAATACCATCTTGGGGGATGCCTCAAAGGCGAAAGCCAAACTTGGGTGGACACCGTCTGTTGGCTTGGAAGAACTGACGTCGATGATGGTGCAAGCCGACTATGACCGGGTCAAATCAGGTACTGTGAATTTTTAGAAGCAGAAAGCGTTGGAGGCCGAGCATCTCAATCTGGAAACGCATATTGGACGTTGTGGCAGCGAGTGGGTTGTTACTTCTTCTAGTCCTTCCAATGGTGTTGATTGCCTGCGTGGTTAGATATTCCATGGGGACGCCGGTACTCTTTCGGCAGATGCGCGTGGGGCTTGATGCAAAACCATTTGAATTGATCAAGTTTCGGACTATGCGGGACGCCAAAGATCAGACCGGTCAATTATTGTCGGATGCGGACCGGTTGACTGCGGTAGGACGATTTTTGAGAGCTTCGAGCCTCGATGAACTGCCAGAACTTTGGAACATCGTGCGGGGAGATATGAGCCTGGTGGGCCCTCGTCCATTATTGCCGGAATATCTACCCTTCTACCTAGATGAGCAAGCGCGTCGACATGAGGTTCGTCCAGGACTGACAGGCTTGGCTCAGATCAATGGGCGCAACGCACAAAGTTGGGACGAGAGATTTGTACTCGATGTAAAATATGTCGATACTCTAACCTTGTGGGAAGATATTCGGATTTTGTTTTTGACGGTCTGGCGCGTGCTTGCACGTGATGGCATCAGCGCCGAGGGTCATGAGACGATGCCCCGGTTCGACGACCATGTCCGGGCGGGGCTATCGAGAGGTCGTGTGTCGACGCGCGGTCCGGGAGAGGAAGAKACATGAGCAGRGGTGTTTGGRTTCTGGGCGGCGGAGGYCACGCCAAAGTYGTGATCGCGACACTGGAAKCCATTGGGGAAAYRATWGCCGGTGTKTRTGACGAYGACNGGRGCNAAGGAGGGRRCATCTCTRCTTGGKTMCAGCATTGTCWCGCCAACCCCRGGGRWGARTTGGTGGGCAGAAGGGAAGCGGCGMGCSTTTATTGCCRTCGGCAACAACACARTYCGGGAAAAARTYTCKGCGAYTGCCGCCGAATGGGTTGTCGCGCAGCACGCCAACKCCASTGTGCATRCGAGCGTATCRGTGGGCGAGGGCAGCCTCMTTTGCGCTGGAGTGGTTATTCAACCMGAYGYATCYATTGGACGGCAYGTGATYGCCAATACGTCYTGCTCCATCGACCATGATTGTGTGGTTGATGACTTCGCCCATAWCGGCCCAGGCGCGTCCCTGGCAGGGGGCGTTACAGTCGGCAGGCGAAGTTTTATTGGCGCAGGCGCAAGCATTATTCCAGGCGTCACTCTGGGGGCGGACGTGGTCGTTGGGGCGGGCTCCGTTGTTTTGCGTGATGTTGCGGCGGGGCAAACCGTCGCCGGGGTTCCAGCGGGTGAAATGGGTCATGAGTAAGCAAGAACGAATTTTTTTGTCGCCGCCTCATATGTCCGGTCGCGAACGAGAGCTGGTGGGGGAAGTTTTTGATAGTAACTTCATCGCGCCCGCGGGCCCGATGATTGATCGGTTCGAAAAAGAATTTTGCGAGCTGACGGGACACCGGGCTGCAGCGGCGCTGTCGAGCGGTACCGGCGCGATGGATATTGCCCTGCGCCTGTTGGATGTTGGGCCAGGGGATGAGGTATGGGTGGCTGACCTCACCTTTATCGGGGGAGCATCGCCGATCATCTACCGAGGGGCGACGCCTGTTTTTCTGGATGTATCGCCCGATACCTGGACGTTAGATGTCGCGTTGTTGACGGACGCACTTGAAGAGGCGGACAAAAAGGGGCGTCTGCCCAAAGTGGTTATTCCGGTCGACCTATACGGGCAGTCGTGTGATCTCGACGAGATCGTTCGGGTTTGTGACCGCTACGACATCCCTGTGGTGGTCGATGCGGCCGAGTCCGTCGGGACCCGGTACAAAGATCGTCATGCTGGCAAGGGCGCCAAGATGGCGATCTATTCTTTCAATGGGAACAAGATCATCACGACCTCAGGAGGAGGAATACTGGCGAGTGACGACGAAGAACTGATCGTTCGCGCCCGCTATCTTTCCCAGCAAGCCCGTCGTCCGGTCGCTCACTATGAGCACACGGAGACCGGATATAATTACCGCATGCCCAGCCTGTGCGCTGCAGTGGGGGTGGGGCAGCTGGAGGTGCTTTCTCGTCGCGTTGAGCGCCGGCGTGAAATTTTCAACATCTACGCAGATGCGTTTAAATCCCTGGTCGGTGTGGCAATGATGCCGGAGGCAGACTATGGGATATCCAACCGCTGGCTGACGGTATTGACCTTGGACCCGACAAACGTATCGATAAAATCGACTGAAATTTGCAAGGCCGCCGAGCGGGAAAACATCGAATGTCGCGCTGTCTGGAAACCCATGAGCCGCCAGCCAGTGTTTCTCGATGCGCGTGTTATACGCTCCGGCACAGCCGACGATCTATTCGCCACAGGTATCTGTCTGCCTTCGGGGTCGGCAATGTCGGATGCGGAAATACAACGAGTGATCTCACTCATTTCTAAGAGTGTGTTGGCACACTGAAGTACATGATCCCGTGCTCATGGAGCGTCGTTTGGTCAGCCACATCTATGAACTTGGGTATCAAGCCCAATCGCGTCACTGGTTTTTGCAAACAGGCGCTGGCGCATGGTCAGCAGAAATTAAACAACCACGTTGTGAAGCTTGGCCCACTTATCAAGGATGAAAACTCGGAACACTGCATTTAGCGCTGCTCCTGCCCAGTAGCCTTTGGCATCTAGTAGCTTGGCCGWTCTCTTTCCATCGATAAGCGAGCTGATCGAGAAATCGGGTGCCTCTAGCTGATGAGTGAAGTGTTGTTTAAGGGGCCCTGTCATCCAGTCATGTTGTGGGGTGACGAATCCCATTTTGTCTCGGCGATCCAAGATTGGATCCGGCACACGACCGCGCAGGGCACTTCGCATGAGCGATTTTGTGCGGGACCGTTCCACTTTCAGCTCAGTTGGTAGTTCCAGCATGAATTCGACAAGGCGATAGTCAAGAAATGGAACCCGGCTTTCGATGCTCCACGCCATAGAATTGCGATCCTCATAACGCAAAAGTGGCGGAACGCTGAACTTTAGCAGATCGTCAATCTGTCGTTCGCTTGAGCGGTATGTTGACGCCTCACCTGTGGGATGACTTTCCAGCCAGTCGTTCTGGAACTCGCTGGTCACAAGGTTAGTCAATGGATCAGCATCACCTTTCTGAAGGAAGCGGGGTAGGTAGCGGACCCCTTCTGATAGTCGGACGAGCCCCCTGTCACCTTGGACAGTCCACCAAGCGAGGCCCGCTAGTAAATCCATCCAACGATTGTTCTGTGCGGCCTCGAGGAGTGCGTAAGCGGTGTACTTACGGTAGCCGCACAACACTTCATCAGCCCCTTGACCATCAAGAAGRACAGGGATYTGAGCCGTYCGTGCGGCGCGCATGAGTAAATATTGTGCGTATATACTTGCGGAAGGAAAAGGCTGCTCTTGGGTTTTAASAAGTTGCTCCAGATCATTCATGAACGCGTCAGATTCAGGGAAGATAGTATGAGCTTTGGTGTTGCATTTCTCGACAATCAGATTTGACCAGTCGCGTTCGTCGAAGGTCGGATTGGTAGAGGCAGACGTAAACGTTGCGAGTTGATGGCCGTTGGGCAGTTGTTGTGTGGCTGCGCATACAATAGCGGAGCTATCGAGACCGCCAGAAAGACATGCCCCAACGGGAACATGGGATCGCTGTCGCAATGCGACAGCAGAGTCGAAGAGCGTTCGAAAATGAGATTCTGCATCAGCTTTGGAGATGTGCGCGGAACCAAGCTTGTGTGCGGCCGGTGGACGCCAAAACGGTTCTGGATTTACCCTCTGAGGGGTATCCATGTGGATGGTGCAGTAGTGGCCGGGCGGGAAGGATGTGATCCCGTCAAAAAAGGTCTCGTTTGTGTGATCAACCACGCCCCACCGAAGAAAGTCGGCAGCCCGCTGACGATTAAGTTTTCTTGGAAGGCTTTTAATGGTCAGGAGAGATTTTATCTCTGAGGCAAAATATAGTCTGTCGGAGTGCTGGGTTAGGTAGAGCGGTTTGATGCCGAACCTGTCGCGAGAAAGAACCAATTGGCGACKTTGTCTATCCCATATMGCCAGGGCCCACATGCCGTTAAAYCGCGAAAARCARCYGGTGCCCCATCGTCGAAAGGCTTCGAGWACAACTTCTGTATCTGTCCCGGTTGAGAAATGACTTCCCGTCGCCTCCAATTCCGTCTTKAGCTCWAGGTAGTTRTAGACTTCRCCRTTGTAGCAAATGGTGTAAGCRCCATCTGATGTGGACATAGGCTGGAGACCAGCCTTACTSGTGTCTAGGATCGCAAGCCGTCGATGGCCCAAGGCWATATGMGCYGGRGGGAGTGGGRCTGATCTCAGGGTGGGCAGGAGTTGGCAGGCACCATGAGCATCGACGAAGGCGTATCCCTCGCCGTCTGGACCGCGATGCGACTGCACAATGGTCATCTGTGCGATCTCGCTAAGCGTGGCGCTGATAGGACTAAGAATTCCGGCAATACCACACATAACAATCTCTCAGCTTAATTGGCCGCATCCGCAGAAAATGGGCGCCAGCGATTCCCTTGAGGGGGGTAACATAACGCGTAGGCTAGCTATTGCGACTAGAATGARCGCTGGTTGGTGGGACRAAAATGGCGGAAAAGATGGCGTACAGTAATCAGTAATGGCATACCCCGGCCTCGCTGGGCTTGGTGAGATTGACTGTCAGCGTGATTTTGAAACTGATTTTGCCTCTCATCAGGCGAGGTTGGCTATAGTACAGGYTTCGTGAGTTTATTTGACTGTAGAAGAAAGCTTGCAGATGACGGACGGATATGTAAAACGAAGTCTTGTCCACTGAATATTGCTGGTTGTCTATAAGGGTTGGGTGCGGTTGTGTGCTTTCACGACAAGTTTTGACGCGGAGCGCCCTGTGTTTCCTAAGTTTGACACAACCTGCGAAACCTCATGTGTATTTGCGCTTTTGGGCTGCCACTTTTTGGGGCAGGGAGACGAGTTTTAGATGCACGTTTGGATTGTCAATCATTTCGCGCTAACACCGGATCAACCCGGAGGGACGCGGCATATTGAACTCTCTAAGGAACTCCAAAAGCACAATATTGAAGTAACAATCGTTGGTGCGGGTAGACATCACATCTCTGACCGTAACCATGTTCCGCGTGGCGAGCCGTGGTATCGCGATGACGTGCAGGGGGTGCGGTTTCACTGGATTAAGACACCCTCATCCAGTTCGAATTATCTAAGGCGGATATGGAACAATATTTTTTTCTCCGCGTCTGTCATCGGTCGGAGAGGTCTGAAAGATCTGCCTCGGCCAGAGATAATAGTCGGGACGTCACCGGATTTGATTTCAGCACTATCAGCCTACCTGGCTTCCAGGTTTTTCAAAGTGCCATTTGTCTTGGAGATACGTGATATCTGGCCACTCTCGATCATCCAGATCGGGCTTTTTTCTCAAAAACACCCCTTTATTGTTGTTCTCGGGTTGATTGAGCGTTTCCTCTACGCGCGCGCAGATTGGATTGTAACGCTGCTACCTGATGCCGCCCGGCATATTGTTCCTTTTGGCGGAGCGCCCGAGCGCATTACATGGGTTCCGAATGGCGTAACGATAGGCGACCAGGCACCAGCCGATCAGTATGTTCCAGATGTCAGTGGTGATTTCACGTTGATGTACGCAGGATCGCATGGTGCCGCCAATAATTTGAGCTGTCTTTTGGATGCAGCGGCTCTTTTGAAAAAACGTGGTCAGCATCACTCACTAAAACTTCGCATGATAGGAGAGGGCCCGAATAAGACCGCCCTGATAAGGGATGCGAAAAAACGGGGCTTGGATTTCGTAAGTTTTGAGCCTGCTGTGCCAAAGAGCCAAATTGGAGGTTTCTTGCGCGAGGCAGATGCCTTTTGCCTCGTTTTTCACGCAAGGCCGATCTACGGCTATGGCATGAGTGCGAACAAACTGTTCGACTACATGGCGGTCGGTCGCCCAATCATCATAGCTTTTGACGCGGGATATAATCCCGTGACAGCAGCAGAGGCTGGAATAGGCGTTCCGTCGGAAAATGCCGAGGCTCTTGC
This sequence comes from Rhodobiaceae bacterium, assembly GCA_002746275.1. Classification (GTDB taxonomy): domain Bacteria; phylum Pseudomonadota; class Alphaproteobacteria; order Parvibaculales; family Parvibaculaceae; genus Mf105b01. Next base: position 196,468 of record NVWR01000004.1, on the reverse strand, counting down.
GGACGCGATCTATGACATGATGCAAAAAACAGCAGAAGAACGCCTTCGGATGGGTCTGAATGCGCAAGCATATGCACGGGACAACCACAGCATGGCCCAACTAGGGAGTCGGCTTGCAGAGGTGTTATTCAAGGTCGCAGAAAAAGGCCAGAAAAAAAGAATAGAATGAGCGGGAAGTACCTGTTCGTTGCCAGGGGCTGATTGTAGACGAGACCTCAGTCAACGGGACAATTTCGCCGAAACGTATGGTAAATGAATATCCGGATGAAGCAGATACTGTGATTTTACACAGGATATTCTTAATGTCCTTGCTAGCGGCTCTCACATGATAGATGAAATACTTCATCCTATGGATGTTTAGTGTATTCTGGCCCGCAAATAGTGCATTGAATATTGTCGTAACCGGCCACTATGCCGCTATAACTGGCCACTATGCCGCTATAACTGGCCACTATGCCGCTATAA
>NVWR01000004.1:0-195981 GCA_002746275.1 Rhodobiaceae bacterium | reverse complement strand
GNNTGCGCCTGTCTGGCTGGTGCTGGAGTGGCTCAAGACGTAAGCGAGTTGGGGATTAGAAAGCTATGAGTGTAGATGAGCAATATGCATCTGCTGATGAGGCGGAGGGTCTTGCGGGGGCATTGATTGCGCGTATAGCCTCGAGTGACGTACAGGTGGGTGTTGTTGGTCTTGGGTATGTTGGGCTGCCGTTGGTTCAACTCTGCTGTCGTCAGAATTTTGGCGTCATTGGCTTTGATATTGATGAGACGAAGGTAGACCTCCTGAACTCAGGTACCAGCTACATCGGCCATATTGCGTCTGAGACAATTGTTGGGCTTTTGAAAGATCATCAATTCGCTGCAACAACAGATTTCGATCGAATTTCCGATGTCGATGTTATTATTGTGTGTGTACCAACGCCGYTAACCCGCCATCGTGAGCCAGACTTGAGCGCCATTGTTGCAACRGCAGARGCYATCGCGACGCGYTTGMGACCGGGRCAGYTGGTAGTRYTGGAATCCAGYACTTTTCCTGGAACAACCGATGAAGTGATGAAGCCGATTTTGGAAAAAAGTGGTTTGATCGCTGGTGTCGATTTTTTCCTCGCCTATTCGCCCGARCGAGAAGATCCYGGCAATAAGACCCACACCGCTCAAACGACGCCSAAAGTAGTTGGGGCCGATGGAGCCGACGCTCTCGGAGTTGCTGATGCACTCTACAGCAAGATTATCGATGCAACTGTTGTGGTTTCGAACAGCCGAACAGCGGAAGCGGTGAAGCTGACAGAAAATATTTTTCGATCAGTGAACATAGCRCTCGTCAACGAACTGAAGATTATTTTCGATAAAATGGACATTGATGTGTGGGAGGTGATCGACGCCGCCGCCAGCAAGCCATTCGGATTTATGCCCTTTTATCCAGGCCCCGGTCTTGGCGGACATTGCATACCCATTGATCCGTTTTATCTGACCTGGAAAGCCCGTGAGTTCGGTGTCCCAACCCGCTTTATTGAGCTGGCCGGTGAAATAAACACGAACATGCCCTCTTTCGTAATGACAAAGTTGACCGATGCGCTCAACGACAATTTCGAACGCTCCATCAAGGGGTCCCGCGTGCTCATTCTCGGCATCGCTTACAAGAGAGACGTCGATGACATGCGCGAAAGTCCATCGCTGGTATTGATTGAGCGATTGGAAACAGCGGGGGCGAAGGTTGATTTTCATGACCCGTTTATCCCAACTGTTCCTCATACTCGTGAGCATGACAACTTGTCTGGACGCCAATCTGTGGAGTTAACCGCAGACGCACTCGAGTCTTATGACGCGGTGATGATCGTCACAGATCACACGCCGGTAGATTATAAGCTTGTGTCACAGCATGCGCGCCTGTTAATCGACACGAGAAACAAGGCCTACCGTGGGGCCGATGCGAAAGCAGTAATTATCAAAGCCTAATTCGAGTATATAAGAAATGACTTCAGCTGATGCGAAGGTGGTGGTCTGTGGATGTGGCCATTGGGGAAAAAACCTTGTCCGAAATTTCTCTGAACTCGGGGCGCTTGCGGGCGTTAGTGATCCAAACCAGGCTTTGGCAGAGAAATTCTCTCAGCAGTTTTCAGTGCCAGCGTTGTCTTGGGATGAGGTGATTTCTTCGACGGAAATCACTGCAGTAGCGATCGCCGCGCCAGCTGAGTTGCATGCAAAGCTTGGCATTGCTGCTATGGAAGCGGGAAAACACGTTTATGTGGAAAAACCCCTGGCGTTGACAAGGGGCGACGGCGAGGCCCTGTTGGAAGTTGCGGAGAAGACAGGGCGACAACTGATGGTTGGTCATCTTCTCCAATATCATCCTGCATTTTTGGCCCTGCGGGACATGGTGCACAATGGTGAACTCGGCCGACTTCAATACGTGTATTCAAACCGGCTAAGCCTAGGAAAAATTCGCCGGGAAGAAAATGTACTCTGGAGTTTTGCTCCTCATGACATTTCGATGATTCTCGCTCTTGTCGGTGAAGCTCCCGATGAAGTTACCAGTACGCTTTCTCCGATTTTGCATGGCAAAATATCTGACACTGCCCAGGTTCAGCTGAAGTTTCCAAATGGCGTGCGCGGGCATATCCACGTGTCGTGGCTTCACCCATTTAAAGAGCAGAAGCTTGTGGTTGTTGGCGACCAAGGGATGGCCGTATTCGACGACCGCGCTGATTGGGGTCAGAAACTGACGCTCTATCGCCACAAAATTGATTGGCAAAATGGAATACCTACGCCAAAGGCAGCCGAGGCTGAGCCTGTGCCATTACCAGAGGCTGAGCCTCTCAAACTTGAATGTCAGCATTTTATCGACTGCGTAGAGGCGAATAAACGTCCGAGGACTGACGGAGTTGAAGCTCTGCGTGTTTTGGATGTGTTGCTGGCGGCCGACCCGATTGATCCGGCTGTGAGTTCGGGCGAAACGGCTGCGCGATTTCCTGGCGTAAAAATCCATGAAAGCGCCTATGTGGATGACCCCGTCAGTATAGGGGCTGGAACCAAGATATGGCATTTCAGCCATTTGCTGGGTAACGTGCAGGTAGGTTCCGATTGCTCAATCGGTCAAAATGTTGTCATCGGTCCGAACGTGGTGGTGGGTAATAACTGCAAAATTCAGAACAATGTAAGCCTGTATGACGGTGTGGAACTGGAAGATGGAATTTTCTGTGGCCCGTCTTGTGTTTTCACGAACGTCAATAACCCACGGTCGGAAATTGAACGAAAAGATGAATTTCGTAAAACGCTGGTGAAGCGAGGGGCAAGCATTGGAGCGAATGCAACAATTGTCTGTGGGCATACGCTGGGCGAATACAGCTTCATCGGAGCCGGAGCCACAGTAACCAAAGACGTTCCCGCTTATGCATTGATGGCCGGGGTACCGGCCAAGCGCATAGGTTGGATGAGCAAAGCAGGCGGGCGCCTGGGTGCAGATTTGGTTTGTCCAGTAGAAGGCACCCGGTACAGAGAAACAGAGCACGACCGACTTGAAGAAGTTACGGAGTAAAAAGACAGCATGAGCGCACCTTCAATTCAATTTATCGATCTTGCCGCACAGCAGGCAAAAATTCGTGGCAAAATCGATGCCGCGATAGGTCGGGTACTGGACCACGGAAAGTACATCATGGGTCCGGAGGTGCGTGAGTTTGAAGAACAGCTGGAAATATTTACGGGAGCAGCCCACGCGCTAAGTTGCGCGAACGGAACAGACGCTCTTGCTGTGGTTCTTATGGCGTGGGGTATAGGTCCTGGTGATGCGGTTTTCGTTCCCTCGTTCACTTATGTGGCCAGTGCGGAAGTTGTAGGCATGTTGGGGGCAACGCCCTTTTTCGTCGACGTGCACGAGAAAACTTTCAATATTGATGCCGCGAGTTTTGAAAAAGCAATCGATGGCGCAAAAGCAATGGGCTTGAGGGCCGCTGCAGTTATTCCTGTTGATCTATTCGGACAGCCCGCAGATGCTTTGGCCATCCAGAAAATCGCAGACGCGCACGAAATCAAGGTCTTGGTCGATGCAGCCCAGAGTTTCGGGGCGACGCTCCATAATAAGCGCGCGGGGACCTGGGGACACGCAACCACAACGAGCTTTTTTCCGGCCAAACCGCTGGGATGTTATGGCGATGGGGGAGCCATCTTTACCAATGACGACGATTTGGCAACGGTGATGAATTCTATTCGCTTGCACGGCAAGGGAAGTGAAAAGTACGATAATATCCGCATCGGGATGAATTCCCGATTGGACACGATCCAGGCAGCAATTTTGAAAGAAAAGCTGGCAATTTTCCCTGATGAAGTAGAAGCGCGCGACCGTGTGGCTGMWRYTTRCMSTNNCRAKNCSTGAWSSNTGWTSCANGAASKCMYYATCKCANNGMKGSCRMGRNGSYSSGWSYRSRYRMAKTNATWSWYKGATTNTWGMRAASSSGGACGAGGTGCAAACCAAGTGCAAAGCAGCCGGCGTCCCGACTATGGTTTACTATCCCATGGCACTGTCGCAACAGACTGGTTACAAACACTACCCGGCGGTCGAGGGTGGAACGCCGGTCTCTGACGCATTGTCGGGCAAAGTACTAAGCCTGCCAATGCATCCGTATCTGGGTGAAGAAGAGCAAACGCGCATCGTTGAAACTCTGGTAGAGGCGATTTAGCAATCACCGAGGTCCAACGGAAGATTGGCAATTCGTCAACGCCGAGGCGCGGACGCAAGATCGTTCACTTAACTTCACTGCATTCACCACTTGATCCTCGCATTCTAGTTCGCGAAGCTCAGGCGGCGCGGATGGCTGGATATAATGTTGTTGTCATAGCGCCTGCTTTGAAAACGAGCATGTACAACGACATACGATTGGAAGCATTTCCCCGCATCTCCTCTCGGCTGCGTCGGGTTGTCGTCGGTTTGTACCGTATGACACAGATGGCGATCCGGGAAAAAGCAGATATTTATCAATTCCACGACCCCGAGCTTATTGGTGTCGCCATATTGTTGCGATTTTTGGGGAAGCGCGTGGTCTATGACGTGCACGAGGACTTGCCGCAAGATGTGTACAACAAGGATTTTTTGCCTCGACGCCTTTTGCCATTCATCGCATTTATTGTCGCTTGCGTAGAGGCTGTTTCGTCTCGCTTGTTCAGTGGAATTGTGACGGCAACCCCGACGATTGCTGCGCGCTTTCCGGAACATAAGACCGTATGCGTGAAAAATTATCCGGTTTGGGAGAGTTACGGAAGCGCCACCATGGCCGTGCCAGACGCGCCAGCGAGTGCGGTATATGTTGGCGGTCTTAGCGAAGTGCGCGGCATAGAAATAATGCTCGAAGCCGCGCGAGGAATTTCGGAAAAACGACCATATACCCTCTTACTGGCAGGTAAATTTAGACCACAGTCGCTTGAGGTCGCGGCGACCGAGCATGATTTTGTAGAATATCTGGGACAAGTCTCTCCGGACAATATCCCCGAAATATTGGCCAAAGCCCAAATAGGCATCGTCGTACTGAGCCCATTGCAGTCATATATCGACGCCCTGCCATTGAAGCTGTTCGAGTATATGGCGGCAGGACTACCAATTATCGCGTCCAATTTTGGTGTGATGAAGAAGATTGTGTCAGAGAGCAAGTGTGGCTTGTTGGTGCAGCCGGGCAGCGTGAAGGAGCTCGCGGAAGCTCAGGAGTATCTTTTCGATCATCCGGAAGAAGCGACATTGATGGGAAAAAGAGGGCGCGCCGCGATACAGCAGAAATATAACTGGGAGAAAGAGGCCGCGGTGCTGGTTGATTTCTATGATCAACTTTAGAGTTGTTGCAGGCTTGGTCGCGTGAAGTTATTGAGCCAACTAACGCGGACGACAGTAAGGTGTAGGTCTTCAGATAGACGGAGTTACCAGGATGAAAAACGAATGATGGGACGAATGGGGATATTTCTGATTTGCATGTGTGCTTCCCTTTTCCCTTGGATAGGGTTTGCGGCACCTCGTAGTGCTGGTCTGTTTGTCCCGCTCGTATCTGTTTTTGCAGTAGGTGCCTGGATGTGGCAGTCCCGCTCAGCCGCTCCGTTTCAGTCTCGTTTGTGGGTATTTGTTGGTGTGACGCTGGGTTTAACAGCGGTCAGTTGCATATGGGCCCCGGATTGGGAAATAGCCACGGAGCGTCTCTCGAAGCTGGTGCTCTTTCTTCCACTGGGCGTGGCGCTGCTGCTTCTGGCTGGCAGATTCCCGATTGAGAGAGGGAGTGTGCTCCAAAATTTCCTGATTTTGGGCGGTGGTCTTGGTATCGCGGCACTTGGCCTTCACATTTCAACGGGCACTGGGCTCTACGGTCTGTCAAAGTCAGACACCAGTGCCTTCGATCTGGTGAATGCAGCCAATCGACCCAGTGTTGTTTTACTCCTGTGTTTCTCATCAATTTTCCTGGCTCTCCAGAAGTCACAATGGCGATGGGCGGCTTGGCCAATAGCATTCCTTTTGCTTGTCCTGTTTGCCAGCTCAWCTAGTCAGTCTGCTCTRTTYGGSATGCTTGTATGGGGCGCGAGCTTTGGGGCAATGGYTTYTATGCCCTCYATCGCRCGGYCRTTGTTGGTATGGGGGGGCGCACTGCTTATTCTTCTGCATCCTGGGCTCATTTTGTTGGTGGAGTATTTTGACGCTGACCGGACGTTTGACTTAGCAGCCGGGTCTGCCGGAGCCAGGCTAGACCTGTGGTACGCAGTCAGTCACAAAATTCTTGAATCGCCGATCTATGGACATGGGCTCGAGGCTGCGCGGTCGATCACTGATTGGTCAGTTGAGTTTGTGTATTATCGTGGATCAAGCATGCTTCATCCTCACAACGGTATCCTACAAATCTGGCTGGAGCTGGGGGTAGTCGGTGCGTTATTGGCAGCCTATGGCTGGGTGTGGATATCCAAACAAGTTACAAACGCCAGCGACGAGAACCGGCCAGCGGTCACTGCAGCGCTTTCTGCATTTCTGTTTGTTGTGTCCGTGTCACACGGGCTTTGGCAGAGCTGGTGGATCAATTCGCTCTTCGGTGTTGCTGTGTTGACCATTCTCGCCACGGGCATTCGGGCACTTGGGGACAAAAAGATTTTGCAAGACCAGTAAAACTCAATCGGTCTCCTGAACCTGTAATTCGTACAACGTTGCGTAGAGCCCACCATGCGCTATCAGTTCTTCGTGTGAGCCTATTTCGCGTACCTCCCCGTGAGCCAAAACCACAATACGGTTGGCCTCCCGTATGGTTTGCAGACGGTGCGCGATGATGATGGAAGTGCGACCTTGCGTGAGTTTCCGAAGAGCATCTTGGATCACCAGCTCCGTCTCGGTATCAACGCTCGCCGTTGCTTCATCCAGGATCAGAATGTCGGGGTCAACCGCCAGCACCCGCGCGAAGGCCAACAATTGCCGTTGGCCGTGGCTCAGGTTGCGGCCTCGTTCGACAAGCGGCGTGTCATACCCTTGCGGCAGACGTTGGATGAAAGCATCTGCGTTCACCGTCTTGGCTGCACGAATGGCGTCTTCCCGGGAAACACTAGGATCGCCCAGCGCGATATTGTCGTAAATCGTGCCCGAGAAAATATGAAAGTCCTGCAACACGACGCCCACTCTGTGTCGGACATCGGACGGTCGGACATCCATAATATCGACGCCGTCAATTGAGATCTCCCCGGGGCGCACATCGTAAAAACGACAGAGCAACCGGATCAAGGTTGTCTTGCCGGAGCCCGTCGGCCCCACAATGGCGATGCGTTCCCCAGGCCGAATGGTGAAGCTCACATCTTTTAGGATGGCGTGGCCAGGTCGGTATTCAAAATTGAGGTGATTGAATGAGACCTCACCTTTGAGATCGTCCGGCAGCGGCTTTGGATCGACGGGCTCCGTCAAAGCTTCGTGCCAGTCCAGCGTCTGGAAAATGCGTTCACATGACGCCATGGCACGGAAGACAACATTCCACTGCTCGCCCATGGCAACGATGGGCCGGAACAGCATTTCCGTAAAGCTGGCAAACAGAATGATGCTGCCCAAGCTCACGTCGGCACCCACCACCTGCGCGCCGCCAAACCAGATGATGGTCGCCATGGCGAGAAAGATCAGACTGTCCATCGCCGGGCCATAGAGGCTTTCAATGACAACGGCCCGGTTTTCTTGAGCCAGGTTCTCCCCGTTGATCTGGCCATAGCGCCGGAAATTTGTCTCCTCGCGCTGATAGAGCTGCACAACTTCCATGCCCGAAAGGTTTTCCTGAAGGTTCTCGTTCAGGCGCGACAGGCTGGAGCGAATGTCGCGATAGACCTTACGGCTCGCCATGCGGAAGATGTACGTCGCCACCACCGCAATGGGCATGAGCAGCAACAGCTTGGCTGTTAGCTCCGGGTTGATCGAAAGCATGATCGTCATGGCGACAAAGAAGGGCACAAATTCACCCATCAGAACGCCAAACCCGGAAAGCAGTTCGAACAGCGTTTCAATGTCATTGGTGACACGGGTCATCACCCGGCCAACCGCCACACGGTCGTAGAATGTCGCAGGAAGCCGCTCTAGGTGGGCAAAGACATCGCGCCTCAGGTCTTTCAATCCCGCCAGCACCGAGCCCGCCAAGAGAATGCGAAAGAGGTGGCTGAACAGGCCTGCCACCAGAACCCAAACGGCGTACAGTGCGCAGGCAGCGACCAAGGCGTTGAGGCCGGTACTTTCCGACATCCAGGTGACCAGATCCTGCTGTCCCATATCTGGGGCATTGATGCTGCCGACACTGTCGGGACCGGCGAGAAGCATGCCGTCAATCACCACGCGAGTGACGATGACGGGAGCCAGCACCGTTGCGGTCGCCGCCAGAAGCACGCAGGCAATAGCCAGTGTTGCGCGGCGCCGGTAGGGCGCTAGCCATTTCAAAAGACGGCGAAGGAGCTGCAGGTCAAACCGCTTGCCGTCAATGTCATTGTCAAAGACGGAATAGTCACGCTCTTGGCCGGATTGGGTATTCATGCGCGATCTCCTTCTTGGGCTGAAGGCCCGCCAGCATCGGGACGACTATTCTGTTGGTCCAGGGTGGATTGAAGCGCGTCACGGCGACTTTGTAGGCGAGCAAGCTGCGCATAGGCACCGCCTTTGGCCATGAGTGTTTCGTGGTTTCCCTCTTCAAGAATACGCCCTTCGTCTAAAACGAAAATTCGGTCGGCATGCTGCGCCGTGGAAACGCGGTGGGACACGAGGATGGTGGTCATGCCTTTCCGCAAGGTGCGAAGGCGCGTCAGAATACGTTCTTCAGTCTCCGTATCGACGGCGGAAAAGCAGTCATCAAGAAGCAGCACCGGTGAGCCGCGTATCAACCCCCGGGCAAGGCTGGTGCGTTGTTTTTGACCACCCGACAGGGTCACACCACGTTCGCCCACATGGGTTTCAAGTTGAGCGGGAAACGTACCGATGGTTTCACCCAGGTCAGCCGTTTCGGCGGCATCCCAGACATCTTCAACCGGACGATCAGGATTGTCATAGGTGATGTTTTGCCCCAATTGCTCAGCAAACAGGAAAGGGTCCTGAGGCACAAAGGCAACTTCCTGGCGGACTTGCGCCAGCGGCAGCATGCGAACGTCCTGTCCGTCGAGGTAGATCGTGCCGGGCGGGGGATCCAGCAGCCGGACCAGAAGCCGCAGCAAGGTGGACTTGCCCGATCCCACCCGGCCCAAAATGGCGACGGTCTGTCCCCGCTCGATGGTAAGCGAGATATCATCCAGGGCTGGCCAGTGGGCACGCGCCTTGCCATCGGCGTCCGCCCCGGTCACTTGGTCAGGGTGGAGGTAGGACAGATTGCGGACGGTGATGGTGCCGCCGACGCCGTCAAGCGGGGCTGCATCCTCTGCGTCCCGGATTTCGGGCTCATGGTCCAAGATCGCATAGATGCGTTGGGAGGCAGATGCGGCTCTCTGGAAAAGCGTCACCATGACGCCTGCTTCCTTCACCGGGGACAACATCATGGCGAGATAGAAAATGAAGGCGGTGAAAGTGCCGATAGTGATCTCCCCCGCCATGACCAGGGAGCCGCCAAACCCAACAATGATGAGGGTGGCAGCGCCGGTCATCACAAGCATGGTGGAGGTGAGGGCGGAATTGAAAAACATCAAGCGCTGGAACTTGCCCGCATAGTCGTTGCTTTTTTCTTCCAGCCGACCGATCTCGTGGGCCTCCTGAGAATGGGTCTGGATCGTGCGGATGCCGTTCAGGTTTTCCTGCACCATCGCGGAGAGTTCAGAGAAGCCTTCCTGAACCAGTGTTGATTGGGCGAAAATTCTGCGCGCAATGAGCCAGCCGAAGAACCCAATGAATGGCAGCAAAGGCAGCAGCATCAGGGCGAGTTTCGCCGACAGGAACAACATCACGGTAAAGGCAATGATGCCCGAGGCACCAAGCACCAGGATCAGCCGTGATCCCATGCCAATCACCATGCGGATAAGCTGCAGATCATTGATGGCCCGCGCCATCAGGTCTCCCGTGGAGTATTTGGCAAAAAACCGGGGCCCTTGAAGCTCCAGATGCCAGTAGAGTTTCTGTCGCAAATCATAGGCAACAGCTGCGCCGACCTGGCGCACAAAGCGACGTCCGAACGAGAAAGACAGGTAGCGGGCGACCATAAGGGCCAGAATACCAAGAGCTGGCCACCCCAAATTGGCATTCCCCGCGTTGAGCCCGTCAATCGCGATCCCCAGCAGCAAAGGCATGCCCGCCTCAAGAAAGCGGCCATTGATGATGAGACCCATACCACCCCAGAATTTGCGCGCATGGGGCTTAATCAGGGGCACAAGCCGCCAAAGCGGGTTCGACGGCGCAGGACGGGTCGCCATTCACGAGAGCCTTTGGGTTGGTGCGCCGGGCTTTCCTCCCCAAACGACACTGGGGCCAGACGCAAATGGCGCGTACCCAAAACGGTTGGAATTTCTCCAATGTTTGGGCGCGCGCCTGAGTCGTTTTGAAAGTGTAGACCCGGGAGGGGAGAGACAACAGTCAGAGGGATAGTTTTCTCACCACCGGCACGCTGTTTTCGGCCTCGACACCCATGACAAAAACAGGGGGGTCGAACCGCAACACGTGGGCCATGTCGTCTGTCGGAAAGGTGGGTTGCTCCGGGTCTAGAAATTTGGCCGCGGCATCGGCATTTCTGGTGCGGTCCAAAGCCTCGGTCTCGGTTACGCCGCCGGGAAGACCCAGCAGGTGGAGCAGATGGTCGCCGCAGGCAACATCTTCATCACCTGTCGGGTGGGTTGCAACCAGCAGCAGCCGGGTCGCTCCGTTTTCATGGAGCGCACGAATGCGGGCAGCAGTCGCCTGCACATTGCTAAGGCCGGTGACAAAAACAAGGGGAGAGTGGGCAAGCGCTGCAATTGCCATGCGGGTGCCATTGGTCGTCCGGTGAACAATCGTGCCACCGTCCAGCCCCTTATTGTGTCCTCGCGCGGCGATCTGACTGGGGGAATTGCCTACATCAAAGCCGGGGATTGGAAGCGCGTCGATCTCGCCCGCCAGAACAGCACTTGGGTGAGCGTCAGCCAGGGAGCGGGCGGCTTCGACCGTCTCTGCCAGCAGGATTTTCTCCGTCCCGCTGTCAAAGGCCGTCTTGGCAAAGGTGAAGGCACGGATGACGTCGATCACCACAGCAATATCGTGAGCGCCCACAAGGGCATCGTGGCCCTTGTGCCGGCTGATCGTCAATGGAGTTTTATGTTGGTTGCCATTGCTTGTTTTACTCATTAAGGCGATCCGTTGTCCGGGTCGGGGAACAGTGCCTTCTCGTAGATTTTTTGATTGCTCTTAAATTCCACTGAATCTGACATCTCTATGCCAAGAGCCGTTGTATCGTCTTTTGATGGGGCGGGGGCCTGAAACTGGAGTGAGAGAAAACTGGTCAATGCCATGCGATAGAGAGGTGCCGCCAATCGGAACAAGTTATGGTCCGTGCCGCGAAAACTGAGAGTCTCGTCGGTGATTTCGTTTCCATGCAAAAATTTATTGCGAGCATTGTCTATCCTTTTATAGATTTCGCACGCACGCTCAGTTTTGGGTTTGCTCTCGCGAGAATTTGTCAACCAAGGTGTTCGTCCCAGAAGTTCGCAGACGACATTCTTGTTTGATTTTCCGTTTGCCCCTGGGTGCGCAAGTATCTCAAAGGCACTGACCCAAAGAGCAATCGACCGTCCCACGTCATAGGTTGTCATCTCAGGTCCGGCTGGCATCAAGCACGCTTGATTTGCCATGTTCAAAGATCTGAAAAGAGCCAAGTCTTCCCACTGTGGGTTATTGTGCAAAAACCGTGTTTGCCACCGGTCAAGAAGTGTGTCGCGGAGCGGTGTATCGATGTTGGAGTCAGTTACAGAATTGGGCCCCAATGCAGGAGCACTTTGGCCCTGAAATGGCTCCACACCGTGTGGTCTGAGAACTGCCGGAGTATTTGTGACCAACCCCTTGAACTCAAAATCGAGAGACCAAGGGTAGATCGCAAAAGCATCTGAATAGCTTGGACAAAGTGCCGGCGAGCCTAGTAGTTGACGTGATCGACTACGTGGAATGACTGATAGAGCGATCGCATCCCGGAAGCCAGCGATGGCCTCCGAGCTAATTTTTCCATTGTGTAACTGCTCTGAGATAATAACGACCGGTGGCGAGATTTTTTCTCCAAACTCGTCGGTGAATTTAGACAGGAACTCGCTTAGCTTTGGATGGAGTTTGCATTCTGCTTGGACCCTAGGATCACTCTGCGGCACTAGAGCGATTGCTGAGCAGCCGACAGTCTTCGAAAGCGCAAGGTTCGCGAGTACTGCAACTACCTGCCATTCAGTGGCCATCTCTCAATGTCCCGATGCCGAAACCAATTGGTTTTAAAAGAACGCCTGAATGCCCGTCTGCGCCCGGCCCAGAATGAGAGCATGCACATCATGCGTGCCCTCATAAGTGTTGACCGTCTCCAGGTTCATCATGTGGCGGATCACGTGATACTCGTCGGAAATACCGTTGCCGCCGTGCATGTCGCGGGCTACCCGGGCAATGTCGAGCGCCTTGCCGCAATTGTTCCGCTTCATCAGAGAAATCGCCTCAGGGGCAGCATGATTGGCATCAAACAACCGGCCCAGCTGCAGGCAGGAATGCAGGCCCAGAGTGATCTCGGTCTGCATGTCGGCGAGCTTCTTCTGAATCAACTGGTTAGCAGCGAGCGGACGACCAAACTGTTTGCGTTCCAGCGTATAAGTGCGCGCTGCATGCCAGCAAAATTCAGCCGCCCCCAAGACACCCCAGGCAATGCCGTAGCGCGCCCGGTTGAGGCAGCCAAACGGCCCGGCGAGCCCGCGCACGTTGGGCAGCAGGTTTTCTTCGGGCACAAAAACCTCATCCAGCGAGATCGATCCGGTGATCGACGCGCGGAGTGACATCTTGCCTTCGATCTTCGGGGTCTCGAATCCTTTGAAATCGCGCTCCACGATGAAGCCGCGAATAACATCGTCGTCGGTCTTTGCCCACACAATGGCAAGGTCCGCGATGGGCGCGTTGGTGATCCACATCTTGGCACCGGAAAGCGAGTAACCGCCGTCAACCGTCTTGGCGCGTGTAATCATGGAGCCGGGGTCAGAGCCGTGGTCCGGCTCGGTCAAACCAAAACACCCAACCCATTCGCCGGTCGCCAGTTTCGGCAGATATTTCATCCGCTGCTCTTCGCTGCCATAGGCGTAGATCGGGTGCATCACTAGGCTGGACTGCACGCTCATTGCCGAGCGGTATCCGCTGTCTACCCGTTCCACTTCGCGGGCAACCAACCCGTAGCTGACATAGTTGAGCCCTGCACAGCCGTATTTTTCGGGGATCGTGCTGCCCAGCATGCCCTGTTCGCCGAACTCATTCATGATGGTCCGATCAAAGGTCTCGTGGCGGTTCGCCTCAATGATGCGGGGCATCAGCCGGTCTTGCGCGTAGGCGCGTGACGCATCGCGCACCAGCCGTTCTTCTTCCGTCAGCATGTCGTCCAGGCCCAGCGGATCTTCCCAGTTGAACGGGGGCATTTTCGGATTGGCGACGGGTTTGGCGTCAGTCGGGGCAGCCTGTGACATGGGGCTCTCTCCAGAAGAAGGATTGGTTGCGGTGATATAGCACCTGGAACCGCTGCCGCCTATGGCGTGATTTCCCCTACAGCACGTTCGTTCGTCCATAGGTGATGAGCTTTTCCGCCAGATAGTCGAACAATAGCCGGACCCGCAGACTGGATTTGAGGTCTTCGTGGTAGGCCAGCCACATTTCCATGTCGAACCCGATCTGCTCGTGAAGGACAGGGATTAGTTTTGGGGAGCGCCGGGCAATGCCSACCTGAACCCCGCCAATACCMGCCCCAGCGCGCAGCAAGGCCAGTTGTGCGAGCTCGGAATCTGTGCGGAGCGAGAAGGCTTTCCGGGAGATTTTCAGACCGTCGGCCTCCAAAAGCTCAAAAATACGGGGATTGGCATCATACCCAATGACCGTGTGCCTGAAGAGGTCTTCCACTGTTTCGGGCGGCGTATGATTTTGCAGATAATCCTGGTGGGCATAAAGCTTCACCTTGGCTACTCCCACTTTACGGACAATGAGGGCCGTTTGGGTCGGCCGGGCCATGCGAAGGGCGATGTCTGCGTCTCTTCGCAGCAGGTCTTGTTGGCGGTCATCCAGATTAAGCTCAATGTCGATGTGTGGGTGCAAGTGACGAAAGTCGGCGATGAGGAGAGGCAAGACCTCCGCCCCCATGATCTGGCTTGTGGTCAGACGCACAGTGCCTCGGGCTTCTTGCGCCTCGCCACTTGCCGCCCGCGTGAAAGCAGCGACAGCGGCCTCCATAGCTTCTGCGTGAGGCACAAGCGACAGAGCAGCGTCTGTTGGGGCCAACCCCATGCGGGAGCGCGTAAAGAGCGATGTTCCCAGGCTCGCCTCCAGACCATCAACATGGCGGCCAAGGGTTGGCTGCGTGAGTTGGAGGGCAGCTGCGGCGGCGGACAGGCTGCCGTGACGCACGACAGCCAGAAACGATCGATAGAGCGTCCAGTCTGGGTCTCTTTTATCCATACGTAAAAGTATAGATATTAGAAGAAAAACGGCAATTTATATTCGAAAACATTTGGATCATATCTAGGGCCTCTTCGATTGATCAGAACAGGAGCCTGAAAATGACCCAGAATGTGAAAAACCCGCAGCAAAAGACCCTTTTGGTGATCGGTGCCACAGGGGGCATTGGGGGCGAAGTCGCAAAGGCCTTTGGCCGGGCAGGATGGCAAATCCGCGCCCTGACGAGAAAGCCCAAAGCCGCAGCCAAATCCTACGCCGCTTTGGGGCGCATCGATTGGCACAAAGGCGACGCGCTGAAAGCCAAGGACGTGGCCCAGGCCGCTAAGGGAGTGGATGCGATTTTTCACGGGGCCAATCCGCCGGGCTACGTGAAGTGGCGCGAGCGGGCGATCCCCATGCTGGCCCATTCCATTGCGGCGGCCGAGACCTCCGGCGCTCGCCTGCTGTTCCCGGGGAATGTCTACAATTTTGGGCCGGACGCCTGGCCGCTTCTGTCCGAAACTTCCCCCCAAAACCCGCCGACGGAAAAGGGGGCCATCCGCGTGGAGATGGAGACAATGATTGCCGACGCGAACATCACATCACTCATCGTGCGCGCCGGTGATTTTTTCGGAGCCCACGCACCGGGCTCCTGGTTGCAAAACGCGATGGTAAAACCGGGCAAGCCAATCAAGTCCGTCGTCTATCCGGGCACCCACGACAAGGGGCATGCGTGGGCTTACTTGCCCGACCTTGCAGAAACGTTTGTCAGACTGATGGACGAGGAGGAGCGACTGGCAGACCATGATATGTTCCACTTTCGTGGCCATACGTTTGAGCGCGGTGTTGATATGGCTAAAGCCGTCGCCCGTGCTGCCGGGAATGAGGATATGAAAATCAAAAACCTCCCCTGGGCCATGATCCGGCTTGCTTCGCCCTTTGCGGGCACGTTGAAAGCGCTCTTGGAAATGCGCTATCTGTGGCGCGAAACAGTTGAACTGGACAATGCGAAGCTGGTTTCTTTTCTAGGCGACGAGCCTCAGACGCCACTCAATGAGGCGCTTCATGAAGCGTTGGAAGGATTGGGATGTCTTGGGAATACAACGCCTGAAATTGCAGCTCAGTCGGTCCCGGTCTAGATCTCTTCACCTCACGCTTGGCTCTTGAAGTCAGGCGTGAGGCATTCCATTCGTGGGGGAAGGATCAGTCTGCGCTCTGAGACAAGGCGACGGGTTCATCGTCTGTGACAGCGGCATCGTCATTCGTTGGAGCATCGGAACCGACAATGGGTTCGAGTTCTTCATCAATGCAGACCATACCGGGTTGTCCCTGTTTCTTGTTTCGCTGTTTCGCGCGGTACATGCTCTCGTCAGACGCTTTCAGCAGCTCTTCTACAGTACAGAAAGAAGTAGGGCCCGTGGCTGCAATGCCGACGCTGGCCCCAACAGGCACGCCAGCCTCTTCATGCATCAGATCCGCAAAACGCTCCGCCAGTTTCCGAGCGGTCGCGTACCCAGTGTTGGGCAACAACACACAAAACTCGTCTCCCCCAATGCGGCAAACCACATCGGTCTCCCGGGCGGTTGTTTGAAGCTGCTGGGCAACATTGATAAGTAAATCATCGCCCGCCTGATGACCAAGCGTGTCATTGAGTAACTTGAAATCATTGATGTCGATGAAGAGAAGCGCCAATTCGGTTTTTGTGCGCTGGGCTGTCGCCATTTCCCGTTTTGCGTGATCTGTGAAGGCACGCTTATTGTTCACATCCGTCAGTTCGTCCGTCAGAGAGAGCTCTCTGAGCTGTTTCGTGCGACGTGTCACTTGCTCTTCAAGGCCCTTGGCGTAGTCGTCTGCTTCTTCTTTTGCGACATTGACCTTGGCGCTCAGCGCATTGATGTAGGTGTCAAAGACCAGTTGAAAATCAAAGAACAGAATTTTTAGAATGGCTTCTTTTCGCGCATGAATCTCAATCGGATTGTCGAGAGCTTCTTCGATGGCGGAACACAGCGCCACATGTAGCCTGCGCAACGCGGAGAGAAAGTACTTCGGTGTAACCCCAATACGCCAGTGGACCATGCCCACCCGCAATCTGGAGTTAATGTAGGCCTCGTCATAAACGCCGCCGAACAGTTCCAGTATGTAGATACGCATCGCTCCCTTAAGGCGCGTCAGTGTTTCTACATCGCCGATAAGGAGGGCCGTTTCAGGATCACTGATTTGACGGGCATAGAATTCATCCACCGTCGAATCGAGACGCTCCATAATGATGGAGCGGCAGGAATGCAGAATTTTTGCATCAGAATCAGTGAGATCAAACAGAGCCTTCCTCTTTTCGATTTCTCGATCAGAAAGCTCCATCTGTGCGCGTAAAGTTTGCTCAACGATCCGCATTCTGTTCCTCGGGAAATAAAGTATTGACCTATAGGTCTAGGTTTAGTCTTACTTTATTAATAAAGCCCCAAGTCGGTGCGGCATTCACATAGTGCTGATCTCTCAGCCAGCCTTCTGGTTGAACTGTGCTTTGGCTTCTTCAAATTCTGCCTTCATGCGATCAACCAGTTCAGCGACGGGCGGTGAATCGCTGATCAGGCCAATACCCTGACCGCAGCCCCAAATGTCCTTCCAGGCTTTTTGTTTCATGTTGCCACCGGAACCGAAATTCATCTTCGACTTGTCGGCCTCCGGCAGGTTCTTGGGGTCGAGCCCGGACTCAGCGATTGACGGCGCTAGGTAATTGCCATGGATGCCGGTGAACAAGTTGGAATAGATGATGTCGTCTGCGACATATTTCTGCAGGGCTTCTTTATAGGTCGCGTCTGCATTGGCTTCTTCGGTCGCAATAAAGCGAGACCCGATGTAGGCAAGGTCCGCCCCGAGCGCCAAAGCCGAAGCGACGGAGAACCCGTCAGATATCGAACCGGAAAGCAAAATTGTTCCGTCAAACCATTCCTTCACTTCGCGAACCAAAGCGAAAGGCGAGAGCGTGCCTGCATGGCCACCCGCACCCGCACAGACCAGGATCAAACCATCGACGCCCTGTTCAGCCGCTTTCTTCGCGTGGCGAACATTGATCACGTCATGGAACACCACGCCGCCGTAGGAATGCGCAGCCTCTACAATCGCAGCAGGTGGGCGAAGGGAGGTAATGATGATCGGCACTTCGTGCTTCACACACATGTCCATGTCGCGCATCAACCGGTCGTTGGACGCATGGCAGATCTGGTTGACCGCAAAGGGGGCAACTTTTTTGTCCGGATTGGCCGCTTGATATTCCGCAAGCTCGGTTTTGATCCGGATGAGCCATTCCTCAAGCACGTGTTCAGGGCGTGCGTTGAGCGCTGGGAACGAACCAACAATGCCTGCCTTGCACTGAGCGATAACCAGCTCGGGTCCGGAGACGATGAAGAGAGGCGATCCCACAACTGGAATTTCGAGGGAATTTTGAAGGACGGGAGGAAGCGCCATGTTGGTCTCCGGCTGTTAGGTCAAACTGTTGGCGGGAATATAGGACGGCAACATCACCGGTGTGGGTTCGTTTTTGATCAGTTAGGTATCTATTTTTGAACACCTTCAGGTGTAGCAGGCTCGGCAACGCGGCCCAACAGGTGATCCCGGTCTTCCCGACCACGTTTGGCGATAAACTCAAAAACCGTGGCAACCGGCTCGGTCTGGCGAAGGTCCGGGTGTGCCAGCAACCAGACATCTGTCGAACTGAACAGCTTCTCAGGGGCAATCCGCACAAGGTCAGAATGTCTGTCGCCGATCAGGCAGGTCAGAACAGAGATGCCGACACCACCGCGCACGGCGCGCAACTGGTCGGCGGTGGATGAACAACGCAGCCAGGTGGGGGTGGCCCGGGTCACATGGTTTGACCAGCGGTTAAGTTCGGTTTCAGCAGCAGCGCCCGAAAATCCGATGACCGTGTGAGAAGCCCACCCTTCGCTGGAAGAGGGGAGGCCGTTCTTTTCGACATAGTCTTTGGAGGCATAGAAGGCGACGCCTACCCGCGAGATCTTTTTGCCGACAAGGTTTTCCTGACCAGGACCATACAGCCGGATCACAATATCGGCTTCCCGCCGCCGCACGCTGGCAGGCCACGCATCGGTGACAAATTCGACTTCGATATCTGGGTAGGCCTCGTGGAAGGCCGTCATGTGGGGCATCAGCCAATACCCGGCCAGCGTTGCTGCGGTGGAGACACGCACGATGCCCTTGGGACTTTCACCTTCAGCCGCGGCGATGCGCTCTGCACGCAGGGCAGCGGACGCCATGAGGTCGGCCTCCTGCTTCAAATGGTCTCCCGCAGGGGTGAGCGAATAACCATCCGTGTCTCGCACGAACAGTTTCTGGCCGAGGTGGCGTTCGAGTTCGGCGACATGCCGCCCGACGGTCGCATGGCTCAGCTTCAGCCTGCGACCGGCAGCGGAGTGCGATCCCGCGTCAGCGACGGCGAGGAAGGTACGAAACAGGTTCCAGTCGGCACCATTGTTCATAATCGATCTCATCTTGTTCAATAATGAACCGTAATGTGCGGTCTCCGGGCAGAAATTTCAAGGGTGACGTTCGGGGAACCCCCGCGAAGGGCTGTTGTTTAGTCTGGACGGTCTGTTTCTAAGGGTGCGGCGAGGGCAGCAATTTGCTAAATCTGATGCAACAGAAACACATGATGCCAAAACGGATGTAAGTCCGAGGGGAGGAAATAAAAATGCTCAAAACGAGATTCACCGAACTTTTTGGGGTGGAACATCCCATTGCCCAAGGTGGCATGCAGTGGGTGGGCCGCGCGGAGCTGGTCGCAGGCGTTGCCAATGCAGGGGCGCTTGGTTTCATCACCGCGCTGACCCAGCCAACGCCGGAAGACCTCATCAAGGAAATTGCCCGCTGCAAAGACCTCACAGATAAACCTTTCGGTGTGAACCTCACAATCTTGCCATCGTTGAAACCCCCTCCGTATGAGGAATACCGCCAGGCCATTATTGATAGCGGCGTGAAGATTGTGGAAACAGCGGGTAGCAATCCGGCAGATCACATCAAAGAATTTAAGAAACACGGCATCAAAGTGATCCACAAGTGCACCGCCGTCCGTCATGCGTTGAAGGCGGAGAAGATGGGCGCCGACGCCATTTCCATTGATGGCTTTGAATGTGCGGGGCACCCGGGCGAAGACGATATTCCAGGTCTGATCCTGATACCCGCAGCCGCCGACAAAGTGTCTATCCCTATGATCGCCTCCGGCGGTTTCGGTGATGGACGCGGGCTCATTGCGGCGCTGGCTTTGGGCGCAGAAGGCATCAACATGGGCACGCGCTTCATGGCCACAGCGGAATCGCCCATCCACCAGAAAGTGAAAGAGCAGATCGTCGCCAATGATGAGCGTGCCACGGATCTCATTTTCCGCACGCTGCGAAACACGGCGCGGGTCGCGCGGAACGCGGTGAGCCAGGAAGTGGTGGAGATCGAGAAACGCGGCAACGCCAAGATCGAAGACATTGCCCATCTGGTAGCAGGCGCACGCGGTCGCGTGGTCTACGAAGAGGGCGATTCTGATCACGGCATCTGGTCAGCTGGCATGGTGCAGGGTCTGATCCACGATGTGCCCACATGCGCTGAACTGATCTCGCGGATCGTCTCAGAGGCCGAGGCCATCATTGCAAGCCGCTTGAATGGCATGGCAGGGACGGCGTCCGCGCAGGCGGCAGAGTAGGGATTGCTGAAGAGGACCTGAGACCCCGGGAGCACAATGCTCGGGGTCTTTGCCACCGTCGATTTTGCAGAATATTGGGAGGAAGCAATGAGCGGGATGTACGAAACCATAGAGGTGACACCGCATGAGGCGGGTTTCGGGGCTGCTGTTACCGGTCTGGACTTGTCGCAGGCGCTTCCAGAAAAAACGCTTGAGGAAGTGAAACTAGCCTGGGCCGAGCACGGTGTTGTGTATTTCCCGGACCAACCACTCACGTTGGATGAGCTCGAGGCTTACACGCTTCAGTTCGGCGTCTACGGCGACGACCCTTTCATCAAACCAATGGATGACCGTCCCCACATTCTGGAACTACGGCGCGAACCGAACGAGACCGCCACCAATTTTGGCGCTGGTTGGCATTCCGACTGGAGCTTTCAGGAGGCGCCTCCCTCAGCGACCATTTTGCATTCGGAAGTCACGCCGCCGGTGGGAGGCGATACACTTTATGCAGATGGCGCCCGTGCCTATGAGGATCTCACCGATGAGATGAAACAGCGACTGGAAGGATTGATGGCCATTCACAGCGCCATTCTTCCCTACGGGTCGAACGGACTGTTTGCACAGGAGACGGAAAAACGGACGATGAAAATCATTTCGTCGACCAAAGCGGAGACGACGCAGCTTCACCCCTTGGTGCGTACCCATCCGGTCACTGGCAAGAAGGCGCTCTATGTAAGCCCGACCTATACAATCGGCATTGAGGGCATGGACGAGGCAGACGCGCAGGCGCTGTTGGGCGAGTTGTTCGCGCACATGGTGGATGAGAAATATGTCTATCGGCACAAGTGGCGCCAGGACATGCTCACTATGTGGGACAATCGCTGTTGTCTTCACATCGCCGAGGGGGGCTATGACGGGCACCTGCGTGTGATGCACAGAACCACCGTGGCGGGCGACGTGCCGGTGTGAGCGCTTAAGCGCCCAGAACCAACACCACAAGACCCGCGATGATCAGCAGAGCACCGGTGATCTCGCGACCGTTCGCCCGCTCGCGAAACCATATCCATGACACAGCAAATGTGAAAACAAGCTCGATCTGTCCGAGCGCGCGTACATAGGCGGCGTTCTCCAGCGTCATGGCGGTGAACCACCCGATGGACCCAAGCGCCCCGGTAACACCGATGGCCAGTGAGGCGGGCCAGTTGCGCAATGCGGCGATGAGTGAAGGTCTGTCTCGCAAGATGAGCCACACGCTCATAAGAACAGTTTGGATGGTCAGCACAACGGCCAGCGTCAGGGCGGCGGGGAGCAGCGCCCCCTCCATCTCCAGCGAGAGCGAGCCAGCACGGTAACAGACGGCAGCGATCCCGAAGGCGGCTCCTGATCCCATCCCCATCAACGCTGTTCGACTGATGAAGGATGTAAGCAACGTGCCAGGGGTCAGCTCGGTGCGGGCGACGGAAATCGCCATAACGCCCATAAGGCTGACAAAGATGCCCACACCTGCTTCAACGCCAACTGTTTCTCCAAGGATGAAAATACCAAAAATGGCGGTCAGCACGGTTTCAGTTTTGGAGTAGGTCGTGCCCACGACAAAGTTGCGAAAGGTGAAAAGCGTGACAAGCAACACCGTTCCCAAAATCTGGGCGATGCCACCAACTGCTGCATAGATATAGAAAGCCGTCGGTGGGGTGGGAAGTTCTGTGTCGAAGGACACGAAGAGCACAGCAACATAAAGCAGCGCGATAGGCAGGCCGAACAGAAAGCGCACATAGGTTGCGCTCGTCGCGGTGAGGTCACGGGCCAACTGGCGTTGCAGAGCAGATCGCAGGTTCTGCAGAAACGCTGCAGCAATGGTGATCGGTATCCATAAGGGCATCAGCAGTCAGGACCACTCGGACGCTCCGGCGCGCCTTGAGCCTGCAAGACACCTTCAATGAACGTGCTTTTTGCCATGGCATAGGAATCTATGTCGTTGGGGAACTTTGCAGCCAGCCCGCGTTTCAGGTCTTCATAAGCGGCTTTCAGTTCGGCGTCGGACCGCAAAGCATCCCGAAAGACAAGATGCCGCTCTATCTCGACGTGACCGCGTTCAAACATGTGCATGTTGATATTGACGGGCCCGCGCTGCCGGAAAAATTGCCGTCCCGGGATGCCGTATTCCCTGTGATAGTAGAAGCCGAGCGGCTCCAGAATATCGGCGCATCGCGCCCCATCAGCAAAGGCATTCAGTACGGGCATAAGATCGATCAGCGGTTTGGCCGAGAGCTCCGGCACGCTTGTGCTGCCAATATGATGGATATCAACAATCAGATCGCCGCAAGCCATACGCACCTCGTGGGCAATTTGCGCAAACATATCTGCCCAGGCAGGATCGTGCGCAACGAGCTCAACCCGGTCCGTTTTGTGTTTGGCAAGATCGGCCTTAGCGGCCTCGCTGATCTCGCGTTTTGCTTCTGGCATCAATCAAGGATGGAGCCATAGACCAGCTGCTGCATCTGCGGACGCAGAGGGTAGGCCCGCGACGGCATAAGCTGGGTCATGAGAATACCGATCATGTCTTCTTCCGGGTCAATCCAGAAATAGGTGGATGCAGCACCCCCCCAGGAGTGATTTCCCTCAGACGTGACAGCCTGTGCGTCGGCAGGGTCGATGATGACTGAAAAGCCGAGCCCAAAACCGGTCCCCTCAGAGCCTGTTTCTGAAAAAGCAGACTGATCCATTTCCGGCATCGTCTTGCCGTCTGGCAGGTGGTTGAGGGTCATATATTCCACTGTCTTGCGCGACAGCAGGCGCACGCCATCCAACTCCCCGCCATTGAGGAACATCTGACAGAAACGCCAATAGTCCATCATGGTAGAGGTCAGACCGCCACCACCAGAAAGGAAGGCCTTCGGTTTGGCGTAGGTGCTGGTCTCGTCACTGGCGTCGAACAACCGAACTTCCTTGGTGCGCGGGTGTTTTTCATAGTTGGCCGCAAAACGGGAGAGTTTTTCTTTGGGCACCACAAACCCCGTATCGACCATGCCGAGCGGGTCAAAGATGCGGGATTGAAAAAATTCATCAAGAGCCATGCCAGAAAGAATTTCCACCAGGCGTCCACAGACATCTGTGGCAACGGAATAGCTCCACTGCGTGCCGGGAGAGAACAGAAGCGGGATCTCAGAGAGCTGGTCGCAAAAGCTTTCCAGCGTGAGGTCATTGGCGGTTGCGGCACCATCAATGCCAGCTGACCGGTACATCTCGTCGACCGGGTGTACATGCATAAAGCCATACGTCAGGCCGGATGTGTGCGTGAGCAGATCCCGAATGGTCATGGCCCGCTCACAGGGTTTGGTGCGATGCTCTTCTGCGCTGCCGCCATCCCATACTTTTAGATWTGCAAATGAGGGAATGTAGCGGGCGACTTCATGAGAGAGTTGAAAATGCCCCTCCTCGTAAAGCATCATNAATGCAACAGAGGTGATGGGCTTTGACATGGAGTAGATACGAAAAATCGTGTCCTTCTCCATCGCTAGTTTATTTTCCCGATCGCGCAGACCAACAGTCTCAAAATGCGCAACCTTGCCGCCGCGCGCCACCAATGTGGAGACACCCGCAAGCTTGCCGCGGTCTACATACGAGCCAAAATAGTTTGAGAGGTTGGCAAGTTTTGTTGAACAAAGTCCAACATCCTCAGGTGTCGTAAAAGGTGTTTCGGCGTTCATGGGTCAGGCTCCCCCTGCTAAATTTGTTGTTGCTGCGATCTTACCTGTTTCCCTGAGGAGGGGAAGGCTCACAGTTGCATCGTGGGTTCTAATCCGGACGAAATTGCGGCATCCTGAGAGCATGACGTCTGAATCCAGCCCACGATCTGTTCCGCGGAGCCTCAAGCCTGCCGAAGCACTTCCTTCTGTCACGAGGCTCTCATCGTCCGAATTGCTTGCCCTTCAGGCTTTTGAAGTTGTGGTTCGGCTGGGAAGCTTCAGGCGGGCGGCGGAAGCCTTGCATCTTTCTCCCTCAGCCGTAAGCCATCGTATTCGCAAGCTCGAAAGACAGATCGGGGAGGAGCTCTTTGATCGGGTCCACCGATCAGTAGAACTGACACAGGCGGGCAGAGACCTGGCGAGATCGACAGGCAGCGCGTTTAACGAGCTTGCACGTGCCTTCAAAACAAACGAGGCCGGACTTTCGCGTGTGCGATTGCGGCTCGCGGTAGTGCCCACCTTCGGGTCCACGGTGCTGATCCCCCACATCACCAGTTTCACAACGGACAATCCTAATGTGGAAATGATGATCGAAAGTGTTAGTCGGGAAATTGACCTAGCACAGGAGCCATTCGATGCGATGATTTGCGCGGGCGAGAGTGAAAATAACTGGCCTGGAATGACAGCTGTTCATTTGCTGGACATTTCGACGACACCCGTCTGCACACCCCAAATTGCAACAGAGCTTGGTCTTAGCGATCCGAGCAATCTCGAGAACGCCCCTCTCATACATGTGAGCTCTTACCCGTCGGCTTGGCCGCTCTGGCTGAAACAGTCTGGTCTTGGTGAGATGAACGACGCCAAGGCGATCTGGGTCGATAGTTTCAATACAGCGATGCAGGCCGCCGAGCGCGGTGCGGGTGTCGCGCTTGGTCTTGATCCCCTGTTTCTCGATCGGGAGCAAGCAGGCGCAATTTGTCGACCTCTCCCAATAAGCCATTCAAGAGGCGGCTACTGGCTCGTCTATCGTCCGTCGGACAGAAAAAAGGCGGCGCTTAACACCTTCCGACGATGGCTGATCGGATTGACAGCTGAATATCCCTAAGTGCTCCAAAATAGATGAGCTAAATTCATCTAATGGCCCACCAGTTTCGCTTGTTGCCGTGGCGGGCTTGGAAACACTCTTGTGTAGGAAACAAAAGACCGCCTCTCCGGCGGAAAATCGAAGATGAGAGGAATACTGAAAATGGCCGAGCTATTGGGTGGTCATTCACTGGCCGCGCGGATATTCGAGCATATCGACAACAAAACGACCGATCTTGGCGATGCTTGCTGGAGTGAGCCAGTGAAGAATTACCGCTCCGAAAGCCGATTGGAAGAAGAGCTTGAGCGGGGCTTCCGACAAAGGGCGATTCCTTTTTGCCCCTCCGTGGCATTGCCAGAACCCGGGTCATATGTCGCTCGGGAGGCGGGGGGAACGCCGCTGCTGGCGATCCGAGGGCGCGATGGTAATGCACGCGTTTTCCGCAATGCCTGCAGGCATCGTGGGGCACAGGTTGCGAGCGGGACTGGCCGACAAAGTGCCTTTGCCTGCCGTTACCATGGTTGGACGTACGGGCTGGATGGATCGCTGAAAACCGTTCCTCATGAACATGGCTTTCCGCAGATTATCAAAGAAAAATGTGGTCTCGTTCCTGTCAATGCAGCTGAGCAGGGTGGATTTGTCTTTGTCACGCAGATGCCTCCAGAGCCCGTTGCCGATCTGCCGGACATCCCGGAACTGCTCCGCGACGGGCTTCAACTGCTCACGGTCAACGAACAGGTGATCAATGCCAACTGGAAGGTGCTAGCGGAATCGTTCATCGAGGGCTACCACATACGCTCGACGCACCGGGACACTTTCTATCCGGTGCAGTACGACAATTTGAACGTGGTTGAATATTTCGGCCGCAACAGTCGCGTTACTTATCCTTTTCGAAATATCGAAAAACTGCGTAACAAAGTACCCACGAAAGCAGAGATGGAGGGCGCGCTCACCCATGTCTATCACCTGTTTCCCAATATCATGATCGCCACCTTCCCACACCGTATTGTGATGGTCGCCCTCGAGGCGGTGTCCGTTTCGAAGACACGCCAGACGACCTATGTAATGAGCGATCCTCAGACACTTGGACAGGATCCGGAGAGGGAAAAACAGGCAACCGATTTTGTTGATGCCGGGAATGCAGAGGACCGCGAGGTCGTGGAGTCGATCCAGCGCGGTCTGAAGAGCGGTGCGAACGAGTTTTTCGAGTTCGGGTTGTTTGAGGGCGCGATTGTGCACTTCCACAAAAATCTGCAGGCCATATTGGAGGGTGGGGAATGACCGTCCATTTTGAAACAGAGGGAGCTGTTGCGATTATCACCATTGATCGCCCCAGTGTCGCCAATGCGATTGACGGGCCCACGGCTGCGGCCCTGGCGTCTACTTTTCGCCGCTTCGATGAGGAACCCGCTTTGTCCGTTGCAGTCCTGACGGGATCAAACGGGCGCTTCTGTGCTGGCAATGACTTGAAATCCATGCAGCGGAATGATCCCGCGGATCGTATCCGGGTGGAGCCTGATGGCGACGGCCCTTGCGGTGTTACCCGTATGCTACTGAGCAAACCTGTAATTGCCGCAATTGAAGGTTACGCGGTCGCCGGCGGGTTGGAAGTCGCTTGCTGGTGTGATCTGCGCGTGGCGGCGACGGACGCGGTGTTTGGTGTCTTTTGCCGACGTTGGGGCATTCCCCTCATGGACGGTGGAACGATACGGCTTACACGCCTCATTGGTCATAGCAACGCTCTCGATCTCATGTTGACCGGTCGGGGAGTGGCAGGCGAGGAGGCGCTGCGAATGGGATTGGCAAACCGTCTGGTGCCTCCCGGTAAAGCCTTGCCAGAGGCGATCGCAATGGCCCACCAGCTAGCAGACCTGCCCCAGGCTGCTATGCGAAGCGACCGCCTGTCTTCGTATGAACAATGGCCCCTGGAATTGAAGGAAGCATTGCGCAACGAATACGAGCACGGCGTTGCAACTCTGAAGACCGGTGAAATGTTCGGTGGTCTGGAGGATTTTGCTGCGGGCGACTGGCGGGAAACCCCGCCCACCTAATGGGCGTTGTCTGACAGTCAGTTTTTCCGGAAGCACCCAACGACAGCGGCCATCCAGTCTTTGACATTTTGACCAAGGTCAGCGGGCGTCTTGCCATGACGCACCAGCACCAGGTCCAGGTCTGGCACCACAATGGTGAACTGGCCTTCAAAGCCGTTGGCCGAAAAACTGCCTGGTCCGCCAACATCAAGCCACCACTGGGCACCATAGGCTTCCCCGTCCGCGAGCATTTGAGGGGTTTGTGGCGTCGGCGTGCGGGCGTGGTCAACCCAGCCTTCGGGCAGCAGGCGTTTGCCGTCCCAGATGCCATCCCGCAGATAGAGCGTGCCGAATTTTGCGAAATCACGCGCCGTCGCATAGCAGAATGAAGACCCGATAAAGATGCCGGCCTCATCGAATTTTGGGACAGCACTTTTCATGCCGATGATATCCAGAAGTTCGCGGCGCATGAAAGCTTCAAAGTCGGCACCTGTGGCCCCCAGTGCCCGCGCGGCACAGCGTGAGATGATGTTGGTTGTGCCGCTTGAATAGGACCAGAAACTATTCACGTCATGCGCAAGAGGAAAAGAGGCTGCAAATGCGCCGGTGTCCTCTTTGCCATCTCCCCAAAGCATTTCGATGACATCGGAAGTCGTGTCTGTGGTGTATTCCTCACGAAAGGCGAGACCACTCGACATGCGAAGCAAATGGTCGAGAGTAATTTTGTGGCGCGGATCGTTGGCATCTGACCATTCAGGAACGTCTGCGCGTGCCTGAATATCGATTTTTCCCTCGCGAACCAGAATACCGACAAGCGCATGGGTAATGCTTTTGGCTTTCGACCAGGACGGATAGGTGCCGGTGGCGTTGAAGCCTTTGCCATAGCGTTCTGCAACAAGCTTGCCGTGTTGCACAACCACCAAGGCGTGGCTCTCTCCAAATTTGGGATCCGGAATTTCCCCAAAAGCGGCGTTCARGAGYGCATCAAGCTTGACGGTATCCACCTGTTCTCCCAATGCMCCCTCGGGCCAGTCTTGCGTTGGCCACGGCACGTCTGCGGGSTGTGGCGGCAGGGGRAGGAGGGCKGRTYGCGTCATTWGNTKCGTTCCTGGYYARNNNTTTTGTTGGCGGGAGCATGGGCGAGCAGACCCAAAAAGACAAGCTGAGGCGAGGCAGGCTTTAGTATGATTGCGACAAAATCCAGTTTGCTGTTCTATGGCGGCTAGAAAGTCAGAAGAAATTGGGAGAGACACATGGCGCTCGCGCGTATCGGCCTTGAAGGTTCGTGGTTTACAGATGCCGAAGGGCGAAAAGTTATACTCAGAGGCATCAATCTCGGCGGTGATTGCAAGATGCCKTATCCCGATGGYGGCACYAACCATCCAACAGATTTYTCTGATCATCTCACTGTTTCTTTCATCGGGCGTCCGTTTCCTCTTGAAGAAGCRGATGAGCATTTYTCCCGGCTGKCGGCRTGGGGSTTYAAYTGTCTGCGWYTGCTCACAACMTGGGAAGCRGTAGAGCATGCYGGCCCCGGCCAGTACGATACSGAGTATCTTGAYTACTACGCCGAGCTYTGTCGCAAGGCRGGRGARTATGGKCTCTAYGTATTCGTTGATTTTCAYCARGACGTYTGGAGYCGMATGACGGGAGGCGATGGTGCGCCKGCATGGGTATTTGAGAAGGTCGGTCTTGATTTCACCACCTTCCACGCATCGGGYGCKGCCCAGGTGATGCAATAYAATTACGATTAYGCGCGCGGCGGGCGTCAGGAAGACAATTAYCCCACCATGAGCTGGTCRCAGAATTATCGCCTGCCAGCCAACGGCATCATGTGGACYTTGTTTTTYGCAGGGCGAGACTTTGCGCCAAGCYTGATGATTGACGGTCAAAAYGTGCAGGAYTATTTGCAGGMCCACTATCGCGGCTGTCTGGTGGAAATTGCCAAGCGCATTAARGACCTGCCTAACGTCATTGGCTTCGACACACTGAACGAGCCRGGGACGGGYTTTATCGGACAATCTCTYTCCTATCARCAYGTRGCTCCAAGCGAYGAGAACACCCGCATCGCCGTGCCTGGTCCCGCCTGGTCGGCGCTGGATGGGCTGGCCGTTGCKCGTGGTGTGGCYCGGTCAGTTCCCCAACTCGCTTTTTCAATCGAAGAAATGAAATCTGTGGTGACAGARGATCGTCAGGTRAATGAGGCWGGCGTTGACTGTTGGYTGCCCGGMCGCGCKGAYCCGTTTGAGGAGGCRGGCGCYTACCGCCGAACCAATGAAGGGGTSGAGCCACTACAGGAAGAYTTTTTCCAGAAGGTGAAMGGCCAGGTGGTTGAYCTTGAAGACGACTACATGGCGCCCTTCTTCAACAAGGTTGCAGAGGCTGTACGCGCYGTGCGGGAGGACTGGTTGATTTTTGCGGAGCTTGATCCYTTCACSGGTCTGCTTGGGGGCACTTTGCCKGAAGCRACACCGAACCGGTCWGTAAAYGCRTCTCAYTGGTATGACATCGCCACCTTGTCGACGAAAACCTTTATGTACCCAACCGCGATAAAYCCRTTTTCMGGAAGRACSYTGGAAGGGCGRGAGGARATYGAAGCGCATTACCGCCGGCAATTGTCGCGCATTCGTGAYGCGGGACGGACGTTGAACAAAGGMACMGGCGCGCCAACTCTGATCGGGGAATGYGGCATTCCTTTCGAYCTCGATGGCGCCAAAGCCTATGACGCCTGGGCGAAGGGAGAGCGGGGGGAGGAGCCCTGGTCGTCGCAYATYATGGCGCTCGAGTTCCTCTACAACGCCCTGGATGCGTTGCAGCTCAGTTCRACMTTRTGGAAYTACACGGCCTCCAATTCCAACGACCTCGCCATCGGRGATGGATGGAACCAGGAAGACYTGTCGGTCTTCAGTCGTGACCAGCAGGATGATCCGGATGATATCAATTCCGGTGGCCGGGCCTTGAAGGGGTTTGTGCGRCCCTACTTRCAGACGTGCGAAGGCACACCTCTGGAGACYYGYTTTACAYTTGCGACGGGCGAATTCGTTGCCCGCTATCAACCARCRGCGACGGGCAAAGCRACSCTCTTYGTRCCYGTGYTRCAATACCCGGAYGGATATAATCTCTCYGTCAAAGGCGGTGCTGCGACCTATCGYGTRGAGACCCAGAAGGTTGATATCGTKGCTGAAGGTRCAGAGGAAGTGGTGATCACGATCACGCCGTTTGCTGAAGMGTAGAACGACGCTCTAAGCTTCCCGGGCGATGATGGCCGCAGTCTCCTGMAGYTCYGGGATRAAGCGGACAGCTTTTGACGGTGTGACGGCGGTGCGGATAAATCGCATGGTGATGGMGGCCACGGCCTCCCCATCTTTCAGGACAGGAACAGCCAGTCCGAAGGCRCGGTCGTCATGGCGCGGCGCACCCGAAATCGCATACCCATCCTTTCGGATCGAGCGCACCATCTGCGTCACATAGGCRTCGTCATGGGCGACACTGTCCATTTCMCGMCCRGTGCTTCGCAGCGTAGAGAGAAGGGCRGCRCGGGTTTCCTYGGTCGAGAAGGCAAAAAAGGCACGGCCAAGWGCYGACARCAGCAAAGCGATGCGACGCCCAATATAAATCCGGTCGAGAGAGAACGGGCTRTGGGACAARGTGCTGTAYCTTGCCTGCATGGCATCATCATCAAGGGTYGCAATGACAACGGGCCATTTGTGCTTCTGGGTAAGCGCCCGCAARTGAGGRCGGCTGGCTTCAATGATTTGATCTGTGCTCTGAAAACCTTGTGAAAGCAAAGTCACCCKGTCGGTCAGGCAATAACCCAGACTGCGCGARATCCGCCGGACATAYCCGGTGGCGATGAGCGTATCGAGTAGYCTCACWAGTGTTGATTTTGGCAGGCCCGTGTCGTCGTGCAAATCRCTAAGGGTCGTGTAAACGCGGCGATTGAGGTGCTCRATAACCACRAGCCCRCGCGTCAAGGAGGTGATGCTTCGTTCTGTCATGCGTTAGCCAATTCCACTATGTGGAATWAGTAAATCATTTCCAGG
This sequence comes from Rhodobiaceae bacterium, assembly GCA_002746275.1. Taxonomy (GTDB): domain Bacteria; phylum Pseudomonadota; class Alphaproteobacteria; order Parvibaculales; family Parvibaculaceae; genus Mf105b01. The sequence goes on along the minus strand of NVWR01000004.1, from coordinate 164,914 downwards.
TGGGGGRCGTCAATGCACCTCAGACTGYGGCAACTGCTGGGTCAGCAAAAGGAGGAACCGCCCATGAATGTTCATATGAGCGCGCCGGAAGGTGCTGCCGATGCCGCCTCTCTGGGCTTGAGTCTGGAGGACTTGAGCCCTGCGATTGGGACCATTGTRCACGGGATTGATTTGAGCCGCCCSGCGAGCGACGAGCTGGCAGCKTTCATTCGCAAGAYYCTGGTGGACCGSAAAGTGGTTTTCTTCCGTGACCAGGAYATCACAACAGAGCAGCATCTAGCCTTTGCAGCCAAGTTTGGTGAGCTGGAAGTGCATCCCTTCGCCCCKCACAAGCCGRACTATCCGGAAATTCTTGCGATCACYCATAACAAGGAAAGCAAGGGTCGGGAAAACATGTGGCATTCAGATGTGACCTGGCGGGCGGAGCCGTCYCTTGGGTCGATCCTGCGGGCCCTRGAAGTGCCGGAAAATGGGGGCGACACGCTCTTTGCAAACATGGAAGCRGCGTATGACGATTTGGACGATGCGACCAAAGAGAAAATCGACGGCGCGGTGGCAGTTCACGATTTTGGCTATTTCAGAACGATGATGCAGAAAAGAGGCCTGTCACCGGAAGAGATTGAAGACTTCAATCTGAAATATCCCACACCGGTGCATCCGGTTGTGCGAACGCACCCGGAAAGTGGTCGCAAATCTATCTATGTGAACATGGCGTTCACCCAATATATCGAAGGCATGGACCGTGAAGAGTCAGATCAGCTCCTTGCCTTTCTCTATTCCCGGGCCTCTATCCCTGAATATCAGTGCCGCTTTCAGTGGAAGGCAAACTCTCTCGCCTTCTGGGACAATCGTGCGGCCCAGCATTATGCGGTGTCGGACTATTGGCCAGCCCTGCGTCGCATGGAACGGGTGACGATCATCGGCGACCAGCCGGTCTGAGGATGGCGTAAGCCCTCCCTAAGTCATGTCATGAATGGCGAGCGCGAAGGCATAGGTGAGAGCGGTCTCCTTCAACCGTTCAAAACGCCCGGCAGCGCCGCCATGTCCGGCTTCCATGTTTGTTTTCAGCAAGATCGCATGGTCGCTGGTGCTGTGGGCCCGCAGCTTCGCCACCCATTTTGCCGGTTCCCAATAGGTCACGCGGGGGTCGGTGAGGCCCGCCAATGCCAGAATGTGCGGGTAGGCGTGCGCGCGTACATTATCGTACGGTGAATAGGCTGCGATGGCCTCGTAGGCAGGCTTGTCCTCTATCGGGTTCCCCCACTCAAACCATTCGGGCGGCGTGAGTGGCAGCGTGTCGTCGAGCATTGTGTTGAGAACATCGACAAAGGCCACCTCGGCGATGATGCCTTTGAAGAGATCAGGGGCCATGTTCGCCACAGCCCCCATCAACATGCCACCGGCGCTCCCCCCATGGGCGGTAATATTGCCCTGGCTCGTGTAGCCCTCAGCGGCCAGATGTTCACCTGCCGCAATGAAGTCAGAAAACGTGTTGGGTTTTTTGTCCAACTTGCCTTGTTTGTACCAGCCATAGCCGCGTTCCTTGCCGCCACGAATATGCGCAATAGCATAGACAAAGCCACGATCGACAAGGCTGAGACGGCTGACGGAAAAGGACGCGGGGATGGAAATGCCATAAGCGCCATAGCCGTAGAGCAGGCAAGGGGCCTTTCTATCCAGGTTCAGGCCTTTGCGATAGATGAGAGAGATAGGTACCTGCGCCCCGTCATGTGCGGTGGCAAAGATGCGCTCTGTTACATAATCATCAGGATTATGACCGCTCGGGACTTCCTGTTCTTTCAAGAGCTGGCGTGTGCGATCAACCATGTCGTAGTCATAGACCTGCTCAGGCGTCGTCATTGACGAATAGGAAAAGCGAACGACGGTTGTTTTGTATTCAAGCCCGCCCATGGGTGAAAGGTCATAGGCCTTCTCGTCAAAGGCAATGTCGTGCTCGGTTCCATCGTCCAGGGATCGGATGACAAGCCGATTGAGACCGTCCTCACGCTCCAGGCGCACATGGTGATCCCGATAGGCGATCTGGCCCAGCAATAATATCCCGGGCCTGTGCGCTACGAGGTCCTGCCAGTTTGCGCGATCGGGCGTGGCGGTAGGGGTTTGCACCAGCTTGAAATCTTCCGCACCATCGGCGTTGGTGACGATCAGGAACCTGTCGCGGGGCGCGTCATGTTCGAGATCATATTCAATGCCTGCTTCACGCGCGGCGAAAAGGCGCGGGTCTCCCTTGGGTGCGGCAGCATCAATCAGATAGCATTCGCTGGTCTGGTGATCGTGCACGCTAATAACGATGTACTGCCCGCTTTGTGTTTCCCCAACGCTGACAAAGAATCCTGGGTCCTGTTCTTCATAGACACACACGTCGTCCGTCACATCGGTGCCAAGCACATGACGAAAAACACGCGATGCGCGGTGGTTCTCATCTACCCGGACGTAGAAAAGTGTCTTGTTATCCAGCGCCCAGACAGCCCCGCCGCTGCAATCAGGGATCGTATCCGCAAGGTCTTGCCCATCCGCCATATCGCGAATTTTGAGCGTGAAATATTCTGAGCCTTTGAGGTCCGCACTCCAGGCAAACAGCGTGTCATCGTGACTGCGCGCAGCTCCGCCAATTTTGAAATAGGCTTCTTCTTCTGCCTCGACATTGCCATCAAGAATGATGGACTCATCTGTCTCGCCCTCGCGCGGTTTGCGGCAGAAGATGGGGTGCTGTGAGCCGGTCAGGTATTTTGTGTAATAGAGCCAGGAGCCGTGGGGAGAAGGGACAGAACTGTCATCTTCTTTGATCCGGCCTTTGATTTCCTCAAACAGCTGCTCGCGTAGCTCTTCCAGCGGCTTGAATGTTTCGTCTGCATAAGCATTTTCAGCTTCCAGATAAGACCGAATGTCGGTTTGAAGAATAGAGGGATCCTTCATCAACGCCTGCCACTCCGGGTCGCGCAGCCAGTCATAGGCATCGGTGCGGGTAATTCCGTGGCGGGTATCGCTAACAGGCTTTTGAGCAGCCACAGGTGCATTGGCGGGCAGAGGAAGGGGCATGAAAATCTTTCAAAATAGAAACACCCCCGGCGGACAATCCGTCGGAGGTGTCATGAACTGGGTTTGCGTCCTATTCGAACAGCAGCGTAATCGTTTCTGCGACCAGGGCAGGGCGTTCCTGACCTTCAATTTCGATCGACACTTCATTGATGAATTGCGTGCCACCGGCTTTGGGATTGGTGCTCTTAAGTTTCATGCGGCCACGAACCTTGGAGCCAACAGGCACCATGTTGGTGAAGCGCACGGAATTGGAACCGTAATTGATGCCCCGTGACACGCTTTTCACACCACTGATCTGGCCCATAAGCATAGGCAGCAGAGAGAGCGTCAGATAGCCATGCGCAATGGTTGGCATGCCCAGTTCTTTCTGGGTCCGCTCAGGGTCGATATGGATCCATTGGTGGTCGCCCGTGGCTTCGGCGAACATATTGATCCGGTCTTGATCGATCACTGTCCACTCGCTGACACCAATTTCCTTACCGGTCTCCGCCGCATAATCGGCGATTGTATCAAACATGCGCATAGCACAGCCTCCTTGTATATTTTCTTGTTGGGCGGGGAAGACCCCGAATTTTCCTAAATATCGTCTTGGCTTTTTACCTGAAGGTACCGGCCTCGTTCAAGGATTTCTAAGGCATAATCATCATAGCTGAGCCCAAGCTTGCGCGCTTGCTCCACCCGCCTGCGCGCCACATCGTAAGACGGCGGCGTCCAGGCTGCCGTATGGGCGTCTGCCATTTGCCGCCGCTCAAAAATATCCCAGTCAAACAGGCCAGGGCCCAGATTATGCCCAATCATGGGGTGCAATGGCACGACGTAACCTTGGTATTCCAGCCGTTCGACCCGTTGGGATCGCATTTGCGCAAGCTGTTGCCCCGTTTTTGGGCGGTACTTGTATTTGGCGGCGGGACGGGCGGCCAGCATGACTATAACGACAGGCGGATACGGACCCTGCGGTCTTCATCAGCCTCCCAGGTCAGTTCATCAAGCCAGCCCCAGGTTTCCCCCTCGGGTTCGATGGCGATGTCGCCGCGGCTCCATCCCAGGCGTCGCAGTTCTGTGGCCACCGCCTCCGAGCGACCACGGGCCAACGCGGCGTTGGAGGCTGGATTGCCGGTCTTGCTCGCCTTGCCAAATAGACAGACCTGAACGGCGTGCTGACCTGTCGCGCGTTCATAGACTTCGCGGATAATGGCCTTGTCTTCTCGGTCAAGGGCTGTGGAGCTTGGCTCGAAAAAGACAAAAAACTCACGCTCAAACTTGCCTCCCACCCCTTGGCGGTTATTGCAACTGTTGCCAGATGAATGGATCTCAATGGCAAAGCTCATGGGTGCTGCGAGCGCCCCCACGAAAATGAAGGTGCTGACAAAAAAGAGAGAACGAATAAGGGACATGGTCCTGCCTGTGTTTCTTAATAGTATGGCGTACCCGGTTTGAGTCTAACCCGAACGGGCTTCAGGTCAATCCTTGTCGCCGGTTCGCTCGCGCACGGCGCGTTCCAGCTCATGTAGCGGCCCTTCGCGCAAGCCAAATTCGTTCAGATGCGCGATGGTGCGGTAGAGATAGTCCCGATTGGTGCCGATATCTCCTTCGGCCTTGGCAATTCGGCGCACGGCTTTGGTGAACGGGACACACCCGGCAAACCGTTTGCTCGTCCGGTTGGCAACAAAAGTGAGGCCAACAACACGCCGACCATCAATATTAAGCGAGACCTGCCGTGGGACATATCCAGAGCCGATCATCTCGCGGAGCCAGAGGATTTCAGTTTCGCTTTCCACATGTTTGGGCGCGATCCGATGCGCAATGCCGATACAGGAGCCACCGCTGTCCAGCCCCAGCATCAGGCCGGGATTTTTCGGACCACCGCGACCGATCACCAGATGAAGACAGAAGGCGCGGTGATAGCCAAACAGACGCGCACGGGAGGACTCGGCGACATGAATAGCCGGGTTCCACATGAGAGACCCATACCCAAACACCCAAAACGCTTTCTTGTTGGGAAAACTGTCAAGAAAGGTTCGTCGCGAGAGCTCTCGTTCTTCGTGTGTGATGAGGGAATAGTTTGGCAGGGTCGCAACATGGCGCTCCAGCCGGTCGATGAAGGCGGGTGTAAAATGCTCACGCTTCAAAATCCCGTCGTCTGAGAAAGCAGGCAGACGACGGGTCTTGTTGGATCGTTTCGTCGTGTTAGACGATTTTCGAGTCACGGTTTCCCCAGTAACGGTCCCGCACCAGACGCTTGTAGAGCTTGCCCGTCGGGTGACGTGGTAGTTCTTCATCGAAATCAACAGAACGTGGACACTTCATTTGCGCAAGTTGCGAGCGGCAGAATTCCAAAAGCTCCGCTTCCAGTTCCGGGCCCGCATCATTCCAGTCCATAGGCTGCACGACCGCCTTCACTTCTTCCCCAAAGTCTTCGTTGGGCACACCAATCACAGCCACGTCCGCAACGCGCGGGTGGGTGATGAGAATGTTCTCTGCTTCCTGCGGGTAAATATTCACACCGCCGGAGATGATCATGAAGGCTTTGCGGTCGGTGAGGTAGAGATAGCCGTCTTCGTCCACACGGCCCACATCCCCCAGTGTTGACCAGCCGCGTTTCGTTGGGTGGCGCGACTCTTTCGTCTTGTCCGGGTCGTTATGATACTCAAACAGCTCGCTTGGATCAGCATCTTCGGCGGGAGCGAAATAGATCGAACCTGCCTCACCTGCGGGAAGTTCTTTGCCTTCGTCGTCGCAAATATGGACGGACCCCAAAAGCGGTTTGCCGACGGAGCCTTTGTGTTCCAGCCACTCTTCGGAAGTGAGCTGGCAAAACCCATTGCCCTCGGACCCAGCGTAATATTCATAGATGATCGGACCCCACCAATCGATCATCTGCTCTTTCACGGGCACCGGGCAAGGTGCTGCAGCGTGAATGGCAACCTTATGGCTCGAGAGATCGTATTTGGTGAGCTCTTCCCGCGGTGTTTTCAACATGCGCACGAACATGGTGGGGACCCATTGCGAATGCGTGATCTTGTGTTTCTCAATAAGCTCTAAAGCGCCTGCCGGATCGAAATGATCCATAATAATGCAAGTCCCGCCAATGCGCTGCACGGACATGTTGTAGCGTAAGGGGGCTGCGTGATAGAGCGGCGCCGGGGAGAGGTACATTGTCTCTTCGTTCATGCCATAGAGCAGGGTGACGAGATTGAGCAGGCCCTCGCCCTCATCAATTGGCCCGCCGGACAGTTTCCGCCTGATGCCTTTCGGACGACCTGTGGTTCCCGACGAATAGAGCATGTCCGTGCCCGCCGTCTCGTCGGCGATGCGTGTTGCGGGCATGCCATTGCGGGCTTCCTCGTAACTCTCATAGCCGTCGTCTTTGCCATTGATCATGTAGCGTTTTTGAACGCCCTTCAGGAAGCCTCCGCCAACCAGCTCTTCAGCAATCGGCGCAAGTTCTCTGGAAGTGAAGAAGAGTTTTGCGCCACAATCAGAAACGATGTAGTCGACCTCCGGTGCGGTGAGCCTGGAGGAGGCGGCGGTGAAATAAAGTCCCGCGCGCTGGGCTGCCCAGCAGAGTTCCAGAAACCTGGCATTGTTTTCCATGAAAATGGCGATTGCGTCGCCCGGCACCAGACCTTCTGCACGAAACAGCTGAGCTGCCTGGTTCGTCCGGTCTTCTAGCTCTCCATAGGTCACAATTTCGCCGGTGGATGCCATGATATAGGCAGGTTTGTCAGGGTTTTTGGCGGCGTGGTGGCATGGATGGAACATGGTCGGTCTCTCCCGTTGAACTTTTATTTAGTGGCCGCGCAGGGTCTGCAGCGGTGTGCGTCGGCTTTTCTAGGGTGAGCCGTTCGGCGAAGGCTGTTATATCAGGAACCAGCACATATGCACCGCAGAATTCGTGTGGTTTTTTGCCTCAAGGCGTTTCGTCAGTTGACGTAGGGGAAATAAAACACTGCACATCATCAGGGAGATAAACATGGGCTACAACACGATCAAATATGAAGTTGAGGACAATATTCTCACGCTCACTTTGAACCGTCCGGAGAAAATGAACGCCTTCACCGGCGAAATGATGATGGAAATGATCGACGCATTTGACCGCGCCGATGCTGACGATGATGTCCGTGCGATCATTGTGACGGGCGAAGGCAAGGCATTTTGCGCAGGGGCTGATCTCTCTGCCGGTGCTAAAACCTTTGACTATGAAAAGCGCGACGACCGCCCGGACAAAAGTGGGTCGGCCGCAACTGTAGATGGCGAGATCGACTGGAGCCACTCTTCCGTTCGCGATGGGGGCGGACGTCTCACCTTGCGTATTTATGAATGCATGAAACCCGTCATCGGGGCGATCAACGGCGCCGCCGTGGGCATCGGGGTCACCATGCAGCTGCCCATGGATATCCGGTTGGCATCTGACAAAGCGCGTTTTGGTTTTGTGTTCGCGCGACGCGGCATCGTGCCTGAAGCCTGTTCCAGCTGGTTCCTGCCACGCGTTGTGGGYGTGAGCCAGGCMYTGGARTGGATTTATTCMGGCMGAGTGTTYGACGCGGCAGAAGCCTTGCGGGGGAGGCTKGTGCGCGAGATATATGCGCCAGACGACCTGTTGCCCGCCGCTCGGGCGATTGCACGCGAAATTGTCGAGAACACRGCRCCRGTTTCCATYGCTCTTTCGCGTCAGCTSATCTGGCGTATGGCSGGWGCYGAYCATCCGATGGAAGCGCACAAGCTGGACAGCCGATCCATTTTCTCACGCGGCGCGTCTGCCGATGCGAAAGAGGGCGTGATGTCATTCCTCGAAAAACGCCCCGCCGTTTTCCCCTGCAAAGTGTCAGAGGACATGCCGGTCTTCTATCCCTGGTGGGACGAACGCGAATACGAGTAACAAGTGCATTCTTGCCCGAAAGGATGGACGACCTTTCGGGCAAGAGATGACTAACAGGTATCACCTGCCGCAAAATTACGGCGGCACAAACATGAATTTGGGAGATGGCCATGGGTGACAAATATGGTGATTTTGCTGAATTGGCCGCAAAGCACGAAAAGGGCGTTGACTATAAGATAACTGCACGACCCGTAGTCGGTAGCCGGATTCTCATTATCGCACCCCATGGAGGCAAAAYTGAGCCGGGTACATCTAGGTTAGCAAAAAAAATCGCTGGTTCTGATTACAGCCTCTATCTCTTTGAGGGAAAAATGGGAAGTGACAACCTTGACTTACACATCACGTCTCACAAATTCGATGAACCGTATGCCTGTCAGATGGTCTCTAACAGCGATACAGCAATTGGCATTCATGGACGACAAGATGACAGCAAAGACGATTGTGAGATCTATATTGGCGGANTGAACAGCGACCTGAAAGATCGTTTGGGTGTGAGCATTGGAGATGCAGGGTTCAAGGCAAAAACGTCGGGGCATAGGTTGCCAGCTGTATGCAAGGAAAACATTTGCAACCGGGGCCAAACTGATGGGGGCGCACAGCTCGAGCTACCAGCGACACTACGCACGGAATTACGGGATGACAGAGATCAAATGGAAAAGCTCGCAGCTGCAATTAGGAAAGCGATTGCCGCACACCTAAGCTCGCTGAACGGCACCTGTTCATCATAAGAAACATACCACGCACCCTTCAAGAACATGTGTTGAAGACACCCAGCGGTCAGGCAGGTTTCGCTGCCTGGCCGGTACCGGCTTCAATTTTCCACAGATTGGTGGAGAAGAAGATTACGATCCACAGCACGACCATGCAGGACGAGGGCACAAGCACAGCGTCCAGCGGCCCAAGGGCCTGAATGACAAAGCCCGACATAAAGGCACCGATGGGGCCACCCCCCATCATTCCTATTTGAAAGACAGAGAGCACGCGGGCGCGATGGGTATCTGTCGCAGCGATCTGCACAATAGCGCGCGACTGGCTCATCGAGACACCGGATGCGAGACCCCAGCACAGTGCCAGCATATACACCGCCCAAAGAGGGGGATGAAAGTGCACAAACACCATCATGATGGAGCCGGTACACATGGCCAGCATGATGGCGCGTCCTTGCCGGCGAATGGGGCGCAGTCGGCTGAGTATCATCGATGAGATACCAATGCCCCCGAAAAAACAGACATTGATAAAGGCGATTTCAAACGAGCCCCCGCCATAGACGTCTCGCATCAGGATGGGAAACAGAACCATGAAGACGCCGATATAAAGGATGCCCGCAAAAAACATCATCAAAATGACGGATCGAAGATCGGCGCTTCGCCGGACAATCTCAATGCCCTCCCGTATCTGCGAGAGCTGAGAGGGTTTCTTTTCATGGGAGGCGTGGACAACGGAAGGCGGTGCCTTGGGCAGTTTCATTGTCGTTGCCGCAGCAGCGACCAGGGAGACGGATTGCGCCAGCATGAGAGGGACGGCGCCAAGGATGGTTGCCAGCCCCCCGATCAAGAGGCCGACGACCTGAGATAGAAACTGTACGCCGGTGGCGATCGTCACTGCCTGCTGAATGCGCCCGCCAAGACTGGTCTGGGCAACGCGACTAAGAAGCGAGTCCCGCGCGGGCATGGTGTAAGCCCCCAGGGACGCCAGAACGATGGCTTGAATAATCAGGACTTCAAAGGTCACATATCCAGCGGCGTAAAGACAGGCAAGGGCCAGGGGCACCACGGCAGCAGCAAGTTGCAGCCGCATCAGATACCGCCGCAATTCCTTTCGGTCAGCTGCGGCCCCTCCGAACAACCCCAACAGCAACATCGGCAACATCGCAAACATCTGTGCAATGCCAGCGCGTTCTGCATCCTGCTGCAGGACAAACACAATCAGCCAGGGAAAGAGCACGGACTGCACGCCGCCCGCAAAGAAATAGGTGGAAATCCCACCCATGTACCACCGCAAGTCGGATTTATTGTCGGTGGCTGGCACGGCGTGTCCTCAAGGATTTTGTCTGTGTCGGATATGACGAAGGGTGACAGGCCTATGTGGTCTGCGATGCGAAGGCAAGAGGCATGTCGGAAATGTCAGTCAGACGCTGCGTCGTGGGACAGGGAGCGGATACTCCAGATCGGTGTCAGCAGGCAGGCGAGGGCGAGCATGATCAACATGCCCATTGAAGGGACGATCACCGCAATCTGCGGGCCCCACCACTCAATGTACAAGCCGCACAGGAAAGCACCGATAGGCGCGCCCCCAAGCACACCCATTTGAAAGACCGAGAGAATGCGCCCGCGATGGCTGGCTGGCGCTGATTCCTGAATGATGGTGCGGTTCATCGTCATGGCAACCCCGCCGCCACAGCCCCACAAGAATGCAGCGGCCATAAACGCCGGGAAGGTGGGGGCAATCGCAAACGATGCCATCACAAAGGCACCTGTGCCAAGAGCCAGGATAAGAGCACGACCTTGCCGCACAATCCCCCCGAGCCGTCCGATCAGAATGACTGTGGCAATGATGCCGCTCATCATGGCGACATTGCTCATGGCCAGTTCACTCGAACCGCCAAGGAAGACGTCGCGCACCAGCATCGGCATGACAACTTGAGAGGTGCCAAAAAACAAAATGCCCACACCAAATACAATTGCCGTGGGTGCCAAAAGGCGTGGCGTGCGGGCAACTTCGCGGATCCCGTCTGCGATCACGGCAAGCGAGGGCGCCTTGCTTCCTTCCGGCCGGTGGGTGGGCAGCTTGAATGCCAAAGCCGACCCCATCCACAACAGGGCGGTTTGGGAAAGAAARATCAGGGCAACCCCGATCACGCCTTCCAGGCTCGCCAGACCAAAGCCAATAATTTGGGAACCGAATTGGAACGCGGTGGCCGCCATCACCGCTTTTTGAATTTTGCCACTGGCAATATGATTAAGCAGRGCRTCGCGCGCCGGAATGATAAASGCCCCSGCAATCCCCATCGCCACCGCATAGACCAGCAACACCGGATATGTGAGGAGCCCCATGCTGATGACGACAAACAGCGCCAGGGGGGGAACACCCGCAAGAAAATGCACGAGGATCAAAATACGGCGACTGTCCAGATGATCCGCCGTGGCGCCCCCTACAAGGATCAACAAAAAGGTGGGCAGGAACAGCGCCATTATTGCAAGCCCAAGCTCGGTCGGCCCCTCACCCAGTTGCATGGTGATAAGAAAGGGAAACATAACGGTCTGGATGCCAATGGCGCCAAACCAGCTTGTCAGGCCACCAAGATAGAACGTCATAGGCCGCATGTGTTGATCCTTAAGTCGGGRGGTCAGTCAGAATGATGAGCCCGCAGAGACCAAAGGCGAGACTTCACCATAAGCCATGCGAGCACAAGTGTCATGCCAACGGCGGGGATCCACATGGCGTTGTGTGTTCCAAAATAGCCCGCCATGAACCCCATGAGGAGAGCACCAAGAGGAGAACCACCTGCAAACCCTAGTTGGAAGATGGAGAGAGCCCGGGCACGAAAAGCTTCGTCTGCTTCTTCTTGAACCAGCGTGCGACTGAGCGTCATGACACACCCTGCACCCAGACCCCAGATAAGGCAGAGAACGCAAAAGAGCCAGTAGGGCATTTCAAAGGTCAGCCCGACAACGACAAGAGCACCGACAATGAGGGAGAGGATCACGGCCCGACCGCGCCGGGTCACATGGCCAAACCGGAGGAGAAATATGGTGGCTGCAATCATGCCGCCAAAGAAGGCGATGTTTGCGGTGCCAATTTCAACAACACCCCCGTGATAAAAGTCGCGCACCAGCAACGGCAGAGCGACGAGAAAGGAGCCGATGAAGAAAACACCGATCGCAAACATGGCGATAACGATCGGCAACAATATCTCCGACCGTCGAACATAGGTAAGACCGTCCAACATCGCTTTTGCCCGCGACGGATGGACAATGTTCGGGTCCAGTTTTTTGCGGGGTAACCGACGGGCGGTGAGCCCACCGGCCAGGACCACAAGCGATTGTCCCGCAAAGAGCAGGGGTGCGCCAATTGTCGCTGCAAAAAGAGCGATGACCATGCCTAGTAATTGCGCGGTTTGTTGTACAGCCATGGCCAGTGTCACGGTCTGTTGGATGTTACCGCGTGCCACGAGGTTCAGCGTTGCATCACGTGCGGGCATCGCGAAGGCCGTCGCAGTCCCCATAAACAGGCCGTAACAGACCAGAATTTCAAAACTGAGAAGGCCCGCGTTAAGAGCCGTTGCCAATGCAAGCGGTGGTAAAGCTGCGAACAGATGAACGCGAAACAGGATGGTGCGAGGGTCACCGCGATCCGCGGTTGCGCCGCCCAGCAGCATGAAAAGAAGAGCTGGCGCAGAAAGGCTCATCTGCGCAATGCCAATCCGGGCGGGTGTCTCGTTCAAGACATTGGCGACCAGGTAGGGAAAGAGAACAAATTGCAGGCCAATGCTCGCAAACCAGGTTGCCTGACCGCTCATGTACCAGGCGAGGATAGCCGAACTGCCTTGTGAGTGAGAACCGCCGTCGCTTTGCTGATCTGCTGCCAATCTACTACCTCTGATTTTGGTCTCTGCGAAAAGACCCGCGCCAAACCGGACCCTCCGCTCTCAATAAACCAAGTAGGGCACATATCAAACTTTTGAATTGCAAGTATCTCGCGCTAAAGAAACAGCTACCGCGCGGCTTCTTTCATATCGGCGTACCGATGCGTTGCTTCTGCCCCCTCGGTTTCAAGAGCAGCCAGCATGGCTTTTGCAACATCTGCCGCCGCGATCCCGCGATATTTCCGCAACGGCCCTTGTAAGCCAAGATTGAGAATAGGGGTAACAGCGATGGCCAATTGCTCCGCCGGCCGTGCTTCTCCCCGTTGGCCCAAGAGGACGCCGGGCTGAAAGATATGCAGCGCCGGAAAACCCATCGCGCGGATTGCTTCTTCGGTCTCGCCTTTGACACGGGAGTAGAAAATCGATGAGGAAGCACTCGCGCCAACTGCGGAGACGAGCGCGAACCGTTTGGCGCCAGCCTCCAGCGACGCGCGGGCAAAAGCGGTCTCATAGTCAAAATCCACCTTGCGGAAGGCCGCCTGGCTCCCAGCCTTCTTGATCGTTGTGCCGAGCGCACAATAGGCCTCGTCCGTTTTGATGCCAGTCGCGCGAATGCCGTCTTCCAAATCATCGAAATCAACCACAAGATTGTTGAGCTTGTCGTGGGTTAGCTCAAGCGGCTGACGGGTCACAGCGACAACACGGCTGTGGCGAGGCGAGGCCAGCAGGTATTCCAGCAAGTGTCCGCCGACAAGGCCGGTGGCACCGGCGATAAGGGCTGTTGTTTTGGTCATGGGGGTGTCGGTCCTGTGTAGCGCGCTCGGGGACGGATCAGGCCCGGGCGCATTTGTTGTTCGATGGCATGAGCGATGAGCCCCGCTGTGCGGCCAAGTGCAAAGAGTGACAGAGCAGCACCCCGTGGCAAGTCAAAAGTCTCCCCCAGCGCCGCCAAGGCCAAGTCCACATTGGGTTTGATGCCGGCGGCACTCTTCATGGTTTCAATCACGGTGGAGGCGCGCGCAAAAGCGTCACTGTCGCCGCGTTGTTCTGCCATAAAGCGCATCATCTTCTTGGCGCGGGGGTCTCCATTGGGATAAAGCCAGTGGGAAAATCCAGGCATGGGCTCCTGGTCGCGCAACCTTTGGCGCACACCCTCTGCCGGGTCATCCGTTTCAGACAGATCCCGCAGCAGATTTTCTGTGCGTCTTGAAATACCCCCGTGTCGCGATCCCTGAAGGGCCGCAAGGCCAGCCATCACCGCGCCATAGAGTGTCGACCCAGCCGCAGCCGTACACCGCGCGGTAAACGCCGATGAATTGAGTTCGTGATCGGCGCAGAGCACCAGAGCGGTGCGAATAGCCTCGCCTGTGATTTCATCTTTTCCCCAAGCATCCCGCAACACGTGGTGCAGTGGTCTGGCTGACGGCTCACATCCGGCAATCGTTGCGGCAACCAGCCTCAGAATGCGCACCCCGGTGGCGGCAAGCCCTTCCGGCGTTGTGTTGAAAAGAGTGGTGTCCGCCACGGCGGCAATGGGCAGGGCTGCCAGACAGCGGTCGACTGGCGGCAGGTCGGCGGGCGGGGCAGGGAAGGACGGCGGCAGCACATCATCCTGAAACGGGTTTTGAGGAAAATCCCAAAGCAGACACGCGATGCTCTCCAGCGTGCCGTGCTCCGCGAGTTGCGTTGCATCAGATCCGCGATAGTAGAGCTTGCCGTCCGCGATGAGGGTAATGGCGCTCTCCAGCAGCGGTTGACCGAAATTCAGCGCGTACCCGGTCTCATCCAGAGTGGTTTTGGCTTCCCCCAGTTTCGCCGTTCGGCGGTCCTTCAGAGCCCGCACATCCTCCGCCCGGTAGCGCCGGGCGCGGGAGTGGGGCACCGGTTCTGAGCGGATGAGATCTCGACTGACATAGGCATAGAGCGTGGGCAGGCTGACGGCGAGTTCCGCAGCGGCTTCCTTGGCGGAAAGGTACAAGGTGGCGTCATCTGTCAATTTCTGGGTGCCTCTAATTATACATTGATCAGCTTAATCAAGATTGACGACATAGGCAAGGATTCGCATCTTGCCCCCAGGAAACGCCCGGGCTGATCCCCCAGCAAAGGAGTTAAAAATGACAAATGAGAACAAAAAAATGAAGGCGACGAAAGCTGTTGCGACGGGTTTGGAAGGCGTTATCGCCGCAGATACGGCTTTGAGCCGCGTGGATGGGACGGCGGGCCGTCTCATTATCGCCGGGCTCGATCTGCCGGACCTGGTTGCCTCCTCAAGTTTCGAAGGCACAGTCGCAGCCCTTTGGCGCACAGCAGGGCATGTGAGCGATGATCAGGAGGTGGCCGACGGTTTGGGGCTTGCACGGGTTGATGCATTTACCCATGTTCCAGCCCTCCTGGCAGCGTCAGCGGGGCTCACCGTGACCGAGGCACTGCGCATTGGTCTGTCTCTGCTGGCAGACGAACATCCCATTCCGGCCCCTCTTCGGCTGGTGGGGGCGATGCCGGTATTCGTTGCGGCCTTGGCGCGGCACGAGCAAGGGGCCGAACCTTGTGCGCCTGACGCGGCGCAGGGCCATGCAGAAGACTATCTGCGCATGTTGCATGGAAGTGAGCCAACGCCTGATGCTGTCCACGCCATGGACGCCTACTTCACCACCGCCAGCGATCACGGCATGAACGCGTCCACCTTCACCGCCCGCGTGGTGGCATCAACAGCGGCGGGGCAGGTATCGTCCATTCTTGCGGGTCTGTGTGCGCTTAAAGGACCCTTGCATGGGGGCGCGCCGGGCCCGGTGCTCGACATGCTGGATGAGATCGGGACGCCGGAAAACATCGAGCCCTGGTTGCGCAATGCGGTGCAGACCGGCGAACGCCTGATGGGTTTTGGCCACCGCATCTACCGGGTGCGTGATCCGCGTGCCGATGTGTTGGGCGCAGAAGTAGCACAGCTGTCCGGCAATCACCGGCAGCGCATCGCCTTCGCGCTTCAGGTGGAAGAAACCGCCAAGGCAGTGCTGAAAGAACTCAAACCCCATCGGCCTCTCGATACCAACGTGGAGTTCTACACGGCCCTGCTATTGGAAGCCCTGGACATTCCCCGCAGCGCTTTCACGCCCACATTCGCCATCGGTCGCGTGGCCGGGTGGACGGCCCACGTTATGGAGCAGGAACAGGCAGGCCGTCTGATCCGCCCGTCAGCAAACTATGTGGGTGTTGTGCCAGACCACCTTGAGATGGCGTAACGCCCTCTTAGCAAGGGTCGAGAGAGCTGAAGGCGCGCTGGATGAGCCGGATGGCTGGTTCATCCAGCAACTCAGGGTTCCATTCCCCAAACCGGATGATCTGGCGTTCCAATTGCTCAAAGCTTGCGGTGCGAGGAACCAACGCGCACTGGAACCGGTCCGGATCATCATTGTCGTGAAGCCTTTGCGTGCCTTCATTCACCTGCATGGCACGCAGGCTTCCAAAAAACCCGCTCACATATTGCCGACAATATCGCGCCTTGCCGGAAAGCCGGTCTCCCGGGTGCGCCAATTGTTGATCAGCGGCAAGTTGGCAAAACGTAAAAAGATCACGCCCGGTTTCAACCCGGGGCCGGGCGAGACCCGGCTCGGCCATGGCAGAGAGCAGCGAGAAGGTGAGCAGAAGGCTGGCTAGTCTATGGCCCGATGAAGCAGCAACACTTTTCAAACCAGATATCAGTCGTCGAAATCGATCCATCGTTCCCACAGGCTCTCGGCGCATTCACTGGATGTATATTGGCTGGTGAGCAAYCGCATYGGRCGTTCCGCGATKCCRCCMAGYGTRTCSCCMGCCATTTCCGASGCYAACGCGCGGCAGGGGTCRAGTGTSYKGTASGTTCCGTAAAAAAGACCRCCCGCMGCAACCGCGAGCAAAGCAACCATGCTGATGAGCGTGCGCATATCGTTTCATTTCCCCAAAAATTTGAAACGTGACCGGTACCGAAATTCAGTAACGGATGACGGAATTGTCCCGGCGTTCGTTAAAAACGGAATTATCGTCAAACTGTCGCTGGCCGCCACAAGATGCATATCCATCACCCCATCCGGCGCGATAGACCTCTTGTGTCTTGTAGAGCGCCTCGTTCCGGTGGACCGTATCGTTAAACCCGGAGACCCGCGTATGTGCAGTCTCACATCCTTCCGAGAAACCAGTTTTATAAATAGGATTTTGCAAGACCTCTGGGTCTCTTTCAAAAGCACAGGCGGACAGAACAAGTCCGGCACTGAGCACAACCAACGGTACTAAACTTTTTACGCGACGCACATTCATGACCGATCTTTCTGATACGAAGCCGGATATCCGGCGGTACTGTCTGTCAGAGGTCGCCTTTCCAGCGCACGCTCTAGCCTACAACGATACCGGACTTTTAGGCTGGGCGCCAATTGGCAAAATCGGTGTGAGGGCGGATTTGTCTCAAAAGTGATGGTCCAAGGGCCCTTTTTCCCGCCAAGAACGCCCGGAATTCACTCCCTGTTAACGCCGAAAGCGTTGCATGAGGCAGGTAAGGGCGATGCATAAAACTACCCCCCAATCAGGATGATACAGGCCTTGTCACAATCCGACATACAAGACGCAAACCAAGCCGAACCGGAAGCCGCATATGAGCTTCTGGCGCGGCGGTTGAGCGACCTGTTGCTCACGGGGCTGGGAAGCATTGCGCCCCACGAACTGGCTTTGGCGGAAACGGCATTGGTCGATCTGCTGCCGTTTTTGAGCAACGAGTTGAAGGTCCGATTGGCGGAACGACTAATCCCTCTGGAAATAGCACCGGATGCGTTGCTGGCCGCTTTGCTGGCAGAACCCTTGAGCGTGTCGGGGGCTTTGGTTTCCGAGGGTCTGTGTCTGACCAATTGTGACCTTGTTCATTTTGCCGAAGTCGGCGGGCTGGAGCACCGGCTCCGTGTTGCACAGAGACGGGGTTTGAGCCGTGTCGTCTGCGACGCGTTGACGGTGAGGGGCGAGATCGAGGTTTTGAGGGCTCTGGTGGGGAATGTTTCCGCATCCCTGTCGGACCGGGCGGTGGAGATGGTCGCCCGTCGTTCCTCAGCAGAACCTGATCTCATCATGATGCTTCTCAATCGGCGCGAACTCACGCCCTGGTTTGCACACCTGATGTTCTGGTGGGCAGATGGGGAGGAACGCAGTGCGATTTTGAAACGGTTTCCGATCGACCGCCGGGCGGTTGTCGAGGCGCTGGATGATCTCTTTGATCTGGAGAGCCTTGTCGAGACAGAAGCCGTGGCACTTCACGCCACCTATCGGCTGTTGCGCCCTGCGCGCCGTCTGGAAGAGGAGGCATTGCAGGCGCTCATCGCGGGGGTCGATGTTCGGTCAACGCAGTCCGCCGTTTCTGCATTGGCAGCGGCGGCTGACATATCCCCTAAAACAGCTTCCTGGGTGATCTCGGACGAAGGCGGAGAACCATTGGCTGTTCTGGGCAAAGCACTCGGGCTTTCCCGCGAGGATTTTCGCGATGTTGCCGCACGCCTGAGTGCTGCCCGACTGTCGGGTGCTTACACGGAAAATGAAATGGAACGAGCTGTCGCTCTTTTCGATTCTGTGACAATGGACAGAGCAGACTCCATCCTGCATTTCTGGGACCGGATCGTCTGCGCAGAAACCAGAACCTGACAAAGGCTAGCTGGCGGCCTTCTCTGGTCGTGGCGCGCGGAACGTGCTCAGCGAGACCACGCGTTCAAGGTCTTCCCGGGTAGATCGAGCTGTCTCGAAAATATCGCCTTCGGCCCGGTCAATCAGACCCAGTATTTCTTCCACACCGGTCAGAATAGGGGCCAGCCAATCTTTAGCCTCCTCCGGGGTCTGAACGCTTCCCTGCGCTTCATCGACCATCAATTGTGCATCCGCAGCAAGCGTTGCGGCGGCCTGGCGCACCGCACCGGTGTTGAAATCTTCCTCACCAACGATCAGGTTTTCAATATGCCGGATTTGTGCACGAATACCGTTGATGCGAGCGGCCTGCTCCCGAACGCTCCTCTCGCTGTCATCCATCATTGGAGCGAGGTCATCAAGAGACACGGTCAGACAATGGGCAATCGCTGTCATGGTGCGAAAAGTGCCGTCCTTTTTCCCTGTTTCAATCTCCGAAAGATAAGCAGGGCTGATGCCTGCGGCCCGCGCAAGTTCGACGCCTTTGAAGCCACGGTGTTGACGCCAGACCCGCACAGGGATCTCGCCATCGGCGATCCTGTGCACCACTTCAGCAGGAATAAGATCCGCCAGCTCTCCCAAAATGGCATTGGACGACGCTTTTACATCGGCGATTTCTTCGGCGGCTCGTTTGAGCCGGGCGTATTCTGCAACCGGTACCAACGTGTAAAGGGGCTCGCCGTCACTGCCGCATATCGTCTGCGGTTCGGATGAGGGGTTTTTGGATCGGCGCGCTGTGGCTTGGGTCATGAGCGAATGTCCTTATCTATTACCTGCGGCAACGGTACCGCCGGAAATGGCCAGCACCGTGAGGGCACTACCACTGCGTTTAAATACAAATCGAAGGCCTTCGGGAAACCGCCGCACCAGCCGTGTGTCTGTCAGAGGTTCGTCCAGGTGATCATCTGTCCGCATGACAACAAGCGCCTCAGTGATCTTCTTACGGTCGCGTCTGCTAAGCCGCGACATATGGCGAAAGGCTTCCCGGCTGTAGGCGATGCCGTGATCGCTGGCGGTTGCCTCAAAATAGGTGACGTTCTTCGCAGGTTTTTCCATGACATCCTTCCTTCAAGGTTCGGCACGGTTGGTTCCCAGCGCGAGACCAAAAGAGGTATCGGCGGTGCGCTCCAGGCGTTGCCGGATCGCAGGGTCCCACGCACGTGAACAATGAGTTGATTGAGGCCAACTTAAAGCGATTCGCTGTGTAACAGCGAATTTGCAGATATGTCGCTTTTCGCTCCGGGCAGTTTGCGGCATCATGCCTTTGAACAAGCTCAAAATACTGCGGGGGAGGAACAACTATGTCAGCAGAGCCGATAGACCAGGTCATTGAATTGTTGAGGGCGCAGGCGCTAGGGAGCGCGGACCTATCGCTGGCGGAACGCCGAGAAGCGATGGACAATATGTCTGCGGCATTTGGTGAGCCGCAGGGGGTGACGCGAGATTTCTCTGAGCTGGCAGGGCGGCCGGTACAGATATTCAAACCGGAGGGCAAGGACCCTGAGCATGTGCTGCTCTATTTTCACGGCGGTGGATATGTCATGGGATCTCCCAATTCTCATGCGAACTTGACTGCGCGGCTGGCGATTGCATCTGGCGCAACGGTGGTGAGTTTGGATTACCGACTGGCACCGGAGCATCCGTTCCCGGCGGCGGTAGAGGATGGGCTCGCCGCCTATAAGGCTCTGTTGGATGCGGGTGTATCACCTGCCCGATTTGCTGTTGGCGGAGACAGTGCGGGCGGAGGGCTAACCTTCGCAACATTACAGAAAGCGCGGGACGAAGGGTTGCCCATGCCTGCCGCTGCCCTGGGACTTAGTCCGTGGACAGATTTGACGGGAAAATCGAAAACTTACAAAACCCATGCAGAAGCGGACCCTATGGTTGAGCCTGCGGGCATTATTGCAATGGGGCAGGAATATCTGGGAGGGGCGGCCGCGACMGATCCKCTGGCTTCTCCTTTGCTTGGGGAATTCRCGGGTTTACCACCGATATTTATTCAAGTSGGTGATGCGGAGATTTTACTGGATGACAGTCGTGAKTTTGAAAAAAAAGCGCGCGCAGCAGGCGTCGATTGCAAACTGGAAATTTGGGATCGGATGATCCATGTCTGGCAGGCCTTTTTTCCAATGTTACCCGAGGGCGAAGAAGCCATTGATCGTTTGGGGGCTTTTCTAAAAATGCGCTGGGAGCAGGAAGTCCGGACCCAGACAATTTGAGACAACGTTTCTTTGGTCTTAATACTTTTTCTCTACCTTCAAATCGTCCCGGAGCGGAATAATTTCCACAACGGGAGGGGGGGCTTCTTGATCCTGATCAAATCGATCTCGTCAAAGATGGTCCAATATTGTTTCGCGATGGTGGGTGGGACTCGCCCGTTGCGATAAAAACGCTCTGTAGAGGAGCAGGAAGATTTGGAGATTGGTATGAGGAAATTTGGGGCTACCTCACGTGCCTTGGCAGTTGTGACCGGGGCAGTGGTCGGAGCATTTGGTTTGTTCGCAGGCGTTGAACAGGCGCGCGCGGAAGGTGGCGACAGCCCCTGGATGATCCGGGCCCGAATCATCTATGTAGAGCCTGATGTGAGCGCAACAATGAAGGGCATCTTGGGCACAGTTGAAGCAAGCGGGTCATTGGTACCTGAGCTGGATATCAGCTATTTTTTCACGGACAATATCGCCGCTGAATTGATCCTCGCTACATCGAACCATGATATGTCTGCCACAGCTGGTGTTGATCTCGGCGATGTGTGGGTGTTGCCACCAACCTTGACGTTGCAGTATCACTTCATGCCGAAAGCGCAGTTCCGTCCTTATATCGGAGCCGGTGTGAACTACACAATCTTCTACGGCGAAAGCAAAGGTGCCGTTGCAAGCATTGATTATGAAAACGGTTTTGGTGTCGCACTGCAGGCTGGGATGGATTATGACCTCGGTAATCAGTGGGTATTCAATGTCGATGTGAAGAAGATTTGGTTGAACACTGACGTGAGCGTCAATGGCGGAGCCATTACAGCTGATGTCGATCTTGACCCTTGGGTCTTCGGCGCAGGTTTCGGTTATCGCTTCTAAAGCGGATCGAAATTTTTGATTGAGACAAGGCCCCTGTGAGCATGATGCTTGCTGGGGCCTTTTCTTTAGCTGCGCCAGCGCAGTGTCACGGGTTCAATCGGATTGACGAAGGGCGTGGTGTCGTCAACGGATTTGGCCCATTCGCTCTTCAAGCGGTGATACCATTTGGCCTGAACATCTGAATCATTGATGAGCATAAGCCGCGGATCATACTTCAGACCTCGCTGCTGCAGGTTGACCATGTCGCGATCCTGGATGAGGAAAGATCGCAGGAATTGCCGGGCAATGGGTTTGACCAAACCCAGGAACGGTAGGGTCCAATAAAAGGTCTGCGTGATCTCCGACTCGTTTTCGCTCACCGGTGTGACAGTCGTGAGACCACAGATCGTGTGTTTGCCGGCCCGAATGGTCTCAATGCGGATGCCCGGCAGCTGAAATGAGATTTCCGTCGTCGGCGCACCCCCCAGAATTTTGTAGGCCCCGGAGTTTTTTGACGGCGTATGGGAAACCATCGTGAAGCCGCGCTCGCTGGGGGCGAAGTCTTTTGCCTTTTCATGAATGGATTTTGAAGAGCGCCACCACCAGGATTGGTGCACAAAGGGACCATGTGCAGGGTCCATCAGGCCAATCACTGCGTGGTCGATGTGGCAGGAAAACGTCATCGTTTCGCGAAGGCCCGGCCGTCCACTTTCAAAGTGCGGCACTTGTGGCGGGTCAATCGTGGGAACGGCGTCTGGATGAGCGTCGCTCGCNATGTAGATCCAGATGTTTCCCTGCACCTCCCGCACTGGGTAGGCCCGGACGCGGATACGTTCCACGTCCATCTCTTGTCCAGGAACCAGAGATGGTATCTCAGTGCACCGTCCGTCGGTCCGAAACTTCCAGCCGTGATAAGGGCATTCAACAGCGCTGGCGTTACATCCACTCGCTGCCGGGGAGAATAATTTGCCAGCGGACAGAGGGACGCCACGATGAGGGCAAACATCGCGCAGGGCAAAAGGGGTCCCGTTTTCTTCGCGCCCTATAACAATGGGCTCCCCTAACAGGACTTTATGCGTCATCGCGCCAGGGCGAAGGCTTTCTGCCGGAAGCGCGAAATACCAAATATCACGTAAAAACATATGTCTCTTAAGCCTGTTTATGCAGCCGCCACCCGCTGTTTCAAAATGCGAAAAAATACATTTTTGTCAATGTTTTAGAACAAATCGCCCTTTCAATTCTCGTTAACTTCTCATGCTTTAGCGTTGTTCCAGGCCCCTTGTTCTGTGGCTCGGCCCTATTGTTGGGTGGCGATGAGGTTTGCCACAGAACAAGGTTAGAGGAAGGACGAAGACGATGGAAATGCATGTTCTTGTGTTTGCGGCACAGAAAGGTGGCGTGGGAAAGACAACCCTCGCGGGCCATATTGCTGTTGCGGCACATCGTGCTGGCGTGGGCCCGGTCGGGTTAATCGACGCAGACCCACAAGGCAGCCTGATGAAATGGGTGGAATGTCGATCTGCTGAGGATTTATCGATTTTCCTGACGGATCATGGGGGCATCCAACCTGCTCTGCGCGAGGCAGCCGCAGCGGGGATACGCCTGGTCATTATCGACACGCCTCCGGCTGTGACCCGTTCGATCTCGGAAGTGGTTGGCCACGCGGACCTCGTTATTGTCCCGACGCGCCCCAGTCCACATGACCTCCGCGCCGTGGGGCCAACCGTCGATATCGCCCAATGGCACGAGAAACCGCTGGTGTTTGTCGTCAATGGCGCCACGCCAAGGGCGCGTATTACGTCGGATGCAGCTGTTGCACTGTCGCAGCACGGAACGGTTGCGCCGGTGACCATCCACCACCGGGTTGATTTTGCCGCCAGCATGATAGATGGCCGGACGGTGATGGAGGCGAAGCCTGAAGGGAAAAGCGCAGCGGAGATTGATGCGTTATGGGCCTATCTTGCCAACCGGATGGACAGGCTGACACCTGCAACAGTTGATCCCGCGACGGTTGAAAATTTTGGAACCCACCTTCCGTCGAATTTGAATGCGCTGGGCCGCCGAGCGCCTGCGTTCGGGCGTCGGCCTGGTCATTGATTTCATAGGTCACTGATTTCATAGATTGATCAGGGATTTCGAGAGCTGACCACTGATGTGAACCAACTGTCCAACCCGAAAGAAATAGAAGCGCCATGCCGGATCACAAAAATTTTTCTCAGGCTCGCAAATCTGTCGATGGCTTCGCCAGGCTAAGTGGAGCCATGATGGAAAGAGAAAATCCGCCACCCTGGGGAACCGGGGGGCTCCCACAGGAGACGGGGTCACCTGCCGAATTTGGTAGGCTTAACCGCGGGCTCGGTAAGAGGGCGGAGAGGCCGCACGCCCGGCCATTGCCCGCGAGCGAAGGGGCGGATCAACTCGCTCAGCAGCCACAGAGAGACAGCAGGCCCGACGAGGGCCCAGAGCGGCGTTTGAGAAATGTCAGCCCGGTTTTGGAGCGTCGAAGTGCCATGCCACCGCGAACGCGGGTGTCGGTGCGGCTGGAAAACCACCGGTATTCTAGACTGAAGAGTGCCGCAGTTTTACTTGAGCGGACCCACCAGGACCTTTTGACCTCGGCGCTCGATCTCTATTTGGGCAGGCTGGGAATTCCCTCACTAAAGTGATCGGTGCGGGATAGAAAACGCTAATCTTTCGGTCTGCTTTTCAAATGAAACAGATGTTTCTCTATGCAAGTCCAGACCCCACTAGCTTAAATCAATGGCAAATGCGGACTAAATTCTCGTGCCGCGTTGCTTGTGTTTGTTTCAGTTGCTATAAGTCGCCAGCATGAATTTGCGCGAATTGATAATGAAGATGTCATTCTACCAAATAATTGTGCAAGAAACGGTTGAGCGGAGCGAGTTATATGCAAGACAAGGCGGATCTGGTTGAGATGACCGCCGAAATTGTCTCAGCCTACTTGGGCAACAATTCGGTCCCGATTTCCGATGTGCCTGCTTTGATCGAAACCGTTTTCGGCGCGCTGGAAAGCGTGGAGACAGAGCAGCCGGGCAAAACTGCGCCGAGCGTTGAGCCCGCTGTTCCTATCAAACAGTCGGTAACGGCTGATTTCTTGATCTGCCTGGAAGACGGAAAGCAGTTCAAATCGTTAAAGCGTCATCTTCGTACTCACTATAATTTGTCGCCCGAGGAGTACCGGCGCAAATGGGGCCTGCCTGTTGATTACCCCATGGTAGCTCCCAATTACGCCGCCGCACGATCCAAGCTCGCCAAGGAGATGGGTCTGGGCCAGAAAAGCGCGGCAGGTCGGCCCGCTAAGAAGAGCTGAACAGCACCCACAACGATTCTCCCCTCTACGATGTTCTGACTTGCCCCTGACCGGCGAGACCGGCAAGCTGTGCTATCTGTATTTCAGTAGAGCGACGCGGAGACGTTTGGCTGGCTGGGGCCAGCAGACGCAAGGAGCACATGATCTATGTCTGCATTTACACCCAAACCTGTGATTGAAACTGTATCGCGCAGAGGATGCCGGGGCGTTGCGGTCGCATGCCTTCTAATCGCGAGCGTTGTGCCCGCATCGGCGGCCAATAACGCTACGATGGCGGGGGGACGCCAAACGATCGCGCTCGGTGACCGGGCGACGTTTCCGGTCCAAACGAGCAAGCAGCAATCAACCGATTTTTCTGGGTGGTGCGAGTTGACCGCAGCCGGCTCAGCGAGCGTGGTTTTTGATGGCCGCCATTACATTCCGCTTTCCGAACCAGCGGTGGGGGACGTCATAAACTTCAACGGTCCAGGTGTGCGCCGTTTTGAAATGTCTGGAACCTTCGAAGCCAGTTCTGGGAACGCCAGTATCAGCTTCTATTTTGCAAATGTACCTGTAGCCTTTTGTTTCGGTGGCGGCGATTGTGCCACCGTTGGCGAAGGCAGTGGGTCCGTTATTGTTGAATGTGGTCAAAACTAAAATGAGAAATAGGGGTGTGGTCGCCGATAGAATCGGCTGGCGGAGCTTTGGCCGAGGCTGATGGCAATCCTTGATTTTTTGAGCAAAAGGCGGGTTGGTTTAACCGTTGGTGCGACGCTTCTTGTCCTGTGCGGGGCTCTGGGCGGGGTTTTGTATCATCAGCGAGATTTTCAGCAATCAGCGCGGGTCGTCCAACCCATCGATTCGCCGGCGACAGCGCGCCTGGACCGAGATTTGGCACAGATTCTGGAATTGCTCGATAGTTTGGCTCCCTCAGATCGCTCCGAAGCAGCAACCAGGCCTCTGTGCGAGCGTTGTTCTTATTTGGCGCAGGTTGCGACGGGATATAGGGACCGGGCGACAGCAGCCTTGGCGGATGTTCGAAAGTTGGAGGCCGCTTTGTCGCGCCTTGCTGGTGCCCCTCCCTCGGTTGAACAGGCGTCGTTGGCACGGGCGCTGGCGGCGCGGCAGAACGCTGCCGGGCGAGCTGTAGAGGGGCTTAGAAGTTTTGCGGATGGTGCAACCGCTTGTGAGAGCGAGCGCTTGTGTACGCGAGATGATCCGGTGCGAAGCGCCCAAACCCAGTCCTTGAATTGCGCTCGGGATGGACAGGCAATCCGAGCCGCCGCAGCACGCATTGGCCGTCTTGCGGATCATGTGATCGCTCAGGCACGTGATTGTCAGGCAATCGCATGTCCGGTAATGAACTGCGATCGTTCCGCAGCTCTTTCAGCTGATTTGCAGATCGTTGAAATGTCCCTGGCGGAGCTTGTTGGTGGCAGAACCGCATTGCCTGGTGTTAGGCAAAACATTCCGACAACAGGTCTTGCAACGGTCCTTGGGGGTGTTGAGCGGGCATTGGCCCGGCTGGCACTTGATTCGGCCGAGAGCTCTCTGTCTCCCGATGTTCTGTCCGCCCGGGCAAACGACATGCGGGACGGTCTCAGGGCTTGGTTGGCAGAGACCGAGCACCGACGTGGTGTGCGCAGAGACAGCTGGCGGGTGAGTGCCCTGATCGGCGAAATCGACGTGGCAGCGGAATGGGCTCTGGGAGGCGAGACGACGGAATACCGACGGGCGTACTTCGCAGCGCTCACCCGTGCCATGTTGAGCGCAGCCCGTCTGGATGCAGCCTTGTCGATTGGAGACGAGAGTGCTGCAAAACCGGCTGCTGCTGGTCCCGTTTGTGGAACGTCAGAATTGGCCGAAGCCTATTTGAAAGCAGGTCACGCCATTGCTGCCCTTGGTTTCTGTCGCGCGAAATCTGCCTGCGCACCATCAGGAACAGTGGCAACGCTCGGGGGGGCGCTTCGGTCGGCAAGTGACAATGAAATTGGGGCGTTGGCCGCTGTGACCGGCGCACTGCCACTGGGAGAAGAACGCGGGGCCGATGCAGGTGTCACCCAATCTTTCCCAGCCACCATTGCCTTCGACAGAACGGAGGTTCTTGCCGGGGAGATTGTCTCCGTATCTGCAGACACCTCTCCCTCAGCCTGCCTTATCACCGACGGTGCCATCGGCCTCGTGCGCGCAGGGGCACCGCTTGGAAGCGAAGAACGCTACCGTCTAGTGGGCAGTGCAACGTCAGAAGTTTCGTTGGCAGCGCCCACTAATCCCGGGCGCTATGTGGTGCGGGTTTTTGCCTCGCCCGGCCGAGGCGGACATCTGCTGAGCGAGCACGGCTTCACCGTACAGCCGTTGAAACCGGGCTGTGATGGCTTCACAGGATTATGGGATACCTCGTTCGGGCATCTTCGATTGGTTGATCGTGATGGCCGGGTGACGGGCAGTTATCGACGGGGAAGCAGTGCCCCGCGGCCTGGTCTGGTTGTCGGCGCGCGGAAGGGAAGCGGGACTTCGCAGGTATTTGAAGGCACCTGGCTTTCAGAACTGGGACGTGGCGGAACACGGTTACGCCTTACGAACAATGGAGCCAGTTTTAGAGGC
Source organism: Rhodobiaceae bacterium (assembly GCA_002746275.1). Classification (GTDB taxonomy): domain Bacteria; phylum Pseudomonadota; class Alphaproteobacteria; order Parvibaculales; family Parvibaculaceae; genus Mf105b01. Next base: position 137,741 of record NVWR01000004.1, on the reverse strand, counting down.
ACTTGGGGGGTAACCCCGAACCGGACGACGGGTGGGGGGACCTGGAAAGGGGAGTGTCTGGGCTTGTTGCCCTAGAGGCTGACAGCAGGCCAGCGATATACGACAGGATTGCGGCGTGGCGAAGAGGGCAGTATGCCCAGCTCCTTTGTTTGCGAAGGAGGCGTTCTGATCTGAGGCATTTTTTGAGTGCCGCGAGCCTGTTTTTGCGATCTGGATAATTCAAAGAAAAACCAGGGTCTGGCCGTTCACCGCTGCGCACCAAACGCCGGAACGCTAGACGTCCAGCATTGGTAAGAACTTCTCCATTCCATTCATTGTGTGGGTTGATCGCCATACGCTGGAGTTTGAAGCTAAAACCCGGCACGAGAATAGTTACGGTTTACGCAAATTTCATTTGTCAAAAATAGCGAATGGACATGACGATAGGAGCACACCAAAGGAGGCGGTCTATATATTTCTCCTTGGCACCAGGTTGAAGTGGTACCAGACAATATCGCTTCGCATTCTTAGGACCTCTCACAAGGCGGCGTAACAAGATACTCCCATCTTTAAGGCCAATGAGACAATCACGTCCAAAACCTTGGTCCAGTTTTTCACTTTCGAAACGCTCGCCAACCAGCAATTCCCCAGAGCGGAAGGGTCCATGATCTTGTGTGAGATGGACGGCGACTGGATGCGTAGCAGGAATACGCAATACAAAACCTTCAGTTTCCTCAAGGGATACGGGGAAAATTTTCCCATCAGGTTCGACCCGACCCAGCATTTCGATCCGTTCCGGAGAGGGTTCATCAATCAGATTACTCATCGGAACTTGCAAGATTGTTGCGAGTGGTTTTAACCAGTCCACCGATATCTTGATGCCATCGGTCTCAAGGCGCGAAATGGTTGCCGCCGTGGTTCCGAGCTTGTCGGCGAGGTCAGTTTGGGTAATCCCCATCTGCCGTCGGTAGTGTCGAATTCTATTTTTCACATCTGCTGACTTTCATCTGCACCTCGCATAGGTGCTTCGCGGTTTTTCAAATTTTGCATAAAATGCAAAATTTACCCCCGGGTCTTCCGGTCGGGCTTAAAGTGCGTTCAGTAGCTGATCGAAAAAGCGGCCCGGTATGTGTCGGCCGCCTAGGAGGTTAGATGTTTGAATTGCCCTCAAAAAATTTATGCAAACGCGATGAAAAACTGCCGCGACAAGGCATTTTGACCACAAAGGCGGCGGCACGCCGAGCAGCTGTTTGGTCCCGACAGGTGGCGGAAGTTAAGCTGACCTGTGATGTCGTTGCGAGAGTCTACAATATTTTGCCTGCCGCGCTTTATTCGCCGACCCGGGGAGAAGCATATGTCGCCCGAGCCCGCCAACTGGCTATGTACCTTGCCCACGTGACCTTCGGGCTGAGCCTGGGGGCGGTGGGCCGTCATTTTGGAAGAGACCGAACCACCGCAGCCTATGGTTGTCGACAGGTTGAAGATCGGCGCGACAGTCCCAGTTTTGATTTCATGCTTGACCGTCTGGAACATGCGCTAGCGATCCTGTCTGCTGTTCGCTTTGCAGCGCTTGAGAAATTGCAGTGAGGGAGTGCGCAATGGAAATCAGTGCGGGAGAGCTTCGCCGAGAAGGGTTGCGACTTTTCCGTCGGCTAACAGAACCGGGGTACTATATCCGGCGGCTGGAAGACGGGGGACCGCACGAGACATCTGGGGCTTTGTTCGGTCCACGCAATAGCTGGCGTCGCCCGGTCATGAGAATGGATATGAATATTGTAGGAGCACTACACAGAGCCGATCTCTTGCGGCGTGAAACGGCCTACCTACCCGCGCGAGGAGCAAAAAGCGTTCAGGATTGTTACATCATCAGCGCCGCGGGTGAAGCATGGTGGCGCAGACAGGCCGGAGGCGCCGAACCGTTTCGAGCACAGCACCAACTTATGGGCGAGCGCGTGATTGACGAGCAGGGGCGAGGCGTGGTGCGCCGTCAAGTCAATTTGGGTGAGACGCCCTTAGGGTGGCTCCGCAAACGCAAAGGGCCAGATGGCACCGCCTTTTTGTCTGAGATCGAGGTGGATGCCGGGGAGCGTTTAAGGCGGGATTACACCCTGGCGGGTCTAAGCACTCGTGTGACGGCCGATTGGTCGGCGATGGCTGCTCATGTTGACCAAAGCAGGTCGGGTCCCTCATCGGGGGCCGATATACCTCTTGCGGCATTGGATGCCAGGCGCCGGGTGGAGCACGCGCTGGCCAGCGTCGGACCGGGACTGGCGGATGTGCTGATCGAGACGTGTTGCCACCTGGCTGGTCTGGAACAGGCGGAACAGTTGCTTGGCTGGCCACAACGCTCAGCAAAAATCGTATTGAAAATCGCTTTGTTGCGTCTTGCTAATCACTATGGTCTCGGGCTCACCAGCGCTGAAAAGCGCGGGCCCCGCGTTTGGCGGTTTGGGGAAGATGGAGAACACTCGGTCGGCGAATGACCGCAGCCTTAGTCGGCTTGAGCAGGCGCCATATGTTGAACAGCATCCTTGCGAATGCGTGAGACCATGGCGTGCAGGCCGTTGGAGCGTTGTGGACTGAGATGCTCGTTAAGGCCGAGCTTCTGGAACACCGCTTTAGCATCGATGGCAAGTATCGCTTCGGGTGTTTCACCGGAATACATCACCAACAAAATAGCAATGAGCCCGCTGACAATAAGCGCATCACTGTCACCGCGAAAAGTAAGACGCTCGTCGCCGGCAACATGATCACAAACCAGCCAAACCTGACTAACGCAGCCTTGTACTTTCACAGCATCATTGTGCTCGGTTGCTGTCAAAGGGCTGAGTTGTTTGCCAAGTTCGATCACATATTTATAGCGATCTTCCCAGTCGTCGAGGTAGCTGAAGTCGTCTATCAGATCTTGAATGGCCATCGTGTGTTTAAGCTTTGTGTGATGCGGATTATCTCAGTGAGATAGAGTGCCGCGCTCCAGATGGCAAGTTTACCGCTCTTTTGGCCGGATTATGGAAAAAGAGAGGAAACGAGGGGGCGGCAAAAAAAGAGGCGCACAGACCACCGGTAAAAGGGCAAATACCGGTAATCTGTGCGCCGTATGGACGGGGGCAACCGTCCGAATGTGGAACACCGCGAACGAGCTAAACGGTGCCCCGCGCTCAGGCTCCGCGAAGAGACGAAGTAGAGGTACTGGGTGAAAATACCTCCATCGGCTCCCGCGGATCTGCCTTGGCGCTGGTATGGGAAGAACGGGTCATTGAAGCATTTGACCCTTGCTCAGCGGCCCAGCTCAACGCGAGGCCGCCATAGTAGAAAACTTGCCGTTGTACATGACCTGCAATGGCAAGGCCGGTGTCACAGGCCGTGGGATTGCGGTCACAAAAGCCAAGAACGTCTTCTGCAGAAGCCATTGCGGCTCCGGCAACCTCCGTCATATCAAGGCTTTGCCCTGATGAAGGGCCAAACATTGCGGCTGGGATTGTCCCGTTGTCACGTCCCGCCGACCTTGCGTCGGGTGTGTCTGGTGCCGGAAGCAGAACGGCTACCACGGTAATCCAAAATGCCAGTCGTACTAAAAACATGAAACTTGGCCCTTTATCTTCTTGTCCGCCCCCAATTTTCCGTTTGCTAAATTCTTATTTCTAAGAGGGTCGCCAACGGGGGGAGCGGCTTTCCATGCGCAGAAGATAGCGCGCCAAGTGCTGCTCGAAGCTTAAATACAAATATAAAATTGAATATACATCGCTGAAAAACAGTTACAGGGGGTTTTATAGTTCAATAATACTGTAAAATTTCGTTTGGATATTAATATAACTATATTCAATATTGTATTTGTTTAGATGAAAATACAATTCAAATTGTATGGTTTGAAGCGAGGGGGGGGCGTCAGGCATAAAAAAACCGGCAGAAATCTGCCGGTTTTCCTGGAGATGAAGGCGTCTTACCGATCGGCACTTGGGAGAACGCTTGCCCAGCAAGCCCGAACATCCTCGATTGCGTGGGTCGCGGTGCACCAGGCTTCCTCTGAAGGGAAGTGGGCGGCAGCGATACACTGATTGAGGTTGAGCTTCGCCCAGTTGAGACAACTGGTGGATCTCCGCGTCGGCGGTGCGAGATCGCTGGCCTGTAGTGCTGTTTCCAAAGAGGTGGCGATCAGGTGGCGGGCTCCATAGGCCAATACCCGTTCCATGAGCGGGGGGGCATAGGCAAGTGCCGGGCTGATTGGAGACAGGGTTTCAAGAGCGGAAGCCATTTGTGAGGCCAAAGGCGTAGCGTTGCCCAAATCCTCCGCACGAGCGAAATCAACAGCTTGCCCTGAGGCTGGCTTCTCGATCATGCCCCAGCGATTTCCCTGGAAAGTATGAGCTGCCGAAAGAAAACGGGCCCGCAACTCGCTCAGCCGTTCGTTATCGAATGAAATTTGCGACATCACAGCGGCAACGGCGGAAGCAGCGCCTGGAAGATTGCGTGCAAAACTGCCCCGCCCCGTGAGCTGTTCCATCACGGAAATTGCACCATGTTGGGCGAGAGCACGGCGAACACCGTCTGCGAAGGCGGGGTCATTCGCCGCAATAAGGCCGCGATGGGCGAGCCATCCTTGCGCCACAGACTGAGGTTCCGAAAACCGCAATTTACTGAGGAGACGGCGGATTTCGCGCGGCGTCCCAAGGGAACTGCCAATGGCTTCAGTAACAGCACTCTGGAATTGAGTATATTGCAGGGCGATAGCCCCAACACCGATCAGCGCAATTTCTCCCGGTTGAACGGGGCGCGCCAAGGGCAAAGGTACCTGAGCCATCAGCGCGGGTGCTGCAGTTTGAGGTGCTGCAGGCTCAGAGGCGGATGCCGCCGCTTCGAGCGCAGGAGCTGCGGTGCTGGCTTCCTCAGCCTTAAGGCCGGCTGTACCCATAATAACAATAGCGGTGGCGCCAACGAGCGCAGCCAAAAACCGTGGCGCTCCAGAACCGTCCCAGTCGGTTCCCAAGCGTCTCGTTGTGGTTCCCCAACCACGCGTCCCAGCCATTATTTTCACGCGATACTCCTCGTCGAGGTTCGCCCCAACAGGGACCCTACGCTCGGTAGATTTCAACTTCGTGCTCTTATGAGCATGTTTTCCCAGAATCTGATCTGATCGGCGTATAGCAGGTCTGCCGCCCAGGCGTTGATTTGTTAATGTCCTCAGCTATCGAGGGAGGCGAATAGTAGGAGTGGTTGGGCAGGGGCGCAATCGTTGCGCGGATTAAAAACCTGAGAGTTTTGAGGCTTTTGTGGAACTTTTTTGAATCAAATAGCAGCGGACCCGCATAGAACAAGGCCGTAAACCTCTTTGCGCACGACCTTCGAAAGGTTAAGGATAAAATGAACTCGTCGCCTGTCGGTATCCGCACGCCGCAACATGCAGAGCGGGCGAGAGCCTCCAGATTAATGCGAACAACACAAAGCCGAGCAAGAGCCCGATATGAACCTGAAATCTGAAATCTGGGTCAAAGCGCTGATCCGGCGGGCTGCCGTGGCTAATGCACCGGCCATGGTGGTGCGTCGTGGTCACGGCGATGCCGGCACGGTTTATGTGAAAGTTGCCCGCCTGGATGGGACAGCGGAAGTCTACGGGCCGACTTATGGGAAAGAAGGGGAGCGTGTCTGGATGCGGGTCACAGGCGCTGATCCGGTGCCTGACGCGGAAGCCGAAGCCTATCTGGTGCGCCAGGAGAAATTCGATCCAGACTTCTGGGTCGTAGAAGTGGAAGACAAAGAGGGCAGACACTTTTTGACCGAGCCAGTCGTGCAGGATCTGCCCTCGATAGGGTCACGGATATAGGGCTGGGATATAGAGCCGATTAGGGGCCTCAGGGGCGCATGAATGCGTAGTCCGTGTCCGGATCGAGATTTTCAGCGGTGGAAATAAGCTCAGAGGAGATGTCCTCAATGCTGCGGGTCTGCTTGTAAATGTGAAGGACTTTCTCAAGCATCACCCGGGCCACGGCGTCTGCGGCAACATTGGCGGTCTCAGCCTCTGCCAGCGCCGCGTCCATAGTGCGGGTCGCGATTTCTCTTGCGGTCGTCATATCTGTCTCCTTCAGTCGTCACCCATCGGTTTTTTGGGGGACCGGAGGTGGCACTCTGTATTTCAATTTCAATGGCGCGAAACTCGCCCAGATTGGTGCATTGTGCAATGATGCATATCAACATTGGTGCGACTCAAGTGCGGGGCCGATGCTGAAGGCCCTATATGGCCTGGTTTCTGGATGCGGCAGAGGTGGCTCATATGGCCCTATTTCTTTATCGCGACCGATTGGTTGAGTTGTTGGATACGGTCGACCCCAAGGATCAAAGTGATTTTCCCCTCAGTGCCGAGCAATACGCGCAACTGACTCTGGATGATCTGATGGAACTGCTGACGGAGGGGCTCTCAGAAAATCCGCAACTGGCGGAGCAGGAACCCCGTTTTGTCCTGGCAATTTGCCACATGCTCTTCGACAAGGGCGAAATCAACGCCGTGCGCGTGATGGATGACGGAAGGGGCCTCATACTCTCATGCGCCCGCATTCCCTCCCAGTCATTGGATGTTCTGGACGAACTGCGCATGCGCGGGGCTCTCAATCAGCAAACCGTTGATGAAGCCGTGTGGAACCCCCTCGCCTGATTGAAAGCACGGCCCACTGGTGTCAGAGCCTTAGCTGGGATAGTGTCCGCCGCGCCTGAGACCTCCAGATATTTCAACGTTATCTGATCCACCTCGGGATAGGCCAATCCTTATCAGGAGATTTAATGTGAGCGCGACCGGAGCAGGCTATGTCGAGCCGACAAGTGAACAAGTGAAACGGCGCCGGACGTTTGCAATCATCTCTCACCCGGATGCTGGCAAGACCACGTTGACGGAAAACCTGTTGCTGCGCGGCGGGGCGATCCATCTGGCGGGGCAGGTGAAAGCCAGGGGCGACCGTCGTCGGGCGCGCTCGGACTGGATGAAGATCGAGCAGGAGCGSGGMATYTCGGTKACSTCYGCKGTYATGACCTTTGARTAYAAAGGCATGATCTGCAATCTGCTGGACACGCCGGGCCATGAAGATTTTTCCGAGGACACCTATCGCACCCTCACCGCAGCCGACAGCGCCATCATGGTGCTGGATGCGGCAAAGGGCATTGAAGCCCAGACCCTCAAACTGTTCGAAGTCTGCCGTCTGCGCGACATTCCCATCATCACCTTCATCAACAAGGTGGACCGGGAGGGGTTGGACCCATTTGACCTGATGCAGGAAGTGGCGGATCGGCTGGCATTGGACACCGCTCCAATGACCTGGCCTATTGGACAGGGTAACCGGCTGCGCGGGCTGTACGACCTGAACAAAAATACTTTCGCGGCCTATCAACAGGGTGGAAAAGCGGAGCCAACCGGCCTTAGCCTTGACGATGAGGGCATCAGAAAATACGTGCCCGAAAACGAGCTAGAGGCGGCACGCGAAGAAGTAGACTTGGCCAAAGGGGCGTGTACGCCGTTTGATCTTGACCTCTATCATGCAGGCGCTTTGACACCGGTCTATTTCGGCAGTGCGCTGAGGCACCTGGGCGTTGATGAATTGCTGGACGCGGTGGCAGCGTTCGCACCACCGCCGCAGCCCCAGGCATCGACGGTCCGTGTGGTGAAACCCGATGAGCCGAAGGTCTCTGGTTTTGTTTTCAAAGTGCAGGCCAACATGGATCAGAACCATCGGGACCGGATCGCTTTCATGCGACTGTGTTCGGGGCAGTTCAAACGCGGCATGAAACTGAAACTCTCCAGCTCCGGAAAAATGATTGGTGTCCACAACCCGATCCTGTTTTTTGCCCAGGACCGTGAGCTGGTGGACGAAGCCTGGCCCGGTGACATTATCGGTATCCCCAATCACGGAACCATCCGGGTAGGTGACAGTCTGACCGAAGGAGAAGATCTGGTCTTCACAGGCATTCCCAACTTCGCACCGGAAATGCTGCGCCGTGTGCACCTGGACGACCCCATGAAAGCAAAGCACCTGCGCCGTGCTCTCGAGAGCTTGGCGGAGGAAGGTGTCACCCAGGTGTTCAAACCCCAGCTTGGCGCCAACTGGATTGTGGGCGTCGTCGGTCAGTTGCAGCTTGAAGTGTTGACCCAGCGCATTGAGGCTGAGTACAGCATCAAAGTGACGTTCGAGCAGGCCCCCTTCGAGACAGCGCGGTGGGTAGAATCGGATGATGCCGGTGAGCTGAAAAAATTTGTAGACGGCAACCAGGCAAGCATGGCCGAAGACCGGGACGGAGCACCTGTCTATCTGGCCAAAAGTGCCTGGGAAGTTGGCTATACAGAGGAGAAATGGCCAAAGGTGCGTTTCTCAGCCATACGAGAGCGCACCGCCGCACATGTGTAGCKGSSWRSRYCWRRYRGRMKKRAYMASRSMGAAGTAACAACKGCAARGAATGGACYGGCAGATGGARAARATYGAGGAACTTTGGCAACTCGTTGTGGGYGTCTGGCAGACCGGRGCSCTRGGATATGACATTGGYCAYTTTCTYACCGCGCTGRTCATATTCTYCGGCTTCTATCTGYTGCGGGGCCTGTTYACMCGKTTCATTTTTTCYTTTGTTGAYCGKTGGGTYGCCGAYACGGAAACCAAGGTYGACGATTACCTGCATGAAGCGCTGTCCGATCCGTTGCGSACRACYTTCATCATTGTKGGTGTGTTTTTYGCGCTCGATTAYCTGGCGCTGGAAGGCACYGCCGCAGAYCTCGCCCGCAATCTSGTTCAGTCGCTCATCGCCTTTACAATTTTCTGGGCGCTCCACAATGCGGTCAAACCGCTCAGCCTTTTGCTCCGCGAGTTGGAGCGGGTGCTGACCCATGAGATGGTGGACTGGCTGGTGACCGGCGCGCGCTGGGCCGTGATCCTTGTGGGGGCGGCGACGATCTTGCAAATCTGGGGTATTCAGGTTGCTCCCATCATTGCAGGGCTTGGGCTTTTTGGTGTGGCTGTTGCACTGGGGGCGCAAGACTTGTTCAAAAACCTGATTGCCGGCCTCTCCATTCTGATCGAAAAACGGTACCGCAAGGGCGACTGGATTTTGGTTGATGGCGTGGTTGAGGGAACAGTGGAATCCATCGGGTTTAGATCAACAACGGTGCGGCGTTTTGATAAGGCGCCTGTCTACGTTCCCAACCAAAAACTCTCCGACGCCGCCGTTACCAATTTCACCAAAATGACCCACCGGCGCATCTACTGGAAAATCGGTCTTGAATATCGCAGCACGCTGGGTCAGTTGCGCGAAGTACGCGACAACATCGAGGCGTATCTGATCGAGTCAGAGGAATTTGTAAAGCCGCCGGAAGTGCCGCTTTTTGTGCGCGTTGATGCGTTCAACGATAGCTCCATCGACATCATGATTTATTGCTTCACGCGGACAACCAATTGGGGGGAGTGGCTGGAGATCAAAGAGCGCTTTGCCTACGCGATCAAGGAGATCGTTGAGGCATCGGGAACCGGCTTTGCCTTCCCAAGTCAGTCGATTTATGTGGAGGCGATACCGGAGATGATCGCGGCGCAAGGTTCCACGCCAGAGAGCACGGGCTCGGACTGAGATGAGCGACGTGCCGGAAGACATCGCAAAAGGGTTTCTTCCCTACAATGCCGAAGCCCCCGAGCTTCGCACGCGCTATGCAGAAATCCCGTTCGCGAAGCGGCATGATTTTTTTCGAGACTATTTTCCGTCTCAACCGGCGCGGGTTTTGGATGTAGGTGCGGGTATAGGGGCCGATGCTCTCGGGTTTGCGGAATTGGGCCACAAAATTGTGGCGGTCGAGCCTGCAGACGCGATGCGGGCCTTTGCAATGGAAGAACGCGACCACGAGAACATCACTTGGTTGGGTGATTACCTTCCCGACCTGAACCGGGTGCGCGCGCTCAACGAGGCATACGACTTCATTCTGGTAAGTGCTTCCTTCATGCACCTCAGCCCCACTCACCAGCAGACCGGGATGACAACCCTGGGCACGCTGGTCGCGCCAGGTGGTTACATCGCCATGAGCTTGCGCCACGGGCCGGTYCCYATGGGRCGSACSATGTAYGAGATTTCTCCGRAAATGGCRATMGAACARGCCGCMGYGGCAGGTCTCTCYMTTYRSRRTCAYSAGGAAGGAAAAGGCCGAAAAAACGTGCCCGGTGTCACCTGGTCAAGCATGGTTTTTTGCAGAGAGAATAGTTAGGCCGCCACTTGTGTCGACTGACAGCGTACGCGCCAGAAGCGCATAGCACGCAACGCCACATCAGGGGGCATTTGCTCGTAAAGATCAAGAAGCTCACGGGTTGAGTCCAGGTTTCGCCTCTTCTCAGAAGGAGCGAGAAGCGCGAGCGTTGAGAAAGTGGACCGGTCAAACCGCGTTGCCTTGCAGGCAATGGCAAGGGCTTCGCCACTCGGATCATGGAGAATGCGTTCTGCAGTCGCCGCATCAACTTTGACCAGGTGCGCAAAACCGCAGGCCAGTTCTTCAAGCCGGTTGGTGCGGACAAGTTCGACGAGAAGGGCCTCGGACAGTTCCCGCAATGCAATCTTGCGATCGATAAATTCTTCGGCTGGACTGCGTTCTTTCTCGCTCGATCTGCCGCCCTTCAGGATTTTTCGTTCCATCTGCACGAGCACTTTATCGACAACTTCTGGATCAAGCTCAGCCGAGCGTTCCAGAATGCGGGTGCGCAGTTTTTCCGACACCGCCCAGTACATTTCGTGCATGACATCTGCAGGAAGATCTTCCCGGCCGATCAAAGGCGCTTGCAGGTCTTCATTTTTTGTTGCCCGGATGGCCACTTTTTCTATGGTTTTGGGAGATATACAGGCCTCTTTGTTACTCATCAGGACGCCGACGACTTCGTCATTACCGTGATCTACCAGCGCATCGGAAATGGTTTCGTCGACGTCAGGGCGGGTGGCAACCACCGCTCTATGGGCATTCCCACACCGCTCAATAATGTCCAGCAGGTCTTCCTGGGTCAGTGCAGAACTGCTTTCCAGAATAGGGGCAGCGACGCTGACTTCGTCGTCATGAGCCAGTTGAACAACAAGCTCGCGCGGTGCCTCTGCAATCGTCGCCAGTCGGCGCGCAAGTTCCATGCGCACTTCCATTTCCATCGACCGGGCGACAGTGCCCAATATTTCGGAGAAATGTTGGCGCTCTTCTTCGCTGTAGTCAGCGGGGCTCTCCAGGAAAAGGTCCGTCACGCTGCGCAGCAGATCGCGCCGTCGTTCGCTGGACGGTTCTTTGGCGAGGTCAATCAGGTCTCGTAAATGGGTGAAGCTACTCATTTTCAACCGCTGTTCCTTGAGGACTCTGTTAGGAACAATTTGCAAGACGGCTCTTAACAAGCAGTGGCGCAAATAGGATGCAATTTTGTGAAATTTGTAGTTTTCTCCCGTCTTCCCTCTGTTTCCCTCTGTGAAATGGAAATTATTGAAGCAAATGCGTCGTTTATTCGGTTAACGCTTTATTCACCGTGTTTGGCGGAGACTTAAGCTTGAGTTCCCCGAGTGCATTGTGCCTCATCGGGAACACCCCAACCCACGGGAGACGATGATGAACAATGTCATCGAGTTCAAGCCGAGGGAGACCAAAGGGAAACGCCGCACTTACAATAAGGCGGCTGATGTCATTCCCATGCCTGCAGGCAAAGCATCCCAGAGCGTAAATGAGAAGCCTACGAAGGTACCCTCTCTGTCGGACGTGTTGGATCTCACCTGGCCGCGCGCGACAGACTGACGGTCAAGCGGTCCGTGTGTAATGCGGACTAATAACCTACGAAGAAGCACTCATCCCTCTCACCGATGGGACGCAGGTTTGGCGTCGCTTTCAGCCTGACATTTTGCTACCAAGGGGCAGCTTTCACATCTGATCCGAGACCCTTGGTAATGCCTGTTGTTGAACACCCTTCAGTACCCAAAAAAATAATTGTCATTGGGGCTGGTGTGATTGGTGTGACAACTGCCTATCAGCTTGCGCGGGAAGGGCACCGGGTGCAGGTGGTTGAGCAGGCCGATGGGCCAGGCCTCGAGACAAGTTTCGCAAACGGAGGGCAGTTGAGCGCCGGCGAAGTTGCGCCGTGGGCGGGCCCCGGTGTGCCGATGCAGGCCCTGAAATGGCTGGGGCGTGCGGATGCACCGCTGCGGCTACGGCTGCGGTTGGACCCGGATCAATGGGTGTGGCTGTGGCGCTTCTGGCGCAGATGCACGGCAAAAGCACAACGCGACGGGGCAAGTCGCAATGTCGGCTTGGCGCTGCTGAGCCGGGAGTTGATGACAAAAACGCTGGCGGATTTGGAGGCTGACGGTACCCCTCTGGATTTTGATCGTCGGGAAAAAGGCATCCTGCGTATTTTTGCGACCGATGACGAGGCGGACTATGCCGCGCGGGAAGCAGAGCATCTGGAGAGCTACGGTCTGCATCAGAAACGGTTAAGTGCTGCGGAGTGTGTGGCTTTGGAGCCCGCTCTCGCCTCTGCCCATCAGCGCGGTGAAGTGGCGGGCGGTGTGTACTCCGCCGACGATACCAGCGGCGATGCCTACAAATTTACGTCCGGGCTTGCGACTGCAGCAGAACGGCTCGGCGTCACGTTCTTCTATGGGGAGACCGTTCGCGGGCTGGAACGTCTGGGCTCTCGCATTACCCATGTGCGCACAGATACCCGCAGGCTCGATGCCGACCTCGTTGTTATGGCCGCAGGCGTGATGAGCCCGGAACTGATGGTCAATATTGGCGGCAGGCTTCCGGTCTACCCGGTTAAAGGCTATTCGGTGACCTTGCCTGTTCCTGACGATGGTTCGGCACCTACCGTCAGCGTGACCGATGAGGCTCGGCGTATTGTTGTCAGCCGATTGGGCAATCGGCTGCGTGCAGCGGGGCAAGCCGAAGTGGCGGGCTACGACCTCACTCTGGAACAAGACCGCGCACAATCTGTCCTGACCGCTCTGCAAGCTCTTTTTCCAGCACTGGGAGAAGATGTGGAGCCTGAGTTCTGGTGTGGTCTGCGCCCCATGACACCCGACGGTTGCCCTGTCTTAGGGCCGGTTCCCGGGTGCGACAATCTTCTGCTTAATACCGGGCACGGCACGCTGGGCTGGACCCAGGCACTGGGCTCGGCTGTTCTTATCGCGGACATGGTTGCCGGGCGTGATCCAAAAGTGGATCCGGCATTCTTCTCCATCGACCGCTTCTGAACCGGCGGGCCGGTTACGTCACAAAGCGCCGCCGCACTTGCGATACCGCAAAGGCCGAAAGAAGTACGCCACCTGCAAATAACGCGACACCACCGTGAATGTCGGCACTGGTCAACAATTGACCATTCAGCACCAGCACGATCAGCGCGAAGACAAAAACATCCGTCAGCGACCATTTGGATAGCCAGACAAGGGCACCCAGGAGAAGCCCTGTCCGTCTATGTCCCCGTTTCCCATTTGGCAGAGGTGCGCGCATCAACAGAGCGAGCCCCAGCAGTATTTTGGCCACAGGAAAGACAACGGACACCGTGAGAACCAGAATGCCCAGAGCCGTCTGTCCTTCGTCAAAAAAGGACCGAATGCCGTCAATGATGGAAAGGTCGCGCTCATAAAGCCAGAACGAGCTAATCGTCACCGCCGGGAGCTGCAGACCGGCTGCCAGCATCCCCAATGAGACGAGTAAGAGGACCATCAGTAGACGTCGGCCTTTGATAGGGGCAGAAGGGAGATCAGCGTTCAAAGGAGGAACCATGGGTTAGCGGGCGGCTGCCGCAGTTTTTTGAGGAAATCAGCGCATTAACAAGCGCCTAAGGATTAAACCCTAAGCTTATGGCGAAACTGTGCCGCAGATATAAAGGCCTCGCCATGCGTCCGATTGTGAAAATTCTAGGAACAGGACTGACCGTCGCAAGTCTTCTGGGTTGCGCGGGACAGGGAGATCTGGGCCGCAGCAAGCCCAACGAGTTCTCCTTCGTGGGCGGCTTGGGAGACCAATTGGCGGTACTGATCAATCCAGACCTCACCCACGGGTTGCCCATGACGGATGAAGAGCAGCAGCTTCGCACGTTGGCAGGCAATATCGATGGTCATGTGGATACCTCGAGCACCAATTTGCTTGAAAGATTTTCCATTCTGGAAACAGAAGACGTGGGCGATAAAGCCTATTACCGCTTTCTCCTCCAAGCCCATTCTGAAAGCGGTGTCGGACTGCTCAATACATTTGGTAACGACGCGATGCGTGATGTCACCATGGCAGATCAGTTTGCGAGTTTGAGCATTGCCGTCACCGGTGCAGATGCTCAGCGGCTGTCATTGGTGAGAGATGCGATGGCCGCCAACAGCGCTGTGTTTTCAGACGCGGTTGATGTGGTGTTGCGCGTGGAAAACAATGGCAATGTCATAGATCAGACCGTCGACCTGTTGGACCAACGTCTTCTCGAATATCGGGTCGCACTGGAACAGGCTGCCTTTGACATCCCGGAAGGAGATCTGATCGCTACGATCAAGGAAGTTCTCAATATGCTGGAAGTAAGCATAGAGGGGGTCAGAAAAGACGCCGCCCGCCACAGAGCTGTGCGTGGTGAATTATTCGGTCGGCGCTCCACGGAACTGCCCGTTTAAACGGGCTTCCGGCTTTTCCAAGATATTTTTTAGTATCCGCGGACCCGACCAGGTTCGCTGGAACCGACCGTGACACCGCTCACACAACAAGGTGTTGCTTCCGCGTGGGGGACTGTCAGCTTGAGATGGCAGGAGGCCAAAGCGCCTTCTGTTCCTTTGTTGACATAAGTCCAGGCACGGCACTGCGTGTCAGCAGCACAGGCAGAGGCGCAATAACGGGGGCTCTCAACACCATTGGTCAGCACACGATAGTCGCCACCCGGGCGGTCTGTGCTGTGCTCCATGAAAGCACCTGTGTTCGCGGCAAACCCAGGGCCTGTCGCGACCGTAATAAGAAAATAGAAGATCAGGGCGATCCCGATATGCCATTTGCTTGGCGATGAAAGTTCAATTCTCATGTACTCAACTCCGAGGCCCCAGTGAAATCAGCGGATGTCGCTGACATGAAGGAGCCGAACCATGAGAACAGTCCTACCAATGACACATGGAAGAAACTTGAACGGTTTGCATCGAGTTTGAGGAAAATTGAAGTGTGGTTTAGAACAGGTTAACGCCGCGCGCTTTTTTTTAAGCTTTTCAGCACCAATATTCAGCGTCAGTCAGAGGACTTGTGCCGAAGTTCCATCACCGTGGGGCGACCATCGCCGGTGCGTTGATAAACAAGGCTCAATTCGTTCATCGCCGCATCGAAGGCAGCGAGTGTCGTACCCTCAGCAACTTCAAAGGCGTCAATGCCGCAGCGGGCCATCGCGAACCACTGGTCATAGAGGATTTCGCCCGTCGCCCGGATTTCGCCTTCGTATCCGTGGCGCTCGCGTAGCAGCCGGGCCGATGAATAGCCACGCCCATCCTTGTAGATGGGGAATTGCACGGCCACCAGTTGCAGGCGGTCCAGGTCGGTGACGATGGCATCGGGCACTTCACCAGCAGCGAGTGTGACACCCAGGGGTGTATTGCGGCCTAGCAATGTATCGCGCTCCGCCAGCCAGCGGGTGAGGGAGACAATCACGCCTCCTTCAGACGGCAAGTCGTCCTCGTCGCCAACACTCACCCATTCATCGTCTGCAAAGGAGCCGTTCTTAATGAGTGGCATAGAGCTTCTCCTTGAACGGGGCTTTGCCGATGCGGCGATAGGTGTCGATGAAACGTTCGTCATTCTCGCGCGCATCCAGATAAGTCTCGACGATGGTCTCAACGGCATCGACGATTTCGTCTTCGGTGAAGGCCGGTCCAACAATTTCTGCAAGCGAACTTGTTTCGTCCGCTGATCCGCCAAGTGACACCTGGTAGAACTCAGTGCCCTTCTTGTCGACACCCAGAATACCAATGTGGCCTACATGATGGTGGCCGCAAGCATTGATGCAGCCGGAGATTTTGATCTTCAGCTCGCCAATATCGTGCTGCCGGTCGAGATCTGCAAAGCGCTCCGCAATTTTCTGCGAAATCGGAATGGAGCGCGCATTGGCCAGCGCACAATAGTCGAGACCAGGACACACAATGTGATCGGTGATGAGCGCAAGGTTGGGATCACCCAGGCCAGCAGCCTCAAGAGCCTGCCAGAGCGGATACAAATCGTCCTTGCGCACAAATGGCAGGGTCAGGTTTTGTTCATGCGTGACACGAATTTCATCGAAACTAAATTTGGTTGTGAGATCAGCAATCAGATCCATCTGGTCTGCGCTGGCATCTCCGGCAATGCCACCAACAGGCTTCAACGAGATGTTGGCAATCGCATAGCCCGTTACCTTGTGGGGAGCGACATTGGTTTTCACCCAATCCCCAAATCGCCTATTCTCTGCCAAGGCAGCATCAAGAGCATCCGAGGTGTCGGGCAATGTTTCATAAGCAGGCGCTTGGAAGTAGGCCCGGATACGCTCGATTTCCGCTGCAGGCAAAAACGGTATGCCCTGCTCTGTGACGAGGGCGAACTCTTCTTCGACCTGACGCTTCATTTCTTCAGCGCCCAATGAGTGAACGAGGATCTTGATGCGTGCCTTGTAAAGATTGTCGCGGCGCCCGTTCATATTGTAGACGCGCATAATCGCTTCAAGGTAGGCAATGAGATCGCCAGCCGGTACGGCTTTCCCGATCAAATGCGCAATCATCGGCGTGCGGCCCTGTCCACCGCCCACATAAACATCAAAAGCGGGTTTGCCGTCTGTGCCCTTGACCACCTCGATGCCAATGTCATGAAAGCGGATGGCTGCACGGTCAGTGTGCATGCCGGTCACGGCGAACTTGAACTTGCGGGGCAGGAAGGTGAATTCCGGGTGGAACGTCGACCACTGCCGGATGATTTCGCTCCAGATGCGCGGGTCTTCAATCTCATCAGCCGCAGCGCCTGCATACTGATCTGAAGTCACATTGCGAATACAGTTACCACTGGTCTGAATGGCGTGCATTTCCACGGTCGCGAGATCATCCAGGATCGCCGGAATGTCTTCCAGCGAAGGCCAATTGTATTGAATGTTCTGGCGCGTGGTGAAGTGGCCATAGCCCTTGTCATATTTGCGCGCGATGTGCGCGAGCATATGCATCTGTGGGCCGGACAGAGTGCCATAGGGAACCGCAACACGCAGCATGTAGGCGTGCAGTTGCAGATAGACACCGTTCATCAGCCGCAAGGGTTTGAACTGGTCTTCCGTCAGCTCACCCGCAAGGCGTCGTGCCACTTGGCTGCGAAACTGGGTGACGCGCTCTTGCACGAGCTTGTGGTCAAATTCGTCATAGCGATACATCGCAGAATACTTCCATTCTAGAGAAGGTGATCAGGCGTTGGCGGCCTGTTTCCCAAGATCAAGTCGGATCGTCGGACCAGCCATGCGGATTTTTTCCCGCACACTCGCCGGAATAATCTCACCTTCATTAACGGTTACTTCGAAGAGATAGGGATCGATCACCAGTTGCGCTGACACGGCAGGTTGCGCGGAGGCCAGCAGCTTCGCGCAGTCCTCCTTACCGTCGGCAACTTGGGAATCTTTCAACCACAGCGACCAGTCGCCCGCCGCAGTGAAATAGACCACATCGCCGTCCGTCAGCCTGTTGGCTGTGACCGCCTGTGTGGTGGCGCGCTTATTGGTATGTTGGGCCAAACCCAATCCTCCGAAGAACTTTCATGTAAAACCTTTTCCAGCCGTGGTCTGGCATGGAAAACTGTCTTTATTGGCCGCAAACATGGGTGTTTTTACATTACACGTCAATAGGAGTGTGAAATATATTAAAACACAAATATTTTAAGTGAAATAGGTGATTTCTGACAGAATTCGGACTATTTTTCGCGATCTATCGCACTTTCATGCCATCGGCTGAGCACAATGTGTTCCAGAACGCTGAGCGAGAAAAAGATCGCAATGCCCAACGCGGACAAAAGCAGCAGGGCGGCAAACATGGTCGGCACCTGCAAACGGTTCCCGGCCTCGATAATGCGCCACGCAAGGCCGGTTCCTGATCCTGATCCAGCGACAAACTCCGCGACCACGGCACCAATGAGAGCAAGCCCCCCGGAAATCTTCATGCCCCCCAGAATGTGAGGCAGAGAGGCGGGCAGTTGCAAAGACCAGAGCCGCTGCCAGCGTGAGGCACCGTAGAGAGTGAACAGCTCCATCAGATGGTGGTCCACCGACCGCAGCCCTAATGTCGTGTTCGACAGGATCGGAAAAAACGCCACGATCCACGCCAGGATCAAAAGCGCGAGGTTCACATTGTCAAAGCCCACCCAAATGAGAACGAGCGGGGCGATCGCTACCACCGGCGTCACCTGGAGAATGACCGCGAACGGGAAGAGGGCGGTCTCCACGGTGCGGCTTTGTGAAAACACCACAGCCAGCGCCACACCACCAACCACCGCCAGCGCAAACGCAAGCACGGTGATGCGCAACGTGACCCACAGCGCGCTCATCAGGCTAGCAAAATTATCGGCCAGCGCTTCCAATATTCGACTGGGCGCCGGAAGCAGAAATTGCGGCACCTCGTAAAACTGGACGGCAACCTCCCAGATCAGGAAGAAGGCGAGCCCCACCAGATGGGGGAGCGCAATGCGTTTGATCCGTCCGGACGTCATGATGTCTCCCCGCGAAGCGCGCTGGAGACCGTGCGGCAATGGCCAAAGTAGGACTGGCATTGCCGAAAGGCGAGGCCGCGCGGGTAGGGGGCATCGATGGGGAGGTCTGCCACAATGCGCCCGGGCTTGCCTGCCGCGTCCCCGTCCGTTCCCATCACCAGAATGCGTTCTGACAGATATACACTCTCGTATACACTGTGGGTGACAAAGATCACCGTCCAGCCCAGCTCGCGCCAAAGCGTCAGCAAGTCGTCGTCCAGTTTTTCGCGGGAGAGTTCATCAAGCGCTGCAAACGGTTCGTCCATCAACAGCACAGGCGGCTCGGTGACAAGCGCGCGGGCGATGGATACGCGCATGGCCATGCCGCCGGAAAGTTCGTGGGGCAGTTTGGCGGCGGCGTCGCCAAGCCCGACTCGTTCCAGAGCGGCGTCAATGTCGGGCTCTGCGGCCTCGCGCGTGATCTCTTTCAGCTTCAAGGGCAGATAGACGTTCTCAGAGACACTCGCCCACGGGAGCAGCGTTGCGTCCTGAAACACAAATCCCAGGTCTGCAGGCCGGGCGTGGTCTGATCCCAGCCAGAGGATGTCCCCTTTTGTCGGCTGCAACAGGCCTGCGAGCATCCGAAGCAGCGTGCTCTTGCCACATCCCGAAGGGCCCACAAGGGACACGAACGATCCTTGCGCGATATCAATATTGATATCGGTGACGACGTCCCGGCCATCCTCAAATGACTTGGTGACATGGGACAGCTGGACCAGAGACGTGGCGGACGACGTGCTCATCTGTCTGTGAGCTCAGCCTTGAAATCGAGCCCATACCCCTTGTTGACAAAGGCCGTCGTGTAAGCGGCGTGCCAGTCAAGGTCTGGGTCATAGACGCCGTTTTCCGACATCACTTCAAAGAAGGTCTGCCAGCGGGCCTCGGTCATGGCGCCAATGCCCAGTGTTTCTGCGTCGCCCGATGCCGCGATCCCATATGCGTTGAGTTTCTCAATGGCTTGCGCAATCACGTCCGCACTCATGTCGGGATTGTCGGCCATGATCAGTGCATTGGCGGGAGACGGATCACCATAAAGATACGATGTCCAGCCTTTGATGGTGGCGTTGACGAAGGCCTGCACAAGCTCCGGCTCCGCCTCAATCATCGCATTGTTGGCGAGGATGAAGGTGGCGTACCCAGGGTAGCCGTGATCGGCGAGCAAAAAGACCTGAGGTGTGAAGCCCGCTTCCTTTTCAATCAAATAAGGCTCGGAGGAGAGATAACCCTGCTGGATTGCATTCTCGTCCACCAGAAACGGCGCGAGGTTGAATGTGTATTTGCGGATCTGATCATCGGTAAAACCAAATCGCGAACGCAGCCAGACCCAGAACGCGCTGATCGTGGCGTCTGACACCATGATCGGCTTGCCGCGCATGTCTTCCAGGGTCTTCACATCATCACGAGGGTGGGTGATGAGCACTTGCGGGTCYTTCTGRAAAGACGCCATCACCGCTTTGGCACCYGCATTGGCYGCAACAATGTTGAGYGGGATAAAACTGTTCGACCCCATGCCGAAATCCACACTGCCCGTCGCCAGAAGYTGSGGCACATTGCTGCCSGGGCCACCCTGTCGGATGGTGACGTTGAGGCCCACTTCAGCGTAATAGCCATTGGCAACCGCTTGATAGAAGCCCCCATGCTCGGCTTGCGCTTTCCAGTCCGTAACGAAAATGATGGCGCGCAGCCTGTCGTCACCGGCGGGCTCTTCTCCTGGGGCATAAAGCGAGAAAACAAGCAGGGCGAGCACCACCAGAGTGACAGTGCCCCCAATCAACACATTACGGTTCATGATTTTCCCCCGGCCAATCCAACGTGACGGGAGCTTAGCACGCGTCTCCTATGCGTTGTCACCCTTGTGCTTGACCCGAGGGTCCACAGCGATCCATCAAAGGTTTGAGACGGATAGTGTCGAGTTCCTCAAAGCGGTCTCCTGATGCGATGAGCATGCAGAACAGGACCACGTCGTGCGCACTAGGTGCAGTCACCGAAGCTTTCTACGCCCACGCGCGGATTAGAACTTGCTTTTCCATCATGGCGGAATGCAGACTTTCTTTGGTGCAGATACCCACCCATTTTTTTGAACAGGACGGGTTGGAAAATGACGGTTGGTGAGTTTTTTGTGTTGGCGTGTCAGGTATTGGCTGTCGTCTGGCTAATTGCTTCTCTGGGTTACACATATGTGATCTGGGCATTTCGAAGAGACGGAGTCACAGCCGCCGAATTCTCTGGTGTAGCCAAAGGGCTTGGCATTCTTTTTCTTCCCGAAGCGCAGGATCTTTTGACACCGGTTGGAGTATTCATTCGGAACATGTACCGCTGGCTTTCGCTTGCGTTTTTTGTCTCCTTTGTTCTCTCCTGTTCCGCGACCTATTCTGGATAAGTCGTGAATGGCGGTGACAGTGCACTCATTTCCGGTTGCACAGGGCTGACCAAGCTAGACCCGTCGAGGATATTTCATGAATGGTTCGGGACGTGCTGTTGCGCCTCCTCACCCTGAGGAGCGGTCAGAGACCGCGTCTCGAGAGTGGCGACGAACACACCCTCCTCACATCACTTCGCAGGTGGCTTCCTTACGGATGGCGTCGAGTTCTTCAAAGCGGTCTTCTGACGCGATGAGCGTGCGGAACAGGATGACACCGCGCACACTGGGCGCGATTACCACAGGCGCGCCGCCAAGCTCACTTACTTCAGAGCCCGGCCTCATAAGCACCACGCTCACACTGTCTTTCTCAAGCTGGCTGTCATTCACGACAAAGAAATTGTCCGTATTGTCGCCAAACATGGACAGAGAGAAATACGTGTCGGCAGGCACGGGTGATGAAATTTTCAGCGGGCGCTCCGACACATCGAACGCACAAACCGTATAGATGAGATCGGGGCTTGGACGCACCACTGTGCGGGAGCTCGCATCTGCGCGGGGCGCATGCAGTGCCGTGCTAAACCCGACCTGGCTTTCCAGTCCCCCAACAAGGCGGCTCATGACAAAGGTCGGCCAACTCAAAATCGCACCCACGTGAACAATGCCGGCAAGGATGAGCGTGGCGACAAGCAGATAAGGCCAGGATTTCATTGACAGCCCTCCAGGGTGAGGGTGGGCAGAGCGATGCCACCGAGGTTCGAATAGGTGGCTTCTTCAGGATTGTAGAGCCGCAGCGTCAGGCTGAAGGCAGCGCCCTGATGGGTGTCGCTGCTCGATCCTGAAAATCCTGTGGGGATACCGTTTTCCTGTGATCCGTCCGGGCTCACGAAAATGGTAAAGCCGTTCTGGTCATCTCGTGTGACCGTGTTCATGGCTTGACTGAATTGGTTCGCCGAATTGGGGATCAGATAATGGTCGGCGCCATAGACGGTGATGCTCCACCAGCGGGTGGCGAGCGGTTGGCCCACCAGCTTGTAAGTGCACGCGGTAGAGAGCGGCTGGCCCGCATCATCCACGAAGGCTGTGAAGTAAATCGTCTCTGATTTGTTCAGGGCCAGAAGCCCCGCGCGGGCGACGGCGGCTCTGGAATAGGGCCCCGCCTGCTCGCTGCCAATGTTAGGGTCAGTTACCCAGGCGCCGTTTTGCAACGCGCCGCCAAGGCCAGCATTGATGAGCCACCATGCAGAGCCCAGTCCAAGGACGAGGGCGACAAGAAGCACGCCCCCAAGTTTAAGCAAAAATTTCACGATCAATCCCCAAACCTCAAAGCCCCTAAAAATATTTCAACCCTTGTAAAGGCAAGTGCTGCCAGATGCCAGTGCGCACGCCCAGCGCGGTTAACGAGGATATCATCTACGCAATGTCTGGCCACCGCGCCGAAAACCCGGACCGGGATTGAGGAGCGACCGGTGTGTCTGGCGGAACAATTCGGACAAAGAGGTATAGTAGAGGCGGATCTCAACCTGTTGCTGGCTCGCGCCCGCTGTTGCGGTCTGGGTGGGGCGGCTAATGGGCGCCGGTCGTCCGCCTGCCAANTCTGTCATGGGACGCCCCCGATGGACCGACTTCATGAAGCTTGCCCACGCCCGCGCGCTGATGCCCCCGCCGTGTGCCCCCACCATCGGAGTGGCATCGTCATTGCCAAACCAGACGCCCGCAACCTGATCAGCAGTGTAACCGATAAACCAGGCGTCACGCCCTTCCTGGCTGGTACCGGTCTTGCCCGCCGCCGGGCGCCCCCCAATGGACGCCTGCCGTCCTGTGCCCGTCAGGATCACCTGATAAAGCAGATAATTGATAGAGCGTGCCGCACCTCGTTCGACAACGCGCGTGGCGAGGGATTGGTGTTCATGCAACACCTCACCATCCGGCGTCAAAATGCGGGTGATACCAAACGGTGTTGCCCGGTACCCGCCATTGGCGAACACTGCATAGGCCGACGTCAGATCAAGCAGGTTGACCTCCTCCGTGCCCAAAGCAATGGAGGGATGGGAAGCGAGCGGGGAGGTAATGCCAAGCCGCTCCGCTGCCTCGATCACACGCAGGCGACCGACCTGTTCGGAGAGGCGAACGGCAACGGAATTGACGGAATCTTTCATCGCATCGAGCAGGGTGATTTTTCCCCGCGACTGTCCGGCATTGTGAGGTGACCATCCATCGACAAAAACAGGGGCGTCACTTATCAGGCTTTCCGGTGTCAGCCCTTGCTCGATGGCCGCCAGATAAACAAAGGGTTTGAACGCAGAGCCCGGTTGCCGCTCGGCCTGTGCCGTGCGGTTGAACTGGCTCTCCAGATAATTGCGTCCACCCACCATCGCGCGGACGGCCCCGTCCGGGTCGAGACCAACAAGTGCCCCTTGCGTTGGGGAAGGCCCCTCATCTGTATCCTGATCCGACAGGGCATCGGCAATGGCCAGTTCGCCCGCTGCCTGGCTCACCGGATCAAGGGTGGTTTCGATAATCAACTGACCCGTGACCCCGGGCAGAAGAAGGGAAACTTCCTCCGCGATCCAGTCGACAAAATACTGCGATCCCCCACGAGGGCTTCGCTCCGTAATGGTTGCCGGTGTTGCCCGCGCAGCGAAAACCTCACCCTCGGTCAGAATATTATTGTCCACCAGGCGTCGGAGCACCAGTTCGGCCCGCGATTGCGCGCGTGCCAGATCATTGGTCGGCGCATACCGTGAAGGTGCTTTGATGAGGCCTGCCAGCAGGGCGGCCTCAGCTAGGGAGACATCGCGCACAGAGCGATCAAAGTAATGACGGGAGGCGGCTTCCACCCCATATGATCCAGCACCCATATAGATGCGGTTCAGGTACAGAGTGAGGATTTCGTCTTTGGAATACTTGTCCTCCAGCCAGAGCGTTACCAGCACCTCGCGGGCTTTGCGCCAAAACGTTCGCTCTCTGCTGAGGTAAAGGTTTTTGGCGAGCTGCTGGGTGATGCTTGACCCCCCTTGCACAATGCGGCCAGCGCGCACATTGGCCCAGAGCGCCCGTCCAATTCCTCGAAAATCAAATCCGAAATGCTCATAAAAACGTCGGTCTTCGGTGCTCAACACCGCTTGAATGAGATAGTCGGGCATTTCTTTAAGCGGGACGATGGCCGCATATCGTCCACCGCGACTGGCGATCTCGTCTCCCTCGCGGTCGAGCACGGTGAGGGCAAATGCGTCCGGTCCCAACGGCCCCAGAAGTTGGCGCTCAAGCTTTGGCAAAGTGTCGAGCACAAGCACGCCGCTCAAAACGAAGAGGACAAACAGCACACTTCCTAGGAGCCGCGGCCAGATAGACCGGCGCCGTGTGTGCGATTGAGGCACATCTATTTCGTCTTGTTCTCGGGCCACCGCCATTTTACTCCCAGTCAGGCACAAATGTGCCGAAATGGCACACCACGGGCGTCTTTTCACGCCTGCATAGGCTCAGGTCGCAAGCCTTGTGCCGTGATGAGGGGCGCTCGTGCTTGTGCTATTGGCCGGAAATCTGGCATAGACTGGCAAATCCCCGACAGACCACGCCGGGGCGAGGAGTGAGTATGGAAGAGAAGCCCTTTTGGCAGACAAAGAGCCTCAGCGAGATGACCCGTCCGGAGTGGGAGTCGCTGTGTGACGGCTGCGCAAAATGTTGTCTCATCAAACTGGAAGATGAAGACACGGGCGATCTGGAATACACGGACATCGCGTGCAACCTGCTGGACTGCGAAAACTGCAGTTGCACGGATTATCCCAACCGCGCCACCAAGGTGCCGGACTGTGTCGAACTCACCCCGAAGAATGTGCATCAGCTTACCTGGATGCCATCGACCTGCGCTTACCGATTGCTTGCTGAAGGCAAGGACCTGCCCTGGTGGCATCCGCTGGTGAGCGGCGAGGAGGAGAGTGTTCATCTGGCTGGTGTCTCCGTGCGCGGACGCGTGTTGCTCGAGGATGATGTGGACATGACCGACATTGAAAGTCGCATCGTGAGCTGGCCGGAACAGCCGCTGGCAGATTGAACGCACAATAAATTTCGTCCGCGATCTTGACATCGCAACGATCGAAACCATCTGTTTACTCATCTCCAGAAGTGTGCCCCCAGGATAACGTCCCCGAGACACCATCCGGGAAGCACCTCTTCGAAAGATAATCGAGACATTCCGACATTTTGAAAGCGAGCCTCATGACCGAGGACGGCCCGAAGGTGACACCGCCTGCGCGTGAGCCCGACTGGGCGCATATCGCGCGCGTCTACCAAGGCGAGGAACCTCTGGAAAAGATCGCTGGACACTACGGTCTCTCGGTACAAAAAATTTCAGCCCATGCGCAAGCGCAGGGCTGGCCATTGCGCAAATACCGCAAGGCCAAAACCGAAAGCGACACAGGACAGAAACGCCAGGGCCTGGCGGCGCTGATGCACCGTCTGACAGGGCTTGTGGAACGCCAGATCAGGGAAATTGAAACCAGGCTTTGTGAAGTGGGCGAGGCGCGTGATCAGGAGCGCGATGCCCGCACGCTGTCCAATCTGACGCGCACCCTCGACAAGCTGGTGGAGCTCAAACGTGGTGCCGAGGACGACAGGGCTGCGAAGGCGCAACGTGCTCGCGAAACGGCAAAACGAAAAGGGAGCAAGGCGGATGGAGAGGCAATGCGAGCCGACCTTGCACGCCGCCTGTCTCGCCTCGCTGCCCAAGCCAACGGTTCAGGCATTTCTGGATAGCCTGTCGGGCAGGGAGCTTGTCTTTCTCGCTCACGATTGGCGTTTCTGGGCACGTCCCTCGCAACGGGAACCAGAAGGGTCGTGGACAACCTGGCTTATTCTCGGTGGACGTGGAGCGGGCAAAACCCGCGCCGGGGCGGAATGGGTGCGGGAACAGGTGCTGTGCGGGAACGCGGGTCGCCTGGCTTTGATCGGCGAGAGTTATGCCGAAGCGCGCGAAGTGATGGTGGAAGGCGTTGCCGGGCTGCGAGCGTTGGGACCGAGCGACGAGCGCCCGCGCTATGAAACGACGCGACGACGTCTGCTCTGGCCGAACGGTGCCGTGGCAACGCTCTTTTCCGCGAGTGACCCGGAGGGCTTGCGTGGACCACAATTTGATGCCGCCTGGAGTGATGAGGCTGGCAAGTGGCCGGACGCCGAGGCCGCCTGGGCCATGTTGCAGTTTGGATTGCGTCTGGGGGAGCACCCAAGACAGGTGGTGACAACAACTCCGCGCGCGGTCCCGCTCATCAAGAAGCTGTTGGCCGACGATGCGGTCCGCGTCACCCGCGCAACGACATACGACAATCGGGCGAACCTGGCTGACGCCTTCTTCTCGACGGTGATAAAAACCTATGAGGGAACAAGGCTCGGACGCCAGGAGCTGGACGGGGAATTGCTGGAGGATGACCCGGACGCCCTTTGGTCGCGGAGCGTGATTGAGAAGACGCGCTGTGGCGCGGTTCCAGAACTGGTGCGCACAGTGGTGGGCGTGGACCCCCCGGCAACGTCTGGTGCGGGCGCGGATGAATGCGGCATCGTGGTGGTTGGCATTGCGGCTGACGGTCGGTTTTACGTGTTGGGGGATCGCTCGCGCGGACGCCTGAAACCGGCAGACTGGGCGCGCCGGGTGGCAGATGCATATGACATGTTTGAGGCTGACCGGGTGGTGGCGGAGGTTAATCAGGGCGGCGAAATGGTAACGGCCGTGCTGCAGCAGGTAGCCCCCCATCTGCCCATCCGTCAGGTACGGGCAACCCGGGGCAAGTGGGTGCGCGCAGAACCCATTGCAGCGCTTTACGAGCAGGGGCGGGTGCGTCACGCCAAGCCCTTTGCCGAACTGGAAGACCAGCTGTGCAATTTCACCGGAACCGGAGGCAAAAGCCCCGACCGGCTGGACGCCCTGGTGTGGGCGATCACGGATTTGATGCGCGGGGCTGGCAACCCGACCATTCGACGGCTCTAACTTTAAGGGAACGCGATGAACGAGACACAGACCGCAAACCAAACAGAAGCGGGCTTCTGGCACCGCATGTTTGGACGGAGGAGCCAACAGCCGGGGCCTGCACATGTGAAGGCGAGTGCGACCGGCTCGCTGATTGCGCTTAGTTCACTGGGGCAGCCCGTATGGACCCCGCGCAATTACGACCAGCTCGCCCGGGAAGGCTATGAACAAAACGCGGTGGCGTTCCGCTGTGTTCGCATGATTGCCGAGGCGGCAGCGTCTGTGCCGTGGCTCCTGTATGAGGGGGAGCGCGAGTTGGAAACACATCCGCTGCTCACGCTTTTGCGGCGACCTAATCCAGGAGAAGGTGGGGCCGACCTGCTGGAAGCCTGGTATGGATACTTACAGGTCGCGGGCAACGCCTATCTGGAAGCGGTGCGCATTGGCGAGCAAGTGCGCGAGCTTCATGTGCTGCGGCCCGACCGGATGAAAGTCGTGCCAGGCATGCGCGGTTGGCCAGAGGCTTACGAATATACCGTCAATGGTCGGACAGTGCGGTTCCTCGATGAGCCGGATCACCCGATCCTGCATCTGAAAGCTTTCCACCCGACCGACGATCACTACGGTCTTTCCCCGTTGGAAGCGGCCGCGCGGGCGATAGACATTCACAATGCCGCGGGCGCCTGGAACAAAGCACTGCTCGACAATTCGGCACGTCCCTCAGGAGCCTTGATCTACAAAGGCGCGAACGGTGACCAGACCCTGACGAACGAACAGTTCGATCGCCTGAAGCTTGAGCTGGAAGAAAACTATTCCGGGGCAGGCAATGCCGGGCGACCGCTGCTGCTGGAAGGCGGGCTGGACTGGAAACAGATGGGGCTTGCGCCCAAGGACCTGGATTTCAACGAGACAAAGAACGCAGCGGCGCGAGAAATTGCGCTGGCCTTCGGGGTGCCCCCCATGTTGCTGGGCATTCCCGGCGACAATACGTTTGCCAATTACAAAGAGGCCAATTTGGTGCTGTGGCGACAGACGATCCTGCCCCTGGTGCACAAAACCGTGACCGCCTTGTCSAACTGGCTGGTGCCGCGCTTTGGCGAGGGACTGCGCCTTGATGTGGATCTCGACGCTGTGCCTGCCCTGGGTGTTGAGCGCGATGGCCTGTGGGCACGCCTGAAGGACGCCGACTTTTTGAGTGAGGATGAGAAACGCGCTGTCGTTGGCTACGAACCCCGGAGGCCGACTGTTTCATGAGCAATGATGGCAACGCACTCGAAACAGGAAGCCGGTGGCATTTGGACCGACGTGTACCCCTCGCATTGATAATGGCGATCCTTATCCAGACAGCGGGCGCGCTTACCTGGGCGGGCGCGGCAACGGAGCGGATCAATCAGTTGGAACGCCAGGTGACGGATGATGGTGACCTTGGCGAGCGCACCGCCCGGCTTGAGGAACACAGTGTTTTTATGCGCGCAGCACTCGAGCGCATAGAGAGAAAACTGGACCGGGTCATTGCTGGCGAGTGAAGCCAAGCGAAAAAGTGAATTTGGATAGCGCTTTTCAATCATTGAAGAGCGCCTTTTTTGTGACTGGGAGAAACATGCAGACACATCGGTCAATCGACCCAGAACTGAAATCGGAACAGGGACCCGGAGAAACCAAAAGGGCGGCATTCAGCATCGCACGTATGGACGAGGCGGGTGCCTTCGAGGGCTATGCCAGTCTTTTCGGGGCCGAGGACCTGGGCCGCGATCTGGTGCAGCGCGGCGCATTTGGTGCGAGCCTCCTCAAACGCGGCGCGGCGGGTGTGCGGATGTTGTTTCAGCATGATCCGGGCGCGCCTATCGGTGTGTGGGATGAAATTCGCGAGGACGCGCGCGGGCTTTATGTGCGCGGTCGCCTCACCCTTGATGTGGCCCGTGCCCGCGAAGTTCATGCGCTCATGAAAGCCGGTGCTCTGGATGGCCTGTCCATCGGGTTTCACACGGTGACAGCTGTGCGTGATGCCGGAACAGGTATCCGGCGGTTGCTCGAAATCGATTTGTGGGAAATTTCCATTGTGACCTTTCCCATGCAGCCCGGCGCGCGGGTGGCCACGGTAAAGGCCGCGACCCTGCCAACGGCGCGAGAACTCGAACGCTGGCTCCTGCGGGATGCAGGCTTCAGCAGACACCAGGCCCGTGCGTTGATCGCGGGTGGATACAAGGCGGCACAGGCCCCGCGGGATGCGGGCCTAGTTGACGTCGACCTTGCTGGCCTTGTCCGGACCATTCGGGTCGCGGGCGAGTGCTTTCTTCATTGACCTTGAAAACAGTCACAACACGTCGCGATGACGAAGGAGACGAGCATGCCTCTCATGAGGAAGAGTAATGTTGGCCGCATCGGCCATACGTTGAATACACAGACTACCCGCCCCAATGGCCGGACCCGTCAAAAGGGTGCGCCGGAGCGAAAGAGCACCGATC
Organism: Rhodobiaceae bacterium; assembly: GCA_002746275.1. Classification (GTDB taxonomy): domain Bacteria; phylum Pseudomonadota; class Alphaproteobacteria; order Parvibaculales; family Parvibaculaceae; genus Mf105b01. The sequence goes on along the minus strand of NVWR01000004.1, from coordinate 108,270 downwards.
TGGGAAGCCCGGCAGTGCACGATGTGCGGGATGCTTTTGATGAATTCATGACCCGCTTCGAAAGCTTCAAGCAGGCCAATGATGATCGGCTGCGTGAAGTTGAGCGAAAGATGACGGCGGATGTGGTCACCGTTGAAAAGGTAGACCGCCTGAACGCCGCCCTCGATCTGCAGCAGAAAACCGTAGACGGTCTCACGCTCCAGCTCCACCGGCCAGAAAGGGGCGGGCTCTCGACTCTGACCCCGGCGTCACGCGATCACAAAATGGCGTTCGACACCTACGTGCGCTGCGGCGAAACCGGCACCCTACGCACGTTGGAGGCAAAGGCTCTGAGCGCTCAGTCCGACCCGGACGGTGGCTATCTGGTGCCATCGGAAACCGAACGTCTGATCGACCGGGTGGTGTCAGAAGCATCCCCCATCCGCGCCATTGCCGGTGTTCGCCAGATCGGTGCGGCGTCTTACAAAAAACCGTTTGCGACCACAGGGGCTGCCTCGGGCTGGGTGGGTGAAACCGAACCGCGCGCACAGACTGACGGCCCCCGGATTTCTGAACTCGAATTTCCGGTGATGGAACTCTATGCCATGCCAGCGGCCACCTCGACGTTGCTGGATGACAATGCCGTCGATCTGGACCAGTGGATCGCCGAGGAAGTTCAAACCGCTTTTGCAGAACAGGAAGGTGCTGCCTTCGTGTCAGGGGATGGGGTGCGCAAACCGCGCGGGTTCCTCTCCTATGATACCATCGACAATGCAAGCTGGGCCTGGGGCAAGGTTGGTTACATCGCAACGGGCGCATCGGGTGCCTTCCCGGCGAGCAACCCCTCTGATGTGCTGCTTGATCTGGTCTACGCGGTGAAGTCCGGCTATCGGGCCAATGCGCATTTTGTCATGAACCGGCAGACCCAATCTCAGATCCGCAAATTCAAGGACGCTGACGGCTATTATCTCTGGCAGCCCAGTCTTGTGGCAGGTGAAGCCCCGAGGCTGATGAATGTGCCCATCGCAGAAGCTGAAGACATGCCCGATGTCGGGGCCGATGCCTTTTCCATGGCCTATGGCGATTTCCGGCGCGGTTATCTGATTGTGGACCGGCTGGGCATTCGGGTTCTGCGCGATCCCTATTCCGCAAAACCCTACGTCCTTTTCTACACCACCAAACGTGTTGGCGGCGGCATCCAGAATTTCGAAGCCATCAAGCTTCTGAAATTCGGCACATCATAAGGAGGTTCTTCATGCGTGATCTTCATTCCAACCTCGGTCTCATCCAGACCCTCGACCCGGCAATAACGACGGCAAGCCGGGCCGGTGCTCCAGTTGACCGGCAGGGCTTTGAAAGCGTGGAGCACGTCGTGCTCATCGGCATCAGTGGTGACACCCTGTCCGGGGTCAATACGATCTCCCTGCAGCTCGACGAGAGCGAGGATGGCAGCAATTGGTCTCCCGTGGTGGATGACAGCCATGTGCTGGGGGCCGCCATCAGCGAAGCGGGCATCTTTGCCGTGATTGATGATGGGGCGGAAGACGGATTTCCCCGATCCATCGGCTATGTCGGTGACGCCCGGTACAGCCGGGTGCAAGTGGTGCTGGCGGGAACGCATTCCAACGGCACACCGGTGGGAGCGATGGCCTTCCTCGGCCACGCCAACATCAAACCGGTGTCTTAAAAACACTTCGCGGACGGGGGAAGGCTCCCGTCCGTTTTTCTGCCCAACAAAGGTTTCTCAGATGACGCTTACCTTGATCACAGGTCCCGCCACCGAACCAGTGGATCGCACGGATGCAAAACTCCATCTCCGTGTGAGTGGATCAGAGGAAGATACATTGATCGACGGGCTCATCGCCGCAGCACGGTTGAGTGTTGAAGCGCACGCGAGCGTGGCGTTGATTTCCCAGACCTGGAAGTGGGTGCTGGACGCCTGGCCCGGCGACGTGCTGGACCTTCCGCTGGGGCCCGTCTCCTCAATCGTGAATGTGGTGGTGGACGGCACAACGCTTCCCTCCAGCGCCCATATCCTTGTCCCCGGGCGACATGCGCGTCTGTTATCGGACACAGGCGGGCAGTGGATACCGCCAAGCACGAAGGCGGGTGGCATTGAAATCAATTTTGTGGCGGGTTTCGGCAGCAGMGAAACCGATGTGCCTCGCGACCTGCGCCACGCCATCCTGATGCTCGTTGCCCACTGGTTTGAAAACCGGGAACCGACCTCCTTTGCGGGCGAGGCACTCCCGAAATCCGTCACGGCTCTTCTGACACCCTATAGGCAGGTGCGGCTGTGATCAGCTCCCTGCGACATCATCTGACGCTGGAGCAGGTGTTTCGCACGACTGATGGAGGAGGTGGCGCTGCTCTGTCTTGGGTCGCAGTCACAACCCTCTGGGCCTCAGTTGAGGCAGTGGGGGGCGGTGAACGTGAAGCAGCCGACCGGTCAGAGGCACGAACCCGCTACAAGATCCGTCTGCGTTACAGAGCGGACGTGACGGCGGGCATGCGGTTTCGTCAGGACACGCGACTTTTCAACATTCGCACAGTGCAGGACGAAGAGGGCCGCCGACGGTGGCTTACCTGTGCTTGTGAAGAAGGAGGTGCCTCGTGACCTTGAGTGCCAGTTGGGCATTGCAGCAGGCCATGCATGCAGCCCTCATCGCCGATGCACCTCTGGGGGGCTTTGTGAGTAATCGCATTTACGACCGGCCCCCACCCGACGTGATTTTTCCGTTCGTCACCCTCGGCGATATGGAAGTGATCGCCGCCGACACCGGAGAGGGGTTGGGCGTGGACGCAGGAGCCACCCATCGTCTGACCCTGTTTGTGTGGTCACGGAAAAATGGGCGGCGTGAGACCAAAGAGATCATGAGTGCCGTCTATGAGGTGCTTCACAACGCGGCTTTGTCATTGCCCGGCCACACTCTCGTCAGTCTGCAATTTGAAAGGGGCAGTATCGGCTTTGCAGGCGAGGCAGAGGCGGTGCGGGGCCAGTTGCGGTTTCGCGCCTACACCGAAACCAACCCCTGACTTCACTTGAACTTACATTTTCTGAACCCAGATTTCCTGAACCCAGATTTCCTGAACCAAGGAGGCTCTCATGACCGCACAGCGCGGCAAAGATTTGCTATTGAAGGTCGACAGTGACGGCCTTGGAAGTTTCACGACYGTGGCGGGCCTGCGCGCCCGWGCTCTGTCYTTCAAYGCACGMGCCGTGGAYRTCACCCATGCRGGKTCCGTCGGAGAGTGGCGCGAGCTTCTGGGAGGGGCAGGCGTTAAATCGGCGGCCCTCACCGGCAGCGGCATTTTCAAGGACGCCGCATCAGATGCCACCATCCGGGGATACTTCTTCGACGGCACCGTGCGTGACTGGCAGGTCATCGTGCCCGATTTCGGCACCATCGAGGGCGCGTTCCAGATCACCTCGCTGGAATATGCAGGCACCCATGAAGACGAGCTGCGCTTCGACTTGGCGCTGGAGTCCGCCGGTGCTCTGACCTTTACAGGAGCGTGAGATGGCGAACCGGCATCGCGGCGAAGTGACCCTGAAAGCAGACGGCGAGAGTTTCACCCTCTGTCTGACCTTGGGCGCGCTGGCAGAACTTGAAGACGCCTACGAAGGGCGGGACATTCTGGCATTGGCAGAGCATTTCTCGAGTGGCCGGCTGTCATCGGCGGATGCCATGAACCTGCTGGGGGCAGCGCTTGGCGGAGGCGGTCATGATGTCGGAGAGATCGACATAGCCCGCCTGTCGTTTGAAGACGGCATGGCCGGGTTGATCCGCACCCTCGCAGAGCTCTTGAAAGTGACCTTCGGTGGCACGGCCCCAAGCCCCTCCGACACTGGGGAGGGCAAGGACGAGCCGGTCCCTTTCCCTGGGAACCACTTCTGAGTTTTGCGCTCTGCGTATTGAAGTGGTCCCCCGATCAGCTCTGGAAGGCAACCTTGCCAGAGATCGACTGGGCCGCACGGACCTATCAGCGCCAAGAAGGCACGCACTTTACCGGTGGAACCTTGGCCGAAATGATGAAGCAGTTTCCAGACGGCGAACAGAAAGGATGAGCAATGGAGTTTGATGATCTGAGCATCGGCGATCTCCCTGCCGACATTGCAGATCTGCGGCGCGAGTTCGACGCCGCAGCCAAAAGCAGTGGCACGCTAGGGACAGAAGCCAGAAAAGCTTTCGTTGATATCCGAACCGAAACCGGCCGGGCGACGGCGGGTAGTCGGGATTTTGGACGGATTATGGCCAGTGCTTTCGGCGACATTATCGCAGGCGGGCAATCGCTCCAGAGTATACTGCGATCCCTTGCCGCTGATCTTGCAAAGCTCGCCGTGGAGAATGTGTTCAGCGGGGCCTCTGGTGGCGGCTTTGATGTGTCAGGTCTTTTTGGCGGGGGCTTCGACGGCCTGTCGGGGAACCCTACCAAGAACAAGCGTGTGAGCGCCTTTGCCAAGGGCGGCATTCTCTCCAGTCCCACCCTATTTCCCATGGGCGGTGGGCTGGGGCTTGCGGGTGAAGCGGGGCCCGAGGCGATCCTGCCTTTGGCGCGGGGGCCGGACGGCAGGCTTGGAGTGGCAACACGGAGCGAGGCGCGTCCCATATCCGTCACCTTCAATGTGACCGCAAATGATGCAGGCAGCTTTCGGCGCTCCCAAAGTCAAATCGCCGCGATGTTGAGCCGCACCGTCTCGCGCGGCACACGCAATCTTTAACGACAGATACACAAGGGTATTCAATGGCGTTTCATGAGACCCGCTTCCCTCTGGGTATTGCCTTCGGCTCATCCGGTGGACCTGAGAGGCGTACCGAAATTGTGGCGCTGGGGTCAGGGCACGAAGAGCGCAACACACCGTGGGCCCATTCCAGGCGACGCTACAATGCGGGATACGGCGTGCGGTCCCTTGCTGATTTGCAGGAGGTGACAGCATTCTTTGAAGCCCGCCTGGGTCGCCTTCACGGGTTCAGATGGCGCGACGCGGTGGACTTCTCATCAGCCGTGCCGGATGCCCAGTTCACACCGACTGATCAAGCACTCGGGCTGGGTGATGGGGTGCAAACCGACTTCCAGCTCATCAAAACATACGCCTCGGGTCCAACCTCCTATCAACGAACCATCACAAAACCTGTGGCGGAAAGTGTGCGGGTGAGTGTGAACGGTGTGGAACAGACGCAAGCGGTTGATTTTGTGGTGGAGGAAACAACCGGTCTGCTGACCTTTCTGAGCGGGCACGAGCCAGCATTGGACGCCCCGGTGACGGCCGGGTTTGAATTTGATGTGCCCGTGCGTTTCGACAGTGACTTTCTGGAAATCAATCTCACCGCCTTTGATGCCGGAGACATTCCTGCCATCCCCATCATCGAAATCCGGATATAGGGAAGCACCATGAAATCTCTCACGCCTGAATTGCAAGCTCATCTGGCAAGCGGGACGACAATGCTTTGTCATTGCTGGCAGTTGAAGCGACATGACGGGACCGCGCTGGGGTTCACGGATCATGACGAGGACCTGACCTTTGGTGGAACACTGTACGAGGCAGCGGCGGGGTTCACCGCCAGCTCGCTGAACACGTCAGCCACCCTGGCGGTGGACAATCTTGATGTGCTGGGTGCCCTTGCATCGTCCCATCTGAGTGACGCGGACCTGACCGCAGGGCTTTTTGATAATGCGGAGATCGAAATCTGGCGGGTGAACTGGCAGGACCCTGATCAGTGCGTGTTATTGCGCAAAGGCAATCTGGGAGAGGTGCACAGGGGCAGTCAGAGCTTTACCGCTGAAGTACGGGGGCTTAGCCACAGGCTCAATCAACCCACCGGCCGGCTTTTCCAATATGCCTGTGATGCAGATCTGGGAAACGCACGCTGCGGTGTTGCCTTGGCAAACGCAACTTTCACCGGTGTGGGTACGATTACCACCGTCACGGAAAACCGTGAGGTGACTGTTTCCGGGCTCGACGGATTTGAGGATGGATGGTTTTCGCGTGGGCTTTGCACATTCACCTCTGGTGTGAACATGGGTGAAGTGCTGGAGGTAAAAGCACACACCCGCCGCGCAGGCACGGTCACGCTGATATTCTGGCATGCCCCTGCGCAGGCGCTAGGAGCAGGCGTCACTCTTTCTGTAGTGGCGGGTTGCGACAAACAGTTTGCCACCTGTCAGGTAAAATTCTCCAACACCGCAAATTTTCGGGGCTTTCCCCACATGCCCGGAAACGACTTCGCTCTCTTCAACCCACTGCGGGGCGACGGCAATGACGGGGGAAGTCAAAATTGAGCACTTCCCAGAAACAAAATCAGATCGTCGAAGTCGCCCGTGAATGGATCGGCACACCTTACCGACATCAGGCCAGCGTGCGCGGTGTGGGCACAGACTGTCTTGGTCTCATCCGTGGCGTGTTTGTGCAAGTTGAGGGCTACGCGCCGGAAATCCCACCCCCTTACAGTCAAGACTGGGCAGAAGCACCGGGCCCCTCGGGGCTAGTTGAAGAAACAATGGCTGATGCTGCACGCCGCCACCTTATTGAGATCGAAAGAGAGAAGGCGGCACCAGGCGATGTTCTGCTGTTTCGAATGAGCCCACGCGCAGCCGCAAAACACGCAGCCATTCAAAGCACCCCCATTTGCATGATCCATGCGTGTTCAGGGCGCGCCGTTGCAGAGGTTCATATGGGATCGTGGTGGCAACGACGCCTGACTCACGTTTTTCGTTTTCGAGGAATTGAAATCTAATGGCCACTGTCGTTTTGAGTGCCGCAGGATCGGCTCTGGGGTCCACGTTGGCGCCCGCTGGGATTAGTTTTCTGGGGGCRAATATCTCCGGKGCSGCAYTSGGCAATGCCATCGGCAATATCGCCGGGTCGTATATTGACCAATCGCTTTTCGGTTCGGTGGCCACCCGTGAAGGACCCCGACTGTCGGAGCTGACCCTTCAGGGATCAACGGAAGGGGCCAGCCTTCCGCGCGTCTATGGTCGTGTCCGCCTGTCCGGCCAGATCATCTGGGCAACAAGGTTCAAGGAAACCTCTGTGACAAGTTCGTCGGGGGGCGGCAAAGGAGGAGGGGGTGGTGGAAACAAGGTCGAGACAACAAGTTTTTCCTATTCCATCTCACTTGCCGTGGCGATTTGTGAGGGCCCCATTACCCGCGTGGGCAGCATTTGGGCGAACGGTCACCTGCTCGATCTCTCGCAAGTATCCTACCGGGTGCATTTGGGTTCGGAGACGCAAAGTCCCGACAGTACCCTTGAGGTGGTGGAAGGGGCGGGCAACGTGCCTGCCTATCGCGGTGTCGCCTACATTGTTTTCGATGACATTCCGCTTGAGCGTTTTGGTGATCGTCTGCCGCAACTGACCTTCGAAGTCTTCCGCTCCCTGTCCGATGTGGAGGAGGATGTGCGTGGCGTGACCTTGATCCCCGGGGCAACAGAATTTGGGTATGACACGCAGGCTTTTCGCCGGGTTTTTGCTGACGGCGTGAGCCAGCCGGAAAACCTCAACAATCAGTCAGGGGGAACAGATTGGAGCGTCTCCCTCGATGACTTGCAGGCCRCCTGTCCCAACTGCGCTTCCGTGGCCCTTGTGGTCAGTTGGTACGGCGACGATCTGCGATGTGGGTCCTGTACGTTGCGGCCAAAGGTGGACAGGGCGGACAAACGCACAATTCCCGAGCCCTGGCAGGTTGCAGGCGCAGACAGAAGCACGGCGCTGGCCGTCAGCATGGTTGAAGGACGCTCGGCATTTGGCGGCACGCCTTCAGACAGGTCTGTTAAGCGGGCGATCGAAGACTTGAAGGTGCGGGGGCTCGCGGTCCTCTATTACCCTTTCATTTTGATGGATGTGCCTGCGGGCAATGGATTGTCCGATCCCTATGGTGGTGCAGAACAAGCGGTCTATCCCTGGCGCGGGCGGATCAGCACATCTCCCGCTCCGGGGTTCGTTGGCTCTCCTGACAAGTCGGCGGCCATCACCACCGAGGTCGCAATTTTTTTCGGAACGGCATCGGCGAGTGATTTCTCTGTCAGCGCGTCGGGGGTCGCCTACACGGGACCATCAGAATGGTCTTACCGCCGCATGGTGTTGCACAACGCCGCCTTGTGCGTTTGGGCGGGCGGTGTGGACGCCTTCCTCATCGGTTCGGAATTGCGGGGCCTCACGCAATTGCGCGATGGTCCGGCGAGTTATCCGGCGATCACACAGCTCATCTCCTTGGCGGTGGAGGTCAGAAGCCTCCTCGGGGCAGGCACGAAGATTTCCTACGCCGCAGACTGGTCTGAATATTTCGGACATCATCCCCAAGACGGCAGCGGTGACGTGTTCTTTCATCTCGACCCGCTCTGGTCTCACAGCGAGATCGATTTTGTCGGCATCGATAATTATATGCCGCTTGCCGACTGGCGCGACGGGCTAGCCCATTTGGATCGACAGGCAGGCGTCGCCACTGTTTATGATCTGGACTATCTCAAGAGCAACATTGCAGGGGGCGAAGGCTATGACTGGTTCTACGCCGGCGATAGCGACCGGGTGGATCAGGTCCGCACCCCCATCACCGATGGCGCCCATGCAAAGCCCTGGGTGTTTCGCCCCAAGGACCTCGCGAACTGGTGGCAGCGCTCCCATTTCGATCGGCCGGGAGGCGTGGAGGCCGGAAGCCCAACAGGATGGGTAGCCGAAAGCAAACCGATCTGGTTTACCGAACTGGGATGTCCCGCCATCGACAAAGGCGCAAACCAGCCCAATGTCTTTGTGGACGCAAAATCATCAGAAAGCGCGCTGCCTCATTTTTCCTCCGGTCTGCGCGATGATTTTGGTCAGCGCCGTTTTCTGCAAGCCCATCTGGACTATTGGCGGGTGGGGGCACCGGGCTTTGCCGATGCAAACAATCCGGTCTCCTCGGTGACTGGACTGCGCATGGTGGACACAGACCATCTGTTCATCTGGACGTGGGACGCGCGACCATTTCCGTCCTTCCCTCTGCTCACCTCTGTCTGGTCCGATGGCGAAAACTGGAAACTTGGTCATTGGATCACCGGGCGCTTGGGCGCAGTGCCTCTGGGGCCTCTGGTGGCCCACATCGCCAGTGCCGTGGACGACGTTTCCGTAGATGTAGGGGCGTTGACGGGCACCGTGGACGGCTTTGTCATCGACCGGATCATGTCGCCACGTCAGGCATTGGAACCCCTAATGCTCGCCTACTTTTTTGACGCGGCAGAGACACAAGGCACCATCCGTTTTCAGCATATGGGCAATGCGCCGGTTGCGACCTTCACATCGGATGAACTGGCGGTGGAAGAGGATCAGGCGAGCGCTGGATTTTTGTTATCGCGGGGACAGGAAACCGAGCTGCCATTTTCCGTCAAACTCACCTATGTCGATCCTGATGCAGGATACCGGCAGGCGGCGGTGGAGGCACGGCGCACCGTGGTGCGCTCGCAGCGTGTGTCTAGTGCCGCCCTGCCCATCGTCTTGCGCCAGCAGGAAGCTCAACGCATCGCAGACATCTGGTTGCAGGACACCTGGGTGAAGCGCGAGCGGGCGACCTTGAGCCTGCCGCCCAGTGCGGTCGCCTTTGACCCCGGTGACACCGTGACCCTCGATCTGGGGGACCGTCAGGCCGTCTATCGATTAACCGGCTTGAATGATGCAGGGCTTATCGAAGCAGACGCCGTGCAGACGGACGCCAGCGTCTTTGGTTTGCTCGCGACACCGGAGCGGGCCGGGCGGGCTGACCCGGTCGCGACCTTTGGGGCGCCGGATGTGACTTTTCTTGATCTGCCACTTCTCAGCGGGGCGGAAGTCCCCCACGCGCCTCACATTGCGGCGACGGCAGACCCTTGGCCTGGCGGTGTGGCGCTCTACAAAAGCGCCACCGGGTCGGGTTTCGGGCTGGACCGAGTGGTGCAGAACGCCGCCACCATGGGGCGCACACTCACCTCCTTCGCTGAAGGTCCGACGGGGCGGTGGGACCGCGCCAGCTGTTTGCGGGTAGTGCTAGCAACCGGCGAGTTACAAAGCGTTGATCTGCTGAGTGTTTTGTCCGGCGCCAATTTGGCCGCTGTCGAAAACGAGGAGGGCGACTGGGAGGTCTTCCAGTTTGCCACTGCCGAATTGGTGGACGTGAACACTTATGATCTGTCGCTGTTTTTGCGCGGGCAGGGCGGAACAGAAGCAGCCATGCAGGTGGCCCTCCCAGCGGACGCGCGATTTGTTCTGTTGAACGGAGCGCTGGAGCAGGGCGGCCTGGGTGAAGCAGAACGGGGGCTGGCGCTGCAATGGCGATATGGCCCGCTGCCTTATGGTCTGGGTCACGAGGCTTACACGTCCGAGACACGGAGCTTCAGAGGCATTGGCCTGCGCCCACTGTCACCAGTGCATCTCAGTGCAAGGAGGTTGGCCGGGGGTGACATCTCTCTCCGCTGGGTCCGGCGCACCCGCATCAATGGCGACAATTGGACAAGTCTCGAAGTGCCCCTTGGCGAAGAGACGGAAGCCTATGAGATCGACATCATGGAAGGCGAGACGGCGAAGCGCACACTCACTGCTGCCACGTCTTCAGCACTCTATGACGTGGTCGATCAGGTCGCTGATTTTGGATCGGCGGATTTCTCCACTCTCACATTTCAAGTTGTTCAACTGAGCCGCGCCTATGGGCGTGGCACCGCGCGGGAGGCGCAGCTCAATGTCTGATAGCACTCATCTGGCTCTGCCTTTTCTGGAGGCGGCGCAGGCGCAGAAGCATGTCACCGTCAATGATGCACTCGCTCGGCTCGACGCGCTGGTGCATCTGGCTGTCGAAAGTGCCTCCCTCTCAACCCCACCCGGATCCCCCGGCGCAGGCGACAGGTGGATTGTGGCCGGGAGCGCGACGGACGACTGGGAGGGTGAGGAGGGCAAGCTCGCCGCCTGGATAGACGGCACATGGGTGATTTTCGACCCCCAGGACGGCTGGCGGGCGTGGGTGAAAGACACGCAGAGCTGGCTGATCTATTCCAGCGGCGCCTGGATCCTCGGCCCTGCCAGCAGCATTGTCGCCAGATCTGGCAATGAGGCGCGCACCCGTTTCGACATGATTGAACTGGATCATATCCTGGTGGCCGGTGCCTTCAACGATACGAGCCTCAGCATTCCAGACCGCGCGATTGTTTTCGGTATCACCGGTCTTGTGCTGGCGGACGTGACCGGGCCAACGTCATGGACCCTGGGGGTGGCAGCTGACCCCCAGCGCTATGGCAATTCCATTGGGTTGAGTGCGGGCAGCACGGTGATCGGCGTCAGTGGCACACCCACCGCCTACTACGGCGCGACCCCGGTGCGGGTGGCCGCCAGCGGTGCCGATTTTACTGGGGGCACGCTACGCCTTGCTCTGCACTACATGATCCTCGACGGCGTGGGCGCATAAGGCCGAAACCCGCACGCACGGCGCACAAAGAAATAGGAAAATAATCCTTTATCATGTATCATCTTCCCATGGACCTTTCGTCGACATTTGCTTCCCCACCGGGTATGCGGGCCGGTTTTGGCCAAAACCTACAAGCGCGTCCGTTCACCGGGGCCGATATGCTGCTCTATGGTGCAGCGGTTCGTCATTTTGGCGGGGGTCTCAGCGATGAGGTCCTGGAAGCGTTGAGTTGGGTCTTTCTCAACCGACGGGCAAGCGGGGAGCCTCATCAGGCGTCGCTTCAGCCCGAACATGCATCACCAGATTGGAAGGAGCGTCAGCTCGCCGATCCTATTGCGCCCGAAGACGCGCGGGTTTTTGCCGTTCTCGCCCACGTGCTGGCAGGGGGCGCTGCTGATCCCACCTGTGGTGCGACCCGCTTTCACTGCCACCATGAAACGCCCGCCTGGGCCGAGTGCATGGACGTTCGCGCCCTCATCGGCCCCTATCTCTTCTATCGAACGCGGTCTTCAGACAGCCTTGGTCCTGCTTTGTGAGAAGCCATCCGACGTCGGATTAATTGTTTGTAAACCATAATCAATTGGAAACGCCGAATTTTCCTCTTAGTTAAGGTATCATTCGTATCCTGATGATCGGTCCATTGTGTTGGCCAGGGGAGCCTATGGGTGGTCCCCCGCAGGAGCGAAGCTGATGTCGCAACGTATGATTTTCTTCCCCCACAAACGACGTGCGTTACTACGCAACGTGTCGTTGATGGCGGCGTCGGCGATTGTGACAGCTGCGATTTTTCTTGCAGGTGTCCATGTCGGTGTTCGMAATGCTGGAATCATCAGCCAGACAGCCCCGCTTTTGACMGCARAGCTCGYYACCYTCMAGCAGTGAACGYGCTGATTTCAGATATCACCAATTCCTGATAGAACAACCTCCGGTAAAAACGGAGGACGTCATGGATCTTCAACTACGCGGCAAAACCGCTTTGATTACGGGATCGTATCGGGGAACCGGCGAAGCAATCGCTGGACTGTTTGCCCGCGAGGGCGCCACGGTGATTGTCCACGGACTGGAACCAGGAACAGCGGAACCGGTTGCTGAAGCGATCTGCGCCGAGGGCCACAGTGCCCACGCCGTCACAGGCGACATTCGCACCGACGAGGGCGCTGCCGCGGCAGCCCAGGCAGCTCTGGCCGTTGGCCCTGTCGATATTCTCATCAACAATTATGGAACCGCCGACCGGGCTTCCTGGTCGTCTGCGGACAGTGCTGCGTGGCACGAGGCGTATGACACCAATGTCTTGTCCGCCGTGCGCATGATCAGCCATCTCACGGGCCCCATGAAAGAACGGGGTTGGGGGCGTGTCATTCAACTGGGTACCATCGGCTCCACAACGCCCGCCGCGCGCATGCCGCATTATTATGCCTCCAAAGGCGCGCTCCACACATTGACCGTGAGCCTTGCCAAAGAACTGGCAGGCACGGGCGTCACCTCAAACATCGTCAGCCCCGGCCTCATCAAAACCAAAGAGGTGGAAGCCTGGTTTCAAAGCCTCGCCAAGAAAAATAACTGGGGTGAGGAGTGGGGCGAAATTGAAGCCCGCGCCATGAAAGAAGTGACCGGGGGGCTCACAGGGCGCATTGCCCGGACGGAAGAAGTCGCCGCCCTCGTGGCCTTCGTGGCAAGTCCCCTTGCAGAATCAATCACCAGTACCAACTTCCGAATTGACGGGGGCGCGACGGCAATCGTCTCGTAACCGGGCGTTGCTTGCGCGCGCGGGTCACTTGCCCCAATGTGCCCCGAATAGTGAACAAGAATAGCAAAATAGTCTGGGGAGCTGTCCTGGCACATGCATGAGTTTCGTTTTGACCCCTGTCACCTTCCACCGGAAGCCGAGCAGCTTCGTGGAGAGGTTCGCACCTTCCTGAAAAGCGCTCTGAAGGATGTGCCCGCCGTCGTGCGTGCCCAGACCTGGAGCGGTTACGACCCTGCTTTCAGTAAGTGGATGGGGGAGCAGGGCTGGATCGGCATGACCTGGCCAAAGAAGTACGGCGGTCATGAGCGCAGTGCGCTGGAACGATACGTTGTGCTGGAGGAAATGCTTGCAGCAGGGGCACCGGTCGGCGCCCATTGGATTGGTGACAGGCAGAGCGGACCTTTGCTGCTGCGCTTTGGCACAGAAGACCAGCGTCAAAAAATATTGCCCATCGCGGCCAAAGGTGAGTTGCTTCTCTGCATTGGCATGAGTGAACCCGACAGCGGTTCTGATCTCGCGGCAACCCGCACGAAGGCGGTGAAGACCGACGGCGGTTGGATCGTCAACGGCACCAAATTGTGGACCTCAAACGCCCACAATGCGCACTACATGATTGCCCTGTTTCGCACACATCTGGATGCCGACAACAGGCACGCGGGCCTGACGCAATTTCTGGTCGATCTGAAAACACCCGGCGTCACCATTCGTCCCATCAAAGACCTGACCGGCAACGCCCACTTCAACGAAGTTGTGTTCGTCGATGTGTTTGTGCCCGACAACATGCGCGTGGGCGAAGAGGGCAATGGCTGGGCCCAGGTAACGGCGGAACTGGCTTATGAACGCAGCGGACCCGAACGCTATCTTTCAAGCTACCTGCTGCTCGGCGAACTGATACGCGAACTGGCGCGCCGGGACGACAGAAGCGCCGATGCGGAGATCGGGCGGCTCATTGCCCATCTCGTGACGCTTCGACAAATGTCCCTGTCGGTCGCCGGACTTCTGGAGGAGGGCGAAAACCCTATTCTGGAAGCCTCTGTGGTGAAGGATCTGGGGGCGCTCTACGAACAAGAGCTTCCGGGTAAGGCACATGAACTTGCCAGCGTGGAACCGATGATCGGCACAGGCGGCGATTATGGACAGGTGCTGGGGTATCTGACCCAGGCCAGCGTCTCCTTTTCCTTGCGGGGCGGCACCCGCGAAATTCTGCGGGGCATTATTGCGCGCGGACTTGGGTTGCGGTGAGGGAACGATCATGAACGAATTTCAAAATCTACTAAGCGAAACCGTTGACCGACTTTTTGCAGACCTCGCCACCAAGGAAGTGGGGCAGGCGGCTGAAGAAGGCACTTGGCCGGAAGCGCTTTGGTCAGCGCTTGAGGAGAATGGTCTAACTCGTCTCATGGCGAGTGAGGAAGCCGGCGGTGCCGGTGGCAGTTGGAGCGACGCTCTCATCTTGCTGCGGGCACAAGGCCGTTACGGCGCGCCCATTCCACTTGGCGAGACGCTGGTGGCGGGCTGGTTGCTCTCCAAAGCCGGACTGGATGTGCCAGACGGGCCTTTGACTTTGTTGAGCGACGTCACGCTGTCGGGAAAACAAGGCGCATGGAAGCTGAACGGCACTGCCGCCCATGTACCGTGGGGTCGGAAGGCTGTTCTGGGCATAGCGCTGGTTCAAGGCCCCGGTGATGTTCCCCATATTGTGTCGGCCCCTCTGGCGGGTCTCGATATGGCGGAAGAACTGAACACCGCCCGCGAACCGCGCGACACCATCCCGTTCAATGATTTGAGTGTGCAGGCCGCATCTTGTGATCTGCCCGGCAACATGGAGATGTGGGGTGCCTTGATGCGCTGCGGCCTCATGGCAGGCGGCCTTGAATATCTGTTAGCGCAGACGGTGCAATATGCAAACGAACGCAAACAGTTTGGGCGGCCCATCGGAAAATTCCAGGCCATTCAGCAACAACTTGCTGTGCTCGCAACGCAGGCCGCTGCCGCTGGAGCCATTGCCGCCCACGCATGTGACCGCGCCTCCGACGGGGATAACCCGGCTTTCGAAGTGGGTGTTGCCAAAACGCGCATCGACGAGGCGGTCAATATCTCCACCTCTATTGCACATCAGGTTCACGGGGCCATTGGCTTCACCTATGAGCATGGGCTCCATCTGGTGACCCGCAGGCTTTGGAGTTGGCGCGCCGAATATGGCAGTGGGCGCACCTGGGCCGCACGTCTGGGACGGGATGCAATTACTCGGGCGCAGGACGCGGACAAGAGCGGTTCGAAATCACAGGGCGTCGAGGTCGATGCACTCTGGCAGTACGTCACCGCACGGTGASMCCGTTTTTAAAWTTTCAACATTNAAATTTTNGCAYKTCACACATCAGGAGTTCTCCATGAAGGTATCTGAAGCGCTGGAAACACGGATCACGTGTCGGGCCTATCTTGATAAGCCGGTATCTGCTGAGCAGATCAATCGCATTCTGAAGCGCGCGGGGCGCACCGCTTCGGGAGGCAATTTGCAGCCCTGGCATGTCTGGGCTTTGGGGGGAGAAAAATTCAAAGCCTTCAACGGCATTGTTCAGGAAAAAATTAAGGACCAGCCGTTTGGTGATGGAAGCACCGAATACGATATCTACCCCAAGGGGCTAACGGATCCCTACCGGGCRCGTCGGTCAAAGTGCGGCGAAGAYATGTATGCCAGCGTCAACGTTGCACGCGACGACAAGGAAGGTCGCACYGCRCACTTTAACCGCAATTTCGAATTCTTCGGGGCACCCGCAGCCTTGTTCTTCGCCATTGATCGGCAGATGGGATTTGGTCAATGGTCAGATCTGGGCATGTATATCCAAAGCATTATGTTGCTGGCCCGGGAAGANGGGNTTGCACACCGCTCCSCAGGAAGCSTGGGCKCTGTGGCAYGAGACCATTGGYRGTTTTCTGGATATCCCTGAGAACCTTATGTTCTTCTGCGGCATGGCGATTGGCCATATGGATGAAACTGCTCCGATCAACAGTTTGCGCACGGCGCGGGCAGATTTGGGAGAATACGCTCATATTGAGGGTTTTTGACGCTATACTGCTCAGGAGTTGGCGCATTAATGAACGCGCACACAGCCGTTCATGGCGGGTTCACGCGGAGGTGCTTAAGGTCCTGATTATGAAACACCAGTCCACCATATGCGCYGCGGTGATTGCCCTTTGTACGCTRYTGGGCACAGTCACAGTGTCGGCSSTTCCCGTAAGTGCCGATACRTTCARCAATCCRTTTGGCARYTCTTAYGCRCSTTCCGATCRGGTGTATGCGCGSTCGGAYCAGGATGATGCRCGYGAYGCTGTRCGGTCCGGCMATGTGATCTCGYTGGAGCAGGCTCTTGMGGTGGTGCGKGCRGAATATCCCGGCCGYCTTCTRGATGCCGGGTTYAATCGRCGGGCRGGCGTGTACAACGTCAAAATATTGTCACGTGGTGAGGTGGTGTTGGTTGCCGTGAATGCACATGACGGCAGAATTATRAATGTTCGAAAGGGCGGGCGCTGATACAGCYCGGCTTTTGAGCAACCTCACCAGGGAGAAAACGCATGCGGTTGCTTGTTGTKGAAGATGAYCCAGACCTTTGYCGCCAGTTGCGCGAGTCTCTGWCAGACGCAGGCTATGTGGTCGACACGGCCCATGATGGCGARGAAGGYCATTTYCTGGGCGAYACAGARCCYTATGAYGCGGTYATTCTTGACCTCGGCCTGCCYGAGATGGATGGGGTCACCGTTCTGGAAAAATGGCGCCGGAACAACCGCAAYATGCCRGTCCTCATTCTYACAGCGCGCGACAGATGGTCYGACAAGGTTGCAGGCTTTGATGCCGGTGCYGATGACTATGTCACCAAACCGTTTTTCACAGAGGAAGTTCTGGCRCGCGTGCGYGCCTTGCTCCGCCGCGCYGCKGGCCATGCCAAAAGYGAGCTSGAGCTCGGYGARCTGCGCGTTGATACCCGCAGTGCCMGAGTGACCCTGAAAGGGGARCCSGTGAAGCTGACCTCCCTTGAATATCGTCTTCTGGCCTACCTTATGCACCATCAAGACAAAGTGGTGTCRCGCACCGARCTGGTYGAACATYTGTACGATCAGGATTTTGATAGAGAYTCAAACACRATCGAAGTCTTTGTCGGRCGGCTGCGRCGKAARYTGGGSAAAGAMATGATCGAAACYGTTCGCGGCCTCGGCTACAGACTTGCGACCGCTGAAGATGCGGCTTGATAGTCTTGCCTTCCGYCTGACYGCTGCYGCTGCGGTGTGGCTGGCGATCTTTCTGCTGGCCGGGGGGATCGCCCTCTCGACACTTTTTCGGCAATCGGTTGAAACCACATTTGATGGTCATCTCGAAGCCATTCTGGACAGCCTAATCGCCACTGTTGAAGTCGGCGAGGGGGGATCTCTGACCTTGACGCGCCCTTTGAGTGATCCCCGGTTTCAACGGGTCTATTCAGGCTGGTATTGGCAGGTTCGGCCTTTCCGAGGAGCCAGACCACTTCCCGTTGATCGCAAACAAAGTTCACTTCGGTCGCGGTCTCTATTTGATCAGGCGCTACTGGCTCCAAGTCGTAGCCTTGATGAACAAAACGCTCCCCTCGATCAATTGCTGACAGACCGGGCATCTGGTCCGGAAGCACAGCCGTTGCGTGTGATCGAGCGGCTTGTTCTAGTCCCAGGAATGACCGCCCCAATTTCTTTCGCTGTCGCCGCTGATACGAGTGCGCTTGATGAACAAGYGGGAGATTTCGCGGGCCTGTTGAGTGGGGCGTTGATTGTAATGGGGCTGGGAATTCTCATCGCCATCCTTATTCAGGTGCGCTACGGACTGCGCCCGCTGGAACGTGTCCGGAAGGGATTACATGCCATTCGGACAGGAGATGAAACGCAGTTGCACGGTGATTTCCCTCCCGAAATTGAACCGCTGGCCGAGGAGCTGAATTCCCTTCTCGAATATTCAAGCGAGGTTCTGGTGCGTGCGCGGACCCATGTCGGCAATCTGGCACATGCGTTGAAGACGCCTCTGAGCGTCCTAGCAAACGAAACCCGTCATGATGAAGGTAAGCTTGCAACAACGGTTGCTCACCAAACGGGTCTTATGCGTCAACAAATTGAGCATCACCTGTCGCGCGCAAGGACTGCCGCAAACGCCCGCGTGTTGGGCGCTTCCACGCCTGTTGAGCCAGCCGTTGCAGGTCTCACGCGAACACTGCAGAAAATCTACCAGGAGCGGAAAATTTCACTCAGCCAGAAGGTTGAAGAAGGTCTGGCTTTTAAGGGCGAGGCGCAGGATTTTGAAGAGATGGTGGGCAACCTTCTGGACAATGCCTGCAAGTGGGCCGCCCATGAAGTTCTTGTGACCGCGACAAAAGTCACGGGCACCGGGAGCAAAGGACCAAAGTTGCGCATCACTGTGGAAGACGACGGCCCCGGTCTGCCAGAGGAAAAGCGCGCGCTGGTATTGCAGCGGGGCACCCGCCTGGACGAGGCCGTTCCGGGCTCCGGGCTTGGCCTCAACATTGTCGGTGAGACGGCAGAACTCTACGGCGGAACATTGACCCTGCATGAAAGCAGCACGGGTGGTCTCAAGGCGGAAATCCTGCTGCCCAGAGTCTGAACAAGACTTGTCTGAACAGATTTTTCTGGCCAGGAGGCAAAGTCCCGGTATTCAGCGAGTTTTGATGAATGGCAGATGAACGGGTCGTTCAGCGGGAGATCAAACCCCGGTGGCTAAACTCTCTTCGACATTCACAAAATCTGACAAACGGGGTTTCGCCATGAATATCGTCAAACTCGCCGCAATAGGGTTGATTACAGTTTCCCTGACCGGGTGTTATGCCCACGGCGCAGGGCCTCGCGAAGGCGCTGGTACCATTATAGGTGCCATCGGCGGGGGCCTCTTGGGATCACAATTTGGGTCAGGCAGTGGTCGTTTGATCGCCACGGGTCTGGGGGCCGTTCTCGGCGCAGCTGCCGGTCAGCAGGTCGGACGTAGCCTGGATGGTCGCGACAGATACCAGCTTGCTCAGGCATCTCAAACAGCGCTTAGCACGGGTACAGAACAGTGGTGGCGCAACGATGACAGCGGCAATTACGGCCATGTGGAGCCGGGCAATGCCTACCGGTCCAATCAGGGATATTGTCGCGAATACCAGCAAACCGTTTACATCGGTGGCAAGCCAGAACAGGCCTACGGCACAGCATGTCGCCAACAAGATGGTCAATGGCAGGTCATGTGATCCTTTTCGCAGMSAYCRSCRRMATSMMSCKSCGCCAANTNSMAGNMWCWRATCGTTGANNNNMGATNNKKGMTCNRCKTRGGGNGWKAGNWSAAACTTATCTGCACTCAGGCGAGCGCAGGTTGCTCTAAGGGACTGGCGGCGTTTCTATGCGTGCATCTGTCTGCACGGCAGTGGCATCGTCACGAAGAGGAGGGGTCCATCTTAATCAGGTCATTTATCGACCTGTCATCCAGTGCCTTTTCTTCTGCGGTTTTGATCGCGTCGAGCAGACCATCAACCGCGAAATCTGTCCCCAGCGTCTCAGGGCTGGCCGAGCCAACACGGTCCGTATGGATCACCGTCCGAAAAACCTCCCCGACCTTCGTCATGTCCGCAGGCTTTGTAGGCACAAGCCGTGGCCCATCTCCTGCCCAGGCAACCAGGCCCGCATGAAGAAGCGGCTCGCCAATTTTTTCCACCGTTTGAGGTGGAATACCCAGACGTTGTGACAGTCGTTCACTTGTCCACGGCGTATCCCCCGTGAGGAAAGAACGGTGGATGATGGTCAGCATGATGAGGCTTAGGCGTTTCACTTGGTCGAGCGTCAGGCGGATGATCCCCGACTCTGGCGACAGATGATCCCGGTTCTGGAAATAGTACGTGACGGAACACCCAACCAACAAAATGAGCCAGGCTGCGTACAGCCAGATCATGAAGAGCACCAGGCTAGCAAAGGCGGAATAGATGGCGGCATAGCGTGCGGACGTGACGACGAATGTCGCAAAAGCCCAGCCAGTGCCCACCCACATGATGCCGGCAATCGCGCCGCCGATAACGGCAGCAGAGATCTTCACTCTTGTGTTAGGCACAACGAGGTAGAGGAAGGCAAAGGCGAGCATCATAAAACCATACGGCGCCAGTCTGTTGAGCTCAGTCATCACAGAGCGCAGCGGCGCAAAACTCCCCACAGTGTCGAGCAGGAACGAGCTGACGGTTGTTGCGATCACGCCGATAGCCAGGAAAAGAACAAGGGGACCGAGAAGTCCGACACTGACATAGGCGGCCATCTGCCGCGCCAGCGAGCGGGTTGAGGCCACATGCCATATGTCGTTGAAGGCGGATTGAATTTTCTGGATCACCGAGATCAATGTGTAGACCAGGAAGACCAGCCCGACAGACCCCAGAACTGAAATGTTCACCTGTTGAACAAATTGGAGCACCCGCGCAGTGATCTCTTCACCTTGCGTGCCCATCGGTGCCAGAAATTCCTGCATCAAAGTCTCGATTTGGTCTTCGATGCCAAACGCCTTCAGGATCGCAAATGTAAGAGCAAGCACCGGCACGATTGAGAGCAGGGTGGTATAGACAAGGCTCATTGCCCGAAGGCTGGCTTGGCCCGCTGCCAGGTCGCGACCGACAACCCACATAATGCGGGCTGCGACAATGAAGGCGCGTTTTAACGCTGAATCGGAGGCCTCGTTCGACCACACTTCTCGCGCAATTTTGGCTTGCAGATCGGAAAAAAAAGTACCGAACAAAGGACACCTCCGAGAGATCGACAATTGGGGCAACGTGTATTGAATGTACTCTTTTTGGCTCGTTTTGGCGAAAATCAGTCACGCCGACGAACCTAAACGTAAAAATCTCGCCGGATTGTCTCAAGTAATCCCTGCGTCAAGCAAATCGAGTGTCTCGTACCTGTTGCAGGCGGGCGGCGGAGGGATTATTCCAACATAAGACAACTTGAAAACGAAGGTGAGAGATTATGGCTGAGGCTTGGATTATCGACGCCTGCCGCACCCCCCGCGGCATTGGTAAAGTAGGCAAAGGGGCACTGACGGATATTCACCCGCAGCGTCTTGGGGCCACGGTTTTGAAGGCACTCGCAGAGCGCAATGACCTCAACACCGCAGACGTAGAAGACGTCATCTGGGGCACCAGCTCCCAGCGCGGCAAGCAGGGTGGTGACCTTGGTCGGATGTCCGCACTTGATGCGGGCTACGACGTGCGCTCTAGCGCCATGACCCTCGACCGGTTTTGTGGATCAGGCATCACCTCAGTCAACATTGCAGCAGCCAACATTATGTCCGGCATGGAAGACCTCGTGGTCGCCGGGGGGGCTGAAATGATGTCGCTCCATGGGCAAGGTGGCAGCAATGCATCGCCATTCATGGACAATGGCAACACGCACCTTCGTGAAATGCATCCACAGCCACACCAGGGTGTGTGCGCGGATGCGATTGCTACCCTCGAAAATATTCCGCGCGAAGCACTGGACGCTCTGGCGCTGGTCTCGCAGCAGCGTGCCGACCACGCCATCAAGAACGGCCACTTCGACAAGTCTCTCGTTCCTGTCTATCACGATGATGGAACGCTGGCGCTCGACAAGGAAGAGTTTCCACGTCCGCAGACGACCCTTGAAGGGCTCGGAAATCTGAAGGCATCGTTTGGCGCCATCGCAGACTTTGAGTTGGACGAAGAGGGCACAACCTTCCGCAAGCTTGTTCTGCAGAGATATCCGGACCTGAAAATCAACCATGTGCATCACGCCGGTAATTCATCTGGCGTTGTGGATGGGGCCGCGGCTCTTCTGCTCGCGTCGCCTGAATATGCAAAAGCCCACGGCATGAAACCACGGGCGCGCGTCGTCGCCATGGCAAACATGGGGGACAGCCCGACCTTGATGTTGAACGCTCCTGTTCCAGCGGCACGCAAGGTTCTCCAGAAAGCCAACATGAAGCTCGAAGACATTGATCTTATCGAGATCAATGAGGCATTTGCCGTGGTCACAGAGAAGTTCATTCGTGACCTCGATCTTGACCGTGACATTGTCAATGTGAACGGTGGCGCAATGGCCCTTGGCCATCCAATTGGCGCAACCGGCTCGATCCTGATCGGCACAATGGTTGATGAGCTGGAACGTCGCGACAAGCAATTCGGCCTGATTACCATGTGCGCAGCTGGCGGAATGGCTCCAGCGATTATCATCGAGCGCATGCAGTAGTCGCTATCAAGCATCTTCCCCTCTTGCCATCGCTCGACTTGATCGGGTAATGGCAAGAGGGTTCTATGAAGTGTTCGGCGGTGCCATCAACCGTGGGCGCGACGGAGGTGCTGGATCACCGGGACAAGCCCGTTGATGGCGGACGAGACCTTGCGTTCCGCGCTAGAGAAATAGTGACGACGGTGGAGCCAACAGATTCGGGAGGCACAAATCGCAACTCGCGTTTCAACAAGAAACAAAAATGCGCCCGAGACAGACCTTTACGCCCCGGTCAAAGCAATGCTCGAAGGGCAGGGCTATGAGGTAAAAGGCGAAGTTGGCGTATGCGATGTTGTCGCCACACGGAATGACGAAGACCCGGTGATTGTGGAGTTAAAGACCGGCTTTTCACTCACATTATTTCATCAGGCGACCGAGCGGCAATCAATTACCGATCTGGTGTATATAGCAGTGCCCCGCGGCAGCGGGAGAGGTTTTGCAAAATCGATCCGGGCCAACAAATCACTCTGCCGTCGGCTGGGTCTAGGGCTTATCACGGTGAGGCTTGGGGATGGATCTGTTGAAATTCACATCGACCCGGCACCCTACAAGCCGCGTAAATCCAAGCAGCGGCAACAGAGGCTTTTAAAAGAATTCACCAAGCGCGTCGGCGACCCCAACACGGGTGGTTCGACCCGAACAGGCCTGATGACCGCCTACCGTCAGGACGCTTTGCGCTGCGTGAAAGTTCTCCAGGAAATCGGCCCCACCAAAGCGGCAGAGGTTGCAAAGCGCGCGGATGTAAAAACCGCCCGCCGCTTGATGGCCGACAACCATTACGGCTGGTTCGAACGCGTAAAAGTCGGGATTTATGGCCTTAGCCCCAAGGGGCAAGCGGCGGTAGGCGAATACTCTGTAGAAATGAAAAAATTGATTGAATGAGGCTGCGGGGCGCATAGGTTCTGCGGCCCTTTTTGTGACTGTTGAGCTTGCCTGGCCATAAAACAGCAGAAAACGGCGGGTGCGAGATCAAGGCGCCGTGATTTTTGTGAACAAAATGTTAAGCAAAGGTACGCTAGTTTTCAGAGGTAGAATGTGCCTTTTCCCAGGCATGTGAAGGGTGGGCAACGGGGCTAACCGGATTGCTCGCCTGGCGCAATGGGCAAGTGGTTTGTGGTGGAAGGGATGCTTTGGAAAAAGCTGACACATTAAGAAGTTTCTTGAGCCAGCTTCCTTCCGATGCTGCGCGCAAACTGCTGGAAGCAGTCGATAGCGGTGCTATGCCCGCCAGCCATCTTGGACTTTCTGTGGAGGAGCTGAGGGAGTGCCTGGGGCAGCCCGTCTCTGACGACGTGGAACCTGTTCCCGATAACGTAGAACCCGTTCCCGACGATGCAGAAATTGAGAAAAGGCGAGAAGCGATCCAGCGGTTGTTTATGGCGCCGTTCGAGGATTTTCTTTTCGACGGTGAACGGACTGAGAAGGAAGTGGGACGCATTCCTCGCAGTTCAACGGAGCCGATTTGGAACTGGATACAGGAAGACGTTCTCCCAGATACTTTCCCCGACATGCTGGACCGGGTTCATCGTCATTTGGATAGCGGTGATGAAGAGGCTCTGTCGGCGGCGATCACAGTTATGCAAGAAGCGACGGCAGCTGCAATGTCTGCCGCGTTGGAGCGCAGTGAAACCGAACCCGAACATTTTGATCGTCTCATGAAGAAATTGGGAGATTTTGCAATCCTGGAGGATGCTCGTGAGATCGCAGACGTCTTCATGATCTTGGATGAAGTAAGGCAAATGCATTACGAAGTGCCGCGCCTCATTTCCTCCTTCGATGACATAATGGTTTCCAGCGTTCGGGATATATACGACAGATTGTACGAACGGGATCCGGACCGAGCAATTTATCTGGCCCTTGCTTTGATGGGACGGTTGGAGTTCCCCTGGCAAATTCTGAGGCTTGCACGCAAAGTCGCGCAGAGAAGCGACGATACGATGATTTCCAGGACTGACTTTTCGATTCTGGGCGAACGTCTGATCAAACGCCTGGAGAGCATTGCCGATCATTTCCGCGGACTTCGACCGGGGCTCTCGGATCTCAGCGAGCTGCATGGGCTGATCGTGGAGTTTTCAGACCTGTCGAGCGGGATCACTAAAGAAATAGAATTACTGAGAATTGGAAATTGGGGACAGCGTCTCCTGACCTCCCGAAATCTCATTTCGACAGCGGTGGGCGATGAATTTTCGCATTACCTTAAAGATCTGTCCAACGCGCTGCCGCTCCAGCGGGTGGGAGGATTTGGTCGCGGCGGCCCACGCAGGGTAGATGTCTCCCGTTTGCCGGACGATGAACGCGTGATCCGGATTTTGCGTGAGCTAGATTTTATGGACGATGTAAAACCTTTGGCAAAGGCCATTGGCGCGCAGAATGCCTTTGACAGAACGCAGCCGGAGCTAGAGGCCTATGTCGTCTCTTATGAAGATGCGATTATTGAAGAGCTTCGTTATAGCGAGGCAGACGAGGCTGAAAATGCCGAGGCCTACCTGGCCGTTGCGTGCGAACTGAGCAAGCGTGTGTGCGGGGCCTCAGCGTCTAGTACATTGACCAAACGGGGCCGGATCGCCCTTCAGGCATCCGCCTGAGGGCTTGAAGCCGGCCGGGCTGATCACCCGTTTCCAAACTGCGACGGATAGGCAAACAGGCCGGGCATGCCACCCGTGTGCAAAAACACGATTGTCTCGTCCGGGCTGATTTCACCGCTCTTGATGAGGGCGATCATGCCTGCCATGGCTTTGCCGGTGTAAACCGGGTCCAACAGGATACCTTCAGTGCGGGCCACCAGTTCGACAGCTGAGACCATGTCTTTGGTCGGGAGACCGTATCCCTCACCAAGGTATCTGAAGTCCACAAGCACATCTGCGTCGTTGACGCGCCCCGCCCCGATACGTTTTGCTGTGGCGTTGGCAATCTCCAACACTTCGTCAATTAATGCATCCCGTGTCGGGCGAGCCACGCTGATCCCGTCAACCCGTGTACGGCTTCCCGCCAGGGCCCGGCCCGCGAGAAGCCCGCTCTGTGTGCCGAGGCTTCCCGTCGCATGAACAATCCGGTCAAGGGCGAGCCCCTGAGTGGCGGCCTGTTCTTCAATTTCCAGAAACACAGCGGCATAAGCCGTTGAGCCCACTGCGTTTGACCCGCCAACGGGCACGACATAGGGCGTACCGCCATCGGCCTTGATGGCATCCAAGACTTCTTTGAAAACGGCAATGGCATCGGCATCTTTGGGTTCAATGCGAATTTTGGCCCCTAGGATTTTATCGAGTAACAAGTTGCCGGACGTTCTGTATGCCGGGTCCTGATACCCATCAACTGTATCGAAGAGGATGGCGTGTACTTTCAATCCGGCATTGGCCGCCGCCGCCGCAGTTTGGCGCACATGGTTGGATTGAATAGCACCCGCAGTGACGATGGTATCCGCCCCCTGCGCCAGTGCGTCACCAATGAGATATTCCAGTTTGCGTGTTTTGTTGCCGCCACCAGCAAGGCCCGTCATGTCATCCCGTTTAACAAACAGTCGCGGGCAATTGGCCCCTTGCTCTGACAGAGCAGCGCGCAACCTTGGCATTTCCTGCAACGGAGTGGGGCCGTTCATTAATGAATAGAAGGGCAGATCAGAAGGAAATTGGGGCATGCACCAGTCTTTCGTCAGGGGAGTTAGATAACGCCGTTCTGGCGTAATTGCGCGATGGCGGACGGGTCATATCCCAAATCCTTGAGAATACTATCTGTGTGTTCGCCCAGAAGAGGCGCCCGGTGGCGGATACCGCCCGGTGTTGCCGACAGGCGGATCGGAATATCCATAATGGGAGCGGGTTTGGGAAGGCCGGGAAAGTCCACGGGCTTCATGTATTGCATGGCCTGGATATGAGGATCGGCGAGGGCCTGTGCGGGGGAATAAACCGGCCCTGCGGGAATGCGCGCCTCTGCGAGTGCCTCAAGGGCTTCCTCCGTCGTCAGGTCGGCGGCCCAGGTAGCCGTGCGTTCGCTGAGAATTTCTCCATTTTCGCCTCGCTTCAAATCGGTGCTAAAGCGGGGGTCGGTCAGCCATTCTTCTTCCTGCATCAAACGCGTCCAGCGTTTGAAGAGGGGAGCGCCAATGACTTGAACAAATATCCAACCATCTTTGGTTTGCACGCAGTCGGCGGGCCCCGCATAGGGACTGCGATTGCCGATCGCTGTGCGGTCTGTCTGCCGCAGGTCTTGTTCGATCAGGTGGAAGTTGAAAAAATTGAGCGCGGTCGCGAGCAATGCCCCTTCAACCATCTGTCCCTTGCCAGTTTGGTCACGCGCCATCAAGGCGGCCATGGTGCCATAGGCAGAAAGGACAGCAGTTCCAAAGTCCACCCAAGGGGCATAGCTCTTTGTGGGCTCATCGGCGCGCCCTGTGAGATAGGCAGCCCCGCTCATCGCCTGGGCGACACCGTCAAACCCGACCCGGTCTGAATAGGGCCCGCCGTGACCGAAGGCGGAAACCGTGGTGAGGATCACCCGCGGATTGATTGCCTCTAACGTTGCGTAGTCGAGACCCATGGCTTTGAGCGTTTGTGGCGGCAGGTTGGCGACGACAATGTCGGCCTCAGCCACCAGCTTTGCGACAATCGCGCGACCCTCGTCGCACATCGGATCAAGCGTCATGCCGCGCTTGTTGCGATTGAGTTGGAGGAACATGGTTCCTTCGCCCCCTTCGCCAGGGGCGGCGTCAGGAATGACAGGTTGTACGAACCGGTCTTCGCTACCTTCGCGCTTTTCAATCCGGATGACATCGGCTCCCATGTCAGCAAGCAACGTTGCGCAATAAGGTCCGGCAATATAGCGACCAAAATCGAGAACTTTAATGCCGTCCAAAACTCCTGCCATGTCACTCACTCCTGCTCTCATTCCCTTCTGAATCGGGAATTTTATCGTTAATGATGCGTCACTATAACGTGGTAAGCGAATTGTTTCACTTTTACGAAAAATACGACTTTCGCAATAACCAAATCTTTTACGCCCCTCCGCTAAATTGACTGTCGGCAGGGCGGGCGCGTGGTCGGTGCATCCTCCCGAAATCGGATGACCCAATTATCGGCGTGAGATGAGTATAGCGGGATGAGTATAGCGGCCAATYRTRTAGATCAGGCAGAAGTCGAYAAACCRGAGGGGCCAACCTTCCGGTGGGACGGCGAACTGGCCGACCGTGTATGCGAAGGACACTTCGTCACCGATACATGGAATGAAGTTGTCGCGCGCAGCAGGGCTGTCATGCTCGCTGCGCTGCTGTTCGTTGTGGCTGCCGGCGTGGACTATATGGTTTTGGGGTTTAGCCAGGTTTTTCTGCAGCTTCTGGCTTTGCGTGTTTTAACGCTGATCGTTGCTTTCGTGCCGGTGGTTCTGTTCTCTGACGGCTCGGATCACAAGGCGTTTTACGCCAGTGTGAGTTTCACACAGATCTATCTGTTTTCGATCTTTTTGCTTGCTGCTTTTATGGGCGATGTGGCCACGCGGGATATCGTTGTGGCCACCGTCATCATTCTCTTCACATACTATATCGCGGTTCCAAACCGTCTCTATCTCAACACGATAATAGGGCTGGGGTGTAGCACACTATTCTTGCTTTCCATTGCCCTGGGATCGACCACTTCACCGGCTGGCTTTGCCATGTTGCTTTTGCTCTACGGCACGGTAAACCTCGTTGGGATTCAGTTGGGCAGGCTTTGGGGTCGTTTGAGAAGAGCTGAATATCTGTCTATGTACCGGCAGAGAAAAATGACAGGTCGTCTAGAGGAAGAAATTGCAGAACGGCGGTTAGCAGAAACAGAAGCGCGGGTGAGCGAACGCAATTTTGAAGGTTTGTTCCGCTCAGCACCTTTGCCGTTGGCTCTCGTTCGTCCTAATGACACAAAAATTCTGTACGCGAACCGGGCAACTTGCGAGATGCTCGGCGTGTCAGCGAAAGACATTAAGTCATTCGATCTGATGAGTATCATGTCGGGTGATCAGGCCGTGACCAACGTGGATGGCCTTACCGAGATTTTGCGGGCACGGGAACCTGTCGAATTGGCAATCAAAGCAGCAGACGATCGTGAGCTTTGGGTCAATGTCACGACTTCCGCCATGCGGTATAAAGGGGCTCCGGCTATCCTGATCGCGCTGCATGACATTACCCATCGTCAGATAGAAGCCAATGAATTGCGCGAAGCACGCGACTTTGCGGATGCCGCAAACCGGTCGAAGACCGAATTTCTTGCCAACATGAGCCACGAATTGCGGACACCGCTGAACGCCATTATTGGATTCTCCGAAGCCTTGGAGCGCGAGATATATGGTCCACTGGGAACAGATCGGTACAAGGAATATGCGCAGGACATCAATAGTTCCGGTATCCATCTTCTGAACATCATCAACGATATTCTCGACCTCTCAAAAATTGAAGCGGGCCGATTTGAGTTGGTGGAAGAAGAAGTGGAGATGCGCTATCTCATTGAATCGGTTACGCGTATTGTGACGCCGAGAGCTGAACAGGCGGGCGTTAAGCTGGAACAATGGATGTATGATGACGACCTTGTCGTGAAGTGCGATGAACGCGCGATCAAGCAGATCCTCATCAACCTGCTGTCAAACGCCGTCAAATTCTCCCCCAAACAATCCGCAGTCAAAATACATATCGAACCGACGGAAACAGCTCTGCGCATTGCCGTGGTAGACCAGGGCATCGGCATGGCCGCAGAGGATATCCCCCGCGCTCTGGAGCCATTCCGCCAGGTGGATGGGGCACTGACCCGGAATTATGAAGGAACGGGTCTGGGCTTGCCGCTGGCGCGCCGCCTTGCCGAATTGCACAAGGGCACATTGACCATCGAAAGCACCCCCGGCGAAGGGACCAGTGTCTTTATCGACCTGCCCCTGGAGCGGATTGACGCACCTGAGGTGAAACCAGCATCTGAGCTGGTCAACGCCTCGTGACGCGAGCCGCATAAGTCTCTATATCTCGGCCCACCCTATGTCTCCCCACGGAGATGTGGCCGCCTGGAGACCATCTGTGCCCTTAAGTTTCGACGAATTCACTCTCTGGTTATTGCTGGCTATGCTGACCGCTGCGGTGGTGGCGTATTTTGTGCGGTCACTACCGGGCGGAGCAGAGGAGCAGCAGTCCGATGAGGCTGACGTGGCGGTGTACCGGGATCAGCTTCTGGAAGTGGACCGCGACGTCGCCAGAGGGACCCTGCCGGAGGCCGAGGCCGCCTCCGCACGGTTGGAGATTTCACGGCGGTTATTGGCGGCAGCCGACGCGGGCTCTGTGGCAGCAGCTCCTTTGTCTGTGAGGACGCGGCGCACGGTGGCCATGGCGATCGTCATCCTGCTGCCGCTTTTTGTCCTTGGTACCTATCTTTCTCTCGGGACGCCGGGACTTCCCGCACAACCTTATGCAGAACGGCTGTCACAGCCGCTTGATGCTTTGCCCGTCGAAGGTCTGGTTGCCCGGCTGGAGCAACGGTTGAAGGAAGAGCCCGACGATGCGCAGGGCTGGCGTCTCATTGGGCCGGTCTATCTGCAACTCGGTCGGTATGGCGATGCCATCAATGCCTTTGGCCGGATCATGCAAATCGAAGGACGAGATGCAGATGCTTTGGCAGGGCTTGGAGAAGCCCTGACACTATCGGGCGATGGCATGGTGCCAGCGCCGGCCCGACAGGCATTTGAAGCTGCGTTGGGGGTGGACCCAACGCATGCTCGGGCACGGTTCTACCTGGCGCTCTCCAAAGCGCAGGCCGGGCAGTTCGAACAGGCTCTCACCGATTGGGAGCGATTGCTTGCAGATGCGCCGGAGGGGGCGGCTTGGCGCTCGGCAGTGGAAAATCAAATACAAGCGGTTCGCGAACGACTGGCCCAGTAGCAGTCCGAGTTCCGCCGGATCAGATCAGCGACGGCGGGTAAAGCGCGCGTACACCCGGGAGAAAACTTCGTCCAGATCGGCTGTCATGAAAAAGGCACGCAGGTCCTGTCCGTCACTGGTCAACTCGACGGTGGGCAGGGGGCCCGAATGATCGACTGTTCCCTGCAATGCGCTTCTCTCAACCAGTTCAGCCGTCACCATATTATCCATTCGCGAGAGGGTCATGGAGGTCTCTTCCAGCTGCACGCGGAAGAGGTAATAACCCTGCTCGTCGGCCTCTGTTGGTTGACCGTCCATTTGCTTGAGCCTGGCGGAGAGGAAAATCTCGCCCCTGACGACGGACACTTCAGCACCAAATTCCAACCATCCCTCGTTGAGAGACAACCGCTCTGCGTGATGGGCGACAATCAACCCTCCAATGTGATGGGTGCCGGTATCATCCTGTCCTTGCTGGATAAAAAGCACGGTCACAGGGCTATCCCCCAGTGTGCCTTCCCAGATACCGGAAAAAGTATCGTCGAGGTTTTCCAGCGGTGTCCCAGAAATGGGATATTGGGAAGTGGGAAAACAGGCAGAAAGGGCGAATAGAAAAACCCCTATGGCGGAGATCTGCATCCCCCGGGCCAACCTGCTACGTGACAAATACATCTTATCCCCTATCTTCTTAACCGCACCCAGACTGGGCACATGAAGTCATAAATGACGCTGCCGGGTCAACCTTCCGGACGGGGCCTTCCACATAGGGAAAACGAGATGAGCATTACCGAACTGCAGAAAAAGGCGGCGCAAGCGGTCGTGAATATCTTTGAGACCGGCGCTGCCATCGGAGACTATGGAAAAGTAACCTTGCTGCCGGGAGACACCGGGCATTTGACCTATGGGCGCGCGCAAACAACCCTCGCGTCCGGCAATCTCCACCTCCTCATCAAACGCTATGTGCAGGCGACAGGGGCTGCATTTGCGCGGCATCTCGAAAACTATCTGCCGCAACTGGATGATCTGGACGTGAGTCTGGATTTCGATGCCAAGTTCAAGGATCTGCTGCACTCTGCTGGGGACGACCCGGTGATGCACACCGTTCAGGACCGGTTTTTCGATGATGCCTATTGGGGGCCTTCCCAATCTGCTGCGGGAACCCTCGGCCTGTTTCTCCCCCTGTCGCTTGCCGTGATCTATGACAGCCACATTCACGGCTCCTGGCGCTTCATCAAAGACCGGACTTTGGACCGCCAGGGAATACCGGAGGATATGGGAGAAAAAGCCTGGATAAAGGCCTACGTCACCCAGCGGCGCGACTGGCTGGCCGGGCACAGCAACAGATTGCTCCAACGAACTGTCTACCGGATGGACACGCTGTTGGCGCTGATGGAGGCGGACAATTGGGCGCTTGAATTACCTTTCGTCGCGCGGGGCGTTCGGGTGGATGCGGAAGCGCTGTCAGCGGAGGCACCTGTTCGGGTGACGGCGGAAGATGCGGGGCTCCGTACGTTGAAACTCACAAGCCCTCCCATGAGCGGGGCCGATGTGAAAGCCCTGGAGCAGGCGCTGGTGGCTGTTGGATATGCAATCAACGTGGATGGTATCTTTGATGAGAGCCTGAAACGTCTGGTCGTGGAGCGGCAGCGTGAATTGGGGCTGGATGCAGATGGCATGGTGGGGCCCATCACAAGGGCAGCCTTTGGCCTTTGACAAAAAGTCCATTCTGGTAGCGCGGCTGATTTCTGGACTTTTTGGGCGTTCCGCGGCGATTTGCCGGTTTCCGCGCGCCCTTCGGCTCGTTATATCAGGAGGTCTGTTACAGTTGGTCGCCCTCTTAATTCTATCGGAGCCCTCTCAATGACGCGCAAGCAGCGCCGCGCCGCCCTGATCGGCGTCAGTCTTAGTATTCTAGGCGTGGCCGTTGGGCTTGTGCTCTTTGCGCTCAGAGACAATATCGTCTTCTTTTACGGTCCCAGTGATGTGGCTGAACAGGACATCGTCCCGGGTACCCGCATGCGGGTCGGCGGGCTGGTGGTGGAAGGCAGTGTCGTCCGCGGCACCGATGCGCACGTGCGATTTGAGGTGACAGATTTCAGCGAAACTCTGACGGTCACTTATGTCGGCCTGTTGCCGGACCTGTTTCGCGAGGGACAAGGGGTGGTGACGGAAGGCGTCTTGTTGGCCGACGGCACCTTTGCAGCTGACACCGTGTTGGCCAAGCACGATGAAAACTACATGCCGCCCGAAGTGGCAGACGCTTTGCGACGCTCCGGCAATTGGCAGGGCGACACACCATGATCACCGAACTTGGACATTTTGCGCTGGTGCTGGCCTTGGGCGTCGCCCTCGTCCAGGCGCTGGGGCCGCTGGTGGGCATGTATATAAATCCCGCCCTCGGTCGGGTCGCTGTTCCTTCTGCCCGGATGCAGTTCGTGCTCCTGCTCACCTCGTTCGGCGCTCTTGTCTATGCGTTTGCAGTATCTGATTTTTCGCTGAGCTTGGTCGCTGCAAATTCTCATAGCGCCAAGCCGATGATCTACAAACTCTCGGGCGCCTGGGGAAACCACGAAGGCTCGATGCTGCTTTGGACTTTGATCCTGGCGACCTTCGGCGGGGCTGTCGCTTTCTTTGGGCACAATCTGCCCGATGGATTGCGTGCGCGGGTATTGGGCGTGCAGGGGCTAATTGGCGTCGCCTTCCTGCTGTTTCTTCTGTTTACCTCCAACCCGTTCTTGCGGCTCGATCCAGCGCCGTTTGATGGCAATGGTCTGAACCCCATTTTGCAGGACCCGGGATTGGCTTTTCATCCGCCGTTTCTCTATGCGGGCTATGTCGGGTTTTCGATCGCCTTTTCATTCGCTGTGGCAGCGCTGCTCGAAGGCCGGGTTGACCCCGCTTGGGCGCGCTGGGTTCGGCCTTGGACGCTGGCGGCCTGGTGCTCGCTGACCCTCGGCGTCGCCATGGGTTCCTGGTGGGCCTATTACGAGCTCGGTTGGGGAGGCTGGTGGTTCTGGGACCCGGTGGAGAACGCGTCTCTCATGCCTTGGTTGTTGGGCACGGCGCTGCTGCACTCCGCCATCGTTGTTGAAAAGCGCGGCGCGCTCAAACGATGGACCTTGCTGCTTGCCATCTTCACGTTCGGCCTGAGCCTGATCGGCACATTCCTTGTGCGCTCGGGTGTGCTCACCTCCGTCCACGCGTTTGCTGTGGATCCGGAACGCGGCATGGCCATCCTTGCCATCCTGGTCCTCCTCATTGGGGGCGCGCTGTTGCTTTACGCCGTACGTGCGCCGGCCCTGAAGGTGGAGGGCCTGTTTGCGCCGATCAGCCGCGAGACCGCGTTGATCATCAACAACCTGTTGCTGACAACGGCAACCGCCACCGTCTTTGTTGGCACGCTCTATCCTCTGGTGCTTGATGCTTTGGACGGGGCGAAAATTTCGGTTGGTGCACCGTTTTACAATCTGACATTCATCCCGATCATGGCACCGCTGCTACTGCTCATCCCCTTCGGGCCGATGTTGGGGTGGAAACGGGCCGATCTGCTGGGGGTCACCCAGCGTCTGGGCGCAGCGGGCTTCATCGGTATCACTGGACTTGCAGCCGTGTGGGTCTGGCAGAATGATGGTCCTTGGGGAGCACCTTTTGGCATCGGCATCGGCGCATGGCTGATCGCCGGGGCGGCAACAGAAATCGCGTACCGTATCCGACTGTTCCGAGGCGCCAGTCTGCGCGAAGCTGCTTCCAAAGCCCTGAAGCTGCCGCGCTCTGCCTGGGGCACAGCGCTCGCGCATGCAGGTGTGGGAGTGATGGTCATTGGCATCGTGGGCATCAGCGCGTGGCGGGTGGAGAGTATTGAGACCCTGGCATTGGGCTCAAAGATGGAAGTGGGGGGCTACACGCTTACCCTGCGCAGCATCGGTTCTTATAATGGAGCCAACTTCCGGGCCGATCAGGCCGAGATATTTGTCGAGCGCGACGGTAGGGAAATCGTCACCCTGTACCCCGAGAAGCGGGTTTATACCGTTTCCGGCATGCCAACCACAGAGGCCGCAATTTACACAGTGTGGATTGCCGATCTCTACGTGGTGTTGGGAGAGGCCACGGGGGAGGGGGCCTGGACATTCCGGGCCTATGTGAACCCTCTGGTGCCGTGGATATGGGTGGGCGCATTGATCATGGTGGCAGGCGGCGTCATTTCGCTGAGTGACCGTCGCTACCGTGTGGGCGCGCCTGTTCGGGCACGSRMYGMSSRYRAKGMRKMWGSSACWGNNCWTGAKRCWGNKCGTNTGGKCNSCTWATCNANTKYKKTGNSKYKTSTTSGCGGSANNCCCGSTTWSGSCGKTGSWSCCGGNRWGMAGTTNNGGMYGATCCGGTKCTKGARGCCCGCGCKCGKKHBMTWWSVMARGRSCTGCGMTGYSTSGTKTGYCRVAAYSARWVBATHGAYGRSWSCVAYGCMSSBMTYGCSSSMGAYCTGCGSSTGCTGGTGCGGGAKCGKCTMACSKYRGGCGATASMGAYGASSARRYSMTSSAMTATRTYGTMGMSCGCTAYGGMGARTWCGTKCTGCTGNMGYCCAMGKTTTNNTWKGCANWAMTWKGRTYYTRTGGMTCNNGSRCCCNTTTKYGCTKYTNSCTGGTNGGCNNKWTKGCNRYYMTRGYGKTYWTTMRWSGRMGCKSWWMGCNSCGMMSMGNAAGNMRSRSCTSKNANYGCCGMYGAGNAAGAMRMRYYWGMAAGAWWKCKWSRRSMWTMRYSATGGCACTCTAGACTGAGAGTCTCTCCCACCTGCGAGCCCGTTAGGGCATACTCCAGATGGATATCATCATCTTCTGGAGTCATCATGATGACCGGCTCGGTTCATTCGGAAAAAGTCACATTCACCGGCAGTCAGGGAGATGCGCTGGCCGCACGTCTCGACAGCCCTCTCGGCCCCGTCCGCGCCTATGCTCTTTTTGCGCACTGCTTTACCTGCTCAAAAGATATTTTCGCAGCCTCCCGGATTGCAGGCGCACTGGCCGAGCGGGGGATTGCGGTTCTGCGGTTCGACTTTACCGGCCTGGGAATGAGCGAGGGTGATTTTGCCAATACCAATTTTTCCTCCAATGTCGCGGACCTTGTCGCCGCTACGGATTTTTTGCGGAAAGAATATGAAGCGCCGCGCATCATAATCGGTCATTCCTTAGGAGGTGCGGCTGTTCTGGCCGCCGCTGGACAGATGCCAGAGGCGTTGGCCGTTGCAACCATCGCGGCCCCCTCAAGCGCCCATCATGTGGCTGACTCCTTTGGCGACAATCTTGAGAAGATTGAGCAGGAGGGAGAGGCCGAAGTCCAACTGGCGGGGCGAACCTTCAAGATCAAAAAGCAGTTTCTCGACGACATCGCCGAACAAACGCTCGTCGATAAAATCGCTCAACTCAAAAAGGCGCTGATTGTTTTCCACGGGCCTCTTGATCAACAGGTTAGTGTTGAAAATGCGTCTGAGATTTTTCTGGCCGCGAAACACCCCAAGAGTTTTGTTTCACTGGATGACGCCGATCATCTCCTATCACGCCGGACCGACGCGATTTATGTGGCCGATGTCTTGTCTGCGTGGGCCTCCCGGTACCTGCCCGTCCCGAAGACACAGCATGTGACCCCGCCAGCGGGAAAAGTGATTGTTGAAGAGACCGGCATCGGAAAGTTTCAGCAAGTTGTCCATTCCGGCAGCCATACCTTTTTGGCAGATGAACCCAGGAAAGTGGGCGGTGATGACACTGGCCCTGGTCCCTACGATTTCTTGTTGGCGGCCCTTGGCTCGTGCACGTCTATGACCATGCGGATGTATGCCACCCACAAAAAGCTGCCGGCAACCAAGTTCACGGTGACCCTGGGGCACAAAAAAGTGCATGCGGATGATTGTGAGGACTGCATTACGGAGGGAAATCAGAAGATTGATGTTCTCACCCGGGAGATTGAGATCGAAGGCGATCTGAGCACGGAGGAACGGGCCAAATTTTTGGCGATTGCCGACAAATGTCCCGTTCACCGCACCTTGGAAGGGCATATCGAAGTTCTGACGCAGTTGAAGGCCTGAAAGCCTGTCGGAACTGTGCCTCAATTGCGGCGGAACGGTGGCCATACGCTTAACGATTTGTAACCGGCGGTTCAGATGGCTGTAATGTTCCATGTCTCATCGTGGGTGGGTTGATAAACCCAATGGAGCCATCGTCCCATGTCAAAACCCGATACCACGCCAGCGTCTCAAGATCGCAACACCGACGCACCCCATCCGGTGCAGAAGACCAAAAGCATATTCGAAAACAAAGGTACCTTTGCTGCCGCTATAGGGGTGGCGGCCATCATCGGGTTTGGTGCTGCGTCGTTGGACCGACCTGTGGTGGCGCAGACAAGCCCGCTGGCCCTTGAAAGCGCAGTGCCGGTGTCCGGCTTTGCCAATATGGTGGCGCGTGTCGCCCCGGCGGTGGTGAGCGTGCAGGTTGTACAGCGTGTGGCCGCGAGCAATTCTGGCGGCAGGCTCAATATCCGCCCCGGCCATCCGCGGGAACGTTTTTTTCGGGAAAATCCGAACCGCAATGGGGAAGCCCAGCCACAGCGCGGGCCACGACCGCAGGCGCAAGGCTCAGGTTTCGTCATCTCGGAAGATGGCTACATCGTTACCAATCATCACGTCATCGAAAATGGTGTGGAGGTGACGGTAGTTTTCAGTGACGGACGTGAGGCTATTGCGGAAATAGTCGGGACCGATGAGAAAACCGATCTGGCGCTCCTGAAAATTGAAAGTGATGAGCCGCTGCCTCATGTGGCCTTTAAGCAGGAGGATGATTTGCGCGTTGGTGACTGGGTGGTTGCAGTGGGTAATCCGTTTGGCCTGGGCGGCACCGTGACCTCAGGAATCGTTTCTGCCCGTGGCCGTGATATTGGCGCAGGACCATATGATGATTTCATCCAAATCGACGCCTCCATCAATCAGGGCAATTCTGGCGGGCCAACATTTGATCTTTCCGGCAATGTTGTGGGGGTCAACACGGCGATCTACTCCCCGACCGGTGGTAATGTTGGCATTGGGTTTGCCATTCCAGCCTCTGTTGCTTCCCGGGTTATTGCGGACCTGAAAGAGAATGGCCGGGTACAGCGCGGCTGGCTCGGCGTCTCGATCCAGCCCCTGGGTCCTGAAATTGCTGAGACACTCGGGCTTGCCGAAGACGAAGGGGCGCTGATTGCACAAGTTGTGGCGGGCAGCCCGGCCGAAGCCGCTGGCCTCAGACGAGGAGATCTCATCCGCGCGATCAACGGGACGCCGATGGAAGAGCCGAGGGACGTGAGCCGCGCGGTGGCCAACCTGAGTGCAGGGTCGACGGCGCGCTTTGATCTGTGGCGCGATGGATCACTTGAGACCATTGAGGTGAAAATCGGTGCATTCCCGGACGAGCAGCAGGTTGCCGCTCTCACGACGTCGCCAGAGGAAAGTGTTTTGGGCGGACTGGGGCTAGCCCTGGCTGAAAGCCCTGCCGGTGTCGTTATTCAGAGTGTAGCCCCCGCCAGCGAGGCGGCTGAGAAGGGCCTGCGCCCCGGTGATGTCATCTTGGAGATCGCTGGTCACGGTGTGGGTCAGATTTCTGATCTGGTGGCGGATATTGCCAAGGCTCGCGATGCTGACCGGAAATCCGTTCTGATCCTCGTGCGCTCTGAACGGGGGCAACGTTTTGTTGCCCTGAGGCTTGCCGATACCTGATCGGGAGGTGGTTTGAGTAGCAAACTGGTTCTGGCTCTCCTGCGTATCCCAAATGACGTCTCTCAACGGACGTAAAAGGGGGAGCCCGATCGGCCACGGCAGCAATTTGCTCCCCCGCTGGGTTGCTGTCGTGGCATTTTTAAAGGGAATAAATCCATGACGAATTCCTCCTCCCCCCTCGCCAGCGAGCCCAATTTTCGCCTAAACTACGTGGCAGATTGGCAGGCGGTTAAAGAGACACAAGAATTTGCCAATGGGGGAGACAGTATGCGGGTGCTCGTCATAGAGGATGACATCGAAGCGGCGGCCTATCTGGTGAAGGGCCTGCGCGAAAATGGCCACACGGTCGATCATGCGGTGGACGGCGAGGAGGGGTTGGGCCTTGCCATGTCAGCACCCTATGACGTGATGGTGGTGGACCGCATGTTGCCCAAGCGAAGCGGGTTGAATGTGGTGGCGGCCATTCGCGCGGAAGAAAACACCACCCCGGTATTGTTTCTAAGCGCGTTGGGGGAAGTCGATGACCGGATCAAGGGGCTGAAAGCGGGCGGGGATGATTATCTCACCAAGCCTTATGCCTTCGCTGAGTTGCTGGCGCGGATCGAAGTACTGGTGCGTCGCTCAAACCCAGAGCAAGTGAAAACCCGCCTCCAAGTTGGTGACCTTGAGGTTGACCTCCTGTCGCGCAAAGTGACGCGGGCCGGCGTGGGAATCGACCTGCAGCCACGAGAATTCAGGCTTCTGGAATATCTTATGAAGAATGCGGAGCGTGTGGTCACCCGCACCATGCTGCTGGAGAACGTCTGGGAGTATCATTTTGACCCGCAGACCAATGTGATTGACGTGCATATTTCCAGGTTGCGCGCCAAGATCGATAAAAATTTCGATGTGCCGCTTTTGCACACGATCCGCGGTGCGGGGTATTCGCTTCGTGCGACAGGGTAATCTTCTCAATACAACCACGTTCCGGCTGGTGCTGATCTACCTGGCGCTCTTTGTCACGTCAGCCGTCGTTTTGCTTGGCTACGTGTATTGGAACACCGCAGGCTTCCTGGCACGTCAGACCGATGAGGCGGTGCAGGCGGAGATTACCGGCCTGGCCGAGCAATATGCGCAAGGCGGGCTGGCGCAACTGGTACACACAGTCATCCAGCGCAGTCGGGACCCCCGACAGAGCCTCTATCTGGTCGTCGATGCGCGCGGCAGCATATTGGCTGGTAATCTTGATCGGCGTCCCGCCGCCACACTGGGGCCTGATGGCTGGCTTGATTTCCAATATCACCGCCGCACCATGGACGGGACCGAAGAGCACACAGCCCGGGCCCGTGCTTTTGATCTGACCGATGGGTCATTCCTCATCGTTGGGCGAGACATTCAGGAATTACGCAGCATTGAGCAGCTGATCACCTCGTCCCTCGCATGGGCAATCGCTCTGACCGTGGCTTTCGGGCTGGTCGGCGGCGTCATCATCAGCCGCAACATGATGGCGCGGGTGGATCAGATCAATCAGACCAGCCGCAACATTATGCGTGGAGACCTCTCGCAGCGTGTGTCCGTGGTGGGGTCGGGGGATGAACTGGATCAGCTTGCCGAAAGTCTGAACAACATGCTGGACCAGATCGAAAGTCTGATGGTCGGCATGCGGGAGGTCACCGACAATATCGCGCACGACCTGCGCAGTCCCTTGAACCGACTGCGAACGCGGCTGGAACGCGCCTTGATGCAGCCGGGGGCAACGGAAGAGGTGCGTACCGAATTGGAGCGATCCATTTCAGATGCGGATCACTTGTTGTCGACCTTTAATTCACTGCTGGCCATTGCGCGCGCCGAGGCTGGCTCTCAACGCGATACGCTGAGTAGCGTTGATTTGAGCGAGCTGGTGCGGGGGGCAACCGAGCTTTACGCACCTGTTGCCGAAGAAGCGGGAATGGTGTGCACAGTGGATATCGAAGATGGGCTCAGCGTCTTTGGCAATCGGGAATTGCTGGTCCAGGCGATTGCTAATCTTATGGACAATGCCATCAAGCATGGCGGCCAGGCAGACGGTGTCCCCCCCCAAATGCTCGTCAGAGCATATAAAGAGGGTCGCAAAGTGTTGGTCAGTGTTTCCGACAACGGCCCCGGTATTGCCGAACAGGATCGCAAACGTGTCCTTGACCGGTTTGTCAGGCTGGAAGTGAGCCGCAACACGCCGGGTAGTGGTCTGGGGCTCTCTCTGGTCTCTGCATTGGCGCATCTGCACAGCGGCGAGCTGACATTGGAGGATGCAGAGCCTGGTCTGCGGGTGGTGCTACGCATGTCCACCACCGAGGTCTGAAGACGCCACGACGCGGCACGTGATCCTCCCCCTACCAACGATTATAAATGCGCAGATGTCTCTGTGCGGATGCGAATCACACGGTGGGATCGACGAAGACTGATTCGAAAATGCTCTCTGACCCGCATTCCCAAGCCGGATTTTGGCAGCGTAAATTGCTCTCAAAGCGTCAATCCGAACTTTTTTATGCTTTTCTGGACCCTTATCGGCGAAAAAATGTCTTTCCGGGGCACTTCATTGCGAATTTTCGTAGCGGGGAGATTTCACTTTTGTTACTGCTCGTACGACGGGGGCACCCGGAGGCCAAACAGGAGAGTGGACTTATGAGCAAAGCAGATTTTATTGAGCGGGTAGCCGCTGCAGGGGATTTGAGCAAAGCTGACGCAAAACGCACTGTGGAATTAGTGTTCGGCGAAATCGAAGCAGGTCTTAAAGCTTCGAAGAAGGAAGGCAAGTACACGATCGGTACGTTCGGTACGTTTGTTGTTTCCAAGCGCAAGGCGCGCATGGGCCGCAACCCACGGACAGGCGAAGCGATCAAGATCAAGGCATCTAAGACCTTGCGCTTCCGCCCAGCGGCTCAGTTGAAAGCATCGGCAGGTTGCTGATCTGATTTCAGCAATGCTGTAGGAATGGGCCCATCGAATTTCGGTGGGCCTTTTTCGTTTTGGGCTTGCTCGTGAAGCCCTAACGACTGACAGGACGGTGTGACGTGTCCGAGAAGAAGCTGCTCGACCATTACGATCGTTTGCCAATGCCCGCCAACCCACGCCGCGCGGAGGACGGACTGGCTGACCTGAGAGCCCGTCTGGCCGGAACTCGGTGGGAGAGCGTGGTGTCTTCCGAGCCCTTCGCCCATCTGATGCGTGCGATTGCCGGCAATTCTCCGTTTCTGGCGCGCATCTGTTCGCGAGATCCAGAACTGCTTCTGCGGATCATAGAGACGCCCCTGGATGAAGGGTTTTCGTCCGCAATGGCCGGTTTTTCCTGGCAAGCCCAGGATATCCAGGTTTTTCCTGACCTCATGGCACTGGCACGCCGCGCCAAGACCGAGATGGCATTGCGGACCGCGCTTGCTGACCTGAGTGGGCTTTGGCCCTTGGAGACGGTCACGCAAAATCTCACCTCATTTGCCGACACAGTGCTGGGGGCGGGCGTCGACTGGCTGTTGAAGCAGGCGGCGAGCAAGGGCGACATTCTGCCCGTCGACGGTGACGCCGCGGAAACGATGGCTGCAAAAAGCGGCCTGGTCATTCTGGCCATGGGAAAATATGGCTCCGGCGAACTCAACTATTCCAGCGACATCGACATTGTCGTCTTCTACGAGCCCGGCACATTGCGGCTGCGTGAGGGCCTCGATCCGTCGACATTTTTTGTACGTCTGACCAAAGATCTGGTTCGGCTCATGCAGGAGCGGACGGAAGACGGGTATGTGTTCCGCACTGACTTACGTCTTCGGCCGGACCCTGGCGGGACGCAGGTCGCCGTGTCTCTTCCGGCAGCAGAACAATATTATGAAAGCCGCGGGCAGAACTGGGAACGGGCCGCCTTCATCAAAGCGCGTGTCGCGGCGGGAGATCAGGTCGCAGGCCATCGCTTCCTCTCTATGCTGTCCCCCTTCATCTGGCGGAAATACCTCGACTACGCGGCGATCGACGATATCCAGTCCATGAAGCGCCAGATACACAGTATTGGCGGTCACGGAGAAATTGCCGTGATGGGCCACAACATCAAACTGGGGCGCGGGGGCATTCGGGAGATCGAATTTTTTGTCCAGACCCAGCAATTGATAGCGGGCGGTCGCGATCCCGGACTGCGCGGCACCCAGACCTGCGTGATGCTCGACGTGCTGGCTGAAAAAGGCTGGATCGAAACACCCGTGGTGGACGATTTGCAGAAAGCCTATCGGTTCTTGCGAACGCTCGAACATCGCTTGCAGATGATCGACGACGAACAAACCCATTCTCTCCCATCCACCGATGAAGGTTTGGCCCATGTGGCTATTTTCATGGGGTATGAGGGACGCGACAGCTTTGAACGCGACCTGCTGCATCACCTGAGAAATGTGCAGGAGCGGTATCGAGCGTTGTTCGAAAGTGCGCCGCCACTTGGTGAAGAAGGCGGCAGTCTGGTTTTTACCGGCACTGACGATGATCCGGACACGATCAAGACTTTGGCGGACTTGGGCTTTGAGAGACCGAGTGATGTGGCGAACACCATCCGCATCTGGCACACCGGGCGGTATGCAGCGACCCGCAGTCCTCGGACCAGAGAGAGGCTGACGGCCTTGATGCCGGAATTGCTGCGTGCCCTTTCCCGAACAGCAGACCCGGACATTGCCTTTGTGCGGTTCGATCAATTTCTGGCGGGGCTTCCAGCCGGGGTACAGCTTTTCTCGATGCTTTATGCAAATCCCAATCTGCTGAACCTGATTGCCGGTATTTGCGGGACAGCACCTCGTCTCGCGAGCTATCTGAGCCAGAACGCAGCGGTCTTTGACGCGGTGCTTACGACCAACTTCTATGCCCGCCTGCCGGGCGAGGACGAGTTGGAAACGGCATTGGCTGAAAAAATGAACGCGGCGCGTGACTATCAGGA
Source organism: Rhodobiaceae bacterium (assembly GCA_002746275.1). Taxonomy (GTDB): domain Bacteria; phylum Pseudomonadota; class Alphaproteobacteria; order Parvibaculales; family Parvibaculaceae; genus Mf105b01. The sequence continues at coordinate 65,360 of NVWR01000004.1, read as the reverse complement.
CGTGCTCGATCTGGTGCGCGTATGGGCGCGGGAACACAGGTTTCGCGTGGGTGTGCGCATCCTGTCGGAAAGCGCGAATGCGCGAGAGGTGGGCCCCGCCTACAGCGCCATTGCGACCGCGCTCATCCAGCAGATATTGCCCCGGGTGGTGGACGAAGTCGCTATTCGGCACGGTAGCCTGCCAGAGGGAGAAATGGCAATCATCGCTCTGGGTAAGCTTGGCAGCGAGGAAATGGGCGCAACCTCTGATCTGGATATTATTGCGGTGTATGACCATCCCGGTACGGGGGGAGCTTCTGACGGCAACAAGCCTTTGGAACCATCGCAATATTATGCCCGTGTGACCAAGAAGCTTGTGAGCGCTCTGACCGTTCCCACAACCGAGGGCAAACTCTACGAAGTCGACTTGAGATTGCGCCCGTCGGGAAACGCAGGCCCAGTCGCCACCCAATTGACCTCATTCACCGACTATCAGGCCAATGAAGCCTGGACCTGGGAACATATGGCATTGACCCGGGCTCGGGTGATTGCGGGCCCTCCGGCACTGGTCGCAAGAGTGGAGAAAGTAATCTGGGAGACCCTTACCAAGTCTCGCGACCGGGTGGATGTAGCTGCGGACGTCGTGAATATGCGCGCGCGCATTGAAAAAGAATTCCCCTCAGAAGATCCGTGGGAGCTGAAACATGTTCGTGGTGGCCTCATCGATTTAGAATTCATCGCCCAGTTTCTGCAGCTCATCTGCGCACATGATCATCCTGACATTCTGACCCCCGACACGCGCAACGTGTTTGAGCGGGCAGCGGAAAAAGGAATGTTGGGCCCGGATTTGGCAGCAGTCCTTGTCGCTGCGTTCGACCTCCAGCACGATCTTATCCAGATCATCCGTATATGTGTGACTGGCACTCTGAACCCAGACATGGCGACCGAAGGGTTGAAAACACGGTTGGCGCAGGGGGGACAGGCGCCTGACTTTGCCGTTCTGGAGGCAGCATTAAAGGAGGCACAACGTGACGTTGCTATAGCCTTCGCAGATATCATTGGTGCGAACTAGACGCTTTTCCACCGGTTTGGCGGGCAAATTGCAGTTCACCTCTTATCCAGTCTCGTCGATCATGGCGAACGGGCACGAACTGTCGGCCAGCAATGGCGGCAGACCGCCGGAAACATGATTAATGCTGGATGTGCCGTTATTTTTCTGTCCCGTGTCGGGGCAGAAACGCGGCGAGTGTGGAATTGAAGCGCTGATATGTCGTCTCCTTTTAGGACATATTATCGCGGTGGTAGAGTGAGGAACGTATGGAGCGCGCAGACGCGGTAATTATTGGAGCGGGGCTGAATGGGCTCACCGCTGCCGCGCGTCTGGCGGGGGCAGGCCTCTCTGTACTTGTTGTCGAACGCACAGACCATGTGGGCGGCGGGGCTGCTCACAATGAGCTGGTGCCGGGATACTCCGTTCCGCCGATCGGCTTTTCTCATGGGTATCTGCCGCCGGAATTGATCCGTGAGTTCGATCTCGGTCGCCACGGGTTGCAGATGGTGCGTCGCGAAGGCGGTGTGTCGCTGTTCGACGATGGCTCTTATGTAGCGAGCTATACAAACCCTCATGTGATGCAGCGCGAACTGGCCCGGCTTTCGCACCGTGATGCCGATGCATGGCCACGTTTTGCGCGCGACATGCAGCGTCAAGCCAACTACATCCGCGAAAACCTATTGCAAACCCCAAACGATCCGGCTGTCCGCTCGCTGTCAGCTGTACGGACCCGGTTTTCTCAGGCCCAGCAGGTCGCGGGGATGACGCCAGACGCGCTTTATGATCTCACCAAATTTTGGTCTCTATCGCTGGTTGACCTGCTTGGGCAGTATTTCGAAAGCCCTGAAGTGATTGCCCATCTGGCGGCACCAGCTCTTGTCGGTCGCGCCCTGGGGCCTCACGATCCGACCAGCGCGGCTTTGTTGCCGCCGCTATGGCTGAATGGAAGCGAAGGCGGGGCACCGTGGCGCATGAGCCCCAAGGGGGGAACAGCGGCTCTCTCCCGTGTGCTTTGCGACATTGTAAAAGCCCGAGGAGGCGAAATTCGCTTCGACGCAGAAGTCACCGACATCAAGATGACCAACAAAAAGGCAACGGCAGTTGTTTTGGCTGACGGCGAAGAAATCAGTGCTGGCCTTGTTGTCTCTGACCTCGATATCAAGCGCAGTTTTCTGAGCCTCTTCCAGTGGGCAGGACTGCCAGACGGATTTGCGGAGGAAGTCGCAAACGTCCAGATGGAGGGGATTGTCGCTCGGATCAATTTCGCACTTGATGCGTTGCCGGATTTCGTAAATCTGCCAGATGGATTGCCAGCACTTTCTGGCGGGCTGAATATTGGCGGTGCCATCGCGCACATGGCGCGTGCCTACGACGATTGGTCAGAACATTATCCACCAGGAAGACCGTTATTGGATATTGCGATCCCAACGCTTGATGATCCCAGTCTCGCACCACCGGGCGGGCACGTTTTCGCCGTGACTGTCCAGTATGTGCCGCACGAGCTGCATGATGGTGTGTGGTCACCGGCGCGGCGCGACGCTTTGATGCAAACGGTAAAAGACATGATCTCGCACCATGCACCCGATTTTGAAGATCGCATCGTGGGGGAGGAACTGCGCGTGCCAGCAGACATTGAGGACGAGGCCGGTTACACCCGTGGCGACCCGTTTCTCGGTCAGATGTCGCTCGACCAGATGTTTTTCAATCGACCGGTTCCCGGGTACAGCGCCTATCAAAGTCCCATTAGCAATTTTTATGTTTGTTCCGCCAGCACCCATCCCGGTGGCTTGGCAATGGGGGCGGCAGGTGCCAACGCAGCGCAAGAAATCATTGGGTCATTGAAGGGGAGGCGCAAATGAGCGAAGACGCCCTTCAATATGATGCCATTGTCATTGGTGCGGGACATAACGGCCTCGTGACCGCCGGGTATTTGGCGCGCGCGGGAAAGAAAGTCGTGGTTCTGGAGGCAAGCAGCGCGATTGGCGGGGCCGCCCGCACGGGTGAAATATCTCCCGACTATCAGGTCTCCACCGGCGCGCATCTCATCTCCTGCCTGCCTAAGAAGGTCGAGCGGGATTTGAAGCTCGCCAAACATGGGCTCGTCTGGGCAACGCGGGACGTTGCAACCGTCGCGCTCGACCAGGGCGGCAAGCATGTGATCATCCCCGCCGGGGGAAAAAAAGATATCGCGACACTGACCGCGCACGCGACCCGGGATGGGGATGCCTGGCGCCGGTTTGATGCGCAGATGAAGAAGTTTATTTCCGTGATAGGCCCTTTCTTGGAGGGGCCCGTGCCGGAAATGGGCCCGGACCTGCCAGGGCGCGTACCGGTGACAACAGCGCTTCGGCTTGAAAAGCTGGGACCACGTGATTTACGCGCCTTCCTGCGTTTCATGCCGTCCAGCATTGCCCGTATTCTCGATGCCACGTTCGAGGGGGATCTGGTGAAAGGCGCACTGGCGCTTGATGCCACGCTGGGTCACCATTCAGGCCCCAAGACACCCGGAACCGCATTTTCCTTCCTCTACAAGAGGGCTCTGGAAACCTTAGGCCAAGGAACCGGCTATCCAGCTGGAGGCGCGGGCGCATTGTCCGATGCGCTGGCAGCATCAGCCGAAAGCACCGGTGCCCGCATTCGGTTGGACAGCCCCGTGGCGCAGATTATCGCTGGCGCTGGAAAAGTATCAGGCGTGCGACTTGAAGATGGGACTGTCTTCGAGGCGCCGTTGGTGATGAGCAGCGCGGATCCAAAAACCACCTGTCTTGATCTCCTGGGGGCCCGTCATTTTGAAGCGCCGATGGCCAAGCATATCGGTCGCATACGATCACAAGGGTCCGCCGCCAAAATAAATCTGGCGCTGGAAGGATTGCCGACCTTTGAGAATTTCACTGACCGGGAGTATGGCGGGCGTCTGCTGATCGCCCCAGATATGGCGACCGTGGAACGTTCTTTCATTGCGGCCAAACGCAACGAGCTGACCCTCGATCCTGTGATGGAGATGGTTATTCCCTCCTATCATGATCCGCGTTTGGCTCCCATGGGCCATCATGTTCTCTCAATTGTCGTTCCAAATGTTCCTTTCGATGTAGAAGGGGGCTGGGATGCGCGCCGCGATGAATTTGTGAAGCGCGTCATCGACACCATCGCCCTCTACGCACCGGATGTGAGTAACAAGATCATCGCAGGTGAGATACTGACGCCACCTGAAATTGAGGAAAAATTGGGCCTCAAGGGTGGTCACTGGCATCAAGGGGATATGAGTTTTGATCAATTGCTGGCTTTCCGGCCAGCACCTGGAATGGCCAACTACGCGACGCCTGTTGAAGGCCTCTATCTTTGTGGTGCTGGAACCCACCCGGGTGGTGGGTTGACGGGTCTGCCTGGAAAATATGCGGCGGACACAGCGCTCTTGAAGGAGAAAATCTCATGACCGAGATAAATCTCGACGATAAGGATGAGACAGAAATCGTTCAGCTGTCCCCCCTTGATGGGATGGGGACAGCTCCAGACCCAGCCTGGTTTGAACAGCCTGCGAACGAGCTTCCCTTTGAGCGTTATGTTCTAACAACGCCGCTGCATCTGGTCGCGGCAACCGAAAGCCGCACCAACCAATGGACGGAGTGGAACGGCTATACGCTCGCCAATGTCTATACGACGGTTGAGCAGGAATATGACGCGCTGCGCACGCGGGCAGCGCTTTCCGACATTTCTCCTCTGGTGAAATATCGGATATCGGGCAAAGACGCCGCGATCTATCTGGACCGGTTGTTGACCCAGTCGGTGGCCGGGGTCGCTGTGAACCAGGTCGCCCGTGCTGTGTTATGCGCAGGCGATGGCTGCATCGTGACCGAGGGGCTTCTTTTCCGACTGGGAGAGACAGATTTCCGACTGGTGGTGCGCTCTCCTCATCTGGACTGGATGTTGGACTCTGCTGAGGATTTCGAAGTCGGTGTGGAAGACGTGAGCGGCACAATTGCTGCGATGTCTCTTTGCGGGCCTCTGGCGGAGGCGGTGCTAGAAGCCGTGGGCATTGAGCAGGCAAACTCTCTTGAGAAAGCGCAGGCTGTTTGGGTCGAGCTAGGCGGTATGCCCGTGTATGTGAGCCGTACCGGCATGATGGGCGGTTCTGAATTTGAGCTCTGGGCTGATCCCGATGATGCGCCGATTGTTTGGCGGCGTCTGTTGGATGCCGGGCGCACATTTGGGCTCTTGCCGGTTGGCATGGCTGTGCGAAACGTGGCCCGTCTGGAAAACGGCATAGCGTTGGAGGGCATTGATTATCAAAGTGGTTTCAGCGCGCCTGATCTCTCAACAGCCTGCTCACCGTTTGACCTGGGGCAGGGGGACAGAGTGAGTCTGGAACGATCCCTGTTCAACGGTCAGAAAGCCCTGACAGCGATAGCCAAACGCGGCAGCCGCCACGCCATGAAGGGTATTGAGGTCGATGCGTCACCTGGCGTGCGTATTGAAGCAATTTTTGTGGGTGATCGTAAGGTTGGCCGGGTGACGTCCCACGCATGGTCGCCGAGGCTTCAACATCATATCGCACTCGCGTTGATCGAAACGGATGCGCTGGGGGCCTCAAGTGGGTTCACCGTCGAGGTGAACGAGGAGGGCGAAGGCTGTAAACGGCTCGCCGTAAAGCTGGAAAAGCGTCCTTTTTTGGAATTTTCCTGAAAAACCAACTTCGTTGAATAAAACACATCTCTATGCGACCGGATTCTCACGCTCGCCCGTTTAACTCTATGAAACGGGTCGAGACCTCCTTCGATGACGCAGAGTGTTCTGGGTCAGCGGCATATCAGGCCTCCAGCGTTTGCGGCAGGCATGTGCCCTCATCCCCCTAAAAGCATGCCTGTCGCCCCCCAGCCTATCGCTGCATCAACCAGGAGATCGACAGATGCGAAACAACAAAATAATTCTTATGTCCACGATTGCCGGAATTGCCTTGGCCGCCACCGTAGGTATCGCTGCTGCAGAGCGCGGTCCAGGCGGACACCATGGCATGCGCGGTCACGGCCCCGACATGTTTGAGATGTTTGATCTCAACAAGGATGGTGAGGTCACAAGGCAGGAAGTCGAAGACGCACGGGACGTCCGGTTCGGCGAAACCGACACAAATGGTGACGGGCAAATTTCTGCAGAAGAAATGCAGGCCAAAATGATGGCGCGTATTGAAAAGCATCAGCAGCGCATGTTTGAGCGTCTTGACGCCGACAAGGATGGCTCGTTGAGCGCTGAGGAAATGCAAGGCGGCCACCGTGGTGAACGGTTTGCCCGGATGTTTGACCGCGTTGATGCCAATGATGACGGCAAGATCACGAAAGATGAAGCCGAGGCCGCGCGCGAAAAAAGGCAAGAGAGACACGGTCAGCGGCACGGCGCAGACCAGTAAGTAATGGATGCCGCGCCAAAACTCATGACTTTGGCGCGGTGCCACGGTATGGATGCAAGGGGGCATATGTCCTCATGTGAAGGGGGAACTGTCATTACGCCCACATTCGGCAGACAGGCGGGAGAAGACGATAGGCTCATGGCCTCGCTTGCGGCGGGTGATGAAGCCGCCGGTCGCGTCATTGTCGAACGCCATCTGTCGCAAGTTTTGGCTGTGGCACGACGCATGCTGGGAGACCCGAGCGAAGCCGAGGATGTTGCCCAAGACACATTCATGCGGGCCTGGGCAGCGGCAGGTCGGTGGGAGCCGGGACGCGCAAAACTGTCGACGTGGCTCCACCGGATTGCGATGAACCAGTGTCTGGATCGGTTGCGTAAGAAAAAACCAGAACCCTTGCACCCGGATTATGATGCGGCCAGTGATGGCCCCGATCCGGAAGCCCAGTTACAAGACCGCCAGTTGGCCGAATGTATTGATGGTGCCATTCAATCCCTCCCGGAGCGCCAGCGCGCCGCCATTGTCCTGTCCCATTACCAACAGCTTGGGAATTCGGAAGCGGCAGATATCTTGGCCATTAGTGTTGAAGCTCTGGAGTCGCTTTTGTCGCGTGGGCGTAAAGCGTTGAGGCTGAAATTGAAATCAGAATGGTCAGAGCTGACCGGGGTGCCGGATAGGGCACCCACCATGACCCCCGAAAGGGCAGAACGATGAGCGACAGACAGACACAAGAGAAACGCAGAGACCGGGCATTGGTTGTGCTCGAGACATATGGTGCCGACATGGCCCGATGGCCGGACGCGGACCGGCGTGATCTCGCTGCGGTGATCGAACAGGACCCTGTGCTGTCTGAACGGATGCGCGAAGAGAGAGCGCTGGATACTCTCCTGGCATCAGCCCCCGTTGAACCCGCGAGCTATGCGTTGCAGAGCCGTATTTTGGACCAGCTTCAAGGTAGGCAAGTTGCCGATGCAGTGTTGAGCCCCGTGAATTTCTGGCGCCAACTTATGAGCGTGCTTTGGCCTTATGGGTCAGCCGTGGTTCCCGCAGGGGCATTGGCCGTCTCCGTTGTGTTGGGGGGCGCCTTTGGAGCGTTGACCACGACGGCGGTAAACGGATGGACAGACGAACAGTCTTATGAGGTGATGGCTATGGCTCTCGGAGATGAGACGTTGACGGAGGAATGGCAATGAGCGAACGAAATACATCTGAGCCAAGGCTCGCGAACAAACGATGGGTCGGTCCGCTTCTACTCGTCTCCCTGGTCGTCAATTTCTTTCTCCTGGCACATGTTGGGGTGAACGCTTTTCATCATTTCAATCGGGGAGAACATCGCGGGTCGATGATGTTCGGCATGCCTCATGGGGCGGTGATGCGGGCGTTGAGCGATGAAGAACGCCAAACCTTCCGTCGAAACATGCGACCTCACGGCGAGGGGATTGCTGTGCATTTTAGAAGTATTCGTGCAGCAAGGCTTGCATTGAGCGAGGCTGTTGCCGCGGACCCCTATGACAAGCAGGCGGCAAAGGAAGCGTTTGCAGGAGTGCGTGCCGCAATGGCTGGCATCGCGTCCGCTTCGCAGGACGTGTTGATTGAGGCGTTTGGCGATCTGTCACCGGAAACCCGCGATAAAATTGCTGCGGAACTGAAACGCCCGCCGCGTCACCGTTGGAACAGGTCGAGACCAAGAGAAACACCCGCGGCGAATTGAAACTTGAGCCTACTTCGTTGAGACTGTACCCCACATGATCAAATGTGAGTCTCCATGCCTCTCTATCACCCGTCCGTCTACGATTTTGCATCTCCCGTTCCCAGCTATTGGGAAGATACAGCGCCGCCTTTTGAGGGTGATGTTCCGCTGAAAGACGGGGAGAGCTGCGACGTTGCGATCATTGGCGGGGGATATACGGGCCTCTCCGCCGCCTATCATCTGACGCGCGACGCGGATATGGATGTACGTGTTCTGGAGGCGGGAGAAATCGCCTGGGGTGCCTCGGGGCGTAATGGCGGGTTTTGCGGCCTGCACCCTTCAAGCATGGGGTATGCAGACCACATTCGCACCTACGGGCTGGAAGAGGCCAAGCGCTATATCACCTCGCAGGTAGAGGCGATTGAGCTGGTGAGGGACTTGATCACTCAAAATGGCATTGAGGCTGATCTGCAAGGTGACGGCATGTTCGAAGTCGCACACAATGCCCGCCGCTTCAAAGACCTGAAGGAAGAAGCAGAGCTGCTGTCAGGCACCTTTGATGTGCCAACCCGCCTTCTGAGCGCAGAGACTTTTGCGGAGGAGGGATACAATTCAACCGAACAGTTTGGCGCTCTCTGGATAGGAGCTGGTTTTGGCCTTCATCCATTGAAGTTTGCGCGTGGCCTGGGGCGCTTGGCTTCGGAGGCTGGAGCGCACCTTCATGCCCACACGCGCGTTATCGACTGGACGAAAGCAGGTAGTACGCATGTTTTGTCGACGGCGCGGGGAACACTGCGGGCGAAGAAAATCATCGTGGCGACCAATGGGTTCACCCAAGAAGCACTACACCCCGCTTTTGCAGGCCGTCTTCTGCCGATCATGTCCAATATATTCACCACCCGTCCCTTGAGCGAAGCGGAGCTTTCAGCTCATCAATGGCAGACGGAATGTCCCTGTTCGAACACCCGAAACCTGTTGTTCTACTACCGGGTTCTGCCCGACAGACGGATACTGTTTGGGGCACGGGGTGATTTGACCGGGCACCCCGACGCCTCCCAAAAGATGTTTCGCTGGCTTGAAAAACGGTTCGGAGAAGTCTTTCCCGAGTGGCAAGGTATTGAAATCACTCACTTTTGGCGAGGACTTGTGTGCATGGCCAGCAACGCGACCCCGGCCCTTGGAGCCCTGGAAGATGATCCGTCGGTCTTCTATGGCATGGCGTATCACGGTGACGGCGTGGCTGCTGCCCCCTGGGCGGGGCGGGAACTGGCGGCACTGGTTATGGGCACGAAAAGCCAGAAAGACCTGCCTCGTGCTGTTCAAGGGCCGCCGCCGCATATTCCTTTTCCTGGGTTGCGCCGCTGGTATCTGAGGGCCGCCCTCGCGTATTATCGCCTCAAAGATTTATAAGGCAGACGAGAATGAGCAAGAAAAAAAGTCCGGCATTAACGGGCCGTGCGCCCCTGGCGGAGTGGAAGGCCTTCTGTGCGGCCAACCCGGGAATAGACTATCTGAACGCCGTGTTCACCGACCAGTGTGGCACGGTGCGTGGCAAGCGTGTGCCCGTGTCGGAAGCGCCAAAAATATTCTCCAACGGCCTGCAACTTCCCATGTCTGTCTATTTTCTGGATGTGACCGGGGTGAATGAGGATATTTGTGGACGCGGCTTCTCCGATGGAGATCCCGACGGCACAGCCTTTCCCATTGCGGGATCGATTGCTCGTGTGCCCTGGGCCGAAGATCAGGCGCAAGTGTTGATGACCATGGACACGCCAGACGGTGTGCCGTGTGATTTCGAGCCCAGAAATGTGTTGGCAAGTGTGGCAGAACGACTAACCAAACTTGGCCTGACGCCGGTCACCGCTGTTGAATTGGAATTTTATCTGCTCGACCCCAAGGCAGATGCAAAAGGACGTCCGCAACCGCCCATCAATCCAAGTTCAGGGGAGCGGGAATCGTCGAACCAGGTGTATGGCCTGTCAGAACTGGATGGCTTCGCGGATCTTCTGCGCGACATCGGAAATTTTGCGGAATGTCTGGCTGTTCCCGCTTCCGCAGCGGTCGCGGAGTTTGCTCCCGGCCAGTACGAGGTCAACTTGGCCCATGGGCCAGATGTCTTGCGCTCCGGAGATCATGGCATCTTATTGCGTTATCTGATCAGCGCCGCGGCTAGGCAACATGGACTGCGCGCAAGTTTTATGGCCAAGCCCTTTCTCAATCAGACCGGTAATGGGTGCCACATTCACCTCAGCATGTTGGATGGGGACGGGAACAATATATTTGATGATGGCAGCGAGGCGGGCTCCGACAGAATGCGTCATGCTATTGGCGGGCTACAGGCGATGTTGCCCGCATCAATGGCAATCCTTGCCCCCAACATCAATGCCTACCGACGCTTCGGGCCAAACCTCTTCGTGCCGGTAAATGATGCCTGGGGATACAATAACCGGTCCGTGGCTTTCCGCGTACCGACGGGCCTGCCAACCGCGCGCCGCATCGAACATCGCGTGGCTGGTGCAGACATCAATCCCTATCTGGTGCTGGCGGTTCTTCTGGCGGGTGTTCATCACGGTCTGGAAAACAAAATTGAACCGGGAGAACCCGTATCGACAAATGCCTGCAGCGTTGTGGATCCCAATCTGCCGCTTACCCTGCTAGATGCTGTCGAGCGGTTTTCGAAATCTGATCTGATGCGAACCTATCTGGGCTCTGAATTCGTGGACATTTACGCCGAGACAAAGCGGCTGGAATATCTGCGGTTCCAGCGGGCCATCTCAGCACGCGAATACGAGTGGTATCTCTAAATTTCTTAGTGTTGAGCGGCGAGGGGCAGGGTGAACGACACGGTCGTGCCGACCCCTTCTTCGCTTTCGATTACCAACACACCGCCGTGCATCTCAACAAAAGATCGCGAAAGGGCGAGGCCGAGACCCGTGCCTTTATGCTTTTTGCTGTGTTGCGACTCGACCTGCTCAAACGGTTTTCCCAATTTCGAGAGATGGTCTGCCGGTATCCCAATGCCCGTATCACGAACCGATATCCGCAGCATCCCATCGCCCAAGTTGGCGCTCACGGTGATGGTATCGCCCGATTCCGTAAATTTGACGGCATTTGACAGAAGGTTGAGCAGGACTTGTTTGATGGCCCGCTTGTCGGCAAATGCAGGTGGCGGGGTTTCAATCTTGTTGATGAGCTTTACACCTGCCACGTCCGCACGTCCGGCAATAAGGCGGAAGGCTTCTTGAACGGCCTCTGAAACGTTCAGCGGCTCACGCTCAAGCGTCATGTGTCCGGCTTCAATTTTGGACATGTCGAGAATGTCGTTGATGACATCAAGAAGGTGTTCGCCACTGGACTTAATGTCGCTTGCATATTCCTCATATTTGGGCGCGCCAAGCGGACCAAAAAGCTTTGTTTCCATTATTTCGGAAAACCCGATGATGGCATTGAGCGGCGTTCGCAATTCGTGGCTCATGTTGGCCAGGAATTCCGACTTGGAACGATTGGCAGCTTCGGCGCGTGTTTTTTCTGAGGCATATTTTTCTGCCAGTTCCACGAGTTGCCGTGCCTGATCTTGTAGTTTTGACTTTGAGGTCTCCAGATCAACAACCGTGGCCTGCAGGGCATGCTGATTTGTGGTGAGGGCCTCTTCCTGTTCTTTGATCGCGGTAATGTCCGTGCAGACACTCACATGGCCCCCATCGGCAGTGGGCCGCGCACTGATCTGAAGCCAGCGTCCGTTTGGCAGATGGAACTCTGCGACGCTCTCGGTCACACCGGATGGCCAGGTTCCCTCAATGTCACTGTCGGCCAGAAGGGACGTCCGCGTTGCGCCCTGGGTCGCCGCTGCTTCTTCGATTTCGAAAAATTCGAGAAACTTATTGTTGCAGGCGAGCAGTCCATCTTGGGCGTCAAACAAGACGAAGGCTTCGCCGATACTGTCGATGGCATCGCGCAGGCGATCTGTGGCGATCTGCGCCGAGGCCTCAGCGTTGCGCTGCTCGGTAATATCAATGGTGATGCCGATGACCCGGTCCCCGACATTGCGTGATCCGCTCCACACTTGTCCCTTCGCATGCACCCAGATCCAGCTCCCATCATCATGCCGAAGCCGAAAGCTGGTGTCGTAGGACCGGCTTGCTTTATCAGGAGCGGACATGATGTCGTCTATGGCACCCAGATCATCGGGATGGGTGATGGCTTTGATTTCACTGGGGGTGAGCCGTTTTGCCGCCTGACGATGCCCCAGCATGTCAAACATTGCTTTCGACCAATAGATTCTGTTTTCTGAAATGTCCCAGTCCCAGATGCCACATCTGGCACCGGCAAAGGCCATGTCGAAGCGTTGCTGGTTTTCGGTAACCTGGGCCAGCGCTTCGGCTTTGCGCTCGTTCGCACGGATCAGGGCAAACCCCAATCCCAGACTGGTCGCACTTGCCAGAGCTGCAAAAAGGAGAGACCGCGAGAACCCATCTTGCCACCACAAGGCACCGTTGGCGGCTATCAGGGCCAACGTTGAAACGCCAAAGGTCAATCTCTGTGCCCAGACCGACGGCTCGGAAGCGCGCACCATGATCTCGGCACTTCCGGCATCACTGAGATTTTTCCGGGGCATAATATTTCGCAAGGCAACCAACCCGTTCATGACACGCTCGTCCTCTGGACCATTTCTTGACCCTCCCAAACGTTCTGCTAGGAATTCCCCCAAATCCAGCATGTGCCGAATCATCTTTGGATGATTCAAGTCACACAGCAACTTGTCTATACCGCGCAGAGCAGCAGCGACACGTTTGTGTCGGACGATGTAATTATGCCCCACCTTGGCCCAGAACAAACCATTCTAAAGCAAAAAAGGCGGGCTTTTGTTACGACAGGCTTTTACTGGCGATTTCATAGACATCCTGGGAGATGCCGGGTGCGTTAACGATCTTTTCCAGCACAGCCTTCATTTGGTCCTGGCGCGCGCTGTCAAATTGCCGCCAAGATTTGAAGGCTCCCAAAAGACGCGCGGCGACCTGTGGGTTCAGCCGATCAAGCTCCAGAACATTATCGCCGATATAGCTGTATCCCGAACCATCTGCAGCGTGGAAGCGGAGTTGATTGGCATTGGCAAAACTGCCGATGAGCGCACGAACCTTGTTGGGGTTCGAAAGCGAAAAGACAGGATGCTCCGTCAGTCGTTTGACGTTTTCAAGCGTACCGGGAAGGGTGGATACGGCCTGAATGGCAAACCACTTGTCGATGACGATATTGTCGGTTTTCCAGCGCTCGTGGAATGCCTCCAACGCGGTCTCCCGTTCCGGCCCGTCATGGTCGGCAAGCAGCGCGAGAGCTGCGATCTCATCTGTCATATTGTCGGCGGCCTGAAACTGCTCAACCGCTAGCCGCAACCCTTCTGGTCGACTGGAAGCAACGAGATAGGACAAGCACGTGTTGCGAAGTGTCCGGCGTCCAGCACTCTCTGCATCGGGTGAGTAGGGGCCCGGCACCAGAAGGCGGTCGTAGGCCGCGCGGAAGGTCTCCCAAAGCCGCTCCGCAATCGCAGATCGCAGATCATTGCGGACGGCGTGAATGGCCTCGACATCAACGTTCGAGCCGACTGTCTGGGCCAGAGTTTGCTCGGCGGGCAAGGTGATCATTTGCGCAACGAACTCGGGCTCCAGATTTTCATCAGCAAGAAGCTTTTCGATAATATCTGAGAAGACATTTCCCTGCCGTGCTTTGCCGCCTTTTTGCAGCGCCTCGGCGTTGGAGATCAAAATCGTCGACGCATATTTCTGGCCCGCTTCCCACCGATTGAACGGGTCACTGTCATGGGCCATCAGGAAGGTCCAATCCCGCTCACTCTGATTAGCGCTGAGCTTGACCGGGGCGGTGAAGCCTCGCAGCAGGGAAGGGACGGGTTTTTGCGTCACGTTGTGAAACCGAAAAACCTGTTCGCGCTGATCCAGCATCACAATCCGGGAGGTGGCGCCAGGGCTATCCTCTCCGTCAAGCTGAAGGGGGATCTCCGTGCCGTCTGCACACAAAAGACCGAGCTCAATGGGAATAGGGAGAGTCGTTTTGTTGGGCTGCCCCGGTGTTGGCGGGCAGATCTGGCTCATTTTGGCGGTGTAGGTCGCACTCGCCTGATCCCATTGGGTGGTCACCAGAACTTCCGGAGTGCCGGCTTGTGAATACCAGTTTTTGAAACCACTCAGGTCTTCGTCGCCCCCATCGCCGATGGCAGACAGGAAGTCTTCGACGGTTGCCGCTTCCCCATCATGACGTTCGAAATAGAGGTCCATGCCTTTGCGGAACCGTTCAGCGCCAAGCAGCGTGTGGATCATACGTACAAGCTCAGCGCCTTTTTCATAGACCGTTGCTGTGTAGAAATTATTGATCTCGATGTAGGCGTTCGGGCGAACCGGATGAGAGAGCGGGCCGCCATCTTCTGGAAACTGGTGCGTCCGCAGTAGCCGCACGTCGGCGATGCGCTTTACTGCGCGCGACCGCTGATCGCTTGTAAACTCCTGATCGCGGAAAACCGTCAGACCTTCCTTCAGGCACAGTTGGAACCAGTCCCGGCAAGTAATGCGATTTCCGGTCCAATTGTGAAAATATTCGTGGGCAACGATGGATTCGATAGCGGCATAGTCAGCATCGGTTGCGGTGTCAGGGCGGGCCAACACATATTTGTCGTTGAAGACATTAAGTCCTTTGTTTTCCATGGCCCCCATGTTGAAGGCGCTGACGGCAACGATCATGAAAATATCGAGGTCATATTCCCGGCCAAAAACCTCCTCGTCCCATTTCATAGAGCGCTTGAGGGCGTCCATTGCATAGGCGCAGCGGTCTTCATTGCCCGGCTCGACAAAAATGCGCAAGGCAATATCGCGTCCAGACATCGTGTGGAAGCTGTCTTCAACAACCGCAAGGTCGCCGGCGACGAGTGCAAACAGGTAAGCGGGTTTTTTGAATGGGTCATGCCATTCAGCAAAATGACGTCCATCCTCCAGCGTGCCCTCAGCAACACAATTGCCGTTGGAAAGAAGGACGGAGGCAAGGCTTTTGTCAGCGACGATGCGCGTGCGGAACTCGGCCATCACGTCGGGTCGGTCGAGATAGTAGGTGATCCGGCGAAAGCCCTCCGCCTCACACTGCGTACAGAAGATGCCGTTGGACTGATAAAGGCCGGTGAGGGCTGTGTTGGCGGCGGGCGCACATGTCGTCAGGGTGGACAGGACAAATTCGTCTGGAACAGTCGCGATGGTGAGTGAGGTGTCGTCCACCTGATAGCGGTTTTCGCCAAGTCTCTCATCGTCAAGGCGAACTTCTTTCAACTCAAAGTGTTCGCCGTCCAACACCAGTGGCCCTTCACGGGGCGCATCGGGGTTACGGCGCATATGGAGGAAAGAACGGACTTCCGTCTTATCGGGATCAAGAGAGACCTCCAGCGAGATTTTATCCACCAAAAAGGCAGGTGGACGATACTCACTAAGGAGAACAGGACGCGGTTCTTCCGTCTTCATAGGCACCACAACAATCTAAAACAATAGGGGAGCAGCCCTCTGGGCGGCAATGTGTCGGGAATGTAAGCCTTTCCGAGCGTCGCGCCAACCGCACCAGCGTGATTTTGAGCTGCTTTATTCCGCCGGTGTCCGTCGCAGCCGATCTGATCGATCATCATCATCCTGACCAGGCCAAAAGCGCCGGATGCCCCGCAGAATGAGCGAATAACCATCATCCATCAATGTATAGGTGACGGGGATGACCAGAAGGGTCAGGAAGGTGGAGGAAGCGAGGCCGCCGATCACCAGAAACCCCATGGCATTGCGAAATTCCGCTCCCTGGCTGGTGGACAGGGCCACCGGGATCATGCCGCATATTGTGGAAAGCGCCGTCATCAACACCGGACGCAGCCGAACCGGCCCCGCCTCAAGCATGGCCGCCCGGGCAGAGCCCAGCTTATCTCGCAACGTGTTGGCATAGTCGACCAGCAGGATACCGTTCTTCATCACCAGTCCCATCAGCGCCAAAAGGCCGATCTGGGCGAACATGGTGAGTTCGAGACCAGAAAGGCTGAGCGCTATGAACGCACCAACGAAAGAGAGCGGCGCGGTGAGCATGATGATGACCGGCTGAGCAAAGCTGTTGAACTGGCTTGCCAGGATCATATACAGCGTCATCAGCGCCACCATGAAGGCAAAGCCAATGGCTTCTYKRTWKTCMWWYAYRCGTTTTGCCTTGCCTTCAGAGCTCCAGAGATAGCCCCTGGGCAGGCCGACATCTTCGATGATGGCTTCCAGACTGTCGGACGCCTGACCAAGCGAAACCCCTTCAGGGGTGTTGGCAACAATCAGAATGCGCCGGGAGCGGTTTTGCCGTTCGATCTGGGCGGGTCCATAGGCCAGGTTGAAGCTGGCAAGGTTGGCGATGTCGACAAGCCTGCCGTCTGCCGCGCGGATTTGGATCATCTCCAGTTTGGTCACATCATTGCGTTGGTTTTCTTCAAGCCGTACACGCACGTCGTAGCGTGATCCAAGCTCTTCATAGGTGGTGACATCTGTGCCCCCCACCAGCGCGCGCACAGACTCTGCAAGCGTCCGCATAGAGACACCCAGATCCGCAGCCCGGTTGCGGTCAATTATGACCTGAACTTCAGGCTTGCCGGTTTCGAAACTGGACTGAACATCAGCAAAGTCTCCCGTCAGGCGCATTCTGGCCATGATTGCGTCGGCGCGTTGTTGCAACACACCCAGATCATTTCCGCGGATGGCATAGCTGACGGGGAAGTTGGAGAAAGAGCCACCGGAAATCCAGGGCACCTCCGTCACCGAAATCTTGTCAGCCTCAGGAGCGGCCAATTTCATTTCGGTACGGACCGCAGCCATCAATGTCAGGATCGAAGTGGTTCTGTCTGCCTTGGCGGTTACACCGATATAGAAGGAGGCTTCGTTGACCCGTTCTTGAGAGCCGGCTCCGATTGTGAAGAAGACTGTCTGGACATGGTCAACCCGGTTCAGGCGGGCTGCCACCCGGTGCGCAATGATCCGTGTCTCTTCAATGCCAGCGCCAAAGGGGAGGGCGAGGTCAGCCAGAAACTCAGATCGGTCGGATGTGCTGTCAAAGGCTATCGGCAGGGTCCGGGCAACCATCACCCCAAGAACGATGGTGGCAAAGGCCAGGATCATCACCACCCAGCGAAACCGCAGAGCGAGCCCGAGGGCGGCCCGATAAAATTCTTCCAACCACACATAACCATCATCAAAGGTGCGCGCGATGCGTCCCATGTCTTCGCGAGCATTCCCGGCTTTGTCCAACAGGCGCGAACAGAGCATGGGTGTCAGAGTGACCGAGGTGAGCAGGGAGACAAGAACGGAAAAGGTAATCGCCAGTCCGTACTGAAAGAAAAAGCGACCCACCACGCCATCCATAAAGGCGATGGGAACAAAAACCGCACACACAGAAGCCGTTCCCGCGATCACTGCGAGGCCTACTTCCTTGACACCCAGCGAGGCGGCTTCCATCGGCGGATAGCCTTCATCAAGCTTTCGGTAAATGCTCTCCAGCACGACGATGGCATCGTCCACCAGCAGACCTACAGCAATAGAGAGCGCCATCAGGGTCATCAGGTTGATGGTGAAGTCCATGACGTAGAACGCAAAGAAGGTGGAAATCAAAGCCGTCGGCATGGCGATGGCAACGATGAGGGTGGCGCGGAAACTGAGTAGGAAAGCAAAAGTGACCAGCACCACCAACACCACCCCCAGCGCAATGTCGTCAAAGACATCATTGGCGGCGGCTTCAATGAATTTGGACGTATCACGGGCCGAAACGATGCGCACCCCGGGAGGGGCCAGCTCACGGATATTGTCTAGCTCCGCTCGGATGGCCCGGGCGACCTCCACCGTGTTACGACCGGACTGTCGGCGAACCTCCAGCGAAATACCCGGCTTACCGTCGAGCTCTGCGTACGACCGGCTGTCTTCCATACCGTCTTCGATGCGGGCAACGTCGCGTATGCGTGTTGGCAGGCCGTCTGCCCGAAAGGCAATGACGATGTCGCCGAATCCAGCAACGGAAGTGACTTCGCCCATCGTTTTAACGGAAAATTCGGAGCGCAGTCCCTCAGTCTCAAGCCGACCACCGGGGATCTCTGCATGTTCGCGTCGAAGCGCTTTGATAACATCGTCTGCAGTGACGGCGTACGCCCGCAACTTCACCGCATCCAGCCAGATGCGCACCTCACGCTCCCGGCCCCCCACCACGCGAATGGAGCCAACGCCCGAAATGCGTTGCAGATGTTCCTTGACCGTTTTGTCGGCAAACAGCGTGAGGTCGCGGATAGGCATATCACCCGCGATCATGATCGACATGATCGGCTGGGCATCGGGATCAATTCTCTGAACGATCGATTGCTCTGTATCAACCGGCATGTTTGCCCGCGCGAGCGACACTTTGTCACGAACGTCCTGCGCTTTTGCTTCTATGTTTTCGTCAAGGCCAAATTCGATAACGACCCGGCTGACCCCTTCCGAACTGGTGGACGAAAGCGTCTCAATGCCCGCCGCCGTGTTGACCTGTTCTTCAATCGCGTCGCTGATCTGGCTCTCGATTGTTTCGGGAGAGGCCCCCTCGAGTTTCGTAATAACCGAGACAACGGGAAACTCAACTTTGGGAAAAAGATCAACTCCCAGTCGCCCGAGTGAAATCCACCCGAGTGCTACCAGAGCACCGATGAGCATCACGGCAAAAACAGGCCGCCTAATGGAGACGTCAGCTATCCACATGAGACTATCTCACCCCAGCAGTTGAGATGGGCGTCTCGCCCGGACGGGTTTCGATGAGAACAGGCATCCCCTCGACAAGAGCACTTAGGCTGGGCCCGATGAGGACTTCTGCCCCGTCGTCCAGACCGTCAATAATTTCCACGCGGCCAGTGTCGATCTGTGTCACGCGAACAGGAACCCGCGTTGCGCGTCCCGCCGTATTTCGGGTGAACACATAATGGCTCCCGTCGATGCCCAGGACGGCTGTGCGGTCGAGGGTCAGCACATCGCGTGCTGGCGGAAAGAACTCGGCACGCGTGAACATGCCGGGTTTGATGCGGTAATCATCGTTGGCCAGTCCGACGCGGACCTCCGCCGAGCGCGTTGAGGGGTCAACCTTGTCGTTGAAGATGTGGATGACGCTGTCATACACGCCGTCTATGCCGTCAATGTAAACGCGGGCGCGCATGCCAACACTCATTTGCCCAACGAAAATTTCCGGCACGTTGATGATGGCGCCCACGATGTCAATTTTCATGACCTGGACCACGCCAGAGGGACCCCCCATGCCACCACCCCCACGGGTTGACATGAATTTTCCCTCGTAAATGTCCTGAGCGGTGATGACACCGTCAAATGGTGCGGTGACGAGCGTATCGGCTAAACCTTGTCGCGCTGCGTCCAGCCGGGCCTGCGCGACGCCAAGGCGGGCTTGGGCGATGTCATATTTCGTTTGAACATTGTCGCGCTGGCCAACCGAAGAAACGCCTTTGGCATAAAGTTCCTTGATCCGCTCCAATTCGCGGGTTGAATTGCGTGCCTCAGCTTCGGCCAGCCTGTGCTGACTTTGCAATTCCTGTACCCGCAAGCGAAATTCGATGTCGCGGGTTTTGAATAATTTGTCGCCATCGCTCACCCGGTCTCCGACACGAACGAAGACTTCCTCAATGATGCCATCCACCAGCGGGCCAACGTCAGTCGTTTTCTGCGCAGCGATGGTTCCAGTCCCTACCACTGGTTTGACCATTTCTTCTTGAACCACACGGGTTGAAAAAAGACTGATCGCAGAAACCGTCGAAGTTGCGGAGCTTGCTTCAGATGCATCCTCATCGCCGCATGCACCAAGCAAAAGTGTTGCGCCCAGGAGGGCTGTCGCACGGAATGTATTCATCTGTATACGAAGTAACATTGTTACCCTTTGCTCTACCTCATACAACTGCAGGGTGCCGTTGGGAAAAGGTAGCATTTTACCTTAGATTTTTGTTGCTCCAATTATAGTATCTATGGATATTATATCTAGTGTTCCTTTTTGCTGGCGTTTTTGCCACGATTGAACAGCTTAGGGTGGCAACAGGTGGGCGGGCATAGGTTTAGAGATGGCAGGTGACGAATTTCAGTTTGAGCGCAGGTTTGGCTGGCTGATGCACGACGTGCAGCGTCTGGTTCAGCGCAATTGGGCAAGGGCTCTAAAGGCTTCCGGCGTTGGTCTGTCGGAGCCGCAGGCCCGCATTCTGGCCAATCTGTGGCGCCAAGAGGGCGGCTTAACTCAGACTCAACTGGCGACTGAACTCGATATGGAGAAGGCCCCGCTTGGTCGCCTGTTGGACAGAATGGAAGACGGGGGCTATGTCGAGCGGCACCCTGATCCAACGGATCGACGCGCGCGCCGCGTCATTATCAGCAAGCAGGGTATGGCCGCTATTCCGAATATGCAGCGTGTGACCAGACAGGTCTTTGCGGAAGCATTTGAAGGGGTCCCGGCACACAAGATTGATGTCATGTTGGATGTGCTGGATAGCCTCAAATCGAATCTCAGCCCCGTTGAAGCCGACGGGGATGGACCCACGTCCAAAAATAGCTCTGAGCCCGGGGAATGATCTGCTCAGTCTGACCCTGCGTCAAAACTGACCGCCGCAAAATCTCACCACCACTGCACTGAAATTCCTTTGTAATCCGGGGTTTTGGCGCAAGAATACGCGCCAAAGTGACAGGCTGGGCGCGGCTGTATGTGCCCTGAGAGACATGACTTGGCAGACAAATCTTCGGCGGACAATGTATCCGGCCGGGACATACGGGAGACGATATGAACTTCGACTTTTCAGATGACCAGAAACTCCTGAAGGAGCAGGTCAAAAAAATGTTGGCCGACAAATGCGGTCTCGACCGTGTTCGCAAGGTCCTCGATGGTGACGAGCCCTTCGCAAAAGATGTGTGGGACGGACTTGTTGAAATGGGTCTGACCGGCACAGCGATCCCCGAACAATATGGCGGGGTTGGCCTGGGTGCCCTCGAACTGTGTGTCATTGCCGAAGAACTGGGCCGTTCCGCAGCCCCGGTGCCTTTTTCAACGTCTGTCTATCTGGCAACTGAAGCACTTGTTTCTGCCGGATCGGAAGCCCAAAAGCAGTCTTGGTTGCCTAAGCTGGCTGCCGGGAAAGTGATCGGCACTTTCGCAATGTCAGAAGGGCCAGGAGCCGCAGGTCCACGCACCATCGAGACCTCCTTCAAGGGCGGCAAGTTGAACGGCACCAAAATTCCGGTACCAGATGGCGATTTCGCCGACTTCGCCCTCGTGCTCGCCAATACAGGCGGCAAGGGCGACAAAGCATTGTCGCTGGTGCTCGTGGATTTGACCGGTGCCGGCGTGGCCCGTGAAGCGGTCAAGACCATTGACCCGACCCGCAGCCACGCAACGATCACCTTCACAGATGCACCCGCCGAACTTCTGGGCGCTGAGGGTGAGGGCTGGGCAATCACCGCAACGGTCTTTGACTCGGCCGCCATCTTGATGGCGTTCGAGCAGATCGGGGGGGCGGAGGCTGCCATGTGGATGGCTCGCGATTATGCTCTTGAGCGTTACGCATTCGGTCGTCTTATCGGGTCATATCAGGCAATCAAGCATAAGATCGCCGACATGTATGTGAAGCTCGAGCTGGCGCGTTCCAACTGTTATTTCGGCGCCATGATGCTGAACGATGGCGGGGCCGAACTGCCGGAAGCCGCAGCGGCTGCACGCATTTCTGCAACCGAAGCGTTTCGCTACGCCGCTCAAGAGAATATTCAGGTGCATGGCGGCATTGGCTACACGTGGGAGGCAGACACACAGTTCTACTTCCGCCGGTCCAAACTGCTGGCCCTGGCTCTGGGAAGTGCCCTGGAGTGGAAGGACAAGTTGGTGACGCGTCTTGAGACAAGAAACGCCGCCTGATTTTTTCGCAAAACCAATTTGCATACACAATTGATAAGAATGATGGAGACGTTCCATGGATTTTAACGACACAGCCGAAGAAGCCAGCTACCGCACCCAGGTGCAGGGATGGCTTGGTAAGAATGCCACGAAGAAAAAGAGCAGCAAGGATGCGCTGCCAGCACTCAGTCTCGAAAAAGCGCTTGAGCGGGCCCGCAAATGGCAGCGGACCAAAGCGGATGGCGGCTATGCCTGCATTACCTGGCCAAAAGAATATGGCGGTCAGGGCGGTTCATCGATCCAGAATGTGATCTACAGCCAGGAAGAATCTAAATATCTGGCGCCCGGTGGCTTTTACGCCATTGGTCTGGGCATGTGCGTGCCTACAGTTCTTGCCTGGGGCACCGAAGAGCACAAGGCGCGTTATGTGGAGCCTGCCATCAAGGGCGATGAAATCTGGTGTCAGCTGTTCTCCGAACCTGCCGGGGGCTCTGATGTCGCCGGTCTTCGCACAAAAGCGGAGAAGGACGGGGACGAGTGGGTCATCAATGGCCAGAAGGTCTGGACCTCCGGCGCGCACTATTGTGACTACGGCATTGTTGTTGTGCGGACCGATCCCACTGTGCCAAAGCACAAAGGCCTGACCATGTTCATCGTGGACATGAAATCGCCGGGTGTTGAAGTTCGCCCGATCAAGCAGATGTCCGGTGAGAGTGAGTTCAACGAAGTCTTTTTCACCGATGTTCGGGTGCCCGACAGTGACCGTCTGGGAAATCCGGGCGATGGTTGGAAAGTGGCAATCACAACGTTGATGAACGAGCGTCTGGCGGTTGGCGGCGGCGGTGGCGCCGACTGGGAAGAGCTGATGTCTCTGGGCCGCGAGAGCGAGATGGAACAGATGGCCGCCATGGCCAATGGCGCTGTGCGCGAGCGCATTGCCGACTGGTATGTGCAGACGCAAGGGTTGAAATATACCCGCTTCCGCACCCTGACCGCTCTGTCCAAAGGGCAGACGCCAGGGCCAGAAAGCAGCATTTCTAAGATTGTCTCAGCAGCCAAAATGCAGGATCTGGGGTCGTTTGCGATGGACCTGCAAGGCCAGGCCGGGATTATCCGCGACCGGGAAACGTCTCCTCAGGGTGCCGTTTTTCAAAACCAGTGGATGGGCGGTGCGGGCTACCGTATTGCRGGCGGWACAGAYGAAATTCTGCGCAACATTGTTGCCGAGCGGGTGCTAGGCATGCCCCAGGACATTCGTGTGGACAAAGACAAGCCGTTCAACGAACTGCCCAAATAGGCTGATATCGGGCCGCAAGGTCACCAGAAAAGAACACCCGCGGGGATTTCCTCGCGGGTTTTTTGTTGAACTTTGTTAAGCTCTGATCGATAGACCAAAGGAGTTTCAAAGGAAGCTTTGGGAGTTTGCTCTGAGTGAGATGAACGAGGACATAGATTTGGGTGGCAAGAAAGGCGTGGCTTATGTCGTGCGAACCCGTTGGCCCTATTTCCTGCTGACGCTTCTTGTCTGCGCGGGGCTCGTGTTCAGCTTGAGAGAGCAGGGCCCTGATACGTCCATCGAAGGCATCCAGGAGGCTGGCACGCTCGTCGTGGTGACGCGCAATTCACCAACAACCTATTTCCTCGGCCGTGATGATGAAGCTGTTGGCTTTGAGGTCGATCTGGCGAGAGAATTTGCGGCGACCTTGGGTGTGTCCGTGACGTTTCTCCCGGTGGACTCCGTGCCGAAAATTTTGAGCATGATGGCGGATGGCGAAGCGCATATCGCGGCAGCAGGGCTGACGGTCACGTCTGCTCGCGAGAAAATATTCCGATTTGCACCACCCTACATGCAGGTGCGCCAGATTGTGGTGTGTCGGCAGGGAGGGGAGACACCCGCAAAAATTGAAGACCTTGCGGATCTTCGCCTGGTCGTTACAGCGGGCAGCTCCTATGCAGAAGTGTTAGCGGCGGCCTCTGTCCCCGGCCTCACATGGGACGAACCGGACATTGGTCCGGAGGCGTTAATGCAGGCGGTGTGGGAGAAGGAATATGATTGCACTATTGCCGATGAGCCGATCTTTCAGGTCACGCGCCGTCATTACCCCGAGCTGGTTCGTGCATTCGCATTGACGCCCGATGAACCGCTCGCGTGGATCGTGGCACCACAAGCCGATGAGCTGGGGGACGCGCTTGATAAATGGTTTGCGCGTGCCTCCACAGCCCGGGCCATTGACCAGTTCACGGCGGCGCATTTCAGTTTCTTTCCCGAGTTCGATTTTCTTGATCTGACGCGCTTTCGAGATGACGTGGCCCAGACACTCCCCACGTTTGAGCGCGATCTGAGGACAGCGGCACGGCGTAACGAAATGCCCTGGCGGCTGCTCGCTGCAATGGGCTATCAGGAATCCAAATGGAACCCGGATGCCGTCAGCCCAACAGGCGTGCGGGGGTTCATGATGCTGACCCGCGCGACCGCAGAGCATATCGGCGTCGCTGATCGGACCAATGCCAAAGAGAGCATTTGGGGAGGCGCTCGGTATTTTATGGAAACCCTTGCACGGCTGCCTGATGGCGTGACGGGGGATGACAGGTACTGGTTTTCTCTGGCGGCCTACAATATGGGCCTCGGTCACATATATGACGCCCGTGCGCTGGCCGAACAGCGTGGCCTAGACAAGAATGTATGGGCGGACGTTAAGCAGGTGCTGGGTGACTTATCGGATGAAAAAGTCTACGCGACCCTGCGCTACGGGTACGCGCGCGGCTATGAAGCACGGCGCTATGTTGAGCAGGTCCGCACCTACTGGCATGTGCTGAAGGAACAGCGCTAGGCTGTTCTTGCTGTGCCTGTGTGGTTTTGTCATAGGATAACCTATGAGCAAAGAAGGCAATCATCATTATCTTTCACAATTCCATCTTGACGAATGGGCAGGGGGGAGTGGGAAAGTCATTCGGTGGAGGCGTATTGAGCACCAACACAAACTTGCTCAAAAGTTAGTGTCCACAGCGGCAACAGCCTATCGACCAGGCCTGTATTCCATACAGTCGTCACTCCCGGAAAATACCCAAATAATTGAGAAGAAAATATTCGGACAGATAGAAAATGAAGCGGCACCGATTTTGAGAAAGTTGATCGCGGAGGGGCCTGACTCATTGAGCGGTAGGGAACGCATTCGTTGGGCAGTCTACCTTAACGCTTCCTATCTTCGGGTCCCGCATATAGTTGATAAGTTTAAGCTTCAGACAGACGCACATATTCGAGAAAAACTCTCACGACAACTGGATGAATATGATTCACAGAAGGCTGACTCCCCGGAAGGTAGTTTATTCGAATGGGCAATGAACAATAGACCCAATCGAATCATGAACTCTGGAATGCGCGTTCT
The DNA here is from genome assembly GCA_002746275.1 of Rhodobiaceae bacterium. Lineage (GTDB taxonomy): Bacteria > Pseudomonadota > Alphaproteobacteria > Parvibaculales > Parvibaculaceae > Mf105b01. The sequence goes on along the minus strand of NVWR01000004.1, from coordinate 39,921 downwards.
TGTGACGATGATCTGCGATGAACGGGTATTGCAACGCTTGTCAGAATTGATATGGCATGTCGCAGACATTTCGAAAGCATCCAGAAGCTTACTTATTGGAGACAATCCTTTCCAACGAGTAGGTGGTCTGTATCACCCCTCAGTACTTATATCGCTCCCTCTTTCGCCGAAGCATCTCTTTTTGGCAACCCATGACCAACAAATGGCTGCACTGGTTGGAAATAAGCCTGATCGGGATATTGTTAGGGCAAGCAACATTTCCACACTCACGACCGCCAAACAATTTGCGTACGGAGATGCGGAAACAGCATTTGTGGACAAGTATTTTCTACATTGAGGCAGAAGAGATGATTGAGGTCACCCGGCGGCCTTTTTCATGGGCTCGCAGTGTCGTGTGCGTGTCGCTGACTATTTCTCCGAAGTTCACTCGAGCACTGATCTCATGTGCCGGATCATTTCCTGCGCAACCGTTTCGCCATGCTGCCACACCAGTCCGTGATTTGCGTTCGGCAGGGCAACGCGGCGGGCGCCCGGAACGAGGGCCGCAATGGCGTCGATATGATCGGCGGTAATGCCCGCATCGTCTTCGCCGCTGAGAACAAGGATGGGCTTATCCAGTTTGCCAAGCCTGTTGTAAATTTCTTCTGTCCCCGCCAAGGCATCTGATAGGGCAAACCGACGAAACGCCATGTAATTACCGACGACGTCTGCTGGTTCTCCCACCCTGTTCAGATACTTGTCACGCAGCTGGGCCGTGGTGAAAAAGCTGCGCACTTCATCAAGGGCATTTGGCTTCACGTAATACTTGATCAGGAGATTGCCGATAACAGGGGCGTACACGACCGCAGGCACCGGATAGCCGAAATAGCGCGGAGCCAGCAGGGAGAGAGATCGAACCTGGGCAGGTCGCGCCGCCGCCAGTCGCGTGGCAATAGCAGCCCCAAACGAATATCCAGCCACATGAACAGGACCCGTAAGCTTCAAAGCATCCAGAAGATCTTCTGCCTGTTGCAGATAAAACGCCTGATCATATGCGCCGTCGGTTGGCCGGTCTGAATAGCCCCGCCCGAACATGTCATACCGCAGGGTCTGGAACCCTGCCGCGTGAAGAGACGGGACGACCTCATCCCACGTCCACCCGGGCTCCCGCCCCCCATGGATCAGCAGGATCACATCGCCCTGTTCAGGGCCTTCAAGTTGATAACGCGTTTCCCCGTTTGGCAAGGAGGCTAGGCTCAAGCCCGGCGTTTCCGCCCGCAAGGCATCAATCTTAACGCTCTCGCCTGTACGGAAAGAGGCGTAGAGCACGGCGACAACAAGGATGGTGACAAAGACAGAAAGCCAAATATTTGGTTTCATAATATTGACCTAACTCACCACAATCTGGCGACCGTCAGCGGTCGTGATAACCGCCAGCGCCTCAGCAAGATCAGTTTCAGTCGGGCCGGGTGAAGCGGTGAACCCGGCAAGCTGAAGATCCGCAGCGCCTTTCTTGCGCAGGAACGGCCACCACAATTGTTCGTACCAGGGTTCAACCTTCACGCCGTCGGGAAGACCAAAACCGTCCTGAACTTTGTGTGGAATGGTGCCAGTGCCGTGCATCAGGTCATACATGAACAGGAAAGAGCCATAATTACCCATGGCATTTCCGTACCGCCCGATGCCGTGATGCACATGGTGGGTGTCGGGCAAGGTGATGATGCGTTCCAGCACCCACATTATAGGCCGGGTGAAGCGATTTTTCTGCAAAACCAGATCCCAGCGCACTGCGCTGTGTACCATCCACTCACTTGATCCTTTGATGGCAGCGCCCAGCATGGCGGCTTCAGGTTGTCCGCCCCACACCATCACTGCCCCGAGCCAGGCATTGGGCGCAAAGATGAACCACGCCCAGTTTTCTCGATACGCAACCGTCAGATTGAGTTCCTTTGGGGTGTGGTGGGGCTTGTGAAAGCGCCACAACCACGACCATTCATGGGCCCACCGGTGAACCCAGTAATGCGCATATTCCTCAAACAGAACATAGGCGAGGAACACCGGCCAGAACGGCAGAGACGACATAAAGCCGCTGCCGTTGGGCAACAGGGAGATCAACAGCCAGCTTGTTGCAGCCAGCAATGCTGCGCGAACAACAAGGAAATTGCAGAAACTACCCAGACTGATGCCAAACTCGGACATCGTCCAAAAACCAGCTTTGGAATAATGCCCACGGATCAACTCAATAAGGGCGAAGAACACAAAGGATGCGCCGATGATTTGCATCGCTGTTTCATTACTAAAAGTCATCGTCTTTCCTCCTTGCAACGGAAAAGGGATCGATCAGTCTGTTGCGGTATCAGTCATGTGGCTGCGGTTAAGAAATTTGTCGTAGTGAATATTTTCAGGGGCAATAACATCCGTCAGCGCCTCCAGGCAGGCATCAATCATCGGTGGGGGGCCACACATATAGGCGGTGCGCTCGGACGCATTGACGGCAGGTGAACCGAGGTACTCGTGCAGGTAGCCGCGCTCCCCCGGCCAGTCGCTCGTCTCCGGCTCTTCAGACAGAACAGGAAAAAACGTCAGGCTTCCCGGCCAGCGTTTCTGTAGCTGTGCAACTTGCGTCAGGCAGTAAATGTCCGGTCGTGTCCGGGCGCCATACATCAGCACTGCATCAAGTGGTTTAGCTGTTTCCAGACATTGATCGAGCAGCGCATGGATGGGCGCAAATCCGCTGCCCCCCGCAATGAACNATGGCTTTTGCGTTTGCTCGTGCCAGCCAAAGTCTCCAAACGGGCCGCTGAACTCAATTTCCTCATCGCACCGGTCTTTCTCAAAAAGCCACCCTGTAAAGGCACCCCCTGGAACATGACGAATATGAAATTGAACCGTGTTGGGTGCGCGGTTTAGGTCTCCGGATGCGAAAGAATAGCTGCGGGGGTCTGTGGCAAGCGCCGACACGCCGGGAAGGGTGAGATGCCCGTACTGGCCCGGCCGATAGTTGACGGGACTGTCGAGAGCCAAGGTCAGCTCAACCGTGTCGTCATTCAACATGACCTGTGAGGCAATGCGCGCCTTTGTCTGGATCGGCGCGCCGTCTGAGGTTGTTGCGGGCGAGAGAGTGGGCACATTCAGCACCACGTCGGACTGGATCAGGCTCTGACAGCCCAGAATATCTCCCTGCTTGAGAAGCGGCAGGGGCACGTGATGGGAAATATCTTTTTTGAGTTTGATCCGGCCACTGCGCAACCGGCAGCGACACGAGCCGCACTCGCCAACATTGCATAGCGATGGAAACGAGATTCCCTGTCGGGCGGCGGCCCTGACCAGCGTTTCATTGTTTTTGACATCAAAACTAATGTCGCTGCCCTCAATAAGGGCGCGATAGGTGCTCTGACTCATTTCCCCTCCCCAGGTACCGCTTGATCAGACCGACGGGGCGACGCTATCAGGGGGCTTTGGAGGAATGAAATTCATATTTATCATGGTAAATATGAATGAGATTAATTATTGTAAGGAGGCGATCCGTTGCACTAGCTCGCGCAGCCAAAGATGGCCAGGGTCATCATGCTGCTCCTGAAGCCAGTACATCTTGATCGTCAATGCATCCATGCTGACCGGCAGCGGATAGATCTGCAAATCGAGACTGTCTGCAAAGAGAAGCGCCAACCGTCGCGGAATGGAGGCCAACAGCCCAGAGCGCGCGGCGATCAACATCATGAAGACAAGGCTGGAGGCAGTGAGCACATTGTTGCGTTCAATGCCTTCGCGATGCAGGGCAACATCAAGCAGCGACCCATAGTCAGAATGGCGCTCGAAAATGACATGTTTTGCGGCAGCGAAATTGGCGAGGGAAAGATGTTCACCAAAGTCTGTGCGCGTTCGGCTGGCCACCACGCACAATTGTTCTGAAAACAGGGTAGTAGCCGCCAGTCCTTCAATCTCAATCGGCATGTAATCCAGAAAGAGATCAATATTGCCGTGACTGAAAAGCTCATGCGCATCGCGCCCGTGATCAGGTTGGCAGACAATCTGGATATGAGGGGCGTGACGCTCCAGCCATTGCATCAGTGGCGGCATAATCAGACATTCGCAATAGTCGCCAAGAGCAATTGTGAACGTCCGTTTTGTGTTGCTGGCGTCAAACCCTTCGGACCGTGCCAGAATACCCGTCAGATCATTCAGCGCCTCATGAATGGGCTGCGCGATTTCCAGCGCCCGTCTGGTCGGCTCCATGCCTGTTGCATGGCGGATAAACAATGGGTCGTCGAGAACATCGCGCAGACGGCCAAGCGCATGACTGACAGCCGACTGGCTCATGCCCAACTGTTCCGCCGCCCGCGAGATATGGCGCTCGCGGAACACGGCATCAAAAATCGTCAGAAGGTTGAGATCGATTTTTCTCAGATTTGTATGAATTGATAGCCCCCCCAACCCGTGGTGTCTCGTCAACCTGTTGTTGGGGCATCCTATTCGGTTCCGCGTGTGGCTGTCACTCAGGACGCGCAATTTTTACAGAAACGAAAAGTTGATAGGAATGGTCGTCGTGAACAGTGGAACGGGAGGGCGCGGGAAGGGGCCTGCTCTCTCCGCCATTCGGCGGGCGGCACGGTCCAAGTAAATCGAACCGGACCGGGATGTGATCTCGAGGAAGGTGAGCTCTCCGGTCTCTGAAATCTCGATATACACATCCACTGTGCCTTCTGCCTGGCGGCGTCGCGCGGCAGCAGGGTAGGTGCGGTATGCCTCAATGCGACTGCGGACTATTGCCAGATAGGCGTCGTGTGCGTCGCCGGCAGCGTCGTCGGTAGCACCCAGCCCAATTGTTGCCGCTGGCGCCCCTTCTCCAACCGATGAGGTGCCAGCGTCCATGGAGCCCGGCGCCGCATCTGAAGGGGATGTGGTGGAGTCGGCCTGACGGTCGTCGGTCCGGGGTGTTTCCGGGGCAGGTATTGGCACAGTCACCGGCGGTGCTGCGGGGGCGGGGCGCGATGCTCGTGGGGTTGGCTGCGGGTGCACAGCTTCCATTTTTTCGGGCACCGGCGCACGCGTTCGCGCTGGTTCCGGCTGAACCGGTGTCGGTGGCTTCGCACTCGCAGTTGTTTCTTCAACAATTTTCTGCAGGGTCTGCCCTGAGGTTCCCCCTGCGCCAAGGCTGACATTAAGCCGCCCGAGGACGCGACCGCCGCCACCACCACCTTCGGGTGAGGGCGTCATCAAGACAAGCATCAGAACAAGAACGTGGGCCGCAATGGCAAGGATGATTGCCTGCGGGGCGTACCGGCTCAGCGGTGCGGGGGAAAAGTCGGCAATGGCGTGGGTCACTCTGAGCGCCTCAATGTGGCGATCTCGATGTTGCTCACGTCTGCGTCTTTCGCCAGCCTCATGGTCCTGATCACCGTATGAGCAAGCGTGCGGGCGTCGGTGCGTATCTCCACAGGGCCCCCGGTTGCGGCAGCCGATTTGAACACCTGCCGCAGATCATCCTCCGAGAGAACATTCCCAGCCATCAAGATCGTGCCCTGTGCCGTGATCGTTATCGTGGTTCGTTCAACCTTTGTATCTCGCGCCTCGCCTGCGACCGTTTGAAGGGGGGTAAAATCGGCAGGCAAAGGAGAGGCGACGGTGCCCGCGATCATGAAGACAAGAACCAGCAACAAAACCACATTGATCAGCGGCAATGTGCTGTCAGGCTGCCATTTCGCGGTGTTCTTCCGCAGACTTTTCATGATTCTGTCTCCAGCGGGTCTGGCAACAATTGTACGTCGGTAAGCCCCTGAGCGGTGAGAGCATCGACCGCCTCAACAACCCGTTGGATGGCCACCTGATCCTCCGCACCCAACACGATGCTGGTGCGCGACCGATCTGCGGTGATCAGCGCGACAGCATCAGACAAAACAGGCGTGCGCTTGCCATCTACCCGCAAAGTGCCGTCATTCAATAGATCCAAAGCGAGTGACGGCGTATCTGAAGAGGCACCGGACAGCGTGGCACCGGGCGTCAGATCAATCTTGCGCCACTCGGTGAACTGAGACACCAGCATAAAAAATATCAATAGGATGAAGACCACATCGATCAACGGCGTGAGGCCAAGAACGATGCGGGTTTTTTTGCGCGGGACAATCATGGAACTGAGGCCCTAATCCGCCGCGACCCGAAGGTGGGCACCCGAACGCGTTCTCATGGCGGCTGCCAATTCGCCGATCACGGTTTCTGCAAGATCAGCGAACCGTCCCAACCGTCCTTCAAACCAGCCATGGGCCACGGTCGCAGGGATCGCGACAATGAGCCCGGCAGCGGTTGTCAGCAGGGCGATCCAGATGCCGCCAGAGAGGATACTCGGATCAACCGTGCTACCGGCCTCATTAAGAGCCCGGAAGGCATCAATCATCCCGATCACAGTTCCCAGCAGACCAATCAGCGGGCTCAGCACAGCAATCATGCCCAGTGCGCCGAGGCTGCTTTCGAGAGGACGCATTACCGCGCGGGCGGCTCGCAAGCCAGCATCTTCGATGAGCGTGCGGTCACCCTCAGCCGTTTCTGCTGCGGTTTGGGCGGCTGCACGCACACGGGCCAGCGCGCCGCGTTTGGTTTTTTCGCCAAGGCGGGCAGAAGAGAACTGCAGCATTTTGGCAAACACCAGCGCCGCCGTCACGAGCGAGAGACCTGCGAGGAGGTAAAGCACCGGGCCGCCTGCCGAGAGGAGGTCCAAAACGGACCCGAAATCGAACGCAGCCGCTGGAGGTGTCTGAGAAACCATGTCGCTTGCCGTTTCAGCAGCTTTAATGGTTGGAATGTCTTGATCCATAAGAGGACCTCCAGATTATTGTGCGGCCTGCAGCGGGGCCGGTCGTGTTGCGTCTGAATACAAACCGACGGGCACAATGAGAGTGCGGCCCGATGCTTCGTCGCGAACTTGGGTGACGGATATGCCAAAAACCTCTGAGATGAGGTCTGGCACCAATATTTGATCTGGTGTGCCGAGGGCGACCAGATGGCCCTGAGAAAGCAGGGCAATTTTTGTTGCGTAAAGTGCTGCGAGATTGAGATCGTGGACAACCGCGACTGCTCCCACACCTTGGGTCGTCAGCTTGTGCGCGAGGCGCATGGTGGTGTGCTGGTGTGCCAGATCAAGGCTCGACGTGGGTTCATCGAGAAGAAGAAACCGTGCTTCGTCGTTTGAAGAGCGCCAGATTTGTGCCAGTACGCGCGCGAGCTGAACCCGCTGCTGCTCTCCCCCCGACAATTTTGTGTAGGGGCGCTGCTGCAGCGAATGCATATCCGTTGCCTCCAGCGCCCAGTCGACAGCCGTCTCGTCAGCTTTTACATCTCCATCGTCGAGAAAAGGTTCCCGCCCCATAGCGACAACATCTCGAACAACGAACGGGAATGTCAGGGACGCCCGTTGCAACATCAAAGCCCTCTTGCGGGCAAGCTCGAGCGGTGTGAACTCGTGCAGGGCAATGCCATCAAGAGAGGCCGTTCCCGCATCTGCCACACGTTCGCCACTCAACACGTTGAGTAGGGTCGACTTCCCCGCCCCGTTGGGACCGAGAATGACCAGAAATTCACCCGGTTCCACGCTCAATGAAATGTCGTGCAAAACCCGTTGGGCACCAAGGTCGACATTAATTTGATGGGCGTTCAGTTTCACCACGCGGCTCCTTCTCGTGTCGCCCGGCGCAGAAGCCAGAGGAAGAAAGGGGCACCTAGCAGAGCTGTGAGAACACCAATAGGAAGTTCCGCAGGCGGGGCCAGCGTGCGGGCGACCACATCTGCCCACAGCAGAAGCGCGGCCCCCCCGATAGCTGATGCGGGCATCAGAACCCGGTGATCAGGCCCAACCACAAACCGCAAAAGATGGGGCACGACAATGCCAACAAAGCCGATCGTTCCTGAGACCGCAACCGCCGCGCCCACGCCAGCCGCGACCAGGGTCACACAGACATTTTTGAACACGTCGACTTTCAGGCCAAGAGAGAGGGCTTCACGTTCCCCCAGCAAAATGAGATTGAGGCGGCGCATGAGGGCGGGCATAGCCCCAAGCATCACAGCCATCATGGCGAGAGCGGGGACAATGGTGGTCCAGGTCGCAGCGCCGAGGCTCCCCAGCATCCAGAATGTAATAGAGCGCAACTGTTCGTCATTGCTGAGGAACATCATCAGGCCCATCAGCGCGCCACCGAGTGCAGACACGGCGATGCCACCGAGCAACATGGTCGACATTGAAGACTGGCCACCCACCCGGGCAACAGCCATGACCAGGAGCGTGGCGATCAGGCCGCCGACAAAGGCCGCCACCGGCAGTGCGTACAAGATCAAGGGTCCAAGAGCTGCAAAGGCGCCGCCAAGCACAATGGTGGCAACAGCCGCCGCACTGGCCCCGGCAGAGACACCAATAATGCCAGCTTCCGCGAGAGGGTTGCGGAACAGGGCCTGCAAAATGGTTCCTGAAACCGCGAGCGTGGCCCCAACCATGACGCCGAGAACGACCCGCGGCGCTCGAATTTCCAGCAGGATCGCATGCGCCACCTGATCCGTTGGCTGTGCCTGGGTGAGGACCTCCCACAAAACGCGGCTGAGGTCGCTCAGAGACAGCGACGCAGCCCCTTGCAGAAGACCGGCTGCTATTCCACCAACCATCAAGAGAATGAGGATCGGCAGGGTTAATCGACGTAGAATTTCCGTAAGGTCTCTTCCCTGCGTCCTCTGGACAGCAAGGACACTCATCCGGCACCTGCAATCATGACACTGGGTGAGGGGATGGAGGGGCGTCCCAGAGCAGGGATGCCAGCGTCTGGATAAAGAAGCGTGGCAAGATCGGCGGCCGCCTGCGCGGTCCGTATCCCAAAACCCAACAGGTAGAGACTGTCGATGATCGCTACACGGCCTTGTACCCCGGCCCGCGTGCGCGTAATCACTTCCAGACTGCTAACCCCGTCGTGCCCACCCAGAGCCCTTGCCACATGGCTCGGCAGGATGATCCAATCTGGATCAGCTGCGAGGATGGGTTCAATCGAAACCGGCTTGTAACCTTCCATGTCGGGGAGGGCGGTGCCTCCCCCTGCCAGCTTCATGATGGCGTCGGCCGCCGTATTGGTTCCCGCAGCCAGCAACGGACCCGTTCCGGCGGAGAGGAGCAAAAGCATCTTCTGGTCGCGCACGTCAGGCAGCGTTGCCGCCAGCGTTTCAAATTGACCGCTCACGCGGGACGCCAATTCAAGCGCTGGTTCCTCTGCTCCAACAGCGACACCAACTTCCGTGATTTGCCGTGCAATACCTTCAGGCGACCATTCCGCTTCAATGATCACGAGAGGAATGCCGGATGCTTTGAGTTGTTCAATGGCAGCCGGTGGCCCTGCCTCACTTGAGAGCACGACGAGGTCGGGACGGACTGAGAGCAGACCTTCGGCTGAAAGTTGCCGCAGGTACCCAATTTTTGGGAGAGCCATAGCCGCGTGAGGATAAGTGCTCGTTGTGTCTACAGCGACAATCCGATCTTCCAGACCAAGAGCAAACAGCGTCTCAGTGATGGCTCCCCCCGCAGACACAATCCGCGAGGGAAGGGTGCCGGATTGCCCGACAGCCCAAGCACCGGAACCGAACGCCGCTGGAAGAATAACTCCACCAACGCCCGCCCCTGTGAGAGACAGCAACGTGCGACGGGTGATCATGCCGCAACTCCGTCGCCCAGAACACCTTCCGAGATGATGCCGCGCCAGGCATCAAGCTCGGCATTGCCTTCGCTGCGTTGACCAAAGAACTGGATCAGCATCGCACCGTCCGCATCGTACAGTTCGACAGACGTGACTTCTCCATCTTTGGTTGGCTTGCGCACGACCCAGGCTTCTTTCACAAAGTCTGTCCGCAGGTGCAGGTTAAAGCCGTCATCAAGAACGTTGATCCACGGTCCACGAGGTTGAATGTCTTTAACCGTGCCTGTGTGGATTTGGATGAGCCCCTTGTTGCCCACAAACGCCATGATCGGAGTTTCTCTGTCGGCAGCCATGTGAAGCAGCTTGGTGGCTGAATCAAGCGGTGCACGTTGGGAGAAGCGACCCTCAGCAAGCCGAACAGCCTGTTGGCGTCCAACCTTGTATTTGCGAAGCATGGGAAAGAAGTCATGGACATCTTTTAGCTTCGACCACCTGGTGAGCATGGCTTCCGTATCGATATCGGCATCTGGACGGTCAGGCTCAGGAGTGGGAAGAGGCGTCACGGTAATGAGAGAGGCCTGATCTTCGTGGCGGAACTGATCCACCAACGCATCATAGGCAGCGTTATTGCTCTCCGGGCGCATATAAACTTTATGCACCGCGGTGCCATCTTGACCGAAGAACTGCAGACTGCGTCGTGGGCCGGAGCGGGTTTCCTCTGCAACAGCAAACCCGAACTCCCAGCTGCCCAAAAACAGGCGGAGGTCGATGTCATGGTTGAGAACAATACCGCCATGCTTACCGAATGACATGTTCGCATATTCGCCCACTTTTTCGTGGACAACACCTTCGTTACGCGTCAGCGCCATAACGCGGCCCAAATTGCCGAACGTGGTGATGACTTCGGACCACGGTCCAGTAAGCCGTGTTGCTGTCTTCCCCACCTCGGAGCCGACAAGTTCGGCCTCCGAAATATCCAGCGCCTTAGCAAGATCCCTGGCCCGAAGGTCAGGGGTCTTGCTGCGTTCTTCAGCGATGCGAGTGCGAAGCTCGTCTAGTTTTGTGGTCATCATATGTGGTCCTTCTGATCACCATTTGAGGGAGTATGTAAGGTCAACGAGGATGCTGCGCCCCTCTTCCAGCGTGCTTGAAGACACGCGCTGGTATTCCTCGTCAAAGAGATTTTCTGCCGTCACGCCCAGGCTGAAGCCTGAAAGAGCTCCGTCTTCTGGACGCCAGCGTGCATAGATTTCGTGCAACTGATAGCTGTCGCGGAAATCGGTTGTGACAGTTCCTTCGCGGAAAGAGTCTGCGAAAGTCGCCCGCCAGCCGAGGAAGGAGGCGAACTCTGGAAGTTTGACCCGCACATCAACAGTGACCTGATCAGACTGCTCGATACCGATAGGCTCTCCAGTCGCTGTGTTCTCTGTTTCCATCGTTTGAGCACCAACCTGAACGCGCCACCGTGAGGTGTCGTAGGTTGCATCAAGTTCAAATCCGGAAATCTCTGCGTCTGGAATATTGACGATCTGGGTCGTTCCGCCACAGCCCCCTGGATTGGTTGCCGTTGAAACAAACGCAAAACAGGTAAAGCCTGGAGCAAGAGGCCCTGGGAAAAACTGCGGGTTGCTCAGGTCGGCGTTCTGGATAACTTCCGTAGAGAGGAAGTCCTCACCGTCGATGGTGTAGTAACCGGCCTTCACCTGGAAAATATCGTTGGCATCAAATATATCTTCAAATTCAAGGCCCGCTCCAAACTCAAGCGTTGAGGTGCTCTGAGGCTTCAAGGTGGTGTTGGAAATGAATGTATTGAAACCAGTCAATCCGGTCGGACCGAAAGCGGGGAAATGCACGCCAGTCGGGAACAATTCATCCAGCCGGGGCGCGCGGAAAGCATCTGCGTAAGACCCGTATACAAAGCCCCATTCGACAGGAGCAAACCGAGCCGTGACTTTTGGAGAAAGCTGGCTGTCGGACGCCTTTGTGCCCGCTTCATCCGTATTATCGAATGAGTCATAACGGACGCCCGGTGTGAGCGATAGCTCTCCATCAGGCAATCCAAAAGGGGAGAACCAGGTGAAAGCGGTCTGCACGAAATAGCCGGAGAAATCCTGCTCACCCGACACCACACCACCGCGCACGCCGCCATCGCGGGCACCGGCGGCATCTTCGCGATAGATTTCAAACCCAGCGGTCAGCGCAAGAGCCACATCATCGCTAAGCATAAACCGGCTGGTGTTGGTGACACCGAAGCCAAGGGTCTCAAGTGAGCGCTGAAGTATCGCACCAGCACTTGCCCCTTCAAGCTCAACTTCATCAACAGAGTTGATGGACTTGTACGCCTGGATTTCTAGGTCAACCAGATTTTGCCCCGACGGTTTCATCGTATAGGCAAGAGAGAATGTCTCGCTATTGATATCTTTTTCGGTGAGCGTGCCGGTCGCGTCCTGACCATTGCCAGGCTCGCGCGCATCATTGGCGAAGCGCTGCCAAGACAACCGAACACTCTGGCCACGCCCGAGGTCGAAAGTACCTTTTACAAGACCTGAAATAATGTCGTCGTCAGAGTCGAGCTCAAAGCCGTTACCCAGCCGAATATCATCCGATTGGCGCAACACGAAGCCAGCGAAGAGATCGACATCATCTGTGGGCTTGGCGTAAGCGAGAAGGCGTTCTGATATTTCCTGATTGCCACTTCTGTAGCTGGTTCCAAAGGTCGCCCCGAAGCGCTCCCCAGGATTGAGCAGATCTTTGGCAGTCAAAGTACGCAGAGCAATAACCCCACCCGTACCGCCGGAGCCGTAGAGTGCGGAGCTTGATCCACGCACGATCTCCAACCCACCGAGAAAAGCCGGGTCCACGAAGACGCGGCCGTCATGGCCGGAGATGAAATTCTGCCGTGTGCCGTCGATGGTGATGATCACATCAGGACCAGAGAAGCCACGAATTGTGGGGACTTCACCCGTACGGCGAGGTCCACCAACCGCCGTTACGCCCGGTACATTGTCAAACAGGTCACCCAGATTGGAGGGAATTTCGTCTGCAATTTCCTGTGCGCCCTTGACCGTCACCAGACCAGGTACGCTGAACGCTTCCATTGGCGTCCGCGTGGCCGTGACACTGATCGGTGCGACACGTTCTGCTCCATCTGCTGCTTGCGCCGTCTGTGCGCCCCCAGTCAGCAAACCCGCAAGAAGGGCCGCCCCCAGTGTCGTGGGCGTGAACATCGTGGTTGCCCGAAGTCGTTTGATCAGCTTCGCCGACTGCGCGGCACTCTTCGTCTGATTAGCCATTTGAATTTTTGTCACCTTGACACCCCGTAAAACTACTAAGACGCACTCGCACCGCGAGCCGATGGCCCCCCGAAAATTCTTCAGGATCTCTGAGGGTGCCTTTTCTTCTTCTTATTAAGAATCAATATTACTTGCAAGTAAAATGTATGGTTATCGGTGCGCTTTGAAGGGGAGATGGCCGTTTTTTGGGAGAAATCATGGGAGTCCGGGCAAAGGCCGGTGAGCTGATAAGGGCCATCATGAGCCTCGATGCCAGACTTGCGAGGAAAACCGCCAAGGTCTAGAAGCCCGTATGGAAACGCACCGCTTTTCAGTCGCACCCATGATGGACTGGACCGATCGCCATGATCGGTTTTTCCTGCGGCTGATTTCTGCGCGCGCGCTTCTCTATACAGAGATGGTGACAGCGCCTGCGATCATTCATGGGGACAGAGACTATCTGCTGGGCTTTGACGCTGAAGAACACCCTGTTGCCCTGCAACTGGGCGGAAGCAACGCAGCCGAGCTTTGCGAGGCAGCTCGTATTGCCGAAGGCTTTGGCTATGACGAAATCAACCTCAATGTGGGCTGTCCGTCTGACCGCGTGCAGTCGGGTCGTTTTGGCGCTTGTCTGATGAAAGAGCCAGATCTGGTTGCCGAATGTGTGGCGGCCATGCGCGAGGCGGTTGCCCTGCCTGTGACCGTGAAGTGCCGCATCGGAGTGGACGATCAGGACCCGCGCGAGGCTCTGCCGAACTTAATCGAAAAGAGCCGGGCGGCGGGATGCCATACCTTCATTGTGCATGCCCGCAAGGCCTGGCTCGAGGGACTGTCGCCGAAAGAAAACAGAACCGTTCCGCCTCTCGATTATGATCTGGTCTATGAGATGAAGCGCACCTATCCCGACCTTGAAATCTGCCTGAACGGCGGGGTCTCCTCCATTGATGAGACCGAACAACACCTGACCCAGGTTGATGGGGTGATGATGGGGCGCATGGCCTATGAGCGGCCTTATGTGTTGGCCGACGTGGACCAGCGGATATTCGGCTCCACAGCACCGGTGCGCACACGCCACGAAATTGTTGAAGCGTTTTTGCCGTATCTCTCACGCCGCTTGGCAGAAGGCGTGCCGCTCAATGCCATGACCCGTCACATTCTGGGTATCTTTCAGGGCTTGCCCGGTGCGCGCGCATGGCGGCGGCATTTGAGTGAGAATGCACACAAGCCCGGCGCGGACGTACAGGTTGTTATAGAGGCTGCAGCGAAAGTGAGCGCAGCCGAGCCCGTCTTGGAGAGGATATAAGTCGTGGAATTTATGGGGCTGGCGTTAGACGAACTTTTTATGTTCGCAGGGGCATTGCTGGTAACCGGCGTCATTGCCGGATTGATCGCGGGCCTGTTGGGTGTCGGCGGCGGCATTGTCATTGTGCCGGTGCTGTTTCACGTGTTCACCCTGATCGGGATTGATGAAAGTGTGCGCATGCATTTGGCAGTTGGCACATCACTGGGCACGATCATTCCAACCTCCATCCGCTCGGTCCGGGCGCACTACAAAAAAGGGGCCGTGGAYRTAGACCTGCTGAAGCGCTGGGCKTTGCCCATGCTGGCRGGSGTCATGGTCGGCACWACRCTGGCGGCMTAYGCAAACGGTCAGATGYTGACAYTGATCTTTGCAACCTTCGCCCTTCTYGTKGCTTTCAACATGGCCTTCGGGCGCGAGGARTGGCGTYTGGGARAYGAGCTGCCAGGYMMGCTCGGGCAGGGGGGCATTGCCAGTGTCATTGGGGGCACGTCAGCCATGATGGGGATCGGCGGCGGCACGTTTGGCGTTACCGTGATGACCCTGTATGGCCATCCCATTCACAGGGCTGTCGCGACCGCCGCAGGCCTCGGGCTCATCATCTCCGTGCCAGGCGCCATTGGCTTTGTCATCTCAGGGCTGGGGGTGGAGGCACGACCCCCATTCTCCATTGGGTATGTAAACCTGATCGGCCTTGCGTTGATTGTGCCGGCAACCGTGTTGGCCGCCCCTTGGGGCGCAGAACTGGCGCACGCCATCAGTCGCAAAACACTTGCGCGCGCCTTTGCATTTTTCCTGCTGCTTACATCAGCGCGAATGTTTTATGGGCTTTTCAACGGGGCCTAATATCACCCGTAGCCTGCCAGTTATTTGGTGCCAATAATGGCCCAGGCGCCGCTCGCGGTCATGATGCGTTTTTCACCCACGAACAGGTCCGCACGGACAAAGCAGACGCTGCGTCCTTGACGTAGCATTTCAGCGCGCCCCTCAACCCAGTCGCCAGTTTTTGCAGCGGCTAGAAATTCAGTGTTGAGGGAGATGGTGGCGCAGGGTGCACCGTCGATGGTGTGAAAAACCAGACTGCCCATCATCGTGTCGACCAAAGCGACCGCCATGCCCCCATGCAACATGCCATAGGGATTGCAATGATGGGGTTCCGCACGAAAGCCCCATACAGCATGGTTGGCGGGCACATCGATTTTGCGAAAAAGCGGCCCGACATGGGTCTCGAACGAAACAGCGTCACCGCTCAATATCGCTTCAAAACCAACGGGCGCTTTCTCAGTCATGGTCGTTCTCACAGCTTCTGATCGTACTCGCCAACATCAGGTTCTTCCTGAAGCATGGAGTCGAGCGCTTCAAACATGGCCACCTTGTTTTCTTCACTCGTGGGGCTTTCGACAACCACCACCAGTCCCGGCTTGTTGGAGGAGGCGCGGATCAGACCCCAGGTGCCATCAGCAACGGTTACGCGGACACCGTTCACGGTCACAGCGCTGCGTATGCTCTGCCCAATCAACTCTTCGCCTTTGTCGGCCATGCCTTGAATGCGTGCGACCATGCGGTCAACCACGCCATATTTTTTATCATCAGGACAATGCGGCGACATGGTGGGCGACCCCCATGTTTTGGGAAGCGCGCGCTTAAGGTCTGCCATGCTCTTGTCAGAGTTGCGGGCCAGCATGTCACAGATCGCCAGAGCGGAGACAAGCCCATCGTCATACCCGCGACCAATCGGCGGATTGAAAAAATAGTGACCGCTCTTTTCAAAACCAACAAGTGCGTCCAGCTCGTGCGCCCGGCGCTTGATGTAGGAATGTCCGGTCTTCCAATAGTCGGTCTTCGCCCCGTTTTTGATCAGCACAGGGTCGGTAAGAAACAGGCCGGTTGATTTCACATCAACAACAAATTGCGCGTTGGCGTGAGTGGCAGACAGGTCTCGCGCTAGCATGACGCCCACCTTGTCGGCAAAGATTTCTTCGCCTTCGTTATCAACAACACCGCAGCGGTCGCCGTCACCATCAAAAGCCAGGCCAACATCGGCGCCGGTTTCCAGAACCTTGTCCCGCATGGCGTGCAGCATCTTCATGTCTTCAGGGTTTGGATTGTAGCGTGGGAAGGTGTAGTCGAGCTCGCAGTCGAGCGGAATGAGGTCAATGCCCACACCTTCCAGAACGCGAGGCGCAAAGAAACCCGCTGTGCCATTGCCACACGCTGCAACAACTTTGAGCTTCCGCTTGATCTTGGGTCGGTCGGTGAGGTCTGCGATATAGCGCTCCACCATATCGGGCACGAACGTGTAGCTGCCACCGGACCGCGTCTGGTATTTCCCTTCCAGCACAATCTCGCGCAGCGCACTCATTTCATCCGGTCCAAAGGTGAGGGGCCGGGCCGCCCCCATTTTGACACCTGTCCAGCCATTCTCATTGTGGCTGGCGGTGACCATCGCAACCGCAGGCACGTCGAGCTCAAACTGCGAGAAATAGGCAGTCGGGGAGAGCGCCAGACCAATGTCGAACACTTCCGCACCGGCAGCCATCAGGCCGTTCATCAGTGCCTGCTGGATCGACAGCGAATAGGAGCGGTAATCATGCCCAACAGAAATTCGAGGGTCCACACCCAGGTCGCGGAGCAGCGTGCCAAGCCCCATACCAAGCGCCTGAATGCCCCGCAGATTAATCTCGTTGGGAAAGAGCCAGCGTGCGTCATATTCGCGGAACCCTTGAGGGGCGACCTGCGGATCAGTTTCAAAGGCAGCGGTGTTGGGAGTGATGGACGGGCGTGGTTTTGGCAACATGCGAATGGGTCCTGTGCGTTCAGCAAAAATTCCGGCGGAAACCCCGGCCTTAAGGGTCTTATACCTGCAATCTAGCAAAGACGTTGCTAATTTGATGCCAGTCCGTGTGGTTCGGCATTTGCGTTATCCTCGTCTACTCGCGGAGGATAAGGCGGTCTCCTGAAAATTCCACGGTGGTCAATTGTCCGAGAAAACTCATGCCCAACAAAGACTGCGTCAGGCCTTCCTTCATGATCGACGCACGAACGTCATGCACGGTAATGGAGCCCAGCGAGACTTCTTCCAAACGCACAGGGGCCGCATAGGCAACACCGTTGGCTGTCTGATAGGCGACCCGGTAATTGAGGCTCTCAAGATCAAAGCCCAGACGTTGGGCATCGAAGGGCGTCAACGCGATATGGCTGGCACCCGTATCTACCAGGAAGCGCACATGGGTGCCGTTGACGGCGGCGTCGGCAAGAAAATGACCCGAGCCGTCTGCGCCAAGGCTCACAACGCCATGGCTGACTTCTTGAGCGCGCGTAGGCAGCAACTCCCCTTGGGTGCGCACCATCACGCCGCGAAACTCCTCCCGGTAGCCGTAGCCGATCACCAGAACCAACGCGATGGCGATCCAGCTCATGGCCTGACGCAGTGCAAGACCGGCATTTTGACGCCATCCCAGCACAGCGCTGCTGCCGACCAGGGTCAGCAGGGCGACCCCATAGACGAGGCGCATCTGGGCGTCCTGTTGGTCCAGAACCCCAGGAAAAGTGCGGATAAGCACAAATAGCAGGGCCGCGATGCCAAGCCCAACCAGGGCAATCCATGTCCAGCGATTGTCTCTCATGAAAGCAATATAGGGTGCGCCATTTGAAGAGTGCTAAACATAATGGAGGGAATTTGCGCCTGGTCCTTGATCTACGGACCCAGGGCCAATATTTACGTACCCAGAGTGGACTAAGTCGTAATTAACAATATTAGATAGTTAAATGAGCGGACCGGACAAAATAGTTTCCCTGAGGGGCGACGTTGCTGAACCAGCAAGCAATGCAGGCACTGATTTTCTGTCTGACCTGCCGCTGTTCGAGCCGGGCTGGGTGTGGCTTGCAGGTGCGGGCCCCGGCGATCCAGGTCTGTTGACCTTGCACGCCCTCAACGCGCTGAAACAGGCCGACGTGATCGTCTACGACGCGCTGGTCAATGGCAGGGTGTTGAATTTCGCCAATCCCGCAGCTGAGCAAATTTATGCCGGCAAACGAGGTGGCAAGCCCAGCATCAAGCAGCGTGATATTTCCGCAAAACTCATAGAACTCGCCCGTGCCGGAAAGCGCGTCTTGCGGCTTAAGGGTGGTGACCCCTTCGTCTTTGGTCGAGGTGGGGAAGAAGCGCTGAGCCTTGTCGAGGCGGGAATTCCGTTTCGGGTAATCCCCGGCGTCACGGCTGGCATTGGCGGTTTGAGTTACGCGGGTATTCCCGTCACCCACCGCGACACCAATCACGCCGTTACCTTTGTGACCGGGCACATGGCGGGCGGCGCGGTGCCGGAGAATTTGGACTGGGCGGCCATTGCCAAAGGCTCCCCGGTGATCGTGCTTTACATGGCCCTGTCGCACCTGGGAGAGATCACCCAGCTGATGCTGGCCAATGGTCGGTCTCAGAGTGAGCCTGTCGCCTTGGTCCGCAACGCAAGCCTGCCGGATCAGGAAGTTCTGGAAACCACCTTGGCCACCGTCATGAGTGATGTGGAACTCACGTCTTTCAAAGGTCCGGCAATTATCGTCATTGGGGACGTTGTCCGCCTGCGGCAAAGCCTTGACTGGCTGGGGGCGCTGGAAGGCAAGGTCTTGAAGACCGACCCACTGAACCTGCGCGGCGAGCAGGATGCTGGCTAAACGCCTTTCGGCTGTCTAGTCGGGAACACTGAGACCTTGAGAAGCAAAGCGGTCCGAGAGTTCACTCATAATCACATCACGCTCGGCATGGGAGTACTGGCTCCAGCCCCCGATCTCTTTCAGGGTGCGGCCACATCCTCGGCAAAACCCAAGTCGACCATCGACAGCACACAGGCTCTTGCAGGGGCTTTTGATGGGATCGGTACTCATGCGCAGGATTTCAACCTTCATTGAAGCGGACAGGGGCCGCCAGACGCTCTATATAGCGACGCATATAAGAACCAATATAGCGACGCATATAAGAACCACACAATAACTTATTGGCCAGGAGAAAATTGATGGTCCGTGCGACAACCGGCCTCCCCTTTGACGATATTCGCAAGCTGATTGAAGGGCCTCCACTGCCAGATACGGAGGCAGCGGAAGCTGTGCGCCAAGGAGCGCCAGCCGGGCTCGGACAGTTGCAGGAGCTGGCGGAATGGCTGGCCGCGTGGCAAGGCCGTCGCGATCCAGCGATTGTTCAGCCTCTGATCGGTATCTTTGCCGCAAATCATGGGATTGTTGCCCAGAATGTGTCAGAGGCCCCAGCGACCGAAACGCAAGCCCAAGTCGAATTGGTGGCCGCAGGCGGTGCCCCCGTATCGCGGGCCGTTTTGCAGAGTAATGTTGGCTTGAAGGTATTTGACCTCGCCCTCGATCTCCCGACACCTGACATCAGCCAGGAAGATGCATTTGACGAGGCAGGCTGTGCCGCAACCGTCGCTTTTGGCATGGAAGCCATTGCCGGGGGTGCCGATCTTCTGTGCGTGAGCGATATTGGGGTCGGCAACAGAATCGTTGCAGCCGCCCTTGTGCAGGCCCTCTTTGGGGGACAGGCCGCTGATTGGCTGCCAGATGAGCCAAATGACACGTTGCGCGAGAACCAATTTGCCGCAGTTGAGGCGGCGGTCGCCCGAGTTGAGGCGGGAGACCGAGACCCCCTGGAAATTCTGCGCCGCATTGGGGGACGCGAATTTGCCGCCATTGCAGGTGCCATTCTCGCCGCGCGCTATCAGAAGGTGCCGGTTTTGCTGGATGGGTTTGTTTCCGTCGCGTCAGCGGCGGTGTTGCAGGCACTGAACCCTGCTATGGTGGCCCATTGCAGGGTCTCTGAAGCTCAAAATAGTGCGAGCATGTCGAGGCTTCTGGCCGAGACGGGTTTGGTGCCACTTCTTGACCTGGGGTTGAGCGGTGGTCGGGGCCTGGGAAGTGTCCTGGCAATCGATCTGTGCAGAACAGCAACGGTGGCTGTTCACGAATAGCGTCAGCCCGGCCTTGCGTAGTGACACTTTGTCAGTAAAATCCGGCCAAACCAAGCGCACGGCCACCCCTAGCTGGTGCTGAAGGAGAGTTTCCTATGGACATGAGTTTTTCGTCAGGCGATCTGGCATTCCGCGAAGAGGTTCGCACATTCATTGAAGACAGCTATCCACGCGATGTCGCAAACAAGCGCTCGCGCGGTGACATGACCCGCGATGACATGCTTGCCTGGCACAAGGTGCTGGCCAAGAAGGGATGGGTCGCGCCGAGCTGGCCTTCCGAACATGGTGGCGCAGGTTGGACGATCACCCAGCGCTTCATCTGGAATGAGGAATGTGCACGGGCAGAAACAACACCGTTGCTGCCGTTTGGCCTCTCAATGGTTGGCCCCGTGATTTACACGTACGGCAACGAAGAGCAGAAGAAACGGTTCCTACCGGGAATTTACAATGCCGACGACTGGTGGTGTCAGGGATATTCTGAGCCGGGTGCCGGGTCTGACCTTGCAAGCCTCAAGACAAAGGCTGTTCGCGAAGGTGACCATTACATCGTCAACGGACAGAAAACCTGGACCACGCTCGCACAGTTTGCCGATTGGATGTTCTGCCTGGTTCGGACAGATCCAGATGCAAAAATTCAGGCGGGCATTTCGTTCTTGCTGATTGATATGAAGACACCGGGCATCGACGTGCGGCCGATCATCACCATGGATGGCGCTCATGAGGTGAATGAAGTTTACCTCGACGACGTGAAAGTGCCTGTCGAAAATCTGATCGGTGAAGAAAACAAAGGCTGGACCTACGCGAAATTCCTGTTGGGCAATGAGCGCTCAGGTATTGCTGGCGTGGCACGTTCCAAAAAGGCAATTGAGCGTTTGCGCGACATTTCTGGCAGCGAGCTGGTCGACGGGCGTCCGCTGATCGAAGATGGCGAGTTTTCCCGCAAGATCTCCGAAGTTGAAATTGATCTGACAGCGCTGGAAGTAACGGAGTTGCGCACATTGGCCGCCGAGAGCCGCGGTCAGGGCCCAGGACCTGAAAGTTCCATTTTGAAGATCAAAGGGACCGAAATTCAGCAGCGCATTACCGAACTAACCCTGGAAGCGATGGGAAATTACGCCTTTGTCTATGCTCCTCGTGGGAAAGACGAAGGAAACAACGCTTTCACACCGGGTCCAGAGTATGGCATCGGCACAGCGCAGAATTATTTTAACATGCGCAAGACAGCCATCTATGGTGGCTCAAACGAAATTCAGCACAACATTATTGCCAAAATGGTGTTGGGCCTCTAACACAGAAATCAACATGTGTTCTCTCCGCTACCCGGCGGGCGAGAACGCCATAAAAAAGCAGGGAAGGGACCAGCATGGACTTTTCATTTAGCGAAGAGCAGACGCTTCTTCGTAACTCGGTACAGAGTTTTCTCCGGGACAAATATGATTTTGATACACGTCGCAAAATTTCTGCGAGCTCGGAAGGCTGGAGCCAGGACTTGTGGCGTCAGTTTGCTGAGCTTGGCCTTCTGGCGGCTCCCTTTTCCGAAGAGATGGGTGGCCTCGGTGGGACTGCCATCGAAACCATGATCGTGATGGAAGAGTTCGGTCGCAATCTGGTTATAGAGCCCTTCATCGAAACAGTCGTGCTTGCAGGAGGTTTCCTGCGTCAGGGCGGATCAACGGCACAGCAGGAAGCGCACATCCCCGGCATTATCGGTGGTGAGACAGTTTGGACTTTTGCTTACGCAGAACCACAGGGTCGCTACAATCTGGCCGACCTGACAACAACTGCTAAGGCCGATGGTGAAGGCTACATCATCAATGGCTACAAATGCGTTGTTCTCGCCGCTCCGTGGGCAGACAAGCTCATCGTCTCGGTCCGCACCAGTGGCGGTCAGCGCGATGCTGATGGCGTCTCCCTCTTCATTGTCGACAAGAACGCCGACGGTGTGTCCACGCGGGACTACCCAACGGTCGACGGACGCAGAGCTTCTGAAATTACGTTTGAAAATGTCCGTGTTGGCGCTGATGCGCTGATCGGTGAAGCCGGCAAAGCGCTGCCTCTCATCGAACTGGTCACAGATCAGGCTATTGCTGCTCTGAGTGCAGAAGCCATTGGCGGCATGAAAGAACTGAACGACGCGACGGTTGAATATTGTAAGACCCGTAAGCAGTTTGGTGTGCCGATTGGCAAGTTCCAGGTATTGCAGCATCGCATGGTCGATATGTTCATGGCCTATGAGCAGTCTGTGTCCATGACCTACATGGTTGCATTGAAGCTTGACGAAAGTGATGTTGAGCGCTGCAAAGCGGCCTCAGGCGCCAAAGTCCAAATCGGCAAAGCCGGTCGGTATGTTGGCCAGCAAGCCGTGCAGCTTCATGGCGGCATGGGCATGACAGACGAATTGAATGTAGGCCACTACTTCAAACGTCTGACCATGATCGACACGCAGTTTGGCAATGTAGATCACCATCTGTCTCGCTATTCGAACGCTGCATAAGACGGCTGGTCGTAACGAAAAGAGCCGCGGTGCTTTATGGCGCCGCGGCTTTTGTGTGCTCAATAGGTCGAAGTGAAGGTTTTATGGATAGGCCACTGCGGTTCGCCGAAGACCAACGGGGGCTCCCGTCTCGTGAACAATGCAAGATGCGGGAAGAACGACATTGGCCTGGGTTCCAACCCCAACTTCACTCTCTAGTACAAATTTTCCGCCGTGTGCTTCGGCGAGGCCTTTCACAATTGCAAGCCCAAGTCCTGTGCCCGACCCCGGTTGAGACCGGCCTTCAGTGCCTTGCTGGAACGTTTCAATAACAAGAGACAATTCATTTTCCGGGATACCGGGGCCTTCGTCATGAACACCGATAATGAAGGAGCCGTCGTCGGCATATTTGGCGATCATATGGACGGTGCTACCAGCCGGTGAAAATTTCACAGCGTTGGTCAAGAAGTTGAGCCATATCTGTCGTATTGCCCGTTCGTCAGCCATCAAGTCTGGCAGGTCTTGTTCGAAATCTCGATTGATTGTGATCCCGTTTTCGTCAGCGCGTAGTTCCACCAACCGTTGGCAATCATCTGCAATGCTGGTCAGCTCAACACGCTCTACGAAAATTGAAAATTGTCCGGCCTCAATCTTTGAGAGGTCCAACACGTCATTGATCAGTTCCAGAAGGTGCTGGCCGCTCTCGTGAATATCGGATGCATATTGGTGATAGCGGTCATTCCCAAGTGCCCCGAACACACCTTGATGCATCACTTCCGAAAAGCCGATGATAGCGTTGAGGGGGGTCCGCAGCTCGTGGCTCATGTTTGCCAGAAACTGGGATTTAGCGCGGTTGGCTTCCTCAGCGTGGGCACGAGCATCATCAGAGATTTTTTTGGCTTTAGAGAGAGCGTTGATGAGATGGGTTTTTTCAAGAGACAAACCGATAGTGTCTCTCGCCTTTCGGTTCAGCCGAAACGCGTAAGACATCATGGAGGCGCTAAACAAACAAAAGGCACCGCCGCCCGCCCACATCAGAGGGTCAGGCTGGGACAGAACGGATATGAGAAAGCACAAAGTCAGCATCGCTGTGGAGACAACAACGCCAGGCAGATAGGCAGAATTGAGCAGCACGGTGGGGGTGATCGTGATGGCCATCAGCGCGATCAAGAAGAGATTGTTGTCGTGCGCACCGTCCACCCAAAATAGAATGATCAGAGAACCCCACACCAAACTGTAAACAGCGACATAGGAGAAAAAGCGCTTTTCCCACTGGTTGACTTCGCTTTGGCTCAACACCCGATTGTCGGAGACAGCGTGATAACGAACTGCATTTTGGACATTGGCCCACTGAACAAGAAGGATCACCGCGAGCCACGCCACGATGATGGGCCAATCAACCCAAACAGCGAACACCGCGGAGATAATGCAGATTGATATCAGGTTGAGCCGGTATCCGGACTTGTGGGCCGTCGCCAGCTCACTCAAGAGTTGTTGGACAACCTCATGGCGCTGATCGTCAGCGGACCCGTGCCCGGCCAACAATTTCCACAGCTTCAACATGTTTCCGAAATCCCCTACGACAACTGGCAAAAAATCCGCGCGTTCAATCGCTCGGTGCCACGCTGAGCAGGGTCAGCGAAAAGTATTAAGAAGCGCTTCGGAAAACTGGTTAAAAAAGATTCATTTTGAGCAAAAAACTGTGGAAAACTGGCACTAATTGCTACGTCGCTGAGGCGCAAGAGAAGATAAGCCTCTATAGTCAGACGCAAATTCAGGATGCCTGAAGTCAGAGGCAATTGTCATGCGGGGAGAAAAATGGCCGATCCACTAATTTTTGAAAAAGACGGACACGTGGTGACTTTGACCATCAACCGGCCGGAAAGCCGCAATCCCCTGGGCGAGGCGGAGGATGCAGACAACTTCACCGCCGCAGCGGCGCGGATCAACGAAGACATGGATGTGCGCTGTGTCATCCTGACAGGGGCAGGCTCTGCTTTCTCGGCGGGAGGCAATGTGAAAGCGATGCGTGCTGGCGGTCAGGGGTTCGGAGGACCGGGTGTGCAGATAGCTGATCGCTATCGCAATGGCATTCACCGCATCGTCAAATCCATCTGGGGCCTTCAAGTGCCAGTCATTGCGGCGGTCAACGGACCGGCAATTGGCCTGGGCAATGATGTCGCCTGCATGTGCGATACGCGCATCGCCTCCGACAAGGCTAAATTCGGCGTGACCTTCCTGAAGGTCGGCCTGGTGCCCGGAGATGGAGGAGCTTGGTTGCTGCCCAAAATCATCGGTATGGCGCGGGCATCTGAACTGTTTTTTACAGGCGATGTCATCAACGCTGAAAAGGCCTGCAATTGGGGGCTGGTTTCAGAAGTGGTGCCGCACGATGATCTGATGGCCCGGGCGCGGGAGCTGGCCGAGCGGATTTCCGTTCAATCGCCAAATGTGCTCCGCATGACCAAACGGCTGATGCGTGAAGGCATGACAAATTCATTTGATACGGTCATGGAAATGTCAGCCAACATGCAGGCACTGGCCCACCACACCGAGGATCATATGGAAGCGCTGGACGCTTTCTTTGAAAAGCGCCCCCCTAGCTATAAAGGGCGCTGATCCTCAATAAAATACGTTGGGGAAATAGCCGCTACTGAACATTTTTGCAGGCTGTTTCTCCACCACTTTCCCTCGACCTGGCATTGCTGAAAGAGGCTCAACCCCTTAAACTTCCGCCAATTCGAATTTACGCAACTCCAAGGAGAAAATCATGGGCGCGATTGGCGTAGTAGCAACATTGAAAGTCAAAGAAGGCAAAGAAGCTGATTTTGAGGCAGCCTTCAAAACCCTGCGCGAGCAGGTCAAAGCGAACGAGCCGGGCAATCTTCAGTATGACGTGACGCGTTCCAAAGCAGACGCGCAGACCTACGTCATCATGGAGCAGTACGCTTCTCAGGAAGCGCTGGAAGCACATGGCGCAAGCGATCACTTCAAGGCTGCAGGCCCCGCTCTGGGCGCTGTACTGGCTGGGGCACCCGACATCGTGTACCTTGATATTGTCAACTAAGGGTTTTTGTTGGGAGAGTTAGATGGACCTTACATTCAGTCCTGAAGATGAGACCTTCCGCACGGAAGTAAAAGACTTCATCGCGCACGCGTACACGGATGATATTCGTGATCAGATTTCGCGCACCAAGAACGGATATATCGACAAGCATCTGCACATCAAATGGCAGAAGTCTTTGTATGAAAAAGGCTGGTCGGCTCCAAACTGGCCGGTCGAGCATGGTGGCCCTGGTTTCACACCAACGCAGAAGTACATCTTCAACGTTGAGATGAGCCGGGCCAACGTACCGCACACCATTGCGTTCGGTATTACGATGGTGGCCCCGGTCATCATGAAATTCGGTACGGAAGAGCAGAAGAAAAAATTCCTGCCAGATATTCTCGCCACCAATGTGTGGTGGTGTCAGGGTTATTCCGAGCCGGGTTCCGGGTCTGATCTTGCTTCTCTGCAGATGAAGGCAGAGAACAAAGGCGACCATTACGTGCTGAACGGGTCCAAAATATGGACGTCCGTCGCTCAGCACGCAGATTGGATTTTCTGTTTGGTGCGCACGTCCAACGAGGGCAAGCGCCAGGCGGGCATCTCTTTTGTGCTCGTACCCATGGACACGCCGGGCATCACTGTAGAACCCATCGTCTGTCTGGACGGCTCACCTGCTCCTCATCAAGAGGTCAATCAGGTGTTCTTCGATGACGTGAAGATTCCTATCGAAAACCGCATTGGTGAAGAAAACAAAGGCTGGACTTACGCCAAGTACCTACTCGAGTTTGAACGGGGCAATGCCTATTCTCCAGGTCTGCACCACTCGCTGGATGGCGTGCGGGGCGTTGCTAGAGACACGATCGTTGATGGCAAGCCGCTGATCGAAATGCCGGAATTCGCATCCAAAATTGCGGACATCGAAACTCAGATCACGGCGATGGAGTTCACCGAGCTGCGTATTTTTTCCGCCCTTTCTGCGGGTAAAAACGTCGGGCCTGAAAGCTCTTTGTTGAAGTGCCGTGGCACGGAACTGCAGCAGGCATGTACGGAACTGGCTCTCGAGGCTGTCGGTGCGTATTCTCAACCTTTCGTTGCAGATACGCTCATTCAGTCAAATGAACCTGATGTCGGCCCGTCCTACGCAAAGACAATTGCGCCGTACTATTTCTCAGTGCGCAAAACGTCGATCTTTGCTGGCTCCAATGAGGTTCAACGCAACATCATGGCGAAAGCGGTGCTGGGTCTCTGACGCGTGCTCCAAGTCATTTGAATAGGCGAGGGGCGGGTTATTCCGCCCCTCGTTTTCGTTTGGACTGTATGAAATGACCGACAGTGAGTTGAATATTCGCAAGGCTCAGGAGACGGACATCCCGGGTCTCACTCATGTCTGGAACGAAAGCTGGCACGCGGGTCATGCCGTTCTTGACCCTGAGGCCGCCAAGCATCGCGATCTGCCGTATTTTCAGGCCCGAATGGGGTCCAATATCGCTTGCATGATCGTGGCAGAGAAGGCCGGGCGGATCGTTGGTTTCTCAGGTTGGGAAGGTGACGGGGTCGGTCAGCTCTTTGTCTTACCCTCCCATTTTGGCAGGCAGGTCGGCTCGCGGCTTCTGGCAACTGTAGAAGCCATCTTGAAGGCGGAGGGACACACCACCGTCTGGCTGCACTGTCGGGAGGGGAATGAACGGGCTCGCACCTTCTATGAAAAGCACGGCTGGCGCATCATCCGCACTTTTGACGATCAGATCGGCACACATATTGGCTTCCTGCCCACCCGCGCCTGGCACATGGAGAAAGTGCTTTAGGCGGTAGGACTGCGAAGCCCGGCGAGCACCCGTCTAAAGGCTCGGCTTAGCGAAGTGCGTTTGGGATTGCGCTTCCCATAAGCCTGCGTGATCCGATCAAACACGACGGCCAGGGCGACAATGGCGAGGCCTGCGGTGAAGCCTTGTCCAACATCGAGCCGCTGAATGCCGAGCAGGACTTGCTCGCCAAGCCCGCGCGCGCCGATCATTGAGGCAATCACCACCATGGAGAGCGCCATCATGATGGTTTGATTGATGCCCGCCATCACGTTGGGCAGGGCGAGGGGGAGTTCAATGTTGAGCAGCCGTTGCCATTTTTTCGCACCCAGATCAGCAGCCACTTCCGTGAACTCGTCGGCAACCAGACGAATACCGAGGTCCGTCAGGCGAATGAGCGGCGGTGTTGCATAGATCACGGTCGCAAAAACCGCAGGCACCTTTCCAAGCCCAAACAGCATGAGGGCCGGGATCAGATAAACAAAACTTGGCAGTGTTTGCATGGCATCAAGGGCTGGCAATGATACCCGGCGCAGCCTCGGAAACTTGGCGAGCAGCACACCCAGCGGAATACCCAGCATCATCGCTACACCGACGGAAACAAAGGTGAGGGCAAGCGTTTGCATGGCAAGTTCCCAGAGCCCCAGAACCCCAACAAGGAACAGAGCGGCAGCAAACCCAAAAGGCGCCAGCACATGCCCCGTCGCGTGATAGCCAATCAGCGCCACCAGCAACAGCACCAGCCACCAGGGCAGGGCTTCAAGCCCGCTTTCAACAGCCAGGATGACAGTCAATACTCTGTTGCCAAGGGCCTCAAAATAATTGCCATAGGACGCCACGAACTCGGTGATCCACGTATTTACCACCCCGTTGATGGGGAAGTGCCAGGCTTCGGGGAAGGCAGAGGGAGCGGCAAGCACGTTGCTGCCACCGATGCGGGCCGCGACATCTTCCGGCACCCATTGCCGCCATACGTCCGGGCGCAGGTCGAGGAAGGCGCGCGCCGCATCGCGGGCAGACGCTTCCGGATGCGTTTGCAAATAGGCGAGAGCCGTGCTCACCAGTTCATTGTTGGTGGCATAGGCACGCAGGAACGCCGTGATCTGGGGGGCGTTTTCGGAGAACACCGTGTTGGCCCCGATGGCGACTTCAACGTCTGGGAAGGCGGTGGGCGGAGCTGATGCTAGATTGTCACTGAAGGCTTGCCAGGCATCCGCTGAATAAGGAGGCTCCTCCAGCTTCACCATGTCATAGGCGCCCAGCACCCAGGTCGGCCCCCAATAGTAGGAAAGGATCGGCTGGCCTCTTGTGTAGGCGGACGCGATGGCGGCAGACAGGGCTGCACCCGTGCCTGGTCTGAAATTGGTGAAATGAGATTCCAGACCATAGGCGCGCAGTTTGGCGCTATTCAGAAGTTCGCATTGCCAGCCCAGAATGCAATTGTAGAAGCGTCCCTTGTCTGGCACCTCGGGGTCGCGAAAGAGAGAGGCATAACGCGGCAGGTCGAACACGCTTTTGAGCGTCGGTGCCAAAGGCTCGATCCCTCGCGCAGCGTCGCCCTCCACCAGATAGCGTGGTACATACCAGCCCTGCACGGCGTCGGGAAAGTTGATCCCCAGATCAACAACGTCGCCCTTCGCCAGTGCTGCTTGCCAGGGCTCCACGAGATTATCGCGCCAGATTTCCATCAACACATCAATGTCACCGCGACCAAGGCCTGTGACCAGTGGCAGGGTGGAGCCCGGGATCATATCGGTCTCGCAGCCATACCCCTCTTCAAGGATGATGCGGGCGACTTCTGTGTGAAAGGTGTTCGAGTCCCAATCGAGCCCACCGAAGATGATGGGACGATCAATCTCACATGTCTGAGCTGTCGCGACCCCCGCCGAACCAAAAAACAGACCCAGCGTCAGAAAAAGAAATTTGTACATGGGTGATGATTGCATTTGTGAGCACGTGTGAGAAGGTCGCAGCCCATTATTGCTAAGGGCGAGGTATGCGTATGCAGGTGAATTTAGTATGTGGTTCGACAGGAGCAGGTAAGTCGACTTTTGCCCGTGCCCTGGCGGATGACCGCCAGGCGGTTCGCTTCTCCATCGACGAGTGGATGTCGAACCTGTTCTGGCCCGATCAGGCCCCGGGGGAGGATTATCGTTGGGCCATAGAGCGGGTTGAGCGTTGTGAGAGGCAGATTTGGGCGGCCTGCTGTGAAATTCTCCGGTGCGAGCGGGAAGTGATTCTTGATTTGGGTTTTACAGAGCGCAAACAGCGCGACCGGTTTCGCGCCTGGGCGGAAGTGATCGGTGCTCCAACCGTCACCCACTTTGTGACGGCTGATATTGAAGTGCGGCGCAGCCGGGTACGTAAACGCAATGAGGAAGAAGGCGAAACATTTGCGTTCGAGGTGACCGACGAGATGTTCAACTTCATGGAAGGTATTTTTGAACTGCCGACGGAAGCCGAAACCAATTCATTAGAAATCGTCCAGACCTGAAGCACAAAACCAAACCTGCGGTACAAAAAAGGGGAGCACGAGGCTCCCCTAATTCGATCAGTGTGAAAAGAGGCTTACTTGCCTGTTGCCTTCTCAAAGAACTTGCCGGTCTGCTCGCCGCCCATGAAGAAGGCTTTAGCTTCGGACATATCTGAAATCTTGTCCCAGTTTTCTGCAACCATTTCGGCTGTCAGGCCTTCGCGACCCAGATACATGCCATCGGACTCCATGATCTTGGCGACAGAGAACACGCCAGCACCGGCACACAGGATGGCACCGTTCGGAGCATCTTCAGACACAAGATGCATCACACCAGGTGTCACGCTTTCTGGCGTCAGCATGCTTTCGGTTTCAGGCGGCATCAGGTTCGATGTCATGCGTGTGTAGGCAACAGGGGCCAACGCATTGCAGCGGATGTTGTCCTTCTGGCCTTCAAGCTTCAGCGTGTTGATGAAGCCGACCACACCGAGCTTGGCAGCGCCATAGTTGGTCTGGCCGAAATTGCCGTACAGACCGGAAGAAGAAGTGGTGACCATGATCCGGCCATACCCCTGTTCCTTCATGATAGGGAACACAGCCTTGGTTGGCTTCACAGTACCAAACAGGTGAACGTCCACGACAAGATGGAAGTCTTTGAACTCCATCTTCATGAAGCTCTTGTCGCGAAGGATACCGGCATTGTTGATCAGAATGTCAATCCGACCATAGGCATCCATGGTCTGCTTGACCATATTTTCCACGCCCGCGTCGTCGGTAACGGATGAACCGTTGGCAATGGCTTCGCCACCGGCTGCTTTGATTTCTGCAACCACAGCGTCAGCCAATTCAGAAGATCCAGCTGATCCATCAACCGAACCACCAAGGTCATTCACAACAACTTTAGCGCCCCTGCGGGCAAGYTCCAAAGCGTGGGAGCGGCCAAGCCCGCCGCCTGCGCCGGTGACGATTGCAACTTTGCCGTCGAAACTAATGCTCATGTCTGAGGTGTCTCCTTGAAGGTGGTTTTGTCTGATTTGCTGGCGCAAAGGAGCCAAAAAGAAATAGGAGCACCGCGAGTACTGCGATGCTTGGGAATTTGGCGCTCTTTGTGCCCGACGTGCCGCTTATGGTCAAGACGCGACGGGGCACCGGGGGCTGATCCCGACAAAGCCCGCAGTTTTCGGGGCTTTTTCATTGCGGCAAGTCGTCAGGGCCGTAAGATGCTCAGCATTCAAAGGGACACCGGGTTTTGCTCGTGGGTGCGCCCGTTTTCGAGGGTTTTGGGGAAATTCATGAGTATGTATGCGGCACAAAGCGGGTTCGGCCTGCTGGTTCTGACCCTTCTTGCCTGGGGGCTTAGCGAAGATCGCAGCCGTCTGTCCTGGCGGCTTGTGGTCACGGGCCTGGGATTACAGATCGCCATTGCGCTGGTGCTGACCAAGGTGCCCGTAGCGCGGGATGTGCTGGTTTCTCTGAACGGTCTTGTCGATGCCCTGATGGCCGCTACCAACAAGGGCACGAGTTTCGTCTTTGGCTACATGGGCGGAGGATCTGCGCCTTTCGATATCACCTACCCTCAGCATTTTTTCGTACTGGGGTTTCAGGCGCTGCCGCTGGTGCTGGTGGTATCAGCGCTGTCTGCCCTGTTGTGGTACTGGCGCATCCTGCCCTGGGTGACCAAGGGCTTTGCAATGGCCCTACAACGGGCGTTTAATCTCGGCGGCGCTGTAGGCTTCGGCACAGCAGCCAATGTCTTCCTGGGTATGGTGGAAGCACCGCTGTTGATCCGGCCCTACATCTCTCGTCTGACACGCTCCGAATTATTCGTGCTGATGACGGTCGGGTTGGCCACTGTCGCGGGCACTGTGATCGTCCTATATGCCTTTGTGCTTTCCAGCATTCTGGATGGCGCAATGGGCCAGATCATCACCGCGTCGCTTATCTCTCTGCCTGCCGCTGTGCTGGTGGCAAAGCTCATGGTGCCGGGAAGTGCCAATGAGGTGCCAACCTCAGGCGATGTCACCTCCGCCGACCTTGGCTATCAGAGCAGCATGGATGCCGTGACCCGTGGCACCCTTGATGGCCTGTCTCTGTTTCTCAACATTCTCGCCATGCTGCTCGTGTTGGTGGCGCTTGTCGCCTTGGCCAACATCCTGCTGGGTCTGCTGCCTGACGTTTTTGACGCACCGCTGACCATGCAACGCCTGTTCGGGTGGGCTTTTGCGCCCCTGGTCTGGTTGATGGGCATCCCATGGGGGGAGGCGTCGACTGCAGGACAACTCATGGGCACGAAGACAGTGCTCAACGAATTTATTGCCTATCTCGATCTGACCAATACGCCTGAAAGTGCTCTGTCACCCCGCAGTCGCCTCATTATGATTTACGGCCTGTGCGGGTTTGCGAACTTTGGCTCGGTCGGCATCATGATTGGCGGGCTCTCGGCCATAGCGCCCGACCGGCGCGAGGAGATCACGTCTCTGGCGATGAAGGCGCTGGTCGGAGGGACCCTCGCAGCCGCAATGACCGGCGCCGTGATCGGCATGATTTCCTAGCAACACAAAATTTCATCCACCCATTTGCATCGTTCAAACAATGAGGAAGACAATATGAAACTCTACGACGACACCAGGGCACCAAACCCTCGCCGGGTCCGCATTTACCTTGCGGAAAAGGGCATCTCTGTTCCACTCGCGCCCATATCGGTGATGACGAGAGAAAACCGCACAGAAGCTTTTAAGAAGAAGAATTCGTTGCAACAAATTCCAGTTCTCGAACTGGATGATGGCACCTGCATTGCCGAGACGCTCGCCATTTGCCGGTATTTCGAAGTGGAAAATCCCGAGCCGCCACTGTTTGGAAAAACCGCGTTGGAGCAAGCCAACGTTGAAATGTGGAACCGTCGGATCGAGTTCCAATTGCTAGGAACCGTAGGGGCCTATTGGCGTAATTGCCACGAACTGACGAAAGCGCTGGAGGGGCGTATCCCAGAAGCTGGCGAACAAGGAAAAAAACGCGCCGAGTATATTTTGAACTGGCTGAACGACGATCTGGAAGGGCGGGACTACATTGCTGGGGACAATTTCACCGTGGCTGACATCACCGCTCTTTGCGTCATCGATTTCGCGAGCTTCGTCGGCATTTCCATCCCCGAAACGGCCAGCACACTGAAAACTTGGCACGCCCGGGTGTCGGAACGGCCAACTGCTACAGCTTGAGACGTCAAAAAGTTGAGATGAAAAAGGGGATAAAGACGGGCCGGGGGGTACATTCAGGCGCCATCTTTATCCCCTTAGAAGCCTAGCCAGTACGCATAACACTGACCGGACAACCACACCGCTGTTGCCAGCGATTGATCTGAAAATGGCAGGGTGTACCTGAACGGTTCCTGAACCAGATACATAACGGGCAGTCAGGTTTGAGCGGTGCAAAAAACCCGGAAATCTGGGGTTTTTAGATCGTAACTCTGTGTTACTGTCTGAAAAAAAACAGATGAGCCGGGGAGGGCACATGGGAGACGCGTCGCAGAATCAGGGAGAGGAAGTGAAGCCGGAGGACCTGATCCCCCGAAAGCAGCTCCTCGCTTATGCGCAGATGGTTATGCCTCTATCGATTATCGGTCTGCCAATCGCGATCTACATTCCAGCATTCTACAGCGGGACGCTGGGTCTGGATCTTGCGGCGGTTGGTCTGGTGCTCATGGTCGCGCGGTTTAGCGATGTCATCACCGACCCATTGATCGGGCGCTTGAGCGACAGAACACGAACCCGCTTTGGACGAAGGCGGCCTTGGATCGCTGCCGGTCTGCCGCTGATGATGTTGTCTGCTTACATGTTGTTCGTGCCCACGGAGCCGGTGAGCCTTGGCTATCTGTTTCTCTGGATTGCAGCGATCTATTTCGGCTTCACCTTGATAGGCATTCCCTACGCCGCTTGGGGGGCAGAACTCTCCGGCAACTATCATGAGCGCAGTCGGGTGACCGGCGCCCGAGAAATGTTTCAGCTGCTGGGTCTGGTGCTAGCGATCTGCGTCCCCATCATTGCTCTCTCTATGGCCGGTGATCCGGCTCCGGATATCGACGGGTCTTCACCCATCAATTCCGCCTCACCCGAAGCGATGAGTGCTCTTGGCTGGGCGACGATTGTCCTGCTTCCCATCAGTGTCCTTATCTTGATTGGATTTGTGACGGAACCAAAAGTGCATGCGGCCCAGAATATTTCGTTCACTGAAGGACTGCGTGCGATCTATCGCAATGGCCCCTTTCGGCGCATCATTCTCTCTTCCATCGTGGGCGCGCTCGCGGGATCGTTGAACGTGTCTGTCGCTATTCTCTTTTTCGATCACATTCTTAAATTTGCTGAAATGGGACTGCTCCTGATCCTTGTCCTGTTTGTGGCGGCCTTTTTTGGTGCACCAATCTGGGTGGGGCTGGGCAAGAAAATTGGGAAACACCGGGCGCTCTGTGTTGCCGCGGGTTTCTCTCTGGTGGCTTTCTCTGCGGTTCCTCTGGTTGTCTACGTGCTGATGCCAAACGCACCGGGCTTCGTCTTTGCAGCTATGCTCGTCATAACCCTGATACAGGGCTTGGCAGCAGGCGCAAGTCCGATCCTTGGCGCGTCAATGCTGGCAGATGTTGTTGACCTCGACAAGATGCGCACAGGGGAACATCGTCCGGGTTTTCTGTTTGCGTTTTTGGGTATGGTCCGGAAGATATTTGAAGCCGCAGGCGTTGGCATCGCGCTGCCCTTCATCGCTTATATGGGGTTCAACCCGCAGGCAGATAGCCAGACAGAGCTTGGAACATTTGCGATCACTATGATTTATTGTCTGGTGCCCTTGGCCCTGTGGATCGTCTCCGTCGCGGTGATCTGGAATTTCCCTCTGACAGCAGAACGTCATGCCCGTATCCGCGCAGCTTACGAGCGAAAATCAGCACGCCGCAGCAAGTCAGTGCAACCGCAATTAGCGGACTAGATATTCGCTGTAAGACCAAAGGCTTCCGCCAGAAGCTGATAGGACTTCACACGGTCGGCATGGTCATGTGTGATCGTGAGGATCACGAAATCATCAACGCCGTACTCCTCACCAAGTTGGAGAAGACGGCCGCGAACCTGTTCAGGCGTGCCCGTCAGGCTGCGCTGCTTCACAGCTCTGAGCATCACTTGCTCCTCCGCGCTGAGCGGGAAGGCGAGCGCATCGTCGATGGGCTTGAAGGGGCCTGCCTTGTTTTGCAGCAGATGAAGCACCCACAAGTTACGTGAGGCCGAAATACGATTTGCCTCTTCCTCCGTATCAGCGACGGTGACCGATACGCCAATTGACCCGCGAGGGCCGGTCAGGCTGCGACTGGGCCGGAAATTCTGACGGTAGAGTTCGAGCGGGGTCGCTCCGGCATCCTGATTGATGAAGTGGGCAAAGCAATAGGGCAGGCCGAACTGTGCCGCATACATGGCACCGTCAGAGCTTGATCCCAGCATCCACAGATCAGGCGCCCCGTCTCCCTTGGGGATGGCATGAATGCCCTTGTAGGGATGATCCGGGGCAAACCCACCGTGCTCCCCTTCCAACCCTTGTGCGTCTTCCAGAAACTGGATCAGCAGTTCGATCTGTTGGGGGAAGGCATCAATACCGTAGGCTTGAGGGCCCGGTTGAAGCGCGCGGCTGGTTTTCTGGTCTGATCCAGGGGCGCGGCCAAGGCCAAGGTCGATGCGACCGGGGTAGAGCGCCTCCAGTACACGAAAAATCTCCGCCACTTTTAGCGCGCTGTAGTGCGGCAGCATGACCCCACCGGAACCGACCCGGATTGTATCCGTGGCGGCGGCGATGGCACCTATCATGATTTCTGGTGCGGAGCCTGCAAACGAACTGGTGTTGTGATGTTCTGCAACCCAGTAGCGCTGGTATCCCGCTGTTTCACAGGTGCGAGCCAGATCAATGGTCTCCCGAAGGGCTTGTGCMGCCGACCCRCCTTCACGGATCGGMGATTGRTCRAGAACGCTCAACGTCACCATAGTGTCTGCCTYAGTTCTTTTTGCTKATGCGCTTAATGACGCCGCTGAAATTYAACAARGTCTCATCGCYTGAGAATATCTGACCCCGCACAAAAACCATAGAGCGSGTATTRCGGACAATYTCYCCGGTCGCTTCAATCAGGTTKCCTKCGCCAACAGCKGAGATGAAYTCCGAGTTRAAACTAACSGTGACRCCSGGCCCGTCCARYACGCYRCCMGCGATSRCRAACAGGGCATARTCGGCAAACGTCATCAGCGCACCGCCGTGGAGAAATCCCCCTCCATTGCAGTGATGGGGAAGGGCTTCGAAGGCGCAAGTGACCGTCCCGTCGTCCAGATCCTTTTTGAAATAAGGGCCTGCATGGTCTTCAAAGGGATCTGTCCCATCCGCCCAGGCGTGATAGCCGGTCAAGCGTCCTGTGGGTGCATTCATGTTTTCACCTTCTTATTTTTGTTCATGGTCCGACCGTAGACACGTCGTCCTCTCCAGACGAGTCGGGCGGGCGTATTCAATTGCTCTCTATTTAGGTCTTCGTTAGGAGAATTCCAACATTATGTGCATATAGCCAGAAGCCGTGAGTGACGTGACATGGGTATTTACGACAAATTGACAGTGGAGAGCATCCTCAGCCCGGAATCAGCTGAGATTGCCCGAAAAGTCGGCAGCGATAAAATTCTGCCGGTGGATATGTCTGCGATCAAGGCACCGCAACTGCATGATCTGCTGGATTTTTGGAACAAGGCCCGCGATGGCATGCCGCTTCCTTGCGCCAGTTGTTTTGATCCAATCTCAATACCCCAACATCTTTCCCATATCCTTTTCATCCAGGTTGATCACGACCCTCTTCGTTTCACCTTTCGCGTAATTGGGGAAAAACCCAATGAGGCTTTTGGGAAAAACGTGGCTGGGGAAGAAGTCTCAAAAATTGTGGCATTTGACCTGCCGGTGGGGAAATTCATGCACGAGGCTTATGCCTGGGTCATTGCCCAAGGGTGCGCTGTGGCCTTCAAAGGCCCCAACGGCGCCCTGGTGGACGGGTACCGCAGCCAGGAAATGATCTATCTGCCATTTTCGGATGGAAGCGCCAAAATCACCCGGATACTGGGTGCGGCTGTCTATTACCGCGACTGAATAACCATCAGACCGCATTGTGTTGACGCCTGTCTTGCCCCCCACCTAGCCCATAGCCTAAAGTCGCGAAAATTCACGACTTATCAGGCGGGTAAACGTATGGCTCTTGATCTCGAAACACGCGATCAACTTTTAACAACCATCAGACGCTTTGTTGATGAGCGCTTGCGTCCCATCGAAGACCAAGTGTCGGAAAATGACGAGGTGCCTGCCTCTATCGTGCAAGAGATGCGCGAGCTGGGACTTTTCGGCATTTCGATCCCCACTGAATATGGCGGCCTTGGCCTCAACATGGAGGAAGAATGCCTCCTGATGTTTGAAATGGGACGCACCTCGCCCGCCTTCCGGTCGGTCTTTGGCACCAATGTCGGTATTGGATCACAAGGCATCGTGATGCACGGTCGACAGGATCAGAAAGAAGAATGGCTTCCAAAGCTCGCGACCGGTGAAGCCATCGCGAGCTTTGCGCTGACCGAACCAGAGGCTGGATCGGATGCGGCCTCCCTGCAGACCACAGCCATCCGCGATGGCGACGAATATATTATCAATGGAACCAAGCGTTACATTACCAACGCCGCCAAGGCGACCATGTTCACGCTGATGGCACGGACTGATCCGGACAAGCCTGGCGCCAAGGGGATTTCCGCCTTTATCTGTCCGGCGGATGCCCCCGGCATCTCCCTGGGAAAATCAGAGAAAAAAATGGGCCAGCAGGGGGCTCACATTTGCGACGTCATTTTTGACGATGCCCGCATCCCCGCCTCTTGTCTTCTGGGCACAGAGGAGGGAAAAGGTTTCGCAACTGCCATGCAGGTTCTGGAAAGAGGGCGCCTGCATATTTCTGCTATCTGCGTCGGCGTTGCTGAACGTCTGATCGAGGATGCGACGAAATACGCCGCCGAGCGCAAACAGTTTGGTCAGCCCATTGGTAACCACCAATTGGTGCAAGCCATGTTGGCCGACTGCAAAACGGAAGCCTATGCCGCGCGCTGCATGGTGATGGACGCCTCCAAGCGCCGTGACGCGGGCGAAAATGTGGGTACTGAATCATCGTGCTGTAAGTACTTTGCCTCAGAGATGGTTGGCCGCGTTGCAGACAAGGCCGTCCAGATATTCGGCGGGGCTGGCTATGTTGCTGATTATGGCGTCGAGCGGTTTTACCGCGATGTACGGATTTTTCGGATTTATGAAGGCACCAGCCAGATCCAGCAGATCATTATTGGCCGTGCCATGATCCGCGAAGCATCTGAGGCATGAGGTGTGTCGGGGAAGCATGAGTGAAAGGGCATTAAAGGCATTTTTGAAAGATGTTCGAAAATGTCAGGCGTGTGTCGCTGAGCCTGTCGCGAAACCCTTGCCCCATGCAGCCCGCCCTGTCCTCCGTGTGTCGACGCGGTCCCGCATCTGCATTGTTGGGCAGGCCCCGGGCACCCGCGTACACGCATCCGGAATACCGTTCGATGACCCCAGTGGAGATCGGTTGCGTGACTGGCTCGGGGTGGATCGGGATACCTTCTACGACGAGAAATATTTCGCCATCATCCCGATGGGTTTTTGTTTCCCCGGTCTCGATACCAAAGGGGGCGATCTGCCACCGCGAAAAGAATGCGCGCCTTTGTGGCGAGAACAATTGTTCGACATGCTGCCCAACATCAAGCTTACCCTGGTGATCGGGCAATATGCGCAGGCCTGGCATTTGGGCAAGGCCCGGAAGAAAAACCTGACGGAGACAGTGGCTCATTGGCGCGACTATATGCCGGAGCATCTGCCTATCCCGCATCCTTCATGGCGCAACAATGTCTGGCTGAAGAAGAACCCCTGGTTCGAGGCAGACGTGCTGCCTGTTCTGCGACGCCAAGTCGCGATAAATCTGAAGGCGAGTGACCGCGCATCATGAAAATATGGATTATTGCTCTGGTCTTGCTCGCCGCATGTGCGCCCCAAACGCAGACCGTCGGAACACCGTATCGGAACGCAACGCTCACGCCCGGTACCTTCATCATGACTGATGCGACGCGGTTGCCTCTACGTGTTTGGTCTCCGACGCAGCCTTCTTCGGTGGTTGTGGGGGTGCACGGGTTCAATGACTATTCCCGCGCGTTCGAAATGCCGGGCCCCTGGTTCGCCGACCGTGGCGCTGTGTTCTACGCCTACGACCAACGCGGGTTTGGGGAGGCTCCAGGTCATGGAAAATGGGCGGGGGGCGAGGTGATGGTTGATGATCTGAGAACCGTCGTCGCGCTGCTGCGTGTCCGTCATCCACACATACCGATTTTTGTCATCGGGACGAGCATGGGGGGCGCCGTCACCATCGCTGCCGCGGCCGAGGGCAATCTCGCTGCGGATGGGACCATTCTTGTTGCCCCGGCAGTGTGGGGCTGGTCATCGATGAATGAAGTTTATCAGGCAGCGCTCTGGCTCAGCGCCCATGCCGTGCCGCAAATGACGTTGACGGGAGAAGGGCTGGGGAGGCTTCCCTCTGACAATATTGAGATGTTGAGAGCCCTCGGCGTTGATCCTTTAGTGATAAAGGAAACCCGTGTTGATGCGATCTATGGACTGGTGGGGTTGATGGATCAGGCCTATCTCTCAGNYYRAKRMRMWKACKMTCCMGMCRYTRCTTSKYTWYSGGGAGCGAGATGAAATCATCCCCAAGCGTCCGGTTGAGAACATTGTTCCAAGAATTACCGTAGAGGTCGATGTCAAAGAATATTCGGAAGGCTGGCATATGCTTCTGCGTGATCATCAGCGCGAGAAAGTCTGGCGCGATATCCTGTCGTGGATGGAGCATGTTGCGGCGGGCAC
>NVWR01000003.1:5000-403550 GCA_002746275.1 Rhodobiaceae bacterium | reverse complement strand
TCCAAACAATAAATTAAAAAGACAAGCCCCATACCCCCTTTTAACAAACCCCATTTCGCTTGTCCTTAAAGAAGAACAAGGCGCTATGTATGTGCCTGACGCTCCAGGTGAAGGTACCAATGCCACACGGCAGGTGCTTGCCAATGTGTGTACTTCTGGTTCTGACTTGGCGCTTGGTGGCCTTCTAGCTATCGACGCCCGCTCAGGCTGTCGTGCATCGACCTTCTCTTACGGCTACGTTCTGGTGGGTATCCTCCAGTACAACAATGCATTCGGTACGCCGATTACATTGAGCCCATCGATTGCTTGGTCGCATGACGTGAAGGGTAATTCGCCAGCACCGCTGTCGAACTATCGTGAAGGTCGCAAGCGTGTGAGCCTTAGCCTCAACGGCTCTTATCAGAGCACGTGGCGTGGTGGTATTTCTTATGTCAACGGATTTGGCAATGAGAAGTACAACAACACAGGCGATCAGGACTTTGTTTCAGTCAATCTGAGCTACTCGTTCTGAGTTTGACTTGAAGCCTAGGCTTCGAGACATTGCGAAAATAAGAAGGCCCGGCGGTTTATCCCGCCGGGCCTTTTTGCATGCTGACATTTCTCATTACGAATATTTAATGTCACCCGGCAGAAAATTCCATGATTTCAACGTCTTGGAACATGCTGTTCTTGTTAGATGTACGATTGTTAACAAACAAGTGGTGGCGAAACCTCTAGTCTTTGTGACAAGTGGCATGCAGTTCCTCAAAATTGAGGAATGACGTAAGGCGATGGCTTCGTGGTCGTTCGAGCGAGATGCTGCTGATTGAAACGCGGGGGTGTTTCTTAGGAGGGAACCTATGAAGAATAAATTGACACTTGGTTTGGCATGTTGCCTTACCGCAGGTGCATTCGCGACCAGTGCATTGGCAGGCGTTCCAGCCTCCCAGGCTGCTCGGTTGGGAAATGACCTGACACCAATGGGCTCAGAGCGCGCTGGCAGTGGGGATATCCCTGCATGGACAGGCGGTCTGTCAAATGTTCCAAGCAATGTCACCTATTCGGCAGACAAATTGCAGCCGAACCCATTTTCCAGCGATGCGAWCAAGTTCACGGTCACGAGCGCGAATATGGSTCAGTATGACGATCAGCTGACGCTGGGTTACAAGACGCTTCTGTCGACCTACCCATCATACAAAATGAACGTCTATCAGACACGCCGGACGTGTGCGTATCCTGAAGCGGTTTATGCTGCGACTCAGAATAATGCCCAGGTTGGCCACCTTGTTGGTGGTGGTAATGGTGTTGGTGGAGCGATTAACGGCTTCCCGTTCCCCATTCCAAACAACGCACTTGAAATTATCTGGAACCACACTCTGCGGTATCGCGATTTCAAGATCACGCGTCAGACAGCAAACGCYGCTGTKACACGCGGTGGTGATTACACCAATGTYATCTCTCAGCAGGACGTGATCCTTCGTTGGTCCGACCCRCAGATGACTGCGGCTGAAGATCTYGACAATATCTCGATCTACTTCATCGCCAACACTGTGGCACCTGCACGGTCTGCCGGTTCTGTGATCCTTGTTCACGAAACGCTTGACCGTTCGATCGACCCTCGCAAGGCTTGGCAGTACAGCCCAGGTACGCGTCGTGTTCGTCGTGCACCAAATATTGCTTATGACAATCCAGGCACTAACTCAGATGGCTTGAGCACGTCAGATTCGTTTGACGGCTACAATGGCGCACCTGACCGTTATGACTGGACTGTAGTCGGCAAGTCAGAGAAATTTGTTGCTGAAAATTCCTACGATTCAATCAATGCTTCCTACGAAGAGTTTATTCAGCCTTTGCACCTTAACCAGGACTTGCTGCGGTATGAATTGCGTCGCGTGTGGACCATTGAGGCCAATCTGAAGCCGAATACCCGACATGTATATGGCCGTCGCGTCATGCACATGAACGAAGATAGCTGGACTCTTATGTCAG
The DNA here is from genome assembly GCA_002746275.1 of Rhodobiaceae bacterium. GTDB lineage: Bacteria > Pseudomonadota > Alphaproteobacteria > Parvibaculales > Parvibaculaceae > Mf105b01. Next base: position 401,582 of record NVWR01000003.1, on the reverse strand, counting down.
CTGAAAACTATGACGGTCGTGGTGAGCTGTGGCGTGTTCAGGAAGAACATGGCATCCAGCGCTACAATGTTCCGCTTTGCAACAAGGCTGCGGAAATCGTTTATGACATGCAGGCAGGCCGTTATCTTGCTCTGACTATGGAGAACGAAGAAGGTCCGACCAACTACACAGCGGACGAGCTGAACTCCAATCACTTTACTCCAGCTGCTATTCGTCAGATGGGTACACGTTAATCGATAATTACTTGTTTTCGGCCAAGTGCTAAGTTTCGATGATGGCCTCGGGGATGAAAATCCCCGGGGCTTTTTTTTGTTTTATCAATGAAGGTGATCGCAGACGTCCCGTATGCTTCATCCGAACGGCGTCTCTATAGAGGCGGGGGAGGTGGTGGCGACGCAGGATTTTTCCTTTGTGTTGTGTGTCGCCATTCTGGTGGTAGATATTAGTCTGTTAACAGACTAAATATCCCAGATCTCCCAACGCACAATGTGCGCCCTGTCCTTTCTTTGAAGGTGACAAAATTGTTTGCAATTCAGCCCTAAATGGGAATATGTCAGCATTGTTTCGTGCTTACATATTTGTTCTCTGTAGAAATTGATTTTTCACCCGGAAATTCATTCCAGTTTCAATGTCTTAACGGATTTTATCCGTATGCGAACAAGTTCGTTAGACAGCCCACAGCGAAGCTTCTAGGCTTTCTGTCACGCAATGCTCAATGTTTACCTGACTGATGGGGGCGTTAGGCGATGACTTCGTGGTCGTCCGAGCGGAGTGTTGCGGGTTTGAAACGCGGGGGTGTTTCTTAGGAGGGAACCTATGAAGAACAAATTGACACTAGGTCTGGCGTGTTGCCTGACTGCCGGGGTTTTTGCGACTGGGGTATTGGCGGGCGTTCCGGCTTCCCAGGTGGCTCGGTTGGGAAATGATCTGACACCGATGGGATCTGAGCGTGCTGGCGATGGAGGTATTCCTGCATGGACAGGCGGTCTTTCCGACGTTCCAAGCAATGTCAGTTACCAGATAGACAAGCAGCTGCCGAACCCATTTTCTAGTGATCCCATTCAATTTACGATTACTGGGGCGAACATGGCCCAGTATGCGCAACACCTGACCGAGGGCTATAAAGCGCTATTGGATCTCTATCCATCCTATAAAATGAACGTCTATCAATCTCGGCGTAGCTGTGCATATCCCGAGGCGGTTTATGGTGCGACGCGGACGAACGCTGAAGTGGGCAGGCTGGGAAATGGTGGCAATGGTATCACCGGTGCGATCAATGGATTTCCATTCCCTATTCCAAATACCGCGCTGGAGATTGTGTGGAACCACACGTTGCGGTATCGCAGCTACAAAGTTATTCGTCAGACAGCGAATGCTGCCGTTACACGCGGGGGTGATTTTGTTGAGCAGATATCCCAGCAGGATGCTGTGCTGCGGTGGTCTGATCCACAGATGACATCGGCCGCCGATCTGGACAACATTTCGATCTATTTCATTGCCAATACGGTCGCTCCGGCGCGGGCTGCGGGTAGTGTGATCCTGGTTCATGAAACGCTTGATGCAACTGTTGGGGCTCGTAAGGCCTGGCAATACWGCCCGGGTACACGCCGGGTGCGCCGCGCGCCCAACATTGCTTATGACAATCCAGGATTCAACTCGGATGGCTTGAGCACGACGGACTCGTTTGATGGCTATAACGGCACACCAAACCGATATGATTGGACGGTCATTGGTAAGTCGGCCAAATTTATCGCCGAAAATAGCTATGATTCTACACTCGTCTCATATGACGAATTCATTTCGCCGTTGCATCTCAATCAGGATGTACTGCGATATGAGTTGCGCCGTGTTTGGACGATTGAAGCCAATTTGCGGCCTGATACCCGTCATGTTTATGGGCGTCGTGTCATGCACATGAATGAAGATAGTTGGACGCTCATGGGCGCGGAAAATTATGATGGCCGTGGCGAGTTGTGGCGTGTTCAGGAGGAGCATGGCATGCAGCATTATCATGTTCCGCTTTGCAACAAGGCGGCAGAAATAGTCTACGATTTGCAGGCGGGTCGCTATCTCGCCCTGACCATGATCAATGAAGAACCCACGACTAACTATTTCGCCGATGAACTGGATGATGATCACTACACACCATCGGCTATTCGTCAGATGGGCACGCGATAAAACGATAACTGCCTGTCTTTGGACATGTGTTATTCGTAACCAGATACAGCCCCGAGGGTGAAAACCCCCGGGGCTTCTTCATCTTTTGCTTTGGTGGCTGAGCTGCGGGTGGGTAAATAGGGCATTTTGGACCTTGATTGGTCGGCATCCTTAATCTTAGTGAGCGCCAGCTCTGGGCGTTAACGATATGGAGGGGCTCCAATACACCAGCTTGGCGTTCTAGGCGTTAGCATATAGGATGCCCCGGTTGGCCCCCGTGTGGTGCCGACCCGCTATTTGCCGTTTCTGGAATATCTTGATTTTCTGGAACAGTCTTGGTTTTAAGCTTGGGGTTTTTCCCCGATAATAAGAGCGAAACCCGAGATTATTGATGGCACTTTTTGAGGAGTTTGAGCGAACCAACAGTGTTCATTCCAACGCTGGGCGCTCTAAAGGGAACAACGCGAGTATCAGGTCATGACAGTAACTAAACTCACATCGATTGCAGGCCACTACGGTCAGCACGCCGCCCGTTCTATTTCTGCAGCTTTGCTCGCTCTTTCTTTTGTGAGTGCGCCGATTGCGATAGCGCAGGCAGAAGAATTTAATGGCAGACCCGTCAATTACGCGACGGCGTCCGACCTTGCATCCAAGAAACTGCTTCTTGATGTCGCTCAGGCTAATGGCCGGATCGTTGCTGTCGGTGAGTTTGGCCATGTCGTCTATTCGGACGATGAAGGGGACACTTGGGTTCAGGCGAGCTCAGTCCCGACGCAAGTCACATTGACGTCGGTGAGCTTTCCAACAAATGAGGTCGGCTTTGCGGTTGGACATGATGCGATCATTATCAAAACCGTTGACGGTGGTGACACTTGGGTTCTTATCCATGAAGACTTTGAGGCGGAAACGCCGTTGATGTCTGTGTTCTTCGACACACCATCTCACGGGCTGGCAATGGGAGCGTTCGGCTACCTTTTGGAAACGACGGATGCGGGAGTAACCTGGACACAACGCCCTATCGTTGAGGGTGAGGAAGATGACTTCCATTTGAACGATTCTTTCCGTTCCAAGGATGGTACGATCTGGGTCGCTGCTGAATTTGGCACCGTTTACCGTTCCAGCGATAATGGCGCGACATTTACTAGGCTGCAGACACCTTACGAAGGTTCGTTCTGGGGCGGCATCGGGCTCAGCGATGGTGTTGTGCTTATATATGGCATGCGCGGGAATGTGTTTCGCTCGGAAGATGGTGGAGCAGTCTGGACGAAAGTCGAAACCGGCATCACCAAGTCGTTTGGCGGCAGTGTTGAGCTTGCGGATGGAACCATCGTTCTGGCAGGCCTCAATGGAGCGGTTGCCTATTCAACGGACATGGGCCGATCCTTTCAGACTGTGAGCCGGGTTGACCGGTCAGGCTACAATGCTGTGATCGGTGCAAAGGATGACAAGATCATCATCTTCGGTGAGCCAGGGATCATTGTTATGCCTGATACAGCCGAAGCAGCTCGGGCTGCAGGCAGCACCTGATCCTTATCGGGTGTGATTTTCATATGAGATGTAAAGGCCCCGGTGATCGGGGCCTTTTTCTTTGCCCGTGATGACTTGACATTCAGTTGTCGCACCCTATTTTCGGAATGAAGATTCATTCCGAAAATAGGGTGTCAAAATCAGTACGCTGCCAGATCCAAAGGCCACCGCCACAGCAAAACCACGCCCAAGGGGCCGTCCAGGTGCCCCCCAGGCAGAGGCGCGACTGCTGGATGCGGGATTGCAACTCTTCGAGGCGAGAGGGTTTGATGGCACCAGTGTGCCCCTGATCGCCCAAAAGGCCGGTGTGGGGATAGGTACTATCTATCGGTACTTCCCTACTAAAGAAGCTCTTTTTAATGCCGTCTTTTTGCTGTGGAAGAAGCGCTTCAATACGGTTCTATTGGCCCCCTTGCCGGAGCAGATCGACCCAGCAGGGGCTTTCCAGACCTATTGGGAGAGAGCTGTGACGTGGGTTGGTCAACACCCTGTTGCGACGCGGTTTCTTTACCTGCATTTCCACGGGCCTCATCTGGATGAAGAGGCGCAGGCAGTGGAGAGTGAGTATCTCACCTATGTCGACACATTTCTGGCGTGGGGAGTGGGGCAGGGGGTGCTCAAGCCGCTCCCCCGGCTGACGTTTGTTGCGCTTTTCTGGGGCTCGCTTATCGGGCTTACCAAGTACGAGAACCCTGACCGGGACATGGCTCTCGACCCCCCCACCTTCAAAGCGACAGGTGATGCCCTCTGGGACGCCCTGCGCATATCCGACATTAAGGAGACCGACAATGGTTGATGACACAAAGCCGACAGTTCTTGTGACGGGCGCTTCGGGCGGTATTGGAGAGGAATTGGCGCGGCAGGCGGCCAAGGACAAATGCGACCTTCTGTTGGTAGCGCGAAATGCTGACCGGCTGACGTCGGTCGCGGAGATGTTGTCCAGCAAGTACAAAGTGTCAGTCGATACATTGGCGCTGGATGTGACGGCTGCCGATGCCCTCGCCCGATTGGATGCGATGCTGGAGGCCCAAGGGCGTCATGTTGCCGTCTTGATCAACAATGCGGGGCTCGGTGACATCGGTCCTTTCGCTGACGCAGATGCCGACCGGCTGAATGATATGGTCGGCCTCAATGTTGCGGCTTTGACCGTTCTGTCTCGTCACTTTTTGCCGGGGATGCTTGCGCGGGGTACGGGCGGTATTCTCAATGTTGCGTCCACGGCGTCGTTCCTGCCGGGCCCCAACATGGCTGTGTACTATGCGACCAAGGCCTATGTTCTTTCTTTGTCAGATGCCATGGCCTATGAGCTCAAGGGGACAGGGGTCACTGTCAGCGCTCTTTGCCCCGGCCCTACGGCGACCGGGTTTCAGGCTGCGGCGCATATGGAAGGGGCACGGCTGTTGAAGTTTGCGGCGGTGATGTCTCCGGGACGGGTTGCCCGCATTGGGTGGCGCGCATTCAAAAGGGGCAGGCCTGTGAAGATCGCCGGTCTCATCAACCGCGTGCAATCACGGCTCATGCCGTTCACTCCGCGAAGCCTTAAACTGGGGCTCGTGAGCTTCCTGCAGAGCTGAAGTCAGCAGCCGCAGGAAGATACATCCCACCCCTCTCCTCTGGTGTCGAGGGCCTGCCTCCGTTAGGTTCGGTCTCCACAGTGGCCGGCGACAAGGCCACGTGAAACTGCCGGGGATGGGTTGGATGGAAGATCGTTTTGAGGCGTTTGGGTCGTTTACGCGTATTGCGCGGGCGGGCCGGGTGGCGCTGGTTGAGTTCGATCGTGGTGATGGGTTGAACGCCCTGTCCGTCGCCGCGATGAAGGAACTGACAGCGGTTGCTGACGGTTTTGAAGATGATCTTGAGATTTCCGCAATTGTTCTTACCGGCACGCATAAGATTTTTTCTGCAGGCGCAGATCTGAAGGATCCAGCGCTTGCTGAGCGTCCCTCTGGGCTGCTGCAGCGCCGTCACGCGCTCAAAGTGGGACCGAACATGTGTGCGGCCTGGGAGCGGCTGGAGCAGGTAACAATTGCCGCCGTGGAAGGGTTTTGCATTGGGGGCGGTACAGCTCTCATTGCGGCCTGCGATATTCGTGTGGCCAGTCGGGAGGCTTATTTTCGGCTCCCGGAAATTCCTTTGGGGATGAACATGAGTTGGCAGACAAACCCGCGCCTGGTCAATCTGATGGGGCCTGCCAAGACCAAGCTATTCACCATCCTGGGAGAGCCTCTTGGTGCTGTGCAGGCTCTGGACTGGGGGCTGGTTGAGCAACTGGCTGATGCAGGCACCGCACGCGCGGAAGCAATTAATTTGGCGGAGCGTTTTGGCGCCTTGCCGCCGGTCGCTGTGCGCATGTCAAAGCAGTCCATTGACGTTGCCGCCAAGGCCTTGAACCATGCCACGACATATATGGATCGCGATCAATTCGCCCTCGCTGCCACATCGCGCGATCAGGGTGAGGCCATCGCCGCCTTTTTAGAAAAACGAAAACCAACTTTCACAGGAGAATAATATGGGCCGGGTCGACGGTAAGATGGCGTTCATCACGGGCGCTGCGCAGGGACTTGGGCGGGCGACCGCCCTTATGTTGGCGCGGGAGGGTGCCAAGGTCACGGTTACGGACATTAATGTGGCGGGCGCAGAGGAAGTCGCTGCTGAAATTAACGCGCTGTATGACGGGCGTGGTTTCTTCGCCGCCTTGGACGTCACCTCCGAGGAGCAATGGCAGACGACACTGGAGCAAGCGCATGAGCGCATGGGCGGTCTCAATGTCCTGGTCAATAACGCCGGTATTGGTGGCGGTAAATCTGTCGAAGACACGGACTTTGCCACCTGGAAAAAGGTTCAGGCAGTCGATGTCGACAGTGTGTTCCTAGGCTGCAAATACGCCATTCCGCTGATGCGCGCCCATGCGCCCGGTTCGATCATCAACATCTCATCCATTGCCGGTTTGATTGCAGGTCACAATATGGCGGCTTACAACGCGGCGAAGGCAGCGGTCTGGCTGTTATCCAAATCGGTTGCGTTGCATTGTGCGAAGCGGAGATATGACATTCGCTCTAACTCAGTTCATCCAACTTTCATTGACACGCCCATTCTTGATGGCATGGTCAGCAATGCGCTCACACGTGATGAGTTGAAAGAAAAACTTGGGCGCCAGGTACCGCTGGGCCGGGTGGGTGAGGCTGACGATATCGCCTATGCTGTTTTGTATCTGGCGAGCGATGAATCCAAATATGTCACAGGTTCGGAGATCAAAGTGGATGGCGGCATTAGCGCGATGTGAACGGGACCTAGGCACATGGCAGGTGTTTCTGTCGAGCCTGGGAGTTGTCTTCGCGGCTCTCGTCGGGACAGCTCTGGCGGATGAAGTGGCTACGAGTGCGGGTGCTGACGAGGCTGTGGGAACGCAGTACCACGTCACGGTTGATGCCCTGCCTGCACCCTATGCGACACCATCGGTCAGCAATCGGGCAATTGTTATCCCCCGGCCCTCCGGGGCCCGGTTGCGTGTGCCGGAAGGTTTTGAGGTATCCCTTTTTGCAGAAGGGTTGGAACATCCCCGTGCGATGGTTGTTGATGCGGACGGTGTTGTTTTTGTTGCGGAACCGAATGCTGGAAAAATCACCCGTCTGGAAGATGCTGATGGTGACGGACGGGCTGAGAGTATTGGTACTTTTGCGCGCGACTTTCGTCTGCCATCGGGTCTTGCGATCAGCGAGGGCGAGCTTTACGTCGCCGATGAGCGTGCGGTCTGGTGGTTGGGGGGGACACAGGGGCACCAGAGTGCAGAGGCGCGACGTCCCATTACCCGAGCTGGCGCACTCGGCGATGCAGGTGGGCACTGGACACGGATGCTTCGGTTCGCCCCCGATGGCCGCAGTTTCTACGTCTCCATAGGCAGTGAAAACAATCTGGGCGAAGAGCTTTTGCCACGGGCGAGCATTCAACGGTTTGATCTGGCGAGTGGGGAGCAACACCTTGTCGCTTCGGGCCTGCGCAACCCGGTGGGCCTGGCATTCTACCCGGGTAGCGAGAGGCTCTTTGCTGTTGTGAACGAACGCGACGGTATGGGAGAGGGGCTTGTCCCGGACTATTTGACCGAGGTGACCGAGGGCGCATTCTATGGCTGGCCTTATGCCTACTTGGGGTCAAATAGCGACCCGGAATTTGGCGATATCCGGCCGGACCTTGTTGAGAGCACGCAGGCTCCTGATGTTTTGTTTGCCGCTCATTCTGGCGTGCTTGATTTGGTGTTTTACGACGGAGCGCAATTCCCCAAAAGCTACACTGGCGATGCTTTCGTTGCGCTGCACGGTTCCTGGAACGCCGCGGCACCCACTGGATACAAAATTGTACGGGTTCCATTTGTTGATGGTCGCCCGGTGGGGACCTATGAGAGTTTTGTGGTGGGGTTCTGGACTGAAGGAGAAACACCAGCAAGAGTTTGGGGGCGTCCGGCGGGGCTGGTTGTTGCTGCTGACGGCAGTTTGCTGATCTCCGACGATGAAGGCGGTACGATCTGGCGTGTTCGCTGGGTTGGAAATTAGAACAGGGCTTGTGCCTGGGCGCGCAATTCCTTGAGTGTGAGCGGTTTCATGTTCTCTGGTGCGTCCAACATATCGCCCAGAACGTTGCCTGTTATGAACACCGCTCCTGCATCTTTCAGCGACTCAGCGATGATGATGTTCGGAACCCCTTCAAAGGTTGTCAGAAGCCTTGCTGCCTTGGCAGAGGCGATGAATTTTCTGGCGTCGGAAAGAAGTGTTGCCGGGTTCAGTCTGGATGATATCTCATAAGCAATCGATGTTGCCCCCATTGCCGCGCAGTCTGATGCGGGGAAGGAGAGATTGGGAACTCTGATTGTTAAAGACCGAAAAATGCTACTTAACCCAGCAATACGCTGTGCCAGTGTTGCAGGCGGGGTGTGATCGGGAATCCCAATAATCTCCACCATCAAAACTTGCTTTAAGGGATCGGGTATCTTTTGAGTGATAGCCGATATTTCCTTGCGACCGATAGCTGACGAGAGCGTATCAAAGTGGATATGGGAGAGAAGCAGAGAAGTGAAATTGTTCTGGTAAAGCTGGGCAGTAACTTCAATCTGGTTTTGCAACATACGGGCGTCAAGCTTTAGAAGTTCGGCGGGGGTCCCCCCTGACCTCAAGACCTCATGTCCTATTAAGAGTGGGCCGCGACCGCTCTTGCTGTAGGGTGTGACACCGTAGCCGATAAGAACTTCCTGGCGCACATTCCAGATCGGGCTATACCCAATTTCATACTGCGCGCGCTGTTTAGCATCGGATGCGCGGATTTGATCCAGAGCGATGTCCAGTTTTTCAGATTCTGTAATCTCTTCTTTCTCAGGCTTGGACATCTCTTTCCAGGCCGGGCTAGTCTTTTTATGGCCGTCCAGCTTGGGCAAATCGCCGCCTGCCGTTGGTTCAGATAGCGCCTCGCTCAGAATTTTTTTGTAGAGCTTTCCATCTTTTGGGCGGACATCCAGTAGAGTAGATCTGGCCTCTTCTTTGAGGACGGCCTTGATCCTGTCGTTGATGTGGGTGCTTGTCTGTTGTGCGGCTCTCGCATCATCTTCGTCAAAGACGATCAGGTAGTTTTCTTGCCCGATGAGAGTYGAAAAATCCCAGGGGCCAAGTTCAGAAGCGAGAATTTTTTCGACAGTTGCATGGAGGTTCTCTTTTTCTCCGTCCCACCGTTTGCCAAGCTGATCTCTCAGGTTCGAAAATTCCAGAATTTGCATCTGGCCAGGAAATTTGTCGGAGACAGGGCGCGTTCGTTCGGACCCAGGCTGTTCTTGAGAAGCAGCATTGTCCGTGTCAATTTCGACTTCTTCTCTATTGATAGTGGTCATTCCACCCGATCCCTGCTTAGTATATCGCACCTGCCTTTGTCGATTTTGCAGGGCCACCCATGTCGTAGGGTGTATGCGGATCAATAAAATTTGGTTAAGTAAACTTCCCGATCTATCTCAAAACATGAGTTTCAACTATAGGTTGATTGCTATGCACGCAACCACAGGGTGTGGGGCACATGTTTTACTGTTGGATTTTTTTTTGATCCTTACAGGGATCATCTATCTTCATTCGATCAGACCTTTCCATATCCCTCGTGAAATAAGAGGTTTTTGTTGACGTAAGTCCCTTTWCAAAAATGGATATGTTGCGTGTGGCGTGCAGCCGCATGCAAGCAAACGTAGAAACGTATTTCTGGAGCAAGGGCAGCCCAAGGACGACATGACATTTCTATGACGAAAAAAAAATGCTGCGGGATTTTTCCGCAGCGCCCGCATTACAAGAGTGGTGTATTTTTAGTACAAAATATCTGATGCCAGCCCTTCAAAGCGGCCTCGCGGACCTCGCACAGCGTCTCGTTGGTCTGAATGTTTTGATGGGCATCGTTCGTCGGGGGCGCAGCGGCATGAACCGTCTTAGGTAGGGGAGGTTTCGCCTTGTCGGATTTGCCTTAAAGTAAGCGGCTTCATATTTCCGGGGATGTCATATGGTCCGCCAAGGATATCTCCGGAAATAAATACGGCCCCTGCTTCCTTGAGAGGTTCTACTAAATCAAAATTGCTGACACCTTCGAAGGTGGTCATCAGTTTTTCGGCCCGGGCCTTCTGTATCATTTCCCTCGCGCCATTGAGTAAATCAGCATTTTTCATTTTGGGCGAGAGAGAAAATGCGACTGCGGAGGCTTTCATCGCGACGCAATCCTCCACGGGATAATCGAGCCTGGGTATGCGAATTGTTAGGGCTCGGAAAAATGAACTCAAGCTGCCGGCTCGTTGCGTCACGATGGAAGGTGGTGTGTTGTCTGGGATGCCAACGATTTCGACCATGAGGGTTTTTTGCAAGAATGTTGGGATTTCCCGCACGGTATTCATAACCTCTTCGCGTCCGGCTGCAGAGGAGAGTGTGCGATAATGAATCTGGGTCAGAAGGAGTGAGGTGAAGGAATTCTGATATAGCTCTGCTGCCATCTCAATTTTGGATTCCAGCAAATTAACATCCAACCGCTGGTGATCTGTGTCGGAGGCACCCTCGTTCAGCACGGCATGTTCGCGGATGGTTTGTCCCAAACCATTGCGACGGAGAGGCAACATAGCGTATCCGACAAGGACTTCGTGCCGCATGTTCCATATCGGATAAAAGCCTATCTCATATGACTTCTGGGCATTTTTTCGTGAGTTGACGACCTTTTTGACTGCCACTTTAAATGCTGGTCCATCGATAGATACTGGCTCTGCCTCTGCGGAAGGCGGCGCGGAAATCTCCTCCGGTTCCGCAAGGGGGGCGAAAACGATGTCACCAATGTCCGTCTTTTGAACCGTACCGACTTGCGTTCGAACTTTGATGAGCTGCGAATTTTCTTCACCAACCAGTGCCGCACAGACGGCTTGCGCGATTTTGAAACTGATCTGCTTGGCTTCTTTTTCATCGGCGTGGGCAAAAATGAGGATGTAATGATCCTCCCCCACTATGGTTGCCAGATCTTGAGGTCCCAGATGTGTGGAGATGATGTTGTCGATCGCTAGGTGGATCGTCTTGTGGTGTTTTTCCCAGCTTTGTCCTATTCGCCGTCTGAGGCTCTCTAGCCCCAGGATTTGCATCTGCCCTGCGAATTTCCCCGTGGCATCTGTTGGCAAAAGCCCACGGGATGCCGCTGGGCTTTTTGCCTTTTTGACAGCAGTCATTGGTGCTGTTCCTCCACCCATAAGATTGACCAGCGAGTTGCGAAATAAACGCTAGACCTTAAGTAGTGTTACAGGCGGGCGTTAATATGCAGCAAAGAAGCATGACCCTTGAGAGGCTTGCGACCTCGCGGGCGCAAACTTTCAGCCCTTTAAAGCGGCTTCGCGGGCCTTGCGCACCGTCTCGTTGGTCTGGTTGAAGAGCAGCTTGCGACGTGCTTCTTCTTCCTCTGGGGTCAATTCTCTGTTGCCGAGGTCTCCACCGGCTGCTTGGCCGCGTTTTACGGCATCGCGGGCGCCCACTTCGTCGACCCAGCGTTTCACATTGGGGTAGGCATCCCAATTTTCGCCCTTCGTGGCGGCTAGGCGTCCGGCAAACATCGCCCATGGCCAGGTGATCATGTCGGCGATGGAATATTCCTTGCCAGCAAGGTAGGGATGAATTGAGAGCTGTGTGTCCATGACACCGACCAGGCGATCGACCTCGCCGATGAAGCGGCGCTGTCCGTACTCAAGTTGTGCGGGATCATCAACAATGTTCTTTGCGTAGTTTTTGAAATGGTTCGCGTTGCCCATCATTGGACCAAGGTTGGCCATCTGCCAGTGCAGCCATTGCAGTACGGCATATTTGCCTGCGGGGTCTTTTGGCAGGAACTTGCCTGACTTCTCCGCCAGATATTCCATGATGGCGCCGGATTCAAAGATGGAAAGTGGTTCGCCACCCCCCAAAGGGTCATGGTCCACAATGGCTGGCATGCGATTATTGGGGCAGATGCGCAAAAACTCAGGCTTGAACTGATCGCCCGCGCCAATGTCCACCGGCACGATTTTGTATGGCAGACCGCACTCTTCCAGCATGATGGTGATCTTGCGGCCGTTCGGGGTCGGCCAAAAATAGACGTCGATCATGAGCTTTGCTTCCCTATCTGGTTTTCAGTTTTGTTGATCTGAAGATAGGGACTGGCACCTGCTTGCGCCAGCGGACGCAGATGAATTGCCCGTGAGTGCCCGGAAATTTGGGGCTGGTGTTGGCAAAAAAGTGCCCCATCTGGCGGGTCGCCTACCAGATGGGGCTTTGATGGCTGGGCTATTCGGCAGCCTGGGCGGTGGGCTCGCGTTGTGGACCACGGATGAGTTGCCCCGGCATCTCTCCCGTTGCCTCTCCATCTTCGAAGGTGACAATTCCACTGACGATCGTCGCCCGGTAGCCCTCGGCCTTCTGGATCATGCGCCTGCCGTCGGCAGGTAAGTCGAAGACCATTTCAGGGGCCAGAATACGGAGCTTGTCAAAGTCGATGACGTTCACGTCGGCCTTCATGCCCGGCGCGATGATCCCCCGGTCATGGAGGCCGTAGAGCTGGGCTGTTCTGCTGGTTTGCATGCGAACGGCTTCTTCGAGGGGAAGGGTTTCTCCACGTGTCCGGTCGCGCACCCAGTGGGTCAACATGTAGGTCGGGAAACTTGCGTCACAGATCACGCCGCAATGGGCCCCGCCATCCGACAGGCTCAACACCGTTGCGGGGTGTTGCATCATTTCCAGAATATGGTCGAAGTTGAACTGAGCATAGTTGAGGAGCGGGAGATAGACATAGCCGCGACCATCATTTTCCATGAGCATGTCATAAACAATCTCGGCGGGGGACTGTCCGGTGTTTTCGGCAAGAGCTGCGACGCTGTCTTCGGCGCGAGGTTCATAGTCCAGGCCGTCCTCGTGCTCCAGACGGAACATGCGGTCATAGCCTTGCGTCAATATGGCTCCAAGAGGGCCGATCTCAATGGGCGTGTCCGCCAGAATGCGGGCGCGGATTTCCGGATCCCGCAGCTTCTCAAGACGCTGCACGAATGGTAGTTCACCGACCTCGTGGTACGCAGGGTGCGCGATAAAAGGATGCACTGTGCTCTGCCATCCCAGCACCATGCCCGTCGGGCGACAGGCGATCTGCGCGGTGACATTTGCCCCTTCTTTGCGGGCTGCTTCGGTAAGCGCCAGCATGTCGCGCCACTTGTCTGCATCCACTGGGGACTGAAGGAGAGCATAGGTGACGGGAAGTCCTGTTTCTGCGGACAATTCCTTCATCCAGTTGAACTCGTCTTCGGCGGGCGTCATGTCTGAGGCCATTTCAAAAACCCCATGGCCGGCTTCACCCAGCGCACGACCAATGCCCAGAAGTTCGTCCTTGTTGGCAAACGTGCCGGGGACTGGTTCTCCGTTTTTGGCAAGGTGCAACATGGTCCGCGAGGTTGAAAAACCAAGTGCGCCAGCTTCAACACCTTCCCGGACGATTTTGGCCATTGCGGCGATGTCGTCCGCATTGGCGGCTTCGTTCTTTGCACCGCGGTCGCCCATCACATAAGCGCGGACGGAGCCGTGAGGCACCTGTGTTGCGATGTCGAGGGTGTGCGGTTGTTTTTCGATACTGTCCATATATTCCGGGAAGGTTTCCCAGTTCCACTTGATGCCTTCGGCGAGGGCTGCACCTGGAATATCTTCGACGCCTTCCATCAGTTCGATCAGCCAGTCGTGACGGTCTGGGCGTGCGGGGGCAAAGCCAACGCCGCAATTACCCATCACGACGGTGGTCACGCCGTGCCAGCAGGAAGGAGAGACAAGCGGGTCCCAGGTGACCTGTCCGTCATAATGGGTGTGAATATCCACCCAGCCTGGTGTGACCAGCAGTCCGGTTGCGTCTATTTCGCGGTGGGCTGTCCCAGTGACCTCGCCTACCTGCGTGATGATGCCATTGTCGATGGCGACGTCTGCGGCCCGTGGTGCAGCCCCTGTGCCGTCGACCAGGGTTCCGCCCCTAATGATGAGATCGTGCATGTCCAACTCCTCCAGAATGTTGTTGGGGCAGTATGAGCAAAAAAATAGACCGAAGTCTATTTTTAGATTCCGGCATTCCAATTTTCATCGGACGATAGGCCTGAATGGGAGGTTTGAGCTGTTTTGAGGCCCAGGTTTGGCTTTGCCACCCCGGGCCCCAATGGATTTTCTGAGCCAGTTAGCCGTAACGGTAAGGCCGCCCGGCTTTTTCCATCGATGCGTTGTAGGTCTTTAGGATCTGCACAACCTTGGCTTTGACTTCGGATTCTGCAGCGATTTCATCCCAAAAAACCTGAGCCGCGGCTTCAACCGTCGCCCATTCCTCATCGGGAATGGTGGTGAGCTTCATCTTGCTTCCGTTCACCCGCAAATCGGCTTCCCCGCCCCAATACCACCATTGGCGGTAATAGTGCGAGCTGTCCATGGTCAGTTTGAGGAGCACTTTGAGATGCTCAGGCAGTTCGTTGTACCTGTCCATGTTCGCGAAAAACGACCCGGCCCAAGCGCCGGAGATGTTGTTGGTCAGGAAGTAGTCGGTCACATCCGCCCACCCGACGGTGTAGTCCTCTGTGATGCCCGACCAGGCGACACCGTCTAGTTCACCTGTTTGCACGGCCACCTCAATATCTTCCCAGGGCAGTGTTACCGGCACAACGCCGAACTGTTCGAGGAAGCGGCCTGCAGTCGGGAAGGTAAAGACCCGTTTGCCTTGAAGATCAGCTAGGGAGTGAATGGGCTCCTTGGTGGCAAAATGGCACGGATCCCACGCGCCTGCAGAGAGCCACTTCACGCCAACCTTGGCGTACTCTTCATCCCATATTTCTCCGAGCCCGAATTGATTAAACAACACAGGCACGTCGAGTGAGTAGCGACTGGCGAAGGGAAAGTATCCGCCAAACACCGTGACTTCGGTTGGAGAAGCCATGGAGTCATCGTCCGACTGAACCGCATCAATTGTTCCCTTCTGCATCGCACGGAAAAGCTCTCCGGTGGGAACCAGTTGGTCGGCGTAATAGAGTTCGATTTCCATTTCATCACGCGCGACGGCATTGAACTGATCGATTGCCGGTTTGATGACATGGGCGGCGAGCGCAGGACCAGCATAGGTTTGCAACCGCCATTTTATTTTCGTGTTTGCGTGAACGGCAGGAGCGGCAAGAGTTGCTGCACCCGCGACACCCGCGGTGGTGAGAAATTTGCGTCTTGTGGTCATCTTCAACTCCGTTGTTGTTGTGATAAGCACTTCACCGTGTGAGCCCCGAGGGCCCTTGTCTTCATCCTCCCTGTTTTGTTTTCATTTGCCGTACACGTAATTGGGTAGCCACAGCGCTATGTCAGGAAGCACCATGACCAATGTGAGAGCGATCACCATGATGCCAACGAAGGGAATGATAGAGCGATAGATATCTCTCAGCTCTATCTCTGGCGGTGCCATGGCCCGCATAAGAAATAGATTGTACCCAAAGGGCGGCGTCATGTAGGCGATCTGCGTTGTTATTGTGTAGAGCACGCCGTACCAGACGAGATCAAAGCCCAGTAGGGCAACGAGCGGTATGTAGAGGGGTGCGACGATGACCAGCATTGCTGTGTCATCAAGAAAAGTGCCCATCAAAAGAAATGAGAGCTGCATCAGGACCAGGATCATCCAAGGATCAAGATGGAGTTGATCTGTGAACAGATTATCTATGGCCTTGACAGCTCCGAGGCCATCAAAGACAGCGCCGAACCCCATGGCTGCCAGAATGATCCACATGAACATGCAGGTAATGGCTAGGGTCTGTCGTACCGAATTTTCAAAGACAAGCTTGGTCATCCGGCCCTTGAGGACGGTGGCAAGAAAAGCAGCCATGGCGCCAATTGCGGAGCTTTCAACAAGGCTCGTCCAGCCGTTGACGAAGGGGACCATCATGGCCGCAAATATAAAGAGAGGAAGCAGGCCCGCTCGCAACAGCCGAAGTTTTTCGGCCATGGGCACATCGAGTTCTTCTTTCGACAGAGCGGGGCCGAGTTCTGGATTGATGCGGCAGCGAATGGCGATGTAGATGATGAACAGCGCGGCCATCATAAGCCCGGGAAGAAGGCCCGCGAGCCAGAGTTGACCGACAGGCTGGCGCGCAATCATTGCATAGAGAACAAGCACCACCGATGGCGGCACCAATATGCCGAGAGACGACCCTGCCTGCACAACGCCGGTAACCATCTGCTTGTCGTAGCCGCGCCGCAAAAGCTCAGGGAGTGCAATCGTTGCGCCAATTGCCATGCCGGCCACGGACAGTCCGTTCATAGCGGAGATCAAGACCATCAGACCGATGGTGCCGATGGCCAGTCCGCCATTTATACGTCCCATCCAGACATGAAACATCTGATAGAGGTCGTCGGCGATTTTGGATTCAGAAAGCACATAACCCATGAAGATAAACATGGGCAGAGTGAGCAGCGGGTACCATTTCATCAGTTTGATGGCGGCTGTAAAACTGATGTCACCACCACCGGTGCCCCACAGAAAAATAGCAGCGATGGCGCCCACAACACCGATGGCGCCAAAGACCCGTTGGCCCGTCATAAGCATGAGCATCATCGAAGAAAACATCACAATAGCGATGAGCTCGTATGACATCAGATTTCCTGCCCTCGAATGCGCGCTATGTCTTTCAGGAATTCAGAGATGGCTTGCAGGATCATCATGAAAATACCGATGCACATGATGGTTTTAATCGGCCACATAAGAGGTCGCCAGGACGAATAACTTCGCTCGCCATACTTGATGGCGTAGGTGGTGCTTTCGATGCCGCCGTAAAGAAGTACGCAGAGATAAAACAGCAGGAAGAAAATGGTGAAAGCATCGACCCAGGCTTTGGTGCGTGGTGACCATGATCCGTAAAACAGATCCATCCGAACATTCGAACCAAGTTGGATGGAGTAGGGGCCCCCCAATATGTAGTAAGCCACCATGACAAACTGGGCCATCTCAAAGGTCCACAGAGAGGGCAGGAAGAAGGTCTTGGAGATGGAGGACCACATCAGGACGCCGATCATCACGAAGATCAGATACATGGCCAAGCGGCCAATTCTATAATTGAGCGCATCAACGGTTTTCACATACCTGGCAGCGTACCCAGACATTGCGTGCTTCCCCCATGAGCTTGGTATCATTGCCCGAATAGAGGAAGACATCTAGCGTCATCGCCAAAAAAGAGACCGGAGATGATCACCGTTTCGGCATTTAGGAAGGTGGATGTCGTATTTGAGGTGGTGGAGCCGAGCGGGATCGAACCGCTGACCTCGTCATTGCGAACGACGCGCTCTCCCAACTGAGCTACGGCCCCTGTCTTATCGCCCCTCATCGTGGAATAATGAGGTTCTTGAAACAAGGCCGGATACCAGATTTCGATAGTTTCCCAAGAGGGTGCGCGAGGGGATGAAATCGTGTTAAAAAGCACCACTTGATAGATGCCAAAAACAACCAGCGGCGGAGCACATGCAGTCTTTTCTTATCCTGCTTTCTCAAGTGATTGATCTATACATATGGGTCGTCATCGCAAATGCAATTTTGAGCTGGCTCATTGCCTTCAATGTGGTGAATACGCAAAATCGCTTTGTCTATGGGGTGGCCGACGTCCTGTACAAGGTGACCGAGCCGGTGATGGGCCCAATTCGGCGGGTTATGCCCAATCTTGGCGGGATTGATCTCTCCCCCATCGTGCTGATCCTGGGACTTATCTTCCTTCAGAATTTGGTTTTTGAACTCTTTGGTGTGGTGCGGGGCGGCTACTGAGCCCTCCTCCTATTCGGCTGGGTCGCGAGGGGGCGCTGGTTCGCCTGCGGGTTGTGCCCAACGCATCTGCCGACCGTATTGAGGGAATTGTTCAGTTGGGCGACGGGAACCCGGCGCTTAAGCTGCGGGTGCATGCGGTTCCAGACAAGGGCAAAGCGAATGCTGCTGTCGTGAAACTGCTTGCAAAAAACTGGGGTGTGCCGCGATCGAGCCTTACGGTGGTTGCGGGTGAAAAAGACAGAACAAAAACCCTTCTTCTTGCGGGTGACCCACAGGAGAGGCTGACATTGCTGGCAGGTTGGTTTGAGCGGTTGTAACTCCTACGAGTGGATGAGGTGTGAGAAGCGAGATGGCAGACGCGAAGCGAATTGAAGGAAAGTTGTATTCCTCTCAACTGAGAGAGATTGTGAAGACCCACGTGGCGCGGCTGAAGAGCGACCATGGGATCACGCCAGGTCTTGCGGTGGTGTTGGTGGGGGCTGACCCTGCCAGCGAAGTTTATGTCCGCAACAAAGGTATTGCCACCCGCGAGGCGGGTATGAATTCGCTAGAATTTAGGATGCCTGACACGGCGAGCGAGGAAGAGGTGCTTGCGAAAGTACGCGAGCTGAATGCGGATGATGCGGTGCACGGTGTTCTTGTGCAATTTCCGGTGCCGGACCAAATTTCACAACAACGCGTGATCGATACAATTGACCCATCCAAAGATGTCGATGGGTTGCATCCTCTCAATGCCGGGCGGCTTTCGTCAGGCTTGCCGGGACTTGTTTCATGTACGCCGCTTGGCTGCCTCATTATGGTGCGGGCGGCTGTTGAAGGTGGACTGTCGGGGAAACATGCGGTTGTGGTTGGGCGTTCCAATCTGGTCGGCAAGCCGGTGGCACAGCTTCTTCTCAACGAAAACTGCACGGTCACGATCGCGCACTCGCGTACAACTAATCTGCCTGAGATCGTGGGCCAAGCGGATATTCTGATCGCCGCCGTTGGTCGTCCGAAAATGATTGAAGGCAGTTGGATTAAGCCGGGGGCTGTCGTCATCGATGTGGGTATCAACCGAGTGCCCGCGCCTGAAAGAGGCGAGGGCAAAATGCGGCTTGTGGGTGATGTAGATTATGAGGGCGCGCTTTCCAGAGCGTCAGCGATCACACCGGTGCCCGGTGGTGTTGGCCTGATGACCGTTGCGTGTCTGATCCGCAACACGGTTGTTGCTGCGTGTATGCAAAATGGGCTCGCAGTGCCCGATGATCTATAGGGAGCGCTGACATGGAAACGCGGATGCTTGGAGGTCTCTGGCCGGTTAGCGTGTTGACGCTTGGCGGTGGCGGGCTGGCGCAGATTTGGGGCGACACGTCGCGCGAGGAGGCCGTGGCCACGGTTCGCGATGCGGTTGATGCGGGCATTACACTTTTTGATGCGGCGCCGATGTATGGGCGTGGCGAAGCTGAGATGGTCTTTGGCGCGGCGTTTGAGGGATCACCCCCGGTTGATGCCAAGTTTACCACCAAATGTTTTCTGGGGTCTCCCCCAGCGGACGAAGTTTATGCGCGACTGGAGAAATCACTCCTGCGCTCTCTTAAGACCTTGAAAATTGAGCGGGTCGATTTGTTTTTCCTGCACTCCAACATCTGTCCCGACGATTACACGTACCCGCAAGATGGTGCGATGCAGCATCGCTTTGCCACCAGTTGGTCTCTCTATCAGGAGCATGTTGTTCCCGCGTTTGAGAAGCTGAAGAAAAAAGGGTTGATTGCCGATTGGGGCATCACCGGCACAGGTCTTCCTAAAACCATCATGGATGCCTTCCGCGAAGACACTAAACCGGCGGTCGCCCAGGTCGTTGCAAATCTTATGGATAGCGCTGGCAATATGAAGCGTTTTGATGAGCCGCCAGAGCCCCGCAATATTATTCGCACGGCGGTTAATAATGGTGTGGGTGTACTGGGCATTCGCGCAGTGCAAGCGGGCGCGCTTACCGGTGCACTCGACCGGAAGGCTGATCCGGCAGAACAAGCTGACTTTGAAAAAGCCGCGCCGTTTCGGACGCTAGCGTCGGAGCTTGGGCAGGAACCTGCCGTGTTGGCACATCGGTATGCGCTGGCCATGTCGGGTGTTGATACAGTGATCCTTGGGGTGAAGAACCGCAGCGAACTCAGAGCCCTCGTTGATGGTGTGAACGAGGGGCCGCTTGATGATGCGATCATCAAAAAAATTGATGCGCTCAGGCTGAATTTTCAGCTACCGCGCATGCCGATTGATTGAGGAAATTATGGTGAGGGAGATAATTGTGAAGCAGTGTCGCGGTTTTCTTCCCGTCTGTCTTGCTGCCCTTATGCTTGCGTTTAATCCATGTTCTGCATGGGCTGTGGATCGGGAAGGGGGGATGGTTGAGTGGCCGCGAGAGGATATGGCGCGTGCGCTTTCACAATATCTTCCTCGTCGGATGGCCGAAGAGGATGTGCCGGGACTTTCCATTGCAGTGGTGGTGGAGGGTYAGATTATTTTTGAGCAGGGGTATGGCACCAGTGATTTCTCTGGGACCTCCCGCGTTACAGCGAATACGATTTTTGAGGCTGCGTCCCTTAGCAAGCCTGTTGTCGCCCTGGGGGCGTTGGCTCTTGTTGAAGAGGGGCAGCTTTCCCTTGATGCGCCTCTGGGCTCCAAACTTGATGTTCCGTGGCTCGGAAACAAAGATGACCATGAACTGATTACGCTTCGCCAGGTTTTGACGCACACGTCGGGGCTTTCCAATGTTGTGTGGTGTTGCAGCGACGAAAGCTGGGCGCCGCCTGGCGAGCGGTTCTCATATTCTGGTGTTGGCTACATGTATCTGGGACAGGTTCTGGCGCATGTCACTGATATGCCTTTTGACAGGTTCATGCAGACCCGTGTGCTGGGACCTCTTGGTATGGCATCGTCGGCGTATGGTCTTGCTGACCCACTGGTTGCAACGGTCGCACGGGGATTTGCGCCTCTCTTTCATCTCCTGCTTGCTTTTCTGCTTCCTCTCGCACTTTTCTTTCTTTTTCTGGCGGGCGCTACGGCGCTTATTGTGCGGTTCGGCCTCAATCGGTTGAAGCTCAACCTGATTGAGATTGCACCGGCGGTGGTCCTTTCTCTTGCCGGAACGCTCGGGCTTATCGGGATGACCTTGGGCGCTTGGGCGTTGCTTTTTATCGTGGCTTATGTTGTTGCGTTCGGTGCGGCTCTTTTCATCGGCACGCTTGTCCTCCTACTGGTTTTTGCTTTTCTGGGTCTTCTGGGCCCCTCTGATGGGACTTTGGCGCGAGGTCAGCGACGGACAGATCCGGTGATGATGTCGGTTGCGATTGGGCTTGTTTTTATTGCGAGCCTTTTCTTCGTCGGTCGCAACGTACCAGTGCCTGCAATGGCAGGTGATACGGTCAACCCTGCCTATTCCCTTCGCGCAAGTTCGCATGATATGGGGTTGTTTGTTGAAGGGCTTCTTAAGGGTGATGTTGTTGGCACTGAAATGCGGGACAAAATGTTGGCCCAAAGTATTCCGATTGAAGAGGGTATCGGCTGGGGGCTGGGGCTGGGTGTGCGCGATGGGGTCACAGGCCGGACGGGTTGGCAATGGGGTTCAAATCCGGGTTTTCAATCGATTATGGTGGTGAATTTGCGTCGCCAAACAGGTGTTGTCGTCCTGACCAATTCATCCAAGGCAGGAGTCTTGGTGCAAGAAATTGCAAGCCATGTGATGGGTGAGGAACCGGGCTGGCAGATCCCGTAGGCGTATATGGGTCTGGACATAGACAAGATCATGCTTCCAACAGAGTGAGAATTTCCCAATGGAAGGGTTCGATAAAATTTACAAACGCGCGTGCAAACGGCACGGGGGTGAAGCGGCCATCGCGGCGCAAATGATGAAGCCCAAGTCTAAAGCGGCGCTCAAGAAAATTCCTGACGACCGGTGGCTGGCGGCGATGACCAAATCGGTTTTCCAGGCTGGCTTTGTTTGGAAAATCATTGAAGCCAAGTGGTCCGGTTTTGAAGAAGCCTTTGACCAGTTTGATCCGCACAAAGTTGCCTTCTACTCAGACGATGATCTTGGCCGGCTGGTTTCAGACACACGGATTGTACGCAATGGAGCGAAGATCAAGGCGACTGTTGAGAATGCGCGGCTGATCACCGAGTTGGCACGGGAGCACGGCAGTGCGGGGGCTTTCTTTGCGGGATCCAAGCCGGACGACTTTATGGGCCTGTTAGACATGTTGAAAAAACGAGGCAGTCGTCTTTCGGGTGCCTCGGCGCAGTACTTTCTACGATTTTCTGGCGTGGACGCTTGGATCTTGTCGTCCTCGGTGGTTGCAGCTCTGGTGAATGCGGGAATTGTAGATAAAGCGCCGACATCCAAGAAAGCGTTGGTCGCTGTGCAAGAAGCGTTCAGCGAGTGGCGTGCGGAAAGTGGTCTCTCCCTCACGGAAATCAGCCGTGTGCTGGCGCTTTCTGCTGACCCGCTCTGAAATGGTTCTTTCTTTGTCGAGAAATTGGCTCTGTAGATAAGCCCCACATGTTCTAGCTTCCCCTCGCCGGGGTAAAGCGGTCTCCCGGGACGTCTGGCCAAATCGGCCCAAGCACCGTTCGAACTTGTCTCTCCGGAGACTTGTCGAACGAGGTTTGTCATGTCGTTGCTGTCTTCTCTGCCTGTCTTTCTTTCCGGTCTTCTTCCTGTTTTTCTAGTGATGGCGTTTATCGCGCTCGCCGAGCTTGTTATCCCACTTCACAAACGGGGAGCTGGGGGGCGTCGTGTGCGGATCAATCTTGCGCTGATGATGCTCACGCTGGGCTTGAACTTTTTCCTCAGTATTCTCTTGGTGACAATGCTTGCCTACGGGCGCACCCAGGGCTGGAGCTTGATTTCACTCGATAATGAATGGCTTGATATTCTTCTCGTCATTGTCGTTCTGGATTTTGCGACCTGGTTGGCACATTTGATGCTCCACAAAGTGCCCTACCTTTGGCGCCTGCACCTGGTGCATCACACGGACAGTCTGGTGGATGTGACAACGAGCTTTCGCCAACACCCGGGTGAAGGCGCATGGCGTTTTGTTGTGATTGCGATATTTGCGATGGGATTGGGTGCGACACCCGAAGCTGTCGCCGCATACCGCGCTTTGTCAGCGCTGAACGCGCTTTTTGAACACGGGAACTTTCGTGTCGTGTCGTGGGTGGATCGTTTGCTTGCGCTGCTTTGGGTTACTCCCAACTTTCACAAGCTGCATCATTCGTCAGATCAGACGGAGACCGATACCAATTACGGCAATCTGTTGCCTGTGTTCGACCGGGCTTTTCGGACCTATACGTCTCCTCAGGGAGCGGCGTCGGTACATTATGGGATTGTGTCTTATCCGGACGCCAGCAACATGAGCTTGGGGCAAATATTGCGTTTGCCATTTATGCGTCGGGAGAAAGGAAAGTTACGGCCACCCTCATGAGGGTGGCCGCTTAAAGGTGAGCGCTTAGGAGTCTTGTTGTTTGGCCGCCTCGATGCCTTTGCGGATCAGGTCCACAGCTTCTTCGGCAGATCCCCAGCGATCAATTTTTACCCATTTTCCTTCTTCCAGATCTTTGTAGTGATCAAAGAAGTGGGCGATGCGATCAAGCAGGATTTTTGGCATGTCGCGGTAGGAGGAAATATCTTTGTAGTAGGGATTAAGTGCATCCACAGGGACGGCGAGAATTTTCTCGTCCATGCCCGCCTCATCTTCCATGAGCAAAACCCCGATGGGGCGCGAGCGCAACACGGCGCCCGGCACTACGGGAATGCGGCTTACCACCAATACATCCACAGGGTCCCCGTCATCTGACAGGGTGTGGGGGATGAACCCGTAATTGCAGGGGTACATCATGGAAGTGTGCATGAAGCGATCAACGAAGAGCGTGCCGGAGGCTTTGTCGAGCTCATACTTTACCGGTTCTCCCCCTTGGGGCACTTCGATGATGACGTTGAGGTCATAGGGAGGATTGACGCCAATGGGGATTTGATCGATACGCATTACTTGTTCCGATTGTTGCGGGCTTGGAGGAGACGCAGGCGAAGGGCGTTGAGCTTGATAAAGCCAGCAGCATCCTTCTGATCGTAGGCACCCGCGTCATCTTCGAAGGTTACGTGTGCTTCGGAGTAGAGCGAGAAGGGGGAGGAGCGCGCGATCACAGTAGCTGACCCTTTGTAGAGTTTAAGGGTAACAGAGCCTGTGACGCACTCTTGGCTTGTGTCGATGAGAGCCTGAAGCATTTCGCGCTCAGGGCTCCACCAGAAACCGTTGTAAATGATCTCGGCATAACGCGGCATCAGCTCATCTTTCAGGTGAGCGGCGCCTCGGTCGAGTGTCAGTGTTTCGATGCCCCGGTGAGCAGCAAGCAGGATGGTGCCGCCGGGTGTTTCGTACACGCCCCGGGACTTCATGCCGACGAACCGATTTTCCACAAGGTCGAGGCGGCCGATGCCATTGGCGCCACCCAGTTCATTCAGTTTGGTGAGAAGCGTGGCAGGGCTCATGGCCACGCCGTCGATGGACACGGCGTCGCCCTTTTCAAAGCCGACCTCAACATTTGTAGGCGTGTCGGGGGCTTCTTCCGGTGACACAGAGCGCTGGTAAACATATTCCGGTGCTTCGATGGCTGGATCTTCCAGCACCTTGCCTTCTGCGGAAATATGAAGAAGGTTTGCGTCCACCGAGAAAGGAGCTTCGCCGCGCTTGTCTTTGGCGATGGGGATCTGATGTTTTTCAGCAAATTCAATGAGCTTGGTCCGTGAAGTGAGATCCCACTCGCGCCAGGGGGCGATTACTTTGATGTCGGAATTGAGGGCGTAATAACCCAGTTCGAACCTGATCTGATCATTGCCCTTGCCGGTTGAGCCATGGCTGACAGCATCCGCACCTGTTTCCGCGGCAATCTCGATCTGACGCTTGGCAATAAGGGGTCTGGCGATAGAAGTGCCCAGCAGATAGATGCCTTCATAGACTGCATTGGCCCGGAACATGGGAAACACGTAGTTGGCGACGAATTCTTCGCGCAGATCTTCTATGTAGATTTCTTTGACGCCAGCCATCTCGGCCTTCTCGCGGACAGGCTTCAGTTCTTCGCCCTGGCCCAGGTCGGCGGTAAAGGTCACCACTTCGCACGCATAAGTTTCCTGCAGCCATTTCAGAATGACTGAAGTGTCGAGGCCGCCCGAGTAGGCGAGTACAACTTTCTTAATATCGCTCATGGTGATCCAGCCTTAAAGGTGGTGATTTTCGCGCACTATAGGCAATTCATGGCTGCCCGCAAGCTTGGGCGACTATTTAGCAAAAAGGGCTTATTTTGGGGGTTATCGGGCCTGTGTCAGGCGCTTTCGCACCTTGCGGACGCCCCAATAAATGCTCCCAATGACAAACGGAGCAATAATTCCGGTGGCCAGCGTGGGGTCGAGAGGACTGCCCATTTTGGCGGCGGCCTTGAGCATGTAATTCACGATGCCCAGCAGATAGTAGGAAATGGCGACGGCAGACAGGCCTTCCACGGTTTCCTGCAGCCGGAGCTGCATCCGCACCCGGCTTTCCATGGAGGTCAGAAGGGCCTGGTTTTGTTCCTGTACAGCAATCTCGACACGGGTCCGCAACAGGCCGGAGGCCCGCGCGATGTGCTGGGAGAGTGTATCAAGGCGTCCGGCGACGGCGGCGGAGGTGCGCATGGCAGGGCCCAGCCGTCGTTCCATGAAGGTCGCCAATTGTTGAATGCCAAAGAGCTTTGTCTCATCCAGTTCGGTAATGCGCTGCTCAACAAGAGCGTAGTAAGCCCGCGATGCAGAAAAGCGAAAATCTGTCCGGGCTGTCATTTTTTCAATGCGGGCGGCCAGCGTGGTCAGTTGATGAAGTTGGTGTTGTTCGTCTTCCAGGCCGGAGATGTGGGTGGTTTCGCCTGCGATGGTTGCAAGCTCCTGCTCCATCTCTGAGATTTCCGGTGCAATGGCGCGGGCCAGGGGAAACGCCATCAGGGCCATCATGCGGTAGGTCTCGATCTCCAGCAGCCGGTGGACCAACCGTCCCGCGCGCCCGGGTTTCAAGGTTTCGTTGGCGACGAGAATGCGCGAGCACCCATCTGCGTCCAGTTGCAGGTCCGTCCAGGCGGCAGCGCCTCCGCCGGCCAGATTGCCGCCCACCAGCGTGTTGTCCCCGAAAATAGCGGGCAACAGGTCGTTTGCTTCCGCAATCGGTCCGGTGCGTACCATCAGATTGATGGCCACCAGCAGCTCACCGTTCACCTGCTGGCGCCAGCGGTCGGGGACTTGTGACAAGGGGGCGTGCGAGAAGCGTTCAGCCGGATTGCCTCCCAGATCGTCCAGATGTTCAAAAAAAGTGTAGGTAGAAAATTCCGTGTGGCGCTCCCATATTAGCTGGGTTCTGCCAAGGTCGAAGGCGAGATGGTTGCCGAAATTTTCCGGGATGGCCGCCCCAAACAGGCTGGCGAGCGATTTCAGGGCAATTTTTTCTTCCGCGTGACCGTTCTCAACTGTCACAAAGGCCAGATGTGAGCACATGAGCGCTCCGGGCACGTCTGCGGGTGGCCGGGAATGAATTTCATCATTCAGGGCGCTGCGCTGTGGGTGTTGATTGAATTCGCGTAAAGGCGGCAAGAAAAATTGTCCATCTGGTTTCGACCAGACGTTTGATAGAGTTTGTAACGKWAAGGCACAAGAGGCGGTAAAGCCGCAGGAGAGAGATGAATGGCGACGGTTGAATTTTGGTTTGAGTTTGCAAGTACTTACTCCTATCCGGCGACAATGCGGGTATCGAAGGTCGCGRAAGCTGCGGGCGTTGATCTGGTCTGGCGTCCCTTTYTGTTAGGGCCAGTGTTTGCGGGYCAGGGGCTCACCGACACACCTTTCAATATTTTTGAGCAAAAAGGYCGCTATATGTGGCGAGACRTGGCGCGCATATGCGAGGCGGACGGGTTGGTCTTCAAGAAGCCACCAAGCTTTCCGCAAAATGCGTTGAAAGCAGAACGGATCACGCTGATYGGGCTGGATGARGGTTGGGGCGAAGAATTTGCGCGCAGTGTTTACGYCGCCAATTTTGCCGAGGGRTTGTCTATTTCAGATGATGRCRTTCTGGCRCGGCTGCTGGAAAATATCGGGCAAGAYGTGAGCRATGTGACMGCRCGSGCTTATGCRCAAGACAATAAGGACCGGCTGAAAGCGCAGACCCTCCGYGCSRTTGAGCTCGGCATTTTTGGGGCGCCGAGYTTTACYGTTGRGGATGAATTGTTCTGGGGCAATGACCGGATGGAAGCGGCATTTGAGTGGGCYCAGCGCAGTTCGTCCTAAGACAGTGAAAGYGTGTCGCCAACGGCGATTTTTCCGCCCTTGCTCACATTGCAATAGCTGGAGAGGTTTTGTTTCGTGTGGGCGACCAGAGCTCGCATGATAGAGGCATCACGCGGCAATGTTCCTTGTGCGCGGGTCGTCATGATGCAGCGAGGGCATTCCATGACGGCGTCGATTTGGGCCCCTCCCAAAGAGAGTTTCTTCCCGGTCCACTCTGCTTCCGCCAAAGCAACAGTGTCGTCTTTGTCGGCGAGCAGGATGTTCGGGCGAAAGCGGCGGACATCTAGATCGGCGTCTGGTGTGAGCGTTTGCAGATGGCGCAGGGAAGCTTCTGTCAGCATATCCAGGGGAAAGGCATCGAAATAGGTGCCGACGGGTGTGGCGAATTCCATAAGCTCGGCCAGAACGTCAGGTGGAAAAGCGCCTAAGTCCGGCAGGGGTTCGGAGGGTTCCAGCGCAAAGATGCTTCGCAACTCGACTTCAATGTCTTCGGGCACATTCTTTGTACGGTAATGCTCTTTGTTGTCGGCGGGTTGCAGCGGCCACAGCGTCACGGGCTGTCCAAGTGCATCGGACAGTTGCGTGTGAACATTTTTATCGTCGGAGCGAAACTTCGTGCCATCTGGCCCGGTGATTTCTACGTGGGGCACGGTGCCCGCGTTTGTACCTTCAATGTAGCGTGCGGAAAAGTTGAGCAGGGCACCGATCTTTTTGGCTCCCACAATGGTTTGTGTTTTTTCGTCACGTACCGCCCAGCCCCTGTCGAGGGGAATGCCCCCTTTAGTCAGCACGGTTTCATTCAGCTGCTCGCCCTGCATGGACTTAACAGGGTAGCGCCATATCTCTTTGATGAAAAATGATGTGCTGGACATGTGCTTGCGCTCCCTTGAGTCTTTTTGGAACGCTGACTATAAGGCAAATTGAAAATGAAACAGCCTGCAGGGAGGAGCCAATGTGAGGTTGTGAGGAGCCAGTTTCACCGGAGAGATTGAACCGTGCCTGTAAGGCGCCGGTTTGCTTAGCTTGCTAACTGGCCGGCACGGATTTTTTCGCTGGCGGATGTAGGCTGGCCGTAGATGGTCAGGAATTCATGCACCAAGAACGGCGATGGCCCTCCCAGACACGGGCCAATCCTTCAGCTACCAAAATGGCACCTAATGACCGGTTATTGCGATGAACGGTGCGCAGTTTACGCCCGTACTGGTCTTCATCGCGATAAGGAATTGATTTCACGATAAATGGTCCTGCGTTTAGCAACTCGATGAAACGGCGCGTTGCTCGTGACCCAAGATTAGCTTCATAGGAACATCGTGCTTGATGGGTTTCGGGCGTATCAATATCGGCCACCCGGATTGAATGTCCATCAAGGTAAAATGTATCTCCGTCTACAACGCAGTTGATGCGTCGGCCAGATCCACACATAGCGAAGTTTATGGCATAGGAGTCGGAGGAACTGGGTAACTTGAAAAGACCGCTCTCAAGTACAGGGTATGTGTCGGCATATTTGCCGATTGAAGAAAAACTGACGTAAAATATCAGGGTAAATGCGACCGCTAATGTAGCAGGCCATTTACGTGGCTGTTTGTTCTTTTGGTCCCGCTTTCTTTCAAAGCGAATAGATCTACCCATAAACACTGGCCCAATTTTACTTGTACATGGGCAGATGCTAAGTCCTTGGCATTAATGGGTTCCAGGCGTATTCATTAAGATTCTAGTGAGCTTGTGCCTATTATGCCCATTGCGAGCTTCAGCCAGCTCAACGCTAACACGCAGAGTTCTTTCGCCTCTGTTGTGTGTTCTAGCTTGCTACTTGGCTGGCGCGGATTTTTTCACTCGCGGATTTAAGCTGGCCACAGGCGGCCATGATGTCGCGTCCGCGGGGTGTGCGGATAGGGCTTGCGTAGCCCGCACGGTTTATAATCTCTGCAAACTTCTCGATCTGTTCCCAGTCGGAACACTCATAAGGAGCGCCGGGCCAGGCATTGAACGGGATGAGATTGATTTTTGCCGGAATGCCTTTCAACAGGCGTACCAGGTCTTTGGCATCTTTGAGACTGTCGTTCACGCCCTTCAACATCACATACTCAAAGGTGATGCGGCGCGCATTGGAGACGCCGGGGAAGTTCCTGCAAGCGTCGAGCAATTCTTCGAGAGGATATTTCTTGTTGATGGGCACCAACAGATCGCGCGTCGGATTGTTGACGGCGTGCAGGGAGATGGCGAGCATGACCCCGATCTCATCGCCGACACGAGCGATCTCTGGGACCACTCCGGACGTGGACAGGGTGATGCGGCGTTTCGATACAGACAGGCCGTCGCCATCCGAGGCAATGGCCATGGCCTGTTTGACATTGTCAAAATTATAAAGCGGTTCGCCCATCCCCATCAGAACGATATTGGTGATCAGGCGGTTTTCCTGCGGTGCGGGGCGCGATTTGGAAGCTGAAGGACCAATGGGCCATTCACCCAGCGTATCGCGCGCAATCAATATCTGGGCAATGATCTCGCCGGAGGTCAGATTGTGCACGAGCTTCTGGGTGCCGGTGTGGCAGAACGTGCAATTGAGTGTGCAGCCCACTTGCGAAGAAATGCACAAGGTGCCGCGGTTCGCTTCGGGAATGTAGACAGCTTCGACCTCAAGCGAGGGAGCGCGTGGATTGTTTGATGGCAAACGGATCAGCCATTTGCGGGTCCCGTCGCTGGAAACCTGTTCCGTTACAATTTTCGGGCGTTCGAGGGAGAAGCGCTTGGCGAAATCTGCCCGACAATCCTTGGCAAGGGTTGTGACGTCGTCGAAGGACGTATGTCCACGGTGGTATATGGCATTCCACACTTGCCCCACCCGCATGCGGATCTGTTTCTCCCGAACACCCGCATCGTGCAGTGCTGCGGCCAGTTCCTCCCGGTTCAACCCGATCAAGGACAGACGCGTATCCGCAGGTGACGGAGAAACCGCGTCACGGGCACGTGTCGCAGGTTGATCTGTCCGGTCAAGGACGGTTGCCATGATGGCTCCTCAGGGTTGGCTTCGGGTGTGGTTTGCCGTGCGTCATAGCATGAGGAAGCTGACCTGCACCATCTTCTGTGCCAGACAGCGTTAAAATCCCCAAAAACTGCCAAATAAACCACAGGCCCCAGGTTGCCCCGAGGCCCGAAACCATCAAAAGACGCTGCTTTAAGTGTTACTGGCAGGTCTCGTTGATTTTGGTCAGGGCCGCGCTGACCCCTGAAAGGGAATAGCGATCTGTCGTCAACGTGCCTCGTTCTGAGGTTCCCTTGACGATCATGGTGCTGCCTCGGCGCATAGCTCTGGCCATACGGTCCTCATCGCCAGTGTTCTGCAGCCATGCCCAGTAGCGGTTCTCGCCGCCTTCGGTGACGCCAGAGAACATCTGGAATTTGTCAGAGCCGATTTGGACAAAAGGGCGTGACCGTTCCGAGAATGGATATCCGGCCCGCATGGAGATTTCGTTGCGCACGTTCTGACCGGGGCGATGGGTGACCATCAAAAAGAC
Source organism: Rhodobiaceae bacterium (assembly GCA_002746275.1). GTDB lineage: Bacteria > Pseudomonadota > Alphaproteobacteria > Parvibaculales > Parvibaculaceae > Mf105b01. The sequence continues at coordinate 370,745 of NVWR01000003.1, read as the reverse complement.
GTCCCCCCGGTTCGCACCGCTTGGGCGCATCGATTTCGGTTCTGTCATGACATAACAAATCCGACTGCTGCCCGAGCCATAAGAATAGGCTGCCCAGTCCTTGTACTTGCCCAACAAAGTGGGCTCTGCGGCCTGTGCTGCCGATAGGCCAAGAAAGGCTATCGCCAGAGTGGATAAAATCAGTGTTGTAAATTTGGAAACGCGCATCATCTTCTCATCTGCCTTGCCAAAGACCCCCTAGCCAGAATGACTGCGCTAACCATAACGGGACAGACCGTGCTTTGCCAGTCGCTTTGGTAATTGTCTTGATTGTTTAGATCAACGGGCCTCGTTGTCCGTGGGTTTGGGCCCAGTTGCTTTTTGTTTGTCGGCTGCCATGTGAACCACGCGTTGTGGAAATGGAATTTCGACGCCGGCTTCTCGAAAAAGCCGATCGATTTCGAAGCGTAGAGCCGATGAGGTTGTGATTCTCGATGAAACATCATTGGTGAAACAGCGAAGCTGGAAATCGAGACTTGAGTCACCGAAATCGAGAAACAGAACATCGGCGGAAGGCCAACTTACAATTTTGCCCGTATTCTCTGCTGCCTTGAGTAATGTGGCCCGCACGAGCTCGGTGTCGGATCCGTAGGCCACACCGACATTGATCTCGACCCGCGCTTTGTTGTCAGAGTGGGTCCAGTTGATCACAGATTTTGAGACGAGTTCCGAGTTGGGGATCATCACTTCGGCGCGTTGAAAAGTTTCGACTTCGGTACGGCGCACATTGATGTGAGTGACGTGGCCCAGCGTGTCACCGATTTCGATCAGGTCGCCTACCTTGATGGGGCGTTCGAAAAGCAGAATGAGCCCGGAGATAAAGTTGTTGGCGATGTTTTGCAGACCAAAGCCGATCCCCACAGACAGCGCTCCTGCGATGATCAGGAGATTTTGAAATTCAACACCAAGGACTGACGCCGTCAGGATGATGGCTGTGATGATCCCGGTATACCCAAATATGGTGGCAATGGAGTATTGCGCGCCTGCGTCGAGCCGGGTTTGTGGCAACACGGTGTCTCCGAGAAGCCGCTTGCCCATTCCAAAAAGGAGAAGTGTGGCGATGAAAACAACGATAGCCTCGACAATGTCTGCAATTGAAATGGTTGCGCCACCGACATTGATGCCGGTCAGGAGGTTATAGACAAGCGTCCATATCTCATTGAGGGGCAGCCCCCATGATGCGCCGATCAGAGCGGCGCCAAAAATGTAAATGGTGACCTGAAGAAGGCCCACCAGCCAGAAGGTCACTGTGGCACTGCCTGCTTCCGACAGGTTGAGCCAGTCTGCGGTGGCTTTACGGTGCATCAGGATGTCGATCCATTCCGCGAACAAGGCGCGCAACAAAAAGAGAGCGCCGACAACGAGGGCGCTGGCGATGAGGCTGCCGATCAAATAGACGGAGAGGGCGGTGTATCCAACCCATGCGGCGAGGGCACCTGCGATGGCGATGAGCCCGATGATGCTCCGCAATCCCCGCCAGGCAATCTGACGTTTGTGCGTTTTTGGTTCGACCTCGAGGGGTTTGGTGCTCGGTGAAGCAGTCTCGTCGATCTGTGCGCTGGGCCGCCAGTCTGGGTCAGGACGCCATAGGGCGGCGCGGAGTAGATCAAGAATGAGGAGTGCTTCCAGGGTCGCAAAGAGAGCGTTGTAAATGGTCAGGAATGACGCGTCCGCTTCGGAGGAAGTGAAGCCGATAAATGTGTCGATCCCAAAGAGCAGTCCCAGTGCCCCGATCCGACTGGTCAGGCGGCGGGCGTATTTTGGTTTGATCGGTGCGACGCGCCAGTTTGGCAGGGCGGGAGAAAGGGCTGCATGTGGGAGGGCGATGGTTGCAATTATGATCAGCGTTGCTGCGACCAAACCGTTGATCAGGTTCAGGAAAGTACCAGGCTCCAGATCAAATGCCCGGTTGGCGGCGACCCAAAGTACGGCGGCAAAAATGGCGGGCAACAACCCATTGGCCAGAGCACCGGTGCTTGCCCCCAATAGTCGACGGGTATAACTGGGCTCTGCGATGGTTTCGTCGCGCCCAAACCATCGGACCAGGGCGAGGCGTGACGCAAAGGCTGCGGCAAGCAGGAAGATCACGGAAAGCAATACCGCTGGCCCCCATACTTTTTCACGGTCTTCTTGTTCGGCTTTCTGCCACCAGTCGCGTGGCGCTTGGGCAAGGTGCAGCAAATAGCGTCCTGCTGCCCCCGGGCTCGCCAGAATGGTCGGCAGGGCGAGAGGGCTCGGGCTTCGGGTCAAAAGAGTGCGGACAGCTTGTCCCTGTTCGATCGCATTCAGATTTGCGGTGATTGCGTCCACGCGGCGAACAATCAGTTGGGCCTGCGCGGCACGGCCCCGAAAGTCGGCAGCCTCGACCTCAAGGTTTTGTCGTTTCGTTGCAACGTCGGAAGCTTCTTCCGGTTCTTCCTCTGTGGGCCTGGGGCCTAAGGCTTCCAACAGATCTTGAGTGTCCAGGGCGAAGTCGTCCGCTTGCGCCCGTGCTTCGTTTGCCTTTTGTCGGATGTCTAAAAGATCGGTGCGGAACTCTTCGGCGTGCTCAACGACATAATCGGGTTCGTCCAGCCGGGTTTCAATCGCGTTCAGGGCGCGGGTCCAGGCGTTGAAAGATCGGTTGAACTTCCACGCTGGCTCTGCCGTTACGGCATATGCAGCTGACGCGACGAACAAAGTAGTGGCGAGCAGCGCCCAGAGGATCGCAAAATGCCAGGGGTGTGAAACGCGGTTGCGAGTGTTCATTTTGGTCCCGTTGTTACTGGTCGGGGTTTGGTGGAGCGTAGAAACCGGCCGCCGTGTTGATGGGGTTTTTTCTCTTCCTTCGGGGCGCCTGGCATCAAGGCGCGGTCGCTAAAATTCCCCAAAGACTTCACCCGGTCGTACATGACAATGGCCCCGGCGATCTGCACGTTGAGGCAGAAGCTGGTGGGGATTTTGATGATGTGATCACAACGCTCGATCATGGATCCCGACAGGCTGCCCCGCTCTGGACCCAATACGTAAGCGGCGTTCAGGGGATGTCGGAAACTGGGAAGTTCGATGGCATCTTCCGTCAATTCGATCCCCACAAGCTGACAGCCTTTCGGGAAGGCCATGTCACCAACAGTTTCCCATTCGTAGTAAGGCAAATGATTGGGTGTTTTGGAGGTGTCAGATTTTGCTGACCGCACCGAATAGAATGCGTTCACCGTGAAGACAAAGCTCGCGCCAAAGGCGTGAGCTGACCGGATGATGTTGCCCATATTCATGGGCTTGGAAATTTCCTCTGCCCCGATACCGAAATAGCCGCGCACAGGTCTTTCCCCATGATCGTTGAAACACTCTTGGAATTTGTCTCCAAGGCTTAGTCAATGGTTGCAGCGTGTGCAAGCGGTGGGTTTTAGGTAGTTGCGGAGGCTCTCCGTCCCCGAAAGCCTCCGCGTCCCCTTCATAAGCGCCGATCTGCGAGTAACTTGCTCCGGCGCTCGCGCTAGTGAGGTGGCGCGGGCGGGTGCTGATCGCCCAGATGCGCCTGATCTTGTGATGGGTACTTTGCGAAAGCCATGCCACTGATTTTGGCTTTAATGCCCAGATTTGTGAGCCATTTCGATACACAGACCGGTTCGGGAGAATGATCTGGCGGCATCTTGTGGGTGATGATCTCTTTTGGGACAGAGGTTTATACAAATCTGGGGGATGCGGGGGGAGGAGCGAGCGTATCGGCGAAAGCCCGGATGGCGTCCAACAAGTGGCGGGCGGCCAGGGTGGAGTTGTGTTCTGCGCTAGCATTTGTTCCACCGGTTATCCGATGGCCTTCAATACCCGCAACAAGGAGATGGGCGATCTGATCTAGCTGAACAAAAGTCAGGGAGGGATAGAGGGGACGGAGTAGTTTGACCAGTTCCCGGCGCCAGGTGGCGTAGAGCTCCTGCATACCGGTCATAACGTCTGGATCTCGTTCCCCCTCCGCCCAAATATGGGTCAAAAAGGCAAGTCGTGTCTCTTCTTGGGCGTGGTCACAGAGCCGCAGAACGGCTTTCTCAAAGGCGATGCTAGGATCACTGGGTAGGCTCTCGATACAAGCGCGCAGGTAGGTTTCTTCTTGTTGCAGCGTGTCGGCTGTTACTGCGGACAGCAGTTTCTTGAGTGTGGGAAAATGATGCTGCAGGGAAGAAAGGCCAAGATCTGCCCGCGCGGCGACGCGGCGTAAACCGAAGTCGATCATTCCTTCAGACAGGACCTGCTCTTGTGCGGCATCCAAAATTGCGCGGCGTCGACGCTCTGACTTTGAGGGGGGCGTTTTTTCGGTCATGTCGTTTCTGTGTGCTTTCAACGTCCTGCTCTCACGTGCCTTCCGCAGCGTGGAGGTGATAAATTCGGTCAATTGACCGGCTTTGTTGACTCCCGGTCGTCTGACCGGTTATAGCCCATCTCCTTGTAAAATGCAGAAACTAAGGGATTAGATTATGACCGACCATCTTATTGAACATTTTGCCGATGGCATTGCGACGTTCACAATGAACCGTCCAGATGTGCGAAACGTCTTTTCCACCGAGATGCTCACGGCCCTTCTCGCCGGCCTTCAGCGGCATGCTACCCGCAAAGAAACACGAGCTGTCATTTTGACAGGGGCAGAGGGCGCCTTTAGCGCTGGGGGCGATGTAAAGGGGTTTGCCCAGAATGCGACGGGTGGTCCGGACGCCGGTAAGGAATTGGGCGGTGGAGATATCCGAGATTCCTTTGATCAACAGCTTCATAGCTTGCGGGCTGCCAATGAGATCAGCGTACTCCTGCATGAGATGCCGAAGCCGACTTTGGCGGCCATCCCCGGCGCGGCGGCTGGTGCCGGTCTCTCTCTTGCCCTGGCGTGTGACATCCGGGTTGCCACAACTGACGCCAAAATCACCACGGCCTTTTCAAAAGTGGGTCTTTCGGGCGATTTTGGAGGCTCGTTCTTCCTGACCCATCTTGTGGGGGCAGCGAAGGCGCGGGAGCTCTATTTCAGCGCAGAACTCCTGTCGGGCACTCAGGCTGCAGCGCTTGGAATTGTGAATATTGCCGTTGGGACAGCTGATTTTGAGGCAACTGTTGCGGCGTACGCTGCGAAATTGGCCAACCTGCCGACCGTGGCGGTGGGGTATATGAAGCAAAACCTGAATACAGCCCTCAGGGGATCACTCACAGATGTGCTCAATTCAGAAGCCATTCGGATGATCCGGACTTTTGAAACGGATGATCACAAGGCTGCCGCTGTGGCGTTTGTTGAAAAACGTTTGCCCGATTTCGTTGGCCGTTGAGGTAAGGTAGAACTAACGCAATTAACAACGAACAGGGAGCGACGGTCTGATGAAAGCCGTACTTTGCAAGGAATATGGACCACCAGAAAGTCTGGTCATTGAAGATCTGCCAACCCCGGAGCCGGGCGAAGGGCAGGTTCGCATTGAGGTGCACGCCGCCTCGGTCAATTTTCCTGATGTGCTGATTATTGAGAACAAATATCAGTTCAAACCCCCGCTTCCTTTCAGCCCTGGTGGCGAAGTTGCTGGTCGTGTTGCCAAAGTTGGCCCCGGTGTAAAAGGCCTGAAAGAAGGCGACCGGGTTATCGGCTCATGTGGCTGGGGTGGGTTTGTTGAGGAAATCGTCGTTGACGCTGCACGCTGCACGCCGATCCTTGATGAAATGGATTATGACACGGCGTCTGCGTTTCTCATGACCTACGGCACGTCTCATTACGCTTTGCGTCACCGTGCTGCCATCAAGCCCGGTGAAACCCTTTTGGTCCTTGGGGCCGCTGGGGGTGTTGGTCTGGCTGCAGTTGAGCTTGGCAAAGCCATGGGTGCCCGCGTGATCGCGGCAGCTTCCACACAAGAGAAGCTGGATGTTTGCAGTGAACATGGGGCGGATGAAACATTACTGTACCAGTCTGGTGAAATGAACCGGGATGAGCAGAAAGCCTTCTCCAATCAGATCAAGGAACTGACCGGCGGCCAAGGTGCCGACGTTGTTTACGATCCAGTGGGAGGTTCTTACTCAGAACCCGCTCTTCGCGCGACGGCCTGGGAAGGGCGCTTTCTTGTGATCGGTTTTGCGGCCGGTCCGATCCCCAAAATCCCTCTCAATCTGGCGCTGTTGAAAAACTGTCAGATCGTGGGTGTTTTCTGGGGTGCCTATACAGCGCGTGATCCCGAGGGGCACCAGAAAAATCTGGCCGAACTCATGAGCATGTTCCAAGAGGGCAAGCTCAAGCCGCATATTTCGGCGACCTATCCGCTGGAACGTGCCTCGGATGCGCTCACTGATATGGGGGCACGCAAGGTGACGGGCAAAATTGTTCTGACGGTTGCGCGCTAACTTTCGTTGATGGCACACCAATCAAATGAAAGGCGGATGTGATGCGAGGGACATTTGTCAGTCTCGGCATTGCTGTCGCTTTTGTTCTCGCGATCTCCTTTGCCTTTTTGGTTTACGTCCTGCTGACATCCAGCGGACCTGATTATTGGGCGGGGGAGATTGCTGAATTTGAGCGGCGGGATATCTCCAACCCGCCGCCCAAAGGCAGCATTGTCTTTGTTGGTGCACGTGATGTGCGACAATGGGCGACCCTGACAGAAGATATGGCGCCGTTGGCGGTTCTTAACCGGGGTTTTGGGGGCGCATATCTGGAGCACCTCACCTATTTTACCGCCCGTATCATCAAGCCCTATGAACCGCGTGGCATTGTTGTGGTGGCGGGGGACGAGGACCTTGCTGATGTCCGTGGTAAAACGCCTGAAGACGTGCTTGAAAGCTTCAGGATTTTCATGTCCGCGTTGCGCGCTCATGGTGTTACCGCGCCTGTGATTTTCGTGTCTATCCGCCCTTCGCCGATGCGCGAAGCTAGGTGGTTCGGGGCCAAAAGGGCGAATGGCCTCATTGAAGAATTTGCAATGACGCGCGACGATATCATCTACCTTGATGTTGCTTCTTTGATGTTTACTTCCGAAGAAGAAATGCGGCGTGAGCTTTTCCGTTGGGACGGGCTCTCTCTTTCGGTGGAGGGGTACCACCTTCTTACGTCCCGCTTGCGCCCGCTGCTTCTTCGACGTTTTCAACCTGAGGAAATTCAATGAGCCGATTTAAAAGTATTGTTCCGCCTTCCATGAGCATGAGCTACAGCGCATTTCATTTTTCTCCCGCCGTGGTGAGCGACAATCGCGTGTATGCGTCGGGTCAGCTGGGAACAGGGCCGGATGGCAAGATACCGGATGATCTGGAAAAGCAGTTCACATACGCTTTTGAACGTGTAGGCCTTGTGCTGGAAGCAGCGGGTGCCACATTTGCGGACATTGTTGAGATTTCGACTTTTCACATTGGTCTTCAAGAGCACATTGGGAAATTCGTTGCCGTCAAGGACCGGTTTGTATTGGAGCCCTATCCTGCGTGGACAGCTGTCGGAACCACGGAGCTAGCCATACCCGGCGCCGTCGTTGAGATAAAAGTTATCGCACATATTTGAAAACAAAGACCTGAGGGAGGTGTTTCATGAGTGGAACCAAAATTAGTATCGATACGCCTGCCGGCAAAGTTGAAGGCATGTGTGACGAGAAGTTTGCAGGCGTCGTCGATGCGTTTGTTGAGAATTTTACGACCCGTGATGAGGTGGGCGCCAACGTGGCGATCACCATCGAAGGCGAAACCGTTGTTGATGTGTGGGGCGGCAAAAAAGCCCGTGACGGTGATGCATGGGCGGAAGATACGGTTTCCATCGTGTTTTCGTGCACCAAGGGCGCCACTGCCCTGTGCGCTCACATGTTGGTGGATCAGGGTAAGCTCGACCTGAATGCCAAAGTCGCAGACTACTGGCCTGAATATGCCTGTAATGGCAAAGAAGAGACCACGGTCGCAATGATGCTCGATCATTCGGCCGGTGTGCCCCATGTGCGCCCGAAAGTAAAAGACGGTGGCTACAATGATTATGAGTACATGGTCGGACTTGTCGAAAAGGAAGAAGCCTTCTGGGTGCCTGGCACGCGCAATGGATATCACGGGGTAACGTTTGCCTGGACGGTGGGGGAGCTGGTTCACCGGGCGTCGGGAAAGCGGCTCGGCAAGTTTTTTGCGGACGAAGTGGCGGGTCCTCTGGGTTTTGATTTCTGGATCGGAACGCCGGAAGCCATAGAGCCCCGTGTTGCGGATATGATTCCCACTCTGCCGGATGCGGACGCGCCGATGACCCGCTTTACCGAGGCGGTTATGACGGACCCAACCTCGCCGGCACATTTGTTCTTGCTGAATGGTGGTGGGTTTAATTTCAACTCGCGCGAAGCTCATGCGGCGGAGATCGGTTCCGCCAACGGCATCACCAATGGCCGTGGTCTGGCCGCTATGTATGCGCCTCTGGCGAATGGTGGGTCCCTCAACGGCGTGACGCTGGTGGGTGCTGAAACGCTTTCGCGCATGGGCCGTGTTTCTATGGCCACTCACGATGATGCCACGCTTTTGGTCCCTTCTCGTTTTGCGCTTGGCTTCATGAAGTCGATGGACAACCGGGCGTGCGGTGTTCCCGATGCTTCTGCTATTATGTCAGACGCGGCGTTCGGCCATGTGGGTATGGGCGGGTCGATCGGCTTTGCTGATCCCAGCAACGGCATGTCGTTTGGCTACAACATGAACCGCATGGGCGTTGGTATTCTTTTGAACGATCGCGGGCAGTCGCTCATTGACGCTGCCTATCGTTCTCTCGGATACAATTCCAATGCGAGTGGATGCTGGACGGTTTGATTTGCGCTCGTTTATGAAGGTTAGTTTGTGACAGACGACGTAAAAAGTGGCGCTCAAGCGCACAAGGCGCGGTTCCTGGCCTTGCCGCCGAATGTGCAAGGCGCCTTGTGGCTGCTGACTTCCGCTGTTTTGTTCACCGCCATGCAGGCAATGGCAAAATATCTGGGGCAGCGACTGGATCCGTTTCAGGTGGCACTTGCGCGCGCCTTCATCGGTCTTGTTGTTATTGTCCCCTTTTTGCTGCGGGCGGGGTTTGGCGAAGGCGGGATCGCGACCAAAGTATTTCCTCTTCAACTCTTGCGTGGCGTTGTGGGGACGCTTGCGATGTTTTGTGGATTCTATGCTGTGACATACCTGCCGCTGGCAGATGCTTTGTCCTTGAATTTTGCGCGCGGCCTTTTTCTGGTGCCGCTGGCCATTCTCATATTGAAAGAAACAGTAGGGGTTCGCCGAATTGTGGCGATGTCGGTGGGGTTCTTAGGGGTTGTGATTATGCTCCGGCCCACAGGAGATATTGATCCCGTGGCGTTTGTCGCGCTGGTCGGTGCGGCGCTGGTTGCCTTTGCAACGGTGCTTGTGAAGATCGTGTCACGTTATGACAGTCCGGTGACGTTGATGTTCTACACCTGTGTGGTGGGGACACTCGTGTCGATTGTCCCGGCTGCAATCAACTGGGTTCCACCAACGCTAAATGAGTACATGCTGCTGGCTTTGATGGGGGCGATAGGGGCGACGGCGCATAATTGTTTTATTCGCGGGTATGCGGTGGGGGAAACGACGGCAATCGCGCCGTTTGAATATTCGGCCCTGATCTTTGCGGCCCTTGCTGGATTTTTCATTTTCTCCGACCTGCCGGACGGTTACACAATTTTGGGTGCAGCGGTCATTGTTGGTGCGTCGCTCTACATCGTGCGCCGCGAAGCGCAAGTGGCACGCGCAGAACGGCAAAAAGAGATGGACGGCTAGTCTTCGTTTTTTTCCGGATCAGGCTCCGGTAGGCCTAAGGCTCGGCGCGCTGCTTTCCCATGACGTGGCTTGATATGGGCCTGCACGATGCTGAGTGCGGTCAGGAGCACCGTTGCATCATCGGTGAAGCCGATCACAGCGAGAAAGTCCGGCACCAAATCAGCAGGCATTACGAAATAGGCGAGGGCTGCCAACAATGTTGCGCGCACCCGCATGGGGGTCTTGCGGTCTGTTGCACAGAAATAGGCACCAGCTGCTTCTTCAGCAAAGGGAATGCGCGCGCCAACCTTGCTGAGCTTTTTCCAGAAGCTCAGTCGGACTCGTTTTTCATTGCGCTCAATCACGGCGGGAAGCAGAATTTCGCCTGACTGAAAATCAGGAATGGTTGTGCTTTGTCCGCGCCTATTTGCCATAGAGTGCAAGATGGGCAGAAATTATGTTCTATGCAAGGCAAGGTAGCCCCTGCGTCAGACTTGTGGTTGGCTGAAAAACAGGCTTTGTGCTGGGCTGGGGGCTCGCTTTTGGGCGCAAAATTCTGCTACATGGCCCGCAGATTTTGATGTTCAGCGACTTTTAATGTTCAACGCCCGGGCAAACCGGCGCTAAAACAGGGAAATAAACCCATGAAACTGGATTCTAGTATCAGCGCGGTCATTACTGGCGGTGCTTCAGGTCTTGGCGAAGCGACTGCACGTGCCCTTGCGGCAGACGGTGTGAAAGTTGCCCTTTTCGACCTTAATGAAGAAAAAGGTGAAGCTCTTGCCAAGGAACTCGGCGGTGTGTTTTGCAAGGTCGACGTGACAAACGAAGACACTGTTGATGCAGGTTTTGTCAAATCACGTGAGGCCATTGGCCAGGAGCGTATTCTGGTGAACTGTGCGGGTACAGGCAACGCCATCAAAACGGCACGCCGTAACAAAGAGACGGGCGAGATCAGCCACTTCCCTCTCGACGCGTTCAACCTGATCATTCAGATTAATCTGGTCGGCACGTTCCGCTGCATCGCAAAATCAGCCGCTGGCATGATGTCGCTTGATCCGCTGGAAGGTGGCGAACGTGGAGCAATGGTCAACACTGCTTCTGTTGCTGCTGAGGATGGCCAGATCGGTCAGGCTGCTTACTCCGCTTCCAAGGGCGGTGTTGTTGGCATGACTCTGCCGATCGCACGCGACCTTTCTCGCGAAGGCATTCGCATCAACACGATCCTGCCGGGCATTTTCAACACGCCGCTTCTTGCAGCTGCTCCTGAGCAGGTGAAGAAGGCTTTGGGCATGCAGGTGCCGTTCCCGCCACGTCTTGGCGAACCCGGTGAATATGCTGCTCTTGCAAAACTCATGATCACAAACAGCTACTTCAATGGCGAAGATGTGCGTCTTGATGGCGCTATTCGCATGGCGCCTCGCTGATCTGAACGCTGGATGCAAAGAAAGCCCCGCAGCAAAGCTGCGGGGCTTTTTGTTTGTCTGTAATGTGATCTTAGACTGTCAGGTCGACTTTCAGACCGGTACCAGGTGGCGGAGTTTTCTCAGATGCCTCCTGGATGGCTGTTGCGAAATCCCGATCGGCCTCGAAGGTCTTTTTCAGAACAACACTCGAAATGGAGAGTTGCGTCTGTGCCTGATTGATGGTCGCGCCCGCACTTACATTCATATTGCCTTGCCTCGTCTATAGGGGCCCTTTCGGCCAGCGTAGCGGTTCAAACCTTTCCAAAGCCTTTACGCCGCAATTACGTGGATTTCCCAGCCTTTCCGGCCAGTTTGTCCATGGTTTTTGCGAGTCTTACGTCCAGTTCGCTCACGCCGTCCACATCGTGGGTGGCCAGTGTTACGTTAACTGTGCGGTAGACATTGAACCATTCGGGGTGGTGATCCATCTTTTCCGCGACCATGGCGATGCGGGTCATCCAGCCAAAGGCCTCGTTGAAATTGCGGAAGACGAAGCTCTTTTCAATGGCGTTGCGCCCTCGGACTTTCTTCCAGCCGCTCAATGTACTCAGTGCTTGTCGGCGTGCTTGATCTGTCAGTTTTTCTGCCATTTCCATCTCTCCTGATTGCTCGCAGTCAGTTAGGCTAGAGGCTTCTCTCATTCTATTGCGATTGGCATCATGATGCGTCTTCTTTTTGTCTGCCTTGGCAATATCTGTCGTTCACCAACGGCGGAGGCGGTGTTTCGTCTGCGGGCGAGAGAGGCTGGTCTTGAGGTGGAAGTAGAGTCTGCGGGGACAGGTGCTTGGCATATAGGCGCGCCACCGGACGAGCGCGCCAGTGCTGCCGGACTGGCACAGGGCTATGACCTTTCTGCTCTGCGGGCAAGACAGGTTGTGGCAGATGATTATGACCAGTTTGATCTGCTGCTTGCCATGGACCATGACAATCTAGAAACGCTCAGGTCGCAGGCCCCTGGAAAAGCGCACGACCGCGTACGTCTCTTCCTGTCATTTGATCCAGGGCTTGGCCGGGAGAGCGTTCCCGATCCCTATTATGGCGGTGAGGGTGGTTTTGAAGAAGTGCTGGATCTTATTGAGGCCGCCAGTGATGGCCTCATCGCTCACTTGAAGTCTATTGGATAGATCAAGGCGTGCGATCAGCTGGGTAGAGTATCGGTGCCGAGAGAGTAGGTACGCTCTGCAATGTAAGGCCCGCCGCCTCGACCATTGCGCGCGGAAAAAAGCACAAAGCGCGTGGCAGAAAAGGGCAGTTCGTGGAACAGGTTGTGCTGCTCAATATATTGCATGACACCAGCAGCATCCGTCTTGCGACCATTCAGTCGGGCAAGGGTGATGTGAGGTGTGTATTTTCTGCTCTCCGGCGGGAGCCCGATTTTTTGTAGCGCTGCTTCCTGTTGCGCTTGCAGGGCAAGGAGAGGCGCGCTCTCCATGATGCGGGCCCAAACGGCACGTGGTCTGCTATTCCCAAACTGACCGAGACCGCGCAATTCAACATCAAATGGATCGGCCTGAAGACGAGACAGGGTTTCGTCAATTTCGCCAGCGGTGTCTTCTGGCACATCGCCGATGAAGCGGAGCGTGATATGGAAATTTTCAGGGTCTATCCACCGGGCACCTTGCAAGCCTGATTGAAGGCGTTGCAAGCTCCCGGTGGTTGTTGCTGGAATTTCAAGGGCAGTGAACAGGCGGATCATTGTCAGCCCCTAAAGGCAGCCCTTGTCTTAGGGACAAGGACTGGGTTGAGCGTGATGGACGGCGTCGAGTTCTTTCACCAACTCTTCGTTCATGGAGACCTCCGTTGAGGTCACCGCCAGTTTTAGCTGTTCCATGGTTGTTGCACCAATAATGTTTGATGTCACAAAGGGCCGCGTGGTGGCGAACTGGTTCGCCATTTGCGATGGGTCCAGGTTCCACTTTTTCGCGATCGTCAAATATTGGTCAATGGTCGCCTCCACGCCGGCGCCTTCATAGCGCTGCAACCGGTCGAAAAGCTGTTTGCGGGAGCCTTTTGGCAGGGCACCCTTCTGGTATTTGCCCGTGAGGAAGCCTTGAGCCAGAGGGGAGTAGGCAAGCAGGCCCACCTGTTCGCGGAAGGCAACTTCTGCAAGGCCCACCTCAAACGTGCGGTTCAGCAGATTGTAGGCATTCTGGATGGACGCGACCCGGGGCAGGCCACTGGCTTCTGCGTGATGCAGGAACTTCATGGTTCCCCATGCGCTTTCATTCGACAGGCCGATCCAGCGCACCTTGCCGCTTTTTACAATACCGTCGAGCGCTTCCAGCACATCGCCGATCTTGTTGATCTCGTCGCCATGGTGTGTGTAACCGCCACCGGGCGTGCCGCCGAAATTACCCATAGGCCGGTCTGGCCAGTGCAATTGGTAGAGGTCGATATAGTCTGTTTGCAGGCGCTTCAGGCTTGCATTCACCGCCTCATTCAATTGCTCTTTTGTTTGCTCGGTGTTGGCGCCGCTCTCGCGTAACCAGGTGAAGGGTGCGCGCCCGGAAGCCTTTGTCGCCAAGATGATCTTGTCGCGATTGCCCCGGTCCTTGAACCAGGAGCCGATGATGCGTTCTGTTGACCCTTGGGTTTCAGGCTTTGGTGGCACGGCATACATTTCCGCCGTGTCGAAAAAATTGATGTCCATGGAGACGGCATAGTCCATCTGTTCATGGCCTTCTGCCTCGGTGTTCTGTTGGCCCCATGTCATGGTGCCCAGACAAATCTCGCTAACCTCCTGGCCGGTGCGGCCAAGTTCACGACGTTTCATAGTAATCCCCCCAGTATTATGTTGGTTTTGTTCTTGATAATTTTTTTGATGTCAGTTGATAGCAGGCGCTGTTTCTTGTGTCTCGGCTGTCGCGCGAGCGATCACCTGTTCGACAGTTGGCAGCATATTTTCCACAATGACCGCAATTCCCTCTTGGGTAGGGTGCATGCCGTCTGATTGGTTCAGTGCAGGATTGGCTGCGACACCATCCAGAAAAAAGGGATAGAGCAGCGCGCCATGCTTCTCCGCAAGGCTGGGGAAAATCGTATTGAAATCGGCCCCATAGGCATCTCCCATGTTGGGGGGTGCCAGCATGCCGACGATCAGAACGCTGATGCCCCGGTCGTTCATGCGCGTTACAATTGCTTCAAGATTGGCGCGGGTGACGTGGGGCTCGATGCCGCGCAATGCGTCGTTTGACCCAAGTTCCAGAATGAGAACATCCGTTCCCGGACCGACGGCCCAATCGAGCCGGGCCAGTCCACCAGAACTGGTATCCCCTGAAACACCGGCGTTCATCACATTTACTTGATGTCCCTTGGCGGCCAGGGCGTCAGCCAATTGCTCTGGAAAGCCCGCGTTCGGTGGGAGATTGTAGCCCGCTGTCAGGCTGTCTCCGAGGGCAACTATTTCTATGGGGTCTGCATTTGCGGGGCCTGCGCTCAGGCTCACGGGCAGGCAGAGGGCCAGGCTCAGGAGGCTGACCCAGAATATCGGGTGGGTTTTGAGGCCAGTCGTGGCATTTATGCGTCTCATATCACTCCATATAGGCTTGTAAGCCCTTGATAAAAGGCCATATCGACATGAACCCTCGCAGTTTATGCTACGGCCCAAGGTGCCTCGATGCATGAACCCACCCAATGCCGAAGGATGTTATCCCAATTGTCCGATCCCATAATTCGACTTAAAGACCTGAAGCTGACCCTGCCCAGTGATGCAGGTGAGGTCAATATCCTTCGAGGTCTTTCTCTGGATGTTGCCCCTGGCGAAGCTGTTGGCCTGGTGGGGCCGTCAGGATCGGGCAAAAGCACGCTTCTCATGGTGCTAGCCGGCTTGGAAAAACCAACCAGTGGCACGGTGCAAGTGGTGGGTCAGGATATGGCTGCCATGAATGAAGATGCGCTGGCGCTCTTCCGGCGGGACCATGTGGGGATTGTTTTTCAGTCTTTTCATCTGATCCCCACCATGACGGCGCTTGAAAATGTTGCGGTGCCGATGGAACTGGCCGGGCGCGCGGATGCGTTTGAGCGCGCTGAAGAGGAATTGGCGCAGGTGGGGCTGGCTCATCGTCTGACCCACTATCCGGGCCAACTGTCAGGAGGGGAGCAGCAGCGGGTGGCGCTTGCGCGCGCCGTTGCTGGAGATCCGAAAATCCTGATGGCGGATGAACCGACAGGCAATCTTGATGGAACGACCGGCGATCAGATTATTGAGTTGATGTTCGATCTGCATGACAAGCGGGGAACGACGCTTATTCTCATCACCCACGACACTGAGCTTGCGGAAGCCTGTGACCGGGTGGTGCATCTTAAAGACGGACTGATAGACCGGATAGAGCCCGGACGCCGGGCAGCGCAACGGGCAGCAGCTCAATGAGCGGCAACAACCCTCCTCTCTCGCTGGCGTTTCGATTTGCCCGACGTGAGTTGCGCGGTGGTCTGAAAGGGTTCCGCGTTTTTCTTGCCTGTCTCACACTGGGGGTGGCTGCGATTGCCGCTGTTGGCTCCGTGTCTTCCGCATTGGTGGAAGGGCTGTCGGAAGAAGGCCAGACTATTCTGGGGGGCGATGTTGATTTCCGTCTGGTACATCGTGAGCCGGGGGATGCAGAGCTTGCCTTCATTTCCGACGGGACCACGGTCTCGCGCTCTATCGAGATGCGCGGCATGGCGGCGGCTCCCAAAACCGATCAGCGCACRCTTGTTGARTTGAAGGGTGTTGAYGGYCTCTATCCGCTGTATGGGACRRTTGCKCTYAGTCCGCCTTTGYCTYTGKCWMWKGCGCTKGAAGCCCGCGATGGTGTGTGGGGYACKGTGGTGGAGCCCGCRCTGATGGACCGRCTGGGTGTTGATGTSGGYGACATTTTGCAAGTGGGCGATGTGGAGCTCCAAATCCGGGCGGTCATTGTCCATGAGCCCGACCGAGTCGCGAGCGGGTTTGCACTCGGCCCTCGTTTGTTTCTGAACGATGCGGCAATGCAGGCCACCAAGCTTGTCCGCTTGGGATCGCTGGTTAATTACCACTACCGGGTGCGGTTGCCTGAAGATGCTAGACTTAACGCTGATGTTGCGGCCTGGGTGGCCGGTGTCACAGAGCGCTTTCCCGATGTGGGGTGGCGTATTCAGGACCGGTCCGACAGTGCGCCGGGTGTGCGCCGGTTTGTGGAGCGCATCGCGCTCTTTTTGACGCTTGTTGGCCTAACGACACTGGTTGTTGGTGGTGTGGGCGTAGGCAATGCGGTCAATTCCTATCTCGATACGAAACGGGATGTGATTGCCACCCTCAAATGTGTTGGGGCGCCGGGGAGCTTTATTTTCAATGTCTACCTTATCCAGGTTATGGCGCTTGCGATTGTCGGTGTTGTGCTGGGGTTGGTGGTTGGCGGGATCACGCCCTTCTTTGTGCAATGGATGATTGAAGACATGTTGCCGATTCCGGCACGGTTTGCGCTCTATCCTGGTCCCCTTGTTCTGGCTGCGGGATACGGGTTTCTTGCTGCCCTTGCTTTTGCGATCTGGCCGTTGGCCCGGGCGCGTGAAATTTCGGCGACGGGTCTGTTTCGCGACCTGATCTCTCCAACCCGTGCCTGGCCGAGGCCCGGTTACATCGCCGCCATGGTGCTTTCTCTTCTTGCGCTGGCGGGGCTTGCCATTGGCCTTGCAGACCGTCCAGACTTTGCGTTCTGGTTTGTGGTCGGGGCTGTGTTGAGTTTTGTGGGGCTTCGTTTCACCGCCAGTGGGCTTATGAGCCTGGCGCGTCGTGCGCCGCGGTTTCGCAGCCCTGAACTTCGTCTGGCGCTTTCCAACCTGTACCGGCCAGGGGCGGCGACCACAAGTGTCGTGCTCTCGCTTGGGCTGGGTCTCACTTTACTGGTGACGATTTCACTGATCGATGGAAATCTCTCGGAGCAAATCAATGGCGAACTGCCGGACCGGGCTCCGTCGTTTTTCTTTGTGGATATTGGTCCCGAGCAGGTTGAAGGATTTGAAGCGATTGTTAATGGCACGCCCGGCGTGAAAGCGCTTAACCGGGTGCCAATGCTGCGCGGGCGGGTTATGTCGATCAATGAAGTTGAGGCGAAGGACATCAGCCCTGCGCCAGATGTCGCTTGGATGCTGCAGGGAGACCGGGGCCTTACCTATTCGGCTGATCTGCCCGGCGGATCCGAACTTGTGCAAGGCGACTGGTGGGTGGGAGAGGAGGCGACCGGATCGCTGATCTCGATCACCGAGGAAATGGCACAGGGGTTTGGTATTCACCTGGGCGATGAGATCACGGTTAATGTGCTGGGCCGCAATATCAGTGCGACGGTTGCCAATACCCGGAACGTGGACTGGGGCAGTGTCGGCATCAATTTCATCTTTGTGTTTTCGCCGGGTGCTTTGCAGGGCGCGCCGCATACCAACCTTGCGACTTTGAGTATGGACGCCGCAGGTGAGCTGGACCTGCAACGTGCCGTCTCAAAAGCCTTTCCCAACATCACCATCGTTCGTGTGAAGGAAGCGCTGGATGCAGTGGGCAAGCTGTTGGAAGATTTTGCGATGGCGGTGCGGGCGACTTCTGTGGTGACGCTGGCGTCTGGCATTATCGTGCTTGCGGGTGCGATGGCTGCAGGGCATAGGCGACGGGTGTATGATGCGGTGGTTTTGAAGGTGCTGGGGGCAACCCGGGGCACGATCCTTAAGGCCTATATCTGGGAATATGCGCTTTTGGGCCTGGGAACGGCGGTGGTGGCTGCCATGGCTGGCACGCTTTCAGCCTGGCTGGTGATTGTGCAGGTGATGGAAGCGCCTTGGTCTTTCCTACCGGTGACACTGGGCCTGACGGTGGCAGGGGCGACAATTGTGACGGTGGCGCTTGGCCTGATTGGCACGTGGAATGCGCTGTCGGCGAAGGCGGCACCGGTTCTGCGGGCTCAGTGATTGGGGCGTAAATGTGGCTAAACCCTTAAGATTAATAAGGTTTCGTCATGGAAATGTGCACAGCTTCTGCTTGAAACCCGACGCCAAAACACCGATATTAAGTGCAAGTTTTTCGATCAAGAGGATCAATAGATTATGGCTGAACTAGACCGACAACGTATGCAGGCGGGCGCTCGCGCCGCGGAGGTCGACGAAGGCCTGCGCGCYTAYATGYTGCGCGTCTATAATTACATGTCCATCGGACTGGCGATCACSGGTGTGGTTGCCTATTTYGCSGCCGCGTCYGGCCTCTATCAGCAGATTGCTGCAACCCCGCTTATCTGGGTTGTGATGCTGGCCCCRCTTGGCTTYGTSTTTTTCCTGTCTGCGCGYATCAATAAAATGAGCGCYAGYGCKGCYCAGACCACGTTCTGGGTATTTGCRGGYATYATGGGGCTGTCGCTTAGCTTCGTCTTYCTCGCCTATACAAGCGCYAGYGTGGTCACRACKTTCTTTGTCACCTCGGCGGCTTTTGGCTCGCTCAGCATTTACGGGTACACGACAAAGCGCGAYCTTTCCGCGATGGGGTCGTTCATGGTGATGGGGCTTTTTGGTCTCATCATTGCGTCTGTCGTGAATATCTTCCTGGCCAGCCCAGCGTTTGATTTTGCCATCTCSGTRYTGGGCGTGTTGATCTTTGCAGGCCTGACCGCTTGGGATACCCAGGCCATCAAGCAAATGTATGAGGAACGCGACAGTGCYGACGCCACCACAAAGAAGGCGATAATGGGYGCACTGCGGCTCTATCTCGACTTCGTCAACATGTTCCTGTTCYTGTTGCGGTTCCTCGGTAACCGCGAATAGTCTGACAGCAGCGATTGTTTCAAAACCCCGGCTTCAGGTTTCTGGAGACCGGGGTTTTTCTTTGCCTTGTTTTTCGTCAATGCGGTTGGGAAGGACGTAGCCTATAGTTGAGGAATGGAAACCATTCTCGGACTTTTGGTGCTGCTTCTGACAACGCGGGTTTTTGGTGCGGGGGCTGTACGCCTGAAACTCCCTGCGTCGGTTGGGGAGCTTGTTGCGGGGGCGGCTCTCGCGGTACTGATCCTGGCACTTGGGGATCAGGGCCTATTGCTGGGCCGTATCAGCCGGTCGGATGAGCTTGCGTTTGTTGCGCAGGCGGGGATTTTCTTCCTGGTGCTTCAGGCAGGCATCGACATGAAGCCGGCGGACATTGGTCAGGCGTCACGCTCGTCCCTTCTGGTGGCGCTGGGAGGGGCTCTCATTCCGCTTGGTGCAGGCTTTAGCCTTGGCCTGTTCTTGTTTCCTGAAAGTGAGATGAAACTGGCTCAGTGCTTTTTCGTCGGGGTTGTCCTGTCGATAACGTCTATTCCAGCAACTGTTAAAGTGTTGCGCGAGCAAGGGGCGCTTAACACCCGTGTTGGCCAGACCATCGTTGCGGCTGCCATTTTTGACGACATTTTTGGGCTTTTTCTGCTCGCGCTCCTGACCACACTGATAACGAGCGGTGTGCCGCCGGGGCTGTGGGAATTCCTGTTTCTGTCTGCCAAAATTGTTCTGTTCTTTGGCATTACGATACCGCTTGGTGTTCACATTTACCCCCGCGTTTCAGCGCGCCTTAAGGTACTCCAACTTGCTTCCGTGGAGTTTTCGACCTTGATGGTGGTGGCGCTTGCCTATGGGTTGCTTGCCGACGTTCTGGGCCTGCACTGGATTATGGGGGCCTTTATGGCSGGCATCTTYTTYGAGCCGGAGMGGGTGGGGCCGCGYGCCTACAATGAAATCCGKATCGTTGTGGTCGGGATYACRGGKGGTGTTTTGGGGCCATTGTTTTTTGCCTCKATYGGCCTTKCCTTGAATTTTACAGCTCTTRCGACAACGCCTCTTCTTGTTCTCGTTCTGCTGACAATTGCGTTTACGGGTAAGTTTGTCGGTGCGGGACTTCCTGCTTTTCTGAGTGGGTTCTCGCGGCGCGACGCGGCGGTGATCGGTACAGGCATGGGCGCGCGGGGAGCTGTTGAACTCGTGGTGATTTCCATTGTGATTGACGCGGGATTGTTTGTCTCAAATGGAGATACGGTTATATCGGCGCTTATCGCAACCACACTCCTTGCGACGATTGTGACCTCGATTTTGCTGCGCATGATCCTGGGGCGACGTTAGTCCACCAGCCGCAATTTCTGTTTCTCTAGGACTTTCAGCACTTGGACGAGGTCGTGGCCTCGCTTCAGAATGACGCCTGTGGCGGCCACCACCTGATAGGCGCCCTGTTTGCGAGAGAGTTTGGGTTGTTTTTCAATTCTGAAAAGTGGGACTTCGCTGGCGCGGCGAAAAATAGAAAAGACCGCCCGGTCCTTCAGGGCATCGATGGCATAATCGCGCCATTCCGCTGCGGCCACCTTGCGCCCATAGACGTTTAGAATGGCGCCAAGTTCACGGCGGTTCCATGAAACTTCCAATGTTGCTTTGGGGGCGCTGACCAGATAGCCGTTTGCGACAATCGTCATTGAGGGTGTCGACGGTCCTGTGGCAGATTTTTTGCGGTGGGGATTTAGGGCGGTTGGCTTGCTCATTGGCTGAATGATTGCCCGCATGGGGTTGCGTGACAAGACTCTGGGCTCAAAAAAATGGGGGAAAAGAGGGTCCCCTTTTGGGCAATTCGGGGCTTTTTGCCGAATTCAGTTGCAGATGAGAAGAAATCACAATCTTGCCTTTTTTCAGCCCTTGGTCGGTCACAAGCGGTTTCTATCTTTCAATTCTTGCCTCACTAGGCCCGGCCTTGAAAGTCTCCGGTTCTTTCAGCCCCCCAGCCCCCCGGAATTGTCGGGGCCGGGCCACCCCTCCTCCCCTCACCCCTCCCTTTCGTATGGAGGGGAATTGATGCAACCAAACTTCAAAGGGTGACGCTTAACCGGGTCACCCTTTTTTGTGTCTGATAGACTTCTCATTATCGACATATCGTGATTGAAAAATGGGGGAAGTGGGATGCGTCTTAAAGACAAAGTGGCGGTGGTGACAGGAGCGGCAAGCGGGATTGGCCGGGCGACGGCTGTCTTATTTGCGCAAGAGGGGGCTCGGGTTCTGGCGGTGGACCTCAAACCCTTTGAGATAGAGGGTGTGAGTGGGATTGAGACACTTGACCATGATGTAAGCGCGCCGGACGCGCCGGAGGCGGTGATTGGTGGTGCGATCAAGCGGTTTGGACAGCTTGATATCCTCATGAACAATGCTGGTGTTTCGCTGGGAGCGCCGATTGAAGAATTTCCTGACGAATACTGGGACCGCACAATGGCGGTCAATGTCACGGCGCATTTCAAACTGGCGAAGGCTGCGATCCCGCATCTCAAAAAAAGCTCCGCTGGGCGCATTATCAATGTGGCCTCTGTCATGGCGGAGGGAACGGATTATGGGCTGGCGGCCTATTGTGCTGCGAAAGCAGGAGTGGCCGGCCTCACGCGCAATCTTGCACTGGAGCTTGGCCGGTATGGGATTACCGCAAACTACATTCTCCCCGGTGCCATTCAGACGGGTATGACGGTCAATTTTGATGATCCTAAAATCGCGGATATCTGGGCCCGGAAATCCCCTCTCAAGCGCTTGGGGCAACCCATTGATATCGCTCGGGGCGCGCTCTTTTTAGCCTCGGACGAAGGGGGATTTGTAACCGGCCATGGGCTCAATCTCGACGGCGGGCTGATGCTGCGGGTCTAGACCGGGCTGTCTCCCTGAGGGTTTACCAAAGTGACCGAATGTTCACTTGAAGCCCCCTTGTTTGGTATCCTATCAAAGTGGCATAACAGAAGCGGCGAGGGTGGGGCTGATGGTTCCGTTCTTTGGGGAGCCGTTGATTGGGAGAAAATCGCTATTACCGCATCTGAGCAAGCATCACCGGCTGAAGGTACAAAACCGTCTTCTGAACCTGGACCACCCGTTGTTCCCATGATTGAGATTGAAGGCCTGGTCAAAAGGTTTGGTCCCTTTACAGCCGTGGACAAGATCAGCTTTACGGTTGCCCGGGGAGAAGTGCTTGGGTTTTTGGGGCCCAATGGGGCGGGTAAATCCACCACCATGAAAATGGTCACGGGGTTTCTGGCCCCCACGGCCGGGCGCATTCGCGTTTGCGGGCATGAAGTCGGCGCAGATACGCTTGCCGCTCAGCGGATGATCGGGTACCTGCCAGAAGGGGCGCCTGCCTATACRGATATGACGCCGCTGCAGTTTTTGCGGTTTATCGCGGAAGTGCGTGGCCTGAAGGGGTCTGCCGCAGAGGCCGCGATTGCGCGGTCGGTGGATCGCACCGAAATCGGCGGCGTGATGGAGCAACCGATTGAAACGCTCTCCAAGGGATTTCGGCGCCGGGTTGGTCTGGCTCAGGCGATTTTGCATGACCCGCCCGTGCTCATTATGGATGAGCCGACGGATGGGCTTGATCCTAACCAGAAATTTGCGGTGCGCAGGCTCATTGCTGAAATGGCGCCTACCAAAGCCATCATCATCTCTACGCATATTCTTGAAGAAGTGGATGCGATTTGTAGTCGAGCTTTGATTATTGATCGGGGACGGATTGTTGCTGACGGCACGCCGGCGGCATTGACCGCGCGGTCGCGCTACCACAATGCCGTGACCCTCACGCTAGACGCCGTCCATACGGATGAAGCGCGGGCAGCCCTGTCTGTCCTTGAAGGTGTCGCTTCTGTTGAAGAAACCGGACGTGGGGGCGACATGTCTTTCACGCTCTTTGCGATTTCCTCTGGGGAAACCGATACCAGTCTTGTGGACCGGGTGGGGAACCTCGCGCGGGAAAAGAGCTGGAATGTGCGCACGCTTTACAGTGAACCCGGGCGCCTGGACGAAGTTTTCCGGTCCCTGACCCGTACCGATACGGAAGCACAAGCAACGGCTGGTCAAGCGGGCCCCGGTGGAGAACAGGCAGCATGAGAGAAACGCTAGCGATCTTTAAGCGGGAGCTTGCGGGTTATTTTGCGACGCCGCTCGCCTTCGTGTTCATGATTATTTTTCTGTTCTGTGTCGGTGGATTTACGTTTTATCTGGGGGGTCATTTCGAGGCGGGGCAGGCCAATCTCAAAGGCTTCTTCCAGTTTCATCCCTGGCTCTATCTGTTTTTGATCCCTGCCATCGGGATGCGACTGTGGGCTGAAGAGCGCCGGGTTGGAACGATTGAGCTGCTTCTGTCTCTTCCTATTCCACTGTGGTCGGCGGTGCTGGGCAAGTTCCTTGCGGCCTGGGCCTTTGCCGGTCTCTCTTTGTCGCTCACGTTTCCCATGTGGTTGACGGTTGCTTATCTGGGAGACCCAGACCATGGGGTGATCCTGGCGGGATATGTGGGCTCTTTCCTCATGGCGGGAGGATATCTCGCAATCGGATCATGCATCTCTGCGACGACAAACAATCAGGTCATTGCGTTTGTGGTCAGCGTTGCCGTTTGCTTCCTGTTCACCGTGTCGGGCCTGCCAATTGTGACTGATTTTGTCGCCGTGTGGGCGCCCCAGTCTGTGCTCACAACGATTGCCTCGTTTAGCTTTCTCACCCACTTTGAGGCCATAACGGAAGGTGTGATTGATCTGCGCGATATCATCTATTTCATCTCCCTGATCGGTGTCTGGCTGGTTGCTTGTGGCATTGTTGTTGATATGAAGAAGGCGGGGTAACGACCATGGACACACTCATTTCGCGCCGCGCTATTCCCATTGCCACCCTTGTGCTGCTTGCGATTTTCTTTGTGGCAGTCAATCTCTTTTCCAATATCTCGTTTCGGGCGAGCCGGATTGATCTCACTCAAAATTCACTGTTCACACTTTCAGATGGCACGCGCAACATGCTGGTGAAACTGGAAGAGCCCGTGACGCTGCGTTTCTTCTTTTCTGAAGCATTGGCGACGAACTACCCCCGCATTCGCACCTATGCGGGGCGGGTGCGTGATCTGTTGGAAGAAATGCGCACTTATTCAGATGGCAATCTTGTGCTGGAGGTGATCGACCCGGAACCTTTCTCCGAAGAAGAAGATCGGGCGATGTCGCTCGGCCTGAAGGGCGCGCCGACCACCGAAGGCGAGATCATTTATTTTGGGCTCGCGGGCACTAACCTTGTCGATGGGCTTGAAGCGATTGCCTTCTTCACTGATGAGCGTGAGGAGTATCTTGAGTATGATATTGCCCGGCTCATTCAAAACCTGACGCGGCCTGAAAAACCTGTGTTGGGGATTGTGACCAACCTGCCGCTTGATACGGGTGCAGGCGGGCTGATGGCCGCCATGCGAGGCGAAAGCCAGTCCTTCATGATCTACAACGAATTGTTGGACCGCTTCTCGCTGGAATTTCTTGAGCAGGACTTTGCGCGCATTCCCAACGTGGTGGATGTGTTGTTGATTGCGCACCCTAAACCGCTCAATGACAAAACACTTTATGCCATTGACCAATTTATGATGCGTGGTGGACGGGCTCTGGTTTTTCTTGATCCGCATTCCGAAGTGAGCCTGACGTCCGGGCCCAACGGGCAGCCGGTGCAGGGGTATACAGAGGCCTCCAGTCTTGAGCGCCTGATGACCAGTTGGGGGGTTGAGCTTGACCCAACACAGGTGATCGGTGACCGGGATAATGCACAACGGGTGCGGGCCGGGGCTAACGCGCGTCGCCAATATTCAGATTACATTGTCTGGTTAGCGCTCGGTGCTGATGACATGAATAGAGATGATGTGGTCACCGCTGATATTGACCGTCTGAACCTTGGAACCGTTGGCCACCTTGTGCCTCGTGAGAATGCGACAACTAGTTTCACGCCCGTGATGAGTTCATCTGCGGATGCGATGCTGTTGGACCTGGAGTTTGTTAAAACAGGGCCGACACCGGATGCGCTCCTGCGCCAGTTTGAACCGACAGGAGATCGCTATGTGATTGCCGCGCGTGTCGCTGGGCCGCTTGTCTCGGCGTTTGGAGAGGGCGCGCCTGCTGTCGAAGAAGATGGACCCAACGGGCTGGCACAATCGACAGAAGGACCGGGTGAGCACCTGTCGGCCTCTGCTGAAAACGTGAACATTATTATCGTCGCTGACTCAGAGATATTCGATGATCGGTTCTGGGTGCAAACCCAAAGCTATTTGGGTGAACGTATCGCGCAGCCGATTGCTGACAACGCGACTTTTGTTCTCAATGCCATCGATAATTTGATGGGGTCGGATGACCTGATTTCTTTGCGGGCGCGCGAAAAGTCAGACCGGCCGTTCCTGGTTGTTGATGCACTGAGACGTGCAGCGGAAACGGACTATCTCGAACAGGAAGAGGCGCTTCAGGCTAAAATTTCTGAAACGGAAAGCCGTCTTGCTGAGCTGCAGACACGTGCCCCGACGGGGGCAGAGGCGTCGGAGTTTCTCTCTGATCAGGAAGTTGAAGAGATACACCAGTTCCGGGCTGAGCTTCGTCAGAGCCGCACTGCTCTGCGTGACGTACAACGTAATCTCCGGCGCGGTATTGAAGCGTTGGGATCGCGTGTTCGGTTCGTCAATGTCGCCTTGGTTCCGCTGATGATCGGCGGGCTTGCGCTGGTGTTGGCGCTGTTGCGCGCGCGGCGTCGCAAAGCGCGTATAGGCCTTGGAGGCCAGTGAAGATGGCAAATATGATGGATATTCTTCGAACCCGAGGCCCGTTGCGCAATCTTGTTGTGCTTGGCGGGGTAACCCTGTTTTTCTGTGTGGCTGCCGCTATCGCCCTGACCAATCAGCGCGATGCAACCGCGGCCCAGTTTGAACCTGGCCCCTTCTTTCCAGGTCTTTCGGACAGGGTGAACCAGGCGAGCACACTGGTTTATACCATCGGGCTTGGCATGGAAGGCACGTCGAACATTACGATTGAACGTGATGACGATGGCGTGTGGCATGTGGCGGAGCGGGAGGGTTTTCCTGCACGCACGAACAAGGTCCGCAAAACTATTTTGGGGCTTATTGAACTGGAAGCGTTTGAACCCCGGACAGCAAATGCTGAATGGCACCGAAATCTCGGCCTGCTGGAACCTGAAAAGCTTGGTAGTGCGGTGCGGGTGCAATTGCTCGACAAGGATGGCAATGAACTGGCCAGTCTTCTGGCAGGTGACATTGTGGAATCCACCACGGATATTCAGGGGCGCGGGTTTTTGTATGTGCGCCGCGACGGGGAAGATCAGACTTGGTTGGCGCGGGGCGCTATCTCACTGGACAAGGATGTGTCGGGATGGCTTGAGACAGATGTGGTCTCCATCCCGCTGGCGCGGACACGCCGGGTGAGCCTTTGGGTGGGGACGAACCAACTCGCTGTCCTCTCTCGCCTATCGCCGGATCACCCGAACTTTATTGTCGAGAACGTGCCTGAGGGGGCCGTGTCACGAGGGGCGCCGATCGTTAATGCCAGTGCTACAGCTTTTTCGGGGTTTGTGTTTGAGGATGGTGTGCCGGTTAGCTCGATTAACTTCACTGACCCACCTGTCGCCATTATTGAGACATTTGATGGTCTCAAGCTCACTGTCACCATGGTGGGAGCAGGCTCCGGCATGTGGGCGAAGTTTCTGGCGGAAGCTGACTATGATGCATTGGGTGATGATGGAGACCGAGCTGCCCTTGATGCAGAAGTCTCCGACATCAATGCACGGGTGGGCGTGTGGGCCTACAAGTTGGAAACAAACTTGGGGTTGCGGCTCACGCAGACGCTGTCTGAGTTGACCCGCCCGGTGAGCGCAGAGGCGCCCTGAGGCTGATTTTCTGGATGCTTAGAGTGTGGTCATGTCCAAGACGGCAGCCCCGAGAATTGCGCCGTCACCGTTTTCCTGGAGAATAGCGGCGCAACCATCATAGCCCTGAGCGATGAGGGAAGATGTGGGAAGGTTGAGGGTGATGACACCCCCCTTCCACATGCCAATGGGGGTCATCTCGCGCACGACATTGGCGTAGGTGATCGTCTCGCCAGCATTTTCGCCCCGCTCAATGGTGACGGGCGTCGCTTTGACATACCGGATAAGCCAGAGCGTTGCTTCTTTGCCTGATGCGTCGGCGCCGACGGTGATCGTCACCGTATTGTTGTCATGGCTAAAGCGAATGGGTACGTCGTTGCTCTTCATTTCCCGTCGCAGCTCAATGGCGCGGGTGACGTGTCCCACCCGAGATCCCACTGCGTCGGTTACACCGTCGATGACCATTTGTGGTGTATAGACACTGCGGCCCCCTAGATGCGCAACATAGTTGCGCTGGCGTTCGGTGAACGCGGAGGTGGCGAGGGTGTCGCGCCATCCAAGATAGTCCCAGATATTGACCGGCAGAGTGAGGGCCAAGACATCATCGTGGGTGGCCAGTTCACGCAGCAGCGCATCGGCGGGGGGGCACGACGAACAGCCTTGGCTTGTGAAGAGTTCCACGACAATGGGACGTTCTGCAGCGGCAGAGGCCGCACCAAAAGTCACGCTGGCGATTAACGCTGATATGCCGAGATAGTTTTTCATGGGCTCAACATAGAAGCTCTTGGTTTCCATGCGAGTAAATTTGCGGTGAGAGCTCTGTGAGCGGTGCGAGGGCACAAAAAAGGGCGCCTCCCGAGTGGAAAGCGCCCCTGTTTTCGCCTGTTGTTCGCTGATCAGTCGGCTGCGAGGCCGCGCAGGACGTAGTGGAGGATACCCCCATTGGTGTAGTAGTCGACTTCATCCTGGGTATCGATGCGGCAGAGAAGCTGCACTTTCTTAACGGTTCCATCTGCAAAGGTGATGGTGGCCGTTACCTCATTGCGTGGAGAAATATCGGACAGGCCGTCGATGGAGACCATTTCCGAGCCATCCAGGCCGAGGTTTTTCCAGCTGTCACCGTTCTGGAACTGCAGCGGGGCGACGCCCATGCCGATCAGATTTGAGCGGTGAATACGCTCGAATGATTCAGCAATCACGGCCCGGATGCCCAGCAGGAAGGTGCCTTTTGCGGCCCAGTCACGGCTGGAGCCGGTGCCATATTCCTTGCCTGCGAAGACAACAAGCGGTGTGCCGCGCTTCTTGTATTCCATGCATGCATCGTAGATCGGCATTTCCGTGCCTTCGGGCTGCAGTTTGGTGACGCCGCCTTCAATGCCCGGCACCATCTGGTTCTTGATGCGGATATTGGCAAAGGTGCCACGCATCATGATCTGGTGATTGCCACGGCGTGAGCCGTAGGAGTTGAAGTCCTGGGCGCCTACCTGATGGCGCACAAGGTATGACCCTGCGGGACTGTCGACCTTGATCGAACCGGCCGGGGAAATGTGGTCGGTTGTGATGCTGTCGGCAAACAATCCCATGATGCGTGCATCGACCACATCTTCAACGGGAGCCGGTGTGTGGCTCAAGCCTTCAAAGTAAGGCGGATTTTGCACATAGGTGCTGTCATCGTTCCAATCGTAGGTTTTGCCTGCGGTGGTTTTGACAGCCTGCCAGTGCTCGTCGCCCTTGAAGACATCCGCATACCGTTCGCGGAACATCGCTGGCGTCACGCAAGTGCGCACCGTCTCGGCGATTTCCTTGTTGGTTGGCCAAATGTCTTTGAGGTAGACAGGCTTGCCGTCCTTGCCGGTGCCAATTGGCTCAACTGTGAGGTTTTTGGTGACCGTCCCAGCGAGAGCGTAGGCAACCACCAGCGGCGGTGAGGCCAGATAGTTGGTGAGAACGTCCGGGCTCACCCGGCCTTCGAAGTTGCGGTTGCCTGACAAGACAGACGAGACGACAAGGTTATTATCATCAATTGATTTGATGATGGCGGGTGCCAGCGGACCTGAGTTGCCAATACAGGTGGTGCAGCCATATCCAACAAGGTCGAAGCCCAGAGCGTTCAGGTCGTCCTGAAGGCCAGCCTTTTTGAGATACTCGGTCACAACCTGTGAGCCGGGTGCCAGCGATGTTTTCACCCAAGGCTTAACCGTCAGGCCGAGGGCGCGCGCCTTGCGGGCAACGAGACCAGCGGCAACCAGGACGCTTGGGTTTGAGGTGTTGGTGCACGACGTGATCGCGGCAATGGTGACATCGCCATGCCCGAGGGTGAACTCCTCGTCTTCAACTTCAAAGCGTGTCTCTGCTTCTGCGGCCTTGCCATATTCGGTTGCCAGTGTGTCGGCGTAGCTTGCGGCAAGGTCTGTGAGATCCACTCTGTCCTGTGGCCGTTTGGGACCGGCGAGAGCGGGCACAACGGCGCTGAGGTCCAGTTCCAGTGTTTCTGTAAACACTGGGTCCGGGGTGTTTTTGTCGCGGAAGAAGCCTTGTGCTTTTGAGTAGGCCTCGACCAGATCGACCCGGGCTTTATCACGGCCGGTGGCGCGCAGATATTTGATGGTTTCTGCATCAACCGGGAAGAAGCCGCAGGTTGCGCCATATTCCGGTGCCATGTTGGCGATGGTGGCTTGGTCTTCGAGGGAGAGGTGGTCTAGGCCACTGCCGAAGAATTCGACAAATTTTCCAACCACACCTTGCGCGCGCAGCATTTCGACGACCCGCAGGACGAGGTCAGTCGCGGTGACACCCTCGGCCATTTTGCCTTCGAGTTTAAAGCCAATCACTTCAGGGATCATCATGGTGACGGGCTGGCCGAGCATGGCAGCTTCCGCCTCAATACCACCCACACCCCAACCAAGGACCGCGAGGCCATTGATCATGGTGGTGTGGCTGTCCGTGCCAACGCATGTGTCGGGATAAGCCATCTCAACGGTTTTGTTGGCGCCGTCCTTTTCCGTGCGGGTCCAGACAGTTTGAGCCAGATATTCCAGGTTCACCTGATGGCAGATGCCCGTTCCAGGAGGAACCACGCGGAAATTGTCAAAGGCTTGCGAGCCCCAACGCAGGAATTCATAACGTTCCTTGTTGCGCTTGTATTCCAGGTCCACATTTTCCTTGAAGGCGGTGGCGGTTCCGAACTTGTCCACCATGACCGAGTGGTCGATCACCAGGTCGACGGGAACTTGTGGGTTGATCCGTTCTGGTGCGCCGCCAAGTTTGGCGACGGCGTTGCGCATGGCGGCAAGGTCGACAACAGCGGGGACGCCAGTGAAGTCCTGCATCAGCACGCGGGCTGGGCGGTAGGCGATCTCGCGGGTGGATTTGCGCGACGTCAGCCAATCTTTGATGGCGGAGATGTCGGCCTTTGTCACGGTGCGTCCGTCTTCAAAGCGCAGCAGGTTTTCCAGCAGAACTTTCAGGCTGAAGGGCAGGCGTGAGACGCCGTCCAGGCCATTGGCTTCCGCCTTTTTCAGGTCGTAATAGACGTATGATTTTGAACCGACCTTGAGGTTTGAATAAGCATCAAAGCTGTTGATGCCCAGAGCGTTCTGTGCGGCTTTGTTCTTCGTGGTCTTGGTTGCAGCCTTTTTGGGCGCAGACTTTTTGACGACTTTCTTTGGGGCTGCTTTCTTTGACGCTACTTTTTTAGGCGCTGTTTTCTTGGCGACCGCTTTCTTTACGGGTGCTTTTCTTTTCACAGGCGCTTTCTTTTTGGCAGCCTTTTTAGCGGCAGCTTTCTTTGCGACCTTCTTTTTGGGCTGAACTTTAGAAGCGGTTTTCTTCTTTGTTGTCTTCTTGGCCGATTTTTTGGCGACTTTTTTCTTAGCCACYTTTTTGGCGGTCTTGCGGGCGGGCGACTTTTTCTTGGTCACTTTCTTCTTGGTAGTCTTTTTAGCAGCTGGTTTTTTGGCAACCTTCTTCTTAGTAGCCTTTTTCTTCGTGACTTTTTTCTTGGTCACTTTTTTCTTGGCAACCTTTTTGGTGACTTTTTTCTTAGCGGTCTTCTTTTTGGTGGAGACCTTCTTTTTTGCAGAGGCTCTAGACACGGCCTTCTTCTTCGAAGCTGTCTTCTTCTTCGCAGTCTTCTTTTTGACGGTCTTTTTTACTTTTGACTTCGTAGCCGGGCGCTTCTTCGCCGCTGTCTTTTTCTTGGCTACTGTTTTTTTCTTCGCAGCAGGTTTTTTCTTCACTGCGGTTTTCTTTTTRCGTGCTGGTGTCTTTTTACGTGTTGGAGCCTTGGCCATCGTCCGCTTTCCTCGAATAATGTGGTGCAGGTCAACAGACGCGCCCGCGCCAATCGACGCGGCGGACTATAGTCAGAATCATTTCACAAGGCTATGGCCGGGTGGGGTSAATATGTYCGATAATGCGCAAAAYTTCYGTGTCTTGATGACYAGCTGAGAATGGATTGCGATATGASYGTKACGATAGAAAAAAATGGRGCTGTGACSACRGTGATCCTYGAYCGGCGTGAGGTWCGCAAYGCTGTTGATGYRCCCACGGCGMAAGCYYTGGCGGAYGCYTTTYTGGCGTTTGAAAAKGATGATGATGCRTCGGTTGCYGTCTTCGTKGGYGCWCACGGWACGTTTTGCGCAGGYGCTGACYTGAARGCSGTGTCAGARGGCCATGGAAACAAGGTTGGTCCRGTTTCYACYGGTTCYGATTTTGATCGTCTTGCGACGGACGGCCCGATGGGACCGTCGCGCATGTTCCTCTCCAAGCCCGTCATTGCAGCTGTTTCGGGACATGCGGTGGCTGGAGGGCTTGAGCTGGCCCTGTGGTGCGACATGCGCGTGATGGAGGAAGGGGCAATAATGGGGGTTTACTGCCGTCGGTGGGGCGTGCCGCTGATTGATGGTGGCACAGTGCGTTTGCCCCGCCTTATCGGCCATGCGCGCGCCCTGGACTTGATACTGACCGGGCGTCCGGTGGAAGCAGAGGAAGCATTGAGCTTTGGTCTTGCCAACCGGGTGGTCCCTAAAGGAGAGGCACGTGCAGCGGCGGAGGCATTGGCTGCAGATATAGCCCGGTTCCCGCAAAACTGCCTGCGTCATGATAGGCAGTCGGCCTACGAGCAGTGGGACCTGCCTTATGATCAGGCAATGGCGAACGAAATACAGCATGGGCGTACCGTGCTCTCCTCTGGGGAGACGCTTGCCGGGGCGACGCGATTTGCAAGCGGCAAAGGTCGGGGCGGTAATTTTGACGACATTTGACGAGCGTCCTGACTATCCACAGCATCGGTTGGTGGCGCGCGATCTTGGGTGCGTCCGGGGTGGCCGTCCGGTCTTCGAGGGGCTTTCCTTCGCGCTAAGGGCAGGTGAAATGCTGATCCTTCGGGGGCCAAATGGGTCAGGCAAATCGAGCCTGTTGCGCCAGATTGCGGGGCTTCTTGATGTTTTGCATGGTGAGCTGGTGCTCGAAGGCGGAGACGAAAGCGGTTCGTCTGGCGATGCGGCTCTCTATGTGGGCCATCTTGATGCGGTGAAAGCTCCCTTGACGGTCGAAGAAAACCTACTCTTTTGGGCCGACTTTTACGGCGTTGATCGCGCCCGCGTCTCGCCAGCGTTGGCGGGGCTGGGGCTTGCTCCTCTGGCCATGTTGCCCGCGGGCATACTCTCTGCCGGGCAGAAAAARCGGCTGGGGCTCGCGCGCSTGYTGKTGATTGAYCGGCCTCTTTGGCTGTTGGACGAGCCGACGGTGTCGCTTGATGCTGCAAATGTCACGGCGTTGGCCGGGTTGATGACGGCACATATGGCGCGCGGGGGTCTTATTGTTGCAGCGTCTCATGTTGAGTTGGGCATTGAGACTGCAAAGCGGCTTGAGTTGGGGCAAGCCGGGCGGTCTGATCAGACGCCTGCGATGGACGGTGTCTTATGAACGCGTTTTTCGCCCTTATCGGTCGGGAGGTTCGCCTTGCCATCCGCGTTGGCGGCGGCGGTGGCATGGCCGTCTTCTTCTTCCTGATCACCATTTCCATTGTTCCCTTGGGGGTGGGGCCGGATCTCAATCTGCTCACTCGTATTGCGCCGGGCATGTTGTGGGTCGCCCTTCTGCTCTCAGCCCTGCTGACCCTTGACCGGCTGTTTCAGGCGGATCAGGAGGACGGCACGCTGGACCTATTCCTGATGGGAGGCCTGTCTCTGGAACTGGTGGTTCTCGCCAAGGCGTTTGGGCATTGGCTCACAACCGGACTGCCGTTGATCGTGGCGGCGCCTGTTCTTGGGTTGTTGCTCAATCTCCCGCTGGAGGGCATGGGCCCCTTGATGCTGGCCATGGCGATCGGTTCTCCGGCTTTGTCGCTTCTGGGGGCCGTGGGGGCGGCCCTTGCGGTGGGGGTGCGGCGCGGCGGGCTGCTGATTTCGCTGCTGGTGTTGCCGTTCTATGTGCCGGTGCTGATTTTTGGGGTCAGTGCTACCCGGGCGGCGCTGATTGCGGTTCCGGGCGATCTTGGCGGTCGCTCGCTTCTGTTGTTGGGGGCGGTGACACTGGTATCGCTGGTTCTTGGCCCCGTGGGAGGGGCCGCGGCACTTCGGGCGAACCTGCGATGAACCCGATTGTGCGTCAGATTGCCCGGGGGCCCCAACTTGCCCAGCCGCGGCGCACGCGCTACATCAAAGCCTCATGACTTGGTCGCTTCACACATATGCCAACCCCACGCGGTTTATGGCCTATTCCGGTATTGCCCTGCCTTACCTCTGGACGATTGCGCTCTTGAGCATGGGGACCGGGCTTTATCTCGGGGTGTTTGTCGCGCCTGCCGACTATCAGCAGGGCGAGAGTGTGCGGATGATGTACATCCACGTGCCCACCGCCTGGCTCTCTCAGTTCGGGTACGGGCTGATGGCCTTTGCGAGCGCGATGGCTCTGATATTCCGTCATCCTTTGGCCGATGTTGCGGCGAAGTCGGCCGCGCCCATTGGGGCCGCGTTCACGTTCCTGGCACTCGTCACCGGGGCGCTGTGGGGCAAGCCCATGTGGGGGACTTATTGGGTTTGGGATGCGCGCCTGACATCGGTCTTGATCCTGTTTTTCCTTTATCTGGGCTATATGGCGCTGTGGGCGACCATTGAAGATCCTAATCGCGCGGCGCGCGTGGCGGCGGTGTTTGCCCTTGTGGGGGCTGTCAATCTGCCCATCATTCGGTTCTCCGTTGATTGGTGGAACACGCTTCACCAGCCCACGAGTGTGTTTCGTCTTGATGGGCCTACCATCCATCCGTCCCTGCTGTGGCCTCTTCTGATCGGTGCGATTGGCTTTACGTTGTTTTTTGTGGCTGTGCTTTTGGTCCGCATGCGGGCTGAGATTTTGCGCCGTCGGGTGCGCACACTTCAAATGCAACAGGCAGCGAGGTAAGCCATGGCAGAGTTTTTCGAGATGGGCGGATATGGCATTTATCTCTGGCCGGCCTTTGCCATTGTGACTTTGGTCATGGTGGGGCTTGTGGCACAGAGCTGGTACGACCTGAAAACGCAGCGGAAGCTGATTGCGATGCTGGAGGCGCAAGCGGCGGAGCGTCGTTCATGAAACTCACCGCTCTCTTGCCTGTCGCGGTGTTTCTGGGTCTTACAGCCCTCTTTTATGTAGCGATATTTGGGGGTGACCCTTCCGAGCTTCCCTCGGTGCTGGTTGGCAAACCGGTCCCTGAATTTTCTTTAGCTGCAGTCGAAAATGTCGATGTGCCCGGTTTTACCCACGAAGACCTGGCTCAGGGCCGCGTCACGTTGGTCAATGTCTGGGCGTCCTGGTGTGTGCCCTGTCGGCGGGAGCATCCACTTTTGGAGGCACTGGCCCGGCAGAGTGGTGTGGAGATTTTCGGCCTCAACTACAAAGACAGTCCAGACGCGGCGCAGCGCTTTCTGGCGACACTTGGCAACCCGTTTGCGCGGGTTGGCGCTGACCGGGATGGCCGTGTCGCCATCGACTGGGGCGTTTATGGCGTGCCGGAGACTTTTGTGGTGGATGGATCGGGGCGCATTGTGCTGAAGCACGTGGGCGCGCTGGACCGGCGTAGTATTGAAAACAAGATATTGCCCGCTATTGCTGCAGCGCGTCGGGCCGCATCTACCCCCTGAAGAGCGTGCTTGGCTCATGGTCTGTTAAGCAATTATTAGCCCTAACAAAGTGATAATGCGCGGTCGCAGGTCCTTCTGGCCTGTGTATATCTAGGGTTCCCGGTCTTCATGAAGCCTGTGGTCAGCGCCTCCCAAATTGCAGTTCAAGCTTATGCCCAGCGTACGAGCACGCCTGCGCGTGTGGCCGGCCAGTCGCCGTTTACGGTAGATGGCAAGGGATTGTCTGCAAAGAGTGTGGGACCCGTGCGGCGTGTTGCGCTGGAAACCGACGCTTTCAAAGTTGAAATCAGTGCCGAGGCTCTTGAGGCTGCGAGCCGGGATGGGGGTCGTCAGGCGCCGACTGCGCGGGCAACGTCAGAGCCTGTGGTCGAAGATGTCGCTGAGATTACGTTTCAGCCCGCAGAAGCTGTGACGGCGGGCTCTGGGCGTCGTGAGGCACCCTTTGCACAAGTAGCACCGGGCACGTCAAACGAGCCACCCAGGCGGCCTGGGACCCTTTTGGACATCAGCGTTTAGTTGAGGCGGGTGACCTAACGGAAAACACCGCCAGAGGGATGATCCTTGGCGGTGTTCTCATTACGATCAGCAATTTTTTGGACTAGCGCCGCGCGGTCTTTTTGCGCGCTGGAGCTTTCTTTTTTGCTGCCGGACGCTTTGCTGCAGGCTTGCGGTGAATGCCCTTTTTGGGGACCGGCACGGCATTTTCCTTGGCTTCAAGAACAGCGTTGGACAGCAGGGCCAGGTTCCGCTTCAGCTCGCGCTGGACGGTTTTGGGGATAAGTGCCAGCAATGTTGCTTCTGCTTCTTCCGCGCCAGGCTCAGTGGCTTTGAGAGCTCTGCGGCCGACTGCCGTTAGGCGAACAGAGTTTGCTCTGGCATCTTCTTTTGTACGCTTACGGGCAAGCAGACCATTCTCGATCATGCGGGCAACCATATCGGCGAGGGTCGAGCGGTCGATCCCTGTGCGATTGACCAAATCCGTTTGGCTCAGACCCTCAGCATCATTGACAGCAACCAGAACGATAAACTGGCGGGGCGTTAGGCTCGCGCTGCTCAAGTTTTGGGTGAACTGGTCATAAGCAAACTGCTGCGTGCGGCGCAGCATGTGGCTCAGGGACCCTTCGAGGTCGAAGCCTTTTGATTTGCGGGCTGCCATTGAATTACTCCTCTAGAACTTTCTGCGTACGTCGAAGGATGATCTTGGGGTTCGTTCTTCGTTTCCGTACGTTTTGACGTTTTGTTGTTTTCCGATCCGTGATGTTTTCTTTATGTTGGAACAATCGAAAATGCCCAACCGAGACCGGTAGGGCATTTAGCAATGCACCTTTTAGGGAAAACCTCTGAGAACCGTTTATTCAGACAAACAGATTGCATATTTGAGCGGGTGCGCCAAGCCTTTGTATGCGTGGTTGGAACATTCGTGCGCACTTTATTGTGTTAGTAAGGCTCAACAAAGCTAGAGAGGCGTCAATTTGTCGCTCCGGTTTATCAATCCGTAAGCGGAGGAGGCGTTGCTGGTAACCATGAATGAAAATGGCGACGATAGAGGCGGTTCGTCTAGTCACAAGAATGTGACGCCTGTCGCGTTCAGTCGCAAGGTGCCACCGGATGACACATTCATACGCTCCGTGTGCGACACGTGTGGGTTTGTTGATTACGTGAATCCCAAAATCGTTGTTGGATCAGTTGTTACATTTGAGGGAAAATATCTGCTGTGTCGCCGGGCGATTGAACCGCGTCACGGTTTTTGGACCCTGCCTGCCGGATTTATGGAGGAGGGCGAGACCAGCGAAGAGGGCGCAAAACGAGAAGCAATGGAAGAAGCGAATGCCGTCATTACAATTCGTGATTTGCTTGCGGTCTACAATATTCCTCGTATCTCGCAGGTTCAGCTTATGTACCGGGCGACGCTCGCAAATGCTGATTTTTCAGCCGGCCCTGAAAGTCTGGAAGTGGGGTTGTTCGCCTGGGATGATATTCCCTGGGACGAGCTCGCCTTTCCCAGTGTGCACTGGGCGCTTACCCAATTCCGGTCGGTGATTGACCAGGAAGCGGTGGTCCCGTTCTCAAATCCGCAGGGCGAAACGGGAAATGCGCTGCCTCGAAAGGTACCCACAAAGTGACATCAACCGACGAAATGGCAGCAGCGCTGGAATTGCAAGAAGGGTTTTGCGAGGCGCTGGGTTCTCCTTTTACAGCCCGAGTGTTGCGCATGTTGCGGGTCGACGTGGCGGCGAATGGCGAGGTTGCAGATTTGGTAGCGTCGTTCAAAGAAGAGCTAAAGGCAGCAGCACTTGCTTTGCGGGTGGCAGGTGCTTTCCATGCACGTGCGTTGGACGACCCAGAAGGGGCTCTGGGGGAGCATTATCCCTCCTGTGGAGGGGATGGAGGAAGAGGGCTGAGCGATGAGGCATTTCGCACCCTTCTTATCGACGATTTGCGCGCGAACCGGGCCCACTATGATGGGTATCTTGAAAGCCCGCCGCAGACCAATGAAGTAGGCCGCTCTGCTGTAATGGTTGGTGGATATCTCACCATTGCAGTTGAAACCGGACTGCCGTTGGATGTGTGTGAGATTGGTGCGAGTGCTGGGCTCAATCTTGGTTTTGATCAATTTTTCTATCAACTTGGCGCAAGTCGATTCGGTGATCCTTCTTCAGCTGTCCATCTGACACCAGAGTGGCGTGGAGAGGCCCCTCCTGTTTCTGCACCTCTGGTCGTGCGTCAGCGGCGCGGCTGTGACATCGCCCCCCTTGATATTGCTTTGCCCGAAACACAACAGCGTCTTAAATCATATGTCTGGCCGGATCAGTTGGATCGCATGGCGCGGCTAAAGGGTGCTGTGTCGGTTGCCCAGTCCTTGGGTACTAAGATTGTCCGCGAAAGTGCGGAACGTTTTGTGGCAGGCGTCCTGCAAGACCGGAAGCCGGGCGCTGTTCTGGTGATTGCGCATACCATCATGTGGCACTATATGCCGACGGCGATGCAGGAAGAGATTGAGAAGGCCATTGTTCGTGCGGGATCGTCGGCGTCTTCAGATGCACCGGTTGCCTGGCTTAGGCTGGAACCCGATACACCAGTTGAAAGACCGATGTTGCGTTTGACGCTTTGGGCAGGGGCTGCGGATGATGGGCGTGATCGAGCGCTTGCTGAGGCTCACCCGCATGGAGCAAGTGTTAAGTGGTTATGACTGTCAGGCGTCTTCTTTGTCGCCCAACTGATGGTCGGAAATAACCCGCACCTGCGCCATGGCAAAGACTGCCGTGATGGGCATGATGCCGAAAACTTTGAAGCTCACCCAGAAGTCCGTTGAGAAGTTTCTCCAGACAATTTCGTTGACGATTGCCAGAAAGATGAAAAACAGACCCCAGCGCAGGGTGAGTTTTCGCCAGCCCTGGTCATCGAGGCTGAAGGCGCTGTTGAACAGATATTTCATTGTTGGTTTGCCAAAAGCGAGGCCGCCCAAAAGACCTGTGGCAAACAGAAGGTTTGTCATGGTTGGCTTGAGTTTGATGAACTGCTCGTCCTGTAGAAAAATAGTCAGCCCGCCAAAGACCATCACAAAAGCGCCGGTGATAAGCGGCATGATCGGGATGGTTTTGTAGAGGATGTAGGTTGCGATAAGTGAGGCGGTGATCGCGACCATGAAACAGCCGGTGGCGTAGAAGATGTTTTCTGCCGGTGGTGACCCAAAAAAGACGTGTGCCTTGGCGTTCATCAGAAAAAAGACGACAAGGGGGGACAGTTCCAGGCCCATGCGCAACCATTGCTTGCCACTCATACCCTGTGGTTTTTTGGAGGCGGTGTCTTGTTTTTCGGTCGGCTGGGTCATGTTACTCGTTTCGGTGGTCACGCGCCGGTAATGGCTTTAGCGAAGTTTTCAGCGGAAAAATCCTGCAGATCATCCACGCCTTCGCCGACGCCGATCATGTGCACAGGCAGGTTGAACCTGGCGGCGATGGCCACCAGGATGCCGCCCCGCGCGGTGCCGTCAAGTTTGGTCATGACAAGGCCTGTCACGTTGGCGATTTTGGAAAAAACGTCTACCTGGTTAAGGGCGTTCTGTCCGGTTGTCGCATCAAGCACAAGCAGGGTCGCATGGGGCGCTGTCTCGTCGAGCTTGCGGATCACGCGGATCATTTTTTCAAGCTCGGCCATCAGGTCTGATTTGTTTTGCAGGCGTCCGGCGGTATCGATGAGCAGGAGGTCTATGTTCTCAGCACGGGCCCGTTCAACGGCTTCGTAAGCCAGTCCTGCGGCATCGCCTCCGACCTTGGTTTTGACAACGGGGGCCCCGACGCGCTCGCCCCAGACGCCCAGTTGCTCAATGGCGGCGGCCCGGAATGTATCGCCTGCGGCGAGCATCACAGATTTTCCCTCCGCGCGTGCTTTGGCGGCGAGCTTGCCGATGGTGGTGGTTTTGCCAGCCCCGTTGACGCCCACAACAAGAACGATGTTGGGTTTTTTGTCGGACTGCAGGTTGAAGGGGATTTCAACGCTGCGCAGCGTGTTGGCGATCTCGGTTGCCAAAATCGTGCGCACCTCGTCGGGGGAAATTTCCTTGTCATATCTGTCTTTGGCGACGGCCTGGGTGATCTGGATAGCTGCGTCCAGGCCAATATCTGATGTGACGAGAAGATCTTCGAGTTCCTGAAGGGTTTCGCTGTCGAGCTTTCGTTTCTTGAAAATACCCGTAACACCATCCGACATGGCCCGGGTAGACCGCGACAGCCCCGCTTTCATGCGGGCGAAGACGGATTTTTTCTTCTCTTCCTGATCTTGCGTCACTTCCGTCTCACTCATGACGAGGCTTTCTTTGGCGAAATCTCGCCGGTCAACTGGTCGCCGTCACGCCCCGTCACGCGCGCGGTCACAATGTCTCCGGCTTGCGCGGTGGCACTGCCTTGCTGGCTGGATGGAAAGTCAATCTCAGCAAACTGTCTGGTTCGCCCCCGTGTTGGATTTTCCATCAACACGGTTTCGGCCTGGCCGAGGCGACTGTCCAAAAATCTGGACGTGGCCTCTTTTGCAATGCCGCGAAGTCGCTTGGCGCGCGCTTTGATCTCTGTTCCCTCAACCTGAGGCATGCGGGCGGCGGGTGTGCCGGGCCGTGCTGAGTAAGGGAAGACGTGCAGCCACGTGAGGTCGCACTCTTCAACCAGTCGGACGGAGTTATCAAACATGGGCGCGGTTTCGGTCGGAAAGCCCGCAATAATGTCAGCGCCAAAGACAATGTCGGGGCGGAGCCGCCGTGCTTCCTTACAAAACTCGATAGCGTCTTCGCGCGAATGACGGCGCTTCATGCGCTTCAAGATCATGTTGTCGCCGGCCTGCAAGGAGAGGTGCAGATGCGGCATGAAACGTTCTTCATC
This sequence comes from Rhodobiaceae bacterium, assembly GCA_002746275.1. Lineage (GTDB taxonomy): Bacteria > Pseudomonadota > Alphaproteobacteria > Parvibaculales > Parvibaculaceae > Mf105b01. Next base: position 330,431 of record NVWR01000003.1, on the reverse strand, counting down.
GGCAATAAGACGCATCAGGTCCGGATCGACCTCGATGCTGTCGATGGAGGACAGGCGGAGGCGGGGAAGGTCGGGGACGAGCTTCAGAATGCGGGTGCAGAGATTGCCCAGGGTTGGATGGCCGGGAAGGTCGGCGCCATAGGACGTGATGTCCACGCCGGTGATGACGATTTCTCTGTAGCCGTTCTCCACAAGTGTGCGGACTTGCGCCACGACTTCACCTGCAGGCACAGAGCGCGAGTTGCCGCGGCCAAAGGGGATGATGCAAAAGGTGCAACGATGGTCGCAGCCATTTTGAACTTGAACAAAGGCGCGTGCGCGGCCCTCAAATCCTTCGACTAGGTGCCCTGCGGTTTCGGTCACGGACATGATGTCATTGACGCGGACACGCTCGGTGCCAAATCCTTCGATGGACAGGCGGGCGAAGCTTTCAGGCTTTGTCTTCTCTTCATTGCCGAGCACGAGATCAACTTCGTCCATCTGGGCAAACTGGGCAGGGTCGATCTGGGCGGCGCAGCCGGTGACGATGATGCGCGCGTCATTGTTTTCGCGGCGGGCCTTGCGAATGGCCTGGCGCGCCTGGCGCACAGCTTCGTTGGTGACCGCGCAGGTGTTGAAGATGATGGCGTTTTCCAGGCCTGCCTTTTCGGCATTGACCTTCATCACTTCCGATTCGTAGCTGTTGAGACGGCAGCCAAAGGTGACAATCCGGGCGCTGTCGCGTTGGCGGCTGTTTCGGGCGGAGTTGTTTGGTTGCTCGGACATCAGACCGCCTCAAGCAAGCGGGCATCGAGTGTTCCGTCATACTCATGATCGACGGGTCCGGTCATCAGGACGTGATCGTCGCTTTTCCGCCACTCAAGAGCAAGGTCGCCGCCGGGCAGGGACACTGTGACCTGCCGGTCGGTCAGTTGCTTGCGCGCGGCGGCAACGGCTGTCGCACAGGCGGCGGTTCCACATGCGCGGGTGAGGCCGACACCGCGTTCCCACACGACCAGCTGGATATGGTTTCGGTCGATTACCTGCGCCAAAGAAATGTTGGCCCGCTCCGGAAACATCGGATGATTTTCCAGAAGTGGTCCGATTTTCGTCAGGTCGTAAGCGCTCGTGTCTTCGACAAAGAAGATCGCATGGGGGTTGCCCATGTTGACTGCTGCTGGCGTGTGCAGAATGGGATTGTCGATGGGACCGATCTGCAGTTCGATGCCGCGGGTGTCTCTGATTTCTTCGGCCAGAGGAATGTCGCGCCAGTCGAGCTTCGGTGTGCCCATGTCCACGCAAATGTCGCCATTGGCTGCGCGCCACCCTTTGGTGAGCGCCCCTAAGGTTTCAACCGTGACTTCCGCCTTGCCGGTCTCTTCGAGCATCAGGGAGACGACACAGCGAGCCGCGTTGCCACAGGCTTCCACCTCGCCGCCATCGGCGTTGCGGATGCCCATGAAGCAGTCGCCGCTGTTTCGCGGCCGTTCGATCAGAATGAACTGATCGCAGCCAATGCCGGTGTCGCGGTCGGCGATGGCGCGGATCACGGAGCCTGAGAACGCAGCGCCGCTCGCACGCACGTCCACCACGACAAAATCATTGCCAAGGCCGTTCATTTTGCTAAATGCGTGTGCGGTCATGTCATTCATAATGGGCGTTATATGGCGAATCCGGGGTCAAAAGCCAAGAGAAGCTGAATTTCTTCTCTTTTCTCGCGGTTTCTCTTATTTTCTGCCTTCTTGGTTGTGTCGATGGTCTGTACAGTCGGGGTTTGCTGTTTTGTTATGCTGGAGGGGTCAGTGCGGTCTTCAATGGTTCTGACCCGGCCTGCGTTAACCTTATTTTCCCCAACCTTCGCAAAGTTATTCTCTTCAATGACCGGTTTTTCATCATGACGTCGTTGCACGCACTGATATTACGATTCTTCGGCGATGATCCGCTTCGGTCCCGGTTGTTTTCCAAGGGCGTGGCTGACTTTGGCGTCAAAAGCACAGGGTTTTTGGCGCTGTTCGCAATGAATGCAGTGTTGGCACGTCTCATGGGGCTTGAGGCTTTCGGCCACTTTGCTTTTGTGAGTTCAGCGCTTGTGGTTTTTGCCATGATGGCGCGGCAGGGGATGGACAGTGTCGTTTTGCGACTTGTTCCGGGTTACGTCCTGAAAGAAGAATGGGGTCTGCTTCGCGGTCTGCTTCGCTGGACGTTTAAACGGGTTTTTGCCGGGGCGGTCGGATTGGGGCTCGCGATCGCGGTCGGGTTGATTGTCTTGCGCGATACGCTTCCAGCCGGATTGTTCGCGACGGCCATGTGGGGGGCAGTGATTTTGCCGATTCTGGCCCTCTCCCAACAGATACAATATGTTTTGCGGAGCCGTGCATGGGTTGTGCGGGCGCAAATACCTGACCTTGTGCTGCGTCCGCTGGGCGTGATGGCTATTGTGGGGGTGGTCTGGTTTTGTGGGTTTGCGATTTATGGTCGTGATGTGATGGCGATTACCGTCGCTGTGTCGCTGGTGGGACTTGCTATGGGTGCGGTTTGGTTGAGGAAGAGTTTTCCAGCTCCCGCGCATCACGCTCCGCTGGTGTTTCTGGCACCGGAATGGCGGAAGGTATCGACACAATTGTTGTTTGCTGCTGGGGCCAATCTACTTCTGATGCAGATCGACATATTGATGTTGGGTATTTTTCAGTCAACGGATCAGTCCGGCCTCTATGCGATCGCCAGTCGAATATCAGCGATGGCGATTTTTGCGACCGTCGCGCTGGCCTCTTTTGGGGCGCCTCTGGTTGCAGAACTCTACTCTCAGAAAAAAATGGATGACCTTGCTAGTATCTCAAAAACAATGGCGCGGGTGGCCTTTGCTCTTCTTGTCCCGGCTGTGATTGTTCTTGTCCTCTTCGGGAAGGATATTCTGGGCCTATTTGGCCAGGTCTTTGTCACTGCCTACTATCCTCTTTTGATCCTTGTTGGAGGACAGGTGTTGGCCACTTGTTTTGGTGTCTCGGTGACGATTTTGACGATGACCGCACATGAGAAAATTGCCGCTCGCGTATTGGTATTGAGCGTTGTGGCAAATATTGTCCTGAACGCCGCCTTGATTCCTCTATACGGAATGGTAGGGGCAGCGGTCGCGACCGCTCTGACCTTGGCTTTCCCCGTCGTGCGGATGTCATTCATCGTCAGGTCACGCTTGGGAATAGATACTACTATTTTTTGAGATGCCGGTGGTGTGCGCCTGGTCGGCGCATATCGAACATGGTTTGCAACAGGGTTTGGGGCATTTGTTTAGCTATACCCAAGCATTCTGCCCAAATGTACATAGAAGAATTTTGATAATGGGTATGCTTTTAGGGAGACGGTGCTTTGGATGGACTTTTACCTCTCGCCCACCGGGTGGCCAATCTTCTCAAGGCACGCAGCGAGAACCTTGCGGTCTCTGAAAGTTCGGTAGGCGGGCTGGTCTCTGCTGCCCTTATTGCGCAGCCGGGTGCTTCAGCATTTTTCGTTGGAGCGACGGTGATTTATACCCGCGAGGCGGGCCGTATCCTGCGCAAAGGCTCGGACATCAACCTCAAGGGGCTTGAGCCGATGACACCTCTCTTTGTGCAAGCGCTGGCTGATGGTTTTCGTCAACAGATGGGGGCGGATTGGGCGACGGGTGAGATGGGGGCAACGGGACCTGCTGGGTCGCCTTATGGATTTGAGGCGGGGACCGGCTGCATTGCGGTCTCTGGACCGGTCTCACAAGCGAGGTTGTGCGAGACAGGGTCTGCCGACCGGGTGGGCAATATGCGGGCTTTTGCACGCGCCCAACTGGAACTGTTGATTGCGTGTCTGGAAGAAGCGGGCAATTAGCCCGATAGGCTGGAAAGCTGTCAGGCGAGAATATCGAGAACTTCTCCGGCCAAATCGCTCACGGTCTCTGCGACTTTTGCATTGGCGGCATAGTTGGTTTCGGCGCGGGTCAGTTGAACCACGGCTTCGACCACGTCATCCTTTTGAGTCGGTGAGGTGATGCTTGTATTTGTCACCTGCTCGACAGCGTTGGCCCCGGCCTTGGCGATTTTCGCCGCCGCCTGGTCGAAGCTTTGAGAGGCGGCGAGTATCCCGCCGGTTGCTGTGTTTAATGCACTGATCATGAGAGCAAGGTAGCGGCGCCCTGTTAGTATCTTGTTAGGAAATTGGGTAAAATTGTCTGGATCGAGTGGTGGTCCTTCATTGGCAGTGGGAGGCGTGATGATGAGCGTGCCCGATATAACCTTACGACCGACCAGCGGAGATGATCTCGACTTTGTTCTGGGCGCTGAAGGCGATCCTGCCAATAGTCAATTTATTGGCTCTTGGTCGCGGGAAGAGCATGGGGAGGCCATCAGCCACTCAAAATACTTTCACCTGCTTATCCTCCAAAACCAGCAGCCCGTTGGTTATCTGATTGCGATCGACCTTCAAGACCAGAAACAGGGCGTTTTTCTTAAACGGATCGTGGTGAGCATGAAAGGCAAGGGAGTGGGGCGACAAGCTATAGTCGCCTTCATTGAGTCCCTTACTCTCATGCAGCCCTGCAATTTATGGCTCGCTGTTGATGCTGAAAACACGCGGGCGCGGCGCACATATGAAGCTTTGGGCTTTGATGAGAAGCCGGTGCTTGGTGACCAGCGCGCGCAGTTGGACATGGCCGTTGGAGGGTTTCCGGAGAGCAGCTTGTTGATGTTCAAGGGTTTATGTCCGCCGGATTGACAGCATCGGCCTTTCTGCCTAGTTTGCGGCCAATTCTGGAACAGTTTGTCTGTTTCGGTCCTGATGAGGTCTTTGAGGAGACCGGGATCAACATCCGTCGGCGAAGGTTCGCTCACGGGTGCATTTGTGCTTTGGCTAAGGGATAATTTCTGCGTCGATGTTTGAAACCCTCACAGAACGGCTTGGGTCCGTCTTTGATAACCTCCGGGGCAAGGGTGCGCTGGGGCCAAAAGACGTGGACGAGGCCATGCGCGAAGTTCGTCGCGCCCTGCTTGAGGCCGATGTCGCGCTGCCTGTTGCCAAGGCCTTTATCGAGAAAGTGCGGGAACGGGCCCTCGGTCAGGAAGTTATGCGCTCGGTGTCACCGGGCCAGCAGGTCGTCAAGATTGTTCATGACGCGATGGTGGAAACGCTGGGCGCGGAAGCTGTGCCGATCTCGCTCGCCGCCGCTGCCCCTGTTGTGATCATGATGGTGGGTCTGCAAGGCTCAGGTAAAACCACTTCGACCGCCAAAATTGCCAAGCGCCTCACGGCACGTGAGAAGAAGAAGATTTTGATGGCGTCGCTCGATGTGCGTCGCCCTGCCGCCCAGGAACAGTTGAAAGTTCTGGGAGAGCAAATTGATGTTGCAACGCTTCCCGTCGTTGAAGGTCAGCAACCGGTTGATATTGCGAAGCGCGCCATGCAGGCCGCACGGCTCGGCGGCTTTGATGTTGTGATGCTCGATACGGCGGGCCGACTGCATGTAGATGAAGCGCTGATGGCTGAAATGGCCGACGTGCGCGCTGTTGCTGATCCTCACGAAACGCTGTTGGTGGCGGACAGTTTGACGGGTCAGGACGCGGTCAATGTGGCGACCCAGTTCCATGAACGCATTGGCCTGACGGGCATTATGCTGACCCGGACGGATGGCGATGGGCGCGGTGGTGCTGCGCTGTCTATGCGGGCGGTTACCGGCGTGCCGATCAAACTGCTGGGCACCGGCGAGAAGCTCGACGAGCTGGAAGATTTTGCGCCTGAGCGCGTAGCCGGTCGTATTCTTGGCATGGGCGACGTGGTCAGTCTGGTTGAGAAAGCTGCTGAAACCATCGACGCAGACAAAGCCAATGCGATGGCTGCGAAGATGAAGAAGGGTCAGTTTGACCTGGATGATCTTGCAGAGCAGTTGAAGCAGATGGGGCGCATGGGCGGCATGAAAGGCGTGCTTGGCATGCTGCCGGGCATGGGCAAGATGAAGAAGCAGATGGATGCGTCTGCCCTTGATGACAATGTGATCAAGCGTCAGGGCGCGATTATTTCGTCGATGACAAAAGCTGAGCGGCGTAACCCCAAGCTTCTCAATGCCAGTCGCAAGAAGCGCGTGGCGGCAGGGTCGGGCACGTCTGTTCCTGAGATCAATCGACTGCTCAAGATGCATCGCCAGATGGCGGACATGATGAAGAAGATGGCCAAAGGTGGCATGAAGGGTCTGGGCGGACTTTTCGGTGGCGGTGGCATGCCGGATATGCCTGCTGGTCTGCCCGCAGACATGCCAAGTGACCCCGCTGAAATTGAGCGCCTGCTGGGTGACGCTGGCGGCCTGGGTGGATTGTCTGGCGGTTCGATTGCCGGAGGGGGGCTTCCGGGTCTGGCTGGTCTTGGGGGTCCCGCTGGTGGATTGTCAGGGCTGCCGATGGGACGCGGTGGGAAGAAGGGCAAGAAAAGATGAGCGATCAGGACGACAGCGCACGCGCAGCCGATGTGCTGAGCAGTCTGCGCGGCAGCATCGACAACATTGATGCGGCTTTGGTTCACATGCTGGCAGAGCGGTTCAAGTGCACGCAGGCCGTGGGAGAGCTGAAAGCCGCCCACAATCTGCCGCCGGCTGATCCTGCTCGTGAAGAAAGACAAATTGCGCGGCTGCGCCAACTGGCGACGGACGCAAATCTCGATCCTGTATTTGCAGAGAAGTTTCTGAATTTCCTCATTGAGGAAGTTATTCGTAATCACAAGGCAATTCGCGGCTAAGCGCTGCAAATGTTTAACTTAAGGAGATACTCACATGGGTTTGAAAATTAGACTGGCTCGGGGTGGCACGAAGAAGCGCCCTTACTACCGGATCGTTGTGGCGGACGTGCGTTCCCCACGCGATGGTCGTTTTCTGGAAAAAGTCGGCACACACAATCCACTGTTGCCAAAGGACCATGCTGACCGCGTAAAGCTGGATGAAGAACGCATTAAGTACTGGATCTCGAAAGGCGCCAAGCCTACCGACCGTGTGCTTCGTTTCTTGGATGCCGCTGGTATTGCCAAGCGTCCTGCACGCAACAACCCTAACAAGGGTAAGCCTGGTCAAAAGGCAGTGGAACGTCTTGAAGCTGCGCGTCTGGCTGAAGAAGAAGCCAAGGCTGCCGCTGCTGCACCTGCTGAGGCTCCGGCTGAAGCACCTGCAGAAGAAGCGGCTGCCGAAGGCTAAGGCCTTCGCGTCGATATGCTTATGACAGATGAGCTTGAAAGCCTGGTTGTTCTGGGTGTCATCACAGGGTCTCACGGTGTGAGTGGGCGGGTTCGTGTGAAACCGTTTACGCAAACACCTGAGGCTGTCGCTGACTATGGTCTGGTGCGCATTGGTGAGGGGTCTCACAAGATCAAAATCACCGGCGCCGCCAAAGGTCAGGTGATCGTGGCGCTCGAGGGCGTTCGGGACCGTGACGCGGCGGACGCTCTTCGGGGCATGGAACTTACTGTTCCGCGGTCCTCCCTTGATGCTGAGGGTGTGGGCTCCGACGACACCGAGGAAGACGGGCAGGGCTGGTTTCAGGCCGACCTGATTGGACTTGGGGTGGAAACGGCGGCGGGCGAGAAGCTCGGATCGGTTGTGGGCGTTTTTGATTTTGGGGCGGGTGACCTCCTTGAGATTGCCCCTGCCGCTGGTAGCGAGACGGTGATGATGGCGTTTACCCACGCCAATGTGCCTGAGGTTGATGTCGAAGGTGGACGACTGGTGGTGGATCCGCCGCTGGGCACGTTCGAGGTGGAAAGCGACAAGCCCGCGCCGCGCAAACGACGCCGCAGCCCGAAAGCCAGAGCGCGTGCTCTGGCGGAGAAAGCGGCTGAGGTGAGCGCTGCTGGGGAGCTTCCCCAGAAGGCGGGGGAAGCGGAGGGCAATGATGGCGATGCCTGACGCTGGAGGCTGGCAGGCCAGTGTGCTGACCCTGTTTCCGGAGATGTTTCCGGGAACACTCGGCTTCTCACTGGCGGNTAAGGCTCTGGCAGAGGGCACCTGGTCGCTGGAGGCCACGAACATAAGAGACTTTGGGCGCGGCAAACACGCCCAGGTGGATGATACGCCCGCAGGTGGGGGCGCTGGCATGGTCCTGAAGGCAGATGTGCTGGCAGATGCGGTGGACGCGGTGAGTGGGGCAGAGGATGCTCGCCCACGGCTCTATCTGAGCCCTAGAGGGGCACCGCTGACCCAGGCGCGGGTACGCTCCCTGGCGGAGGGCCCGGGCGTGGTGCTGCTGTGCGGTCGTTTTGAGGGGATTGATGAGCGCGTGATTGAAGGCCGGGGCTTTGAGGAAGTAAGCCTTGGTGATTTTATCCTGTCGGGCGGTGAGCCAGCGGCGCTGGCGCTGCTTGATGCAATTGTCCGATTGCTGCCTGGCGTTATGGGAGCCCAGGCGTCGGGTGAAGACGAGAGTTTTGAGGCGGGTCTGCTTGAGTATCCGCACTATACGAGGCCGCAGGTTTGGGAAGGGCGGGAGATCCCCGCAGTCCTCACCTCTGGCGATCACGGCAAGGTTGCTGCCTGGCGCCGTGACCAGGCAAATGCGTTAACGAAGGAACGGCGCCCCGATTTGTGGAAGAAAATTCACAAAGAAGGTCGCATGAACGATTGATATGTGGTACCGAAGCGCGCTTTCGGGAATCCGTCCCAAACAAGAGCACCGTAATTGAGTTGAAAACTCGGGCCCGGCTAAGAAGGTTATAATGTGATGAATATCATCGAAGAGATCGAAAAAGAGCAAGTTGAAGCCCTGAACAAAGAAATTCCGGTTTTCGATCCGGGTGACACGGTGCAGGTTAACGTCAAAGTTGTGGAAGGCACCCGCGAACGCGTTCAGGCGTTTGAAGGGGTCTGCATTGCACGCAGTGGCCAGGGCATTAATCAGAGCTTCACGGTTCGGAAAATTTCCTATGGTGAAGGCGTTGAGCGCGTGTTTCCGCTTTATGGGCCAATGATTGACTCAATTGTAGTCATTCGTCGTGGTCGTGTCCGTCGCGCCAAGCTATACTATCTGCGTAACCGTCGCGGTAAGTCTGCGCGTATTGCAGAACGTAAGGATAACCGGAGCAAGAAGTCCGCTGCTGCAAAATAAGACAGCGTGCGACCAGCCTTTGGGTTAGTTAAGCCTGCAGGTTGATATCCTAACGTGAACAAGAGCGGGCAGGGCCGAACGGCCTTATGCCCGTTTTTTGTATGGGGAGTGGCCGCTCCCGTTAGAGAATTCGTTTTTGAGACCGGACCACAGGTCGGGAAGAAGGAGAGAGCAAGATGGCGCGTACCATGTATGACAAGATCTGGGATGCACATCTGGTGGATGCGCAGGACGATGGCACCTGCTTGCTCTACATTGATCGCCACCTGGTGCATGAAGTGACAAGCCCGCAGGCTTTTGAAGGGCTGCGCCTGGCAGGCCGCACAGTGCGCGCACCGGAAAAGACGCTGGCCGTCGCCGACCACAATGTGCCAACGGAAGATCGCATCAAGGGCATCGTCGATAAAGAGAGCCGCATTCAGGTTGAGACGCTGGAGAAGAACGCCAAGGATTTTGGCATTGAGTATCTGGAGATGCTCGATATTCGTCAGGGCGTTGTGCACATCATTGGACCGGAGCAGGGCTTCACCCTGCCGGGCACGACGATTGTGTGCGGAGACAGCCATACATCGACCCACGGCGCGTTTGGCGCCCTGGCGCATGGCATTGGCACGTCGGAAGTGGAGCATGTGCTCTCCACCCAGACGCTGATCCAGTCCAAAGCCAAAAACATGAAAATTGAAGTGACGGGCAAATTGCCTGATCACGTGACGGCGAAAGATATTATCCTGGCGATCATTGGTAAGATCGGCACGGCTGGCGGCACCGGCTATGTGATGGAATATACCGGCGAAGCGATCATGGCACTGTCCGTTGAGGGCCGCATGACGATCTGCAACATGTCGATTGAGGGCGGCGCGCGCGCAGGCCTGATTGCCCCAGATGAAAAGACGTTTGAGTATCTCAAAGGTCGTCCGCGTTCACCGGAAGGTGCAGCGTGGGACGAGGCGGTTGCCTATTGGCGCACCCTGCCGACGGATGAAGGCGCGTATTTCGACAAGGTGGTGACGCTGGATGTGTCGGATCTGCCCCCCACTATCACCTGGGGCACAAGCCCGGAAAATGTTGTCTCCATCGAAGGCAGCGTGCCGGACCCTGCCAAGATTGAAGACGCTGCCAAGCGGGCCGCCGTTGAGCGCTCGCTCGCCTATATGGGGCTTGAGCCCAACACGAAAATGACCGACATCAAGATCGACCGGGTCTTTATCGGGTCCTGCACCAATGGTCGGATCGAAGACATTCGCGAAGTGGCGCGSGTYGCCAAAGGCAAGCACGTCTCGCCGCATGTGAGYGCGATGGTGGTGCCGGGCTCYGGCCTCGTGAAAGARCARGCGGAGCRSGAAGGCCTCGACAAGRTTTTGATCGAAGCRGGCTTTGACTGGCGTGAGCCGGGCTGTTCCATGTGTCTGGCGATGAATGCGGACAAGCTGTCCGATGGTGAGCGGTGTGCGTCCACGTCCAACCGTAATTTCGAAGGCCGTCAGGGCCGCGGTGGACGGACGCATCTGGTGAGCCCGGAAATGGCAACGGCTGCAGCCATTGCCGGTCATTTTGTTGACGTTCGTAAGTTCTAAATAAAAGCAACCTCTATGCCTAAAGCGAAAGAAACAGAGAAACATGCATCAGCATTGACCAAGCTCGGTTGGTTGTTGACTGGTATCTGGATGCTGATCTTTGTTGTTCTGGTCGCGTTGCGTTGGAGTCAATTCATTGAATTGGATCTAAACGAGCTAGGTGATTTCTTAGCAGGTTGGTTTGCGCCACTTGCTTTTGGGTGGCTAGTGCTGGGTTTTTATCAACAAGGGGCGGAACTAAGGCTTCAGGCCATCGAGCTTAAGAACTCAGTTCAGCAGCTTGCTCGGCAATCTGACGCAATGAACGAAAACACATTATTAGCGAAGCAGGAGGCGATATCGCGACTGCTTCGGGAACGTTCTGGCGAGATAGCAGTTGCTGCGCGCGAAATTCTCGAATTATTCGATATTAAACAGCAGTTTTTTGGGTCGAATGCCAACGTATCAGCAAGGATAAGTAACGTTGCTCGTGCTCAGGCTAGGTACGATTCTGGTGACGTTGATGCATTCCATAGAGAGATATGTTCGGCCTATGAATACTTGGACGGATATGGCGGGGAGGGGGACTATTTTTTTAACTTTCCTGCAAAAGACAAACTTTTCAAAGCGATTAGTGAGCATGATAGCGACTTAGTCGATGCTATTTGGGAGCTTCATGAAGCCGGGGCGTCCAAGAAGATTATTGAAAGACTGCAAACGTCAAATGTCGAAAACGCAACGAAGCGACTCCAAGCGAGTTGTAAAATTTTATTGGAGCAATTAGGCGATGGATAAGTTTGAAAAAGTTGATGGCGTAGCTGCCCCCCTGCCGATCCTGAATGTCGACACGGACATGATTATCCCGAAGCAGTTTYTGAAGACCATCAARCGCACGGGGCTCGGCAAGAACCTGTTTGATGAAATGCGCTTCACGRTTGAYGGYGAYGAAATTCCTGACTTYGTGCTCAACAAGCCGCAGTACCGCAACGCACAGATATTGGTGGCGGGCGATAATTTCGGCTGTGGGTCAAGCCGCGAACATGCGCCGTGGGCTATTGCTGACTTTGGCATCAAGGTGATCATCTCGACCTCGTTCGCCGACATTTTTTACAATAACTGTTTTAAGAACGGCATCCTGCCGATCAAGCTGTCCCAGGCTGATGTGGACAAGTTGATGGATGATGCGGAGCGCGGCGCCAATGCCACGGTTTCGGTGGATCTTGTGTCCCAGGAAATCAAAGGTCCGGACGGCGGCACGATCAATTTCGAGGTAGATGCATTCCGCAAGCATTGCTTGCTGGAGGGTCTTGATGATGTGGGCCTCACGCTCCAGAAAGAAGACAAGATCACCGCGTTCGAAAAGAAGCGGGGCGCTGAGCAGTCYTGGCTCTRAGCRYTTYTTYCATTCNGWSAARTAYGNKWATCCCYGGTNNMRMYGGCNCTSCNGGGGATTTTTGTTGCWCCCCKCMCTCATYTTTGTAAACTGAATGWTCTGTTTNGTTGTGGGGGATAAAATGAAATTTGTAGCTGTTGTTTTTGTTTGTATTTTTTCTCTGGTGACTGGGGCTTGCTCGCTACGCAGCGTCGCTGAAGAAATAAGCAARTTCCCGCCTACCGTTTACGACGGGCCAGGCAAYATWTTYTTCWCCGTCTTTGGCTATGGYGATGAGAAARTCGAYGCCAAYAGACAARAGATCTGGTTYRTTGGAAATATGYTGACGAGTGTTGAGCGTGTTAGCGACCTAGCGAAATTTCACGCGGGGATGGTGGGGAGACAGCGTGGTGCCACGCATTTTTCTCTGACCAGTTATGATATTGATATTGCGTGCTCAGATAACTACGTCAGGGCGACAACTATTGTTACCTATGGATCAGAAGCCTCACTCTCCGGTCAGGTTTATGACGTTGAGGTATTGATCCAGGAACTGGAAGCAAACGCAAGGAGCTCCAACGTCAGCTATCAGGCGCGACAGAAAATATTTATTGCCCATAAATATAGTTGCAGTAGCCAGCGACTGATCTCTCCGGAAAATGTGAGGACAAATGTCGAACTGCGGGCGGCGGAACGTGCAAAGGCAAACGCGACGGCATCAGGGTCGGGACAATAGAATAGCGGAGTGCTTGGGAGTTCTAAAAGAAGACAAGATTTCTGCTTTTGAAAAGAAGCGAGGCGCTGAACAGTTCTGGCTCTGAGCATTTTTCCATTCTGAGAAATGTAAAATCCCCGATAGAGGGCTCTGCTGGGGATTTTTTGTTGCCAAACGGGGCCTTTCTTTCCAAACTGAGGTGTACAGTTTAGGGGGTGAGGATGTTTGCAAAGGCTATTTCTATACTACTGATTGGTGCCGCTCTTGGATTAGGTGGGTGCACCACAATTGCGCAAGTGGCTGTGGACGAGGCAAAAAGCGACGAACCAACGCCCTATAAGCCCAAGACGAGAGTGTTTGGAAAATATGGATATGGTGAGGATCGGCTGGACAATGGGTCTTATGAAGTCTGGTTTTATGGGAACGCACTGACAACGCCGGAGCGTGTTCTCGATGTAGTGATCTTTCGTGCTGCAGAAATTGGTCGCGCCGATGGGAAGACTCATTTCGTGATGGCCAATGATCCTCGGTATCCCGGTGCGATAATTTGCAAGGGATCGGTTGGCGGTGCGTACATCTCAGACATTCAGGTTTGGCTGCAACAAATTGTGACCTATGGAGGTGTTGGGCAACTCAGCGGAACGGTATTTAGCGTGTCCGATGTCTTGAAACAATTGTCAGATAGGGTGCGCACGCCCAACATAACTGAAGAAGATGAGCAGCGTATCTACACTTCCAACAGGCTTTCGTGTGTCAATAATCAACGGTTTTTGCCGGAGGATGTTGAGACATATCAGGAGCTAATTGAAAGTGGTGCGTTATCCACTTCTTGAGGAAGCAGTTGTGATCTGATCTGACTTTGGCCTGGGTCGATATGAGTGATAACCTCGTTTCATCATATGAAGCGGGAGGGTACTCATGTAACTTGATGGCGGCCGTACTTGCCATTGTGGTGGCGATGTTTGGTCTGGCGATTATGTTCAGGCGGATCGCGAAGGCGGGGCTTGGGCCCTATAATCTTCAAGGTCTGGGGCTGGTGCTGCTGGTTCCCACGATTTTGATTTTACGTTGACCGGTGGCGTGCGCGGTGACGTCGTGGCAACACTGCTGGGCGGCGTCGCGGGCTATATTTTTGGCCGAGGTGACGAACGTTCGAAGTGACATTTTGATAGGTGCACGGTTGATAAGCCGGCGAAGCCTCTCCATGTTCTGATGCAGGAATGACAAGGGTGGGCCGTGGTTCGCCCTTCTATTGTGTTGGGGGAGTAAAATGTCAAAAATTCTGAAGACGCTGGTGACATTGGCGCTGGTCGTAGTGGTGGGCGGCGGCGGTGCCTACTATTGGTATTGCCTTCAGGAACCCGGGCAACCGGAGACACCGTTTGAGCTCAGTTTGAGCGACCTGCGGATGTTGGCGGGCAATATCCCGGGCGCGAAGGCCGTAGCTATTGATGTGGAGTTTATCGCCACGCTGGAAGCTCCCCTAGCCGGGATCATCACTGGCGGCGACTGGTCCACGCAGAAAATTGAAGTTCTGGCCTACCAGATACGGTTTCAAGATAGTCATATTGTGGTTGATGTGGCGATGAATGCGGCGCAGGCGGAGACTGCAGAAGCGGTTTTCTTTGATGAGGAAGCCTTTGGCCGTTTGGAGCGCGCGCTCGCATCGGCCTCGCAAATTGTTGTGACGCACGAGCACTATGACCACATCGGGACAATTGTGACGGCGGACAATCTGGTGGATCTTCTGCCAGCGCTTCGCCTGACACCGGCGCAAATAAATCAGCCGCATATGATGATGCCGATCGGCTTTCCAGACGGTGTTTTCGACGCTTACTCGCCTCTGGAATATGACCGGTATCTGGCGATTGCACCGGGTGTTGTGCTGATTAAGTCGCCAGGACACACAAGAGGCAGTCAGATGGTGTTTGTGGAGCTGGCTGACGGGCGTGAGCTCCTGTTTGTGGGTGATGTGGCCTGGCACATGGTGAATATCGAAGCTGGCATGGGTCGTCCCCGCTTTGTCTCTGAATTCATTCTGGAAGAGGACCGTGATGCTGTCTTTGCGCAACTCCTAGCGTTGAAACAGTTGCATGATGGCAACCCGACGGTGGAGATAATCGCTGGGCACGATGGGCATCTGCTCAAGGGATTGATTGCGAAAGGCGTCGTGAAAAGGGGTTTTCGATAGGCTCAGGCCAACATTGCGCCCCGGGGGCCTTGGATTTTGGGGCATCTTGCTTCCCAAGGGTGACAAACTCCCCAAAAGGCGCTAAAACGCTCGCGAAATTCCGATAAATGAGGGAAAAGATGGCCGGTGCGGGTTGCGCCCGTGTTGCCACTCCCCTTTGTCCAAGCAGTTCACAAGGCTAGTTGTTCCATGTCCAAGAATATTCTGATTGTTGCCGGTGACGGCATTGGCCCGGAAGTGATGGGCGAGATGGAACGCGTCATCACCTGGTTCAATGAGAACCGGGGCATGGATTTTGCCGTTGAAAATGAACTGGTGGGTGGCTGTTGTTATGACGCCCACGGCGTCGCGGTAACCGATGAGACTGTGGCGAAAGCCAAGGCTGCAGACGCSGTRTTGCTKGGTGCYGTTGGCGGYCCCAAGTGGGAYRGCGTGCCRTTTGATGTGCGSCCCGARGCKGGYYTGCTKCGCYTRCGCAAAGACCTYGGYCTGTTTGCGAACCTGCGCCCGGCGATTTGTTTYCCRGCRCTGGCGGACGCCTCKTCCYTGAAGCGTGAGCTTGTYGAAGGKCTCGACATCATGATCGTGCGGGAGCTGACCGGTGGGGTCTATTTCGGCGAGCCCAAGGGCATTGATGATCTGCCCAATGGCGAGCGCCGTGGCTATGACACGCAAGTTTATGACACGCACGAAATCCAGCGCATTGGTCGGGTGGCGTTTGAACTGGCCCGCAAGCGCGGCAATCGCCTGATGTCGGTTGAGAAGCGCAACGTCATGCAGTCGGGTGTGTTTTGGTACGAAGAAATGGTCAAGCTGCACAAGGCGGAATTCTCTGACGTGACGCTTGAGCACATGCTCGCCGACAATTGCGGCATGCAGCTTGTGAAAGAGCCCAAGCAGTTTGACGTGATTGTCACGGACAATCTGTTTGGTGACATGTTGTCGGATGTGGCCGCAATGCTGACGGGCTCGCTCGGCATGCTGCCGTCTGCTTCGCTCGGCGCGAAAGATGAGAACGGCAAAGCCTGCGCGATGTACGAACCGGTACACGGGTCGGCACCTGATATTACTGGCAAGGGACTTGCCAATCCGATTGCGACCATTCTCTCGTTTGCGATGGCGCTTCGCTACACGTTTGACCTGGGGGGTGATGCAGACCTTCTGGAAGGTGCAGTTGAAGATGTATTGGCGGACGGATATCGCACCGGCGATATTATGCAGACGGGCATGAAACAGGTTGGCACCGTTCAGATGGGCGATGCGATCCTCACCGCGCTCACCAAACGGATAAGTTAAGTAACCACCGCCTGATAGCATGCTCAGAGATGACCGCTAGTTGGGAGGTCACTCCAGAAGGAACAGACCAATGGGTTTGAAGATTGCCATTGTTGGTGCCACAGGAAGTGTGGGCCACGAAATACTCAATATTCTTGCGGAGCGGAATTTTCCCGCGACCGAAGTGGTGGCGCTTGCCTCGCGCAAGAGCCTCGGCCGGGAAGTGTCCTACGGCGACAAGACCTTGAAGATAAAGGCGCTGGAGCAATTCGACTTTTCGGGAACCGACATTTGTCTTATGTCGGCTGGTGGAAATGTGTCTGCTGAGTGGTCGCCTAAGATCGCGGCTGCGGGGTGTGTTGTGATCGACAATTCATCCCAGTGGCGCACGGACCCGGATGTGCCGCTGATCATCCCGGAAGTGAACCCGGATGCGATTGAGATATTTTCGCGCAAGAACATCATTGCCAATCCGAACTGCTCGACAATGCAATTGCTGGTGGCGCTGAAGCCGCTGCATGATGCGGCAACGATCAAGCGGATTGTGGTCTCGACCTATCAGTCAGTGTCTGGCACGGGCAAGGACGGGATAGACGAATTGTTCCAACAGACGCGCGCCATCTTTGTGAACGACGCGATCGAATCCCATGTATATCCCAAGCAGATCGCTTTCAACGTGATCCCGCATGGGGGCGAGTTCATGGAAGACGGACAGACGACTGAAGAATGGAAGATGGTGATCGAGACCAAGAAGATCCTTGATCCCAAGATCAAGGTATCGGTCACGGTTGCGCGGGTACCTGTTTTTGTTGGTCATTCTGAAGCGGTGAACATCGAGTTTGAACATCCGATGGAAGATGATCAGGCACGTGACATTCTGCGCGAGGCGCCGGGTGTGCTGGTTGTCGATAAGCGCGAAGATGGTGGCTATATGACGCCGGTGGAATGCGTTGGTGAGTTTGCTACTTTCGTGAGCCGCATTCGGGTTGACCCAACTCTTGAGAACGGTCTGAACCTATGGATTGTCTCTGACAATCTCCGCAAGGGCGCTGCTCTGAACGCCATTCAGATTGCAGAACTTCTCTTGGAACGTGGGCTGTTGAACAAGGCAGCGTAGTGCTGCGTCATCCTGAGTTCGCCACCGGCTGCCTGTCGGTGCTTGTCTGACCGTCTTGCATCGTGACCCGCTCGATTTCGGCCAATAAGGTCGCAATTTCATAGGGCTTAGTGATGTATCCATCCATGCCAGAGGCGAGGAAACGTTCCTTGTCGCCTGCCATGGCATGCGCTGTGACGGCGAGTATGGGGATGGTTTCGCCCGCTGCGCGAATGGCGCGCGTGGCGGTGGGGCCGTCCATCACTGGCATCTGCACATCCATTAGAACAACATCAAAATCGCCCTGCAGGACAGCCTTGAGAGCTTCTTCGCCGTTCTCGACAATGGTGATATCGAGGTCCAGCGCTTTGGCAATCCGGCATAGAATTTCCTGATTGAGATCATTGTCTTCTGCCGCCAGAATTTTGAGAGATGCACAAGGGTCAGGGCCGGATGCTGCCTGTTCAACGGCCACTGGTTGTGTATGCGAGGAGATGGATAAAGGCAGGTGGACAGAAAAGCGTGTGCCTTTTCCAAGTTCTGAATTTACCTCGATGGTGCCGCTCATGAGTTCCACAAGGTTTTGACAGATCGATAGGCCAAGTCCCACACCGCCATGTCGCCGGGTACTTGAAGGATCAACCTGTTCAAAGCGGTCAAATATTGTGGAGAGCTTTTCCGGTGGCATGCCATCGCCGCTGTCTTCGACCACAAAGCAAACCTGCCCGGTTTCTGCATCCTGGGAGATGCGCATGCGTACGTAGCCCGATTGGGTGAATTTGATCGCGTTGTCGATAAGGTTAATCACAACCTGCTGGATGCGCATGTCATCGCCGGTGATGAGGCGATCCCCGAGTTCATTTTGGATATTGAATTCGAGTTCTTTATCATGTGCTTTGGGGGCCAGTAGAGCTTGAATTCCGTTTAGGAATTTGTCGAGGGAGAATTCGTGTGGCGTTATGGAGAGCTTGCCTGCTTCTAGCTGAGAGAGATCCAGAATGTCATTGATAAGTTGGAGTGCCGCATAAGCGGCGCGTTTGGCCATTTGCACGCAGTCGTGGTCGTCGTCGCTTAAGGTGGAAAGTTCGAGCATGGACAACATGCCCAGAACGCCATTGAGAGGGGTGCGCACTTCATGGCTCATGTTGGCGAGGAATGCAGACTTGGAAATGCTCGCGGCCTCGGCGCGATTTTTTTCGTGCTCCAGATCGCTCGAGAGGCGCGTCATCGCACGGGCTTGATTTTCAAATTGGGTGCTCAATTGTTGTACTTTTACAATCCGTGTTTTTAGTTCGGAATTTTGTTCGGTGATGGTGGTTTGCTTGCTGATGTCAGCAAAACAGATGGCCAGCACATCTGCGACAGCTGACACAAATGTTTCTTCCTGACGGCTCAAGGCACTTCTGTTCGTTTGCTCAATCGCCAAATAGGCGAAAGTCACGTTTTTGCGTTTGATGGGGATGAGGCGGAACCGGTCTGACGCGTCGGGCGTGCTATCGCTCAGGCATGTGGTAACGAGGTCGGAAATTTCTTCGGGAGAAAGTCCCACTGCCGCGATGCAATGATAACCGCCTTGCCATTGGTTGGGAAGGAGCAGAGCGCTGCTGCCCGTTGCACCGGACCACGGAAATCCATACAGGCTTTTTAGACTGTGGGTACAAAATTCCTCCAGATCCTCCAGCTGAGAACATTGATAGAGGATATCTTTCAAGATCAATTGTTGGGAGCTGAAACGTGCGAGATCGATCTCGCGCGTGTATTCATCGGTCATGTCGATGAGCGTTCCAAAAATGGAAATGGGTTTACCGAACGGATCCTGCACAGCACGCCCGGTCGCTTTTACATAGCGGATGGTATTGTCGGGCCGGAGAATTCTTGCGCGGAACTCGAATTTCTCCCCCGTGGTCATTGCGCTCCTAACGCTTTTTTCAACCAACGGCCTGTCTTCAGGGTGATAGCAGATGATCATGTTGTCGATGCTGGGCTTGAAGGTCTCTTTTGTCAGACCCTGAATTGTGTATATCTGCTCGGTCCAATCAACCATGTTGGCTGCAACGTCGATGCGCCACATGCCAATGCCCTCCAGCAGATCGATGTTCCGGTAAAGCAGGCGGTTTTTGTTTTTCTCCTTTTCCAGAGCCTTCTCGTGGGACTGGTCGTGGACAAGGCCGAGAAAGATTTCCTGGTCATTTTCGTCCCGAAAACCGAAAACCCGGATAGAGACCGGAATGGGGCTGCCATCTTTTCGGCGACCGTTGAGCATTCTGTCTGGTGCTAGTGTCCGACCGGCCTGGCTGACCTTTGATGCGGTGACAAGGGCGTCATGGATGTCTGCCTGAGCGGGAGGCATCAGCATGGATATATTGTTCCCGATCAATTCTTCCGGGCTATACCCAAAAATGTCTCGCACTGCTGGGTTGGTCGAGAGAATCGTGCCTCCTTTATTGATGGTGATGACACCGTCTGTCAGCGATGTCGTGATCGTCGCGAAGGAGGAGGCGAGATGCATTGTGGTTCCTGTGGTGGGTGTTCGACCTGACCGCAGTATGGTGCATGCATGGTTTCATAAATCCTAACCTAAAGTTGTATATCTAAATATGTACACTTTTTACGGGATTCCATGCTGGAACGGTGATCCTCTGGCCTTTACCTGGCTGGCCGCTCTGACCTAGTGTGCGCCCACATTATTGGCTTTTTTCTACCGGAGATTCTCATGACTGCAGCGCCTGCTCGTCCCCGTCGTTCTGCCCTCTACATGCCGGGGTCCAACACACGTGCTCTTGAAAAAGCCCGTACATTGGCGGCAGATAGCCTCATTCTCGATCTGGAGGATGCAGTGGCGCCAGATGTGAAAGCAGAAGCGCGAGCTCAGGTTGTGGCGGCAGTCAAAGAGGGCGGTTATGGCGCCCGTGAGGTCATTATCCGGGTGAACGGTTTGGCCACCGAGTGGGGCGAAGCGGACATTGAGGCGGCTGTCGCGGCCGGGCCGGATGCCATCCTGGTTCCCAAGATTGAGACGGCGGCGGAAGTGGATCGCGCCTCTTCACTGTTGGACAAAGCAGGCGCTGGGGCTGGCATGCAGTTGTGGGCGATGATGGAAACGCCTTTGGCAATGCTACAGGCGCAGGAGATTGCGGCACGGGCGCCCCAGACGCGGATGACTACCTGGGTTATGGGTACCAATGATATCGCCAAGGAATTGCGCTGTGCGCATACGCCAGAGCGCCAACCGATGATGACATCGCTGGGGCTTTGTCTGTTGGCGGCGCGCGCCTACGGCCTCACCATTCTGGATGGCGTCTATAACGACATTAAAGACGAAGAGGGCTTTGCGGCCATTTGCACCCAGGGTCGCGATCTTGGCTTTGACGGCAAGACACTGATCCATCCAAGCCAATTGGCGCCGTGCAATCGTATTTTTTCGCCGGAGCCGGCAGAAGTGAATTTTGCCCGGCAGGTTATTGACGCCTTCAAGGCTCCGGAAAATGCCGGGAAGGGCGTGCTCAAGGTGGAAGGCCGCATGGTGGAGCTTCTGCATGCAGAGATCGCAGAGCGAACAGTCACCATTGCGGATGCCATTGCTAAGCTGGAAGCGGCTGGCTGATCGCAGAAGTTCATGGTATGTTCTTTTTCGATGTGCGATGTGCGATGTGCGGCCGGCGGAGGAGATAGACCATGGCTACAAAGACTGACCTTAAAGCGGAAAAATATGTAATCCGGACCGCATCTCTTGAAGCAAAAGAGGTGTTGTCTTTCACGCACCCCCTCAATCCCAATTCAGAGATTGCCTTTGTGCCGCTCTCTGACCGAGTGGGTATGCAGCGGGCTCAACTTGGCTTGGGACGAATTGTGCCGGGGCGAGAAAGTTTCATTCCCCATTCGCACACCGCCCAGGAAGAGTTCGTCTTCATTATGGAAGGCGAGGGCGTCATGGAAATTGACGGGGAGCGCGTGCCGGTTGGCAAAGGCGACTATGTTGGCTTTCCCATCGATGGGGCTGTGCACCAGCTTTACAACACGGGCGATGTTGACCTGGTCTATCTCATGGGTGGGGAGAGAACGCCCACCGATATGACCTACTTCCCCACACTCAAGAAGATCGGCGTCTGGGCAGAAGGCACGATGCGTTACATTGATGAAGACGCTGCGCTGCAATTCAAGCCGGATGATTTTGTTGAACCCAAAGGCTAAAGGCTGGACGGTCGTTCTTCGTCGGGCATCTGGCGTGTAAGTGTACAGTCTGCCAGCGGGCTGCTATAGGCTGGCGTTCCGCAGCACGTGAGGACACAGGCGATGAGTGAGAAGACCAACCCGGGCAATTTTTTTGAAGACTTCAATGTCGGGCAGGTTCTGCCTCATGCGACGCCGCGCACCATCACAAGCGGTGATGTTGCGGTTTACAATTCGCTCTTTCCTATGCGGTTTGTGTTGCAGTCCTCCGACGAAATAGCCCGCGGCGTGGGATATGAGCGCGCACCGATTGACGACATGCTGGCCTTTCATTTTGTGTTCGGCAAAACGGTTCCCGACATCTCGCTCAATGCAGTGGCCAATCTGGGGTATGCAGATTGTCGGTTCCTCGCGCCGGTTTTTCCCGGTGACACGATTTCAACCGTGTCCAAAGTGATCGGCCTCAAAGAAAATTCCAACGGCAAGACTGGCGTTGTCTATGTGCGCTCAACCGGCTCTAACCAGACGGGCACCCATGTGCTCGACTATGTGCGCTGGGTGATGGTGCGCAAGGGTGATGAAAGTACACCGGCGCCGGAGCCGGACGTGCCGTCTCTTCCCACCAGCGTTGACCCGAAGAGCTTTGCCTTGCCACCGAGCACGAATTTCTCTGGACTGGATTGTGCGCTTTCTGGATCTTCTCATCTGTGGGGCGATTACGCGGTGGGTGAAAAGATCAATCATGTGGACGGCGTGACGATCGAAGAAGCTGAGCACATGATGGCGACGCGGCTTTATCAAAACACCTCCAAGGTTCATTTCAATCAGTTTGCAGAAGGTCAGGGCCGATTTGGTCGACGTCTCGTGTATGGGGGTCATGTGATCTCCATGGCGCGGGCGTTGACATTCAATGGGTTGGGCAATGCGTTTTTGATTGCCGCCATTAATGCCGGGCGACATGTGGCTCCTTGTTTTGGGGGAGATACGATTTTTGCCTGGTCAGAAGTTCTGGATGTGGCTGAACTCGATGGTCGCTCTGACATTGGAGCGCTTCGGCTTCGCACCATCGCCACCAAAGACCGCCCGTGTACAGAGTATCCGGGAGCCCTCGAGAAGGGCTATGATGAGGGCGTGGTGCTGGATCTGGACTATTGGGTACTGATGCCGCGCTAAACAACCGAGGGACAGGTTGATGGGACGTATTGTATTGGGGATTGGGTTTCTGGGGGTTCTTGTCGGCGGTGCTGTTTACCTAGCAATTCTGATGAGTGGTTCTGATGCGGTGGTTGAGGAAGTTTCCGCAGTTCCGGCGGTGGACGGTCTTGACTATGTGGATCCTGCTTGCTTGTGGCCCGTTTTGGACGCGGCCCTGCTGCCTGATGCGGCGCCAGCGCCAGACAGTGTTCCGGTGCACGGATGTGCCCCCGAGGGAACGTTGATCCATGATGAGGACGGCTGGGTGCGGATTGTCCTTGAAGGCAATCTCCCCGATGGAGATGACGCGCCGCGCCGAACCGGTGCCCGCATCTCTTTCGCGGGTGATGATTCCCATCTTGTTCTCGAGACCTATGACAATTGGGGAGGCACTGGCGTGTTCAGCACGTTGTTGCTGGGGCGTTTGACGAGTGATGGAGCGCACCTCATGTCGCTGAGCGCACACCCGTTTGGAGATCGCTGCAATGGGGGGCTGGCGGGTACAACCGGGCCTGACGGAGAGTTGCGCATCACTGCCAACATGACCCCATGGGATATTCTCATAAGCCCGCTGATTGGTTTGGACGATGAAGTGCAATGGGCGGTCGGCGAGCAACGCTTTGGTACGGCGTTTTTGGAAACACCCTTCTGCGCGGTGTGCTGCTCTGCCGTGACGCGGGAATATTCTGTTGATGTAGCGGCAGGAACGATCAGCGAGCTTGGCCTGCGTTATAATGAGCAGGTTCCCTCTTCAATGCCAGATAACCCCCTTGTCAGCTGTCTGGAAGACGCTGTCGGGCATGCTGCCGGGCCTGATGCGCTGGTTGCCGGGGCGGAGGTGGCCGTGTTGAGCCAGGCAATCACTGACTGTGCGGAAGCTGCCAATTCGGCACCCGTGCTCCCTAGTCCAGCAGGGCGCGGTGAGCCAGAGTAACCAGAGTGTCGATGTTGGCGCTCGGCGGTGTATTGGACTGGCCCGCAAGCCAAGCGCGACAGAGAACCTGGGTCGGCCCAATCAGCATCGCCATAATTAGAGCGATACTCCAGTCTCCGAACCGTTCTCCATCGTCAAGGCCTTTGCGCCAGTCCTGAATGATCTGTCCGAATGCCTGGTTGACCGATCTGATCTCCTTCAGGGCACCGCTGCTCCAACTGGGATGGTGGCCGTTGAAGAGGATGCGGGCGCCATCCGGATCGCTCTCGATCCAAAGATTGTGGGCGCTGATGAAAGCGCTGATGCCGTCTGCGGCGTGTGTGGTGGGGGTCAGTTTTTCGCCAACTTCCGCCTGATAGGTACGTACCAGTTCCACAAAAACCGCAACCGCTATGCCTTCTTTTGATTTGAAATGATGAAACAGGCTGCCATTGGAGATGTTGGCTTTTGTGTAGATTTCAGCCGTCGACACCGCTTCATAGCCATGCTCAGCAAACAGGGCTTTGGCTGCCGCAAGAGCTGCGGTATAGGATTTTGCGGGTGTCTTGTCCATAGTTTGGAGTATTGCTCCAATACTGCTGTTGAGCAAGAGGGGGTGCGGGTCAAATAGCCCCGTAGTGCCCGGCCAAAACCCTCATCTGCTGGTGTGCGGCATCGCCTGGATCATCATAGGGCATCAGCACACTCACGGTGATGCCGGATTTGGGGAAGTGAAAGCAGGAGGTGGAAAAGCCTGGCCCGCTGCCATTATGGCCGAAGCTTGTACCGGGTCGGTCTGTCATGACGCCTAGGCCATAAGCGGCATCCGGGAAGGCGGGGCCAGCAGCCGAGACGTTGACGGGGTGGGCAGCAAGTGGGCTTGCCAGGGGCGAGGCCATGAACCTGGCAATGTCGGTCGCGTTGGCACAAGCGAGGCCATGCCAGACCCATTCAGCCGGATAGTCCGGCAATTGCGCCGAAAAAATTCCCTGCACAACGGATAGAGTAGGCAGTTGTAGCGGCAGAGAGATGTGGGCATGAACAAGTTCGCGGAGGTTCTGGCCTGTTTCGATTTCCAATACCCGTTTCAAAGCCCAGAAGCCCGGATTTGAATAGGCCCAGTCGCTCCCCGGTGAAAACWGCAGTGGCTGAAGGAGGGTCTTTTCGGCGAATTTGCAGTCGTTCCAGGCGGTTTCGTGGTTGTTGACGGCGTCCTGATAGTCTTCCAGTCCGCCATAGTCCTGAAGTCCACTTGTGTGGGTCAGTAAGTGCCGGAGAGTGATTTCGTGTCCGCCAGGAACCCAGCTCTCATCTAGCCAATCTGAGAGAAAGCGGGATCGGTCCAGTTTCAGGGCGACGATGAGGGCCGCAATCAGGGTTTTGGTCAGGCTGTATAGGGGGAGAGTCTCGTCGCCTTTTGCTGCAACAACCTCTCCATCAGCTCCCAGGATGCAGTAATTGGCGGGTCTTTGAGTCATTTTCCAGTCTTTCGTCATGTTCGTCTAAGTATTGGAGTAACACTCTAATACCAAGATGACCCAAGGACAGATCACCCTTCGTGGGATTGTGCCTCTGGMGGGCAAGYGTAAACAAATAGGCGCGGATMTTTYYCACTGGATCGTGRGRCGNGWCCNCRCTGYCCATYTTCCGACTTTGCGAAGCATTTGCAATGACCWCCTTTTCCGCCGAATAGAGCCGTCTTTGATTTGCGTTGGCCCCGCCGGTTCGCTAAACACGGAAGCGTTGACGGGGGAGGGACCCGGTCAGAATAATGATCCATAGATGCTGGGGTCTGGACAGGAGGTTCGGGTGCCACATCCATCAAGGATATAGTGGATGGCAGATACGCCTGCGCGCACCCGGCCACGGTCGCCCCATATCGGGATCTATCGGCCCATGCTCACCATGATAATGTCGATTGTACATCGCATCACAGGGGGCGCTCTCTATTTCGGCACATTGTTACTTGTTTGGTGGCTTGTTGCTGCCGCAACCGGTCCTGAGGCTTATGCGACGTTTTTGGATGTTGCGACTTCCTGGATCGGGCGACTTGTGTTGTTGGGCTACACGTGGGCACTGATCCACCATCTTTTGGGCGGCCTGAAGCATTTCGTGTGGGATATGGGCAAAGGTTTTGATCTCACGACGATTGAGTGGCTTGCGCGGCTTTCTGTGGTGGGATCGGTACTGCTCACGGGAGTGGTTTGGATTTTGGCTTATGCAATGGCAGGAGCGCTTTAACAATGAGCGATATGCGTACGCCCCTTAGCCGTGTCCGTGGACATGGTTCAGCGAAGTCGGGCACCGAACATTTCTGGTTACAGCGGCTCACAGCGCTTGCCAATGTGCCGCTGGTGATATTCTTGATGGCCTCTGTTGTGGCACTGGTTGGCGCGGACTATGAGACGGTGAAAGCCTATCTCTCCATGCCTATTGTCTCGATCCTGTTTTTGTTGCTGATCGGGTCCGGCATTTATCACATGCGTCTGGGGATGCAGGTGATCATTGAGGACTATGTTCACGGTGACGGCAAAAAGCTTCTTGCTGTAATTGGCAATAATTTTTTCTCCGTTCTGGTCGGGCTGGCTTGCGTCTACGCAGTGCTGAAGCTTGGACTTGGTGGTTGATCCCTATTTAGGAAATGTCGATGAGCACCTCGAAGACTTACGAGTTCACTGACCATACATTTGATGTCGTTGTTGTTGGCGCGGGTGGCGCCGGCCTTCGGGCAACGCTTGGTTGTGCACAGGCCGGACTAAAAACGGCGAACATCACCAAAGTGTTTCCGACACGGAGCCACACGGTTGCCGCGCAGGGGGGGATTTCCGCCTCGCTTGGCAACATGGGGCCGGACGATTGGAAATGGCACATGTACGACACCGTTAAGGGGTCGGACTGGCTGGGTGATCAGGACGCAATTGAATATCTGTGCCGTAACGCGCCCAAGGCTGTCTATGAGCTGGAGCATTTCGGTGTGCCTTTCAGTCGCACAGAAGAAGGCAAGATTTATCAACGTCCTTTCGGTGGCATGACAACAGAGTATGGCAAGGGCATCGCACAGCGCACTTGTGCGGCGGCGGACAGAACCGGCCATGCGATCTTGCACACGTTGTATGGTCAGTCTCTGCGCTATGATGCGGAATTTTTCATCGAATATTTTGCCATCGATCTCATGATGAATGACGAAGGCGAATGCGTTGGCGTTGTTGCTCTCAAATTGGATGACGGCACGCTGCATCGCTTCCATGCAAGCGAGACAATCATGGCAACCGGTGGGTATGGCCGCGCCTATTTCTCGGCGACGTCTGCTCACACCTGCACAGGTGATGGCAATGCCATGGCATTGCGGGCGGGACWGCCGTTGCAGGATATGGAATTCGTCCAGTTCCACCCGACTGGCATTTACGGCGCTGGCTGTTTGATCACYGAAGGGTCGCRGGGCGAAGGYGGATATCTGGTCAAYTCMGAAGGYGAGCGCTTTATGGAGCGCTATGCGCCGTCGGCCAAGGACCTTGCCTCTCGTGATGTGGTGTCGCGGTCCATGACGATGGAAATTCGYGAAGGCCGTGGTGTGGGGCCCAACAAGGACCACATCTACCTTCATCTCGACCATCTTGATCCMGCACTTCTGGCAGAACGYCTRCCRGGCATTTCAGAATCAGCACGSATCTTTGCAGGYGTTGATGTGAACCGGGAGCCGATCCCGGTGATCCCRACGGTGCATTACAATATGGGCGGCATYCCCACCAACTATCATGGTGARGTGATTGCCGGTGAYCCCAATGATCCTGCGAAAACAGTMMCGGGCCTGATGGCGATCGGTGARGCRGCYTGTGTGTCGGTTCACGGYGCYAACCGGCTTGGCTCYAACTCGCTGATCGACCTTGTGGTGTTTGGCCGGGCGGCRGGYYTGCGCGCYGGYGAGAAGTTGACGCCGGGCGGSCCRCAAAARCCKTTRCCGAAGGATGCRGGRCAAAAYTCCATTGATCGCCTTGATCACTTCCGTCATGCAAGCGGCGGCACGCCGACGGCAGAACTGCGCGCTGCCATGCAGAGCACCATGCAGGAAAACTGCGCGGTCTATCGCACAG
This sequence comes from Rhodobiaceae bacterium, assembly GCA_002746275.1. Lineage (GTDB taxonomy): Bacteria > Pseudomonadota > Alphaproteobacteria > Parvibaculales > Parvibaculaceae > Mf105b01. The sequence continues at coordinate 302,787 of NVWR01000003.1, read as the reverse complement.
GCAACGTGTTGTCCGAAGGTGTTAAACTGATGGAGAAGGTGCATGCCGGTATCGAGGATATTGGCGTGACCGACCGTTCTCTCATCTGGAACTCGGACCTGATTGAGACACTCGAGTTCGACAATCTGGTGGTGCAGGCACGGGCGACTATGAACGGCGCGGATGCACGCAAAGAAAGTCGTGGCGGTCATGCCCGTGAAGACTTCTCCACCCGTGATGATGAAAACTGGATGAAGCACACATTGTCGTGGGTGGATGACAAGCGCAACGTCTCGCTTACCTATCGTCCTGTGCACACTTACACGATGTCTGATGAGATTGATTATATTGAGCCCAAAGAGCGGGTTTACTAAGTTCTGTTGAGGCGAGGAGAGACGCATGGTTGAATTGACGCTGCCGAAGGGCTCCCAGCCGACAAAAGGCAGGACGCACAAAGCGCCCGCGGGTGCCAAGAACATCCGCACGTTCCAGGTCTATCGGTACAATCCGGACGAAGAGGCTAACCCCAGCATCGACACGTACGAAGTTGATCTGGACGGTTGCGGTCCGATGGTGCTCGACGCGCTCATCAAGATTAAGAATGAGATGGATGCAACGCTTACCTTCCGGCGATCCTGCCGCGAGGGAATTTGCGGGTCGTGTGCCATGAATATTGATGGCACCAACACGCTTGCCTGCACCAAGGGCATCGATGAGGTGAAGGGGGCTGTGAAAATCTACCCGCTTCCTTACATGGATGTGGTGAAGGACCTGGTGCCGGACCTCACGAATTTTTATGCGCAACATGCCTCCATTGAGCCTTGGCTGCAGACCACGTCTGTGGAGCCGGAAAAGGAATGGATGCAGTCCACCGGGGATCGCGAGAAACTTGATGGTCTGTACGAGTGTATTTTGTGCGCTTGCTGTTCCACCTCGTGCCCCAGTTACTGGTGGAACGGGGATCGCTATCTTGGGCCCGCCGTATTGCTACAGGCCTATCGTTGGCTGATCGACAGTCGGGATGAGGCGACAGGTGAACGACTTGATAATCTGGAAGACCCGTTCCGGCTTTATCGGTGCCACACGATCATGAATTGCGCGAAGGCTTGTCCTAAGGGTCTGAACCCTGCCAAGGCGATTGCCGAGATCAAGAAAATGATGGTGGAACGGCGCGTCTGACCGGTTTGACATTTTTGTTTCAAAAGGCCGTCTTCTAAAATGGGGACGGCCTTTTTCTTTGGGGGTACATCAGGTGGTGGGCTTTTTCTCAACCAGTACGTGCCAGGACTAATCCAAATAACTGAAGTGGAATTTTTTCCAGGGAATGGGCGTTTTTGTGCAAGAAATGAGTAGTGGTTGGTTGCGTGTCCCGCTTACCGGACTAGAGTCAGCCTATGGGGTACGAATAACTAAGGAGCAGGACCTGTGAAACAAATCACACGCCTGATAGGCGCAGTCGTAATTTCTTTCGGACTGATGAGTGCTGTGACTGCACCGCTCAGCGCAGCTGAGTATTTCGGTACTGTCGAGCCGAACGACATTTTGAAGATGCTCAATGACAATGGCTATAAAGATGCCTTTGTCGCTGACACGGACTATGAAGACCTGCCGGTCCTGAACTTCACGCTCGCCGATTCAAAGGCAGTGATCTATTTCTATGAATGTGGGAAGACCGGCAAGGTGTGCGAATATCTGCAACTTCGTGTCGGCCGGGTAATGGTCGGTCAGCCGAACTACAAAGTCGTTAATGACTTTAATGCAGAAGAGCAGTTCAGCCAGGCCTATATTGACGATGAGAATAGAGCGGTGATTGAGCAATGGATCACGCTTGAAGGCGGTATTTCGGACGTGAACTTCATCTACACCGTCATTACATTCGGGGAAACAGTCGAAAAATTCGAACGCATAATCGGTGGGGAAAATTGATCCTAACACTTGTTCGATTTTGAAAGGCGCTCCTTTGATGAGGGGCATCTTTTTTGTTTTAGATCCTGATGGTCACAATATTGAAGCTGTATGTCACTTGCCTGAGTGACGCTCATGCAAATGTTTCCGGGTGGAAACACTCTCTTGTTTCATCGTGTTTTGGGGCGGAAAATCGCTACACATTTTTCCTGGAAATACTTCAGCCGATGGTCTGAGTATTCTCCACTTGGTGGATGACAACCTGCGGTGCGTTCGTCGCTAGTTCTCCAACGGCTGCCATGAATTCCAGGCAGTAGGGCTGGGCGAAATGGAAATCGACCGCAGCCTGGTCCTTCCATTCTTCGTAGAAGAGAAATGTGCCGGGATCCATCGCGTCTTCGTAATATCCATAGCCCAGACACCCTGCTTCTTTGCGTGACAAGGTGACTTGCCGCTCGGCAACGGGGCGGAAAGCCTCGCGCTTGTCTTCCGCCACTTGCGCTCTGCCGGTGATAACGATCATGGCCCAATCTCTCTCCCTTTTGATGCGTTTGCGTACTCTATCAGCATTTCACCATGCTCTGCCGGTGTTGCTGTCTCCGGGAAAGTCGATTTTCTGGGCAGTGGGGGTTGAAATTATCTTATATTTCTATAATTATAGAAATATGGAAATTAAAACAGCAATAGAAGCCCTTGCCGCCCTAGCGCAGGAAACCCGTCTGGAGATATTCCGCGCGCTGGTGCGGGCGCATTCGCCCCACGAGAAAGACGCAGGTCTGTCTGCTGGTGCGGTGGCCGAGGCGCTTGGAGTGGCGGCTCCTACGCTCTCCTTTCATTTGAAGGAGCTTTCCCGCGCCGGGCTTGTGTCATCGCGCCGGGACGGGCGGTCAATTGTTTACACCGCCAACCTTGGCGCCATGTCGGCGCTGACGAATTACCTCATCGAAGATTGTTGTCAGGGCGCWTGTGCGCCRARYCAAAAGGAAATGACCCCATGAAAAGATTGCATGTGAGCTTCACTGTGGCTGACTTGGATAAGTCGATTGCCTTCTACTCCACACTGTTTGGCTCCGAACCGAGCCTGCGCCACGATGACTATGCGAAATGGATGCTGGATGACCCGCGTGTGAATTTTGTGATTGAGAACAAAGGCAGCGAGCTGGGGTTTAGTCATGCGGGCATCCAGGTCGAGACCGAAGACGCGCTGGCGCCCTTATTCGACCGATTGAAAGCAGCAGAGGCGCCTTATCTTCCCGAAGGTATGACGACGTGCTGTTATCACAAATCTGAGAAGAGCTGGACCGCCGACCCGGATGGTGTGATGTGGGAAGCCTTCTACACGCACCACGARACGGAAGAACGTGGAACCGGACGAGACCCCGAGGCTGTCACGGCTGCTCTCGAAGTTCCTAACCTGAAATCACCGCAAACGCAGCTCGCAGGTTGTTGCTAGGCCTATGGTAGATGACATCGCGCGCCATTTTGATACGCCAGATGCATGGCGTGGCCCGGAGATGCAGGAGGAGACCTCCTGGATTTATCGGCTTAGTCCGGCGGACATTGAAGAGTTTCTTGGTGCAGTTAAGGTCGCGCAGGCAACAGGCAAGGAAATGACAGCTTGGGCTGTTGAGGATTTTCCTCTTCCCGGTCTGAGCCAGACAATCGCTGGCTGGGTCAACGAGTTGAACCGGGGGCGGGGTTTTCAGTTGATCCGTGGTTTTCCTGTTCGCGATCACAGCAAGGAATTGTGCGAACTCGTTTATTGGGGGCTCGGCCTCCATATGGGGACCGCCGTTTCGCAAAACACGGACGGCGATGTGCTGGGCCATGTTCGCGATGTTGGTGCGGACCCTGCAGCTTATGGTGTTCGCCTTTACAAGACGCGTGCTGAGCAGGATTTTCATACTGACGGGGCAGATGTCATTGGTCTGTTTTGCCTGCGGAGTGGAAAAAGTGGCGGTGTCAGCAGGATTGTGAGCTCCGTCGCCATCTATAATGAACTAGTGAAGCAACGTCCGGATCTGGCGTCGACACTATTCGGCAGCTTCCCCTTCGACGCGCAAAATCAACAGGGAGAAGGCCAGAAACCCTGGTTCGACTTTCCTATATGCCATGAGGAAAACGGGCGTCTGCGGACGTTCTTTATTCCCTGGTATATCCGGGAATCTCAGGCTCATGCGGAGGCCCCTCGCTTGAGCGATGATCAAATCGCCTGCGTTGAAATGATTGAAACCATCGCCAACCGAGAAGATTTCTACCTCGATATGCATTTTGAACCGGGCGATATGCAGTTCCTTAAAAATGCAGCCGTCTTGCATAAGCGTACAGAGTATGAGGACTGGGATGATCTTGATGAGAAGCGTCACTTGTTGAGGCTCTGGCTTGCCTCGCATCAATTTTTACAAGGTGATGAGATGCTGGGGAAGGGCATTCCAACCCCGGAGAGTGTGGAGCCATGACGGTTATTAGTAAGACATACAATGTGCTGTTTCYCTGCACGGGCAACTCTGCACGGAGCTTGATGGCGGAAGCCTATCTCAACTCGCTTTCGGGCACGCTTTTCCGGGGGTTCAGTGCGGGGAGTTATCCGACGGGAGCGCCGAACCCCTTCGCGTTGGACACATTGAAGACGGCGAAAATATCAACCGAAGCTCTGCGATCCAAATCGTGGGATGAGTTTGGCAAGGACGATGCGCCGGAGATGAGTTTCATCTTCACCGTGTGTGACAACGCCGCTGGTGAAGTGTGCCCTATCTGGCCTGGTCATCCAATGAGCGCGCACTGGCCCTTTCCGGATCCTGCGGCGTTTGTGGGGCCGGACGTACAGAAGCGGGTGCACTTTCTCGATGTCTTCCGGCAAATACGGACGCGGATTGATATTCTTGTGAACCTCCCACTGTCGAGCCTCAACGACCTGGCTCTCAAAACAAAACTTGTACAGATCGGACGCGACAGCGCGGGTGAGGGGGTTACACCGTGAGTGTTGAATTTGACTATCGACGCCGACTGGTTGCAGAAGCGCTGGGGACGTTTTTCCTCCTTGCGACAGTTGTGGGCTCCGGCATCATGGGAGAGACCCTGGCCGCGGGAAATGCGGCGGTGGCACTGCTGGGGAACACTATTGCGACGGGCGCGATGCTTGCCGTGCTCATTCTGATTTTTGGACCAGTGTCGGGTGCGCATTTCAATCCCGCCGTGACGCTTGCTTTTGCACTTAGGCGTGACATTGGCTGGGGGGCGGGGGCTGGATATGTTGGCGTTCAGTTGGTGGCGGCGGTGGGCGGTGCGATGGCCGCCCACTTTATGTTCGATWTGSMWCTYSTSCAATCYTCMMYSCATTTGCGNWMSGGGGKSSGRRMWKKGRSKGSGGRAATTNMTSGCRACCTTYGGAYTGKTGGCSACSATTTTKGGCTGYATTMRWRMKGCSCCKCARGCGGTGCCCTATGCGGTTGGCCTGTTCATCACCGCTGGATACTGGTTCACGTCCTCAACATCCTTTGCCAATCCGGCGGTCACGGTCGCGCGCTCCCTTTCGGACACTTTTTCCGGCATTCATCCTGACAATGTCATGATGTTCGTTATTGCCCAGCTCATCGGGGCGGTTGCCGCAGCGTCCGTCACGGGATGGCTGTGGCGGCGGAGGGGGTAGTCCCCGCAAGCGGCTAGAATTTTGGACATATGATGGCTGATCCCCCTCTCTCACCTTGCAGTAAGCCCGCCCGGGCGCTACGACGGGGGAGAGTTTGGGAACAGGAGGCGCCGCCCGGCAACGGGCTGCGATGTAAAAATGGCGACAGAGCTTCATCACTTCATCAATGGCGCGAAAGTAGCGGGCACCAGCGGTCGGACCCTGGATGTGTTTAACCCCAATACCGGCGAGGTGAGTGCGCGGACACCGCTTGCCAGTGCAGATGAAGTGCGCAGTGCCATTGCTTCATCAGCGGCGGCATTTCCTGAATGGGCATCGGTCAACCCGCAGCGACGGGCGCGGGTGATGTTCAATTTCAAGCGGCTGGTTGAAGACAATATGAACGAGCTTGCCGAATTGCTGTCGGCTCAGCATGGCAAGGTGGTTGCCGACAGTAAAGGCGATGTGCAGCGCGGGCTTGAAGTGATCGAATTTGCCTGTGGCATTCCTCACCTTCAGAAAGGCGAGTTCACTGAAGGTGCTGGGCCTGGCATCGATATGTATTCCATGCGCCAGCCACTTGGCGTGTGTGCGGGGATCACCCCTTTCAATTTTCCGGCGATGATCCCGATGTGGATGTTTGGTGTCTCTATCGCCTGTGGCAATACATTTGTCTGCAAGCCGTCTGAAAAAGACCCCAGTGTGCCGTTGCGCCTGGCTGAACTGATGATGGAGGCGGGTGCGCCTGCGGGCGTTCTCAATGTTATCAATGGCGATAAGGAAGCAGTGGACACGCTTCTCACAGATGAGCATGTGGAAGCGATCAGTTTTGTTGGATCGTCTGCCATTGCAGAATATATCTATGCGACAGGGGCTGCTCACGGCAAGCGTGTGCAGGCAATGGGGGGCGCAAAGAACCACGCGATCATCATGCCGGACGCCGATCTGGACCGGGTTGTGGATGATCTAATTGGTGCGGGCTACGGTTCGGCAGGTGAACGTTGCATGGCGATCTCGGTGGCGGTGCCTGTGGGCAAAGAGACTGCGGACCGTTTGATTGAAAAACTCATCCCTCGGGTTGAAAGCCTGAAGGTCGGGCTCTCAACAGATGATGAGGCGGACTATGGCCCTATGGTCACCGCTGAGCAACGTGACAAGGTTGCCGGATGGATTGATCGTGGTGTTGAAGAAGGCGCTAGCCTGCTCGTTGATGGTCGTGGTTTTGAACTGCAGGGATATGAGGGCGGTTTCTTTATCGGCGGTTCCCTGTTCGACAATGTGACGCCAGACATGGACATCTACAAAGAAGAGATCTTCGGGCCGGTTCTGTCTGTGGTGCGGGCGGAGACATTTGAAGAGGCCGCAAAGCTGCCCAGCGAACATCAATATGGCAATGGTGTTTCCATCTTCACCCGCGACGGAGACGCGGCGCGCAGTTTTGCCGCCAACGTGAATGTTGGCATGGTGGGCATTAACGTGCCGATCCCTGTGCCGCTTGCCTATCACTCGTTTGGTGGCTGGAAGCGCTCCTCCTTTGGGGGCACCAATCAGCACGGTATGGAAGGGGTGCGGTTCTACACGAAAGTGAAGACCGTCACGTCGCGCTGGCCTACCGGCGTGAAGGAAGGCTCGAGCTTCGTTATTCCTACGATGAAGTAGGGAGCGACGGGCACAAGGCCGTCCCAGTGTTCAAATTGGCTCTTGGTATGAGCGGGAAGCGTCGGTAGTTTTACCGGCGCTTTTCCTTTTTGTGAGCTTGCCCATGCCCGACACTCAGATTGATCTTGATGGTTATTTTTCTCGGATTGGATATGCCGGGCCGCGTGAGCCGACGCTTGAGGTTCTGACCGCCATTCAGTTTGCCCACGCCACCTCCATTCCGTTTGAAAATTTGAGCATTCTCTTTGGCAAGGGTGTGAAGCTCGATCTGCCCACGCTTCAGGACAAGATCGTAGGGAGTGCACGCGGCGGGTATTGTTTTGAGCAAAACGGGCTCGCTCTGGCCGTGCTTAAACAATTGGGTTTTGATGCCTTCGGGCTTGTTGGCCGGGTGCGGTGGATGGTGTCTGAGGATCAGGCAGCCCCGCTCACCCACATGCTGATCCATGTGACCATTGACGGTAAGGTTTATATTTACGACGGGGGTTTCGGGGGCGTTCGCCTGACCGGGGTTTTGGAACTTGTGCCGGACCTTGTTCAACCGACGCGCCATGAAGATCATCGCCTGGTAAAGACGGGCATCCATTACACAGTACAGGTTGATTTGAGCATCGCGGATGCAGAGAGGAACTGGGCAGACGTTTGCCAGTTCACTCTGGAGCCGCAATCGCCGGTCGATTATGAGCTGGGCAGTTGGTACACGTCCACCCACCCTGACTCTCTCTTCGTGAACAACCTGATTGTTGAACGCCCCTTCGAGGGAGGGAGGCGAATGATTTTCAACGATACTTTCGTCGAGCGCCTTCGCGGATGTGAGCAGACCGTTCACGTGATCACCTCGGTTGAGGAAATGATCGCGCTGCTGGGTGAACACTTTGATTTGAAAGTCAGTGGTGACGAGGAGCGGACTGTTCTCGCGGGCTTTGTCTGTGCGCCCGACTGATGATGTCCGAATATGGCGAGCCCGATCCTGCCTGATAGATGAGTATCCCCCAGGTAGAACATCAATCTAATGCAACGGGAGAAAACGGGTATGCAGCAAAAAGAAAAAGCCCTGCGCTTCAAAACGCTTCACGAAAGGGACAGACCTTTCATTATTCCAAACCCRTATGACCGGGGGACGGCGCGTCTCCTTGAAGGGTTGGGGTTTGAAGCGTTGGCATCCACAAGTGCAGGCTACGCCTATTCAATGGGAACGCTGGACCACAAGGTTGGGGCGGATGAGATGCTGGCACACATTGCTGACATTGCCGATGCCACCGACTTGCCGCTGAACGCGGATTTGGGAAATGGTTTTGGCGATAGTCCTGAGATCGTTGCGGATACGATTGCACGCGGTATCGCTGCGGGATTGGCTGGTGGGTCTATCGAAGACATGACGGCCGAGCGAACGCTCTACCCGGTTGAGGAAGCCGTCGCGCGGATTGAGGCGGCGGTGGAGGCCGCACACGGAGGGGACATTCCTTTTGTGCTGACCGCGCGGGCGGAAAACTATCTTGTCGGGGATCCAGATCTTGGGTCTGTCATCAAGCGACTGCAGGCCTATCAAGAGGCTGGGGCAGATGTCTTGTTTGCGCCGGGGCTGACCAAGCTGGATGACATTGCAGAGCTGTGCCGCTCCGTTGATCGCCCCGTCAATATCCTGGCTGGACTGCCGGGTTTCACCCTAACCCTTGATGAGTTGGGCAAAGCCGGTGTGAAGCGTGTCAGCACGGGGAGTGCTCTTGCGGTTGCTGCTTTGGGAGGCTTCTTGAAAGCGGCAAAAGAAATGCGGGACGAGGGAAGTTTCTCTTTCGCCAGCGATAATCCTCCTTACGGCGATCTGACGAAAATTCTCGGTTAGTCCTGGTCTGTTTTGGGACCGTTGGTGAGTGGCGCTTCAGGATCGAAGCGCCATTTGCGCATTATGGCCGCCTGCAGGTCGACATTGTTTTTCTGGGCAAAAAGCAGGACATGACCCAACAGGTCTGCGGTTTCATTGGCGAGCTCGTGGTGGAGTTCTTCTGAAGTGAGTCCTTTGCGTCGGCCGTGACCTGCCCATTTCATCCAGACCTGGGTCAATTCTCCCAGCTCTTCCTGCATTTTCAGCACGAACCATTCATCACTGCGCGCGATATTGTTGTCAGCGGCATACGTGTGTGATGCCTGTTCAAATCGGTTTGCGAGCGATAAGAGTGATGTCACGGGGGCGATCCTTCTGAGGTGGGCCGCCCAAATATACTATGTTCTCTAAATGTTCTCAATTCGGATTTAACGGACTTCATGACTGACGGGCCTCTGCAGGACTATTTTGCGCTGATCTCGGAAGGGACCATCGCTTATGACAATGCGCAGGTGCATGCGGCGCAGCAGCTGCAGCGATTGCATGAGGGATTGGTTGGCTGGCGGCCGGGCTTGAAAACCGGGCGCTTGCGGATGCTCGGGCTTGGGCGTCCTGTCAGCCCGCCGGAAGGTATTTATCTGTGGGGAGATGTGGGGCGCGGCAAGTCCATGTTGATGGATCTGTTTTTTGAAGGTGCTCCAGTTGCCCACAAACGCCGGGTTCATTTTCACGCTTTCATGGGAGAAACCCATGAGCGTATTTTTGCCTGGCGACAGCGCGAAAATGCAGGGGGGACGAAGAGCGCTGATCCGATCCCACCGGTGGCAGAGGCGATTGCAAAAGAGGCAACATTGCTTTGCTTCGATGAGTTTCAGGTGCACGACATCGCCGATGCCTCGATCCTCGGACGCCTGTTCACCCGATTGTTTGAACTAGGTGTTGTGGTGGTTGCGACGTCCAACCGGGCACCATCTGGTCTCTATGAGGGCGGGCTTAACCGGCATCGCTTTCTGCCCTTCATCGAGACGGTGGAGAGCACCATGGCTGTTGTGGCGCTGGATGCGGAGAAGGACTACCGGCTCGATCGCATGCAGGGCATAGCGGTCTATCACACGCCTCTAGACGGGCAGGTCGATGAGAAGATGGATGCCAGTTTTGAGCTGTTGACCGACGGTCTTGTGCCCAAGCCCCGGACGCTTGCTGTGAAGGGGCGAGCGGTTGAGGTTCCTCTGGCGGTTCACGATGTTGCGCGTTTTGATTTCGCAGACCTGTGCGCGAAGCCTCTGGGGGCAGGCGACTATCTCAAGATTGCCGCGTGTTTTCACACTGTGTTTATTGACCGCATTCCTCAATTGGGCATGGCGAACCGCAATGAGGCGAAACGGTTTGTGACACTGATTGACGCTCTCTACGAAGCCCGTGTCCGGCTTGTGGTCTCAGCCGCCGTCGCGCCGCAACATCTCTATGGGGAGGGTGATGGGGCGTTTGAATTTCAACGCACCGTGTCGCGCCTGATGGAGATGCAGAGTGCAGACTATCTGGATGCCCACAGCACGATTACTTGAGCTGCGACGTTCTTCGAAATACGGAACTTGAGACAAGAAAAAGGCGGCAGAAGCCGCCTTTGGTTTTCCTGTTCCCGTTTTCAGCGGGTGATGGGTTTAGCGGGTGACGGGCCGGGGCACGATGATCGCGCCATCCGATCTGGTAGCAGCGAGAGCCATTGGTGTGACACTTGCCACTTGCTCAGCCGCCGGGCGTGCTGCTGCCTCGCGGGTCGATGTGCGATGGGCGGTTAGCTCATAAGACCAAGATTGGCCGTAGGAAGCTTGCAACATGCCGAACGAGACACGGTGGCCTGTTCGCGCTGCGGTCTGCGTGTGGACGATGTCCAACGAGAAATTTTCTACGGCGAATTGGCGGTCAATTGGAACGAAGCCGAGGGCTGCGGGACTTGTTGCCCGGCGTACCTCAATGTCAGCTTGTGCCAATGTTGTGTTGTTCCCGCTCCCTAGGAGAGCGATGACGCCGCCAAAGTCATCTGACGTGGCCGCTGATCCGTGACTTTCACAAAAATTCCGATCAGGCCGCAGAATGCTTTCCAGTATCCGACAATCCTGGCCGGTGGCGGCTGATAGTGCGTGTTCTGTCAGGTCACGACCGGACATGAAAGAAGAGACCAGTCCGGCGATGGTGCCTATCTCGCCGATGGTGAGTGCCCCAATGATGGGTGAGGCGCAACCTGACAGCAAAAGTCCCACTGCCATCGTGGCAGCGATACCGGCTTTGCGTGTGCGCCGTTTTGTCCGATGTGTTTGGCCAGCTTCGATCAGCTCACCAGAAACCGGTGTGAAATTTTTTGTAATAAGCCCCTTTGGCATGACTGCCACCCCCCACTCAAATACACCGTGACCAGCTTCTTAGCGTACTGGCTCTGTCTTTTATGCGTTTTAGACCTTAGAAGACTGCGCCCAACATCTCTGGGAGTCAAACAGATGGATAACGCATGGTTAATAGGGAAATTGGTGCAATTAGGTTGGGTAGATACTAGATGGAGTACCTGCTTCTTCGAGCTGAGAAATTTTTCTGATGCTTCGCTAGCGTTCTTCGCATTGCACCGGCGCGTGTTTCACGCTACTAGGCATCTTCACTATCTAATTGGTTAATTTTCAATGGCCGGTGTGCTGCAAGCGTGCCGATCAGTTTACGCGACACTCCGGAGGCAAACGACATGGCGCGCAACAAAATCGCTCTCATCGGCGGCGGACAAATTGGTGGGACTTTGGCACATCTTGCAGGGCTGAAAGAGCTCGGCGACATTGTGATTTTTGACATTGTGGATGGCATTCCCCAGGGCAAAGCACTGGACATTGCTGAGAGCTCACCCGTTGATGGGTTTGATGCTTCTCTCAAAGGCACCAGCTCTTACAAAGACATCAAAGGTGCTGACGTTGTGATTGTTACAGCGGGCGTACCACGTAAACCCGGCATGAGCCGTGATGATCTGCTGGGCATCAACTTGAAAGTGATGCAGCAGGTTGGCGAAGGTATTGGCAAGCACGCGCCAAACGCTTTTGTTATCTGCATCACCAACCCGCTTGATGCGATGGTCTGGGCGCTTCGCCAGTTTTCAGGTCTGCCAGCTCACATGGTTGTGGGCATGGCGGGTGTGCTGGATTCAGCGCGCTTCCAGCATTTTCTTGCTGATGAGTTCAACGTGTCGGTTAAAGACGTGAACGCATTTGTCCTTGGTGGGCATGGCGACACGATGGTGCCGCTGCCGCGTTACTCGACCGTTTCCGGCATTCCGCTTCCTGATCTGGTGAAAATGGGCTGGACGACCAAAGAGAAGCTCGACAAGATTATTCAGCGGACCCKCGACGGTGGCGCTGAGATTGTTGGACTGTTGAAAACCGGGTCTGCTTTCTATGCACCCGCTGCCTCTGCCATTGCGATGGCTGAAGCCTACCTGAAAGACCAGAAGCGGGTTCTGCCCTGCGCGGCTTATCTGAACGGTGAGTTCGGTGTGAAAGACATGTATGTCGGTGTGCCAACCGTGATCGGTGCTGGTGGTATCGAGCGTATTGTCGAGATCAACCTGAACGCCACTGAGCGCCGCCAGTTTGATAAATCCATGAAGGCTGTCAAAGGCCTCGTGGACGCTTGCAAGAAAATCAATCCTGCGGTTGCCAAGACAGCCCCTGCCAAGGGCAAGGTTGCTCGCAAGAAGAAGAAATAGGCTCAACACATGTTGGGTTTGGAAAGCGGGGCCTTKGAGCCCCGCTTTTTTTGTRCTCTTGCKGCRYGYTTCAMCAACCCCTTGAGTATTGGCATGTATCATGCCATATTATTGATACTTGAGTCTTGGATTTCTGAAACRTGGGGGAATTATGCGCAAARTTCTGTTGRGCATTGYTGGCATCGTSATYKTATTGGGWWTGGTYGCGTTCTTCGCTCTTCGCAYGCCYTGGRTTCAAGAYCRGGTCTTTCAACGGGCTGTTGAGAGCCGTGTGGGYCTGGTGTGGGACGSGGCGRGAGACCCRGAYCAGCTKCAACTSGTGTTCTGTGGGACGGGCTCGCCYATGCCTGACCCGGGCCGTGGTCAGGCCTGTGTCGGGGTGTTTGCCGGAGAGCATTTTTTCCTGATCGAYAGTGGGGCAGGGGCAGCGGCGACGTTGGCTGGGCTTCGTATCCCGATGGCKGGGCTTGATGGCATCCTCTATACGCATTTTCACTCAGATCACATCTCGGGCCTTCCAGACATTGTGTTGCAGAGCTGGGTGGCCGGTCGGCATCAGCCGTTGGACCTGTATGGGCCTGAAGGYATTGAGRGTGTCRCCGCAGGATTTTCYGAGGCCTAYGTGCTGGATGGCATWTATCGCACGGCGCACCAYGGRGCWGAGGCAATGCCGCCCTCTGGCAGCAAGCTYGTCGSTCAYACGGTGCCCYTGGCGACTGATYTGGACAGTGCCGTCGTGTTYGACGCTGACGGTCTGAAAATCACGGCTTTTCGTGTGGGACACGCACCGATCGATCCGGCCTATGGCTACCGTATTGATTATAAAGACCGCTCGGTCGTTTTCTCCGGCGATACAGTCAAGCAYCCCAACATGGTGCGATTTGGCGCGGGCGTGGATGTGATGGTGCATGAAGCTTTGGCGCGCSACATGGTGTCTGTTATCTCCGATGCGCTTTCGGCAGATCGCCCCTCAGCGCTGGGGAAAATTCTTAAAGACACGCTGGACTATCACACCAGYCCRGTGGAAGCGGCTGAGGTCGCCAATGAAGCGGGTGCGTCCCTGCTGGTCTACAGCCATATTGTGCCCCCACTCCCCAACGCGCTGGCGACGGACATATTCYTGCGCGGSGTGGATGACATCCGGCCTGAGGGCGTGGTGCTGGGATATGACGGAATGCTGGTKCGTCTTCCCGTGGGCTCCTCTTCAATCCTGRTCGAAGATATTCGGTAGTTGGACGGSYGTTGACCGCTGACGGGACTGTTTGCTGATTCGAGATGTATCGGTTGCCGCTGCGGCGGCGGGSACATGGTTCYYCCATGCCTAAAGAAAGGGCAGARMWGCGCACTTTTTCTTAGWTWCTTTRCTGCTGGCCGGTTGCTATGRAGARCGGTGGTGYTATAAACGCCGCGAGCTTTTTCCCACCCAWCGGTCGCGGTCCCGCGCCCGTCCAGCCGGTCRATTGCYATGAACATTCATGAATACCAAGCTAAGGCAGTGCTCGCGAAATATGGCGTGCCTGTTCCCAAAGGAAAACCTGCGTTTAGCGTTGATGAAGCGGTCAAGGCGGCGGAAGAATTAGGCGGTCCGGTCTGGGTCGTAAAGGCTCAGATCCATGCCGGCGGACGCGGCAAGGGCGGTGGCGTTAAAGTCGTCAAATCAATTGATGAGGTACGGGCAGAAGCAGAGCGGATGCTGGGCATGACCCTGGTCACCCATCAGACCGGCCCCGTGGGCAAGAAAGTCAGCCGCATTTATGTGGAAGACGGGTCAGATATTGATCGTGAGCTTTATCTATCCGTGCTTATCGACCGCGCGACATCACGTGTCTCGTTCATTGTCTCCACCGAAGGCGGCATGAATATCGAAGAAGTGGCGGCTGAAACCCCAGAAAAAATCCTGACTTTCGATGTGGACCCAGCCAGTGGCATTTCCGGCTTCCATGGACGCAAAGTTGCCTTTGCTCTTGGCCTTTCCGGCGATACCGGCAAGCAGGTGGTGCAGTTGATTGCCAAGCTTTATGACGCCTTTGTCTCTGAAGACATGAGCCTTTTGGAGATCAACCCGTTGGTGGTAACGGGTGCTGGCGACGTGATCTGCCTCGATGCGAAAATGAATTTCGATGATAACGCGCTCTACCGGCACAAGGATCTGGTGGAGCTTCGCGACTTCGACGAAGAGGATGCTCACGAGGTGGAAGCATCCAAGTACGACCTTAATTATGTGACGCTGGACGGCACCATTGGGTGCATGGTCAACGGTGCTGGACTTGCCATGGCCACCATGGACATCATCAAGTTGTATGGCTCCGAACCTGCCAACTTCCTGGATGTTGGGGGCGGGGCGACAACAGAGAAGGTTACGGCGGCGTTCAAGATCATCCTGTCGGACCCCAATGTCGAAGGCATTCTGGTGAATATTTTTGGCGGCATCATGCGCTGCGATGTGGTGGCCGAAGGGGTCGTGGTGGCGGCCAAGGAAGTTAATCTCTCGGTGCCGCTGGTCGTGCGCCTTGAGGGTACGAATGTAAAAGAGGGCAAGGAAATCATGATGAAATCCGGACTGCCCATTATCTCCGCCGATAGTCTTGGTGACGCTGCCGAGAAAATTGTTAAAGCCGTGAAGGAGGCCAAATAATGGCTGTTCTTGTTGATGCGAATACAAAAGTCATCTGTCAGGGCTTTACCGGTAATCAGGGGACGTTCCACTCAGAAACGGCCATTGCCTATGGTACGAAGATGGTTGGTGGGGTGAGCCCTGGCAAAGGCGGTAGAACCCACCTTGATCTGCCTGTTTTCAACACTGTTGCAGAAGCGGTTGATGTGACCGGCGCAACAGCGTCTGCGATCTATGTGCCGCCGCCGTTTGCAGCCGACGCCATTCTTGAAGCGATCGATGCGGGCATTGAGCTTGCGGTTTGCATCACTGAAGGTATCCCGGTTCTGGATATGGTGAAGGTCAAGCGAGCGCTGGTTGGCTCCAAAACACGGCTTGTCGGTCCGAACTGTCCCGGTGTCATCACGCCAGGTGCCTGTAAGATCGGCATTATGCCAGGCCATATTCATCAGCCAGGGTCGGTGGGCATCGTCTCACGCTCGGGTACGCTGACTTATGAAGCTGTGGCACAGACCACGGCAACCGGCATGGGCCAGTCTACGTGTATTGGTATTGGCGGTGATCCTGTGAACGGCACCGACTTTATCGATTGTCTAGAAATGTTCCTCGGCGACGATCAAACCCAATCGATCATCATGATTGGTGAGATCGGTGGGACAGCTGAAGAAGAAGCGGCTGAATTCCTGAAAGCGTCAAAGGTGAAGAAACCTGTGGTTGGCTTTATCGCTGGTGTGACGGCACCTCCTGGTCGCCGCATGGGCCACGCAGGCGCCATCATTTCTGGCGGCAAAGGCGGTGCGGAAGACAAGATCGAAGCCATGCGCTCGGCTGGTATCACGGTCTCTCCTTCACCCTCTGCTTTGGGAACCACCCTCGCGGATCTGATAAAAGGCTAAAGACAGCATGTCGGTGAGCGGCCGGGGCGCGTGATTTGCTCAAATAGCATCACAACCCGGTGGGTAACAGTTGCGTTTTGATCCCAGCGTTTTAAATGGCTAGTTAACGACCTGCGTGTAAGACTAAGGAAATTAACCATAAACTCCGGTTTGGTTAAGCTTCTTTTGGGGTCGAAACTGGAGATTTGAGAGGGGTGCGGGCTTACCTGCGCTGGCGATGATGAGCAAAACTAGTTCCAACGAGGAGTTTGAACGGACCTCGTTCTTGTTTGGGACAAATGCGTCTTTCGTTGAGGGGCTGTATGCCCAATTCCAGGAAGACCCTCAGTCTGTTGATGCCGAATGGCGAACCTTTTTTTCCTCTCTCGGTGATACTCCTGCAGATGTTCTGAAGGAAAACCGTGGTGCTTCGTGGAGCCGGCCAGACTGGCCTGTTGTTGCCAACGGCGAGACGGTTAGCGCGCTGGATGGGAACTGGGGCGCGGCAGACGAGACGGCGATCCTCACCAAAATTCAAACACGGGCCCCGGCTGCCAGCGAAGAGGAAATTCGTGCCTCAACGCTCGATTCCGTGCGCGCCATTATGATGATCCGGGCCTACCGCATTCGAGGCCACCTTGATGCGGACCTTGATCCATTGGCGTTGCGGGAAGAAAGCCATCATCCGGAATTGCAGCCGGAAAGTTATGGGTTTGGCCCTGAAGATTTTGATCGGCCGATTTTTCTCGATCACGTGCTGGGGCTTGAAATGGCCACCGTGCGCGAGATGCTGGTTATTCTCCGACGTACTTATTGCGGCACCTTTGCGGTTGAGTTCATGCATGTTTCCGATCCGGAAGAAAAGGCATGGATTCAGGAACGCATTGAAGGGCGCGATAAGGAAATCAGTTTTACCCGCGAAGGGCGTCTGGCCATTCTGGACAAGCTCATTCACGCGGAAGGATTTGAGAAGTTTCTGGCGGTTAAGTACACAGGCACCAAACGGTTTGGTCTTGATGGGGCGGAGGCAACGATCCCTGCCCTCGAACAGATCATCAAACGTGGTGGCGCGCTGGGGGCGAAAGAAATCGTTATTGGGATGCCACATCGTGGCCGTCTCAATGTTCTGACAAACGTGATGGGCAAGCCTTATCAGGCGATCTTCCACGAATTTTTCGGGGGCTCCAACAACCCGGAAGATGTGGAAGGATCGGGTGATGTGAAATATCATCTGGGTGCCTCCTCTGACCGCGAATTTGACGGCAACACAGTTCATCTTTCTCTGACGGCCAATCCGTCGCATCTGGAAATTGTTGATCCGGTTGTGCTGGGCAAGGCGCGCGCGAAACAGGATCAGCTGCATGACCGTCAACGGGGGTCTGTGATCCCACTGCTGCTTCACGGCGACGCTGCTTTTGCGGGTCAAGGTGTGGTCGCGGAATGTCTTGGACTCTCAGGCTTGAAGGGCCACCGGACAGGCGGTTCGGTCCACTTCATTGTCAATAATCAGATTGGGTTCACAACGGCGCCGCATCACTCGCGCTCATCGCCCTATCCTTCCGATATGGCAAAAATGGTTGGCGCGCCGATTTTCCACGTGAACGGGGATGATCCTGAAGCGGTGGTGCATGCAGCCAAGGTTGCGATCGAGTTTCGTCAAAAATTCAGCAAGCCCGTAGTGATTGATATGTTCTGCTATCGGCGCTTTGGCCACAATGAAGGCGATGATCCTTCGCTCACACAGCCTTTGATGTACAAAAAGATTGCCAAGCAGAAGACGACGCTGGAAATCTATTCGCAAAGACTGGTTGATGAGGGGCTTGTCACGCAAGAAGAAGTTGATGAGCGCATTGCCAAGTTTCGGGCGCAGCTTGATGTTGATCTTGCAGCGGCCAAGAGCTTTCGGCCCGACAAGGCGGATTGGCTTGATGGGCGGTGGTCGGGCCTGGCCCCTGCGCAAGGGGATGCCCGGCGCGGAGAGACATCTATCGCGCTCGATAAGCTCACTGAAATTGGTGAGAAAATTACAGCTGTGCCGGATGGCTTCAATGTGCACCGCACTTTGCAAAGAGTTCTGGCAAACCGTCGGAAGATGGTCGCAGGTGAGGCGCCGATTGATTGGGGTATGGCGGAGCACCTGGCTTTCGGTTCTCTGCTTGATGAAGGGTTTGGGGTTCGGCTGGTTGGGCAGGATTCTGAGCGCGGTACTTTCGTTCACCGGCATTCGGTGTTGAACGATCAGGAAAACGAAAATCGCTACTATCCCTTGAACTCCGTTGCCACGGGCAATGGTGAGTTTGAAGTCATCAATTCCATGCTCTCTGAAAATGCGGTGCTGGGATTTGAATATGGCTACAGCCTTGCAGAACCTAATTCGCTGGTTCTGTGGGAAGCTCAGTTTGGTGACTTCGCCAATGGCGCGCAGGTTGTGATCGACCAGTTCATCTCAAGTGGTGAACGTAAATGGTTGCGCATGTGTGGGCTGGTGATGCTTCTGCCGCATGGGTATGAAGGCCAGGGACCGGAGCATTCGTCCGCGCGGCTTGAGCGCTATCTTCAATCTTGTGCTGAAGACAATATGCAGATTGCAAATTGCACGACGCCCGCAAACTTCTTCCATATTTTGCGTCGTCAGATGCACCGCAATTTCCGCAAGCCGCTGATTATCATGACGCCGAAATCGCTGCTGCGCCACAAGCGAGCCGTTTCGACGCTGAAAGAACTGGGGCCGGGCTCTTCGTTCCATCGCCTGTTGTGGGATGACGCGGAGTTGTTGTCCGACCAGAAGATCAAGCTGGTGGATGACAAGAAAATTCGCCGGGTCGTTATGTGTACTGGCAAGGTCTATTTTGACCTTTATCAAGAGCGGGAAGAACGCGGCATCGACGATGTCTACCTCCTGCGCGTTGAACAGCTCTATCCATTCCCAGCACGTGCTCTGATCAAGGAGCTTAGCCGCTTCAAGGATGCGGAGTTTGTGTGGTGCCAGGAAGAGCCTAAAAATATGGGTGCCTGGACTTTCATTGAACCCAATATCGAATGGGTGCTTTCGCATGTCGGCTCGCGTCGCCGTCGTGCAAAATATGCCGGACGGTCTGCGTCGGCATCGCCTGCAACCGGCTTGATGTCCAAGCACCTTCTAGAACTCAACCAGCTTCTCTCTGAAGCTTTGATCGTCGACTGACTGATAGAAAGCGACTGAACCTATGAGCACTGAAATTCGCGTTCCCACTCTTGGTGAATCCGTCACTGAAGCCACCGTGGCCCAATGGTTCAAACAACCAGGGGATGCCGTCGCGGTAGACGAACCGCTGGTCGAGCTTGAAACCGACAAGGTGACGATTGAGTTGCCGTCTCCATCAGCCGGGGTGCTGGGAGAAATTTCTGTTGAGACCGGCGATACGGTCGAGGTTGGCGCTCTTCTTTGTATGTTGAGCGAGGGAGGTAGTGCAACGCCTGCTAAACCCGCCGCTAAAAAACAAGAAACCAAAGCGGCGGCTCCAGAGCCAGCAGCTGCACCAGCGCCAGTGGCTGCTTCTGCTGCGGCTGAGGAAGTGTTGTCGCCAGCGGTGAAAAAACTGATTGATGAGAATGGTCTCGACCCTGCCACGATTTCGGGTACGGGCAAGGATGGTCGGATTGTGAAAGGTGATGTGCTCGCCGTGCTTGAAGCGAAGGGGGCGGCTTCGTCTGCTCCTGTTTCAGCGTCGGCACCAGCGGCTTCTGTCCCTGTCAGCGTTCAGGTACCAGCAGATCAGGGCGCACGGGAAGAACGTGTGCGCATGACAAGGCTTCGCAAGACCATCGCGACCCGTCTCAAGGACGCACAAAATACCGCTGCCATTCTCACGACCTTTAACGAAGTTGATATGACGGCCGTGATGGGTGCGCGCAAGCAGTACAAAGACCTGTTTGAGAAAAAACATGGCGTCCGGTTGGGCTTCATGAGCTTCTTCATCAAAGCCTGCATCACAGCGCTGAAGGATATTCCATCTGTGAACGCTGAGATTGATGGCGACGAGATGGTCTACAAGAATTACTACAATATCGGCGTGGCCGTTGGCACCGAGAAGGGCCTGGTCGTGCCTGTGATCAAAGAAGCGCAAGAGCTGTCGCTTGCAGGTATTGAGAAGACGATCAATGCCTATGGCAAGTCGGCGCGGGAAGGCACACTGAAGCTTGCAGATTTGCAAGGCGGTACCTTCACCATCTCCAACGGCGGCGTCTATGGGTCGCTTATGTCGACGCCGATTTTGAATGCCCCACAGTCGGGCGTTCTAGGCATGCACAAGATTCAGGAGCGGCCCATGGTCGTGAATGGCGAGATCAAGGTGTTGCCGATGATGTATCTGGCGCTGTCTTACGATCACCGTATCGTTGATGGTAAAGAGGCCGTGACCTTCCTGGTACGGGTCAAGGATTGCCTTGAGGATCCGCAACGGATGTTGCTCGACCTCTAAGGCAACTTTCTCTGTTTGAATATCTGTTATGCGCAAAGGTAATTATTGAATGTCCGATACATTTGATCTGGTTGTCATTGGTGCGGGCCCTGGCGGGTATGAATGTGCCATTCGGGCGGCCCAATTGGGCATGAGCGTTGCCTGTGTTGAAAAGCGTGACGCCCTTGGCGGCACCTGCCTCAATGTTGGCTGCATTCCTTCAAAAGCGTTGCTGCACGCGTCTGAGCTGTTTGACGAAGCCGGTCATTTTGAAAAAATGGGTATCAAGATCAGCAAGCCGAAGCTGGACCTGCCGACTATGCTGGGTTTCAAGCAGCAGGCTGTTGACGGCAATACGCAAGGCATCGAGTTTCTTTTCAAAAAGAACAAGATCGAATGGGTCAAGGGTACCGGCGTGCTGAAAGGTGCCGGTGAGGTTGAAGTGAGCCTGACGGAAGGTGGTACCCGCACACTGAAAGCTTCTGACATTGTTCTGGCAACCGGGTCGGATGTGGCGCAACTGCCAGGCATTGAGATTGATGAGAAACAAATCGTCTCGTCCACGGGCGCGCTTGAGCTATCCAAAGTACCGGGCAAGCTTCTGGTCATTGGCGGCGGCGTGATTGGTCTGGAGCTAGGCTCGGTCTGGAACCGGCTGGGCGCTGAAGTGACCGTGGTTGAGTTCCTCGATTTCATTCTTCCGGGCATGGACGCAGAGGTTCAAAAGACCTTCCAGCGGACACTAAAAAAACAGAAATTCACACTCAAGCTTGGCACCAAAGTTACGGGTGTTGAAAAGAGTGGCAAAGGGTTGAAAGTCACTGTTGAGCCTGCAAAGGGGGGTGACGTCGAAGTGCTTGACGCTGATGTTGTGCTCGTGGCGATTGGCCGTGTTGCCTATACGCAAGGTCTTGGACTGGACGCTGCAGGCGTAGACGTTGATGAACGTGGCCGCATCAAGGTGGACGCGCACCTCAAAACCAATGTGGCGGGTGTTTACGCGATTGGCGATGTGATCGTGGGACCCATGCTTGCCCATAAGGCCATGGAGGAAGGCGTTGCACTGGCTGAGATGATGGCCGGGCAAAGCGCACATGTGAATTACGATGTTATTCCTGGTGTTGTGTACACACAGCCGGAGATCGCAAGCGTTGGTAAGACCGAACAGGACTTGAAAGACGCTGGCATTGACTACCGGTCAGGCAAGTTCCCGTTCACGGCAAATGGCCGTGCGAAAGCCAATCAGCAGACGGACGGGTTTGTTAAAATTCTGGCAGATGCCAAAACAGACCGAGTGCTGGGCGTGCATATCATTGGCACGCAGGCCGGTGAGATGATCCATGAGGCGGTTACGATCATGGAATTTGGCGGCGCGGCGGAAGACATTGCACGCATGTGTCATGCTCATCCGACATTATCCGAGGCTATGAAAGAAGCAGCTCTGGCTGTTGATGGCCGTGCGATGCACATGTGAGCTGTACTGAGTTCTGCCCGGAAAAGTGCAAACTCAACCTTATGAAATTGGAAAGAACTGGTCTTCAGCTTCGATCATTTTCTTCAAACGCCGGACATTGGGAATCTCAATGTGCCCGTAATGCAGGCCGACAACCCCCTCTTCCTTCATCCGCTTTAAGGCCTTGCCAATCGCAACGCGCGATACACCCAACATGAAGGCGAGATCCTCGTGTCGACACTCGATGGTTTCCCTGCCTGTCTCCGCATCAACGGTTACCAACAACAGTCGCGCAATGCGTGCTCGCAACGAGAACCGCCGCTGCGCATCCATGAATTCCAGCATCTCATAATTACGCAGCAAGGTGAGGGTTAGAAGAGCGCGCGCAATGGCTGGTTCTTCGTCCAGAAGTTTTGAGAATGGTGTGGCCTTAATAAATGTAATTTCCGCTTCTCCCTGCGACCACACGGTATGGGTTCGAGGCAGGCCTGCAAAAAGGGTGTATTCCCCGAAGGTTTCTCCAGGACGCAACAATGCGGAAACAAGAAATGAGCCATCGAGTCCGACATTGCCGGCAACAACTTGACCTGAGGTGACGATCGCGAGGCCTTGGTTATTGTCGCCCCGTTCCTGAACGATCTGACCATCGGAGTATTTCCGCTTTGAGCCAGCTGCGAGGAGCCGATCCATAATTCTGGATGGCAGCAGGTCTTTCAGTGTTTTTGACTTCGGTCGAAGGACCTTCATCGTGCCCTCTTGAAATGTAACTTATTAGCATTTTAAGCCGTTCCCTCTCGCTAGTGTCAACAAGTCTCTTGGAGACAAAAAACAAGCAGGGAGTGGCATGTCATGAAAGTCTGGGGCGTTTCCGTTTCATATTACACGGGCAAACTCGAAGCCTATCTAAGGTACAAGGGTATTCCGTATGAGATGGAGCACCCTTTCGCTGACCAGGCACGGATCCGTGATGGTGCTGGTGCCATCCAGGTGCCGATCATCGAGCGGGATGATGGTCGCTGGATGTCTGACAGCACGCCGATCATCCGGCATCTGGAGACGGAATTCCCCGAGCGGACGGTGCTCCCGTCTGACCCGGTGGTTCGGTTCATCGCCCTGCTTATCGAAGATTATGCAGATGAGTGGCTGTGGCGATGTGCGATGCATTACCGATGGAGTTACGAGCATGATCGCGAACTTCTTTCGCGCATACTTGCTGATGAAATCACCACGCATTTGCCGCTGCCACGCTTTGTGCGCCGGTATCTCGTAAAGCGCCGACAGCGGGGCAGATTTGTGATCAATGATGGGGTCACCGAAGGCACGCGGGAGCATGTTGAAATAGGCTATTTTAACGCAATGCGCAGCATGCTCACGATGCTCGAGGACAGACCCTACCTGCTAGGGAATACGCCCTCAATTGCGGACATTGGTATGATGGGTCCTATGCTCCGCCATTTCAGTCAGGACCCGACACCTGCGGCGATCATGCGCAATGACTGGCCAGCCATTACCGAATGGGTGGCACGGGTCTGGAATGCGCACGCAACGGCTGGTGAGACGTCTTTCCTTGACGAGGTTCCTGATGATGCCGCCGCGATACTGCAGGAAATCGCTGAGACACATATGGTGCAGCTCAAGGAAAATGCGATTGCGCACGGGCGTGGGCAATTGCGTTTTGAGATGAGCGTGCAGGGGTGTGATTACAAGAACTTGCCCGTGTCCCGCTACAGGGTTTATTGCCTGGAGCGTTTGCGCGAGGCGTTCGATATCTTGAGTACCGATCACAAAGAGAAAGTTATGTCTCTTCTCCCTTACCCGGAATGCAGTTTGATTTGGGACCCTGCGGTCTCCGCAAACTCAAATTACGACGTTGACCGGCAGGCGCCGTTTAACAAGTCAATCAACGTATTGTAGTCCGGTGGGATCAATTCTGATTGCGGGGGTGCGCTTTGTCGTACACGTCCTGCAGTCGTTTGGTGTCKACCTCGGTATAGAGCTGCGTTGTCGACAGGCTGGCGTGCCCCAGCAATTCCTGAATAGAGCGAAGGTCTCCGCCCGCACTCAACAGGTGCGTGGCAAAAGAATGGCGAAGGGCGTGGGGGGTTGCTGTGCTTTGCAGGCCCAGGCGCGCCCGTAGGCTCACCATCAATTTTTGAACTTCGCGCGGGTTGAGCCTGCTGCCTCGAACACCGATGAATAGCGGGCTGTCGGCTTGGGTCGACTGGGGGCTGAGGGCCAGATAAAGATCGACAGCTTCACGAGCAGCGGGAAGGACCGGCACAATGCGTTCTTTGTTGCCTTTGCCCAGAATAGTGAGGCTGGTCCCAAGCGGTGTGTCTTTGCGGTCGAGAGCGAGAGCTTCGGAAACGCGCAGACCACACGCATAAAGCAGCGTGATGATGGCGGTGTTTCGYGCYGCRACCCAMGGGTCGGRYGCAAYGTCKGCKGCYTGATCAATGAGGGCCAGCGCYGCGYCYTCGCTGAGGGGYTTGGGAATGGAGTGGGGTATTTTGGGAGAACGYAGGCGGGCCAGTGCATGGTTTKCSCCGAGGCCCTCGCGCTCCATATGCCGAAAGAAWCCMCGCAGGCTGGAGAGGGCTCGGGCGAGAGAGCGCGAGCCGATGCCGTCTGCTCGCCTGTGAGACAGGAAAGCCCGGAAGTCACGAATGGTGAGTGCCATCAGGTCGGCCTGGGTGGTCTCGGTCCCTAAGTGATCTAGCAGGAATTCGAAAAACCGGGTGAGGTCGCGCGCGTAGTTCTCAATTGTCCGTGGACTGGCCCGTTTTTCACTCGTCAGAAAAGTGAGATACGACGTCAGGGCCGCACGGGTGTCTGGCGCGGTGGCGATGGTCGCCGCGATTGTTTCGGGGACGCCGGTCAGGCGCTGCGGGGCAGGTCCAGCCATATCCGTACGGCACGTTCGATGACACGGCCCAGAAATTCGAGCAGATCGGCTGCTTGCGTGGGTTGAAATTGCTCCGCATGGGCTGAGCCCAGTGCCAGTAATCCTGGAGGGGTCGACTTCGAAAAAGTTAGTCGAACCAGAGCTTCTGATCGCACATGAGGTGCTGCGGGACCATAGAGGCCCGGGTTGGGGGCAATGTCAGCGCGCAACTGGTGATGTTGGCCTGCCCCGATTGCCTTATCGGTGCCACCTGCCTCCAGAATACGCAAGCCCCTGACACCGAGGCCTGGTACGCCGGCTTTGCCTTCGACGGCAAGTGCCACGCAATCCAGATCAAGTGCGGCCGCGAGGCCTGTCGGGTCGGTTATGAAAGCGATCAAGCCTTCGAAACTCTTCGCTTCCATTATCTGCACGACAGCCCCGTGTACACGGTCGCGCGTCAATGCATTGAGAGAGGCGGCGTCGATCAGTTCTGACTGGATGTCACGCAACTGTCTGACTTGGGTCTGCAGGCGTTCGATCATGACCCGTTGCAGGTCCAGGACATTATCCCCTGTAGCAATAGTGGGGGCCGCGAGGGCTGCGACGAGATCCGGATCGTTCATCACATAAGCAGGATTGGTGAGCAGAAACGCCTTCACCTGCGCAGGCGTCGGGTTTGTATTTTCTCTCTGCGTGCCTGCGGGCATCTCATTTGGATCAACCGGACTTGTCATACTCTGATTATTCTCTTGTTTCTCATACCGTTCGCTGCCGTCAGAAATGGTTCCTAGCTTGGAATTTTCTGGCCGGTCTTTTTCCAGTCCGCCATGAAAGCATCAAGCCCTTTGGTCGTCAGAGGGTGGTCTGCCAGTTGGCGCAGGACGGAGGGAGGAATGGTCACCACGTCTGCGCCGATCAGGGCTGCGTCTTTGACATGGTTGGGGCTTCGGATGGAGGCCACCAGAATTTCCGTCTGCAACAGATCGTAATTGTCGTAGATGGTGCGGATGTCTTCGATCAGTTCCATACCGTCAATGTTGACGTCATCCAGGCGTCCGACAAATGGCGATATGTAGGTTGCCCCTGCTTTGGCAGCGAGCAAGGCCTGGTTGGCAGAGAAGCAAAGCGTCACGTTGACTTTGATGCCTTCAGACGACAATGCGCGGCAGGCACGCAGGCCGTCCCAGGTGAGAGGTGCCTTGACGACAATGTTGTCTGCGAGCTTGGCAACAGTTTTGCCTTCGCGGATCATGCCTTCTGCATCAAGTGCCGTTACTTCGGCACTCACAGGCCCGTCTACAACGGCGCAGATATCTTTCAGTACTTCAAAAAAATCACGGCCCGACTTTGCGATAAGAGAGGGGTTGGTGGTGACACCGTCCAGCATGCCAGTTGTGGCGAGGTCCCGGATTTCTTCAATATCGGCTGTATCAATGAAAAATTTCATCTGCTTTCGTGAGCTTCCCTGTTTGGGTCCGCTTGTGCGACCTTTTGGTTTGTTGAGGCATTGTCCAATGCCCGACGCTTTTTGCCAAGGCAGAAAGAGAGTTACTGCGTACATGCCTGTTGAAAGGTTAAACTGAAGCGATGAAATCGATGTCTTCAGATGCTGGCCTATTTGAGGACGACGTACCGCGTAATGCGGGCGTTGTTTCCGTTTTGCTGCCTGTTGGTGTTCCTGGGCCCTATGACTATACGGTGCCGCTCACTATGGAAGTGGCGCACGGAGACTTTGTCACTGTGCCTTTGGGGCCACGCGAAGTATTGGGTGTTGTGTGGGGCGATGCATCGGGGGAGGTCGGGCATAATCGACTGAAACCGATCATTGAGCGGTTGGACGTTCCACCAATGACCCATGTGCTGCGCCGTTTTGTTGACTGGATCGCGTCTTACACGCTGTCACCTCCGGGCGCTGTACTGCGATTGGCGATTCGCGCGCCTGGTGCATTGGAGCCAGCGGCGATGCGGACGGTCTACCGTCTTGACGGTGATCCGCCCGCGCGAATGACTCCCGGACGTGAAAAAGTCATTGCCGCCGCGCAAGATGGTTTTGCGCGCACCACCCGTGAACTGGCAGAGGCTGCCGGAGTTTCGAGCTCGGTGGTTCGAGGGCTTATTGATGCTGGAACCTTTGAGGCGATCCAGCTTCCGGCGGATGACCCTTTTGGCGAACCGGATATTACGCGCGAGGGGGCAATTCTGTCAGAGGCCCAAGCCTTTGCTGCGGACCAGTTGAAGCAACGGCTCACCCAGGGTGGGTTTTCTGCCCAGCTGCTTGATGGGGTTACGGGATCTGGCAAGACGGAAGTTTATTTCGAAGCGGTGGCGCAGACGCTGGAGCTCGGACGCCAAGCCCTTATCCTGTTGCCTGAAATTGCCCTGACCGCTCAGTTTCTGGACCGTTTTGAAGAGCGGTTTGGATGCCTCCCGGCAGAATGGCATTCGGACTTGTCGGCGCGGGAGCGCAAACGTGTCTGGCGCGGCGTGGCAGATGGCTCCGCGCGGGTTGTTGTTGGCGCGCGCTCCGCCCTTTTCCTGCCCTTCACCCATCTTGGCCTCATTGTTGTTGACGAGGAGCATGAAGGCGCCTTCAAGCAGGAAGAGGGTGTGACCTACAATGCCCGCGACATGAGTGTTGTGCGGGGTTCTCTGGGCGGATTTCCGGTGGTGCTGGCTTCGGCCACGCCTTCGCTTGAAACCATGGCCAATGTCTGGGCTGGCAAATATGACCATCTGGTTTTGCCAGAGCGGCATGGGCCTGCCGTCATGCCTGCGGTCGGCGCGATTGATATGCGTGCCACCCCACCGGAGCGGGGCGAATGGTTGTCTCCGCCGCTTCTGCGGGCGATGGCGGAGGCCTTGGCCAAGGGGGAGCAGTCCATGCTTTTCCTCAATCGGCGCGGATATGCCCCTCTCACCTTGTGCCGGACCTGTGGGCACCGGATTGAGTGTTCTCAGTGTGATGCGTGGCTGGTGGAGCACCGGTTTCGCAAGCAGCTCATCTGCCACCATTGTGGCTTCACGGCGCCGGTGCCGCGTGCGTGCCCTTCTTGTGGTGAGAAGGATGCGCTGATTGCCTGTGGGCCGGGGGTGGAGCGGATTGCAGAGGAAGTGGTGCAGAAATTCCCGCAAGCCCGCCTGGCACTGCTGTCGTCGGACAATCTTCGAGGACCTGAGGCGCATAAAAATGCTATCCGCCAGATCGTTGATCATGAGGTGGATATTATCGTTGGCACTCAGATTGTGGCCAAGGGGCACAACTTTCCCTTGTTGACGGTTGTGGGGGTGGTGGACGCTGATCTGGGGCTCGAAAACGGGGATTTGCGGGCCAGTGAGCGGACTTTTCAACTATTGCACCAGGTGGCGGGCCGGGCGGGGCGGGCAGAACGGCCGGGCCGGGTCTATCTGCAGACCTATATCCCAGAGCATCCGGTGATGCAGGCCCTGATAGAGGGCGCGCGGGACCCGTTTTTGGAGCGTGAAGCGGCCATGCGGGAGCGGACGGGCTACCCGCCCTATGGACGGCTGGTGGCGCTGGTGATCTCTGGGCCCAATCCTCAACAGGTACAGGCCGTGTCGCGGGAACTGGCTCGGTCTCATGGGCCCGCAGAGGGAATCGCTGTGTTTGGGCCTGCGCCTGCGCCCTTGGCTTTGCTGCGGGGGCGGCATCGGGTGCGTTTTCTGGTCAAAGCGGCGCGCACGTCGCCTGTGCAGAATTACGTGGCGGAATGGTTGGGTCGCGTCAAAATCCCCAACGCCGTGAGGGTTCTGGTGGATGTGGACCCCTACTCATTCTTGTGAGGGATTGGTCCCATCCGGGTCACAGCCATTGGTATAAAAGACGCTGAATTGCCGCACCCCGGCGATTTTTGAGGCGTAGGCGTTGCGTGGCGGCAGTCGGCGTGTTACCACACGCCCGGTTTCGAGGGCAGGCCCCTTTTGGGGTCGGTTTTCGTTCTTCATACATTCAATATTTTCAAGAGGTTACTGCCCCTCCGGGGAAATGCGGTAACAGCTCCTGGAACAAGGGTTGCGAGCACAAACGTGTCAGCTGATGAACTTCATACATCCGGTGTTGCCGGTCGTTATGCCACCGCTCTTTATGAGCTGGCGGATCAGGCGGGTAAGCTTGATACGGTTGCCAGCGACCTTGAGAATCTAAGTGACCTTATCAACGGTTCCGATGATCTAAAGCGGTTGGTGGAAAGCCCTGTTTTTTCTGCTGAAGATCAGGGGCGGGCCATGGGCGCGATTATGGATCGGGGAGGTTTTCAAAAGCTGACCCAGAATTTTGTTGGTGTGGTTATTCGCAACCGACGGATTTCAGCACTTCAGGATATGGGACGTGCCTATACTCAGATGCTGGCAACGGCCCGCGGCGAAATTACCGCGCAAGTAACAAGCGCACATGTGCTTGGCGACCCACAGGTTGCAGCGCTTAAGGAAGCCCTCAACGCTGCCATGGGCCGTGACGTACAACTCGAAACCAGTGTCGACAAAGGGCTGCTTGGCGGTCTTATTGTCAAAGTGGGGAGCCGAATGATCGACTCGTCACTTCGCACAAAGCTCAACAATCTTAAATTTGCGATGAAAGAGGCTGGCTGATGGACATTCAGGCCGCGGAAATTTCTGCGATCCTCAAGGAACAGATCAAAGGGTTCGGTGAAGACGCCGAAGTTTCAGAGATCGGTCAGGTGCTCTCCGTTGGCGATGGTATCGCCCGGATTTATGGTCTGGACAATGTTCAGGCTGGTGAAATGGTCGAGTTTCCAGGCGGCATTCGCGGCATGGCCCTCAACCTTGAAAGCGACAATGTCGGGGTCGTGATTTTCGGCAATGACCGTTCGATCAAAGAAGGCGACACCGTTAAACGGACTGGCGCCATTGTGGAGGTGCCCGTTGGCAAAGGTCTGCTGGGTCGTGTGGTTGATCCACTCGGCAATCCGATCGACGGCAAAGGTCCGATTGAAGGTGCTGAGCAACGCCGCGTTGACGTGAAAGCGCCTGGCATCATTCCTCGTAAGTCGGTTCATGAGCCGATGCAGACAGGTCTTAAAGCCATTGACGCGCTGATCCCCATCGGGCGTGGCCAGCGCGAGCTGATCATTGGTGACCGTCAGACAGGCAAGACAGCTATTGCGATTGACGCCATCTTGAACCAGAAGCCGCTCAATGACGGTGACGACGAAAGCAAGAAGCTTTACTGCGTCTATGTCGCCATTGGACAGAAGCGCTCGACGGTTGCGCGGATTGTGAAGACGCTGGAAGAAAACGGTGCGTTGGAATACACGATCGTTGTTGCTGCGACCGCCTCCGAGCCGGCACCGTTGCAGTACCTGGCCCCGTTTGCTGGTTGTGCGATGGGCGAATATTTCCGCGATAATGGCATGCATGCACTGGTCGTTTATGATGACCTTTCCAAGCAGGCTGTGGCGTATCGTCAGATGTCCCTGCTGCTTCGCCGTCCACCTGGACGTGAAGCCTATCCGGGTGATGTGTTCTATCTTCACTCCCGTCTGCTGGAACGTGCGGCTAAGCTCAACGAAGAACATGGTTCTGGGTCTTTGACGGCGCTGCCGATTATTGAAACGCAGTCGAATGACGTGTCGGCCTATATTCCGACCAATGTGATTTCGATCACGGACGGTCAGATTTTCCTTGAAACGGATCTCTTTTATCAGGGTATTCGTCCTGCTGTGAACGTTGGTCTGTCGGTGAGCCGGGTTGGATCTGCCGCACAGGTGAAGGCGATGAAGCAGGTTGCCGGTAAAATTAAGGGTGAGCTTGCGCAGTACCGCGAAATGGCGGCGTTTGCGCAATTTGGTTCTGACCTTGATGTGACCACGCAGAAGCTTCTCAATCGTGGCGCTCGTCTGACGGAACTTTTGAAGCAGGGTCAGTTCTCCCCGCTGAAAATTGAAGAGCAGGTTGTTGTGATTTATGCTGGTGTAAACGGTTTCCTCGATGGACTGCCGGTTGGCGATGTTGGCCGGTATGAAGAAGAGCTGTTGCGCACAGTGCGGGATAAGCACGCTGACCTTCTGGAGACAATTCGCAAGGAACTTGCGCTCTCAGACGCGACTGAAACGGCGTTGAAAAATGTTGTTGAGACGTTCACTAAGGCTTTTGCCTGAACCGAATTGACGACGTAGGAGCAAGGGCTTAATGGCCAATCTTAAGGAACTAAAGAGCCGGATCAGCAGCGTGAAAAACACGCAGAAGATCACGCGTGCCATGCAGATGGTGGCAGCGGCGAAGTTGCGGCGGGCGCAGGAATCTGCGGTAGCGGCACGTCCTTACGCATCACGTATGAGTGCTGTGCTTGCCAACCTGTCGGCGGGCATGGAAGGTCTTGCGGGTGCCCCTGAATTGATGGTTGGTACCGGCAAGAACGACACCCATCTCTTGATCGTCGCGACTTCTGAAAAAGGGCTGTGCGGGGGCTTCAATTCTTCCATCGTGCGCCTCGCGCGCCGGGAAATTGTCCGTCTGACCGGTCTGGATAAGACCATCAAGATACTCTGCATCGGCAAAAAAGGCCGGGATCAACTCAAGCGTCTCTACGGGGACTTGATGGTTGATTTCGTTGACCTGTCGGCAGTGCGCAACGTTGAATTCAAACATGCAGACGATGTTGCGGGGCGGGTGCTTTCGCTTTTCGAGGCGGGCGAGTTTGAYGTTTGCACSCTGTTCTATTCTGAATTTGAGACTGTCGTTTCTCAGWTACCGACTRYACTGCAGCTCATCCCCGCAAAGGTTGAAGCAGGCGAAGGCGACGAAGGTATCGACTTGGSTGGTGCGGTCTATGAGTACGAGCCTGAAGAAACAGACATCCTGAAAGAAYTGCTGCCACGCAATATTGCCGTGCAGATTTTTCGGGGACTTCTGGAAAAYGCAGCGTCTGAGCAAGGCGCACGTATGTCCGCGATGGATAATGCGACCCGTAATGCTGGGGAGATGATCGACGAGCTGACGATCACCTACAACCGGTCGCGTCAGGCGCAGATTACCAAAGAATTGATTGAGATTATTTCGGGCGCTGAAGCGCTCTAAGGATTTTGTTTGGACGCATGTTGCTAAAAAACATGCTGACCGATCTGAGGAAAGACACATGACGAAGTCAGTCGGAAGAGTTACCCAGGTTATTGGTGCGGTTGTAGACGTCGAATTTGACGGCGATCTTCCAGCCATCCTGAATGCGTTGGAAACCAAAAATGGCGATCAACGCCTGGTTTTGGAAGTGGCTCAGCATCTGGGYGAGAAYRCGGTCCGGACCATTGCGATGGATGCGACCGAGGGCCTGGTGCGYGGACAGGAAGTYTCYGACACAGGCGAAGCGATTATGGTGCCGATCGGTGATGGCACGCTCGGCCGCATTATGAACGTGATCGGTGAGCCGGTTGACGAGAAGGGCCCCATCAAGTTTGAAAAGAAACGGKCCATTCATCAGGATGCCCCTGCTTTAGTTGAWCAGTCCACGGAAGCTGAAATGCTGGTCACAGGCATCAAGGTTGTGGACCTTCTGGCRCCTTATTCCAAGGGCGGCAAGATCGGCCTCTTCGGCGGTGCCGGTGTTGGTAAGACTGTTCTTATTCAGGAACTCATCAATAACATTGCCAAAGGCCACGGTGGTTACTCCGTGTTCGCTGGTGTGGGTGAGCGGACCCGTGAGGGGAATGACCTGTATTGGGAAATGATCGAAAGTGGCGTGAACAAAGAGGGTGGCGGCGAAGGCTCCAAGTGCGCTCTCATTTACGGCCAGATGAATGAGCCTCCCGGAGCGCGTGCCCGTGTTGCGCTGACGGGACTTACGGTTGCTGAGCATTTCCGTGATGAAGGCCAGGATGTTTTGTTCTTCATCGACAATATTTTCCGCTTCACACAGGCTGGGTCGGAAGTGTCGGCTCTTCTGGGTCGTATTCCATCCGCTGTGGGCTACCAGCCAACACTGGCCACAGAGATGGGAACGCTGCAGGAACGTATTACGTCAACGCACAAGGGGTCGGTGACTTCTGTGCAGGCGATTTACGTGCCCGCCGATGACCTGACTGATCCGGCACCTGCTGCCTCTTTTGCTCACCTTGATGCGACGACCGTGCTTAACCGTGCGATCTCGGAAAAAGGTATCTATCCAGCTGTTGATCCGCTTGACTCGACAAGTCGTATTCTTGAGCCACGGGTTGTTGGTGAAGAGCATTACCGGACAGCGCGCCGGGTGCAGGAAATTCTGCAGAAGTACAAATCGCTTCAGGACATGATTGCCATTCTCGGTATGGACGAGCTGTCTGAAGAAGATAAGCTTGTTGTGACACGCGCTCGTAAGATTGAGCGCTTCCTCAGCCAGCCGTTCTTCGTGGCGGAAATTTTCACCGGAACACCGGGTGTGCTGGTTGATGTCAAAGACACGATCAAAGGCTTCAAAGGGCTTTGTGATGGTGACTATGACCATCTGCCGGAAGCTGCGTTCTACATGGTTGGGACCATTGATGACGCGGTCAAAAAGGCAGAACGTCTTGCAGCGGAAGCGGCTTAACGTTTTCTCTCCAGTTGAAGAAGGCCTAACTCATGGCTGAGAAGCTGAAATTTGATCTTGTTGCGCCGGAGCGCCTGCTTCTTTCGACAGAAGCTGACATGGTGATCGTGCCTGGGTCCGAAGGTGACTTCGGGGTGCTTGCTGGTCATGCGCCGGTTATGTCCACACTGCGCGTGGGTGTGATTGAGGTGACGGGCGCTGAGGGGGGCGATAGCCGGATTTTCGTACGGGGTGGTTTTGCCGAGGTTACACCGGCAGGGCTGACAGTGTTGGCGGAAGAAGCTGTACCTGTTTCGGAGCTGGATGCAGCGACACTTGACGGTCGGATCCAAGATGCGACCGAAGATGTTAACGATGCGGCCACAGATGAGGCCAAATCGAAGGCTCAAGCGCACCTTGATCAGCTTCAAGAGCTTCGCGCAGCCCTATAAGGCTGGTCGGAAGCAATCGGTTTTAGATTTTTTTGAGGGCGGTGCTTTGGCATCGCCCTTTTGATTTAGGGCATTTCGCGGCGTGCCGTTTGATGTCTATAATGTGACAGAGCCCGTGTGCGGAAAGGTGCGCGGGCCCTTTTCTTGTTTTTCGCCTGATTGAGGTTTGGCTCGATGGACGATCATTGGACACTGGAAGATATCAACTGGTCGCGGTTTGACGCGTCGAAGGTTGATCCTGACTTGCTGGCGGCTATCAAAGCGGCGTCGGTGGTTGAGTCCAATGCGGGTGATTATGTTGCCTATCTGGCGAGTGTTTTTTCTGACCGCCCTGACATCAAGGCATCCATCATCCGGTGGGGTCGGGAAGAAGAGCAGCATGGCGCGGTGTTGGCCAAGTGGGCAGAGCTTGCGGATCCCGATTTCAATTTTGCTGAATCGTTTGAGCGTTTTCGCGACATTTACAGAATTCCAGATGATGAGCGCGGAAGCACACGGGGCTCGCCAGCCGGTGAGATGATTGCCCGATGTGTTGTCGAAAGCGGCACGTCCTCATTTTATACTGCGATCAGGGAATCTACCGAAGAGCCGGTGATGCAGGAGATCGCGCAGCGGTTGGCGGCGGATGAGTTTCGTCACTACAAATTGTTCTACGACACGTTGCAAAGTTTTGAACATACGCCATCGTTGTTTGAGCGCGCCAAAGTGGCGATCACACGGGTCAGCGAGGCCGATGATGATGAGCTGGCTTCTGCTTTCTACGCCACTAACACAAAACCTGGTGACGGCGTGAAATATGATCGCAAGAAATTCGCAGCAGCTTATGAAGCGCGCGCTCTTTCTCTTTATAAGCGACAGCATACCAACAGGCTTGTGTCCATGATCGCTAAGGCGGTTGGGATTGCCCCTCATGGTCGCTTTATGCGGATGATGGAACCGATTGTGTGGAAGATCTGGCAGCGCCGTGCGCGGCGTGCCCACCTTTTGGCAGCCTAAGGTCTACTCTACGCTTTGCGGAGGGCTTTGACCTCTTCGCGAAATTCCGCGACAACGCGCTCATAAACCGGGCGTTTGAAGTCGACGATCAAGTCTACCAGTTCATCAATATCAGCCCAACGCCATTGGAAGAATTCCTGTGGCTCGTCCGCGGTGATGTCGATGTCGCTGTCTTCGCCGGTGAAACGTATAAGAAACCAGCGCTGTGTTTGGCCACGGTATTTTCCCCGTAACGCTTTGCCAACAACGGCGGCCGGAAGGTCGTAATTATACCAGTGTGCCGATTCCAGAACGATCTCAGCTTTATCTGTTCCCGTCTCTTCCAGAAGCTCGCGAGTGGCGGCCTCTGAAGGCGTCTCTCCCTCATCGATACCGCCCTGAGGCATTTGCCAGGTTATGGTGCTGTCGGGTTTGGTGGGGTTGATGCGATCGCCGATCCAGACACGTCCGTCTTTGTTGACGAGCATGATGCCGACGCAAGGTCGGTAGGGAAGGTTGGTCGGGGGTGTGCCGGACATGGGCGGTCTTTCTGATTTAGACGGGCGGCTTAGTTGCCCAGCGCTGTTGCGCTTACCGGTACCAGAACAAGACCCCGGTCGCCAAGCCCTTCCGCCCATTTTTGAATGCGCTCGACGGTAACAGGGAAGCCTGATCCAAACCCGACGACACTGCCGTTTTGTCGTGCCTGCTCTTCCATGTTGGCCAGCGCCCCATCAATTGACCTCGGTGTCAGGGTGGGGTCGACGATCAGCTGGCCCTTGGTCCAGACAAGACCCAACGTGCTGGCGAGTTCAGGGCCAACACTCCGTGGACTGACGCCGCTGTCCACATACATGATGCCCCGGCTTTCCAGGGCTTCGAAGACAGGCTCCATGGCGGTTTTGCTTGAGGTGAACTTTGCTCCCTGATAGGCAGTCACACCAAAATAGCCGGTGAACCGGCTCATCAGCCAGGACAGCCTGTCCAGATTGTCACCAGAATTGAGAGAGGTGAGCAATGTGTAAGGACCTGGATCATTTGCCGGATAGTCGTAAGGCTCCATCGGCAGCTCCAGCAACACCTCATGGCCTGCCTCACGGGCACGGTCGATCCATTGTTGCAGATTGCGTCCGTAGGGGGCGAAAGAGAGGGTGATCTCGGGGGGGAGATTGGTGATGGCGTTGCGTGTCGCTGTTTCTGAGATGCCCAGTCCTCCCACAACCAGTGCCACGCGGGGGAGCGTTGCTGTGGTGGCGCTCAGGCCAGCTGGGCGGGCGTAGGCTTTGGAGGCGCGCCTTCCCGACGAGCTGATGATTGGCAGCGGGCCATTGGGTCCGCCTGCCACGAGACCTGGAAGCGGGGCGACGGGCAGACTGTCCACCAGCTCGGCAACCTGAGGGTAAGCCTCCGCGATGCTCTCGGCGGGCTCTACCTGTTGGTGGGCCTCTGGCTCAATCGAGAGGGGAAGTGGCAGGGAGCTAGCGGCTTCGTCTAACAGTGCCGGTGTCCCGGTCTCATCGGCTGTGCCTGGTCGAAGCAGTGGGTCCACGGGTTGGTCGGGTTCAGGAGCGAGCGCGATGATTTGCAGGGGGCCGACATAGGCAGGATTGCCGCTTGCCCATAGCCAGACCAGTACGGCCGCATAGGACAGCGCAACAAGAAATGCCGCAATGGCCAACGGATTAACGCGACCGACGGGCATGCTGGGCAACAGGCGCCGCTTGGCGGATGTGGCAGCCGAACTGCTTGGCATTGGTTTCGTTTCCTGGGGCCTCAAGACGCTTCCACGTCTCACTCAGTTGCGAAAAGTCGGCTGTCCTTATCCTGTATGGAACCCGACCGTCTGTGAAAGTGCTGCGCCCAACGGCGCCCTCTTGTCCTTAGATCAGTTGGCTACTGTTTCACTCGTTGCTTCAGTATTGGATCCGACTTCATAGCTGCGGACGCCGTTTAGCAGATCGATCGCGTACTGCAGCTGCACATCATCCGCGCGCTCTGCGGGGACATAAGAAGCCGAACCTGAGCTTTCCTCTTTGCCGTCCTCTGCATCCAGATGTCCAGGGAGAGCGCTCTCCCCTGTAATGCGACGCTGGTGTTCTTCATCGATTTCCTGGCTCACTTCAATGTCGGGATCAATGCCCGTTGCTTGAATGGAGCGACCGCTGGGCGTGAAGTAGCGCGCCGTTGTCAGGCGAATAGCGCCGTCAGATCCCAATGGGATGATGGTTTGAACGGAGCCCTTCCCGAAAGACCGGGTGCCAAGAATGGTGGCACGCTGGTGATCCTGCAATGCACCGGCAACGATCTCCGAAGCACTGGCAGACCCGCCATTGAGCAGGATGATGACTGGTTTCCCGTCTACCAGGTCACCGTTGCGTGCATTGTAGCGCTGGGTATCCTCAGAGCGACGTCCCCGTGTGGAGACAATCTCTCCCTTGTTGAGGAAGGCATCTGTCACCGAGATGGCCTGATCGAGCAGGCCGCCGGGATTGTTTCTCAAATCCAGAATGAAACCTTTGACCCGATTTTTGCCAATGAGGCTGGTCAGTTCTTCGATCGCCTTTTCAAGACCGCTCTGGGTCTGTTCATTGAACGAGGTGATGCGGATATAGCCAACATCGCCGTCTCGCTCAAAGCGGACCGAACGAATGGTAATGATGTCGCGGGTGACAGAGACCTCAAATGGCTCACTCACTCCTTCGCGGACAATTGTCAGTCGAATTGGCGTGTCGACAGGTCCCCGCATTTTTTCAACGGACTCAGAAAGCGACATGCCGAATATGGGTGTGTCGTCGAGATGAGTAATCAGATCATTGGGCAGCAGTCCTGCGCGTTGAGCAGGCGTATCATCGATGGGTGTCACAACTTTGATGAGGCCGTTTTCCATCGTCACTTCGATGCCCAGACCGCCGAACTCGCCGCGCGTCTGCACTTGCATATCGCGAAAGCTTTTGGGGTTCAGATAGCTTGAGTGAGGATCGAGGGAGTGCAACATGCCGTTAATGGCATTGTCGATGAGTTCTGAATCTTCCGTAGGCTCGACATAGTCTGCCCGGACGCGTTCGAAGACATCACCGAACAGGTTCAACTGCCGGTATGTTTCGGAATTCGCCGCGTTGGCTGCCGTCCCTGTCGACAGGGGTTGCAAGGCAAACACTGTCATGCCGGCAACTAGAGTGCCGACCGCAAAACTTGCAATTACTGACCTATTCATTAGCCACGGGCCTTCCTATCACTTTCGACAAACCAGGGTCGTGGATCGACAGGGTTGCCATTACGTCTCAGTTCAATATAGAGCGTCGGCTTTGTGGAGCCCAGCGCTTGCGGATCATTTATTGGAGAGCTATCTCCCATTGTCCCGATGGGTTCTCCGGCCAATACATTTTGACCGACGATCCCATCGATTCGAGCCAATCCCGCGAGGAGCAGATGGTACCCTTCGCCGACCTCCAGGATCAAGAGTTGGCCGTATCGCCGAAATGGTCCTGCAAAGGCAATTCTACCATCAAATGGCGCAGTTACGGGTGCACCAGGGCGGGTTTCTAGGGTTATTCCCTGGGTCGTGCCGCCGGCGGCGTCATTAACCCCAAATCCACGGAGCCGGATACCTTCGACAGGAGGACGTATGAGCCCCCTTGAGGTGGAAAAAAGCGGGCCTGCCAGAGAGGCAACACGGGTCTGAGCGCGTGAAGCTGCGGGTGCACCGGGTGTGGTCAAGCTTGGGCGCGGGGCGGGCGTTCTGCTTCTGGCGCGGGCTTCGAGGCGGGCAATCAGGTCTTTCAGGCCTGCGGCTTGCCTTGAAAGTTCAGCCAGGGCGGCAGCTTCTTGCGCAGCCTGGGCCCGGATTTTCGCTTCCGCTGTCTGTTTCGTCTGCAAGAGTTGGTTCAGGGCTGCCCGTTCGTCGGCCAGTTCCAGCGAGGCGGTATCAAATGTTTCCTGTTCCGCGACCAAAGAAATGCGCACCTGATCGAGCTCGGCCAGGCGCAGGCGTATCTCGCGCGCTTCTTGCTCCAGGTCCGGCACAATGGTGGACAGCAGCAGCGCGCTTCGCATGGCCGAGAGTGCATCATCGGGCTTCACGGCAAGTGCCGGGGGCGGATTGAGGTTGAGGCGCTGAAGGGCCGCAAGCGTGTCGATGAGTTCGGCGCGTCTTGTCTCGAGCCGGGCGAGCAGGACGGCCTGGGCGGCCTCAAGGCCTGCAATGCGGGTCTCAGAACTGGTGACGTCGCGTTCGCGGGATTGGACCCGGCGGGCTGTTTTGATCAGGCTTTGGCGAATGCTGTCAATTTCATGGGCGAGTGCCGTGGCTTCTGCTTCCAGAGCCCGGCTGTGTTCCACCCGGCTGCCGATTTCAGCCTCCAGATCTTTCAGGCGGGCAGGGTCCGTCTCTTCGGCAGAAGTTGGGCTGATGCCTATTGCCAGCAATGTCATCAGGGCGGCGACTTGGGTGCGAGAGGCGCTAAACAACCGCATGGGCAACAGTCTCGTTGCTTACGAGCAGGGACTGGCCGGTCATCTCCCGAGGGGTGCTCTGTCCCAGCAGGGAAAGAAGTGTTGGGGCCACATCCGCCAGTCGGCCGGGCTTGAGGGCGAGTGATTTAGTGAGATCCCGGGGGCCGTCAATGATCAAGGGGACAGCCGCGCGTGTGTTGCGTGAATTTGCCGCTCCGCCTTGCGTGGGTGTCATGTCTTCCGCATTGCCATGGGAGCCCACGATCATGAATGTGCCGCCCCTCTTTTCCAGAATAGCGGTGATTTTCCCCAAGGCCTTATCAATGATTTCGGCTGCTTTGCGCGTGAGGGCTGCGTCGCCKGAATGGGCRGCGAGGGCAACATTGGGGAAATGCACGATCATCACGTCCGTCTCCCCGGCYTTCACYGCGGAGACGACTTCATGTGCGAGYTCGAGCGCTGCAAGCTCCGGCTTCTTGTCAAATGGTGYCCGTTTTGGTGCGATTGCTGTGAGRTGTCTCTCCCCGTCATAGGGAGCCACYCGGCCASCCAGATGATAGGARCCAAGRGCCATCGGAAAAACGGCRTCACTCAGATAGAGCTGACGTTTTCCWGCCGCCGCYAAAGCTTCGCTCAATGTGCCTGTGAGCYGGTGTTCTTCAAACAGGGGCTGGATGASTTGGTCCAGCGGGCGGGCGAGRGGCGTCAGACTGTAYGCAGCRGAMAGGTCMACGGGATGTGCYGGRWGYRCRACAGCGCTCTCATCGCCAAGYAGYCCAGCCATCAGCGCTCCTGCGCTATCAGCCCGCAGTAGCGTGAGCAACAGGATGTCATCCTGCCGCAGACCGCCATAGCCGCTCATGGCAGCGGGCGGCACATCTGCGTCAGACAGGCCCTTGTCGTAACAAGAGGTGATGTAGCTCACAGCGTATTCCCTCGTCGGGGCTTCGGCCTCGGTGATGGTTTGCAAAGCTGATGTCAGGTGCGCGGGACGATGCAGGCGATCAAGGGCGTAGCGACGCCCCATGACAGTGGCCAGAGTTGCATTCTCGGCGCCTTCAATGTCTCTGAGAAATTCCGCTAGATGGTCTGCGCCTGCTTGAGGGTCGTCATCCTCACCGTCGAGAATGGCATGGATCCAAACCTGAACGCCTTCATGGCTGAGCATGGCGGCAAGGACTGCCAGATGATATTGGTGACCTTGAACTCCTGCGGGAGAGATCAAGCCCATTAAATGGACGGTGCCGCCGACGTTGCGGGCTTTTTGGATCAGTTCCTGCAAGACGTTGTTGTTGGATAGGCGCTCGGTGCCTTCTGCATTGATGGCGTCTGCAACCCTGCTGGCGAATTGGGGCTCGGTGCGGCCGGTTCCAATCGTCCGGTGGCCAGCTTCCGCGTTTCCCGGCTGGTTGGCAGGCAGTCCGACGGCCTCACCGCCTGCTGCAAGCATGGTCCTGACGCCGCGTGCCGCTAACCGATCGAAAATCGGTGTCTTGGCGTTTGCAATTGCATTGTCCTTTGCTTCGGCGCGATTGCCCCATCCGTCTAGGACGGCGAGCACAACAGGTTCAATTTTGGTCGCGCGAGCCATCAAGGTTTTGTCTCCACAGACATGTTTACGCCAGGCACTGGATCGGTGCCGGGTGGGATTTTCAAATAGAATCACTTTTGACAACAGGTTGGCGTAACCCTAGATCAAACCTGCTGAAAATGCTTCTGTTTGCGCCGAATTTATCCCTCTCGGTGGTAGGGATGGCCAGCCAGGATTGTTGCTGTTCGGTAGAGCTGTTCGGTCAGCATGGCGCGGGTGAGCATGTGGGGCCAGGTCTGCTGACCAAAGGAAATGGTGAGATCAGCACGGGCCCGGATTGCGTCGCTCAAGCCGCCCGCACCACCAATGACAAAAGTCGTGTTTTGAACTCCCTCGTCGCGCCAGTCTTTGAGCCTTTTTGCAAACTGAGCGCTTTCAAGAGCTTTGCCGCGCTCATCTAAGGCGACAAGTTTGGTCTCCTTAGGCAGGGCGGCGAGGATTTTTTCTCCTTCCCGCAGAGCCAGTTCCTTTCTGGATAGCGGGCGTTTTTCCTCTATTTCCGTGAGGTTCAAGGGGCCGAGACCTTGGCCTCGGCCGAGGCCGTTGAAGCGCTCTAAGAATCTATCGAACAGATCCTTCTCCGCGCTTGGTTTCATGCGGCCCACAGCAATGATCTCGACCCGCATTGTCGGTTCTCACTTCTCGGCCAGGCTTATTTCAAAAACCCAGACCCGCAATGAATGGCTTAGCTAAGGGCAATCCGGTCAGCTGATACGTCGGCAGACCACATCTGTTCCAGCTTGTAAAAGTCACGAACCTCTGGACGGAAGATGTGGACAACCACATCGCCGCCATCGAGCAGGACCCAATCGCCTTGGGCTTTGCCTTCGATACGGGCTGCCCCGTATCCGGCTTCCTTGATCCGGCGTGCGAGATGGTCCGCCAAGGCGCCGACATGGCGCTGCGAACGGCCACTCGCGACGACCATGTGATCGGCAATGGCTGATTTTCCCTCAAGGCAGATCGAAACAATGTCCTCGGCTTTGTCATCGTCGAGACAGGTGACAATGAGGTCCAGCATTTCTTGCGAATGAGGTTGGGTTGAATTGCTATCCGTATTTGAACGGGTGCGAGTCCCAGCCTGGGAAAGATCCTGGGTCTGGGATGGGACATGATGGTCCGTATTGTGTGCGCTCAGGGATATCTCCTTGTCCCCTTTCGGGGTCCCTATGCTTTGTCCGGCGGGGTGCTTTTTGGCTTCCGCAAGAAGAGCAGATTACCCCCCTCTCCCGAAATATGGCCTCTTGCAGGTGGTTTTGCAACGAAACGGAGTGCCCAACGCGTATTTTTGGGAAAAACTGCTTAATTTCAATGAGTTAAGTGTCTTTTTTGCTTCGCATTGAGGTCGCTGACAGGGAGTTTTGGGGACCTTCGAGAAAACAAAGGGCAGGTGGGGTCGATGTGGGCAGGGCTTTGGCGTCGCTCGCGTCCAGCCAGGCTGCGCGATAGGTCGCGGCCGCTGGGGAAAGCCGGGCTTTCAATGTGTATCCGGGGCGAGGATAAACAGCCACCGGGATGGTCTCCATGAGCGTGCGCCATTTTTCCCAGCGGGGCAGCTGGATCATATTGTCGGCACCCATCAGCCAGATGAAATGGGTGTCCCGGAACCTGCTCTGCAAAGCATGGACTGTATCGACGGTGTAGCGCGTGCCAAGGCCCGTCTCAATGTCTGTCACATGAATGCGGGGGTGGCGGGCGAGCTGTCGGGCGTTTTTGAGCCGCACGCTGAGGGGCGCCATATCCGTTTCAGATTTGAGCGGGTTCTGGGGGGAAACCAGCCACCAGATTTGATCGAGCTCGAGTTGTCGCAGGGCCATCAGGGAGATGTGTCGATGGCCCTCATGAGCGGGATTAAAGGAGCCGCCCAGAAGTCCGATTTTCAGTCCTTGCGGCGCGTTGAGAGAATGTGACGGCACAAATAGTCTTCCGATTGCGGAGGGTTTTTCTCAATTGCCTCTGGGGCTTGATTTAAGGGCGCACCTGGCCGCTGCCGCGGACCTGGTATTTGAAGCTGGTCAACTGCTCAAGGCCAACGGGTCCGCGTGCGTGGAATTTTCCGGTGGCAATCCCAATTTCTGCGCCCATGCCGAATTCACCGCCGTCGGCGTATTGCGTCGAGGCATTGTGCAGCACGATCGCGCTATCGACTTCGTTT
This sequence comes from Rhodobiaceae bacterium, assembly GCA_002746275.1. Classification (GTDB taxonomy): domain Bacteria; phylum Pseudomonadota; class Alphaproteobacteria; order Parvibaculales; family Parvibaculaceae; genus Mf105b01. The sequence goes on along the minus strand of NVWR01000003.1, from coordinate 259,650 downwards.
AAAAACCGAGTGGCGGTTTCAACATTCTCCGTAACGATGCAATCGGTGTGGTCGGAACCATATTCGCTGATATGGCGCATGGCATCCTTCACGCCGTCCACCACGGCGATGGAAATAATGGCATCGAGATATTCGGTTTCAAAGTCGGTGTTGGTCGCGGGCTTAACTCTCGCGTCTGCTTTTTGTGTGGCATCGTCACCGCGTACTTCGCACCCGGCATCAAGAAGGGCCGCTACAATAGGTGCCATATGCGTGGTGACGGCGGCTTTGTCTACCAACACAGTTTCCGCAGAGCCGCAGATGGCGGTGCGGCGCATTTTTGCGTTCACCACAATCTCGCGCGCCATATCCAGGTCAGCGTCGCCGTCCACATAGACATGGCAGAGCCCCTCAAGATGGGCAAAGACCGGCACACGGGCGTCATTTTGAACACGTTCGATAAGGCTGCGACCTCCACGGGGAATGATGAGGTCAAGATTTCCATCCAGGCCTTTCAGCATCTCGCCAACCGCGTCGCGGTCCGTTGTGGGTACAATCTGAACGGTTCCCTCTGGCAGGTTGGCGGCGTCCATGCCTTCTTCAAGACTTGCAAAGATAGCGCGACTTGAATGGAAGCTTTCCGAGCCGCCGCGCAAGATGGCGGCGTTGCCTGCCTTGAGGCAAAGCACGGCAGCATCGGCAGTGACATTGGGGCGGCTTTCGTAAATCACGCCAATGACACCCAGCGGCACACGCACGCGGGAAATGTTGAGCCCGCTGGGCTGGTCCCAATTGGCCATCACATCTCCCACAGGATCTTTTAATGAGGCGACTTCCTCGATGCCTTTGGCGATGGCTTCGATGCGGGCATCATCCAGCATCAACCGGTCGAGCAATGCGTCGGAGAGACTTTTTTTGCGGCCCACTTCCATGTCGAGCAGGTTTGCTTCCAGGATGTCACCGGCATTCGCGCGTACCAGCATTGCGCTTGCGAGAAGTGCTGCGTCTTTTTGTTTGGTGGGGACCAGAGCCAATGCCTTGGCGGCGAGGCGCGCACGTCGTCCGATGCCAGCCATAAGGGTTTTGACATCATCATTTGCTGCGTTCAGGTCAGCGATGCTCATGGCCTATCCTTTTGGTTCCACTTTGAGAGTCTTGTTCAAAACAAGATCGTCGCGGTGGATCATCTCCGTGCGTCCACGATAGCCCAAGAGGGCCTCGATTTCACTGCTGTTATGACCTGCGATTGCACAGGCATCTGTCTTTTCGTATGCGATGAGGCCGCGGGCAACTTCTTCACCCGCCTGGTTTTCAACCAATACCGCGTCGCCGCGCTGGAAGGTTCCCTGGATAGAGGCGACGCCTGCGGGCAACAGGCTACCTCCATTGGCAAGGGCGTTCACTGCCCCTTGATCGATTGTAAGTGTGCCTGCGGGTTGTAAGGTCGCGGCGATCCAGCGTTTGCGTTCGGTCACAGGGTCGGAATGGGCTTCAAACCAAGTGCAGCGCGCGCCTTCGGAAATCGCCTGCAGAGGATGCTGTGTGTGGCCGTTGGCAATCACCATGTGGCAGCCAGACTGGGTGGCAATCTTTGCGGCCGTGATTTTTGTCTTCATGCCGCCGCGTGACAGGTCGGACCCAGCGTCCCCGGCCATTGCTTCAATTTCCTGCGTGATGGCGGTGACTTTGGCAATGTGCTCAGCGCCCGCCTCTCCAGGAGGGGCGGAGTAAAGCCCGTCGACATCGGAGAGCAGGACGAGGCAGTCGGCGCTCACCATAGACGCGACCCGTGCGGCAAGCCGGTCATTGTCGCCGTAGCGGATTTCGCTGGTGGCCACCGTGTCATTTTCATTGATGACGGGGACCGCACCCAACTTCAACAGAGTGGTGATGGTTGACCTTGCATTGAGGTAGCGACGCCGTTGCTCCGTGTCATCCAGGGTTACCAGTATTTGGGCGGTAGAGAGATTGCGCTCCGCAAGAGAGGCCTGAAAAGCATGGGCAAGGTGGATTTGTCCGGCAGCCGCTGCCGCTTGGCTTTCCTCTAGCTTGAGTGAGCCCGCAGGCAAGCCCAATGCATGGCGTCCTAACGCAATGGCGCCCGAGGAGACGATCACCACATCTTGGCCGCGGTCGCGCATGGTGGCGATGTCGTCCATTAAAGCGTCAAGCCAGGTGCGGTTGAGTTTTCCCGTGTCAGCATCGACCAGAAGTGCAGAGCCGATTTTCACAACAATACGCCTGGCCTGTTCAAGCCGCTGGGCGTGTTGGACGCGGGTCATGGGCTCCACCCTTCTGTGGAGGCGTCCTCCTGTACGACTTTGCGTGCGGCCCGGCGTGCATTGATTTCTTTCAGCAGCATGTGCAGAACTTCGCGGACGCCGCTACCGGAGACGCCGGAGAGGGTTACGACCTCGTGTCCACAGGCCGCTTCCAGCTCTGCTTTTCGTGCGTCGAGTACATCTGGTGTCAGGGCATCACACTTGTTGAGGGCCACGATGGTGGGTTTATCGACTAAACCTTGTCCATAGGCCTCCAGTTCACCCTTGATTGTGCGATAGGCCGAGGCGACATCTTCGTTCGTGCCATCGACCAGATGAAGCAGAATGTTGGTGCGTTCCACATGGCCCAGAAAGCGGTCGCCGAGACCGGCGCCCTCATGGGCCCCTTCGATCAGGCCGGGAATGTCGGCCAGCACGAAGCTGTGGCCATCGGTTTCCACCATGCCAAGGTTGGGGTTGAGGGTGGTGAATGGATAGTCGGCGATTTTTGGTTTGGCATTGGAGACGGCAGCAAGGAATGTGCTTTTGCCGGCATTGGGGAGACCCACGAGCCCCGCGTCCGCGATTAATTTCAACCGCAGCCAAATCCACATTTCCTGACCTTCCAGGCCAGGGTTCGCGTGTCGGGGCGCGCGGTTGGTGGGGCTCTTGAAGTGGGAATTGCCGAAACCGCCATTGCCGCCTGTCAGGATCACAATCCTCTGGCCTACACGCGTCATGTCGGCGAGCAAGGTCTCGTTGTCTTCTTCGAAAACCTGGGTGCCAACAGGGACTTTGATGAGAGAATCCTCACCATTTGCGCCGGACTTGTTTTGTCCCATGCCGTGGGTGCCGGTCTTGCCCTTGAAATGCTGCATATAGCGGTAATCGATCAGCGTATTGAGGCCATCAACACACTCGACGATCACAGAGCCGCCCCGGCCGCCGTCGCCGCCATTGGGGCCGCCGAACTCGAGATTCTTCTCGCGGCGAAAGCTGACAGAGCCAGCTCCGCCATCGCCGGAACGTACGTAGATTTTTGCTTCGTCTAAGAACTTCATAATCGTCTCTTTTGAGCCTGTCCGTGCGTTCGGGTCAAGTGATGATGGCGGAATGTCTGGTTGAGCATGAGGTTACCAGTCCTTGCGGACTTTCTCCCAAATATGGCGGTTTGTGGTTACCTCCCAGCGCTCAATTTGCTTGTCTTGAGCCAGACAGAAAAGCGTGCCTTCTCCGGCTACCTCAAAACCACATTTCTGCAAGACGGCGCCGGAAGCGGTATTGTCCTTTTTGTAGCCTGAGGCAAGGTCGTGCATGCCTTTTTCCTCAAAGAGGAAACTCACGAACGCACGGGCTGCCTCTGTCATGATGCCTTTGCCCCAAAAGGGTTCCGCCAGCCAATAGCCGAACTCCTGGTCCTGGCCGATGCAGCCTACGAAGGCGTCTTCAAAGTCGATGGCACATGTAATATCAGGTGAGGCAGCGTGTCCTGCGATCCACTGGTCGGCCATCTCGCGCGTATAGGGATAGGGTACCCGCGACAGCATGGAACAGACATTCCAGTTGCCCACATATTCCGCAACAAGGGGTGCATCTGCGGCCTTAAAGGTGCGCAGGGTCAGGCGCTCTGTTTCCAGGATTTTGGTCATCAGAAGATCTCGCTGGCATGCAGTTCAAACTCTATGCAGTCTACATTTTTCCCGCGTGCCACACAGAACCGGCTCTCCTTGCCTGTTTTCTGGAAGCCAATATTTGTCAGCACGCGCCCGGAAGCGGAATTTTCGGTGAAATGACCGGAAATTAGTCTGTCGGCCCCCAGAATGTCGAAGGCGAATTTGACGATAACGCGGGCAGCCTTGGTCGCAATGCCTTGGCCCCAATAGGGCTCACCAATCCAGTATCCAAGTTCGTATGGACCATCATCTGTGCGCGACAAGCCAGTTGCGCCCACGAGTTCGGACCTAACTTCAATTGCAAAAGGCCAGCTGTTGCCAGAAGCCCGGCCTTCGACATGTCCGCTGATCCATTCTTCGGCAGAACTCTCGGTGTAGGGGTAAGGCATGCGGGCAAGCATTGAGGCGACGTTCCAATTGCTGGCGAGTTCGTAAACACGGGGTGCATCTTCCTGCACGAGAGGGCGCAAGCGCAGCCCTTCTCCATCCAAGCTGAGTGTTTCGGCGATCATGGTTTCTTCCTCCCGACTTTGGTCGGCTGCTACGTGAGGGAGAAACGAAAAGAGGGAGATGGTGGCCCATCTCCCTCTCGAATTCTTTTGGAACTCTTAGCTTGGCCAGCCACCTACAGGTGGCGGGGTCACCTGCTATTTAGTCCGCTGCGGCTGCCACTGGCATGTCTGCCGGGAGTACCGATACATAGGTCTTGCCACCGGCGCGGGTGCGAAATGCTACCGTGCCTTCAACGACTGCGAAGATCGTATGATCTTTGCCCATGCCGACATTGGTGCCGGGGTGCCATTTGGTGCCACGCTGACGGATGATGATGTTGCCGGGGATCACGCGCTGGCCGCCAGATTTTTTGACGCCAAGACGGCGGCCTTCACTGTCGCGACCGTTGCGGGACGAGCCGCCTGCTTTTTTATGAGCCATTTGTTCTTAACTCCGAATGGACCGCGAGATTAACCCGCTGCGATGTCCGTGATCTTCAAAAACGTTTCGTGCTGACGGTGACCCGCTGTGCGCCGGTAATTCTTGCGGCGCTTTTTCTTGAAGATAATGATCTTACGCGAACGGCCCTGTTCGACGATCTCTGCCTTAACAGAGGCTCCATCGACGAGGGGTGCGCCAACCTTGGTTGTGGCGCCTTCGCCGCCAACCATCAATACGTCGGTCAGGGCGATCTTGTCGCCTGCCTCGCCGGCCAGCTTTTCAACTTTGATCACGTCGTCTTTAGCGACCCGATATTGTTTACCGCCAGTGCGGATAACTGCAAACATCTTGAATTTCCATGCAAAACAAAACCCGGGGGCCCCCAGATATAAATTGGACCACCGATGAGTGGCGCGCACTATAGTCCTGCACCATTTGCTGTCAACCGGCGCAAATGGCTTTTGGGGGCGCTTGGACCTGTTTTTTGGCCTTTTTGAATGAGGTCAGGCGTCAGTCTGACTTGGGAGGGGTGTACTGGTGGCGACAGCCTCCAGCATCTCCGCAGAACCAAAGCCTGCCCCGTCTTCCGTGGCGCCGAGGGCGAACTCGGGGGGCACGACCTCAGGGCCTTCTCCCGGTGGGAGTGGGGGGGTGAAATAGCCCAGAGCATATGAGCCCATAGAATACCCAATCAGTGCCTGAAGCTCTGGATCGAGTGTTTTTGCCACGTCCGGCGGGCAGGAAAGGTACTGATTCTCTTCCTGACGCAGCCATCCCAGCGTGTAGGTGATGTTGATGCCGGCACGGTCGGCCTTGCTTTTGTTAGCACCGCCGCCGTGAAAAACGGAACCTGTGTAAATCAGGACAGAGCCCGCCGACATTTCCGCGTACCCGATCTCCTTTGGCTTGGCGGTTCTGTCATCTGGCCACTCGGTTGAGCCGGGCACGACCTGGGTTGCACCATTTTCCTGGGTAAAGTCGGTTACAGCCCAGATTGTATTGAGCTGGGGTTCTACACCTTGCAGATATTTGCCCCAGGCCCAGCGGTCGCGGTGAATGGGCTGCTCTTTCTGCCCTGGTTTGATGCGAATAACTTGGGTCAGGTGGAGCTGGTAGCGCTGGCAATTGGGGAGCAGGAGATCATCAGCTGCGGCGCGCACCTGTGGGTTCATGATCAGGTTTCGGCACATGGGTGATCTGGCAACAAGAGCGCCAGTGCGGGTTGTGAAGCGGCCCGTAAAATCATCCCGGCCCTCCGGGGTGGCCTGCACATAAGGGTCAACTTCCGACTTGAGCTGCGCAATTTCTTGCGGGGTCAGCACGTCTTTCAGGATCACGGCACCATCGCGATTGATGATAGCCATGATTTTTGCCTTACTGGCGTTGGCTGGCAGGGTCTCCACTGTTGGATGGGTCACCGGGTTTCCTCCTCATGTTGCTTTAATGCAGAGCCAAGCAGCGGGCTCAGGATCATTTCGAGATGGTCTTGTTGTTTTGAGGCGGGCCAGCCTGCGGGATCGAGGGTGGCGCGCACAAGGATGCCATCCACGACGGCAATCATCGCATCCGCCAGTGCCGCGTGGTCGCTTGTTGGTATGGTGGTTTGGCTTGCCAATCGCCCCATGAGCTGGGTCTGAAACTCTTCGTAATATTGGCGGTGAATGTCCGCCAAGGTCTTGCTGCCGATGGCGCGCCCGAAAAAGGCCAGCCAGACGCGGGCGGCGCACAGTCCGTTAGCATCAAGGGGCAGAAAGGCAGAGAGCATGTCGAACAGGCTGCCGCCGCTCTTTTCTGCCTGGCTGTTGGCCCGCGAGATTACCTCATCCAACGCAGCAGCAATCAGCTGGTCTTTGTCATCGAAATAGTGAGTGAGAGCACCGGTGGTCACGCCTGCCGCCCGGGCGATGTCAACGAGCCTGACACTGTCTAGCCCCTGTTGGGCGATGACATCTATTGCGGCGTAGGTGAGAGCTTTGCGTCGCTCATTGTGATCGACTATTTTTGGCATAATGGAGATTATATAAAAATCCCCGCCCAAGGCAAGAAAAAGGGTCGGAGGCGCTTGCGACCCCTCCGACCCAACCTTTTGAACATAGACGCAAGGGGTGAGGATGCTGACCGGCCAGAAGAAAACTGTGCCGACAGACGTCTTGGTGTTCATCGGGTGTCACCAGCACCGCCAGTGACCAGTGGAAGATATGTGGGAAAATATCCCACGTCAATAAAAATGTGGGTAGTTTTCCCACTTTTTCTCCGATATAGTCTCGATATGGCGGAAACAAACGGAAATAATGGGCCTTCAGGGGCGTTTATGAAGGCAGCGCGGACGGTGCTTCGACCCCTTGTGCGCGGGTTGATCCGCCGCGGGGTGCAACTTCCCCAGTTGGTGGATGAATTGAAAGGGCTCTTTGTCGAGCTTGCCATTGAGGAAGCCGAACGTCAGGGCCGGGTCACTCAGAGCGCGGTGAGCATTATGACCGGGGTGCACCGAAAAGATGTGAAACGGCTGATGGATGAGAGAGAAGGTGCTTCTCCTCCGCCGGCGCCTGCGTCACTGGGGTCCAAGCTTGCCGGTATCTGGATGGGGCGCACCCCGTATGCTGATGAGACCGGGCAGCCGTTGGCGCTCTATGAGCGTCGGTCGGATGGGTCCCCTAGTTTTGAGGAACTGGTGGGCGAGGTTAGTCAGGACGTGCGATCGCGCGCGGTGCTGGACGACTGGTTGCGGCTGAATGTTGCTCTGCGTCGCGAAGATGGATTTATCGAATTAAATACGGATGCCTTTGTTAGTCCGGAAGGGGAGGCGGAGGCGCTTCACTTCTTTGGTCGCAACCTTCGTGATCATGTTGCGGCTGGTTTGCATAACCTCGAAGGTGCGGAACCCGCTTTTATCGACCGGGCTGTTTTCTACTGGGGCCTCAATGATGCCTCGATGGAAAAACTACGGACATTGGCAAGTGAGCTTGGTGCGGAAGTCGTGCGCAAAGTGAACAGAGAAGGTTTGAAACTCTCTTCARAAGACAGGGTGCGTGGAGATGGTCATCACCGGATGACCTTTGGCGTTTATTTTTATGGCGAGCAGGGTGAAGGTGATGTGCCCCCACGCGGAGACAAATTATGATCCGTGTCGTGAGCACATTGTGTGCGGCCCTTTTGCTCGCTGGGTGCAGCGGGTTCGGAGTGGTTCCACTTGATAGCTACAGTTCAGCCTCTGCTGAGGTTGGTACGGATAGTGGTGTTGGGGGGACAGGGTTTTCGGAAGTACCTGGTGATATGGACGAAGGTGTCGGTGGAACCGGCATCTCCTTCAGTGTTACGCAAAGCCGTGGCGCCAGCGACAACATAGAGGGTGATGAAGGTGTTGGGGGGACCGGTATTTTCGGGATCATCTCAGCCTTTGGCAGCATCGTTGTTAATGGTGTTCACATTGATTATGAACCAGAGACCCCTGTTTCAATTGATGGGGATCACGGGACACCATCGGACTTCGCCATCGGGCAACTCGTATCGGTGGAAGCAGACCCAACACCTGGTGTCTTTGGAGCGCGTTATCAGGCCCGCCTGATCGAAATCCAACATGCAGTTGTCGGTCCGGTTAGTGATGTCGATGTGGTTACTAGAACCTTCACTGTTCTTGGCCAGACGGTAAGGGTGCCGTCCAGCGACCGGCTGCCCGATGCCGGGGAGTGGGTCAAGGTCAGCGGGCTCCGGGATGCGGATGGCGGCGTTGTCGCCACCCGGATCGACAGTACCTTATCAAGTGACGGGGCGTTGGTTCGCGGCGTGGTAAGAGCCGATGGCGGTGGGATCTTAGCGCTGGGCCGGTTGCGTCTACCAGCGGCGCGCACCTCTGAAGCAGCCTTGCTTGCGGGGGATGAAGTCCTGGTGCGCGGCCTGGTTGGGGGTGACGGATTTATGCTCAAGGATCTGAGCAAGGCAGCAGCAGAGCCGTTTGGGGGGCGGATGCGGGAGTTGATTATTGAGGGATATGTGTCCTCGTCCGACGGTGGTGGGCGGCACATTGCCGGGCATGCGTGGGTCTTGCCGGACGTTGTTATGGATCGACTTCCTCGCGGCCTGTCTAACGGATCTGATAGCTTGCCGCTTCTGATGAAGGGCATATGGGGTGATGATGCGATGATCCTTGAACCGTCCTTCCGGCGCACTCTTCCTCTGTTGCTTGAACCTCTGCCATGGACGCTTGAGGGGGAAGAGCTTCCTGCGGGAGAATGGCCCGACCTGCTGCGCCAGAAGTCGGATCGGGAGATCGGTCGACGGAGTGCAGGCATCGATCCAACAGCGCTTCCTAGACCCGCCCTCCTTCGTGCGGCCCTTGGGGTGCCTGGATTGCCGATCGCTCTCCTCAATATGTCGCATCCGCTAACTTCCGATCAGTTGTCCACAATCTTGCGATTGGGGGGAGCTGATTTATCTGGTGAAGGGCCCATAACATTTGATCCGACGTTTTTGAAAGTGCTGATAAGCAACCATGAACGGCTTGAGGGCTTAAGTGGTGGAGCTATGCCGGGGGAAGGTTTGAGTGCGTCTGACGGTCTCGCTCTAGGCGAAGTTTTTCGGAAGCTGCAGCGGTTCGGGCTTGATGCATCGCAGCTGCAGGCACAGCTGGGCGATGGACATCTCAATCTGCCCCTTGTCCGGGCACTCAGTCGGGTGGGCCACAGGTTGGAGAAGGTGGGCTTGGACCCTTCATCTCTGCCCCCTCAGGTGCTTGATCGGATCCAGACCATTATTCGCACGAACCGTGCGCCGGGTGCCGGGCCTTAGAGGGTCATAGAATCTTTGGCTGGAGTAGGCGGCTAGTTTTTGCGGGCGCTATTTTCGACTGACCGGACCAGGCTGATGCCAGCGAAATAGAAAGTCGCAAAAAGCCATGCGCCGAACGCCGCGGGCTCACTTTCCAGGAGCGGGCGCTCATCTGCGATCATCACCAGCCAGACGCTGCTCGCCCCCCATGTGGCGGTCATGAATATTGTGATCAGCCTCATGCGTTCTACCCGCAGGGGGTGGATAAATTTCAGCGGGACAAATGTGAGGATGCCGAGAAACGCAATGACGACGAGATTGCTCCAGGGATCTGTGCCCAATAAAAAGAAATAGAGAACGACGAGGTTCCACGTGGCCGGAAAACCCTGGAAGTAATTGTCGTGGGTTTTCATGTCTTTGTTGCCGAAGCAGTAGAGCGCGGTGAGCATCACATAACTTGCGGCCGCGATCCCCCACCCTTCCGGGACAAACCCCAAGTGCCAGATCATCAGCGCGGGGATGACGGTGTAGGTGAGATAGTCGATCACCATGTCCAGAGTGGCGCCGTCAAAACGTGGTGCATACCGGGTGACTTCAAACCGCCGGGCCAATGGTCCATCCAGTCCATCGATGATCAGTGCCGCCCCCAGCCACAAAAGCGAGGTGCGGGCATCGCCCAGCCAGAGGGCGTGAATGGAGAAGAGGGCGGGCACGACGCCGAGCGCCGTAAAGGTATGGATGGCCCATGCATATATGCGTGGCAGTGTTTCGTTTTGCTGATTTGGTTCAGATGTCATGCCTTAAACTAATCCGCCTATCTGATTTGCTCCACCTTAGTTTTTCAGCTCCAAAGGTATGTGCGCAATAGATTTATGCGATATACTAGCGTTTTCCGATCAGCTTGTCGGAAGGCCGTGCTCCGGGCGAGAGAGTTCGGTCAACGCGTGCCAGATCTGTTGACAGGCGCCCCCAGGTCGGATCACCGACTTTTCTAAGGAAAAGGGCCTGGGCCGTTTCCCAGTGAGGCAGGGCTTGGGCGAGCTGGTGCTGGCCTTGTGACGTCAGGCTCAGGTTACGCACTCGGGCGTCCTTTTTGCTCGGTGTGCTGTCCACCCAACCCGATTTTACAAGTGGCTTCAGATTGCGGGTCAAGGTCGTGCGATCCATCACCAGTTCTGTGGCCAGCATGTGGATTGAGATCTCATCGAAAGCTCTGATTGCGTTCAAAAGAGTGAACTGGGTAATGCGCAGCCCTACTTTTGAGAGGTGCTTGTCGTAGAGCTGGGTTATGGCCCTTGTTGCCTTGCGTGCGGCAAGGCAGGAGCAATTTTCTCCGACCTCAATGGCCTTTTCTTGGGAGAGGGCAGGTATCTTTGTCATGTTCAGCACTTTCACGTCACGTCGCCGTATACAGGAAAACAGTTGATCAACTGATGCAGAAGCTCCACCGGCCCGTCTATGGAAATATGACCATCATTGATCGCCTGATCCAGATCAAAACCTTCATCCAAGAAGGTAATCCATGTTTGAGGTGAGGTGTGGATTGTGATGTCGGCGGTCCCTATTTTTCCGAACTCCACTTCGATGCGACGCTGGACAATCGTAATCGTGGCATCGAGGGGGGCGTCCCCTGAAAAATGAAGATGATAGGTTGCATTCAGCTTTCCGGCCTTGCGACGCTGGAAGGTGAGGGTGATGTTGAAGAGAAAGCTGAAAATGTCGGTGGCACGGATCGTCCACCTGACGCGCTTGGCTGTTTTTGTCTGGAACCGCGTTTGTACAACTTTCTCAGCGTCAGAGCCCGGCAAGACGTAAACGTTCTCGACCGACTCCTGTAGCGGTTTCACCAGTCGGTCGACATAGGCCAGCCGGTCGTCGAGATAGGGCGCAATAACGTCCTCCCCTGCGGGACAGACGGACACGCAGTAAGCGGCTTTGTAGTTTGGTTTGAACGAGAGGCTTTGCCACATGGCGATGGTCTCATGTTCTTCCACCCGGGCGCGGTAGTCATGCTTGTCTTTGGCGTCGGCGATCTCTTCTGTCCAGTCGAGAAAGCCGCCCAGGAAATCGCGATAATTGTGGGTGTAGCACGCTGAAAAATTAAAAGTCCCGTCCGGGCCAATGGCTTCCACGGGGCAGGCGGCGACGCAGAGTTTGCATTCAATACAAGGGGAGTAATCTAGCGGTGTGCTTTGTTCGGTCACTTCAGCGCCGATGAGGATCGTATCCAGGAGGATGAAGTTCCCAAATTTGGGGTGAATAACATTGCGGTGGAAGCCGATTTTGCCGAGGCCCGCCGCTTCGGCGATTGGTTTGTGAGACAGAGGCCAGGTCTTTCCCGGGAAGTTCTGCACCTCCATGGGAAATGCCGCGACGGTGTTGACGGACGGGACGCCCAAATTTTCCAGTTCGCGGACGATCTTCCGACCAACTTCGTTGACGGCCTGGAAGGTTTCGTGGAATTCGTGATTGGCGATGGAGCGGGTAGAGGACCTCACAGCTTCCCTGTTCATGCGCGAAACGAGGCTGATGACGGTTTTTGTGTCAGGGAAGATGTTCTTGATGTCGAGTAGGTGCTCTGCAAGCTCTGGCCGGTCAATGGCGACAAAACCCACATCATCCGCGCCTGCAGAGAGGCAGAGCGTGCGGAGCCAATCTGAGGCGAGGGGCGAACTGGCTTTGTTCTGAGGCTCATTGGCCTTTTGATCCCTTGCTTTTCGGACTTTTTGTACAGTCGGGTGGTCGTCAAGCCGCATAGCACTCTCCAATTTTCTTTGTGGCGGCCTCTTAAATAAGTGCATATACAATTAAATCAAGATGTTTTCCCTCTTCGACATGCTTGAGAATTGGGCAGGAGGACGCTTCGACGGTAATTCGACTTGTCAGAGGCGCGCCTTCTGATACATTCCGCCGCCATTAGACTATGCATTTGGCCGTGTGCCATGTGGAGAGGTGCCAGAGTGGTTGAATGGGACGGTCTCGAAAACCGTTGAGCGTGCAAACGTTCCGAGGGTTCGAATCCCTCTCTCTCCGCCATTCCCATCCGTAAACGCTATGCAGAGGATGGTAGGCAACTCAGTGATAAAGAAGAACGAATAAACTTTTTTCGAAGTCCGTACTTATTGAGCAATGTTCTGTGGTCTGATGAGTTTCAACCTTGTTTCTTCGTGCACCGCGAACCCTTCCATAGGAAGGGCATAGTCTTCAAAAATTTTGTTGACAAATTGCTGGCCACTAACATTCCTAATAAGGATGGGTTGTTTGCAATTCACTTGGGGGCACATAAGTATACCAAAGCTAGCGTGGGGGAAATGTATGGCCACGCCATGTTTCTGAGGCGAATATGACCTAAAGTAGCTTGTTCCATACGCGCCATGCTCTGCACTTCCCCAAGGGATCGCTTTGCGCTCACCAGCTTTTATAACGGTTTTCTGTCCCCCAGTATCTAGTTCAACTTTCAAATCATATAAATAGACACTCTCGTTGTCTTCGCTCTTATGATCCAAGCGAGTTACTACATGAAAGTGGCCAACCTCTTCAAATTCAGTGCTATCTATCACAGCTTGGAATGCTGTTCTTGATTTATAAAAATCATCATCGACATCGAGAGTGTGGTAGATTTTTTGATAATGCTCAAAAGCTGGCTGACTACCTATCCAGGCATTTTCTAGATTGGAGCGCACCCCTCCTTCCTTAATTATATGAACGATTGGTTCACTGTTAAAGCTAGTGCAGACGATAAAATCTACTTCATTTTCAGAACCTCTATGCACCTCGAATAATTTGTTAAGTAGCTTTTTCGTATTCCACTGACTTAGATCTGACTTTAAGAATTCCTCCAAAAAATCCGTTGCATATTCAGATTTTCCGGCAAAAGACACGGTGACATTAGGGTGCAAAATAACTGTCTTTAGAAGACCAGTTAAAGGAGAGTTTTGCCGTTGCTCTCGTTCAGTACCAAGAGAAAATTCATCGATGACCTTAGAATCGGAATGTACGACCAGATCATTCCCAATTTTTTTGCAAACAACTAATGTCATATTTTTGATTCTTACYTGCCTGTTGTCGCCATTCAATTTATTGGCATCTCTAAAGCAATCAACCTCAACCCCTCAACAGTTCGAATAACATCCAATACGCTCCGCCATTCCGTGAGGTGATTGCAGCTAGCTGCCTTGCCACCCGTCTTGGATTTCATCCTTCACAATGCGCCCTTCTTCCATGGTGATGATGCGATCCGCCATCTCCAGTATCCTGTTATCGTGGGTCACCATGAAGGTTGTCGTGTTGCGTTCTGTTCCCAGCTGTTTCAGTAGATGCACAACTTGATAGCCGCTTTCCTTATCCAGGGCCGCCGTGGGCTCATCTGCGAAAACGATATAGGGATTGCCGACCAGTGCGCGGGCAACTGCGACGCGTTGTTTCTGGCCTCCGGAGAGGTTTCCCGGCAGGTAGTCGAGACGGTCCCCAAGTCCAAGCAATGTGAGTAGATGCGAGGCGGCGGCCTGCCAGTCCGTTGTCACCTGTGCGCCATGCACATCAAGTCCCATGCGAACGTTCTGCATGGCGGTGAGGCTTTCGTGCAGATTGTGCGCCTGGAAGATGAAACCCATTTGGCGTCGGCAGGTCACCAACAGGTCTTCGTCTGCCCCGTTCAGCTCATGCCCAAGGAGATGAACACTCCCCTCTTGAACAGTACGCAGGCAGCCTGCGAGGGTGAGCAGGGTTGTCTTGCCGGAGCCAGAGGCGCCCATCAAGATCACCAGCTTGCCACGCTCTATGGTGAGATTTAGGTCGTAAAGAACCTGCTTGCGGGCTTCCCCTGAACCGAACCAATGGTTGAGGCCTTCAATGACGATGGGTGGTTCATCGGCCCGTGTCGCGGAGGCTGGTGTTGTGGGCCCGGTGTCTCGTTTCAAAAAAATTGATTTCACAGGCGTCCTCAAAACAGATCGGCAGGGTTGGCGCCCGCGAGCCTTCTTGTGGCGATGGCACCAGACGCAATGCACATGAGTATTGTCCCAAGGAGCACAGCGACAGGTCGCCATTCGGTCATGCTCACGGGGAGCCCGGTGGCGCTCGCGACAAATTCGTAAAGCCCCAAGGAGATGAGGACGCCAGGAATGAAGCCGAAAATGGCAAGGATGAGAGCTTCCTCAAAGACAATGCTGAGAAAGAAACTTTGTTTGTAGCCAACGGCTTTCAACGTCGCGTACTCGGCCAAATGGTCGGCGACGTCGGTTGAGAGAACCTGGTAGACGATGATGAGCCCGACCATCACGCCAATGATCACACCAAACCCAAAAATAAGCCCCACTGGTTTTTCCGTGGTCTGGTAAACCTCGTCGGCTTTTGCTGCGTCTTCTATGGTGCGCACAATTACGTCGTCGGCGGCGATGGACTGGCGCAGCCGTTCAACGACGATCTCAGGGTCTGCACCTTGGGCGACGGTCACGAAAATGTGGGTCGGGGCACCGGCAGTGCGGTTGGGAAATATTCTTAAGAACGTCTGATCCGAGACGATGAGGTACCCGTCAGCATCAAAGCCGCCGCCAATTGAGAATGTTCCAACGGTATTGAGGGTTCGTCCGTTCACTTCGAAGGAAAAAATGTCGCCCGCGTCGATGGTGCTGAGCGTACTGGGATCAAGGTTACGTGCCTTTCGATCCATCAGCGCCATATCGAGAAGCCGCAATCGACCACGGGCTGTCTCGACACCGGGTAGATTAAAAATTTTCCGGTCCGGATCAATTCCGAAGACCTGGAAATTGACGGTGGACCCATTGTCCTGCTGCCAGTCAAATTTCCCTAGATAGACAGCGGTGGCGTCAGCGACACCGGACACATTCAGCGTTTGATAGAGGCGTTGGCGCGGAATGTTGCTGCCGTCTGACAATGTGTTCGCGTCTGATGCGGAAATGAGAATGTCTGCCATCATGGGGTGATAGGGAAGCCGGGTGCTTTCGACCAAGGCCCCTAAGAAACCCAATTGCATGAAAATCAGAACGTTGGCAAAGGCAACGCCCGCGATCGCCGCTGCAAAACGGGTGCGGTTGTGCTTCAGTTGCAACCAGCCGATGGGCAGGCGTCCAAAAAGCACTGTCAATAATGCCGTCATTTCTCAGGATCGATCTGGATTGCAGCGACGACCTGCAGGTTCGTGTAGCGAGCGGCGATGGCAGACGAGGCTTCGTCGAGCATGACCGTTACCTCCACAACACGCGCATCTGTATTGGCAGCAGGGTCATCATCAATGAGTGTTTGACGTTCAACCTCTAAACCGATTTGTGCGACTGCGCCATAGAGAGGGCCTGGTAAGGCATTGGCTGTGATTTCGACCCTGTCCCCTTTGTGTATGAAACCTATCTGGGTTTGGTAGATTTCAACCTCAACGGTCATGCGCTCAATGTTGCCAATGTTCATGACGCCTTTTGAGCCTGGCTTTTCGCCGGGCCGCACATGAATGGTGAGGACTGTTCCAGCAAGGGGCGCGCGGACATAGGCTTTTTCGAGATCACGCTGCGCTTGATGGCGCTCGGCTTTGGCCGCATCGAAATTACGCGCCGCGACAACGACATCCACCTGATTGTTTAGGTCACTTGTTTCATATCGCGATAGATTTGCTCGTGCTTGGTCAACGTCTCGCGCGGCCTGATCGTTTGTGGTCCGGCGTTGGTCGAGGACAGATTCTGAAATCGTTCCGTGTTCTATGAGAGATTGCGCGCGTTGATAATCCCTCTGGGCATTGCGAGCTGCGGCCTGTGCGCTCCCCAGCATGGCGCGCGCTTCATTGGCGCTTGCCTGAATGGATGTGCGTGTCTGTTGCAGGCTTGCCTCGCGAAGCGCCACGTTTGCTTCTGCTGCTTCTAAGGCTGCTTTGTAGGGCGCTTCATTGTCTAGGACAGCAAGCAGATCACCTGGGGCAACCCGGTCGCCTTCCGCTACCAGGAGCTGGGCGATACGTGCATCGCCTGATCCAAAGGGGGGCGCGATTGTTGCGACCTTGCCGTCTGGTATCAGCGCGCCGAGGCCGATGATGGTGCTGGGGGAGGGGATGGCTGCCGGGCTGGATCCACTTCCTATTCCTGCGGCGGCCTGTTCAACAGGCACTGCAATCGGGCTGGTTGTTCCGGCACCGGGCTCCAGACCCAGCGTTCTCATGGCAAATTGCAGGCCCGGTGGTTGGAAATAGAGACCGACTATTCCTCCCAAGGCAACGCAGAGCAGGAAGACCGGCAAAATCCGTATTGCAAATGCGATGTCTTTGGCCTTCCCCCAAAAGCTCCGGGCGGGTTCCGCGAATTCGCTGGCAGACCGGTCAACCGCTTGCAGCGGCAGGGTCGCACCCTGTTCTGGATTTTGCGCGCGCCCGTTCATCGTTCCATTCCCTCTGATTTCGCTAACTGAAGCAACCTTGACGATTAATGACCGTTGGGTCATTAATTACATAGGTGAAGCTGATGCGAAAATCTAGGGCGATCATGGAAAAAAAGAAATCCGATACCTCGTCGGTGCACGGAAAGAAGCGGCAGAGGCGGAAAGATGAACGACCCGCTGAGATTATTGAGGCTGGATTGTTGGAGTTTGCCGAGAACGGATTTGCGGGCACACGGCTGTCGGACGTGGCTTTGCGCGCAGGTGTCGTTAAGGGCACTATCTACCGGTATTTTGACAGCAAAGAAGCGCTCTTCCAGGCGGCAGTGGCCTCGCGCATCGTTTCCACTCTCGATCACGTGGAAGACCTGGTTGATACCTATCCTGGCCCGACAGATGAATTGCTCAAGCGTGTCCTGCAGATGATCTATGAGAAAATTATTGGGTCAGATGCCCGGATTTTGATCCACATCGTTATTGCTGAAGGGGCGCGGTTCCCGGAAATACCGGCTTATTATCATCGTGAGATTATTTCGAAAGCGACAGTGCTGCTGGACCGGATTGTTCGCCGAGGCATTGAACGCGGTGAGTTCCGCGATGGGCCCGCCGCAAAGGTTCCAATCGTTCTGATGGCGCCAGCGATCCTTGCTGCGGTCTGGAAGTTGACCTTCGAACAGGTGGAGCCTTTGGCGCTGGACCCCTTCATTGAGGCGCATATGGACATCATCTTGAATGGGTTGAGGGCGTAGCGCCTCTTCCACAAAACCGTCCTCCCTTTTGTTCGCCCCGTTTGACCGAAGTCAAAGAACGTGACGGAGGCGTCACGTTAGTCTCGCCCCTCGAATGACCTGGCACGGTGGTCGCGTGGCCCTTTTTGCTGCGCTGGCGGTGCCATTGGTCCGGTGGGAGACGGCGCGTGACTAAAATTACCTATATCGAGCATGGTGGAACAGAGCATGAAGTGGATGTCGCCAACGGCCTGAGCCTGATGGAAGGGGCCGTTAAATACACAATTCCTGGGCTTGATGGAGACTGTGGTGGGGCTTGTGCGTGCGCGACCTGCCATGTCTATATTCCGCCGGAATGGGCTAACAAATGCGATCCAGCGGAAGAACTGGAGCGCGATATGCTTGATTTCGCCTTCGATGTTGAGGAATCCAGCCGTCTGAGCTGCCAGATCAAGGTATCCGACGGGCTTGAGGGCTTGGTCGTCCGGCTCCCGAAACGTCAGTACTGATGATCTAAATCCCCTCCGTAGAAATCTCCACCCACTTGATTCACGTCAAATCAAAAAATGACACATGCGTCATTATTGGGGCGTCGGTCGAGTGATCTGCAAGCTGGCTCCCATCTGGAGCGGCGCCACAGGAGGAAAGAATGAACGCATCCAGCAATGCTCCAATCGTCACGAAAGGTGATTGGAAAGTCACGATGAACCCCGACGACATTTATCGCAATCCGATGGATATCGCTTGGACCTTTGCCTATGAATTTGGTCAGGACAAAGTCGAGGACCTTTATCGTCGGGCAAAACAGAACCAGTGGGATTCTGACGAACTGCTGCCGTGGGACCATGAAGTTGATCCTTCCAATCCGATGCTCGCGGATCAGTCGATCTATCATCAGATGCCCTTCTTCAAAAAACTTTCGAAGTCGCAGCAAGAAACATTTACCGCTCACTCGACGGCGCAACTTCTCTCGCAGTTTCTGCACGGTGAGCAGGGGGCCTTGATGACGGCGGCTTGTGTCACGCATTCTGTCCCCGATGCCGGTGCCAAACTCTATGCGGCTACGCAGACGATGGACGAAGCCCGACACGTCGAGGTCTACGCAAAATATTGCGAAAAAATCGCCATGACCTATCCCATGACGCCGTGGCTGAAAGCGTTGATTGATGCGACTTTGCAGTCTGACCGGCATGAAAAAGTCATGATCGGTATGAACATGATCGTTGAAAGCCTGGCGCTTGGTGCGTTCAACAATATGTACCGCTCCACAACCTGCCCCTTGTTGAAAAAACTTACCTTCAACGTGATGCGGGATGAGTCTCGGCATGTTTCGTTTGGCCACGTCTATCTTGGGCCGGTCTTCGCTGCGATGCATGAAGATGACCGTGAAGAGATGGCGCAGTTTGCGTTTGACGCGATCAATGTGCTTGCGCAAGCACAGATGCAGGGCGGGTCTCTTGCCTCGCGAGCTGACCCCGGCTTCATGATGGTGCTGGAAAACTCCAACATTGACCCCGATGATTTCTTCAAGGGCATGGAAGAAGCCGAAGAGCTGGGTCTCGTGAATAAGCTGCCCCCGGGCCAGATCCATGCGCTTGACGATCTGATGATGCCAGCCATCGCGCGCGTTGGGCTCATCACAAAACGGACGCGGCCAATGTATGAAGAAGCAGGTATTCCGATCTCCGAGGACCTCCATATTTTGGAGGCGATGGAAGGCGGGCATCCGGTTGTCGATGAGACCGCTGCTGCAGCGGAATAGTAACTGGCGTGCCGCGGTGCTTAGCGCTGCGGCACGTTGTTTTTTGGGTGGGTGATGCACCCTGCTGATTGAGGGGAAGGTCATGGTCACCAACACATTCGCGGATGATTTTTTTTGCGCCGTCATTGAACACTTGCCGGAGGCGGTGATTGTTTCGACCCTTGAGGGGCAAATTGTCTACGTCAATCTGTCTCTGGAGAAGCTGCTTGGGTATTCCGCTCGAGATTTGAAGGGCAAACCCATTTCAACGCTGGTTCCCCAGCAGCCGGGTCGGCGGGCGGACCCTATGAAATGGCTGACCCGTTGGGCAGGTGAGCCGCAAGATACACAATCGCGTTTTCTCGATCTGATTGGCCGGACCAAAGAGGGGCGGGCGATGCCCGTTGACGTTCGGGTGTCAGAAACCAGTTTGAGTGGGGAGCGCCGTTTTCTCATTACCGTGCGGGATAATTCTGCACAGCGTGATGCGATGGTGCGCAACAAGGAAGCGCATCTTTTGATGTCTCGCATTCTTGCGGTCGCGCCGGACGCGATTATTTCGGTTGATGGGGCACAGAAAATTATCTTTTTCAACCTGACCGCGGAAAAGATGTTTGGATACAGCGCCGAGGAAGTGATGGGCGAACGTCTGGAAATGTTGATGCCGGAAAGGTTTCGCAAGCGCCATCATCTGGAAGTCGGGGCTTTTGCAAGCTCCAAACATCCCTCTCGTTTCATGAACGAGCGAGGCGTGGTGGCGGGGGTGCGTAAAGATGGTCGGGAATTTCCCATTGAAGCCACCATTACAAAATTAACCGGGGGGGCTCACCCGACATTTACAGCGCATATTCGCGATGTCACAGAGCGCAAGGTGCGTGATGCGGCATTTGATGAAACCCAGCGGCGCTTTCGTGCCATTTTCGATCATGCCTTTGAAGCGATCGGATTGCTGGACCGTGAGGGAATGGTCATTGAAATCAATCGGGCTGGCCGGGCGCTCACGGAGGATGACGATGACCTGATTGGTCGCCCTCTGTGGGATCTTCCCTGGGTGGGGCGTGGTGATGCGGTTGACGATGAGGGGCGAACCCAGTTGCAGGATGCTGTTAGGCGGGCGGCAGCAGGCGAGGCGGTTCGTTACACTGTTGAGGTGCAGCAGCCCAGCGGCGTTGTCCAGATTGACCTTTCATTGACGCCGGTGCGAGATGAAGAGGGTCGAGTTGTTTACATTATCCCTGAAGGGCGCGACGTAACGACGGTTCTTTCCTGACCCTTCTCTGTGCTTGCCGATTCCCCCTGAAGCTTCCTACACTCTCAAATGGGAAACTTGGGGGGCGGTTATGGGAACCAACGAGGCAACGCTGCAGCAACCACTCAAAGGCATTCGTGTCGTTGAGTTTTCGACAATGATCACGGCGTCGCTCGCGACCATGATACTGGCAGCGCAGGGAGCCGAGGTCATCAAGGTTGAGCCCGTCGGGATCGGCGATGTGATGCGCTTTATCGGTAGCCAAAAGAAGGGCATTTCAGCTCTGTTCGCCAACTGCAATAGAGGCAAGCGTTCCTTGGCCGTCAATTTGAAAGACCCGGCTGGTCAGGAGATGGTGCAGCGTCTGGTGGCGGATGCTGACGTGCTTGTCCATAACTACCGCGCGGGTGTTATGGACAGGCTCAATCTGGGCAGCGAACGTTTGCGTCAGGCTAATGCTAACCTGATTTACGTGGCGTTGACGGGGTTCGGTAAAACGGGCCCCAAGATGCACGACCCTGCCTATGACCACGTGATACAGGCGTTGACCGGATATACCGGCGTGCAGGCCGATGGGTCTGGTCCGCAGTTTATGAAGACGGTGGTGGCCGACAAAATTACTGCTTACACAACATGCCAGGGCATCACAGCGGCTCTTCTTGCGCGCGCGACGACCGGGGTGGGGCAGCATATCGATATTTCCATGCTGCAGGCGTCGCTCTTTTTTCTGTGGCCGGATGGCATGATGAACGAGACGCTGTTGGCGGATGATGTAACGCAGTTTGTGCCTATGGCCGACTATTATCAGACCAGTGCGACTCTGGATGGGCACATCTCCATTGCCGCTGCAACTGATGGACATTGGCAAGGTGTGTGCAAGGTCATTGGTCGCCCCGAAATTATGGAGGATCCACGGTTCAACTCCATATTTGCACGGAGTGCTAATTTTGCTGTGCTGCTTAGCGAAATTGCAGGTGCGTTTGAGCATATGACAACGAGGGAGGCGCTTGCGGCGTTGAGTGCCTGCGATGTGCCGTGTGGCGAATGTCTTACCCCGGCGGGTGTGATCGAAAACAGCCAAGTGAACGCGGTGGGGGCGCTGGGCACACAGGAGCACCCGCTCTTGGGGCCCTTGCGCACGGCAATGCCGCCTGTTCAATTTGAAGGTGTGCAGCACGATATTGAGAGGCCGTGCCCTGCCCACGGGGAACACTCTGCCGAGATTGCCCGTGAACTCGGGCTTGAGGCTGGCGATATCGCAGCCCTGGTGGAAGCGGGAACACTTTCTACTGCCTAACGCGTCAGACTTTGATGGTTTGCCAGTAGCCGCGCCGAAAACGCTCGGCCAGAAGGAGACCCTTTACCAGATAGTCGAGCAGCAGGACGGACCAGACCCACTGGATTGAGCCATCGAAGTAGAGAACGATGATGGCAGCGGGCAGAACCCGGAAGATGAAGAGCCCAGTGAAAATGGCAACCAGCGGAAAGCGCGTGTCTCCTGCGCCGCGAAGGGCCCCCCCGATGACGAATTCGATCGCCATCAAGGGTTGGGCAAGCCCCAGTATCCAGATGAAATCGACGGTGAGGGAAATGACTTCCTGATCGTCGATGAACCAGCCTGCCAGCATGGGAGCCATCGCGATCAAGGCTGCTCCCAGGGCGGCCATAAAGAACATGGCGAGCAGGAGGGATCGCCAGCCCGACTTCATTGCTTCTTGTGGGTTATTGGCCCCTAGGTGTTGGCCGACCAGTGTGGAGGCCGCCATGGAAAAGCCATTCCCTGCCAGGAAGGAGAGTGCCAGGATTTGCACGCCGATCTGGTATGCCGTGAATTCGTTTGTGCCGTAGCTGCTCATCAGGGCCATGAAAATCAGAATGCCAACCTGGAAGAGCATCCCTTCGATGGAGGCTGGATAGCCGATGTGAAGGATGCGACGGCTCATGACGCGGTCGAAGGCGAATTTCTTCAATATGGGTTTGAGGGATAAGTGCCCTCTCGACCACAAGACCCAATAGATGGCGAGCTGGATGAACATGGCGATTGCTGAGGCCATGCCTGCACCGCTGACCCCCAAGGCCGGTGCGCCGAGATTGCCGTAGATCAGCACCCAGTTGAGAAACAGGTTCAACAGATTGACCACAATCCCGATGTAGAGGGGAGAGCGTACATCGCCCGCAGCCCGCAGACCCGCAGCAAAGATGAACCCAAGAGTGAAGGGGACATTGCCAACGAGCAGCCAGAACAGATAGTCGCCGCCGTATGCAATGACTTCATCTGTGACACCCAATATGCCGATGGTGGGGTTGATGATCGGTAGAATTGCAAACCAGGAGATGAAGCCGAAAACCGCCCCGAGCAAAATAGCCTGGCGCAGAGCCTGATCAGCCTCGCGCAAATTTCCGGCCCCAACAGCTCGGGCGAGAATGGCGATCAGGCCGGTTGAGAGCGCCATCACCAGGGTCTGGATCATCCAATAGATTTGTCCGGCAGCGCCGACGCCCGCGACGGCATCCACCCCCAAATCACCGACCATCATAAAGTCTGCCCACCGGACCATGGTTTGCAGCGCGGAGGCGACAATGGTGGGCCAGGCGAGTTCCCAGATCCCCAGCGACTGAGGTGGCGGGGCAAGCGCGCTGGGGGCGCGCTCACGCAGGTCGAGAAGCGGAGAGGCCAGCTCAGGCTTGTCTTGCTCGCTCTCTGTTGCTTGCGTGTTGTGTTTATCGTTGCTCACTCGTGTCCCCTTCGCATCCCCTGCTGATCTAAGCGAGGAGGATGGAAATCACAAGTGGAAGTGCATCAGAGATGGAAATTTTTAAGGTGACGATGTCTGCGACACGGCAAGACGGCGTTTGATCTCGGAGGCGACAAGCCACAATCGATCCTGACCCCATGCGCTGAAGGCAGGCTCCCGGCCCGGACCTGTCAGACGGAAGCTTGGGACGCCCCATAGCCCAAGTTCTTGTGTCATTGCTTGTTGGTTGGCCTCGATTTCGGCAATCCACGCCTCGCTGCCCAAATGCTGGCGTGCTTCTGTCCACGAAAGACCGGCCTGTTCCACTACTTTGCGCAAGCCCCGGTCTGTGTCGGTGCGCGTGCCTTTGACGAAAGCCGCTTGCAGGAAGGCACTCAAGAACGCCTGGCCTTTGCCCTGCTCGGCTGCCCAGGGATAAAGCGAATAGGCCCGACGCACGGGCTCGCCGATGGGATCATAGATTTTGTCGAATGCCACACCCAAGGCATCTGCTTCCCGCTTTGCATCGGTGAAGATATAGACGCCCTTGTTTCGCGTTGCAGGCACGCCGCGCATGACCATGGGCAGGACAGGGCGGATGGCCAGATTGACGCCCGCCTGATCGGCAAGGGCGCACGCCTTGTCAAAAATGATGGCGGTGTAAGGACTGCGAAGAGAGGGGAATATTTCAAGGGTCATGGTCCCGCTGTCCCTTTGCTCGCCCCGGTCGATGGGCGGGCGGGGCGCCACTGCGTGGGGCGTGGCACTCCTGCCTGCTCCGCGTTCGCGCARSCGGTTTTCCAGGTGACCGAGCCTGTCTACACCCCAGAACCATTCACCGGCGTAGAAGAATGTCGCGCCGGAATAGTGCTTTAGGTCTTTCAGCCGTTTTGTGCCCTCGTTCAATTGCCTGTCGGCCTTGGCTTTGTCGACGGTTCCAAATTCCTGTGCGAGCTTCTCAAGAGTTGGGCGGTCTCCGGACCAAAGAGCGTCGCTTATGGCCGCAATTCTCTCGACAAATTGAGGTCTGTTGGCGGCAACTAAAATGCGCGCGGCAAGCTCCCTGTCTGCGTCAGAGGGGGTCATGCCCGCATTGCCGGGGAATGAGAGCCCATAATGGGGCGCGACAGCGGCTGCGTCGCGGCGCGCATAGGTAGCGAGTTCATCGGGGTAGGGTTGTTCTTTGCCACCCGTCGGGTGGATTAAATGAGGGATGATTTCAATGTCATAGGCGAGTGCCAGCTCGTTCAATTTTTGCGCACTTAAGTGCGAGTACGGGTCGTCGAGTTGATGGAAATATTCGACCTGGTGTGGTGCGCCTGTTGCTTGCCGTTTGGCTTCGTGGGCGTCTCGCGCCTTCTTTGCCCGTTTGGGGTCAATCATCCGGTTCATGAACCACGACATCAAGACCCGAACTGGTCTGGGGGGATCGACTGTAATCGCAGCGTTTGGGTTGGCTTTGCGGGATGGTTCCGACATGAGGGGTCTCTCGGTTTGTGGCTTTTCCATTTTTGGCATTAAACATGCCAATAGTCTAGTCAGGTTGAATTGGCTTGTTTTGGGCGGAAAATTGGTTCGTGCGATGGGCCGCTGCCACTGCTAAACTGGCGCTATGCATCATTGTTTTTGGAGCCGGCAGCGAAGGCCGGTTCGGAGGAGAGAATTATGAGCGAAGCAGCCCTTGCACCGGAACGTCCAGGCGATGAGGTTTATTCCATACCGCTTGATAAGATTGATGTGAGCCAACCGGCTCTGTTCAGAGACAACGCGATCTGGCCGTACTTTGAACGGCTGCGCAAAGAGGCGCCGGTGCATTATTGTGCTGACAGTCCGTTCGGGCCCTATTGGTCCATCACCAAGTACAATGACATCATGGCGGTTGATACTAACCATGGGGTGTTCTCTTCAGAGTCGGGCCTCGGGGGCATCACGATCCGCAACCAGATGGCTGATTTCCGGTTGCCGATGTTTATCGCCATGGATCCGCCGAAGCATGATGTGCAACGCAAAGTCGTTAGCCCCATTGTCGCTCCCGACAATCTGGCGGTGTTGGAAGGAATGATCCGGGAACGGGCGGGGAAAATTCTCGACGGACTGCCGATCAACGAGACGTTTGATTGGGTTGATACTGTATCCATTGAACTAACAACGCAGATGCTCGCGACACTGTTTGATTTTCCGTGGGAAGATCGCCGCAAGCTCACCTATTGGTCGGATGTGGCAACCGCCGACATTAATGGCCCGCTCATCTCTTCTATGGATGAGCGCCGCGAGATTTTGCTGCAATGCTCCGAATATTTCACAAAGCTTTGGAATGAGCGGATAAATGCAGAGCCGAAGGGGGACTTGATCTCCATGCTGGCGCATGGGGAAGCCACGCGGGATATGGACCCGATGGAATATCTCGGCAATGTGCTGCTACTCATTGTTGGTGGCAATGACACGACCCGTAATTCCATTACCGGTGGGTTGTTGGCGCTAAATGAGAACCCGGCTGAATATCAGAAGCTCCGGGACAACCCAGCGCTTATAGGAAGCATGGTTCCCGAGATTATTCGGTGGCAGACGCCTTTGGCACACATGCGACGCACGGCTCTGGAGGACATCGAAATCGGCGGCAAGATGATCAAGAAGGGTGACAAGGTTGTCATGTGGTATGTCTCGGGCAACCGCGATGGCGAGATGATCGAAAACCCAGACAGTTTCATCATTGATCGCAAACGTCCTCGACAGCACCTTTCCTTTGGCTTTGGTATTCATCGCTGCGTGGGAAACCGGCTGGCCGAGATGCAATTGCGGGTTCTGTGGGAAGAGATCATGAAACGCTTCGACAGGATCGAAGTTGTTGGAGAACCGGTTCGTGTGCTCTCAAATTTTGTTAAAGGATTTGAGCACCTGCCAGTCCGCATTCCAGGCTGACCTGGATTGTACCGGCTTCCATTCGTCTGAGAACACCCTCCCTGTAAACAGAGGTGACCCCCGCGCGAGCCTCATGCGCTGCGTGCGGGGTAAATATCTCTTGCGCCATTACTGATAATATCATCATAATTGGGTATTACATCAGAAATTTCCGGTGTGAGACCGGATGCCTGCATTTCAGGGGGTGATATGGCGCGTTTTGACGCAATTATTCTTGGCTACGGACCCGTGGGGGCGATGGCGGCTGGTCTTTTGGCCGGTCGAGGCTGGCAGGTCGCTGTGATTGACCGGATGGCGGATGTTTACCCGCTGCCGCGCGCCGTGCGCTTTGACGGCGAAGTCATGCGCATGTTTCAGGAACTGGGTATTGCCGACGAGATAAATGCGCAATGCACACCGATCCTTGGGGCCGAGTTTGTCGACGCTAACAATAAGCGTCTTGAAGGGTTTGATTTGCTGGCGGACCTGACGGATGCGTCCGGCTGGTCGATCAGCTCCATGTTTCACCAACCGCTCATGGAACGCACATTGCGTACGCGCGTCGAGGCGTTTGACGGAGTTACAACTTACATCTCCCATGAGGCTGGCACGCCTGTTCAGACAGACGAGGGTGTGAGGATTGACCTGACGCCTGTTGAGGGCGGTGCATCATTCTCTCTCGAGGCAGATTACCTGATCGCCGCAGACGGGGCATCGAGCCCGGTTCGTAAGGCGCTTGGGTTTGAACTTGTCTCGCTGGGCTATGACTGTGACTGGATTGTGGTCGACGTGCTTTTGAAGCGGGATGTGCCGGGGCTCAGTGCAATTGCCCAACAGATTTGTGATCCCGACCGCATCGTTACTTATGTGCCCGTTGTCGGCATGCGGCGACGTTGGGAATTTCGCCTCAACCCGGGTGAAGTGAAAGAAGCGATGACCAATGATGCGACGATCTGGGAAATGCTGAAACCCTGGGTCGGCCCGGACGATGCGGTGATTGAGCGCGCTGCCGGATATCAGTTTCATGCAGCTATCGCAGACCAATGGCGCGACCGGCGCATTTTTCTGGCCGGTGATGCGGCCCATCAGACGCCGCCGTTTTTGGGCGAGGGCATGTGCACAGGTCTGCGCGATGTCGTCAATCTGGTGTGGAAACTGGATATGGTGAAGCGCGGGCTGGCCGATGACCATCTTCTTGAAACCTACCAAACAGAACGTGCGCCCCACGCGCTGGATCTGATCGACTTTGCGGTGGAGACAGGCAAGTTGATGGATCAGATAGCGGAAGCCCATGTGACCGGGGATTGGCCAACGTCTTATGCCGCCGCTTATGGCGGAGACCGAGGCTATCCTCATCTGCATGGCGGTGTTCTGGCCTTACAGGAGAATGATCCGTCTGATGGTGTGACCGGTTTTCAGGGTGCTCAAGCGAGCGTTCGGATGAACGGCGCTGAGCTGGCGCGGCTGGATGACCTTGCGCAGGCCAATTTTCATATTATTTCGACGCAAGATCTTAGTCCTCAAATCAAAGACGGCCACAAGGCGTTCCTCGATTTCATTGGGGCAAAGTTTTTTGTGCTTGAAACGGAGGCGCGTGTGACGCCAGAGCTGGACGCGCTGCTTGCCAAGTACGACGCGATCATTGTGAGGCCAGACCGGTACGTCTTTGGCGTTGTCGATGGAAACACGTCGCTTGAGGACCAATTGACAAAGTTACAGTCACATTTTCGAACCTAGGGGGAGACAATGGGAAACACAATTTCCAGACGCCGGTTTACTAAGTTAGCTGGCGCCGCAGGGGCCGTGGGTCTAACCGGATTGGGATCAACGACGGCGCGGGCATCGGATCGTCCGAATGTTTTGCTCATTGTCTGCGATCAAGAGCAATCCTGGCTCGAACTCCCGCAGTCGCTTTCTCTCCCCAACCGAGAACGTATTCGTGAAAGAGCCGTGCATTTTACAAATGCACATGTCGTAAACCCGCTTTGCTCTACGTCACGTGGGAATATTTATACAGGCCAACATGGCCAGTATACCGGGTTGTGGGAGAACACACCGCTGCCGTGGAGCACGGGGGGGCTCATTGAGGGCATTCCTACTATTGGCCACATGATGAAGGCCGCCGGTTATACGACGATCTATAATGGGAAGTGGCATTTGACGAACATCAAGGTTGGTTCGAATTTGTCTGGTGGTCTGAGCCGCGACGCAACCCGTGCTCTCTTTCAGGGTGCTGGGTTTGATCTATCGGATCAGGAGGGGGAGATGGATGGCCCGCAAGGGGGGTATCATCACGACCCGAAAACAGCGCTGCGTGCTGCCAGATTTATTCATGAGCGATCCGCAGACGGGGCGCCGTGGTTTCAGGCTGTCAATTTCGTGAACCCCCACGACATCATGTTTTTTCGYACAGCTCAGCATCAAGAAACATCACGTGATGTCCATAAAGCTTTCTTGAGCATGGTCGCSCCRGAAGACCCRATTTAYGCGCAYGACAATAAGGTTGATTTGCCGCCRAATTTTGGWCCTGGGTACCGCAAGATGGGGATCAGAGCGCATGAACAGCATGTCCGACTGTATGAACGGGTCTTTGGAGATATTCCGTGGGAGAACGATGATATTTGGCGGCACTATCGCAACTATTATTACAATTGCCTGCGCGATGTAGATCGGCACATCGGTACGGTTCTCGACGCCCTTGAGGCAAGTGGTCAGGCGGACAATACCATTGTGATCTTTGTGGCAGATCACGGCGAGATGGCGGGTGCGCACGGTCATCGCGGCAAAGGAGCGCTTGTTTACAAAGAAGCAGTGAGGGTGCCGCTGCTTGTGGTGCATCCCGACATTGAGGGCGGCGTGGAAAGTGCRGCSCTGACCTCTCACGTTGATCTTGTTCCGACCATTCTCTCGTTAGCGGGAGTTGGYGCGGCGCAGCTCTCCGACGAGTACGCGGTTCTCAAAGGGCGGGACTTTTCGGCTGTGCTGGAGGCCCCGAGCAGCAAAGGTCCGCGGGCAGATGCGGGCGTCCTTTTTCAATGGTCTTCTCTTGCCTATCTGGATGGGGATTTTTCTGCTGCTGCGGGGCGTACCCGGGAAGCCGAAGGTTTCTTCGCGACGCTTGAATCGTTGTGGGAAGGTCCGATCTTGCCGAACTTCAGTTACCGCGGCCATTTGCGTGGCGTCTATGATGGACGTCACAAGTTCACCCGGTATTTTGCCCCAACGGACCATCATCGACCGGACGATTTTGAGACGCTGGTTCGGCACAATGATCTGGAATTGTACGATACAGAGGCTGACCCACTCGAATTGGTCAATCTTGCGGAGARCCCAGAAATAGTTCGCGAACTGGTGGTCTCCCTCAACACGAAGCTGAACGCCTTGTCTGATGTTGAAGTTGGCGTTGATGATGGGGCTCATTTGCCGGGCCCGGCTTCTTTCTGGGCACTTTGATGGAGCAAGGAAATGCCGCACATTCCCTATGAGCAGGAATTTGAGCTTTACCATTATGGCGAGTCGCTTTGTGCGCAGATGGTGCGTGTTGCCTTGGCGGAGAAAGAAATTTCTTACAAGTCCCACCATTTGTTGCTGAACGAAATTACAAGAAATGCCACAAACCTGACGCCGGAATATCTCGCGGTGAACCCGAACGGTATTGTACCGACCCTCGTGCATGAGGGTGTGCCGGTCTATGACAGTTGGGAGATCATCAAATATCTCGACGTGGTGCAGCCCACCATTGGTCCCCGTCTGTGGCCGACGGATGAGGCTGTTCGTGGGGAGACCGAAGATTGGGTTCGCGAGGCTGCTTTGCGGGATGATGCGGCCCCTGCCAGGACGCTTGGAACCGCGATCCCTGTGGTGAGTGTGCCCATCATCCAGGCCTGTCTTAAACGCCAGCCTTTCTTTCATGTTATGTGGAAATTTCGGAAGCACCCGAAGCGAGAAAGGGCAGCCCTTTTCCGGTTTCTGCGTGTGCGTTCCATTCCAAAGACTATTTCTGATCGTGCAGTGCGAACCATTGCTGTGTCTTTGAGCCGGATTGAGGACGCACTTGCCAAAGGTGGTCCATGGTTGTTTGGTGATTTTACGCAGATAGACATCATGATGATGGCGCATTTTCATCGTCTGGAAGATGTGCATCTGGGGGAGGTTTTGCGCAGCGAGGATTTGCCTTTCGTTGCTGCCTATTGGACCGGGCTGCAGGCGCGGCCTAGTTACAAGACAGCGATCCTCGACTGGCATGAAGAAAACTGGAGATGTTCCATCGAACAGGTCTGGGGGGAGACATCTTCACCCGTCCTTGCCGCGCTATGCACCGAAGTGGCAGATGTGCGCAAGGGCGTTCTTCGGCCAGCAGCCTAGTTTTGTGCCATGTTCATTTTTGTGAATGTGGTTTTCGCTGGATCGTCAAGGCGATGGTCTATGGTGCTGCAAACTCGCCAACCCTTCCAGGGAGATGACCCATNATTGAAAAATGCATTGCTGACTGGCACGCCTACATTTCTGGAAAAAGTCCAGGCTCTCTCGACAGCCTTATTGATGATGATTGTGTCTTCATTTCACCTATCGTGTTCACCCCACAGAAGGGGAAAGACCTGACTATTGCCTACCTTCGTGCAGCCGGGGGCACCATTGGCGGACAAGGGGCGCCGGGTGAAGGAAAGCCTGCCGAAAACGCRGGCAAGTTCAAATACACGAAAGAAGTTGTCTCGGGCAATTATGCGGTCCTCGAATTTGAGTCAGAAATAGATGGCAAGTATCTGAACGGCGTCGACATCATTACTTGCAATGATGAGGGCAAGATCATCGAGTTTCGCGTTATGGTTCGACCTCTCCAGGCGATCAATGCCGTTCATGCCGCAATGGGGGCTATGCTTGAGAAGATGAAAAACGTCTGATCGATCGGTTGCACCTTAAAGCCCGCATTGTTGCGGGTTTTTTGCGGCGAGCATAAATTGACATGTATAATGCCAACTCTTACCCTCAAGAAAAATGAATGCGCGAGCAGAAGTGCTGATTGTGGCTCGCCAGACGGGAGAACAACATGACCCACTTGACACCGTTGACGCTGATGGGGGCTCCGGGCTCGCCGTACACGCGTAAAATGCTGGCGGTCCTACGTTATCGCCGCATTCCTTATCGGCTGTTGTTCAACAGGGATGGTGGTGTTCCTGCTGGGTACCCAAAACCCAAGGTTGGCCTGCTGCCGACCTTCTTTTTGCCCAATGCCTCGGGCGAACTTGAGGCCGTTGTGGACTCAACACCCCTGATCCGACGCTTTGAGACTGAATATGAGGGGCGCAGTGTTGTTCCGTCAGACCCGGCTATCGCCTTTTTGGACTATCTGCTGGAGGATTATGCAGACGAGTGGCTGACCAAAGCCATGTTCCATTATCGCTGGCATTTTCAAGCAGACATTGAGCGGGCCTCTGCGATCCTGCCGCGTTGGACGCTCGCTCCACAGCCGGAAAAGCAAGCGCTGGAGCTTGGAAAGATATTCGGCGAGCGACAAATCTCGCGGCTTTATGTCGTGGGGTCCAGCGATGAGACGGCACCAGTGATTGAGGCAAGTTATGAGCGCTACCTTGGCGCAATGCGGGCACACCTTGAAGGGTCTTCCTTTATGTTGGGCGGACGGCCCGGAGCCAGTGATTTTGCGGCCTATGGGCAACTGACACAGCTTGCCAAATTTGACCCCACACCAATGCAGCTCACCCTCGACAAGGCGCCCGTGGTGTTTGCCTGGGTGGACCTTGTTGATGACCTGAGCGGTATGGAACCGGGAGATGATGAATGGGTGTCGCGGGATGCCGTGTCAGACACGCTGATCGACGTCTTCAAGCAGATTGGCAATTACTACGTACCGGCTCTGCTGGCGAATGCGAAGGCGCTCATGAATGGCGACGCGCAAGTTGATACCGAGATCGACGGTGCACATTGGGTTCAGCAACCGTTCGCCTATCAGGGCAAGTGTCTTCAATGGTTGCGGGAAGGGCGGGCGAACCTTTCCGAGAAGGATCGAGGGTTTGTCGACGATGTGTTGGCGGGAACGGGTTGTGAGAAACTGTTCGCTTAGGGGAGAGATATGATGAGCGCGCGATGGTTTATCTGGGGTGTGCCGGCTGCGATCTATGTCGCTTTTTTTCTTTGGTACACGAACCTGTCGGGCCCCCTAAATCCCGATGAAATTGATCACTTCATGGGCATCATTGAACGCCAGGTGGAAGACCCCGCGCGGATTGCACAGCTGCGTGCCTTTATGGAAGCAGATACGGGCGATGACTTTTTGATGGTCAACGCTTTGCACATGAAAGATGTGCCAGACCAGATTGACGGCGTAGCTCTCGGAGACACGTCAGATGATGTGATGGCCAAATACATGGAATATATGTGGCCGGCTCTCCTCGTGCGCGCCTCTCATCCGGTGATGTTTGGGCCAGCTGTTTCAAATGTGTTGGACGTTGTGGGCGTGGAGGGCGCGGAGGTTTGGACGGCTGGCGCAGCTATGCGGTACCGCTCGCGTCGGGACATGTTTGAAATTTCTACTGACCCACAATTTTCAGGACGGCATGGCTTCAAGGCTGCTGCTCTGGAAAAGACGATTGCCTTTCCTATTGAAGATGGGCTGCCTTTGAGCGATCCGCGCGTTCTTCTCTTCTTTGTCTTGCTGAGTGTGGCAGGTGTGCTGAACGCTTTGTTGCCCCGGAAAACCTCATGAGGGTGTTGTGATGAAACTTAAGAAAATTCTAGGTGGGGTTGCTGGTGTTGTTCTGATCGCGGGGGCTGTCATTTGGGTGAACCGGGTTGAGATCGTTCTGAATGCACCGGGCATCGTTCTGAACATCATTGACCCGGTCGGGCCCAACCAGGAAGTGGTTTGGAGCCAGGGGCCGGAAATTGTGGCCACTCCGCTATCTGAGAGACCACCCAATATTATTTTCATTCTGACCGATGACATGGGCTTCAACGACATCAGCTTTTATGGCGGTGGGGCCTCAGGCACAACTATGCAGACCCCCAACATTGATGCGTTGGGGCATGAAGGGGTTGCCTTTTCAAACGGGTATGCAGGCAATGCAGTTTGCGCACCGTCCCGCGCTTCAATCATGACAGGGCGTTATGCGACCCGGTTTGGTTTTGAGTTCACTCCAACGCCACCGGGGATGGCGGCGCTGGTGGGCCTGGTCAGTCGGAGTAGCGAGATCCAGCCGCTTCATCCCAGCCTAACATTTGATCGGGGTGAAAGTGAGGTTGGCAGCTATGCGGACCTTGGTATGCCTCGGTCTGAGATCACCATTGCTGAGCATCTGAAAACAGCCGGGTATTACACCGCGCATATCGGCAAGTGGCATCTGGGCCGCAACAATGGCATGAGCGCTATTCATCAGGGGTTCGATGACAGTTTGCTTATGGCGAGTGGACTTTATCTGCCAGTTGATCATTCGGATGTCGTGAATTCACGGCAGATGTTTGATCCGATCGACCGGTTTTTGTGGCCCAGCATGCGCTATGCCTCGACCTTCAATGACAGCGCGCCGTTTGAGCCGCGAGGCTATATCACTGACTATTATACAGATGAAGCCGTCAAGGTGATTGAAGCCAACCGCAATCGACCCTTTTTTTTGTATCTGGCGCATTGGGGCATTCATACGCCGCTTCAGGCTTTGAAGGCTGACTATGATGCGTTGTCAGAAATCGAAGATCATCGTCTTCGGGTCTACACAGCCATGACGCGGGCAGTGGACCGCAGCGTCGGCCGGGTGATGCAAGCGCTCAAAGACAATGGGCTTGATGACAACACGCTGGTTATCTTCACCAGCGACAATGGGGGCGCCGGGTATGTTGGATTGCCAGACCTGAACAAGCCGTTCCGTGGGTGGAAGTTGACGCTCTTTGAAGGTGGCACTCATGTACCCTTCTTTGCACGGTGGCCGAGGCACATTCCTGCGGGCAGCACGTTTGATGAGCCGGTTTCGCATATGGATTTGTTCGCAACCGCCTCGGGTGCGGCTGGCCTGGACCTGCCCGATGACCGGATCATTGATGGGGTTGATTTCATTCCCTACGTGACAGGGGAGCGGGAAGGCGCGCCGCACGAGACATTGTTCTGGAAAGATGGCCACTACCGGGTTGTGTTGAACGAGGGTTGGAAGCTTCAACTGTCGCAGCTCCCGGAAAAAACCTGGCTGTTCAATCTGTCGAAGGATCCGACCGAACAGATCAATCTTGCGGAAAATCTTCCGGGCAAGGTTGCCGAGTTGACCGCGCTTCTGGAAACGCATCTGGCTGAACAAGCGGCGCCGCTTTGGCCCTCAGAGGTTGGCCTGTCTGTGTTCATTGATAAGACACTTGCCGATCGCCACACGGAAGACGATGCCTATGTCTATTGGGAAAATTAGGGCCGGACTGATTGCTGTGGCGTTTGTCGGTGCCGGAATATGGACCATGCTTCCCTCTGTTACGGTTGAGGGGGTTGCTGCTTCGTGCCTGGAGACCGGGTGGGAGCAGTTAGGCGCACCGACCGGCATGGTTCAGATTGTGGGTGGAACATTCGAGATGGGATCTGACGCGTACTATAGCGATGAAGCTCCGGTACGGTTGGCCGAGGTTCCTTCATTCTGGATCGACCGAACGGAAGTCACCAACCAACAGTTTTCTGAATTTGTGGATGCAAGCGGGTACGTCACCTTGGCAGAGCGAGGAGTAGACGGTGTGGTGCCGCCGGGGGCTGCGGTCTTCCAATGGCCGGACAAGGATGATCTGGGAAGCTGGATCTATGTGGAAGAGGCCAACTGGCGTCATCCGGAGGGAGCGGGTAGTAGCATCGAAGGCCGGGCCGATTTCCCTGTGGTTCAAGTCGCGTTGGAAGATGCTGTGGCCTACGCCGCCTGGAAAGGTCGCTCTTTGCCCAATGAAGCACAATGGGAGTTTGCGGCGCGTGGGGGGCTGGATGGAGCAACCTATGCGTGGGGGGAAGAATTGGCGCCGGGCGGTGTCTGGCAGGCCAATAATTGGCAGGGGTTCTTTCCGTTTCAGGATGAAGGAAAAGATGGTTTTGTTGGGCGTGCCCCGGTTGGCTGTTTTCAGGCCAACGGGTATGGCCTGTTCGATATGATTGGCAATGTCTGGGAATGGACGGTGGACCCTTATGGAGATGAGGCGGTGGCTGTGGGGGTGATCAAAGGGGGCTCCTACCTGTGCGCGCCGAACTATTGCCGCCGGTACCGGCCCGCAGCCCGTCACCCGCAAGAAGTGAACCTGGGAGCCGCTCATATTGGTTTCCGAACGGTTCTTTTAGCTTCTGAATGGCCTCGGCACCGTTCAACCGATTGAATATTGGTACCAAAATGGGGTAGGTAAGCGGTCAGTTCCCCCCTTCTGAGTGAGACATGATGGCCGAGATGACCCCCCAAATTTCTGCTGCCCCTGACCTTTTTGATTTGCAGGCGACCCACAATCCGCATCGCTGGTATTTGCCGGTGGAGGAGAAACTGAGTGTTGGCCCGCCCGGTAAGCTTTTCCTGTTTGGCGGGGTTGGGCTTGCCTCGTCTCTGCGTGCAATGGAACAGACAACCGGACGACCTGCTATTTGGGCGACGGCTCAATACATCTCTTTTGCACGTGTTGGCGACATTGTTGATCTTGATGTGATGGTGCCGGTGCATGGCAAGTACAACACGCAGGCGCGTGTGGTGGGGCACGTCGGGGATAGAGAAATTTTCACCGTCAATGCCGCTCTTGGTGAGCGGACCAGCGAGTATTCTGCGCAATGGGTAGAGATGCCGTCTGTTGCGCCACCGTCTGAATGTGCACCTGTAGACCATTGGCGCGGAGATCGGGCCGATCTGCATGGGCGGATTGATGTGCGTGTTGTCAAAGGGCGCTACGGCAAGGAGCGCAAAAACGGTGAGTTGAGCGAAGACGGGCATGTGGTTCTGTGGGCGCGTATGCGTGAAGGTCTGCCGGTCAATTCAAGTGCGCTGGCGGTGATGGCCGATTTCGTGCCGTCCGCTGTCGGCAATGCCATTGGCCGCAATGCCGGCGGCAACAGTCTTGATAATACGATCCGCATTCGGCGGATTGTGGAAACAGAGTGGGTGCTTTGTGACATTCGCATTCACGGCGTTCACAACGGATTTGCGCACGGTCGGGTGCATTTGTTTGCTGAGTCCGGTGAGCTGATGGCAAGTGCAAGCCAGTCTGTGATCCTACGTATTCACGACTAGTTGGTTCGCAGGATATTTTCGACCCAGTTTTTGACCTCGCGTGTGCGTATCTCTGGGTCTGTCACGTCCTGGTCAATGCCGAGCCGCCAGGAAATATCCATGCGGGCGGGGTCTGCGTGGAGCGCCTCCAGGTCGGCAACGAAACTGTTTGCCATCTCGTGGCTGGCGAAATGCCCGTCGTCTATGAGACCATCCATGCGGAAGCGGGTGAGGGCGGCGACTTCTGCCAGATCATATTCAGGATGATATTGCACCGCCCAAAAAGGTGTGCCGTCTTTCTCGATGATCGCAGCTTGTATGGGGGTGATCTGGTTTCCCGCCAACAGTGTGGCGCCCGGTGGCAGGGTTTCAACATCATCGAAATGGCTGGTGAAGCCATCAAAGACAATTGGCTTTCCTGCATATAAGGCGTGTGCTCGCCCGGCATCGGTTAGCGTGATTTTGCGGGCGATGCCGAACTCTCGGCCTTTTGGGTTCAATCTGCATGTGCCACCAGCTGCCAGGGCAGCGATTTGCAGCGCCCAACAACTGCCAAAGCTTGGGACGCCGTTTGCGGACAAAGTGCGGGAGAGCTCCACCTGGCGCACTACTTCGGGCGTGTCGTGATAGATGGTGAGGCTGGAGCCTGTCCAAAGAGCGGCATCGAAATCACCCAGAGAAGCTCCTTGCGGGATATGCTCATCTGCATCGGCGGGGTGCAGGATGGTTATGTTGGCATTGGGCAAGAAGCGCCGGATCATGTTTTGGTAGAGCGTGCCCGCCAATGTGCACCCTGCTTCGCCCAAGCGCGTGCGGCCGGAGCGGTCATAGCCATCAATGATGAGAAGGTTTTCGCTCATATCTCCGGATACTCAGACTGGTTTTTCACCGTTCACGGTGACGCGGTAGAGCAGGCGCTCATGATCAACATAGTCATCAACCGCATAATGCTGGACGCAGCGATTGTCCCACATGGCAACCATGCGGGTGTCCCACTGGATGCGACAGCCAAATTCTGGGCGGGTGCAATGCTCAAAGAGATACGTGAGTAGCGGTTTGCTTTCCTCTTCGCTCATGTCCTCAAAGCGGGTGGTGAACATGGGGTTCACGTAGAGTGCTTTCTTGCCCGTGATGGGGTGGGTGCGTACCACCGGGTGGACGACTTCGTCATACACGCTGTCGGAGCGCTTGTAGGTGATCGCTGTTTTGCCCGCGTATTTTTCTTCCGCCGTTTCTGAGGTGTAGGCGTATTTTGCACTGTGCACGGCATTCAGGTTACCGAGCATCCGTTTCATGCCATCGGACAGGCGTTCATAGGCAACATATTGGCTCGAGAAGAGCGTGTCTCCCCCCTGGGGTGGTACGATATGGCTGTAGACGATTGACCCCATGCTTGGTTCTTCAAAAAAGGAATTGTCGGTGTGCCAGCCGACACCGAAGCYCGCGGACTCTCCTGCTGGCTTCAGCATTTTGATCATCTCTGGATGTTCGTCCATTCCGTTAACGATCGGGTGGACTTCCAGCTCGCCAAAGCGTCGTGCAAAAGCGATTTGCTGTTCGTGGGTCAGGTCCTGCTCCCGAAACACCAGTACTGAGTGGTCGTAAAAGGCTGTGCAGATTTTGTCGAAGGTAGCGTTCGACAGATCGGTGAGGTCAACGCCGATGATTTCGGCTCCCAGTGACCCGGTTACCGGTTTCACCTGAAATTCCTGTCCCGTCATTTTTTCCTCCGGTCGCCGGGTGATTAAGATTTCACCCAGATGCTCTGTGGATTATATAGGGGTTTGAGCGATGCGACAGTCGAAACGAGCTGGCCTGTCGTGGTGGGTGAGGAAAACTAAGACGTGCTGCTTTCCAGTTCTTCGCGTTGCATTTCCAGTTCCAGCCACCGTTCTTCCGTTTTTTTGAGCTTGGACTCTGTGATTTCGAGCTTAGAGGCGGTCTTCTGGAATTTTTCCGCGTCACGTGAGAACAGAGCCGGGTCCGCGAGTGCCTTTTTCAGGGCAATGATGTCGGCCTCTAGAGTGGCCATTTTCTTAGGCAATGTTTCAAGGGCGTGCTTGTCCTTGAAGGACATTTTTTTACGCGAAGACGATGCTGAACGGGATTTCTTTGCTGTCGCTGATGGTTGTGCCTCTGAACCGGTTGAAGATGCCTTAGCTGAAGCCCGTTGCACCTGCATGTCGGAATAGCCGCCCGCGTATTCCTGCCACTGCCCGCCGCCTTCTGAGTGGATGACGGAGGTGACGAGACGGTCGAGAAAATCACGGTCATGGGAAACCAGCAGGACTGTTCCCTCATAGGTGCAGAGTAAGTCTTGAAGCAGGTCGAGTGTTTCTAGATCCAGATCGTTTGTGGGTTCGTCGAGGACCAGGAGGTTGGAGGGCTTTGCCAGAGCCCGGGCGATCATCAGTCGTCCCCGCTCCCCGCCCGATAGTTTGCGGATGGGTGTGCGGGCCTGTTCCGGCATGAAGAGGAAGTCCTTCATGTAGGATATGACGTGACGCTGTCCCTCGCCGAGGGACACCATATCGCTGCCGCCGCCAGTCAGGGCATCTTTCAGAGTGGTGTCTGGCGGCAGGCTTTCGCGCTTTTGATCCAAGGTCACCATGTCGAGATTGGTGCCTCGTCGTACGCCGCCTTCATCCGGCTCAGAGACACCGGTGAGAAGATTGAGCAGGGTTGTCTTGCCCGCTCCATTGGGGCCGATAATGCCGACCCTGTCGCCGCGCAGAATGCGGGTGGAAAAATCTTTGACAATGGGTGGGCCGCCAAACCCCTTTGAGACATTTTCAAGTTCGGCCACGAGCTTGCCGGACAGACGCCCGGTCTGTGTTGAAAGCTGAACCTGGCTGGTGCCGCGGTTCAAGTTACTCCGGGCTTCCTCCGTTGTTTTGCGTAGGGCGTGGAGGTCTCCAAGACGTCGTACATTGCGTTTGCGCCGCGCAGTGACGCCATAACGCAGCCAATGTTCTTCCCGTTTGATCTTGCGCTGCATCTTGTGGGCATCGCGTTCTTCTTCTTCCAGCAATTTGTCGCGCCAGGCTTCGAACTCTCCGAAGCCCTGGGAAAGAGTGCGGGTGGTGCCTCGGTCCAACCAGATGGTGCTGCGTGACAGAGTGCTTAAGAAACGCCTGTCATGGCTGATGATGACAAGAGCGGACCGCGTGGAGGCGAGTTCCTTTTCAAGCCATTCAATGGCGGGCAAGTCCAGATGGTTGGTGGGCTCGTCCAACATGATGATGTCGGGTTCTGGGGCGAGAGCCTGGGCCAGCGCTGCGCGCCTGCTTTCTCCACCGGAGAGGTGGGCAGGATCTTCGTCACCGGTCAGGCCGAGTTCTGAGAGCAGATATTGGGCGCGGTAGTTTTCATCCCCCTCGGTCAGTCCCGCTTCAACGAAGTCGCGGGTGGTCTGGAAGCCGGAAAAATCAGGCTCCTGCCGAAGGTAACGCACGGTCACACCGGGACGTAGGAAGCGCTTGCCCTGGTCTGGCTCGAGCAGTCCTGCCGCAATTTTCAGCAGCGTGGATTTGCCCGACCCGTTGCGTCCGACAAGGCAGATGCGTGCGCCGGAATTGATGATAAGGTCCGCTCCCTCCAGCAGAGGTGTTCCGCCGAAAGTGAGATGAATGTCTTGAAGAGTGAGAAGTGGTGGTGCCATGGTCGCCCGTATATCCGGTCCGAGCCCCGTTGGTAAGACCCTGAGCGCTGCAATTTATATTTACAGTTATAAAATGGTATATTATTTTCTTTACGGCCTTGAAGTGTGATTTGAAACAGCGCATATAGAGGCGACACTGACCCGGTTCCCACTTCAACGGGTCGAACACACCATTTATTGCTTTTGTCATCAGGTAGTTGAATTTCCATGCATTCCCTCACTCATCTTGAACGGCTTGAGGCCGAGAGCATTCACATCATGCGGGAAGTTGCCGCTGCATGTGAAAACCCGGTCATGCTCTATTCCATCGGCAAAGACTCGGCGGTTATGCTGCACTTGGCGATGAAAGCGTTTTATCCCTCCAAACCGCCATTTCCCCTGATGCATGTGGACACCACGTGGAAGTTCAAGGAAATGATCGCGTTTCGCGACAAGATGGTGGCAAAGCTGGGGCTGGATCTGATCGTTCATATCAACGAAGAGGGTGTCGCCCAGGGTGTCGGGCCTTTCAGTCATGGGTCGCAGGTCCACACGGAAGTGATGAAGACCCAGGGGCTGAAGCAGGCGCTGGACAAGTACAAATTTGACGCAGCTTTTGGTGGGGCGCGGCGAGATGAAGAAAAGTCGCGCGCGAAAGAACGCATCTTTTCGTTCCGCTCTGAACAACACCGCTGGGACCCGAAGAACCAGCGGCCTGAATTGTGGAACCTTTACAATACGCGTATCCACAAAGGCGAGAGTGTTCGTGTTTTCCCGATTTCAAATTGGACCGAACTGGATATCTGGCAATACATCTACAAGGAACAGATTGAAATTGTTCCTCTCTACTTCTCCGCCAAACGGCCGGTTGTGGAGCGCGATGGCCAGCTGATCATGGTGGATGATGATCGGATGGAGTTGCGCCCGGGCGAGACGCCACAGATGAAATCAGTTCGGTTCCGCACGCTGGGTTGTTATCCGCTGACCGGTGCCGTTGAATCCAAGGCCGTTACTCTGCCCGACATTATCCAGGAAATGCTGCT
The DNA here is from genome assembly GCA_002746275.1 of Rhodobiaceae bacterium. Lineage (GTDB taxonomy): Bacteria > Pseudomonadota > Alphaproteobacteria > Parvibaculales > Parvibaculaceae > Mf105b01. Next base: position 218,424 of record NVWR01000003.1, on the reverse strand, counting down.
GACTAAGACGTCGGAACGGCAGGGCCGGGTGATTGACCATGATGGGGCTGCTTCGATGGAGAAAAAGAAGCAGGAGGGCTATTTCTGATGTCACATCAATCCGATCTCATCGAAACAGATATTGCCGCCTATTTGCACGCGCAGGAAAACAAAAGTTTTTTGCGGTTTTTGACATGTGGCAGCGTTGACGATGGCAAAAGCACACTCATTGGCCGCTTGCTCTATGACAGCAAAATGATCTTTGAAGATCAGTTGGCTGCCCTGGAAGCTGACAGTAAGAAGATGGGAACGCAGGGCGATGATTTTGACTTCGCGCTGCTTGTGGACGGGCTTGCTGCAGAGCGGGAGCAAGGCATCACCATTGATGTTGCCTATCGTTTTTTCTCGACCGACAAGCGGAAATTCATTGTCGCCGATACCCCAGGACATGAGCAATATACGCGCAACATGGCGACCGGGGCGTCCACGGCGGATGTGGCGATCATTCTCATTGATGCACGCAAAGGTGTGCTGACCCAGACACGGCGTCATTCCTATATTGCCTCTCTGCTCGGTATTCGCCATGTGATTGTGGCCATCAACAAGATGGACCTGGTTGACTATTCTCAAGATGTCTTCGATGAGATCGAACAAGACTACCGAACATTTGCCGCGCAACTCAATTTCTCTTCCGTGTTGTGCATTCCGGTATCTGCTCTGAAGGGTACGAATATTACATCGCGCGATACCGAGGTGACACCTTGGTATTCTGGCCCTGGCCTGTTGGAAAAACTGGAAACAATCGAGGTCGACAGAGACCGCACCGGACAAGCTTTTCGGTTCCCTGTGCAATGGGTTAATCGGCCTAACCTTGATTTCCGAGGTTTCAGCGGCACGGTTGCTGGCGGCACCGTGAAGCGTGGTGATGAGATCATYGCCATGCCGTCWGGYAGCCGRAGYAARGTCGCGCGCATTGTTACAGCGGATGGTGATCTGGACGAGGCTCAGACCGGGCAGTCGGTGACGTTGACGCTTGAAGACGAGATTGATGTCAGTCGGGGCGATGTGATCTGTGGGGGGCAAGTTCCCAGTCTCATTTCCGATCAGTTCGCCGCGCACATTCTGTGGATGCATGAAGAYGCCATGTTGCCGGGRCGGCAATATTACATGAAGGTTCACAACAAACTTGTGTCGGCCTCCATCTCGGAACTGAAGCACAAAGTGAATGTGAACACGCTGGAACAACAGGCCGGGAAAACCCTGGAACTGAACGAAGTGGGTGTTGGCAATATCAGTCTCGATCAGGTGATTGCCTATGACCCCTATTCTGACAATCGCGATACGGGAAGTTTTATTCTGATCGACAGACGGTCCAACGAGACGGTTGGCGTTGGCATGCTCGACTTCTCTCTCCGTCGTGCTCAAAATGTTGTGTGGCAAGAGTTGAAAATCGACAAGAGCACGCGCGCTGACCAAAAACATCAGCGCCCTGCGGTTCTTTGGTTTACGGGCTTGAGCGGCTCGGGCAAGTCGACAATTGCGAACCTGGTTGAGCAGCGGCTTTATGATCGCGGACGTCATACCTACACGCTGGACGGTGACAATGTGCGTCACGGTTTGAACAAAGACCTTGGCTTTACGGACGCTGACCGGGTGGAGAATATCCGCCGGGTGGGAGAGACTTCCAAGCTGATGGTCGATGCAGGACTTATCACGCTGGTGTCGTTTATTTCACCGTTCATCTCTGAGCGACGCTTGGCGCGCAGGCTTGTGGAAGAAGGTGAGTTCATCGAAGTCTTCGTCAATACACCGCTTGAGCTGTGCGAAAAACGCGATCCGAAAGGCCTCTACAAAAAGGCGCGGGCCGGTGAAATCGCAAACTTCACGGGCATTGATTCAGCTTATGAACCTCCAGAGGCTGCCGAAATCGAAATCAAAACCGATCAGGTGAGTGCAGAAGAAGCCGCTGACCTGATCGTGGCTTATCTCGAAGAGCGAGGTTATCTGTCAGCGACTGACTGATGCCACCGGAGTGTTGCGGACTTAATCTCATAGACAAGGCGGTTGTGTTGACATGCGCAACCGCCTTTTGCTTGCGTTGCCATGCCACACGCGTAAGACTCACGGTCCAATCAGGACTGTCATTTGGGGGGCATGTGATGACACCGGAAACTGATCCGCCGGGCGAGGGGCAGAAAACGAGCTATCATCATGAAGGGCAGAATGCGCCGCAGCAAAGCCGACATGATGAAGAAGTGCTGGGGGAGAAATCCGTCAATGCGTATTGGCAGGCGAATTTGCGCCTGTTGGGAATTCTTCTGTCGATCTGGTTCTTCGTCTCGTTTGTGCTCTCCATTTTTCTTGTTGATGTGTTGAACACCATCCCATTTTTTGGTTTCAAGCTGGGGTTCTGGTGGGCGCAGCAGGGGTCCATCTACGTCTTTATTGGTCTGGTTTTCTATTATGTGTACGCAATGAAACGCCTTGATAAAGCGTTTGGGGTTGATGATGATGTTTGAGGGACCCATGGATACGCAAACGCTGACGTACATTTTTGTGGGCCTTTCTTTCGCACTCTATATCGGCATTGCTATCTGGGCGCGGGCCGGGTCAACCTCTGAGTTCTATGTGGCGGGTGGGAACGTGCATCCTATTGCCAATGGCATGGCGACGGCTGCGGACTGGATGAGTGCGGCATCCTTCATTTCCATGGCCGGGATTATTGCTTTCATTGGTTATGATGGATCGGTTTATCTGCTCGGGTGGACCGGCGGCTATGTTTTGCTGGCTCTCCTGTTGGCGCCGTATCTCAGAAAGTTTGGCCAGTTCACGGTGCCTGACTTCATTGGRGAGAGGTACTATTCCAGAGCGGCGCGCGTCGTCGCTGTGATCTGTCTGATCTTCGTATCTTTCACGTACGTCGCNGGACAGATGCGTGGTGTCGGAATTGTTTTCTCACGGTTCCTGGAAGTTGAAATCAATACCGGTGTGCTGATCGGCATGGGCGTTGTCTTCATCTATGCGGTGTTGGGCGGCATGAAGGGCATCACCTACACGCAGGTCGCGCAATATTGCGTTTTGATCTTTGCCTATATGGTGCCGGCCATTTTCATCTCGATCTTGATCACCGGCAATCCGGTTCCGCAGTTGGGATTGGGGGCTACGGTGGTGGACGGCTCTGGCCTGTCTGTTCTGGCGAAGCTTGATCTGACACTCATTGATCTGGGCTTCACCGCCTATACGCAGGCCAGCAAGGCAACCATCGACATATTCGCCATCACGCTTGCTCTGATGGTCGGCACAGCAGGACTGCCCCATGTGATTGTGCGTTTCTTCACGGTGCCCAAAGTGTCTGATGCCAGATTGTCCGCAGGCTATGCGCTGATCTTTATCGCGCTGCTCTATACAACGGCACCTGCGGTCGCGGCCTTTGCCCGCCTCAACTTTGTGGAGACGGTTCACAACACGGCTTACGCAGATGTGCCCGGGTGGTTCACCAACTGGGAGAGCCTTGGTCTGATCGGGTGGCGTGACAAAAACGGGGATGGTGTCATTCAATACGGACCGGGTGCGGCCTTCCAGGGAGCTCCTTCCTTCAGCGGCGACACCGGCGTGTCTGGCGAACGACTTCTCACCAACGCGCCGACGGAAGGGGCCAACGAGGTTTATGCGGACCGAGATATTTTTGTGTTGGCGAACCCGGAAATTGCAAACCTGCCGGGATGGGTGATTGCCTTGGTGGCGGCGGGYGGWYTGGCKGCWGCKYTGTCRACAGCGGCAGGMCTGYTGCTYGTCATYTCMACKGCGATTTCTCATGACCTGATGAAGAAGACATTTCGGCCAGAGATTACGGATCGTCAGGAGTTGCTCTATGCACGGATTGCAGCGGCTGCGGCGATTGGTGTGGCGGGCTGGTTTGGTATCAACCCGCCAGGATTTGTTGCCCAAGTTGTGGCGTTTGCCTTTGGCTTGGCTGCGTCGTCCCTTTTCCCGGCGATCYTGATGGGTATTTTCTGGAAGCGCATGAACAAGGAAGGGGCGGTGGCTGGCATGGTCAGTGGCCTCACCTTCACCTTCGGCTATATCGTGTTTTTCAAATTCGTCTCGCCGGAGCTCAACACGGCTGATCACTGGCTTTTTGGTATTTCCCCAGAGGGCATCGGGAGCGTTGGCATGGCGCTCAACTTTGCCGTGGCCTATGGCGTTAGTCGGTTCACGCCGGCACCCCCTGCGGAGGTGCAGGACATGGTGGATGACATTCGCGTTCCTTCCGGCGCGCGGGTTGCGCACCAGCACTGACGGTTGAAGTTCTGGGGGTAGGGTTTTTGTGGCTCAGGCGGCTTTGGGTGGTGTCAGCCGGGCGAACAGATAGCCCACGAGTGCGCCAACAGCGACCTGCGCGATGAACCCACCCGTTGTGCGTGCGCCTGAAATGGGCATGATGCCGTCAAATGCGATGACGAGAATGGTGAGGGCGGCCCCGATTGCCGTTCCCCCCGCCACCAGATAGACCAGCCACCKRAGCGATGGGGCCAGRCGGGTYACAAAARTRGCYASCGTGAARGCGAYGATGAGGCCAAGCCCAAAAATCGCTCCGTAAAGAGGAGCAATGCCGACGATATCTTGCAGGGTCATAGAGAGACGGTCAGACAAGGGGATGTCGACCCCAAGGTCTGTGAGCCCTTGCAGGACAAAATGGGTTGAAGCAGCTGACCCGAGAACGGTCAACACAATCAAGATGATAATAAAACTTCCCACTGGTCGAGCAAAGCGCATGGCCATGTCCCCTTTCACCTATTGATATTTTCCGAAGTATGGTCACATGCTGCCACAACGTAAAGCACAAGCTGTCGTCCAAGAAAAAAGGGATGCTCCCATGAAACTGCCCGTCATATCGTCTATCCGCAAACCTGTGGGCCTCGCCGTTATTCTGGGTGCGGCACTGATGGTGGGGATGCCTGCCAAGGCTGATCCGTCCATTGGCTATCAGTTGGAGACAATTGCTGAAGATCTCGGGTTTCCGTGGGATTTGGCATTTTTGCCGGATGGCACTGTGTTGCTGACGGAACTTGATGGTCGGCTTCGTATCATTCGCGATGGGGTTCTTGATCCTACTGCGATCACCGGTGTGCCGGATGTGTACCGTGCCAGCCAGGGCGGTTTGTTTGATGTGGTCCCCCATCCAGACTTTGCGACGAACCAGTTGCTGTATCTCTCCTATGCGCACGGCGACAAGAGCGCCAACGCGACACGGGTGGTGCGTGCCAAATTTGATGGGCAGGCGCTCAGCGACCTGGAAGTCATTTTTGATGTCTCCCCCACCAAAGACACACCCGTTCATTATGGCGGGCGCATTGCGTTTGGCCCGGATGGAAAATTGTTCATCACCACTGGTGATGGGTTTAACTACCGGGAAGAAGCACAGAACCTTTCCAATACGCTCGGGGTGATTGTTCGTCTGAACGATGATGGCAGCGTGCCCTCAGACAATCCCTTTGTTGGTAAGGATGGCATGCGCCCGGAAATTTACTCCTACGGCCATCGCAGTCCTCAAGGCTTGCTCGTGACGGATGCGGGCGCTGTCTATATGAGTGAGCACGGGCCGCAAGGCGGGGATGAGATCAACCTCATTGAAGCAGGAAACAATTACGGTTGGCCTGTCATCACCTACGGGATTGATTATTCCGGTGCTCGGATTACCCCGTTCACGCAAATGGATGGGATGGAGCAGCCGCTGAAATACTGGGTGCCTTCCATCGCTCCCGCAAACCTTGAGCTCTACACCGGTGATCTTTTTGCGGCGTGGCAGGGGGACTTCCTGGTCGCGGGGCTTGTGCCGGGTGATGTGCGCCGTGTGGACATGGAAGACGGTGCGGCTGTCGGAGAAGAAATATTGTTCGCCGAAATCGGTGAACGTATCCGTGGCATACAAATGGCGCCTGATGGGTCTCTCTACATTCTGACCGATGGCGACAGCGGAGCCGTGATCCGCGTAACCCCCAATTAGACTCGGTGCGATCATTGTCGCTCTGTTGCGGGCGGCTGCCTAGCTGCGCCAGTCTTCAACGATCATGGTCATGGCCGGAACCAGGACCATGATCATCGCGCTGGCGATGACGATGCCAAAGGCGAGGCTGATGGCCATGGGGATCAGGAACTGCGCTTGCCTACTGGTTTCCAGCAACATGGGCAAGAGGCCAAGGGCTGTTGTCATGGTGGTGAGAAGGATCGGGCGGAACCGCCGGGTCGCGGCATCAATAATGGCCTGGGATTTTTCGACACCTCTTTCGACGAGCGTGTTGTAATAATCCACCAGGACGATGGAGTCGTTCACCACGACACCTGACAGGGCCACCATCCCAAAAATGGAGATGAAGGACAGGCCGTGGCCCATCAACAGGTGGCCAAAAATCGCGCCGACAAATCCAAAGGGCACGGCCATCAAGATGATGATGGGCTGGATGTAGCTTTTGAGCTGGGTGGCGAGCATCACGAAAATGACGAAGAGTGCGACCAAGAGGTTGCGGCCGAGGGTTGCGAGGTCCTCGAACTGGCTTCTTGAGTCCCCTTCCTTGGAATAAGACAGGCCCGGAATATCGCGCAGCAGGCGTGGCAGGATGTCACTTTCGATCAACGCGTTGACGTCATTGGGGGTGGTCAGGCTTTCATCGACTTCTGCAGTGACAGACGCTATGCGATGGCCATCCACACGCTGGATGGTGGAATAACCGCGAGTTTCGGTAATGGTGGCCACGGTCAGCAAGGGGGCCTCTGAGCCATCCGCTAGTCTGATGCGCATGTCATAGACTTGGGACAGAGAACGGCGTTCCGACAAGGGGTACTTTACCAGCACCTTTATCTCGTCGCGGCCGCGTTGCAGACGCTCCACCTCTTCGCCAAAGAAAGACTGGCGTATCTGGCGCGCGAGATCCCGGTTGGTCAGACCGGCGGCAAAGCCCGCAGGGGTCAACTCGAAGTCGAGCTGGCGTTTTCCAATGTCGAGACTGTCTTTGATTTCTGCAACACCGGCAATGTTTGCCAGCTCGGCCTTCAAACGGTCTGTTGCTGCCAGAACGATGTTCTCATCTGCATGGCTGAGTTGGATGTCAATATCTGCGCCGCCCGCAAAGAGCGCGCTTTCGATCTCAAGGTAGTCGGCACCGGGGATTTCTCCGATCTCTGCACGCCAAAGCTGTTCAAGTTCGCGAGCGGACTTAACGCGTGCATCCCCAGAGATGATTTCGGCAGTGATGGTTGCCAGGTGGGCGCCGCTGGCGCTGCTGCCTCCTCTGGGGCCGCCGCCAAAACTAGAACTCTGGCCGACGATGACGGAGGTTGTTGTGAATATGCTTTCAGCTTCGGGGGGTGTTAAGGCGTCGATGTCGGCGCGCAATTTTTCCAACGCATCGACGATCCTTTGGGCAGCTTCTTGGGTGACAATAAAAGGTGTGCCTTCGGGCATAGTGAGCTTTGCCCTCAACCTGTCACCTTCAACTTGAGGAAAGAATATAAAGCGGACGTATCCCCCCTGAACCATACCGACCGTGATGATGATGAGACCGAAACTGGCGGCAAGCGTTGCGTATTTAAACCGTACGCACAAAGTGACCAGAGGCGTGACGATGGAACGTGTGACAGCAAGCAGGCCTGCGCTGGCGCGCGCTTGCAAACGGGCGAGGATGCCGCGGCTCCATCTGTTTGAGTAGGAGAGATGAGAGGGCAGGATGAAAAAGGCTTCGAACAGAGAAACAAGTAGGACGCCGATCACGATAATCGGGACCGGCTTCATAATCTGACCGAGGGTACCGGTTGAGAAGAGAAGAGGCGCAAATGCGGCGACCGTTGTCAGGACACCGACGGCGACGGGGGCCGCAATACCCCGTACACCGGATAAGGCCGCCTGACTTCCTGTTTCTCCGGCTTCTTGAGCCGCGAAGATGTTTTCACCTGCGACGATGGCATCGTCGACAACAATCCCCAGCACGACAATCAGGGCAAAGAGACTGACCATAGAAATGGTCACACCAAACATGGACGCGATCATGAGACCACCCAGGAACGATATGGGGATACCCATGCTTGTCCAGAAAGCCAGCTTCAGATCGAGAAAAAGGACCAAAGATAGGAAGACCAGGGCAAAGCCCAAAATGGCGTTGCGAAGGAGAAGGCTGATGCGATCCCGCAGGATTTCCGTCTGGCTGTTGGCAATGTCGAGCTTGAGCCCGCTTGGGAGGGTTAGTGTCTCAATGTAGTCGTTGACCTTCTCCTCAATTTCTAGCGCGTCCTGATCGCCCGAGCGCGAGACATTGATCCTGGCGGCAGGCTCGCCATTGAAGAGATTGATAAGGTCATTTTCCACAAACCCATCCCGAATGGTTGCGATTTGGGAGAGGCGCAGAATGGACCCGTCAATATTGGAGCGGATGACCACATCTTCAAATTCGCGACCGGTAAAGCGGCGTGCAGAGGTTCGCAGCAGGATTTCACCTGCCTCGGTTTTGATCGACCCGGCGGGGAGATCAAGGGAAGAGGTGGAGATGGCGTTGGCCACTTCGCGCAAGGTCAGACCGAATTGTCTGAGCGTGTTTTCGCTTACCTCCACGGAGATCTCCAAGCTGCGGACGCCTGCCAGAGACACAAGTGATATTCCAGGAATTTGCAGGAGATCGTCACGAACGCGTTCCGCATTCTGGCGAATTGCCATCTCGGAGCCAGCGCCATAGATCACGAGGGTGACCACGCCTGAGGTGAGGCTGGATTTGGTGACTGAAGGTTCTTCGGCATCCTCAGGGGGAAAGTCGGCAAGGCGGTCGACTTCATCCTTGATGTCGTTGAGGACCTGATTTTCGTCTGCAAAATCCTCAAGCTCGGCAACGATGCTGCCGATGCCCTCCGCCGCTGTTGATCGTACCCTGTCGATGCCTTCGATGCCGCTGATGGCTTCTTCGACCCGGCGCGTAATCCCGTCTTCCACCTCGTAAGGGGTGGCACCAGGGTAGGCGACGGTCACAGAGATGGTGCGCAAATCAACCTGAGGGAACACCTCTGACCGCATATTGGAGACCGCAAATAGACCTGAGCCCAAAAAGAACAGCATGAGCAGGTTTGCGGCGACGTTGTTGCTTATGAACCAAGCGATGATCCCCCGGCGCTGTGGCTCGGGGTGTTCCTCGAATGGCTCAGACGTATTACTCGACATCCGCGATATTCCTATTGCTGACTTGTCTGTACGGCGGCGGGTGGCTGGTCACTGTTCGTTCGCACTGTCATGCCTTCGACCGCGCCTGAAAGATTGCTGGTGAGGATTTCATCGTTCGCATGCAGCCCGCGTAATAGTGTCGTTGATGGTCCGGCTTGAACGACTTCTGGTGCAACAGACTTCAGACGACCGTCGGCAATGATCCAGATTTTCCCACTCTCCTGAACGGCGGCCGTCGGGACGGCAAAGACGTTTTCCAGCTCTGCGCCGATAAAGGTCACGGAAACGAAAACGCCAGGGACGAGAATTGTGGATGCCTCTGTAGCTGTCGATGACTGGCTGCGGTCCCCTGTGGAATGCAAGGAGACAATGACCGTGGCGAAACGGGTTTGCTCATCCAGTTCCGCAGCGATGCGTGATGCGGTTGCTGTAAACTCCTGCTCAATGCCTAGGTAGGATGTTCGGACGATGGCCTGAACGCTCTCAAATGGCTGCAACCATTTTAAATCCCGGTCGGCGAGAGGAACCGGCACTTCCAGCCCATCTAGGGGATAGGCGGTGCCGTAGGATTGCCGGGCCGCTACAAATTGGCCGAGATCGATATTGCTTGTCACGACGCGACCGTCAAAAGGAAGGGAGAAGGCGGTGCGGTCCAAGTCAAGCTGTGCGGTTGCCAGTCTGGCTCGTGCGGCGGAGAGAGCCGCCTGCCTGTCTCGTATTTGAGGGCGGCGCGCGACCAAGCCCGGCACTGGCGCGTTGGGGTCAATTTCTTCCCATTCGCGGGTGGCCGCTTTGCCCTCGGCCTGCTCGAGTTGTAAATTGGTCTGGGCGCTGGCGACTTCGGCGCGCAGGCGTTCGACCTCAAGCTCGTAGTCCGCCGCCTCGATGCGGAACAGGGTTTCGTCTTTCGTGAAAGAGCCGCCCGCCTTTAGCGAAGGGGTAAGCCAGGTTACCCGCCCTTCAACTTGCGGTACAAGTTGGACGCTCACCCGACTGCGCACGGCGCCACTGCCGACAATCTCGATGCGGCGACGCTCCGGTTGCACGAGGATTGTATCGACGAGAGGCGCGAATTCTTCTTCGTTGAGCATGCGTGGAGTGCGGTTTGTCGACGAGAGCAGGCTGGATATGGCGATGGCGCCCACGATGAAAGCGACAACAAGGAAGAGCTGCAGCCGTCCTGTGTTTTCGTCTCTCCTGTCATCGTCCTGCGGACTGGAGGTGAAGCGGTCCTCTGACATGCCAAATAAGCGTCTCATGGATTAGGTTTTCCCTCAGCTCTTGCGGCTACAGACGCCTGTGTTTCCACAAAGACTGTAGGTGGTCTGTAATTTTCTGTGCCGACCCAGTCGCCCCCAAGGGCGAGCAGCAGGTCGAGGCGCGTATTCCATTTGTCTTGTTGTTGTCGCAGAACATTTTGCTCAGCAATGCGCAATCTGCGCTGGGTTTCCAGCAAGGTTGCGTATGATCCAATGCCGCGGCGAAATCTGTCGAAGGAATTGGATTCGGCTAACCGAATTTCCCTTAACGTGACATTCAGCTGCGCGAGCCGCTCGCCTGATTTGCGCTCTGCAACAAGCGCGTCTTCGACTTCCTTGATCGCGTTCAAGATTGTTCCAGCGTAAATTGCGGCCTGTTCGGCTGTGGCGGCTTCTCTCTGCCGCACTGTGGCTCGGCGTGCGCCGCCATCAAAAACAGATTGTGCAATYTGCGCGGTGAGCGAGCCTGCGAGAGTGGCAACATCGAACAGATTGCTGACCGTCGGAGACGTGGATGTTCCCGATGCGGTGAGGGTCAGGTTGGGGTAGAGGTCAGCCATGGCAACGCCGACCCGTTCTGTTGCTGCGATGAGCCGAAACTCTGCCGCCTGGAGATCAGGACGACGGTCAAGCAGTGATGCCGGTACGCCAACAAGGACATCGCGGGGCGGCGGCGTAATGGCCATTGGTTCCAGCGTCGTTGCTGTTGTGCCCGGCCATTGACCCAGCAAAATGTCCAGGGCGCTCGCCGTCGCGGAGAGGTCGTTTTCGAGGGACGGTATGTCGGCCATGGCGGAGGTGAAGTTCTCTCGGGCGAGGTGAAGATCAACAGCATTTGTGGTCTCAAGGCCCGCCCGGTATCGCCGCTCGACGGCGTTGAGGGTCGCCCGGCGGCTTTCGGTAATGGCACGCGTCGCCTCTAGGCGACGTTGCAGGGTGGCAAGCGCAACCCGGGTGCGAACCAGGGTGGCGATCTGCGTGTGAACCAGACCCTGCCAATCGGCGCGGGTCGCGGCGAGGGTGGCTGCCTCTGCGCGTGCGGAGCGCCGCAGGCGGCCGAACAGGTCAGTCTGCCAGCTGAGTGACGCGCCTACCGTATAGCTGTTGGCATAGGAGCGATTGCCCGCGCTGCTGGTCGTGAAGGCGCGACTGCCGCCAGGGGAGAGATCGAGACTGGGGAAGCGGGTCCCCGTTACATTGTCGAGCCGGGCCTGGGCCTGCAACACTCTGGCACCAGAGGCCGCGAGATCATTATTATTGGCAAGGAGGCGGGCTACCTGTGGTGCGAGGCCTGGGTCGCCCAACCGCTCCCACCAATGAGATATGCCTTGGAGGGATGCTGCCGGTGTTTCCGGCTCCGACCTAAAGGTCTCTGCGGGGGCGGTTCCTGCCGTCTCCAGTCCAAGAATGTCCGCCAAACCCCGGGCCCGCTCATAATCTGGACCGAGGGTGCAGGCCGAGACAATATTGGCGGCGCAAAGCACAAAAAGGGTCAGGGGTTTCATGGGGTTAGGGTCGGCCTTGTACTAGCGGCGTGTATTGAACTCTGCCGGATTTCGTAACAGCCTCGCATTTTCGTGTGGGCGCAGGCCAAGCCCTTCATATTGTACGTTGCAAATGCTGGTTCCAGTCGCTACGCGCGAATATTCATCAAAATGGTGGTCAGATGATATTTTGTGCGCAACTAGCTCCTCAATGTTGCCAGATTAACGCAGAACGGCGGTGATTTACTAAGGGCTCGCGTTTTTCTGTACGGTTTCCTTTGGGTGGGTTCTGCCGTGGAATATACCGCGTAATTTGCGCTGGGCGATTTATCGGGCGTTGTTGAAAATGTTTGAGGGAGGGGCTGTGCGACATCTCGCACTATTGGTACTGGGGCTTTTGAGCTTGGAGGGAGGCGCCGCGATGGCGAGCCCGTCTGCGATGGTGCCTGGCCCAGGAGGCGAAGTCTCGGGGATCATCTTCACAGGTGTGGACATTGAACGGTTGAGCGTGCTCCCGGGTGTCTCGGCTGTCGCAGATGCTGACCTACATGACGTAGCGGCTTCCTATCTGAACAAACCGGTCACGCTGGATGATTTGCGCCAATTGGGAACGGACATGGAGGGCGTTTTTCAGGATGCTGGCTATCCCTACATTCGTGTGGTTCTGCCTCCGCAGGAGATGGTTGGCGGACGGGTTCGCTTTCAGGTGATTGAAGGCTGGGTGGAAGGATTTGTGGTGTCGGGCACTTCCGCCACGGCAAAAGCTCAGGCCGAAGTGCAGCTTGCGACCCTTGCGGGCAAGGGGCCGATCGCGCTGCGCGATATAGAAGCAACGGTTGCGCGTCTCATCCGGGTTCCGGGTCTCACCTCACGGGTGTCGATTGCACGGGGAGATCAGGGGCCTGGCGCGATGCGTATCATCGCGGATGTGACGCGGCAGGATGCGCAGGTCTTGGTGAACGTCCAAAATTTGGGGTCGAAAAGTATTGGTCGGGAAGGGACGACTCTCTTTGTGGGTGTGCCCGGTTGGGCGACCTATGGGGATGAGCTGGAGATGGCGCTTTTTAGCACCTGGGAGGCGGATGAGCAGGTAAGTGGGCAGTTGTCCTACACACGGGGGCTAACCGCCGAGGGTCTTACAATTGCCATTCGCGGCGCCTATTCGGAGGCTGAGCCGTCAGGTGCTGTCGCGACGTTCGGCACCACGTCTGACAGCGTGACCGGGGGGCTGGAATTTGAACAACCCGTTTACGTCACCGGTGATGATTTTCTGTCTGCCTATCTGGGTGTCGAGTTCGGTGATCTCAATGGCGAGTTGTCCCAGGGGGCGGTGCCCCTTAGCGAAGACAAGACGCGCGTTCTTTATGCCGGGGTGCAGGGAGAAATTGCGTGGGACGGATGGGCGGTCTCGGGACTTGTTGAGGGACGTCAGGGACTCACCTTTTTTGATGCCAGCCGGGAAGGTGACGTCAGCCTTGCACGCCCGGAAGCGGACCCGCAGGCGAGGCTTGCCCGGGGAGAAATTGTTGTTGCGGCGCCACGCATCTGGGGTGTTGAGGTGGAGATTGAATTGCAAGGCCAGCTTGCCACCGAGCCTTTGATGGCTATTGAAGAATTTTCCTTCGGGAATTACGGCATTGGTCGTGGGTACGATCCGGGGGCAGCTGCGGGTGACAGTGCTATTGGGTTTGGTCTGACGCTGAGCGGCTTCCGGCAACAGTTCTGGGGAGACGCACTCGGTGGGGAATTGATCGCCTTCTATGATGTTGGTCGCTACTGGAATGAGGACACGACGGGGGTTGCGTCGCGCACTATTGCATCAGCCGGCGGTGGGGTTCGGTTTGTCCTGAGCGATGTGTTGAGCGCTGACATTACTTACGCCCATCCGCTGGATCAGCCGGTGGGGGGTGGCGAAAGTCGCCCGGGCGGGCGGGTGCTGTTTTCCATCACAACCGACGGGCGGGCTCTGTGGAACCAGCTTGCTGATTTTGGTGGAGAGTGAAGGGAAGGCCGTCGGTTACACTTTTGCGTTCCGACGGCCTCGTTTCYGAAGGCGGTTGAGCTAAACCGGCAAGCCGCCGAGTGCTGCGTGCAACGACCCGCTTTCTTTGAAGCTCTTGATGGCTCGCTCTGCAATCCGCATTTGATGTATTTGATCTGCGCCATCGGCGAAGCGTGCCCATCTTGCCTGCAAGGCCATGTGGGCGAGCGGGGTATCATGGGAATAGCCCAGCGCGCCATGTACCTGGATTGCCCGGTCGATGATGCGGTTCAGAGAATTGGCAATGAAATGCTTGGCCATAGACACTTCGGAGCGGAAGTCTTCGCCATTGTCGATCTTGTAGGCGGCATGAAGCACCATCAACTTCGATTGATACAGCTCTACCGTGCTGTCTGCGATCATCCACTGGATGCCCTGTTTTTCTGACAAAAAGGACCCATGGGAGAAGCGTTTTGTTGAACGGTCGACCATCATCTCCAAGGCGATCTCTGCCTGGCCGATCCACCGCATGCAGTGGGCAAGTCGGGCAGGGCCCAGTCTGGATTGGCCCAATCGGTGACCATCTCCTCGACCACCCAGTCGCCTGTTGTCGGGGACTTTCAGATTTTCGATGACGATTTCAGAATGGCCTGATGACCCGTGCATGGTGTCGATCTCACGCACGTCGTTCCAACCTTCTGAAGGCAGATCAACAATGAAAGCGGTGTTGGCGGCCTGAGGGATGTGAGGATTGTCTTCTGTGCGCGCAATCAGGATGGCAAAGTCAGCCCGTCTCGCGCCGGAAATAAACCACTTGTGGCCATTGATGGTCCACATGTCGCCGTCCAGCTTGGCGGTGGTGCTGATCAGGGTTGGGTCGGAGCCTGCCACGTCTGGCTCGGTCATCGCAAAACAGGAAAATTTGCGCCCTTCGCACATGGGGCGCAGGTAGGTGTCTTTTTGCTCGTCCGTCCCCCACTTCATGAGCGTGTGCATGTTGCCTTCGTCCGGTGCCTGGCAATTGATGGCAAAAGGTCCATAGCGGGACCGCGCAGCCTCTGCGGATATCATGGCGAGCTCCACGTGGCCCAGCCCCATGCCGCCCCATTCTTCTGGCATGTGCGGCAACCAGAGCCCCCGCTCATAAGCTTGCGTCCGCATCTTAATGACGCCGTCGCGCACGGACTGCCGGTCGTTCTCGTCCATCTCTTCCTCAATGGGCTTCACCACTTCTTTGATGAAATTTCTTATTGAGGTGCGAATTACTTCGACTTCCTCCGGGAAGCTAAAATCAATAGCCATCGTGTTTCCTCCACAAAATTGATGTTGGGAGGCTAGCAGGGCGCCGCAGGTGTTTAAAAGCTCAATCCGTATGGGGTCGGGCTTGTGCAAAACTGTGTCGCTGGAAACGCTAATTTGATCGGCGGGGCGATTGACTTATGAGCAATGGCACTCAAATCTCACGACATAGAAATTCAAACAAGACGCGCAGAATTTAGAACAAAGGGCGGCTACCATGATTATCGTTCACCATCTTAATAACTCTCGCTCACAGCGTATTCTCTGGATGTTGGAGGAGTTGGGGTTGGACTATGAAATTACTCATTACCAGCGCGACAAGGAGACCAGTCTGGCCCCGGATACGCTCAAAGAAATTCATCCTCTGGGCAAGTCGCCGGTGATTGTTGATGGGGAGGTGACGCTCGCAGAATCGGGCGCGATTATTGAGTATTTGGCGGACGCTTATGGAGCGGGTATGTGGAAGCCGAAGGCTGGAACGCCTGAGGCGCTGCGCTATCTTGAGTGGCTGCACTATTCGGAAGGCTCCGCCATGATGCCTTTGTTGTTGGGCCTTTATGTCGGCCGGCTGGGCGATGCCGGCGCGCCTCTGCTGCCACGTATTATGGGTGAAATGACAAATCACTTCTCCTACATGAACGGGGCACTCGCAGATCAGGACTGGTTTGCTGGGGATGCAATAACCGCCTGCGATGTGCAAATGAGCTTTCCGCTCGAAGCGGGGCAGGGGACGGGATTGCTCGCCGAATATCCCAATCTGGCGGGGTTTCTGGAGCGTGTTCAGGCGCGGCCTGCCTACAAAAGAGCATTGAAACGGGGTGGGCCCTACAAGCTTGGCGGTTAACCAAGAAATTCTGACTGCTTGACGCTATGGGAAGGCAATCGCTAGCCTTTGTGTGATTCGTAACGGCGCGGGTGGCGCGTCAGCTGGATAGCATGGGGATATGCATGGCAATGGCATCGGTAGCGGAAGATGATCTTGTTGGTGGAACTCCTCTTCGAGAGCGTCCTTTGTGGCGTTGGCTCTATCTTGAACCAAGCCGGACAATGGCGGATATGGCTCTCCTGCCGCTCATGCAGCAGGTCTTGAAGCAGGCGCCTGAGGGTGATGGGCATCCTGTCATGGTGCTGCCTGGCTTTATGGCGGGCGACAGCAGCACGGGCGCCATTCGCCGCTTCCTGACTTCGCGGGGATATGAAACTCATCCATGGGAGCTCGGCCGCAATCTTGGGCTTGGGACGATTGGTGAGGAAGGTGTGCATCTGGCACAGCGCCTTGAAGATATTTACGATGACCATGGTCAACAGAAAGTCAGCCTGGTTGGTTGGAGCCTCGGTGGGGTCATGGCGCGCGAAGTTGCCAAAAGCCACGGACACATGGTGCGTCAGGTGATTTCGCTGGGGAGCCCGTTTGCAGGCGCTCCTGATGCGAGCCATGCTTGGCCGCTGTACCGTTTTCTCGCTGGCGATGAAACCAAATCTGAAGAATTTCAAGATGTGCTTGAGCGCATGGCAGAGGCGCCAGAGGTGCCGACAACGTCGATCTATACGAAGACTGACGGCGTGGTGCATTGGAAGAGTTCGATCGAGAAAGAAGCTCACCATACGGACAATATTGAAGTCCGATCAGCCCATTGTGGACTTGGCTTCAATGCGCCGACTTTTTATGCGGTTGCAGACCGGCTTGCTCAACCAGAAGACAGCTGGCGCCGGTTCCATCGGGAAGGGTGGCGCAGTCTTGTCTATCCCTCATGTGGGCATTGAGAGTGCATTGTGGGAATGAAAAAAGCGGGCAATTGCCCGCTTTTCTTTTGACCAGTTATCTTGTGGTTTGACCCACTCAGCTCGCTTTTTCCTGTAAAGGGAGTTCGGGGCTGGCTGGTTTATGTGTTGCTTCCAATGTCGCCGGTGCCGCTTTTGGGCTTGCCCGTTTTTTCGGCTTTGCCTTTTTGGCCGCTGTTTTCTTGCGAGCGGGTGCCTTTTTGGACCCAGCGCTCTTTGCTTTTGCCTTCTTGGCCTTTGGCGCTTTTTGAACCGAGCCGAGAATGGCGCGTTCCAACTCTTCATAGCTTTCGCGCAAGCAGGTCGCGTAGAACTCAGGATCCGGCATCATGTTGCGGTCAGCGGTGATCGTGATTGTCACTTCTTTGCTGTAGCTCATCACCACGTGACCAAGGCCAAGACCGTCAAACAGACACAGAAGGCCGAAATATTTCACCATCTCCGCACCCGCCGAATAGATCGGGACGGGGGGGCCTGGCACATTTGTCACGACTGTGTTGAAGAATGGCTTGGCTGAATTAGCCAGACCGAACTGTGTGTAAAGTCTGGCGGCAATGCCTGTGAAGAGGGCGGGGGCGGTTTTACTCAGCTCAGACATTTGCTGCGCGCCGAGGGCCTTGGTGAGGGCCTTTTGTTCTTTTGTATGGGACGCAATCGCCAAAATGCGTTCTTCGGGGTCGGCGATATGGGTTCCCAGTTGAACCAGCATGGCGGATACTTGGTTGCCAAGATCTCCCCCGCCACTGTCGGAGCGAACGGAAATGGGGGCCATCGCAACCAATGGGGTTTCGGGAAGCTCGCCTTTGGATGCCAGGTATCGCCGCAACGCGCCGCCAACAATGGTCAACATGACATCGTTGACCTTGGCGCCTTCGACCGCTGTTTTGATCTCTTTGATCCGAGCAAGATCCAAAGCCACACCTTCTACGACCCTGTTTGAGGATATCTTTGCGTTGAAGCGTGTTCTGGGCGCGCTTAGTGCCTGGCTGAGGGAGAATTCTTTGGTCAGCAACCCCTTGATGGTGCGGGCCAGTCCCGGAATGGTTTTCCCGGCAACCTCGATCCAACGAAATGGCTGTTTGACGTTACCGATATAGCCACGAATAGCCATTTCCACCGCTGAGGGCTTCTTCTCTGGTTTCCAGGTGTCTTCGATTGCGGGTGGCGGGTCATTGGGACCAAGGGTGTGGATCGCATTCATGATCTCGACACCAGCCATGCCGTCGATGGCGGAATGGTGGATCTTGGAGACAATGGCGTATGACCCCTTCGGGACACCATCCACATTGTCCAGGCCTTCGACCACGGTAAATTCCCATAGGGGTTTTGTGAGGTCCAGGGGGCGCGCCATGATGCGTGCTGACTGGATGCACAATTGACGCCAGTCACCGGGCTTTGGCAGGGCGACGTGACGTACATGGTATTCGAGATTGAAGTCTTCCATCTCGATCCAATAGGGGTGATCAATGCCGAAAGGCACATTCGCCAGGCCCTGCCGGAAGGTGGTGGCTAGCGGCAAGCGCGCTTCGATGAAATCGAGTATGTCCTTGTACCGCACAAATTTTCCGGGGGCGGTTGAAGGATCATAAATTGCGATGCTGCCGATGTGCATCGGTGAATTTTTTTGGTCCAGGTACAAAAAGGCGGCGTCGAGGCCTGTTAGTTGTTTCATGGTGAAAGACCCTCCCTATATCATTGGTTTTAACCGTAGCAAGCAGGGTTGCGGGTGGCTATGAGAATTGCTGGCCATACCGCAGAGCTCGCTGGTTTTGACATTTGGTAGCTGGGACGGTCTAGGCGGGGCAACCTAATTGGGGGTTTTGAGCCGGGCCCCTTGAAATTCTTTGATATCGATCATAACTGATGATAACGTCAGTTACAGAGATTGTTCCAAGAACAACAGAACCGTTCTGGGGTCGGCACCCCGTTTGACGCGAAAAAGGGAGACGCCTGATGAGACTGGTGACGTTTAGTGAAGGGGGCAGCACCCGAATTGGCCTATTGGTGGGGGAGGCGATTATTGACCTCAGCGTTGCGGCGCCGGACTTGCCACGGGAAATGGTTGCCTTTCTGGAAGCCGGTGATGAGGTAATGGCCCTGGCGCGAAAGGTGACGGGCGAGACGCCAACGCTAAAGCTTGCGGACGTTGAGTTGCGCAGCCCGGTTTTGCGACCTCCCAAAATTCTGGCGGTTGGTCTGAACTACCGCGAACATGTGGAAGAAACCGGACGGGAGCTCCCGAAATTTCCGATCATCTTCAACAAACAATCGACCTCTGCGACCGGACCTTTCTCTCCTATCTATCGTCCTAAGGAGAGCGTCGCGATGGACTATGAAGGGGAGATGGGGGTTGTGATCGGTAAGCGGTGTCGTCGTGTGCCCAAAGATCGTTACAAGGAAGTGATTGCCGGCTACACGGTTTTGAACGATGTGACGATCCGTGATTGGCAACGGCGCACGCCCACCATGACGATGGGAAAATCCTGGGATAGTCATTGTCCCATGGGACCTGCCCTTGTCACCGTAGATGAAGTGGATATCTCAAAGCTGGACCTCAAGACCCTGGTCAATGGGGAGGTTCGCCAGCATTCCGATACAAGCCACCTTATTTTTGATGTGCCAACTTTGATCGAGCACCTCTCCACGGCCTTTACCCTTGAGCCGGGCGATGTGATTGCGACCGGAACGTGTGCGGGGGTTGCGGCGGCTATGGACGGCCAGCCGTGGCTGAAACATGGCGATGTCGTGCGGGTTGAAATCGAACAGCTCGGCGCAATCGAGAACAAGGTTGTTGACGATAATGAAGGCACTCTCATCGAGTGAGCCCGTTGTGTGCAGCCGCTAACTTCAGGAGACCACATGATTAAGGTAGAAGACATTGTCTATGTTCGGTTCAGCGCACCGGACCTCGATCGGATGGAAGCGTTTCTCTCAGATTTTGGGATGGTGCGCAGCGACAGGACGCCCACGGCGCTTTACATGCGCGGAACGGGCCCTGATCCGGTTGTGCATGTGACGGAGCTTGGTGACCCCGGGTTTGTGGGCTTTGCGCTGCAAGCCGCAAGTGAATCTGATCTGGAAGCTGTTGCTGCCGCGCATGGGGCAAAGGTGGAAGACAGAAGTGAGCCCGGCGGTGGCAAGAGGGTCCTGGTGCGTGATCCAGACAACTTCCCGATCGAAGTTATCTGGGGTCTGGACCGGCTCGACGTGACGGATGTTCAGGATATTTCTCCCGCAAACGAACGGCTGGTTAAACCTCGGCTCGGTGCTGAAAAACGGATGAAGCCTGGCGCTTCGCATGTGCATAGGCTGGGGCACTGCGTCATCAACGTTACCGACTACCGGAAAAGTGCCGCCTGGTACCACGAACAGTTCGGGTTTCTGAAGTCTGATGAAGTTTTCATCGGGGACAAAGAAACGCTGCTTGGTTCATTCATGCGCTGTGACTGCGGGGACCGTTTTGTTGACCACCACACACTCTTTCTTGTTGGAACGGGTGCGCCAGGTTTCAACCACGCTGCGTGGGAGGTTGCTGACTTTGATGACCTGATGCTCGGGCGCGATGTCTTGCGGAATGCGGACCGGACGCCTGTCTGGGGCGTGGGGCGGCATGTGCTGGGGTCGCAGATCTTTGACTATTGGCGGGATCCGTGGGGGCATATGGTTGAGCATTGGACAGATGGCGACATGTTCGATGCTTCTACGCCTGCCAACCTTGTGCCGATAGATGCCTTGTTGCAGACCCAGTGGGGCGAAACTGCGCCGGACGACATGGCCTAATTTCTAGCCTTGCAGAGAACATAAAAAAACCGCCGCGATGGATATACCATGGCGGCGGTTTTTTAGTGTGTGGCTATCTCTACTCGTGGTAGCGGTAGCTTGAGATCGTGCAGACATCGACACGCTCTTTGATCAATACTTTTCCATTGGAAAAGACAGCCTTGAAGTCGTACAGGCAATAGCCCGTGCCATCATCGATATCTATCATCAAGCTGTCGCCTGCGGGCATGACATCATAGCCAAGGATATCTTCTTCCCAAATGTCGGCACCGATGTTTGATGCGTAGAACTCAACCATCGTTGAGTTCGTTTCGTTGATGATACGGACGTTGCGGTTCTCGGCCTGGCTGGGCGCAGCCGTCGCTAGAAAGAGGAGCCCTACGAGTGCTGCCATGGCGGCGCTGCGAACTGCATGAAGTGTTTGTGTCATAATTCCCCAAAAAATTTAGAGTACCCGTCTACATTTTCAGAAATTCACCAAGGCAAGTCAACGAAACTCGTTTGCTTGAATGTTGGTTTTACGCAGAAAAACGCACGATCTAATTCTGGGATTAGTTATAATAACGTCCTTGGCGATAGCGTTGTGCCCGCATACCATGCCGCTCAACAAAGATGAAATATGGAGCTTCCCATAGCGAAGCGTTGCGACGGTGGAAACAGGAGAGCGGCGGGATGTCGATCAACGAAATATCAAAACACTTTTGGGTGAAACGTGATCAGTTGCGTGAAACTAAAATTGTCGAAAGCACAGTCCCGGAAGCCGATAGCCTGAAAGAGGGTGAAGTGCTTTTTAAGGTTGATGAGTTTGCCTTTACAGCAAACAACATCACCTACGCCGCTTTTGGCGACGCGATGAAATATTGGGATTTCTTTCCCGCCGATGAGGGTTGGGGACGTATCCCGATCTGGGGGTTTGGTGATGTGATCGCATCGAATGCTAAAGGGGTGTCGGCTGGGGAACGCTTCTACGGGTATTTTCCCATGTCGACCCACTTTGTTGTTCAGGCTGTTCGTGTGTCGGATGCAGGGTTTTTTGACGGCGTGGCGCATCGGGCTGAGCTGTCGCCGGTCTACAACAATTATCTTCGGACCACAGCGGATGCGGGGTATGTGCAGGCGCGTGAAGCGGAACAGAGTATTTTGCGACCGCTTTTTACAACCTCATATCTGATCGACGATTTTCTCGACGATAATAAGTTTTTTGACGCATCGACGGTTTTACTTTCCAGCGCGTCGAGCAAAACATCGCTCGGACTGGCCCAGGTTCTGTCGAGCCGACAAGGAAACCGTCCACAGGTTGTCGGCCTGACATCCAAGGGCAATGTCGGTTTTGTGAAGAGCGTCGGCTATTATGATGATGTGGTGGTCTATGACGATATCAGCTCTCTTGAAATAGACGGCAACGTCGCCTTTGTTGATATGGCGGGAGATGGCAATGTCCGCGCGGACGTTCACAACCGGTTTGCGGAACGTTTGACCTGCAGTTGCGCTGTGGGCGGTACCCATTGGGAACAGGGTGGCGGCGCTGATGGATTGCCCGGTGCCCGACCAACACTCTTTTTCGCGCCCTCCCAGATACAGAAGCGTAACAAGGATTGGGGCGCACAAGAGCTGCAGGCCCGCCTTGCTAAAGCATGGGCGACGTTCCTTTCTTCCGTAGATGGATGGATGAAGGTGGAGCGGTCGAACGGGTTGGAGGCCACAGAACGGGTTTACCGGGAGGTTCTCGAAGGCAAAACGGCGCCTGAAAAAGGCATGATCGTTTCTCTCTGGGATAAGTGACGGGCCTTGTGGCCCCTCGCTCTCAATAACCCAACTGACGCTCGGAGCGACGTATGACGACGACCATTTTTTCTGCGCGGCGTATTATCACCATGAACCCGGCATGCCCCTTTGCGACGCATGTCGCGGTCCGTGACGGCCGTGTTCTGGGCGTTGGAACGCTTGAAGAATTGCAGGGATGGGGCGAAGCCACGCTTGATGACCGGTTTGCAGAGCTTGTCTTGATGCCGGGCCTGATTGAAGGACACAGTCATCTGATAGAAGGCGCCGTGTGGGACCAGACCTATGTGGGGTATTATGATCGCATGGGGCCTGATGGGCGTGTACGGCCTGGGCTTAAGTCCATCGATGCCGTCGTAGACCGGCTCTGTGAGGCGGATGCTGCCCTTGGCAATAGCGATACTCCTCTGATCGCCTGGGGGTTTGATCCGATTTTTTTCGGGGAGCGCCGCATGGTGTCGGCAGATCTTGACCGAGTTTCAAGCACACGGCAGATCGGTATTTTTCACGCCAGCCTGCATTTTCTGAATGTGAACTCGGTGGTGGTTGAGGCGTCTGATCTGGGCGCGTCAACAGACATGGATGAAGTGATCACGGATGGGGCTGGCAAACCTACCGGTGAACTGGCCGGCATGGTGGGCATGTATCTGGCGTTGAAGACAATGCAATATGATCCGGGGACGGCGTCGACCTATCCTCCCGCCCTACGGAATTTCTCAAAACTCTGCCAACTGGCCGGAGTGACGACCGCGACGGACCTACACAGTCCGCTGGACGATGAGATGGTGACCCGTCTTACAACTGAAACCGACAAGGATGATTTTCCGATCCGGCTTGTTCCGGCTTTTGGCGGGACCCTGATGGGGGTGACGGAGGGAACCGCGCGGATCGGCAAGCTGATTACGGCGAGCACCGATAAGTTGAAAATCGGGATTGTGAAACTTGTGTTGGATGGGTCAATCCAGGGGTTCACCGCACGGCTGAAGTGGCCAGGCCACTATAATGGGGCGCCCAATGGACTTTGGTACATCGCGCCTGATGAGTTGAAAAAACTCGTTGTCGCTTACCACACGGCTGGGCATCAAATACATATCCATACAAATGGAGATGAAGCGACGGAAGTGGCGCTTGATGCGATTGAAGACGCCCTGACGGCACACCCGCGTCTCGATCACCGCCACACGTTGCAGCATTGTCAGATGGCTAGTGACGCACAATTTCGGCGCATGGCGACGCTGGGTGTCGGGGTCAATCTGTTTAGCAATCACACCTATTATTGGGGTGATCAGCACTATGCCATGACGCTTGGACCAGACCGGGCCAACCGGATCGACAATGCGGGCAGTGCTGTGGAGCACGGTGTTGATTTGGCWCTCCATTCCGACGCGCCCATTACGGCAATCGGGCCTTTGTTCACTGCATGGTGTGCGGTCAACCGGGTCACGGCTACGGGGCGTGTGCTGGGCGGGGAAGCGGAAATGCTCAGCGTGGAAGAAGCGCTCTACTCAATCACAATGGGCGGGGCCGTGTCGCTGAAGTTGGACAATGACATTGGCAGTATTGAGGTCGGTAAATTTGCTGATTTTGCGGTGCTGTATGAGGACCCGCTTGAGGTTTCTCCGATGGAGCTCAAGGACGTGCGGGTCTGGGGAACGGTGCTCGGTGGTCGTGTCTTTGAAGCGCCTGTCGGTTAAATGATGGCCAAAACCGAACGCCTTCCCGTTTCGGTTGTCGGTGGGTTTCTCGGTGCGGGAAAAACCAGCCTTCTCAATCGACTGTTGCAGGAGACCGGTGGTCGCCGCCTGGGCCTTATCGTCAATGATTTTGGTGACATCAATATCGATGAGCAGCTGATTGTTGCGCGCGATGAGACCATGATCACTCTTGCCAATGGCTGTATCTGCTGTTCCATCGGCAATGATTTTTTGCGGGCGCTTGTGGCACTGGTGACCCGGCCTGACCCTCCAGATCAGATTGTGATTGAAGCAAGTGGTGTCGCCAACCCTGCGCGGATTGCCTCGATTGCGCGGGCTGATCGTTCTCTCCACCTTCAAGGTGTTA
This sequence comes from Rhodobiaceae bacterium, assembly GCA_002746275.1. Lineage (GTDB taxonomy): Bacteria > Pseudomonadota > Alphaproteobacteria > Parvibaculales > Parvibaculaceae > Mf105b01. Next base: position 193,818 of record NVWR01000003.1, on the reverse strand, counting down.
CGGTTCTTGTGGACGCTGTGAATTTTTGCCAGCAGCTGGGCGATCCCTTGCTGAAGGATACGTTGGAGGGGCAGGTGCGGGCTGCCGATCTTGTTATTCTCACCAAGGTTGATATCGCCTCTGATGAAGAGGTGATCAAAGCCCGTGATGCCGTGCGAAATATTTCACCTGATGTGCGGATGATTGCCTCACCGGTTGAGGCTTTGCCGGTCGACCTTGTGTTCGATCTGGGAGACCCGCACCAAACCTCCGATGCCCCACTGGCCGAGCCACATCATCCGTTTTGGAGCGGTACATTTGCGAGTGACCAGCCTTGTGACGTGGACGTCTTGCGTCAGATGTTGGGAAGCCTTCCCCCCAATTTGCTGCGCTTGAAGGGGGTGGTATCTGATAGTGAAGGTCATGGGTTCGCTGTGCAGTGGGTCGCTGGGCGCTTGGTCATTGACCCTCATGCCCTCGCAGACCCTTCGGCGCGCAGCACACTTGTCTATATAGGGGTTGGCGAGGAAGAGGCTTCCATCAAAGACCTGCTTGCCACGTCATTCGTCTGAGCCGTTAGATCAAGTGTCGGTGTATTTTCCTGGGCGTTTTTCCATTGTCGACATGATGGCTTCGATCTGGTTTGCAGATCCGATAATTTCATCTTGCTCAACAGACTCTGACTGAAGTCCCACAGCGGCATCGACATAAAGGGCGCTGTTCAAGATGCGCTTGCTTGCGCGGATGGCATCCGGGTTGCGTCCGGCGATCTCATTTGCAGTCTCCAGCGCGAGGGCGCGTGGATCATCAGACAGGCGGGTGGCAAACCCATATGACAGGGCTTCTTCGCCAGAGAAAATGCGGCCGGTATAAGTAAGCTCGCGCACAATGTCCTCACGGGCGAGGTGACGCATCAACTGGGTACCCGCCATGTCTGGGACCAGTCCCCATTTGATTTCCATGACAGACATCTTGGTGTCTGGTGCCACGTAACGCATGTCGGCACCTAGGCAGACCTGGAATCCCCCTCCAAAGGCAACGCCGTGGACAGCGGCGATAACGGGCACAGGGACTTCGCGCCAGACCCAGGCGGCGTATTGGGCCCGGTTGGCAATGCCGTGGGTACGGTGGGCAAGATTGCTGCGTCTCTTTGCCGGTTTCTTGGTGGCGCTGTCATCACCGCTTTCGGCCATCTTGCCGAAATTTCCCATGTCGAGGCCGGCACAAAAAGCACGCCCGTCGCCGGAGAGCACAACGGCGCGTACGCCTTTGTCTGTCTTCAGCCGTTCACCTGTTTCGATGAGAGCGGCAAACATGGCGTCATCCAGGGCGTTCATTTTGTCAGCGCGGGTCAGGCGGACGTCTGCCACGCCGTTGGAAATTTCGACGGAAATACGCTCACTCATGAGACTCTCCTTTGGGCGTCATTTGCCAAGTTTGTCTGGGAAAAACGGGGCGTGCCGGTGAATGGTAGATACGCGCAGTCTATGCGTCGCTGTGGAGACTGGCAATTCTTGTGGCTTTCCGCAGGGTTACGCTTGGCCTCATTGGTGCCGCTCAAAACAAGCGGCAGTGCGGTGCAAATCATCGTTGAATCTCTCTCCGGCTCGGCCCATCTTACGGCCAAATTTGTGTGAGAGCGCACGGTCCCGTTGTGGATTGAAATTGGGTGCGCCGTTCAAAAAGGAACATGACATGGCAGAAGCATTTATCGTTTCGGCGGCCCGGACCGCTGGTGGTCGCCGCGATGGTCGTCTTAAAGGCTGGCACCCGGCTGATATGGTTGGGGAAGTTCTCAAATCTGTGGTTGAGCGTGCCAAGGCTGATCCCGCCCGTATTGATGATGTCATCATGGGTTGTGTGGGCCAGGCTGGTGAGCAGTCGGTCAATATTGCACGCAACGGTGTATTGGCGGCAGGTTTCCCCGAAAGCGTTCCAGCGACGTCGGTAGATCGGCAATGTGGATCATCGCAGCAGGCACTTCATTTTGCAGCACAAGCGGTTATGTCTGGCTTCATGGACTGCGTGATTGCATCAGGTGTTGAAAGCATGACCCGGGTACCTATGGGATTACCTGCAGTCCTTGCTGCCAAAAACGGCTTTGGCAACTACATGAGCCCCGAAATCCGGGCACGCTATCCTGACGTTCAGTTCAACCAGTTTGCTGGTGCTGAGATGATGGCGAAAAAATATGGTCTGACGAAAGACCAGCTTGATGCGTTTGGCTTCATCAGCCATGAGAAGGCGATTGCGGCGTCGCAGGCGGGTGATTTTGACGACGAGATCGTTGGCCTTGAAGTTGAGCTGGAAGATGGCACGAAAGAAATTCACAAGATCGACGAAGGCATTCGCTTTAACGCGAGCCTTGATGGCATCAAGGGTGTGAAACTGCTCGTCGAGGGCGGGGCGCTCACGGCGGCGACGTCCAGTCAGATTTGTGACGGTGCTTCGGCTGTGATGGTTGTGAACGAAAAGGGCCTGAAGGATTTGGGTGTGGAGCCGCTTGCGCGTATCCACCAGATGACGGTGATCGGTGGCGATCCCATCATTATGCTTGAAGCACCAATCCCCGCGACCCAGAAGGCATTGGCGAAAGCTGGCATGAAGATCGACGACATTGACTTGTTTGAAGTGAACGAGGCATTCGCGTCCATTCCTGTTGCCTGGCTCAAGGAAACTGGTGCTGACCCTGCAAGGCTTAATGTGAACGGTGGGGCGATTGCTCTTGGTCACCCTCTCGGTGGCTCTGGCACGAAGCTGATGACGACTTTGCTGCATGCGCTGAAGAAGAAGAACAAGCGCTATGGCCTGCAGACCATGTGTGAAGGTGGTGGTCTTGCCAATGTGACGATTATCGAACGGCTCTAGGCTGTTACGATGAGATCAACAGAAGGCGGCACTCGCGGGTGTCGCCTTTTTTGTGTCAGGGTTGGGTGAGGCAGTTCACCAGATTTTCGGTGAGGTTGCGCATGGTCTGGGCATATTGCTCCGGTCCTGCGGGAATATCGCTGCCCAGGGGATCCAGATAGGCGAGCTGGCCATTGGTGTTTTCTGTTAGCACTTGCAGTAGGCGTGGTTCGAACTGTGGCTCTGCGAAGACACACAGGTGATCCTGCGCTTTCCCAACTTTTCTCATGTCAATCAGCCGACGGGCTCCCGGCCGAATGTCGGGGCTCACGGTGACGGCGCCGAGGGGAGACAGGTGGTAGCGATTTTCGAAATACTGGTAGGCGTCGTGAAAGACGAAAAAGGGACGGGCTGCCACAGGTGCGGTTTGTGATGTGATTTCCGTGCCCAAAGCACTGAGTGTCATTCTCAGTTCTTCCGCATTGCGGGCGAATGTTACTGCATGGTCTGGATAGATTTCGCTCAATGCGTCTTCGATGGCGTGGGTCATGATGATCGCATTGGATATATCCAGCCAGATATGCGGGTCCGTGACTTCGTTGCCTGCCGCCTCATGCGCTTCCTCCTCGTGGGTGTGCGGGGCACCCCAAATACCCCCTGTTCGGGTGGGCAGGTGGACCATCCCCTCCACCTGTAGGAGCGGCAAGGAGCGCGTGTTGGCTGCCAAATTTGAAAGCGGCGCGTCCAGGAACCTTTCGAAATCAGGGCCGATCCAGATCACCAGGTCAGCATGGCTGAGCGCTATCGCATGAGAGGGTTTCAATGAAAAAATATGGGGAGAGGTGCCGCCGGTGATGAGGAGTGTTGGGTCTCCGGTCTCTCCCATGATGGCGGCCACAAGGCTGTGTACGGGTTTGATGCTGACAACGACCTGCACCGGCGCACTCTGGGCGGTGCAGGCCCACAGGCTCGCAATCAGGAGTGTTAGGTAGCGTATTTGCATTTGGGCGGCTCACTTTGCGAGGGCTACAGGTATGGGCATTTGGATTGGGGCGGCGATGGTAGCGATGAATGGTGATCTGTAAAGCGATGCAACTATGCTCTTCTAAAGCTATATCCGTTTTGTGCTGGGGTTTTTAGTCTCTGAGTTGGCTGTTTCTTCTGCTGGTGCGGTGCGGGTCGCGATTGATATTTCATCAAAAGATTGCTACGCCGGGACAGGAACCGGGCAGTCAGCAGGAGCCACCGATCAATGGCCGCACGAAAAAAGCATTATGAGAAGATTTATCGAACATTCACGGCGTCGATATCCAACGCGCATGATTGTGGGCAGTACTGCGCTCCATTGAACGATGGGCAGCCAGTTTGCTGTGATGTGGAAAATGCGATCCCGGCTGCGTCACCCCCTGAATGGAAGGTGATGAAGAAGCGGACCAACCTGTGGACCAAGTATTTTCCCGATCCTGATGACAAGCATGCGGTGAAAGAGGTCGAGAGCATCAACGAAACGTGCATTGCGTGCGTGTGTAAGGGTGCGGCAAAGTGTGAGCGCGACAACAGAATGTTGGCTTGTCGGTCGTTTCCGTTCTTTCCCTATCTCACGAAAGAAGGGGAATTTGTTGGGCTTGGGTACTATTGGATTTTTGAAGATCGCTGCTGGGTGATTTCCAATCTGCAGATTGTTGAGTCTGAATTTGTCAAAGAATTTGGGGACGCTTACCAGATGCTGCTGGATGCAGATGAAGGCGAGTATGAAGCGTTTCTTGAACAGTCTGCTCAGATGCGACGGATTTTCTCCCGGCGCGGCCAGATTATCCCACTGATCGACCGCAAGGGTGGGTATTTGAAAGTGCTGCCCAAATCTGGCGGTAAGATTGAAAAGGCGAGCGTCAAAGAATTTATCAAGTACGGACCTTATGTGTCCGACATGGCCTACAAAGCTGAAGTCAAAAGAATGGAAGAGATTTTCGCGGACCAGTGAGAATGCGGGATCTCGTTTACGGATCAGAGGAGTGATGCGATGGGATTGATTGTTTATGGGGCGAGCCTGTCGCCTTTCGTGCGCAAGGTACGCGTGTTTCTGGCTGAAAAGAGCGTTCCCTATACGCTTGAGAACGTCAATATCTTCCCCGCGCCCGACTGGTTTATCGACATCTCACCGCTGAAGCGCATTCCGGCCTTGAAAGACGAAGAAAACGACTTCACGCTTGCGGACTCATCGGCGATTTGTGCGTATCTGGAAAAGACCCATCCTGAGCCTGCGCTTTACCCCACAGACCCAAAAGACTTTGGCCGTGCTCTTTGGTTTGAGGAATATGGTGACAGCGAGATGGCTGGCCATATCGGCATGGGAACGTTTCGCCCGATGGTTGTCAGCCGCCTCATGGGCAAAGATGCCGATGTAGAGACGGCACAGAAAGTGGCGGACGAAAAATTGCCGCCCTACTTCAAGTATTTGGAAGGCGAAATCGGCGATCGGGAGTTCCTGGTTGGTGAGACACTATCGATTGCCGATATCAGCGTTGCAACCAGCTTTATCAATTTTTCCCATGCTGGGTTTTGCCCTGATGCGGCGGCCTTCCCGAAACTGACGGCCTATCTTAAGCGCATCCACGCGCGGCCTAGCTTCGCTGACTGTATTGCAGAAGAAACCGGGTTTCTCGACAAGGTGTTGAAGCGCGCCTCGTAACTAGAGTGGTTCTGGCGGAGACCCATCGGCCCCCGCCAGACCCGTTTAGTGCCCAGATCGTTTGGCGCCCAGATCGTTTAGCGCAAAGTGAGCCAGATTTCCTGCGCAGGGCTTTCAAACTTGGCGAGGAATGTCTGCACATCGGCGGGCTCGCCCTCCAAGGTGGCTGCTCCGCCTGCCAGGGCGTCGGCCAAAGTGGTTCTGCCTTGAGCGACAGCAATAAGCGTTGCCCTTGTAAACGTCAGTGTGAAGGCGGCGTCGTTTGGAATGCTGCTGTGCATTTGGGCGACCCCCCGCCGAATTTCCAATGCGTACTCCTCCCCAACATCGCTGAAGCGGAAGCCCGCAATCATGTGCATGTCGAAGGTTTCTTCGGCTTTCAGTCGCGTTGTGAGGCCCTCGATGAGGAAGTCAGCCGGCCATTCCGAGACAATGTCGGCGGACGAAAAGATGCGCGCGAGCCTTCCAAGTGATCGCAGCGGTTCGATTTCCCCTTCCAGCTCCATAGCGCTGGTGAGGTACCAGTTGCGCCAGTTGATGTTGATCTGGGCGTAACCGAGGTGGCGGAACGCGGCGGCTTTAATTTGCCGGGCTTTTTGATCCTCGTGATCCACACGGATGAGATAGGTCGCAAGTTCCGCCGCCCATTGGTAGTCCTCATCTGCATAAGCGTTTTCAGCTGCGAGAAGCAGGGCTTCCCGACCGCCCGCAAGTGCTATGTAGCGCTCAGCGCTTTCAAGCGGCGGAGTTGGGTCAAGATTGACAGGGTCGCCATCAAACCATCCGAGGTAGCCAGTGTATATCTGTCGGACAGAGTGTTTCACCGTGCCGTAATACTCCCGCAGGTAAGGCGCATAGTCTCGCAGGTGTGGTGGAAAGGTAATGGCTTGTGCAAGCTCATCGGGTGTCAGCCCCTTGTTCATTTGGCGAATGGTCTGATCGTGAATGTACTGAATGCCATCGCGGGTCATGGTCAGCACTTCCGCCACTTTGTCAGCGCCATAGACCGGCTGACCGTGGGACGGGACCATGTTGTCTGCGTTGATCGCCCGAAGCGCATCAATGCTGCGGTACCATTTCACAGGATCCCGGAACCGGGTGCCCCGCAGCGTGTGAATGTTGGGCAGGGTTGGACCTTGAATGGTTTCTGCTGACAGTAGGGTGTTGCTCTGGGGCAAGTAGAGGGCGATCTCGTCCGGGGCTTCGCTGGGCACATGGAAGAACTGCAATTCGATGCCAGAAATTTCGATATCCAGCTTGTCGGTAAAGGTCAGGGTGGGCTGAATGAAGGTAGAACTGCCGCCTGGTTCGCGCGGGCCAATGCCGCCATTCATTTGTTCGTTGTCTTGCGGGTTCAGAAAAATGCCAAACGTGTATCCCGACCGCATGGCCTGGATGGTGCCGACAGTGCCCCCCTGGCGTACGACATTTTCTACCAGGGTTTCGTGAGCGATGATCGTGACCTTGCCATCGATTACATCCTGCTCGTCGACGAAGGCTTTGACGCCGCCCCAATGGTCAGGATGGAAGTGGGAGTAGACGACAGCGACAACAGGCTTGTCTGTGATCTCGCGAAATTGTGCCAGTACTTCTGTCCCGGCTTCAACGGAGGTGGAGGCATCAAATATGATGATGCCATCGTCGCCTTCAATCATGATGGTGTTGGCGAGGGACCAGCCGACGGCGGAATAGACATTGTCGCCGATCTTGTAAACCTTCTGGTCAAAGTGATTTGTGTGATCGGCCAGCTCTGCATTGATGGAAGGCTCCACCGTGTAGTCGTTTTCGACTTTTGGGGGCTCAATAGGGGCGCTGGTTGGCTCATCGCATCCGGCGAGTGCTAGCGTTGCCGCCAAAAAAACCCCTATGCTTGTTTGTTTGGTGGCCCTCTTTTGCGTTGTTTTTCGCGATCCCATCTGACACCCCTCCTGGTCTATCTGCGCGGTCTGACCTGTCGCCACGCCCTTAGAACCGGTAGGGTGATGTTCTAGACCCTCTTTTTCCAATTGAAATAGGGACAAAAGATTATTCACCCCATGAATAATAGGACTATTTGTGAGTAACCCCCCTGATACCGCAGTAGAACGTCTCTCAAGCGCTGATGGCTCGCCTCGCTCGCTCAAAATGCGTGAGCTTGAGCAGGAGACCGGTGTGGGACGGGAGACGATCCGATTTTATATCCGTGAAGGCCTGTTGCCGGAGCCCGAGCGCCCAAAGCGCAATGTGGCTCGTTATGCGCAGGTGCATGTCGACCGGCTGAAAACGATCAAGAAGCTGCAGCAGGAGCGGTTTTTGCCATTGAACGTCATCAAGACGATCATGAAAGCTCAGGACGGCGAAACAGCCGGTGGCATTGGGGGATTTATAGGCCTTGAAAATGCTCTCTATCCCCTGTTGGCGGACCCCAAAAATCTTGAGCCGCGACGTTTGGTCGATGTCGCGGCCGAGGTGGGTTTCCCGATGGAGGAGATTGAAGAGCTGATTTCCGTCGGCCTGGTAAAAACAGACAATAGAGACGGGGAGCTTTGGCTTAACAGCCGGAATGCCCGCATTGTTTCTTTATGGCGCGGTATCCGTGACGCTGGTTTTATTGCGGAAAATGGTTACACGACGGATGTGTGGCGGGTTTATGCAGAATTTCTGGACTGGCTGGTGCGCGAAGAGGTGGCCACTTTCTACGGGAATCTTTCGCAACGTTTGGGGCAGACAGAAGCAGCCACTATGGCGGCGGCGGGCGTTCAGACCATGAACGAGATATTGCCGCTGATGCGTACCGACCGTATCGTGCGCGCGATCGCCGATATCAGTGAGCGGGGCGAATTGCCTCAAGGTGTGGATGGCGAGACTTCCGACGATTAGTCGGCACCCTATTCATCAAAGAGCAGCGTGTCTTCTGGGCGCCAGCTAACCCAGGCCGTGTCGCCCTGACTGTATTGGGAGCTGACGCCGCGCGCAGAATTTGTGATCTCCGCCAGCACGGGTTCGCCACTGCCAATGTCGACAAAGACATTAGAGAAACCGCCATAATACGCAATGTCGGTGACGGTGCCTGAGGCTGCGATGAGGTTTGACCCTGAGGGTCTGCTTGTGCTGATGGTGACTTTTTCAGGGCGTACCGCAAGGCAGACATTGCCGGTAGCCGTGCCCTCCAAAATCACGTCTGTAAAGGGGCCTGCGGTGACCTTCACCCGGCCTTCACCGGCAGCGCTGGCTGTCCCGTCGAACAGATTGATCTGGCCGATAAAGTCTCCGACAAAGCGGCTGGCGGGTTGTTCGTAAAGTTCCGCCGGGCTGGCAATCTGGCGCACAACGCCATTTTCCATGACAGCAATTCTATTGGCCATGGAAAGCGCTTCCGCCTGGTCGTGGGTGACAATGACGAAGGTAATGCCGACGGTTTTTTGAAGCCGGACGAGTTCCAGTTGCATGGCCTCACGGAGTTTGGCGTCCAATGCGGATAGGGGTTCATCCAAGAGCAGGACACTTGGTCGCTTGATCAAGGCACGCGCCAGGGCAACGCGCTGACGTTGACCTCCTGAAAGCTCGTCAGGCATCCGCTCGCCCAGGCCATCCAGTTTCACCAGTTCCAGAGCTTCTTTGACCCGATCTTTGATTTCTTTGCGGGGCAGGCGATCGATTTTTAGCCCGTAGCCGACATTTTGCGCAACGGTCATATGCGGGAAAACGGCATAGGACTGGAAGACCATGTTGACGGGGCGTTTGTTGGCCTGAACCTCGGCCATATCTTGCCCATCAATGATCAGTGATCCCGTGGTGGGAGTTTCAAATCCCGCCAGCATTCGGAGAAGTGTGGTTTTGCCGCATCCGGAAGGTCCGAGAAGCGCAAAAAACTCACCTCGTTCGACCTCCAGCGACACATTGTCGACAGCGCGCACGTCGCTCCCAAAAATTTTGGTGACGCCTTTTATCTCGATGATTGGAGCGCTTGTGGATGGTGCGGATGCGGTTTCGTGAGCCATGTTTAGCCTGCTTGCAGCATGTTGTTACGGTTCTGTAGCCGGAGCGCCAGAGCGGTAATGATGACGGTTATAACAATGAGGATGGTCGAGGCGGCGTTCACCTCTGGTGTCACAGAAAAGCGCACCATGGAATAGATTTTGACCGGGAAGGTCAGTGTGTTGGGACCGGAGGTAAAGAAAGTGATGACGAAGTCGTCGAGCGACAGCGTGAAGGCCAGTAGCGCCCCTGCGATCAATCCGGGTTTCATATGGGGTACGATAATGTCTTTGAAAACCTGGAACTCAGAAGCCCCCAGATCCTTGGCGCACTCCGAGAGTTCCGTGTTGAAGCTTTCGAGCCGCGCACGGATAACAATCGCTGCAAAGGGGAAGCTGAAGGCGATATGGGCAATGGTGATGGCGGACAGGTTGAAGGGCCACACAAGATTGCCAGTGTGAAACCCCGTGCGCAGGAAAAACACCATSAGCGCCACACCCATGCAGATYTCTGGAATAACRACMGGCARWGCCATSGCRCCTTCRTAGACGCTYCGGAAMGGRAACCGGAAGCGCCAYARYACATAGGCTGTGAGKGCRCCCAARATGACRCTCACCAMKGTGYTGACAAARGCGATGGTGAGMGAGTTGGTGARGGCTTCRATYARYTCGCTRTTGTTGATGACCTTCTCATAATATTTGAACGTGAAGCCGCGCCAGACAATATTGCGTTTGCTGTCGTTGAAGCTAAACGCCATGAGCGTGATAATTGGCGCATACAGAAAAATGAGCGTGAGAGCGACCGTGACCTGCAACCATAGGCGGCGGTGATATTCCAGCGGCCCGATCTCTGACTTTCCTGTGCGGCGAAAACGATCCAACAAGCTCATGGACGGCCTCCCATGCTTTCACGCCGTACCAGAACGGCTCTGAGGGCAAGGCCAAAGAACGTGGCGTACATAAGGAGGAAGCTGAGGGCTGCCCCGAAGGGCCAGTCATTGGCAGACTTGAACTGGCGCTCAATGACGTTGGCGATCATCTGACTATCTGTTCCGCCCAGCAGGTCTGGGGTCAGATAGGAGCCAAGGGTTGGAATGAAGGTAATGACGATGCCTGATGCAATGCCCGGCAGGGCAAGCGGCGTCACGATGGACCAAAAGGTGCGTATGTGTCCGGCACCCAGATCCAGGCTTGCCTCGATATAGGATCGGTCGAGCCGGTCGAGGGCGGCGTAGAGCGGCAGCACCATGAAGGGCAGGGCGACATAGACCAGGCCGATAATGACGGCAGTATTGTTGTAGAGCATTTGCAGCGGTTCGAATTTCTGGCCGAGCAGGTGAAGATCGCCAAGGCCAACGAGAACAAGAGCCCAGTCGGCTTTGTCCCATATCCACTCAAGCGTGAAGTTTACATGGCCTCGGGTGCGCAACACCGCGATCAGGGCATAGGTGCGGATGAGAAGGTTGGTCCAGAATGGCAGAATGACCAGGAGTAGCAGCCACATGCGCGCCTTTGGAGGCGCGAACACGATGCCGATGGCAACGGGGAAGGCAACGATCAGACAGATGGCGGTGGTTATCGTCGCCATCCAGATCGATTTTCCGAAAATTCCCAGGTAGAGAGGTTCAAGGGCGCGGGCGTATTGCTGGAACGTCCAGACAATGTCGATGTCCGTGATGCCCGATTTAACGCCGAAGCTGAAAAGCCAGATGAGTGAGAGAGGGGCAAGGAAGAAGGCGACAAGCCAGAAGGTGGGGGGGAGAAAAGCCGCCCAGAACGCGCCGACTGATTTACGCCAATGATCCATACTGCCTCAGGCTTTGAGATTTTGTGAGAGTGCAGAAACAATCAGGGCGGAAGGTTGAACACTCCCGCCCTTCTTTGTCTGGTTACGCCGCAAAGATGCGGGTGCAGATTTCGTCTATTTTCGCGATGTGCTCTTCGCCGAGATAGAGCGAGCTTTCTGACTTCGCCAACACGTCTTCCGGTGGGAAGATGGCTGGGTTGTTCTGGTAGGCTTCGGCCATTGACTGCGCAGCCGTCTGGTTGGGCGTTGCATACTCAATGAATTCAGCAACCATTGCGTTCACTTCAGGCTCATAGATGTAGTTGATGAACGCGTGTGCGTTCTCTGGGTGTGGCGCGCCCTTTGGAATGCAGAGCGTGTCTTCCCAGACAAGTCCGCCTTCCTTGGGGATCACATACCCGATGTCATCGTCTTCGCTCATCAGCTGCGCGATGTCACCGTTCCATTCCATGACGATATCGACTTCGCCTGAAGCCAGAAGGTCCTGACCATTGTCGTCATGGAAGGATTTGATGTTTCCCTTTTGCTTCGTGATCATGGCTTCGACTTCGGCCAATTCCGCATCGTCCTGGGAATTGATCGAATAGCCCAGATAGCGCAAGCCCATTTGAAGCAAGGTTCCGCAGTCACCCATGAGCGCAATTTTGCCCGCATATTGGTCTGAGTCATAAAGCACAGCCCAGCTGTCGGGTGCGCTTTCGACGGCTGATTTGCGATATCCAATACCGATGGTGCCCCACATGTATGGCAGGGAATATTTACGGCCTGGATCAAAGGCGACATCGTCGCTCAGGAAACGTGGATAAAGATGGGAAATGTTTGGGATTTTGGAATGATCCAGAGGCTCAAGCATGCCAGCAGCTGCCATCCTCGCGACATAGTCGTTCGATGGCACAATGACGTCATAACCGGGATTGCCTTCGCGAAGCTTGGCGAACAGTTCGTCATTGTCGGCAAACAGATCCATCGTTACTTCAATGCCGGTTGCGGCCTTGAAGTCGTCCAGAGTGGTTTCGCCGATATAGGTGTCCCAGTTGTAGAAATTGAGTTTCTGTTCTTCCGCCGATGCCAGTGTCGGCATGGATGCGACTGTGAACCCTACAGCTGCCGTCCCCTGAACAAACTGTCGGCGTGACAGAGCCTGTAAAAGCCCGGCCATCCCTCTATTGCGTTTCATTTTTTGATCCTCCGGTCGAGATGAAAACTGCCCCCTAAGACATGCGAGCCGGTGGTAACCGCCGACTTGCACGAAGAAGTGTTCAACTGTTTGCCACAGAGTGCAAGGCAAGGGGGGCAAAAAGTGTTTAGCATTATGGACGGCCAAAAGGGTGTTGGAATCTGGCAAATATGCGCGAGTTGCGGTGCCCATTTGGCTTCGTTCTTGACATAACTAATAATAGTTCTTATTATTATTATAATATAATAAGAAGGACCAAGAATTATGCGTGATCTCACCAAAACAGCGAGCTTTGCGGCCCTCCACTTCTCCGTGGGTTTCGGCGTGACCTATCTTTTGACCGGGTCCATTGCTATCGCGACAGGTGTTGCCCTGGTTGAGCCAGCGGTGAACACGGTGGTGTTCTATTTTCATGAACAAGCTTGGGCGCGGGCGTCAGCGGTTTAAGCGGTTGGCGTTACTTCCAGGCCCAAACAGGCTGCTCTAGATGAGCGACCCGGGTCTGCTGTCCCCGTAGGGCGACTTCGGTAAATTGGTGAAGCAAAGCCGCCGTTGGCGCATGGATATTGCTGTCTTGAAAGTACAGGCGGATGACCGGCCGGTCGCTCTCAGGGATCGAGAGAAATTCAACCGCGCCTTTCTTTTGCAGGTCGGCGAGGGGAATGTAGTGGAGCGAGGCGACTTCATCCGGGTTGAGGATGGGGGACAGGTCTTCCACCGCCCACATGATGATCGGTGTGATCAGATAACCAGACCGGGTTGGGTAATCGTCCAACTGCCCTAGCACGCGCACGGCGGTGGATGTAATCCCCACCTCTTCGTGTAATTCGCGCAAAGCGGCTTCTTGCGGTGTCTCTCCGGGGTCGAGGCGTCCACCAGGAAGTGCCCACTGGCCTGCATGGGTGCTCAGCCGGGCTGTGCGGCGGGTCAGCAAAAATGTGGCTTCAGACTGGTGGGGAGCAATGACGATGGCCACGGCAGCATGTTTAAGATTTTCGCCTGATTGTTCCTGACGGCTGAATTGGCCCAGATTGCTTAGTACCCTCTGCTCCAGTTCTCTATTGTATTCCATGCGTTTATGGCCTTGCAAAATGCAAATCTGGGATCTGCTAATCCGGTCGGTATTTTAAACAGTATATCAGACATTTTCATTCCATCAGATTGCCTTCGCGCAGTGATCTCCTACACTTTGAAGGGCGGCACGCGTCGTGCATGCCTCTTGTTTGGTGTCCTTTTCGGGAGATAAAGAAAATGCGGATCGGTGTTCCCAAAGAGATCAAAGTAAACGAGTACCGGGTCGGTATGACCCAGGCAAGCGTTCGTGAAGTTGTCCACCATGGCCACGAAGTGGTTGTTGAGACGGATGCCGGTCATGCCATTGGCCTGTCGGATGATGACTATAGGGCAGCGGGTGCGCGCATTGTCGAAAGTGCGGCAGAGGTGTTTGAGACGGCGGAGATGATCGTCAAGGTCAAGGAACCTCAACTGAGCGAATGTGCGTTGCTGCGGGAAGATCAGATCCTGTTCACATATCTGCACTTGGCACCTGATCCGGAACAAGCAAAGGCGCTGATGGCATCTGGCTGTGTCGCCATCGCCTATGAGACTGTGACGGATACTCACGGTGGCCTGCCTCTTTTGGCGCCGATGAGTGAGGTCGCAGGACGCATGTCCATTCAGGCCGGGGCGCATTGCCTGGAAATGGAACAGGGCGGGCGCGGTCAATTGTTGGGCGGTGTGCCAGGTGTTCCGGCGGCAAAAGTTGTGGTGATCGGCGGCGGGGTGGCTGGAACGAATGCTGCCCGCATGGCGATGGGGCTGGAAGCCCACGTGACCGTTATCGATATAAATCTCGACCGGCTCTACCAGCTCGACATGCAGTTTGGGGCGAAGCTCAACACGATTTTCTCTACTGTCGATGCTATTGAAGAACACGTCCTGAGCGCCGACTTGGTTGTCGGTGCCGTGCTTGTGCCCGGCGCTGCTGCGCCAACCTTGGTGACAAGGGAAATGGTCACCGCCATGAAGCGTGGTTCGGTGTTGGTGGATATTTCGATTGACCAGGGCGGGTGCTTTGCTACGTCCAAGGCAACGACCCATACTGATCCGACATATATCGTTGATGATGTGGTGCATTATTGCGTGGCCAATATGCCAGGCGCTGTGGCGCGCACGTCTACCTTTGCTCTCAACAATGCAACACTGCCTTTCATTGTTGCGATTGGTGACAAAGGCTATCGAGGTGCGCTTGCGGATGACCCGCATCTCCTTGCTGGGCTTAACGTTCATCGCGGGCAGCTCACGCATGAGGCGGTGGCGAAGGCGCTAGGCGAACAGTTCCACAAAGCAGCTGACGTGATCGCGGTGTGACTTAGTTTTATCGGCGGACTGAAACGAACCAGGGCGGTGCAACAACGCTCCGCCCCGGCATGTTGAATGCTTTCTTTTTGTTCCCATCTTTCCTCCAGTTGTGAAACACAGACGAGCAGGAGGGAGCGATGAAAATGAATGCACGGTTTGTCGGCGCGCTTCTTCTTGTCGTTACCGGTATTGGAATGGCTGGCTATGCGTTAGGCACTTTGCCTGCCGATCCGCCCGTGCGGTCAGTTGCGACTGGTCCTGCGGCGACGTTTGGTGCCCCTGTTGCTGAAGGGGGGCGTCTCTTCACAGCGCTCCTTGATGCCCCGAGAGTGTCGGTGCGGTCGCCGGAAGCAACCCTTGTCATTGATGAGATCATTACGCCCGTCTTAGCGGGGCGCATTCTGGCGATGTCTGATGCGTCTCTTGCTTATGTTGAGCTGGACAGTATCGGGGGCGATGTTCAAGCGGCCATATTGATCGCGGAACGGTTGCGCCAGGCTGGATCACATACGCATGTCGGGGCAGGGGCCAGGTGTTTCAGCGCCTGTCCTGTCATCTATCAGGGAGGCGTTGTGCGCAGCGCCGATCCTGGCGCGCTTTTCCTTCTGCACTATGCGGTGCAGTTCTCCGATGATCCGGGCCGCGCACATATGGGTAGCATCTGGGGCACTGTCGCGCTGATCGAGGCGATGATTGAGCTCGGTGTGGATCCGGGAATTTATGACCAGATGCCTGGTTTTGGAGACTGGCTGCTCACCGCTTCTCAGGCAGTGGAATTGGATCTGGTTCAGCATGTCGGATCACGGACGAAAGCGGCCCTTGTCCCTCCCTTTGTGGAGGGGCGGCAATGGCAGTCATGAGTGCAGACGTTCTGGAGATGTGGGGAAGCGACCGGCTATTGGATGGATCGGCGATGCTCCGACTAAGTTTCGTCGGCCTGGTCACGTTCGCGATGCGCCTCGGCGGTCTCAAAGCGCCATTTGGTTATGTCGTCCGCCCACTCGGTCATGGCTGGCACCATGTCATCAGCAGCAATTTCGGTATCGGTCCCGGTATCAATGAGTTTGGTCATGACGGGGTTTCCGGTGGCCGCGTTGACGTATTGCATGGGTGTGTGGCCAGCGAGGTGGGGGCGCCACGTCACGCCCCAGTTGCCGATCGATATGATTACCTTGCGAAAATCTTCTCCCGCCTTGGTTGGCAGGTACTCGTGCCGGGTGGGGCTGGTTTGGTACGCCTGACGGAAAATGAGCCCTTCATTGGTCAACCGGGTCAGACGGTTGGTCAGGATGTTGGTGGCGATGCCAAGGGACTTTACCAGTTCATCGAACCGTCGCAGGCCGAGCAGAAGATCGCGCAATATGAGGATGCTCCATCGATCGCCAAGCACGGCGACCGTGGCTGCGACAGGACAGGTGTCCGGATTTCCGCGCGATGGCGTGCCGGATTGCGTCGGCTTTCTGGTCGGTTCCCTCATGCTTTCCAGTATAGCAACTTTCGATCCGCAAGTGGGGTCGTTCACGGGGAATACTTACTAAAATGTCACTAGTCTTTCTACAGTAATTATTTACAATTATGTAAATAAAAGAAGGCTGGCAACAAAAAGGAGTTAATGATGGGAGTTGGATTTTTCAAGGGAACGCAGACGCTGTTGGCGGGGGGCGCGGTTGCCGTGCTGCTCAGCTTTGCGGCTCAAGCTGCCGTTCCAGAAGCAGTGGCTGATCGCCTAGGGCGTGATCTCACGCCAACAGGTGCGGAAAAAGCAGGCAACGCGGATGGTAGTATCCCAGCCTGGACCGGAGGGCTGACAGCCCCACCAGCAGGTATCGGCTATCAGGCGGGGCAACGATATGCCGACCCTTTTGGCGATGACCCTGTGCTTTTCACTGTTGATGGCAACAACATCGATCAGTATGAAGCGAACCTTACACCGGGACAGATCGCGCTATTGCGGACTTATCCCACCTACAAGATGAATGTCTATCAGTCACGGCGTAGCTGTGCGAACCCGGCAAGCGCATATGCGCAAGCGCGGGTGAATGCAGTGAACGGGCGTCTTGAAGTTGATGGGAACGGGGTTGTTGACGCGGTGCGGACGACGCCTTTCCCGATCCCCAACAACGCGCTGGAAATCGTATGGAACCATACGCTGACCTATCGCGCGTTCAAGATTTCGGCGCAGACAGTCAACGCGGTTCCGACCCGTGATGGCAATTTCACGCCGATCGTTGTGCAGACAGACACGATTATCAATTATTCCAATCCGTCTGTAACGCGTACCGAAGAGCTGGAGAATGTATCGGTTTACATTATCTTCAACACAGTCGCCCCCGCACGTAGTGCCGGTAGTGTTCTGTTGGTGCATGAAACACTCAACCAGGCAGCTGGCGCACGTCGTGCCTGGCAGTACAGCCCTGGTACACGTCGCGTTCGTCGTGCTCCTAATATCCAGTACGATAATCCGGGCACGAATGCAGACGGGCTTTCTACATCAGACAGCTTCGACATGTATAACGGCGCACCTGATCGTTACGACTGGACTGTTCTTGGCAAGCGTGAGGTTTTCATCGCCGCCAATAATTACCGAGTTCAAGAAAGTGGCGTGCTGAATGAAGATGTGATCCGGGCGGGCCACGTAAACCAAGACCTGCTGCGGTACGAACGTCGGCGTGTCTGGGAAATTCAAGCAGACCTGAAACCAGCAACGCGGCACATCTATGGTCGTCGGCAGATGGCTCTTGATGAAGATGGTTGGTCCATCGTTGCAACGACACTCTATGACGCGCGTGGAGAGCTTTGGCGCGCTCAGGAAAGATGGGCATCTGTCGCTTACGATCACCCTCTGTGCAACAGCGCTGGCGATGTTGTCTATGACCTGAATGCGGGTCGTTATCTCGCCGCTGGATTGGGAAGTGAAGAAGCTCCCGTCAATTATGATGCAAACGAGTTGAGCCTGGAACGGTACACGCCCGCCAGCATCAGACAATTGGGTGTTCGATAGGTTCCCTCCCTCTCAAGGTCGGACATTCCACTTGAGGCCGCTCAGGATTTGCCCTGAGCGGCCTCTTTTTTGGCTATTTTCATAAGGTTCTGGCGTTTTCTGGAGCATTAAGGATTTGGTGTCGCCTTGCCTCTATTATGAGTCAAATGATTCGAAGGCAGTGTCGCGACACGCGTCATTGCCCGGCTTTTGATAGGAGATGCGCCATGATTACTCGCGGACTGGTTGCGGGTTTTGTGTTTGGACTGGGAATGTTGACGCCGGTGTTGGCCAACGATGATGCCCTGCGCGATTATGATCGTCAGAGCCTCGATTTCCTTTTTGAGCAGGCTCAATTCGGTGGCCCGATCTCCGGCATGTCTGAAGACGATATGCTGATCACTGGCTCTATTGGCAGCAATGACAAAAAAGAGCAGCCTTCCAATAATGACGAGCAGCGTACGCCGGTCTCTAGGCCCTCTCGCTAATCCACAACACTACTGAGCTGCATCGACAAGGTCGGCGATGGCCTCGACCACAGGGCTCGCGTCGTCATAGGTTTGGCCCAGATAGACAATAATCAGATCAAGTGAGGGGACCAGCAGGACAACCTGCGCCCCAAATCCGCGTGGCATGAAGGCATCGACGGGCACGCGCGAGGATATGGCCGGTTGGCCGGTTTCCGGGTTCACAGCGTTCAGCCAGAAGTGCGCCCCATAGGCGCCGTGTGCGCTGGGGGTGGGCAATCTTGCGTGATCGGCCCAATGGTCGGGCAGGATGCGTTTGCCGTCCCAGACACCGCCTCGCAGATAGAGCAGGCCGAAACGTGCCCAGTCCTGKGCKGTCATGTGSASATAAGAAGAGCCGATAAAATTGTGTGCGGCATCAAATTCCGGGATCGCGGACGTAATACCGATGCGCTGGAAAAGGCTCTCAGACATAAAGTCCCGATAATCCTCTGCGCTGTTTGCACCGATCGTGTCGCGCACGATGCCTGACAGAATGTTTGCGGTGCCGCTGGAATAGTTCCAGAGCGTTCCAGGTTCGGCCTCGAGAATCTGGCCGGCTGCGTATTCCGCAGTGTCGAAGCGTCCACGGCCAAATAGCATCTGCAAGACATTGGAAGCTTCCGGGTCGGTATAGCTTTCTGAAAAAGTGAGGCCACTTTCCATCCGCAGTAAGTTCTCAACAGTGATGGCTGCGCGAGTGTCATTCACCTTGCGGTTCCAGCGGGGCACCTTTGCCGGAGCGTAGATGTCGATCTGGCCATCTCGTACCAGGATGCCCACCAGGGCATGTACGATGCTCTTGGCCATMGACCAGGATTGAAACCGGGTGGTGGGACCAAAGCCTTCGGCGTATCTCTCGCCGATCAGCTTGCCATCCTTGATCACCAGTAGCGCGCGCGTGTCGGTGGGGGTGCCGGGCTTGGTTCCCTCAATGATGTCGTCCAGAACGCTGGCAAGGGCAGGAGGTGTCGCTCCCCGAGGCCAGGTGCCGTTAGGCCAAACAGTGTCAGACTTTTGTACGGGCAGTGGGACCAACTGTCCTTCGGTCGGTGTGTCGGCAGCCGCAAAACCCGGGCTGCCAATGATTGCTGCGATCAAAAAAAACTTGATAAGGGAGTGCATGGCGGCTCGTTTTCCAAAGGATAAACACGTAGGCTTCAGGCTTACAGGCAAGGTAGGCAGGCGCGGGATGAATATCAAATTTGTTGTTGTTGGTTTGGTATTCGCAGTGGGCCTTGGGCTGGGCATGATTTTTGTTGAACAAAAGTTGGATGCTGTGGGTGTCGTCGCGAATGCTGTCGCCAAAACTGTTTGCACATGCGTTTTTGTGGCCGGGCGTGGGCTTGACGAGTGCGTCGCCGATAATCCCCCTGGTTTCAATTTGGCGGTGGCGTCTCTTGATGAGCGGGAGCAGGCKGTGGAYAGCTCCTTCTATTGGATTATCCGGGGGCGSGCYCATTATGAAGGGGCGACGGGATGTATGCTCGARTAGGCCGATTGAGCTGCCATTCAGGGCTTTTTTAAGGGTATGGCGGGTTTCGGCCAGGCTCTCTCTGGACGGCGCGGCTGCTAGGTAGTATAACGCCTCACAGAATTCGAGACAGGGGCTCTAACTGGGCTCTTATATTTATTTAACCCTCTGATTTAAAAGCATTTTTTAAATCAGTGTTGATGGTAGGCGAGACAGACATGGCTGTTCCAAAAAGTAAAATCAGCGGCTCCAAGCGCGGCATGCGGCGGTCGGCAGATGCGCTGAAGCGGCCAACATATGTCGAAAACCCAGATTCAGGGGAGCTTCACCGCCCTCACCATATCGATCTGAAAAGCGGTATGTATCGTGGTCGCCAGGTTCTTGCGCCAAAAAGCGATATCTGATTTTCCGCACGTTGTGTTGGAAATGCCAAAAAGCGCCGGATTTCTGGCGCTTTTTGCATTTTTCAGATCCGCGTTGACCTGACTGTTAGCCCTCAAAGGCGCGACCGTCGTAATTTGGACGCATAATTGGGGTTTTGTCGTGCCATGCTGAGCGTCTAGCTTGGCTATGCTAGCCTTACGCGGCGGAGGCCAATTCACCCGTCCCAACCTGAGAGTAAAGGGGAAATCATGCTTGGAAGTTTGCCTCTCATGGCGATCATCGTCATTACCTATAACGTCATGGCGCTGGTCACCGGCCCAACGATGGATACGTCTTTGTTTGAAGCGCAGCTGGTATCCGGGGCAACCTGGACTGTAACCGTCGCTGACGGTCTTTTGGTGCTTGCGCTCATTTTGCTGTTTCTTGAGATGGTCACGGCCACCCGGACCAGCGGTTCGACCGTTGTTAATCACGGTTTGTCGCTTGTCGTCTTCATCGCAGCCCTTGTGGAATTCATGGTGCTGCCTGAGTTTGGGACATCCACCTTCTTCATGATCACCATGTTTACGCTGTTGGATGTTGTTGCGGGCTTTACCATCACCATTGCGACCGCGCGTCGAGATTTTTCCGTCGGCGAATAAGCTCTGGAACAATAGAATTGTGGACGGCGAGGCTTTTGGTCTCGCCGTTTTCTATTGGGGTGACGGGCGGGCGAGGCTCGCCTGTTCTGCTTCGTGCAAGGCAGCGCGCAATGGCTGCATGAGCTCATGTTCTTTCAAGTCACGTCCGTCTATTGCACTCAGAGGCATCATGCCGATCAGAGAATTGGTGAGGAACGCCCCTTCGACGTTGGCCAACGTGGCGGGCGTAATGCTCTCCTCGAAAAAACCAATCCCCGCGCTCTGCGCCACATCGATCACAGCGCGGCGTGTAATGCCGTCCAGACAGCCGTCGCTCAAGGGTGGAGTCAGCAGCGTGTTGCTGTCCCAGAGGAACAGATTTGCGGCACTGGCACACGCGAGCTTGCCTTGTGTGTTGAGGAAGAGGGCATCATCGGCTCCCGCTGCCACCGCCTCCCGCTTGGCCAATATCTGATCGAGGTAGGGCAGCGCCTTCAGATTGGACGTGGGGGAAAATTCGTTGCGGCGCACTGTGGTTGTGATGGCTGTCGTCGAGTGTGCGGGGGCTTGCGAGGGGAAACAGGCAATCAGCACGGTTGGTGATGTATCTTTGGGTGGCAGAAGACCTCGGGGCCCTGGGCCTCTTGAGAGGGTGAGGCGCAACGCGGTGCGGGGTGTGCCTTCAAGTCTGTTTGCGATCAACAAGGAACTCATGGCGCCTATGAGTGTTGCTGCATCGTAGCCGATGTTGATGCCTAGAACATTTGCGCCCTGGGCCAGGCGCTCAAGATGCTGGTCGGCAAATATGATTTTTCCGTGGGTTGCGAGCAGCGTTTCAAAAAGGCCATCGCCAAGCAGAAAACCGCGATCTGCCGGGTCGATCCGTGCCTCTGCGGCCTCGATGAGTTTTCCGTTTAACCAGACGATCATGCGCCAACCTCTTCATGTGTGCGTGGCATGACGTGGGGGAGGCCCGCAAGGGTGAGAAAATTGGCGAGCACCTGATGGCCGTGTGGGGTCAGGATGGATTCTGGATGAAACTGCACGCCAAAGATGGGCAGGCTCTGATGGGAAAAGGCCATGAGATGGGCGTCGTCTGTGGCCGTGGCAATGGGAATGAGAGGGGAAGCAACCCCCAGCTCAGAGATGAGGGAATGATACCGCGCGGCTGCGAAGGGATTGGGCAGGGTGGCAAACAGGCCGTGGCCCTCATGTGCAATGAGAGAGGTTTTGCCGTGTCTTGGTGCCTTGGCGCGGACGGTGGTGCCACCGAAGGCCTCGGCGATGCATTGATGCCCCAGGCACACGCCTAGCAGGGGAATATGTTTCTCCGCTGCCAGGTGAACTATGTCGATGCTGATGCCTGCGTCTGCCGGCGTGCAGGGGCCCGGCGAGAGGATGATAGCGTCCGGCTTCTCGTCACAGAGAGCTTCGGCACTTGTGCTGTCATTGCGGACAACGCGTCTTTCGCAGTCAAGCTCGCCGAGATAGCGCGCCAGATTGTGCACAAAGCTGTCGTAATTATCGATGAGGAGGATCATGCGCGGGCCTGCTCGGTTCGGCTATCTTCTTC
Organism: Rhodobiaceae bacterium; assembly: GCA_002746275.1. Lineage (GTDB taxonomy): Bacteria > Pseudomonadota > Alphaproteobacteria > Parvibaculales > Parvibaculaceae > Mf105b01. Next base: position 171,465 of record NVWR01000003.1, on the reverse strand, counting down.
CGGGTGATTTCTTTGCGGGCGGCATCCCCGCACAGCGTCGCAGAGGGCAGATGCCTTGGCGATGACTTCCTCATATTCTTCAGACGGGTTGCTGTCTGCGACAATGCCGCCGCCAGCCTGAAAGACCACTCGGTCTTCCATGACGGTCATGGTGCGGATCGAAATGTTGGTGTCCATGGTGCCTGAGAAACTCAGGAAGCCGAGAGATCCGCAATAGGGCCCTCGTGCATGGGGTTCCAGTTCGGAAATGATTTCCATGGCGCGAACTTTTGGGGCGCCGGTGATGGAGCCACCGGGAAAACAGGCGCGCAAGAGATCGACATTGGTGGCACTCTCACGGCGGGTGCCGCGAACTGTTGAAACCAGATGATGGACGGTGGCGAAACTTTCCAGCGCGCAGAGTGTGGGGACCTGTACCGATCCGTCCTGGCAGACACGGGACAAATCATTGCGCAGCAGATCGACAATCATGACGTTTTCGGCGCGATCTTTTTCGCTGGCAAGCAATGCATCTGCAAACGCCTGGTCCTGCTCCGGGGTTTGCCCACGTGGTCTGGTTCCCTTGATGGGCTTGGTTGTGACGCTCTCGCCATCTGAGGCCAAAAACCGTTCGGGAGAAGAAGACAATAGAGCGCCGGTCCCGAAATTGAAAAATCCTGCAAAGGGTGCTGCACTTAGGGCACGTAAGCGCCGGTAGAGCGTGAAAGCATCATCGCCGTTTTGAAGGTCTGCCTCGAAACGTTGTGACAAGTTCGCCTGAAAAATATCGCCTGCGTAGATGTAATCAACAACGCGGCTGACGGCTGCCTCGTGATGGGCGCGGTCTGTCGTTGCGGTGATGGCATCGGCAGATGCAGGCTCATCGGGCCAATGGAGAGAGGGCAGAGCGGGGTTGAGGTTCAGGCGGGCGCGCCAGCGTGCCGCGCGGGCTTCAGCCCGTACCGCGCGGGAGGCAGGCGTGGTTTCCGGCAGTCCCGTTGATACAATGAAAGCGCGCTGGGCGATGTTGTCAAAGGCGACCACACAGTCATAGGCGCCAAGGGCTATGTCGGGTGGGCTTGCGCTGGTACTGTCGCCGGCATGTTTCCACGGTTTGCGGGCGGGGAGGCTTTCAAGCTCACTGCCCAACTCATATCCAAAGAACCCAGCGAAGCCGCCGGTGAAGGGCGGCAGGTCCGTGTCCTCAGGCCAGCCGGGGGCGAGGGAGAGCGCGTCCAGTTGATGGGCAAGGAGATCAAAGGCGGTGCCGTGCGCCTCAATCCCGTTCAGGAGAGTTGTGCCGCCCTTCTTTTCTACCGTGGCAAAGGGGTCGGCGGCGATATAGGTCCACCGGCCCTTCAGGTCCGGCGCGTTTTCAGGGCCAGCTGTCGCTGCGTCCAATAAGAGGGCAAAGGGGGTGGCCGCCAGAGGAGCGAACAGGGCGAGGGGATCGCAGAAGGGGACTTCTTCGATCAGGTGGCCTGCGTCATAAACGCGATGGAATAAGGGGCCTTGCATAATTCTGATGTTTTAGGCGTGGGGGATGGCTCTGTGCAAGGTTAAAGCGTGCGTGAGCCTAAAGGGGCGCCTCTTCGTCATGGCACAGGCAGTCGGCGGGCTCCAAACGCGCTTCGGGACCGCGTGCCTTGCCCCCAACCCCGCCGGAAGTTCGGGCCATGCGGTTTTTCTGGATAAAGGAGATCAGCTGCGGAGTGATTTCGCTTCTTTCACTCCGGACGACCTGAACCGGAAGGTTTTCAATGCGGGCCAGGGCTGCTTTCACGTCTTCCCCCATGGCGGCAATAAGGGTGAGAGAGCGGACTTTGGTTGGATGATTGGCGGCGAAGAGCGCAGCCGGGGTTCCACCTGTAGATGTGCCCACGAGGTGGACAGGGCGGGTGATGTTGAGATGCGCCAGGAGTTCCACCATGAGATTATCTGTTTGTTCGACCGTGCCGGTATCGGTTGGTCCGTCAGAGGGCTTCAGGTCGTAGTTGTCGAACGACAAGACGCGGAAGCCTTCGCCAATCAGCGGCGATATGTGATCGTTCCAGACGAATGAAGGGGTCTTGAACCCGTTCATAAGCATGATGGTGGGGGCGTGCTCGGGGCCTTCCAGATGGTAGTGCACTGTGCCCATGCTCAAATCAGCCACATGAGCTGGTCCCGCAGCTTGTGCGTCTGTGCCGTCGGCACTGTTGATGTTGGGCAGGCCGGGGCTTGCGAACCAGAAGCTGGTTGCCACAAGTGCCGCAAATAGCGCCAGGATGAGCAGACTGTTCTTCATGATGGGGTGCCCCAATTGTGTCTCTGGAGCTTAGCCTGATCCCGCATGATCGACATCACAAAGGATACCCGCTCAAAAACCCCGCATCATCCCTTGCCTTAGAGGCTATTGAGCGGCTAAATACTGTGGAATAACAGAAGTGAGAGCCCACAATGGATGAGCGTGACCTGGATGCTGCCCGCCGTAATCTGTCGGCTGAACACGGTACCAACGCGGTAAAACGTCTGACCTCGCTCGAACAACTGGCCTCCCTCGACAGTATGGAGGGGATTGCGCAAGCTGAGCCGACGCCGGTTCCAGCTCTGTTGCGGTATGTGCCCAAGGGCGCTCTCCTGCATGCGGTTTATCCGGGGTTGCTGGTAGCTCTCACCATTGGCCTTGCTTCCACCTGGCTCTCAACACGCTACGGTGCGCCGGTCATGTTGTTTGCCTTGTTGCTTGGCATGGCGTTTCATTTTTTGCACGAAGAAGGACGGTGTGTTGCGGGCATTGAGTTTGCCGCGCGCAGTGTTTTGCGGGTGGGTGTCGCGTTGCTCGGGGTGCGCATTACGATTGATCAAATCGCGGGGCTTGGTCTGGGCCCTGTTCTGACGGTGATTGTGGGTGTTATCACGACGATGTTGTTCGGCTGGGGATTGGCGCGTCTTTTGGGTTTGCGCCTGTCGCTGGGCATTCTGTCTGGTGGGTCTGTCGCCATTTGCGGTGCCTCTGCCGCCTTGGCCATATCGTCCGTTCTGCCCCGCAATGCTGAACTTGAGCGCGACACGATCCTCACCGTTGTGGCGGTGACCACACTCTCGACCGTGGCCATGGTGATCTATCCGCTCCTCGTTGTGCCTCTGGGTCTTGATCATGTGGAGGCGGGCATTTTTCTGGGCGGAACCATTCATGATGTTGCGCAGGTGGTAGGGGCTGGCTACATGGTCTCCGTCGAGACCGGCGAAATTTCTACCTATATCAAGCTGCTGCGCGTTGCCATGCTGTTGCCTGTTGTGTTGGTGATTGCGGTGGCTGTGGCGCGTATGGGGGTTGGTGCCAGCAAAGGCAAAGTGCCGATCCCGTTCTTCCTTCTGGGCTTTGCAGCGCTTGTAGGGGTTAACAGCATGGGTGTGCTGCCTGTGATTGTGACCGAACAGATAGGGGATGCTTCGCGCTGGTGTCTGGTGACGGCGATTTCTGCGCTGGGCATGAAAACCTCGTTCAAGGAACTCTCTGTTGTGGGGTGGCGTCCGGTCGCGATGATCGTAGCGGAAACGGGCTGGATTGCCCTTCTGGTGCTAGGCGCTCTCTTTTTTGTGCTTTGAACACTGTGCAAACGACAGTCTTTCGGTGCGATATGCATTAGGCTTCCCGGATAAATATTGGGGAGAAGAGGATGCAACCGAAGATCAATCCAAGCGAATTTGAATGTGTGCTGTATGAGGTGTTGGAAAATATCGCCACGATTACGATAAACCGACCCGAACGACGCAATGCGCTCAACCGACGTGCTTATGACGAAATAGAGTCTGCTTTCCGGGCCGTGTCTGCCGATGAGGATGTCCGCTGTGCCATCGTCACAGGAACTGATCCGGCCTTTTGTTCTGGTGAAGACGTCAAAGAGATGATGACGGGTGAGGCCCACGAGAAGAGTGTTCAAAAACTCACTCAGGTGCGACCAGAACCAACACCGGCTGCTGTCGCCGTTCTTGAGTGTGACCGGCCTATCATTGCTGCAGTAAATGGACCTGCGGTGGGGTGGGGCATGGAACTTACTCTGTTTGCTGATATGCGGATTGCATCTGAGCGAGCGACGTTTGGTGAAATTTTTATCAAGCGCGGGCTGATCACAGATGTGGGTGGGCTGTGGCGTCTGCCAGCTATTGTTGGATCGTCGATGGCGGCGGAGCTGCTGTTTACCGGCGACGTGATTGATGCAGCAAGAGCAAAAGAGATAGGGCTTGTGTCCCGAACAATTGCTCATGATGATTTGATGGAGGAAGCCCGTTCTCTCGCAACACGCATCGCTGCCAATGCGCCCTTGGCCCTGCGCTACATGAAAGAAGGGTTGCGGCGCACGACATATGGCGATGTTCGGGAGATTGGCAGTTGGGTTAGTTCGACACTTGGCGCATTGTTCCAGACCGAAGATCACAGAGAAAGGTGTTCAGAGCTTTCTGGAAAAGCGAGCACCGGTGTTTAAAGGCCGATAGGCGGAGCGTGGAGCGGGATGGCACTCTTTTTCGATCAGAGCTGGTTTGATCAACAGCTGGTGGCAGTGGACCGCTCGCTGGAGGATATTTGTGGGCTGCTTCACCTCTCTGCTGAGCAGGTGGGGGAGATATGGAAAGACCAGCGCGAACTTCTGCCTCATGAGGTGGGGGCGCTTGCGACCTTCCTGCAGGTCACACCTGCTGAAGTGGCGGATCATGCTGGTGTTTCGACACCGGTTCCTCCAAAAGCGGGGGACACGGACCTCGCCTCTGTGGTCGCGCGCCTGGATGAGGTGAATGGTCGTTTGATGCGTCTGGAACGGGCGCTGTTTGAGTTGAAGTCMYTGGTGCTTGAWCRGCGCCYCTCTGATCAGGAGACATYTTGATGCGCGATATGCAYTTTCCMGGGCGCTCSCCCGTYCACAGTCTGAACGGCATGTGCGCTACCTCGCAGCCGCTTGCTGCCGAAGCCGCCATCAATGTGTTGCGCCAGGGCGGCAATGCCATTGATGCAGCGATCTGTGCCAGTGCCGTGCTGTGTGTTGTGGAGCCCTACAATACGGGGCTTGGGGGAGATTGTTTTGTTCTGTTGTCCAAAGGGGGCAGTGGTGATGTGATTGGGCTCAATGGGTCGGGGCGTGCGCCCAAGGCTGCGAGTGCGGCAAGATTGCGGGATGAAGGCATGACGGACATTGGTCTTTCATCTGTTCATTCCGTTACGATCCCCGGCGCGGTGGATGCCTGGGTCCGGCTGTTGGACGATCATGGCACGATGAGTTTTGCGGAATTGCTTGCCCCTGCCATTCGCTTTGCGGAAGAGGGTTTTGCCGTGTCGTCGCGGATTTCGCTTGAGTGGCGTTTTCTTGCCGACCATTTGAAAAATGATGCGGATGCGCCAGGTCATTATCTCGTCGATGGCAAGGGACCGGAGGTCGGGCAGGTTGCGCGCTTGCCGGGACTGGCTGCAACTTTGCGGCTGCTTGCTGAAAAAGGACGGGCCGGGTTTTATGAAGGCTCGGTGGCTGAAGACCTGGTGAGCAAGCTGAATAGTCTGGGCGGTGTTCATACGTTGGATGATTTTGCGGAGACCAGGTCCGATTATGTGACGCCGATACGGGTGACGTATCGCGACAAAGAAATTCTTGAAATTCCGCCCAACGGCCAAGGGATCACGGCTCAGATTGCGCTTAATATTCTGGGGCATTTTGATCTGGGGAAACTGGATCCACACGGTGCAGAGCGCTTTCATCTGGAAATGGAAGCCTGTCGGCTGGCCTATGACCTTCGGGACAAACATGTTGCCGATCCGGCTTTTAGTGATGTGCCGGTTGATGACCTTTTAAGCGACAAGATGGCCGTGGCGCTTGCGGGACGTATCCGTTTGGACGGTGTTGTGGAAGGGCTTGCGGCCAACCGGGATCCGCTCGACCGGGATACGATCTACCTGAGCGTCGTGGATAAGGATCGCAACGCGGTGTCCTTCATCAATTCCACCTACAAGGGGTTTGGCTCTGGGATAGCGGGACCCAAAAGTGCGGTGATGTTGCAAAATCGCGGCGCCGGTTTTGTGCTGAACGATGGTCATCCCAATTGTCTTGAAGGAGGCAAGCGGCCGATGCACACAATCATTCCCGGCATGGTGGTGGAGAATGGTTATGCGACGATGCCCTTTGGGGTCATGGGGGGCGCGTATCAACCGGTTGGCCATGTGCACGTGATGACCAATTGGATTGATTTCGGGATGGATGTGCAAGAGGCACTTGATAGCCCGCGCGCTTTTCCGGGGGCTGCCGGTATCGAAGTTGAAAAAGGCATCAGTGCTGAAGTGCGTTCCGGCCTTGAGGCGCGGGGGCACGTGATGCAAAACGCTTTGCTTCCTTTGGGGGGGGCACAGGCGATTTACATTGATCGGGCGCAAGGTGGGTTGGTTGGCGGATCAGATCCCCGAAAAGACGGCGCGGCTATTGGCTACTAAATTGCGCGGTTGAGACGCTGGCCGCGATGTTCCCCTAGCTGAGTGTCGGCGGCTGCATCGTAGGCGCTTGCGGCTGCACCGCGGGCACGTACCCGTGCTTCGGGGTCGCGCGGCCACGGCCAGTGTTGGTCGACATATTGTGCGAGAAACTCAGTGTTGGGACCCTGACGGGCGCTTATGTGCCGGCGGCCTGTTGCTTGATATGCTGGATCAATAACCTGGAGTTGTGTTGACGCAGGCTTTCCCTCTGCGCGTTGATCAGCTCTTGATCGAACGGGCCTCTTGGGGAAAACACTTGGCGATATGCGAACAATGCGGGTCATGGGTGTATAGAAGCAAAAATCCGGCCACTCTGATTGCCCCGCAATGGCACAAAATCGCGCCTTTTAACCACGAATTTTAGGATTATTTTGTCAATGTTCTTTGGCCTTTTCTTAAGGCGAAGATCACACAATCGCACCCACAGGCAAAAAGGCGTTTACCGGCTTTGGGCTTGTGTTGGGTGGTTCTTTTCGGGAGTGGTAGTGGTGTTACGTGATCGGCGTACATGGCGTGGGGAAAAGGGAGATGCTTCTTCAGCATCTTCTGATCAGACCGATTCTGATCTGACGTCTTCCGACGAGCAGGCTCCCGTTGCTTCGGGTGAGCTCACACCGCTCAATTCATTGGGTCTTGAAGCGATTGCAGAGGCCGGTGATGCATTTTACGAATGGGTAGTCGGCGAGGACCGATTGATTTGGGCCGATAACGCCCTGTCGATCCTGGGGATCGCTTCAGCCGATGACATTTCCACTGGCAGAGCCTTTGCGTCGCGTCTGGTGTCCCGAAAAGGGACAAGTCGCTACGAAGCCATTGTTTCCAGCGGCCTGAGGGACAATGGCAAGGGCGTCAGCTATCAGATTGAATACATCATACAAGATGATGATGGTGAGGAGCACTGGGTTGAGGACCGGGGTCGCTGGTTCGGAGATGCCGAAGGACGCCCCCATCGCGCTATCGGACTGGTGCGGGTTGTTACCCATCGCCGTCGCCGCGAAGAAGAGCTGACCTATCTTGCGACCTATGACGAGCTCACAGGACATCTCAATCGGCAACAGCTTAAAGATGCGCTCAACGACAAAATCGTGGAAGTGCGTCGCTCTGGATTGCAGGGTGCGTATCTTGTTGTGGCAATCGACAATCTCGCAATCATCAATGAGTCATACGGGTTTGATGTTGCGGACAAGGTTATTGTCGAAGTTGGCAAAAGGCTGCTGGGTGAGTTGCGTACGACCGATGTTATCGGACGTAGCTCCGGCAACAAATTTGGCATTATCCTCAGCAACTGCAACGAAGCTCAGATGTGTTCATCGGCGGAGCGTTTGCTGAGCGCTGTGTGCGATATGGTCATTGAAATTGATGCAGGGCCGGTTGCCACCACGGTGTCGATTGGATGTGTCTCTATCCCGACCTGTGCAGACACGGCGCAGGTTGCGATGATGCGCGCTGAAGAGGCGCTGACTGAGGCAAAGCACTCGCGTCGGGCCTCCTATGTTGCTTTTCAGCAGTCACCAGAGAAAGATCAGCGTCGCCGAAGCAATTTAAAACTTGCTGATGAGCTGGTCGCTGCCTTGAACGAGCGACGTTTGACGCTTGCCTATCAACCGCTTGTGGCGGCACAGACACTTGAGCCCGTTCTTCACGAAGCCCTGTTGCGACTTAAGCAGAAGGATGGGGCCATTGTTGCGGCGGGACGGTTTATTCCCATCGCAGAAAAACTTGGGCTCATTCGTTTGATCGATCACCGGGTGCTAGAGATGGCATTCGAAGAATTGTTGCACGAGAGCGACCCGCAAATTGCAATTAATGTGTCGGGCTACACGATCACCGACCAGGTTTGGCTGGATATGTTTCTAGCACTCTCACGGGCGCACCCGTCGGCAACTGAGCGACTGGTTGTAGAAATTACAGAAACCGTTGCCATTGAAGAGATCAGTGAGAGCCAGGCGTTCGTGGCTACCGTCCGCGGCCAAGGGGCGAAAATTGCTATTGATGATTTTGGTGCGGGCTACACATCCTTCCGCAACCTGAAGCGCCTTGAAGTTGATATGGTCAAAATCGACGGCACCTTTGTCGAAGGCCTTATGGGCAAGCCTGACAATCAGATGTTCCTGCGTACTTTTGTGGATCTGGCACGCAATTTTGGTCTGCCGATCGTTGCTGAGTGTGTGAGCTGTGAAGAAGAAGTAGCTTTTCTCCGCGAGCTTGGGGTCGAGTACTTCCAGGGTTTCCACTTGGGCGTTCCTGTCCTTACGCCGCCATGGCGTGAGGGAGAAAAACAGGAGAACAAAGAAGACACGCGAAGTGGTGGCCGGTCGGATCGCGGCGCGGCTTAGTCTTTGCTTTTCTTGCCCGATAGTTTCGCCAGTTCTTTTTGAATTTCGCGCAGTTGTTCTTTCACAGATTCAAGATCATCTCCCCCATTCGATGGGCTGCCGTCTGTACCAAGCGATTGCGCGCCTCGTTTGGCGTCGTCTCGTGCGACAAAGGGCGAAAATATTCGTAACGCTTCTTCAAACATCGAAATGTTGCGTCGGATTTGGTCTTCAAACTGATCAAATCGCTCCTTGCCACCAAAGGCCGATGTCACTTTGTCCAACAATTTTGAACGCTCTCGGATGAAGCTGTCCATGCTCATTTCGAGATACGAGGGGACCAACCCTTGCAGGCTGTCGCCGTAGAAGGAGATGAGTTGGCGCAGGAACGGGATGGGCAGCAAGTTCTGGCCCTTTTGCTCCTGCTCGAATATGATTTGTGTAAGCACGGACCGGGTTAGATCTTCAGACGACTTGGCGTCAAATACCAAAAAATCCTGTCCCTCGCGGACCATCTTGGCGAGGTCCTCAAGCGTCACGTAGGAACTTGTCGCAGTGTTATAGAGACGGCGATTTGCATATTTCTTGATTGTCACCGTGTCACCGGTGGCTAGTTTTTTCTTCGCCAATTCTCGCCTCGTTCTGTCTAGCAGGGGGTCGCCCCTGATTTGCACCATTCTGGCGCGCTGGTGTCGCTATGCGCAAGTAAATTGGTGCGCCGCACTACGTAAGTTGCACAATAGTGAACAGGATTACTGTTTCCGAGGATCGTTTACACACGGCGCTGACTAGGACATTGTTGCGCTGCAACAAAATGCACTCTCGCAAAACAAGGGAAGGGACAGGTTAATGGCAGACCAGAAATCGGATGTGGTTATCGTTGGTGCCGCGCGCACCCCGGTGGGAGCGTTCAATGGCGCGCTGTCCTCTTTGAGTGCCCACGAGCTGGGGGCTCTGGTTATTGCTGCCGCGTTGGAACGGGCAGGGGTTGCGCCGGACACCGTCTCAGAGGCGATTATGGGGCAGATATTGCAGGCGGGTGAAGGGCAGAACCCCGCACGACAGGCCGCCATGAAAGCGGGGCTCCCGGTTGAGGTGCCCGCCTGGGGGATCAATCAGCTTTGCGGTTCGGGCTTGCGTGCCGTGGCGCTTGGTTTTCAGGCCATTGCGACTGGTGATGCGGAAATTGTTGTCGCCGGTGGTCAGGAAAGCATGAGCCGCGCGCCTCACGCGGCCTACATGCGCAGTGGCACCAAAATGGGTGCGCTCGAGATGGTCGACACGATGCTCATCGACGGCCTTTGGGATGCGTTTTATGGCTATCACATGGGACAGACGGCGGAGAACGTCGCCGCCAAGTGGCAGATCAGCCGCGAAGCTCAAGATGCTTTCGCGGTGGCCTCACAGAACAAAGCTGAGGCCGCGCAGACATCAGGCCGGTTCAAAGACGAAATTGTTCCGGTGACAATCAAAACCCGCAAAGGCGAAACCATTGTTGAAGATGATGAGTTTATCCGCCATGGGGTGACGATTGATGCGCTTTCGGGGTTGCGAGCTGCTTTTGCCAAAGACGGATCGGTCACAGCGGGCAATGCCAGTGGCATCAATGATGGGGCGGCGGCACTCGTTTTGATGCGGGCCGATCAGGCTGCAGAGGGAAATCATCCTATTCTTGCGCGGATTGTTTCGTGGGCGCAGGCTGGCGTGGAGCCTTCCATCATGGGTTCAGGGCCGATCCCTGCTGCCCGTAAAGCATTAGAGAAAGCCGGGTGGGCGCCCAGCGATCTCGATCTTGTTGAGGCCAATGAGGCGTTTGCGGCGCAGGCCCTGGCAGTCAATCAGGAACTGGGATGGGACACGGAGAAGGTCAATGTGAATGGTGGGGCGATTGCCATCGGCCATCCGATCGGTGCGTCTGGTGCGCGGGTGCTTGTGACACTGTTACATGAGATGCAGAAACGCGATGCCAAGAAGGGTCTTGCCACTTTATGTATTGGCGGGGGCATGGGCATTGCCATGTGTGTTGAACGCGACTGACTTATCGCAAGCCACGCGATTGAATTTTGAGAGAAGGTAATTAGAGAAAATGACACGCATTGCAATTGTGACAGGTGGAACGCGCGGCATCGGCGCTGCAATTTCAATTGGACTGAAAGAGGCTGGTTACAGCGTTGCAGCCAATTACGCCGGCAATGATGAGGCTGCAACGGCGTTCAAAGCGGAGACAGGTATCTCGGTTTTCAAGTGGAATGTTGGCGATTTTGATGCGTGTGTTGCTGGTGTCGTCGCTGTGGCAGCGGAGCTTGGCCCTGTGGATGTGCTTGTGAACAATGCCGGGATTACGCGAGATAAAATGCTCCACAAGATGGATGTGGCGACATGGCGCGAAGTGATGAGTGTTGATCTGGACTCTGTTTTCAATATGTCCCGACAGGTGATTGAGGGCATGCGGGAACGCGGCTTTGGACGGATCATCAACATCACGTCGATCAATGGTCAGAAAGGCCAGATGGGGCAGACCAATTATTCAGCTGCCAAATCAGGCATGATCGGTTTCACAAAAGCCCTGGCGCAGGAAACAGCGCGCAAGGGCATCACCGTCAATTGCATTGCACCCGGCTACATCAACACAGAGATGCTGCAAGGCGTGCCGGAAGAAGTGCTGAAAGGCATTGTCGCCAGCATTCCTGTCGGACGCCTTGGCGAAGCGGATGAAATTGCACATTGCGTGTCGTTTCTGGCGGATGACAAATCGGGCTTTATCACTGGTGCCACGCTTACAGCCAATGGGGCTCAGTACATCACCGGTTAGGCTGGTGTAGTTCTAGCTGGTGGGATCATCGCCACGGCCGGGCTCTGGATAGACCCAGGTGGCGGGTGGGCCGACATCGATATGTACAAAGGGGCGGCGGGTTGGATAAAATCCAGCACCGCCGCGTCCCAACGCCTTTGCCACATAGAACAATTCGCCCGGATTATTGAAATTCTGGGTGAGGTCCATGGCCATGCCTTGCATGTGAAAGCTGTTTTCGGCGACCCCTTCGGAACGTGCCGCCAGCTTGGCATTGGTTTCCGGTGAACGATAACCGGACATGGTGTAGAGCGGCGCGTTTGACGGCGTCAGCTGATCAATGTCCCACATGAGGTCCAGCAGATCTGTGCTCATCTGGATGGTTTGATGGTTGCGCAGGTCCCGCATGAACCAGTTGATGGCGCTGAAGGTTGCGCTCTGATATTCGCCATCGGCCCAGTAGGTGATGGTGAGACGTTCCCCTGAATTCAGGTTGTGCATGCGCAGGGTGCGCTTGTAAGGCGCTGCTGCCTGCACGATCGCCGGAGTGACGAGTGCCGTGGTGGCCAGGGCCCCGATCTTGAGGAGGCTGCGGCGGGTTGTTGGGATGGGCGGTTTTTTGCTCATGGGGTCAATGTACCGAAAGGCCGGATTGGGGCGCAAGGGTTGGGTTTCCGGCGATGACTGCCTGGTTCGTCACTTCCGGCACCATGTGGGCGATGTGGTATCCCTCCGCCTGCAATTGTTCAAGGATTGCTGGCAGCGCTGTTGCGGTGCGGGTCTTGGTGTCGTGGAAAATAATGATGCCGCCGCGCTTTGAGCGAATGTTTCGCAAGGCCCGGTAGATGACGGACCTTGATGAAATGCGGCGCCAGTCGTCGCTGCCAATGTCACATGAGAATGTCGAGATGTTTTGTGAGGCGAGCCACCCGCGCAACCCGCGACTATGGTTCAAGCCGGGAAACCGGAAGAAGGGGGCAACGCTCATATCGCTTGTTGCGGGATCACCATCAAGGGCGGCCTGTACGGAGGAAATGCCGCGCCGGATCTGTCGGACGGCGCTGTTCCACCCTATGCGACGCAGATTGTTGGGATGGGAATAGGTGTGAGAGGCAATGGTGTGGCCGCGCAGGGCTGCTTCGCGCACCAGTTCGGGGTAGCGGTCCGCCCGTAACCCGGTGAAGAAGAAAGTCGCCTTCACGCAATAGTCGTCCAGGGTATCGAGAATGCTGAGTGTGGTGTCGACATTGGGACCATCGTCAAAGGTCAGGACCACTTCCTTGTCTGCCAGCGCCACGGTCTGCTGGTATTGCATGGTCCCATAATTTTGCACATTGGCGGGCACAATGACGGTCCGGCTTGCCCAGGCGGGATTTGCGCAGGGGGCAGTGGCCGTTGTGATCTGTGGAGCTGTTTGAGGAACGGCGTGAGGCGCTGCAATGGTGGGAGAGACCATCAAACAGGCGCCAAGGAGCATGGCTGCAGAAGTTATCTGGTGCCTAGCCTCTCGCACGTTAGCGATGCCTGTTTCGTTTCCCATAGACCCTACTGTCCGCCCGGCTGCCAACCGGGGCTTGCAAGCTCGAAATGTTGAAACTCAAAACCCGGGGCGACGGTACAGCCGACCAGGGTCCAGGCTCCTTTGCTCTTCGCTGCCTGCCATGCGTGGGCCGGAACCACTGCTTGCGGGCGCTCGCCGTTCACAATGTCAGACCCAAGCAACAGATGGTGCGGTTTATCCTCATCGCTCTGGGCAAGAGAAAGTTGCAACGGACTACCCGCATACCAATGCCAGACCTCGGCGGCATCGACCCGGTGCCAATGGGAGCGCTCGCCTTCTTTTAGGAGGTAGTAGATCGCGGTCGAGGGCGCACGGGTGTTGGGCGTGCCGTCAGGGGCGAGTACGTCGTCGCGAAAGGTTTCCCGGTAATGGCCTCCTTCCGGATGTGGTTGGAGGCCGAGTGCCTTGATCACCGTTTGCGGGTCCAATGTCTCAGTATCAATGGTACGCATGTACTGCTCCGTCTGCCCGACTAAAAACTATCTTTGCGAAGGCGCACTTCCGTGAAGACGGCCGCAGGGGTAGCACCCACCAGACCGACAATGCTTTGAATTTCTTCACTCATCGGACGGACAAAGGGATTGGTGCGTCGCTCAAGGCCGATGGTTGTGGGCACTGTGGGTTCACCGCGTGCGCGCAGGGCGTCGATCTCTTTAACGCGGGCGCTGAGATCGGCATTGCCTGGTTCAACGGTAATCGCGAATTTGGCGTTGGCTTGCGTATATTCGTGGGCGCAATAGACCTTGGTGTTGTCGGGCAGCTGCATCAGCTTTTCCAGTGACCCCCACATTTGATCTGGTGTTCCTTCGAAAACCCGTCCACAGCCCAAAGCAAACAAGGCGTCGCCGACAAAGGCGACTTCGGCATCTTCAAAATAATAAGCGATGTGGCCGAGTGTGTGGCCGGGTACACCCAGCACGCGCACTTCATGGGTGCCAAACAGAAAAGTGTCTCCATCCCCAACTTCACGATCAATGCCCGGAATTTTGTCCGCTTCGTCGCGTGGACCAATGATGGTGCAGCCGGTTCTTTCTTGAAGAGCCAGATTGCCCCCTGTGTGGTCGCCATGGTGATGGGTATTTAGAATGTGGGTGAGCTGCCAGCCGTGGGAGCGAAGGGCGGTCTCAATCGGTGCCGTATCGGGCGTGTCGATAGCCGCGGTCATATCGGCTTCGGGGTCGTGGATCAGGTACCCGTAATTGTCGTTCAGGCAGGGGATTTGGTGGATTTCTAGTTTGGACATTGGCTCTCCAAAGAGCTTTGATGGTGGGTGAGACCAGAATAACGCTGATTGAGCGGAATTTGAACCGTTGGTGGTGATTGTTTGGCTGTCTCTCGCCTATCTTTGGGTGATTTTTCGCAGAATCGGGTAGATTTGGACCTATGTATCCAGATGTTGTTGATCTTAGAGGGTTTTATGCCCGCCCCCTTGGCCGGGTTGCCCGGCGTCTGATCGGGCACCAGATACGTGGTGTGTGGCCCAACGTCACCGGAATGACGGTAGCAGGTTTTGGATATGCCACCCCCTACCTTCAGCCTTTTGTGGGCGAGGCGACCCGGGTCCTTGGCCTGATGCCTGCGCAGCAGGGGGTGGACCGGTGGCCAGTGGAGGATCTCAATCTGACCACCCTGGTCCAGGAAGACCATTTACCCTTGTCCGACGAGAGCATCGACCGGATCGTGCTGATCCATTCTGTGGAGAGCAGTGAAGCGTTGAGGGAACTTTTGCGACAAGTCTGGCGGGTGCTTGCGCCTGGCGGACGGGTGCTGATTGTGGCCCCCAACAGGCGGGGTTTTTGGGCCAGGCGCGAGACAACGCCTTTTGGACATGGTCGACCTTTTACCCGCACGCAACTGCGAGATCTGCTCAGAGGAGCGATGTTCACGCCGACACTGTGGCGGAGCTGCCTTTTCATGCCGCCCTTTGGTGCGAAACCTTTTCTCAAATCGGCTGTGGCGTGGGAGAGGTTCGGGCACATGGCGGGTCGGCGGTTTGCGGGGGTCATTATGGTCGAGGCCGCTAAGGAAATTTATTCGACAACGCCCATTAGCATTAAGGGGGGTGTGCGGCGTCGCCTTGTCGCTCCGGCGCAAATTGTTTCAAGGCAAGGCGTGACAGGGCAGATGCAATCCGCCACCATGGACCCCTCTGTCCTTCCTCATCCCATCAACAAGGGCCCAAAAAAATGAAAATGATTGTAGCGATCGTCAAACCAGCGGTGACGGAAACGGTGATGGATGCTCTGGCGGAGATCGGCGTGTCTGGTCTGACGGTCAGTGAAGTCAAAGGCCATGGTCGCCAAAAAGGACAGACTGAAATTTATCGCGGTGCTGAGTACCAGGTGACACTGGTTCCCAAGGTGCGGTTTGAAATTGCTGTTGAAGACAGCGTGGCCGACAAGGTTGTTGAGACCATCAGCAAGGCGGCCTCAACCGGCAAAATCGGGGACGGGAAAGTCTTCGTCATGGAATTGCAGCAGGCGTTGCGAATCCGGACCGGCGAGCGTGACGCGGACGCGATTGGTGCCTGAACAGATTGGCGTTTAGCGCCTCTTCAAGACAAAGACAGCTTCCTGGGCCAGCAGATTGCGCCACCAGCCAGGATTTCGCGCGTGTCGGACCGTGCCGTTTGAGAGCATGAGAGCATCAACAATGGCAAGGTCCAGTTCCTCACACAATTCGACAAAGTCTCTGACCGTACATAAGTGGATGTTGGGCGTGTTGTACCACTGATCAGACAGGGTGGGGGTGACAGGCATGCGCCCCCCGATCAAGAGCTGGAGCCGGATGCGCCAGTACCCGAAGTTGGGGAAAGAGACAATGAGATGTCGCCCTATGCGATGCATTTCGCGCATCACAGCGCCCGGGTTGCGGGTGGCCTGGATGGTCTTGCTCAAAATCACATAGTCAAAAGCGTCATCGGGATAATCATTCAAGTCAGTGTCGGCGTCGCCCTGGATCACAGAGAGCCCGCGTGTGACGCAGGCGTTCACACCGTCTTGCGAAATTTCAACGCCGCGACCGTCGACGTTTCGTTTGGTCGTCAGAATTTCCAGCAGTTCGCCGTTGCCGCAGCCGACATCCAGCACTCGTGACCCGGGTATAACGAGGTCGGCAATGAGAGTGAGGTCACGGCGATTGTCGCCGTCCACATAAGAGATCATGTGCCCGCTCCTCCTAGGCCCCGTTGGGCGGCCGCAGAATTGATGAAGCCGCTCAGGGTGGCAAACATTTCCGGTTCGTCGAGCAGAAAGGCGTCATGTCCTTTGTCAGACTGAATGTCGACAAAACTCACATTGGCCGCCACAGCGTTCAAGGCATGCACGATCTGCTTGTTGTAGGCGGTTGGGTAGTGCCAATCGCTGCTAAAGGAGACAATGCAGAAGCGTGTTTTTGTGTCCCGGAAGGCGCGCGGCAGAGAGCCGTCATGATCCGCCGCCAGATCAAAATAGTCCATCGCCCGGGTGATGTAGAGATAGGAATTGGCGTCGAACCGATCCACAAAGCTGTTGCCTTGATGGCGCAGATAACTCTCGATCTGGAAGTCCGGTCCAAAACCATAGGTGATCTCGTCGCGGTCCTGCAGGTTCCGGTCGAACTTCTGGAACAAGGAACTTTCGGACATGTAGGTGATGTGGGCAGCCATGCGGGCGACCGCGAGCCCCTTTTGGGGCCGCGTATCATGGTCGTAATAGGCGCCCCCGTGCCAGTCCGGGTCAGCCTGAATGGCTTGGCGACCGACCTCGTGAAAGGCGATGTTCTGGGCAGAATGGCGCGCGGCGGTGGCGATGGGGATGGCGCAAAAAACGCGCTCAGGATAGGCGCTTGCCCACTGCAATGCCTGCATCCCGCCCATGGAGCCACCGGCGACACAGAACAGGCTCTCAATACCCAGCTCATCCAACAACATTGCCTGGGAGCGGACCATGTCGGCGATGGTGATGACAGGAAAATCGAGGCCGTAGGGTTTGCCGGTTTTTGGGTTTTGAGAAGCGGGGCCGGDGCTTCCCTGACAGCCGCCAATGACATTGGGACAGATCACAAAGAACCGGTCGGCGTCGATGGGGCAGCCCGGRCCGATCATCAGCGGCCACCAGCCATCCTTGCCGGTKGCYGGATGGGTGYTTGCCGCGTGCTGATCMAGGGACAGGGCRTGGCATACSAGGACAGCATTKGWTTTGTCGGCATTGAGSGTGCCGTAGGTATTGTAGGCCAGCGTGAAGGGGCTGAGYTCGAYGCCGCAGTCGAGSGRAAGCGGGCGGTCGCTGGCGAAGGTGATYGTTTCAAGTTTCGTGTTAAGCACGTCGTGGCCTTCTGGCGCCTTGCNGGGGAAGTGTTACGGGAGTGGTTCTGGCACCATATRTGCCTGAAAAGGCTGATTAGCTAGGGGGGCAAGCCCCTGAATGTCAACGTTTTCTTTGATTTTAACGGTTGTGATCCCTATGAATAGCCGCGCGGCAAATATACCGCAAATGGATGTTTTCAGGGATASGAACGATGACAAGCCTTAAGCCGCAGCCGGGCATTCTSGATATCGCTCCTTACGTGGGGGGGCGTGAGAGCGTTGAGGGGGTCGMGCGCGTCTTCAAACTGTCGGCCAATGARACACCGTTGGGCCCGAGCCCACAGGCGCTCGAGGCTTTTCARGGCGCGGCGCAGACGCTTGAGCGTTAYCCGGAAGGYTCTGCTCTGGTGTTGCGYGAAGCGATTGCGAAACGCTACGGGCTTAACGTGTCGCGCATTGTYTGTGGCGCGGGGTCTGACGAACTGCTGCACCTGCTGGCYCAGGTCTATCTGGGYCCGGGKGATGAGGCGATTGCGTGYGAGCATGGKTTTTTGGTTTACCCGATTGTCACGCAAGCGGCCGGGGCGAAGATCGTTCAGGTRCGCGAGACTGATTTCACRACAAATGTTGATGCGATTTTGGCGGCACAGACGGCGGCGACGCGTGTTGTCTTCATCGCMAATCCCAATAATCCTACCGGGACCTATCTRCCRGCTGAAGAGGTGCGGCGGCTTCGRGCYGGCCTGCGCGATGACRTATTACTGGTGCTGGATGCKGCCTATGCGGAATATGTTCGRCGCAATGATTATGAGGCCGGTATYGAGATGGTYGCSACCCACGACAAYGTGGTGATGACACGCACCTTCTCGAAAATTTATGGGCTGGCYTCSTTGCGTCTTGGCTGGGCCTATTGCCCYGAAGATGTGGCCGATGCGCTGAACCGTATCCGTGGRCCCTTCAATGTGAACGGGCCAGCRCTTGCSGCRGGYGTTGCGGCGATAGAGGATCAGGCACATGTGGACCGGGCWGCRGARYATAATGAGACCTGGAGYGCYTGGCTGASMSAMRAACTGTCGGCGYTGGGYCTTGAAGTGTTGCCAGCSGCGGCRAACTTCCTGGCCATTCGCTTYCCCGATGTGGCGGGCAAGCGHGCGAGTGATGCAGATGCCTTCCTGGTGCGGCGGGGKCTTATTTTGCGYCAGATCAGCTCTTATGGCATGCCRGAYTTTTTACGTCTGAGCGTGGGGACAGAAGAAGCGAACCGGCTGGTGGTYGAGGCGCTGAMAGATTTTATGGGAACCGGATCATGAGTRCGGAAAACAAACCTCATTTTGAGCGCGTGGCGCTGGTTGGTCTGGGACTGATCGGCTCATCTCTTGCCCATGCGATGCGACGYGGTGGAYTKGCCGGTGAGATYGTYGGCTATGCRCGCTCTGAGGAAACCCGTGCGCGRGCGCTGGAGCTTGGCTTTATCGACCGGGCGGAAGAGACGGCCTCAAAAGCKGTGGCCGGGGCTGACCTTGTYATCCTGTGTACGCCKGTYGGSGTGSTGGGCGCTGTTGCRGCTGAAATTCAAGGYGATCTTGCGCAAGGWGCGATCCTCACGGATGTGGGMTCGGTGAARGGYTCKYTGGTGCGCGATGTTGCCCCGCTTGTGCCGAAGGGTGTTCATTTTATCCCCGGCCATCCGATTTCGGGAACTGAGAAGAGCGGGCCTGATGCGGGCTTTGCCGAACTGTTTGATGGGCGCTGGTGCATCCTGACGCCGGTTCCGGGCACGGACGCCGGAGCTGTCGACAAGCTGACGAAGTTCTGGGAAGCCTGTGGCTCCAAAGTCGACATCATGGATGCCAAGCACCATGACCTGGTGTTGGCGATCACCAGCCATCTGCCGCATCTCATCGCTTACAACATTGTGGGTACGGCGGATGACCTGGAAACAGTGACCAAATCTGAAGTCATCAAGTACTCGGCTGGGGGGTTTCGTGATTCCACACGGCTGGCGGCTTCTGACCCGACCATGTGGCGGGACGTGTGCCTGAACAACCGGGATGCGATTTTGGAAATGTTCGGTCGCTTTTCAGAAGATCTGGCAGCGATGCAGCGGGCGGTGCGTTGGGGTGATGGAGATGCATTGTTCAAGCTGTTCACCCGGACCCGCGACATAAGACGGTCGATCATTGATGCGGGGCAGGACAGTGCGGCCCCCAATTTCGGGCGCGATCTTGCCAATGCTAGTGAGACGCCTGATGAAGAGGGCGACGCCTAGCGCGCCTAATATACGGGGTCGAGCCGGGCGACGGCGATGGGCCCTAGAAACAACACACCTTCTTTCATCGCCACAGGCAGGTTGACCCTGCCGGGGTCTGCTCCTTGCAGGCTTGAGAGGGCGGTGATGCCAGCAAAGGCCAGGCCGGCACTTCGCTGTGACACGATATCTGCCTCAACCAGGGCTGCTATGAGCCCGTCCAGATTGCCGACGCTGGTGCGGAAGCGACCTTCTGGTCGGCCCCGATCATCCAGGGTGACTTCCCCATGGCCGGTCATGTCGATGGCCCCCCAGTGCAGGGTGAACTCGGAGATGGCGAGGGTCGTGCCGTTGGCGGCAGCGTCCGGCAAAAGGACTGGGAGGGCGCGGGAGAGGTTTTCAGGGAGATTGGACAGGCGTGCCTGCACGTCTAATCGGGCGATGGTGGCACCGGGCCAGGGTGTCTCGCCAAATCCCGTCCAGCTCAAATCTTCGCCCCGCAGGGCAGCATCAAAGGCGGTGCCATTAGCGCCAGCGGTCGGGCGGGCGTGGAACTGCAATCTCGTGGCAGCGGCACTGCCGGCCAATTGAGGTATCGACCCCCCCGTGGCGCGTTCCCGGTTGGCAACCAAATTTCCCATATCGAGGGCGAAGCGTTGTTCGTCGCCGCCTTCGTCAACGAAGCTCGCCCAGAAGCTTTCTGAATTTAGGTGCAAGACAAAGTGTTCCGAGGCACCATTGTTGATGGTGGCGTAGCGAACGGTCTGTTTGCCGGGCACATCAATGATTACATGGTCGAGATTGTAGGGCAGGAGCTGCCCGGTCATGTGGTCGGCTGCCCATGACCATCCGTCCGGGCCGCTGGTCCCGATTGAGGGGTCGGTGAGGTGGATCTCCAAGCGGTAAGGAAAGCCGCCTGCTCCTAAATCCGTCCAGGCGACGTCAATGCCTTGTGCCGCCTGCTCTGTCTGCCAGTCCACAAGGGTGGTCTCGATACGGGCGGCAAGACTTGTCCACCACACCCCGTAGGCAGCGGCCAAGAGGGCCAATACCAGAAAGGGAAGGACCAATGGCCAGCGAATGGATTTCAGTTTTTGCGGTAGTCGGCTCATAGGGACAAAAATTCTCGATCACTGGGGAAAGGGGAGGAGACCTGTTAGGTTGGGCAAGTGTTGAACTAGAAATATTAAGTAAACGTGGCGACATCATGCCGGATTTATGGGTATTTGGGTACGGCTCTTTGATGTGGCGCCCGGGGTTTCGTTTCAAGGCGCGGTATGCCGCCAGACTTTACGGCTATCACCGTGCGTTTTGTGTTTACAGCTATGTTCATCGCGGCACCCCTGAAAACCCCGGACTTGTTTTTGGCCTTGATCGGGGCGGCGCCTGTCGCGGTTTTGCCTTCCATGTCGCGGAGGCAGACGCGGAGGAAACGCGCGCTTATTTGAGTGAGCGCGAGCAGGTGACGAGCGTTTATCTGGATGTGATGCGCCCGCTGCAATTGATCGAAGGCCCCAAAACCAAAATTGAGGCCTTGTGTTTCATTGTTGACCGTGACCACGAACAATATGCGCACAAGCTGTCGTTTGAAAAACAGGTGGACCTGATTGCGCGCAGTGTCGGACAGTCGGGAAAGAACCCGGACTATCTGGAAAGCACCGTTGTGCACATGAAAGAGATGGGAATTAGCGACCACGGGCTGGGCTCGCTTTGGCGCGCCGTAGAGCAGCGTCTGCATCCACACTCGTAGCGCCTGTGAATTTTGCCAGTCGTGTGAGAGCCTGTTTGATGGCGGTTTTGCGGCCTGTGCCGGGCTTTATGCCGGGCTCCAGCCACAGGCCTTTCATTTCAAGGCGGCCTTCTTTGCGGTGAACTTTCAGATCTGCGCGGCCGGTGAACTTTGTACCTTCCAGGATGGGCAGCACGTAATACCCATACTGACGTTTGGCTTCGGGCACATAGATTTCGATGCGGTAGTCAAATCCAAATAGACGAAGAGCCCGCTGGCGGTCGCGCAACACCGGATCGAAAGGGCTTAGGAACCGCAGGCGGGTAGGGGGTGCCGTGAGGCTGGCTAGTTCACCCGGGAGGGTTGCAAGCGCGACGCCTGCTTTCATTTCCCCATCTGCCATTTCACTCATGGTTTCAATGAGATCACTGCCCAGATGAGCCTTCACCCAATCCCCCGCCTGTTTCACCGACACGCTTTGCCAGTAGGCCGCAATTTCGCGGGGGCTTCCGGTGCCTAGCCGTTTCAGGGCCTCCCGGCACTTCCAGTCAATTGTCTCGGTGAGTGTCGGTTTAGGGGAGCGGTCTGCAGCGTGAATGGTGCGTTCCGTCAGGTCATAGACTTTCTGAAAACCCTGCCGTCGTGCGACGGCAAGCTCCCCGGTGCGCCAGAGATATTCCAGCGCAGTTTTCGAAGGACCCCACCCCCACCAGGAGCCTTTCCCCTTGTCTGCGAAGTCACGCGACATCAAGGCGCCTTCTTTTTTTATCCGCTTGCGCACAGCGGATATGGTCTTTGCGCCCTCTGGGCCCAGACGTTGTTCCCACCGGGGGTTCTTGGCATTGCGTTTGGCAGCCTGAAACCGGTGTCGCCAGTGGGGATAAAATTCCGAGGGGATTAGGCAGGCATCGTGTGTCCAATGTTCAAAGAGGGTTTTGCGGCTCTCGTGCAATTCTTTGAGATGGGCATGGGTATAGCCGTCGGCGCGGGAGTGCAGGATCATGTGGTGGGCGCGCTCAACCGTGTTGATGCTGTCGAGCTGCACATATCCAAGCTGGTGGATCAGGGCCTGCAAACTATCCGCGTCGAAGGGGCCTTGGGGCGACTGCCCCAACCCCTGTCGGTTGAGYAGCAGGCARCGGGCTTCTTCATTGGAGAGTTTCARTGTTTTAGGCTGCTGGGTCATGGGCTGCCGGTTGGTTGATAGACAAATTCRAGTTTGAGGCCATCTGGRTCGGCGAAGAAGACGGCGTAGTAGCCCTCGCCATAATCAGGATAGTCGGYGGGGGCATYGAGAATTACCGCGCCAAATGTCARGAGACGCTGATGCAGCGTGTCCACATCTTCCCGGCTGCTGGCGGTCCAGGCGACATGRTGGAGACCCGSGGTMAACCGATCATGGGGCACGCGATTGCGGGCGCGSACCAGACCTATTGAGGTGAARGCATTTCCGGTGCTGGTGTTGTCAAAATCGATGCCGTCGTCATAGTCCCGCRCACGGCGATAGCCCATGTGACCGAGTACGCATTCGTAAAACGCGGCGGAGGTAAACGGGTCTGTGACCGTCAGGTCGAGATGATGGATGGTGCCCCGGTTCACCGTCTGCTCGACCTTGGCTCTAWCCACAGCGYGAGTAGCCACAAGCTGTGCAGGTGTCGCAGCCTTCCTGCCGGATGAGGGAGCGGTCGCCACAACGGGGACAACTGCCTTGTCTGGGACTGGTGTCATCGCCTGCAGCCATCTTCAAGGCTTCCGATAAAGGCCTGTCCTGATTTTTGGAGATGAAGCCAATGTCGATCATGTGTTGTTCAATGACTTCGCCGATGGCAGCAAGCAGGCTTGGCACATAACGGCCTTCAATCCAGGCGCCGCCGCGCGGATCAAACACGGCTTTGAGTTCTTCAACCACAAAGGTCACATCGCCGCCCCGGCGGAAGACGGCAGAAATCATCCGCGTGAGCGCCACGGTCCAGGCGTAGTGCTCCATGTTTTTGGAGTTGATGAAAATCTCAAAGGGACGTCTGCGATCATCCTGCACAATGTCGTTGATGGTGATGTACATGGCGTGATCGCTCTCAGGCCATTGCAGCTTGTAGGTAAAGCCCGGCAGCACCGTGTTGCGCTCAAGCGGTGTGGACATATAGACCACGCCGTCCCGCTCCACAGGGTCGTGTCGCAAGTTAGGCGCTTCCAATGGCAAGGCTGTCTGTGTGGTCTCGGCAGTTTGGGTCTCATCCGTGTCTGCCACGAGAACCGAGCCTCGCACCTCATTGGGGCGATAGGTGGTGCAGCCTTTGAGGCCTCTGTCATAGGCATCGCGGTAGACCGATTTGAAGTCGTCGAAGCTTTGGTCGGGCGGACAGTTGATGGTCTTGGAAATGGAACTGTCGATGTATTTCTGGACAGCGGCCTGAACCTTCAAATGATCTTCGGGGGTGAGATTCTGGGTGGTCACAAAATGGTCGGGCAGTGTGGCTGTGGCGCCAAATTTTTCACGGTACAGAGCAACGGCGTAATCGACGACTTTCTCTTCGCGCCGGGTGCCATCAGGCATCAGTACTTTGCGGGAATAGCTGAGCGCGAAAATAGGTTCGATCCCGCTCGACACATTGCCAGCAAACAGAGAGATAGTACCGGTTGGTGCGATGGAGGTGAGGAGCGCATTGCGGATGCCGTTTTTTGCGATGGCATCGCGGATGTCTTCATCAAGCGCTTTCACGCTCTCGCCGCTCAGAAAAGCCTCCGCATCAAACAGCGGGAAGGCGCCTTTCTCTGCCGCGAGTTCGGTTGAGGCGAGATAGGCCGCGCGCTGGATGGTGTGCATCCAGGTGTTGATCAGCGCGATGCTGGCGTCCGACCCATAGCGCTCCCCACACAGAGCCAAGGCGTCGGCAAGGCCGGTTACA
Source organism: Rhodobiaceae bacterium (assembly GCA_002746275.1). GTDB lineage: Bacteria > Pseudomonadota > Alphaproteobacteria > Parvibaculales > Parvibaculaceae > Mf105b01. Next base: position 147,158 of record NVWR01000003.1, on the reverse strand, counting down.
CCCAGGCCAATGCGGCGTTTGGCTTTGGCTTCTTCTTCCTGCTGAGGGAGAGGGAAGCGGGAAATATCGACCACATTGTCCATGGCTCGTACGGCCGTGCGCACAAGGTTGGTGAGTTCGCCTTCGTCTATTTGTGCGTTGGCCTCAAAAGGATCGTTGACAAGCCGCGCCAGATTGATCGAGCCCAGAAGGCAGGCACCATAAGGCGGCAAAGGTTGTTCGCCACAGGGGTTGGTGGCGTGAATGGTTTCGCAATAGCTGAGATTGTTTGCCTTGTTGATGCGGTCGATGAAAATCACACCGGGCTCTGCATAGGCGAAGGTTGCACCCATGATCTTGTCCCACAGGGTGCGGGCTTTCAGCACCTTGTATGTGGTGTCTCCAAAGACAAGCGGCCAGTCGGCATCTTGTTCGACAGCCTCCATGAGGGCGTCGGAGACCAGGACGGACAGGTTGAACATGGTGAGGCGTCCGGCTTCCTGCTTTGCCTCAATAAAGTCTTCAATGTCGGGATGGTTGCAGGCCAGGGTCGCCATCATGGCACCCCGGCGCGCGCCCGCCGACATGATGGTGCGGCACATGGCATCCCAGACATCCATGAAGCTCAAGGGACCCGAAGCGTCGGCCCCCACGCCTTTGACGGCAGCCCCTTTGGGGCGGAGGGTTGAGAAGTCATAGCCGATGCCGCCGCCCTGTTGCAGGGTGAGAGCGGCTTCTCTCAAGGCTTCGAAGATGCCGCCCATATCGTCCGGGATTGTTCCCATGACGAAGCAATTGAACAGCGTCACTGAGCGTTCGGTTCCAGCACCCGCCACAATGCGTCCGGCAGGCAGAAAGCGAAAATTCTCCAGGGCGATTTTAAATTCAGCCGTCCACTTGGCCTGTTGCACGGGTGCTTCAGCTGCGGCGAGGGCGCTGGCGATACGGTCCCAGGTCGCCTCGACAGACGTGTCGATGGGCGTGCCGTCGGGGGCCGTGAACCGGTATTTCATCTGCCAAATCTGCTCGGCAATAGCTGGCCAGGCGATCTGTGAAGAAGAACTGTCTGTGGGCAGGGTCATGTTACCGGCGTCTCAACGGATGGATGGATCACAAGGGAGGTGATCCTAGTGTCGGACGTCTTTCCGGTCAATAAATGTTCTTTGTATGTTCTATTTCGGAGCGCTTGCGTCGAACCCGGCTTCTGCCAGAAGTCTGTCGGTGGCGCTTTCAATGCGGGTTTCCAGCTCGGCCATGAAGTCTTTGCGCGACAGGCCGGGAGGAAGCGGCGGCAGGAACTCGATGATGATATTGCCGGGTTTGCGCAACAGTTTGCGCCGTGGCCAGAATAGCCCGGAGTTGAGGGCAACCGGCACGCAGGGCACGTCGAGGTGACGGTAGAGACCGGCAACGCCTGGCATATAGGGGTTGCGTTCGCCGGGTGCTGCCCGTGTTCCCTCGGGGAAAATGATCAGATGACGGCCTTCATCGGCGGCCTGGCGTGCCTGTTTGAGCATCTGTCGGAGAGCCTTGGGGCCCTCTGAACGGCGGATCGCAATCATCCGCGCCTTGCGCACATACAGACCATAGATGGGGACCCACAGCAGCTCCTGTTTCAGGACGAGTGCGGGGTGATCCACAATGGAGATGAGGCTCACGGTCTCCCACATGGACTGGTGCTTGGAGGCGACGACGCAGGCTGTTTCGGGCACGTTCTCGAGCCCGCGCACTTCATAGGTGGTGCCTGCAATGACTTTCAGCAGCCAGAGGTTCCAATGCCCGACGGCTCGCATATAGCTCACGGCATAGCGTGAAGGGCCAAGGAGCAGCGGCAGGCCGATAAGCCCCGCCGTCACCGAGCCCACATAGAATATAAAGTTGAACAGGATGGACCGGAAAAGGATCAAAGCTGATTTTCTCCCCACATTTTTACGCAAGGCCTCATGCTTCTTCGAGGCCCCCCAAGCGCACCACGGTTAGCAGAAATTTGGAGTATTCGGAAATGAGAAGGCGGGTGGTTCCTTGATAGAGCCACCACTCATCCAGACGGACCGCATCGTGAAAGACCGGATACCCTGTCAGCGTAACTTCTGGCATGGCGTGTGTAAGTTCTTGCAGCGCGCGCGGCAGGTGATAGGCGCTGGTGACAACGGTCAGGCTTTGAAACCCGTTTGTGTCCGCCCAGGCGGCGGCCTCAGCGGCGTTGCCGATGGTGCTCTCGGCCCGCCAATCCACATCCACGCAACAATCAAACAAGGTGGTGTCGGCGCTTACCAAGTCCTTCAACGCATCGCGTGTGACGCCTGGATGAACGCCGGAAATCAGCAGGCGCTTGCCATTGCCGGAAGAGAGGAGCTGCAGGGCCGTTTCGATGCGCTCGGCCCCACCGGTCAGCACCACAATGGCATCGGTTTGAGGAGGCGGGGGAGAACTGGTGTCCGGAATCTTGTTCAGGAACCAGAAAAAACCCACAGCATAGGCAAGCCCGGTCACAGCCACGCCCGTTAAGACAAGTCTGAAGTGGCGACGAAGCCCGCCTAAAAGAGTTGTGATTTTTTTTCCCATGACCGGCTACCGCTGGTTTTCAGAGCGAACAGTTTAACATAGTGGGAGGAATAATACCCCCCGCTTACAGACTAAATCATCCGGGCGAGGACCCGTAAAACGGTTATTCGGGCTGCGAGTGTGGTGGTTAATGCGATGGCGGCGGGAACGATCAGCAACCAGGGGTAGTCCCCCAGCGTCAGGCCGGGGACGGGCAGAAGAAAAGCGCTGCCTTCCGATCCCAGCCATGAGATCAGCAGGAAGGTTAGCGTGGCCGCCCCAAGCCCACTGGCCCCGCCGCGCAGACCCAGTTGCAGGAAGTGTCGTTGTATTTCATTGGCAACAAATTCATCGTGTGCGCCCACCAGATGGAGCACCTCAACGGTTTCATGGTTGGCGGCGAGACTCGCCTGGGTTGCAAAGACGACAATGGCGCCGGTGGTCATAGCAATGAGAACCAGGATGCCGATGGACAGCCAGGTGGCAGAGCGGGCGGCGTTCAACAATTCGCCGAGCCATTGTCGGTGGGTGTCCAATTCGATGCCGGGTGCGGCGGCGGCCAGACGTGTCGCCAGGCGGGCCATGTCGATCTGAACATCGGGTACGAGTTTGACATCAATGAGGGAGGGGAGCGGCAGGTCCTCCCCTGTCTGGGCTTCTCCCAGCCAAGGATCAAGTAGCGCCCTGACATCGGTATCCGATAGCGCTTGTGCGCTGGCTATTCCTGGGGTTCCGTCCAGAATGGCAAGAGCAGCACTTACCTGATCTTCCGTGGCGATGTCGTTTTGCGGTTTGACCTGAATGGTGAGCGAGCCTTCCAGCTGAGTACTCCAGTCTGAGGCAGACCGGGTGACGGTCACCATTGCGCCCAATGCCAGGCAGGCGAGATAGCACATGGCTGCCACCACAAGGACCAAGGTGGCACCGGTAATGTCGGCGGGCGGCATGATGCCGATCTTGGGTCTCGGGGTCAGTTTGCCCACGCCGACAGCAAGCCAGCTTTTGGCCTGATCGAGCCAGTTTTCGGACAGTGATGTTGCGTGATCTGTGGAGCCTTCAGGCACGATAGGTCAGCTCCCCGTTTTGGATGATGAGCTCTGGCGCAGGTGTCCGTTCGATCAAGGCCCGGTCGTGGGTGGCAATCAGAACGGATGTGCCAAGCCGGTTCAGTTCGATGAACAGACGCAGGAGGCGTTGTCCCATCTCCGGGTCCACATTGCCTGTGGGCTCATCAGCAAGCAGCAATGCGGGGCGCCCGACGACGGCGCGCGCAATGGCTGCGCGTTGCTGTTCTCCCCCTGACAGGGTTGAGGGACGTGCCTGCATCCGGTCTCCCAGACCAACCCAGGTGAGCAATTCTTCCACGTCATCGCGATAATCGGCTTCTTCCTGCCCGAGAACGCGCAATGGCAGGGCAACGTTCTCATAGGTCGTGAGGTGTTCGAGCAGGCGGAATTCCTGAAACACAACGCCGATGCGTCGGCGCAGACCGGGCAGTTCTGCCCGCGAGGTGGTCGCGATGTCCTGGCCAAACATGGAGATAAGGCCCCTTGAAGGTTTGTGCGCGAGGAACATCAATTTCAAGAGCGAGGTCTTGCCAGCGCCCGAGGGTCCGGTCAGAAAATGCAGAGAACCTGGCTCTAAATGAAAAGAAACGTCGCGCAGAATCTCCGGCCCCATCCCGTAYCGCATGCCTACATTTTCAAATCGGACCATTTMTCTTGCTCATTCTGGTCGGTGACGCTCTATTTTTGAGCTGTATCCCGCCATATTAACTGAAGGTTAACCACGATTGGGCGTTTAATAGTCGGCRCAMGCGCTGTATGCACGCAAAAATCCTGGCGGTCCATATCCCGCCGGTTGCTTGAGTTCACCGGAGTGCCTGTGCAAAGTGGAATAGATAAACCCTGCCAAGAAAAGCTCTGATTCGCATGATTATTTCCTGCCCAGCTTGCTCAACACGCTACGAGGTCGACCAAGGCGGTTTTTTGCCCAAAGGTCGTAAGGTTCGCTGTGCGAAATGTGGAGACACGTGGCATCAAGATCCGCCCAAGGATGTGCCAAAGACTCTGGATGTTGGCGATGAAGTCGATGAGACAGTGGCCAAGCCTTCCGTTCCCCCTCCGCCTGCGTCAAAAAACGATGATACGGAAGAGGCACAACAACCTGGCAGTGCGGGAGCAACCGCTGTTGCCGCCCGCCGTATGGCGTCCTTTCGCCAAAGCCTGACACGCTGGCGGCTTGGACAGGCGGCTGGATTTGCTGGTCTGGCGATGTTCGTCTTTGGGACGCTCTATCTGGTTTATGCCTACAAGGATGACCTTGTTGCAGCCTGGCCAGCGACGGCTTCGCTTTATGCGCTTGTGAACGAGGCGGTACATCCCCAGGGGATGGAATTCCAGAACGTGTCCTATGAGCATCAATATGAAAATGGTCTGCCGGTTCTGGCCATCACCGGGGAAGTTATCAATGTTGGCAATGGACGACATGTGGTGCCGCGGGTTCGGGTCGGGCTTCGGGATGAATGGGAGCGAGAGCTTTATGCCTGGACGTTTGCTTTGCCGGAGCAGGCGTTAGATCCTGAGGAAACGGCGGAGTTCGTCACCCGATTGTCGAGCCCGCCACTGGATGCGCATGATCTGGAAATCAGATTTCTGGAAGATGATGAAGTACCCAGCGAGCCTTAAACGCCGAACCTAAAAGCGGCGAAGCAATCTCTCAAGATAATCGAGTTCATCCTGCGGGCGTCCGAGTTCGGCTGCGCGCTTTCTTAGTTCGTCCAGTATTTGCCGGGCCCGTTGCATGTCGAGTTCCTCTGGCAAGGCTGTTGATCGCGACTGATCCGGGCCCGAGCGCAAAGGGCGTCCGAGCGGGTCTGTCATATCGCCGCCTGCCTGATCCCCGGCCTGTTCACCGCGCGCTGCCATCGACTGGAAGAGGGCATCGGCGAGGGCTTGCGCACCTTGCTGAAGCTGATCGACGGCCTGCCCTTGTGCCTTTGTGGCCGTATCGGCACGGCCCTGTGCCAGCCGGTCCTGGGCTTTGCCCATGGCCTCGTCAGCGCGCTCGAGCCCGCCGGGGACAGGTTGGCCTTTGTCGCCGAGCTGTCCCATCAGGTCTTGAAGCTGCTGGCGCAATGCCTCTTGTTGCTCTTTCAGACCTTCCAGATCAGAAGCGTTTGGTTGGGTGCCGCTTTGGCCTTGCTCCTCGGCTTGCGAGCCGGTCTGCCCTCCCTGGCCATGCTGGAAGGTTTCATCCATCAGGCTGCGTTGCTGCTCGATCATCTCGCCCATCTCGCTGATGGCGTCGGACAGGGCATTTTCACCCTGTGTCATGCCGCTCTGGGCCGTGTCGGTGTTCAGGTTTTCGAGAATTTCGTCCAGCTGTGCGAGCAGTTCCTGCGCCTGTTCACGGGCCCCGGTTCGGGCCAGGTCAGCGATGGCGTCCAGCATCTCCTCCATCTGCGAGCGCTCCATCACCTGATCATTGTTTTGGGCGGAGGGGTCTTGGTCAGCCTGAGCGGTCGCGCGGTTTGCCAACTCGTCGAGATATCGGGAAAGAGCCTCTTTGAGATCCTGCATTAGCCGTTCCAGCTCTGCCGGTGAGGTCTCCTCGCCGAGGGCTTGCGTCAGCGCCTCTCTGGCATCGCGCAGGTCGCGCTCAGCCAGGGAGAGGCCGCCATCTTCGATATGTAAGGCCAGGTCCCACAACAAGTCTGAGACACCGCTCAGGGCGCCTGGGTGGCGGGCGTGAAGAAGGCGCCAATAGGCTGCTCTGAGACCGAGATAGACCGTCTTGTCTTCCAGGTGGATGTCAGCGTCCAGGGTGAAGGCGTTGAGGAAGCCTGCAACACTGCCCCGGTTCAGGGGAGAAAGCGCCAGGCGCTGTCGTTGTTCGATCAGAGCCGCGGCCAATGGTTTTTCATACCTGCGGGCAGGCAGGCTGAAGGTGACTGTTCGGCTGCGACCTTCTTGGCCCAGATGGTCTGTTGCGACGAGGGTCATTTGTACAGGAAGCCCGGCCCACGGATGCGCAGTGAGGTCGCGGAAGGCGGTGTGCGTTGCTTGCCGTGGGTGAAGGCCTGGAAGTGGCAGATCAAAATCAGTGTTGATTCTCTCCGCGACAAAGCCATCGAGAAGAGGAGGGAAGCCTGGCCGGGCAGGTTGCTCATCGCCCAGCCAGAAAATAGTTTTGTCCTGCAACACGAAGATGGGATCGAGCGCTATTTCGACATTGAGGTCCGTCACGCCGTAATCGTCTTTGACCTCATAAGTAAAACGCAAGGTCAGTCGACGTGTGATCTCGATTTGCTCCAGCAAGGTGACTTGTGGAGACGCATCCGCAGCTACATTAATTTGCCAGCTTCCCAGTGCATAGGTGCCCTGGGTGATTGAAAGGTTTGTATCCGTCTCAAGGGGGGCTGCGACTTCGTAAGCAGTGTCCCCTTCCTCTTGGCGGGCCTGCGCGGCGAGTTCCTCTGCCCCCAGTTTAATGTTGGGCTGGGTGCCTCCAAACACTTGCACGGTGAGGACGCTTGCCTGGGGAACGTCAATGACAGTTTGAGATTGGCTGGCGAGGAAAACAGGGGCGCGACCGGTATAGCCGGGCGGGGTGATCCAGGCATCGAGGCGTCCCGGTTTTCCCTGACCCACAAAGCCCGGAAAAAAGGCCTGCTCCAGACGCGGTCTGGCGTCGGGCCCGGCGCTGACAAAGGCTGCGACCAGACATAGAACCAGGGCTGCGCGGAGTGCTATCGGGTCTTTTGCTGCGAGGCCGGGGGTTGGAGGCTTGAGCCTTAAACCGGCAAGCCGGGTGTGCAACCAGGCCCGATGGGCTGCCCACAATTTTGGGCTTCCCGTTCCTTCGGCCTGCTGGTCAGCATAAGTGGAGAGAGGACGGTGCGGCAGCCCGTTGACCTCTTCGAGCCGACGCAATGTGGTCGCCCGTGACGGCCATTTGAGGGCTTCGCGGTGGCGCCAGGCGAGCAGGCCGGCCCCTGCAAGACTGGCGAGCAGGACGAGCCATTGCAGGAGGAGCGGTAAGGCGCTCAGCAGGCCCGTGAGGGCGATGGCGCCATGGGTGCCCAGGATGCCCACAGAAGGCCACAGAGCGGGCCAGGCATGCTCCCACCAGAGCGTCAGGCGGGTGACGGCGACCCGTCGCTCAAGGCCGTTGGAGAGGGCAGCCGGCTTTATCTCCCGCTGTCCTGGGGAGGTGTGATCTGTGTCCGATGTCTCTGGCGTGTCGGCCACCCGGTCTCGTCCTTTTCCATCACTGGCGCGCGACCCGATCTCCAACTTTGGGTCAGGTTTTGTCGCTCAACCAGTCAGGCACCTTATCCTGTTCGAGCATTGCGTCATAACTGGGGCGTGGCCGGATCACGGCGAATTGTTCGCCTTTGACCATGACTTCCGGGACCAACGGGCGGGTGTTGTAGGTGGAGGCCTGAACAGCACCATAGGCTCCCGCTGACATGACAGCCAGCAGGTCGCCGGGCTTCTGCGCCGCCAGATCGCGGGATTTGGCGAAAAAATCGCCGGTCTCGCAGATCGGTCCAACAATGTCATAAGTGACCCTGGGGGTTCCGGGCGCGGTCTCGCGAACCGGTTCGATCTGATGGTAGGCATCGTACAGGGTGGGACGGATGAGGTCATTCATGGCCCCATCAACAATCAGGAAGGAGCGATCCTGCCCGCGCTTTTCGTAGATCACGTCGACAACGAGAATGCCCGCGTTGCCAGCAATCATCCGGCCAGGTTCGAACATGAGCTGACAATTCAGGTGCCCGACCGTGCGCTTGACCATGGCTGCATAATCGGCAGGCGGTGGCGGCACGTCGTTTGTCCCGCGATAGGGAATGCCGAGCCCGCCGCCGAGGTCGAGGCGGGTGATGGCGTGGCCAGCGGCGCGCAGTTCCTCCACCATTGAAGCGACACGGGTGAAGGCTTCCTCGAACGGGGCGAGGTCGGTGAGCTGGCTGCCAATGTGCACGTCAACGCCCACCACCTTGATGCCGGGCAGGGTGGCTGCGCGGGCATACACATCGGGTGCCATCAGCCAGGAAATACCGAATTTGTTTTCGGCCTTGCCGGTGGTGATTTTTTCGTGGGTCTTGGCATCAACGTCCGGGTTGACGCGCAGGGCAATGGCCGCTTCGCGCCCGGTCTCAACGGCGAGCTTGGAAAGCAGTTCAAGCTCCGGTTCGGATTCCACATTGAATTGATGGATGCCGACCTCCAGCGCCAGTCTCAGTTCGCGTGCCTGCTTGCCAACGCCAGAGAAGACGATGCGCTCAGGCGGTATGCCCGCAGCCAGCGCACGGCGCAGTTCGCCTTCCGAGACGACATCGGCACCTGACCCTAGAGCCGCCAGTGTCTTGAGGACGGCGAGGTTGGAGTTGGCCTTGACCGAGTAACAGACAAGCGTGTCTGTATCTGCGAAGGCGTCTGCGAACACTGTGTAGTGGCGCTCTAACGTTGCCGTCGAATAGCAATAAAATGGCGTGCCGACCTCTGCTGCAATGGCAGCGAGGGAGACGTCCTCTGCGTGGAGAACGCCATCGCGGTAGTGAAAATGATGCACGGGGCCGGTGTCCCTTGTTTTCTGGTGACCGTGTTTAACGGTTTTCTTCTGTTTCTTGCGGGGGAGCGCTGAGCGGTCCTTTTTTGCCGCATGCAGCAAGACCAAGGCTCGCAATGAGCGCAATCATTAATGCGGTTCTAATCATTTGGCTCTCCTTCAGGCTTCTTTATTTTCGGCTTCCAGAATTGACAACCAACGGGTTGTCTCGCGACGCACATTGCTTGGCGCCGTGCCGCCGAAGCTGGTGCGACTGGCGACGGAACTTTTGACACTCAGGACAGAATATATGTCCTGCGTAATAGCCGGGTCGACAGCTTGCATGTCTGACAATGACAATTCGTGCAGATCGACGCCTTTGGCTTCGGCCTGGGAGACCAAAGTGCCGGTGACATGATGTGCCTGACGGAACGGCAAGTCGGCAACCCGTACCAGCCAGTCGGCCAGATCGGTTGCGGTGGAAAATCCTCCCCCGGCAGCCTTTGCCAGCGTCTCTTTGTTTGCGGTCAGGGAGCCCGCCATGGCGGTCATGGCAGCAAGGCACAATGAGAGCGCGTCGAGCGCATCGAAGAGTGCTTCCTTGTCTTCCTGCATGTCTTTTGAATAGGCCAGTGGCAGGCCTTTCATCACAATCGACAGGGATGTGAAGGCTGCGATGATGCGCCCGGTTTTTGCCCGTACCAATTCGGCGGCATCCGGGTTGCGCTTTTGCGGCATGATGGACGAGCCGGTGGTCAGGCTGTCGGGCAGGTCAATAAATTTGAACCCGGCAGACATCCAGATTACGATCTCTTCGGCAAAGCGGGAGAGATGGGTCGCAGTAATGGCGGCAGCGCTCAATGTTTCCAGCGCGAAGTCCCGATCAGATACGCTGTCGAGGGAATTGCGGGTGGGTTCGTCAAAGCCAAGCGCCTTTGCCGTCTGTTCCCGGTCTATGGGGAAAGACGTTCCRGCAAGGGCAGCTGCGCCCAGWGGGCAYTGRTTGAGCCGCTTGCGCGCATCGGCAAACCGRCCCCGGTCGCGRGCCAGCATTTCYACRTAAGCCAGGCAGTGATGGCCGAARGTCACGGGYTGYGCGGTCTGCAAATGGGTGAAACCGGGCATRACCGTGTYCGCATGACCCTGCGCCTGCCCCAGAAAGGCCAGTTGGAGGGCCTTCATCTGGTTGTCGAGATGGTCGATTGTGTCACGGACATAGAGCTTGAAGTCGGTCGCTACTTGATCGTTGCGGGACCGGGCGGTGTGCAGCCGGCCCGCAGCCGGGCCGACAATCTCGGTCAGCCGGCTCTCAATGTTCATGTGAATGTCTTCAAGGGCTCTGGAATAGGTGAATTGTCCTGCCTCGATATCTCGCGCAATCGTGTCCAGACCGGCCAGGATTTGATCCGCGTCGCTCTTTGAGATAATCCCCTTGTCCGACAACATAGCGCAGTGCGCCTTTGAGCCTTGGATGTCCTGGGCVGCAAAGCGTTGATCAAACCCGATGGAGGCGTTGATTTCCTCCATAATTTCGTCGGGGCCGCTCGCGAACCGGCCGCCCCACATTTTATTGCTCATCGTTCTTGCTCCGGCACCTGTGTCGGTTGCTGCGGTGACAGGAGAGGATCTCCATGGCGTTTCAGCGATTGACGCAGCGACCGGCCCTTTTGGCGTTCGCTGGATTGGCCATCGTACTGGCACTTGCGGGCATATACTTGGTTTTTTCAGGAAAAAGCAATGTTGGAGCCGGAAAATCGACCTCTGCGCTGGAGGCCTTTGCGGTTGGCGCKATGGCCAATTTCACGCTTTTGGGGGCGGGTGACCCGGTTGCRGAGGTCAAATTCCATGATGGGGCAGGGGTTGAACACAATTTTTCCGACTGGGAAGGCAAAGTGGTTCTGGTCAATCTATGGGCCACCTGGTGTGGYCCYTGCCGTCATGAAATGCCYGCCCTSGACCGGCTGCAGGCMAYSCTKGGTGGGGAYGATTTTGAGGTGKTKGCCATYAGCCTKGAYCGRTCCGGCMTGGATTTGCCCCGGGAGTTTTTCACCGAGAACATGATTGAGCATCTGGCGCTTTACAATGATGCAACGGCCCGGACGGGGGTTGCTCTGGGGGTGTTTGGCATGCCGACCACAGTTCTGCTTGATAGGCGGGGTCATTTGATCGGACGGCTGGTGGGCCCGGCTGAATGGGATGCGCCGGAGGCAGTGGCCCTTATAAAAACCGCGATAGAGGGCTGAGGGTCTCGTAAATTAGGTGACGTCAACGAGCTCTGTCGTGATGACGGCGAATATCTGATCGACATCTGTTCCCTCATTAGTGAGGGGCAGGGCTGCTGCATGGGCGATGTGATGATTTCTTGCCGGATCAGCGTGTCTTATGCTGACAAAAGTTGGTTTGTGGTGTTCGCAGACATGCGCGCAAATGCGTGTCCATCGGTCAAATAAGGTTGCGCCGACACCTTCAGGCAGGATCGCAGAGAGTTCTTCAAAATATTTTCCGGTTGGTTCTTTCCCGATGAAGTGAACGACCCCCGTTCCTGCCAGGCGTATCTTGAATCTCAACTTGTCGGTCCGATCAACATCGATCAGGAGGATATCTGGCAAAAGAGTTGGTATTTCAATCGGGTCAATGTCTCGGCGGGATGGCATTGTTTTGCCATTGAGTTTTGTTGACCAGTAGTTGAACAGCTCCTCCGACTTGAGATGYGTTGGCGTGTCCAGAAGCTGTAACTCGTCGAGAGCTGTTGCATCGGTCAGTCCAGGAAGTGTTGGATCGTTCAGCATGTGTTTGGCGATATTATCTCATATGGCTGAATGGATCAGCGATTTCGGAAGCCGACAATTGATATCCCTACCAATAAAAGGTTTATCGTATGTAACCAATGTTGCGTTCCAAGGGGTTACCGTGTCGGGACGGTAGATTGTTGCATTCGATTTGTATTGTACAGATCCACGGAGGCCGCTTTCTTCAATCATCGGACGCAGGCGGTTGTGGTGGTTGCCCTTCATATATTTCTGTATCTGGATCGATGTGGGCCCAACACGGAGCCTGTGCGGCCCAGATGGTTGCATCCAGTTTAACGATGTCCGGATCGTCCAGTGTGCCCCCTCTGACGATGATCAGGTGGGGGCGTTCATCAGCTTCGCTGAACATATGTGTTCCACAGGTGGGACAAAACCGCCTGTGCATACGACGTCCGCTGTCTGCGGTGCTGGTGTAGTCGCGCAATTTTCCTGTAACGGTTACCGCGTCGCTCTGAAAGGCCAAATTGATTGTCGCACTGCCTGCCGCAATGTATTGGCACAGCCGACACCAGCAGGCTCGCATGACGATGGGCGCGGCGCTTGACTTGTACCGGACCGATCCGCAGAGGCAGCCTCCTTCAATCATTGCTTTGTCCTTCTGTGTAGATGTTGTTGCTCACCGGGTGGGAACGGGAGCGTCGCCGGAATAGTCGTAGAAGCCACGGTTTGATTTGCGACCGAGCCAGCCCGCTTCGACATATTTCACCAGCAGCGGGCAGGGGCGGTATTTGCTGTCTGCTAGGCCCTCGTAGAGCACCTGCATGATCGACAGGCATGTATCAAGGCCGATAAAGTCAGCGAGCTGCAGGGGCCCCATGCGGTGGTTGGCGCCGAGACGCATGACTTTGTCGATGTCCTCGACCGACCCAACACCTTCATAGAGAACAAAGATGGCTTCATTGATCATCGGCACCAGAATACGGTTTACAATGAAGGCTGGATAATCTTCTGCCACCGCCCATTGCTTGCCAAGACGCACAACCACGTCGCGCATGGCTGCAAAAGTTGCATCGTCTGTCGCGATGCCACGGACAAGTTCTACCAATTCCATCACGGGGACCGGGTTCATGAAGTGGACGCCCATGAACCGTTCGGGACGATCTGTCACTGCCGCAAGGCGGGTGATGGAAATGGACGATGTATTGGTTGCCAGAAATGTTGCCTCTCCCAGATAGGGAGCGAGATCGGAAAATATCTGGCGTTTGACCTCTTCGTCCTCTGTGGCGGATTCAATGATGAGATCAGCCGCCCCGACCTCCTCCAGTGAGGGGGTCGGGATGATGCAGTCGAGGGCTGTGTCGCGAACTGCCTCGGTGATGCGCCCGCTTGAAACCTGCCGGGTCATGTTGCCGTTGATGGTGGCAAGGCCCGCGTCGATGCGCTCGGGTGATGTGTCATGCAGAAGGACATTGTAGCCCGCCAGAGCGCACACATGGGCGATGCCATTACCCATTTGACCCGCACCGACGATGGCAATTTTCTGGATGGTCATCATTTTCCTCATCTTTCGCTTGAGATGTCCCCCCGAAAGTCTGAACCGAAACGGAAAACGGCGCCACCAGAAATCTGATGACGCCGCTTACAACACTTATTTAGAAGGTGCTTAGAGGCCGATTTTGCCGAGTTCTTCTTCAAACTCAGGGATCGCCTTGAAGAGATCAGCAACCAGTCCGTAGTCTGCGACCTGGAAGATCGGGGCGTCTTCGTCCTTGTTGATGGCGACGATGACTTTGCTGTCCTTCATGCCTGCCAGATGTTGGATGGCACCGGAAATGCCGACCGCGATGTAGAGCTCTGGAGCCACGACTTTGCCGGTCTGTCCGACCTGGTAGTCGTTGGGCACAAAGCCCGCATCAACCGCTGCGCGTGAGGCGCCAACACCGGCTCCCAGCTTGTCAGCAATTCTTTCCAGCATTGGGAAATTGTCGCCGGACTGCATGCCACGACCACCAGAGATGATGATCTTGGCGGCGGTCAGCTCTGGGCGGTCGGATTTGGTCAGYTCTTCGCTGACATATTCCGAAAGGCCAGGATTGTCAGANSNCGGGNGCCTGCTCAACTGAAGCAGAGCCGCCACTGCCYGCCGCKGCAAAAGYGGTGGTSCGAACSGTCATYACTTTTGTYGCTTCRGCAGAYTTCACGGTCTGGATCGCATTGCCCGCATAGATSGGACGYTCGAAAGTGTTTGCGTCGATGACWGCGGTGATTTCYGAAAGCTGCATCACATCCARAAGRGCKGCGATGCGCGGGGTTACGTTTTTGCCCCGTGTGGTCGCAGGAGCCAGGATGGCGTCATAAGATCCGGCCATGCTGACGACAAGGGCTGCCAGAGCTTCTGGCATGCCGTGGTCGTATTGTGCATCATCGGCCTGAAGGACTTTGGCAACGCCGTCTATCTTGGCGGCGGCTTCAGCCGCAGCACCGCAATTTGCACCGGCGACGAGGACATGAACGTCCCCTCCCAGCGCGACAGCGGCGGTGACGGTTTTGGCCGTTGAGTCTGCAAGCGTGTCGTTGGTGTGTTCTGCAATTACAAGACTTGTCATCCGATCACTCCTGCTTCTTTCAGCTTGGCGACCAGTTCAGCCGCTGATTCCACTTTGATACCAGCCTGGCGTTCTGCAGGCTCAGTGACTTTGATAACCTCAAGCCGTGGTGTGAAGTCCACACCCAAATCTTCAGGAGATTTTTCATCAATTGGCTTTTTCTTGGCCTTCATGATGTTGGGCAGTGACGCATAGCGTGGCTCGTTGAGGCGCAGGTCACAGGTGACAATGGCTGGTGCGTTCAACCGGACAGTTTGCAAACCGCCGTCGATTTCGCGGGTCACGTTGATCTTGTCGCCGTCCAGYTCGATCTTGGAAGCGAAYGTKCCYTGAGGCCATCCGAGTAGAGCCGCCAGCATCTGGCCGGTCTGGTTCATGTCATTATCAATAGCTTGCTTGCCGAGGATGACGAGGCCAGGCTTTTCTTCGTCGACGATGGCTTTAAGTGCCTTGGCAACGGCCAGGGGCTCAACAGCTTCGTCTGTTTTGACAAGAATGCCGCGGTCAGCGCCCATTGCCAGCGCGGTGCGGATTGTTTCCTGGGCCTGCTGCGGTCCGATCGAAACAATGACGACTTCAGTCGCCGTGCCTGCTTCTCTCATCTGGAGGGCTTCTTCGACAGAAATCTCGTCGAAGGGGTTCATGGACATTTTCACGTTGGCGAGTTCGACACCGGTCTGATCCGATTTAACCCGGACCTTGACGTTGTAATCGACCACCCGCTTGACGGGAACGAGCACTTTCATTGAGTTGAACTCCTGAGCGTTGCCAGACTTGGCTTGCTAGCCAGACTTGGCTTGCTAAATGGGGCCCTAAAACTGGGCTTGCTTCACTGTGTCAGTGGTGCGGTGCGATGGGCTGCATCTGCGCCTCTCCGACAACGGAAATCTGCGGGTTAGGGCGATTTCTATCGTCGTCCTTCTTGCGGTGCGGAAACCTAGTCTGACCGTTTGAGACTGTCAATTAGCTGGCCTTCTTCAGGGCCGACGCCAATTGACGCGGTACCTAAATCCATAATGCGATTGCGGTTTTTCGATTGTGGGTGCTAGGCTTCTACACCTTAAGGTTAGGAGTGATTCTGCGGAGCCCCAAAAGAATTTTTTGGAGGGTGTTCAGAATTTCAGGAGAAAACGTTATGGGTGCGTTTGCCTACGATCTGCCAGAACCTTTATCGCCTCGTATTGAGGAAGAAATTCAGCGCCTTCAGCCTGTGGATTACCGGGTGGCGGGCCTGATCCTTGTGCCCATTTTGGAGACTAAAGAGGGAACCGAGGGCGTCGGTGGATACCGCATTGCCTTCGCGACACGTAAATTTGGCGACGTGACGGGCTATGAAAGCACAGAGCTTGTGGGTCAGACCACGGACTGGCTGAAAGGCTCCGATACGGACCTAGATGTGTTGGCTGACCTTCACGTCTCTCTTGGGGCGGCTGAGCCCATTGATCTCGACCTTCTCTCTTATACCAAAGCTGGAGTGGCTTTTTGGGCGCATTTGCAAGTGCACCCCATACTGCGCGGCGACGGTTTTGTTGAAGGTTTTGCTGTTTATCTCGGTTTGGCCAACAAGAGCCGTGCCAGCTATCTGAGCGATACTTGGCAAAGGATTGAAGAGGCGTGGACGGAGACGCCTGACAGCGATCTGAAGGTCTGAGGCCTCTGGGGTTTAGCGATTGGCGCCGGGTGTCCACAGGACATCGGCTTTGCCTTTGTCGTTGCACCAGCGCGCTGCCACAAACAGAAAATCTGAGAGCCGGTTGAGATATTTCAGCACCGCTTCACTTACTTTGCCCTCCTCTGCATCTGCCAACGCAACGCAAAGGCGCTCCGCGCGCCGGGATACGGTGCGGGCGTGATGCAGGTGTGCTGCCAACGCAGATCCGCCGGGCAGGATGAAGGAGTTCAGCGGAGCGATGTCTGCGTTTAGTTTGTCGATCTCTGCTTCCAGCCGATCTACCTGGGCGCTGGTGATGCGCAGCGGTTCATAGTCGAGCGGTTCTCCACTTTCGGGAAAACAAAGGTCTGCGCCTAGATCGAAGAGATCATTTTGGATGCGGCCCAGCATGGCGTCGACGTCAGCCTGGTTTTCACCATGCAGGCGCGCGATGCCGAGCACTGCATTGACCTCGTCCACGGTGCCATAGGTCTCAACGCGGATATTGTGTTTGGACACACGGTCACCGGTTCCCAGGGCCGTTGTGCCCGCATCGCCGGTACGCGTATAGATTTTGTTCAGAACAACCATATGGGTAGTTCTAATGCTTTTTGAGGGTGTGTGGAACCACTCTCATGCCGTCTTGCGGTGTTCTATGTCTGACCGAAGGGCAACATGCGTCTCAACACCGTGTCCTTCTGACCAAAATGGTGATAGAGCGCTGCGCCCAGATGCAGCAGGACAAGTGCGATCAGGATCAGCGCACATATGGCATGAAGTTGGTGAAAAATCCCATGCAGGTTTTTGTCGGCGCCCAGGGTCACCGTGAACATCGCGAATGGCCGGACCGCAAAATCGGCGAAGGCCGATTGAGCGAGGCCCAGGAGAGGCTGGAGCATTGCAAAGAAGTAGAGCGCGCGGTGGCTTGCCTTTGAGGCAGTGACCTGCCAGCTGGGCATGTGATCCGGCAAAGAGGGCGGGGTATGCGTGTAGCGCCAATAGAGACGCACAGCCATTAAAAGAAAAACAGACAAGCCAAGGCTTGAATGGATAACAAGTGTTTGCACTTTTTCATCGAGGGGCAGGTCCTCGAGGGTCCAGCCAAAGGTCAGCATGACAATCATTAAAAGGGCGACGACCCAGTGCAGTGTCTTCGCCACCCCGTCATAGGCGGATTTCATTTCAACAGATTGATCGGCCATCAGTTTTCTCCCCTCCCGATGAAGAGGTGAGGGTGGGCCGCTTTAGGCCTTTAGATCAAGGCCATTCTGGGAAATGGGCTCGGATGAGTGAGGCCCGCGCACGTCGCATTGCTGCGAGGGCCTCGGATTGTTCACGACTGCTCTATCAGCCCAGGTTTTTGCGCCAAGCGGCAATGGCTTCGCCGATTTCGTGAGGGCTGTCTTCCTGGATGAAGTGATTGCCCTTGACGGTCACTTCCTGCTGGTTTTTCCAGGTGCGGCAGAAGTCGCGTGTGGCGCCGGTCAAGATGGCACCGGGTTCTGCATTGATGAAGAGCTTTGGCAGATCGTTCTGGGCCATCCATGCGCCGTACTCTTCAACGATCTTGATGACGTCAGCGGGCTCACCTGCGAGTGGTATCTGTCGCGGCCAAGTCAGTGTTGGGCGACGGTCTTCGCCAGGGTTGAGGAAGGGGCGGCGATAGACGGTCATTTCCGCCTCTGTCATGGGACGCAGCACAGAGCCTGGTAGCATGCCTTCGACGAAGAAGTTTTTTTCCAACACCATTTCGTCGCCTGCAGGGGAGCGGAAACCTTCGAAGGCGCCGCGTGCAGCCTCTGGCCATTCCTCCCAGGACATCGGCCTGACAATCCCTTCCATGTAGGCGATGGCTTTGACCTTATCGGGATGGCGTCGTGCCCAATCAAAACCAAGGGCAGAGCCCCAATCATGGATCACAAGGGTCACGTTCTCAGTGACGCCAAGAGCTTCCAGCACACCATCAAAATAGTCGCGGTGCTCGACGAAAGTGTAACGATGGGGGCCGGAATTTTCGAGCTTGTCGCTATCTCCCATGCCGATCAGGTCGGGTGCAATGCAGCGACCCTGATCTTTCAGATGCGGCATGATGTTGCGCCACAGATAGGAAGAAGTGGGATTGCCATGCTGAAAGAGGATGGGGTCGCCTGATCCCATCTCCACGTAGGCCATGGTTTTGCCCTTCACCGTCACGGTTTTTTTCGGGTGTTCTGCCGTTGATATTTCTGTGCTCATTTTCGGGCTCCTCAGGTTTTCGTTTCGGGTGAACCGGCTGTGGCTCCAAAAGCTGCCGCTGCCTTCAGCAAGTTGTTTGAGAGAGTTGGGTCGTCTACCGCGCGGGCCAGCACCATGCCGCCGACGCAGAGGCTCAACAGTCCCATGGCGCGTTGTCTGTCGTCCTCTGGGGCGTTGCTGACCAGGAGTTTTGTCAGGCGGTTTAAGGAGACATTGAGTTCTGCCTCGAACAGTTTCGGGAAAGGTCCGCCGGCTTGCGCGAAGTCTCTTGCGAGGCTTGCAAAGGCGCAGCCATTTTGAGGCGCGTCACGGTGCAGGTCGGTCAGGTATGTTTGGGCGAGATGTTCGAGGCGATCTTTGGGGGGCTGTTTTGCTGCTGCGCTAAACCATGCCTCGCGGTGATCAAGGGCCTTGTGGAAGGCTGCCTCTATGAGCTCATCCTTGTCTGCGAAATGCGCGTAGAAGGCACCGTGGGTGAGGCTGGCCGCCGCCATCACGTCGGCGACTTTCAGTCCTGCTATTCCCCTTTCGCGGATGAGTGTTGAAGCGGCCTGAATGATCCGCTCTTTGGTTCTGATCTTTTCGTCGGCGCGTTTTCCCATAGGACCAAGATGATGATTTGCTTCGCGCCTGTCAATATTCATATGATTATTATCATACGAATATCTATTAAAAAACGAGGCAGAAGCCCCGTTCTTCAAAAATTCGTCGGTGTTAGAACCGAACACCGTACCGAACGCCGATATTGGAAATGCCTTCGTTTTCGGAGCAAAGGCTTGCGTTGGAGATGTGTTCGAAAGTCAGCATCACGCGATTGGTTTCATTGAGGTCATACCCCAGCGAGGCAGACTCATGAAAATTCCAGGCGCAACCCAGTTCGTTGCTGACGGTTGATTGCCCTGTCTCGCCGTCGTGTAAGGCCACCCCAAAGGCACCTTCAACAAAAGCCGGTCCCCAGAAATTCCAGTCCCAAACGAGGCCAGTATAGACAAAGCTGGTGGAGTCATCGTGGGTGGCGATGGTTGCWCCGATGTGGGCACGAGGCTCACCCATCCACTCAAGCCACTCAATCGGGTCGAACAATACTTCGACGTTGATGTCCACGCCATCTTCGTCTGAACTGTCGCGCAATAGGGACATTTCGTGGTTCAGCACGCCAACACGTACTTCATTAATGATGCTGCCATCTGCTTGCGCGACGCTCGAAAGCCCCATCGTCAAAGCGGCGGTCAAAAACCCGGCTGCGAGCTTAGATACTGATCTCACGGGAGCCCCCTTAAAGTCTGCATGAAGCGTTTGTTCGCGACTGCAGCTGTTCGTTAGCAAATCGGCAGCTACTCAGACAGTAACGCACAAGCGCTGGCCCGAAATACTCTGTCCATCGAGGGACACTACCGGCTTAAAAGTTTCATTTGATGAACTATATGCGCTTGAAGGGATTTGTACCGACCCCGTCCGCACATTTCTCCCGTATTTTGCGGAAAAGTTGCCCTTTTGCACCACTGATTTTTGGGAGGTCGATCGCTGCTCCTGGGTGGGGCTCAGAGATGAAATAGACGAATCGTCCTTCAGGTTTGGCGAATGTCGCCGAAGAACCTGCGCAAGGAGATCAGCCTGTTGTGAAGTAGAGGCCAGCCATTAGAAGAATGACGGCCACAAATTGCAGCCCGACACGCCAGCGCATGAGTGTCTGGGAGCGGCTTGCAGAGCCGCCTCGTGTCATGTTCCAGAGCCCTGCAAGCAGGACAATGACAACCGCGACCAGTGCTATGGGGAGAAGAATGTCGATGAGACCTGTCATGGGTTCTGTTTAACCTGTCTTGAGAGCGCCTGCTAGTCCGCCGGGCCGCTTATTGAGTGCCGCGTCAGAGAGCCGCAAGGAAGCGGTTGACCTCGCCCATAACTTCCTCCCGATGAAGGTGGAAAGCACCGACATGGCTTCCCCACCGGCCCGATTGCACAATCACCGGGTGGTCGGCGGGTGCGGGGGGCACGAGATGGTAGAGGACGCCTGTATTGTGCTCTGCGAGCTGGCTTGAAAATTCAGCCCGTGTGATGGGATCGCCCGGGTCTTGAATGATCAGGATTGGAAGCTGTAAAGAGCCGGCAACTTCCAGGAGCGTGGGGTCGGCGTCGCCTAAGCCGAAGAAAGTTGTCGCACTCCACAGAGTGGGTTTCAGCAGGGATTTAGGCAGTCCGGTTATGGCGAGCATGCCACCCATCATGGCGCTTCTAATATCGAGCAAGGGGTCAATCAGGACCAGAGCTGCCAGCCGGTCATCCTTGGCGGCGGCTTCGATCAAGGTTGCCCCGCCCATGGAAACGCCCGAACCGATGATCGGCAGGCCGGGTGCTAGGGTTTCGATCAGGGTAAGGGTGGCGGAGATGTCGCGGCTTTCTTCCCGTCCGAAGGTGAGCAGCCGGTCGGGCGTCGGGTCAGAGTTGCCGTGGTTGCGCAGGTCCAGGGCGAGTACGTGGTGCCCCTGGGAGGTGAGCTCAGCATAATATTCAAGCGCGCCGAAATAGATATCCTGTTTGTTGGCGTTGGCCCCGTGAACAAAGAGGATGACCGACTTGGGGGTTTCGGAACTTGTGGGTATCCACCAGGCGCTGAGCGACAGGTAATCGTCCGGCACTGGAATGGACACGTCGTCATACTCAAGCCCGACATCTGCTGGTGTGGCAGTGAAGGGTTCCGCTTGCGCCTGCACAAGTTGTGAAGGGAGCACGCCCAGAAAAATCACGGCCCAGGCGATGATGAGAAATGCACTGAGCCCGGCCAGAATTTTTGTCACGATGAAGCGTCTCCTGAATGTCTTTCGAACCGGATTGTTAGTTGCTGGTATCCAGCACGCGTCTTGCGATGACCTGGGCCTGAATTTCGGCGGCCCCCTCAAAGATGTTGAGGATGCGGGCATCGTTCATCACGCGGCTGATGGGATATTCCAAAGCAAAACCATTGCCGCCGTGAATTTGCAGAGCGTTGTCGGCGGCTGCCCAGGCGACGCGCGCGGCCAGCAGTTTTGCCATGCCGGCTTCGAGGTCGCAGCGGCGGCCTTCATCTTTTTCGCGGGCGGCGAAATAGGTGAGCTGCCGGGCGACCATCAGTTCGATGGCCATGGCGGCGATTTTGCCCGATACGCGCGGGAAGCTCATGATGGGTTTGCCGAACTGGATACGTTCCTGTGCGTAGCGCAGGCCCAGATCCAACGCCGACTGGGCCACGCCAATAGCGCGGGCGGCGGTCTGGATGCGTGCGGACTCAAAGGTCTGCATCAATTGTTTGAAGCCCTGACCTTCGACACCGCCGAGCAGGTTTTCCTTTTTCACTTCGAAATTGTCAAAACCGATTTCGAATTCTTTCATGCCGCGATAGCCGAGCACTTCGATCTCGCTGCCATCCATGCCTTCAACGGGGAAAGGTTCGGAATCGTCACCGCGGGGTTTTTCCGCCAACAACATGGAAAGGCCTTTGTAGCCGGGCGTGTCGCTGGTGCGGCACAGCAGGGTCATCATGTCGGCACGTGCCGCGTGGGTGATCCAGGTCTTGTTGCCTGTGACTTTGTAGGTCTCGCCTTCCAGCCGGGCGCGGGTGCTCAGGCTCGCCAGGTCGGACCCTGTATTGGGTTCGGTGAAGACGGCGGTTGGCAAGATTTCGCCGCTGGCGATCTTGGGCAGCCAATATGCTTTCTGCGCATCTGTGCCGCCACCCAGAATTAGCTCTGCGGCAATTTCTGAGCGGGTGCCGAGTGAGCCTACGCCGATATAGCCGCGGGAGAATTCTTCCGAGACCACGCACATGCTCTCCTTGCCAAGGCCGAGGCCGCCAAATTCTTCTGGAATGGTCAGACCGAAAACACCCAGCTCTGCCATCTGAGCGAGGACTGTCAGTGGGATGTACTCGTTTTTCAGATGCCACTGATGGGCGAAGGGAGCGACCTGCTCGTCGGAAAATCGGCGCATCTGATCGCGGATTGTGCCCAGCGTTTCGTCAAGACCGCAGTCGCCGTATGTTGCTGCTCCCGCCGTCTCAGCAATGATGGCAGAGATGCGCGCGCGAACCTGCGCGGTGTTGCCCCGCTCGCAAAGTGTTTGCACGGCAGGGACCATCAATTGGCGCTGATCATCCTGGGACAGGCCCATGTCCTGGGGGCGCACGATCTCGCCCTGGCTCATGGGAATGCCGCCATACATCTGCCAGAGATATTCTCCAAATGCCGCTTGTACCAAAAGCGTTTCCAGTTCCCCGAACCGGCCTTCCGCATTCATGCGATGGGCATAGGCGTGGAGTTGGCGAAGGGCCTCAACATAGGTGGCCAACCACGCCAGCCCGTGGGCGGCAAACTG
Source organism: Rhodobiaceae bacterium (assembly GCA_002746275.1). GTDB lineage: Bacteria > Pseudomonadota > Alphaproteobacteria > Parvibaculales > Parvibaculaceae > Mf105b01. The sequence continues at coordinate 124,488 of NVWR01000003.1, read as the reverse complement.
ATCTTGCTCCAGCAGGGCGGGACTTACCTTGCCGTCTGCGCTCACGCGGGCGCGTACCGACTGGCGTGCTTGCGCCAGCAGAGCGTCTGCAGCGGCGACGGCCTCTGCGGTCAAGTCGGTCAGGTCACTAAGAATAGTCGGGTCGGAATTGGCGGTCGCAAGGCTCATCAAAAGTCACCTGAACTTATCAGTTTGGGGTTGGGCGGAATTTCATGCGCAGTCTATAGGGCGGTGGGTGGAAATACGAGACATTCTGCGAGATCGCCCTGGGCTGCCCGATTGGTCAGGAACCTCAAAATGTCTTGTTTTGACTGATCTTGTGGCGGACAGTCTTGGCCAAACAGTTTTGGGGGACAGAAAGTCGGGTGGGACAGATGGCTTCGGGATCAAAGAAAATTCATAGCGTTAACAGACCGTCCAGGCGCCTGGTTATGGCAGGGCTGGCGGCGAGCGCTGGAGTGTCTGGTATGCGAGGCGTGCGGGCAGCCGTGCCGCAGGTTGTGGTGATCGGCGCTGGGGTGACAGGGCTCTCGGCGTCCAAGACACTCAGTGCCAAGGGTATCGCGCACGTGGTGATCGAGGCGTCGGACCGGATCGGGGGGCGGGCGTTTACGCAAACACAGACATTCGGCGTGCCTTGCGATGTGGGAGCGCACTGGCTTCACAATGGTGAAACCAACCCACTGGTGGGATTTGCGCGGCGCGCTGGGCAAGCTCCCTATGAAGCAGAAGATGAGTGGACTTTGTTTTCAGGTGGCAAGTGGCTTGAGGGTGAAGACGAAGAAGATATTTGGGATGAGATTGACGATGCTGATCGCGCGATTGAGCGCGCGGTGGATTGGGGTGCCGACGTTGCTGCCGCATCTGTTGTGGATAGTGATACCAGCGCCTTGGCGAAATTTCTCATCGGGCCCTATGAGCATGCGGCGTCGCTTGGATCGCTTTCCACGCTCGACTGGGACAGGCAGAACGAGGGCACGGACATGTTTCCCCAAGGCGGATTGGGGAGCCTGGTGGCCAACTGGGGGGCAGGCGTGCCGGTCGAGTTCGGCACACAGGCAACCCGGATCGACTGGTCGGGAGGCGGCGTGAAGGTTGAAACCAATAAGGGCACGCTGAGCGCAGAAGCTGTGATTGTAACGGTTGCGACACAAGTGCTGGCGAGCGGGGCTATCCGTTTTGGACCGGGCCTACCGGATGCGACGGAGCGCGCAATCCGCGATCTGCCGCTGGGGTCTTACAATCACATTGTACTTCAGCTGGACGGCGATCCCTTTGAACTCGAAGAAGATACGATGGTGGCCTATTCAGGCGTTGGCGGGACGGCTGGTCTGCTGATCAATGCCGGTGGGTCGGGCTTGACCTATTTCGATGTGGCCGGAGACTTTGGTGCTGGCCTTACCGCCCTTGGGGATGCTGCGATGGTTGAATTCGCCCGTGAGGCTTTGCGCGACATGCTGGGATCAGACGGCGTTGCCAGCCTCAAACAGGCCAAGGCTTTTGCGTGGGAACGCAATGCCCTGTTTGGTGGTGCTTACACCGCCGCGCGACCAGGCCGGGCCGGTGCCCGACAAGCATTGAAGCGCCCGGTTGGTGATCGGATATTGTTTGCAGGCGAGGCGACGAGTGTTTCCAAACCGGCGACACTGGATGGGGCGATTGCAGAGGGCGCCCGGGCGGCGCGCTCTATCGCTGATGACGTGCTTTAAAACCCGCGTTGCCTTGCACTGGCGATGGCCTTAATGGCGGCTTTGCGCAGGATAGTTTTTTCGTCTGGTGTGACCCGCTGCCAATGCACACCGCGCAGACCTGCTTCGATGGCGTATAGCGCGTTAAGGCTGGTGCGGGGAAAACGAAGTTTGAGGCTTGCATACGCGGTAACTGACCCCAGCGCTCTGAGTTCTCCAACATTGGTGACGCCAATTTCTGCAAGCTGACGCATGGAGACGGAGCCCAGGTTTCGAAGCCTAGTGATCGGCAAATGATCGTCGGGGAGGTTCCCTGTTTCATTGGGCGGCAAGAGACGCTCCTCCCGAAATCCGTTGGCGCGTTTGTTGCCGCGGCTGTTTTACGTCGGCCATTTGCAGGATCAACCATTCTTTGAAGGCGCGCACTTTGTAGTCGCTGGCATCCTCCGGGCGATGAACCAGATAGTAAGAGGTGCCTCCTCGCCCGTCTGTCTGGAACGGTTCAACGAGCTGCGCACCTGCCAAGGTTGTCTGGGCGAGCGGTGCCATGGTGAGCGCCACGCCCTGTCCGAGAGCGGCCGCCTCCAGCCCGGCGGGGATGGTGTCGACCCACAGGTCATCCACGCCTTGCAGATCGGGATGGCCTTGTAACTGCAACCAGTCGCGCCAGCCGTTGGGCCGGGGTGCGCAATGAATGAGCGTGTGCTGTGCCAGATCGGCAATCTCGTGAATGTCTGTGGCGAGGTCGGGTGCGCACAACACAATCGGTCTGGTGTCGAGAAGCTTCACAACGCCCGGGCCTGTTGGCGGTATCACCATGTTGCGAATGCCAATGTCGGTTTCATCTGCGTCCAAGTCTGTGACCGTACTTTTGGTGTCGATCACGATATCGATGTCCGGGTGGGCTTTGCGGAAGGCGGGCAGGCGCGGGATAATGACAGCGCTGGCAAACAGAGGCAGGACCGAGAGGCGCAATCTGCCGGTGCGACTTGTTGTGTGCAGTTTTGCGGTGGCTGTGGCGAGATCGCTGAACAGGCGGTCGATGGATTGGTGATAGGTGCGCCCTGCTTCGGTTAGTTCCAAGGCTCTGGTGCGGCGGTGAAACAGAGGTGTTCCGACAGCCTGTTCGAGCGACTTCACCCGGTGACTGATCGCCGACGGTGTCAGATTGAGGGCCATTGCTGTCTGTTTGAAACTCAATGTGCGCGCCGCGTGGTGAAATGCGAGCAGGCCGCCCAAGGGCGGTAGATCAGGCAGGTGGGGCATTTTTTGGCTCCGGGTTTGGTGCCTGGAGCCTAGGGCGGTTATGGATGAAACACATTCATCTATCTGCGCAAAGGCTTTGGCGCTGATCCAGACCCCCCAGGACCCCAATGGCTGAATTCCCTTCATTCATAGTGAAAAGGAAGCGTTTGTGCGGGGCTCGTGTGTGGTGGCATTGGGGAGGAAAGGAGATCCTTATGCGACAACTGACTTTTATAGGACCGGGCAAGCTTGAATGGTGGGATGTGCCCGCTCCCCAAATCAGAGCGGGGACAGATGCCATCGTGCGTCCGATTGCGGTGGCCCGATGTGATCTTGATTACGCCATGGTGACGGGTGCCGCCCCGCTGCCGGGTCCTTTCGCTTTTGGGCATGAATGTGCGGGCGAGATTGTTGAGGTTGGTGATGCGGTAACGAATGTAAAGCCCGGCGATAAAGTGGTGGTGCCTTTCCAGATTTCCTGTGGAGCGTGCGACCATTGCCTTCGGGGCTGGACGAATGCGTGTCTTTCGGTCACGCGGGGCGCGGTCTATGGCATGAAACCGATTTGTGGCGAAGAGTTTGGCGGGGCGCTGTCGGAATTTATCCATGTGCCTTTTGCCGATCACATGCTGGTGCCTTTGCCGGACGGGGTTTCACCTCAGGTTTTGGCGGGCGGGTCTGACAATATCGCGGATGCCTGGCGCACGGTGGCTCCCTACATGGAACAATATCCGAACGCCTCTGTTCTGGTGTTGGGCAGCGGGCGCGGTATCGGTCTCTATGCAGTGCAGGTCGCGCTGGCGCGCGGGGCGGCGCGCGTGCTCTATGCGGAGATTGGAAGTGGTAGTGAGGCCATGCGGATGGCGAAGGAAATGGGTGCAGAGGTGCAACATGTGCCAGTGCCCAAAGATGTGAAGTCGCTTGGGTCTTTCAACATCACGGTGGATTCTTCGGGGGATGTTGAGGGCTTGAACCTTGCGATCCGCTCAACCGGCGTTTGCGGTACCTGCACCAGTAACTCGGTGTATTTTGACAATGCTGTGCCGTTTCCGATGATGCGAATGTACACGAAGGGCATTAGTTTCCACACGTCTCGTGTCCATGCGCGCGCGGTCTTGCCAGACGTAATCCATGATGTGGCTTGCGGGCACTTTCATCCCGAGCAGGTCACCACGCTCGAGGCGAGCTTCAGTGACGCTGCTGAGGTGATGGACGATCCGGGCCCGAAGGTTGTTTTCACCAACGACTGGGTGTGACCCACGCAGGGAGCGGTCAGCCGTTCCCTGCTTCAATGGCGTCTTCAACCGTGCGCAGGCCGGGGCGGGCGGCGGACACGAGCACGGACATGTTGCCGGGCAGATGTTCGTTCTTCCACATTTTCGTGTGCGCTTTGGGAATGTCTTGCCAGGAGAAGACTTCCGACATGCCAGGGTCAATGCGCCGGTCGATGACCAGACGGTTGGCTTGGGCCGCCTGCCTCAGGTGGGCAAAGTGGGAGCCCTGAATGCGCTTCTGGCGCATCCAGACAAAGCGGGCGTCGAAGGTGATGTTGAAGCCGGTTGTGCCCGCACAGAAGACAATCATGCCGCCGCGTTTGCAGACCATGGTGGAGACCGGGAAGGTTGCTTCACCGGGGTGTTCGAACACGATGTCAGGGTCAATGCCTTTGCCGGTAATGTTCCAGATGGCCTTGCCGAATTTACGACCCTCTTTCATGAAGGCGTTGAACTCGTCGGAGTTCACTTTTGGCAATTGACCCCAGCAGTCAAATTCCTTGCGGTTGATAACGCCTTTGGCGCCCATGGAAACAACAAAGTCGCGTTTGCTTTCGTCGGAGATCACGCCAATGGCGTTGGCACCGGCAATGGCGCAGAGCTGCACAGCAAAGGAACCGAGCCCGCCGCTGGCACCCCAGACCAGAACATTGTGGCCGGGTTTTAGAACATGGGGCCGATGGCCGAACAGCATGCGGTAAGCGGTGGCAAGCGTCAGCGTGTAGCAGGCGCTCTCTTCCCACGTCAGATGCTGTGGGCGCGGCATGAGCTGCTGATCCTGCACCCGGGCAAACTGGGCGAATGATCCGTCCGGCGTCTCATAGCCCCAAATGCGCTGGGAGGGTGAGAACATTGGGTCGCCGCCATTGCATTCTTCGTCGTCATGATCGTCCTGGTTACAGTGGACCACCACTTCGTCGCCGACTTTCCAGCGTTTCACTTTGGAGCCAACCGCATAGACGATGCCGGACGCGTCGGAACCGGCAATGTGGTAGGGCTCATTGTGGACATTGAAGACCGAGACCGGGTCACCGAGACCTGCCCACACGCCATTGTAATTAACGCCAGCGGCCATCACGAGGATCAGCACTTCGTGGCTGTCGAGTTTCCAGGTGGGCACGACTTCCAGCTGCATGGACTGCTCGGGTGGGCCAAACCGTTCTTCCCGGATGGTCCAAGCGTACATGTTCTTGGGGACGTGGCCGAGAGGCGGGATTTCACCCACTTCGTACAGGTCCTTTTTGGCGATCGTGTTCTCGGGTTGGGCTGCTGCTGGGTCGCTCATGTCTTACCTCGTCTGTTGGGCGGATCAAACGATATGGACGCGGCGTATTCAAGCGATTTTTGCAGCGCAGCACGGGCTATGGTAGATCAGCGCAGGTATCCAAGAGAGAAGTAGCCCATGAGCGACCAAAAACCGTTTCAGCACGATAAAGACCGGCCCTGGATTTTTCGCACTTATGCGGGGCATTCGACGGCGGCATCGTCCAATGCGCTCTATCGGGACAATCTTTCCAAGGGGCAGACGGGCCTGTCGGTTGCTTTCGACCTGCCGACCCAGACGGGATACGATTCCGACCATGTGCTGGCGCGGGGCGAAGTGGGCAAGGTCGGAGTGCCGATCAGCCATCTGGGCGACATGCGGCAATTGTTCGAGCAGATCCCGCTGGAACAGATGAACACCTCCATGACGATCAATGCGACGGCGGCCTGGCTGCTGGCGCTCTATATCGCGGCGGCGGACGAGCAGGGTGCCGAGCGGGCGAAGCTCACGGGCACTGTGCAGAACGACATCATCAAGGAATATCTGTCGCGGGGCACATATGTGTTTCCACCGGACCCATCGATGCGCCTGATCACGGATATTATTTCCTACACCTACCGGGAGCTGCCGAAGTGGAACCCGACCAATGTCTGCTCCTATCATTTGCAAGAGGCAGGGGCGACACCGGTTCAGGAACTGGCTTTTGCGTTGGCGACGGCAGAGGCCGTGCTGGACCGGGTGAAGGCCAGCGGCCAGGTGCCGGATGTGGACTTTGCCCGTGTGGTGGGGCGGATCAGCTTTTTCGTCAATGCAGGCGTGCGCTTCGTTACTGAGATTGCGAAGATGCGGGCGTTTGTTGATCTGTGGGATGAGATTTGTATCACCCGCTACGGTGTTGAAGACCCGAAGCTGCGTCGTTTCCGTTATGGGGTTCAGGTCAACTCGTTGGGCCTTACTGAGCAGCAGCCGGAAAATAATGTGTACCGCATTCTGATTGAGATGCTGGCGGTGACCCTGTCGAAGGACGCTCGTGCGCGCGCTGTGCAGTTGCCTGCATGGAACGAAGCGCTTGGTCTGCCACGCTCCTGGGATCAGCAATGGAGCCTGCGGGCTCAGCAGGTGCTGGCCTTTGAAACGGACCTTTTGGAATACGAAGATATTTTCGCGGGCTCAACGGTGATGCAGGCGAAAGTGGATCAGTTGAAGGCAGACGCGAAAGAAGAGCTTGCCCGGATTGAAGAAATGGGTGGCGCGGTCGCGGCGATTGATAGTGCCTATATGAAGCAGGCGCTGGTTGAGTCCAACGCAGAGCGTCTGGGTAAGATCGAAAGCGGCGAGATGGTCGTGATCGGGGTGAACAAGTTTCTCGAAACTGCCGCCTCTCCACTCGGGACCGGCGATGAAGCGATCATGATTGTGCCACCGGAAGTGGAAGCCAATCAGATTGATAATCTCAATGCCTGGCGCGCGGCGCGTGACAATGAGGCGGTTGAAGTGTCTCTGGTAGCGCTGCGGGCTGCAGCGGCTGAGGGGCGCAATATCATGGAACCCTCCATCGTGTGCGCCAAAGCAGGTGTGACCACGGGCGAATGGGGCGAAGTGTTGCGCGGCGTGTTCGGGGAGTACCGGGCACCCACGGGTGTGGGCACAAGTCCCCGCAATGACGTTGCCGGTCTTGATGATTTGCGCGCGCAGGTGGACGCGGTGTCATCGAAGCTGGGGCGGCGGCTCAAATTCCTGGTGGGCAAACCGGGGCTTGATGGCCATTCCAACGGAGCCGAACAGATCGCAGTTCGTGCGCGCGATTGCGGCATGGAGATTGTCTATGACGGCATTCGCCTGACGCCCGAACAAATTGTGCAGGATGCAATTGAAGGCAAGGCGCATGTCATCGGCCTCTCGATCCTGTCGGGTTCTCATGTGCGGTTGGTGCGCGATGTGCTGGATCGATTGCGTGAGGCAGGCGTGACGGATGTCCCCGTGGTGGTTGGCGGGATCATTCCGCCGGACGACGCGGCAACCTTGAAAGCTGCCGGTGTGGCTGCGGTCTATACGCCCAAGGATTTTGATCTGAACAAGATTATGGGCGATATCGTGCAACTGGTGGATGAAGACGCCTAGGCTTGATTTTCGCAATTAGGGATGTTTTGGCTGCGCCATCGCCGGTGTGGCCAAATCGTCACGTTGGGGCGTTATCACTGCCTCATGTCCCGCGACACAGTTTTGCCCTAATTCAGGTCCGGTTTCGCCTCAAAGCTTTGTCAAAGATTAACCCATGAGATCTCCGATCTGGTGCGGCGTACGGAGAAATGGGGGAGGGCACGATGAGGCCATCACGCGGCAGTTCCTCCTGAAATGACTTGAACTGGTCGAAAACGACCTGGAAAGAGGGACGCCATGAGGGGGCAAGACAATCGCAGCCAAGACGAGGAAATGAGGGCCGCGTCCGAATATGGACGCCGTGCCGAACCCTTGCCTGATATCCACGTACATTCTGTGCTGACCGCTGGTGACGCTGAATATGGCGAAGAATTGCGGGACCGCCGCGCACGCCAGGAACATTTGGAGCGGGAAATTACCTCGCTTGGCAAACGTCTCTCGGCACCGCTTGCTTCTGAAAAACCGCAACGGCGGTGGTTCCGTCGTTCTGCGACCAAGTCAGCGTGAGGGAGAAGATCATGAAATTCGTATCAGCCTCTCTTGTCGGTGACACGCAACGCCACAGCATCAACGACAATTTTCTCGCCAGCCAACGTGATGCGCGCTACCGCCCCTACTATTTCGGCGCGATCATATTCACGGTGACGGTTGCGATGGCGGCCCTCTTCGTGGACTACATGATTGTCACCGAATTCTGGACCCGAGCCCTGGCCAATGAATTCCTTGAGCTTCCGGGCTCGCTGGCAAATTCTGTCGCCTTTAAGAGCCTTCAGGTTCTGTTCGCAACGCTTGCTGCTCACATTTTCTTTGAACAGATGTCCGGCTTTGGACGCGCGGTGTTTATACGTGCGCTCTTTCTTCTCGCCCTGACGATGTTGGGTGGTGTGGGCATGTTGTTGGCTCTGATGTCACTACCTGCTGGCCTTGCTGATGCAGGACTTGGTGGTCCTGGTGGATCTCTGGGTGCGGCACTCGCAGGTCTTGGTATTGAGACAGAAGCTGTGCGTGAAGCAACGATTGCACAGACCGGGCTTGATGAGATGCGCGCCTATCAGCCGATATTCTGGATGGCATCGCTCAGCGTTATTTTCCTCGTGGTCACGGGCGTTGCGGCTCTCTTCCTTCATTATGCGCTGGTCAATCTGAAGAAGGTTTTTGAAACCAGAGACTTTGCAGAACGCAAAGTGGACATGACACGGCTGGCGGCGTTGGAAGCAGAGTATGCCCGCAACCGGGAAGCGTTGATTGATCTGGAACGCCTCGACCATCGGCGCAATATGCTGTGGACCCGACTGATGACATCCTGTCGCGCGTATGAGACAGGCCTTGAAGGTGTCCGCAGTGCGAGCATCAACGCTCGCAAGGTGCTGGCCCTGCCGGGGTCCGGGCGTCGGCGCGCTGTTGCCCATACGGACAGGTTGAGAGCCTGTGCGGACAGTCAACAGATTGCGCGCTATGAAGCCTTGTTTGAAGACTGGTGGTCACGGCGTCAGCGCATGACGCTGAATGATGGCAGTGTGCGCATGCCGCTGAGTGAAGTCTTGCCGCCCGTCAATGCAGGGCGCATCGGGTCTCTTCCAAAGGCGGCGGAATAACCTTATGAAAAACCTCGCTCGCATCACAATAGGTCTTGCTGTCAGCGCAGGTCTTGCGTTTGGCATTCTTTCCGGCACAGCAGATGCTGCCCTGTCGGATGAGCAAGAAACGACAGACCGGGCTGCACCGCCTCATCTGGTGATCGGGCTCGACCTTTCTAAGTCCAATCCACTTGTGACCAGTGATGTGTTTGCCGCCCAGGTGGCTGAGCGGCTTGGAGACGAAATTCGTGGGCTCCCTATCCGAGCCCGTGTGACGGTGCGCTCCTTTGGCGTCTACGACACCAACTCCAATCCTTTGCGGATTGATCAGGTGATTTCAGGACGTGCCCGGCCCGATGATGTTGCCGAGGGCATTCAGGCGATTGTTGCCAACTTGCCGCGACTGGTGCGCGAGGGGAAACTGCAGGCGCAGATGAAAACCAATATTGTGCCGTTCCTGGAGACTATGTCGGAGGGCATTGACTGCACGCATCCCACAAAAATTGTGCTGCTCACCGATGGGGCGGAGGACAGTGAACTGGGTCGTCTCACCAGATCAGGGGGGCGTTTGCCTGACCCCCGGGTGGGGGCGTTTTCCGGATGTGATGAATTGTTGATGCTGGGGATTGGTCGCGGTTTCAACAGCCCCTCGACAACCGAACGTTTCCGCGCAGCCTGGACCATTTGGGCCGAGGGTACGGGTTTCGATCGCTTTACTGGTCTTTATGACTGGTAACTAATCCCTTCTCTCTGCTGATCTAGGCGGCCGCGGTCCTTACCGTAAAACCATTCAACTTTTGCTGAAAACGCTATAAGTTCCGCCCGCGAGGCGCATTCCTGATTTTTCTGCCTGCCTTGCTGTAGTGGAGTTGTCATGGAAGCGGTTGCGTTGGTCTTGCCAATATTTGGCGTCATCGGATTGGGCTATTTTGCTGCGCGCTCAGGATTTTTGAGCGAAGCCGCCGTCGATGGGATCGATAAATACGCCTTCAATTTCGCGATCACGGCACTTCTGTTTCGGGCACTTTCGGTTACGGAACTGCCCACAAGTCTGCCATGGGGATTGTGGTTTTCCTACTATGGCGGTGTCTTGCTGGTCTGGGCGGTTGGTGGGTTCGCGGCGCGGTTTGTGCTCCGGCGGTCTCCCGCTGACAGTGTCATTATCGGATTTGGGGGAGGGTTCTCCAACACGGTGATGCTGGGCATTCCAATCATTCTCACAGCTTACGGTGAAGAAGCGGGGGTGCCGCTGTTCTTCATTCTGGCTTTTCACGGGCTCACGGTTTTTACCATTGCGACTTTCTTGTTGGAGACAACCCGCCCGCGCGACGGCGTGCCCCTGTCCATCTTGGCTATTTTGGGGGAAAGCCTGAAGGGGCTGATCAAGAACCCAGTGATCCTGGCTCTGGGGTCGGGCATCGCCTTTGGCCAGACCGGGCTCACCATTCCTGGCCCTATCGATGCCACACTCGAAATGCTGGCCCGCACGGGCATTCCCTGTGCTCTATTTGTTTTGGGTGCAACATTGGTGCGGTATGAAATCCGGCGCTCCGTTGGGGCAGCTTCTCTCATTGCCTGCGTGAAGCTCGTTCTGCACCCGATCGTGGTGTTCGTTCTGGCAAGTTTTGTTTTCGACCTGCCACCGCTCTGGATCAAAGTGGTTGTGACTATGGCGGCGATGCCGACAGGTGTTTATTGCTTCATTCTCGCCAGCCGGTATCAGGCGGCTCCGGGAGCCGCGTCTTCTGCGGTCGTCATGGTGACGGGGATTAGTCTTGTGACCCTGACTGTGGTGCTCAACCTCTTCCTGTGAGGTTTAAGCGTTGCCAAGGGCTGGCTTGGCCTCTTGCTGTTCCAGGTGGAAAAAGGCTGGGCGCACAAATACGAAGGCCAGCGGTGTCTTCTCGATCAGCTTGAAACCGATGAGAGGTGTTACCACAGCAACGACGGTCGCGATCAGCGCGATCATATCTGCATTTTCGATAAACCCGGTTTTGATGAGGCCTATGCGCATGACGGCGCCTGGCAGGAAGAAGGCCAGGTAAACGTAGAGCGAGCGCTGGCCGACATAAGCCAACCATTTCAACTGACCCCGATCAGCGGCAAGGCTCAACAGGGCGATGGTTGCGGCGGCCCCGCCAAAGGCTGCCAGAAGCCCGAAAAGCGGCTTTGTGACAATGTCAGCTTCGACAAAGAAATAGACCATGGCAAAGGCGCTGAGAGAGCCTGCGACGGCGCGCAGCGCATTGTTGCGAGCGGCTTCGGCTAGGTTGAAGAACTGCGTTGCACCAAAGTAGCCCGCAAGAAAGAAGATGTAACGGCTGGCAAACTCATCAACGGCGCCCCACCCGGTGTGAATGGGGGCTGCATAGAGAATGGCCGCTGCGCCCACGAGCAGAACGGGGGGCAGATTTTTCAAAACCCGTGTCACCATGAAGAAAATGGCGAGCGCATGGATGAACCAAAGGGTTGAGAAAGGCTCAATTGGCAGCAGCAGAATGTCTGTCATGTCGATGGCATGGTTGCCGTATCCAGCGAAGGCTAATTTCATCGCGATCTGAATGGCCGACCAGAGGAAATAGAAATAGGCAAAGTGGACAAATTTCGCGTCGGCGAACTTTGTCAGGTCCCATTTCATAGAACGGCTGACGAAAAGGCCAGCGACCATGAAAAACAGGGGCACGCGGAAGGGGCGAGCGAACTCGACGAGATCCACGAGCCACATGTGGCCAGCTCCCAGAGCTTCCTGAGTACCCAAGGTAATATGCATCTGGGCGACCAGAATGATGGTCAGGCCTTTGACATAGTCGATCCAGTCGATCCGTGACGGGACTGTCGCGTTTTGGGAGATAGTTTGGCTCATCGGTCGGGTCCATCCAGCTGGGGGCGGCCGTCTTTGTCCCAAATTGGCACAGTTACGTGCAAAGATGGGACGGACGACGTCGGATACGGAAGGATTTGCAGTTTTAGGGCCAAACGCTGCCGACCCCCTCAATTTAGGGGCATAGCTGTGGGCGATGGACATATGTGCTGGTGGCTTCACACAGGCGTCACTCTAGATATAGTATTTTCCAAACCGTTGTCGAAACGGCCGTTTGAAGAAAATGGTACGGGAGGTGAAGGTGCACGGTGAGTTTGCGACGCCAGAAGGATGTCCGACGCTGGTTCTGAACGCCGATTTTCGGCCGCTCAGCTACTATCCCTTGTCATTATGGTCCTGGCAGGATGCGGTGAAAGCGGTGTTCCTGGAACGGGTGAATATTGTCTCAAATTATGAGATCGCCGTTCGCAGTCCCAGTTTTGAGATGCGGTTACCGAGCGTGGTGGCCCTCAAGACCTATCTTAAGCCCGCCCGATATCCGGCCTTTACCCGCTTTAATCTTTTTCTGCGGGACAGTTTTGTCTGTCAATATTGCGAGGACCCCTCGGAATTGACCTTCGACCACCTGATCCCGCGACGCCTTGGCGGGCAGACAACGTGGGACAATGTGGTGACGGCGTGCGCGCCGTGCAATTTGCGCAAAGGCGGCAAGTTGCCAAAGGACGCAGGCATGCTGCCGATGCAGGCTCCTTTCCGGCCAACGGTGAATGAGCTGCATAAAAACGGGCGGCGGTTTCCTCCCAACTATCTTCACGACAGCTGGCGTGACTATCTCTATTGGGATAGCGAACTGGAACCGTGAGCTTGGGGTCGCCTGTGCGGGGTTAGACTTTCTCGCAGGTCCGAATGGCGATGCGGCAGATGGCCTGGATCGCGCCGGAGAGCAGCGGGTAACCGACGGCTTCTTCAGCACCGCTATCCAGAGCTTGCTGCTTATGCGCAATTTCTTCTTCGCGGAACTGGATGATCGTGTCTTTCAGATCTTCTTCTGTTCCCAGCTCTGTGAGCTCACTAATCTGGCTCTGGTAGTGCTCGTCGATCACGGTTTCCACTGCGACCGTGCAGGCGTGCGCTGCCTTCTCTCCAATGAGGGCGGTGACAGCTCCCATGGCAAAGCCGCCTATGTGCCAGAACGGATTGAGGGCTGTTGGGCGCACGTTACGTTCCACAGCCAGCGTACTGAAGCGGGCCAGGTGTTCTTCCTCTTCTTCCGCCATGTGTTTTAACGCAGCGGTAATCTTCTTCTTGTGGGGCAGGTTCCGGAAGACGGCGAGTTGGCCCTCATAGATCCGAACGGCGCCATACTCGCCCGCATGGTCGACGCGGATCATCTCTTTGATGCGCTCAGCGGTCGTTGTGCGGCCTGGATGATGTTGTGCAGGATTGAAGGATGTCTCGCTCATATTACTCTTCCTCAACGCCCGTCGCGGTCCAGTAACGCAGCAGAGGTAAAATTCCGAGAGCGACCAGACCCAGTGAGATCAGGAAGTTGTAGCCTGCCATGGAAATGCCAAACAGGCTCCAGGCGATTTCGTCGCAGCGGGGAACTTTTACGCCGGCAAGCTGTTGTTTCAGCTCTGCAAGGCTGCCTGCCATCAGGCCACCGCCGGTGCAGCCCGTCGGGCCTTCCCACCATTTATATTCGACACCGGCGTGATATCCGGCAATGCCCACATTGACCGACGCTGCGACAACGCAAAGGGCGATGAGCGCAAGCGGGGCGATCCCCAAATTGGCTTCTCGTGATAAAGCGCCCGCCAAAAGGGCTGCAGGAATGAGGACCCAGTAGGGCACACGCTGTTGCAAGCAAAGGTCACACGGGGCCAGCCCGCCCACATGCTCAAAAATGAGCGCACTGCCGAGGGCCGACACGGAAATCGCAAATATCAACCAGGGGATTTGCCGATTGGTGAGGGGGAGCGAGGCTAAAAATGACATTAAAAACGACATGGGCCCAGCCTACAGTATGAAGCCTATCAAAAGGAAACCGCCAATGAGGGCTGCGACAAAAAGGATCGAGAGAATCGCAAAATAGCGGTCAATGAAACTGCGGATGGGTTCTCCAAACCACCACAGAAGGGCGGCGACAGCGAAAAACCGGGCGCTACGAGCGGCGAGGCTTGCAGCGATGAAGACGAAAAAATTAAGCGCCGTGGCACCGCTTGCAATGGTGATGACCTTGAAGGGAAAGGGGGTCAGGCCCGCGATCAAGACGATCCAGACGCCATGCTCATTGTACCGGCTGGCGAAATTTGCGAACTGGTCTGTGTATCCATAGAAGGCGAGAATGGGCTCGCCGACCTGGGCAAAGAAGAAAAAACCGATGGCATAGCCCGCAGCCCCGCCGATAACGGAGGCTATGGTGCAGATGAGTGCGTAGGCCCAGGCCATGGCGCGCTTGGCCAGGATCATCGGGATGAGCGCCACATCTGGCGGAATGGGAAAGACCGAACTCTCGGCAAACGCAACAAGTGCCAGGCCCCACCGGGCATGGCGGTGGGCTGCGAGGTTCATCGTCCAATCATAAAGGCCACGTAACATGGAAGCCCTGATAGCAGGATGGTCGATTTCTGTCTATTGGGCGCTCTTTCCCTTTGACCCGAGCGGCGCGGTGCCTATGATGGCGCCGCTTCGGGCGCATGGTTTGCGTTAGGAGGCCCCTGTGGCGGAATTGGTAGACGCGGTAGATTCAAAATCTGCTGTCCGTACGGGCGTGCTGGTTCGAGTCCGGCCAGGGGCACCATTTTCCAAATATATTTAGGCGTGACGGATTGCGGTTCGCCCCCTTCTGGGGTGCTGATTGCTCGCGATCGTTTGGGTTACTCGGAGCGGTTTGGTACCGAATAGTCGGACAGCAATTTTCCAAACCATTCTCTGAAGCGCCGCGGGGCGTCAGGGTCATCCCCAAGGCCACATGCCTTATAGTGGTAGTCGCCGATGACGGCCTCACCGAACGCTGCGTTCGCAACCAGCAAGGTCAGGAAGGTCGTGTCCTCGCGCCCCGGGTGAGACCGGCCGAGCTTGTCGGCAAGTTTGATCCGCGCCTGATGGCCCCGCTCGACGATCTCTGGGATGACGCTTGTGATTTGGGTTTGCTCGGTGCCGGTATTCGTCATCAACATCCAGGATGTGAGCTTTGCCGTCCCCTGGTCGGCTAGGGCTTCAAACGTGTCGTTCACCAGACGTGGCATTTGCGACTCGCCGTCTTGATCAGACTCACCTTCCAAAACAGTGAGAAGCTTTTCGCGCAATTGTGTTGTGGTACGATCTACCAGGGCTGTGACAAGACCTGCCCGACTTTCAAAATGATGCAGGATGGCTGGATGTGAAATGCCGACATCGCGCGCGATGTCCTGCAAGCGAATGCCTTCCGGTCCGAGCTCTGCCAGACGTTTGGCGGCAGCGTCCAGAATGACGCGTCGAGATTCTTCGGCCGATCGGCGAATCCGTTTTTGTGGCGGAGGTGCAACCGGTGCGGAGCTTTCAAGCGCTTTACTCATGGACTGCCTTTCGTGAACGATCTGCCTCAAACAATGCAAACCCCCTACGGATTTTGTACTAATCCTCAGCAGGCCGACAATTCATCATAGCGAGGCTCCCCTGTTATGAGAATACGTAGTTTCTCTCCTTAAAACAGGAAAAGTCGTATCAAGTCTTTTGGTGAATTCCCTAAAAAGGTACTGTTTTGGGGAAAAACGAATGGTTTATGAAAGCGAATGGCGACGAAATGATCCGAGTGAATGGGCTGAAATCCTGCGATACCTGCAAGAAAGCGTTGAAATGGCTGGAGAGTGAGGGCCTTGCTTCCCACTTCCGGGATCTGAGGGCGGATCCGGTCACCCTTGAAGAAGTTAAGCGGTGGGGTGCCTCTGCTGGCTGGGACGTTCTGGTCAATAAGGCCAGTACAACATGGCGGGGGCTTGGGGATGAGGAGAAGGCAAGTGCTGCGGGTGCCGGGGCGGCGGCGCTGCTTGTGGCGTATCCAGCGCTGATCAAGCGCCCGGTTTTTGAAGCGGGGGAGAGCGTGGTCGTTGGTTTCAAACCTGCTCAACAGGAAACATTGAAGGCTCTATGACATGCCGGGGCGTCGTCTTCACCTTCCCATTACAACCGAGCGACTGGTTCTCCGTGACCTTCGCACCGGTGATTTGGACGCCATGCATGCCTATGCCTCGCACAAGGATGTGACCCGATTTTTGTTTTGGGGTCCAAATGAGCTTGAGGATACGTGTGGATCTCTTTCAGCTTTTATTGCTGCGCAGGCGGAAACCCCTCGGATTATCTATGAGCTTGGGCTGACGCTGGGCGAGGATGAAAGGCTGCTCGGGGCGCTTTGCCTTTATCGTGGGGATCACGAGACCCGCAATGATGCGGAAATCGGCTTCGTGCTGCATCCCGATTGTTGGGGACAAGGCTATGTGACTGAAGCTGCCCAGGCTCTCATGTCAGCTGGCTTTACCGATCTTGAGTTGCACCGGATCTGGGCAACCTGTGACGCTCGCAATGGGGCTTCGGTGCGTGTGCTGGAGAAACTTGGCATGCAACGTGAGGCGACTTTCCGGTCGAGCCGAAAAGTGGCGGAGGGCTGGGTTGATGAGCATAGTTACGCGGTGCTGAGGGCCGAGTTTACGTAAGGTCAGCTGGCTATGCACTTGATGCGAAAGAACAGAGCTGAGCCGGTCCGGCCATCTGGGTGAGGGTGCTCACCCGTTTCCAACAATTCATGCCCACTTTCCTGACAGAAGTGGGGAAAATCGATGGCGGCGACGGGATCTGTCGCCAGAACCTTGATGACGGCTCCGGGCACGCTCTCACGCAGGAGCTTTTGCGCACGCAAGACCGGCAGAGGGCAGGTGAGGCCCGTTACATCGAGCAGAACTTCGTGAACGTCGCTCACAATACCTCAGGGGGTTGATTGCGCTTGAGTGGGGTTTGACCCGGTTGCATAACATTCTAAAGTCAAAAAGGAAAAAAAGGGAGTGAACATGGGACTTGTCAAACGGATCAGCAATGAGGTGACCTATCTGCGTGCCGCCCTGCGCTCTCTGAAGCGGGTGGGGGGTGTGTATGACGACCCCAAACGAACGTTTGCAGATGTCATTGAGGAAATTGCTCAGGCGAAGCCGAACAATGTGGCGATTGTGTCTGACAGCGGCAACCTGACCTACGCGGAACTCGACGCTGCGGCCAACCGATATGCCCGTTGGGCGCGGAGCCTGGGGATTGGCCCTGAAAAGTCAGTGGCCCTGTTGATGGAAAACCGCGCGGAATACATCGTTGCCTGGCTCGGTATCGTCAAAGCGGGGGGCGCGGCGGCGCTTATCAATACAAATTTGAAGGGCGGGGCGCTTGTCCACTCGCTGTCAATATCAGGTGCGGACCATCTGGTGCTTGGCGCCGAGCTTGCTGATAATTATGCCTCCGCCGTTGATCAACTTGAGCGCCC
The DNA here is from genome assembly GCA_002746275.1 of Rhodobiaceae bacterium. Taxonomy (GTDB): domain Bacteria; phylum Pseudomonadota; class Alphaproteobacteria; order Parvibaculales; family Parvibaculaceae; genus Mf105b01. The sequence continues at coordinate 106,953 of NVWR01000003.1, read as the reverse complement.
TTTGAAAGTCTGGGCGACCGGGGGCAAGGTGCAGGGCTCTGAGGATCTTGATGCGACACTAGGGGGTAACTTGCCTGACCCACTGCCAGCTGATTTTCGCGACGGCCTGACCACGGATAACACCGCGCTCTACATCTATACGAGCGGCACGACGGGCAACCCCAAGGCTGCCAAAATTCCCCATGTGCGGCTTCTGGTCATGATGGGTGGCTTTTCTGCCGCGGCTAACGCGACAGAGAAAGACCGGATGTATATCTGCCTGCCGCTTTATCACTCTGCGGGGGGCGTTTGTGCCGTTGGGACAACCCTTACGGTTGGAGGCTCTATCATCATTGCGCGCCGGTTTTCCGCACGTAATTTCTGGGATGATGTGGTCGATAACAAAGCAACGCTTTTCCAGTATATCGGTGAGCTGTGTCGTTACATGTTGAACACGGACACGCATCCCAAGGAACGCAAACACAGGTTGCGGATGGTGATCGGCAACGGTCTGCGCCCCGAAATCTGGCCGGCCTTTCAAAAGCGATTCAAGATTCCCAAAGTTCTGGAATTCTACGGTGCGACCGAAGGCAATGTGGCGTTGCTGAACTATGACGGCACGGTTGGCTCCATCGGGCGTATCCCTGGTTGGGCAAAGTCAAAGTTCAACGTGGAGATCGTCAAGTTTGACGTTGAGAATGAAGAGCCTGTGCGCGGTGCGAACGGGTTCTGTCAGATCTGTGAACCTGACGAGGTGGGCGAAGCGCTGGGTAAAATTTCCAACGACCCGGACCAGCCAACCGGGCGCTTTGACGGTTATGCCAAGAAGGAAGAGACGGAAAAGAAAATTCTGCGCGATGTTTTCGAAAAGGGAGATGCGTGGTTTCGTACCGGCGATCTGCTGAGGCAGGACAAGCTAGGCTATTTCTATTTTGTSGACCGGATCGGCGATACYTTCCGYTGGAAGGGYGAAAATGTTGCGACGTCRGAAGTGGCCGAAGCCATTTCTGTCTTCCCGGGTATCAAGGAAGCCAATGTCTATGGTGTGCATGTTCCCGGTGCCGATGGGCGTGCGGGCATGGCATCTATTGTCTCCAGCGAAAAGGTGGATTTGCCAAAACTACACGCGCACCTCAAGAAAGAACTGGCGGCTTACGCGCAGCCACTCTTTGTTCGCATCCAACCTGAGATGGAGATCACGGGCACCTTCAAGCATCGCAAGGTCGAGCTTGTGAAAGAGGGCTTTGATCCCGAGGCGATCAGTGACCCGATTTACTTCAATGATCCGGCGGCAAATGCTTTTGTTCCCCTGGATAAAGCACTTTATGAAAAAATTGGCGGGGGTGGCGTGCGCCTCTAGGCGTAGCTGTGGAAACCCCTCCCGGTTTTGAGAGGCTGATACAGAAAGGGCGGTTCGGATTTCTCCGACCGCCCTTTTTYTTGTTCGMTTRTRWMKRWGCAGCKSCTATTCGGCRGCGTCSGTGTCTAGAGCTGCGGCACCTGCTGCGAGAATTTCAGGGCTGATATTGTCGGTTCCTTTTTCCTCGATATGCTTGGCAATGCGAGCACCGACGGCGCCCATAGCCGCGCCCATGAAGGTTTCGTGATTATTCCGCACCCATTCATAAGAGGCGTCCCGATTGATGTTCAGGCCCTGGAATTTTGGCATCACATAACGGGCGAACAGGTCGTAGGAATTCTTCGTCCGCTCGAAGTTAGCCCAGTTGTGGGCCATGAACAGGAAGGCGCCATAGCCGCCAGACTGTTGTTCAAGACGATCAAGCTGGGCGATGGCGTCGTCCGGTGTGCCGATGACGGCAAGGCCGGACTCGATCAGGGCATCAACAGGATCGCCACCATCTGCAGGTGCCAATGGCAATGCGGCAACTTCCTGGAAATAGGTCAGCCAGTTCTTGAGACCAAATTCAACATCGGCCCGGGCCTGCTCCCGTGTTTCGGCGATGTGCATGGGGCCGACCAGGCGCCAGGCAGACCGATCGAGCGTGTTTCCATACTCTTTTGCGGTTTCTTCCGCGATGGCCCAGTTGGACGCGAGTGCGTTGAAACCACCGGTTGAGGTTGCCCCCAGAGATAGGAGGCCAAGGCCCAGACGCCCGGCTGCTGTGGCTCCAGTTGGGGAGACAGTGCTTGCGGTTGCGATTTCCACGGAGGGTCGTGAGTAGGGTGTCATCTGGAGCCGGGCTTCGTTCAGCTCAAACCAGTCTGACTTGTGGGTCACGGTTTCGCCGCGCAACAGAGGTACTATTACGTCGAGCGCCTCGTCCATCTTGTCGCGCTGTGTTGCTACGTCAATGCCCATAAGGAAGGCGTCTGACGGTAGAGAGCCGGGGCCCACGCCAAGCATCACCCGACCACGGGTCATGTGGTCGAGCTGATTGATCCGGTCCGCCAGCATGAGTGGATGGTGATAGGGCAGGGATGAAACGCCCGTGCCCAGTCGAATATTTTTCGTGCGCTCTGCAGCGAAGGCGATGAAAATTTCAGGGCTCGCGATCACTTCAAAAGCGGCTGAGTGATGCTCGCCGATCCAGGCTTCGTCGTAGCCGAGCTTGTCCATCCATTCGACTAGTTCCAGATCGCGGTGCATCGCAAGGGACGGGTTTTCATTCAGCGCATGAAAGGGGGCGATGAAGGCGCCGAAGCGCAATTTGGTATCTGCCATGGGTGTTTCCCTGTGTTTTGTGGTTTGAATTTTATGAAATTTTGGGGTGACTACTCGGCGGCTTTGCCTTTTTCTTTCTCGGCATCTTCCGCTTGAAATTTCTCGATGGTTTTTATGGCGGCGCTCATAGCGGCCCCAATAAATTCTTCCGAATTATCTGTTGCCCATTTCAGGCTTTCTTCGCGAGCCGTGTTGGACTTATGGAAATGCGGTTTTACGTGTCTGGCGAAGAGTTCGTAGGAATGTTTTGTGTCTTCAAAATTGGCCCAGTTGTGCGCGAGCATCAAGTAGGCGCCGAAATTGGGGATCTTTTCCTGCAACCGGCTGATTTGCACGATGGCATCTTCGGGTGTGCCGATAACGGCCTGGCCACTTTCGATCATGGCATCGATGGGATCCTTGTCACTGCTTGTATCTAGACCCATTGGATTGATGGAACCAAAATAGCCGCGCCATTTCTCTAGACCGAACTTAACTTGGGCGCGGGCTTCCTCGCGGGTTTCAGCAATATGCATGGGGCCGACGAGACGGAGGTTGCCCGGATCCATTGTGCGACCGTGTTTGGCAGCGGTTTTCTGGGCGACTTCCCAGTTGATTGCGAGCGCGTCATAGCCGCTTGTATTCGTTGCGGCGACACAAAGCATTCCGAGCCCGTGTTTGCCTGCCAGTTTGCCGCCCGACGGTGTGACAGAGCTTGCCACGGCGACCTCTGGATGAGGGTCGGAGAAGGGCAGCAGCTGGCAACGGGCTTTGGTGAGCTTGAACCATTCAGTTTCTTCGGTGACGGTTTCACCTTTGAACAGACGCAGGATCACTTCCAGCGCCTCCACCATGCGGTCGCGCTGCTTGGCAACTTCGATACCCAGCTGCATGGCATCGGACGGCAGAAGGCCAGGGCCTGCGCCAAACATAATGCGCCCACGGGTTTGATGATCCAGCTGGATGATGCGGTTCGCGGTCGTTAGAGGGTTGTGGTAGGGCAGTGAGACAACACCAGTCCCTAGTTTGATGCGCTGGGTGCGTTCTGCAACGGCGGCAATGAAAACTTCCGGTGAGGAAATGATTTCATATCCGGCGGAGTGATGCTCGCCGACCCAGGCCTCTTCAAACCCCAGCTTATCCAGCCATTCAATCAGTTCCATGTCGCGGCGGATCGCCAGTGTCGGGTCTTCGTCAACCGGATGAAAGGGGGCGAGAAAAATACCGCTCCTGAGTTTTCCTGTCGCTGTCATGATGTTCTCCCATGTGTTTTTGTTGATTTATTGGTGATTATTTTTTGAGACCGGTCAGCATGATGTCGAGCAAATCTTGACCTGCTGTTTGGGGAAAGTCGTTGGGGCTGGCGAGCCAGGTTGAAAGGAAGGCTCCCCAGCTTGCAACAAGCGCTGCGGCTATGAGCGGTGGCGCGACTGTGGTGTGAAACTCTCCCGCAGCCTGACCGTCTCTTACGATGTCTGCGATGAGGTCGAGAATACCGGCGTTTGCTTGCGTTGCGGCCTTAGGCAATGAAGGTTGGTCGAGAAACTCCCGGACCATTTTGCCCATGACGTCTGCATTCTTTTGCCAGTCTTCAACCAGCGTGTTGACGAGGAAACGCAATTTGTCTTCTGAGCGTCCGGATACATTCACCAGACGCTCTTTCAGATYAGCCGTGAGGCGTTCGTTGAATTCGGCGAGCAGCGCTGCCTTGTTGGGGAAGTGTAGGAAAAACGTCGCCTTGGCGACATCCGCGCGCTCGCAAATATCTTCGATTGTGACAGTGTCATAATCGCTGGCGCTGAACAGAGACATGGCTGCCGAGAAGATGCTGCGCCTCGTCTGCTCCTTTTTTCGCGACCGACGAGAAGGGGCTTCTCCAACGATCAGGCTCTTTACTGCACTCACGATTTTTTCCTCATCCACACCTAGGGGCGCTCCACAAAATTGGACCGTAGTCTAATTTTGTGGAATATCTGAGTCAAATAGGAAGCCTGGGCTAAGCTACGGCCCATCAATATGGATATAACAACAAGAAAAGTGGGAGACGTAGATGGGACGACTTGAGAACAAAGTGGCACTGGTGACCGGCGGTGGGAGTGGCATTGGACGGGGCAGTGCGCTGGCGTTGGCGGCTGAAGGTGCGAAAGTCCTTGTTACTGACATTGATGTAGAGGGTGGGGAAGAGACCGTTTCTCAGATCACGAAGGCCGGTGGGACTGCCCAATTCGCGGTGCAGGACGTGGTGGATGAAACCCGTTGGGCAGAGATTGTCGCCGTCGCGGTTGAGGCATTCGGGGGCCTGAACATTTTGCTCAATAATGCCGGTATTGCCATCGGCGCGCCGGTGACGGAAATGAGCCTTGAAGACTGGCGCAAGCAAACGGCSATCAATCTTGATGGGGTTTTTCTGGGCTGCAAACATTCGATCCCGGCCATGGCGACAAGTGGCGGCGGTTCGATCATCAATGTGTCTTCGGTGGCAGGACTGGGCGGGGCTCCTGGGCTGTCAGGTTATTGTGCAACCAAGGGCGCGGTGCGGTTGTTCTCCAAAGCTGTGGCGCTTGAATGCGCTCAAGCGGGCAACAATATCCGTTGTAACTCCGTTCATCCGGGCATTATCGATACGGCAATCTGGACGAAATCAATCATTGATGAAAGCACGTTCGCCAATAGTGAACTGATGCAGGAAGGGGCCAATGCAATTGATGCGGAGGCGCTTGCGTTGGTATCGGCCCCGGTCGGTGTTGTCGGACTCCCCTCAGACATTGCCGCGGGAGTTGTGTTCCTCGCTTCTGAGGACTCCCGCTACATGACGGGCACCGAGCTTATTATTGATGGCGGTATGACGGCCAGCTGATCGAACCGGCTATCCGGTCTTCATGACCAAGAACCCGACCCGTGGGAAGTGGACTGTGACGTCTCCGACCCGCGGGTCATTTCGTTTCAGCGCTATGTGTTGAGCTGAGGACGAGACCAGCTCGCCCGATACGGGGTCGCGTCCATAATCGTCGGCCATGACGGTGATTTTGTCACCGGGCACCAGGCCGTTTGGTTCTTCTGGGTCTGCGCAGGGGCGTTCGGTTGAGGTGCTGTCACGGGCAATGTCGAGAGCTTCCTCCCGACCCATTTCATGACGATCTCCGTGGCCAATCTTCTGAATACGTTTCTCCCAGGCGGGCACTTGTGTGAAGGCGTCGATGATCGCGGCSCCTTCAGGGGCGACCCAGCGCACAAARGCGAGRTTGTAATAGGCGTTCACGTCTGCGATGCCCGGCTTGTCACCCATCAGGAAGGCGCGGTCGTCACTGAGCTGTGTTTCCAACCAGTCAAGCTGTCCGCGAAGCTGTTCCTTCATCATCGGGACWCCGCCCTTCATTTCATCCGTGTTGAAGGGGCGGCCCATCAGCTTCTCACGGTCCTTTTTGAAGTCCTCATCGACGAAGTCACCTGCGGTCCCAAAGATCACCGCAACAGCTGCCAGGAAGAAGGGGCGGTCGGTCCACAGACCCATGCCCCAGCCAAGCGCTTTGTCTCCGCCGACGAAGAGAGAGGGTTCCGGGTAACGCTTTTCCAGTTCGCGCAAGATGATCTGTGTATCGCAATAGATGTCTGCCCCGATTTGCATGACGGGGATTTTGCGATAGTCACCGGTCAATGCAGTGAGTTCTGGTTTGGGCATGATGACGGGCTGGTCCACCGCATGCCAGGTCAGTCCCTTTATGCCTAGAGCAACGCGCACCTTTTCGGAGAAAGGTGAGATGTCGTATTGGTGGAGAAGAATGGCATTTTGCATATCGGTCATGGAAAACCTCAGGAGAAATCGTTGGAAAAACGAATGTTGTTTTTTTCAAGCCCTTCGGCGATCACATCAAGCCCCGCCGTCTTCACCATCCATTCCAGCCGGTGATCGCGGTATTCGCGTTTGAAAAGGCCTTGCGCGACAATGTCTGCGACGCCGGTCATGGTTTCAACGCTGGCAGCAGCCTCGCTCGCGGTCTGTGCAACGGAGGGTCTGGTGTTCATACGAGCTGCCCAAGCGTGGAGCCGTGAACCTTCCGGCGGCAGATTGCCAAAGGATGCTGCGCCGTTCACATAAGGAATGACGGAAAGGTCGCCCCATCCGAATGCGTCGCCATTGAACCAGCCTCGGGTGCCCAATTGGGCTTCAAGCCAAGTGAAGAAACCCTGGGTCTGTGCAGCCGCTTTGGCGACGATCTCATCGGCCTGCTTGCCCTCAGCGCGTTTGAAATAGAAAATCTCTCCCAACCCCCAATTGATGGCTTCCATATGGGTGTCCATGACGTCTTCGATCATGCGAACCCGGGCCCTCTCGGCAGCGTCTGTTGGCAGCAAAGGAGGGGTGGGCCAATTGTCCTCGATATATTCAAGGATGATGGTGCTGTCGAAGATGGCGATGTCATCATCGACCAGAGTAGGGACTTCGCCGCGAGGACTGACCTTCAAAAAATCGTTGCTGGTACCGCCAGACCCAAATGCATCGGGTGTTATCAGCTCGAATGGGATGTCTTTCTCTCGCAGGGCGATTTTGTTCTTTTGCGCGTAGGGCGAGAGAGGATGTTCATAGAGGACAACCATGTGTTTCTTCCTTCCAGAGGACAGGCAAATTTCGTTGGCCGCAGTATCCTTGCTCCGGCTTTGGCAACAAGGGCGTTTTGATCACGCTCGCGTGATCCAGCCTATCCGCGCTCTTTTGCAAGTGTCGCCATCTGGCCAAATAGGGTCGGAATGTCAGGTTCAGCGCGGGTTCCTGAAAATTCCCCATAGAGTGTGGTTATGTTGATGATGATCCGCTCGCCGTCGCCCCAGCTGTCATAATCTGAGAAATTGATGTCGCGGGCGGCTTCGAATGCGGAGAGGCCAGCGTCGTACCGCTTCTTTGCCTCGTCGCGTGTGTAGATCAGATAGTCCTGAACGGCTCTGACGCCGCGCTTGTCGGTAATGGGTCCATGGCCGGGAACGATGGTTTCGACGTCCATGGCCAGCATGGCGTCACAGGCATCAATCCAGTTCTGGACGGGGCCTTCCCACATGATGGGGTGGCCTTCGATGAAGAGAATGTCGCCGGAAAAGACGGTGCGGTCTTCGGGAACGTAGGCCAGAATGTCGCCCGGTGAATGAGCGGGGCCCACATGTTTTAGATGCACGGTCTTGTTGCCCACCTGTCTGGTGAGGTCGGTCTCGAAAGTTGTTGTCGGCAGCGTTTGGGTGACGCCCTTGAAGTCAAAAGCGCCGAAGCTTTTGGTGATGAAGTCGCCAAGGTCGCCCAGCTCCGGGGCCATGTCGAGAAAGCCAGCAAGAAGGCTGGGAGGTTCGCGCAGCATTGCTTCGGCGGCAAGTTTGTGGGCGATGATCTCAGCCCCCTGGCAACATTCGTTGCCGTTGCAATGGTCACCATTGTGATGGGTGTTGACCAGGGTCTTGATGTTGGCGGCGGCATCTGGCTCAGCGTCCCGCATGGTGCTGAGCATTTCCCGGGTTAGGGGCACATCAAACAGGGTGTCGATCAGCAGCGATTCGCCGCTATCGACAACAAGGCCCGCGTTGGACCAGCCCCAGCCGCCGTCTGGTTGCAGGTAGGCGTAGGCGCCGTTTCCCAGATCGTGCAAGCCTTTGGTGTAGCTGAATTGTGGTAATCCAAGTGACATGTCTGTTCTCCCCCTCGCAAATATTAGCGGATCGCTGTCAGGCCTGCGTCGACCGCCAGGATCTGCCCGTTTATGTAGGATGCTTCTCCCGACATCAAAAAGAGTGCCGCATGGGCGATCTCCCAGCCGGTACCCTGTCTGCCACCGGGAATATTGGTTTTAGCGCGGCTCGGTCTTCCCTTTGTCGACAGGCGCCCGAGGGGCGTGTCGATGAGGCCGGGTGCGATAATGTTGGCGCGAATGGCTCGGGGCTCAGCTTCCAGGGCGACGTGGCGCATCAAGCCTGCCAGGGCCGCCTTGGACGCGTCGTAAGCGGGCATGCGACTGCCAGCCTTCATAGAAGCGATTGAGGAGATGAATAGGATGGCGCCGCCGCTACTCATTTTGGGCAGTGCAGCGCGGCAAACAAGCATTGGTCCCCGCAGATTGATAGTGAGGACCTGATCCCAGATTTCAGGTGTTGAACCTTCGAGATGCATGCCCGCGCCGATGCCGACATTGAGGACGATGCCGTCCAGGCTGCCAAGTTTCTCAATCGCCTCTGTGATCATTGTCTCGATTTCAGCGGGTTTTGAGATGTCGGCGATAACCGAAAAGGCTTTGCCTCCCTGGGAGGTGATGTCGGAGACAGTTTGGTCGGCTGCCTTGCCGTTCATATCGGCAACGGCGACGTGAGCGCCTTCTCTGGCGAACAGGCGGCACATGGCCCGGCCATTGCCGACAGGGTCGGTTTCGGCATCAACAATACGCTGACCACCCCCGACCACGAGGAAACGTTTTCCTTTTAATCTTCCGAGGGCAGGCGCTATGCCTTTTGCCTCGTCGCTCAAGGGGAAAGCTTCGCGCGGTGGTCTTGAAGGTGTGTCGCTCATGTCAGCTCACTCCGGTAAGTGTCTCGACGCCGCTGGCAATTTCTTTCAAACCAGAGCCGCTAATGTCGGTGTCTTCCAACTCGATTTCCATGGTCTCCAAAAACCGACAAACCATAATGTACGTGCCAACAATAAGCGTTAGCTCAATCATCTCAGCGTCGGGCAGGCATGCTTTTGCGGCCGCGAAAGTTTTGTCGGTTACTTTGATGTTGGCGACTTGTTCATCGGTAAAAAGGAGGATGGTGTTTTGCGTCTCGTCGAAGGCGGTGTTGGGCAATGCCGTTTTCACCGCTGCAATGCGTGCGTCGCTCACACCCAAAGTCCGTGCAACACGCTCGTGTTGATGCACTTCGTAGTGCGAGCCGCACAGGTGGCCAACGCGCAGGATCACCAGCTCTCTGAGCTCTGGATCGAGCGCTCCTTCGTTTAGATAGGCGCTGACAAATTGCATGAAGGGCGCAAAGGAAGCGCCTGCCCCCGACAACATCTTGAAGATGTTGAGGGGAGGAAGCTGTTCCATCAGTGCTTTGTTGGCTTCTGAAAGGGTGTCTGGATCGGGATAGGAAATACGTGCCATGAACTTAGCGCTCCAGATCTTTCATGTTGACGCCTTCGCTCTGGCCGTCTTCTTCAATGTCGACGTCAAAGGTTTCCAGAAAGCGGGACACCATCATGTAGTAGCCAATGGTGAGTGTGAGTTCCTGCATCTCCTTGTGCGACAGATGCTTGCTCAATGGGTCGAATGTTGCATCGCTTGCGCGTACGTTCAGAACGATGTCGTCTGTGTAACGCATGACAAGGCGTTGCAGGTCGTCGAATGCAGCAGCGTCAGGGCCTTCCGTTATGGCCTTGACCAGGTCTTCTGACATGCCGATCTGGCGGCAAATACGTTCGTGTTGGAAAACTTCGTAAGATGCCTTCGAGAGGATACCCACACGGACAATGGCGATCTCGCGCAGGACTTGGTCAAGATCGGCACGCCCCAAAATGTGGTTGCCGAGACCTGTGAACTTGGCAAGTAGATCACCCGAGTGGCCCATCATTAGAAAAATGTTGAGGTTGGGAAGTTTTTCGAGGGTGTCCTTGAGGCGACCTTCAGCCGTCGCCGGATCGAAATAAGGTATGCGTGCCATGTTTTTTGCCCTGTCCTGAATGCGATCTTGTTGTCGCGAATTGAGTGTGCCCTAGATTAGCCAAACCCAGGGCGTTCTGCATAGGGGCTATCCCGGTTTTCAGAGGGGACGGTTGCTTCTTGTCGCGGCGCGCGAGGCTGGTAGGCGCTGGAGCAAAAAAAGAGGCGCTATGAGCGCCTCTTTCAGTTTTCTCTTTGCGGATATATTCATCCGTTGAAAGCACACGCCGGTCAGGCAGCGCGTACTTGCACAAAAGTGAGTGCCGGTCAGGCAGCACGCACTTTCACGAGGAATTTGTCGACTGTTGACTTGAGGTTCTCGGCTTGACCTGCCAGTTCCCCGGCAGCGGCCTGTACTTGGGAAGCCGCTCCAGCAGAATCAGTAGCGGCCTCTGTCACACCAGAGATATTTGCAGCTACGTCTCCCGAACTTGCTGCAGCTTCCTGCACGTTGGTCGAAATCTCAATCGTCGCATCTTGTTGCTGTTCGATAGAGTTTGAAATCGCCTGCGAAATTTCGCTGATTTCACTCACCGCGAGTGTGACGTCCCGGATGGCGGTGACAGCGTCGTTCGTTGAGGACTGAACAGCACTGATTTGCTGACGGATCTCGTCTGTGGCGCGAGCCGTCTGGTTGGCGAGTTCCTTCACTTCAGAAGCAACAACGGCAAACCCTTTGCCAGCTTCTCCTGCGCGGGCGGCCTCGATGGTTGCGTTGAGAGCGAGGAGGTTGGTCTGTTCAGCGACATCTTGAATGAGAGAAATGACATCGTTGATCTGTCGCGCAGAGGCAGACAGGCCTTCGATCCGCTCATTTGCTTCATTGGCAGTGGTGGTCGCTTTTTGCGTGATGGCGGCCGACTGGTCTACCTGACGACGAATTTCCTGGATCGAGCTTGAAAGCTCTTCAGCAGCACCCGCGACAGTCTGTACGTTTGCGCTTGCTTCTTCCGATGCGGCTGCGACAGCCGTGGATTTTTCGTTTGTCATTTTGGACGTTGCCGTCATGGATGTTGCGGTCTGCTCCATTTCTGTTGCAGCAGCACTCACTGCGCCCAGCATCTGCGCCATAGAGGCGTCGAAATCCGAAATCAGGGCTTCGATTTCAGCTGTGCGAACTTCTTTCGCGCGCTGTTCTTCTGCCTGTGCAGTTTCCAGTTCCAGTCGCTCGATTGCGTTTCGCCGGAAAATTTCCACTGAACGGGTCATGTCACCAATTTCGTCACCGCGCTTTGTCCCCTCAATGGTCAGGGCGGTCTCGCCGGCGGCAAGACGGTTCATGGCATCTGTGGTTGCAGAAATTGGCTGAGATATCTGACGCGCGAGATAGTTGCCAGCAACAACAATGCCTGCGATAAGGGCAAGGGCGATCCCTGCCATTGTGTTTCGCATTCCAACAAGTCCCTCGACGACTTCGCTTTCGGTCACCTGAGCCGCAATTGCCCAGCGGACGCCTTGGAACTCAACGGCTTGAGCGTACGTGCGAACTGTATTGCCAAGATGGTTGATGTCGCCTGTTGACTGAGCAATGTTTATGCCGTCAAAGATTGCGCGGGTGGCGGACGCATCAACTGACGCGGTCAGGAGAGTCGATGTCTCGGTAAGACGAGAGTCTGCTCGCATAAGCCCATCTGCACCAACAAGCAGGATTTCGCCTGTTTCACCCAAGCCTTCTGCGGCATGCATGAAGCCGTTGATGGCATCAATAGGCATCTGGAAGACGATGACCCCGATTTTCGAGCCGGCCCCATTATAGACGGGACGTGCAATGAAACTCGCGGGTGCATCTGCGCTTGGCGCGTAGGGGCGGAAGTCGGTGAATGTGATGTCAGTTGCGGAACTGGCAGCGTTTGCTTCTCTGAATGCAACGCCGAGGTCTGTGCTGCTCCATTCCCCCGTTACCAGGTTGGTGGCGTAGTCCAGTTCCTTAAAGACGCTGTAGACAAGATTTCCTTTGTTATCGAACAGGAAAATATCGTAGTAGCCGCGCTCTGAAAGGAAGGTTCGCACCCACGGGTGATAACGCGCATGGATCGTTGAATAGTATGAGCCGTCATTGGCGCTATCCAGCAGGTGTTTTTCGCCGGTCGCATTTGGGTTCGACGTGATGTRGGCATCTTGGAGATACTGAGTGGGATTGTTTCCGAGGACATTCCAAGCGTTGGTGAACTGGACCAGAGCGGAGTGTATTTCTGGGCTACTCGTCATGATCTCAAGATCCTGCTCAATCGATGTCAGGTACTTTGAGAACGATGTCTGTCGTGCTGCCAACGCTGCTTCGAATTTGTCGTTGGTTGCAATTTCAATGGTTGAAGCCGCTTTGAAGTAACTTGATACTCCAACACCCAAAGCCATTAGGATCGAGCAACCCACGATGATCAGCGGGAGTTTTTGAGCAATTTTCAAATTGCTAAGCTGATCCTTTAAGTTGCTGAGCTGATATGCCATCACTGATATCCCCTAGTTCGTGCATCTCCGTCCTCACGTGAAATTGTAAATTTCTACCGGAGATTGCAATGAGGGTGAAGTTTCTAATACTCGCGTAAAAGTTTTCTTAATTTGCACAAATTTTGTTCAGTTTGTTTCTTTGAAGGGCAATCTCTTATTCGAGTACGTCCGCGTTGGGTCTTTGCAACCCCTGCTTGAGGGCGAGGACATGCTCTCGCGCAAGGTTGCTGTCCAAGGGCTCTCAGTCGTTTGTTGACGAAGAATTTGTGTCTCGAAATCGAGTGAGGGGCGCCCAAATGAACGGTTGCCGGGGGCTGCGTCCTTGGTGATACTCAGCCTCAATAAATGCCGGGGAGGCTCACAATCAATGACACTTGATCCACAAGTGAAAGCGCTGCTTGACGCTTTGGCAGCGGCTGGCGGACAACCGCTTTACGAGATGACGCCCAGCGATGCGCGCGCCATGTATGTTGAAATGAAAGATCCACTCGATGTTCCCATCGGGAAGATTGAGGACCTGTCTATTCCCGGGCCTGATGGGGACATTCCCGTCAGGCTGTATACGCCTGTTGCTGCGGGGGGCGGTGCTCTTCCGGCATTGGTCTATTTCCACGGTGGTGGTTGGGTTATCGGTGACCTGGAAACGCATGATGCGCTCTGCCGGACACTTGCCAATGAGAGTGGGTGCAAAGTCATGGCGGTCGACTATCGTCTTGGTCCTGAAGATCAGTGTCCGGCAGCGATTGAGGATGCTTACGCCGCCGTCGAGTGGGTGGAGCGCAATGGGGCGAATGTAGGGATTGACGTCAATTCGATTGGTGTTGGCGGCGATAGTGCGGGCGGCAATCTTGCTGCGGTCGTCTGTCAGCTCGCCCAGGCACGGAAGGGTCCAACCATCCGTCATCAGTTGCTTCTGTATCCAGTGACAGACACAAAAACCGATACCGGTTCTTATCAGTCATTTGGGGAAGGTTTCTTCCTGGAGAAAGCCACGATGGAATGGTTCTTCGACCAGTATGCTGGAACTTTTGATCGAACCTCGCCGCTCATTGCGCCTTTGAGAGCGGCCTCATTCGCTGGACTGCCGTCAGCTTATGTGGTGACGGCGGGGCACGATGTGCTGCGCGATGAGGGTGCTGCTTATGCAACAGCCCTTAAGGCAGCCAATGTTGAAACTATCTATGTGGATTACCCATCCATGATTCATGGCTTTTTCAATTTACAAGCGATGGTCGATGCTGCCCGTGACGCCGTGGCTGAGGCTGCAAAGGCGGTCGGGGCAGCGCTGAGCTAAACCCCTAAAAAAATTGCCTATATTTTAGTCGCTTGTCTAGAACTAAAGCCTATAATTTAAGCAGCTTGCCTGGGTTCATGATGCCCTTAGGGTCTAATTGGGCTTTCAGTGCCTTTAACAGCGTTATACCCATTGCCCCTTTTTCTTCTGCAAGCCAGGGCGCGTGATCCGTTCCGACACCATGGTGATGGGTAATAGTGCCACCGTTTGCGGTTAGCACGTCGGAGGCGGCGCGCTTGATCTTCTGCCATTGCCCGATCTCATCGGACAAATTGCGCGGGAAGACAAAGGTGAAATAGAGACTGGCGCCATCTGGATAGGAATGGCTGACATGTGCCATGACGACGCCCGTCTGACCCGGTTCGCCCACATTCTCGTTCAAGGCGGTCTGGATGGCCGCCGTTACTTTTTCATGGAGAGTGCCTATATTGGACCATCTGGTAGCTGTTTCCAGGGTATCGATGCCGATCCCGCGGTCCATCATTGGGTCGCGGCCATGGGGTGAGTTGAAGCGGCCGTGATACCACTTGTCGCCCGGTCCTGAGCCAATGCTCAAGGCGCCAGCCTTTTTGCAGATATCGCTGGTGCGTTCTTTGGCCCATTTGACGGTCGCTTTGTCGCCCTCCAAGCCGATCAACATCAAACAGGGGTCGGTCGCAAAACCTTTCCATTTGAGATAAGCGGCTTGCAGCTTGGATTTCAGCCCGCCGCTATCGCTTGCGCCAAAGGTCTGGAAAAAATGGGTCTCGGAGGCATCAGACAGACGCACCATGGCGACGGGAATGTCAGCGTGATTGATGGTGCGTGAGACTTCCACACCGGCGGCGAAGTCTTTGAAGAGATATCCTCGATAGTCCTTGGTTTCCGGGACTTCGTGGATTTTGATGGTGACATCGCAAATGACGCCCAGAGTGCCCTCAGAGCCTGCGACCAGTTGATTGAGATTGGGGCCAGCAGCCGATGCGGGTGCTTCTTCGGTGGCCCAGAGGCCGCTTGGGGTGGCCAGGCGGGCCGAGACGAGCCACTTTTCGGCTTTGCCATAGCGGTTTGATTGCTGACCGGCACCACGGGCGGCAACCCAGCCGCCGAGAGTCGAGTATTGGAAGCTCTGTGGATAGTGTCCGAGGGTCAGACCCTGGGCCTGCAGTTTTTCTTCCAGCTTCGGCCCGTATATTCCCGCTTCAATCCGCGCGGTCATAGAGACCCGGTCGATGTTGAGAATGCTCTCCATCAATGTCAGGTCGAGAGTGATGACTTTGTCTTCTGCGGATCGTCCATGGGCATTGATGCCGCCGACGACGCTTGAGCCTCCGCCAAAGGGGATCACGGCGATGTCTTTTTCCGTACACAAGGTGAGGACGGCCTGCACCTCTTTAGCGGAACGGGGATAGACAATGGCGTCAGGGGCGACAGCCAGGTCGCCTGCGCGCACGTAAAGTAAGTCATGATAGCTTTTGCCGCGGGCATGGAGTGCGCGCTCATAATCGTCAGTGCGCACCTGGTTCTCGCCAACAATGGCCGCAAAGCTGCTGATTTCATCGGTGCCCAAATGACAGGGAGGCATGGTGATGTCAGCCATTGGTTTTGCAGGAGTGGTCGGCAGAACCGTCATGTTCAGGGTTTCGCGGATCCAGGCCCACTGAGGCGCGCCGTCAGGTATTGGGTTTTCCTGGTTTGCTGGTCCCCAGCCGTTCCATCTCAGAGATTGGCGATCGATTGTCATGGGTGTTTCCTTTTGGTGGGGTGCAACCTGGTCAAGGGGATGCGAGCTAAATTCTGAGTGTTAGGGCCGCAGGTACAATCTCAAACCGTGCGGGAAGACGCCCGGGTGCTTCGCCGTCAATGTCGAGCAGGATCGGCGCTTTGGCGTCTGCGGGCTCCGCCTCAATCCACTTCGCGCGGATCACTTGTACTTTTTCACCTTCGATATGGGTTCCATCTTGCAGGGCTGCACCGCCGCCAAACAGATCGCCCAAGGTGGTATCGCGCATGATGACAAGATCGAATATGGCATCGTCAGGGGCAGCGCCTGGTGCCATCATCATGCCGCCACCAAAAAATCGACCATTGGCAATTGCGGCAATACCGACATTGATGACTTCATCAAACCCGGTGTCAGTGCGAATGCGGACGGGCAAGGGTTTGAAACGAAGCGCTGTCTTGAGCGTTGCCCACTGGTAGGTGAATGATCCGCCGAACAATTTGGAAAAGGTGGCCCGGTTTACTGCGCGGTCAACGGCACCGGACAGGCCAAAGCTTGCGATGTTGTTGAAGTACCGTGTGAGGCGTTTGCCATCGTCGGTCTCAAAGGACATTTTGCCGACGTCGATGGTGCGCGTTGTGCCGGATGCGATGCGCTCGATACAGCCCTCGAAATCGGCTGGCAGGTCGAAGGTCTTGCGAAAGTCGCCGCCGGTCCCTGTGTTGAGCAGGGCGAGGGTCGCGCCGGCCTGATCACTGGTGCTGTCAGCAAAAAGGCCGTTGATGGTTTCGTTGATTGTGCCGTCGCCACCAACGGCAATGACAAGGGAGGCTCCTTGATCAACAGCTTGGCGGGCAAGATTTGCGGCGGGTAAGTGGTTCGGAGTTGCGGGGCCATCTGTGAAGAGGGCGGTTACGGGCCCTAAGGCGGCCTCAAGTTTTTTGTGAAGCTCCGGCCAGGCACGACCCGCCCGTCCGCCGCCGGAAGCGGGATTGACGATGGCAATGGTCTTGTCTGTCATGGTGCTTCTCACACTTCCGTTTCGACGGTTTTATATTTTTCCTCAAGGGTCTCGATCTGACGGGCGCGGGTTTGCGCGTCCCAACCCAATTCACGTGCCATGAGGTCGGCTGCCTGATTGATGGCATCCATCCCCGGGTGTCCGAGCGTGCCAAGCCCCAGGCGCCGCAGAACGGCATCTGACAATGTCATCGCCATTTCGTGGCGCACCGCATGGACGACCTGTGCACCCAGGTCGACGGTGTTCTCGCTGAGTGGCTGCAGCAGCTCGGGTGCTTCGCCCTGGCGTTCGTTGGCTGTGGCCAGCACTTGTTCATACCGGGCACCGTGATAGCGGGTCAGGTTTTCAATGACCTTTGCTGGCATGTCGGAATGTTTGGCGATGGCAGCCTCTACAAATGGACGGAAGCGCCCCGTCTTGCCACCATAGAGCGGTGTCTCTTCCGTGCTGCTAGAGACCTTGCGCCCTAGTTTTTTGAGCGCGCTGTCCACGACTTTCTCTGCAAGGTGTCGCGATGTGGTCCATTTGCCGCCCATGGCTGAGATGAACCCGTCCAGATTATCAATCTTGGAATGGTCCACGATTTCAGCGGCGCGGCTTGCATTGTAGCTGTCGGCGTCGTCCGTATCATCCTGAGGCGTGGTGTCGACGAGAGGGCGAATACCCACATAGTAATGTTCGACATCGCTGCGCGTGAGCCCCAGGCCCGGCAGTCCGTCATTCACCACAGCGAGGAAATCTTCAATATCTTTTTCGGTGACGCCAACCTTGTCCGGGTCACCCTCAAACACGGTATCGGTCGTGCCCAGGATGGTTTTGCCCCGCCAGGGGAGAACAAAGAAGTGACCGCCGAGTTTTGACTGGACGGCCATCGCGTACTCACCGGAAAGATCACGGGTGATGAGGTGGATGCCTTTTGAGCGGATGAGGCGTTTGGATGGCTTCCCATCTTTTTCTGCGTGGCCCATCGTGATGTCAGCCCAGGGGCCTGCGGCATTGATGGTCAATGCCCCTTTGATGGTGTGCGTCTCTCCGGTGAGCGTGTCTTGCACGACCACACCTTTGATTTCGCTTCGGCCCGCCTCGCCTGCTTCTTTTACGAAGCCGGTGACCTTTGCGTAATTTGCGGCGTCGGTTCCTTTTTCGACAGCGCCTAAAATGAACTCAAGGCAGAGGCGCTCCGGCGCAAACATCTGACAGTCGTAATAAATTTTGGCGCCTGTCAGACCCTCTTTTTGCAGAGAGGGCATGAGCTTGAGTACTTCGTCACGGGAGATGGAGCGGTAGGCCGGGAGCTTCTTGTCTGGATCGTCCAGGCGATTGCGGTCATAGGCCAGCAGATCATACATGGTGAGACCGATGGCCAAGATCAGCGAACCCTTGATGCCCCGCCCGTAGGTCGGCAGGATAAAGGGAAGAGGGTCAACCAGATGCGGGGCATTTTGTTCCCAGGTCCGGCGTTCGCGCAGGGATTCCCGCACAAGACCGATCTCTCCGTTCACCAGATACCGCAGGCCGCCATGGATAAGCTTGGAGGATCCTGCTGTGGTTGCGTGGGCGAAATCGTTTTTCTCCAGCAACGCAACTTTCAGGCCCCGCAGGCTTGCGTCCCAGGCAATGGTCGCTCCTGAAATACCGCCTCCGATGACGATCAGGTCATAGGAAGTCTTGCTCATGGTATCCAGATTACGCTGCATTTTTGGGGAGCCTTAGGCTGACGTTGGGTAAAAGAGGCTTTGTCGCGTGTCAGGCGCGTTCTTGCAAGCCGTTTTGTTCCAGACGCCATATTAGGTGGGAAAGTCTGTCCTGACCGAAAAACGGCTCGCCCTTGAAGACCATCAAGGGCACGCCCCAGTGACCGGCTTCTTTCTGGGCAGCTTCATTGGCGGTGATGATCAACTCAAAGTGATCGACGTCAGCTTCTATTTTTGCCTCGAGCGTTGCTAAGTCCAGGTTGGCTTTGGCGGTTGCCTGCTTCATGTGGTCTCCCTGATCCCAATCCGTGACACCCCCGAAAATGATGCTGCTTATGGCATCGACGAAGGGAAGGCCTTGGCCTGCCTCTGCCGCGGCGCATCCCAGGCGGGTCAGGCGGTGGATATAGGGTTGTTCTTTGGGCACTTCGCCGCTTGCCAGATCCATGACAACAGGGTCCGGGTTCGGCCAGACGTAAGGCAGGCCCTCCATTTCTGCGACCCGAATGGTGTCTTTGAAGAGATAAGGSGGCCACATTGGATTGACGGTCTTGAAAAATCCGTCCATCCGCACCGCGATCGGATAGACCGGGCGGACGTTGATCTTCAAATTGTACCGCTGCTCCATAGCGACCAGTCGCCTGGTGATGAGGTAGGAATAAGGTGAGCGAAACGACCAAAAAACGTCGAATTCGAGCGGCGCAGCGTCTGACATAGAAAATTCCCTGGATGGTGTTCTTGGTATTTTGGATTGGCTTTAGGGTCGGGGTTTTGCGCTCGGTTTGCAACCCCTGCTAAGCTCTCCGCCAGTGCGCAGATATTGGGCAGAGACAAAGGCGGAGTGAAGCAATGCAGGTGAGAGCAAACGGTATTTCCCTTGAGGTGGAGCGGTTCGGCCCGGAAGACAGGCCCCCCATTCTGCTGGTTATGGGGCTGGGGGGGCAGATGACCCTTTGGCCGATCGAGCTTGTTGAGGAACTGGTGGCTCGCGGCTATCACGTCATTCGGTTCGACAATCGCGATGTGGGTTTGTCGTCCAAGTTCGACCATTTGGGTCAACCCAGCATGCTGCGCCTGATTGCTTTGGACTTTTTAGGTATCCAGCCCAAGGCCCCTTACCTGCTGGGCGATATGGCCAAGGATGCGGTCGGGGTGCTGGATGCGCTTGGTATCGACAAGGCCCATATTGTGGGTGTGTCTATGGGTGGCATGATCGCGCAACTTATTGCTGCTGATCATGGGGAGCGCGTGCTTAGCCTCACCTCGATCATGTCAACGACGGGACATCGCTCATTGCCCAAGCCTACGAAGGCGGCACGTGCGGCATTGCTTGCCMCACCGCCCAAGGACCCGACAGATCGGGAGGCGATCCTGGCGCGCATGGTTGCAACCTACAGTGCGATCGGCAGCCCTGGATATGTGTCGAGCGACGAAGAGCGTCACGAGACAATGTCGGTGCAACTGGACCGCTCGTATCACCCGACAGGACTGGTACGCCAGATTGCAGCGATTGTTGCCAGTGGAGACCGTCGTGAGGCGTTGAAGAAAGTCACAGCACCCACCGTGGTGTTGCACGGCGAGGATGATCCGCTCGTGCCGGTAGAGGGGGGGCAGGACACGGCGAAACATATTCGAGGCGCGGAACTGATAACGATCCCGGGCATGGGCCACGATATGCCGCTGCCCTTGGTGCCTGCCTTCGCGGATGCCATTGCAAGTGCTGTGGCACGTTCTGATAATTCTGGTTCTTCTTCTACAGTACAAGCGGCGGAGTAGTTTCATGCAGGTAACAGCGAACGGTATTTCGATCGAAGTTGAGGATATGGGCCCGAAGGACGGACCCACTATTCTTCTGGTCAATGGCTATACATCCCAGCTGATCAACTGGCCGAAGTTGCTGCTCGACGGGCTGGTTGAAGCGGGCTTTCGGGTGGTACGCTATGACAATCGCGATGTGGGGCTTTCGCAGAAATTTGAGGGAGCGCCGAACCCGCGCGAGACCCTTGATGCTGTGATTGCAGGCAAGGTGCCGGACATTCCCTATCTCCTGTCAGACATGGCAGCCGATGGGATGGGCGTTCTGGATGTGCTGGGTATTGATAAGGCGCACGTTGTTGGCGTCTCTATGGGTGGCATGATCGTGCAACTGATGGCGATCAATCACGCTGACCGCTTGCACTCCCTGACGTCTGTTATGTCGTCGACAGGCAACCCGAGGCTACCGCAGGCCACAGCAGAAGCGCAGGCGGCGTTGAATGAGCCTGCTCCGAGCCAGGAACGCGGGGATGTGGTTGTGCATTCCACAAAAGGGCGGCGGACTTACGAAAGCCCGGCTTATCGCAAGACGGACGCTGAGTATGAGCAACTGATTGGCGAGTCTTATGACCGGATGTTTTATCCAGAAGGCTATATGCGCCAATATTGCGCCATCGTTGGTGATGGCAGCCGGGTTGAACGCCTCAAAAGCGTGACTGTGCCGACGCTCGTTATCCACGGGAAAGACGACAATCTGGTGCGTGTCGATGGCGGCATTGATACAGCAAAGTCTATTCCGGGTGCGCGTTTGGAATTGATTGAGGGCATGGGGCACGATCTGCCCGATGGGCTTTGTGCGCGGTTTATTGAATTGATCGTGAGCCATGCACGCGGCCAGCTCGCTGCTGCAGCCGACTGATACGGCTTTGGTTTGATGAAAAAAAGGCGGAGCTGATGCTCCGCCTTTTCTTTTGAAATCATGCACCCAACTACATGCCGCCGCCGACCTGGCTGGTACCGCCGTCGCACGGGATACATGCGCCGGTCGTATAGGCGCTGGCGCGTGATGCCAGGAAGATTGCGACRCCTGCAATGTCTTCKGGCTGGCCGATGCGYTTGCGCGGGTTGGCCTCTGCAATCACGTCTCCCATTTCGGCAAGGGTTGCTGCCATCATCTGGCTTTGGAACGGGCCCGGTGCGATGCAGTTCACCAGAATGTCGTCTGATGCCAAACGCTGTGCCAGGTGGCGGGTCAACATGATCATGCCTGCCTTTGAAGAAGAGTAGGCGTAGGTTTCCAGCATGGGTGGGTTGATGCCGTTAATCGAGGCGGTGTTGATAATGCGTGCCGGGGCTTCGTAGGTTGCTGCGTTGCGCAACAGGGGAAGCATTTTCTGGATGAGAAAGAAGGGGCTTTTGATGTTGATATCGAAAACCTTGTCCCATCCTTTTTCAGAATACTCTTCCAGAGGTTCTCCCCAGGCAGCGCCCGCATTGTTTACGAGGATGTCGATTTTTTCTTCGCGCTTTGCCATCTCGGCGGCAAAGGCGGTCACGCCTTCAACAGTCGAGAGGTCTTGAGGCACTGAAATGCAAGTGCCGATTTCGCTGAGGCGGGCGGCTGTAGCGTCGCAGGCTGTAGCCTTGCGTGCGGTGATGTAAACCTTGGCACCGTTTTCAACATAGCCTTGCGCGATCATTTCGCCGATGCCGCGTGAGCCGCCGGTGATGATGGCGACTTTGCCCTCAATGTCGAATAGATGTTTCATATCTCTCCCTGCCTTTTTGCGTATGTGTTGTCTTAACCGCTTGACGCCGCAGCGTCTTTTGTTTCTTTGATGGCGCGCAAGCTAGCATGAGAGATGCTGTCCGCGAAGGGGAAGGAGGGCATTTTCGAGCTGCGTTTAAGCCCCTGTGTCGATTGGACGAGACTGCTAATTGGCCGCTATTCGTTTGCTTATGGGCGTGCCGCGTAGAGCGATAGGAGCTGGTAGGCGATGGTGGCACCGGCAAGCGCCGTGATCTCGCTGACGTCATAAGCAGGCGCCACTTCGACAACATCCATACCGACCAGATTGATCCCCTCTAGCCCTCGCAAGATGTCGAGAGCCTGGCGTGTTGTCAGGCCGCCTGCGCAAGGGGTTCCTGTGCCGGGCGCATAGGCAGGGTCGAGGCAGTCAATGTCAAAGGTCAGGTAGACAGGATGAGAGCCGACGGCGGCTTTGACTTTCTTGGCAATGTCTTCAGGTGCCGCGCGGCAGGCCTCGGGCGCTTCGATGATGTGGAACCCATGTGTTTGCGGATTATGAGTGCGCAACCCTATCTGGATGGAACGCTCAGGCACGATGAAGCCTTGTTCTTTTGCGTGAAAGAACATGGTGCCGTGGTCGATGCGGCCGGGTGTGTCGTCCCAGGTGTCTGAATGTGCATCGAAGTGGATCAGCGACAGGGGGCCGTGTTTGGCGGCGTGTGCTTTGAGCATGGGATAGGTGATGAAATGGTCGCCGCCCAGTGTTAGCATGGCGGTGTCGGTCGCCAAGATATCAGCCGCGTGAGCCTCAAGCCGTTCAATCCAGGTATCTGGCAGGCCGGGGTCAAAGACGCAATCACCCCAGTCGGCGACTTTCAGGCGATCAAGCGGGTTGAAGTCCCATCCCTGGGGCCAGTCCCAGGCCAGATTGGAAGACGCGGTTCTGATGGCACGGGGGCCGAGCCGGGCGCCGGGGCGACCTGTTGTGGCCAGATCAAAGGGGACACCGGAGACCGCCACATCCATCTCTGCGAGGTCGCGCGTGTATTGGCATCGCAGGAAGCTGGTCGCGCCCGAATAGGTGGGCTCATAAGAGCCGCCATAGGGTGATGACCGTTGAAAGGCCGCGTCGCCTTTTTCCTCGCCGATTTTCGATGCGTCATATTCAGCCATGCTCAATCCTCCGTCGTGCAGAATGACGCAGTATTGGAGTTTGGAAAAGCGGCGATGCTATCTGATGTTCAAAATGTCGAACGCTGGGTCTCTCAGGCGCTTGTCTCGTTCTGGATGGGAGGTATTTTCCATCCCAGATCGATATAGGCGTGTTCGTGAAAATCACGGCCGAGTTCAAGCTTGGCCTCGTCAATCTCATAGCCAAGGATTTCGCGCTGTCCGTGCATCATCACGAATTTTGGCAATTTTCCTGGCTCCGCATTGAGAGGCAGTATGAGTGAATCGACGACCACAATTTTCCCCGTTGGGTGCCGATTGATGAGGGCATACCAGACGCCGCAGGGATGGCTGAGCATGGTTCGAAAGTCGGCGACAAGGACGTGGCGGGCTTTCGGCCCCATGATCTCGGACAGTTCCACGCCAGTAATATCGATGCTCATTCTTTCGACAACGGCAGTGCCTGCCAAGCGGCACCGAATTGTATCGTTCTCATCCATCTCCCACAGGGTGATGTTTTGCATCGAGGCGGATACTGCAATTGGATCGAACATGGATGCGGTGGGTATTTGGTTATTCGTGCACAGTGATTTCCAATAGCCAAGCACCTGTTCGTAGTAGGGCGATTGAAAGGTCATGATTTAGTAGAGCAGTTCTGGTCCGGTTGTGTGTGGGTTATTTTTGCACGAAAAAGTGTTTCCGATTTACAAATAAAAAACCCCGCCCATTTCTCAGGGCGGGGTTTTAGCGTTTTAGGTTAGACGGATTATTTTAGGAAACGAAAGCGTCGGCTTCCAGAGCCATGATGTCTCCGGCTCCCAGTTCAATCCGTTCAAGAGCTGTTGCTGTGTACGGCACTTCACGTTCCAGCCAGATTCTCGCGAGCAGAAGTTTGCGCTCGTAAAAAGCCTGATTGCCTTCGCCAGCTTCAAGTTTTGCGAGAGAAATTTTTGCCATCCGCGCCCACATCCAACCAAGGGACATGATGCCGAAGATGTTCATCATCTCGTAAGAAGCTGAACCCGCATTGTCGAAATTGTCGGGTGCGTTTTCCATCAACCACCCTGCCGCTTTGCCCATGCGTTCATAGCCTGTCGCAAGCGGTTTGATGTACGGCTCCATTGCCTTGTCGCCTTCATTTTCTTTGATGAAGGTTTCAATTTTGCCAAAGAAGGTCATCGTCGCCCGACCGCCTTTGGCGGTCATTTTGCGTCCGACAAGATCCAGCGCCTGAACGCCGTTTGCGCCTTCATAGACCTGGTTGATACGTGCGTCACGGACGAATTGCTCCATGCCGTGATCGCGAACATAACCGTGTCCCCCAAAGACCTGCATTGAAGCGTTTGCCGCTTCAAAACCTTTGTCGGTGAAGTAGCCCTTGATGACCGGAGTCAGCAATTGACTGAGGTCGGCGGCTTCTTCGCGTTCCTTCGGATCGGCAGCACTGTTCTGGATAGTAAAGAGCATCGACACATACATTGCCAAGGCGCGAGCACCTTCGACGAAAGCACGCGACTGAAGCAACAGGCGGCGTACGTCCGGGTGCACGATGATCGGGTCGGCAGACTGATCAGGGAATTTCGCACCTGTCAGAGAGCGCCCGGCGGTGCGTTCAAGTGTGTAAGCAACCCCGTTCTGCACGGAGACTTCGCCCACGGCGATTCCTTGGATGCCAACGCCCATGCGTGCGCCGTTCATCATGCCAAACATGCCTGCCATACCAGCTGACTTGGACTTTTCTTTTTTGCCGTCGGCTGACTTCTTGGTTGTTTTTGGTGCGCCACCCAGTTTGTAGGCAACAGCATCATCAAAGTTGAGAACGCAGGTGGAGTTTCCCTTGATGCCCATCTTTTTCTCAATGGAGCCAACAGAAACACCATTGCGCTTTGTCATGGCGCCTGTTTCAGGATCGACGAGAAATTTGGGGACCATGAAGAAATTCACGGTCGAGAGATCGTTCTGCAGTTTCCCGTTTTCGTCAGGAATTTTTGCGATGACCATGTGAATGATATTGTCGGTCATGTCATGGTCGCCACCAGAGATGAAAATCTTGGTGCCGTTCATGAGGTATGTGCCGTCTTCCTGCTCAACAGCGTTGGTACGCATGAGCTTGAGGTCGGTACCGCAATGAGGTTCGGTCAGGCACATGGTGCCGGTCCATTCGCCGGAGACCATTTTGGTCACGACGTGTTCTTTCATCCAATCTTCGCCGGTCGCATAGAGTGCGCCGTAGGCAGCATTGGTGAGGCCCGGATACATGGTGAAGGCCTGATTGGCCGACGATCCCATTTCCGAAAATGCAAATGTGATTACGGCAGGGAGGCCAGCGCCGCCGAGTTCTTCGGGTGCGCCTAAGCGGTTCCAGCCATCTTCGCAATATTTCTCAAATGCTTCTTTGAAGCCGGGAGGGGTTCGCACAACACCGTTTTCCAGAACACACCCGTGTTCGTCGCCGATCTGATTTAGAGGCTGCAAAACTTCTTCGCAGAATTTTGCGCCGCCTTCCAGAATGGCGCCTGTCATGTCAGGTGTTAGATCTGCAAAACCGGGCAGGTCGTCGCGTTTTTCGATTTCGAGTAGTTCGTGGAAGAGGAACTTGAAGTCCTCGACCGGCGCCTTATAAGTGGGCATGGCGTCCTCAATTTTCAAAATTGTCAGTAGCGAGCGCGATCTTATCGGCCCGGCATGGATTGTCGAGTAGAAACGAACTGTGAAGTTAGCAAACTGCCTCACACAAATCGAGAGTGACGCTGGGGGTAGTTGCTATTCTTGATTTTGTGGCCAATTTGGAAAAATTACCCAAATCGCTGAAGAACGGGGCTTCTCCGGGCCGTTTACCGCTGCCGGGCGACCTGATCCAGTTGAGTTAAAAAGTCGGCGGGCATGTCGAGCCAGCGAAGTACGGTCATTCCTTCGGGCGTTTGCCGAACAACATCCCCCGTAAAGGGAAAAAGACTGTCGGCTGTTGCCCAACCGGCCTGGCCCGTTACGAGGGTGCCGACCGGGCCAGCGTCGTGGAAATGATCAATAGCGACACCTCCCGCAGACCAATCGAGAGCGATATAGGCGAAACCCTGGGTTTCAATTCGCAGCCATGGTTGGCCCACGCGTCCATGCAGACGGCGTTCTTCCTGCTGCCTGTCCAACCAATTTTGTCGCAGGGTGGCACTTTTCATAAGACCTCGGATTTGCTGGCTTCGGGAGACCCGATGTTTCCAACGGTCTTCGTCGTGCTGTCATTTTTGCACGTCTTGCAGATATTCGAAATGGGTCGGATTTTTTGAATTGAAAATGATGGCGCCCCGTTCGCGATGGGGTGGGATCCGCCCTCGTAACTTCCTCTATCCTGCAACTTCCTCTATAAGGCAGTTTCCGATCCAGGGTGCCAGCGGGCGCCACAGGCTTTAAGCGAGTAAATTCATGGCATCTTCCAAACCCATCTTGATCGAAGTCGGCTCGGGTGAACTGATCGACAAAATCACCATTCTCACGATCAAGTCAGAACGCATGACCGATGCGGGAAAACTGAAAAACGTTCGTTACGAACTGGACGTGTTAAGTGCCGGGCGGGACGCCAACTTGGAAGACAGTGGGGAGCTGCAAAAACTCACTGTGGCTCTGAAAGAAGTCAACGAGGCTCTTTGGGAAATCGAAGACGATATTCGTCAGTGTGAGCGGGACAAAGACTTTGGCGAAAAGTTCGTAGCGCTTGCGCGGGCTGTCTATGTCACCAATGACAAGCGGGCGGCGCTCAAAAAGGACATCAACCTGCTGACCGGCGCGCAGGTGATTGAAGAAAAATCCTACACGGAATTTAAGTGAGACCCCATTTTCGCAATGATTGCATTGTAGACGCGGCCCACGCTGAGGGCGGATAAGTCGTCTACTTCGATGGCGTCAAAGTTCTCGCGCGCGATGCCCGTTTTTTCGACGCTTGTGTGTGATCCGAAGAGGGCAACGCCCGGCCTGTTCATGTGTGCGGCAAGATGGGTCGGCCCCGTGTCATTGCCGACAATGAATGCCGCCTCGGCAATCACACCCGCAAGGTCGAACCAGCCAAGGAATGATCCTGCGGTCAGTGTTGTGCCGGGAATGGTGGTGCACAGGTCAAGTTCGTCTGGGCCAGGAACAGTGACAATTGTGTGTCCTGCTTCAATCAATTGTGCCGCAAGCTCTGCGTAGTGAGGCCAGCGCTTTTGAGGATGTGCGGCTGAAGACCCCGGGATCAGCAATATGAAGCCGGGGTCGAGATTTTCCCTTTCCAAAAATGCGGAGACATCCGCCGCCATCCAGCTTAGGTCTGGGCGGGTTGTATGTTGGCAAGTGACACCCGCATCGTTCAGCTGGCCTTCTAGGCGCTGCAGACTGTGAATGGATTTAGGGTTAGGTGCTTTGTGGGGGTGAGAGCAACCGGGTGCTGTCCCCGACCAATTTGTGCCGGTGAAAAACCACCGAAAATAGTCGGCTGTGCGCGCTGAATTCTGCAGGTCATAGACCATGTCAAAGCCAGCTGCGCGGAGTGTTTTTCCCAAGCTCCACATTTTGTCGAGGCGCCAGCGTGGCGCGCGAGGGTCGAGGATCACGTGGTCTATCGAGGGGCAGCATTGCATTATCTTAGCATAAGCAGGTTCGGTGAGGACGGTGATGTCATCCCCTTGATGGTGAGCACGGATGTCGCGCAACGCGCCCTCGCACTGGATCACATCACCCAAGGCGCCATGTTTAATCACTAGAATATGTCTGCGATGCCCATCCATGTGCCTGTCTTAGCAAGGTGGTGGGCATCGCGATAGAGCTTCTGTGGTTTTCAAAACAGTCGACTATTGACCCGGCATAGGGCCCCGGGGGGCTTGCCTCTGCTTATGAGTGTTGAAGCTGTCTGACGCCGGCAATCTGCCCGACGGCAAAGGCGCTAACGCCTGCGGCGATCACGATCATCGCTGTTATTCCCGATGTTGTCAGAATATCTGAGACAAAGGGGAGAAGCGCTGCTGATCCTGCAACCCAGCCAAAATCAAGAGCAATGATTGTCCAGGCGAGTGCGAGGGAGACATTCTGACGTGTCGCAATCCAGACAATAAAGGCAGCGAACAGCAGAAGTTGAATACCAAGACCCGGGAGCAACAGAGGGTCCGGCATGTTGAACATTTGAGTCAATGCGGCACCGTCCAGGAGACAGATGGCACCTGTTGTTGTGGAAAATGCGGCGTTGCCGAGAAGCACGCGCCGCAGCAATTGACTTCGGGCTGGGGTCGTCCAGGCGGATTTGATGTTCATGTGCTCGTTCCTTTCCAGTGCGAATGTTGTCTGAGGGAACTTGGGTGTGGAGGGGAGCCATGGCAATTCCCTCAGAGGTAAGTGTTGCACGTAGGGATATGGCTGTTTGGCTCGCAGCCTGCTGGTGATCCCGAGTGGATTCGAACCACCGACCCTCAGATTAGGAATCTGATGCTCTATCCTGCTGAGCTACGGGACCTTCCAGACAGCGCAATGTCGGTTATATAGCAGAGCGATCTGACGGCAGGTAGTCTTCCTCGATGTTGTTGAATGGTTGCCCTGCGGAGAGGATTCCGTAGCGGTGGGTCTGTGGTTTTTTTCGCTGTTGATGTACAAAAATCGGGGTTTTTGACGTGTCAGCAATGGACCCGTGTTTTTCCGCAATACTGCCCCTCATGAACTTTACCGAGGGGCAACAAAGGGGCTGAGCCTTTTTGGCAGACAAAAAATGGCTCAAAATAACCTTTTTTTATTTGTGGCTTTCATCCCTTGCGATTTGATCTTAAAATGATAACTAGTAGTAGCGTTATGCATGAGTATGCTCGCGAGAAGTGTGGCCCCTTTGGTAAAAGTGGCTGAATTCTGGCGGGTTTTTCGTGCGCTAGGGCCGGGGGGCTAAGCGACATGAAGCTAATAATTATTAGCGAATTTCCATGTTGCCGTTTGGGATTGGCTACCATCCTCAGTGAGGTGGATCCGATTGCGACGGTTTTGGAAGTGAAATCGATCAATGATTTGGTCGATTTAAAAGATGAATGCGGCAAGATTGACGTGGTGTTGTTAGACACGCCGATGCAATCTGGGCACGACATGGCGGCAATTGCACAACTTCAAGCAATTGACGGCATTGGTGCTGTGATCTTGATCCACGGACAAGACCGAACAGATATTGTACGGCGGTATCTTGATACCGGTGTCGCTGGCGTTGTCTCTAAACGGACGGAAGCGCCAGTGCTTGTCAATGCGGTTCGACTTGTTTTGTCGGGTGGGCGTTATGTGCCAGAGTCTATCTTGGCTCCGGACGTATCGGAGCCAGAAGAGCCTAGAGCTGTCTTTGAAGATGCTGGGCTTAAAAGGCTTACACGGCGGCAGATGGATGTTCTCAAGGAACTGGGGCGCGGTGCCTCTAACCAGGAGATCGGAACTCAGCTTGGCATTGCTCTCGCCACGGTTAAGCTCCACGTCAATGCAATCCTCAATACACTTGGGGTGCGCAATCGAACCGAGGCCGCAATCATTGCTTATCGGGCAGGCATTACACGAGCTTCGGAACCGGCTTAACGGGCAACCGTTCTTTCGATTTCTTCTCGTGTGTTGGATTGTTCTACTGGCATCTTGTCTGGCTCCATCGGCCAGAGCTGAGGGCTCGCGGACGTGCGACCTGGAGGTCGGCGAGACCGTCGAGGTCGTTTTGATTGTTGATGGGGACACCGTGCGGCTTGGCGACGGGCGGGAGATCCGTTTGGTCGGTTTGCAGGCGCCAAAACTTGGGCTGGGGCGGGCTCAGTTTGATGACTGGCCCTTGGCTGATGAGGCGCGGGACCGTTTGGCGGCCATGGTTCTGAACAAGCCCGTGCAAATGTCTTACGGGGGCACCCGGCAAGACCGATATGGCCGCCTGCTTGCTCACCTTCATCTGGATGATGGAAGTTGGGTTCAGGCTCGAATGATCGCGGCGGGGGCTGCCCGCGTCTACTCCTTTGCCGATAACAGAGCGTGTGTGCGAGCGCTGCTTGCGTTCGAGGATGACGCGCGACGAGATCGCCGTGGCATCTGGGCGATGGATTATTACGCGATACGAAGCGCTGATAATCTCGCGGGACTTCTTCGTTTGGAAAACAGCTTTCAACTCGTTGAGGGAAGGGTTCGGGATGTGGCAGTTGTGCGTGGGCGGTTGTTTTTGAACTTTGGGGCAGACTGGCGTGAAGACTTCACCATCACAGTCGCGCCCCGCGATCTGCGAAAATTTCCTGATGAGCCTGAATTGTATGCGGGGGCTTTGGTTCGTGTGCGCGGCTGGCTCAAGTCGTATAATGGGCCGGAGATTGTCGTGACACATCCTGAGCAGATTGAGCTTATCCCCGACCGGGTCCCTCCTTCGTGAGCTTTGTTCAGGTTTTCTGAGGGTTTGAGGGAGATGATGCGTTCATGATGGATTTCCTGCATCTCTGGCATTTTGGATCTGCCTGCCCGTCCACTGGGAACCCTGTGGCTGCGCCGGTCTGCGTACGACGTTTGGATGTGCTGGGCAGTTTGGTGGCTCTGGGCATTGCGTTGGCTGGTTGCTCGACCAATCCCGAAACCGGCGTGCAAGAGCTGGTCTTTGTAGACGCGGAGGAGGAAGCCGCTATCGGAGCGTTGGCCCATCCGCGGATTCTGAAAGCCTATGGAGGCGCTTATGGTGAAAATGGTATCGACGCCTACGTAGTGTCTCTGGTTCAGCGTATTGCAGCGAGCTCCGCGCAGCCGGAGCGGCGTTATACCGTGACCGTTCTCGACAGTCCGGTGGCGAACGCTTTTTCTCTTCCTGGTGATTATATTTATGTCACGCGAGGCCTGCTGGCGATGGCGAATGATGAAGCTGAGCTCGCAGGCGTGTTGGCACATGAAATGGGCCACGTGAATGCGCGCCATGCCGCTCAACGGCGAACCGCCAGTGCGGGTACTTCTATTCTTGGGGCTCTGGCAGGGGTGTTTCTGGGAAAGACCGTTGTTGATGGCGTGCTCTCTCAAGGAGCGAAAGGTTTGCTGGCTGGATATTCGCGTGCGCAGGAACGGGAGGCTGATCTGCTGGCGGTCGGATACCTTGCCCAGGCTGGGTACGACGCGCTGGCTGTACGTGATTTCCTTCAATCTATGAGCAACTACGCGGCCTTTCAGGCACGACAATTGGGTGAGGCATACGATGCTGGGCAGGTGGGGTGGTTGTCGAGCCATCCAGCGTTTGGTGACCGGGTGACTGACGCGGCTGGGTATGCCGCTCGCGCGATGCCGGGAGCACCTGCAGCGGAGCGCGCCACAGAGCGGTTCCATGGCGCGATTGACGGTCTCCTTTATGGAGAGAGCCGCGAAGATGGCTACATTCGTGGGCGTGACTTTATTCAGGTAGAGGCGCGATACCGGTTTCAGGTTCCTCAGAATTTTCAATTGGCGAATACCCGTGATGGTGTTTGGGCGATTGGCCCTGACAAAATAATTGTGAAGTTCGACGTATCGCGGAAAGAACCGGATCAGGAGATCGCGGCCTACTTGACGGATGAATGGGCGGCAGCTCTTGCACTTCAGGACGTGCGGGTGTTTGAGATCGATGGTCTGGCATCAAGTTCAGCTCGCACGCGGGTTCGGGGGCTAGTGACCCAGGTGGTTGCCATCGAAGCGGCACCTGACCTGGTCTATCGGTTTCTCGTGGGCGTGCCGCCGCAGGTCGGTACCAAATATGACTTGGCGATTGCAGATATGGTCGAGAGTTTTCAGTTGATGAGCGTTGCCGAGGCCGCATCGATCAAGTCGCTGCGTCTGCGTGTTGTCCCTGTTCGTGTGGGGGTGAGTGATGAAGACCTTTCCCGACGGATAGCATTCGGAGAGCACCGACTTGAGAGGTTCAGGTTGTTGAACGCTGTGTCGTCCAGTGCCCCATTGCGAGTTGGACAGTCTGTCAAATTGATTGTTGAAGGTGACTAGAGATACAAAAAAGGGATCCGGTGTTGCGGATCCCTTTAGATGTGTCTGTCGTTGTTTGAAGAACGCTACGGAGCTGGAGTTGCTTCGGCGGCTTGAGCGGCCTCTTCTGCTTTCTTCTCAGCTTTTCCTGCAGCCGTTATAAGTACTGTTTCCAGTCGGCTAATGGATGTGGCGTCATCAAGGCTCTCGGCAGCGGCTACTTCCCGTGCCATGCGGTCGATGGCTGCTTCGAACAATTGACGCTCTGAGTAGGACTGTTCCGGCTGTTTGTCTGAGCGATACAGATCGCGGACCACTTCGGCGATGAAGATCAGATCACCAGAATTGATTTTCGCTTCATATTCCTGTGCCCGACGGCTCCACATGGTGCGTTTGACCTTGGCCTTGCCTTTTAGTGTGTTGATCGCGTTGGCCACCACTTTGGAGTCGGACAATTTGCGCAGGCCCACGGCTTCAGATTTGTTGGTCGGAACCTGCAAGGTCATTTTGTCTTTCTCAAACGTAATGACATAGAGCTCCAACTCATGTCCGGCAACTTCTTGACGATCGACGGACGTGACGCGTCCAACACCGTGAGCTGGATATACGACGAATTCCTTTATCTTGAATTCGAGCTTGCTGGGCCGTGGTTCTGGCGTCGCCGTTACTTTCGTTTCACGCTTAGGGGTAGGTCTGATAGCGGTTGGATCTATGCGTTCTGCTCGTTCAGGTCGCGCTACGATTGATTTTTTTCGGGGTGTGGGCTTTTTGGGCGGTTCTGCATCGGTTAATTTTGCGGCTTTGCCCGTCGCCTTTTTCTTTGCAGCGGTTTTTGTCTTGGCGGTGGTCTTCTTTGCAGTGGTTTTCGGAGCTGCCTTCTTGGTAGCTGCTTTCTTTGGTGCCGCCTTTTTTGCAGTCGTCTTTTTGGCCGCCGGTTTTGCAGCGGTTTTCTTCACGGCTGCTTTTTTCGGTGATGCTTTTTTTGCAGCTGTCTTTTTGGCCGCTGGTTTTGCCGCGGTTTTCTTCACGGCTGCTTTTTTCGGCGCTGCTTTTTTGGCGGCTGGTTTTGCAGCGGTTTTCTTCACGGCGGCCTTTTTGGGCGCTGCCTTTTTCGTTGCGGTTTTCTTCGCGGCCGCCTTGACCTTCGTTTTTGCCTTGGCGGTTACTTTGGCCGCCGCCTTTGGGGCGCGGGTCTTGGTCTTTTTAGTGGCTTTCGTTGCCATGGTCGCTCCGTCTTGTTTTCAGCCTGTTCTGTCTCTGCGCAATAAATCAGGGAACAACCAAGCCGCTTTGCCGGGTCTGCCGGTCTGAGCTGCCTCGTGTTTTCAACCGTCTGCCAGAGATAGAGAGCTGCACGCCGTCCTGTCAAAATTGCAGGATTTGGCCGTATTTTCCTTGGGTTACACGCTTTCTCGCCAACCCGGAGACGCATAAGCGGCGTGCGTCAAACGCTCGATCGCTCAAAATCGTTGCTCAAGTCAGTTTCTCACTTGGCCTGTGCATAGCACAAAAATCAGCCAAAATAAAGTGGTGCCCGTGAAAGCTTAACGAAATCAGTCGGATAGAGGATCGTTGCCTCTTAATCGCCTTCGCCAGGCTCGGTGCTGAAATGTTCTGCCAACTTGTTGGTCTTGCCATCCCAGTCGGCAGCATCGGCAGGGGCATCCCCCTTCATGGTGATATTTGGCCATTTTGATGCGTACTCAGTGTTGACCTCCAACCATTTTTCGAGACCAGGCTCTGTGTCCGCTTTGATGGCTTCGGCGGGGCATTCAGGCTCGCAAACACCGCAGTCGATGCATTCGTCTGGATGAATGACGAGCATGTTCTCGCCCTCGTAGAAGCAGTCCACTGGGCAGACTTCGACACAGTCCATGTATTTGCACTTGATGCAATTATCGGTCACCAAATAGGTCATCTTACTCTCCGAATTCCGCCTTCCGGTCGCGGCATGTGTGGTCGGCCGCTACGTTGTGGTCTGGTCTAGGCGTCTATTCCCAGCCGGGTTAGCACCCTTTGGCGCGCCAACCCCACGTCGCGGTCGGGAACGTATATCAAGCCTGCTATGCGCCGCAACAGGTTTGCTTCATATTCGTGAAGCTGTTTGTCGGCATAGACCACTTCCCACAGGCCTTCGATTAAATGGACGCGCGCTTCGGCGTCGTAAGCGTCTTTCAGGGTTCTGGTCCATCCGAATAGATCGACGGCATTACCGTCTGCCTGAATGCCAAGGGCCAGTAAATCGTCGACTTCTTCTTCGGTCAGCTCAAACGATGCTTTCAAGATGCTTCTGATCTGGAGCTGTTCCCCCTCACCAAAATCATCATCCATGGTGGCGGCACAGACGAGCAGAGCTGCCGTGGCCACTTTGGCATCGTCAAAGCTGTTTTGAGCTGTCGGTGTGGCAGGGGACTGGAACAAGGACTGGAGTCGTTTGAGCATGGAGACCAACATTTCGAGAAGTGGTGATTGTTGTATTCTACTTATATGTTCTGGGGAAAAATTTCAACCACATGAAAATTATGTAATTTCTAATCTAGATCGTTCCTCAACGCGTTGGTCTGGCGACGTTCCCTTTTGGTGGGACGCCCGCTTCCGGGCTCCCTGGTCGCCGGTTTTAGGCCTGTTTCTGCCTTTTGGGGCCGTTTTTCGGGTGGGGCCAGATCTTCATAGAGGCCTTGAGCCTCAGGGGCTGGTCCGCGCCGTGTTCCGATGCCGACGGTTTTGATGACGCGAATGTGTGGCCCGATGGGGAAGGTGAGGGTGTCCCCGGGCCGGATCAATGTGGCTGCTCGGGACACTCTTTCGGCATTCACCCTGACTTTTCCAGACGTCACAATGCTGGCGGCAAGGGTGCGGGTCTTGAAAAACCGGGCAAACCATAGCCAGCGGTCGAGCCGCTGCGCCGGGCCTTTGGCTCCCACATTGTTGGCTGTGGGCGCCTTGGTCATTTTTTAGGTGTGAGGTTTTTCAGGGCTGCGAGAGCGGCAAAGGGTGAGTCTGGATCCATCGGCTTCTCTCTTTTGGGAGGTCTTGAGCGATGGTTGTCGGACCCTTTTGAAGCGTTCTGTTTTCGAGGGCCTTTGCTCGGACCAGACTTGCCACGCTTTGCCTTGTCTGAGCGATCAGACTTGCCCTGCTGGCGTGGAGAGCGTCCTGGTCCTTTGTGACTATGTCTACGCTGTGGGCGCCAAATTTCCAGCTCAATCGGTTCTGCCACGGCTACGGCGGGGGTCTGATCTTCCGCAGTGGTTTCCGTTGATTCTGTTTTTACAGTCTCGGCTGCAGCGGTTTCTGTCGTGGATGTTTCAGGGCTTGCCGCTGGTGCGGGTGTCGCAGTTTGTTCGACAGCCTGTTCCGTTGCGGGCTCCCCACTCGTGGTGGGAGCTTCGGGCGTGGCTGCGGCGGTGGCATCTGGGGCGTCGGGGCTAGCGGGTGGCGTCGTGGCCTGGGCGGCTAGGTCTTTTGCCTCATCCGTCTGGCTGTCCTTCGCGGGCTCCTTTGATGCTTCTGTTGTAGGTGGTGTTGGAGCTGCTGGGACGTGCGCTGTGGTTGCAGCGATAGTCTTGGGAGCTTTGGCAACTGCCGTCAGGCGTTCGGCTTGAGCAATCTCTTCGCTGGAGAATTTTTCGACAGCCTTCCTGTATCCTAAGCCTCCCAGAATGCCGGCCATTTCTTCGGCTGAGCAGCCCATGATCGACATCATGTCTGGGTCGATCAACACCCCGCCTTTGTAGCGGCGCTCCGTGATGATGGGGCGGATCACATCGGCGAGGCGCTCCAGCATGTCGCGACGTACCGCGCGGGGCCCGCAGACGCGAAATCCAATGGCCTCGTAAAATTCTTTGGAGGCGGCAGGGTCGACGGTCACAGAAGTGAGGCCAGGTGCCGGTGGCGTGGGCATGTTGTCGAACGGGTTGGTATTTTGATCGTCGAGCGGACGGTTCAATGTCCACAGAATGAGGATGAGCCTTGCCGGTGCTGGCTTCAAAAGAGCAGGCACAAAAATCGAGTGGGCACCGAAACGAACACCCTTTTTGCGCAATTGTCCTCGGGCTTCCTGATCCAGGGCGCGCACATCTTCTGCGATCTGCTCCCGGTTCATGCTGCCGAGGTTTTCAACAAGCTGGAAGGCGACGCCTTTGGCCAGCCCGGTCAATTCTTCGCCCGCGCGGAGTTGCTCCAGAGGCTCGAGGACAGTTGCGATATGGACCCTGATCCAGCTTTGGAGGCGCTCGACGACTTTGTCGCGCTCTGGCCCGTTCAGCTGTTCACTGGCAAGCACGGTGACTTTCGGCGCTAGGGGTGTATCTCCTGAGGCGAGATGTCCGACAATGTGTCCCTGCCAGATGAAGTGCCCCTGCTCTGAGATCTGGATGTCGCTGGCTGGTGCCATTGCGATCTTGCCAGCTCGGGCAATTATCTCACCGGCGAGCGCTTTGTCGGACGCCGCCCGGAGAGCTTTCTCGTGGATGCCTTCAGCGCGCGGGTCTGCCACAAAGACAAATCCCTGCAGCTTGCCAACAAATTCACCTTCGACGAGTACATCGCCATCTTCACTAATCGACGCCATCAAATCCTCGCGTTCGCGCAGACGTTTCATCAAAACACTCGTCCGCCTGTCGACGAAACGTTGGGTCAAACGCTCGTGGAGAGCATCTGACAATCTATCCTCTACAGCGCGCGTGCGCTCTTGCCAATGGGGGGCATCATCAAGCCATCCCGACCGATTGGCAATATACGTCCAAGTGCGCATGTGGGCTATCCTGTTGGAGAGCGTATCAATGTCGCCCTCCACCCGGTCGAGCCGGGTAACCTGTTGATCCAGCCAATCCTGGGAGATCCGCCCCTCATCCGCCATGAGGGAGCGATAGACGCGTGCAATGAGATCGGTATGCTCGCTGATCATGGTCTTGCGAAAATCGGGAATTTGCGCAACTTCCCATAGAAGACCGATGGCCGCGGGGGCTGCCGCGATGCGTTGAATATCTTCATTCCGTGACAACAAAATCACAGCTTCCAGGTCGATCGCCATAGGTGCGCGCGCAAGACCATCGCGACCAGGGGGTTGTTCCAGAGAGGCGATCAGATCTTTCAGGGTCGAAAAATCAATATCTGAATTGCGCCAATGAAAGACAGGGTCGGCTTCAAAGCGATGATCTTCAATGCGCTCAATTGTTTCTGGGGTCAGCGGTCGGGCTTCGCCGGTGGTGCCAAAAGTGCCGTCATTCATGTGGCGTCCCGCACGACCGGCAATCTGGGCAAGCTCTGCCACCTTGAGAGGGCGATGACGCGATCCATCAAATTTAGATGTCGAGGCAAAGGCCACATGGTCCACGTCCATGTTCAGTCCCATGCCGATGGCGTCCGTGGCGATCAGGTAGTCCACATCTCCATTTTGATAGAGAGCGACCTGGGCGTTGCGGGTCCGAGGGCTCAGGGCACCCATCACCACGGCGGCGCCGCCACGTTGTCGGCGGATCAATTCCGCTATGGCATAAACCCGGTCCGCGGAGAAATCGACAATCGCTGTTCGACGCGGCAGCTTTGTCAATTTGCGATGTCCTGAATGGGACAAGATGGACAGGCGCGGGCGGGTGGTGATCTCTGCGTCGGGGAGAAGTTTTTTGATCAAGGGGCGTGCCGTCTTGGAGCCTAGAAACATGGTCTCCTCGCCGCCCCGGGCGCGCAGCAGGCGATCTGTAAAAATATGTCCTCGGTCTGGGTCTGCGGCGAGCTGGATTTCGTCTACTGCCAAAAAGTCGACGTCGCGGTCCCAGGGCATCGATTCTGTCGTGCAGACAAAATAGCGCGCTTGCGGGGGGATGATTTTTTCCTCGCCGGTCATCAGGGCCACTTCAGAGGGAGACACGCGCGCGCGGATCCGCTCATAGACTTCGCGGGCGAGCAGGCGAAGCGGCTGGCCGATCATGCCGGACTTATGACCCAGCATGCGCTCGATGGCGAGATGCGTTTTGCCGGTATTGGTTGGGCCCAGGATGGCAGTGATATGGCTGCCGGGCGGCGCCGGTCGGGCGCGAGGTGCGGTCATGTCGGCGCGCACCATTGCGGCTCTTGAGGGTGAATGCAAGGCCACTTTGCGTTGCCCACAGGCCCCTTTATGGCCGTTAACGGTTGCTCGTTAACTTTCGGATCATTGGGAGAACGAATCGCGTCCGAATCGGCATCTCCGCGATTTTCGCGATCCGTTCACGGCTAAATCTAGTGTGTCCGGGCTCTTGAGGGCGGACGGGCGTTAAGAAATTTTGTGGATATTTCGCACAACCTTCCCTTACGTCACGACTTACCATCGCAAGTTCGCCCTCTATAGTCGTCTCATTGATACTTTTTGAAGCTGTTCTCGGGGGCGGCCCCCAATCAGCTTCCAGACATTCGGGGAAGATGCACATGGATTTCGAGATCCCACAACAGCTACGGGACTACCTGACAGTACTTGATGACTTTATTGAGAAGGAAATCAAGCCGCTGGAGCAACAAGACGACAATATGCGGTTTTTTGACCATCGGCGCGAGCACGCCCGCACTGACTGGGATAATGACGGTCTGCCGCGGGAGGACTGGGAAGACTTGCTGCGCGAAATGCGCCGAGTGGCCGACGCTGCCGGTCACCTTCGCTACGCGCTGCCGGAAGAGTATGGCGGGGCCAATGGCAGCAATCTGGACATGGCCGTGATCCGCGAACATCTCGCCGCAAAGGGTCTGGGCCTTCACAACGACCTGCAGAACGAGAGTTCGATTGTTGGTAATTTTCCACAAGTTTTGATGTTCCGCGATTTCGGAACGGAAGAGCAGAAGAAAGTGTTTATCGAAGGCATGCTTGCGGGCACCCATAAGGTGGCGTTCGGGCTGACCGAACCAGAGCACGGGTCTGATGCAACCTGGATGGAAACACGCGGCGTGCCAGAAAAGCGCGACGGTGTTGATGGATGGCTCATCAATGGTGAGAAGATGTGGAACACTGGCCTTCACGTCGCGAACTACGACATGATCTTTGCGCGCACCAGTGGTGATGATGGGTCCGCAAAAGGGATTACCTGCTTTCTTGTGCCGACGGACACGGAAGGCTTCAAGATTGAGGAATATCTGTGGACCTTCAACATGCCTACAGACCATCCGCGTATCTCCCTCACGAATGTCTGGGTGCCGGACAGTGCGGTCTTGGGGCCACGGGAGAACGGCCTTGTTCTCGCGCAGCACTTTGTGCACGAAAACCGCATCCGGCAGGCGGCGTCAAGCGTTGGGGCTGCACAGTTCTGCGTCAATGAGAGTGTGGAATACGCAAAGAACCGCAAGCCTTTTGGCAAGCCGCTGGCAACCAATCAGGCAATCCAATTTCCGCTTGTCGAGGCGCACACGGAATGTGAAATGATCCGGACCCTGGTTCACAAAACCGCGTGGCAGATGGATCAGATGACAAAGCCGGAAGTGGCGATCCGTCTCTCAGACAAGGTTTCCATGTGCAACTACCGGGCGAACCGCCTGGTCTGCCAAGCTGCAGACCTTGCGATGCAGGTGCATGGGGGGATCGGGTATTCTAGGCACAAGCCGTTTGAGCATATCTATCGGCATCATCGCCGGTACCGGATTACGGAAGGGGCTGAAGAAATTCAGATCCGCAAAGTCGGCGGACATCTGTTTGGTTACATCAATAAGAATGCGGATCGCCGCTAAGCGGTTGTCAAACGAAAGAGCGGGCGGCCTTGTCAGTGGTTGCCCGTCTTGCTTTGATGGTGGCTAGCTTTTGGCGGTGCTGGTGCTGGCGGTAGGGATTGTTATCAGCCTTTGGGGGGGCAGCGAGAAGCTCACGCATGTGCCGACCCCTTCCTCACTGGTGAGGTTGAAGCCTCCGTTGTGCATTTCAACCAGATGTTTTGTGATGGACAGGCCGAGGCCAGTGCCGTGATTTTTGCCGGTCAATTCACTTTCAACTTGCACGAAGGGCTCAAGTGCTTCGGCGATCTTGTCTGCTGGAATGCCAATCCCTGTATCCGTAACGGCGATGGTCAGGCCGGTTCGCTCATTGACTTCGGTGGTGATGGTCACAGTGCCGCCAGGGTTTGTGAATTTTACGGCGTTGGAGAGCAAGTTCAAAAGGATTTGCCGGATTGTGCGCCTGTCTGCATAGACAAGCGGTAAGTCTGGGTTGGTATCCAAAATGAGTTCAAGGCCGCCTGCCGAAGCCTTTGGTCGGATGAGCTCGGCGGACCAGGAGATTGCTTCCCCAATATCCATATCGCGTTCTTCGAGGTCGTAACGTCCGGCTTCGATCTTTGAAAGGTCGAGAATGTCGTCAATCATGCTGAGCAGATGTCGTCCGCTATTCAAGATGTCCGTCATATATTCGCGGTAGCGATCATTCCCAAGTTTGCCAAACATCTCCTGCTGCATCACTTCGGAAAATCCGATGATGGCATTCAAAGGCGTGCGCAGTTCATGGCTCATGGTGGCGAGGAAACGGGATTTTGAGCGGTTGGCCATTTCGGCGTTTTCGCTGGCCTCGCGCAGCTGATTTTCCTGCTGTCTACGGTCGATGGCGATGCCTGCGAGATAAGCAGAACCACTGACAAAGGCGATCTCGATATTCGTGGGTGCGCGCTGTTCTTTATAGAACGTCGTTAGCGTGCCCAAAATGCGTCCCCCGCGCGAAAAAATGGGTTGGGCCCAACAGGAGGAAAATCCCAGATTGCCGAGGAGTCCGAGATAGTCCTGCTCCAGCGGATCGGATGACACATCGGAAACAATCACCCGCTCGCCGCGTGCGATGGCTGCACCGCAGCAGCCGTCGGTGGGCGACAGAATCATGCCTTCAATGCTTTCCAGCAATTGGGTAGGGACGTTTGATGATGTGGTTCGCACGACGCGGGATGTGTCATCAACGAGGAAGATCGCGGAGTAGGCGCCAGTGTTGGTGTGATCGACGCTGGTGGTGATTTTCTTCAAAATTACATCAAGCGAAGCACCTGTGGCGAGGGAGTCCAATACCTCAAGGTGCTGGTGCATTTCATCGTCAGCGCGCTGGCGGGTGGTCACATCTCGGATATTGAGGACGAGCCCCCCAACGCTGGCGGAGCCTCGTAGGTCTGTGACCGATGCTTCAATCCATGCATCGCGCCCGTCGCTGGTTTTGACATGGTCTTTTAGCTTTTGCACGTGGCCGTGTGATTTTTCTTGCTTGATGGCATTGTACAAAGTGTTGGTGTTTTCGTCGTTGGCTGAGGCGAGTATTTCGTTGATGGAGCGGCCAATAGCCTTGTCAGCGCTCATGCCAAACTGTTTGATTGACGGTGCTGCGTATCGCACAAGCCCCTGATCATCGGTTAGGAGGATAGTGTCGTAAGCATTTTCGACAAGGGCGCGGAAGAGTTCTTCTCGTTCGCGTAAATTGAGGTTCGCTTCCTCGGCTCTTGCCCTGGTTGCGTTAGATGCTTCGATCGCGTGAGCCAAATCTTCGATTAATTCCTCGTTGCGAAATCGCACGGAGAAATTTTCCAGGCTTTGTTTGTGAGCGGAATGTGCGATCCACATGAGGAAGGCGAAAAGCCCCGCAATTAATATTCCAAGGACAAAGTAGACTTGTTCGCCGTTTGAAAAAGCCCCGAGGGTGGCCATGATGATCGCGGGCCCGCTGGTCGCATAAAGGACGGGGAGGTTTCGGAAACTGATGGCCGTCACAGTCACAACGTGGCAGATCAGGATCATGAAAAGAAACATTTCCTGGGTCGGATTGTCGGGTGCCCAGAAGATGGGCAGGAGACAGACCCAGACGATGTTACATATCCAGTAGGCCAGCGCATAAAGCTTGATCCATCGATCCGGGTTGTTCTTTACATCCGGGGAGCGGAAATAACTCTCCTGCACGAGGACCATGACGCCATAGGCCAAAATGACAGCACTTGCCCAAAAGATGGGGACGAATGAGGGATAGGCGCTGTCCAGGAAGAACACGAGAGAGATCGCAAAGACCGACATCATGAGCGGGGCTGTGCGGTATTGGCGGATGACGGTGTTGAACTGATCTGCCCGCGCCTGGCGAAGGCGATCTGAAGACAGGACGACACCTTCAACGGAGCGTTGTGCTCGGTCGTGGATCAACCCTTCTATTTTTGCCTTCAGCTCTCGTATCAAACGGACCTCCACTGTCGTCGTCTGCCGTAAATAGGGACGGTGTTGCGGCAGTTGCAGTGATGTCTCAGTTTCAGCGGCTGGGGTAAAAATTTGTGTAAAAGTGGAGGAAAATTGCCGTCAATTTGCGTCTGTGAAACGCGTTCCGCCTATCATCGTTAACAAGACGTTGATGGGGAAGGCTCACGCGCTTGTGCACCGGTGTGTTTTGCGGTTTTCCGGTGCTTTGTAGATGATCTCGTTGCGTGCTGTGGACCTCCCAGAAAGCAGCACGTGCATGGTTCGGTGGCGTGCCCCAGAATATCCCCATACGCCGATGGCCGGATCGCGGCGGCAGGTCTTGCGTTGTTTGGCCTGTCGTCGCACCCCCCAACATTCCCAAATGCAATGCCCGGCTGGGCCTATAACGCAGGGATGGGCTTGCGTTAGCGGCAGTTTTCAAGGCTTTGTTGACCCGAATGCGCCCTTCCACGATACTCCGCGCCAAATTGTACCTTACAAATTGCGGGCATCATTATGGGCAGCGGCACCACTCCCTTCGAGACATGGAAAACCCTGGCTGAAAAGCAGATGAAGGGACGATCTGTTGACACTTTGACATGGGCGACCCCTGAAGGGATTGACGTCAAGGCGCTCTATACAGCGGCAGACCTTGAAGCGCTGGCGGCGGACGGCTACGACGTGAATTCGATGCCGGGTGTCGCTCCCTTTATCCGCGGTCCCCAGGCCACGATGTATGCGGGGCGCCCGTGGACCATTCGCCAATATGCCGGGTTCTCGACGGCCGAAGAATCTAATGCGTTTTATCGCCGGAATTTGGCTGCTGGCCAAAAAGGCCTGTCGATTGCTTTCGATCTGGCAACCCACCGGGGTTATGACAGTGATCATCCTCGGGTGGTTGGCGACGTGGGTAAGGCTGGCGTGGCCATTGACTCCGTCGAGGACATGAAAATCCTCTTTAACGGTATTCCGCTTGATGAGATGTCGGTCTCAATGACCATGAATGGCGCTGTGATCCCTAATCTGGCGAACTATATCGTTGCGGCAGAAGAGCAGGGCGTGTCACCGGATAAGTTGGCCGGAACCATCCAGAATGACATTCTGAAGGAGTTCATGGTCCGCAACACCTATATCTATCCGCCGGCACCCTCCATGCGGATCATTGCGGACATTATCGCCTATTGCTCCAAGAACATGCCGAAGTACAACACGATTTCGATTTCCGGCTATCACATGCAAGAAGCTGGTGCGACGCAGGTTCAAGAGCTGGCTTTCACGCTTGCCGATGGGATGGAATATGTCCGCATCGCAGCGGCAGGGGGTCTCAAGGTTGATGACTTCGCGCCCCGGCTTTCCTTCTTTTTTGCTATCGGCATGAACTTCTTTATGGAAGTGGCAAAGTTGCGCGCCGCCCGGCTTTTGTGGCATCGCATCATGTCTGAGTTCGGGGCGACGAACCCCAAGTCCTTGATGTTGCGCACGCACTGTCAGACGTCTGGCGTGTCGCTCACAGAAAAAGATCCCTACAACAATGTGGTTCGCACCACCCTGGAAGCGCTTGCCGCTGTGCTCGGCGGCACGCAGAGCCTGCATACGAATGCGTTGGATGAAGCCATTGCGTTGCCCACCGACTTTTCCGCCCGCATTGCGCGCAATACGCAATTGGTGATCCAGGAAGAAAGTGGCATCACCAATGTCATCGATCCGTTGGGTGGTTCTTATTACATCGAGACATTGACGCATTCTCTTGCCACTGCCGCCTGGGCGAAAATCCAGGAAGTGGAGGCGCTTGGCGGCATGACCAAGGCCGTAGAAAGCGGTATGCCCAAGCTTGAGATTGAGGAAGCGGCTGCGCGTAAGCAGGCACGGATTGACCGCGGCGAAGAAGTTGTCGTCGGGGTCAACAAGTATCAACTCGCGAAAGAAGATGCGATTGATACGCTGGAAGTGGATAATGCCAAAGTGCGTGAAGCTCAGGTCGCCCGGCTGACCCAAATACGGGCAACGCGCGATGAGGCAAAAACCAAAGCAACGCTTGCCGCGCTGACAGAAGGGGCTAAGGGCGATGCCAATCTGCTGGAGCTTGCGATTGAGGCGGCGCGGGCACGGGCAACGGTTGGCGAAATTTCAGACGCTATGGAAATTGTTTTTGGGCGTCATCGGGCGGAGGTGAAGACCGTGTCAGGCGTATATTCTCAAGCTTATGAAGGCGACGATGCGTTCGGCAAAATTCAGGTCGAAATTGAAGACTTTGCGAAAGAGGAAGGCCGTCGGCCCCGCATGCTGGTGGTTAAAGTCGGCCAGGACGGGCATGACCGGGGTGCCAAAGTGGTTGCGACCGCTTTTGCAGACCTTGGGTTTGACGTG
Source organism: Rhodobiaceae bacterium (assembly GCA_002746275.1). Taxonomy (GTDB): domain Bacteria; phylum Pseudomonadota; class Alphaproteobacteria; order Parvibaculales; family Parvibaculaceae; genus Mf105b01. The sequence continues at coordinate 62,361 of NVWR01000003.1, read as the reverse complement.
GATGTGGGACCGTTGTTTCAGACACCCGATGAAGCTGCGCGTGATGCGATCGAAAATGATGTTCACGTCATCGGTATTTCCAGCCTTGCTGCCGGGCACAAAACGCTGGTGCCGGAAATCATCAAGTCGCTGGAAGCAGCCGGTGCAGGAGACGTAGTCGTCATTGTTGGTGGCGTGATCCCGGCGCAGGACTATGATTTTCTCTACAAGGCTGGGGCATCAGCTATTTTCGGACCAGGCTCAAACATCATCAAGTGTGCGTCTGATGTGTTGCAGCTCATCCGTGAGAAGCGATCGAGCTGAATTGACTAATTGCTCAATGCTGTGATCAACGATTTGCCGTCGACGGTGGCGGCGGTCAGATGTGCTGTAGCATTGACGGTAGATGTTTCCATCAACATGCGGATTGGCAGAACAAGTGGTTGATTGCCGCTKGGACCCATGACGTCGTCAAACCGTGCCAGCCATACGGTGAAAGGTCTGATGGGATCGCGTGCCTGGGAGACCAGCCATTTGCGCGTGTATCCTGCAATTGGCTTGTATGTCAGCGAGCATTTCCAAGCGTTCCCCTGGTAGATGCCGGCACCTTGAGGTGTCAGGCGGGTGGCCTCCAGTTCTTTGAACTGGAGTTGGAATACCCGTCGGCCATCAAATACCGAGATGGTCTGGCCGCAGGGATCAGCGCTGCTATTGACTGCCGTGAAAATCGAGGCGGTCAGTGGATCAACAGTGTTACGCACGGTTGCGGGCGAGAAACCATTGGTGTGTACGCCGTCTTCGGGGATCGCTGAAACGCTGTATCCGCCGCTCTCATCAAGCATCATGGCGATGGATCGTTCGCCGAAGCGTCCATCATATTCCTGCGAATAGCTCAGAAGTTTTGGACCGTTTGGCGTGAGGAGGCCCTGCGCCTTGCTTGAGCCGCGACCATTGAACAAGGTATTGGCGATACCCTCTGTCTGGAATTGTGAGGCGATTTCATAGCTGTGTGGGGTGAGAACAGCTTGGGTGTGAAGAGAGATAACGTGAAGTCCGCCGCCATAGATCTCGAAGGTCAGATCAATGGCGGTGATTGCACTTTCCAAAGCATCAACACTGATTGTCTGGGTAATGGGCGGCACGGGTTGAGCTGCCGCCGCGATGTCAGCCGCAGTCAGGGGAGCCGGCCAGCAAATGACGAGCGCTATCAGAAAGCGTTTCGAGAGGCGTTGGATATTGGGTGCCACTTTGTGCGACCCCTTTTGGCGATGAAAGTCCAAAAGGATGATGGCGCGCGCAGGCTGTTTCGACAAGCGGTGCCTGTTCACATTTTAGAAGGTCTGGTCAGAGGGCCAGGTCAGAGTGTCTGGATCAAGGGCTGCAATTGCCGCACAGGGTGGGGATCACAGGGGCGGAAATGGAAGTTAAGACCTCAAACCGGCTTGCGCGCATGACGGCCCCGCCAAAGGGCGTTCTCAAGGTCAGGCGAACCGGAACCCAGAAGCGGCCCTCGTCAACGGGGGCGAGCCAGACTTTGATGGAATCATCACGTTCCAGAAGCTTGATGAGGGTTTTGCGTTCATAGCCTGCCACCGGGATCATTTTGACATTGCAGCGGAGGACGGGCCCTGAATATGACCCTTCGGGGCCGTTCATTTCGGTCATGCCATCCAGGCTTCCGGGTCGTTTGTCCGGCGTGAGGTGAAGGTCATAGCGCCGTCGGCCATCGAACAAGGGCAATGTCCGGTTGCAGGGGGACGTGTTGGTGGTTGGCAATAACAGGGCGCTGATCGGGTCTTGGGTCATCAAGACATCATTGGCGCCAATATTGGGGCCAAAGCCATCCTCATAGGCAGGGCTGGCGGTCATCACCGGGGCTGTTCCGTGGGGATAAAGCAGTTCAACCCGCCTGGAAGAATCCGGTTCTGTATAGGTTGAGACGAAGCGAGCGGGTTTGACCCGGTTCCCGGAAAAGATGCCCTGGCTTTCTAGCGCGAAGGTGGTTTCAAAAAACTGCTCGGCGATCCCCTCCGTTTTGATGGTCGCTTCTAGCTGGTATGTCGTGTCGGTGACTTGGGCCTGAACATCGACCCGACCAAAGTTAAACCCGCCAAGTGCTACCTGATAGTCCACCGAGAGGTGGGTGGTTGTGTCAGCCTTCGCGGGGGTCGCAAAGCCCATCCCTCCCACAACGAGGGTCAGAGAGAGGACTGGAAGCAGTTGCCGACAAAGCGGGGAATTCGGTTTCATATCCTTTGTCTCCTTGTCTTTCAGTCTTGAGGTTTGTGAATGAACAGCGACTGAACGATAAAAAGGGCGTATCTGCGTGGCTGTGAGCGGGGCCCGGACTCTGGACCTTAGACCTGATCCCGAGTATGCAATTGGGATGTCAAAAAAGGGGTTAAAAAAGGGCCGTTCKTCWCAGRCKGAMMGGATYGATCCRGCYCTRCTGGCGGMGGGGATCRTTGCKGGCGAGCGYRCGGCGCTGGGGCGCGGTATTACGCTCGTGGAATCGAGCCGGGCAGACCATCAAGGGCTGGCTCAGGACCTGCTTGCGCGGGTTTTGCCTCAAACAGGGCGCGCCATGCGGATTGGCCTATCTGGCGCACCGGGTGTGGGGAAATCTACCTTCATTGAGGCTTTTGGCCGGTTTCTCATTGCTGAGGGTTTGAAAGTGGCGGTTCTCGCGGTGGACCCTTCTTCTGCCAGAACCGGTGGATCGATCCTGGGCGATAAGACCCGGATGGAACTTTTGTCGCGCGAAGCCAATGCTTTTATCCGACCTTCTCCTGCAGGTGGCACGCTGGGAGGCGTGGCGCGGCGCACCCGTGAAGCGATGCTGTTGACCGAGGCGGCTGGTTACGATGTCGTTTTGATTGAAACCGTTGGGGTTGGCCAGTCTGAGACGGCGGTCGCCGATATGACGGACATGTTTTTGCTGCTTCTTTCCCCTGGGGGTGGGGACGAATTGCAAGGCATCAAACGTGGGATCATGGAACTCGCAGACCTGGTTATCGTGAACAAGGCGGACGGGGAACTGAAAGCTGCGGCGCGACGTGCGGCAGGTGAATATGGGGCGGCTCTTCATTTGATGCGGCCTAAAAGCCCGGACTGGACCGTTAAAGTTGAGCTGGCATCGGCCTTGAAAGAAGAGGGGCTGGAGGCAATTTGGCAGGTCATCGGAGAATTCCGGGCAGCGATGCAAGCTTCTGGAGAATTTGAAACCCGACGATCCGGGCAAGCCCAGACCTGGATGTGGACAGAGCTGCGCGAAGGGTTGCTGGCACGATTAGAAGGGCACCCGGAGGCCGGTCGGCTTGTGGGCAAGCTGGAGAAACAGGTCGCGGATGGCAGTTTGACGCCGACGGCGGCGGCGCAGCAGCTGTTGACGCTTTTGTTCCCGCCAGGGGCTTCCTAAGCTATTGAATAGAATAGATAAATTAGGGCTTATCTGGGGGGTTGGCAGGGCTTGACGAGGGTCTCATGCGGCTCTATACCTCCCGGCTCATGAAGATGTGGGCTGAAAAGCTGACATTCTTCTCCGCAGTTGTTGGATCTTGGCGAAAGTTCTTCTTTTTGCACCGAATGCCAAGGTCACTGGGTTTTAAAGATAGGAAGATGCTATGGCGCGCCGTTGTGAGTTGACCGGTAAAGGGGTTATGTCAGGCAACAATGTTAGCCACGCGAACAACAAGACGCGTCGCCGCTTTTTGCCAAACCTTTGCAATGTCACCCTGATGAGCGACAAGCTTGGACGCCAGTTCAGGCTTCGGATTAGCGCTCATGCACTGCGCTCTGTTGAGCATCGCGGTGGTCTGGATGCCTTTCTTGTGAAAGCACGGGACGGCGAACTTTCGACCAAAGCACGGCGCATCAAACGCCAGCTTGCCAAGAGCATGGTTGCTGCCAGCTGATTCTCATTGCTGGTAAGAAATTGAGATAAAGAAATGGCTTCCCGGTGGGAGGCCTTTTTTTTGGCCGATTTCTCCTTGTTTACGTTGTTTTGTATTCTCTTCGTCGGTGGTCTAGGCGCGAGGGACCGGCTTCGCTAGAGTTTGCAACGATCCGCTCCTGAAAAGAACCTGGGCGGAAACTTGGTGAAGCAGGGGGTCTGGCGCGATGCGTCTTTTTTTTGGTGCGATTGTCAGGCTTATTTTTCCAGTGGCAGCGCTACTTGGGATCTTGGCGCTCGCCTATCTGGGCTCAACCCGTTTCGTTACTCAGTTTGACGTTTTCCCGCCGGAGCAATGGTATCTCAATCCTGGATATTGGATGACCTATGGTCACCTGGCGTTGCCGCTTATTTTCCTTGTCCTCAATCTTGTGAGCCGCCGGTATGGGCCTGGCACGGCGATCGCCTCGGTTGTGGCGAGCTGGATGGTGCTGGCCGGACTTCTGGGCTGGGTTGCCGGGACCTATGGCATGGGGGAAGTGGAGGGACGCCTTGCTTCTACGAGCGTCGCGGCCACGTTCTTCGGGGCTCTTTTTGCGGGTCAGCTGGCCAGTGTCTATCTGTTTGACCAGATCAGGGGCATTCCCTGGTGGCGTGCGCCGTTTTACGGGGCCCTGATTGGAGGTCTGGTGTTTGCGGGACTGTTTTATGGGCAGATGGCCTATGGCTCGGATGAGCCCTGGGCAAACCGGCTGGTGCTCATGGCAGGGCTCTATGCGGGCGCTGCCTTTGTGAACGTGTTTATCTATTATCTGCTGAGAGGCATGATCCGCCCTTCGCCAGGGTTTGGCGGTGCCTGAGGGTTAGTCCTGCAGAGCGAAAACCAGCAATAGGGTTCGTTGCAGCGGATTAAAATTATTGTCTGAGATCAGATAGAGCAGGGATGTGCCATCGGCGGTCTGTCGGATGGACAGCCCCTCCATATTGTCGATGGACCTGGAATTGTTTGCTTCCAGAAGAACCTCACCATCGAGCGGTGCACTGTCTTCCAAGGCAGCTGCTGGAATACGCCTCATCAAGAGGCTCACCCCTGCCAACACGGAATAGTGCCGCTCAAGGGTCACGATGTCTCCATTGGGTAGGGTGGCAAGATCCGTCAACATGTAGGGAAGGTGCTGGCGGAGCAGGACAGGGGTCGCGTGGGTCTCTGTCAGGCGCACGCCGACAATATGGCCATCTGCATTCAGGCTCTCTTCTGACAGCGCAAGCAAGGACCCGTCTGCCAGATAGGTCAGGGCTTCAAGCCCCTTATTGTTGATGAGATTGGTAAGGGTGCCGAAGTCTGGAACGACTTCTGCTCTGGCCTCAAATCCATCCCTTGCGAGATTGAACTGCCTGATGCGGTGATGGCGTTCAAAGCTCACCAGAACGGGTGCGGTACGAGGGTCGGTCCCCAGAGGGACAGCCAGGCCCTCAGTGTCGCTTTCATGCTTGCCGGAAAAAGGCGTGCCATCCGGTGAGRTGATGGGGCCCACCAACCCAYCGGAGATGCTGATCGGCTTGTCTCCATCAGATTGCAAGTCGGCGGTGATCCAGTTTCCCTGATCACTGACGGCGATGAAGGCATCCCCGGTTTTGCCAATTATAAGAGCGGAGAGACCGCCAAAATCGGGATGCTCAGAGGTCAGTTCCAGGCCGCCGACATAAGTCAGCTTGCCAGCCTTTATGTCTCGCGGATTTTCGGGATCCCAGAAAACGGGGCGGGTGTCGATGATCAGCGATGCCGGGCTTGCGACAGCATCTGCGCTTTCAAACAGACTGGCCGCGATGGCGGTTCCGGTGAGAGCGATTGCTGCGCTCAGAGCCCACAGGATGCGGGAAGACAGCAGGTGTTTCATGGGTGGCCCGACTTTGGTTTATTTGAATGCGGGGAAGCTACCAGAAAGAAGATGCAATGCTCAGGGCGCTTTCGTAGCGCGGCCAACCTGCTGGAAGCTGGTTTTGCGGAGTGCGCCGAGGGTGCTTTCGCCGCTTCGGGGGGCTGCCTTCTTGCTGGGTTTTTTTCTGTTGCGTCTTTTTGTGACCGGGCTGTCCTGATCGTCGAACAGCTCAGCAAGTTTGTCGGTCATGGCTCCGCCCAATTGCTCCGCATCAATAATGGTGACGGCGCGCTCATAGTAGCGGGTCACGTCATGGCCGATGCCGATGGCGATCAGTTCGACAGGAGAGCGGTTCTCGATGTCATCGATGACCTGACGGAGATGGCGTTCCAGATAATTGCCTGCATTGACCGAAAGGGTGCTGTCGTCGACAGGGGCGCCATCAGAGATCACCATCATGATGCGTCTGTTTTCCGGGCGGGCGAGCAGACGGTTATGAGCCCAGATGAGGGCTTCGCCGTCGATGTTTTCCTTGAGCAGGCCTTCACGCATCATCAGCCCAAGATTGCGACGCGCACGACGCCACGGGCTGTCGGCTGATTTATAGACAATATGGCGCAGGTCGTTCAGGCGACCGGGATTTGCAGGCTTGCCTTCTGCGAGCCATTTTTCACGTGCCTGGCCGCCCTTCCATGCCCTTGTGGTGAAGCCCAAAATTTCAACCTTCACGCCACAGCGTTCCAGGGTGCGGGCTAGAATGTCTGCGCAGAGTGCGGCCACAGTGATGGGACGTCCCCGCATGGAGCCGGAATTGTCGATGAGCAGGGTCACAACGGTGTCGCGAAACTCCGTGTCATTTTCCATTTTATAGGCGAGCGGCATCATCGGGTCKGTRAYSGCRCGGGTGAGCCGKGCGGCRTCCAGAATRCCTTCTTCMAGATCAAACGACCATGTCCGGGTCTGCTGTGCCATCAAGCGGCGCTGCAASCGRTTGGCAAGGCGCGAMACSACMCCGTGCATCTGCTGCAACTGYTGRTCCAGATATTGACGCAGGCGGGCRAGYTCTTCGATRTCGCAYAGRTCTTCGGCGGCRATGACTTCRTCGTNAGSCGGGNGCGAAAACCTTRTAGGSAGGCGTKCGCGASGCRTCATCCATGCCATCGGGGCGCCAGGGCKGATTGCCCTCGCCCATCTCATCCATTTCKTCGCTGTCAGCAGGCATGTCGTCGGCATCCACCTCGACCATCTGCTCGTCGCCTTCTTCGCCTTCCCCTTCGGCAAGCTCGGCCTGTTCGGCACTCGCCCCTTCAGGCTGTTCGGCTTCTCCGGCCTGGGCGTCATCATCGGCCTGATCGTCGCCACCTTCTTCGCCGTCTTCCTGTTCGTCGGCATTGTCCGGGCTTTCACCCAGCTCATCACCCATTTCGAGATCGACGAGGATATCGCGCATGACGCGCGCGAAAGCCTCTTGATCTTCGACGGTTTCACCGAGCCGTTCGAAGTCACCGCCTGTGCGTTCTTCTACCCAGGGCCGCCAGAAATCCACCAGATTGCGGGCCGCCTCAGGGACAGGCGCGCCGGTCAGCTTTTCGCGGGCCAGAAGAGCAATGGCCTCTGCCAGAGGTGCCTCGTCCTTGTTGGTTACTTTGTCGTATCCGAGGGACCGGCAACGTTTTTCGAGGGCGGCAGAAAGATTGTCTTTCATGCCGGCCATCTGGTTCGCGCCAATCGCCTCGACACGGGCCTGTTCCACTGCATCGAAAATGGCTTTGGCGTTACTGCCTTCAGGCTCCAACCGTGCATTAATGGTGGCATCATGGTGGGCCAGGCGCAGGGCATAAGAGTCGGCAAAGCCACGTACCTCGGCAACTTCGTTGGCGGGCAGTTCGCGACTGGGCAGGGGGAGGCGCGCGCGCAGGCCCCGCAACCCTGGAGGTTCCGTTCCAAACGTTACCGCAAGCTCTTCCTGCTCTGCGATGGTTTTCATGGTCGCCGTCAGCGCGCGTTTAAACGGCTCGATGGGACCTTCCTTATTCTGCATAACTTGGCCCTTAAGGCTTTTGACTTGTAGGCTTTAGATTTGGCACGTCTTCCGACCGTGTGCCGGTTAGGCAACCATCACTTTGGCGGCGGATTCCGGCAGATCTTCTCCGAAGCACCGCTGATAAAATTCAGCAACGGTCGCACGCTCTAGCTCATCACACTTGTTGAGGAAGGTGAGCCGGAAGGCAAAACCAATGTCGCCGAAGATCTCAGCATTCTCTGCCCAGGTGAGAACCGTACGCGGGCTCATGACAGTAGAGATGTCGCCTTGAATAAAGGCGGCACGGGAAAGATCAGCGACGCGGACCATTGCGGACACATCCGCTTTACCCTTCTCTGTCTTGGCGTAACTTTTCGCCTTGGCGAGAATGATGTCTGTTTCGGCATCATGGGACAGATAATTCAACGTCGTCACGATGTTCCACCGGTCCATCTGACCCTGGTTGATCTGCTGTGTTCCGTGATAGAGACCGCTTGTGTCACCCAGGCCGATTGTGTTGGCGGTTGAGAACAGGCGGAAATAAGGATTGGGGCTGATCACCTTGTTCTGGTCGAGCAGGGTGAGCTTGCCTTGCACTTCTAAGATACGCTGGATCACGAACATGACGTCCGGGCGACCTGCATCATACTCGTCAAAGACAAGTGCTACAGGGCGCTGCAATGCCCACGGCAAAAGTCCTTCGCGGAATTCGGTCACCTGTTTGCCGTCCTTCAGGACGATGGCGTCTTTGCCGATCAGGTCGATACGGCTGATATGGCTGTCCAGGTTGATGCGGATGCATGGCCAGTTGAGGCGCGCGGCGATCTGTTCGATATGAGTTGATTTGCCCGTGCCGTGGTAGCCCTGTACCATGACCCGGCGATTGAAGGCAAAGCCTGCAAGAATGGCGAGTGTGGTTTCGCGGTCAAACAGATAGTCAGCGTCTACCTCAGGAACATATTCGTTCCGTTCCGAAAAGGCCGGCACTTCCATGTTGGCATCAATGCCGAAAACCTCACGAACGTTTACCGTCTTGTCGGGGCCGCTGGTTGACATGGTACCCTGTACTTCCGCTTCCATGTTCTTCGTCTTTCTTCGCTGTCTCTCATTGTGTGGTGGGATGCTGTTGTGCTGCCCGCTTAGTTTCTCATGTTCGCAGTGAGCTGCCCTACCCAATAAATTGGCAAAGCAGGCTGCGTCAGCGGGCTTCAAGTGCCGCTGGAACTGCGCTCTTTCAAAAGGACGGCTGACGACTTAGCAAAAACCGCTCTTTTTCAGGTAGTCGTGGGCCTGGATGACTTTCTGGAGCCGATCTTCTGTCGTTCGGTCTCCCCCGTTCATATCGGGGTGAAATTTCTTCACAAGCTCTTTGTAGCGGGTCTTTATGTCGGCCAAAGTGGCTCTTTCGTCAAGGCCAAGAGCTAGAAGAGCTTTGCGCTCTGCATTGCGCGGTGGGCGCTTGGGAGCGTCTTTCTTCGCACCAGCCTCATAGGGGCTGTTTTCGCCAAAAAAGCCGAACGTGTCCCTAAACGCAGGGTCAGCGGAGAATTTTCCCCCGCCTGTTCCGCCGGGGTTCATGCCCATTTTCCAGGTTGGCCGGTGCCCGGTGCGGTTTTCCCGCTGATACCCTTGAACTTCATCCGCGCTCATATTGGCGAAAAAATTGTAGTTCTTATTGTAATCGCGGATATGGCCGGTGCAAAACCAGCTGAATTGGCCCTCCATGTTTCGCCCTTTTGGCGCGCGGTGAGGGGCTTCTGCACTACATCCCTCCCACTCGCAGTTGCGCGCGACGCGTTTTTCTTTTTTTGCTTTCTGGGGTGCGATCCGGATCGAATCGAAATATTTAGAGCTCAACGTCACTGACCTAATTTTTGCGGGATACCGTACGCTCGTACAATACCCCTAAAGGGGCCCAAGAATGGGGTTGGTAGGATAGCCGAGTGGGCTCCCAAAGGCGATGCCCTTTGAAGAATACTGTAAGGGCGGCTAAGAATGCCAAGAGTTGGTTGATAAAACAGCAAGTGGCTGGATAGGGCATAAAGAGGGCGAAAATGAGTGTTGCTGATCAGATCGGTGAAGTGTTAACGGCAGCGTTGCATCCCGCACGACTAGAAGTGGAAGACCGGTCGCACCTTCATGCGGGCCACAGTGGGGCGCGCCCGGAGGGTGAGACCCATTTTCACGTCACTATCGTTTCAGATGCTTTCAAGGGAGATGCCCGTGTGGCGCGTCACCGCAAGGTGAACAAGCTGCTCGCAAAACTTCTGGCCGAGAAAATCCACGCTTTGCAACTCGTGACGATGACGCTCGAGGAAGATGCCCCTTAGGCCGTTTGTTTGGCCCTACCTCTGACCGGGCTGACACAGAGCCTAGTCAGTTGATTGCGCTGTTTATCTTCGATGAGAAAGCGAAATCCGTGAAAGGTGAAAGCCTGTCCTTTTTCGGGGATTGTTTGGGCTTCGTGGATCACGAGACCCGCAATGGTTATGGCTTCTTCGTCGGGCAAGGACCAATCCATCGCCCGATTTAGGTCGCGGATCGTGACGGTCCCATCGACATGGATGGAGCCGTCCGCCTCCCGACTGAGATCTGTGGGGTCGATATCATGCTCATCGGCAATGTCACCGACGATTTCTTCCAGAATGTCTTCCAAAGTCACCAGGCCCATGAGCCCGCCATATTCGTCTACCACCAGAGAAAAGTGCATTTTCTTGCGGAGGAATGCGTTGAGTTGCCCCTGGACGCTTGTGCTGTCGGGCACGAACCAGGGTTTGGTGGTCAGTGCCAAAATGTCTAGCGTGGCTGGATCTGTATTTCCCCCTGCGATGGCGCGCAGCAGATCCTTGGCGTGCAAAATGCCGACAATGTTCTCGGGCTCCCCCTGCCAGAAGGGAATGCGGGTGTGAGGGCTCTGTAAGACCTGCTGAATAATCTCAGCCGTGGGAAGGTCCGCATCAACCATGGTCATGTTTTTGCGGTGAACCATAATCTCAACAACTTCAAGCTCATTGAGATCGAGAATGCCACCCAGCATGTCCCGGTCCCGCTTGATGAATTGACCCTCGAGGTGATGCAAGTCAATGGCGCCGCGCAATTCGTCGTAGGCTGAAAGGGCGCGCTCCGCACCATCGGTGGACGCGCCAAACAGCGCCAGTGCGCGCTGTGAAATAAAGGCAACGGTCGCGGTCATCGGGGCAAAGGCATGGACGACCCACCGAATGATGGGGGCGACAGCTAAGGCGGTGCGATCCGTATTTGCGATTGCGTAAGTCTTGGGCATGACTTCTGAAAAAATCAGTACCAGGGCCGTCATCACCAATGTTGCGTAGACCACGCCYGCGTCMCCRAAAAACAGGATGAAGAGGCTGGTTGCGATGGCAGAGGCCAGAATGTTGACAAGATTGTTGCCGAGCAAAATGGCACCGATCAGCCGCTCTCTGTTGTCTGTCAGCTTCTGGACGGTCTTGGCGCGCTTGCTGCCGTTCTCGCTTAGATGATGCATGCGTGCGCGGGATGCTGCGGTCAGTGCGGTCTCTGATCCTGAGAAAAAAGCAGAGAGCGCCAGGAGAACAAAGATAAGCAGAATTGTCAGAACAAGATCAAGGATGTCCATCAGGCGGTCCCTTGGTCGGTCATGAAGGAGAGAAGATCACTTGCCGCGACATCGCGGGTGATGAAGGTATCGCCGATGCCGCGGGCGAGAATAAATGTCAGCGTGCCGTCGACGACCTTCTTGTCTTGTGCCATCAGGTCGATGAGGGCGCTTGCGCCTGGCAGGTCGCCAGGTATGTCGGAGAGCCTCGTTGGGAGCCCTGCATTGGACAGGTGACGACGGGCTCTCACAGCGTCTTGGCCGGAACACAGACCCAGGCTGACAGAAAGCTCAAAGGCCATTGTCATGCCAATGGCAACCCCTTCGCCGTGGATCAGACGATCGGAAAACCCCGTTGCTGCCTCCAGAGCGTGACCGAATGTATGACCCAGATTGAGCAGGGCGCGCACGCCTCCTTCACGTTCATCGGCCGCAACGATGCGTGCTTTGGCATCGCAGCTGGTAACGATGGCCTTGGTGATGATTGTCACATCACCGCTCCTGGTGTTTTCAAGATTGGCTTCAAGCCAGTCGAAAAAGGATGGGTCGTTGATAAGGCCATATTTTACGACTTCGGCATAACCCGCGCGGAACTGGCGGGGAGGAAGAGTGGTAAGCGCGCCGGTGTCGGCCAGGACAAGTCGTGGCTGATGGAAAGCGCCGATGAGGTTTTTTCCCTGGGGCACGTTGATGCCGGTCTTTCCCCCAACAGAACTATCAACCTGTGCAAGTAACGTCGTGGGTATCTGGGCGAAATCCACGCCTCTGCGCAACACGCTTGCGGCAAAGCCGGTCAGGTCACCAATGACGCCACCACCAAGGGCAATCACAAGGTCGCCGCGCTCGACGCCAGCGTCCAGTAAGGCGCTGAGCAAGTGCTGTAATTGTTCAAAGCTTTTGGTCTTCTCACCGGGCGGCAAAATGAAAGGTGTTGAGATAATATTATTGTCGGCAAAACTCTTCTGCAGCGCATCCAGATGATGCTGGGCCACATTTTCATCTGTGACGACAGTGACACGTGGGCGTTTCAGGAGAGGGGCTACATACGTGGCCGCGTTTTCAATCAGACCCTGGCCTACAAAAATGTCATAGGCGCGATTGCCAAGATCAACGGTGATCTTCTCAGGCGTGGTTTGGGGGCCGGTTCTGCTCGCAGTACGGGTCATTGTCTCAATCTTGTGTCTTAGAGGAAGTGGAAGGGGTTAGATGAAGGTCAAGCGCCTGAATGATTTCGTCGACAACCGCATCATGTGGGCCTTCTTTGCTGTCGATGGTGAGATTTGCCTCGGCATAAATGGGGTAGCGCTCATCCATTAAGCGTTGCATGACGGCCTGGGGGTCGTCGTTTTGGAGCAAAGGGCGATGTGACCTGCGGCTGACCCGTTTCATCAAAACGTCAATGTCTGCTTTGAGCCAGATCGAAACCCCTTTTTCGTGTATCGCGGCACGGGTTTGCGCATTCATGAAAGCGCCCCCGCCAGTGGCCAAGACCTGGGGACCATCGCTCATCAAGCGGGCAATGACACGTCGCTCGCCATCGCGAAAATGGGCTTCTCCAAATTTCTTGAAAATGTCCGCGATTGTGCATCCAGCTGCTTTTTCAATTTCGAGATCAGCATCGACGAAATGTACATCCAGGCGGCTCGCTAGGCGGCGACCAATGGTGGTTTTGCCAGCCCCCATGAGGCCGATCAATACCAGCGATTTGTCACCAAGCGATGTCGCAACGCGGTCAATCAAGGTCGGGTCGTCCATATTCCTCGTCGTCCCGCCATCGGGTGCCTTGTTTGTCAGCGGCTGAGTGTCGTTCATATCATCATCTGTCGCTCAACCTCGCTGCAGGAAGTATGCGACGCGGTTTGTTAATATCGGGTCCAGCCTGCGGGGTGTTTCTCGCCCCGGCGCATTATCAAGGTCTACCGTGATACAGGAACAGTTGGGAAAGCCGCCGACATTTGGGGATTTATCCCTTCTCGTCCATCCTATCTCAGTGTCGCACGGGTTTCAGTTTCCTTCACAAGGCCTCTTTCCAGGATATATGTCGACTTTGGAGATCGTTTTGGCAAGGATCAGCCTCGCAATTTAACGAATGAGTTGGGGTTCATGCCCTAATTTGGTCAAATGTATGAGCTTAAAGTGCCAGGAAGCCGCTTCGGCGGTGCAAATGGCCTACTGAGATGCTCGATTAGCAAGTGGAGATTGTGGCGCTGTGAAGAGTTTTGTTCGGGGATTGGTCGTGTTGGCGATTTTGGGTGGCGCTGGTTTCGTGGGTATTGTTTATCTCGCGCAGGCTGTTGAGCCGCAAAGCGCGCCAGTCGAAAAAACCATTTCCAATGATCGTTTCCCCCGTTAAGTGGTACGCCCTTTCGGGTGGGACCTGTATTGCCGCCGCGTTTTTCGTGCTGCTGGGAGCGGCGGGCCCGGCTGCGGCCGAGGCGACCGTCGGAGCGCCAGCGCCAGATTGGCCTTTTGATCCGAAAAGTACGGTTGTGACCGACCCGATCGGCGAGCCAGAGGCTGCTCCCCCGCGCGGCCCTATCCGGATTTTACCCCCCAATATAGACAATGACGTTGGCCCCGATGCCGTCGATGCTGACTTGGACATGACCCTGTTTCCAGCGGGGCCTAGTGCGACCCGCAGGGACGTCCTTCCTGTGCGTGACATCGGCGCACGGCCAGGGGAGGCGGGCAGTGGCGTTGCCATGGGTACCCTCGGCCAGCTTGATGAGGCCAGTGCGGGACTGCTTGATGAGGCCAGTAGTGGGCTGAGCACGGACATGTGGACCGGTACGGGACGTCGACTTGTTGAGCAGACCCTTGGACAGGTTCCCGGAGATACGTCTTCAGCTTTTATGAGCGATCTGTCGCGGCGGCTTTTGTTGACGGCCGCACGAGCACCACAAGGCGCTAACAGTGGTGTGTCGCTCTTGGCGCTACGTCTTCGACAACTCAATGAGGCAGGGCGGAGCGGTGATATTGTCCAGTTGATGGCGCGGGTTGGGGGGGCACGCCCAAGCCCGTTGGCCGCAGCAGAGTTTGCAAAAGCCGCTCTTGGGGCAGGTGAAAGTGCGCTGGCCTGCAATATGTTGTCGACCCTCCCCGTTGGCGGGGATCCTTCAAGCGATGCCCTTGCCGCGTTTGCCACAAAACTTTCTATTTATTGTCAGATTTTGGGCGGACAGACGGGGGCTGCCAATTTGACGGCTGACCTTGCACGAGAGCAGGGTCTGGATGATCCCTATTTCCTGTCACTCGCCGCTATGGCGTCTGAGGGGCTGGTTCTTGACGCGACTGTTCCGGCTGCTCTGAGCGCTTTGAACTTCCGTATGTTGCAGCTGGCAAAACATGATCTTTCTGGGGAAACTGTTCCCCATCTTGTTCCCGGCCTTCTTACTTCTGTTGCTGACGATTGGGCGTTTGACCCTGAAATTCGGGTTGCCGCCGCTGAACGCGCGGCCTCTCTGGGTTTGATTTCTGGCGATGAAATGGCGGCGGCCTATCTCTCCGTTCCTTATACACGCGAAGATGTGGAAGGCGTTCGCATTGGCCGTGAACCGGCCTCTCCCTTCCGACGTCGGGCACTCTTTCACCAAGCTATATTGGATGAGCGTGTTCCAGCGGGACGAGCGGATTTGCTCGCGGCAGTTTTTCTTCGGGAAGTCGGTGGCCCTGCTTACCGGGCGACGCTGGTTGCCCACAAAGGCGCGTTGGCGACGGTCCCTCCTTCAACTGTGTTGTCGGCTTTTGCGCCGCTGGCGGTTCGGGCTTTTGTTGAACTGGGTGACCGGGTGCGTGCCGGCATGTGGCTTTCGACGTTGAATGATCAAGGGGCTCGGGCGCGCCAACACCGTGAGCTGCAGGCTCTGGTAAGGCTGATTGACCCAAGTTTTTTTGTTGCGCCGCCCATCACCCCATCTCCTTCCCCGGCAGAGGCTTCTTCCTCTGAGGGCCCTGTTCCCATTCCTGCCATTGTGCAGGATGCGCTTGATGACCTGGCCATTGGGGGGCGGGCACGCGACTTCGCTGCTCTTGAAATTGTTCTACTGGAAGGGCTTGGTGTGCAGATGCCGCAATCGGTGTGGGATGCACTGCTTGCTGTTGGCGATTTGCCCGGCGGGGCGGTGCCGCCCATTGCGGTGATGCGCCAACTCAAACGGGCAAGCGAAGAGGGTCGGGTTGGAGAAACTGTTTTGCTCACGCTTGCAGCTCTCCAGAAGGCAGGGCCGGCAGGCACACACCCCCAGTCGCTGGGGGCGATTGTCGCGGCGTTGAGGCGGGTTGGTCTTGATCGGGATGCAAGGCGCCTCAGTGTTGAAGCACTCATAGCCCACATGAACGCGGAGCGCTGAAGGTGACCGGGCGAGGCGATAAGTCTGGGTCCCGCAAGCTGCCGACCGACATTTTTCGCCTGGATGCTTTTCTTGAAATGTTGAGTGCCGAGCGGGGTGCCGCTCAAAACACGCTCGAGGCCTACACGCGGGATCTCATGGATTTTGGGATGTTGCTCTCGATGCGGGGGCGAGACTTTGTTGCCTTCAACAGTGGCGATGTGCGGGCTTACCTCGCTCTAATGGAAGCGAATGGACTTGCCGCCAGTACGGCGGCCCGGCGCCTGTCAGCCATCCGTCAGTTTGGCCATTTTCTGATGAGTGAAAATGTTCGCGACGATGATCCCTGCAGTATCATTGAGGCCCCGAAGTTGGCGCGGCCGTTGCCGAAAACTGTCAGCGTTGATGAAGTCGATCAGTTGCTGGAGGCCGCCAACCGCTACGGTGCCGCGATTGTTGATCCGGACAAGCAGGCCTACCGCCGGGCACGCACGGTCTGTCTTATGGAAGTGCTTTACGCTACGGGCTTGAGGGTCAGCGAGCTTGTCAGTCTGCCACTCGCGGCGGTTGCGCGCGGAGAGCGCATGATCAATGTGCGGGGTAAAGGCGGACGGGAACGGGTTGTGCCCCTGAACGGGCCTGCGCTGGGGGCCATATCGATTTATGTTCAATGCCGTGCCGACGTGCTGGGCAAGAACACCAGTCCCTGGCTGTTTCCCTCGCGTGGTAAGGCGGGACATCTGACCCGGCATCGATTTGCGCAATTGTTGAAAGAGCTTGCGGTTCTAGCGGAAATCAACCCGGACAGTCTTTCCCCTCACACGTTGCGGCATGCTTTTGCCAGTCATTTGCTTGCAAATGGAGCTGACCTGAGAGCTGTGCAGCAATTGCTCGGGCACGCTGACATTTCCACGACACAGATCTACACCCATATTCTCGAAGAACGGCTGCGGGAGCTTGTGGAAACCCACCACCCTCTCAGGAGCAAGAAATAGCGGGTATGAGCGTGTTCTGGGGCGTAGGGGATTGCTGCGGCCTCATTTGTGCCACTGTTAACCGCCTATGTGGCGGACTGTTGACAAGCTGTAGAGGGCGGGCCAGTGTCCGCCGCGATATGGCCCGTTGGGCAACCAGTTAGGCTGAGTTAATCAAAAAAACATGCATACTTATCTTGAATTTGAGAAACCTCTCGCAGAGCTTGAGGGCAGGATCCAGGAGCTAAAGCGACTGGCCCAGGATGACTCGTCTGCGGGTATTTCTGACGAAGTGACAAAGCTTGAGGCCAAGGCCGCGCAGTTGCTGGTGAATATGTATGCTGATCTTGATACCTGGCAGAAGACCCAGGTGGCGAGGCACCCGAACCGTCCTCATTTCCTCGACTATATTGATGGTTTTGTAGAAGACTTCACACCGCTCGCCGGAGACCGGGTGTTTGGTGAGGACCATGCCATCGTTGGTGGGATCGGGCGTTTTCGCGGTCGTTCGGTTGTGATTCTTGGTCATGAGAAGGGCTCCGACATGGAGACCCGGATGAAGCACAATTTTGGCATGGCCCAGCCGGAGGGCTATCGCAAAGCTGTGCGACTAATGACGCTGGCAGATCGTTTCAACATGCCGGTGATTACTCTGGTGGATACAGCGGGTGCTTTTCCTGGCCGTGAAGGTGAGGAGCGGGGGCAGGCTGAGGCCATCGCGCGCTCCATCGATAAATGCCTGGATATTCGAGTGCCGTTCGTTTCGCTGATCATTGGCGAAGGTGGTTCTGGGGGAGCGTTGGCGATCGCAACCGCCAGCAAAGTTTTGATGCTGGAACATTCGATCTACACGGTGGCGTCACCAGAAGCGTCTGCATCGATCTTGTGGCGTAATTCAGATAAGGCGAAAGACGCAGCGGCGGCCATGAAAGTGACGGCGCAGAGCCTTTTGGAATTGGGTGTTATCGACCGCATCATTCCTGAGCCTGTCGGCGGGGCGCACCGGGAACGGGCGCAGATAATCCGTGAGGCGGGCGATGCCATTGAGCAGGAATTGCGCGACCTGTCAGGTTTCGACGGCTCGACAATTCGTCGTCTGCGGCAGGAAAAATTTATGCAGATTGGCCGAACCGGCTTGGTGTGAAGCCTCTGTGCTCTTTTTCAATGGTAGTTGAAATATTTTAGCAAACAACGCTAAACCTTTGCGTGTGTARGGTCTCGTGGAGTGACAGTTTCCTATGTCATTGAAGTGAGGGTTCATGCTGTTTTTTCGGCATTCTGGAACAAGACGCGTTTGTGGCTCTTCATGCGTGCGTGCAACGCCATTTGCAACTTTATCTGGTTCTTCTTTTTCTGGTAGTACATTTGTGGGAGCCTATCTCACATGACTATCTCCAAGGTTCCAGCCAGGGTAGGAGACGTCGCCACCCGCTTGCGACATGAAAGCTCTCGTGTGATTTTTGCCTATTGGCTGAGTCTCAATGATGGCCGTCTACCCGATTATAAATTGTGGGACCCGATCGCAGTTCCAAAATTGATGCCCTGGTGCACGATCGTTGAACGAGGTGGGGAAACTGGGTTTCAACTTCGTTTTGCGGGAACTGCAGTTTGTGATTTTTACGGCGAAGAAATGACGGGCCAAGCCATTGGTGGCCGTATGGATGAGCAGGCGCGTGCATACTATTTTGATGGCCTTGAAGAGGTTCTCACTCGTCCCTGCGCTTGCTTCATGACAATGCAGGCACGTTCAAAGAACGGGCGCGATTGTCTGTTTGAAAGTCTTTCGCTTCCACTGGCAAATGCGGATGGAAAATCTTTCCGGATCATGAACCATCAGGTCATTATTGAAGAAGTGACATATGGCGAAACGAAATCTCGTTTTGCCCTTCCAGACATTACTGAATGGATCGACATCGGGGCTGGTGTTCCAGACGACTGATTGTTTGACCTAGAGTATTGTCGCAAACGCATCGCGCACGTCGTCGGCGAAAAGCTCCGGCTCTTCCATGGCTGCGAAGTGCCCGCCTTTTTCCATAATTTTGAAGGCTTGCAGATTGTAGCCACGCATTGCCCAGGAGCGCGGTGTGATCGGCAGGCTATCCATCGGGTATTCTGAATAGAAAGTGGGGACCGTGACGCGCTCGCCGGGTTTCAGAAGACCACTGCCTTCTGCTGGTCCTGCTTTGTAAAGCGTGTTTGCCGAATTGATGGTGCCGGTGAACCAGTAAATTGAAAGCTGGGTCAGCAGGGTGTCCATCGGGAAGCGTGCTTCCATTCCCTCCCAGGTGTGGGATTTGTCCGTGTCACCAAGGCGGTAGTATTTATCCGCTAGCCAGCCTGCGAGGCCGGAAGGCGAATCCATCAAACCAAATGCCAACGTCATAGGCTTGGTTGATTGGATGGAGCGGTATCCTTCTTCCCCCGCCCACCATTTTTTCATGTCCCTAATCCATAGAGACTCTTCCTCCGTCACGGGTGGTTGGCTCTCATGTCTGAGGTCTGGACGCAGGGGTAGCATGGTCAGGTGAATGGCGCGCACCGCATCGGCGTGTTGCAAGGCCAGGCGCGAGGTGACGAAACTTCCCCAGTCCCCAGCTTGCGCGAGGTAGGTGTCGTAGCCCAGCACTTTGGTCATGAGATCGTGCCAGAGATCAGCGATCACTGCCGGGCCAACGGGCTGTCGCGGCAGTGACGAAAAGCCGTAGCCGATCAGCGACGGTACGATGACATCAAAGGCGGGGCCGCTGCGTCCGTGATTTTCCGGGTGCGCCAAGCGATCAACCACATCCAGGAATTCGCGGAATGTCGATGGCCAGCCATGGGTCATGATGAGCGGCGTGGCGTTGTCGCCGCTTCCCTTCTCGTAGACGAAATGGATTTCATGATCCTGGTCGTTATTGTCTGTCAGGGTGGTTTTGAATTGCGGGAATGAATTCAGCCAGGTTTCCTGCTGACGCCAATCAAAATCGTCCCGCCAATAGGAAATCAGTCTCTCCATGTAGGAGAGATTGCTGCCATATGCCCAATGCTCGTTGCCATCCGGCTCGTTGGGGAACCTTGTTTGTTCAAGGCGATGTTTCAGATCTTCAATTTCGTGATCGGGAACATGTATCTTAAATGGATCGGCGGGGATGATGGGCCGGGTCATGGGACCTATCCTTTTACCTGGGCGGCGAATGCGGCAACGTCGTTAGCAAAGAGTGGACCTGTTTCAAGGGCGGCAAAGTGACCGCCTTTTTCGAACTCGGTCCAGCGGGCAACGTTGTAGCCCTTCTCGACCATGGTGCGCGGTGGGAAGGGGATGAACTCTTTGGGGAAGCAGGCGATTGCGGTAGGGACTTCGACTTTTTTGCCCGGTGCCATATCTGTTCCGCCTTCCTCGAACATGCCCCGGTAGAACCAGGTGGAGGTGTTGAAGGTACGGGTCACCAGATAGATCATGATGTTGGAGAGCAGCTGGTCTTTTGTGTAGGCATTCTCAATATGTTCGGTGCCGTCTGGGCCTCTTGTGTCTGTCCAGCTGTTGAATTTTTCCGTTATCCAGGCGGCCACGCCCACGGGGCTGTCCATCATGGCGTAGGAGAGGGATTGTGGTTTGGTCATCTGCAGGCGCAGATAGGCACCTTCCATTTCAAAATTGAAGGCGGCGGTCTGACCCCAGGTCTGTTCCTCAGGGGTTTGCGGTCCAACGCCGCTGGGCCGGGCTCCCCACATGTTAAGATGCACGGCCTTGCAGCCCCCTCCCACATTGAGCCCGTGATTGCAGGCGAGAAAGCCCGACACGACCGAGCCCCAGTCGCCACCCTGGGCGATGTAGGTGTCGTACCCTAGGGTCTCGCGCATCAACTTGTCCCATAACTCAGCCGTTCGTTTTGGTCCCAGCGGTTTTTTAGGTTTGCCAGAAAAGCCGTAACCGGGAAGCGAAGGGATGATGAGGGTCAAGCCGTCTTCTTCCTTGCCGCCATGTTTTTCCGGGTGTGCCAGATGATCTATGACACCCAGAAATTCGTAAACCGAGCCCGGCCATCCATGAGTCAAGATGATGGGTTGCGGCGCGCTGCCAGACCCTTTGACGTGGTAGAAATGTATTTCCTGATCGTCAACCGTTGCTTTGAACTGAGGATGAGAATTCAGTTTTTCTTCAACGGCGCGCCAGTCGAACGAACTTGTCCAGTAAGAACAAAGCTCTTTCATGTAGTCCATGTCGGCGCCATAAGCCCATCTGTCGGCCCCCGCCGCAATTTCGGGCATTTCGTGCCAGTCATAGGCACGTACCTTTGCCAGGATGGCGTCGATGGTGGGCTGGCTGATTTCGACTTTGAAAGGAGTGGGGGCTGCCATCTTTTTATCTCCGTGGTTTTGTTGAGGTCATTATGGCAGCGAAGCGTTGAGGTGCAACCGACGCACCGGTGCGCTTTTGTTTGCTGCCAGCCTTCTGCCCCGCTAGGCTGAGCAGTAACGACACATTGCATTACTTTTTTGGGGGGAATATGGCTGCTGAAACGGGGACTGAGGTAGCTGACGGGGTCATTGTCGGTCACGGTGGTGTGACGATGACCAAAAACTACCGGCGTTATGCGTTGGGTGTTTTGCTACTTGGCTATATTTCTAGTTATGTCGACCGCCAGATAATGGGCGTGGTCCTGCCGGCCATTAAGGCAGAATTTCTTTTGGCAGATTGGCAATTGGGGTTTCTGTCTGGCATTGCCTTTGCGATTTTCTATGCGACGTTGGGGATGCCTATCGCTTTCTTTGCCGACAGGTCCAGCCGACGTAACGTCATTGCGACAGCGATTGGTGTGTGGAGCTTGATGACGGCGGCTTGTGCCTATGTCACAGGTTTTGGGACTTTGGCGCTGGCGCGTATTGGTGTTGGTGTCGGAGAAGCGGGGTCCAGTCCCCCCTCTCATTCGATGATTGCAGACCTCTATCCACCGGAAGAACGCAGCGGCGCGCTCGCGGTTTATGCGCTTGGTGTTTATTTGGGCACCATGATCGCCTTTGCCGTGGGTGCCTTTGTGGTTGAGCAATATGGCTGGCGGGAGGCATTCCTGCTGGTGGGTCTGCCGGGCATTGCGATTGCCGCACTCGTGCGCTTTACTCTTGTCGAGCCGTCGCGTGGGTTTTCGGAGGGCAAACCTGCACCCGAACCGAAGCCTGTCGACTGGAGCGAATTCCGGGAGCAAATCGCTAATGGTTTTCGCCACATTTGGAATGATCGGGTGTCGTTTCATACGGTTATGGGTGTGACGTTGATTTCCTTCGTTGGCTATGGCGGAGCGGTTTGGGGTTATTCCTTTTTCATCCGCAGCTTTAATATGGGCATTACGGAGACAGGTATCTTTCTGGCTTTGATCATCGGCATATTTGGAACAAGTGGAGCCATCTTGGGTGGGAGGCTGGCGGACTGGCTGGGTGCCAAGGACGCGCGCTGGAGTTACTGGATTGTTTCCTTGGCGAAATTGGTAGCGGCCCCGTTGATCGTTGTCTTTTTTCTTGCTGAAAAGGAAGTGGCTCTGTGGGTCTATGTGCCGGTAACAATCCTGGGTGCCTTTTACCTCGGACCGAGTTTTGCCGCGATTCAAAACCGTGCGCCGCTAGAAATGCGCACAACCGTTTCGTCGATCATGCTGTTTATCATCAACATTGTGGGGCTGGGTTTGGGACCGCAACTGGTGGGTATCTTGAGCGATGTGCTGGAGCCGACGTACGGGATTGAATCCCTTCGGTATGCACTGTTGCTCACGAGCGTGATCAGTCTGTGGGGTGCCTATCACTATTACCTTGCAGGCCGTGCAATGGGAGAAGAAGCAAAAGCCAAAGCGCAGGCATGAGTGATCTCATTCTTTATGGACCGGCTTACAGTGTCTACACGCGTATTGTGCGGACGGTTCTGGAAGAAAAGGGTTTGGCATACCGGCTGGAAGAAGTTGATTTTATTTCTTCTGGCATGCCCGCCACACAGAAGGAACGGCATCCATTTGGTGTCGTTCCTGTGTTGGCGCATGACGGAGAAATGTTCTCTGAGACGGCGGCGATCACCCGCTATCTCGATGAGATGTTCCCTGAGCCGTCTCTTTGTCCTTCAAAGCCGTCTGAGCGTGCCCATATGGCAGCTACGATTTCTGTTCTTGATCAATATCTCTGGCCCGACATTCGCGAGCTGGTGACCCAGTCATTGATTGCGCCCATTGCAGGGGGCTGGCCGGACGATCTGGTGGTGGCGCGTATGGTGAAGCGTCTGACGGGGTCTCTTGCAATCCTTGAAGAGCATTTTATTGCCATCGGGCTCTTGGGGGGCGTGCGTCTTTCGCTGGCTGATCTCCATGCGGGGCCGATGATCGCCTATCTGGCAGAGACGATAGAGGGGCAGGTGCTTCTCAAGGAGCGGGCAGGCCTGTTTGCATGGTGGCGCGAAATCAAGCAGCTGCCTTCGCTGGCCGCGACGCAGTTTGAGCTAACGGATTATCCCTGGGCACGGCGTGAGACGGAGTAGGTTCTCGTAAATTTCACGAGAACCTCATTTCACCCTCTATTCGGTTTAGGCCAGTGCGCCGTGGCAGTGCTTGTACTTCTTGCCGGAGCCACAGGGGCACGGTGCGTTGCGAGATATCTTTCCCCAGGTTGATGGATCATTGGGGTTCATCGCGACTTCTGCTGGGCGATTGCGAGCAGGGCGCGGACGTTCTGCCAAAGCAACATCGCCATCTTCCGCCATTTCATCGCGACCGGTCTGTGGATCGGTGTGATGGGCCTGCATTTCTGGCAGGCGCTGTTCTTCGAGGGCAGGCGGTTCAGCTGTGAACTGAACAAGCATCAACTGCCGTGTCACGTCTTCGCGCAGGCGTGCAAGCAGGCTTTCGAAAAGCGAGAAGGCTTCCGTTTTATATTCATTCAGCGGGTCGCGCTGGGCGTACCCACGCAAGCCGACCGATTGGCGCAAATGATCGAGCATCTGAAGATGGTCGCGCCAGCGCTGGTCGATGGTCTGGAGCAGGATAGCCTTTTCCACACGGCGGAAGGTCTCTGGTCCAACTTCTGCTACTTTCTTAGCGATGGTAACGTCGGTGGCTTGATAAATGCGGTCGAGGATTTCCTCGTTGGCAATACCTTCCTCTTCGGCCCATTCGTCCACTGGCAGATCCAGCCCAAATACTCGAGCGACCTCTTCCTTCAGACCCTCTGTGTCCCATTGTTCCGAGTAAGCTTTCTCGGGCACGTGGCTTGAGACCAGATCGTCGATGCACTGATGGCGCATGTCTTTCACGTCTTCAGACACATCTTCGGCACGGATCAGATCAATCCGCTGTTCGAAGATTGCCTTGCGCTGGTCGTTCATCACATTGTCGAACTTCAGCAGGTTTTTCCGAATATCAAAATTGCGCGCTTCGACTTTCTGCTGCGCTTTCTCAAGGGCTTTGTTGATCCACGGATGGATAATGGCTTCGCCATCTTCCAGGCCGAGTTTTTGCAACATGCCATCCATGCGGTCTGTACCGAAAATCCGCATCAGATCGTCTTCGAGGCTTAGGTAGAACTTGGAACGTCCAGGGTCTCCCTGGCGGCCGGAACGTCCGCGCAACTGATTGTCGATGCGGCGGCTTTCGTGACGTTCTGTTCCGATGACATAAAGACCACCGGCGCCAAGGGCGCGCTGCTTCTTGGTTTCAATGTCAGCTACAATGTCGGCGGTTCTTTTGGCGCGCTCGGTTTCACCCAGACTTTCGTCCAGCTCTTCTTCGAGGCGCATGTCCAGATTGCCGCCGAGCTGAATGTCGGTGCCGCGACCGGCCATGTTGGTGGCGATGGTCACAGCGCCGGGAACGCCGGCTTGTGCAATGATGTGGGCTTCTTGTTCGTGATAGCGAGCATTCAGAACAGAGTGCTTTACCTTTTTCTTTTTCAGAAGAGCGGCTAGCAGTTCTGATTTCTCGATCGAGGTTGTCCCCACCAGAACCGGTTGGCCGCGTTTGGAGCAATCTTCCAGCTCAAGGATGATCGCGTCGTATTTTTCCTCATTGGTCCGATAGACCTCATCGTCTTCGTCCGCGCGGGAGATGTCGACATTAGTTGGAATTTCAAATACTTCGAGCCCGTAAATGTCCATGAACTCGTCGGCCTCGGTGAGGGCCGTGCCGGTCATGCCGGACAATTTCTCGTAGAGACGGAAATAGTTCTGGAATGTCACGGACGCCAAGGTCTGGTTTTCAGGCTGGATCGGAACCTGCTCTTTGGCCTCAAGCGCTTGGTGCAGGCCTTCTGAATAGCGACGACCTTCCATCATGCGGCCGGTGAATTCGTCAATAATGACGACCTTGCCTGCCTTGACGATGTAGTCCTTGTCCTTCTGGAAAAGCTTGTGTGCTTTGAGCGCGCAATTTACGTGATGAACGAGAGAGATATTCTCGATATCGTAGAGCGTGCCTTCATCCATGATCCCTGCGGCGCGGAAGATTTCTTCCACATGCTCATTGCCTTCTTCCGTCAGATTGATGGTGCGGGTTTTCTCATCGAGATCGTAATCTGCTTCCACGAGGTCTGGAATGGTTTTGTCGACCGTAATATATAAGTCGGAATTATCTTCCAGCGGTCCGGAGATGATCAGCGGTGTTCTGGCTTCATCAACCAGGATGGAGTCCACTTCATCGACAATGGCAAAGTTGTGGCTGCGTTGAACCATGGCATCCAACTGGTACTTCATGTTGTCGCGCAGGTAGTCAAAGCCAAGTTCGTTGTTGGTGCCATAGGTGACGTCGGCGGCATAGGCGATCCGGCGTTCTTCGTCGGTCATGCCATGCAGGATGCAGCCGGTTGTCAGCCCCAGTGTTTCGTAGATTTGTCCCATCCAGGCGGCATCGCGCTGGGCGAGGTAATCGTTCACGGTGACGATGTGAACGCCCTTGCCGGGAATGGCATTCAGATAGGCCGCAAGTGTGGAGACAAGGGTCTTGCCCTCGCCGGTCTTCATTTCTGAAATCTGACCTTTGTGCAGGACCAGGCCACCGATCAACTGCACATCATAGTGGCGTTGGCCGAGGGCGCGTTTGGCGCCTTCGCGAACCGTCGCAAATGCTTCCGGCAACAGATCGTCCAGGGTTTCTCCGGCCTCATGGCGAGATCGGAATTCAGCCGCCTTGCCGCGCAACGCATCGTCGGACAGGGCTTCCATGTCCGCTTCGAGGGCGTTGATGGCGCTGATGGGGCCAGATATGGCCTTTATCTTGCGGTCGTTGCTGGAGCCAAAGATCCGCTTGGCAAGTGAGCCCAAGCTAGCCATTACATCTGTCACCTTGTTGGGGCGCGTCAGAGGGGGTTGCCCCCTTGTCTGTTCTGCCCGGTTTTGTCGTGCCTTTTGTGGTGCGCCGTTCGGAAGCGGGCGCCACATTGGGCTCAAATGATGTAAGGGGGGGCATGGGTCTTGTCAACGTTTGGCCCTCGGTCCTCTTCCCGCCCCAATATTCGTTAATACCTTGCATTCATTGCGAATTCTTTAGGTGCGCACTCTTGTGTGAGCCGTTGTGAGCCATCAATATGCCCCCTCACCTGAAGACTGGATGAACCGGGCTTCGCTGCTGCGTTCAAGGTTGCTTTGTTATGCTTTTTTCGATGATCCGTTTTTCCGGTGAGAGGCTGATCCAAGCCTGTTCCGTGGCCTCCTTTGCAGTGGTCTTTGCGGGAGCCTTGTTGCTTCTGTCGCCCGCTTCCAGGGCTGAAGAAGTGGGTGCCGACGGGGGTGACGGGGTCGTTGCCCGGGTAAACGGCACAGAAATACGTTTTTCTGACCTGCTGCTGGCGGAAGAGGAAAGTGGCGAGGTTCTGGCCAGCGTGCCCGAAGATGTGCGGTTTGAGTATCTGCTCAGTCTCCTGATTGACCGGGTTATCGTTTCAAATCAGGCGCGCGACAAGGGGTTGAGCGATGATCCCGCGGTTCAGCGCCGTATCTCATTCTATGAGAACAAGGCGTTGCGGGATGTCTACTGGACACAAATGCTAGCGGCCCGGATCACCGATGAGGCTGCGCAGGCGTTCTATGATGAGCAAGTCGCCTCGGTTGAGCCTCGTGAAGAAATTCACGCACGCCATATCCTCGTTGCAACCGAGGAGGAAGCGCAAGCGATCGTCGCTGAACTCGCTGGGGGAGCTGATTTTGAGGCGTTGGCCGGCGAAAAATCGACCGGTCCCAGTGGGGCAGAAGGCGGCGATCTGGGGTATTTTGCTACTGGAACCATGGTTGACGAGTTTAACGATGCTGCCTTTGCCCTTCAGGTGGGTGATATTTCGGTGCCGGTAAAGACGAAATTTGGGTGGCACGTCATCAAGATTGAAGACCGCAGGCTTCAGGAAGTCCCGGCATTCGATCTGGTGCGTGATCAGGTGGTGTCGGCTCTTGCCCAGGAGGAAGGGCGCAAATTGATGGAAGAATTGCGTGAGAACGCCGCCATCGAAATTGTAGGGGCTGACGGTTCGATCAGCCGCCCCTCAATCGCGCCCCCGGAATAAGGCATAGACGTTTTTGACGGGCTGTAGGGCCGTTGGAATTTCCGTGTCCACAAGGCAAAATAGATTATGGCAAAGCGGCCCGCATACAGCCCATCGCGTACGCTCGCGAAAGGGCAATCCGGTACCAACGCACGGACAGGTGCCAAAAAAAGCAAAACTGAGATGACGCAGAAGAAAGCGCGGAGCAAAAAGAATGGTTTGGCGGTGTCGCCGCTTGCGCCCAAGAGCTTTCCCGGGATGTCGTCTATGGGCGGCGTTCAATTGGCCACAACCAATAGTGGCACGAAGTACAAAGACCGGGATGATCTGCTGGTGGTTCGCCTTGTAGAGGGGACGCAAGTCGGTGGTGTTTTTACCACTTCTAAGACAGCCGCTGACCCTGTTTTGTGGTGCAAGCGTAATTTGGAAGGCGGGGCGGCACGGGCGCTGGTTGTGAACGCGGGCAATGCGAATGCGTTTACCGGGCAGTCTGGGTTGGCCACGGTCAGAAAGACAGCTGCTGCGGCGGCTGCAATTACGGGGTGTCGCCAGAAGGATGTTTTCATCGCCTCGACGGGAGTGATCGGCGAGGTGCTGGATGGCGCGGCTATCGGAGCCGCTATTGGGGATGCTGTGGAAGCGGGTGAGGCCAGTTGGGAAGCGGCTGCGCAAGCCATCATGACGACGGATACCTATGCCAAGTTTACGACGCGGACCGTCAAGATCGGTGACGTGGACGTGACGCTGAACGGCATTGCCAAAGGGTCTGGCATGATCCAGCCGGATCTGGCCACCATGTTGGTTTTTCTTTTCACTGACGCAGCTCTTCCGGCCTCTGTTCTGCAAACTCTGCTTTTGCTGGAAGTGCGTGACAGTTTTAATGCAATCACCGTCGACAGTGATACGTCGACCAGCGACACGGTGCTGCTTTTTGCAACAGGGGCTGCAATGGTGGAGGCGGCGGAAGGCGGTGCCTCAGTCGCTCCTATTACCCGTGCAGGTGATCCGAAATTGCGAGCCTTTCGTGCCGCTCTCGGCGATCTTATGACGGACCTTGCCCACCAGGTGGTGCGCGATGGCGAAGGCGCCTCCAAGTTTATTGAGATCACGGTTGGCGGGGCGACCAGCCACAAAGCGGCACGCCAGATAGCCCTCTCGATTGCCAATTCACCCTTGGTCAAAACGGCAATTGCCGGGGAAGACGCCAATTGGGGCCGGATTGTTATGGCGGTGGGCAAGTCAGGTGAAGAGGCCAATCGCGATCGGCTGGCTATTTCCATCGGTGGYGTGAAGGTGGCRAAAAAYGGYGTGGCGGTGGAGGGRTACGAYGARRCMCCGGTCACGCGYCATATGAAGGGCCAGGACATCGTTATCAAGGTGGATGTGGGGGTGGGCAAAGCCGAGGCCACGGTCTGGACCTGCGACCTCACCTACGAGTACATTCGCATCAACGCTGATTATAGAAGCTGAGATCAGGACTGACGGCATATCCAAAGACCGGATGTTCTAGGGGAGGGGCGGTTGACCAGCGCTGGTATTATCAATGGGGGTTTGGGAACACGGTGCCTTGTGACGCCTCGATTGAGGCTGCGCTGGATTGCTCCCGATGATGCCAACGAGCTTGCAAAGTATGGCAGCGAGCCCTTAATCCGTCAGAAAACAGAAACCATTCCCTATCCCTATGATGAAGCGACGGCTCGTGACTGGATTGTCGAGGCTGATGTGCTGCGACGCAAAGGCGAGGCCTATCGGTTTGCAGWCACTGATGCTGTGACCGGGGCCTTTGTCGGGGTATCCGCTCTCGCAATGGCTGCCGAGCGTGATGGTGTTGCGGAGCTTGGATATTGGCTTGGGCGTCCATTTTGGGACCGGGGGTATGGCCGTGAAGCTGTCGCGGCACTAGTGGCTTTTGGTTGTGACATTCTCAAGCTTCGTTCGATCGAAGCAATTGTCTATGCCGAAAACACAGCCTCCGTCTCGGTCTTGCGGGGACAGGGTTTTGCTGAGGCAGAGTTTGAGGTGCGCGACGTACCAGAACGCGGGGGTGCCAGACTTGTCCGGCGTTTCTCCCTCGACTTTGCACCGGTGGATACTGAGGTCGCTATTCTAACAGTCAACAACTGTGTCGCATGACAGAGGTGCAAGGAGAGGTTTTGTCAAAACCAATTATTCTGGTCTCCGCGTGCGCGCTGGTGGATATTGAAGGCCGGGTGCTGCTCGCTCAGCGTCCAGAGGGAAAATCCATGGCGGGTCTGTGGGAGTTCCCCGGCGGGAAGGTCGAGGCCGGCGAGACACCAGAAGAAACACTTATTCGCGAACTCTCCGAAGAGCTTGCCATTGATGTGACGGCCTCGTGTCTCGCGCCCTTTACGTTCGCCAGTCATGCCTACGATGATTTTCATCTGATGATGCCGCTGTATCTTTGCCGCAAGTGGGAAGGCATTCCACAACCGGTCGAGGGGCAGGTTCTGAAATGGGTGCGGCCCCTTCAGATGACAGACTATCCAATGCCTCCTGCAGATGAGCCGCTTGTTGCCATGTTGCGGGATTTTCTATGAGGTGGGGCTGAAACGGGGGATTGCATCTCGTTTCACGGGTCGCTCTTTAACGCATCGGCAAGTCGCATTTTTGCAGACCCTGGGCGCAGTGGTTTTTGCTGGCTTTCGTGAGGTGCCCACCCTGTCGCATAGAGTATTTCGAAGCTGGCGCGCAGACGACCGTCGGGGTCGGCGAATTGTTCCTGATAAAGCTCGGCGGCGCGGATCAAGGTGCCGCGCTTGAGTGGCACGCGGCGTCGGCCATTGAGCGCATTGGTTTCGCCCATGGCTTTGAGGTCGCGGAAGAGATGAAATGCGGTGTCGTAGCGCACCGTCACAAGGTCTGCGTCGACCACTGGCAGGGCCAGTCCCGCCCGTTGTAGGAGACCCCCTAGATCTTGCACGTCGGCAAAGGGTGATATGCGTGGCGACACGCCCCCATCGCATTCCACCTCTGCCTGGGTCAGCACATGGCGCAGTTCGTGAAGGGTTTCTCCGCCAAACAGAGCGCCAACAAATAGCCCGTCAGGTTTGAGAGCCTGGCGGATCTGCACCAGGGTCCCGGGCAGATCATTCACCCAGTGCAGAGATAAAGCGCTGGTGACCAGATCAAGGCTTTGACGACGGATGGGAAGGAATTCTTCGTCGGCGACGATCTTGAGACCCGGTGTCTGGGCTTTTGTGGCTTGGGCAATCATGGAGGGCGAGAGGTCGGCGGAGAGAATGGTTTTGATTTTTGCCGGTCCCAGAATCTCACGTGCGACTGTTCCGTGATGGCACCCCAGGTCCAATGCGGTCTGAAAAACCCGGTTTGTGCTCTCCAGGCGACCCCCAATTTCCTCAGCCGCCCGACGGACCAGAAAGTCGACCTTTTCAAAGCCGGCTGCAGCGCGGGCGCGGTGGCGGGCGACCAGTTTTCGGTCGAAGGGGGCGACGGCTTGAGCTGCGGCTTGGGACATGGGCGCACTATGACAATCTGGAGAATGGACACAAGATGCTTTTCTGACCTGCACGGTCGTCCTATCGTTGGGAGTATGGCAATTCAGGGTCAATCTATCGTTCAAGGGGTCCGGCAGGCTTTGCGCGCAGGCATGGATATTCTTCTGCCTCCCCGGTGTCTTGCCTGCAATGCGCCGCTTTGGGGGGAAACGCAGGTCTGTGCGGCCTGCTGGTCGTCTCTGCAGTTCATCGACGCCCCGCTTTGCGATGTGAGCGGGGTGCCTTTTCCTTTCGACCCTGGGACCAATAGCGTGAGTGCTGAGGTGCTGGCGAGACAGCCAGCGTTTAACCGGGCTCGCGCCGCGTTGCGGTATGACGCGTCGAGTGGGCGTCTTGTCTCCCGGCTGAAATATGGAGACCGGCTGGAGGCCGTCCCGCTTTTTGCCAGGTGGATGGTCCGGGCTGGGGCGGAACTGCTGGAAGATGCTGATGTGATTGTGCCTGTGCCCCTTCACCCTTCTCGCCTGTTTCAACGGCGGTTCAACCAGTCTGCGGAGCTTGCCCGTGCGGTCTCCCATCTGAGTGGTGTGCCTGTCGCTCCCGATTTGTTGATGAGGACGCGGGCCACTCCCACACAGGTTGGCCTGTCGGCGTCGGCCCGGCGGCGCAATGTCGCGGGCGCGTTTGCGCTGACGTCGGGAAGTGGTGAAAAAGTCATGGAACGTCACGTCTTGCTGATTGACGATGTTTTGACGACGGGGGCGACCGTGGAAGCGTGTGCGCGGCGGCTTGGGGCAGAAGGGGCGGCGCGGGTGGACGTTCTGACCCTTGCCCGGGTTGTTCCCGGTGAGGATGCCCCTATATGATCGCTCAACAGCAGTTCTGATATGCTTTAGCTGAGGAGAAATACGTGGCTGATGTAACGATCTATACGACGATGATGTGTCCCTACTGCTTTCGGGCAAAAGACCTGCTGGGTGAAAAAGGCGTTTCCTACAAAGAAGTCGATGTCGGCATGGATGTGGATCTGCGTCGTGAGATGACAACCCGCGCAGGAGGGAGCCACACGGTCCCTCAAATTTTYATCGGCGAGACCCATATTGGCGGTTGYGATGAGCTGTACGCGTTGRATGCCCGTGGCGGGCTTGATGCAGCCCTTGCCGGTTGACCGATCAGACGAACCAAGCGTCTTCTCCCACTCGTTTTTTGGCGGCCTGCGTGCAATTGCGCACAGGTACCGATATTGACGCGAATATCGAAGCTGCCAGTGTTCTGATCCGCGAAGCGGCTGCCAATGGCGCTGACTTCATTGCGACGCCAGAAACCACAGCTTTGATGGAATTGGGTGCCAAGCGCCTCTTTGCAAACATTGTGGCTGAGCAAGATGACCGGGCGCTCAAAGCGTTCCGGGCGCTTGCTCATGAGCTTGATGTGCATCTGCTCATTGGATCACTGGCGGTGCGGGTTGATGAAGACAAAGCTGCCAACCGGTCATTCTTGTTGTCACCCGCAGGTGAGGTGATGGCCCGCTATGACAAGATCCATATGTTTGATGTGGATCTGGGGAATGGCGAAGTCTACCGCGAGTCGAAAAACTACCAGGCGGGCGAGGAAGCTGTTCTGGCCTCGCTCCCTTGGGGGCCGCTCGGCCTGACGGTTTGTTATGATTTGAGGTTTCCCCATCTCTACCGAAAACTTGCGCAGGCGGGGGCGAGCGTTCTCGCTGTTCCTTCGGCCTTTACGCAAGGGACGGGAGCGGCCCATTGGCATGTGYTGATGCGSGCGCGYGCYATYGAAACGGGATGTTTTGTTATCGCTCCYGCGCAAGGCGGYAGTCACGAGAATGGGCGGGAGACCTATGGTCACTCGCTTATCATTGACCCGTGGGGAGGCATTCTGGCGGAAGCGGGCGTTGATCCTTGCGTGATCATGGCAGAGATAGACCCGAGCCAAGTCGTACAGGCGCGCGCGAAGGTGCCGAGTCTCACCCATGACCGTGCTATAGTTGGACCTGTGTAGTTTTGCAGGATATTGGGCATGATTAAATACAGGCTTATTTGCAGCCAGGATCATGAATTTGACGGATGGTTTGCCGGGTCGAAGGCTTTCGATGCGCAAGTGGCTGATAGTGAAATCGCCTGTCCTCTATGTGCCAATACCGATATCCGCAAAGCCCTGATGGCGCCATCCGTTGTGACCTCAAAGCGCAGTAAGAAGCATGTCACGCCGTCTGAGACGGTCGAACAGGTTCAGATGTTTATGAGCAAGGTGCGTGCCCATGTTGAAAGCAATTTCGATTATGTGGGTGACCAGTTTGCGGATGAAGCGCGGCGTATCCACTATGGCGAAGCGGATGAGCGCGAGATATACGGCGAAGCGACACTGGATGAAGCGCAGGACCTTGTCGAAGAAGGTGTTTCTGTTGCCCCGCTTCCCATGACCCCGGACCCAAGCAAAGCAAACTGATCTTTACGCACCGGATGAGAAGACCGGCCAGCTATCGACGATGGCACCGTCTTCCAACACGGCAATATCGCCGAACTGCAGGAACACAAATTCGCTCTGTTCCGGCCGCAGGATCACATAATCATCTGGCTGCAAGTTGATCAGATCTGAGCCGTTCAGCATTTCCTGATTGCTTGACCGACCAAAGAACCCGTTGGGGCGTAGTCCCGGTGGCGAAACTGGCTCTGCCAGCCAATGGCCCCCATAGATGAAGAAGGTGCGTTGTGTGTTGCGATCCCATAGGCGGGTGGGGCCGCTCAAGCCTTCAAGTACCGGGAGCTTGGTCGGGTCGCTGACTTTCAAAACAGGGGTGGTGATAAAACTTGCGGGCACGTGGTCGGCAAGTGTTGGCACGTCGAAATGAGTTGGCTTGACGAGGGCTGACCCCACGGCGATTTCGGTCGCGTGGGTGGTGGCGTCATGCATCTGATAGGTGGGACTGCCAGCCGTGTTGAAAGTCATTGTGTGAGGTGCCCAGGCCTCACCGTAGTGGGCGGCGGCCTCAGCGATGAAGGCTTTGTAGAGGGCCGTTGATCCCTCAAAGGCACTTTCCTGCCAGCCCATTAGATCTGGAACGCCCGCCAGGTGAGGATCGTAGCCCATGAAGCCCGAGAAGGTCAGGAGCGGGTCGGCATCGATGCGTTCAAGCAGGGGCCGCAATGTGCTGGGGTCAGAAAATCCACCCCGGTGCAGGCCAACATCCAGCTCCAGATTCAGTCGCATCGGCAGACCACGCGCATTGGCCAGTGCTTTGTACTCGTCCAATCGTTCGGGCGTGTCGATCAGCCATTGCAGCTGCGCGGCGGGATCAAAGGAGGTGGGGCCCAGGTGGTCGTAGAAGCGGGCGGCCGCTGCAACAGGCATTGGCTTGCCGAGCAGCACATCGGCCTTGGGAAAACCTGTTGCGACAGCGTTCAGGAAGGGTTGATGAAATACCATCAGTCTATTTGTATCGGCCTCTTTCATCACATGGGCCAGCAGCGGGATCGACGGCAACGATTTAGCAACGATCCGGTACCCCATGCGGGCGCCAAGATGCGATTTCAACGTGGTGATGTTGCGGCTCAGGCGTTCGCGGTCAATCACCAGGCTGGGGCGTGCAAGGCCTGCATTTTTTACCGCTGATTGCAGTTGCAGAAAATAGGGATCATGCGCTCCGCCCTCTTTGGCGGGGCGTTTGGCGGCGATGCCACCGGCGAGAGCAAGGCCGCCCCCGCTGAGCAGCAGGGTTCGACGGTTCAAGCTTTTGATGCGGCTGACAAGGCCTTCAATGGTTTCACGCAAGGCCAAACACTCCCTTCAAATGATCGTTGAGAAAGACCCCGTCTGGGTCCATGGTCTGGCGGACTTCAAGAAACTCGTCCCAATGGGGATAGAGTTTGGCGAAGTCGGGTGCCTTGAGGGTATGGAGTTTTCCCCAATGCGGCCTGCCTCCATGCTTTTGCATGATTGGCTCGATGGCGGCGAACAATGGTCGATAGTCTTCTTCATAAAAGCGGTGCACGGCAATGGAGCAACTGTCACGYCCCTGGAAGGGAGATAGCCAGATGTCGTCGGCTTTGGTGTAGCGAAACTCCCARGGGAAGAAGAGGTCGAGATTRTTGCCTTCAACRAATTCCCTGATTTCGCGGAAYGCGGCSAGCGCGTTTTCGCGGGGCAGGTGGTATTCCATCTCGTTGAAACGGACGCCCCGCTCGCTGGGGTAGACCTTCCATGAGGTGTCGACGAAAAATTCATCAGGAATGTCTTCCAGCGCAGAGCGGATGAAATATTCACGCACGGTTGGCGCCCAGCCGAGATAGTCGCCCAACGCTTTCAAGGTCATGACGCCATCATCATCGTCATTGCTCGCGCGGGGTGCGATGGGTTCGTCGGTCTCGTTGTGGGTAATGCCAAWACACATGGACGAGAAGGGAATGTAGTAAAATTCAAAGTTGCGATTGTCCCGGGCGAAATTGTCGGCTTCGGCCATCATCTCTTCAAACGGCATAACCCAGGTACGCTTGTTGATCTTGTGGGTGGTGCGGTTTTGCAGGCGGATTTTGGTGATGATGCCAATTGATCCGAGGGAGACGCGGGCTGCTTGAAACAGGGCAGGATTTTGCTCGGCGTCGCACCATTGAACCTCTCCATTGGCGGTAACGAGTTCCAGCCCGGTCACGAAGCTTGAGAGTGAGCCAAAAGCAGTGCCGGTGCCATGGGTCGACGTGGCGATGGAGCCCGCCAGGGTCTGCCGGTTGATGTCGGGCATGTTGATAAGCGCCTGCCCATGGGCTTCCAGGGCTGGCCCTAAGTCGCCGAGCTTGCTGCCTGCCCCCACAGTTGCTTCTAGGGTCCGGTCGTTGGTTTCCAGCACACCGTTCAAGCGATCAAGCGACACAATGGTGCCATCTGTCGGCACGAGGCCGGTGAAGGAATGGCCGGTGCCAACCGCGCGGATTGGTTTGGGGCTGGCTGTGATCAGGTCGACCAATTCTTCGACATTGGCGGGGGCAAGGCGGGCCTGTGGCACGCATTGTTGACCCCCAGACCAGTTCTGCCATTTGAACTGGCGCTCTGGTTGCTCTGCGAAAGTCGGGAGTGTTTTTCCAGCGGAGAGGGCAGCGATGGCCGCGCCCCTCATCATCAGGTTGCGGCGCGTCAGGCTCATGTGTCATCTCCGGCCATAAAGGCAATTAGGTTTGTAAAATCTTCAATGCCGCAATCAAGACAGGCGCCCAGCGGTGGCATACCGCCAAACCCGTTCAGGCTACTGTCCAGAAGTCCCTCTGGTCCCCGGGCTTCAAGGCGAGGGGCCCAGGCGCGGGTGTCGCCAGAAAGCGGGGCAGCATTTTCTGGATCGGCATGGCAGGATTTGCAGGATCGCTCGTATTTTTCGGCGAGTACGGGATCGTCTGGTGTGCGTGTTACCGCGGCCTGAACAATGGCTGCTCTCTCCTCCGCAGTTTGAGGCGCGGGATCCTCGCTGCAGGCTGCCAGAGTTGCCATCACAACCAAAAGTGATATGCGCAAAATACCCATTAGCTGCCTTGTTCCGTGTGCCCCTCCCCAGTAAAGGCGGTATGAGGGTGCAGGTCAAAAAATAGTCATGACTATTTAATGGAGGAAGGTAAAGCCGCTGTCCAGTAGGCGTTGAGCGCAAGGGCGGCCTCTTTCATGATTATTTCGGGGCTCGGCCGGTCTTCCTCCATGGCCATTTCGATGGCGGCATACCCGAGTTCAACCGACAGGCGCGCCTTTGTCCACAACGCTTCTTCGTTGAAGTTTGGCAGGAGGGGCCGAAGGGCCTCGCACCAGGTCGCGGTGACCTGATGGTGGGAGGCAAGCCGGACTTGCTGCAATGTTGGGACGGCCCGGAGGGCGCGCATGATGGCCAGCGCTCCGGGCTGGGCGAGCGTGACCTTCAGTGTTTCTTTAAGCAGAGCTTCCGCTCCGTTCATCTGGGCCTCGATGCTCTGATCGTCATGTTGCAAACTGATCACAAAAACGTCGTTTTGTTTTTGCATGAGACGGTCACCCAAGGCACGTAGGACGGCATATTTATTTGGGAAATACCGATAGAGCGCGGGCGGTGTGATGCCRGCTCTTTCCGCAATCATGTTTGTGGAAATACGTTCAATGCCTTCATCTTCRAGAAGGCGGGCGGCYACATCRAGCAATCGCTCATAGGTTGCAATGGCGCGYTTCTGGCGAGGAATTTTCTTRGGCTCAAGGTCGACGGTCTTGTTGGCCCGAGTCTTCATTGAGCTTCCTCTGGTTTGGTGGYGACCATCATATAATTTATGTCCATGTCGCGYGAGAGCGTCCACCGRCCGGATAAGGGATTGTAMGTGACACCTGTTTCTTCAATGACCCTCAGKCCGGTTTTCTCCAAGGCTTTGAAGAGTTCGGCAGGGGTGATGAATTGTTGCCAATTGTGGGTTCCGCGCGGYACCCAGCCCAACACATATTCCGCRCCGACAATGGCCAGAGCGAAAGCCTTAAGCGATCTGTTGAGGGTGGCGCAGATCATCAGTCCCCCGGGGCGCACCATGGTGGCGCAAGCGGCCATAAAGCTCGGTACGTCCGCRACGTGYTCAACCACCTCCATGTTCAACACAATGTCGAACTGCGCTCCTTCGGCYGCCAGAGCYTCAGCAGTGGTGGCTCTATACTCRATRCTAAGATCTTGCTCTGYCGCATGGACGCTGGCGGTCTTGATATTYGCCTCGCCTGCATCTGCSCCCAGYACTTCTGCCCCRAGYCTGGCCATGGGTTCACACAGCAGRCCGCCTCCRCAGCCAATATCGAGCAGYTTTAGRCCCGAAAAGGGGGCCTTYTGGTCGGTATCSAGGGAAAAATGKCGGATGACGGTCTCGCGGATAAAGSCCAGCCGRGTTGGATTGAACTTGTGTAAAGGCGCAAATTTACCTTGGGGGTCCCACCATTCGGCRGCAATCGCYGAAAACCGGGCGATATCGTCTTTATCGACACTGGCGGCGAGATTGGTCACGGTYTTCTCCTGTTGCGATATCCCTTGKCCCCTGGTTGCAGGGGAGGGGCCATCCGAGTATGTATTGCCCCGCCGACNGTGGRTCGGTGTCGGATGGCTAYCGGGCCTAGGTCGAAAGTATAGGTTTGGTTYTGGATCCGGCATACCTCCGATTATTTATATGTGCTTCTCGGGYRTGCGGTCCAGTTTACCGCAGCCRGGGTGTTTGCGTGAAGGTTTGAGGCTATGGCCCGACTGGTCATGAAATTTGGTGGAACGTCTGTTGCCGATGTGGAACGCATTCGCAATGTGGCGGCCCATGTGAAACGCGAGGTTGATGACGGCAATGAAGTTGCCGTTGTTGTCTCCGCCATGTCCGGGTTTACCAACCAGTTGGTGAGTTGGACGAAGGAAGCCGCCGTGCTTCACGATGCTCGCGAATATGACACCATTGTGTCGGCAGGTGAGCAGGTGACGGTGGGACTGTTGGCGATTGCTTTGCAGGAGATCGGCGTTTCGGCTCGGTCCTGGCTTGGATGGCAGGTTCCCATTCGGACTGATGCCACGCACGGGGCTGCCCGCATTGCTGATATTGACGCGACATTGTTGAACGAGCGGTTGAGCCAGGGGCAGGTTGCCGTGGTGGCGGGCTTTCAGGGTATTGGTCCAGACGGTCGGATTGCGACACTGGGGCGGGGAGGATCGGACACCAGTGCAGTTGCGGTTGCGGCAGCACTGGGGGCAGAACGTTGCGACATCTACACAGATGTAGATGGTGTTTACACAACGGATCCGCGGATTGTGCCGAAAGCCCGGAAGCTTGATAAGATTAGTTATGAAGAAATGCTCGAAATGGCGTCTCTGGGCGCAAAAGTGCTTCAGACCCGTTCAGTAGAGCTTGCCATGGTGCATGGGGTGCGATTGCAGGTCAGGTCAAGTTTTGACGCTTATGATGCACCTCAAGGATCTGGCAGCGGAACGAGTTACATTGGCCCGGGAACGCTTGTATGCGGCGAGGAAGAAATCGTGGAACAAGAAGTTGTAAGCGGCATCGCTTATACGAAAGATGAAGCTAAGATCACGCTCATCAAAGTGGCAGATCAGCCAGGTGTGGCGGCACGGATATTTGGCCCACTGGCAGATGCTGCCATCAATGTTGATATGATCGTGCAGAACATGTCTGAAGACGGCAAGCGAACGGACCTGACCTTTACGGTGCCAGGCAATGATCTTGACCGGGCTGTGGCGGTGATCGAAGGCGCTCGTGATATGATTGGTTATGAGCAGCTTTTGAGCGCGACAGATGTGGTCAAGGTGTCCGTGATTGGGATCGGGATGCGCTCACACGCTGGTGTCGCTCAGAAAATGTTCCAGACCCTTGCCGACAAGGGTATCAATATCCACGTGATCTCCACATCTGAGATCAAAGTCAGTGTTCTTATTTCGGCTGAGTATACAGAGCTTGCTGTGCGGGCTCTGCACTCTGCATATGACCTCGACGATGACGCTGTGGCCTAAGTCTCGCGTACGGCAAGAAATGAAAGACAATAATGGCGGCGAACACGGCTCATATGAGGGTGTTTCAACGATCTGATGTGCTGTTTGATAAGGCATCATCTCAGGCTTTGAAAATGAAGCCTCTTCGAAGGGACCCGAGCTAATGGTCGGTGCCGGCGGGGGGCCGCGCGTGTTGCTTCGCCATTTGCGCGAAGTGATGGCAAAAGCAGAGAGTTCTCAATCACGCTTGGATCAGGTGACGCACCTGATTGCCCAGAACATGGTTGCAGAAGTGTGCTCCATCTACCTCATCCAACCTGGGGATGAGCTGGAGCTTTCTGCAACCGAGGGTCTGAAGCCTTCGGCTGTGCACAAAACACGCCTTAAAGTTGGAACCGGTCTTGTCGGCGATATTGCGGTTCATGCACGCCCGCTCAATCTGTTTGATGCACAGGCGCATCCGAATTATGCCTATCGTCCCGAAACGGGCGAAGAAGTTTACAAGTCGCTGATGGGCGTTCCGATTTTACGATCGGGCCGGGTGGTCGGTGTGTTGGTCGTGCAGAACCGTACGATGCGTCATTACAGCGACGAAGAAATCGAGACGCTGGAAACCATCGCGATGGTGGTGGCTGAGCTCGCCGCCGCTGCTGATATGATCGATTTTGACGAGAGTGCCAAAGGCGGTGAGGGGGAAGTTCAGCCTCACTATATCGAAGGTGTGGTGTTGTCCGATGGAGTGGCATTGGGACACGCTGTTTTGCATGAACCTCGTGTTCATGTCACGCGTCTGATCGCCGAAGACGATGATGTTGAAGCAGAACGGCTTGAGAAGGCTGTCTATGAACTCAGGTCTTCCATCGATCGCATGCTTTCAACCTCTGATCTCAGCCATGCGGGCGAGCATCGAGAAGTTCTGCAAGCCTACCGCATGTTTGCAAATGACCGTGGCTGGCTGAAACGGATGCTGGAAGCGATCAAAACCGGCCTTACCGCGGAAGCTGCTGTGGAGCGTGTGCAAAACGAAACCCACGCGCGCATGATGCGGCAGACCGACCCTTACCTTCGCGACCAGCTGCATGACCTTGATGATCTTGCGAACAGGTTGTTGCGGCATTTAACGGGCGTTGAATTGTCATCGGCGAGCGGGGACCTTCCCGATGATGCGATCATCATCGCCCGCAATATGGGGCCGGCGGATCTGCTTGATTACGATAAGGACCGGTTGCGCGGGCTTGTTCTTGAAGAAGGCTC
The DNA here is from genome assembly GCA_002746275.1 of Rhodobiaceae bacterium. Classification (GTDB taxonomy): domain Bacteria; phylum Pseudomonadota; class Alphaproteobacteria; order Parvibaculales; family Parvibaculaceae; genus Mf105b01. The sequence goes on along the minus strand of NVWR01000003.1, from coordinate 22,008 downwards.
CGCCAACGCACATGTAGCGATCGTGGCACGTGCTCTTGGTATTGCCGCGGTTGGTCGTGCGCAGGGTGTGTTGGAGCGGATCGAGGATGGCGAGGCGGTCATCGTTGACGGTGATACGGGTGAGCTTTACCTGCGCCCGAGCCAGGACATTGTTGAAGCCTATTCTGAAAAAGCACGCTTCCGTGCCCGCAGACAAGCGCAGTACAAAGCGATCCGTCACGATCCCGCTGTCACCCTTGATGGGGTGAGGGTGGAACTCAATATTAATGCGGGTCTTATGGTCGACCTGCCTCATCTGCCTGAGAGTGGCGCGGATGGGATTGGATTGTTTCGGACTGAACTTCAGTTCATGATCGCGTCCAAACTTCCGAGCCTGACGGATCAGATTGAACTTTATTCCGATGTTTTGGCGGCCGCGGAAAGCAAGCCCGTTGTCTTCCGAACGCTTGATATCGGGGGAGACAAAGTGCTGCCTTATATGCAGCAGTCGGAGGAAGAAAATCCGGCACTAGGTTGGCGGGCGATCCGTATTGCGTTGGACCGGCCTGCGCTGCTTCGTCATCAATTGCGCGCTTTGCTGACGGCGGGCAAGAATCAGGATTTGCGGTTGATGTTCCCCATGGTTGCGGAGGTTGCTGAATACGAGCAGGCGCGCGCCCTGGTTGACAAAGAACTGGCCCGACTAGAGAAGTTTGGGCGCCCGAGACCGAGATCGGTCGTGGTGGGTACAATGCTGGAGGTGCCGGCGTTGTTTTGGCAGTTTGAGACGCTGCTTCCGAAAGTGGATTTCATATCCATCGGCAGCAATGATCTCATGCAGTTCCTCTATGCCAGTGATCGTGGCAATCCGCGGGTGGCGGATCGGTATGGCTTGTTTAGTCCCGGAGCTCTCACTTTCCTGCGCCAAGTGGTCATCGCTTGCAAAAAGCACGATGTTCCTCTGTCCTTGTGCGGTGAAATGGCAGGCAACCCGCTTGAGGCGATGGCGCTGCTTGGGCTTGGGCTTCGGCAGATTTCCATGTCTCCCGCTGCCATCGGACCCGTCAAAATGATGGTCCGCTCGCTTGATGTTGGCCATTTGGCCGGGTTTATGGAAAAGCTATATAGCCGAGCGGATGCTAGCGTTCACGATGAATTGCGTGCCTACGCGGATGGCCAGGGCATTGCGATATAGAACAATCGTGAATGAAATTTTGGCAAAATGACCTAAATTTGCCGTACCAAGGCAAGTCTCCGTTGCGGACTCGTCATTCTTTTGATTTATTTAACCATCGAAAGCGCATATTCAGGTACTGCCTCATCATGTATGGCTCGTTTGCCGATGCTTGGCGGGGTGGAATATTTGCGACGAGAACGCTGGCGACGGGTAAAAAGCCTGGCGCGGCGAGAAAAATAAGCTGAAAAACGGCTGAAAAGTGGGACACTTGAGACGAATGAGAGCCATAGGCTCTGTGCTCGAATGCTCTGTAGAATTAGTGCTAGACCGGAAAATACGATGAGCTCGAAACAGAAAATGAGCAACGTGACGAAACTTCCTTCGCAGAAACCAGGTGAAACTGGGGACGCAGAGGGCAGTAAGCGTATTCATTTGCGCGATATTACAGTCGAAAGACCGCTTGATGGGGATACCGTCGGGGTGGCGCTTCGAAAAAGGCGTCTTAAGACCGGCGAAGACCTGAAAACTGTTTCTGACAAATTACGTATTCGACGTCCGTATTTGGAAGCGCTGGAAGAAAGCCAACATGACGATCTGCCGGGCAGACCGTATGCGATTGGTTTTGTGCGCACCTATGCGGGATATCTTGGTCTGAACGTGACCGAGACAGTTGATGCCTACAAGCTTGAGACTGCTCCAGACCCGGAAGCTTTGGGCGAAGGTGAAAATTTTTTCTTTCCGGAACTGCGTGAAGAAACACGATTGCCGAAAGGATCGCTGTTGGTTCTGGCCCTTCTTTTGGGAGCTGGCGTCTATGGTGCGTGGCTTTTGTCTATCTCTGCAGACAGGATGGTCACAGAACGGGTTCCTCCGGTACCTGAGCGCATGGGTGAAATTGCTGATGCCGATGTCGCTGCAACGGTGGCTCCTTCTGCGGTTCAAATTGGTCAACCGATCCCAGGTCTTGCTGGCGACAGCGCGTCTGCCGCCATTGATACGGGTGAGGCACCTGCTGCCAATGAGCCCGTACGTGCGGTGACGGACAGTGGTGTCGGTAATATTGTTGATGCGGAGAATGGCAACGGCGAACTTGATTTGCCTCGGGAAGGTGTTGTTGCAACTGATGCTTCAGTTGCGCCTGCTGCCTCTACCGAGATTGCTACTTTGTCTCCTGCGACACCGCCTGCAGTCGATGAACCTTCTGTGACAATCACCGATGATCTGGCTCTCGCCGTTGGCGGCGCACGGATCTACGGACTTGAGAACGAAGGGTCCCGCGTGATCGTGCGTGCTGCAAAGCGGGCATGGCTCCGTATTGAAGCGGGTGATGGTTCCGTGCTTCTCAACGAGACGTTGGAAGAAGGCGAGATGTACCGTGCTCCACTGGGCGATGGTGCTATTCTTGTTGCGCGTGATGCGGGGGCTTTTGAGCTCTTTATTGACGGTCAGGCTGTTGGGGCCGCAGGGCCTTCAGGACTTGTGCTGACGGGTAAATCGCTCAATCCTGACGATCTGCAGCGTCGCTAGAAGTACCGCTATACATTCATTTTTGGGGGCTTGTTGGGGTTGAGGCTGGGGTTCCGCCTTGGCTTCTGCTATACCGCTCAATCGTGGGCGACTGTCCACTTCTAGATGTGAATTGGTATTGAAAGATGAGCCTCCGCCCTTGGCGCGACATTGATCGCCGGAAAAGTCGCCAGATTATGGTGGGTAATGTGCCTGTCGGCGGCGATGCGCCGATTGCCGTTCAATCCATGACAAATACACCAACGTCAGACGCCGCAGCGACGATTGAGCAAGTGCGCCAACTGGAAGAAGCGGGCGCTGACATTGTACGGGTGTCCTGTCCCGATGAAGCCTCAACGGCAGCGCTGAAAGAAATTGTGAGAGCGGTGAATGTGCCCATCGTTGCTGATATTCATTTCCACTACAAACGTGCGATTGAAGCGGCTGAAGCAGGTGCTGCCTGTCTGCGCATCAATCCCGGCAATATCGGCAAGGCTGAGCGGGTGCGTGATGTGGTGCAGGCGGCCAAGGATCATGGCTGTTCCATTCGGATCGGTGTTAATGCGGGCTCATTGGAGCGGCATTTGCTGGAGCGGTTTGGTGAGCCTTGCCCTGACGCGATGGTGGAAAGTGCGCTGGAGCATGTGCGACTGCTGGAAGACAATGATTTTCGCGAATACAAAATCAGTGTGAAAGCCTCTGATATTTTTATGACGGTTGCTGCCTATCAAGCGCTTGCAGATGTGGTCGACTGTCCTTTGCATTTGGGCATCACTGAAGCAGGGGGGTTGACCAGCGGTACGGTCAAGTCGTCGATTGGCATGGGTTCTCTTTTGTGGGCCGGCATTGGGGACACGATCCGCGTGTCGCTTTCCGCTGACCCGGTTGAAGAGATCAAAGTCGGCTTTGAGATGTTGAAGTCCCTCAATCTGCGCCACCGGGGCATTACGATTATCTCGTGCCCGTCTTGTGCGCGGCAGGGGTTCAACGTGATCAAGACGGTGGAAATTCTGGAAGAACGCCTTTCTCATATTTCAACCCCGATGACGCTGTCGGTCATTGGGTGTGTTGTGAACGGGCCGGGCGAAGCGGCACAAACTGACGTTGGCTTTACTGGCGGTGGTGCCGGCGCGGGCATGGTTTACCTGCGTGGCGTGCCGGATCACAAGATGGCGAACGATAAAATGATCGACCATCTGGTGCATCTGGTGGAAGAAAGAGCAGCGGAAATTGATGCTGCTCGTGAGGCTGAGGAAGCCGCAGAGATGCCGTCAGAAGCGGGCGTGCTGGCGGGAGATTAGCGGACGGTCACGGCTGCTTGCTGCGCTTTACCTCTTCCCTCTTCTGTTTCATTTTTTGGTGTCTCTCCATGATCCCTCGCGAAAAACTTGCCAAAATTCTTGATCGTTATGACGCTGTGCAAGCGGAAATGAACGCGGATGTGTCGCCAGACCGTTTCGTGGCACTGTCCAAGGAATTTTCAGAGCTTCAGCCTGTCGCGGAAGCTGCCCGCGAGCTGGAAGAGGCGCGGGGGGCGGAAGAGGAAGCGCGTGAGATGCTTCTTGATCCTGAGATGGCTGAAATGGCGCGGGACGAACTGAACGGTCTGGGGGCGCAGCTTCCTGAGCTTGAACGGAAGATGCAGATTTTGCTTCTGCCAAAAGACGCAGCTGATGAACTCAATGTCATTTTGGAAGTGCGCGGTGGGACAGGTGGTGATGAAGCCGCTCTATTTGCGGGCGATCTTTATCGGATGTATGAGCGCTTTGCCGTTCTGAATGGCTGGAAAATGGAACCTATTTCCGTTGCTGCGGGAGAAATGGGGGGCTTTAAAGAGATCACAGCGTCGGTGAGCGGCAAGGGTGTTTTTGCCAGGCTTAAATTTGAGTCTGGCGTGCACCGGGTCCAGCGCATCCCGACGACTGAGTCGAGTGGTCGTATTCACACCTCAGCGGCAACAGTTGCTGTGCTACCTGAGCCGGAAGAGGTTGATGTTGATATTCAGGACAAGGATATCCGGATTGATACTTTTCGGGCGAGCGGGGCAGGTGGCCAGCACGTCAACACGACCGATAGTGCTGTGCGCGTGACCCACCTGCCGACAGGTATTGTGGTGCAGCAGCAAGACGAAAAATCGCAGCACAAAAACAAAGCCAAAGCTCTGCAGATTTTGCGTGCCCGGATTTTTGATGCAGAACGTGCGCGGATCGACAAAGAGCGGGCTGATGAGCGCCGGGGACAAGTTGGATCTGGTGATCGGTCCGAACGGATCCGGACCTATAATTTCCCGCAAGGCCGTGTCAGCGATCACCGGATCAATCTGACCCTGCACAAGCTCGACAAAATCATCGCCGGGGATGGATTGGGAGAGCTGGTGGATGCGTTGATGGCGGAAGACCAGGCAGGTCGCCTTGCGGCCCTTGGTGATGAGACGGACGCGTGACCCGCATAGAAGGACAATTGCCTCAAACGCTTGGGACCGCCTACCGGAACATTGTTGATCAGTTGCGCGGCGCGGGAATTGAAACGGCTGAGCTTGATGCGCGGTTGCTGTTGTCAGCTGCGACAGGCATTGGTGATGTGGCTCTCATCAGCCAGCCTGAAACGGTGCTCGATGATGCAGCCTGTCTGAAACTGGAAAAACTTGTGACTGGTCGTGTTGCGGGGAAGCCTGTGTCGCGTCTACTCGGGACGCGCGAGTTCTGGGGGCTGGCGTTCGCGCTTAATGCGGATACGCTTGACCCAAGGCCCGACAGCGAAACATTGATTGAAACTGTGTTGTCCCATTTTGATGACCGCTCTGCGGAGCTTCGATTTCTCGACCTTGGAACCGGGACAGGATGCCTCCTTTTGGCACTTCTCTCCGAATACCCCTGCGCTCAAGGACTGGGGGTGGATTGCGCGGAGGGCGCGGTTGCCGTGGCAGCAGACAATGCAGCCGATTTGGCTCTGGGGGACCGGGGTCGATTTCAAAAGGGCAACTGGGGGGGCACTGTTGACGGGCCGTTTGAGGTAATTGTGTCAAATCCGCCCTACATCCCTTCGCGCGATATAGCGACATTGTCGACCGAGGTCCGCGAGCATGATCCTCGTTTGGCACTTGATGGGGGGCTGGATGGATTGGACGCTTATCGTCTCATTGCGGGTGACACTGCTCGCCTTCTGGTTGTAGGGGGCGTGGGGTTTTGGGAATTTGGTATCGGTCAGGGCCCCGATGTTGCGGCCATAGCGGAAGAAGCGGGATTGAGGGTCGTTGAGACGGTCAAAGATCTTGGGGGTATYKCCCGKGTYYTKRTTGTGAAACAYRKRKTTTKARKATCGAAAAAAACAGTTGGAAAGCWGCSGTRCAGAGGGTARGTTGCGCWTAGAGATTCAAACCTCTTGCKGCATCTCGCTACCGRATGGGTNYSGKTGTGCTGGAGATGGAGAGGTGGGGGAACGTGCGMTGGCGAGCCTTGGAATGGGCACAAGGCGCCTCGGGCACCCRAATTAATTCTTTCATGGCTAATTGTCCTCATGTGTGAGCGGCAAGGTGGTTATGTGTTGGAAAGCGTGTTGTCCAGTGGATGGACCGCGTAAATGGACAGGAAATTCGCCAAGACCTTGCGGGTATCGATCTCGCGGTTCCATGTCATCAAGGGATGATGGGGGAGCGTGGAAGACGGTCGGAAGGCATCCTTTCAATTGCTAGACAGAGCCGGAGTGATATGAGGCAAGGGCAGCAAAAYCAGAACCAGAAGCGCTCGCGCGGTCGTGGACGTAAACCACAGAATCAGCTTAGCCGCAGCTTGGAGAGCAATGGCCCGGATGTRAAAATTCGGGGTACCGCTARTCACATTTTCGAAAAATACCAGACGTTGGCGCGYGATGCCCAAACGTCGGGWGATCGAATTGGGGCGGARAGCTATCAGCAACATGCTGAGCAYTATTACCGGCTTATCATGGCGGCYCAGGCTCAACAGGAGCAGGYTCGRCAAGAGCATCAGAACCGYCAGGAACAGAATAATAACCGGGATCAGAAYAACCGGTCGGATCAGCAGAATCGNCCWGSGNGGAAACRRTCGGGATGATCGCTCGTCTTCCGAGCGACAGGCTGGTTCTGAGCACCAGACTGGTTCCGAGCAGCAGGCTGATTCCGAGCACCAAACTGGTTCGGAGCAACAGGCTGGTGATGATAAACCATCCGATGAGCAGGCATCTGCTTCTGCGCCGGTAGAATCAGATGAAGCTCTTGCCGTGGTGGACGATGCGCCAACCGAGGCAGCAGCAGCTGACGCCGCAGAGCCGGATGAAAAGCCAGCTCCCCGGCGTCGTGCGCCCCGGCGTCGACGTCCTGCCGCAAAAACTGAGGATGGGGGCGATAAGTCCACCCCAGAAGACGTGACGGCCTAGGGCATCACGGCTTAAGGTCTCGCTTTTCTCATCTACACCTCTTGTGTTGCGTGGAAGCAACACCCATTTCAATGACGTCGATGCCTCTAAGAGGGTCGTCAACGGTTTGTGCGGATAATGCGTTCGTGCAAACGCGTTTGGTCTTTGATCTGAGACATTTTCAAAATGCCTGGCGACTGTCAGGTTATGAGAAAATGTCGAAGGCGTCCGTTTATGCCATGCCGGAAACGGTGACGGGTAGGCGCGCGCGCTTATATGGGGTTCAAGATGGATCTTGAGAAATACACCGACCGAAGCCGTGGCTTCGTGCAGTCAGCCCAAGGGCTGGCTTTGCGTTCCGGACATCAGCGTTTTGCACCGGAACACCTCCTTAAAGTTTTACTCGATGATGAAGAAGGTCTCGCCGCGAATTTGATTCGGGCTGCGGGCGGTCGTCCCGACGCTGCCCTGGCGGCGGTCGAAGGCGTACTCGATAAATTGCCAAAGGTTGAAGGCGGCGGTGCGGGCCAGCTTTATCTGGCACCTGAAACAGCTCGCGTGTTTGAACAGGCAGAACAGATCGCCAAAAAGGCCGGTGACAGTTATGTCACGGCTGAGCGTCTGCTGCTCGCTCTGACGGTCGAGCAGGGCTCAGATGCCGCGCGGGTGCTCAAAGATGCGGGTGTGACCGCGCAGGCTCTCAACAGTTCGATCAATGATGTGCGCAAAGGCAGAACAGCAGACAGTGCGTCGGCTGAAGATGCTTATGAGGCGCTGAAGAAATACACGACAGACCTTACGGAAAACGCAAGAATCGGCAAAGTTGATCCGGTGATTGGCCGGGACGAGGAAATCCGGCGTGCGATCCAGGTGCTGTCGCGTCGCACGAAAAATAATCCTGTCCTTATTGGCGAACCCGGCGTTGGCAAGACGGCGATTGCCGAAGGTCTGGCCTTGCGAATCGTGAATGGGGATGTGCCTGAAAGTCTGCGGGACAAGAAGCTTCTGTCGCTTGATATGGGCGCGCTCATCGCGGGTGCGAAATATCGCGGTGAATTTGAAGAGCGATTGAAAGCCGTGCTGAACGAAGTGAGTTCTGCAGATGGTGGGATTGTTCTCTTCATCGATGAAATGCACACGCTTGTGGGTGCTGGCAAAGGCGACGGGGCGATGGATGCGTCCAATTTGCTGAAGCCTGCGCTGGCGCGCGGCGAGCTGCATTGCATCGGGGCGACGACCCTGGACGAATATCGCAAACATGTGGAGAAAGATGCAGCGCTTGCGCGGCGCTTTCAGCCCATTGTGGTGGAGGAGCCCACTGTTGAAGATACAATTTCGATCCTGCGTGGTCTGAAAGAGAAGTATGAGCTTCATCACGGGGTGCGCATTTCTGATGCGGCGCTGGTGTCAGCTGCAACATTGTCGGACCGATATATTTCTGATCGGTTTTTGCCGGACAAAGCGATTGATCTGATGGACGAAGCGGCGAGCCGTATTCGGATGCAGGTGGATACCAAGCCTGAAGAGCTCGATGAGCTTGATCGGCGCATTATCCAGCTCAAAATTGAACGCGAAGCGTTGAAAAAGGAAACCGACACGGCCAGTCAGGACCGTCTTGAGAAACTTGAGCAGGAACTTGTCGAACTGGAATCCAAGTCCGGTGCGCTCACGGCTATCTGGCAGGGTGAAAAAGAAAAACTGGGTCGGGCCCAGAAGGTTCAAGAAGAGCTGGAAGTTGCCCGCAATGAACTTGTTCAAGTGCAACGCGTCGGCAATCTGGAGCGTGCAAGTGAGCTGTCTTACGGCGTGATTCCTGAACTGGAAAAGAAACTTGCTGCCAGTGAGGATACTGGCTCTGGTGACGCATTGGTCGAGGAAACCGTCAATGCCACCCATATTGCGCAGGTTGTGGCGCGGTGGACGGGTATTCCGGTTGATCGGATGCTTGAGGGTGAGCGCGAAAAGCTGCTTCATATGGAAACGGAATTGTCGGCGCGGGTGATCGGCCAGGCGGAGGCGGTGAGTGCTGTCTCTCGTGCTGTGCGACGCGCACGGGCTGGATTGCAGGACCCTTCACGCCCCATCGGTTCCTTCATGTTCCTGGGACCCACCGGTGTGGGCAAGACCGAGCTTACCAAAGCGTTGGCCGACTTCCTGTTCGACGATGATCAGGCGATCTGTCGCTTGGACATGTCTGAATATATGGAGAAGCATTCCGTCTCCCGTCTTATCGGGGCGCCTCCCGGCTATGTGGGCTATGAGGAAGGAGGCGCGTTGACGGAAGCTGTGCGCCGTCGTCCTTATCAGGTGATCCTGTTTGATGAAGTTGAGAAAGCCCATCCGGATGTTTTCAACGTTCTGTTGCAGGTGCTTGACGATGGTCGCCTGACCGATGGTCAGGGGCGCACCGTCGACTTCAAGAACACGCTCATCATCATGACGTCCAACCTGGGGTCAGAGTATCTCGCCGACCAGAAGGAAGGTGAGGAGACCGAGGCGGTTCGCGATCAGGTCATGGATGTGGTGCGGTCTCGCTTTCGTCCAGAATTCCTCAATCGGCTGGATGAGATTTTGCTCTTCCATCGCCTCACCCGCGCGCAGATGGATGGCATTGTTGATATCCAGATGGTGGCGCTGGACTGGTTGCTTGCCGACCGCCAGATTGTGTTAACGCTTGATGCTAAGGCCCGCAGCTGGCTGGCAGACAAGGGCTATGACCCGGTTTATGGCGCACGCCCCCTGAAGCGCGTCATCCAGCGCCATGTGCAGGACCCGTTGGCTGACCTCCTGCTGGAGGGAGCGATTATGGACGGGGACGAGATTGGCGTGAGTGCCGGTGAAAACGGTCTCATCGTTAATGGGCAGGACATCGCCCAGGCCGCAGACTAAACGCTGGCGCAGAGACTGAATTGAGAGAAGGGCTGCTTTGTGCAGCCCTTTTTCTTAGGCGGCGTCATGTGTGACGCAATTAATCCCCTGGCCTGTCGCGAGTGGTTCAATGGCTGTCTCACATGACGATAGGAGATGGACCCATGGCGTCAGATGAATTTTACGGACACAGCGTTGAAGATGCTCTTGCACAGGCGACCGGTCGGGCACTGGTGCTTGATGCCAAACAAAGTGCGATCTGTCAGCGTTTGCTGAATGAGGCTGAGAGGGCGTTGCGGGATGGCGACCGTCTCGGTGTCCGTCTACAAGGTGTAGATCGTCGTCTTTCTGTGCTCAGAGATTCTCGGTTTCGTAGAGGGGCATCCCGCTCCGCCGTTTTGGTCGCGACCATTGCGGGTGTCGTAGGTATGTGGCGGGGCGTTCTTTCTGCCATCAATAGGCTCGCGAAGGATGGGTCGGTTCGTAACGTCGGTATCGCTGCGGCGATAGGGGGGATGAACGCGCTGATTTCCGAACTGGAATTTTTTCGGGACAATCACCGTGAGATAGGTCTGGCGCTGAACGAATTGCAACAAATCAAACGCGAGATGCTCGGCCTGGAACGACGGGTTGACGGGGTGCGGCAAGACCTTGCCAGCAATAATTGCCGGGTTGGGGGACGCCCAACAAGGAACATCTTCGGCCGGAGGTAGTTGAATAAGCTAGAACGGGGAGTGTCAATGGCGGAAATTGTAGGAGCGAAAAGGGTCGCATTCCGCAATGCGTATTTTCCAGGCGGTTTTCTGGTCGTCCTTCAATCCCACGGGGTCCTCCAATTTTACGTCATTGATGCGGAGGCCGGCGTCAAAAAATCCGAGACCTGGGCTGATCTGGAAGGGAATTTCGCATCGGGAAATGTGCAGAATTCTTGATAGTTCAACATAGTGTTCCTGCAAAGATGCGTCTTTCAGGAGCCCTAATTGGTACCTGGACATCATCTTATCRAAGATGATGTCGCGCATGGCATAGCGGCCCGCCCAACCTGGAGACCAGTGYCGCTCAGGAAAATGGAAGCGATGGMGWKSATGMNCRTMWWCKGCGGTCCAGGCGTCTTTGACGGAAAAACCGCTTCCTCTACGCGCATACTTTGCGGTCCATGACAGGATTTCGTAATCCGGTAAGTGCTGGGACACTTTTTCGCGAAGAAGCAGGAAATCTGCATCATTCCAGTCGAATGTGTCGCTACCACCGGCAACGTAGATTTTGTAGGATAATACATTGTATGCCCACCAGCCTTCCCTCCCCGGTTCTTCATCGCATTCGGGGGTTCGGACGATCGTCATAGCGGCTTCGAGCATTGTGGGGTTTGGTATGAGCAATCCTTGGAAAATTGCAGCAATTGCAGATTCACACAAACCGTCCTTGATGAGTTTTTCTACCTCGCCAACAATGTCGAAGCGTGGGTCCGGCAGGGGTGTTAGGGCATGGATGAGGAGGCTGATAAATATCAGTATACTGATGAGTGGTAAGGCGATGAGTGCGACCAGAATTCGCTTGGCCCATCGCATTGATGACTGTTTGCCATCTTGTGCCATTTTTGTGCACCCCCGACTTAACCTCGAATGCCTGTGGCCCAGCATATCTCATAGAGCAGTTTGATGAAATATAAAATTCAATATAKAGCAAAGGCTGCTTTGTGCGACCCCAGTTTCGTGGTGGATCGTTTGGGGATTGGCAATGTTTGGGTATGGTGGTCGATAGGGAGAACGTGATTATGAAAAAACTCTTTGTGGTTCTGGGAATATTGCTGGCCGTTGGTGTCGGTGCATTCGTCTATCTCGACCGAAGCAGCAATGGCATTGTGGGTTTCTACGCTTGGAAGCTGGTGCCGGGACATACTGTGACCGAAACACATGCCGACATAAATGGCATCTCGCTCTACTACGAGACTTATGGGGCGGGGCGTCCGGTTCTGGTGCTGCATGGAGGCAGCGCTTTCCTGGAGACCATGCACAATCAGATTACGGCTCTGGCCGAAGATCATTTTGTGATCGCGCCAGACAGTCGGGCGCATGGTCGCTCGGGTGATGTTGATGGTGCTCCTCTGTCTTACGCGCAGATGGCTGATGACATGGTGGCGCTGATGGATCTGCTGGAGATCGAGCAAGCTGACATTGTGGGCTGGAGCGACGGTGGCAATATCGGCCTTGATATGGCGATCCGCTATCCCGCTCGTGTGGGACGTCTCGTCACCTATGGATCAAACTTTCACGCGGATGGCGTCGACAATGGAGACATTGGGACGGGCGCCATATCGTCACCGGACGACCCTGGGTGGGAGACCGTGCGTTCCTTCTATCAGTCTGTCGCGCCTGACCCCGATCACTGGCCGGTGTTTCATGGCAAGCTGATGGCGATGTGGGCAGGGCAACCCAATTTCACGACAGATGATCTGGCGGGTATCTCTTCCCCGGTACTGGTGATGGCCGGAGAGTTCGATTCCATTTTTGACGCCCATACGCGCACGATGGCAGCCGCTATTCCCGGCTCTTCATTGTTGATTGTGGAAGGCGAGAATCATTACGCGCCGCTTATGGCACCTGAAAAAGTGACGCCGCACATTGTTGATTTCCTGCAATAGCGCTGTTCATGAAGACAGGTTTTTTGGCTGTGCCTCAGTTGCTCTGACACGCTGTGTCGGAACTGGCAGGCATGCAGTCGCTTAGTCGCAGGCACTCGCATGTCAGGCCCATCTTCAGGATGCTGCGCAGAAATTCCGCATGGGCGATGCGTTCCTCAATGACGGTGAGCTTAGCTTTGGCGAAGGCGCGCCAGATCTCGCTGGGAGCGCTGGTCTCTGACACGCCCTTAAAGAACAGTTTTATTTCATCCAACGTGAAGTCGAGGGCCTTGGCGGTTTCGATGATCCGCAGCCGGTCGAGAATGGTTGGGTCGTACTGGCGACGCCCGCTGCGCCGTGGTGGCGTGGGGAGCAGGTCGATCTGCTCATAGTATCGGATCGCCGAGGTTTTGATCCCGGCCTCGCTTGCCACTTCCCCGATCGTTAAATCACCCATCTTGTCTGTCCTGTCTGAGAAGAGTTCGTATACCCGCTTGACTTAAAGTTGACTTTAACAGTTAGGGTCAGTGTCCAGTCAATAAAAGGATGATGGATATGGACAAGAATGTTGAAGAAATGACGGAAGGGCAGAGCTGTGCGGTTGATGGCTCTTGCTGTGGGGCGGACACGCGGGTGGCTGCTGAGCAGCCTGCAGCGGCGGCTTGCACGCTGGACCCCTCCGCCATGCCGGAGCGGGTTGCACGTTGGCGGGCACTGTTCGGCGAGGTGACGGCTCAGGACACAGGATCGACTGTTGCGACGTTTTGCTTTCCCAAAACGGCGGAGACCGCGTTGGAGCTCGAAGAATTGGTCAAACTGGAGCGTGTATGCTGCGCCCATGTTGCGTGGTCATTTGAGGAAAGAGGCGCGGAACTGGTTCTTACACTGGAGGCTGACGCGGCTTCTCTGAAGGCGGTGGTGGCTGGGTTTATGCCGGAAGCGAGCCAAGCCCGTGAGGAGGGTGTGTGATGAAAACTGTCGGACAATGGCGCAAGCCAATGATTGGCGCGGTGATTGCTGGTCTTGCCTGTCTTGCCCCACCTGTTTTGATATTGATGCTGGGATCTGCGGCGATGGCCTTCATTCCCGCCTGGCTGGACCTGGTGCTGGTTCCGGTCTTTTTGATCCTCACCGGGACTGCGCTCTATTTATGGTTTCAACAAAGGAGATCCAGGTCGTCAGACGGTGATCTGTCACACACAAAGGAAGGATGAATGGTCGCATTGTACATGCTGGCGGCATTGGCTGAGATTGCAGGGTGTTTTGCTTTCTGGGCCTGGGCCCGCCACGATCAAAGCGTGCTTTGGCTGGTGCCGGGCATTGCTTTGCTGGCGTTCTTCGCCTTTGTCCTCACGCAGGTAGAGAGTGCTTTTGCAGGGCGCGCCTATGCGGCCTATGGCGGCGTCTATATCGCCGGGTCGTTGCTCTGGCTGCTGATTGTGGAGCGGATCGTTCCCGACCGCTGGGACATGATTGGCGGAACGATTTCGCTCATTGGCGCGTTGGTCATCATCTACGGCCCCCACTTTAAAGGGGCGTGAGGCCGTGCGCAGATGGAAGACGGATGGTTAGTCCGCGATTTCTTTGCATCGCCGGACACCTCGTTTCGAGTTGTCGCGCTATTGCGCGGCTACTTTTTTACGATATAGATGCATTCATCTTGCGCGAGGCCGTACCTGATCTCTTCAGATTGAGCACGTCGATAGGGCGTGACCTCAAATCCTACGGCCTCAAGTTTTTGCGAAAAATCTCTTCCATAGAATCTCTTGTGGTCGGTGCCAGTGAAATGCCAGAAGCGTTCCCAGTCTTCGGTAATGCTTGCATTTTCATAGGTATCTTTCCGACTGAGATTAATCGGTACGGAGAGGAAACCAAGACCGCCTGGTTTCAGCACCCGATAGAGTTCCGACATCGCTTTGCTGTCATCGTCAATATGCTCAAGTACGTGGTGGACCACGATGACATCGAAATGGTTGTCGGGTCTGTCAATGCTGGTTATGTCCATGCGGAATTTGGCTATGGGAGCGTAGAGGTCAGCTGGTTCGTAGTCTGGGTTGTTGCTCATGGCGCGCATGAGCCATTTTTCCGGGCCAAAATGCAGGATGCGCTTGTCGCTGAGATCAATTCCTGCGTCGTCCATATATAGTTGCATCAGACGATGCCGCTCTCGGCTGCCACAATTTGGGCATCGAGCATCCCAGCGAGAGGGGCGGCCGACACTGATGAATACGCCCTCAAAACCGCAATTTGGGCATTCGCGGGGAAGTTTCTTCCGCGAAAACTGGCCTCGGTCTTTAAGCCAAGCCTGAAGATATCTCTTGTATATCTGTCTACGGCTTATGGGGATTTGATGCATTCTGCGCTCACTATATTGACCAGCGCAGTAATGATTTCGAAAGTGTACGCTAGATGGTGCCTCAACATATAGGGCATGAGGCTCAAAGAGAACAGGTAGTTTGCACGCTGATCATTATCTACGGCCCCCACTTTAAAGGGGCGTAATGTCGTGCGCAGATGGAAGATGGATGGTTAGTCCGCGATTTCTGCTTCTGCCAAACGGGTGGGCGCGGGTGCTTCTGCCATTAGCAGATTGGTGTTTGCGCGCGCAGTCTCAAACAAAGTGAGTTCGCTGCGGCCAAGCGTGCGACCTGTGGGAACGCGGATACGCTGTGGGTTCACCTTCGTGCCATTACGAATGACTTCGTAATGTAGGTGCGGCCCGGTCGAGCGACCTGTTGTGCCGACATACCCGATGATCTGACCCTGACGCACGCGCACGCCCTTGCGAATGCCCCGTCCAAAGCGACGCATGTGGGCGTAAGCAGTCTGATAGCCGTTGGCGTGGCGGATGCGGACATAGTTGCCATATCCTCCATTGCGTTGTGCCATCTGGATGGTGCCATTGCCGGCCGCATAAATGGGCGTGCCGGATGGAGCGGCGAAATCAGTGCCCGAATGCAGGCGGGTGTATCCCAAAATGGGGTGGCGGCGATTGCCGAAGCTGGAGGAAATCCGTGCGCCATCAATTGGGGTCTTCATCAGGAACTTCCGCATGGAACGTCCCTTTTCATCGAAATAGTCCCAGTTGCCGCCATCGGTTGGTTCGTAGCGCCACAAGCTGCGCTCTTTGCCACCGACATTCATGGAGGCGTAAAGCACGTTGCCCTCGCGGACTGGGGTGCCGTCTTCGTCATAGTCACGTGTGAACAGCACTTCGAACGTATCGCCCTGGCGAATTTCCCGCTGGAAATCGATGTCATAGGAATACATGCGGATGAGTTCGATGGTGATTGCAGCTGGAACGCCTGCAGCATTGGCGGCCAGGAAGAGGCTTGAATTAATCGTGCCGTGGGCGCGGACATTGCCTGTTTCAAGCTCTGCAATGAGCTCAAGTCCAGCATAGGCACCGTCTTCGATACGGCTAATGGAAATCTCGCGGTCCACGTCGGTCTGCATGGTCATTGACGTCAGCGTACGGATGACCTCTGGTCTGCCTTCGTCATCGTCCTGTACCGTTTCATCAAAAGACAAAAGCAGTTCCTGACCTGCGCGCAGTTTGCGAGGGTCATAAAGCGGCTTCATGGCAGCGATTGCGTTGTAAGCGTCCATGCGCAACGCGCCAGCGTCTGTTAGCAGGCCCATCAATGTGTCGCCACGTCCGACGGAGACGATTTCGCTTGCGGTGCGGCGAATTTCTTGTGTCACCAGTGCATAGGCAGTGGTGAAATTGAATGGAGCATCGATCACAGGCTCAATGGTTGCGTCGTCAGCAAACGGATTGCTGAAGAAGCCGCTCTGTGTTTCGGAAGGGGCCTCTATTGGAGCCGTATTTGAAACTGTGGCCAAAGGTGCCGTTTGGACGGGTGCGCTGATTTCCGGAAGAGAGGCTATGACGCGCACATTTGTCTGCTGTGTCGCGAGAGGTATCTCTGACTGTGTCTGCGGCATGATGAGCGAGCCGATAGCGACAGTGGCCATGCCCAGTGAGAGCGCCCCAACAGCCGTCGAGGTGGCTCTCCACCGGTTTCTGTGCCCCATGGTTCCAAATGCCGGTAGCCGTGGCTGCTCGCTTCTGGGGCCAAATTTTGAGGCAATGCGCTCTGACAGAGCGTAAAATGATCCGACCGTCCCCGACACAATGGCGGTACCGGTTTCTGAAATCACTGCTGCAATCCCCCCAAAACGGGAATTCGCTGATTGATCTTGATGCACTATCGTCCCCAAATCGAACACTCAACCGACATAGCTCTATTACGCAATGCAGCCCCCAATTGGTCAGCGGCCTGCATAAGCCAAGCTCGCACGATGCCGTGAGGGTGATTCCTTGTCAACGGCGCGACTTCAAATACCGTCTTGAAGCCTTTGATAATGCACACCTTGTCGGTTTCATCCCGCGTCCGAGTGTTTATCTGTCGCATGGCGTCGTTCCCTCAAGCACGGCTTGTTCGACATGATTGCGCGAAGCCATTTAAGGCGGTGTTAACGAA
>NVWR01000012.1 GCA_002746275.1 Rhodobiaceae bacterium | reverse complement strand
TGAAGCTGCCGCGATGGCCGCCCGCCTCGCTTCCTTGCGCCACAATGGCATCCATGCCACCTGCCTGCAGCACCTTGGCTTCGATCGCAGATGTGGCGCAGCCGAGCAGGCGGACACCTTTGTCTTTCAGGGCCGTGACAGCATGAGGGGATGGCAGGCCGAAGTGAAAACTCACAACCTTGGGTGGGGACATCAACAGAATATCGAGCACGTCGTCTGAAAAAGCAGAGGTACCGGTTTTGGGCTCGGGCACGGTGCCCAGGCCTGCGGTCTCATATTCAGCCTGCAAGGCCGCCGTCATCGGCTGTGGGTCAAAGCCCGCCAGATCGGGTTCGTTGTGCACAAAGAAGTTGAAATTAATCGGGTGATTGGTCGCTTGCCCCACTTCCCGCAACTGCTTTTTGAGGGCATCAGGAGGTGTCATGGCACACCCCAGAGAGCCCAGACACCCGGCATTGGCCGCGGCCAGCGCCATGGCAAGCGTTGAAACCCCTGCCATCGGGGCCTGGATAAGAGGATGCTCAATATCCAATAGTTCTTGTAAGCGTGTGTCTGGCCACATGAAATTGTCCCCGCGTTTTTGCCGTGCCGCAAATGTGGAGAGCGGGGCCCCATTTTGCAATGGGGGGCTTTGACCCGCCGCTACGAAAAGTGCACACTCCGGCCCATCCGAGGGGTGTCTGTTCCGGGTTTGTGGAACGGGCTGAGATGGCAGTTGCTAGACCCTTAGAACCTGATCCGGGTCATGCCGGCGAAGGGACGGACCACCGCCTCCTTTTCCGCATCCCGGGGTCTTTTCCACTAACAGGAGATCCTGGCGATGAATATTCACACAAAACCATCAGTCACCACTGGTCCGCTACCTGCGTCGACCAAGATGTTTACCAGCCCCAAAGATGCGCCCGACATTCGGGTGGCACACCGGGAGGTTGAACTGCACCCAAGTGCCATGGAGCCGCCGGTGCGCATCTATGACACGTCGGGCCCCTATTCGGATGCAACCGCCGAGATTGATCTGGAAAAGGGTCTGCCACGGCCGCGCACGGACTGGGTATTGGCACGCGGTAATGTAGAAGAATATGACGGGCGCGACATGCGCCCGGAAGACAATGGCAATGTGGGCGAGAAACATATGGCGCGGGCTTTTCCGGTGATCAACCGGCCGCTGCGGGGAACTGGCAAAGAGCTGCTGACGCAGATCGAATTTGCGCGCGCGGGCATCATCACCAACGAGATGATTTACATCGCGGAGCGTGAAAATCTGGGCCGTCGTCAGGCACTGGACAATGCCGGTCACAAAATCGCCGAGGGTGAAAGCTTTGGCGCGGACCTGCCGGAATTCATCACGCCGGAATTTGTGCGCCAACAGGTGGCCGAAGGGCTGGCCATCATCCCCGCCAACATCAATCACCCGGAAGTGGAGCCGATGATTATCGGTCGTAATTTCCTGGTGAAGATCAATGCCAACATCGGCAATTCGGCAGTCTCCTCATCCGTGGCGGAAGAGGTGGACAAGATGGTCTGGGCGATCCGCTGGGGCGCGGACAATGTGATGGACCTGTCCACTGGTCGCAACATTCACCACACGCGGGAATGGATTATCCGCAACTCGCCGGTGCCGATTGGCACCGTGCCGATCTATCAGGCGCTGGAAAAGGTGGACGGCATTGCTGAGGATCTCACCTGGGAAGTGTTCCGCGACACGCTGATTGAGCAGGCAGAGCAGGGGGTGGACTATTTCACAATCCATGCGGGCGTGCGTCTGGCCTATGTGCCGATGACGGCCAAGCGGGTGACGGGCATTGTTTCGCGCGGCGGGGCGATCATGGCCAAGTGGTGCCTGAGCCATCACAAAGAGAGCTTCATCTACGAGCACTTTGAAGATATTTGCGACATTATGCGGGCTTACGACGTGTCCTTCTCGCTCGGGGACGGTCTGCGTCCGGGCTCGATTGCGGATGCCAATGATGAAGCGCAGTTTGCGGAGCTGGAAACGCTGGGCGAATTGACGAAAGTCGCCTGGGCCAAGGGCTGTCAGGTGATGGTCGAAGGGCCGGGGCACGTGCCAATGCACAAGATCAAGGTCAACATGGACAAGCAGTTGAAGGAATGTGGTGGCGCGCCTTTCTATACGCTTGGACCGCTCACCACCGACATTGCGCCGGGCTATGATCACATCACCTCTGGCATTGGGGCGGCGATGATTGGCTGGTTTGGCTGCGCCATGCTTTGTTATGTGACGCCGAAGGAACATCTGGGGCTGCCGGATCGGGATGATGTGAAAGAGGGCGTGATCACCTACAAGATTGCGGCCCACGCAGCGGACTTGGCCAAGGGACACCCGGCGGCACAGACCCGCGATGATGCGCTGTCACGAGCACGGTTCGAGTTCCGTTGGGAGGATCAGTTCAACCTGGCGCTGGACCCGGAGCGGGCCCGTGACTTCCACGATCAGACCATGCCCAAGGAAGCCCACAAGGTGGCGCATTTCTGCTCCATGTGCGGACCCAAATTCTGCTCCATGAAGATCACGCAGGAAGTGCGCGAGTATGCCGAAAGCGGCATGGTGGAGATGTCCGACGCGTTTAATAATTCCGGCGCCAAGCTCTATGTGGATGAGGACGAGGTGGATGAGCTGAAACGCTCGAATAAGGCGTTAGGTGGAGTGTAGGCACTCGATCATCAACGAGAAATGGAGGCGGGGCATGTCTCTGCCTTTTTTTGAGGGGAGCAGTAGTTTGTTGGAACTTAAGACATCATTTGTTGCATTTCGACAAGACGCTATGTGGCTTCGCCATTGTTACAACATGTATCATTCTCTGTATGAATCTGGCTCGGAAAACGATGGCCTCTTGAGAGCTTCTGCCGAAGTGTTTTTTTATAACCTCAGCAATATACTTGTTGAGTATATCATTTTGCAGATCGCTAAATTGACTGATCCGGCGACGTCTAAGGTGCAGGGTATAACGCGTGACAATTTGACAGTCGCGCATCTGAATGCTGAGCTGAAGAAAAATAAACTAATGAGTCCAGAGATTTGTTCTATCTCCAAGAAGCTTATGCAATACCGAAATCTTATTGTTTCCGTTCGGAACAAGTTGATTGCGCATTCGGATAAAGCAACCCGATTAGATGGGAATCCAATCGGCGTGCACACACCTGAGGAAGTAAGCCGATTTTTTTCTGATCTTCAGAAATATTGTGACACTGTTGGAAAACAAATTGGGGCCGATCCGAGCGATTTTTCGGTTCAGGCCGGTCAAGGTGATGTCTCGGATTTGCTTAGTGCGCTCAAACGCTCAAACAAGGCGTTGGGTGAGAGTTAAGCTCTCTCAAACTGTCGCCCTCGGACTTGATCCGAGGGTCCAAACAGTTTCCCATAGTTCGTGGATTCTCGGGTTAAGCCCGAGCATGACAATCGGGCAGAATTGTTTCTGCTAAGCCAGTTCTTGGGTTCTCCTAAGCGACCAGAGCTCTCCAAAGTGTGGCGAGCGCAATCACAGTTAGCAGTGTGGGGGCAATGGGCCTGACCTGCTATCCCCCCGTACACGATTAGGTCTCTTGCATCGATCTGCGCGAGCCAGTAGGCTTTGCCGCACAGGCCCGGCCCGGGCCTCCTCCCTCCATCTGGGAAGCATCTGACATGCGGGGCGTCTATCTCATCTAAGCCATTCTTTTCGGGCATACGCACAAGGGGGGACTGCGAAGATTGCTCGCAAGAGGAGCTTTTCATATGAGATTTTCTGTCCCTATTTTCCGTTTGAAACGTCAGGCGAAATTGCTCGCCCGCGACAAAAAAATTCCCTTACACGAGGCGCTTGATCAGGTTGCACAGCAAGAAGGTTTCCGAAGTTGGAGCCTTCTCGCCGCCGTTGCATCCCGTCCGATGGATAGTATTCTGGCGGAACTCACACCCGGTGATCTGGTGCTGCTCGGTGCGCGTCCGGGCCAGGGCAAAACGCTTCTGGCACTCGAACTTGTGATCAAAGCTGCCGGGAAAGGCCGCCGAGGATTTTTCTTCACACTCGAATATACAGAAGATGAAGTGCTGAGCCGTCTCGCATCGCTGGGCGCAGAACCGAAAAGCTTGGGCAATTCATTTTCTATCGATACGTCTGATAAAATTTGTGCAGACCATGTCATCGAGCGGATGAAGGCGGCTTCGAGGGGCGACGTTGCGGTGATCGACTACCTGCAACTTTTGGATCAGAAACGTCAGAACCCTGAGCTGATTGTTCAGGTGCAGGCGCTGAAGGATTTCGCGCGCACATCTGGGGTGATTATTGTTCTTATTTCCCAGATCGACCGTTCGTTTGAGCATGAAAAAGATCGGCTTCCGCAAATATCGGATGTCCGGCTTCCAAACCCGCTCGACTTAAGCCTATTTACAAAAACCTGTTTTCTACATGAGGGCGAACTTCGCCTTGATGCCGTTGCGTGACGGGGAGGCGGGGCAAAACCCCGCCTTTCTACAAGCCTATCGCTCCCCAAAGTGTTGCCAGAGCAATAATTGTCAGTAGCGTGAGGGCGATGGGACGGTAGTGCTTGTCGCCGACGGCGTGGAAGAGGCCGTGGCCTGCCAGGTTGGCGAGGAAGAGGGCTGGTGCAAGCATGAGGGCCAGGATCAGGGTCTCGCTTGCGACGACGCCGGAGAAGAAACCCACCGCCAGGGTTGTGGCGCCGGTCAGTGAAAAATACATGAACATGGAAGCGCGCGCCGCATTGGGCGTATCGGCGCGCCCGAGGAAATAGAGCAGGACGGGTGGTCCCGCCATCGCCGTGCTGCCCGCGAGCAGGCCAGATGCGGCACCAATGCCAAGTGTCACAGGCACGGGGATTTTCGCCGGGAATTTGACGCCACTTGCCATCAGGATGACAGCTCCCAGAAGGGTCAAGGCGATCAGAATGCGCAGCGCGTCGGCTGAGAGGACATCCAGCAGGTAGACGCCGAAGGGTGCTGCGACAATGGCCGCAGGCAGGATCAGCCAGATGGAGCGCCAGTCCGCCGCCTTGCGCACGACGGGGAGCATTTGCAGGCCGCTCAGAATTTCAAGCAGCAGGATCATGGGGACGGCCGCTGCGGGACCAACGGTGAGAGCAAGCAGTGGCACACCCGCAAGCGCAAAGCCGAAGCCTGCGAAGGCCCGGAGTGCGCCCGCAAAAAAAATGGCGGCGGCGGCAAAGCCCATTTCGGTCCAGGGCAGTGTGGCATCGGCAAACAGTGTCATCAGGTCTGACAAGGGAGGCCCCTTTGTTGGGAAGAAAAGCGAAGGGCGCCACCGAAAGCAGCGCCCCAAAGTGTGTGCTTGGGCTTTATGCGGCTTTGGGAGCGGACTGGGCACCCCGGATGAGTTTGCCGGGGAGCTCGCCGGTTGCCTCACCATCGCGCAGGACTGTCACGCCTTTTACGATGGTTGCCTTGTAGCCGGTTGCCTTCTGCAACAGGCGGCGGCCATTGGCTGGCAGATCGAACACCATCTCGGGCTGCTGCATGGCGAGCCTGTCATAGTCGATCACGTTGATGTCGGCCCGCATGCCGGGCTTCAAGACGCCGCGATCAAACAGGCCATATTGCTCAGCTGTGTCCTTGGTTTGGATGCGCACAATCTCTTCAATGGGGAATTTGGGTCCCCGCGTGCGATCCCGCGTCCAGTGAGTGAGCATGAAGGTGGGGGTGCCGCCGTCGCAGATGGCCCCGACATGGGCACCCCCATCGGCAAGGCTGAGGCCGGTTTGCGGATGCCTCAATGTTTCCTCAATGGCTGAAAGATCATTTGTGGAATAGCCGAAGAGCGGGAAATAGAGCAGGGCCTTGCCGTCATTCTCAAGCATGGCGTCATAGGCGGCTTCTTGCGGTGTGACGCCTTTTCTTTCCGCAATGGCGGCGATGCTGTCCTCTGGCTTTGGCTCGTAGTTATCATCGTCTCCCATGGGATACATTTTGTGGAAGCTGGTGGTGACGAAATTTCCGAAGTCCCCCAGGCCCTCAATGTTTTTGCCTGCGATGATTTTCGCTTTGACGGCGGGGTCTTTCAGTTTTTCCATGCGCTCGTCAAATGACATGACGTTGTATTCGGCATATTCGGGGAAACCGAGGAACGGGTGGGCGGAGGACTGCCAACCCATGAGAAGCCCCACCGGGCGACCAGAATGCTGGCCGCGAATGTTGGTGATGCCTTCTGCGCGAGCTTCATCCAAAAGCCCCAGCATTTTCTTGTAGAGGTCTGGGTACTCGTCAATTTGTTGCAGGTTGAACGTCACCATGCGGCCTGTGCGCTTGGCCATGTCACGCATCCAGATAAATTCCTGGTCCATGTCACGGTGGGTGGCGGCGATCTGAAACACGCCAGACCCATGTTCCTTCAACGCGTCTGCGATGCCGTCCAGTTCGTCATTGGCGGCCAGCGTGCCGGGAATAGGGTCTCCGTCCAGCGTGTTGTGCAGATCTGTTCTGGATGTGGAGAAGCCAAGGGCGCCCGACTGCATGCCTTCCAGGGTGAGGTCGTGCATCTGTTTGATGTCGTCCTGGGTTGCGGGCTCATTGTCGACGCCGCGCTGACCCATGACGTACACACGGAGCGAGCAGTGAGGAACCTGCGCGCCAATGTCCATGGCGTAGGAGCGCTTGGAAATCGCATCCATGAATTCCGGAAAACTTTCCCACTCCCACTTGATGCCTTCGTGCATGGCCGCACCCGGAATGTCTTCCACGGCTTCCATGAGGTCGATCAGCTGGCTGCGTGCTTCTGGTTTCACAGGAGCGAAACCGACGCCGCAATTTCCCATTACGGCGGTGGTGACGCCGTGGAGCGAGGAAGGCGTGAGGAACGGGTCCCAGGTGGCTTGCGCGTCATAGTGGGTGTGGATGTCGACAAATCCTGGGGTGACCAGCAGGCCTTTGGCATCCATTTCCTCGGTGGCTGTGCCCTCAATTTTTCCAACAGCGGTGATGATGCCATTGTCGATGGCGATGTCGCCTGTGAATGAGGGGGCGCCGGTACCGTCGACAATCGTGCCGCCGCGAATAATCATGTCATGTGTGGTGCTCATGGTGTTTTCTCCTCCGTGCCCGTGCGGGCCGTGTTCTCGTGGTCTGTGTCGGTCAATGGGTCTTCATCACTCAACAGATCTCGGGTGGTGCGCTCGACCCGCGCCAGGTCGTGGTCAATGATGGTTTTGGTCAGATGCGTGAGCGTGGCGTGGTCTGCCCCCCAACCCACCATCAATGTTTCGATCATGTGACGGGTCAGGTTTGTGTGAGGAGAGCGACCACCGCGTTGGACAACTCTCAGCACATCGATGGACCCTTGAAGGGCTGCCCACAACATCACGGCGCGGTCGTGGGGATCAGCGGGTGTCAGCATTTTGTGTGTTTGGGCGTGTGCAATCGCGGCTGTCAGGTCATCAAGGCTATCGCTGACAATTTCAAACACATGGGTCGCGTCGCGCTCGGGCAGCATTTTGTCAGGTGTCGACAGGTAGCGGGTGACCATGCCCAGCTCGTCGGGTGTTGCCTCTGCATAAATGCCGTAGGCCAGGGTGCGGGCTAGGATGGCGGCCAGCGCCCTGTCGCCCGGGTTCAAATCATCTTGCTTACTCGCCCACGTCGCGACGCGCGCTTGGGCGTCGTTGGCAATCAGATTGATGTGGGTGGCGATGAGACGCTGAAGCTCTGAAATTACAGCTTCCCGGGAAGGGAAATAGCGGTAGACGGCTGCGACCGAGCGCTTCATCCGGCCCGCCAGGCGGTGCAGGGTCAGATTATCGAGACCCCCGTCGCAGGCAAGATCCAAAGCCACGCCTAGAATTTCCCGCATTTTACGGGATCGGTTCAGAGTGACGATGGCGGAATGCTCGCCGCTTTGGGAAAAAATGTAAATCATATTCACTTTTTATGAGGCTGCCCTCGATAATGCAAGAAGTTTTGATGGGTCGTCGCTTGCGCAGCTAGGCAGTCGCCCCCAAATCCTTCAAAATGGGCGCACGATACGCGTGGATGTGAACAGGAGGGTTTTGGATGTTGGGATTACGCAAAAAGGCCGTGCTGCCTGAGCCAGGCAACGCGCTGCCGGGTCGGGACTTCGCCATTCCGACCGCCGAAATGCACTTTGTTTTTGATCGTCCGCTGAAAGCGCCGCTGGCACCGGGCCAGGAATTGGCCATGTTTGGGCTTGGCTGCTTCTGGGGCGCAGAACGGAAATTCTGGGAGCTGCCCGAGATTGATCTCACCGCTGTCGGATATGCTGCAGGCTTCACGCCGAACCCGACATACGAGGAAGTGTGCAGCGGGGGCACGGGCCACAATGAAGTGGTGCTGGTGACCTTTGATCCCACCAAGATTTCCTACGAGGCATTGCTCAAGGTTTTCTGGGAAGCGCACGACCCAACCCAGGGCATGCGTCAGGGTGGTGATGTCGGCACACAATATCGCTCTGGCATTTATACGTTTTCGCCTGCGCAACGCGCCGCAGCTGATGCGTCCAAGAAAATGTTTGAGGAAAAACTTACCGCTGGGGGGTTCGCCCCCATCACGACGGAAGTTCTGGACGCACCTGAGTTTTTCTACGCAGAAGATTACCACCAGCAATACCTGGCCAAGGTGCCCGGTGGCTATTGTGGACTTGGCGGTACGGGCGTCAGCTGCCCCATAGGAACGGGTGTTGGAGCAACGTAATCTAGCAACTGCAAGTGTGGGGGCTACCCAATCACGCCGACGCCTCCGGTCGCGGCGATCACCTGGCCTTGAATGAATTCGGCATCGGGCGTCAGCAGATATTCGACAAGGGAAGCGTAGTCACTGTCTTTGGACAGGCGGCCTGATGGGTTGGTCTTGGCGGCTTTTTCGAACACGCGTTGTGCGGCTTCTTCACTGCCGACCATGTTGGCGACGGAGCTGGTCTCCACCAGTCCTGGAGCCACCGCATTGATGCGAATGCCTTTGGGCGCAAGCTCTGTGACGAGGTAGCGCAGGATGGTTTCAGCCACAGCCTTACCAACCCCGAGGGCGCCATAGAAGGGGGAGGGAATGCGCGCGCCCATGCTGGATATGAAAACAATGCTGGTGCCGCGATCCATGGTGGGCAGTAGTTTTTGCACGAGGTAAAGAAGCGAGAGGCCGTTGGTCTCTACCGCCTGTTTGAATTTTGTAAGGTCTGCCTCAAGCAGGTTTGTCGGATAAATCATGGCGGCGGCGTGAACAATGCCGGTAAGTGTGGCACCGTTTGCGGCAACGGCGTTGTGGATTGCCTGAGCGCCTTCGATCGTGCCCACATCGGCTTTGACGAGATGGACAGTGGCGCCTTGTGCCTCCAGCGTGCTCTTGGCATCGAGCGCCGCTGTATTGTCACTGCGATAGATGAGAAAGATGTTCTCTCCTTTTTGGGAGAGATTTTTTGCAGTAGCAAGACGTTTTGCAATGGCATGGCCAATGCCTTTGGTGCCGCCGGTTATCAGTATCGCCATAAATTTTTTCCTCTCCCGTTAGTCTGGGCAAAAGCTCGGATCAAGATAAAAGCCCGCAACACAGTTTAATGTCACGGGCTTCTCTCTGTCTGTGAATTTGTTTGGATGCGCTAATTCAGCACTTCATCCCGTGCTGCGCGTCTCTCTGCGGCCTGCTCAGACATTGCTTCGCGCATGGCCTTTTGCAGTTTTTCAAAGGCGCGCACTTCGATCTGGCGGACACGTTCCCGACTGATGCTATATACCTTGCTCAGCTCTTCCAGCGTGGACGGATTGTCCTTCAGGCGCCGCTCGGTCAGGATGTGCATCTCGCGTTCGTTCAATGTCTGCATGGCAGTGTGCAGCATGTCGCGACGCAAGGTGAGCTCTTCGCGGTCACCCAGCTCGACCTCCTGATCGGTGCTGTCGTCCACCAACCAGTCCTGCCACTCGCCGCCATCGGCTTCCGCATTGCGGATAGGGGCATTGAGCGAATTATCCGGGCCTGACATGCGCCGGTTCATGTCGGTCACTTCTTTTTCTGTGACCCCAAGACGGGTTGCAATTGTTGTCAGGTTCTCTGGCTTCAGATCGCCCTCTTCAAAGGCCTGAAGCTGGCCCTTGATTTTGCGCAGATTGAAAAACAGCTTTTTCTGCGCAGCCGTTGTTCCCATTTTTACGAGGGACCAGGAGCGCAGGATGTATTCCTGAATGGCGGCTCTGATCCACCACATGGCATAGGTCGCGAGGCGAAACCCTTTTTCCGGTTCAAAGCGTTTGACGGCCTGCATCAGGCCGACATTACCTTCTGAAATCACTTCGCCGGTGGGCAGGCCATAACCGCGATAGCCCATGGCGATCTTGGCCACCAAGCGCAGATGGCTTGTCACCATTTTTTCAGCGGCCTCAGGGTCCTCATGTTCTTTCCAGCGTTTGGCCAGCATGTATTCTTCTTGTGGCTCAAGCATCGGAAACTTGCGGATTTCCTGAAGATAGCGTGAGAGCGACTGTTCTGGTGTGACAGCCGGCATTCTGGCGCTTGCTGCTGCCGGTTTTGCTGTCGACTTCGCGGCCGATTTAGTCGTCTTCTTTGCCGTCGTTTTTGCCATCGGAACCCCCTTACGTGCTGTGGTTACAGCATCTTATGCCTTCCCCATATAGGAGGGGATTGCGGCTGAAAAAAGGACCTCACGAGGATTTTATAGCTCTTCTAATGTTTTGAGAAGGTTGGCCATATCTGGGGGCAAAGGGCTCTCAAAGCGCACTTTTTCGCCGGTTTCTGGGTGTTCGAAGCCCAAAAGGTGGGCATGGAGAGCCTGGCGGCCCAGATCGTCGAGGGCCGTGCGAGCTTCGGATGAGAGTTTTGAGGCGCGGGTTCGCTGTCCGGTTCCGTAAACCGGGTCTCCCAGGACTGGATGGCGGACATGGGTCATGTGTACCCGGATTTGGTGGGTCCGGCCTGTTTCCAGGTAACAGGTCACCCGGGTTACCAGAATTTCCGGGGCACCAAAGCTGGCGGCGGTTTTGTAATGGGTGACCGCTTCGCGGGCACCCTGGGCCTCTGCCGTGCGGGTGACGACCATTTTCTGGCGGTTGTGGCGACTGCGGGCAACAGGTGCGTTGACCGTGCCTTTAGTCGGATGGGGTTTGCCCCAGACGAAGGCGGTGTACTCGCGCTCAAGCCGTCCGTCTTTGCCGTGTTTGGCAAACTGATCCTGCAGTCCTTTGAGGGCGGGTTCGGTTTTGGCAACCACCATGACGCCGCTGGTTTCCTTATCCAGACGGTGAACAATGCCGGGGCGCATTTCCCCTCCAATGCCGGTAAAGTCGGGACCGCAATAGGCAAGCAACGCGTTGACCAGCGTTCCGTTGGGGGTGCCGGGTGCCGGGTGGACCACCATGCCGGACGGCTTATTAACTATGAGAAGATGCGCATCCTCATAAATGATATCCAGTGGGATGTCTTCGGGCTGAGGCGTTGCTGGTTGTGGGGCGGGCATGGTGACCCAGTACATCTCTCCCGGTTTGACCCGGTAGGCCGCCTCGCTTATCGTCCGCTCCGCGATGGATGTCCCTGTGGATACGCGGTCATCGTCAAGCAGAGTGCGGATCCGCGAGCGACTTGGTGGCTCGGGAAGGTGCTCAAGTGCTGTGGTCAGGTACCGGTCAAGCCGAAGGCCTGCATCCGCTTCTGTTGTTACTAATGCGTGGCAAATTTCGCCCGCTTCACTGTCGTCTTTGGGGATTGAAAAAGTCATGCCGGATAATAGCGAAACTTTGGACAGCATGGAAACGCCTCTTCCCTCACAGATGGATGCGATGAAGGACCGGCCTGTTTTGCTCGCTTCCGTCATTGTGATGGGCGTGTTGCTGCTGATTGGTTTCATTGTCATCTTTAGTACCATCGTTTACCGGGTGGTGAGCTCCCCCGATCCGGTCGAAGTCTCTGTGCGAGGCCAGTTTGGCGCGGTTGATGTGCCGGTCGCACATGGAACAGCTCTTTTGGGGACCAGTTTTATTGAAGACCGGCTGTCGATCGTGACCAGTAGCGATGGCATTGCCGAAGTCATCATCATTGATACGAAGCGGGGCATTGAGCTGGGCCGGGTCCGGCTGGTTCCCCAATCAGGTGATGCCAATGAAGCCGCCGTGCCAGCGGGTAACGCCGAAGGTTCCGGCAACTAGGCAGATCTGCTTTATCACACGATAAAAAGTGCTGTTTGAGGCGTCATTTGTTGACGTCCGCTTTGTCGTGGGAGCGCGCACGAAAAAGGCCGCTTACACGGGGGGAGGAGGTGTGCAAGCGGCCTATCAAGCCTTATAGCCGAGGGAGGAGGTACGGCCGGGCTTTTCAAGTGCCATATTCTCTCTAAAGTGACAGATTGTCAATTCAAAAATGGTGCGATGCAAAATAAATTACGAACAATTTAGTAAGTAAGAAATATTTCTAACCCACTGAAAATACACATGAAAATATGAAGGTGAGGGACTAATGACACTTTTGGACGAAGTTCTGCGTTAGTTTGCCGCATCGCACTTATGCGACATTGAGGGTTTTGAAAGACTTGGTCTGAGATTTTGGCGCCTTTCTTTCGATTCTGCTGTCGCTGACACCTGACAAGGCATTGCTGTTGGCGGGGGCGCCCTTTAGGATTCGGGAAAAGGCCAGATGGGGAGGAAATCTATATGGCATTTGCCGCCGAGAATCCGGCCGGGCCACGCCCGCAGCCGGGAGGATCAATACAGATAAAGAGACTTTCACTCGACGATCCCTGGCGCTGGATTGCTGCTGGTTGGCGGGACATGTGGGCCATGCCAGCGGTCAGTCTGGCTTATGGGCTGCTTTTTTCCGCAGTTTCGCTCGGCCTCAGCACCGCCTTGTTCGTGGCGGAATGGAGTTCGCTGGTTTTGGCGCTCGGTGCTGGTTTTATGCTGGTGGGGCCGATGCTCGCGGTGGGGCTTTATGAGGCCAGCCGTCAGTTGGAAGCGGGTGAGAAAGTACGGCTAGGCCGGGTGCTATTTGTAAAAACGGTGTCGCCCGCCCAATTGGCTTTCCTCGGCATACTCCTCATGCTGGCGATGCTTTTCTGGATGCGGATCGCGAGCCTGTTGTTTGCCCTCTTTTTCGGCCTTAACGGTTTTCCCCCGCTGGTTGATTTTCTCCCAACGATGATCTTTACAGCCCACGGGCTGGGACTGACGGTTGTGGGGTCAGTTGTCGGGGCGCTGCTTGCCTTTGGCGTGTTTTCGATTTCCGCTTTGTCGGTGCCGATGCTGATGACCCGCGAAATGGATGCGGTCAGTGCCATGCTGGCCAGTATCAAGGCGGTTCGTGAAAATATCGGGCCGATGGTGTTGTGGGCGTGGATCATTGCACTGGTGATGGCTGCAGGCATGGCGACATTCTTTGTCGGTATGATCATCGCGTTTCCGCTCATTGGTCATGCGACCTGGCATGCCTATCGGGGCACCATCAAGGCCTAGTTGTCGGAGGGCGTGTCTTCGTCAAACAGGATGCGTTCTGCCGCCCCCTCCATGTCGTCATACTGGCCGGACTTGAGAGCCCAGAGAAACGCGCCGAGCCCCAACAGGCCAAGCCCGAGTGCGACGGGTATCAGGAAGATCAGCGCGTCCATTTTTTCGGGTCGCCTTTCATTCCCAATCTCAGGGCGTTCAGGGTGACTGTCAGGGATGAGGCTGACATGGCGATGGCGGCGATAAGCGGTGTGACATAGCCTGCCATCGCAAGAGGTACCGCAATCAGATTATAGCCCAGCGCCATGCCGAAATTCTGCAAAATGAGCCTGCGTGATTGTTTCGCGATTTGGATTGCCTGCGCGACGGCGTCCAGACCCTTGCTCTGGAAAACAAAGTCGGCGGCGGTCTGGGAAATATCAGCGGCGCTGGCGGGGGAGATGGACACGTGGGCGGCTTTGAGAGCGGGTGCATCGTTCAGACCATCCCCCACCATTAAGACTGTGTGTCCCTCATTCTGCATTTTCTCAATCAGCGCTATTTTTTCTGCGGGGGTCTTTTCAGCCTCCCAATGATCAATATGAAGTTTTTCTGCGACAGACCGTGTGGCTTCCTGAGTGTCGCCGGACAGGATGGTGACATCGTGGTCTTGGGTGAGATGTGCGAGGACTACCGCCGCGTCGGGGCGCAACTGGTCAGAGAAGCAGAACAGCAATGGTGCCTGATCGCCCACTCGTAACCAAAGTTCTGGACCATGAGACGCGCTTGTTTCCTCTGTTCCCGTCCAACGGCGATTGCCGAGGCGAATAGTGCTTCCCTGATAGCTTGTCTCCAGGCCGAAGCCGGGTGTCTCGGAAACGCTTTCTACATTTGTGTTGCCCGACAGGCTTCTGGCATCTGCAGCGCTGACAACTGCGCGCGCCAAGGGGTGGCGGCTTTCGCGGGCAAGGGCGGCGGCGAGGGCGAGCTGATCATCTGCAATATCTTCGCCATTGATCAATTCCGGCCTGCCGAGAGTGAGGGTGCCGGTTTTGTCGAAGACAATCGCATCAATGTCCGCGAGACGCTCCAAGGCATCGGGTGTTTTGACGAGAATGCCGAGCTTTAACAGACGTCCACTTGCAACAACTTGAACAACCGGGACAGCAAGTCCGAGGGCGCAAGGGCAGGTGATGATCAGGACCGCGATGGCGTTCATGACACTTGGTTGCCACCCGGCTCCCAGGAGCAGCCAGAGTAGGACTGTCCCTGCAGCAAGAATGTGAACTACCGGTGCATAGATGCGCGCGATCCTGTCAGCCAGGCGAACATACCCTGCGCGGCCCTGTTCTGCGGCCTCCATCAGCCGGACAATTTCCGACAGGAGTGAGGCGTCGTCTTTCGCGGTGACGCGAATG
Organism: Rhodobiaceae bacterium; assembly: GCA_002746275.1. Taxonomy (GTDB): domain Bacteria; phylum Pseudomonadota; class Alphaproteobacteria; order Parvibaculales; family Parvibaculaceae; genus Mf105b01. The sequence goes on along the minus strand of NVWR01000012.1, from coordinate 3,813 downwards.
CGGAGCGGACCGGAGAGGTTGAGCATGCCGGCAAATACTTGCGTGTCGGGGCCTGCTGTGAGGGGCAGGCTTTCTCCCGTCACCAGGCTGGTGTCGATGTCGCTCGTGCCGTTGATGATGACACCGTCTGCAGGGAGGCGTTGCCCGGCGGCCACGGCGATGATCATGCCGGGTTCAAGGGCTGAGACATGCACCGAGCGTGTGCTGCCATCCGCTTCGACCAGAGTGGCGGCGATGGCCCGCAATGCCAGCAGGTTTTGAGCAACAGCGCAGGCCTTCGCGCGGGTCTGAACATCCAGGTACCGCCCAATAAGGAGGAAGAAGAGAAGACTTATGCTCGCATCAAAATAGACATGGTCGGCATTCTGGATGGTCTGGACAAGGCTCATGGCGCAGGCAAGCAGAACGGCCAGAGAGATCGGCACGTCCATGTTCATGGAGGTGGCGCGAAGAGCCTTCCAGGCGGAGCGGAAGAAGGGTTGTCCCGCGTAGGCAACGGCAGGCAGAGCGATAAGGGCGGAAAGCCAGTGGAAAAAACCACGGGTCTCAGGTTCCATGTCGCCCGCGAACCCGGACCAGACGGAGACCGACAGGAGCATGACGTTTGCAGCTGCAAAGCCCGCGACGCCCATAGCGCGCAAAAGCCGCGTGCTTTCTGTTGCATCGATTGCCGCTACCATTTTGGAGTCAAACGGGACGGCGGTGAAACCCGTCTGATCCAGTTTGGTGATGATGGCAGCCCCGGTGGTGCTGTTTCCCTTCCAGGAAACGGCCACACGTTTTGTGGATAGGTTACAGCGCGCGCGCGTCACGTCTGGAATACTACCCAATGCGCGCTCTATTTTTTGCATACACCCTGCGCAATGCATGTCTTCGACGACCAGATCAAGATGCGCTTCGCCCGCTCCGTCGCGGACAAAGAGATCTGCATCAAGCGTGTCAAAAGCAGAGGTCAGGGTCATGAGCCACGCCCGTCGGTGTGGGGCTCTTCAGGACGGCGCGGCACGAAAAGACGTTCCTCATACACGAAAGACCGCCCGTCGGGGGTGGTCGCTCTGAACCATGCCAGCCAGTTACCCGCCTTCGCGAGCCGTATTGTACCCGCATAAAAGCCATTGCCCTGGGGTGTCAGCGTGGTGCTGGCATCTATCCCCTCCATGGTGGGGCGCCGGAGTGACAGGGGGATGGGGGCCAGGGCGACAGCTTTGTTGTCTCGATCTGTCACCCTCACTGTGACGTCGAGCAAGATTTCGGTTTGGTCGTAAGTCGGGCTGGTGTTGATTTCGACCTGCCAGCCTAAGGCCGCCTGGGCCGCCTCTGCTTCCAGGACATGATTGTAGGCACGCCCCCTGCTGTAGGCGTTTTCTGTCTCTACGCCGTCAAAGGTTGAGAGGGCATAAAAGACCATGATGCCGTTGGCGAGAAAAATAGACCCAAAAAAGGCACCAATGCGGATCGCAAAGCCACGTCCGGTCAATTTTTTGGATGTGGTGGTGCCGGGTCTGGAGGTTGTACCTCCGGAGAAACTCTCTTGATGGCTCATGTCTGCCTGGGTTCCTTCATCGGCTGGGGCCTCGGAAGCTTGTGTCATTTATTGCAAGTTCGCCAGTGCTGATATTTTCAACAGTGAAACGGATGTCCGCATCACCACCCTCCAGATTGTGGGTGGCGGAATGGGGCAGAATAACGAAGGTTTTGATGTTCTGCAGACTGTCGGGGGCAACAGTTGCGATAAAGTTGCCGGTCGCTTCCACACCGTGCTGCGTTAAGAACGCACCGTCGAGACCGTCTATGCGGACGGAGAATTCCTGCTCCATATGCAGTTTGTTGATGATCTTGACCATGTAGCCATTGCGAATGCTGCCGTCAGACAATTGAACAAACAGGGGATTGCGATCCCGCAGGATATTCAGGTCGATGGCGCTGCGCGTCGTCAGCGAAAACGCCATTATCCCGCTGACGAGGAACAAAAGGGCGATGTAAATGATCGTGCGGGGCCGGAGAATATTGATCTTCTCTTCTTCGCCGGCCAAGCGACGGTCCATGTTTGCAGGCGTGTCATAGCCGATGAGCGCGCGCGGGCGACCAACCCTGTCCATGATCTCATCGCACGCATCAATACAGAGCGCGCAGTGAATGCACTCCATTTGCATGCCGTCGCGAATGTCGATGCCCATGGGGCAGACGGCGACGCACTGTCCGCAATCGATACAGTCGCCACGCCCATCCCAGGTGGTTCCCTTTTTGTGGGAGCCGCGAGGGTCGCCCCGATCATACTTGTAGGTTACGAGCAGCGAGTCATCGTCAAACATGGCGCCTTGAATGCGAGGCCAGGGGCACATGTAGGTGCAGACCTGTTCGCGAGCGAGGCCGCCAAACACATAGGTTGTGGTGGCGAATAGGCCGATAAACAGATAGGCGACAGTGGGCGCTGAGAAGGTAACAAGATCTGCTGCCAGTCGTGGTGCATCATCAAAGTAGAAAACCCAGGCACCGCCGGTAACAATGGCCACCACAAGCCAGCTCGCATGTTTTGCGAGCTTGCGGGAAAATTTTCCCAAGGAGAACGGCTTCGCATCCAGCCGAATGCGGGCCGCGCGGTCTCCTTCAAAAAAACGTTCGATGTAGATGAACAGGTCTGTCCAGACGGTTTGTGGGCAGGCGTAGCCGCACCAGACACGCCCGGCGACCGAAGTAACGAGAAAGAGGGCGATGGATGCCAGGATCAGCAGGCCGGTGAGGTAGTAGATTTCCTGCGGCCAGATTTCGATCCAGAAAAAATAGAAACGGCGATGCGGGAAGTCGAGAAGGACGGCCTGATCTGGGGCAAGGGGGCCGCGGTCCCATCTGATCCACGGGGTGACATAATAGATTGTCAGACTTACCGCCATCACGATCCATTTGATGAGCCGGTAGCGACCATGAACAAGCTTGGGATAAATTTTTATGCGGCTCGCATAGAGGGAGCGGTTTTTTTCTGCATTGACGGCCGTCGGTGTTTCACCCTCCGCCCCATGCGGATTTGCAAGCCGCTCTGCCTCGCCGATCAGCGAGGATAGGCCCTGTGGGGTGTTCGCGGCGTCGGTGGTCATCTCTGCCTCATGGTTATCCACGTTTGCGTGGATGTTATCCCGGTCGTCGCTTTTCCTCCCACAGAAGCGACTTGGGAACCTCTATCCTCCAGGGAATATCTGACTCTTTAGTTACAAAATGGCCGATATTTTTTCGCCGTGACGAAGGGTCCCTGCGGCAATCTGCCCGTGAGATTTATGTCGACCACCTTTGTTGGTGTGCTCTTTCGGCGTCGAAAAAGCACGCCAAATTGTTATTCGCCGCCGCCCAGTGAATGAACGTAAAGCGCCAATTGTTTTACGGTTACCGGGTCGAGGCGTGCGCCCCATGAAGGCATTTGGCCAGCGCGTGCGTTTGCGATGGTTTCATAGACAGCAGCGCGGCTGCCTCCATAGAGCCAGAGCGTGTCGGTGAGGTTTGGAGCGCCGAGTTCTTTATTGCCAGCGCCGTCATCCATATGACAGCTCGAGCACTCGGCGGCGAACAGACCGGCCCCTCGGGTGGCGGCTTCGGTCATTTCCTGCTGGCTAGAAATGGCGAGCACGAAATCGGTAATGTCGCTCACCTGAGCGGGTTCCAGGATTTCATCTGCCAGAAAACGGGGCATCTCATTGAAACGGCTGTCATCGTCGGCGTCCCACCGGATGCCGTGCTGGATTGTGAGATGGATATCTTCGAGCTTGCCGCCCCAGATCCAATCATCATCGTTCAGGTTTGGGAAGCCGGTGGAGCCCTGAGCGC
>NVWR01000008.1 GCA_002746275.1 Rhodobiaceae bacterium | reverse complement strand
CGTGGTGGTATTTCTTATGTCAACGGATTTGGCAATGAGAAGTACAACAACACAGGCGATCAGGACTTTGTTTCAGTCAATCTGAGCTACTCGTTCTGAACCAAGAATTCCCTGGCCCTATCTGGGCCAGGGAAGCCGCACTGCAAAGGCTTTCGTTAGCTGGCAACGGTGCGACATCAACTGTTGATCCCCTACGGCCGTCGGCATCCCTCAAGTTGTTCGACCAAGCTAAAAAACAGATCAATGTTGATTGGCGGTCCCGGCCTCATCCGGGACCGCCATTTTTCTGCCGTCTCACCGGCACACAAAAGGCCCGGGGCGGACAAAAAAAGGCCGGGCTCAAAGCCCGGCCTTTTGCATTCAGATGAAGAGCTCAGATCTATTCAGCAGCCTGAACAACGGTTGGGGCGGCGTCGCGCACGTCCGGGTCCACATGGGCTTCATAGATTTTGAAGTTTTCAATGAACATGGCAACCAGCTTCTTGGCCTGCACGTCATAGGCTTGCTTGTCTGCCCATGTGTCGCGTGGGTTGAGGATAGAGACATCAACGCCAGCCAAAGCCACAGGGACTTCAAAGCCGAAGTTCGGGTCTGTGCGGAACTCAACATTGGAAAGGCTACCGTCGAGCGCTGCGGCCAGTAGGGCGCGTGTTTCCTTGATCGGCATACGATTGCCTGTACCGTAAGCGCCGCCCGTCCAACCCGTGTTCACGAGCCAGCAATCGACGTTATGAGTGGCGATCAAGTCGCGCAGCAGATTGCCATACACGCTTGGGTGCCGCGACATGAACGGACCACCAAAACAGGTAGAGAAAGTGGCTTCTGGCTCGGTCACGCCCTTTTCTGTGCCAGCAACCTTTGCGGTGTAGCCAGACAGGAAGTGATACATCGCCTGTGACGGCGTCAGCTTCGAAATCGGAGGCAGCACGCCAAACGCATCGGCGGTCAGCATGATGATGTTCTTAGGGTGTCCAGCACGCCCAGTTTCAGAGGCGTTGGGGATGAAGGAGAGGGGATAAGCGCCCCGTGTGTTCTCCGTCAGTGATTTGTCGCTGAAATCGATCTCACGGGTATCCGGGTCCATCACGACATTTTCAAGCACGGTGCCGAACCGCTGCGTTGTCGCGTAGATTTCAGGTTCTGCTTTGGCAGACAAATCAATCATCTTGGCGTAGCAGCCACCTTCAAAGTTGAAGACGCCACTTTCAGACCAACCGTGCTCGTCATCGCCAACTAGTGTGCGGGAGGCAACCGCCGACAAGGTGGTCTTGCCTGTTCCTGATAGGCCGAAGAAGATCGCTGCATCATCGTCGTCACCGACATTGATAGAGCAATGCATCGTCATGACGCTTTTGCCGGGCAGCTCATAGTTGAGCATAGAGAAGACCGACTTCTTGGTTTCACCGGCATAGGACGTGCCAGCAATAAGAACGATCCGCTTTGTGAAGTTACAAGCGATCACCGTCTCTGTGCGGCATCCATATTTTGCAGGATCAGCTTTGAAACTCGGCAGGTTGATGATGGTGAATTTTGGATCAAAATTATCCAGTTCTTCGGGAGTAGGCTCGATCAACAGGTTCTGGATGAACAGCGAGTGCCAGCAGAGCTCTGTGATAACCCGGGTCGGAAGCCGGTGAACCGGATCAGCGCCGCCAAACAGGTCTTGAACAAAAAGTTCTTTGCCTTCGGCATGTTTCAGCATGTCTGCATGAAGCAGGTCGAACTGTTCCGGCGTCATGGCTTTGGCATTGTCCCACCAGACGGTGTCTTTGGTGGTGTCGTCTTTGACGACGAACTTATCCTTGGCAGAGCGACCGGTATGTTCCCCGGTACGGCAAACCATAGCGCCGTTGGAGGATAATTCACCCTCGCCACGCTTCAGGGCAATTTCATAAAGTGCCGCTGGTTTGTAATTCCAATGCACGGCGGTCAGGTTTTTAAGTCCCTGATTTTCCAAACCGTTTTTGCTGATGTGCCGACCCGTCTGTTTCACGCCCGATCTCCTTCGCGTCTCGCCTGTCCGGTCATTTAGTCTGACCGATTATGATGGGGAAATCGAATAGTGCGGGGAGGTCTCCCCGGTCCGATTTCCCAAACTGTCCTATCTAATGAGAGGGATTTCGCGAAAAAGTCCAGAAAACGGCCAAAAAGCCGGTCTAGCCGGGCCGGGCGTCCACTTTTTAAAGTGTGGGCTAACCCTGTGCGAAAGCTTCTCAATTGGGCGCCACCATAGTGAGGCGGTCCCGCTTCTGCAATAGGATTTAGGGGGTTTTTGGGAGCTTTTGTTGGGGGTGCCGCCCTCTGGTTTTTGGCTTGGAGAACGCTTCCCCAAACAGGGTTAACGGACACCCACGGAGTGCCTTTTTAGGCCGGGCCGCTAGAATTTCCGGAAATACCGGCGCGCACTCACAGAGTTTCTGCAGTATCGGGGCTCATCCTCAGAAAGGGTGCTTGTCGTGGAAAGTCCTAGCCGCTCCGCCAGACGGATCGAACCCTTGTTATCAGGATCAACAAATGCCTCCAGTTCAGTGCAGTTTCCCTGGGCTAGAAGCCAATCTATTGCCGCCTCGTTTGCTTCAAACATGAAGCCCTTTCCCCAGTGAGTGGGATGTAGGTGGTAGGCGATTTCAGAGGTGGATCCCAAGGCGTTGAACCCCACAATGCCAATAGGCGTATGGGTCTCACGCTCCAGTATGGCCCAGCGGAACCCCCAACCGTCCGCGCAGGCCCGCTGCCAGAAGTCGATAATCTTGTCGCTGACAGCAACTGTGGYGGCGGGCATCGGCARYTGGTTGCCKTCATAGTCGGAYACGACACCGGAATATCGACAGACGTCAGGGTGAGACCACAGGTCGAACATCAGCCGGGAATGCGTCAGGGCAAGAGGAACCATCGAGAGCCGTTCGGTGGTGAGTGCCGGAATGGTGATCGGGGTCTTGTTCATTTGCGATGCGACTTTCCTGCAATGGCTCTCCTCACATACCACGGACTTTATTCTCTGCGTTAATMGCAAGCCGCTATATAGTCCCCGAAATTATCCGCTGGAAATGCGGGTAAGCCTGTTTGACCGCACTGCTTCGGGGCGGTCTTTTTTTGTCCGACTGTGCGAACCAAATTCATGACCAATCCGCCTGATACGACATCGCCTGACCCCTCTCTTCCACCCGTGATGAGTTTGCGTGAGCACATTAAACGCACGCTGTCGCTTGCGGGCCCCGTCATTGTCGNCCGTGCGGGCATTCTGGTGCTCTTTACCGTCGACACGGTGATGATCGGGCAGGTCGGCGGCGAAGAATTGGCGTTCCTGGGTCTCGGCATGGCGATCCAGGGGGTCATTATGCTTGTCTGCATCGGCTTGCTGCAGGGAACAATGATCCTGTCGTCGCAGGCCTATGGGGCGGATGATTTCAAAACCTGCGGCAGGGCCTGGCGCAATGGCACGTATCACGGGCTGGCATTGGGTGTGGTGTTTGGGGCCGTCTGTCTTGCTGGCGAAGATCTGTTGCTCCTGTTTGGTCAGTCACCGTCGCTGGCAGAAGGAGGGGGACGTACCTCGCTCCACTTTGGCTGGGGCATGCCCGCAATGCTCCTCTATGTGGCATCGAGCTATTTTGTTGAGAGCATTCAACGACCTCGCGTCGGCATGATCATTATGCTGTGCGTTAATGTGCTCAATCTGTTGTTGAACGGCATGTTGATCTTTGGTTGGTTCGGGACAGGCTTGGCGATGGGGGCGGACGGCGTGGTGATCGCAACCTCAGCCGTGCGTTGGGTCGCCGCCATTTCCATGATCACCTACATCGTAAGCCTGCCTTTCAGGCTGGGAGATGACCGCTTCGGGATCCATGCATCGGCACGCGACGTTTTCAACGAAGTCATTCACATGGGAGGTGACCTGGGCAAGAAGATGCGACGCCTGGGGGCGGCAACGGGGATGGCTTATGGGCTTGAATCCGCAGCCTTCGCTTCGCTCGTGTTCATGGCGGGCCTGATAAGCCCGACCGCCCTGGCCGCTCACCAGATCACCAACAACGTGGTTGCCCTTTTGGTCATGACTTCCATTGGCATGGCGGCGGCCACCGCTGTCCGTGTGGGAAACGCGGTGGGCCGGGGCGACCAGTCGGGCATCCGCATGGCGGGCTGGGTCGGCCTGGGACTGGTGGCACTCTTTCTCGCCGGGCCGGGGCTGGCGATGCTTGTGGTGCCTTACGGTATTGCGTCCCTTTACGTGAACGAAGTTCCTGTTCTTGAAATCGCCGAGTGGACGCTTTTTGCAGCGGGCATATTTATCGTGGCCGATGGCATGATGAATGTGGTGATGGGCGCGCTCAGGGGCATGGGCGATGTCTGGGTGCCGATGTTCATGCACATTATTGCGTTCTGGTGCGTGGGGGTTCCCGTCGCATGGACGGCGGCTTTCCATTATGAACTGGGTGCCGTGGGACTACAGGTTGGCATTGCCGTCGCGGTATTTCTGTCGACGGTCGGTCAGATCACCCGGTTTGCGATTGTCTCCAAGAGACCGATCAAGCGGTCGTAGGAGACAGCACCCGCCTACCAATTGAAAATGCCCGGCAACTTGCCGGGCATTTTTGTGCGTGGGCAATGAGCGACAAGATTATTCACTGCCGCGTTCAATCAGACGGACATAGTAGCGAACCGCTTGTCCCATGCCCTCAACAGAGGTGCGTTCATTGTCGCCGTGAAAGCGCGCTGTATCTTCCGGTCCCAGAACAATGGGGATGAAGCGGTAGATATTGTCAGAGACAATTTCGTAGTGGCGTGCATCGGTACCACCTACTACTAGGTTGGGAGCAATGAGAGCGCCCGGGAACGTATCCTGGATGGTCCGGGAAATAATCTGGAAGCCTTCAGAGGTGGTTGGAGAGATCACGCTCGCTTCACGGCCCGGATTAAAGACAGTCACCTCGATCATCTCATCATCAATGGCGGCCTTAACATGCGCCACGATGCTTTCAACCGTATCGCGCGGATGAATGCGAAGATTGACCTTGGCGCTGGCTGAAGCGGGCAGCACATTTTCTTTAACGCCCGCCTCGATCATCGTCGGTGCAATGGTCGTGCGCATCATCGCGGCGGTGGTTGGGCTGCCAAGCAACGTAGGCGTGAGAATGGGGTTGAACAGCCAACGGTTTGTCAGAGCCAGACGCTGCACAAATGGTGTGGCGGGTGCGATGGCATCCAGCATCAAGGCAACGGGACCTTCAACCGCGCCGTCAAATGGCGTGTTCTGCAACCGATCAATGCCGCGCGCCAGTCGTCCGATGGCTGTGTCACTCGGTGGCATGGAAGAATGGCCACCTTGTGCTGCTGCTGTGAGGTCGAGTGTGACGTACCCTTTCTCTGCAACGCCCACCAAGGCGACCGTCCGGTCATTGACACCTGGGACCAGGCCGTCGGCGATAACGCCGCCTTCATCTGCAACCCAATGCAGGCGGACCCCGCGTGCCTTCAACATCTCGGCAATTTTTACATTCCCCAGCGGGCCACCCACTTCTTCGTCATGGCCGAAAGCAAAATGAACGGTCCTTCTCGGGCTGTAGCCGCGCGCGGCCAGATATTCAGCACCTTCAAGAATGGCGACAAGCGAGGCTTTGGTGTCAATCGTGCCACGTCCCCAGATATAGCCATCGGCAACCTTGCCGGAGAAGGGAGCTTCCTCCCAAGTCTGCTCGGTACCCGGCGCGATGGGCACCACGTCCATGTGCGACATCAGCAAGATAGGCTCAAGTGTCGGGTCAGAACCCGGCCACGTGTAAAACAGAGAATATCCGCCAATGACTTCCCGGGACGCGACAGCGTGAAGGGCCGGATAGGTTGTTTCCATCCACTTAGCGAAGGCAACAAAGGGTCCCCGGTTGGCCTCCCGGTTCGTTTGGGTGGAGATGGTCTCAAAACGGATGGCCTCTCCCAGACGGTTAGCAACGCTAAGCACATCGATATCGATCTGATCGTCTATGGCGGCTGACGGAATATCCGGCGCGGCGATGGTGAGCGTGCGCACGACAGCGACGACGAGAAGCAGCCCGACAAGGCTGACAAGTATGAGACCGATGCGTTTCATGTCATTTCCCCTAGAAATCCGTTAGCACCCTGTTTTGTTGGTTTTGGGTACCAGATGGTGCCTCTTTGGCACCCCAGTGGTACCACAGTGTTGAATTGGGAGCACGCAAGTGGTCCGCCTATAGCCAAGTGCCGGGGCTGGCGTCATAATTCGGACCAAATGACGATCTATCAGCGGTAGACAATTGAGGTGTAGAAACACCGCAGCCGGTTATTCAGGCACATGAAGGATTGAGGGCTAATGCCGACCATTGCACTTGTTGATGATGACAGGAACATCCTGACCTCGGTAACCATGGCATTTGAAGCTGAAGGGTTTCACGTCCACACCTATACAGACGGTGCTTCGGCCTTGTCGGGGCTCGCCGCAAATCCGCCGGACGTTGCTGTCTTTGACATCAAAATGCCGCGTATGGATGGGCTCGAACTGCTGCGCCGATTGCGCCAGAAGTCGGAAATGCCGGTCATTTTCCTGACCTCCAAAGATGAAGAGATCGATGAAATGTTTGGGCTCAAAATGGGCGCAGACGATTACATCAAAAAACCCTTCTCTCAGCGTCTGCTGGTGGAACGGGTGAAGGCCGTGTTGCGCCGCTCACAGGCGCGCGCCGAACCTGTCACCGCGGCCAATAAGGGCGACCATATGGAGCGCGGCAATCTGGTTCTCGATCCAGACCGGCATTTGTGCCGCTGGAGTGGGGAGCCCGTGACGCTGACCGTGACGGAATTTCTCATCCTGCAGGCGCTTGCCCAACGCCCTGGATATGTAAAGAGCCGTGACCAGTTGATGGATGCGGCCTATGACGATCAGGTATATGTGGACGACCGCACCATCGACAGTCACATCAAGCGACTGAGAAAAAAGTTCAAACAAGTGGATGATGATTTCGATGCCATCGAAACACTCTACGGTGTTGGATACCGCTATAAGGAAGATTAGGTCTTGGCGGGTGTCATCAATATTGGCCAGACGTATGTCGGAAATTTGCTGACATGAGGCGTGCGCAGGAACGGTCCGACGGACAACCAGAAAGACCCGGCATTCTGATCAGGTTCCTGAAACAGTGCTGGGCGGCCTTTTTGCTCGTTGGAAAAAGAATGCGAGCCGGGACCCGCATGTTTGCGGACGGGCTCAAATGGGCTGTGCGGGGCATCATTGCGGGCAACCGGTTTTCCAGTCTGACGCGTCGCATTGCGGTCTTTCAGGTTGTTGCGCTGCTTGTTCTTGTGGCGGGTGTTCTCTACCTCAGTCAGTTTCGGCAGGGGCTAATTGATGCTCGCAAGCAAGCTTTGCTGATCCAAGCAGAAATCATCGCCGGAGCGGTTGCCGAAACAGCAACAGCATCTTTGGAAGCCGAAGTAGTGGATCCGTTCGCCGCTCCTAACACGGGCAATGCCGATTGGGTTGATCCGGACATTCTTTTCCAACAGCGCGACGTGCCCATCAATGCATCAGAGGCGGCTCCCATTCTGCGGCGACTGATTTTGCCGACACAGACACGGGCGAGGCTTTACGACAAGGACGGCTGGTTGATCCTGGACTCGCGTCAGTTGACGCAGTCTGGCCAGATCATCGCCTTCGAATTGCCACCGCCCGGTGACGCGCAGGAGCTGAGTTGGGTCAGCCAGTTTGTGGGTTGGCTGCGCACACTTGCGCCAGGTGCCACCTATCAACGCTATCAGGAAGCAGGAAGTCAGAACGGCCGCATCTATCAAGAAGTGGGACTTGCGCTGGGGGGCTTGAGTGCCACCATGGAAAGACTGAATGACAGGGGCGAGCTCATTGTCTCTGTGGCCGTGCCTGTGCAGCGGTTTCGAGCGGTGTTGGGTGTGTTGTTATTGTCGACCCAGGGCGGTGACATTGATGCCATCGTGCGCGCAGAACGCGTCGCTATTGCCGAAGTGTTCTTGATTGCCCTGGGGGTTGCCATCCTGCTCGCGGTGGTTTTGGCGGGCACAATTGCAGAGCCGGTACGCCGTCTTGCAGAAACCGCGGAGCGCGTTGCGCAAGGCGTAACGGAGCGGGTTGATATTCCTGACTTCACGGATCGGCGTGACGAGATTGGCGACCTGTCGGGCGCGTTACGTGGCATGACCACGGCGCTATATGACCGCATTGATGCGATCGAAGCTTTTGCCGCTGACGTTGCCCACGAGTTGAAAAACCCTCTGACCTCTGTTCGCTCTGCTGTTGAAACACTTGCGATCGTCAAAGACGATCAATCCCGCGACAAGTTGATGAAAATCATCCAGCACGACATTCGTCGTATTGACCGTTTGATCAGCGACATTTCCGAAGCGTCGCGACTTGACGCAGAGCTCTCGCGCGAACAACTCGCACCAGTTAATCTGGCGCACCTCGCCGAAACCATCGTTGATATGTTCAACACAACCACCTCCGACAAAAGCAAAACCGTTCAGGTGGATGTTTTGTCGGGCGCGAATGGGAAAGAGAATGTGGAGGCATGTGTGGTCCAGGGTATGGATCGCCGGATCGGCCAGGTGTTACGCAATCTGATCGATAACGCGCTTTCGTTCAGCCCGGAGGGAGGCGTGGTGCGTGTGCAGGTGGCATCGCTCAAAGACAGTGTGCGGTTGAGCGTGGAAGATGACGGACCAGGTATTCCACCCGACAGTCTGATCCGAATATTCGAGCGGTTTCACACCGACCGGGAAGGGGAATTCGGTGGCCATTCGGGGCTTGGCCTGTCCATCTCCAAACAAATCGTGGAAGCACATCACGGGACCATCGTCGCAGAAAACCGAGATGAGGGGGGCGCGCGTTTCGTGGTGGATTTGCCCGCAACACCAAAACGCTCGGGTAAATCCGTATGAAGTCCCTTAATCTTCACGGCACCTGCGTTGCCTTTGGGTCTGATGGGCGAGGCTTGAGGGCCGTTTTGCTGCGAGGGGCGTCGGGCACTGGCAAGTCGGATCTGGCCTACCGGCTGGTCAAAGATGAAGACGCCCTGCTGGTGGCGGACGACCGCGTGGACGTGAGTGATCAGGGAAATGCTCTTGGGGTTCAGGGGCAGGCGGGCTGGACGGGCTTGCTGGAATTGCGCGGCCTTGGGCTGGTGGGCCTCCCAGTGGTGGAGACTGCGCCATTGGTCTTGATTGTTGATTTGGTGGAGCGCGACGCGGTGCCCCGTCTTCCTGAGCCCACTTATGAGGAGCTGCTGGGGCACCGTCTTCCTGTCTTGCGCTTACATGCGTTCGATGCCACAACCGCCGCAAAGGTCAGGCTGGCTGTGGCTCACATCCCCGAGAAAGGGTTTCCCGGTGAGGATGGCTGGCTTGGGTGAGGCGACAGGCGAATTCCGGCTTGTCATTCTGCCAAAAATGCGGGCACGATAAGAAATATAAGGCTTGAAGAGGTGGGAGTGGGCCAAAATGAGGCCTCACCCCAACCGGGAGCACCCCAAAATGAGCCCAGACGGAGCGATGCGGATAAAATGATTGGATTGGTACTCGTCACCCACGGACAGCTTGCCAAGGAATTTGTGGCGGCGATGGAGCATGTGGTGGGCCCTCAGGCGCAGATGGTGTCAATTTGCATTGGTCCTGATGACGATATGGAGCAACGTCGCAAAGATATTCTGGAGGCCGTGGATGCGGTCGATCAGAAGGACGGGGTTATTTTGCTGACCGATATGTTTGGTGGGACACCGTCTAACCTTGCAATATCGATCATGGATAAAGCGAAGATTGAAGTGATTGCGGGGATAAACCTGCCCATGCTGATCAAGCTTGCCAGCGTCCGAGATACAGCGAGCCTGGGCGATGCGGTAGAACAGGCGCAGACGGCTGGCCGGAAATACATTTCTGTGGCCAGCAAAGTCCTTGCTGGGGAGAGCTCGTGAGCGAGGCGCGTACAGGCCTTCAGAACGTGATCAAAAAAACCCTCACCATCCAGAATGCCAGGGGATTGCACGCGCGAGCCTCTGCAAAATTCGTCCAGTGTGTAGAGTCTTTTGATGCCCAAATCCTGGTCAGCCGGGAGGGGCAAACCGTCGGGGGCACCTCGATTATGGGGCTGATGATGCTGGCGGCAGCACCGGGCTGCACCATTGATGTGGAGGCAGAGGGCGCCCAGGCGGCAGAGGCACTGAGCGCCTTGGAAGCCCTGATTGAAAATAAGTTCGGTGAGGGTGAGTGAGCCTCCCCTAGGCATGCTGCCCCTGCGGTAACGAGCTGTTTATCAAGACATAAAGAAATCTTTATATGGGACTTGATGCCAGGGTCGCCCCTTGATATAGAAGCGGTTAGTTGCCGCGCGGGTTTTTCCCGCCAGCGGTGTCATTGATCTATTCAGGAGCCCTCAATCATGAGCAACGACTATAAAGTCGCGGACATTTCACTGGCGGACTGGGGCCGCAAGGAAATCGCTATCGCCGAAACTGAAATGCCCGGCCTCATGGCGCTGCGGGAAGAGTTTGGCAAAAGCCAGCCTTTGAAAGGCGCACGGGTCGCGGGCTGTCTGCACATGACCATTCAAACAGCCGTGTTGATGGAAACATTGATTGCGCTGGGCGCAACTGTACGCTGGTCGTCTTGCAACATCTTCTCGACCCAGGACCACGCCGCCGCTGCCATGGCAGCGGCAGGCATTCCGACATTCGCCTGGAAAGGTGAAACCGACGAAGAATTCTGGCAGTGCATTGAAGAAACCATCAAAGGTCCAGACGGTTGGACCCCGAACATCATTCTTGATGATGGCGGCGATCTCACCCAGATCATGCACGAGAAATACAATGACATGCTCGACGATGTCGTCGGCATTTCAGAAGAAACCACCACCGGTGTGCTGCGCCTTTACGAAATGGCAAAAGCCGAAACCCTGCGCGTTCCTGCGATCAACGTGAACGACAGTGTCACTAAATCCAAGTTCGACAATCTCTATGGCTGTCGCGAAAGCCTGGTCGATGGCGTGAAGCGGGCAACCGATGTCATGATCGCCGGCAAGACCGTGGTTATTTGCGGCTTTGGCGATGTTGGCAAGGGGTCTGCTGAAAGCATGCGCAGCCAGGGCGCACGGGTGATTGTCACCGAAATCGATCCGATCTGTGCCCTTCAGGCCGCGATGGAAGGCTATGAAGTCTCCACAATGGACGAAATGGCCCCTCGGGCGGACATTTTCATTACCTGCACAGGTAACAAAGACATCATCACCATCGATCACATGCGTGCCATGCGGGACCGCGCGATTGTTGGTAATATCGGTCACTTTGACAGTGAAATTCAGGTCGCAGCCCTGCGCAACTTCACCTGGCACAATGTGAAGCCACAGGTTGATGAGATCGAGTTTCCAAACGGCACCCGCATCATCCTGTTGGCCGAAGGCCGTTTGTTGAACCTTGGCTGTGCAACAGGCCATCCGAGCTTCGTCATGAGCGCATCTTTCACCAACCAGGTGTTGGCGCAGATCGAGCTTTGGGAAAATCACAAGACCTACGACAAGCAGGTTTATGTTTTGCCCAAGCATCTTGATGAAAAAGTGGCAACGCTTCACCTGGCGAAACTGGGCGTGAAGTTGACGACCTTGTCCAAGGATCAGGCCGACTACATCAGTGTACCTGTCGAGGGTCCTTACAAGCCGGATCACTACCGCTACTAGTCACGTCGCAACAGATCTGATTGCGAGACAAAGCCCGGCCTCTGTGCCGGGCTTTGTGCATCGCGCTTTTGTAAATTGGGTCGCCTCAACCAATGAATAGTTGCGCTTTGAGGGCAAACAGGTGCCAATGAGACCGCACATAGTGAATCGGGGGCCACGGATCCTATGGGCAGAGACGAAGAAACGAGTGTAACATCCTGCATATGAAACTGTTTTCACTGTCGTGAAGAATGCAGGTAATAAACGGGGGCATTCGCGCCGGATCGTGCGGGGGGAATGCAAGATGCAGCATATGATGCCGGGCAAAAGTGGGACTTATGTTCAGCTCGTGGGAGCGGTTGGGGCGCTGGCCTATAGCGGGCCTGCCTTTGCGGCACCCTCAACGGCTGGGGCCGACACGTCGGCCGCCTCCGCTGCGTTGGAACCTGTCATCGCTGTCGTTGCGCCACTGTTAGAAACTCTCGGCGTTGCGGCTGAACAATCAGCAGACCCAGCTTTTGTTTTAAATTTTCTGGTGGCTGTCGTAGGGGTGGCGCTCGCGGTGGCCTGTGCTTACTGGGCTGCAAAAACCAGCACCCGCATGCGGTCCTTGCAAGAGGGTCATGCCAGAGAAGTGGACGCGCTTGGCGAACGCGTGGACACGGTTGAGGCGATCTTGGCATCCGAGCCGGATGCTCTTCTGATCTGGTCGCCAGACACACTGATTGCAAAACCGGGCACTCTTCAATCACGCCCGCGCATTTCTGGTAGCACAGCAGCACTCGCAGACCCGGCGACGGGAGATGTGGATTACGAGCAGGTCCTTCGGCGTTTGGTGCCCGACGCCGCCAATGCTCTGCGCACCGCTGTAGAGCGACTGAGATCACGGGGCGCTCGTTTCTCTCTCACCGCACAATCAGCCGACGGGCGCACCTTCGAAGCGGAAGGCAGGCCTGCAGGCGCACAGGCTGTTGTCTGGATCCGTGATGTGTCGGGCGAGCGAGCCGAAATCAGTCGTTTTGTTGACAGGGCCACGGTGGCAGAACGAGGTCGTGACCAGTTGATGGAACATCTCAATGCACTGTCCATGCCTGCCTGGCGCAGAGACAGCGAAGGCCATCTTGAATGGGTGAACCAGGCATACGTTCTGGCGGTTGATGCGGGCAGCGCTGACGATGTCATTGAAAAGAGCATCGAACTGATCAATGAGGAAGCGATCACGAAGGCGGGGCATGCGGTTGCGGCCGGTGAACCATCGCGTCAGCGTCTCCATGCCATCGTGAGTGGGGAACGTCGTGCCCTTGATGTCACCGACATGTGCCTGTCATCAGGGTCCGCTGGCATCGCCATTGACGTGACGGAACTGGACGATGCCCAGACCGAATTGTCGCGTCACGTAGAAGCGCATGGCGGCACGCTGGATCGCCTGGCGACCCCGGTTGCTATTTTTGGAGCCGACAAGCGTCTGCGGTTCTTCAACAAGGCCTATCTCAAGTTTTGGGATCTTGATGGGGAGTGGCTGACAACCGAGCCGACGGATAGTGAAATACTTGATGCCCTGCGGACAGCCCGGCGTTTGCCCGAGCAGGCCAATTTCCCCGCCTGGAAAGCGCAGCTTCTGAAAACCTATCAGGCGACGGAACCGCTTGAGGAATTCTGGTACCTGCCCGACGGCCAGACGGTTCGGATGGTGGCGCAGGCGCATCCACTCGGTGGTGTCATCTATATCTACGAGAACGTCACCGAGCAGCTCAACCTGAAGAGTTCATACAACACGGCACTCAGGGTGCAGGGCGAAACGCTTGATAATCTCTTTGAAGGGGTTGCGGTGTTTGGCTCGGACGGGTGTCTCAAGTTGCACAACCCCGTCTATGCAGAGATCTGGCGCCTGTCAGAAGAGCAGCTTTCAGGCTCGCCACATATCAATGACATCGTCGAAGCATGCCGTGGCCTGTACGAACAGGATTTCTGGGACGAGTTGAAGTCCTGTCTGACATCGCCAGAAGCACGGCGGCAATTGGCGCATCGTATGGACCGTAGCGATGGCACGACCATCGATTGTGCAACCATGCCACTGCCCGATGGCGCGACGCTTGTCACCTTTGTTGATGTCACCGATGCGTCGCGGATTGAGCGTGCGCTGCGCGATCGCAATGAAGCCCTGGAGACAGCGGACCGGTTGAAATCTGAATTCATCGGCCATGTGTCCTATCAATTACGAACACCGCTCACCAACATCATCGGCTTTGGCGAAATTCTGGAAGCAGAAATGTTTGGCGAGCTGCTGCCCAAACAGCATGAATACACAATGGGTATTTTGGAATCTTCCCATGAACTGCTGGCGACAGTGAACGATATTCTCGATCTCTCCACCATCGAAGCAGGGGCCATGACCCTTGATCTCTCCGACGTCTCTTTGACCGACGTGGTCAGGTCTGTCGAACAGTTTGCCCAGCAGCGCGCTCAGAAAGCGCGCATCTCTCTGCGGCTCGATTGCCCGTCAGACATCGGCACCCTTCGGGCAGACGACAAGCGCATCCGCCAGATCATGATCAATCTTGTGTCCAACGCGATCTCTTTCACCCAGACCGGCGACAGCGTCACCATTGGCGCGCGACGGAGTGCCAGCGAAATGCAGATCTTTGTGTCAGACACGGGTGATGGGATTAAGCCAGAACATCAGGCGACAGTTTTCGACCGCTTTGAGGCACGCGCCGGGTCTGATCGTCGCCGGGGTGCCGGGCTTGGTCTGTCTCTCGTCAAAAGCTTTGTCGAACTGCATGGCGGCTGGGTGACGTTGGAGTCGGAGCCGTCGGTTGGTACGCGCGTGACCTGTCATCTGCCACTCCTCCACACAGTGTCTGGTGAAAAGGGTGGAAAACAGCCAGAATTGGCAGCAGACCTCTAGGCGCGTAGTGTCGAGATAGATCAAAACGGGGAGGTCAGCTTGTTAATTAGCACGCATGCCCCATATCGCCCAGTATAGACAACGCTGCATCGAAATAGACTGCATGTCCCCGCGTTATGATTGTGCGTTCCGGAATGTCCCCGAGTGAGGACATGTGACCACCGGATGAACGCCAAAATATTGGGTCGGCAGATTAGAGGGAGGGAACCCATGACCATATCTGTAACTATCAATGGTACGCGCAAGGAGCTTGATGTTGAGCCCGACATGCCCGTTTTGTGGGTCCTTCGGGATGAACTGGG
Source organism: Rhodobiaceae bacterium (assembly GCA_002746275.1). Classification (GTDB taxonomy): domain Bacteria; phylum Pseudomonadota; class Alphaproteobacteria; order Parvibaculales; family Parvibaculaceae; genus Mf105b01. The sequence continues at coordinate 39,286 of NVWR01000008.1, read as the reverse complement.
TCTCACCGGCACCAAATTTGGGTGTGGTGTTGCGGCCTGTGGCGCCTGCACGGTTCACGTCAATGGCGTTGCCACACGGACTTGCATTCTGCCCATCGAAGCTGTCGATGGGGCCGAGATCACCACGATTGAGGGGTTGAGCCCCAATGGGGTGGACCTGAGCGCTTTGCAGCAAGCCTGGATCGAGCATCAGGTGCCACAGTGTGGGTACTGCCAGTCCGGCATGCTGATGGCGGTGTCATCATTGTTGGCGGAAAACCCCAACCCAAGCGACGCAGAAATTGATGCTTCCATCACCAATATTTGCAGGTGCGGAACCTATCCACGTATCCGGGCGGCAATCCGCTCGCTGGCAACGGCATAAGGGGGATTGACCATGAAACCGACACGCAGACAACTTCTCATTGGCGGCACCGTCCTTGGCGGCGGCATGTTGTTGGGCTATGCGACGATGGGTCCCAGCAGGCCTGAACGTGCCCAAGCCCTTGGCGCCAGTGATGGCGAACACTTCATCACCACCTGGTTGAGAATTGATCCGGACAACAAAGTGACCGTGTATGTGCCCCACGCCGAAATGGGCCAGGGTGTGCACACCAGCCTGCCCATGATGGCGGCGGAAGAAATGGAAGCCGATTGGGACCTTGTTCAGATGGTGCAGGCTCCGGCCGACCCAACCTGGGCAAACGGACCTTTGGGCCGTGGCTTCATTGCGGGCGAGGCACCGATCCCGGCAATCCTGACGGGCCTTGTCGACGCGAGCTTCTTCAAGGTTGCGGAAYTGATGAACCTSCAGATCACGGGYGGGTCRACCTCCRTCCGTTTCACCGGCCAGTATGGCATGCGCGTGGCGGGGGCTGCGGCCAAGGAAATGCTGATCCGCGCGGCAGCGGACACCTGGGGCGTGAGTGAAAGTGACTGTGTGGCGCGTCTCTCTTATGTCCACCACGAAACCAGCGGGCGGAGTGCCTCTTTCGGGGAATTGGCGGCCAGAGCGGCGGAATATGATCCGCCGTCCAACCCGGTGTTAAAAGATCGCAAAGACTTCACGATCATTGGTACCTCCAAACCTCGCTATGACATTCCTTCCAAGGTGAACGGTACGGCAACATACGGTGTGGACGTGCAACTTGATGGGTTGCGCATTGCGGCTATTCGGCAGGCCCCGGTCTTTGGCGGTACGGTGAAAAGCTTCGATGGGACAGAAGCGCTTAAGCAGCGCGGCGTGACCCATGTTATCTCAACCGGCGACGGTGTGGCCGTTGTCGCGGATAATTACTGGCGCGCCAATCAGGCTCTCGACCTTGTTGACATTGAGTTTGATGATGGCGGCAATGGATCGGTTTCTACGGAAGCTATTTTTGCTCAGTTTCACAAAGACATTGAGGAAAAGGCATCCGAAGAAGATGTAGAAATCGGTGATGCAGCCTCGGCAATTGCAGCCGGTGGAACCGTGGTGGAAGCGCGTTATGAAGTGCCCTTCCTCGCRCACACCTGYATGGAGCCRATGAAYTGCACGGTGRAAATYACYGAYGGCAAGGCAMGTGTCTGGGYAGGCGTGCAGGACGCACTCGGCACAAGGGCAAAGGTGGCAGAGGTCTGTGGTCTGGACATGGACAATGTTGAGATGACGCCGCTGCTTCTGGGCGGTGGCTTTGGTCGCCGGGGCCCACCGTCAGGCAACTTTGTGGAACAGGCAGTGAAGATCGCGATGCAGGTGGACGGACCGGTGAAGCTTGTCTGGTCGCGCGAAGAAGACGTGCAGCATGACTATTACCGTGCCGCCGATGTTGCGCATTTCCGGGCAACTCTGGACGATGACGGGCAGCCCACAGCCTGGATCAACACCTATGTGCGTGAGGATGAGCCTGCGGAAGCGGCGCATATTCCCTACAATGTTGCCAACCAGTCGATCCGCTTTGTGGAAAGTCCAACCCACGTGCCTTACGGCGCCTGGCGCTCCGTGGCTCACACCCAGCACACGTTCTTTAATGAAAGCTTCGTGGATGAGCTGGCGCACGCTGCAGGCAAGGACCCGTTTGAGTTCCGTCTCGGGATGATTGGCGACAAGCCACGTCACAAAGCGGTGCTGGAACTGGCAGCTGAAAAAGCCGGATGGGGCACACCTCTCCCCGCTGGCAGGGCGCGCGGCATTGCGCTTCAGGAAAGCTTCCAGACGATCGTGGCGCAAGTGGTTGAAGTGTCGATTGATGAGACCGGCGCGCCGAAAGTACACCGCGTTGTATCGGTGGCAGACTGCGGCACGGTTGTGAACCCCGATGGGGCCCGTGCGCAGATCGAAAGCGGCATCATCTATGGGCTCACCGCCGCGCTGTTTGGTGAGATCACGATTGAGGACGGTGCTGTGGTGCAGGGAAACTTCACCGACTATGACGCCGTTCGCTTGGCCCAGACACCGCAGATTGATGTGCACTTCATCCAGTCAGATGCCCCACTGGGCGGACTGGGGGAGCCCGGCACACCATGCGTGGCACCTGCGGTGGCAAACGCACTGTTCACGCTGACCGGTCAGCGGGTGCGAGACCTGCCACTCATGAAGCACAACTTCAAGGCGGGGCCGCGTCTGGCCTCTGCTGCTGACTAAGTCGGTCAGCATTGCAAAAATCAGGGCGGCTCATTGAGCCGCCCTTTTTCATGGAACATCGTGAAGTGTATTTATTCCACCATGTCTTTCATGGCGATGCTTTCGTCAGACAGGCGTGTCGCGGGAATTTTTGCTTTCGCGGCAATGAGCCGACGCGACATCATATGTTCCGGGGCGCGGTTGATGGCGTCGCAGGCAATCATGACGCCCTCGCGTAAGTAGAAGACCGCAAACGAGCGATCTGCTTCTGGGTTGCCGCGCACCACCGCCTCATCATATCCGCCAGACAATCCGGCAATTTGCAGCTTGAGATCATATTGATCCGACCAGAACCAGGGGATCTGGGCATACGGTTTTTGCTTGCCGCAAATATCTGCCGCCGCCGTCTTTCCCTGTTCCAGGGCATTGTGCACAGACTCAAGCCGCAACCTGTGTCCAAGCAGGGCGTTGGGATGATTGGTGCAGTCGCCAATGGAATAAATATCCGGGTCCGCCGTTTGGCAAAGCTCATTGACCACAATGCCGTTCTCAACCTCAAGGCCTGTCTCTTGCGCCAATTCCACATTGGGAATGATGCCAACGCCTACCACGACAAAGTCGGCATCGAATTTTTTGCCATCAGCGCAGACAATGCGTTCGACTTTCCCATTGCCTTCAAAACCGGAGACCGCGACCTCCGTCTCGATTTTAGCCCCGGCCTCCGTGTGCATTTTTGTATAGAAGGTGGAGATGATCGGATCGACAACACGCGCCAATACCCGGGGTGCCATTTCCAGCACGGTGACATCAAGGCCGCGTTTTACGGCAACGGCGGCGATCTCCAGACCAATATAGCCCCCGCCCACGATCACCATCTTGCCGCCTTGATTGAACTTCTTCTGGATCGCTTCCACATCGGCAATGGTGCGCAGGTAGAAGACGCCCTCAAGGTCGTGGCCTGGAATGGACAGCTTTCGCACACGGCTGCCGGTGGCCAATATCAGCTTGTCATAGGCGCGCGTGCTGTCGTCATCTAGATGTACCAGCTTGCTGGGTCGGTCAATTTTCACCACCCGGCGGTTGAGCACCATCTCGGCCTGGGATTTTTCGTAGAACGTCGCTGGTTTGAAATAAACCCGTTCAATGTCGAGTTCCCCGGCGAGGAATTTTTTGGACAAAGGAGGGCGCTGATAGGGGATATAGGGCTCCTCGCCGATGACGGTGATGGACCCTTCATAGCCTTCTACCCGCAGACTGGCGACCGCCTGTCCTGCCGCATGGCCTGCACCCACAATAATCACGCCGTTCGACATGCTGGTAATTCCTCCCACAATCTCAAAAAATGACGCCTGCGTCATTTATAGCCTTAAGATTGGCTTTTAAACCCGTACAAATCAAGAGGGCGCTTGCCAAAAACCCAATGGTGCAGGCCAAATTCTGCCTCCAAGAGCCCCAATTTTCAAACAGGAATGTGGCGGATGAGAGGGCGGGACGCAAGCATTGAACGTCGGCACCTGAGCATAGTTTTTGGCTTGCCGGGCTTTGTATTTGCCTTGATGGCCCCCAAGCCTCCGCGTAAAAGGACGCCTATGAATGAACCCGCCGCCTCACCTGAGATTAAACTCAACCTGCCAGACGCTGCCGCCACGGATCGGCTCGGCCAGACTCTGGCCCGGCATGTGGGTGCGGGGGATGTCATTGCTCTGTCGGGAGATCTGGGGGCTGGCAAAACCAGCCTTGCGCGAGCTCTCATTCAAGCTCTCCTGGCGGTGGAGGGTCGCCAGGAAGATGTGCCCAGCCCAACCTTCACACTGGTTCAGACCTATGAGACCGCGAAACTCACCATCTGGCACGCGGATCTCTATCGGTTGAACAATCCCAGAGAAGTGGATGAATTGGGGTTGGAAGACGCCCATGAGGGCGGTCTGCTGCTGATCGAGTGGCCCGACCGGATGGGGGACGAACTGCCCCGGGAACGGCTTGAAGTGGAACTTAAGGAATCAGGTGGTAAGGATGGTCTCAAACACGCTCCTAAAGACGGCAGAAGCGCGCGGTTGACGTCATGGGGTGGCACATGGGATGAGCGCATAAGGCGCGTCGCAGCCGAATTTGTGGATTGAGGGGACGGTCCGTGGGGGACGAGATAGATCAACGAGAAAGCCATCTGCAGGCGTTTCTGGCAAGGGCTGGCTGGCAGGATGCACAGAGACAGGCCTTCCCGGGTGACGCCTCCCTGCGCCGCTACGAGCGGTTGGTGAGCGGGTCGCGGATCGCGGTTCTAATGGACTGGCCTGCCGGGCCCGACGCGCCCACCCAAGGGGGCCATTCCGCCTACTCCAAACTTGCCCACCTGGCAGAAGACGTTCGTCCATTTGTCGCCATCGGAAACTACCTGCGCGGACTGGGTCTGCGCGCCCCGGAAATTCTGGCCACAGATTTTGAATATGGTTTCCTCCTCTTGGATGATTTGGGTCACGCCGATTTGGGCGGGCTGATCGACAAGGGCGCAGGCCCCGCAGGCGAAGCGCTGGATGATATCTACCGCGCCGGGTTGGATGTGCTGGTCACGTTGCAAAGTGCCGGTGCCCCTACAGCCTTTGCCATCGGAGATGGCACGGTGCACGAGGTGCCCGCTTTTGACGATGGCATTTACCGCATCGAAACCGCCATGCCGATGGACTGGTATCTGCCGGTGGTGAAGGGGCGGGAGCCAAGCGCCGACCAGCGGGCGGAATATGACGCGCTGTGGACAGATCTTTGGCCCCTGATTGAAGCGGGACCACGCACGCTCTTTCTGCGTGATTTTCATTCACCGAATATCCTCTGGCAAACTGGTGCCGAGGGGCTTCATCGCATCGGCCTGATCGACTATCAGGATGCACTCATCGGCTCGCTGGCCTATGATCCTGTGTCATTCCTGCAGGACGCGCGCCGTGATGTGCCCCTAGAGCGTGAAGCCGCCATGCGTGCTTACTATGTCGAACAGAAGCAGGCGGTCGATGCAGGCTTCGATGTTGAAATGTTTGACGCGGCCTATGCGGTGCTGGGGGCGGAGCGCGCATTGCGTCTGATGGGGTTGTGGCCTCGCCTGTTGAAACGCGACGGCAAGCCACACTATATGGCGCACATGGACCGCACCCACGACTATCTGAAACGCAATCTGGCACACCCGGCGCTGGCGTCGCTGGCCGCTTTTGTCGAAACGCATTTTTTGAGCGACACCCCATGACCCTTATTCGCAAAGCCATCATCATGGGAGCAGGGCTTGGGTCGCGCATGGCGCCGCTCACCGACGACAAGCCAAAACCGTTGATCCCGTTTATGGGCAAGCCGCTGATCGACCACGCGCTTGCCCGACTTGAGGCCGCCGGTGTGGAAGAAGTTGTGGTCAACCTGCATTATAAAGCTGACCAGCTCGAAGCCCACCTGACAGGACGTGACCGCCCAAAAATTATCTTTTCCGATGAACGCGACCTGCTGCTGGATACCGGCGGTGGCGTGAAAAAGGCGCGGCCCTTTTTAGGCGACGATCCGATTTTTACCTTCAACTCCGACAGTGTTTGGATCGAAGGGCAAAGGCCCACCCTCACCCGGATGCTGGAGGTGTGGGATCCGTCACGTATGGACGCCCTTTTGATGATTTCCAGTGCCGTCAACACAATCGGCGAAGTCCGCCGGGGCGACTTCACAATGGGCCCGATGGGCGAGCTTTTTCGCCGCCAGCCAGCCTGTGTCGCCCCCTTCATGTATGCGGGCGTGCAGATCATTGACCCGAAACTGTTTGACGAGGGTCCAGACGGGCCATTTTCAACCAACTTGGTCTGGGACAGGGCGATTGAGCGGGGCCGTCTCTTTGGCCTGCGCATGGAAGCCACCTGGATGCATGTCGGCACGCCGGGCGATCTGGAAGACGCAGAGCGCTTTCTCCGCAACCTGTAAGCGCTTTTAGAAAAACCCGGTAGACTGGGGCCATGGCCCACGATTCTTCGCCCACGCTTTTCACCATTCCCCCCGGTGTCCCCTTTTTGGAGGCACTGGCAGAGGCGCTTGTCGCTGATCCAACGCTGGATGGYGYYTTRTCGGKGGMCGCACCGGCGCTGGCCGATCTCACCATCYTGCTGCCGACACGWCGKGCKGTYCGYGCRCTCTCCGAAGCTTTTTTGCGCGCTGGTGGCGGCCGCGCCATCCTGTTGCCTCGCATTCGTCCCCTAGGCGACGTGGACGAAGAAGAATTGATGTTCACCGCTGAGGGGCCAGAGGGCTTCGCCGGTGGTCTGGACATTCCCCCCGCAGTGGAGAGCATGGATCGACAGCTGCGCCTGTCACGCCTCGTCCTGGCCTGGGGAAAGGGCAGTCCTTTCGGGCCGAAAAATGCGGGGCAGGCGGCGGCTCTTGCAGCGGAACTTGCCCATCTGATCGACAGTGCGGAGACCGAGGGGGTAGATCTCTCACAAGTACATACGCTGGTGCCGGACCGGTTTGCCGAGCATTGGCAACACACTTTGTCGTTTCTGGAAATCGCGCTGGACTATTGGCCGAAGGAGTTGGTGGAGCGCGGTCTGATCGATCCTGCCAAACGCCGCAACCTGGCCATCCGGGCAGAGGCTGAAGCGTGGCGCGCACAACCGCCTGCCCATCCGGTGATTGCCGCAGGCTCGACCGGCTCCATTCCGGCAACGGCGGAACTCTTGAGCACTGTTGCGCGGCTGCCCCAAGGGGCGGTGATCCTGCCCGGTCTCGATCAGGCGCTGGACGCGCGCGGGTGGGAGGCGGTGGGTCCCTCGCATCCGCAATATGGCATGAAACAATTGTTGAGCGGTGTGGGGGCAACCCGCGACGACGTGGTGGCATGGCCTCACAGCGCTCCCTCACCCATCGCAGAAGCGCGGAGCAAACTGCTGAGCGAGGCGTTGCGCCCGGCCGAGACAACAGATGCCTGGAGCAACAGAGACCGTGTGCAGGTAGTGGGAGATGTGGCGACAAAGGGCCTGACACTGATCGAAGCCCCAACACCCCGTGAAGAAGCAGGCGCTATTGCGCTAGCGTTACGTGAGGTGCTGGAGACACCCGCACAGACTGGCATTCTCATCACGCCTGACCGTACCTTGGCACGCCGCGTGGCAGAGGAATTGGGACGCTGGAACATTCCGATTGATGACAGCGCCGGGTTGCCTTTGTCGACGACACAGCCTTTCGGATTTCTGCGGCTCCTCGCCGTGGCGATGTCGGAAGCCCTCGCGCCTGTGTCCTTGCTCGACATATTGAAACATCCGTTGGCCGCGTTGGGGCTGGCACCTGCTGATTGCCGTCGCCACACCCGCGCGCTGGAGAAGGCAATCCTCAGAGGTCCGCGACCGGGCCCGGGGATCGAAGGTCTACGCGAAGCACTCGAACAGCTTGAGAAGCCGCCGGAGACTGTCGCGCCGCTTACCGATTTGATTGACCGGCTTGAGGCCGCTCTGGCCCCGCTCCTGGACTTGTACGATACAAATAATGTCTCTCTGCACGATCTTGCAAAGGCCCATCTGAGCGCTGCGGAGGCATTGGCGGAAAGCGACACACACGAAGGGGCGGCTCGGCTTTACACAGGCGAGGCGGGAGAAGCGACGGCGCTCTTCATGGAAACACTGCTGGCAGCTTCAAACAGCCTGCCTGAGATGGAACCACTCTCCTATCTGCGCCTGCTGGAAACACTGAGTGCCGGGTGCATTGTCAGGCCGCGTTTCGGGCAGCATCCACGTCTTGCCATTCTGGGGCCGCTGGAAGCGCGACTGTTGAGTGCGGATCTGGTGGTGCTCGCAGGTTTGAACGAAGACATATGGCCCGCCACCGCACCCATTGATGCCTGGCTGAGCCGACCCATGCGCGCGGACTTGGGGTTAGAGCCCCCGGAGCGGCGCATTGGTCTGTCGGCTCATGACTTTCAACAAGCCGCCTGTGGGCAGAAGGTTCTGCTCACCCGCGCGTTGAAGGTTGAAGGTACACCAACTGTTGCGTCGCGTTGGGTGTTGCGCTTGCAAAGCCTGCTGAAAGGGTTGGGGATGGCGCAGGGGCTTGTGCCCGATCCCCGACTTCTACAGTTCGCGGGGCAGTTGGATGCACCTGCCGAGGTGAGACCCATCCTGCCTCCCGCGCCGACACCACCAGTGGGCGCCAGGCCCGTACGGTTTTCCGCGACTGAGGTGGAAACCCTTATTCGTGACCCTTACGCAATTTATGCAAAGAAGATTTTGAAGCTGCGGGCCCTCGATCCTCTGGATGCAGATGCGGGAGCTCTTGAGCGTGGCATTGTCCTGCACGCAGCTCTCGAGGCTTTCGGCAAACGCTACCCCGACCGGCTACCCGAGGAACTGGAAGCAGCTCTTCTCGCCGTGGGAGAAGAAGTTTTCGCCGGCGCGCCGGATCGGCCTGGGGTGAAGGCATTTTGGTGGCCGCGCTTCCGTGATGTGGCAGCATGGCTCGTGGAGTGGGAGCGCGTCACGCGAGATGGTATGGCCCGCACCCATGCAGAAATCAGTGGCGAGCTCGCCCTTGATGGTTTTCCACGTGGCATGAAGCTCTCCGCCAAAGCTGACCGGATTGATGAGCGGGACGATGGCACGTTTGCGATCTACGATTACAAAACCGGCGCGCCGCCTTCCAAGAAACAGGTCGAGGCAGGCTTGAGCCCACAGCTTCCATTGGAAGCGGCGATTGTGCAGGCCGGCGGCTTCATCCGCGATGATGGGGCGGCGCTGGCCGCAGGTGCCGTGGGGCGTCTCGCCTATCTGCATCTGTCTGGCGGCACACCGGGGGCAGTCGAGCGGGCTGTTGCAACAGATGGAAGCGAAGCAGGTGCACAGGCGCTGGCAGGGCTTATCGGTCTTCTCCAGCATTACGAAAGTGACGCAGCGCCCTTCCTGTCGCGCCCTCGGGTACAGTTTCAGGGGCGTGCGGGCAATTACGATCATCTGGCCCGCGTTCTGGAATGGTCGGCTGCTGTGGACGGAGGCGAAGGCTGATGTCCGTTTCCCACGAAATTGACCTGAGTGAAACAGATCGGCTTCAGGCGGCTGCGGCAAACCCGCTGGCCTGCGTCTGGGTGTCCGCCAACGCGGGCTCAGGCAAAACCCACGTCCTTATCAATCGGGTGATCCGCCTGCTGCTGTCGGGAACTGACCCTGAGCGCATTCTCTGCCTCACTTTCACCAAAGCGGCTGCTGCAGAAATGGCCGGTCGTCTGTACGACCAGCTGGGCGAATGGGCGGTGATGGACGAAGCTGCCCTAGCAGAAAAGCTCACGATGCTGGAAGGCACAGCGCCCGACGCCATGATGCTGCTGAAAGCACGTCTGCTGTTCGCCAGAGCCATCGAAACACCCGGCGGTTTGAAAATCCAAACCATCCATGCCTTTTGCGAACGCCTGCTGGGTCGGTTTCCGCTTGAGGCCGGGGTGTCTCCGCACTTTGAAATTCTGGATGAGCGCACGGCGTCAGAACTGATGAGCATCGCCCGTGACGAGATGCTGGACGCGATCGGGGAGGGAAGTGAGGGCGACGCCGTCACCGAGGCTTTCAACGCCGTGTCGGCACTGGTGGGTGAATACGGGTTTGATGATCTGTTCAAGGAAATTGTGCAAAAGCGTGCGGCTTTAAGCGAGGTGCTGCGACAAGAGGGCGATGTGGACGCTGCTGTGGCGCGGATCGAAACCCGGTTGGGAATAGCCCCCGGTGAAACGGAGGAGGGCATTGTGGCGCAGGCTTGCGGACCGGACGCCGTGCCGGAAGAAGCACTGCGCGACGCCGCAGGCATTTTGCGCGGGGGCAACAAGACTGACATCAAAACCGCCGATGCGATCATAGCTTTGCTTGGGAGCTCGCCTCGAACTGATGCGCTGGATGCCTATGTGCCTGTCTTTATCAAGCAGGATGGCGGCCCCCGAAAAGTAACGCCGGGCGTGGTGACAAAGAAAATCCATGAGGCCCATCCCCACATTCTTGAGCTGCTGGAAGGCGAACAGGCGCGCATTGTCGCTCTGGAAGAAAAACGTCGCGCCGCGCGTCTTGTGGCATCGACCCGCGCTCTGTTTGTTTTGGCCAATGTCCTGCTGGACCGATTCGAGCACCTGAAGCGCGGACATGGCTTTCTTGATTATGAAGATCTGATTTTGAAAAGTCGGGAATTGTTGCGTCGTGCCGATGCCGCCGCCTGGGTGCTTTACAAGCTTGATGGGGGGCTCGACCATATCCTGGTGGACGAAGCCCAGGACACAAGCCCGCACCAGTGGGAGGTGATCCAGTCTCTTGCGGAGGAATTCCTGTCGGGCGAAGGCGCGCGCGAGAGAACGCGTACCATCTTCGCTGTGGGCGATGAGAAGCAATCGATCTTTTCGTTTCAAGGCGCAGACCCCGCGCGCTTTGCTGAGATGCGGGAATATTTCGCGGCGCGCGTGAAAGAGGCGGACAAGCTCTGGAGCCCGGTTGACCTTCTTCTCTCTTTCCGTTCAACACCCGAAATCTTGCAGGCGGTGGATCAGGTTTTCGCATCCGAAGAAGCAGCCCAAGGCCTGAATGCGGAAGGCGGGCCTCCTGTTCATTTTGCCTGGCGCTCGCTGGACGCAGGCCTTGTCGAAATCTGGCCGACCTGTGTGCCCGAAGAGATGGAAGACGCCGTGCCCTGGGATGCACCGCTCGATTATCCAAGCTCGGTGAGCCCGGAAGCACAGCTGGCGGCGAAAATTTCACGCACCATCGCCCACTGGCTTGATACAGGCGAAGAACTCAAAGGCAAGGGGCGTCCTATTCGCGCAGGCGATGTGTTGATCCTGGTACGTCGCCGCAATCTCTTTGTGGAAGAAATGATCCGTGCCTTGAAACAGCGCGGCGTGCCGGTGGCTGGCACCGACAGAATGGTGCTGACCGATCAAATTGCGGTGATGGACTTGATGGCGCTTGGCGCGTTTGCGCTCCTGCCGGAAGATGACCTCACCCTGGCGACCGTCTTGAAGAGTCCGTTGATAGGTATGGATGAAGCCACCCTGTTCGAGCTGGCACACAGCAGGAAGGCCAGCCTGTGGGCAGAGCTGCGCGCCAAAGCCGAAACACAGCCTGACCTTGGTACCATCTATCAGCACTTGAGCGCTGTGCTGGCCCGTGCCGATCGCCTCCGGCCTTATGAGTTTTTTGCAGAACTTCTTGTGCGCGATGGTGGCCGAAAGAAATTGCGCGCGCGGCTTGGTGCTGACGTGGACGATCCTGTGGATGAGTTCCTGTCGCTGGCCCTCACCTATGAGCGGATGCATACGCCGTCCCTGCAAGGGTTCCTCCATTGGGTGCAGGCAGGTGAGGCCGTCGTGAAGCGCGAAATGGCGGAAGGCCGAAACGAGGTGCGCGTCATGACCGTACACGGCTCCAAAGGCCTGGAGGCCGAGATCGTCTTTCTGCCGGATACATGTTCCGTTCCCGGTGGTCAACATGACCCGAAACTGCTTCCCGACGGACGCGGCGAAGACGCTCTCATCCTCTTTCCGGGCCGCAAAGCGAATGATGACCCGGTAAGCGCTGCCGCGCGTGAGGCGCTGCGCGCCGATGCCATGCGGGAATATCGCCGCCTGCTATATGTCGCCATGACACGCGCCAAAGACAGGCTCTATATCACCGGGTATGAAACCAAGACCAAACCCAATCCGCAATGCTGGTATCAGATGGTGGAGCGAGCGCTTGTGCCTTTGGCGCAGGAGCGGGCAGCCGTGGACGGCACACCTGTATGGCGCCTCGAAGGAGAGCAGCGGCGGCAGGTTGAGACGAAGGCACCGCTGGCACCCCGCAAAATGGAAGAGGAGCTCCCCGCCTGGGTGACGCAGCCGCCCCCGCCGGAGCCAACACCGCCTCGTCCGCTGGCCCCGTCTCAATTGGAAGCCGATGGCGAAGAACCGCCGGTTGCCTCACCGCTTCGTTTGGGCGGGGCAGACCGTTTCAAACGCGGTCGCCTGATCCATCGATTGTTGCAGAGCCTGCCAGATATCGAGGCGGATAAAAGAGCGTCCGCTACAGAGCGGTTTTTGGCCAACTCGGGTTGGGAGCTTGGCGACGCTGAGCAGACTGAAATTGCCGAAGCCGCTCTGAGCGTTTTGGCCGAACCCAGTTTTGCCGCACTTTTTGGGCCGGGTAGTCGAGCGGAAGTCCCCCTTGTTGGTGAGGTGGACCGGGCCGGTGAGAAAGTCTTTTTGAGCGCGCAAATTGACCGGCTGCTGGTGACCGATGAGGGGGTCTGGATTGTGGACTTCAAGACCAACCGGCCCCCGCCCAGCGCAGTGGAAGATGTGAGCCCGGCTTACGTCGCCCAATTGGCGGGATATTGCGCGCTGCTCGCCACACTCTTCCCAGAACGTCCGATTCGGGCGGCTCTTTTGTGGACAGACAGTCCCCGCCTCATGGAAATTCCCGCGGATTTGCTGGATAAATTCAGCTGATTTCACAGAGACGTGAGTGCTCCTTGACGCTACCAAGGGCGCTCCCTAGATTCCCCTCAACGACATATTCATGGGGCTGCACACGACAGATGATCGTTTGGCCCCAATCATTACCACCCGACAAAGCACACGCAGCAGCGGCGCGGATGTCGGAGAGAACAAAACGAAAGGCGAGTATCATGGCCACATCAAAAGTGACCGACGCAAGCTTCGAAGCAGATGTTATCGATGCGAGCAAGCCGGTGCTGGTGGATTTCTGGGCAGAATGGTGTGGTCCGTGTAAGCAGATCGCACCTGCTCTGGAAGAAATTGCAAGTGACCTGGGCGATAAACTGACGATTGTTAAAATTAACATTGATGAAAACCCAAACGTGCCCACGAAATATGGTGTGCGTGGCATCCCTACCATGATGCTTTTCAAGGACGGACAAGTTGCGGCAACCAAAGTCGGTGCGCTGCCAAAGAGCAAGATCAAAGAATGGGTCGAAAGCGAAATCTAATCGCTGGATCGATTTGCACGCTAAAACCGGCCCCTGAGTTTCAGAGGCCGGTTTTTCTTTGCGACAAGACAGGTGGAACGCAGATGTTTTCGATATAGTCTTCGTGTCGGACACAGGTCCGACCGTCAGGGGCCCGCCAAATGAGGTATGTGAGATGAGTTCTGTAAATGTTTCAGGGATCGAAATTGGGAACCAGAGACCCATTACCCTGATCGGAGGGATCAATGTCATCGAATCCCGGGACATGGCCCTCATCGCCGCGGAGACCTTTGTCGAAGAGGCCGAGAAGGCGAACATGCCTTACATATTCAAGGCCTCGTACGACAAGGCCAACCGATCCTCTATCGACTCCTTTCGGGGCCCGGGTGTGGATGAGGGGCTGAAAATCCTTCAGGAAATCAAATCCACCTTCAAGGTTCCGGTCATCTCAGATGTGCATGAGATATCCCAGGCTAAACCCGCGTCAGAGGTGTGCGACATTCTGCAGATCCCAGCATTTCTTGCCAGGCAAACCGATCTGGTTCGCGCCATTGCCGAAACCGGTGCGGCAATAAATGTGAAAAAGCCGCAATTTCTAAGCCCTGAGCAGATCCAGAACATCGTTGAGAAAATCAAGTCCTGCGGAAATGACAGGGTGATGGTTTGCGAGCGCGGCGCATCGTTCGGCTATGACAATCTGGTCGTCGACATGCTGGGGTTCGGCGTGATGAAAGCTGCGAACAATGATATCCCCATCGTCTTCGATGTGACCCATGCCCTGCAAAGACGGGCGCCCGGCTCCAAAGTATCCGGCGGGCGACGCGAGCAGATTTATGATCTTGCCCGCGCCGGTGTGGCGGCGGGCGTTGCCGCCCTCTTTCTGGAGGCGCATGCAAACCCGGATGAAGCCAAATGCGATGGCCCAAGTGCGTTGCCGTTTGATGAGCTGTCAGGCTTCCTGGCGCAGGTGAAAGCAGTTGATGACGTGATCAAGCCGATGCTGACCAGATCAACCTAAGATTGTCGACGCAACATTTCACGCCACTGCAACAGGGGCTGCCTTGGGCCCTCGAATAATCTGGCCCGGTAGAACACCCGTGGCTTCGCCGTCCCGGTAAATCACTTTGCCATTGCAAATGGTTGCTTTGTAGCCGTCCGCCTTTTGTTTTAGCCGACGTGCCCCTGTTGGCAGATCGAAATACATCTCCGGCACCCGGATTTTCAGATTGTCATAATCGATCACATTCAGATCAGCCTTGTATCCCACTTTAACCAGTCCCCGGTCATACAGCCCCATGGCTTCAGCGGGCGTGCGCGACAATTCCTTGATCGACCAGCTTAGGTCCAGACGTTCGCCGCGGGTTCTATCCCGCGTCCAGTATTCCAGAATTGTTGTGGGCATCGACCCATCACAAATCGTTCCTACATGTGCGCCGCCATCGGCCAACCCCATGATGGTGGCCGGATGGGTCATCATGGTGCGACAATTATCCAGAGAAAATTCTGTGTAATTATGCAGCGGGAAAAGCAGCAGCTCTTCACCATCCTTTTCCAACAACCAGTCGTAGAGCATCTCCGCAGGGTCTTGGCCCTGACGTTCGGCGATGGCAGCAAGGCTTTGTTCTCGTGTGGGTTCATAGTTGGGCGGGTCGCCCAGCTTGAACATCTTGTGGTAAGCCGTGCACATGTATTCCAGCAGCGTGAGGCCTTTCATGCATTCCTCGCTGAGCAATTTTTTGCGGAATGCGGGGTCGCGSATAATGGCGACACGCTCCSSSWRWRRMTKKTCSKCRAYSRKMWSWTWRSMSKGAYSGKYRAKAWRRSSGKKSWKCSMGSYRTTKMSGYTCMWCAACGTACACACCGGACGCCCACAAACTTGTCCGCGAATATTCAATCCATCATCAAGCGCATCCTGACATCGATCCAGAAGCTCCTGCCAGCGTCCAGGCACGAAATCGGCCTGCACAATGGAAATGGTCATCGGACAATTGCTTTCCCGAACCATCGCGCGCATGAGGCTGAATTCATGGTCAATGTCCTTGAAATCAGACACGACCTGTAAAATACCCTTGCCGGTTTCACCCATCGCCTTGGCAATGGCGATCATCTCTTCATCGGCGGCACCAATGGTGGGGGTCAAATCGCCCGTGCTTGTGCGATGAACCAATGTCCGTGTGGTGGCAAATCCTAATGCGCCAGCTTCCACCGCCTCGGCGGTGATCCGAGCCATCTGGGAAATTTCGTCCGCTGTGGCGGCTTCCCGGTTGGCGCCACGTTCGCCCATCACATAGACGCGCAGCGCGCCATGAGGCACTTGGGTTGCGAGATCAATGTCGTGGGGAACACGTTCCAGGGCTTCGATATACTCGGGAAATGTTTCCCAGTCCCAGGCAAGGCCTTCATGCAAAGCGGCCCCTGGAATATCTTCAACACCTTCCATCAGTTGAACAAGCGCGTCGTGATCTTTTGTGCGAACGGGGGCAAAGCCGACACCGCAATTGCCCATCACGGCTGTGGTGATGCCATGCCAACTGGACGGGGCCATCTCGCTTTCCCATGTGGCTTGCCCGTCAAAGTGCGTATGTACATCAACAAAGCCCGGAGTGACGATATGACCGGTCGCGTCGATCTCTTCGACGCCTGTGTCAGGGACGGTACCGACCGCCGTTATAATACCGTCGGTCACAGTAACGTCCGCCATCACAGGCGCGTCGCCCGTGCCATCAAAGACACGTCCATTCCGGATCACCAGATCAACCATCAGTCCACTCCCCTATTTTTGGGGAGAATATTAGGCCTCTTCAATGACGGCAAGGTCGTGCAAAGCAAGCGTGGACGCACTAGCGGAAAATGAGAGAGGGTGGGCTAGGTGTGGTCGCGTAACACGTTGCCAGCCAGATAGAGCGTGCCACATATGAGAATGCGGGGAGGGTCACCAGTTTCTGCGTCCGCGTGGCCAACAGCACGACCGACAGCTGCTTCCAAACTGGTCATAGCGGCAGCTTCAAGGCCCGCTTGGCCTGCCATCTCTGCGAGTGTCGCTGGCGGTGTCGCAGCGTCGGCACCCGGCACGTTGAGGGTGCCAGGAACCGCAACGGTAAATACCTGGCGAGCCAGTCCTCGGAAGTTGCTGAAAAAGCTGACGGCGTCTTTCGTGTTCTGCATGGCGCAAATGAGATAAAGCGGGCGCGGTAATTTATCATCAAAGTCGGCGAGTACCGCCGCCGCCACCTGTCCACCGGAAGGATTGTGACACCCATCAAGCCAGAGCTCGGCGTCGGGTCCCGCAGCGTCTACCAGCGGCCCGGACTTAAGCCGTTGCATGCGAGCGGGCCAGTCGACCGAAATCATGCCCCTCGCGAGAGCATCGTCAGAGACATGCAATTCCTTGAGGCGACGCAGAGCGGCAATCGCGGCACCTGCATTTTCAAGTTGATGCGCCCCCACAAGGGTAGGCATGGGCAGATCGAGAAGGCCATCAGTATCCTGATAGACAAAGCGCCCATGTTCTTCGTAGGCGTTCCAGTCCTGGCCCCCAACATAGAGAGGTGCGTGAACGCGCGCAGCCTCATGTTCAATGCGCGCAAAGGCTTCGTCTTTTTGCGGTGAGATGATGGCGGGGACATCGCGCTTCAGAATACCCGCTTTTTCGCCCGCAATCTCGCTGAGCGTCTCGCCCAGAAAATGCTGATGGTCATAATCGATATGGGTCACGATGGTGGCTGCAGGGCTATCGAACATGTTTGTGGCGTCGTACCGGCCCCCAAGACCCACCTCAAGCAGCACGACATCTGCGGGCGTACGCGAGAAGGCGAGCAGGGCTGCCACCGTGGTGATCTCAAAATAAGTGATGTTCTCTCCCCCATTCACCCGCTCGCATTCTTCCAAAAGGTGGGAGAGGGCCGCTTCTTCGATGGGGGTGCCGTTCAGCACAATGCGTTCATGAAACCGCACCAGGTGTGGGGAGGAATAACGGTGCACCCGCAACCCATCCGCTTCCAGGATCGACTGGAGAAAAGCAGAGACAGAGCCTTTGCCATTTGTGCCCGCAATGTGGATGACGGGGGGCAAAGAACGCTCAGGGTGGCCAAGCGCTGCAAGCAGACGCTGTGTCCGCCCAAGCGTCAAGTCGATGAGTTTGGGGTGAAGGCGGGTGAGACGATCAAGGATCTCATCGCTTGGGAGCGGTGTGCCGGGATTGTCCGCCTTGGTCTGGTTCACTTGGAAGCCTTATTCGGCTGGGGGCGGCGGTGCCGTCGTCACGGCAGGCAGCTGATGACTTCCGGCAGAGCCATGTGGTTTGTGCGTCATCAACCGCATCACCCGACTAAGGGTTTCTTTGAGCTGATGGCGATGCACCACCATGTCGACCATGCCGTGCTCGAGCAGAAACTCGGAGCGTTGAAACTCAGCGGGTAGTTTTTCGCGAATGGTCTGTTCGATAACACGCGGACCGGAAAAGCCAAGCAGGGCTTTGGGCTCAGCAATATGCACGTCACCCAACATCGCATAGGAGGCCATCACCCCACCGGTTGTCGGATCGGTCAGCACCACAAGATAGGGCAGTCCGGCCTCGCGCAGCAATTGCACGGATACTGTTGTGCGGGACATTTGCATGAGAGACAGAATGCCTTCCTGCATGCGCGCTCCGCCGGATGCTGCGACAAGGACGAAAGGACATTTCTTGTTGAGCGCTTGTTCAACGGCTTTGACAATGGCTTCGCCTGCAGCCATGCCAAGCGACCCGCCCATAAAGGCAAAATCTTGTACGGCGACAACAACGTCGCAACCGTCCATCTGGCCAAAAGCCCCCGTGATGGCATCGTCGCGTTTGGTCTTGGCGCGCGCATCCTTCAGGCGGTCTGAATATTTTTTCTGGTCGCGGAATTTCAACGGATCATGCGGCACCGCGGGTACGGAGATTACTTCGTATTCGCCGCCGTCAAAGAGCATTTTGAGGCGTTCGTCTGTGCTCAGTTTGATGTGGTGATCACAATTGGGACAGACGTTGAGAGCCGCAACAAGATCGCGGTGAAAAACCATTTCTCCGCAAGAGCCGCATTTGCGCCAAAGATTGTCAGGCGTGTCGCGCTTCTTGAACACGTTCTGGATTTTGGGCCGAACAACATTCGTAATCCAGTTCATTTGTCTCTCCCAGTATGGACGCCAGCGGCCAGTGATTTTACGAAATCTAGCACAGCGGGCACCAGGCCGGAGGATGCTGTGCTGTCTTGATCAAGATTGTCCTTAATGCAGTCGACGATGGCGGAGCCAACGACGGCCCCATCAGCATGGCGCGCAATTGCGGCAACATTTTGAGGTGTTTTGATGCCAAATCCCACAATGACCGGCAATTCTGTGGCGGCTTTGATGCGCGCGACGGCTTCTGCCACGCCGGTGGCTTCCGCAGCGGCTGCCCCGGTAATCCCCTTCACTGAGACATAGTAAACAAAACCACTGGTGTTTTTGAGGATGGTGGGCAGTCGCTTCTCATCCGTGGTGGGTGTTGCCAGCCGGATAAAATTAATCCCCGCTTTGAGGGAAGGCAGGCAGAGCTCGGAGTCTTCCTCTGCAGGCAGGTCGACAATGATCAATCCATCAACACCAGCTGACTTGGCATCTGCCAGGAACTTGTCGACGCCGTAATGGTAGACCGGATTGTAGTAGCCCATCAGGATGATCGGCGTGTCGTCATTGCCTTCGCGGAACTGGCGAACAAGTTCCAGCGTCTTGCGCATGGTTTGCCCGCCTTTGAGCGCGCGCTGATAGGAAGCTTGGATCGGGGGACCCTCGGCCATCGGATCGGTAAAGGGCATGCCGATCTCGATCACGTCGGTCCCGGCGTCTGGCAGTCCTTTGATGATCGCCAGTGAGGTATCCAGATCAGGATCGCCTGCGGTGACAAAAGCAACAAAGGCAGCACGACCTTCTTTTTTCAAGGCAGCGAAGCGCTGTTCAATGCGGCTGCTCATGTGAGGGTGATCCCCAGATAACCGGCAACAGCAAACACGTCCTTGTCACCCCGGCCACACAAGTTCATCACCAGCAGGTGATCGCTGGGCAGCTCCGGTGCAATTTTCAAAACGTGGGCAATGGCGTGAGCGGGCTCAAGGGCCGGGATAATCCCCTCCAGCTTTGTGCAGAGCTGAAATGCTTCCAGCGCCTCGGCATCGGTTGCGTTCACATATTGCACACGGCCTGTCTCTTTCAGCCAGGCATGTTCTGGTCCGATGCCCGGATAGTCGAGCCCCGCGGAAATCGAATGGCCTTCTTCAATCTGTCCGTCTTCATCCTGCAGCAGATAAGTCCGGTTGCCATGCAGAACGCCAGGCATCCCTCCGGCCAGTGAAGCGGAGTGTTCTTTTGTGTCCAGGCCAAGCCCACCTGCTTCAACACCGATAATGTTGACACTGGTATCATCCAGGAACGGATGGAACAGGCCCATAGCGTTGGACCCGCCACCAATGCAGGCAACCAGCGTGTCCGGCAACCGCCCTTCGCGCTCCGCCATCTGCTCTTTGGTTTCCCGGCCAATGATCGATTGGAAATCACGAACAAGTTGGGGATAAGGGTGTGGCCCTGCAACCGTCCCGATAATGTAGAACGTGTCATCCACATTGGTGACCCAATCGCGAAGCGCTTCGTTCATGGCATCTTTGAGTGTGCCGGCCCCGGATGTAACGGGGATAACTTCAGCACCCAGAAGCCGCATGCGGAACACGTTGGGCGCTTGGCGCTCAATGTCTTTGGCACCCATGTAGATCACGCACGGCAGACCAAAACGGGCGGCGACGGTGGCCGTCGCAACACCGTGTTGACCTGCACCGGTTTCAGCAATGATGCGCGTCTTGCCCATGCGTCGCGCTAGTTGGATCTGCCCCAGGCAGTTATTGATCTTGTGGCTGCCGGTATGGTTCAGCTCGTCGCGTTTGAAATAAATCTTCGCGCCGCCGCAATGCTCCGTAAGCCGCTCAGCAAAGTAGAGCGGGCTTGGACGGCCGGTATAATGTTTTGCGAGATCATCCAGTTCGGCATAGAAGGCCGGGTCGTTCTGCGCGTCGCCATAGGCTTTCTCAAGTTCGAGAATGAGCGGCATCAATGTTTCGGCGACAAAGCGTCCCCCGAAAATACCAAAATGGCCATCCTCGTCCGGTCCTGTCCGGAAAGAATTTGGGCTGGGATCTGACACGACTACCTCACTGCGCTTTTCGCGGCTTTGACAAAGGCGCGGATAAGCGCCGAATTCTTTTTGCCCGGTGCGTCTTCCACGCCGGAGGAAACATCCACCATCCGTGCCCCTGTCTGAGCAATGGCATTGGCCACATTGTCCGGCGTCAGCCCCCCAGACAGCATCCAGGGGAGCGTGTGCGCGACATTGGCAATCAGGGACCAGTCGAACGAGAGCGCATTGCCACCGGGCAGCGCGTTGGCCATAGATTTAGGCGGTTTGGCATCAAACAGCAACAAATCTGCCACTTGTTCGTAAACGCGGGCGGACGCAACGTCAGCGGCGTCCGCGACTGAGATGACCTTCATGACGGGCAGCCCGGTGCGGGCTTTGAGGGCGGTGATGCGGTCGGGTGTCTCTTGCCCATGACACTG
This sequence comes from Rhodobiaceae bacterium, assembly GCA_002746275.1. GTDB lineage: Bacteria > Pseudomonadota > Alphaproteobacteria > Parvibaculales > Parvibaculaceae > Mf105b01. The sequence goes on along the minus strand of NVWR01000008.1, from coordinate 18,174 downwards.
CAGCAGATCAGGCCTGACCTCTGACACAATATTATCAACCAAGGCGTCATCGGCATCCACCAGCAGCGCAACAGCAGAGACGGTGGGGGGCAGGAGTGCGCGGAGGCTTGCCGCTTGGGGCGGTGTCACATACCGAGGGCTTTTCTCAAAGAACAGAAAGCCAATGTGAGAAGCCCCGACTTCAACCGCAGCGGTCACCGTTTCAGGCGTCGAAAGACCGCAAATCTTGACGGCGATGTCGGGGGGCGTGTTCATGATCCAGGTACTGACGCCGCAATTTCGGCGTGGATAGCCTCAGCGGCATCTGCCGGATTGTTGGCCTGCGTGATCGGGCGTCCGATCACTAGAACGTCCGCACCCCTCGCAAGGGCTTCTCCGGGACCCATGACCCGCTTCTGGTCGCCAATCGCGGCGCCCTTGGGCCGGATGCCCGGAACAATGAGTTTAAAGTCCCGGCCGCAATCAGCCCGCAGCACGTCAACCTCAAGCGGACTACACACAACCCCGTCAAGGCCTGCTTCCTGGGCATTCCCGGCCAACCGGCGCACCTGGTCGACTGTGGTCCCGGAAACACCGGCAGCACCCAGGTCGCTCTCATCGAGGCTGGTGAGGACCGTTACCCCCACCACCAGAGGTGAAGGGCCGGAGCCCTCAAGCGAGGCCTCCTTGGCCGCTTTCATCATGGCGATGCCACCAACGGTGTGGATGGTAAGGATGGTCGGTTTCAGCGGCACGATGGCGCGGATGCCACCGGCGACGGTGTTGGGTATGTCGTGAAGTTTGAGATCGAGAAAGATCGGCACGCCGGTTTCTGCGACCGCCTTATAGCCCGCCGGGCCATTGGCATAGAAGAACTCCATGCCAAGTTTCAAACCACCCACTTTGCCAATCAGGGACTGGGCAAGCGTGACCGCTTTGGTCACATAAGTTGTGTCCAGGGCGCAAAAAACAGGGTTTTTGAAGGCTGTAAGGGTCATTTAAGCGCTTTCAGGAAAAGTGATCTCGGTTTTCCGGTTCGAAAGCGCGACCAGAAAACCATGTCCGGTTGGGCGGGTTATATCAGGGAAAAACCGTCCGCGAAATCACTCAGTTGGTCGTTCTGCTGGGTTTTGGACAACTGGCAGATTTTGGGGCTTTTCCGCCACCTCTGCGTCCAACCGTTTGACCTCGCGCCAGGTCTGGCGGGCCTTGGAGCGTCCCCGGCCTGCTCGCAGCCAGCTGGAAGCCCCGCCAATCAGAATGCCCAGAAACACCGCAAACAGAACCACCACAAAAAGCGGCACATCAAGCGCCAGAGCCGGATCGTCTGCGTTGAAGGGATCCAGGCTGAACAGCACGCGGTGCCGGTTGGCAACCGCGAGGTAGAGCGTTGCCAGCGTCAGCGGCGGAAGGGTGAGCCAGGAAATGATTTTCATTGGAATCTAGTGTTTCCAGGAAAAGGGGAGTCGGTTTTCCGTCCGGAAACACGACCAAGATAAAGACCTATTCAGCGGCGCGTGAGGCTTGCGTCTCGGGCAGGCGGGCATTGATCACATAATCCAGAATTTGGGTGATCTGCGCGGGCGTTTGCGCCACGGCCATCGCTGCCGCATCCACTTCCTTGAGCGGATGGGTCAGGCTTGGGTCATGCAGGGTGATGATCGACTTGCCCAGCGCTGAGGCATATCCCGCATCAAAGGCCGCGTTCCACTGCTTGTATTTGTCGCCGAAACGCACAACCACAATGTCCGCACTGGCGATCAGGGCACGGGTGCGAATGGCATTGACCTTCGCCCCCTTATTGTCGGTCCAGAACGGCTGGTCCTCGGTCCCCAGAATGCGCACGCCGCATTCATCGCTGGACGCATGATCGGTGACCGGGGCGACGAGGCGCACCGGCAAGCCAAGCGCATCGATCCCGGCGGCAATCTGCTCGCGCCAGTCTGTATGGATTTCTCCGGAAAGATAGACGGTCCATTCCTTGGTCGTGGCCATGCCTGCCTCCTGGGTCGTGGTGGTTGATCGTTACATGCAAGCGGGAGAGAGCGTTTCCCTCACCAGCTAGCGTTAGGCGTTGCTGCCTTCAGGGGCGGTTGCGGTGGCCATTGTGCCAGCCGCCAAGGTGTCGTCCTGACCGCCATTGTCTCCGCTGTTCAAGTGGTCGCGGAGCTCCTTGCCGGTCTTAAAAAACGGCACGAACTTCTCAGCCACCTGAACCGGCTGGCCGGTGCGCGGATTGCGTCCGACGCGTGCGGGACGGCTCTTTACAGAAAAAGCTCCGAAGCCGCGCAGTTCCACCCGGTCGCCACGGGCAAGGGCTGCCCCGATCTCATCAAAGATCGTGGAGACGATCCGCTCAACATCACGTTGATAAAGATGTGGATTGGCTTGGGCGAGCTTGGCAACAAGTTCTGATTTAATCATTCTGACCCCCCCTTACCGGCTCGGTTCTTGTTTTAATGGGCTGCAGGTTGCCAAACACTGACCAGCCCGTCAAGCGTAAGTCCCTTTGTTGACAGTGTTTTTTCGCCTATCGCGCCAACAAGCTGCAGGGCAAAGTGGCCCAAAGCCTGTCCGGTCAAACCAGTAAAGTTGGTCTCCTCGGGCACCGTCCACTCTTCTGTCGGTAAATCATTGTCGATGTCGTGCTCATCAAAGAGCCAGGCGCGGGCAACATCTTCACCACCAATGGCATCCACCAGCCCGTTTTCCTGAGCCTGCCACCCGGTATAGACCCGGCCGTCGCTCAGTTTGCGTGCGGTGTCTTCATCAAGGCCCCGGCGCTCAACCACCAGCCCGATGAACCAATCGTAGGAGGCATCGACCATTGCCTGAGTGGACCGAAGTGCCGCGCGGGGAGGTTCCTCGAACATGTTGGGCTGGGCTTTAAGGGGCGCGGAGCGGACAAAATCAACATCAACGCCGATCGTTTCCATAAGGCCGGTGACACGGGTCAGCTGAAAGAGGACGCCGATAGAGCCGGTAATGGTGTTGCCGCGGGAGACGATGTGATCGGCAGACAGGGCGGCAATGTAGCCACCAGACGCAGCAACCGTGCCCAGCACGGCCACCACAGGCTTGGTGGCGCCAACCTCTCGGATTGTCTCGTAGAGCGCTTCAGACCCTGTCGTGGTCCCGCCGGGACTGTCGATATAAAGCATGAGCGCTTTGACATTATCGTCTTCGCCAATCGAGCGGATCAGCTCTTGCTGGGCCCGGTCATCGACGATGATGCCTGCCAGCGTCACCCGGGCAACATGGTCACCAGAATGGCCAATCCGCGTGTTGGGCAGAATGACGAGAATGGCAACGCCGAGGGCGATGAGGGCGGCAAGGCGCCAAAGAGAAAGGCGGCGCTTGAGGCGCCGCCTGTCAATGATTGTCTCAATGTCGAGTGATGACATGAAAGTCTCTCCTGGCAGGCGTGAACGGCAATACGTTCATCCTACCTATAAGAAACCCGGCTGTCGCCTTAGTCGTCATCACCCGCCTTGTTGAGTGCTGCGCCGAGAATGTCACCAAGAGACGCGCCACTGTTGGATGACCCGTACTGGGCGACAGCTTCTTTCTCTTCAGCAATTTCAAGCGACTTGATCGACAGCGAAATACGACGTGAAGACCGGTCAATATTAGTGATCCGGGCATCAACCTTGTCGCCAACTGCATAACGATCAGGACGCTGCTCAGAACGCTCACGGCTCAGATCAGCACGTCGGATGAAGGCTGTGAAGTCTTCATCGCCAACACTTACTTCGATGCCAGAATCCTGGATCGCCGTAACCGTACAAGTGATCGTCGCACCCTTGGAAAGGCCACCAACGGACTCGAACGGATCGCCGTCAAGCTGCTTGATGCCAAGCGAAATGCGTTCTTTCTCTGTGTCCACGTCGAGAACAACTGCGTTCACAACCTGACCCTTCGTGTAATCCTGAAGGGCTTCTTCTCCCGACCGGTTCCAGTCGAGGTCTGACAGATGCACCATGCCGTCGACTTCTTCGTCGAGGCCAATGAACAGACCGAATTCGGTGATGTTCCGGATTTCGCCTTCGACCTTCGTTCCTTGCGGGAACCGCTCGGAGAATGCTGCCCATGGATTGTCCATGCACTGCTTGAGGCCAAGAGAAATACGACGCTTCACAGGATCAACTTCCAGAACCTGCACTTCCACTTCCTGAGATGTGGAAACGATTTTGCCAGGATGGATGTTCTTCTTCGTCCAGCTCATTTCAGAAATATGGACGAGACCTTCAACACCGGGCTCAAGTTCAACAAATGCGCCGTAATCGGTGATGTTGGTGACACGGCCTTTGAAGCGGGCATCCAATGGATATTTCGCTTCAACACCTTCCCAAGGATCAGCTTCAAGCTGCTTCATGCCAAGGGAGATGCGCTGTGTTTCCGGGTTCACTTTGATGACCTGGATTTTCACAGTTTCGCCGATGGAGAGAACTTCCGTCGGATGGTTGACCCGGCGCCATGCAATGTCGGTGACATGCAACAGGCCGTCTACGCCGCCAAGATCCACGAACGCACCGTAATCGGTGATGTTCTTGACCACACCTTCGCGCACGTCGCCTTCTTTGAGCGTTTCGATCAGCTCAAGGCGCATTTCTGCACGGGTCTCTTCCAGAACGGCACGGCGGGACACAACAATGTTGCCGCGGCGCTTGTCCATTTTCAGGATCTGGAAAGGCTGTGGGATATTGAGCAGCGGGGTCACGTCGCGCACAGGGCGAATGTCCACCTGGCTGCCTGGCAAGAATGCCACGGCGCCGTCGAGATCGACTGTGAAGCCGCCTTTGACGCGACCGAAAATGTGGCCTTCCACACGTCCGCCATCTTCGAATGCACTTTCGAGACGGACCCAGCTTTCTTCACGCTTGGCTTTTTCGCGGCTGAGCACAGCTTCGCCCATGGCGTTTTCGATGCGGTCGAGAAAGACCTCGACTTCATCGCCAACGCTGAGCTCTGCGGGCTTGCCCGGCATTGCAAATTCTTTGAGAGGGACGCGGCCTTCGGTTTTCAGACCGACATCGATAATGGCCAGGTCGTTTTCGATGGCAACGATCTTGCCTTTGACAACGGAGCCTTCGGCTCCTTCGTTTGCCGCGAAGCTTTCTTCGAGAAGCGCGGTGAATTCATCGCGCGTGGGGTTGAGACTATCGACCAAAATTGGTTCTCCTAAAAGTCTTGTCTATTCCTGCCGACGGTTGGCTCCGGCGGTCTTGCCCACGGGTCGTTAAAGCGCCCGTGCGCCTGATGGAAACAATGGTTCAAATGTCGATGTTTGGCTGCGCTTGCCGGGTACACCAAAAGGGTGTCGTCTGCGCCTTTCCAGAAAACCCGGAAACCGCTTAACCCCGTGACGTCTCGATAAGTGCGACGGCTACGTCGAACGCCGCTTCTATAGACAAATCAGACGTATCGAGCAAGTGCGCGTCTGCGGCAGGCCGCATGGGAGAGGTCTTTCGGTCCGTGTCGCGGACGTCTCTGGCCTGCACATCCTCTAGAACTTGTGCTTCTGAGGGCCCGGACCCCGACCCCTTGAGTTCCAGCCACCGGCGATGGGCTCTGACCTCGGGGCTGGCCGTGACATAAAGTTTCACATCTGCCTCCGGGCAGACCACCGTCCCAATGTCCCGTCCGTCCAATATGGTGCCGGATTGGTCACCGGGCGGATGGCTGGCAAAACGGCGCTGAAAAGCGAGGATTGCGGCCCGAACCGGGGGCATGGCCGCAACCAGCGAGGCTGCCTCGCTGACTTCCGGGGTGCGAATGGCTTTAGGGTCGATCTGGTCCGGATTAAGCGTTTCAGCGGCCAGAAGGGCCGCCGCTTCATCAGAAGCTGAAGCCCCGGATTTAAGCACCGCGTGCGCAACTCCTCTATAGAGGGCACCTGTATCCAGGTAGGCAAAGCCAAAATGAGCCGCTAGCGCCCGCGCAAGAGTGCCCTTTCCGGCCGCAGCGGGGCCATCAACGGCAATAATCATGTATTGGCCTCAGAACTCAGATTTGCGCCCAGCCCGCGCATAAGAGGCACGAAATCGGGAAAACTGGTGGCGATCATCTGGCCTTCGTCGATCGTGACCGGGGCCTTAGCCCCAAATCCCAGAATCAGGAAGGCCATGGCAATGCGGTGATCCATGTGGGTGATGACATGTCCGCCGCCGGGAATACGCCCCCCATCCACGTCCCTAGCGTCTGAGCCAGAGCCTTCGATGGACATGCCGTCGTCAAACTCTTCGACTTTGATGCCGTTTACCCGAAGGCCAGCCACAGTTGCAGCGACCCGGTCACTTTCCTTGACCCGAAGCTCCGAAGCACCCCGCATGATGGTGGTGCCATGGGCGTGAGCGGCGGCAACGGCCAGCACGGGGTATTCATCGATCATCGAAGGCGCGCGCTCCAGCGGCACCTCAACGCCTTTCAGGGTGCTGGAACGCACCCGCAGGTCGGCCACCGGTTCTCCGCTTTCGTCCCGCTGGTTCATCACCTCTATATCGCCGCCCATCTCCATGAGTGTGGTGTAGAGCCCCGTGCGGTGGGGGTTCATCATGACCCCGGTGATCGTGATGTCGGAGCCCGGCGTGGTGAGCGCTGCCACCACGAGAAAAGCCGCAGACGATGGRTCRGCKGGYACCATGACATCKGTSGGCACAAGCTCTGCCTGRCCGGTGACACGGATRATGGTGACCCCTTGAGGGCCYTGCTCGACGCTGACTTCAGCGCCAAAGGCCCGCAGCATGCGTTCTGTGTGATCTCGGGTCGGATGCGGTTCGATGATGGTGGTTTGACCCGGTGTATTGAGCCCCGCCAGCAGCACCGCTGATTTCACCTGGGCAGAGGCCACGGGCAGGGGATAGGTGATCGGGAGGGGAACGCTGGCACCGGTGAGGGTCAGCGGCATCCGGCCTCCTTCGCGAGCATGAAATACAGCCCCCATGTCGGTAAGCGGGGTGATAACCCGGCCCATGGGGCGCTTGGAAAGCGAAGCATCGCCAACAAACGTCGCCGTGATCGGGTGGCCTGCCACAAGCCCCATGACCAACCGAGCCCCGGTGCCGGAATTGCCAAAATCAAGCGCCGTCTCGGGCTCTCGCAAACCACCAATGCCAACACCGTGGACCGTCCATGCGCCTGCGCCAGTGCGCTCCACATGGGCACCAAGGGCGCGCATGGCCGCAGCCGTCGCCAGCACATCCTCTCCCTCCAGCAGCCCTGTGATATGGGTCTCGCCAACAGCCAGCGTGCCGAAGATGAGCGCGCGATGAGATATGGACTTATCGCCCGGTACGGTCACGGTTCCGGTTAAGGCGCGGGACGGGGAGGCTGTCAGGGTCATGAGATTAAGGCCACGGAATGAGTGTCAGGAAAGTGATGCAACGGTGGTTTTCACAATTGTTTGCGCAGAGCGACCAAGCGTGTCCTTTCGGTTTGCTTTGCCAAAAAAAAATCCAGGGCACCACATTTAATGCGATTAGGTTTTGACAGGCGAGCCGGATCGTGGCAATGGAAAATTTCAAGATATACAAACGGGGAGAGAGCCTTGGCTAGTCAGGAATTGGGAACGAAGCGAGTGTGCACCGCTTGCGAGGCAAAGTTCTACGATTTGAGCAAAAACCCGATGGTTTGTCCCAAGTGTGGTCACGAAGAAGCCGTGCCCACACCGAAGGCAAAACGCAAGAAACCTGCTGTAGTGGTCGCGCCTGTTCCGGAAGAAAAAAAACCGGAACCGGAAGCCGACAAGAAAGACGACGGCGAAGTTGCAACGGAAGGCGACACGTCTCTCGATGAGCTGGCGGCAAAGGAGGCTGCCGACAATGATGAGACGGAGGATGAAGACGAGGCGCTCCTCACCATTGAAGATAAAGACGAGGAAGACAGTTTTCTGAGCGACGACGAGGAAGACGAGGAAGATGTGTCGACCCTGGTTTCAGGCGGTGGCGCGGAAGACGGCAGCTAGTCTGTGTCAAAGAGGTGGGAAGTCTTTGGGGGCCGGTTTGCGCGGCCTCCAAGTTTTGCTTGATCCGGAAGCCGGACCGACCTAGTTTCCGGCACCCGGTCGTCGGGCGGCTTCATCCGCCGCCACTATGTTCGCCGGTGGTTTCTCAGTTCTATCGAGAGACGATGAAACGGTTAGGGGCCATAGCTCAGTTGGGAGAGCGCTTGCATGGCATGCAAGAGGTCGTCGGTTCGATTCCGTCTGGCTCCACCATTTTTTCATTTTTACTAGAGTTTCTGTTGTGCCCGACTGTGCGGCAATTGCCTCAGCATGAATTGGGACACAATCGTGGAACACAATCAGTGTCCTGGAGCTCTCGCCGAGCTCCACCAAAAGAGTCCAAGGCTGGACGTGGTTGAATACTGAGGTCCGCGGTCGTACTCGCCGGACAGCTCGTCTCTTTGCGTTCACTGCCGTTTGTATCGATAACTTCTGATTATCGATAGAACTTGAAAAGCTTTGTTGCCAACAGGAACTAGGTGTAGATATCTGCGCGCGCACCAGTCCACAGGTGCCTCAGTCATTGAAATTATTCGCCCCAGTYTGGCTAACTATTGAGCGCAGCCAAGAAGAAGGGCTGTTTGTGTCAAAGTCAGCTTGACAATTCAATGTTCAAATACATCAGTATACAGATTTAACTCGACGTGGTGTGATCGAAAAATTTGGTCAACCTAGATAGATAGTCTGGTGTAATCAGGAGCATCACTCAGTGCTTGTGGTATGTCGTATTTGTGTAAAAATATCTGTTTCAATATGCTTGATTACATATCAATTTGTGTGAACCTGTTGTTTTGAATCGGGTATTCGAATGCGGCGTTTCTTTAAATGGTTGGGAATAGCTATTGGAGGGCTTCTGGCTCTGGTGCTTGCGGCTGCATTTTGGTTTGCGGGCGGTCCCCAGGAAATCTGGGGAGAACTTTTCCCAGAGCAGTTCTATGACAATGTTGAAGTGAAGCTCGTCATTGATGGCGAAGCCGTTACTGTCACAGGCACTGCTTTCTGTTCGATATCACGTCGCAGCATGCCGATCATTGCCTATCGAGGTAGTACGGTTACACGTACTGGTGGAGCGGCAGTCACTGTGATGTCAGATGGTCGCGCKGTCGTGATCCCCTATTCARACYTAGAATATTGYCAYRGRCYGGWGGCSSCTGAYGGGYKKCSKGAYCRGGACYATAAGRAYTGGTGGTCAGTCTTTGATMRGCRKTTCTCGCTTAAGGGCAATATCRACATTCTCATCATGGATGATGGGGACAATCCAAGTGAGATGGAGTTGCTTGATGGTCCGGGGTATTTTCGTAACTCAGAAGCGTCCATCAAACTGATCAGTGCTGATCGTTGGCGGTCCAAGACCGGTGAGGAAACTTCGTCCGACCTGGCATGGTTGCGGAGTGAAGAAGTCCGAACTCATGAAGAAGCGAAGTCTCGACAGTGGATTGGTGCTTTCGTCTATGTAATTGCTCAATACCAGAATGATCAAGCCTACATACAAATTCAACGGATTATGGATGCTAAGGATGAAACTGATGTGCGACGGCTAATTGGTCCGCTGAGAAAATACGTCCGCCAAAGTAGTGTAGTGCAGGCTTGGGCGGTTGAGTTGGTTGGACAAACAGCCGAGTTGGCTTCGGGATTAGAGCCGTTTCGCATCCGTCTCTCCCGTATGTTGATAAGGGGGCATACAGCTGCTTTCAGCAATCAGCAGACTGTTGTCGCAAAACCAGACTGTTACGGAGTGTCCGCACCTTGGTCACTGGGTGAGCAACCCAATTTTTTGCGACTAGGTAAAAACGCAAATATAAACTCAATTGCCCAGACGTCATTTTTGTTCAGCGACAGCGACACGATCTCGTTCCTATTTGCAAATACAATATGTGTCGACCCAAGGTTATTTCAATAAATTGAACCAAAGGAAATCAAAACATGACGACGTTTGATTATGCGCGATTGGCGTTGGAGGTCTATTTTGACAATCCTGATCTGGAAGTTGGAGGATACACGCGCCCAACCGATGGAACATCAGATACGCTTATTGGCTTCACGCCCATCACAACCAACTTTTTCGGTGCGTATTACAAAGATACTGCAGGCAACGTCATAATCACATATCGGGGAACGGATAGCCTTGGCGAACTGCTTTCCAATGCGAGTTGGGGAACGGACTGGCCGGTAAATGATCCGCCGTTGCAGGTTTTGGATGCCTACAATTTCTATCTTGCTGTCGTGGCTGTAGAAGGAAGCTCAGCGAATGTTTCTTTCGCGGGTCACTCGCTAGGTGGAGGCTTGGCGGGAACTATTGCTGTATGATTCAATAATCAGTACAAAGATTAATTCTGATTTGACGTGGCCGAAAGATTTAGTCGACATAGATAAATAGTCTGGTGCAAATTTAAACCATCACTCAGTGCGTGTGGTGTGTCGCATTTTTATAAAAAATATCTGTTTCAACTTGCTTCGTTGCGTGCAAGCCTGTGTGAACTTGTTGTTTTGAATCGGGTGTTGGAATGCGGCGTTTCTTCAAATGGGTTGGAATTGGTATTGGCGGCCCGTTGGCACTTGCTTTGGCTTTTGGCTTTTGGCTGATCGGTGGGCCTCAACAAATATGGGGAGAACTTTTTCCAACTCAGTTCTATGACAATGTCGAAGTGAAGCTCGTCATTGATGGCGAAGCAGTTACTGTCACAGGCACTGTTTTCTGTTCGATATCACACCGTAGTGTGCCGTACGTTGCCTATCGTGGTAGTACGGTTACCCGTACCGGTGGGGCGGCAGCCACTGTGATGTCAGATGGTCGCGCGGTCGTGATCCCCTATTCAGACCTAGAATATTGTCATAGGCCGGTGGCCGCTGATGGGCGGCGGGACCGGGACCATAAGGACTGGTGGTCAGTCTTTGATAGGCATTTCTCGCTTAAGGGCAATATCAACATTCTCATCATGGATGATGGGGACAACCCCACCGCGATGGAGCTGATAGTTGGGCCCGGCTATTTCCAGAACCCTGAAGCTTCTATCAAGCTGATTAGCGCTGATCGTTGGCGTTCCAAGAGGGGGAGGGCAACCGTGTCAGAGCTTCACTGGATTGCTACTGGCCGGGGTTTGGATAGGGTTGGTTCAGAGCGTGAGAAATGGGCAGGAGCCTTTGCTTACGAGATTCAGATGGATCAGCCGAATCCAGTAGTGGAACAAATTGGGAAGATTGTTGCTGTTGAAGACGAGGCGGATTTGTCTCGGGCCATCCGGCCYTTGAGGGAATTGGTCGAGCGGAGTGACAGCATCAAGGCTTGGGCAATTAGGCAAAGTGCTGACACTGTTGAACTTGAGCCGGTAGCCGAGCCATTTCGTATTCCGCTAGTTCATTTGAACCCTGAAGGTCGCAAGGCCGAAGTTCAAGCAGAGCATTCAGCGATTTTTCAGCGTGGTTGTCCTGTAGTTTGGGCGGCAATGAATTTTCCAGACAACATGATTTTCTATCGTGCCGGGAATTTGATCGAAATTACGGCCCTGCCGATGGTTCCCTATCTTCTCGAAGAAGAGGACCGAGAGGTCTTCTTCTTCGTCAACACCATTTRTGTCGCTTCTGYAGCATTTTACTGAACACAGCAAAAGAAGTACCAAAATGAATACATATGTATACGCCAGATTGGCCTTAGATGCTTACGAAGAGAGCTCGCCTCAAGCCATCGAAGGTTTTGAGCGAGCGACACTTGGCACCTCTGATAATATTCCTGGGTTCATCCCAAAGACCACTGGTTTCTTCGGGGCGTACTATAAGGACAACGCGGGCAATGTTGTCATTGCCTATCGGGGGACCGACGGTTTTTCGGACGCGGTGGCTGATTTTGATTGGGCGGCCGATTGGCCAAGTGGTAACCCGCCGCTGCAGATYYTSGATGCCTACAATTTCTATCTTGCTGTCGTGGCTGCAGAAGGAAGTTCAGCGAACATTTCTTTCACGGGTCACTCGCTAGGTGGAGGCTTGGCGGGAACTATTGCTGCAATGCTCGGAGCAGATGCGGAAGTTTTTGCCCCCGCACCATTTGAGGGCGCTGCACAGCAAATTGAGGCTGGCTATACCTGGCCAGGGGAGGGGGCCGTTCCTGCAGCTGTGGGAGGTACGCTCAACAGTAGCGGAATTTCCACCTATCGTGTTGATGGAGAAGTAGTCGGAGAAATTGCTTGGGGTGCCGCCGGGGCGGGAAGCGTGCTTGGTGATCTGACGACATGGCATTCGCAGCAGCTGACAGATAGCGTTTATGCGRTTAATGAATTCGGAATCACCGGTTCTGCGGCGGAGCTTCCCTTAGCGCTGCATAAAATGATTCTGCACGCTTTCGCGGCCTATGTGGATGAAAATGTTACGACAACGACGACGAGTGCATTTAATGAAATCGCATTGAAATTGCCACGACTGGCGCCTCAACTCGTTAACGATGCCGTGGCGAAACATGCCAAGAACGATGGCACGGGAGATGCGGGCTATTTGCTAGCGGAACTTTTAGGCAATTCGGGTGTGTTGGCGGATTTTATAGCTGACTTGCAGGTGCTGGCAGGTATTCCTACCGGTAGTACGACACTGGTAGATCCGGAATTTAATACGGCCCTGATTCAGGTTGTGATTGAGCATACAGCGCGGCGCATAGGTGGGGAGGATGTCGGTCCACTACCTATTTCTGTGGCCAATGGACTGTTGAGTGTTGATCCCACTGGCGTTGACGGTTTTCTGGGTATGGCGTTGATCCAAGAATATATGGCGGAAGGACTTCCCGAGAAGTTTGGGTTGGAAACAGGCTTGTTGAGCACCCATGCCTATGCGGTTGCCGCGGAGTCTTTCTTTGCGTCCGTCAATAGGATCCAAATGCAGGCTGATGGGAATGCCTCAGTCACGATTGAGGACACATCTGCCCCTGGAGATGATGTCTTTAACGACCTGATGATCGGTGGGAATGGAGCAGCTGGCGATACACTCAGGGGCGGCCTGGGGAACGACTACCTCTACGGGGCTGAAGGTCAAGACATACTGGATGGTGGAGCAGGGGACAATCTCCTCGATGGTGGTGATGGTAAGGATACGGTCACATACAATGCAGTCACCAATGCTGTGGAATTTGAAATTGGCGGCGGTGATGGGGATGAGGATGATGCGAACCTCATCAAAGTGACCGACAATGGTCAGGGCGGGGCCGATCTTCTCGCAAGCATCGAGAGACTTTACGGAACGAACCAAGCAGACACACTGGTTCTGAAAGATGCCTCCGCTGAGGGCTTGGCGCGGATGGAGTTCATTGACCTCGGAGCTCAGGGTGCTGGTGAGCGTGACAAGGYAGATGCATCAGCACTTACCAACGGTATTGTTGCTGACTTCAGCGATAGCGACAACCAGACCATTACCGACAAGGTGACCGGCGGCACGCTTACAATAAAAAATGCAGAACATTTGATCGCTACGTCTGGCGATGACGAGGTGAAGCTTGGGGGGTCAACGCACAATCTGATCGACCTGGGAGCGGGGAACGACAGGGTTTATGGGAATAATGCCGTTGGTGCCACCATCTTTGGTGGCGCCGGGGATGATATTGCCGGCAATCTGGGCACTGGCTCGGTGTTTCATGGGGGTGCGGGTGCGGACACGCTCATTGTCGGCACCGACAATGTCCTCTTTGCGGATGCCAGTGCTGAGGATCATATCGTGTTCGGCACACAAACGCTGACAGGTGCCTATTCCATGTCGACGACGGAACGCGCGACGGTGTTGGATGCTTCGGGTTGGGTTGACTATGGCAAAAACGAGTTAGGTGATCTTGTCATCATTTCGAATGTGAATGGCGCGCAGACCTTTATCTCCAACTATAGCGAGGCGATACACACTGCAGGGATTACTATTGGTCAGATCATTTTTGGTGCCTATCGGCTGAAGGATGACAATTTCCCCGGCATGCAGGCCATGTATGAAGGGATGGAAGATGCGCTTGACCTGATTTCGCAGGTTGTGAAAGGTGTGCCATGGCAGGGGCTCAACGATCCGCTGGTGCTTGACCTTGACGGGGACGGCATTGAACTTCTCGGCCAAACCAACGTGTCACCGCTCTTTGATATTGATGGCGATGGCTTTGCCGAACGCACGGGGTGGGTGAACGGCAGTGACGGATTTCTGGTTGTCGACAGCAACGCCAACGGGCTGATTGACGATATCACCGAAATGTTTGGCTCCGCGACGACGAGTGGTTTCACAGAGCTCGCTACATACGACACTAATCTGGATGGCATTGTTGATGCCACGGACACAAATTTTTCCGACTTGAAGGTCTGGCGGGATGTGAATGGTAATGGGGTGACGGATGCAGGCGAACTCTCCAGCCTCACTGACCTCGGTATTACCTCCATCAGTCTCACAACCTCGATGACAGGCACTGGGACCGTCGGGACCAATGAAATCACGGCGACGGGGACCTTCTCCTATTCAGATGGGTCAACGGGCACATTGGGTGATGTGAACTTCGGCGCTGATCAGTTCAACACAACGTACTTGGGCGATACAAGTGTTAGTGCGGCTGCTGCATCGGAAGCGAACCTAAAAGGTCACGGTATTCTCGCGGACCTCCATGTTGCGATGACCCAGGATGCGGCTCTTCTCTCGCTTGTCTCCTCTACAATTCCCGGCATGGTGAGCAATGATTTGGCATCTCTGCGCGCCGATGCTCTGCCTGTGTTGGAGGCTTGGGGGGCAACGGCGGTAGGGGCTGGACCTGTTCCCCATGAGGTCGCGATGCTGACGCATCTGGACGCTAACGGTAAAACCGTTGTCGACGATTTCAGCGTCTATGACAGTACGGCCAGCAGTTGGGGGTGGGCGAGCGGCTCTGATGTGCTGGATGGCGGAGGACAGCCCATTGTCGTCCCGACTTATGCGCAACTTCTAGCCCAGGACCCTGGAGCCAGTAGTTGGTACATTTTTTCCGGTGAAAGTATCGCCTACCTGGAAGCCTATTTTGGGGAGCCGATTTTTCTGCTCGACGATGCCGTGAATACAGGCAGCGCCGTGGTGGCTGCTGCTGAGACCTATCTCGAAAAAATGATAGAGGTATTGGATCTGGTTGCAGTGCGTCTGGCGATGCAGGGAGGCCTTTCAAGTTACTTCCCTAATATTGAATATGACGTAGATGCCGATGTTTTTCACGCCACAGATGACCGTCAGTTGATTTCAACCTACGAACAGATACTGACCAATCTGCCCGCTAATACGGCCGACCACGATGCCTATATCGGTAACTGGTCAGGCATTATGAGTGTCGTGGTGGGGGATTTCGACCGCGGGGGTTCGCACCTTCAAAACACGTACAATTTTATCTTCGCCAACCTGGTTGCGGCTCACGAGAGCATTCAACCCTCCATGGCGCTAATCGATATTGCAGAAGGGTTTGGTATCCCATCGGGATTGATCGTGACCGGAGCAGGCACGATGACGGGTACTGTTGAGAACGACATTTTCTACATGGATAGTACTGACCAGACCGCTGAAGGCGGTGTTGGGTTCGACGTCTATGTTTTCGGTAAGGATTTCGGGTCGGACACGATCAATGATGTGGAGACTGCGGCAGAAGTTCACTCCGCAGACTTGATCCGGTTTGCCGACTACGCATCGACAGACATTACGGCAACTCGGGATGATTTGGATCTTATATTGACCGTGACGGGCACGAGCAATTCTGTGCGGGTTATCAATCAATTCACGATTGTTGAACCCGGCCTTTTTGGCGGCCATCTAACTGCAGACCAGGGTGTTGCTGAAATTGCTTTTGCTGATGGTGTGGTCTGGGGCGGGCGCGACATTGCGAAAGCGGTCGCTGATCCTCAAGCGACGAGCGACACGCTCATGGGTACTCAAGATCTCGATTATCTAGATAGTGGTGCTGGTGATGACTATATGGAAGGTGGCGACAGCGCCGACGTCTATGTGTTTAACCGGGGGTATGGCGCCGACACGATCGAGGACAATCAGGATAACATCCTTCTCAAAGGCGACGATATCGTCCTATTTGGTGATCAGGTAACGCTGGACGATCTGGAATTCACACGTGTGGGCGGATCGTATGATGTGACGATGAACATCAAAGGAACGTCAGACAGCCTGACCATCATAAATCAGTTTGATGCTTTCCAAACGGGGTCATTTGGGGTTGTTTGGCTCGACCGGGTGGAGGTCTTTTTCTTCTCAGACAACACAATGATTTCCTGGAATGATGTGATGGATTTCACCTTGTCGCAATATATTACCGATGGAGACGACGCCGTATACGGTTTCTATCGCTCGGACTACATCGATGCGGGAACTGGTGATGACTATATGTCTGGTCGAAATCATGGGGACACATACGTATTTGGTCGTGGCTATGGACAAGACACAATCGAAGAGTTTGCGGACTCTGACATAGATATCACCGCGGCGGGCGATGATAGGGTCCTCTTTGGCGAGGGGATAACAGCGAGTGATCTCATCATTGAACGGATAGGAAGTTCAAACGATGTGAAGATCAGCATTGTCGATGATGCTGCTACTTTGACCATCAAGGATCAGTTTCAAAGCCATTACACACTTTTTGGACATTTGTGGTTTGATCGGATTGAGACGTTTGAATTCTCTGACGGAACGACACTGAGTTGGGAAGATGTGCTGCTCACGGCCTTCGTCGGTCAACAGACGGATGGCGATGATTTTGTCTATGGATTTGACACCGAAGACACACTCGACGGTGGTCTTGGAAACGACTATCTGAGCGGCGGGAACGAGAACGACACATACGTTTTCGGGCTTGGATATGGCACTGATACGATTGATGAGCAGATAACCAATGTGTCGAGTGGCCTTTTTGATGTTGTCGAGTTTAAATCCGATGTCACATCAAGCATGATCACATTGAGCCGGGATGATGATCGACTACTCCTTTCAATTGATGGAACAACAGATCAACTCATCGTCGAAGATCAATTTTCATACGGCGGTCTTGGATATGGCTCATATCACGAGATAGAAGAATTCCGATTCACGGACGGTACGATCTGGACTGATCAGGACGTGAGGGAAATGTTGCTCCAAGGGACAGTCGGCGACGATACGCTCGTTGGATTTTTCTCAGATGACATCTTGGATGGTGGCCTTGGCAATGACCGCCTTGAAGGTGGCGACGGCGTTGATACCTACAAATTCGATATTGGGTACGGTCAGGACGTGATCTATGATCATGCACGTATCATCTCATATGAGTATCAACAGGATGTGGTTCAGTTCGGGGCCGGAGTTTTGGTTTCTGATACGAGTATCTTGAGGGTCGGGGACGACTTGGTGCTCTCGTTTGCGGGGGTGATGGATACACTGATTGTTGAGGATCAGTTCCGATATGTAGGCAATGGTCAGTACTATGATCAGATTGATACCTTTGAATTTGCCGACGGAACTGTCTGGACCTCCACTGATATCTTAGTCTCAACCTTAGCTGGTAGTAGTGGTGCTGACATAATTCAAGGGTCTGCTGGCGCCGACATAATGGATGGCGGCACGGGTGACGATCTGTTGGACGGTGGCCTGGGCAACGACACATATGTGTTTGGTGTTGGTTATGGCCACGATACAATTCATGAAAATATTATTGTCGTTTATCACAGCCAAGGAGACCGTGTGATGTTCGATGCGACTGTTGCTGTCGCGGACATTACGCCATCTCAGGTCGGTGATGATTTGCTGATTACATTGACGAGCGGAGATACGCTGACCGTCAAAGATCAATTCAAAACGGAGTACAACCGTATTGAGATTTTTGAATTCTCAGACGGAACCATCTTGTCGTACGGTGATGTTGCTGCACTCATAACCGGCGGCCCTTCGCTCCCGACCATCAATGGTACATCTGCGGGTGAGACGATAAACGGAACAAATGATGCAGAGATCATCGATGGTAAAGAAGGTAACGATACGATCGATGCCAAGAGCGGTGATGATATTCTGATCGGTGGGCTTGGTGATGACACACTCATTGGTGGCTTGGGGAGTGATACATTCATCTTCGGGTCTGGTATGGGCAATGATCTGATCGATGAATATGGATTTGATGCCGGTGCTGTTGATACATTGAAGCTGGAGGGGTTGAACGTCTCTGATGTCACTTTCTCTCGCACCTATAGTCCCAATACTAAAGACCT
>NVWR01000011.1 GCA_002746275.1 Rhodobiaceae bacterium | reverse complement strand
TTTGAACACACGGCGCAGTTTTGCCATCTGTATGATCAAAACGCCTTCGAGCCCGATTATGACACGATGCCGCTGGAAGCCTTTGTGCCGATGGTGCAGCGTGTGATGGAGCGACCCCGGACCAGCATTTACAAAGGCTCGCCCGCAGTCGCCGCTGAGTAGATTGTCACGGTTCGATGATGGTGGCGCCCGTGGTTTTGCGGGCTTCCAGATCGCGGTGGGCCTGGGCCACATCGCCAAGCGCGTAACGCTGGTTGATGTCGACCTTCAGCGCGCCCCGGGCCACCACGTCGAACAGGTCGCCGGTTGCGGTGGCGACTTCCTCWGGKGTCATCATGTAGTGGATCATGGTGGGGCGGGTGACGTAGAGCGAGCCTTTGGCCGCCAGGATAGAGAGATCAACGCCGCTCACGGGGCCAGACGCATTGCCAAAACTGGCAAGCAGGCCACGCGGTTGCAGACAATCCAGCGACATTTCGAATGTGTCTTTGCCAACGCCGTCATAGACGACGGGCACTTTTTTGCCCTCGGTGATTTCCATCACCCGTTCGACTACGTTCTCGGTTGAATAGTTGATGACGTGMKCGCAGCCGTGATCACGGGCAAGCTTTGCCTTTTCCTCGGAACCCACCGTGCCGATAAGGGTGACGCCGAGATCCTTTGCCCACTGRCASGCCACSAGRCCRACRCCRCCRGCGGCWGCGTGGAACAGCGCGGTGTCCCCTTTTTTGAGCTTGTAGGTTTCCTTGAAAAGATAACGCGCGGTCAGACCCTTCATCATCAGGGCCGCGGCTTCATCATCTTTGATCGTATCTGGCAGCTTGATCAGACTTGCAGCGTAACAGTTCTGGGCCTGGGCATAGGCGCCTAAGGGTCCGGACCCATAGGCCACCCGGTCACCCACTTTGACGGCGGTGACGTCATCGCCGATCGCTTCCACCACACCGGCTGCTTCAAGACCAATGCCGGACGGCAGCGGTACCGGGTAGAGCCCGGAGCGATGATAGGTRTCGATGAAGTTGAGACCGATGGCGGTGTGCTTTACGCGCGCAAAACCGGGAGCGGGATCGGGCAGGTCAATGTCTTCCAGTTTCATGACAYCSGGACCGCCGGTTTCGTGGATGCGAATTGCCTTGATCATTTCTGCCTCATTTTTGAAGCGGGGCCAGTCTTGAGTCCTGGCGCCGGGTTATTTGATTCGGATACGSAATGGTGGCTCTTATTGGTTTACGCGCTCCCNNANGTAAAACCGCTTTGYACTTTTACTGGGAGCGCTTGGTGCGTACTTCGAGACGAATTTTTTAGAGGTTTKTTTTGAAAAACTCCAAAGAGCGTTTGTTGGCCAAGCCAGCATCCGCTTTGTCGTAATGGGTGCCACCGGCTCTCGCGAAAGCGTGGTCGCGTTCGGGATAGTCGTGGAGGGTGACAAGGCTGTTGCCGTCGAGGCCCTTGTGAATGGCGCTTTGTGCCTCGGCSGGAACAAATTCGTCCTTGCCGGCAATGTGCAGCATCAGGGGTTTGGCAATCTTGCCGGCTTCGTCGAGGCGGTTTTGCAAATTGACGCCGTAAAAGCCCACGCTGGCATCGGCATTGGTGCGAGCAGCGGTAAGGTAGGCGAGCTGGCCACCGAGGCAATAGCCGACCGCGCCGACTTTGCCTGAGCACCCGTCGAGCGCGCGGGCCGCGTCGATAGTGGCCTGAACGTCGACCATGCCCTTGTCCACATCAAATGCGTTGAACAGTTCAAAAGCTCTGGCCCAGTCGGCTTCACTCTGATCGGTAATGTCGATGCCTGGTTCAATGCGCCAGAAGAGGTCAGGGGATAGAGCGAGGAACCCCTGAGCTGCCAGAGCGTCGCAAATGTCCCGCATGACAGCGTTGACGCCAAAGATCTCCTGGATCACCACGATCGCCGGGAAAGGGCCGTTGCCTTCCGGTTTTGCGAGATATCCGGAAAAATCTCCGTCTGGACCGGCGATGGTGATGGTCTGTGCGCTCATGGGTGGCTTCCTGTCGGCTGGGTGGGGACGAGGAGCCCCACAATTTATTTTGGCGACAGACTAGATCAAATCGCAGATTGATTGAGGCAAATCTTTTAGTTTTCCTCAGGCGGGGCCAGACGACAGGCCTCCAGAGCAGCACGAAGGTCACCTGGATCTGTGACAGGGATGGAACAGACCGGGCCGGTACAGATGTAGGCGGTGGCTTTGCCTTCCACCATGGTCTTTCCCTTGGCGGGGTGGCCGTCAGGCAAAGAAGCGTTGGGGTTCAGGACCAGCAGCAGACGTGTGGGAAGGGAGAGATCGAGTGCTGTGCGTTTGAGTTCCGCCCGTGCTGGGTCCGTGGGCGAGCCGATGATGACAATTTGCGTGAGGTTCACGGCCGTGTCGAAACTAGCGAGCCAGGCACCATGAGGAAAAGTATTTTTAACAACCGCTCCGGCAAATGCATTGATCAAGGCATCAGCGCGGGCCCGATATTGTTCGTCGCCGGTAAGCGCATAGAGTTTGATCAGCAGGCCGGGAAGGGTGCCGTTGGCGGCGGGTGTTGCGTCGTCGGTGGCGGTACGGGTGCGCACGATCAGCGCTTCGGCATCGTCGGCGGTATAGAAATAACCCCCTCTTTCGTCGTCCCAATAGTGCGCGTTGAGCTCTGAAATATATCTTTGTGCCTCGTCCACGAAGGACCAGTTCATGGTGGCTTCGAACAGGCTCAACGCCGCGCCTGCAATATTGGCGAGGCCATCTGCCATGGCAGCGTGTTGCAGTTGGCCTGCGCGGTAGCTGTGAAAAGTGCGACCGTTTTTTCTCATTGAATCGGAGACGAAACGATAAGCATAGATAGCACTCTCCAACCAGTCAGTGCGGCTGAAGACCAATGCAGCATTGGCAATGGCGGCGATGGCAAGGCCGTTCCAGTCGAGCAGAACCTTGTCATCGAGTGCGGGGGCGATGCGGGTTTCGCGGCAGGTGAAGAGTTTGGCGCGCAAGATTGCCAGTCGTTTTTCTTCTGCATCGCTGGGTGGTTGCGTGACCCGGGGCAGGCGGTTGAGGATAATTTTCCCTTCCCAATTGCCCTCCTCGGTGGCGTCATATTGTTCTCGGAACCAGGGACCGTCTGTGCCCAGGGCGGTGTCGATTTCGCTGTCCGTCCAGACCGTGAACTTACCCTCTTCTCCCTCCGCATCGGCATCGACGCTGGCGGCGAACGCGCCTTCGGGCGTTGTCATTTCGCGGGCGAGCCAGCTAATGGTTTCCTCGATCCGCCTCGCATAGAGCGGGTCTTTGGTTTCCGACCAGACCTCTGTGAGGCGGTCGATGAGGAGGGCGTTGTCGTAGAGCATTTTTTCGAAATGTGGGACCAGCCAGTTTTGATCGACGGAGTAGCGCGCAAACCCGCCGCCCAAATGGTCATAAATCCCGCCTTCACACATGTGGGTGAGGGCGGTGGTGACGGCTGACGTCAGCTCTGCATTGTTGGTGGCGAGGCCCGCGCGCCAGAGGACGTCAAGCAACCCGGTCTGGGGAAATTTGGGGGCACCGTTCAGGCCGCCATTCTCCTTGTCCATAAGGGGGAGCATCTGGCTTGCTGCTTTGAGTATCAAATCGAGCGGGGCGGTGCCGGTCGTCTCGTCCTGTTTGGTCAGGGCTGATTTGAGGGCGTCTCGGTTGGTGTGGATTTTTGCGGGCTCTTGTGTATAAAGACGCGCGATCTCTTCCAGGATTTGCGGGAAGCCCGGACGGCCATATTTGGGTTCGGGCGGGAAGTACGTGCCGCCCCAGAAGGGCTCGCCGGTGGGTGTGAGAAACATGGTGAGCGGCCAGCCTCCCTGCTCGCCGAGTGCGTGAAGAGCGGTCATGTAGATCGTGTCGATGTCGGGGCGTTCTTCCCGGTCGACTTTGATGTTGATAAAAAGCCGGTTCATTGTGTCTGCGATGTCGGGGTTCTCGAAACTTTCGTGAGCCATGACATGGCACCAGTGACACGCTGCGTAGCCCACTGAGAGCAAAATGGGTTTGTTCTGAGAGCGAGCTTCTGCAAGGGCTTCAGGCCCCCATGGGTGCCAATCGACCGGGTTGTTTTTGTGCTGCAAGAGGTACGGACTGGTCTCTTGAGCAAGACGGTTTTCGGTGGGGGGATTGGTCATGGATGTTTATCGGGGGTCCGTGTTTTTTGCGACGAGCTTTGAAGGTAAAAGATAACATGACGCACGCGACTTGCGCGAGTGCGCGCGCTGTAGATCGATAGGAGTCGATTCGGAATGGAAACGATTTTTGCACCGGCGACAGCGCGGGGTCGCGGAGGGGTGGCGGTCGTTCGCGTATCGGGTCCCGATGCGGAGGCGGCGCTTGCGGGTCTTTCGGGTCGCGGGATCGGAACCATCCGGCAGGCGGAAGTCCGGTCCCTGAGCGATCCGGTGAGTGGCGAACTTTTGGACCGGGCATTGGTGCTGGGGTTTCGCGGACCGCATTCTTTCACTGGGGAAGATGTCGTGGAGTTACATCTTCACGGGGGACTCGCAGTGGTTGATTCCGTGATCGAGGGACTCGGTAAAATTGTAGGGCTGCGACTTGCGGAGCCTGGAGAGTTTACCCGTCGTGCGGTTGAGAACGGGAAGTTTGATCTGGCCGCTGCAGAGGGGATCGCGGATCTGATCGAGGCGGAGACCTCGGCGCAGCGTAGACAGGCACTTCGACAGATGGCGGGCGGCTTCGGCGAGGTGTGTGATGGCTGGCGGGATCGGTTGATCAAGATTTTGGCCTATGTGGAGGCGGAGATCGACTTCGCCGACGAGGATCTTCCCAGCGACCTCAGTAAATCGGTCATGCCAGGTGTTACTTTGCTGATCGACGAGATCTCTGGATTTCTGGCTGATCGCCGCGGGGAAAAAATTCGGGATGGGATTTTTGTCGCCGTGGTAGGGCCGCCGAATGTTGGTAAATCGAGCCTTGTTAACTTTTTGGCGCGGCGGGACGCGGTGATTGTTTCTGAGGAAGCGGGCACCACGCGGGACGTTGTGGAGGTCCGAATGGTGCTGGGTGGTTTGCCGGTGACGATTTGCGACACGGCGGGGCTGCGGGAGGCCACCGGGTCTGTCGAGAAGGAAGGTATTCGTCGGGCGAGGATGACGGCGGAGCAAGCTGATTTGCGGATCTGGATGTCTTGTGTGGGAGAGGGAAAATCGGCGGAAGACGTGCGATCCGGTGACCTTTTCGTACTCAATAAGTTGGATATGGAGCCGGATCTCTCTCTCGAGGAGGGGCAGATCGGTATATCGGTGACCACTGGGCAGGGGCTTGAGGCGCTTTCAGAGAGATTGGAGGGGCAGATCCTGACACTCTTTGGCGAGACAGAAGCGCCCGTGGTGACGCGCGAGCGACACCGGACAGAATTGCGGAGCTGCAAGGGAGCTCTGCAAAGTGCCGTTTCGCTAGTGGAACGAGCTGGCGATGTCTCTCTGGTGGCGGAGGAATTGCGTCGCGCAGTGCGAGCTGTGGGGCGGATCACGGGTCGGGTTGATGTAGAAGAATTGCTTGATGTGGTGTTCCGGGACTTCTGCATCGGAAAATAGTGTTTCACGTGAAACACTTGAGTCCTAAATGTCATGGTGGACGATAAGTCTTTTGACGAACGGGATACAAATGCCTAGATGTTGGGCTGGTTCGATAAATGATCGAGTTGGCCTTGTTGTGGCAGTGAGATGGAATGGCTGAGAAATTTGACGTCATCGTTATAGGAGGCGGACACGCTGGCTGCGAAGCTGCGGCGGGTGCCGCGCGTCTTGGCGCCGCAACGCTTCTGGTGACCCACAAATGGGCGACCGTTGGCGAGATGTCTTGTAACCCGGCCATCGGTGGTTTGGGGAAAGGCCATCTGGTTCGGGAGGTCGATGCGCTGGATGGTCTGATGGGTCAGGTGGCGGACGCATCAGGTATTCAGTTCCGATTGCTCAACCGTCGCAAAGGTCCTGCTGTTCGCGGTCCTCGGACGCAGAGTGACCGCAAGCTCTATCGAGAGGCCATGCAGTCCGCCATTGAAGGGCAGGAAAGCCTATCTGTGCTGGAAGCAGCGGTCGTTGATTTGATCGTCGACGGGGATGTGGTCACCGGGCTTGTTTGTGAGGATGGCTCTCGGATTGAGGCCGGGCGCGTGGTTTTGACCACAGGTACCTTCCTCAACGGCGTGATCCATCTGGGGCACGAGCGGGTTCCGGCCGGGCGGGTGGGCGAAGCACCGGCGCTTGGGCTGTCTGAGCGACTCTACGGTATGGGGTTGAAGCTGGGTCGGTTGAAGACCGGCACACCCCCCAGGCTGGACGGTCGGACGATCAATTGGGCCGTATTGGATGAACAGCCAGCAGATAATCCTCCGGTTCCTTTTTCTTTCCTGACGAAGCAGGTTCCACAGAATCAAATTTCCTGTCATCTGACCTGGACGAACGCCCAGACCCATCAGATCATTCGAGACAATCTTGAAGCTTCTCCCGTCTATGGGGGGCGGATCGAGGGAACAGGGCCACGCTATTGCCCCTCGATTGAGGACAAGGTGGTGCGGTTTGCCGAGAGGGACGCCCACCAGATCTTTTTGGAGCCCGAGGGCCTGGATGATCACACCGTTTATCCCAATGGCATCTCGACGGCTTTGCCGGAAGACATACAGAAGGCCTTTCTGGCGACCATACCGGGGCTGGAGGATGTCGCGATACTGCAGCCCGGCTATGCCATCGAATATGACTATGTCGATCCACGCGAGCTCCTGCCGACGCTGGAGGTGAAGGCCCTGAAGGGGCTTTATCTGGCCGGTCAGATCAACGGGACCACGGGATATGAGGAAGCGGCGGCTCAGGGGCTGATGGCGGGGCTCAACGCAGCCCTCGCCTGTCAGGGGCAGGAGCCCTTTATCCTTGATCGGGCGGATGCCTATATCGGCGTGATGATCGATGATCTGGTCACCAAAGGGGTCTCAGAACCCTATCGGATGTTTACTTCCCGGGCGGAATACCGGCTGAGCTTGCGAGCGGATAATGCGGATCAGAGGCTAACACCCCTGGGTCTGGCTCTTGGCTGTGTCAGTGCGGAGCGGGGAGGCGTGTTTGCTGTCAAGCTTGGTGCCCTTGAGAAGGCTCGAGCTCTGGCGGCGGCCTGTTCTGAAACCCCCTCAGTGCTTCAGAAAGCGGGACTGAAGATCAATCAGGACGGTGTGCGTCGTACCGCGTTTGAGCTGCTGTCCTATCCGGATGTTGATTTTGCAGCGGCTGCGGGCATCTGGCCGGAGTTGGCGACGTTGGAGCCGGAAATTGCCGAGCAGCTAGAGATTGATGCGACCTACGCGGTCTATCTCAAGCGGCAGGCGGGGGACGTGCAGGCGTTTCGTAAGGACGAGGCGCTGGTTCTGCCAGCAAGTCTGGATTATGCCACTGTTCCGGGGCTTTCTAATGAAGTGCGTCAAAAACTGGCGAAAACACGGCCTGTAACTTTGGGGCAGGCATCCCGCATAGAAGGGGTGACGCCGGCTGCGATGACCAGCCTGCTTTTGTATGTAAAGCGCGGTAATTTGCGGCGCTCTGCATGATGGGAGAAGCCGGCCAAGTCCTTGATGCGGAATCCTTTTTTCGGCAATCACATGTTTCACGTGAAACAATGGAGCGACTCTCGGATTACGAGTCCTCCCTCCGAAAATGGCAGAGATCTATCAATCTGGTCTCGAAATCCACTCTGGATCAGGTCTGGCAGAGGCATTTCTGGGATTCAGCACAATTATTTGAGCTGGCACCGTCCTCCGCCCGAAAATGGGTTGATTTGGGGAGTGGGGCGGGTTTCCCGGGGCTTGTAATTGCTATTATGGCTATGGAAAGGCCCGGTTTTGAGATGCATCTGGTGGAAAGTGACCAGCGCAAGTCAGTTTTCTTGCGGGAGGTGATCCGGCTGACCGGGGCACCGGCGCAGGTCCATACTGGCCGAATCGAAGCGCCGGAAACCCTTTCTGCTGTTGGGGCTTGTGAAATTGTGACTGCGCGGGCCTGTGCGCCGCTTGGGCGATTATTGGGGTGGGCTGAGCCCTATTTCGGCACCGACACGATCGGATTATTTCTGAAAGGCAAGAATTTGGTTGAGGAATTGACCGAAGCACGGAAATCGTGGACATTCACCCAGACAGATTTACCCAGTCGGGCCGAAGAGGGTGCGATTGTTCTCAAGGTGGAGAAGCTTGGCCGTGACTGACATTAACCGTAGCGATGATGAGCTTCGTACTGGGGATGGGAGGGGTAGGGAACCCTTCCAGCGTCCACGGATTCTTGTGCTTGCCAACCAAAAGGGTGGGGTGGGGAAAACCACTACCGCCATCAATCTTGGCACCGCTCTGGCGGCCGTCGGGGAGCGGGTTTTACTGGTGGACCTTGATCCGCAAGGCAACGCGAGTACGGGGCTGGGCATTGAACGGGAAGACCGGACCTTATCGACCTATGATGTGTTGATTGGCGCGGCGTTGATCGAAAAAGCGATACTGCCGACCCAGGTGCCAGGCCTTGATATTGTACCTTCTACGATGGACTTGCTCGGGGCGGAACTGGAGCTTGCCAGCGTCTCGCGGCGCTCCCACCGTCTTCGCGATGCGCTTGGGCGGATGCCTCCCCACGGGAGCGGCCAATTGGACGGGGTGACGGTGGAAATGAATGTCCGTCCCTATACTTATATTCTGGTGGATTGCCCGCCATCGCTGAACCTGCTGACCATCAACGCGATGACGGCGGCGGATGCGATTTTGGTACCTCTGCAATGTGAGTTTTTTGCGCTTGAAGGTCTCAGCCAATTGCTGCGGACGGTTGAGCGGGTGCGGACGAGCCTCAACCCCCGCCTGGATATTCAGGGCATCGTGCTGACCATGTACGACAAACGCAACAAACTCTCAGGGCAGGTTGCGGAGGATGTGCGCGCCCATCTGGGCGACAAGGTCTACAACACGGTGATCCCTCGCAATGTGCGGATTTCGGAAGCGCCGTCCTATGGCAAACCGGCTCTGGTCTATGACCATCATTGTGCAGGAAGCCGGGCCTATATGAAGCTTGCGGCGGAACTCATTCAGCGTGAGCGGGTGTTGCGGTCGAAAACCGCAGCCTGAGGCCGGGAATGTATCGCTTTCAGTATGTTGCACCCTTGTTTTTGACCAGAGTCTGAGGACTCTTAAGAATGCTTGTTAAGACATTGAAAAGATTCGTAATTAGCCCTACCAGGCCCTACTTTAGTGAAAAAATCGGCGGAGCCCTTGGGGGTTCTTTCGCGGGGAGCAGTAGCATTGAAACAGGAGACCTCACTCATGGTTGATGAGGCACAAGGCAAAAGTCGGTTGGGCAGGGGTCTCGCCGCGTTGATCGGTGATGATGCCGCGATTGGCTTTGGCGATGATACGGGCACGGCGGTTCGAGGTGTGCGGGAGGTGCCGACCGAGTTTTTGCAGGCCAATCCGTTTCAGCCCCGACAGGTTTTTCGTAGCGGCGATCTGGATGACCTGACGGAATCGATCCGGGAAAAGGGTATTCTGCAGCCGATCGTTGTGCGCCCACTTCCGGGCGGGGCCGACAATACGTTTGAAATTGTGGCGGGCGAACGCCGGTGGCGGGCGGCACAGGCTGCGCAGCTCCATGTTGTGCCCATCATCGTTAAAGAGCTTAGCGACAGTGAATCGCTCGAAATCGCCATCATCGAAAACGTGCAACGCGCGGATCTGAA
>NVWR01000002.1 GCA_002746275.1 Rhodobiaceae bacterium | reverse complement strand
GGTAGGGGAGCAGGCAGGCACCTCGATCTCAGGTGCCGGTGATGTGAACGGGGACGGCTTTGCCGACCTGATCATTGGAGCCAATGCGGCCGGCATAAATGGGGTCAATTCGGGCGTTGCTTATGTTGTGTTTGGTAAGGCTGGTGGATTTACGTCAACGCTCGATCTAAGCACGCTTTCTGGAAGCGATGGTTTCCGTCTGGACGGGTTTACCGCAGGGGATCAGGCAGGTTATTCGGTGTCTGGGGCTGGGGATGTAAATAATGATGGCTTTGACGATGTGATCGTGAGCGCTGCTCTTGCGTCTCCTAATGGGACCGCTGGAGCGGGGTCAAGTTATGTTGTGTTCGGCAAGGCTGGTGGATTTACGTCAACGTTTGATCTGAACACGCTGAACGGGACCAACGGTTTCCGTCTGGACGGGGTTGCAGTAGCGGACCGGTCAGGTTCTGTGGTCTCGGATGCAGGTGACGTTAATGGAGATGGTTTTGCTGACCTGATCATCGGGGCCGACCAGGCTGATCCTGGTGGGAACGGACAAGCGGGCTCAAGTTATGTGGTGTTCGGCAAAGCGGGGGGGTTCAGTTCGACAATGAACCTGAGCACCCTGGACGGGACCAACGGGTTCCGGGTGGATGGTTTTGGAGCTGGTGACACGGTTGGCCGGGAAGTGTCATCCGCCGGTGATCTCAATGGAGACGGGTTTGATGACCTGATCTTTGGCGCGCCCTACTCCGACTCAAGCGGTCTCAACGTAGGAACCTCATACGTACTGTTTGGCAAGGCCAGTGGCTTCGCTGCCTCACAGAACCTCAGCACGCTCAATGGCACGGATGGTTTTCGGATTGAAGGTGATGAAGCTGGTGATCTTGCTGGTTATTCGGTGTCTGGCGCAGGTGATGTAAACAATGATGGCTTTGATGATCTGATCATCGGCGCCATTGGGCCTGACCATAATGGGACGACGTCTGGATCGGCTTATGTGGTGTTTGGCAAGGCTAGCGGGTTTGGTTCGAGCCTGAACCTGAGTACGCTGGACGGGACCAATGGCTTCCGTCTGGATGGGGCTGCGGCTGACGATCGTGCTGGTTCTTCGGTGTCAGCGGCGGGTGATGTGAACGGGGACGGTTTTGATGATGTGATCGTTGGGGCTGAGCGTGCTGACCCCAACGGTAACACCAATTCAGGGTCAAGCTATGTTGTGTTTGGGAAGGCCAGCGGTTTTTCCGCCAGCCTGAACCTGGGCACACTAGACGGCACCGATGGTTTCCGTCTGGATGGTGTTGAAGTTGGCAACCTGGTTGGCCGGGAAGTGTCAGCAGCGGGCGATGTGAACAATGATGGTTTTGATGATCTCATTATAGGAGCTGCCCTTGCCGACAATAATGGAGCCGACTCAGGGTCAGGTTATGTCTTGTTCGGGTCGAACTTCCAGACCGATGAAGATAACACAGCGCTGATCGGCAATGTCCTAGCGAATGATACAGATGCTGAAGGGGATACGCTGACGGTGACAGCCGTTGATGCGGTGAGTGCACAAGGCGCGGCAGTTGCTATCGCATCCAACGGAACCTTTACGTATGATCCAACGACGGCTGTCGCTCTGCAAGCCTTGGCTGATGGTCAGAGCACCGTGGACACATTCACTTACACAATCTCAGACGGAAATGGTGGCACAAGTACCGCAACCGTCGCCGTAACCGTCGCAGGGGTGAATGATGCACCTGTTGCAACAGATGATGTCGGGACAACGGATGAAGAAACAGTCCTGTCGGTTTTGGCCGCTAGCGGTGTTCTGAGCAATGACGGTGATGTCGACAACGGCGATAGCATCACCCTCACAGAGGTGAATGGCAGTGCAGCGGCGATCGGCGTGCAGATCGCTCTGGCTTCCGGTGCGCTTCTGACTGTGGCCGCCGATGGCAGCTATGTATACAACCCCAATGGGCAGTTCAATAGTCTGGCTGTTGGCGAGAGTACGACAGATAGCTTTACCTATAAGATATCAGATAGCAACGCTGTCACCGATACGGCAACTGTCACGATCACCATAAACGGTGTCAATGATGTGCCCACGGCTACGGACGATGTCGGGTCAACAAACGAAGATACATCCACTCTGATTGGGGATGTGTTGGTCAATGATACAGATCCAGACACAAATGATGTGCTGACAACCTCGGCGGTTGATGCGTTGAGTGCGCAGGGTGCTGCGGTTGCTATCTCCTCCAACGGTTTCTTTTTGTATGACCCAACGGGAACTGCGGCTTTGCAGGCGCTCGCTGTTGGCCAGAGTGTGATGGACACGTTCACTTACACCACGTCCGACGGCAATGGTGGCACCGATACCGCAACTGTAACGGTGACGGTTTCTGGGGTGAATGATGCACCTGTTGCAACAGATGATGTCGGTGTGACGGACGAAGACACGGTGCTGAACGTGCTGGCAGCAGCAGGTGTTTTGACGAATGACAGCGATGTGGATGCAGGTGCGTCGCTGACGGTCACRGMGATSAAYGGCAGTGGSGCSGCGATWGGRGYTCMRACRGCTCTGGCSTCYGGKGCKCTWCTGACCATGGCGGCCGATGGCAGCTATGTGTATGATCCGAACGATCAGTTTGAGAGCCTTGCCGTGGGCGCGAGCACCACAGATAGTTTCACCTACACGGTCTCCGACGGGAACGGCGGGACTGATACTGCAACAACAACAATCACCATCAATGGTGTCAATGATGCACCGATCGCGACAAATGATGTCGCGGCCACAAATGAAGATACGTTCATATTAGTTGGCAATGTCCTGATCAATGATACAGACCCGGACGGTGATACGCTGACAACTACAGTCGTTGATGCACTTAGTGCACAAGGAGCATCTGTGTCGATGCTTGCGAACGGGACCTTCTTCTACAACCCGACGGGAGCTGTGGCTTTGCAGGCTCTGGCTGTAGGCACGAGTGTGATGGACACGTTTACCTATACGGTGTTTGACGGCAATGGCGGGACGGATACGGCAACGGTCACGGTGACCATCAGCGGCGTCAATGATGCCCCTGTTGGTGCCGATGATGTTGGTGTGACGGACGAAGACACCGTGCTGAACGTATTGGCAGCAGCGGGTGTTCTGACGAATGACGGCGACGTAGATGCAGGTGCGTCGCTGACGGTCACAGAGATGAACGGCAGTGGGGCCGCGATAGGAGCTCAGACGGCTCTGGCGTCCGGGGCTCTACTGACCATGGCGGCCGATGGCAGCTATGTGTATGACCCGAATGGTCAGTTTGAGAGCCTGGCGGCTGGCACGAGCACCACAGATAGTTTCACCTACACGGTGTCCGACGGGAACGGGGGGACTGACATTGCAACAGCAATAATCACTATCAATGGTGTCAATGATGCACCAACAGCTGCGAATGATGTGGCTGCAGTGAACGAAGACACGCTGACGCTCATTGGGGATGTGCTGCTCAATGACACAGATCCGGACGCCACGGATGTGCTTACGACAACGGGGGTTGATGCCACGAGCGCAGAAGGGGCATCGGTGGTGATGGTTGCAAATGGCACCTTCTTCTACAACCCTGCCGCTTCAGCTGTCTTACAGGCTCTAGAAACAGGTCAGAGTGTGATGGACACGTTCACCTACACCATGTCTGACGGCAATGGTGGCACCGATACCGCGACCGTTACGGTGACAGTCTCCGGAGTAACAGATGCAAATCAGACGATCGCGGGCACCCCTTCTGCCGACATTCTGTTTGGGGGAGACGGCAATGATACGCTAACGGGTGGCCTGGGCAGCGATCAGTTCATCTTCGTTGATAATAGCGGGGCCGACACGATCACTGATTTTGTAGCGGGTGCGGCGAGCGATGATGCTATCGACTTCTCTCATGCCTCACTTCTCAACAGTTTTGTGGATGTCCAGGCTGCGGCAAGCCAAGTTGGATTGGACACCCTGATCGACCTTGGGGCTGGGGATACCCTCACACTCCAAGGCATCGACATGGCAAACCTTCACCAAGATGACTTCCAGTTCGTTTAAGAAGTAAGAGGAAAGAAGAGTATGAGCACAGCCACAATGCAGGTAGCTTCATCGGTTGGTGATGAAGGGGTCGAGATTGTACGGGATACGAAGGGCAATTTTGAGCTCACAAGCTCACGAGGTTTTCCCCAATGGCTTGCAGAACAAAAACTCAGCCTTGCGTTTACCACCTATCAGGCTGGCAAGCTCTTTATGGTAGGCACGCGAGCAGACGGACAAATGTCTGTTTTTGAGCGGACATTCAATCAATGTATGGGCCTGCATGTTGAGGCAGACACGTTGTGGATGAGTTCGCTCTATCAGCTCTGGAGATTTGAAAATGCTCTCGAACCAGACCAAACTGTTGATGGATATGATCGCCTTTTTGTCCCCCAAGTTGGCTACACGACCGGGAACCTTGATATCCATGATATCTCGATGGATCATTTCGGAAGGCCCGTCTTTGTTAACACTCTATTCTCGTGCCTTGCGACGACGAGCCATCGCGCGAGCTTCGAGCCAATGTGGCAACCGAGCTTTATCAGTGATCTCGCGGCAGAAGATCGGTGCCATCTGAACGGCCTGGCGATGAAAGATGGGCAACCGAAATACGTTACGGCCGTGGCGCAAACCGATACATCAGGAGACTGGCGTCACCACAGAGAAGATGGTGGTGTCGTCATTGATGTTGAGTCTGGGGAGGTCATTACGACGGGGCTCTCAATGCCTCATTCCCCGCGCTTCCATAAGGACCGCCTTTGGTTGCATGAGTCCGGGACGGGGTATTTCGGGTTTCTGGATCCGAAAACCAATGAGTTTCAGCGCCTAACGCTTTGTCCGGGATATCTGCGCGGTCTCTCATTCCACGGAGATTTTGCTGTAGCCGGATTGTCCAAACCACGCGGTAGTGACACCTTCTCGGGACTTAAGTTGGATGAGAGCCTATCCAGCGCCGGAATGGAACCTCTCTGCGGGGTCGTGGTGATTGATCTCAACAATGGGGACATCGCGCATTGGCTGACGCTCGAGGGTGTTGTGCAGGAGCTCTATGATGTTGCTGCATTATCGGGTGTTGTTCGTCCAATGGTTCTGGGATTCAAGTCCGAAGAAATCCAGCGCGTGATCACGGTTGGTGAACCCAGGAAGGTTAGCTGACATTTTCTGGCATTGATGATCGAGTTTTCTGATCCACTGTGGAGCTTCTTTGTTGAGCTGGCTTTGTCATAAACTCAGTCTCGGTTGTCGTTGTACTATCTAAAGCATTGGACGCATCTTTCTCGGAATGTTACTGGCCAAAAGGTAAGGAACAAAACAGGTATGAGTGATCAAGCGATGGCACACCCGCGTCTTCCGCGGCTAAAGGGTTCGAGCTATTTGTTTTCGATATCTTTTCCTTTGGTATCTACCCATCAAGCAGAAGGGAACTGAATTGGTGAATATCGATCAAATTGGTTTCAAGTTCGTATGAGCGCGGAATACGATTATGCGCAGCGAGGAAGAAAATGAAGTCTCCGGCCTCGGCTACAATTAGACAGAATTCAGCTTCTGACCTGGCATCTGCTATTCGAGGTTGTCGTGATGGGTTCATTGGTGTCGGTGTTTTTAGCGGCATAATGAATTTGCTAATGTTGACGGGTCCCCTCTTTATGCTGCAGATCTATGACCGTGTCTTGACAAGCCGGTCTCATGAGACATTGGTAGCGCTATTGGTTCTTGTTGCAGGCTTGTACGTATTTTTAGGCTTCTTCGATTTTATTCGCTCACGCGTTGCGGCGCGGCTGGGTGCGCATTTGGACCATCTCCTCAATCGCCGATTGTTTTCGATCTGGACGCAACAGGCGGCGTTGAACCGCTGTGGTGTATCCATCCAGCCGTTGCAGGACTTTCAACAAGTACGTCAGTTCTTATCTGGAAATGGCGTGATGGCTTTGTTTGATCTGCCTTGGACACCAGCATATCTGGCACTCATTTTCTTTCTTCATTGGACGTTGGGGCTTGTCGCTCTAGCAGGCATCATTTTGGCGGTAGGGCTTGCGCTTCTGAATGACAGGGCAACATCAGCACATCTTGACGAAGCCAATGGCGAAAACCTTCGGTCAAACCAAGTAGCTCTTGCAGCGCGGAGGAATGCTGAAGTCTTAGGCGCTATGGGCATGGAACAAGGACTCTATGAGAAATGGCGAACGGGGCAGGAAGCCGCATCGAAATTGCACACAATAGCTAATGACCGAGGTGCTGGTTTTGCATCTGGTACGAAATCGCTTCGTATGTTTCTGCAATCCCTAATGCTGGGAGTCGGCGCGTTGCTTGCGATTGAACAGGTGGTGACCCCCGGAGTAATGATAGCAGCTTCCATCATTATGGGGCGGGCTCTTGCTCCAGTTGACCAGACCGTCGGAAACTGGAAGAGCATCACGACCGCACGCCATGCTTACAGGCGCCTCATCGGTCTCTTTTCCGCTCTGACCCCTGAGGGAGTTAAGACAGATTTGCCGGAACCTCTTGGTGCAATTTCTGTGATGGATGTGCGCTTGGCGCATCCAGAAACCCCAAGCTTCATTTTGGACGGTTTGCGTTTTTCAGTGGCACCTGGACAAGCAGTTGGTGTTATCGGGCCCAGCGCATCGGGAAAATCATGTCTAGCTCGATTGTTAGTTGGAATTTGGCACCCAAGTTCTGGTGATGTGAGGTTGGACGGTGCCAAGTTTGATCAGTGGGATGTAGGTAAGCTCGGGCGTTGGATTGGCTATCTTCCACAAGATGTTGAGCTGTTTGCCGGAACTATAAAGGAAAACATTTCCCGGTTTGGCGATAACATAGAGGATGCCTTGGTTATAGAAGCCGCACAAATCGTCGGTGTCCACGAAATGATTTTGAATCTGCCCGACGGATACAATACGCAAATTGGCGATGATGGTGCAGTTTTGTCGGGTGGCCAGCGCCAGCGCATCGGTTTNGCGCGAGCCTTTTTTKGAGGCCCGAAACTTATTGTCTTAGATGAGCCAAACTCAAACCTCGACAACGAAGGTGATCTGGCTCTGAAACGAGCCATCGAACGAGCAAAAGAGAATGGTCAAACCATATTTGTTATGGCGCACCGACCTAGTGCGATCGCCGCGGTCGACCTTCTGTTGATGATTAGGGACGGACGTCAGGTCGCATTTGGTCCCAAGGACGAAGTACTAAAACATGTTACTGAAAATCAGCGAGCTTTGGCACTGGCTCAATAGTCATTTTGTCTTTGCTTCTGGTGGGGGCACCKGTGCGGCTAACGAGTACCGAAGTATCCTCTTTCGAGGATATTGGGTCATGGGGATCTTTTGTCTCCTTTTCTTTGGGTGGGCATTTTTCACAACGATTTCCGGAGCAGTTGTGGCATCAGGATCGATTATGATTCAAGGCCAAGTCAAGACCGTACAGAGCCTTGATGGTGGCATTGTTGTGGAGATAGCTGTRAGTGGAGGACAGGAAGTCGCTGCGGGTGACTTGCTGATACGTCTGGACAGTTCTCTTCTGACTGCTAATCAAGCCATCGTTGAAAGTCGCCTTATTGACGCCGCAGCACTTCAGGCCAGACTGCTAACGGAACGGGATGGTGCGCAGGAGTTGGGTGCTTCCCATTTTGATTTGGCGGGCACGGATAACACCGCTGTTGAAAATTCATGGGCGACCCAACGGGAAATTTTTGAGGCTCGGGCATTGACTCGAGGGGGGCAGACAAGCCAGCTGACAGAACGTATACATCAGTTGGAGGAGGAAATTGGTGGCTCGCAAGGACTTCAGATGGCTCGCCGCGAGCAGCTGGAATTGATCGCACAGGAATTGAAAGGCGTTAGAGATCTATACGAAAAAGGGCATGCGCCCTTAACACGAGTTCTTGCTTTAGAGAGGGAGAGCGCAAGTTTGAGAGGGCAAGTTTCGGAACTCACCGGAGCCATTGCCAGGCTAAGAAGCGCGATCAGCGAAACACGGCTTCAGCTACTCCAAATTGGCAAAGACTTTCATGAAGCTGTTCTATCAGAACTGCGCGAGACATCCGCCCAAGTTGAAGAACTTCGAGAACAGCATCTGTCTCTGCTGGAGCAATTGCAGAGGACTGAAATCAGATCGCCGGTTGACGGTAAGGTCCACGAACTCAGCATGCACACATTGGGCGGGGTGGTGCGCCCGGCTGAGCCCATCCTCAAAATCGTACCAACAGAAAAGCACCTGATCATTAGTGTACGTGTTGAACCTCTTCACATCGACCAGATTTATACGGGGCAGTCTGCATTTGTAAAACTAACGGCGTTCAATAGCCGAACAGTTCCGGACTTGGAGTGTCGCGTATCAAATGTGTCGGCAGATATTATTTTCGATGAACGCTCAGGACTCTCTTGGTATAAAGCTGATCTCGAACTTCTTCCAGATGAGCTAGCAAAGTTAGGCGATTTGGTTTTGGTCTCAGGCATGCCAGCCGAGGCATTTATCAGGACATCAGACCGCACGGTAATGGCTTATCTATTGAAACCGCTGAACGATCAGATCTTTCGGGCATTCCGAGAAGAATGACACTGATCCAACCTGCCGAGTGTTAGTCTGGGGACGGGCGAACTTGGTAGGGCTCTGGCACAAACTCAGCCTCGTTCGTCATTTCTATGGGTTTAAGACAGCTGGATGACACAGAT
The DNA here is from genome assembly GCA_002746275.1 of Rhodobiaceae bacterium. Lineage (GTDB taxonomy): Bacteria > Pseudomonadota > Alphaproteobacteria > Parvibaculales > Parvibaculaceae > Mf105b01. The sequence goes on along the minus strand of NVWR01000002.1, from coordinate 552,327 downwards.
CAGTTATCCAAACCTCTACTTCCCTCCTTTAAACGTTCAGCAAACAGTCTGGCTTTACGTCGGTTCAATTTCAGCTTGCGTGAGGTTAAAGAGCTGCTTGCAGAGCGAGGCTTTGAGGTTTCTTACGAAACGATCCGTAGGTGGGTTGCTCGCTTTGGGCCACAGATGGCGAAGCGGTTGAGAAGACTGCGTGGCACACTTCACCCTCAATGGCATCCGGACAAAAAGTACGCCCCAATCGGTGGGCGATTGTTGCATTAGTCTATGTCTCGCATATTGGACACATTCATGGTACACATTGGTCTTCCACCAGTGACGTAAGGTATTGAATTTATTGGAAAAAACTGGCCGGGTGGAGCGTCCGTCTGGCTCCACCATTGTTCACAGGTTGCCGAAAACCCTTCGCGCCTCCGCACGCTCAACTTGTGCACTGTGCATTCCTAGAGGGCTCGCCGGGCTCCACCAAATAAACTGAATGGAAGCCTAATCGTATTTGGGAGCCACCAATTCGAATCCGAAAGCGGATCGGGCAATACTTCAGGTCGACTTGTCGCGACCGCCGAGTATTCCATCAGGCGCAATCAAGTGTTGAAAGCGTGGCATGAGATGGGTACCTGAGCGACTCCTCGAATGTCTTCCCGCGCTCGGAGCTCGAGTGTGTGACAAAGTCAACTGTTCCAATAGCGTTGACGGGGAACAGGCGACGAAGCTGGGCGCTAGGGCGATATGTGCAAAGCTGAATCACTACCCTAGGAGCAGCGCATCGAAAAGCAGGTTAAGGTGATTGCGAACCACTGAGCTCTGCTTCAATTTCGGTGACGCGCATGAATCTCAAGATTGATCGAATTGCCAGAGACGTTGCCTTACGCCGTTACGTCCTTCCCGAGTGCCTACATGTGCCGGTCGCCGCCGTCAATGAAGAGGCTATCACGACCTACATCGGCAACATTGTACAAGTTTTGTCGAAGCGCACACCCAACAAGGCATTCCTAGTATCGACCAAGGAGCGGCAATGCAGGGACGATCGGTTACCAATTTGGGAAATGAAGGAGGCTGCGGTCCTCCACCGCGAAATGCAGGTATGGGTCCATGTGGCCTACACCCGCTACCGGAATGCTTATCAGAGGGCGTTTCCGACCGAGGACATGGCGGGTAAGGTCCTGAGCCACGCGATGAACCGCCGGATTGCTGTACTGAAAGGGTTCCAGTATGTGCGGATCACGCCGGTCTCAGCAGGCGCGAACGTAAGCAGCGCGTTTAGCGAGAATTGGGGAGTTGCTCTTCATGGTGCCCCTGGTCAGACGCCAGAGAAGGCGCGACACGGATCGTCTATCCAGTATGCGGATCTGGCCGACCTCATGCTGATGATGGATTTAAAACTTGGAGGTGGCGTCATGGAGGTGGTCAACAAAGGCCAAGCTTTGGTTGAACCTGTTCCCCGTTAGGGCCTACGGGGCTCATCCCGGCTTTGTCACAAACTGAGCTCTTTCTGTGGCCTCCATCGGTGGATGGTGGATGTATCTGTGGCGAGCAATTGATCAAGATGGCGAGGTTCTGGATTTCCTAGTTCGATCGAAAAGGGATACCCGTGCAGCGCTGAAGCTCATGCGCAGACTACTCAAGAGCCAAGGTATTGCTCCCAAGACAATCATCACGGACAAATGGAAAGCCTGCGCTGCAGCGTTTCACAAGCTTGGGCTGGTGGAGCAGCACCATCAAGCCAAGTGGAAGAATAACCGAATAGAAGGGTCTCATGTTCGGATACGAAAGCGAGAGCGGACAATGCAAGGCTTCAGATCAGCTGGTTCTGCTCAACGCTTTCTATCTATTCACGCAGCGTTCTACAATCACTTCAATACTCGACGGCATCTGACTCCAACTCTCGAACATCACGTCAAAACGTAATCAAGCACTTGCGTTTTGACGTGAGATAACTGCGGCATAAGAAAGCCCGCAAGGGCCTTCCTGCGCTTGGAGTTTGAGTTTGTGACACAGCCCCAGTAACAATTACGGCGAGAACGAAAAAGGGGTGGTCACGGTGATCTACGTATCGTGATATGCCACTTTCCTCTATCCGCGACCTAACTCGACGAATTCTTGTATCTTTTGGGGGAAGGGCATCCCTTCAATACTGATCTCAATTTCAGCGGTCGCCGCGGTGCCAATTTCAATGTCCGCAATCCCCATAATACGTTGGAACAATGTCTGGTTTATATTGAATTCTGCAATGTCTCTAGATCTAACATCACAAATGTTCTTACTAACAATCCCCAAACGCTTTACCACCCGGTTAGGGTAAATGGTAAGTCGCTGAGATCTATTTTTGATGTACCAGTAGCCAAGTGCAAGAACACCAATTCCGAAAACAGGAACTGCTAGAAGCAATGCTATAAACAAAAATGGTCTTTGGCGTCCCATAGAGGGGCTTCGATCATAAAGCACATCCGAATTTGGTCGTTTACTGGCAGCCTGAGCATCAGAAATTCTTTTTGCACTACCTTGTGTCATCACCCCCCCCTTACTAAAACACTAAAGCGGCCCTGCCCCACGTCATAGACCGCTTGAACTAAAATAGTCATTCATTTGGAGAACAAAAGTCAAGAAGGGTCTTGCGCTTCCTGATTGATTGGTATGCCGGCTCCGCTAAGCCTTGCCGAAATCAGTTTCAAAAACTCCGATGACGGACAATGCTAGACGATGAAGATCCACTAAACGGTTGAGTTTGTAGGGAGGCCGTCAAGACATGAAAACGGCGGCCAAGGTGGCGATAAAGCCATACTCATTACTCGAATTGCTGCAATTCCTCTTGAGAACAAGAGGGCTGCACGGTATGCAGAGATGAATTGTGAACGGCTTGGATCAACTGGCCATTGCCACGAAGTCGCCGCAGGCACAAGACACATTTGAAGCAGGATAAAGCCACCCGAATGGCCGAGACAAAACCCAAACGTATCCGACGTTCATCTGAAGAAGCTCGTCGCCACATTTTGAGCGCTGCCGAGACCGTCCTGCTCGAACAAGGTCACGGCGGCTTGAACCTGCTCGCCATTGCTAAACAGGCGGGCATGGCTCATTCCACGCTGCTGCACCATTTCGGTGACATCGAGTCCCTCAAGCTCGCACTGGTCGCCCGTGTCCAACAGATCGTACTGCGCGAGGTGTTGGAAAAACTACAGCCCCGCCACGGCGAAGAGTTCGATATCAACGATCTTGTTGGGTTTGTCTTCGAGCGCATCAGTGACAGCGGTTATGCCCGGCTCTTCGCCTGGCTTGTTGCCTCAAAGCCTGACGCCTCACTTTGGGATATGCAGGAAGGGCAGGAGGTGAAGCGATTGATTACCGACCTGCGACAGTCGATTGCCCATCAGATCCGCGAACATCGTGCCGCAACAAATTTGATTGCCCCCGGTCACTTCAAGGACCCTGGCGAACAGGCATCCGCCATTCTTGTCCTGGTGATCTCCGCTGTGTTCGGCCATGGCATCGTCAACACGTTCCTGCCGGACGCCCTCGGCCTCGAGGAAGATTTCTTCCGTAACCAGTTTGTCCGCTGGCTATCAGAGATCCTGTCAAGTCAGGCAGATCCCCAAACCTGAGGCTCCAACGGCTGATTTCGGCCCAAAATCCAGTCGGCATCCCGGCAGTGTTCATCTGATATAGACATTAATGTCGATAATATTGACATTAATGTCGAAATGCCTATCTTTCAGAAAAGTCGGCCCTCTTTCCCTTCTGAAGGAAATCAAATGACTGTTCCGAGCACCACGCCTGCCGGTGTCGATATGACCCCGCGTAATGTGACCTTCGACCTTGAACCGGCCCTTGGCGGCAACTGGCACAGCGATGACCCGTTCAAGACAGCGTTCTTCAATGCCATGTCTATTCTCTTCCCCGTCGGGGAGAAGCACTTCATCGACAGCGTTGCCAAATTCAAGGATCAGGTGACAGACGAAAAGCTGTTGGTGGAAGTTCGCAAGTTCACCGTTCAAGAAGCGCTGCATACCCGCGAGCACCGTAAGTTCAACGAGCACCTGTGCAGCTTGCGTGGTTATGATCTGGACTTGATGGAAGCTCGCCTGACCGCAGATCAGGATCGGCTGGAAGAAGAGCTGCCCCCAATCGTTGGTCTCTATACAACCGTCGCTTACGAACATTACACAGCAATCATGGCTGACCGCCTGTTGCGCGATCCCCGCATTCTGGAGGGCGCCGATCCGGCTCTCGCACCCATGTGGCGTTGGCATGCTTACGAAGAAACCGAGCACAAGGCCGTTGCYTTTGATGTGCTCATGGCMGCAGGCGGCACCCACGACGCCCGGAAAAAAACAATGCGTCTCGTCACGCTCCGATTTGCACAGCACATGATCTTTAACATCGACCATATGTTGAAACGGGATGGATATTCCTTTTTTCAGCGCTTGAAGATCTGGGCTGGCGGCATCCAGTGGCTGTTCGGACGAGAGGGGTTTCTCCGCAGTCTGAAAAGTGACTTCCTCGACTATTTCAAAGCCGACTTCCACCCGTGGCAGCACGACAATCGCGAGTTGCTGGTCGCCTTTGAAGCAGAAGTAGAGATGCTCGCTGCCTAATCCAGTTGTCTCCCCTCGATGAAGAGGGTTCTTGGAGTGTGCAAAGGGTTCAGGTCAGTAGGTTGTTCTCTCGTCTTGCATAGAGACTTGGGTTTTGCCGCTGAGTTATGGCTTAGCGAAAACGGCGCCTCGCATTACCGCGGCTGGCAATGCGGACTGGTTGAGCGAGCGTCAGTCGGACGGGTGCCAGGGTTTTATGCATCCACCAATTGCTTGCATTCACCGAGTAGACGGGGCGGTAGTGACTAACCTCGGAGAATAGGACGACGGAACTTTTTTGATWGTCGAGTAACCAGATGTCTCCGTCCATGTGGACAAGAAGAACGGCGTGATGAAGCTGAAGTTGTTCATCGAAAAGGACCATAATCCGCATGTCTTCTGCGGCGAAACCCAGCTCTGTTAGGCCAAAATATTTGGTGATGGCGTAGTCTTCGCAATCTCCACCTCGTGTAATGAACTCTTCGGGCGTTTGCCAATAGTCGGACATTGCCCAGTTTGATAGATCGTCAACATAGCGGACGTTATTGGCCCAAGTGTTGATCTGCTCAAGCTGCGCTTTGCGTGGGAGCGGCCGGGCAGTTGAAATGATGCTCTGCCAATCATCCAATGTGCAGTCTTGGTCCGCGTGACAATGAGTGTCGGCTTGCGTCGTTGCGATGGATGGTTGCGTGGGCGCAACATCARCGGAAGACAGTTGAGCGCGCATGAGTGGGGTGAAGTCTGGTCGGTTGAGAGGAATAGGTGTCAGACGCGGGGTTGCGTCGGGGCCAAAGGCTGCCGGTGGAGGCAGATAGAAAGGGGCATCAGCGACCTGGTCGTCGGCACTATCCTCACGGATGGGAAGCATCTGAGCCGGAGATGACGGCATGCCCTTCACGGGTATTGCAGAGCCGCCTTCGGCTAATACGCGTTGCCAACGGGGAAAGAGCTGAAAATCGCCCTGACCTTCTTTTCCGGTGGGAAAGGCGGTCTCGGCCTGTGCCGCTCCGGAGAGAAGGGCCAGGCCAACGCCAATGATAGAAAACATACTCACGATACGCATGGGAACAACCGCACTGAACTCGTTTCACTGAGCGGTATCTTCCCTGGGGCGATTTAAATCGAAGTGTGAATGCTTGGTGCGATTTGTCTCAAATTTTAGCGGACCGAAAATCCGTAAACAGATCGAAAGAACTAYTTTTTGATAGAAAAAGGTCTATGTTCCCATAAAGTAGGTGCGAGGTTCGGCAGTACTGCGTAACAAAAAAATCACAATCATCGTAACCAACCGGAATATATGGGAAATTCCGAGAACTAGACTCTATAAATGGGCAAAATATCAAAGATATACCGGACTCCTCCAGCGTGAATACTAGACTCTTCTATTTTGGAAGCGTAGAAATCCTAAAATTCACTATTTGTTAAGAATGATCCGTGATCTGTCCAAATTTCTTGAGCGGCACACGGATGACTTAACGAGACTCGGGGGTAGGTTATGGGGCGTATAGGGTTGCGGCGCGCGGTGCTGGCGTTTTTTTGTATAGGGGTGGCTATTMCCGCGATGGCTCAGTCGCCTGTGTCGCCTGCTGATCCGAGTCGGATTGATGAGCGGTTTCGTCCCGCACCCGCAGTTCCAGAAATTGGAGCTCCATTGACGCTTCCCGCCGCCCCGGATAGCCAGGCGCCAGTCAATGCCGAAGCGCAGAAATTTCAGATCAGTGGCGTGATTTTCGAGGGTAATGAGACGCTGGCCGAAGGCGAATTGCTGGCGCTCGCGAGTGGCTATCTGAATAGAGACATCACGCTGGCAGATGTGGCGGAGCTAACCTCGCAGATCACAGCGGCTTATCGTAATGCGGGCTACATTCTGACGCGGGCGGTGGCGCCGCCCCAGCGTATTGGCGATGGACAGCTACGCATTCAGATAATCGAAGGTTTTATTGAGAATATCGAAATCCAAGGGGATGCGGGAGGAGCGCTGCCATTCCTGCAGGGGCACGCCGCTCGGATTGCGGCTTCCAGGCCTCTGACTTCTGATGTTCTGGAGCGCGAACTTCTTCTCGCGGGTGACCTGGCCGGGTTTTCCGTTCGCAGTGTTTTAACGCCGTCAAAAACCACAATTGGCGCTGCTGACTTGACGCTTATCGTTGAGCGAAAGGCTTTTGAAAGCTATGTCGCGATAGACAATTTTGGTAGCCGGTATCTCGGGCGCGAAGAACTGGTGGGGGCCGTTTTCGCAAACGATATATTGGGAACAGCAGGGCGTATCGGATTTACGGGCGTGTTGACGCCCGATGGCGATCCTGAACTTGCCTACGGGGCATTGAGCATTCAGCAGCCCCTCTCCTCCAATGGATTGTCTGTGTTTGCCTCGTTTAGTTATTCCCAAACGAATCCCGGTCTTGAGCTAGAAGCTCTCGATACGGAGGGTGAATCCAAGTCCATGCGGGTAGACCTCTCTTATCCATTTATCAGATCTCGTGATCTCAACGTCATCGGTAAAGTAGGTTTCGTTGCAAATAATGTGCGGTCTGAAAATTTCGCGGTTAACCCAACATTTGAAGACAAAGTGCGCAGCGTCAGTGCGGACGTCTTCATCAATGCGCTCGACAGCTGGGGTGGTTTCAACACCGGGCAATTGACCTTCACGCAAGGTATCACAGCGTTCGGTGGCTCAAGGAATGGCGACTTGAACCTGTCTCGGGTGAACGCTGACAGCGACTATCAACGTCTGAACTTTGAAGTGACGCGCTGGCAGCCGATCGGTGCAGAGTTTGCCCTTCTGTTGGGTGTCACAGGTCAAACCTCATTCAATGAGGATCTTCTGGCATCTGAAGAAGTTGGTTTCGGTAGTACGGCCTATGGCCGCGCCTTTGATGCATCAGAAATTACCGGCGAAAAAGGGTTGGCCGGAAAGGTGGAGGTGCAATGGTTTGTGCCTCATGAGTCTGATGTCATTCAGGCACCGCAACTCTACAGTTTCTATGAAGCCGCCACCGTTGAGCAGGTAACGCTTTTGCCGGGCGAAGATCGTCGTCTGACAATTGAGTCGGCTGGTTTTGGCGTGCGCGCATCTGTCTTCGACCAGGTCAATGTCGATCTCTATGTTGCGAAGCCGTTCGAGCGCGACGTGGTGGCTGAGCGTGATCGTGATGTTCGCTTGTTCTTTTCAATTAGTTCCAGTTTCTAAGACTTGACGGGAGGGTGTCTCGCTTTGAGCCTCTTTCAAAAATGCAAATGTCGAAACAATGGTGAGTAAACCGCTAGGCGGTAATCAGGGAGAAGGCCAAAATTGGTCTCGAAAGGTGTCAAAATGAGCAGTCAGCCAAATATCCGCAAGTTAGGCCTGATGGGGACAACAGCCCTCACACGTCCAGCATCTGCCCTCGGTGCTATGGCCTTGATGCTGGGGTCAAGCGGCGCATACGCCATTGATGCGAACACATTGCCGACGGGTGGTACCGTTGTTGGTGGGGCGGCGTCGATCTCCCAGGGCGGCACACGGTTGGATGTTAATCAGTCCACAAACCGGACGGTCATCGATTGGCGTAATTTTGACATTGGTGGGAACGCTCATGTGAACTTCGATCAGCCGAACTCTGGTTCGATCGCGGTCAACCGGATTAATGCGTCAACCAATCCAACCCAGATCAACGGTCGGCTCACCGCAAACGGCAATGTTTGGGTACTTAATCCGAACGGCGTTATGTTTGGTGCAGGTGCGCGTGTTGATGTTTCCGGGCTTGTTGCATCAACCGGCAACATCAATGTGGGTCAGTTCCAGGCTGGAAGCATGCGGATTGACTTCACAGGCGGCGCAGGTGGCTCGGTCATCAATGAGGGGCAAATCACGGTCAGCCAAGGCGGTCTTGCCGCCTTTGTTGCGCCTCATGTGCGCAACAGTGGTGTCATTCGGGCGAGGCTCGGCAAGGTGACGCTTGCGGCGGGTGAAACATTCACGCTCGATCTCGCCGGAGATCAGCTAGTTGAAATCGGGCTTGGTTCTAACAATGCCACCGCAGAACAATTTGGTCAGATTATTGCTGAAGGTGGGGTGATCAACATCTCAGCGAAAGCCGCGGGCACACTTATCGATTCCCTAGTGAACGTCACCGGGTATACAAGCGCTGCATCGGCTTCAATCGTGGGCGGAGAGATTATTCTCAGCGGCGGCATCGTACATGTGGCGAGCACGCTCGACGTATCTGGCGCCACAGGCGGTGGGTCCATAAATATCACTGGTTCGATTATCACGACGACTGTTTCTGCGGTCTTCACCGCTGACGCAACAGACCAGGGTGATGGTGGCTCGATTGTCGCATACGYAGACATTGCTGGTGACTATGACGGGCAATTCTCAGCCCGTGGCGGCGCAAATGGCGGTGACGGTGGCTTTGTAGAAACATCTGGCAAAGCGGTCTCACTTGACGCGGCTCTGCGTGTGGATACGTCGGCGGCAAATGGCGAAACCGGATCCTGGTCAATCGACCCGGATGATTTTGTTGTCGGCGTGGGCGAGGCCGCAGCTATCGTGGCAAGCCTAGACACGACCAATACGATGATTGAGGCAAACAACTCAATCACCGTCAATTCCGAGATCGACTCGTCGGCGCAAGCGAACAGCAACCAGTTGGCTCTGAACGATGAGAACACAGACAATAATCTGACAATCACGCTGAATGCCGAGATCAATCTTGGTACCAATCAGACGCTCACAGGTGAAGGCACTGTGGTGAACGTCAATAGCGGTACGTCCATCCAAAATGGTGTGGATGTGGCAGCCAATGACGCAACGGTGAATGTCGGCGTAGGCATCTATGATGCAGGCACCGCAATCAGCAGCGCTAAAACCGGCCTGACCATCGATGGGGGCGGAGTCGCGCGCGTTGATGTCGCCAATACTGAAACTGGTTTCGCTGTTGCGGGCGACGGCACAACCATTTCAGGTTTCGAAATTGCTGGCCCGGTTGACGATGACTTTCGCGACATTGACTGGAGCGATCCGGCTTTCAGCAGTAGCTTTGGCATAACTGTCAACGCGCAGAATGTCTCCATTACCGGCAACAGCATCCACGAYATTCGTTCTGGCGTTTCGTTTGCCGTCGGTAGTGAGGCGACCGTCACGGGTAATATAATCGACAACACCAAGGGATCGTTCCTCGTCCGTAGTGACGACATAACGATGACGGGGAACTCGATCGGAGCAACCGGTAGTGAGTGGGATATTGTCTTTTTCGGTGTGACGGATGGTGCTTATGCGACATCGCCGAACGTCGATGACAAGCAGTATGGTGCTGCCATCATGGCACTGTCGTCTGACAATGGTGGGATGCGCATTCTTGACCGGCGCTACGGTTCTAATGGTCTCCTTGGTAGCACCCCCCAATTTGGCAACCGGTCGCATATTGAAGTGAGCGCCGGGTCCAGTTTTACCGCCGCGGATGATTTCGGTTTCGGCAATGGGCTAGGCAATCAGCGTCAGGCACTCGGTTCGATTGCTGATGGCATTGACGCTGTTGTCAATGGTGGCTTCGTGAATGTCAGCGCCGGCACTTATGCCGAGGATGTCGTAATCAATAAAACGGTGACGTTGACCGGTGCTCAGGCCGGCGTTGATGCGCGTACGCGCAGCGGCGCTTCGGAAAGTATCGTGGACGGTGCGTTCCAGCTGCTGGCCGACGCGGATAACGTTACCATTGACGGCTTCAGTATTCTGGACGGCAGCAACATAGGCGGAGCAAATGTCGGTATTTTCGTCGGCAATGGCGCGTCGGGCACAACCATTCAGAATACAATCTTCACTCGCTCGGGAGTTGTAGATGGCGACTCCTTCAGGGGCGTTCTTAGTACTTCCAATGGCGGAAATACGGGCCTCACCGTTACGCAGAACAGCTTCTCAGGCTGGGCAACCGGTGTCTTCCTGAACCCGGGCGCCGCGGGCGCGGACATCATCGATAATGATTTCGACGGCAACTTTGTCGGCATGTCGATTGACGGCCCCGACAATACCCAGGTGACTGGCAACAGCTTCACCAACAACGTGTTCGAAGGTCTGGGCATTGGCCCAGGGGCAACCCCTCCCGCGCTGACACTGGAAACGAATACATTCGACGCCAACACGACGCATATTGCAGTTTACACTGACGTCGATGTTGACGCGACGACGAACGCGTTTGATGGCACAGATGCGGGCGATATGACGATCGCCGAGTTGTTCGCGCTGGAAGACAAGATCGGTCACGGCATTGACAGCGGCTTCAGTGGCTTTGTCACCACCCGCGCCGGGAACGTCTTTGTTACGGAAAACAGCGGCAGCATTCAGCGCGGCATCGATRCTGCGGATACGGGTGAGACCGTGAATGTCGCGAACGGCACCTACGCATCCTCAACAAGACTCAACATCTACAATTCCTTGACACTGTCGGGCGAAAGCGAGAGCGGTACACTCATCGATCAGCGGGGCGTGTCCGGCACTTACGGTATGCTGGTTTCTGCCAACGACGTGACGCTGCAAGACTTTACGTTTTACGGTCCTGACGGGAGTTCCGGTTCGCATTACGGCATCAAGGTCTCGCCAGGTGGCGCGCCGAGCGCTCGTCTGACGAACTTCCGTATTGAGAACGTGACCAGCCGCGGGGCAGGGCGTGCGGAACTGGATCTGAACGGTGTTGATGGTGCGATCATTACCAACTTCACCGCAGATGGTCGTCGCGTGGACGATGATAGTGAGACGGCGGGTGCTGGCATTCAATTGACGGACACTGCCAATGTGACCCTTACCGGGGTGACCACATTGGGTAATGCTTGGGGTGGTGTTGCACTCTATCAGGCAAACCGTGACTACGATCAGCAGACGGCAAATATCAACATTGATGCTGCGTTGAACACGTTTAACGAAATCAACGGACTGTTTGCCCAAGATGAATCAGACACCAATGATTTTGGCGCGGTGAACCTGACGGGTTATACGCATATTGTTGAGAACGAAGATTTCCGTCCAGACGGTGAGGGCTTCACGTTCTTCCGCACCAGCCAGCAAGATGCAATCGACTATGCAATGTCGCTGGCAAGTGCAGCGTCCAGCTACATTGAAGGTTGGACGGGCACCGGGATTGACGGCGTATTTACCGTAGGCACAGCGACCGGTGGTGATGCCATGAGCATCGGGAGTGCAGTCCAAGCTGCGGATGCGGGCAATACGATCAATGTCCTCGCTGGCGCATATGACGCGTTCTCTACCTTGAACGGGGCAGAAGATCTCGTAATTCAGACAACCGAAGGCGCAATTATTGATGGAAGCAGCTTTTCGGCGCCGGGTCGTCTCGTTAATCTGTACGCCGACGGCACCACGCTGAGTGGCTTCACAATCAACGGACCGGGAGCCGGTGCGGGTACTGTTGTTGGTGTTTCGATTGTCGGTGAGGGTATTACGGTTCAGAACAACACCATCAGTGACGTATTGACCGGTATCCAGACCAACACTGCAATCGCGGTCGGAAATGCCACGATTACCGGAAATACCGTGACTTCGAACCATGGCATTAGCTTGCAGAACACGGGCAATGTGGTCACCGGAAATACATTCAATGCAGCAGTGGAAGGTTTGGGCATTCTTTCTGGCGCTAACACGCTGACAGACAACACGTTCAACATCGCTACGGGCGGCGAAGCGCTGGCGCTTTATGTTGGTGCCCTTTCGTCCGACCTGACGACAGAACGTAATACGGTCAATGTCGGTGAAGGTGTGACTGTCCAGAATGCCGCAGATCTTGCTGGCACCGCCGGTACGCTCGCCCTTCGCGAAGGTACCTACAATGAAAATGTCACTGTCGATCAGCAGCTCAATCTCAGCTTCGAAAACGTTGCGATTGATGGCCTGACGTTGAATGGGGCAGGCTCAACAGTCAGTGGGACAGTATCGTCATCGGTCAATGGCTTTACGTTCAACATCCCATTACTGCTCGCAGGAAACACGTCGCTCACGACAACAGGAGCGGCCACAGTCACGGTTGGCGCAATTGATGGCACCACTGCAGGTGGCCAGACATTGACGATCAATTCAGAAGCACCACTCTCTCTCGGTTCCTTGGGCGCGGCGACGAGACTTGGGGCCACCATTATTGGGGGCGCTGGGGCCAAGACACTCCTTGGGGATACCTTTAACGCGAATAGCTTGAGGTTTGATGGGGGTGTGACCGTGACCCAGGCCCTCACGAGTTTCGACACAACGATCTCTGATGCCCAGGCCGGCAACATCATCTTCACGGGCGACCTCTTCGGCACCACCGACGGTGATCAGGCAGTTAGCTTCATCGCAGGCAATGGTTCAGGAGGGGCTGGTAAAAACGGTGACATCACGCTTCAGAATGTCGGGACGAAAGCAGTGCAGCTCGACAGCATGACGGTCAGCGGTGACGACTTTGAAGCCGCGACGGTGTGGATTGCAACCAATTACACGGCGCTTCTGACGGGCGACCAATTCTTCTCCGATGAAACACTGAATGTTGGCGGCAATGCCAGTAGCTCGGTGGGGGGTAATGCAACCGGGCCGATTGTCGCCGGTGGCAACGTGACCGTTAACGCAGGTGGAGCCATCAGCGGCAATGTCAGCGGTACAAATGTAGCTCTGACGGGGCAATCTGTCAGTGGCAACGTAACGGCCACAGGAACCGGTACAATCACAGCACCAACAGTGAACGTTGATATTAGTGGCGGGACCTTCGACATCAACGCTGGCAGTGGCACAGTGACGGGTAATCCAACAGGCCTCAACACAAGTGGCAGCGGCACGGTGAAAGTGAACGGCCAGACGGTTGTGGGCTCCAGTGATGCCAACTTCAACCAGATTGTCGTTGAAGGATTTGTTCTTCCGGAAGGTGCCTTTATCTCCAGTACGGGTGAAATTGTCTTGCCGCAGGGTCTCTCCATTGGGCTCATTAGTCCCGCTGCTGGTGGAGAAGGTGGCAGTGAGCCGAAGGTAGTCTTCGTCCGCTCTGTACAGCGTCTTGGGGCACTGCTGGCCGAAGGTTATACAGCCATCGTGATTGATCTGAATGATGGTTTTGATGACACGGAACAAGAACTGGCAATGGTTCAATAAGGCGTTTCTTTCACAAAACCCTGATTGGGTAGCCAGCTAACCCCAACGAAAAAATGTTACCCCACTTTCCTTAGCAGGGAAGGTGGGGGCACTCTGCAATTACACCAGACCCTATATCAACTACTCCACGCTTCCTGCACCGGGTTGAGAGCGAGGCGTAGATTCGCATTCCGGTTGACTTTATCATTCCAGAGTATGCACCCGTTCCACGGGAATTCGATGGTCAACGATGTAGGCGATATTTGACAGCGCACCAAAAATGTTCGCTAGAGTGACCACGCTGGCTTTATATTCTTCAATAATTACGATGCCCCGCGCGGGAGAGTGTTGTGTCTCCATCGGTCCAGTCGCGGGCCCCAGACGACAGAATTGGATATTTCATGGCTACGTACGTTGGCAAAACAGTTTGGATCACCGGTGCTTCTTCCGGTATCGGAGAAGCACTCGCGAAAACGTTCGCGGCAAACGGGGCTAATATCATTCTGTCGGGAAGACGAGTGGACGCATTGCAGGCGGTTGCCGACGGATTGCCGACGGAGACGCTTGTGCTTCCTTTCGAGGTGACGGACTACGACGTTCTAGAAACAATTGTCGCAAAGGCGTGGGACTGGAAAGGGCGAGTGGATATTCTGGTCAACAATGCCGGTGTCAGCCAGCGTAGCCTGGCCGTCCATACCGCACCGCAGGTCTACACGGATCTGCTGAATATCGACCTGATTGCACCGATTTGGCTGACCCAATTACAACTGCCGCGTATGGTCGAAGCCGGTGGTGCACATATCATCGCGATCAGTTCTGTCGCTGGGCGGATTGGTGCTCCCCTTCGTACCGCTTATTCCGCAGCTAAACACGGTCTTATCGGGTATATGGATGCGTTGCGCACTGAGGTCTCAAGTAGACACAGTATTAATGTCACGAATGTCCTGCCTGGATCTGTCGCAACCGATGTGTCTCGCAATGCTCTCACAGCAGATGGATCCACCCGGGGAAAATCAGACCGTGCAATCGACTCTGGTGATGATCCAATGGATTGCGCCAAGGCAATTCTCGAAGCGGTGACAAACAATGTCCCGGAATTGATCTTTGCGAGTGGGATTGAACTGGACCTCGCAAAAATGCGGCATTCCGATCCAGAAAAGCTCTTTGCAATGGGCGCACAAATGGGCGCCAAAATTTCAGAGCAGTATGAATCTGGTGATGACGCGTAAATACGAATTTGCCAACGGATCTATGTTTTCGATAGGGACGACATCCAGTCAATGAGCGTTTCTGAGAACAATTTTGGATCTTGGCCGTGCATTGAATGACCCATCTCCGGAAAAGACTGATAGTCAAACGACTGGTTAGCACCTGTGACTAATTCGCGAACCCGCTGTGCTTGCAGGTCGGATAGTGCCCCCATGAGTGATCCTGTTGCCTCATCAACCATCCTGAAATGATGGGTGAAGAGGATGGGTGCTTTGACTGATGCCAGCATGCGTGCGTGGTCGCAACTCGCGGCAGCCGTGCCGGTCCAAAAGGCGCGCGCCCATTCAGGATCATACTCTTTCAAATCCTGAGGGGGTTCTTCCGGAACCACTGGCAGGCCTGCGATCCACGCGGGAAGTTCTTTTGGCGCCGCTTCCCGCATGCCCTCCCAGTCACCTATGCTCCATTGGTCGCCCAGGTATTTGTTATAAAGGGCAAAGACTGGACCGATCGTTTGCCGAATTGACTGCCCGCAGGACGTGTTTACTTCCGAGGCGAAGATTGGCGGGTCTTCATAAACCGCACCACGGATCATGCCAGGCAGGCCGTAGGCAGAAAGCCATGCGGAAAGAACCCCCCCTGAAGAAAGTCCGCTTACAAATGTTGGGCGTTTGATGACGTTTGAAATGAAACGCATTAAATCGTTACCCATATTGTCCAGGGTGTAGCGCCCTGGGGTTCGGGTTGTGCGTCCTTGTCCGCGCAAGTCGACGGCAAACACCTGGAAGTGTTTTGCAAGGAGAGGCATGGCTTGTTCATAACCCCACCATGACTCAGTTTGGCCGGGAATGAGCAACAGCGCTGGAGCGCTCGCGTCGCCGGTAGTGGCGTAGTTCATGCAAACTTCGCCTAGATCGACAACCTGCTCTTCAAATTTGTGCGTAACATAGGTTTCTTCCGGAAACTCCGGCCCAAAGTGCAAGCTCATCGACCATCTCCTCTGCTGTTGGAGAGCCAGTGTGCATCAGGTGCGTAGCAGACGATGAATCCATTGTGTCTCTTTTAGCCATTTGACATATCAATAGGTCATTGATGCCGAGCCTCACAGACACACTAAATCAATTTGCTCACTCTCGAGATCGCGTTTCTCATCCATGTATGCGCGATGTCACTGTTCTGACGGGCTGTCCAAAATAGCGTGATATCAATCGCATCGGTTCGGATAGGGGAGCGCACGATCTGCAATCCAGCAGCGTCCTTCAAATGGACGGCTAATCGCTCTTGAATGAGAGCAATGGAATTGGAGGCCCCCACCAAGAATGGGAGAGAAACGAAACTGGGACAGGTAATACTGGGTTCGGAGTGAACCTTCTTCTTATCTAACTGATGAGCTTCATTGCTAACGATGATATCTTGATCTGGYTGATATCGAGCATGAAGCATACGTCGGAAAGTRGCYTTGTCGAYTTTYCCACGTATGTCAGGGTGGGTTTTRCTTGCGAYRCAGACCAACTGYTCTTTGAAGAGAGAGCGGGTCTGCAAGCCTGCTTTCCCCAAAGCGGTCCGGGGAGCAATGATGCAGTCAAGTTTACCATCATTGATATGTGGCAAGGTTTGACTACCCAGTTCGACAATATGAAGGCGCATGTGGGGTGCCTCTGTTTCCAGCAGTCTTAGAAACGATGGCATAAGAATAAGTGTCGCGTAGTCTGCAGAGGCGATGACAAAATGCCGAGTAGATGTCTTTGGGTTGAAGGCAGCTGGTTGCACTACATCCACGATCTGGTCCAGGAGTTTTGTGATCTGCGGCCTCAACAACTCAGCGCGAGGCGTTGGTTGCATGACGCGCCCCACCATGACGAGCAAGTCATCGTCAAACATCACTCTTAAGCGCTTTAGAGCGCTGCTCGTGGCGGACTGAGTGAGTCCCAGTCGGCGCCCGGCGCGCGTGACATTTTGCTCTGTGAGGAGAGCATCAAGCGTTTTCAACAGATTCAGATCGAGGTTTCTAAGGGTCATCGCGCAACTCCCCCGCTGTGTATCAGCATCAAACATAGATACGATAAATATAAGATATAAAGGTCATAGATTTCGTGAATGTAATTGCAGACGCTAGCATCATTCGAAGTTTCCCAAAGGAGAAATCGAATGAGTGCGGTGCAGGATCAAGAAAATATAGTCATTGTTGGCGCGGGGCCGGTCGGACTCACATTGGCAATTGATCTGGCCGCACGCGGCGTTAAGTGCGTTGTTCTGGAAATGCGCGCTGAAAACGCACCTGCTCACCCGAAATGCAACACAGTAAGCGCCCGAAGTATGGAAATATTCCGCCGCTTTGGGATTGCAGATGAAATTCGTCAGCAGGGCCTCCCAGCAGACTATCCCTGCGATGTGGTCTATGCGACGCGGTATACGCGGAATGAACTTGGGCGCTTGCCCATCCCATCCTGGTCCGAACGTTTCAGTGGTAGGGGGCATGACGCCGGTTGGCCGACCGACGAACCCCCACACCGTGTGAGCCAACTTTTTCTTGAACCTGTCTTGCGTGCGAAAGCGGCATCAGTTCCTCACATTGAACTGCGATACGAAACGGAACTTCTGTCTTTAGAACAAGACAATAACCAGGTCACACTCGTAACCAGAGATGTAGCATCCGGCAGCGAAAATACACTGAGGGCATCCTATGTCATCGGGTGTGATGGTGGACGTAGTGTCGTTCGCCATGAGATCGGGGTGCCATTGGAAGGAGACGACAATCTTGGTCGGATCAAGTCAATTTTTCTGAAGTCCGACAGTCTCAAGGAGAAGGAACAATTGGCACCCGCTTGGATGACCTGGGTCATTAATGCGGAACAGGCGGGGACGATGGTCGCGCTTGATGGGAAGGAGTTATTCCTTTGTCATTGTCGCATTCCGGCAGACGTAAGTTTCGATGGCTTTGATCCAGTTGAAGGTGTTTGCGGCGTAACGGGCGTGGACTTTGATTTYGAGATACTGGCTGAGGAAGATTGGATTGCACGCAGACTCGTCGCCAAAAAATACGGCAAAGGGMGGGTYTATCTGGCGGGTGACGCCGCACACAACTGGTTGCCGTTTGCAGGCTTCGGCATGAACGCTGGAATTGAGGACGCCATCACTTTGAGTTGGCGCTTGGCGGCGATCAACAACGGGTGGGCATCAGAAGAGCTCTTGGCCAGCTATGAGGCAGAACGTCGCCCCGTGGGAGAGCAGGTTTCGCGAGCGGCGATGCATCTCGCACAAAATCAAGCACCACCAGAAATTCCAGCCGCATTGGAAGACGATACCGAGGAGGGTGCTGGCCTGCGAGCCTTCGTTGGGGCGGCACTTGTTGAACGCGACGGCCCGCAGTTCAACCCCATCGGACTAAATTTTGGCGTGCCGTACGAAGGGTCGGATGTCATCATCTCGGACGACGAAGAGCCTCCGGAGTTCGGCATCGATTTGTACACTCCATCAACCGTCCCAGGGTGCCGCGTGCCCCATCTGATTTTCCCGGACGGTTCCTCGCTCTATGACCAGCTGGGTCCTGAGTTCACTCTGATCCGTAAAAACAAGTCACTTGATATTACAATTTTTACCAAGGCCGCCCAGCGACAAGGCATGCCACTAGAAGTTTTGGACATTCCTTTGGGTGACCAGATGCCATACGACCGGGAGCTTGTGTTGGTGCGCCCCGACCAGCGTATTGCTTGGCGGGGAGACAGTGTTCCAGCCGATGTGGGGACGCTTATAGAGCAGGTTTGTGGAGTTTTTGCTTGAACGCCTAGCCGAGCTGATCACCAAGTAGAAAAGTCGAAGAGCAGAGTGAAATGAAAACCGACTTCCAATGGGTTTCCACAAATGTAACTCAGGTTGTGGTAACCCATTTTTGGAAATTTTCTTTCTTGCCTACCCGAGGCGCACCGGCGCTTGTGGAATTGTTTTCCAGAAATCAGGATCATGTCCGAACATTATTCGGGCACCTCGGTCCTGCATTTCTCGAAATCTCTGCAGCACGGCCAAGGCTGCATCCTTGTCTGCGATGACGCCAGGGGTATGGAGGCGATCAAGAGAGTCCTTAAGGTAGCATGCGTCGCCGCATAGGATGAATTCACCGCCAGTTTTAGTTTTGACCCGGAGCGATTGGTGACCTGGCGTGTGGCCGTACGTCGGAAGACACACGACCGCACCATCGCCAAACACATCGTATTCGCCATCGACAGAACGGATGCGTTGACCTGTGTCCCAATCTTTAAGCAGATAGCCCCGATCACTGCCAACTGCTTTAGCATGCTCATGCTCTCTTTTCTGAATCAGAATATCAGCATTTGGGAATTGGCCATTCCCTCCACAATGATCAAAGTGCAGGTGCGAGTTTATGACAATGTCTATCTGATCGGCGCCCACTCCCACCGCTTCGAGCCGTGCCGAGATTTGCTCGCCGGGATTAAAGTGGAACTTGTGATAGCGGACCAACATTTCTCCCGCATACTCTAACGTATCTTGGAGCGCATCGACATGAAGTCCTGAATCGAACACGGCCCGGCCTTTAGAGTGAACAATCAGGTAGGAAGGAACGGGAACTGTGATGAGACCCTTTTCGCCTGCCAGCAGGAAGCCGCGCGGAATAGTGAGGAAGCCGCAGGTGAAGGCGTAGAGTTCGGTCGTCATGCTTGCTATTCCATTATAAAATTAGCAATCGTGTGAACACGCTAGTGAATATGTTTGGAGCAGATGGAAATGTTCCGTACGTGTCATGAAGGTGTAGAGCTGTCGTGTTTGACGACGAGGGTGATAAAGTTATCGATATAGCTCGCAACAGCCTGTTTTGTTTCTGAGTGGCTGGATGCTGTCGCCCGCATCGACACGTGTTCCATGCGAATGAAGGTTAGTCCGCCCGCAAAGATACGCGCCGTTTCGCGTGGATCGCTGGCACGGATGAGACCGAGCGACGCAAACCCCTCAAAATAGCCTTCAAGCAGGTCCATCTCGACGTGGAACAAGGCGTTGTAGAACCCCTTTTTGGGTTCGCTGCCGTGTCTCGCGTTGCTGATCGTCGCCATGAACAGGCGCTCATGAGCGTCGAGCCAACGATCAACCAAATGCGTTGCGCAGAGATGAAAGAATTCAACAGGACGATCCGATAGCGCGCGATACTCTGCGCTCTTTAGTCTTGAAACGAATTCGGCGGGCCCCCATTGGGCTAACGTACTCTGGTAGAGTTCTTCCTTGCCCGAAAAATGATTGTAGAGGCTGCTCTCCCGCAGATCGGTCGCACGCGCCAGCATACGCATCGAGGTTCCCGCAAAGCCATGTTGTGCAAAGAGGTTTAGCGCTTCATCAAGAATGCGCTGCCGAGTTGAACCGGCGCCATCTTCGTTGCTGCTTTTGCGCAATTGGTCCGCTTTCTCTCAAGTCTGCTCCAGGTTCCATTTGGATATAGTCCCCGGGATTCTGCATGCAATTGTCGACTGCAAGCTTGCTACATACTTGACTTACGAACGATCGTTAGTCAAGTATGATCAAAAGCAGAAACAGGAGAAACAGCTATGAGCCGTATTTTCGGAAGCGTGTGCCAGAACGGTTATGTCGTCCACGACGTTGAAGCTGCGATGAAACATTGGATTGAGGTGATGGGTATTGGCCCCTGGTTCTACATCGAGGACGTCAAGACCGATTGGTTCAAACATCGCGGTGTCGACTCAGACGTGAAAATGTCCATTGCTCTCGCCAATTCAGGCGATTTGCAGATTGAACTGATCCAGCAAAGAAACGATGCGCCTTCCATGTACAAGGAATTCACCGACGCTGGGTATGAAGGCCTGCAGCATATGTCCTATTGGACGCAAGACTATCAGGGGCTCTACGACAAAGCGCTGTCRCTYGGTTATGTCGTRGGYCACGAGGGRGCMATTGGCGGTGAGAAAGGYCGTTTCGCCTAYTTCGACACACARGCGCATCCCGGCACCGTCGTCGAGATTTCGGACATCAGCGGCAGCAAGGGTAAAACTTTCGCGCACATCAAAAAGGTGTCTCAAGGCTGGGATGGCTCAGATCCAATCCGAGTCATAAAATGATGCGAGCGCTCGTTTCCGCGCCCGAAGGCCCGCTGCTCACCGAGGTTGCGCGCCCTTCGCCTGGCCCCGGGCAGGTTCTCGTTCGCGTTCGAGCGGCTCCCCTAAATCGCGCTGACCTTGCCATGCTCAAGGGAGCTGCCCACGGCGCGGTCGGGGGTATGGGCATGCCGCTTGGGTTTGAATGGGCCGGTGAGATCGCAGCCTTGGGCGATGGCGTGACCGGCTGGAAGTCAGGCGACCGCGTGATGGGAGCTGGCGGCGGAGCGTTTGCGGAATACACGCTTGGCTATGCCGCGTTGATCCACTCTGTACCCTCCAAACTCGACTATGCAGAAGCCGCCACAATGCCGGTTGCTGTCCAGACCATGCACGACGCAATTGTGACCAACGGCGCGCTTCAGTCCGGGCAGTCAGTGCTGATCCAAGGGGCAAGTTCCGGGGTGGGTCTCATGGGCCTGCTCATCGCCAAGCAGCTGGGCGCGGGGCTTGTTATCGGCACTTCAACATCGCCCGAAAAACGCACGCGACTGGGAGACTTTGGTGCAGATCTCGCGCTCGACAGCGCGGATGCTGGCTGGGTAGACCAAGTGCTGGAGGCGACCGATGGCAAGGGTGTGGATCTGGTTGTCGACCAACTAGCAGGCCCCTTGTTCAATCAAACAATGCGTGCCACACGGATTGGAGGGCGCATTGTCAATGTGGGGCGCATGGCCGGGGAAACCGCCGCAATCGATTTCGACATGCACTCAATGCGGCGGATCACCTATGTCGGCGTGACTTTTCGCACCCGCAGTGGTCGAGAGGTCGCAGAGCTGGTTGCCCGTGCGCGAGATGACCTCGGCCCCGCAATCATGGCGGGCAAACTGGCTCTTCCGGTGGACAGTCGCTTTCCATTGGCTGAGGCGCATGCTGCCTTTGAAGCAATGGCCACCAATCAACATTTCGGCAAAATTGTCCTAACGACTGACTAGAAGAGAATTCAACATGCATTATCCCGATTTGACAGACCTTTCACCCGAATTGCAGGAGATCGTCGAAGGTAAGAACAATGCCAACGTCTATAAGATGTTGATGCATACACCGAATCTCGCACCCAGCTTTACAACGATGGCCGATGCCGTCATGTGGAGTAAGGCGTGGCCCGCAACATGGCGCGAGCTCGTGATCGTCCGCGTAGGCCATCTCTACAAGTCGCCATATGAAGTCCATCAGCACGAGCAAATCGGGCGCCTTATGGGCCTCAGCGACGCTCAGCTGGAGGCGTGTGTAGTTGATGCTGATCAGTCTGTTTTGTCTGATCAAGAGCGCACCCTCCTTCGCCTAACCGATGCGATTGTCCGCAATCACACACTGACACCTTCGGAGCGGGAGGCGGCCCTTGAGCTCTTCACCGCCAATCAGTTTGCTGACTTCGTCATCACGCTCGGTTTCTATCAGCTGGTCAGCAACTTCCTGAACGTCTTCGATGTTCAGAAGGAAGAGCATGATCTTTTCCCCAAACCTAATCGTGAAAAGGTATCTTGAGCATGAGCCGTCTTGAAGGCAGGGTCGCGGTCGTCACAGGCGGCGGTACGGGGATTGGCAAGGCAATTTGCCTGCAATTCGCGCGTGAAGGAGCGGATGTCATTGTTGCCTCCAATGTTGAGGCGCAAGCTGAGGAAGTGGCTGCCGAGGTGCGCGCGTTGGGGCGCGAGGGTGTGGCATACAATATCGATGTGACCGATGTGGAGGCCGTCAACACCATGGCGACTGCCGTTAGTGAGCGTTTCGGCAAGACCGATATTCTTGTCACCAGTGCGGGCGTAATGGGCGCGCGAGCCTTCCTGACCGATACACCGGTAGAGGAATGGAAGAAGACGATTGAGGTCAACCTGAATGCGGGCTTCTACTGCATCAAGGCATTCCTGCCGGGGATGCTCGAACGTGATGCGGGACGAATTATCACGATCTCCTCAATATCAGGGAAGCTGCCCGCAGCATTAAACAGCGACTATTCCGCCTCAAAGCACGGGGTGATTGGGCTAACCAAAGCGCTGGCACTCGAACTTGGCATTCTTCGCAAGAACGGTATAACCGCCAACGCCATCTGTCCCGGTTCGGTTGAGACACCCATGATCGACCAGATCACTGACCACTTTGTGCAGTCGGGTAAGCAGAGCCGCGAGGAATTTCGAAAGAAGAGTATCGCGTCAAAGAATATCCAACGTCGTCTACTCGACCCGGAAGAAATTGCCTCTATGGCCGCTTACCTTGCTTCAGACGAAGCACGAGGAGTGACGGGACAAGCCATCAATGTCTGCGCAGGTACAGTGTTGTTCTGATGGCCTCGCTGCCCGTACCCACGTAGCTCGCTGTTGCTAGCACAGTCGCCTACTCTGTCGGTCCCAGGGGTAAAACACGACGGATGGCCGCCACAACCCGAGGTGAAAACGTTGGATCCATAACGATCCTGGGGTGATTAGCGCCTTCAACAACTTCCAGGGTACTTTGGCTGGATAGCTCCGACAACTCAGTCTGCATAGCGATCCAGCTTGGCTTCATAATTTCTGGCCAATCGCCTGCGACGAGAACCACCAAGGGCGTGTTTCCAAAAGACTGAATGGAACGGGCGCGTTCTGCGCTCCTGTCCCATCCAGCAGCTTCAAACGCGGAACCGCGCATATGCGCTATGGAATTCAAGCGCGCCATGCTCGCATCATGTGCAAAGCCATCCAGGCCTTCGATCGATTGCTCCATAATGCCGAACAAGCGGACAAGGCCGGTGTAATGTGCTTTGTGCAGCATTGCGAAGCTTCCAAGAAGGAACCTAAAACCTTCCTGTGCTTCTTCCGGAAACCTCTCTCCCATATCCTGATGAGCAGAGTCGGCGAAAACAAGACCCACAATATCCGCCGGGTATTCATCCGCATAAATACGTGTCACCAAACCGCCATAAGAATGGCCGACCAGGACATAAGGTCCTGGAATATTTGCGGAGATCAGCGCTGTCTTGAGCCTTTGCGCAGCAATGGAAGCATCTCTTGGAAGGCCACTATCTTCGCTCCACCCCAACCCGTCTCTGTCGTAGGAACAGACATGATGGGTTGGCGAAAGGGCTGACTGCACATTTGCCCACGTGGAAGAGACGCTCCCCATACCAGATGAGAGGATAATCGTCGGYCGTTTCTCMGYGGGTCCCGTGCAGAAAAAATGAAGCTGCACGTYTCCCGCRTCCACCAATTYKCCGGGCATMGGATARGYCTGCTGGTCGACAGTCTCGGCGATGTGCTGATAGGCGCAGCCGGAAATAGAGAGAACCGCCAGGAATCCGAAAAGGATGGTGGCAGTGTAACCGAGTTTTTTGAGCGGAGTCGATTTTGGCGAATTCATAACAGGATACCTTTGGATTGTGTACCTGAATGATCCAATACGCCGCGCAGTTAACTGGGGGGTGATCAGAATCTGTTGTCTCGAATTCTTTGGGACAAATGTCTTCGACTTAGRTGTCCTCAAGGCTTAGCGATGTGGCACGGCGTCATTCTCGATTTGTCCATCTTGGTAGCGAATGTGATGGACACGCCGGGTCCGCCGAATGGCAGGTCCGACGCTGYTGTGCGGGGAGCTAAGAGGGTTCCGGCATCGACTTCGTGTCAGCGCCCAACATCAACCCAACGGTTTCTGCTGTGCCATGRCATGCGAAGAGTTTTGAGCTTGCAACGGGCATGTGCCACGTGCCTTGGAAGCCGACTGGAACAACAAAAGTCATCCCTGCCGTAAAGGTTTCAGAGTTTCCGTTGGCATCAGTGAGGACGACCTCTCCTTCAAGCAACGTACAGTGCTCATCGACCGGATATGATGCGATGGGAATAGTGCCTGCCTCTCCACGCCATACGCCGCTGGCAAAGGCACCATCGGTACTAACGAACATGACTTTGCCGTACTCTTTCGGCGCACCTGGTGGAAGATCAATGCCAGGCCTCACAATTTCATCAAGTTGAACATCGGCAGCAATTGTTGCTATTGAAGCAGCTGATCCAGTAGTCATTTCATAATCCTCGGTTGTTCGTCGTGGCATGCCGCTTGTATTGGGGCGCGCGGGCCAGGTCTCTGGGGGCATGACGGAGAAACACGTCTGCCTCGCCCGACACTAGTGTCCAACGTGAGGGTTCGCGATTACGTCCCGGGTAAGGAGAAAACTTCGCCGCCCAATTTTTTGGCCAGCATCTGTTGCGCCGCATATTCCCCCGAGGGCGAATGCAGTTGCCGGCTCATTCTGAGCGGTTTTGTTGAACCTGTCGCAGCAGTCCCCATCCATCTGCCAACTGCCAGGTTTCGGCGATGCGACCATCTTCGAGCCTGTAAATGTTGACGTTGTTTATCCGTACATCTCGRCCGGTAGCGGGCATCCCAAATAGGTCGCCTGTGTGTTTTCCACTGGCGGTAAAATGAACAACCACCTTGTCGCCTTGGCCAAATGCATCGACAATTTCCAGGGTTAGTCCCTGAAGAGACTGCTCAAGGGACCGAATGAAATTTGATGCACCCTGTTGTCCCTCGACACCGGGGATCGATCTGGTCAGGTCATGACGTATAAAACCTGGTTGAGCAAACTGATCCACAACCTCGTGGAGTGTCCCAGCATTAATCGTGGCAAACAGATTGCGCAATGTCGCTATATTGTCTTTCACCAATTGTTGTTCCTCCGGTCCGCCTTTCGTATCTGTCGAGAGATAAGCTGGCGACGTTGTGCTGCTAGAACTCAGCGGCTGCAATTCCTCTGAGGCCGAAAAATCAAAATACCCTGTGGCCAGAAGGCAAAAAATTGTTGCGGCGACTAACCGACGCTTGTTTTGGGCCCCTGAACGGGGAATGGATGGCCGTCGCATCACGGAAATTTTCATAGTCAATTTGTTCCTTTGTGCACAGGAGCGGAGGAGGGCGAGGAGACATCATTTTTCTTGAGAAAATTGATTTGCTGCCGGGCAATAGCGATCGTCAGGAGGTAACTGAGGACAACTAGAACGAACCGCACGAGTAGCATCGTTGGCTTCATTTCCGGATCGACCGTGTAAACCAGGATACCAGCAGGCAACAGAAGTAGTCTGCCACCCCAGATCATTGCGTTTGCGGCGAAACCTTGGGGGGGAATGACGAACGTCATCACAAACATTCCGACATAGACCAAATGCCACTTGAGCATTGCGGCCCAGGCGAAAAAGAACACGAGGCCTTCCGTCGGCGGCGTTCCCGCGAGCACTGCATCGCCCATAACCAGATACAACATGCCTTCGCTCAAATCGATGAACCCGGTTGCGAGGTAGCACGCCATGGATAGGCCTATGACGGCCCCGTTGCCGGGTCGCCAGAGCCCGAGAAGGAAAAAGAAGGTTCCGCATGTATAGAAAACGATGAAGTGATTGTCCGCCAGGACACTCCTGCGCAATCCTTCGACCGAGCTTTCCAGCTTCAAAATATACTCATCAATCGGGTGGAAGGATTGAAAGTAATGTTGTGAAACACCGTCAAGAAAGAGCAGTACCCAAAAGAGTACGATGAGAAATATCACCGCCCAACTCAAACCGATTGAGTTGCGGAAATAGTCGATGCGCATTTGCTGTGGCATTCACTGGCTTTCTGATTGGAGATGGGAGAGCGAGGCACGGCGCCTTCTAGAGACGGGTGTTCGTTTTTCGTGGATCAAAGCCCATCGCCCGCAGCCGCACGGGCACGGGCGATGGGCAGAACAATCTGACACGGGTCATTTGAGGGCTCCGTCAGCAAAAAAAGGTGCTGTGCGGGACGCTATCAACGAGGGAGTGCGCGCATCAATTACCTCCAAGGTCAGGAAGCAAATGTGCGCAAGGGAAGGGGATTTAGTTCATCACCAAGACCGCGATTGCTCTAGCGCTCTGGATCTGCGCACGAGCGATGACCGAACGGTGACATTACGATTGGCCAAATGATCGTGTTCAGCCTACTGCCCAGGCGGGCGGAAATTTTTATTTGAGGGCGGTGGTTTCATAGAACGCCGGTGTGGAAGTCCCGTGCGGAGAACCAGCCAAGGCCTTTTTCAAATCTTATCGGATCGCTCCTAATCTGAGATAAGCAAACAGGTCCTATTGACCTGTACTGCGCATTTCCTCAGCCTTCCGGAACACTCGTAGAAAATTTCCACTCCAGATTTTTCCGATGTCCTCGGCGGTGTAGCCCGCCCGCACCAGCGCGATTGTGACGTTCAGTGCATCACTTGCATCACCGAAGCCTTCGA
Source organism: Rhodobiaceae bacterium (assembly GCA_002746275.1). Taxonomy (GTDB): domain Bacteria; phylum Pseudomonadota; class Alphaproteobacteria; order Parvibaculales; family Parvibaculaceae; genus Mf105b01. Next base: position 525,147 of record NVWR01000002.1, on the reverse strand, counting down.
TACCACTGCCATGGTTGAAATCGTTTCCGATGCCAACATGATCAATCCCAATACGATCAACGATGTAGGTGATGTGAGTTATCATATCCGCGACGCTGCCCGGTCCAATTGTCGCGCGCATCTCAACCAGAAACGCGCGGCGCGCAACCAGGTCTTCAATTTCCCAATAGAGTTCGTACGGGTAGGAATAGGCTGCAGGGAGGCCTGCATCGAGACGGACGGTCTTCACTGCCTCCAACAGATCGGGGTCCGAGAGTGCGACAAGATAGGCACCGAACGCCGCCACGTGTATTACTCCGTTTCTTTTACCGATGAGATCGATTTCTTCATCGGACAAGTTGCGTGTCACGTTGGAGATGGATCGGACATTAGAGTGACTGGCGATTACAGGTGCGCGGGATAGAGCAATCGTTTGAAGGGTTGCGAATTTCGACATTTGTGAGACGTCGACAATCCCTCCAAGGGCATTAATCCGCTGGATCGCGGCGATGCCGAGGGAAGATAAACCACCATGTTCCTCAGTGGGTTCGTACTCGCCTGATGCACCATCGTAGATTGGCCTGGAGGAGTCTGAAAAGTCATTGTGGCCTAAGTGGTTGAGCCCGAACACTCTCACGCCAGATGCGTAGAAAGTATCCAGAGCAGATACATCACCCTCTAGAGACCGTGCATTTTGAAAGCCCAGAATTATCGCAATTTTTCCTTCTCTCTGAGCTGATGTAATCTCTGCGGGTGATGTTGCTAAAGTGACGGCTTGTGGTGCGTCGCTCACAAGCTTCAGGGCGGCGGCCAATTTCTCATCGGCTATTGCACGCGCCGTCGCATCTGCTTCGGGCGTCCGGGCTCCTGGGCCGACGGCAACGGACATGACGATAGCATGAACGCCACCCGTTCGGAGTTTGGTGGGGTCAACTTTCGATACACCACCTTCCGCCAGATAACCTATCGRCGTTGACGGAATGACAATGTCGGCGTGGGCATCCAGTACCAAAATATTATCATGGATAGACCGGGCTCTCTCAACGAGTTGGTCTTCGGAAAGGACCTGATTGGTAGGCTGCTCGTCGCAAGCAGCAATGGTARCGAGGAGAAGGAGCCCACCTAGTGGGCGTACAAGGTTTGCGCAAACCCTTCCAAAATAGTTATTCATCCCAGCTTCCCCAATAGTGATGTGGCGTTGTCTACCACAAAGGTAGTGCACGGAAGGCGTAGATGACAATCAGATTGCATCTACCGCGTACCTTTTTGAAAGACTGGCCTTAAACGGTTCTAACATCCCGCGTGGGACCGGCCGTCTGGACGGCTGCATGGCGAAGGGATGTTGCGATAGTGTTCGCTAGCGCACGATCATCGACCGCGCGTGCAACGGTCAGCCCGCCGATCAAGGTCCCCAGCATGGCCCAGGCGCGGGCATCCCGGTTGTCCGCCTCTTGCGTGTCTGCAGACGTGGCAAGGCCGTGGGTGATACGTTCTACGATGATCCGCATCTTTTCTTCATAGGCCTGATGGACGGCAGCTCCGGTGCGGACAACCTCTGGCGACAGTGTTGTCATCGCGCAACCTTCCTCCAGATCATGGCGATGGGCGCTGCCAAGATAGTAGTCAGCAAAGGCCTGAACCCAATCAACACCGTTCTCCCGCTGGAAAACTGGAATGGCATTGATGACTTCATCTAGCCCTGCAGCCAAGGCGGCACTAAACGCGCCGTCTTTTGAGCCGAAATGGGCATAAAACGCGCCGGATGTCACGCTCGCAGCCTTGGCTATCCCATCGACGCCTATACCAGCATAGCCATGTGCCCGAAACTTTTTGCCGGCCGCGGCAAGCATTTTCTGGCGGGTTTCTGCCTTTTTGTCCTTGGTTTTGGCCACGTCTCTGCCTCCATTTTATAACGATCGCTATTTTGATGTTGACAATATAACGATCGTTACATAAATACTCCTCATAGCGATCGTTATATTTCTTTCGCAGGCAAAATACAACGTCGAATTTGAGTGGCGAAACACTAAGGAACCGAGACATGAATAAGTATTTCAACCAATTCCGCTCCGTGGCCCTCGTTGCAGCCCTTGCTGGCGCAGCCTCAATCGGTGCAGCAAGCGCTGCCACGCCGGACAGTGCCGTCAAGTTGCTCACCGCTAATTTCGAAACCCGCGATGTGGTGCAGGTGGAAGTAGGAGATTTTCATTTTGCCCCTGGTCAGGTGGCCCCGGTCCACACGCATAGTGCGCCGGCCGTTGGCTTCGTCGCAAAGGGAGCGATTATCTATCAGGTCGAGGGGGAAGCTCCACAGCTGCTGCAAACCGGTGACGTGTTCTACGAACCGGTTGGCCCTCGCATTCTGCGGTTCGACAATTTCTCCGCCACGGAAGAAGCCATCTTTATCGACTTCAATTTGGAACAAGTGGGTGAGCCATTCATCGTTTTTGAGGAGCAGCCCACGGAGGCAATAGACCGTCGGACATTGCCGACCATTGATCTGGGGGAGCAGACGGTGGACCGGGTTGACATTTACTCACGCGACCTTGAGCCGGGCCAATCACTGGAACTGGAAGTAAGTGTTCCAACGCTTGGCCTTGTCGCGCAGGGCATTATTGAAATTGCCCATCAGGCGGGAACTGTTGAGCGCCTTGTCGCTGGCCAGACATTCTCCCTGTCTTCTCAGAAGGCCCATCACACGATCTCGAATGGTTCGCCGGAAGTCCGTGCTCAGGTCATCACATTCCGTTTGCAATAAGCCAGAAACACACCTCTCCTCGAAAGGGAAACATCATGATTAAGAACGCAATTTATGGACTGATCGTTTTGACAGTACTCATTGGAACCAATCTTTCCAGCGCACAGGCCGCAGAGAGCTGCTTGCCGATTGGCGGCGTGGCCATTCCAAATTTCTTTAGCGAAGGTGAGGGAAAACCCATCATCATCGCAGYKTCRTYGWCWKSKASCRTRWGKKCYGMAKYYKSWRMMATWACSRNACMKYKGSMMMMACSCACKGGNNNCGWAAWRSNCMTNGANCRCNATKYKSSAMSSSATSATSRTSSWGCKTTTYNCACAARRRWNTCNNTGGSYNGWTCNTGNAYARCNATCCSNAKSMAAGNCCKGKCSNGMYWSRYGMWYSMAAKCNCRTRCSAMAWTCWMSRGGMTSNCAMKCSYRGCAYRYYKRRAGSAYNTWCWGGNCARWTNNASMGCWATNNACNTGTYSANATGCRKSAMCSRARCMAKNTGRYKKSAMKMRWCSKCTNCKATNNGRTSAMRTNCWGCMRMNAGCMRYMCYRTGAGNAKWYWRRRRCGRNGCRRNGMAYAAGCNGMYMRTCTTCTGTATGGCTGCACTCAGTGGGATCCAGCCTGCCACTCAGTGCCAAGTGCCAAATAGAATGGCATTTACGACAAGGGAAAAGATCGCGAGTACGCGCCAGAACAAAATAGGGTCGCGCTCCAACAAAGGGCGAACTCCCGTGGGAACGATGGTTGAGTTGGGGCGCGCCAGGTCCATCACAAAAGCTGAAAGTGCGTCATATCTTTCTGCCGGCTCTCTTGCTGTTGCCTTCGCGAGGGCTGCAGACATCCAAGCGGGAATGTCTGGATTATATTGTGACGCGGGAACCGGCTTTAGCGTCTTGGCAGACTTCGCATCCATGAAGCCCTTTTTGTAGGGCAACCTGCCTGTCGCCATTTCGTAGGCGATGACCCCCAACGAAAAGAGATCGCTTCGCTTGGTCGCCAATTGACCGAGGTGCAGTTCCGGTGCGGTATAGCCCACCGTGCCTGTGAGCGTAGGCATCTCGACCGGCGTGCCAAGTTCATCCAGCCCACCGGCGAGGGAAGACCCAAAGTCGATAATCTTGGCTGTGCCGGCCTGATCGATCACGATGTTTTCGGGTTTGATGTCTCTGTGCAAAATGTCTTTGCGATGGAAGGCCCGCAGACCGACGCTGATTTGTGAGATGATCGAGCAGATCTGTTCGTGTGTTGGGCGGGGATGTGCCGCCATCCACTCTCTCAAGGTATTCCCTTCGACAAATTCGGTGGCGTAATACAAATGTTTTCTAGCGCTTTTGGCCTCAAGAACCGCGGCCACATGAGGGCTCTTGATTTGTCGTCCAACCCATTCTTCGCGTGTGAACATCTCGATATAGGCGGGATCGTCATCGAAATTGACCGATGGCGTTTTGAGGATAACTTTCCTTTCTGTTTCAAGATCAAGAGCCAGATAAACTTGTGTTCGGTTGCTGGCATGCAGCTCTGCAAGCACCCGATAGCCTTCAAATAAATCACCGGGCGAAAGGTCTGGCGCAAATTTGTGGCGGGCCAATTGCGCAAGGTGCGCTTGCTCATCAATCCGGCCTGGAGCTGTGACACGAATGATCTGGCAGGTTGTATTGTCGTCGCTTCCTGCTTCCAGAGCGCTCTCAACAACACGGCGGGCCGCCCGAGTGATATCCTCTCCCTCTTCTTGGATGATATCGGCAATCAAGATATCGGAGACAAAATCGTGGACCCCATCCGTCGTTAAGACCAAGAAGTCGCCAGATTGGATTTCTTCTTGATGATAGTCGACATCAAGATCTGGCAGAATGCCAATCGCACGAGCTAGATAGTCACTTTTCCCCGCTACCCGCACACGGTGCTCTCGGGTGATCGGTTCGAGTGTTCCCGACCGCATCAAAGCAACGCGGCTGTCTCCTACATGGAAAATGTGTGCAATGCCACCTTTGAGAACAACGCCGGTAAATGTGCTGACCATGCCCTGGCCGTATACCGCCTGTCGTTGACCCTGACCGTAGAGCCAGCGGTTGGTTGCATTCAACACAGCGGCTGCGGACCGTTTGACGGTCCAACTCTCATGCGTGCAGTAATAGTCCTCCAGAAAACTCTTAACGCAGGTTTCGCTGGCCATTTTGGCTGCTTCGCAAGAGGACATGCCGTCGGCGATGGCGATGGCGATGCCTTTGGTTTGAAGAAGCGAGGCAGAGGGCATCACAACCCCATATGAGTCCTGATTTTCAGCCTTCGGGCCAGCATCGGAATACTGTCCAACCTCTATCGTGGGGCCAATGCTCATCGGGTCAGGTTACGTCGATCATGGAAATTGTGCCATCCGGCATTTCTTCGGCAGTCTRGCCTTCGGGTGTTTTGAGTGCGACGAGGATAATAATCGCAGTCCCGGTTGCGGTGGCCGCGAGCACCACAAAAAAAACAGAGGGGCTAACCATAGAAAGAATGGTGAGAAAGCACACAGCACCCACATTTCCGTAGGCACCAACTTGTCCTGCGACTTGACCCGTCAGGCGACGCTTGACCAGTGGTACCATCGCGAAGACGGCCCCTTCTCCAGCCTGGACAAAGAAGGAGCACGCCATCGTGATGACAACCGCAAGCGGGAGCCATGTTGTTGATGCGATTTGGCTCATGCCCAGAAAACCGAGCGCTGTACCAATCAGCAGAATGAACAGGGTCGGCTTGCGACCGAACTTGTCGGAGAAAAGTCCTCCACCAGGGCGCGCAACGAGGTTCATGAAAGCAAAACTGGAGGCAAAGATACCCGCTTCAACCATCGACAGATCGAATGTGTTGATAAAGAAGAGGGGCAACATGGAGACCACAGCCAGCTCAGCTCCGAAGGTTGCCAGGTAGGCCATGTCCAACACCGCTACTTGCTTGAAGCTGTAGCGGTGGATCTGCGCAACATCTTGTTTGAAGATGTGTCCGTTGACCGCCCACGCGTGGTAAACCTGATACAGGTATAGTCCGGCAAGTACGATATAGATAAAATAGGTTACCGGACCGGAGAGCAGCGCAATCCCAGATGGACCCAATTTCCAGGTGAGGAGAGCCAAAGCAAGCATCAACGGCGCTAGCATGGCCAGGTAGAGAAAAAAGTCGCCCCTGGACGTGACTTCCATGGCGCCGCTTTTCTTCGGCTTGAAGTAGGTTGAGCCCTTCGGCGTATTCCGCACTGACCAGTAGAAAATTCCAGAATAGACGATGGCGATGAGACCCGTGGTCGCGACTGCCCAGCGCCATCCCGCGTCGCCACCGAAGTAGAGAGCCAGCATCGGTAATGTGGAAGCAGCAGCGGCGGATCCGAAATTTCCCCAACCGCCATATACGCCTTCTGCGACACCGACTTGTCTTGCTGGAAACCACTCTCCAACTAGCCGGATACCAATCACAAAACCGGCGCCAATAAAGCCGAGCAGAAATCGTGTGATCGCGAGCATTTCAAAACTCTGGGCGGATGCAAAAGAAAAACAGAGAAGTCCGCCGAAAAAAAGCAACCCTGAGAAAATGATACGCGGACCAAAACGATCAACTGCCATGCCCACCAGCACACGTGCAGGGATCGTGAGAGCGACATTCAGGATCAGGGTTGTCGAAATCTCAGCGTCGGTTAAACCGAGATTATCCTGAATACTTTTCAGGAGAGGGGCATGGCTGAACCAGACCATGAATGAAATGAAAAACGCCACCCATGTAAAATGCAGGGTTTTGATTTTCGGGTCTTTGACATTCAGAGGATTAAAACTGTTGGGGCGCGCAGGCATTGGGACTCCACATGTATGCGGGGGGCAATTGGTGTGCCCGTCGCAACTGCTGTGCCATTTGAATCAACCACTCAAGAGCCGCTGGTTTTTGCCGTTTGCGAGTCTGAGCACAGGTTGAAATGACAAAAATATAAGCAGGGCTTGGCAACAAATGCGTGCGAATTGTGCAGTGCAAAAAAACCTGTTGTCGCCTGGGGTCTAGAAATTGTGATGTTCTCTGCGGCCTCCGCGCAATATCGCGATTGGCATGGGCTTTGCGAAGTCTTAGTCAAATCACGCGCATTGCGCCTCTCGATAAGCAAAGGAGCCCATTGAAATGGCGGAGAAGCTCGTCGTCATCGGAAATGGTATGGCTGGCATGCGAACGGTCGAAGAACTGTTGGCTCTTGCTCCAGATCACTACGACATTACCGTGTTCGGCAACGAACCTCACGGGAACTACAACCGCATCATGTTGTCGCCGGTCTTAAGCGGTGAGAAAACCGTCGATGAAATCATGATCAATGATCTCGATTGGTATGCGACGAACAATATCGATCTGCGTAGGGGCCTGGAAGTCACAATGATCGACCGGGTTGCTATGGAGGTCGTCGCGAGTGATGGATCGCGCACGCCTTACGATCGGCTATTGCTTGCCACCGGGTCCAACCCATTTATCATTCCGCTTCCCGGGCATGACCTTAACGGTGTCATTACCTTTCGCGATATCTGGGACGTTGAAAGGATGATTGATGCCTCCAACGAGCATCAGCATGCTGTCGTAATCGGTGGGGGGCTCCTTGGGCTGGAAGCTGCCAACGGTCTCATGACCCGCGGTATGGACGTCACTGTGATCCATCTGATGGATACATTGATGGAGCGTCAATTGGATGAGGCCGCAGGCGATCTTCTGCGGATATCATTGGAAGCTCGAGGTTTGAAAATTCTGACCGGCGCAGAAACCGAAACCATTTTGGGGTCTGATCGTGTTGAAGCGGTAAAGTTGAAAGACGGGCGCACGGTTAAGGCGGATCTAGTGGTGATGGCTGTCGGCATCCGCCCCAATGCAGCTCTTGCCAAAAAAGCCGGCCTTGCCTGTGATCGCGGTGTATTGGTGAGCGACACACTCCAAACATATGATCCGAGTATTTATGCTGTCGGCGAATGTGTGCAGCATCGTGGCGCGACCTATGGTCTGGTCGCCCCTCTGTTTGATCAGGCGAAAGTTTGCGCGAACCATCTCGCTTGCCGTGGGCACAGCGCCTACGGTGGATCTCAAACATCTACCAAGCTGAAAGTGACGGGGATTGATCTTTTCTCCGCCGGTGATTTTGGGCCGGGAGAAGGCAGAGAAGATATCGTGTTCCGTGACGCAGCAAGAGGTATTTACAAGCGCCTTGTGGTCGAAGATGACAAGCTTATTGGTGCCGTATTGTATGGTGATACCGGCGATGGTGCTTGGTACTTTAACATGGTCCAGACGGGTGAGTCTGTGGTCGATATTCGGGACAGAATGATTTTTGGTCAGGCGTTGGCGGCCAATGACCTGGACCCTTCTAACGCCGTTGCAGGATTGCCTGACACAGCAGAAATTTGTGGCTGCAACGGTGTATGTAAGGGCACGATTGTTTCGGCAATCCAAGAGGGGCACGCGACTCTTCAGGAAATTCGCACACACACCAAGGCGTCTGCGAGTTGTGGCTCATGTACAGGGTTGGTTGAGCAATTGCTGACCTTTACTCTGGGCGACGATTATTCTGGCGAGCCAACCATTAAACCAATGTGCGGTTGCACCACGCTCGGTCATGACGCTGTGCGCCGCCTAATCAAAGTCCAAAGCCTGAAAACAATCCCCCAAGTTATGCAGGTTTTGGACTGGTCGACACCGGATGGCTGCGCGAGTTGCCGTCCCGCATTGAACTACTATTTGGTGTGCGAGTGGCCTGGCGAGTACGTTGATGACGCACAAAGTCGCTTCGTCAACGAAAGGGTTCACGCCAATATCCAGAAGGACGGAACGTTCTCTGTGATCCCACGCATGTGGGGTGGTGTCACCACTTCTGCCGAGTTGCGAGCGATCGCTGATGTCGCCGACAAATTTTCCATTCCCACAGTCAAGGTTACAGGTGGTCAGCGCATTGATCTGCTGGGAGTGAAAAAAGAAGATTTGCCAGCCGTCTGGCGCGACCTGAACGATGCCGGAATGGTTTCTGGTCACGCTTATGGCAAGGCTCTGCGCACCGTCAAAACGTGCGTCGGGTCTGAATGGTGTCGCTTCGGCACCCAGGATTCCACCGGCATGGGGGTTTTACTTGAAAAGCTCACTTGGGGTTCGTGGATGCCTCACAAATTCAAAATGGCCGTATCTGGTTGCCCGCGCAACTGCGCTGAATCAACGATCAAGGATTTTGGCATCATCGCTGTCGATTCAGGATGGGAACTTCACGTAGGTGGCAATGGAGGTATCACAGTTCGGGTGACCGATTTTCTCTGCAAGGTAGAAACAGAGGAAGAACTGTTAGAGCATTGCTTTGCCTTCATACAATTCTATCGGGAGAACGCACACTATCTGGAGCGAACGGCTCCGTGGATCGACAGGATTGGCTTAGGCGCAGTTGTTGAGCGGATCGTAGACGATGCGGATGGTCGGGTGATCCTGGCTGAGCGGTTTCGTGTTTCTCAATCACATGCGCAGACGGATCCTTGGGCGGAGCGGACCACACAAAAACCAGGTCTGGCGCCAAAACTACAAAACGAGTTTCTGCCCCTCGAAGAAAAGGTGCCCGCATGAGTGAGTGGATTTCTATTGGACAGTTGGCTGATATTCCGCCGCGCGGGGCCAGAAAATTCAAAGAACAGGGCGTGCAGCTTGCGGTGTTTCGTACATCAACGGATCAGGTTTTTGCTTTGGAAGACAAATGTCCTCACCTTGCCGGTCCACTGTCGGATGGCATTGTGCATGACACAGGCGTTACCTGCCCGTTGCACAATTGGGTTATCGACTTAGAAACCGGGCATGTTCGCGGGCCAGATCAGGGGTGTGTGGCTAAGTATGAGGTTAAGACAGTCGACGGTGAAATTTTTCTTGCGCGTCAGAAACCGTCAGCATGAGCGAACCCTGGACACGAACAACCTGTGCATATTGCGGGGTCGGCTGCGGGATTGAGGTGAAGTCAGCAGGGGCGCGTAGTGTTGAGCTTCGAGGGGATGCCTCCCATCCAGCAAATTTCGGTAAGCTGTGCGGTAAGGGTGCCAGTCTTGGTGAAACACTCGGCCTAGAGGGGCGCTTGCTGAAGGCGCGGGTTGGAAACGAAAACGTTTCTGTTGATGAGGCGCTGGATCATATTGCAGACCGACTAAAGCAGATTATTGAGCAACACGGCCCCAATGCAATTGGGTTCTATCTATCCGGCCAATTACTCACAGAAGACTATTACGTTGCCAATAAACTCATGAAGGGGTTTATCGGGAGCGCCAACGTCGATACGAATTCTCGACTGTGCATGTCGTCTGCTGTGTCTGCTCACAAACGAGCCTTTGGCGAAGATATTGTGCCTGGCTGTTATGAAGACTTCGACCTGGCGGATTTGACAGTGTTCACGGGATCAAATGCGGCATGGTGTCACCCGATCCTATTCCAGCGTGTCGAACAGGCGCGTGAGGAACGTGGTGCTCGGATCGTTACTCTGGACCCAAGACAAACGGCAACGGCTCAGGTATCCGATCTCCATCTTGCCTTGAAGCCGGGAACAGATGTCGCCCTGTTCAATGGCCTTGCCCAATTTCTCGTAAAGGCAGGTGTAGCAAAAAAGCCCGCAGCCGATTTTGACAAGACCGCAGACATTTCATCCGTCGCCCATATTTGCGATCTGCCGCAGGACCAGGTCACGAAATTTTATGAATGGGTCGCAGAGACAGAGAATTGGCTGACGGTGTTTTCACAAGGGGTCAACCAGTCTAGCCAAGGAACTGACAAGGCCAACGCCATTATAAATTGTCACCTGCTGTCTGACCGAATAGGTCGCCCGGGTATGGGGCCGTTTTCGATCACCGGCCAGCCAAACGCGATGGGCGGGCGTGAAGTCGGCGGTCTTGCCAATCAACTCGCCGCACATATGGGTTTTGCACCAACCGATGTCGAGCGGGTCGGACGTTTCTGGTCTGCGCCAAATATGGCTACTCAGGAGGGGCTCAAAGCGGTCGAACTGTTTGACGCAGTTGCCAGTGGAGAGATCAAGGCGCTGTGGATTATGGGCACAAATCCCGCTGTCAGCATGCCCAATGCAGACCGTGTCCGGCGTGCGCTTGCCGCCTGTGAGCTTGTTATCGTCTCAGACTGTGCGGACAAGACAGATACGTTGCGGTATGCGGACGTCGCTCTGCCAGCAGCCGGTTGGGGTGAAAAGGATGGCACAGTAACGAATTCGGAACGGCGCATTTCACGACAGCGCGCATTCATGCCAACCCCAGGTGACGTTCGGCCTGATTGGCAGCTGATCTGCGGTGTTGCGCAAAGAATGGGCTTTGAGCGCGCCTTTTCCTATCAGGGGCCTCATGAAATTTTTGCAGAACATGCAGCCCTCTCAGGATACGAGAATGACGGAGAGCGACTTTTCGACATATCCGAGTTTGGTGCGATGGATAAAATTCACTATGACGAACTGGCCCCCGTGCAATGGCCGATTGTTGACGGTCGAGGGACAGCCCGTCTTTTGAACGAAAAACAAGCGGGCATGACAAGAACAGTGAATGTGTTTCCACTGCCTCCCGGAAACAAAACAGATAAAGCCTACCCATATGTTTTGAACACCGGTCGTACACGCGATCAATGGCACACCATGACGCGCACGGGGCATTTGCCGAAATTAGTAAACCATGCACCGGAGCCGACAGTTTGGATCAACGAGGTAGACGCTGCGCGGGAGGACATCAGAGCCGGTGACTTGGTTCAAGTCTCAACCCACTGGGGGCAGGTCATTTTGCGGGCGGAAAGCAGTGACCAGGTTCGACCGGGCGATATTTTCACATTGATACACTGGACCGACCAATTTGCCTCGAAGGCTGTAATAGGAACGCTGACAAATCCGGTTTGTGATCCGATATCAGGTCAACCGGAATTGAAGCACACGCCTGCTGCGTTGCAACGCCTTAATGTGCTGCAGACCGGGTACTATCTAAGCTCTGAGGAAATTGACCTGTCTGGGTTCGGCTATTGGGCGCGGCGCCGCATCAAGGGCGGGTATTTTCACTCCCTGGCAACCCTCTCCTCAAACGAACTCGGCTTTATCGATCTTCTCGGCATATCGGACAATTGGGAGTGGTCAGGCGATGTGCTTTCTGTCGCTGACCCTTCGGCGGGCATCTATCGCCGGGCCCTGATGCGCAATGACAAGATTGCCGCGTGCCTGGCATTTGGTCCGCGTGGCCGATCTCCCTCACCGGAGTGGATTATTAGTCTCTACGGCGCTGAGGAAGTAAACGACACAGACCGTGCAGCACTTCTTGCGGGGCGCCCCGCGTCAGGTGGGGAGTTGGGGCCAGTCATTTGTTCTTGCCTGGGCGTTCGAGCGCCAGCCATTCGGAACGCAATACATTCTCAAAGTGCACAAAGTGTGATGCAAATTGGTATGTGCACGGGAGCTGGGACCAATTGTGGGTCCTGCAAATCGGAAATCGCTTCTTTGCTGAAACAGGAGCTGGGTCAAATGACAAAGGGAGTGGCTGCAGAATGAACACTCGACCGCACATCCATTTTGTCGGAGCGGGGCCTGGGGATCCCGAACTGTTGACGCTCAGAGCTGCCCGCCTCCTTGGAGAAGCCGACATCGTTCTCTACGACGCGCTTGTTGGTCCTGAAATCCTGAAGCTCGTCACACCTGGAACAACACGCATATGCGTTGGTAAACGTGCCGGGTGTGCATCCATGGCGCAATCGGAAATAAACCGCCGCTTGGTGGAAGCTGCGTATCGAGGTCACGTTGTCGTTCGTCTGAAGGGTGGAGACCCCAGCATGTTTGGGCGACTAGAAGAAGAAACAGCAGCCCTGAAACGCTCCGGAATTTCCTACGAAATATGTCCGGGAATTACCGCTGGCACAGCCGCTGCCGCCAGTCTTGGGTTTCCGCTGACAGAACGTGGCAGCGTTCGGCAGGTAACCTATGTGACAACGTGCACCCAAGACGGAGACCTCAATGCCATCGACTGGTCCCGSTKSKMRMCKACRKWTSWSAMRYYSRKWWKMYWCAWGKYRSKCMKRGSSYKKCKKKGCMWTRYKCMCMAKYTGGTGGTAGCGGGAATGTCGCCGCAAACACCCATAGCGCTGCTCTCGAGCATTTCTTTACCTGCACAACGCGCGGAGTTGTTAACAGTCGGGGAACTTGCGACTGACATGGGAGCAACAGAAGGCTCAGGCCCGCTTTTGCTCGTTGTAGGCGATGTGTTGCGACTGGGGTTTGAGGCAGATTTGCTAATCTCAAAGGTCGAATACGCAACCGCATAGCCACTTGAATGGCAGTCCAGTGGCGTCCCCACCACAAAATTCATCATAAAGCCCACGACAGCTGCGAAATATCTCAAGAGGTTCGCATCCTTAGCGGATACGGGTGACCAATTCTGCCCTCGCGTAGATGTGATGATGATAACTGGACAGATCTACCAAATGTAACCTTGCGAACCAGACGTAGGCGTTCCATGTTCTCTGGAACAATAACACGATTGGAATGTATTGATGACCGACACAGCAGCCTATGTCCCGCCGAAAGTCTGGAAATGGAACAAAGAAAATGGCGGCAAGTTCGCGTCCATTAATCGCCCCACAGCAGGTTCCATAGAAGATAAGGAGCTACCTGTTGGTCGTCACCCTTTTCAGCTCTATTCACTAGCGACGCCAAACGGCGTGAAAGTTACAGTGATGCTCGAGGAATTACTGGAGCTTGGTCACAGCGGTGCGGAATATGATGCCTGGCTGATCAACATTGGGGAAGGCGACCAATTCGGCAGCGGCTTTGTTGGTATCAACCCAAACTCAAAAATTCCGGCGCTGATGGATCACAGTACAAAAACACCAACACGCCTGTTTGAATCTGGTGCAATGCTGCTCTATTTGGCAGAAAAATTCGATGCCTTCTTGCCAAAAGATCCTACGAAACGAACGGAATGCCTGTCCTGGTTGTTCTGGCAGATGGGAAGTGCACCTTATCTCGGCGGTGGCTTCGGTCACTTCTATGCCTATGCGCCGGAAAAAATAGAGTACTGCGTTGATCGGTTTGCGATGGAAGTGAAGCGGCAGCTAGACGTTCTTGACCAGCACCTTGCTGAAAATAAATTTTTCGCCGGCGACGACTACTCCATAGCCGACATTGCGATTTGGCCCTGGTATGGTGCATTGGTAAAAGGAATTTTGTACGAGGCCGGGGAGTTTTTGGACGTACAAAGTTACACGCATGTCAATCGCTGGACAGACGAGATAGCCGAACGTCCCGCCGTCAAACGTGGACGAATGGTCAATCGCGTGTGGGGGGAGCCAGATAGCCAACTTCCCGAACGCCATGAAGCGACCGATTTCCACGCTAAGGCTGCTGAGTAAATAGCAAGGTCAAGCTTCCGGGCGCTATCTTTATCCGCCAAGAGGCCGGGTTTCGTCTGAACCGCCACACAACCAAAACCCCGCAGCCCCACCGACAAGGGGAACGGGGGTGGGGGGCTGTATCCTGTCTGCCCAATAGGCTGTTCTTGTCCCGCTGTTTTGATAGGTTGGCACAGCGTACACGCCCCATTGAAGAGCACGATCCAGATATGTTGCTGCCAGCGTTCTCTCCGCCTCTGATTGGGCGAGAGACAAACGCGTCAGGGCGTCGTCGACAGCAGGGCTGTCTATGCCAAGGATTGTTTCTGCACCCGCCTCTTGGAGATGCGGGCCGCCCCACATGGTAATCTGCTCGTCTCCAGGCCGGACCGGCGGAATGTAGAAGCGATAGACCATCTCAAAATCCGAATTGCGGTACCGATGTTCGAAACTAGACACATCCACGCGTTGCAGAGTGATGGCTACACCCGCTCTACGAAGTAATCCTTCCCATGCCGCAAAAATTTTGTCCTGCGTGGTAGATGAGGTGAGCACGGTAATGTTGAGGGGGAGGCCGTCACGCACCCTCCTGAGTTGAGCGCTACTTTCATCATAAACCCAACCAGCTTCTTCAAACAGCGCGAGAGCTTTTTCCAGGCTTTCGCGAATGGTTCTGCTGGCATCAAGGGGCGTCCAGGCTTCGGAGAATGCCTGCGGTGGAAAGTGCTCTGGGAAGCGTTTCATTAGGCTCTGCTCGGCAGGCGTGGGCACCCCAGAAGCTTCATGGTCGGTGTTGCCAAAAAAGGAGGAGGTGCGACGGAAGGCAGAGAGAAGCTGGGTCTCATTGACCCAATCGAAAGGCATGAGGAGTGCCAGAGCCTTCCTCACTCTACGATCCTGGAAACGTTCATCATGCAAATTGAAGAAAAATCCATTCATGCCCATGGGCCACCAGGCAGGTATGCTCAGTATCTTGATATTGTTTTGGCGGATGGCATCGTGGCCAGCGTAGGATTCCCATTGTCGCATGTCATCAATGCCCAACTGGTCAATATCACCCCGAAGGAAAGACAGATAACGCGTCGACTTATCTGAGATATATCGATAGGTGATCGACCGAAAATGGTTTGTTCCAAGCCGCACAGGGAGTTGTTCTGCCCAATAATCGTCTACACGATCGAACCGGATGAATTGTCCGGGTTCGACCTCGGTGATTTTGTACGGCCCGCTTCCCAGTGGGATCTCCAGCGTTACGTCCCCGAAATCCCTGGTCGCCCAATAATGTTTCGGCAAAACAGGGAGAGCTCCGAAAGCCAGTATATCACTAGGGTCGCCATCATCGGGGAACGTGACGCGAACCACCATGTCAGACATCACCTCGACCGTCATATCGCGCAATAAGGAGCGCCAGAACGGCCGCCCGGATGTACGCATCACCTCTGACGTGAAAAGCACGTCGTCGGCGGTAATTTGCTGGCCGTCATGGAAGCGAGCGTCTGGGCGAAGTGTGAAAGTAGCTGTGTGCCTATCTGGGCTGACAGTAACGGATTGAGCAACTAGGCCATACCCAGCCTGAAGCTCATCGACGGAAGTCTCCAACAAACTGTCATACAGAAACTCGAAAATCCCCGGCGCATATCGGCCTCGAATGATCCATGGATTGAGACTATCAAAGTTTGTGATCGTCGAAAGCCGAAGATCGCAAGATCTATTCGACCCGGGTGCTGCCGATCGAAAATGGGTAAATGTTGATGGGTACGCCAAAGCCGTTCCCACGGTGTAGCCATGGGAGGCGCGAGCCCCATCAGCCCCGACAGCTGCTTTGGCAGGCAGTTTCTCAGCTATCAACATCAGCATAAAGGTGTATAGGCCGGTCGCAACAATCCGCCCCAAGAGGGTCGGAAGGTGGGGTTTTCTATGCAGTTTTCCAGGAAACATGGGTGTGAACCTTGAACGATGAAAGTCAGTCTTATTAATAATAATTAGTCTCAATTGCAATTTTATCCTGTTTGTGACAAACCTTCCACTGATAATAATCAGAATCATTATCAAAACAAATGGGGTAAAGGAGTCACGAAATGAGAAAAATTATCGGGACGCCATGGTCGGTGTCGGATGCTGGGGGCCAGATTCAGAGGCGGTCGGCGTCTCATGTGAGTTTTCTAGCAATGTGTGTTGCAAGCATCTGCTTTGTGGCACCCGTAGCGCTCGCAGAAGAAGCGGGAGAACGGGAATCGGAAGTCGCGGTCCAGGAAACGGACAGCGCTGCAAATGAGCAGAACCTGGGCGCATTCCAGGATAGCGCGWCAGTTGCACCAATCACGGTGACAGCGACACGCCATGAGCGGAGCCTGTTGGAAACGGCAGGCAATGTGGATGTTATTGACCGTGAGGGCATTCAACAAACTGGCRACGTCACCATCCAGAATCTGTTCCGCTACAAAGCAGGTATCGAAGTGTCTGTGCAAAGCTCAGCGGCAGATCCATTTTCTTCCAACGGGGGTATCGAAATYCGGGGCGTCGGAGGAAACCGGACACAAATTTTGGTGGACGGGAACCGGACTCTAGAGCGGATCACGGACAATACGCGCGATATTGTGGAGGCATCCAATGTCAAAGCGGTAGAAATTGTGCGTGGCCCATCGTCTGTTCTATGGGGCTCAGATGCTCTAGGGGGTGTCGTTAACTTCATAACGCGCGACCCTTCGGATCTTCTGACTGGAGGCGTGGATTGGGCTGGAGATGCGGACTTCTCGTACAGCTCGCTCGACAATTCTTTTGTTGAAACCATTACAGCGGCGGCGCGCATTTCACCGGGACTTGAAGCATTGGTAAGCTTCACGCGGCGCGACAGTGAAGAAACAGAATTGCGCAATGCCCGGACTGGCGCCAACGCAATTCAGTCATGTCCACGGTCATCAGAGGCGAACCAGTGTGACAGTTTTGACCCACAGGACATTTCATCCAATAATTTTCTCGGAAAATTGGTCTACGAGCCTCGGGACGATATGCAGTTTCGTCTGACGACAGAATATTATGCCCGTCGTCATCAGGTTTCACAGAACTCTGTTCTGGGAACAGCAGGTACGACGACGTCCGACACGCTCTCATACGAGCGAGATCAGAGAGTGGAACGCTGGAGGGTCAGCCTGGAGCAAGAATGGCGACCGGACACAAACTATCTGAATGAGCTCACGTGGCAGGTGACCTATTCGCCCCAAACAACGGAGCGGACGGGCGAGCGGATACGGCAGTTAATTCCTAGTGGGGACATTCAACAGCTTTTCCCAACACTCATCTACGAAGAAACCTTCATTGAAGCGGACGTACAGCTCACATCTAGCCTGAAGATCGGCAACACAGAGCATCTCCTGACATATGGTTTTGATGGAGATACAACGCGAACGGAATACGAACGTCAAGATATCACCAACAACCTGACAACCAATACGACGACGGTTGCTGTTGCGGGTGGGTTCAATTTCGCTAACGCAGACACTTATCGGGCAGACCTCTACCTTCAGGATGAAATATTTCTCTTCGATGGTGATCTGACAATCATCCCAGGAGTTCGAGGGTCGTATTTTCAGATCGATCCCGACCCTGATGCCAATTATGCCGTGGCGTTGGGTGCAGAACCAAAAACTATCGAGGAATATGATGTCCAGTTCAAACTGGGGGCAATACTTCAACTGGGTGGAGGATGGTCCACTTACGCGAACTACGGCCAGGGTTTTAAGATGCCAACAGCACAGCAGCTGTTTCAGTCGATAGACTCGAGCCCATTCTTCGCTCTGGTTCCAAACCCAAACCTGAAGCCAGAAAGCGTAGACAGCTATGAACTCGGCGTGCGGGTTCACCTCGGAAATCGCGGATACTTCTCCGTGAATGGTTTCAATGCGAAATATGACCAGTTCATAGAAAACTTTGTCGACATTGATCCACTTCAGTTCGGCCTGCCGGCAGCACTGACAACGCTCACCTATGACAATGTGGACAAGGTGGATATCTGGGGCATCGAGGCCGAAGGGGGCTATCAGTTTGATGAAGGCCTCTACACCTGGTTCAACATTTCACATCAAGACGGTGAGCAGACAGACAATGGTGTCACATCTGAATTCCTAAATGCCATCCCGTTGAAGTGGGTGCAGGGAGTGGGTTACACCGATCTCGAAACCGGCATCAATCTGGAACTTATCAGTACCTTCCAGGCCGGTAGCGCGAGAGTGAATAACACCGCAACTCAGTTCTCACCTGGTGGCTTCGCCATATTTGACCTGCTTGGTCGGTGGGACGTGAGCGATGCCGTAACGCTACGAGCCGGTGTCTACAATCTTCTCGACAGACGGTATTTCTCCGCAGAATCGAGAGGATTTACGATCAATGGCTCGGATAATGTGCGACGCCAAAATCCGGTTGAACTGCAGGTGCAACCGGGGCGCTACGGAACCCTTGGTGTGTCGTTCAAATTTTAAGGCACCTATCAAAGGTTGAGTAGAATGCTATGAGCAAAATGACGCGATATGTCGGTTGGCGGATAATGCTAATGATCCCAACGCTGTTCGGCATCATGCTGCTGAATTTTGCTCTTACACAAATGGCTCCTGGCGGCCCGATTGAACAATTGATTGCGGAAGCTGCCGGGAGCAATAACGGGATAATGAGCCGAGTGGGTGACGAGGGGGACGTAGATACACCCTCGTTTGGTGAAAGCCAGAGCTTCTATCGTGGAGCAGATCAGCTGGATCCGGCTTTCATCGCAGAACTAGAAAAAGAGTTTGGTTTCGATAAACCACCAGCAGAACGCTTCATCAATATGATGTGGCGATATCTTAGATTTGATTTCGGTGAGAGTTTTTTTCGCGGCGGTGATGTCATTTCTTTGACCGTCGAGCGCCTGCCTGTGTCTATAACGCTGGGTCTGTGGGCGACACTGATCGCTTATTGGGTTTCCATTCCCCTTGGTATTGCGAAGGCCGTTCGCGATGGGTCTCCTTTTGATTTTTGGACCAGTGGCGTCATTTTTGTCGGGTACGCCATCCCCAGTTTCGTGATTGCCATCCTGCTCATACTCATTTTTTCAAGTGGAACCTTTTTCGATTGGTTTCCTTTGCGTGGTTTGGTCGGAGAAGGGTGGCGCGATTGGCCGTTGCACGAACAGATCGGCAGCTATATTTGGCATACAACACTCCCCGTTCTTGCAATGGTGCTAGGCAGCTTTGCTTTCCTGACGATGCTGACGAAGAACAGCTTCCTTGATCAACTTTCGCAGCATTATGTTCTCACCGCGCGGGCTAAGGGGTTGACCGAAAAGAAGGTGCTCTATGGGCATGTTTTTCGCAATGCAATGCTGATTGTGATCGCGGGCCTGCCCGGCACTCTGATCGGTATCCTGTTTACCGGTGTGTTGATGATCGAGGTGATTTTTTCCTTAGATGGCTTGGGACTTTTGGCTTTCGAAGCGGCTCTGGCCAGAGATTATCCGATCGTTTTCGGGGCACTCTATCTCACGACATTGCTTGGTTTGTTTCTCCGGCTCATAAGCGACCTTGTCTACACAATGGTAGACCCACGCATAGATTTTGAGAGCCTGCATGTCTGATCAAGCCTCACAGAATTTGGTGGGGAGAGAAACCCTCGCGTCGACACAAATCACCGCAGCTCAATCAGCTGGTTTAGATGACACATCGACGATGGGGCCCTGGCGACGGCGTAGTCGGGCGTTTCTAGAAAATCGTCGCGCTTTCATTTCTCTTCTTTTGTTCAGCCTGTTGGCTGGAATGGCATTTTTTGCGCCGGTCATCGCAAACAGTGATCCTCTGATTGTGGTCTATGAGGGGGAAGTACATTTTCCCTTTCTAAGGGCGCCCTCAGAGCGGGAGTTGGGCGGACCTCTTCCTATTAGAGCTGACTTTTCCGACCCTGAACTGCGGGAAAATATCACCGAGCAAGGATGGATCATTTGGCCGCCCGTCCGCTATGCCTACGACACTGTTGATTTTAGAACATGGGGGCGACACCCGGCAGCCCCGACGCGCCTGCACCCCTTCGGCACAGACGACCAGGCGCGCGATGTCTTTGCTCGCGTCCTCTATGGGATGCGTATTTCTCTATGGTTTGGACTGGCGCTGACCGTAATCTCGGTGTCACTTGGCGTTTTAGCGGGAACCGTGCAGGGATACTTTGGCGGCCTTCTCGATCTCTCGTTTCAACGCTTTATCGAGATATGGGAGAGTATGCCCCAGCTCTACATCCTCATTATTGTGTCGAGTTTTCTCGTACCCAATTTTCTGAGCCTGCTGGTATTGCTCAGTCTGTTTAGCTGGGTCGCTGTGGTTGGTGTGGTTCGCGCCGAGGTGCTGCGGGTGCGCCGACTGGACTATGTGAGTGCGGCCCGGGCTATGGGTGTGTCGTCTGGTGTGATCATGTGGCGTCATGTGGT
The DNA here is from genome assembly GCA_002746275.1 of Rhodobiaceae bacterium. GTDB lineage: Bacteria > Pseudomonadota > Alphaproteobacteria > Parvibaculales > Parvibaculaceae > Mf105b01. Next base: position 504,617 of record NVWR01000002.1, on the reverse strand, counting down.
TCCCAATGCACTTGTCGCGGCAATGACAATGCTGCCATTTGTCTTAACCGGCAGCATTGTCTCGTTGACGAGCCTGGATTTTCTAGGTTTTGGTTTGCCGACAAATTCGCCTTCTTTGGGGGAGTTGCTACAGCAAGGCCGAAACAATCTAAACGCGCCTTGGCTCGGGTTCGCGGCATTTGGATCTCTAACTCTCTTGCTCACCTTGCTGGTATTCGTGGGGGAAGGGGTGCGTGATGCCTTCGACCCTCGCCGCGGACGAACACCGGTTCGGCCAAAAAGCAGCCGGATGGTCAAGTTCTCCCCGATATCGAGCGCGACGGGCCGAGCAGACGCTCTTCTGATTGTCAGGGGTTTGACGATCAACTCATCGACAGACAAGGCAGAAAAACTTGTTGACAGTATTCAGTTCGAAATCGGCCGAAATGAGATTGTCGGCTTGGTCGGAGAGTCTGGTTCAGGGAAATCTCTCACAGCGCGCAGTCTTCTCGATGTTCTGCCGCACGGTGTTGAACTCCAAACGAACGGGCAGATGATGTTCGATGGTGTCTCAATCCAGTTTGGTTCAAAAGATCATGCGCGCTTGCGAGGGGTAAAAATTGGCTTTGTACCTCAGGAGCCTATGTCCGCTCTGAACCCAGTTCACACTGTGAGACGTCAGATTGTGGAGGCTCTGTCAGTGGGAAATGAGGGGTCTCCCGCGAGCGTGTTGGATGGAAGGTTAGACGAACTGCTCAATATGGTCGGGCTTGATCAGATGAAGGGGCGTCTGAATGTATATCCACACCAGCTTTCTGGGGGGGAACGCCAACGCGCAGTCATCGCTATCGCAGTTGCCAATCGACCATGCCTTTTGGTCGCTGATGAACCAACCACCGCTCTGGACGTTGCGTTGCAAGGGCAGATATTGGACCTGTTCGCTAATCTCCGTCGGGAGTTGGGGATTGCCATTCTTTTGGTATCTCACGACCTGCCCGTGGTCGCCAGCCTAGCCGACCGGATAATGGTGATGGAAGGCGGTCAGATCGTTGAGCAGGGGCCAGCAAAAGAAATTGTTAGCTCACCAAAGAGCGACCAGGCCAAAAGTCTGACAAAGCACATGGTTCCCCGACAGCGAGATCGCACAAGACCAAAGACGAAAGACCAGGGCCTTCTTCTTGAGGTGAAGGAACTGACGGTTGGTTTTGCGACTCCGTCAGATCATTGGTGGTCTGCGGGAGCTGAGTTTCTGGCGGTCAACAACTCCGCATTCTCCCTGCAGTCAGGTGAAACACTGGGGCTGGTGGGCGCATCGGGCTCGGGAAAGTCCACCTTGGGTCGAGCCGTTCTCAACATGCTTCCCCATCGAGGTGAGGTGAATTTTTTGGGTTCCGCCACGAAGGCAGAGAGATGTCCCGCGCAGATCGTGTTCCAGGATCCATTTTCGTCTCTCTCGCCACGGCTGACCGTTGAAAACATTGTCGCGGAACCATTGGGTGTTCATTTTCCTGAGATGAAGGCGGATGAACGGGCAAAGCGGGTGCAAGAGATATTGGTGCGCGTAGGACTGGGAGCAGATGTGGCCCATCGTTACCCCCATGAGTTTTCAGGCGGTCAGCGTCAGAGAGTTGCGATCGCCAGAGCACTGATTGTGAACCCGCAACTTGTCGTTCTGGATGAACCGACATCCGCGCTCGATGCCGCCGTTCAGGCAAGTATTCTAGATTTGTTGGCAAGTCTGCAGGATGACACAGGCGTCGCCTATCTCCTTATCACTCATGATTTTTCTGTTTTATCGGCGATGGCCGACAGGATTGCAGTGATGAGTGAGGGGCGGATTGTTGAAATCGGCGACCGGGAAGCTGTTTTGAACAGTCCTTCGCACACATACACCAAAACTTTGTTGAACGCCGCGAGGCGACTTAACCCGGCAGGGTTTGATGAGCCATCATCGACCCTCCGACCACACGAAGGAGTTTGACCTATGGCAGAGAAGAAAAAGCCCGACATGTTGCAGCCTGTAACTGATGATACCCGCGCCGCAGCACGCGATCTCTTGGACAATGCCACCTACGCGTCGATTGCAACAATTGATCCGAAAACAGGGGACCCGATGTGCAGCCGCATCGGATTTGCGACAGATAGTAAAGGGCATCCGGTTTTCATCATGTCCTCTCTTTCAGGGCATCACGCGGCCCTTGTGAACCACCCTCAAACAAGTCTGCTGATTGGTGAGCCCGGATCCGGCGATCCCCTCGCCCACGAGCGGATAAGCCTTTTTGGCAAAGCGGTTCAGGTGCAAGATGAGGAAGACAGGGCGAGCGTTCGGACCTCCTATTTGTCACGCAATCCCAAAGCGAAACTCTATGTTGACCTCAATGGATTTACGTTTTGGCGTTTGCTCGCCGAACGAGCGGGATATGTTGTGGGCTTTGGAAAAGCCTACGCGCTTACTTCTGCAGATTTGAAGGCCTGATGGTCTTCGCTGCAGTCTTGGCTTGAGAGAGGCCAACCCACGCAATTCAGACGTCAGTTTCGCCCGGGCGTGCTAATGTCCGGGCGAAACTAACGAAGGTGCCTTTATAGGAAGGTGACCCCAGAGACAAAATTGAATTCAGGTGGGAGAAATATCATGACGACAGGGCTGCAGATGCTTTCGAAGATCAGCGACGACGGACAGYTGGAGGTMRCRCTGTCTSWKKTMGMMAYWCCKACKMMWKGYWMAKNGWGWKKTKSTYWWMMRNCAYSSRKKNGAYNCNKATCRRTMYNGKCWRATATGGGGCCTCTTTTTGGACCTGCAGATATTGGCAAGGCCGAGTTGAAGACAAAAGACGGTCGCCCCGTTCTGGTGGCTCCGGTGCCAGAGTCTCGGCTCGCCATGGTGAAGCCACGTCTCGGACAAGCCCTGCCGGTCGGAAATGAGGGAGCTGGAACGGTCATTGCAGCTGGAGAGGATGATGCCGCGCAAGCATTGATGGGCAAAATCGTAGCGGGCATCTCTGGTGCGGCTTACGCCCAGTATTCCTGTGTCCCAGCAGCTGGCTGCCTGATTTTGAATGAAGGCACCTCGGCACGTGAGGCAGCCTCCAGTTTCGTCAATCCTCTTACCGCGCTTGGTATGGTCGAAACAATGAAGCTTGAGAATCATACGGGTCTCATCCATACAGCCGCAGCATCGAACCTCGGTCAGATGCTGAACAAGATTTGTCTCACAGATGGTGTACCCTTGGTCAATATTGTTCGTAAACAAGAACAAACTGACCTCCTAAAGTCATTGGGCGCCAAGCATATCTGTGATTCTTCAAAAGAGAGCTTCCTCGACGATCTCACAAACGCGATTGAAGAGACCGGAGCTACGCTGGCCTTTGATGCAACGGGTGGGGGAAAATTGGCGAACGACATTTTGTTCGCCATGGAGAGAGCTGCAAGCAGAGGCGCAAGCGGTCTCAACACATATGGATCGTCGACGGCGAAGCAGGTCTACATTTACGGTGGCCTGGATCTCTCCCCGACAACTCTTAACCGAAATTATGGCATGTCGTGGAGCGTTGGCGGTTGGCTTCTTCCCCTGTTCCTGGGTCGTGTTGGACCAGAACGCTCTGCGGAATTGCAGAAGCGGGTCGCTGACGAAATTAAAACAACGTTCGCGAGTTCATACACACGTGAGCTGTCGTTGGAAGAGGCGTTAGACCCTGAGATTGTTCGTGCCTATGTGGCCAAAAAAACCGGCGAGAAATATCTCATCAACCCAAGTAAGGGTCATTGAGGCCTCCCGGAAAGGTCTGAATCAACAGCCCCAAGCAGCGGTTTGAACGTAGCCATACTCAAACACTGCTTGGGATAGTCGCCTTCGAGGCATGCCCGCCCAGGCACAGTATACGGGATAACGACCGGCCGATCCTGCCCGACATATATTTTACTGGGGATTGATCTGGGTCAGGACCTTCTCTTTATCAATAGTGGATGATCATGAGTGAGTAGCCCATGTGTCACCTGTTTTTTGAAAGCGGATGACAATTGTCGGTGGTGAGGTCATGTCATTCGTTAAGGCATCCGAGTGCCAAGCGTTTCGGAACGAAGTGAGGGAATTCCTGGCGGATGAACTCAGCCATGACTTGCGTGCAGCTGGCCGCGAAACCGTGGGGACACACTCCGCGATTGATGCCTGTCGGCGCTGGCACCATAAGCTCTACAAAAAAGGTTGGATTGCTCCCGCGTGGCCTGTTGAACACGGCGGCACTGGATGGACGCCTGAACAGCGGGTGGTTTTTGAGCGGGAATGCGCGGAGCAGGATGCGCCCATTTTGTTCGCTGGCGGGGTACGGAGTATTGGGCCTCTATTGATTGAAATGGGAACGGAGGAACAGCGGCGGAAATATCTGCCAGCTATTCTTTCGGGCGCCGACCTCTGGTGTCAGGGGTTTTCCGAGACTGGGGCGGGCTCTGACTTAGCTGCAGTGCAGACAAAGGCTGATCGACATGGCGCAGACTACGTTCTGACAGGTTCCAAGATATGGACCACGGGCGCGCATCTGTCGAACCGCATGTTTTGCCTGGTGCGGACACGAAAATCAGATCGACCACAAAACGGTATCAGTTTTCTGTTGTTGGATATGGACACACCGGGCGTGTCCGTCGAGCCGATCATCATGTTGAATGGTGAGCATGAATTTAACCAGGTCCGGTTTGAAGAAGCCCGTGTTCCCCTGGAAAACCTTGTTGGTAGTGAGCACGAAGGTTGGTCGGTCGCCAAGGTGCTTATGCGCCATGCCCGCATAAGCAATACGACGGGGGGGCAACTCCACCGCGCGCTAAATGCGGTTCGCCGAACACTAACTGGATCGCACATGACACCAGAACCGGGTCTCGCCCGGAAAATCCAAATGCTGATGATTGAATTAGAGGCATTTGATGTTCTTGAAATTCGGTGTCGGAGATCTGTTGGGGGAAACTGTTCCGACAGGCAGGCCCGCGCGACAGCCTCATTTTTGAAGACGGTCGCTACTGAACTCAATCAGAAGATTGCTGAGGTTGGTATGCAGATTGGGGGGCCATACGCAATATCGGACCATTCGGGTTGCGAGCAAAGTTCCGAAGAGGCCGCCATAGGCGGRCTTGCGACATCGAAGTATCTGGGGCTCCGCGCAGCGAGCATATATTCCGGCACCAACGAAATTCACAGAAACATGCTTGCCCATCATATCGAGGGAAAAAACCTGCTGGTTGCTCAGATGTAACTGAGGGGCTTGCATCCAGCGTCCATGAACTCATGCGCATATGGAAAATGCGACAAATATATTCCAAGATCAGAGGTAATAGAAATGATCCAAACCGAAAAATTCCCCAGCAGCCAAGCGAGTAGCGCGGGTCTAACCATTCCGAACAACGTGCGTGGGTTGATCTTGCGTCTGGGGTTTGCGGCATTGGGGAGTTTGATGCTCCTGTCACATCCGGGTGAGGCTACGGCAGAGGGGAACACGTTGGGCGAAGCCATTCTGGGTGGCAAGCCGCTCGTTGATATTCGATTACGCTATGAAACAGTTGATCAGGGGGGGCTGCCAAACAATGCGGATGCGACAACATTGCGAGCAAGGCTTGGCTATGAGACGGGGAATTTTGAGGGGTTCAGTCTTCTGGTGGAAGGCGACTTCATTATTGGACTCGGTGCTGAGGATTACAACGATACGATCAATGGACGGACGACCTTTCCGGTCGTTGCAGACCCGGAAGACAATCAGCTCAATCGCGCTCAGATAATGTACGCAGGGATTCCCGACACGACCTTCATCGTCGGTCGTCAACGTGTGATTTTGGACAATGCGCGATTTGTGGGAAATGTCGGATGGCGCCAGAACGAACAGACATTTGATGCGGCGGTGGTAGCCACAACATTTATTCAAGACACCACGTTGACTTATGGTTATGTCGACAAGATTCACCGGATATTCGGACGGGATCACCTCGCAGGCCGGTTGGACACAAGCACGCACCTGATTAATGCGAAATACTCAGGCATCGAAGGTCTCACCGTAACGGGGTATTCCTATCTTCTGGATGTTGATGCCGTGCCGACGGCATCGACGGTGACCTACGGTGTTAGAGTGACAGGCAAAACGGAATTGTCTGATGGTGTCGTACTCAACGGAGTTGCCGAATATGCCAGACAAAGCGACCAGGGGAACAATCCAGGTAATGTGAGCCTTGACTATTATAGGGGTGACGCTGGAGTTACTTACCAGGGGTTTGTTGGAGCGGTCGGGTACGAGGTTTTAGAGGGGGACGGAACCGTTGGATTTTCAACGCCTCTTGCCACACTGCATGCCTTTAACGGTTGGGCAGATGTGTTTCTGGCAACGCCTGCTGCGGGGCTTGAGGATCTTTTCCTCAAGGTGGGATACAGCACTTCTGATGTTCTCGGATTGCAGAGGCTATCAGGCGCTGTGATCTATCATGACTTCGAAAGCAACCGGACGGGAGCAGATCTTGGCTCCGAATGGGACGCCGTAATCAATGCGAAAGTCGATGATCACTTTGTGGTAACAGCAAAATACGCTTCCTACAGTGGACCAACGGCTGGCCCAGCTGATCGAGATAAAATCTGGTTCCAGGTAGGTTACAAATACTGATCCGCACATTGAGACCAGTGATGAAAATGTGAGCCGCTTTCCCGGATAGGGTGAGCGGCTCACTCACATTTCGGCATCATCGATCAGCGGTGTTGGTTTTGCTAACGCCCTCAAATCCTCAAGGCTATTGAGGTGAACTTCCCTGCCATTGATCTCGACTTGATACTGGCGCAACGTGCCAAAGGCGCGCGACAGGTTTTCAGGGGTCATGCCAAGCAGAGACGCCAAGGTGCGTTTGTCGTGGGGAAGAGTTATTCGACCCTGGCCATTCTGAATTTTTTCTTCGCTCAAAAGGTAGTTTGCAAGACGTTCAATTGTCGAACGGAGTTTGTGATTTTTGTGTGACTTGACGATGGTGCGGTAAGCCCACGCCATATCGTGGACAATGGCATGGGTAAATGCCGTATCGCTGTCCATCGCTTGCCGGATATTCTCCGCAGGGATGAGCAACAGGCGGGACTTTTCCAACGTACGCGCCGATAGGAGATAGGTTGAATCTGTAAGAACTGCGGCCAAAATGAAAGAGCTTGGCGGACGCACCAAAGCAACGGTCGTGTCGTGCCCGTTGGCTTCCGCAAACAATTCCAAACACCCCTCCACAACGACATAGAGAAAATCCGCCGGATCTCCCTCGTTGACTAGCCTGACGTGCGGTGGAAAAAATTGCAGGTAGGAGGCACGGACCAGCTTGTCAAAAGTTGTGTTCGTAACACCTGCAAAAAGCGGGAGCTCCCGAATCAGGGATAGTTCTTCTGAGCGCATGTGAAAATTCGACCTCGACCTAGGTAAGGTTGATCATTCGCGGCTGAATTGACAAATGTCAAGATGATGGTTGCGCTATCTCGTTACACAAATCTCGACAGTCAAATGACCGTGTCTTTATCTGCAAGTACTCCTGTATTTATACCGTTTTGACGGAGTCCCATGATCCAGATCAACACACCTGCTTCGCCGTCATAAGAAACTCCCCCGTACCACCAGCCTGCAAGAGCCTGCAAGAGGCTGCATGAAGCGATGCGGAGGAATATCGATGATCGACACACACAGTGTCACAAGCACAGAACAAACCAGGGCCCTCTCGATCAGTACTCTGGCATTTACAGTGTGCTTTGCGGTTTGGACGATTTTCGCAATCATCGGCGTGAAGATCAAAGCTGACCTCGGGCTCAACGATACTCAGTTCGGTATTCTGGTGGCCACGCCTGTGCTGACAGGATCTCTCTCCCGACTATTTCTGGGTATCTGGGCTGACCAATATGGTGGTCGCATCATCTACACGCTACAAATGTTGGCGACGGCAGTTGCGGTTTTCCTGCTGACCTACGTGTCCACCTACCCGATGTTCATCGTAGCTGCGTTGGGGCTTGGATTGGCCGGAGGCAGTTTTGCCGTCGGCATTACTTATGTGTCCAAGTGGTACCCCAAAGAACGCCAGGGGACGGCACTTGGTATTTTTGGAATGGGCAATGTTGGCGCTGCTGTCACCAACTTTGGAGCGCCCTTCCTTCTGATCTATATGGGGGGCGAATGGCAAGCCGTGGCCGAGGTCTATGCGGTCGTACTGTTGATCACCGCAATTTTGTTCTACCTCTTCAGTCAGAACGACCCTGCGTTGGAACAGAGGAAACGCGAAGGTATTGCACATGAGAGTTTTGCCGATCAGCTCAAACCGCTCCGCCATCTGCAGGTCTGGCGGTTCTCTCTCTACTACTTCTTCGTTTTCGGCGCGTTTGTCGCGCTCGCCCTGTGGCTGCCACGTTATTATGTTGGCGCGTACGGCCTTGAGTTAACGACGGCGGGCATGTTGGCGGCGGCCTATGCGCTACCTGGAGCGGTCTTTCGAGCGCTGGGAGGGTGGTTGTCAGACGTCTTTGGTGCGCGCGCCGTGATGTACTGGACATTCATCGCCACCTTCATCGTTTGCTTCATTCTGTCCTACCCAGCAACGGATTATGTGGTCGCAGGTATCGAAGGGCCGATTGAATTCAATATCACTATTCCTCTTGAGCTCTTTGTTTTCCTGACAGTAGTGCTGGGCTTCTTCATGTCGCTCGGCAAGGCAGCTGTCTACAAGCACATCCCTGTCTATTACCCGGACCATGTGGGCTCTGTAGGCGGGATTGTGGGGCTCATCGGTGGCCTAGGCGGGTTCTTCCTGCCGGTCGCCTTTGGTTTCATGAACGACACGATCGGCGTGTGGACCGCCTGCTTCATGCTTCTCACCATTCTGATCGGCATTGCGTTGGCGTGGATGCATCTGGCCATCCGGCGGCTGGAACGGGAAAAGAACCCCGCTCTCGCCCAACCAGGATTTCTGCCGGAGCTGGAAGAAATACAGCGCGCCGAAGCGAATTAGAACAACACAACGGAGCTTGTTATGGCTAAGGACCTGCAAATCTGGAATCCGGAAGACGAGGCTGAGTGGGCAACGTCGGGTGAGACGATTGCGCGTCGAAATCTCTGGATTTCCATCCCCAGCTTGTTGTGCGGTTTTGCCGTATGGCTTTACTGGGGGATCATTACCGTCCAGATGATCAATCTGGGTTTTGAGTTTTCGAAGTCCGATCTCTTTACGCTGGCAGCGATCGCTGGTCTGACCGGCGCAACGTTGCGCATCCCCTCGTCGTTCTTTATCCGAATTGCAGGGGGACGGAACACGATTTTTCTAACCACTGCACTCCTCATCATACCAGCGGCTGGAACGGGCTATCTGCTTCAAGATCCAAGCACACCGCTCTGGCAGTTTCAGTTGATGGCTCTTCTTTCAGGGCTTGGCGGCGGTAACTTCGCGTCCTCCATGTCCAATATCAGCTTCTTTTACCCGAAGAAGGTTCAAGGGTATTCGCTGGGTATGAATGCAGGCTTGGGGAACTTCGGTGTAACGACAATGCAGATCCTGGTGCCGCTGGTCATGACCGCTGCAGTTTTCGGTGGCGAAGCGCTGGTGCTGGAAAATACGTCAGGCACCCTCATTGGAAAGATCCCGGCGGGCACCGAAACCTACATTCATAATGCCGGCTACATTTGGGTCGTCATTCTGGTGCCGCTGGTTGCAGCCATTTGGTGGGGCATGAACAACATCACCGCTGAGCATGTTTCTCCAAATATCGGATCAACAATTGGTGCTTTCGGGAAAATTCTCGGAATGCTGGCAATCGGTCTTGTGACGGCAGTGATTGGCCTATGGTTGATGCTGCCCGAGAACGCAGGAGGCTCGGGGTTCAACGTAAGTAAGTGGCTCGTCCTGCCAGGGGTTATTGCAGCAACGGTTTTATTGTTGCGCCTCATACCTGGCACCATTCGGACCAATCTTGAACATCAGTATAAGATTTTCGATAACAAACATATCTGGGCGATGACGGTGATCTACACGATGACGTTCGGGTCGTTCATCGGGTATGCCGCCGCGTTTGGGCTCGCTATCAAAGTGATTTTTGGGTACAGCCATTTGATGGTGGATGGGGTGATGACCCATGACACGATCAATCTGAATGGTCCAAGCGCGTTGATGTTTGCGTGGACAGGCCCACTCATCGGGGCGTTGATCCGCCCTCTTGGCGGCATAATTGCCGATAAGATGGGGGGTGCGAAGGTGACGCAAATCGTCTCTGTTGTCATGATTGCTTGCGCACTGGGCGTCGCCTATTTCATGAAGCAGGCCTACGTGTCAGCAACACCAGAAGAATTCTTTGTTCCCTTCATGGTTCTGTTTCTCATCCTCTTCGCAGCAACCGGTATAGGCAACGGATCAACATTCCGGACGATTGCATTTGTTTTCGACAAGGAACAAGCGGGCCCCGTCCTTGGCTGGACGTCGGCCGTAGCAGCCTACGGTGCTTTCATCATTCCCAAAGTCTTCGGTGAGCAGATCAATGCGACAACGCCAGAATATGCGCTCTATGGTTTCGCGACCTTCTACGCCGTCTGCATCCTTATCAACTGGTGGTTCTACCTTCGGGCAGACGCCTATGTGAAAAACCCATGAACCGGGAGGCCGAGATATGAGCCATCTTCTAGATCGACTCAATTTTTTCAAGAAAGATGCCGGCACCTTCTCCGACGGTCACGGTGTGACAACATTGGAGGACCGCCAGTGGGAGGATGGCTACCGTAAGCGGTGGCAGCACGACAAAATCGTGAGGTCTACCCACGGTGTAAACTGTACCGGGTCCTGCTCGTGGAAAATCTACGTGAAGGGCGGYATCATCACYTGGGAAACCCAGCARACGGACTATCCCCGTACACGGCCGGAATTGCCCAACCATGAGCCCCGCGGGTGTGCCCGCGGTGCGAGYTACAGTTGGTACCTCTATTCYGGYAACCGGGTGAAATACCCTCTSGTGCGCTCAAGGCTTATGAAGCTGTGGCGGGAGGCACGCAAGACCCTCCCACCGGTTGCTGCCTGGGCCTCCATTGTCGAGGATCCAAAAAAGAGAGATTCCTATACCAAACAAAGAGGACTTGGTGGCTTYGTCCGAGGGGTGTGGGATGAAGTAAATGAAATCATCACYGCCGCCAATGCCTACACCATTAAGACCTATGGGCCAGACCGTGTGGTCGGGTTTTCTCCTATCCCAGCCATGTCCATGGTTTCCTATGCGGCAGGCTCGCGCTACCTATCGCTCCTCGGCGGCGTCTGCTTGTCCTTTTATGACTGGTATTGCGATCTACCACCGGCRAGCCCKCAGACCTGGGGYGAGCAGACAGATGTCCCGGAATCTGCTGATTGGTACAATTCCGGATTTCTCATTCTCTGGGGGTCCAATGTTCCGCAGACACGCACGCCCGATGCACACTTCTATACCGAGGCGCGTTATCGCGGGACCAAGAGTGTGGTTGTCTCCCCCGACTACAGCGAAGCATCGAAGTTCTCAGACCTTTGGTTGCATCCCAAACAGGGAACAGACGCAGCTCTGGCTATGGCTCTGGGACATGTTGTCCTACGTGAGTTTCATCTTGATCGTCAGGCGGAGTATTTCGAAAACTACTGCCGACAATATACCGATATGCCAATGCTCGTCCGGTTGGTGAAAAAGGACGGACAATATGTTCCTGGACGGTTTGTCCGAGCAAGCGATCTGGATGTTGATTTGGGCGAAAACAACAATCCTGAATGGAAGACGCTGGCGATAGATAGCAACAGCGAGAAAATTGTTGTACCGAAAGGATCTGTTGGCTTCCGTTGGGGTGAAGAGGGGAAATGGAACCTCTCCATGGAAGATGCCAATGACAACCCGGTTGAACTCAAAATGACGTTGATCATGGATGAGGACCATGACGATGTTGCAAATGTTGGGTTCCCCTATTTTGGAAATAGGGAGCACGACCATTTTGAAGGCACGGACCATGCCAGTGTGCTGGTTCGCCGCGTACCGGTGAAGCGCCTGAAATTGAAAGAGGGTGAGGCGTTGGTGGCGACTGTGTTCGATCTGTTCGCGGCCAACTATGGACTTGATCGAGGTTTGGGCGGCGAGAATGTTGCCACGTCCTATGATGAAAATGTGCCTTACACCCCAGCCTGGGCAGAGCAGATCACGGGTGTGCCACGTGAACACATCATCAGTGTCGCCCGCGAGTTTGCAGAGAACGCGGAGAAAACCAACGGTAAGTCCATGGTCATTCTCGGTGCCGGTCTCAATCACTGGTATCACATGGACATGAACTATCGGGGCATTATCAACCTCTTGGTGATGTGCGGCTGCATTGGCCAGTCCGGCGGAGGCTGGGCGCATTATGTGGGGCAAGAAAAATTGCGCCCACAGACCGGTTGGCTGCCTCTCGCCTTTGGCTTGGATTGGAAACGTCCGCCGCGTCAGATGAATTCGACTTCCTTCTTCTATGCCCATACGGATCAGTGGCGCTATGAGACGCTGACGAGTGAGGACATTATTTCACCAACGGCACCAGATGGTGATTGGTCGGGCACGATGATCGACTACAACGTTCAAGCCGAGCGTATGGGATGGCTACCGTCTGCACCGCAGTTGAAAGACAACCCGTTGCAAATAACAAAAGATGCTGAGGCTGCCGGGAAAACGCCCAAGGATTATGTTGTGCAGGGTCTGAAAGATGGCTCACTTCAAATGTCGTGCGAGGACCCTGATGATCCCGCGAACTGGCCTCGGAACATGTTTATCTGGCGGTCAAATCTCTTGGGTGCTTCGGGCAAGGGGCATGAATACTTCCTCAAGCATCTACTCGGCACGCAACATGGCGTGCTGGGGAAAGACCTTGGAGAAAATGGGGGCCAAAAGCCCAGCGAAGTGAAGTGGCATGAGGAGGCACCGGAAGGAAAACTTGACCTGCTTGTCACAATCGATTTTCGCATGTCCACAACGTGCGTCTTTTCAGACATCGTGCTTCCGACGGCGACTTGGTATGAAAAAAATGATCTCAACACGTCGGACATGCATCCGTTCATTCATCCACTGACCGCTGCCGCAGATCCCGCGTGGGAGTGCCGTAGTGACTGGGACATCTACAAGGTGCTCGCCGAGAAATTCTCAGAAATAGCGCCGGAGGTATTGGGTGTTGAGAAAGATGTGGTCTTGACGCCCATCCTGCACGATACGCCAGGCGAAATTGCTCAACCGTTCGATGTGGCGGATTGGAAAAAGGATGAAACAGATCCCATTCCAGGCAAGACCATGCCGCAGGTCGCAGTGGTGGAGCGGGACTACCCCAATCTCTACAAGCAGTTTACCTCCCTTGGTCCCCTTTTGGAAAAACTGGGAAATGGTGGCAAGGGCATCAGCTGGAATACCGATCACGAAGTGGAGGCGTTGAGACAACTGAACGGCAAAGTGCTCGATGAGGGCGTGAGCAAAGGCATGGCCAAAATCGAGACGGATATTGATGCAACCGAGGTTGTTTTGATGTTGGCCCCGGAGACCAATGGAGAAGTTGCGGTCAAAGCCTGGGAAGCCTTGAGCGAAAAGACGGGCCACGATCACACGCACCTGGCGAAATCCAAGGAAGATGAAAAGATCCGCTTCCGCGATATCGTTGCCCAGCCGCGAAAGATCATCTCTTCGCCGACATGGTCGGGTATTGAATCTGAAACAGTTTGCTACAACGCGGGCTACACAAATGTACATGAGCTCATTCCCTGGCGAACTCTCACCGGGCGTCAGCAGCTCTACCAGGATCATTTATGGATGCGGGCTTTTGGGGAAGGGTTCTGTGTTTACCGTCCCCCCATCGATACCAAAACTGTCGCACCCATTATCAATCTCAAAGACAACGGCAACCCACAAATAGTGCTGAATTTCATCACGCCGCACCAGAAGTGGGGCATCCATTCCACCTATACCGACAATCTCATGATGCTGACTTTGTCGCGGGGCGGACCCATTGTCTGGTTGAGCGAGATTGATGCGGCCAAAGCTAGCATTGAGGATAATGACTGGATTGAGGCCTACAACGTCAACGGCGCGCTTGTCGCCCGGGCTGTTGTCTCCCAGCGGATCAAGGAAGGCACAATCTTCATGTATCACGCCCAGGAGAAGGTTGTGAACGTACCGGGCAGTGAAACAACCGGCCACCGTGGCGGCATTCACAATTCGGTGACCCGAACCACGTTGAAACCCACACACATGATCGGCGGATATGCCCAGCAGTCCTACGGATTCAATTATTACGGAACCGTGGGGTCTAACCGGGATGAGTTTGTCRTCGTTCGAAGAATGGACAAGATCGACTGGCTCGACAAGCCAGCCTCTCAGGTCAAGGAGGCAGCGGAATGAAAATACGCGCACAAGTGGGCATGGTCCTAAACCTGGACAAGTGCATCGGCTGTCACACCTGTTCTGTGACCTGCAAGAATGTATGGACGAACCGAGAGGGTATGGAATACGCCTGGTTCAACAATGTTGAAACGAAACCCGGTATTGGGTTTCCGAAAGATTGGGAAAATCAAAAGAAGTGGAATGGTGGTTGGATCCGGCGGAAGAATGGGAAGCTGCAACCAAAGATGGGAGCGAAATGGCGTATTCTTGCCAAGATATTTGCCAATCCGGATTTGCCTGAAATTGACGATTACTACGAACCATTCACATTTGATTACGACCATTTGCAAAGCGCCCCCGAGATGGAGGCAACCCCAGTCGCGCGACCGCGTTCTCTGATTACGGGAGAGCGGATGGAAAAAATTGAATGGGGTCCAAACTGGGAAGAAATTCTCGGCGGTGAGTTTTCCAAGCGCTCAAAGGACGCCAATTTTGAAGGTATTGAGAAGGAGATATACGGCGAATTCGAAAATACTTTCATGATGTATCTGCCGCGCCTGTGTGAGCATTGCCTCAATCCAACATGTGCAGCGGCCTGTCCCTCGGGTGCAATATACAAGCGCGAGGAAGATGGCATCGTTCTGATTGATCAGGAGAAATGCCGCGGCTGGCGCATGTGCGTATCCGGCTGCCCCTACAAGAAAATTTACTACAATTGGTCTTCCGGAAAATCAGAAAAGTGCATCTTCTGCTATCCTCGCATTGAGGCCGGGCAACCAACCGTCTGTTCTGAAACATGTGTTGGGCGTATCCGCTATCTGGGTGTGTTGCTCTACGATGCTGATCGGATTGAAGAGGTTGCCTCAACAAAAGATGAGGAGGACCTCTATCAAGCTCAGCTCGACATTTTCCTTGATCCGAATGATCCAGAGGTGATCGAACAGGCGCGTAAAGACGGCATACCGGATGCMKRGCWSAAKYCAGMAGCCNRRAKSMMSCRYWKMSRMAATGNKYARYRRMMKRKAAAGNCRCMKKWMCMSWWSAYCMWRWKTMSMKSAMGCTGCCAATGGTCTGGTATATCCCGCCGCTGTCACCCATTCAATCGGCCGCTGCTGCGGGAAAGATTGGCTTTGACCGGGATATTCCAGACGTCCGCAGCTTGCGCATTCCTGTGCGCTATCTTGCAAATCTTCTGACCGCCGGCAAAGAGGAGCCGGTAGTGCAGGCCCTTGAGCGCATGATGTCCATGCGCGCCTACATGCGCTCCAAAACCATAGACGGCGTTATTGACGAAAACCTGGCCACGCGGGTTGGCTTGAGTGTTGAGCAGATGGAAGACATGTATCACATCATGGCAATCGCCAACTATGAAGACCGGTTTGTCATTCCGACATCGCACCGCGAAGTCACGGAAGACGCATACGATATGCGAGGTGGCTGCGGCTTTAGCTTCGGCAGCGGATGCTCTGGTGGGAGTTCGAACGCAAATCTCTTCGGGGCCCCTCGCAAGAAGATTACGACGCCGACGGAGGTCATATCATGATCAAAAGCTTCAAGGTCTTATCAGCATTGCTTTCGTATCCGACAGAAGAGCTGCAAGCGGGCGCTCCAGAATTGTTGGAGGTGCTGAGTTCCGAGGGGCTGCTAACACAGCCAAGGCTCAAAGCCGTTCGTGGTTTTGTTGATGATCTTCTCGCCCAGGACATTTATGACGCACAAGAGCGTTATGTGTTGATGTTTGATCGAACCCGTTCTCTGTCTTTGCACCTGTTTGAACATGTGCATGGTGACGGGCGTGATCGCGGTCAGGCGATGGTGGATCTGATGGCGCTCTATGAAGAGCGAGGTCTGCAGATCGATGCGAAAGAACTGCCAGACTATCTGCCAATGTTTCTGGAATTTCTCTCATTGCTGGAAATTGGCGAAGCACGAGACCTGCTGGGGGAGCCTCTGCACATTGTCAGCGGTCTAAAAGAGAGACTGAAAAAGCGCAAGAGCCCCTATAAAGCACTGTTCGCAGCTCTGGAATGTATCGCCAAATCAACAGCGCGCCTTGAAGATGTAAAGGCATTCTTGGAAACACCAGAGGATGACCCCGAGGACCTCGCGGCCTTGGATGCTGTGTGGGAAGAGGAGGTCATCACGTTCGGTCCCTCCAGCGGCGGAGATGAAGGCTGTCCCCAGGCAGACAATATGCTTGAGCGCATGATGAAAGAACCGCAGGCCAAAACCAATTCCGTTTCTGACAGCCAAGTGAGGACATGATCATGGCGGATTTTCTGAACACCCTCGTTTTTGGCATCTATCCCTACATCTGCCTGTCTGTTCTAGCACTTGGATCTATCGTGCGTTACGACCGTGAGCCCTATTCTTGGCGATCAGGGTCAAGCCAGCTCTTGCGTCGGCGCCAACTTGTCTTGGGATCGGTGTTTTTCCATGTAGGTGTGTTGACGATTTTTGCCGGCCATTTTGTGGGCCTGCTCACACCCATTGCTCTTTTTGATGCGCTGGGTATTGCTCATGGGGACAAGCAGATTTTGGCGGTTGTTGCTGGTGGTGTTGCTGGAATTATGGCGCTTTTCGGCGCGACATTACTTCTGCACCGGCGGCTAACGGACAAACGCATCCGCGCGACGTCGAGCTTTAGCGACATCGCAATTTTGTTGCTTCTTTACGCCCAACTGCTGCTCGGCTTGGCGACGATCGTCGTCTCACTTCAGCACTTGGATGGCCATGAAATGGTGAAGTTTATGAGCTGGGCGCAAGGCGTSTTCCTGTTTGAAGGTGATGTTGCTCGTCATTTGGTGGATGTGCACCCGATCTTCAAAGCGCATATTTTCCTTGGTCTAACCATTCTGCTTGTTTTCCCGTTCACACGGCTGGTGCACATGTTGAGCGCACCGGTCCGTTACTTGTGGCGTCCGGGCTATCAGGTTGTGCGGGCCCGTCAGGGCACAAAGGTGGGATAGGCACATGAATATGATCAGCATCAACGGTGTCGAAATTTCCTCAACCGAAGTTGCGGCGGAGGTGCAGTACCATCCGGCGTCATCGTCCGAAGCAGCAAGCGCAGAGGCGGCGGGCGCACTGGCAATCCGCGAACTGTTCCTGCAGGAAGCCCGGCGGCTCAATCTGACGGCAGTTCCAGAAGACGATGATGAAGGACGTTCCGAAACACAGGACGACGCGCTCGTGCGTGTTTTACTTGAGCAGGAACTGGACGTACCGCTTGCGGATGAAGAAAGCTGTCGACGATATTTTGACAACAATCGAAAGCGGTTTCAGACACCGGATATCTTCGAAGCGCGGCACATTCTGATCTCTGCAGCACCTGACGACAAGTCGGCCTATTCGATGGCGGAAGCGCGGGTGAAAGACATTATCAAATCCCTCACGTCCAACCCTGCGCTCTTTGAGAAACTGGCGAAGAAACATTCCGATTGTCCCTCCGCAGAAACGGGGGGAAACCTCGGTCAGGTCAGTAAAGGCCAAACGGTGCCAGAGTTTGAAACCTTTCTGTTGTCACTGGAGGAAGGGCAATTGTGCCCGGTCCCGGTGAAAACTCGGTATGGCGTACATGTATTGCAGTTGGATCGGCAGATATTAGGGCAGGCCTTGCCATTTGAGGCTGTGCACAAAAAAATTGCTTCATATCTGGAGGAAGCGAGTTGGCGCACGGCGGTGGCACAATATGTCCGGGTGCTGGCGGGGCGTGCAGATGTCAAAGGTATTGATCTTGGGGCGGTCGGGTCACCGCTCGTCCAGTAAGGCCCTCCTCACCTGACTAGTCAGCGTGTTGCTGAAATGCAGCCGGCCCGAATGTGCCTGCAAAGAGGAGAAATCCCAGGCTCCAGGTGATCGCACTCGCGTACATCAAAGGCATATAGAAATCGCTCACCCAGGGAGCTGTAGCGCGCAATATGGCACCGCCTGCAACGAGCGCGAGAGCTGTCGCGATGAGAGGACTGGCGGTCAGCGGCTGGTTTGTATGCCCAAGAGCGGCGCGGGTCATGACCACGAAAGTCATGAGGCCGATTGTGCCGGCTGTCAGCAAATGTAAGCCACTTGAAAAAGGCACCAGGCCCGGCTGCAAAATGCTACTCCCAATCAGAATTAGGCTAAGAGCCAAAAAAATGTAGGCGAGATGCAGGCCACCGAGCAGAGGTTCCCGGATGGTTTTCAATCCGCGCCACTGGGTAAGGCGTGCCGCCAACCCAATGCCAGCAAGCACCAGCATAAAGGCGGTGATGGGTTCATCAGGCAGCACCACCCAAAGAACAACGCTCAAGACCGTCATCACTAGGGCAATTTTATCGATCACACCCATATCTGGAATTTGGACTTTGTGCCCACGGGCCGCCAACCAATTGCGCGTGAAAGCCGGAATGATCCGTCCCCCGATCAACGCAATGAGAACAGTCGCCACACCAAGACCAACTCGTGACCAGTACTCATTGTCGAACACGCCTATAGCGTTGAGACAAAAGAGAATGTTGGCCAACCCAAAAAAACCAACAGCGGCAACGACCACAAGATTACGCTTGTTGCCACCTGCGACAACCTCGCGCCCAAAGGTGAAGACTAAGGCGGGGATGAAAAGAACATCAATGAGCACGGCTGGTGCCAGTGGAATGCTCCCTGTGAAAGCGAGAGCCATTGAAATGCGACCAGCGAGCCAAAGGAAGAAAAGGAAAACAAGGGGTGTGCCCGMYRMRRGMGAYNGTNCCGWCCAGTTMKSNNNNGCRGKNASCRTKMMWMYGMCGANNASRNGMGCCNGASNGKRWSSWAMYMWSMKTTSRTSKGMRWGCCNAGRWNGAYKGCANCCAAWNNGYYKKSCRCNAMRKMTKANTGYCMKGKAWRYNCTGSRRWSNAYAWCRASANGCTCMGYCMWGSMMMRWSWGSTNCKCWANCYMARKMWSRSKSGMMATCSNGKMASYSAWGAASGKSYRGAWCYSMRYAGGYRTMNAYRSCKCCYYRARTGNGKYMRRMMTKKYTGYRGMCTRGMTGRCMGWRAKCSNCWRWTTSKCSCANAMWSWWGWWRSYGANCRKWTSAACWKSSYYGAWANCAAATYTGGGNNGCSTKCCNNCGMYGCGSGYYYNTSWCGSTSNCRATSSCCTTMWYMMTCKGGYCWWNNARRKMKMYYGGSGMRTYWGMRGGGYCRNCCSCKMATWATYKCAARWTWTSTKTGKSRRNNACSYTWGNAACSCYNCAANNAGMWYWMGATSMCRSSGCTNGMKCCMKCGNAASTNGNYRKCTKSCAGSGWNCNSSMKSSSTGSGNCKCRSGNGYYWYCSANGMMGCMCGNCWRNCMSWTSKKCMGAGGCRATGACGACYTGYGCCGCCCCMGCCTCWCKGTGCCGGTARCTGTCTTTKCCAGGGTGATCAATGTCAAAATCGTGATGGGCGTGTTTGACGGTGGCAATGTTCAAGCCGAGCGCAGTGAAATGTTCCACCAACCGCACAACAAGCGTCGTTTTGCCAGCATTTTTCCAACCAACAATGCCAAAGAGGTTTAGGGGGATGTCCGTCACATTGTCTACCCGCGATTATCGCGCGCTCTCATGGCTACCGCAGCGCGTTTGCTTTTCGCTCCAGTTCAGCCAGCTCCGCAGGTGTGTCTGCGTCCATGAAAGGGTCGAACGGGATCGTATCATAAGAGAGCGTAGCGGTTGAGAGCCCCTCTTGCACCCGCCATAAGGCACGTGCGCGATTTGCCGCAGCTTCCAGAACACGAGGAAGGCAGGCCGTGCGCCACAGACTGAAAACCGGATGAGGATTGCCTCCTGTTTCAGCCCGGGCGCAGCTGCCTGTGTGCAAGGCGCCATGAAGGTCGCGCGCGAGGCTTGTGGGAAACAGGGGCGCGTCGCATGGCACGATCAAGAGCAACTCGTAGTCGTGATCTTGTGCATAGGTCAGTCCGCTGATGAGCCCGGAGATGGGGCCTGAATTATGGTGAGCCGCCAGGTCTGGCAGTACGGGCATGCCGAAACTTGAAAACCGAGCGGGATCTCCATTAGCGCTCAATACCTGTGCGGACGTTTGAAGGGCGAGCCTTTCTTGAATGTGAGCAAGAAGGGGGCGCCCTTGAAATAGTTCAAGGCACTTGTCACCACCACCAAACCGGGCAGCCTCGCCACCCGCCAAAATGAGTCCGAGGACTGGTTGCATAATCTCTAATCTCTCTTGATCTGGTGCGGTTTGGTCGTATCAGTGAGAATGTTCTGCAGGTGCTTCTGGCCAC
Source organism: Rhodobiaceae bacterium (assembly GCA_002746275.1). Lineage (GTDB taxonomy): Bacteria > Pseudomonadota > Alphaproteobacteria > Parvibaculales > Parvibaculaceae > Mf105b01. The sequence goes on along the minus strand of NVWR01000002.1, from coordinate 484,044 downwards.
TGATGTTGTTCGGGACCGTAGACCATTAGACCACCCAAATATCCATTGGTCCCGACCATCAACGCTGTCACCAGCAGTGCGACGCGGTAGATGCCGCGTCGAGAGACCTGTTGACGTATCCCTCCCTCGAGCAACCACAGCGCCAACAAAGCCAATATCGCAATACCAGTTCCGTTCCAGCGATGGAGAGTGAGGATGGATTCATCATCGATCAGATGGAAGCCGCCATAAAGCCACCCAAGCAGTGCCGATCCCACAGCGCTGATTGTTCCTAGCCACAGGCAAAACCGTCCAGCGTCCTGAAGAAACTGAGTGTTGCGTCGTATCAAAATGAGTTCTGCCAGAGCGGCGCCTAACAGCAGCGCAATTGGAAAATGGACCGCTGCAGGATGTAGTTTGCCCAACCACAAAAGGAAACGCCCAAAGCCTGTCTCCGTAAGTACTTCGCTGGGTGCGTGAGCGGAATGATCGTGAACAGCTTCTGCCGCCGGGGTCTCGTGGCCTTCGTCCTTGTCATGCAAGTGTGCAGGACTATTCGGTGAATGCGTCCCCATATGGTCCAAGACAGGGACTTCCTGTGAGGTGACAGCATCGACGGGCACTTCTTCCACGGGAGCGGGCGGCTTATCCATATAGACCTCACTGCCGTGAGCTATCGCCAGCGGAGAGGCCAGTGTTGTTGCTCCCAGCGATAAGGCGCAGATGAGAAAGATGTCATAACCGAGCCGTTTGATATGGCGGCGATCCCAATTTTTCATCAGCTGTTCTCTCTGTCACTGGTCATCTTGCAACCGGTTGCACGGATAGAACAAAGAAGGAGAAGATCGCGATTGTCCAGCGGGTTCATTCTGAACGGCTCAAATCTTCCCGTTCAGAGGGAATTTACAACAAATTAACCGTTATAAAACGTGATTGTAAAATGGCTATTCAAACATCGCCATTATCCGTAAAGTATCGAAACTCTCTTCATCTGACTGAAACGACCATTCAAAGCAGGCCATGAAACATTCATTCATCATCCTCATTCTGGCAACTCTATTTGCTGCCGCGCCCGTGTTGTCGGCGCATGCAGATGTGATGCTTATGGATAGTGGGATGACTGCTGAGATGATGGGCGACGAGTGTGATCAATGTGCTGACCACGAAGGTTGTGGGGAGAAGTCAGACATGCAGAATTGCACCAAAACGTGCCTGTCTATCTGCGCGGCGGCAGGAGGTAATCTAGCCATCGCCGGCCAGCGGGAATTGAGTGTATTTCACCTCGTCACAGCAAGTTTCGAGATCGAAACGGGCAACCGAATGTCCGGTGCGCTGGCAGATAACGATATCCCACCTCCTCGAATCTGAGCCAAGCCGTAGTTCTTCTACGGAATGACGTTTGCCGTGGTGCCCTGGCGTGACGGCTCCTGATCTTGCTCAGATTTACGAGATTAACATGCAGAGACTTTTTTGTGCGGGAGCGCTTGCTCTTGTGGTGCTGTGGACAGGTGGTTCGCAGGCCAGTGATATGCCCCTCGGCTTGACTGAGGCGGTGGAAATAGCTGTGACAGCGGAGGACCCCGCGTTGCTGCGTTTTGACGTTAGAGCGGAAGCGCTTGAAGACCGCGCCGTCGCCGATGCGCAACTTCCTGACCCCACAGTTCGCGCGGCATTGGCCAATTTCCCAACGGATACTTTCCGGTTTGATCAGGAAAACATGACCCAGGTGCAGGCCGGATTGCGCCAGGAGTTTCCGGCAGGCCGCACGCTTGCCCTTCGGGGCGACCGCCGCCGGGGCGAAGCGGGAGTTGAACGGGCTCGAAAAGACCTCGTTCTGAGAGAAATCGAGCTGGCAGTACGGTTGGCATGGTTTGATCTGTTCTATTGGCGACAGGCGCAAGCCAGTGTCCGTGAAGCTCGCCGAGCGGTAGGCGATGCCATCAAGTCGCTGCATGCGTCGTTTGCGAGTGGTGCGCTGACCACCCAACACGTTCTGCGCGCAGAATTGGAGCTCTCACTACTAGATGACCGCTTGACGGAAATGAAGCGGCGCGAAGAAGCCGCGCGGGCTGACCTCGCGCGATATGTACAAGCGGAAGCCAGACGGCCATCGCCCGCAGGGGTCTCCGTTCCGTTGGTGTTGGGCTCATTCGGCGAGATGGAAGCATCTCTGGTCCGTCATCCGGCAGTGCTTATCGCGAACGCAGAGATTGGTGTTGCTGGAACGGATGTTGGGCTGGTGGAACAAACCTACCAACCTTCCTGGGCGCTGGAGGGAGGATATGGAGGTCGCGGGGGTGGACGCGCAGACTTTGCAAGCATTGGCATCACGTTGTCGATCCCGCTCTTTACCAGTGATAGGCAGGATCGACGATTGTCGGCGGCGATGAAAGAACGCAGTGCAGCTCGTTTGGACCGTGCGGCAAAACTGCTGGACCTGCGTAGGGACTTGGAACGGGCATATTCAGATTGGAACTTCTTGGGTGATCGCGTCGCACTCTATGGCGATGAGGTTATCAAGCGAGCGAAAGAAGCAGCGGAGGCATCCATCTCTACATACGCGAACGGACGGACCGATTTTTCAGAGTTGATCCGCAGTCAATTGGCGCTGTTGGAAGTTGAACTAAAGCGTATGGAACTGCTTACTGAACAGGGCAAAGCTTGGGCCGCGCTTGATTTTCTTGCTGGAGATATCCAATGAACCGTACGTCAGTTGCAATTGTTTCGTTTCTCCTCGTTGTTGCAATGGTTGTCGGATTTGCCATTGCACGGTTCGTTCAAAATGACGAGCCGATGGTGGGTGCTGAGGCATCCAATGGGGAGCGTGTGATTTCTCATTGGGTCGCACCAATGGACCCGAATTTTCGCCGCGATGGTCCTGGAAAATCCCCAATGGGGATGGACTTGATCCCAGTCTATCGGGACGAAAATGGAGGCTCTGCCGACCATGTGCCATCGCTTCGGATTGATCCCGCAGTTGTGAACAATATCGGCGTGCGCACAGCGGAAGTCTTGAGGGGCCCACTCTATCGGCAGATTTCAACCGTGGGTTTTGTGGCGCCTAACGAAAACAACCTTGGGCATGTCCATGTCCGCACACCCGGATGGATTGAGGAGCTCAAAATCCGAACAGTTGGAGAAGTCGTGAACGCTGGTGACCTTCTGTTTCGTTTCTATTCTCCAGATCTCGTAAGTGCTCAGGCCGAGTATCTGCAAACACGCCGTCGAGGTAATGGTAATTTGACCGCCGCCGCGAGAGAAAGGCTGATCGCGCTGGGGCTGACCAAAGAGCAAATCGATAATATTTCAAAGACAGGAAGGGCTCAACGACTGGTTGATGTTCGCGCTCACCAATCAGGCACAGTGCTGGAACTGGGTGTTAGGGAAGGGAAATACGTCGATTCAGATGACATGATCATGAACATGGCCGACCTTTCATCTGTTTGGGTTCTGGTTGATATTTTTGAAGATGAGGCATCGTGGGTTGAGTCTGGTCAAACGGCAAAAATGCGTCTTGGTTTTGTGCCGGGTAAGGTCTGGGAGGGTGTGGTCGACTATGTCTACCCAACTGTGGATACCGACAGCCGGACTGTGCGTGCCAGGATTGTTTTTGAAAACCCCGATGGAATGTTGAAGCCAGGCATGTATGCGGATCTGACAATAGATACAGATCCAAAGCTTGAAGCTCTGACAATTCCGCAATCGGCTCTCATCCGAGCATCGACAAGCGATCGGGTAATTCTAGCCCTGGGAGACGGCCGTTTCCGCCCTGCGCAGGTGGTGGTTGGAATTGAAAGTGGAGGTCGCGCCCAGATTCTGGAAGGGCTCTCTGTTGGTGAGCATGTTGTCATCGCAGGCCAGTTTTTGATCGATTCAGAAGCCAGCCTTGATGCAGCGCTTCTGCGTCTCACAACCCCTGATGCCCATGGAGAGCACCAATGATCGCCGCCCTCATTCGCTGGTCAATTGCCAATCGGTTTTTGGTGATTGTCGCCGCATTGTTTGTCGCGGCAGCTGGATTGTCGTCGTTGCGGGCAACCCCGCTTGACGCCATCCCGGACCTGTCTGATGTCCAGGTGATCATTAAGACAACCTATCCTGGCCAGGCACCTCAGGTCGTTGAGGACCAAGTCACTTACCCCCTTACAACAGCTATGCTTGCTGTTCCCGGTGCGGTGACGGTGCGTGGCTATTCCTTTTTCAACGATTCATACGTTTACATAATTTTCGAAGATGGCACCGATCTGTACTGGGCACGATCACGCGTTCTGGAATATTTGAGCCAGATTGCCCCCCGACTGCCCGCCGCTGCCAAACCGGCGCTCGGGCCAGATGCAACCGGTGTGGGCTGGATTTTTCAATACGCGCTCATTGATCGTACAGGCAATCAAGACCTTGCACAGCTGCGGGCACTTCAGGACTGGTTTCTCAAATTTGAGCTGCAAACCGTTGCGGGTGTTTCGGAAGTGGCGACCATCGGTGGCATGGTCAAACAGTACCAGGTCATTGTGGACCCGGATCGTCTGCGTGCCTACGGGCTGCCGCTTTCAGCGGTGAAATACGCAATTGAAAGGGGTAATCAGGAGACGGGTGGGCGGATCATTGAAATGGCGGAAGCCGAATATATGGTGCGTGCGAACGGCTATATAAAATCCATCGAGGATCTTGAACGTATTCCCCTGAGAGTCACCGAAGGAGGGACCCCACTCCTTTTGGGAGACATTGCAGAAATTCGCCTAGGGCCGGAGCTTCGTCGGGGTATTGGTGAGTTAAACGGTGAAGGTGAAGCTGTCGGCGGCGTCATTATTATGCGGTCAGGCGAGAATGCACTGGCGACGATTGAAAGAGTAAAAGAAAAACTAGAGACACTCCAGGCTGGCCTGCCAGAAGGTGTTGAAGTGATCACTACCTATGATCGTTCAGACCTGATCGAACGGGCCATCGAAACCCTGCAGGGGAAGTTGATCGAGGAGTTCCTCATTGTTGCTCTCGTGTGTGCCTTGTTCCTCTACCATTTGCGCTCTGCCCTGGTGGTGGTGATCAGTCTGCCGCTGGGTGTGCTTGCAGCCTTCATTGTCATGAACGCGCAGGGGATTAATGCCAACATCATGTCGCTGGGCGGTATTGCCATTGCGGTAGGCGCGATGGTCGATGCAACGATCGTCATGATCGAGAATGTGCACAAGCGGCTGGAAGGGGAAGACGCGGAAGGTCAGGACCGTTGGCATATCGTCGCTGATGCTTGCGTGGAGGTTGGTCCAGCGCTGTTTTTCTCCCTATCCATTATCACGCTTAGTTTTACCCCCATTTTTGCTCTTGAGGGACAAGAAGGGCGGATGTTTCATCCGCTTGCCTACACCAAAACTTATGCGATGGCTGCTGCGACCGCATTGTCGGTAACATTGGTACCAGTGTTGATTGGCCTGTTGGTGCGCGGACGTATAGCTCCGGAAAATCACAATCCGATAAATAGATGGCTCGCGACGGGCTATCGACCGGTGATCGGGCTGGCTCTGCGTCACCCCCGGGGCACGCTCGTGGTCGCTGCTCTCGTTATGGCGAGTGCGATCATACCAGCAACTCAGCTGGGAGCAGAGTTTATGCCCGATCTGGACGAAGGGGATCTACTTTACATGCCGAGTGCGTTCCCTGCTGTTTCAGCTGGGAAAATGGCGCAGCTTCTTCAGCAGACAAACAAGCTCATAGCGTCGATCCCTGAGGTCGATACGGTGTATGGCAAGGCAGGGCGGGCGGAAACCGCAACGGACCCAGCACCTCTTTCCATGGTTGAAACAACAATTCGGTTGAAGCCACGAGACGAATGGCGACCTGGAATGACGATGGCGGGTCTGAAAGAAGAACTCAATGCGTTGATCCAATTTCCCAGCCTGACAAACGTCTGGATTATGCCGATCAAAAACCGACTGGACATGTTGGCGACCGGTATCAAAACCCCGGTGGGTGTAAAGATTGCAGGACCCGATCTCGCGGTCATCGCTGAAGTGGGACGAGAGATAGAGCAGGTTCTGCAATCGGTCCCGGGCACGACCTCCGTCTATGCCGAGCGGGTTACCGGCGGGCGCTTTATCGACATTGATATTGACCGGGAAACGGCAGCGCGTTTCGGGCTGAATATAGCGGATGTGCACGATGTTGTGCGTACGGCAATTGGCGGGATGACCATCGGTGAGAGTATTGAGGGACTGGAGCGTTTCCCTATCAACCTGCGGTACCCGCAGGAGACACGGAATTCACCACAGCAACTTCGCGCACTACCGATCGTCACCCCGAGCGGCGCAGAAATTCCATTAGGGCGCGTGGCGGATGTGCGGGTGAGCGAGGGGCCTGGGGTTATTCGAAGCGAAAATGCGCGTCTCAATGGTTGGGTCTATGTCGACATCGCCGGACGCGATCTGGGCTCTTATGTGGAGGAAGCGCGCAGAACGGTTGCAGAGCAGGTTTCTTTGCCCCCGGGCTACTCGATTTCGTGGGCCGGGCAGTATGAATATATGCAGCGGGCAAAAGAGAGATTTGCCGTGGTTGGACCCGTGATGATCGCTATCATCATGTTGCTTTTGTTTTTGAACTTCAAAGATACCACCGATGTTCTCATCATCATGGGCACACTTCCCTTTGCTCTTGTGGGTGGGATTTGGTTGATGTGGTTGCTGGACTTCAACATGTCGGTTGCTGTTGCTGTGGGCTTCATCGCCCTGGCGGGGATCGCCGTTGAGATAGGTGTCTTGATGGTGATGTATCTCAGGCAGGAGCTGGCAGCTGCAGAAGCTGATGCCGAAAGCGAGGGGCGTGCCATGGACCATGAAGATTTGCGTGAGGCAATAGGGAAAGGAGCGCTCCGTCGACTGCGCCCCATCATCATGACATTCGCGGTCATTGTGGCCGGACTGGCACCGATCATGTACGGCTCGGGAACAGGAGCAGAAGTTATGCGGCGGATTGCAGCGCCGATGGTCGGCGGAATGGTTAGTGCGACGGTTCTGGCGCTGATCGTCGTTCCTGCCATCTATTTTCTGTCGCAACGCCGCGCGTTGGAAGCAAAGGCGCGCCCGCTTCAACCATCGTCCTCTGGTGGGGCCTAACATTACGAAGACGTGGAAGGCTGCCGGAGAGCTGGCTGAAAGATCAGCTACTGCCTGTAGATTGTGGCATTCCAGATCTCAGCCGATGTTCGCCCGATAGCCGCAGCATCGTCGGGCTCAGCACGCATCAGGTTGTCGTTGGACAACGCATTGTTCATCAAGATCAATGCGCGCGCCGTGCGGTCAGGGTCCGTCAGTAGCGACCGCCCGAGCATCACTTGCTGGCGGATGAAACGCGCGGTGAGGATAATGAAATAGTCGATCACGCGGGCACGCCACTCTTCATAGACTTGATTGCTATTGTTTGAGGCCTTCGTTAGCGCGAGCATGCCAGTGCGATGTTCTTCCATCGCCACAAACATTGCGGTGAGATGCGTATGCGTATCACCGAGATAGTCCGTGCTGCCTTCACCAGACAACCACTTATCGACAGGTTGGCGAATGGCTTGTTCCAGTCGGTCCAGAAAGCCGAGGGCCAGTTCATCCAAGCCGGAGAAGTAATGATAGAAGGACGAACGGGTCATGCCTGTGCGCCGCATGACGATATCAACCGTCAGCGCACCAAAATCCATCTCTGACAGTGCCGTCTCCGTAGCATCGATAATTTCTTCGCGGGCCATGGCCCGTGTACGGCGGATGCGGTGCGCCTTATTTTGCAATTTTTCGCTCTTTTCCTGGAATTTTGAGTAGTTCTGGCCGACCAATTTGTACAAACCTATCCCGCAGTTCCCTTATTGACAAGGCGTCAATAGCGGATCATCCTCACCATCTAGCGCTCAAAAAGAGCGATGTCTGGGAGGGATGGTCTATGAACGTACACACCGGGGATATTCCAGGTGGCCAGGGTGCCAGTTGGGCGAAAGCGGGCACCCAGCCCTCAATTGCGATTATTGGTGCCGGCATGTCAGGCATCGCCGCAGTCGTGAAGTTGCGCAAAGCGGGTTACACCAACCTCACCGTCTATGAAAAGACAGACAAGGTCGGCGGTACCTGGCGCGAAAACCAGTATCCTGGCCTTTCGTGTGATGTGCCGTCACGCTGGTATTCGTTTTCCTTCGCGCTTACCCCGGACTGGACGCATCGCTTCTCATACGGGCCCGAAATACAAGCCTACATGGAAAAGACAGCGACGGATTTTGGTGTCACAGAGATCGTCAAGTTCAACACGCCAGTCACCGACCTTACCTATGAAGCCCCACAGTGGCGGCTGACGACAGGCGATGGTGACGTTGTGCATTATGACCTTGTGATTTCGGCGACCGGCGTGCTGCACAAACCTGTCCTCCCAAATATCGAGGGTATCGAAACTTTCGCGGGCGACAAATTTCACACCGCGCGTTGGGATCATTCCGTGCCGCTTGAGGGGCGGAATGTCGGCATCATCGGAACAGGTTCTACAGCGGCCCAAATCGTCGGTGCGATCACCCATAAAGTCGGCACAATGAACGTATTTCAGCGGACACCCCAATGGATGATCCCGTTGCCGCAAAAAGAATATTCCAGCTTTTGGAAAGGATTGCTGCGCCGGTTCCCCGTTTTGCAGAAGGTGATCTACAATTTCTACCGCAACACCATGGTCAAGAATTTCGGGGCCGCCACCACAGGTGATCAGGACAAGCTGAAGGATATTCAGGAAGCCTGTACCAAACATCTGGAAGAGGCGGTGGCCGATCCTGCTCTACGCGCTCGTCTGACACCTGACTATCAGGCTGCTTGTAAGCGCTTGATTTTCTGTTCGGATTTTTATCCCGCTATCACCAGTGACAATGCCAATCTCATCACCGATGGCATAAAGCGGATCGTACCTGAGGGGATCGAAACAGAAGACGGCCAAGTGCACAAACTTGACGTGCTGGTTCTTGCAACCGGATTTGATGCCGCGGCATTCATCCTGCCTACCAAAGTGACTGGTGAAAATGGCCGCGATCTGGGCGCTGCATGGGATGGGTCGCCGCGTGCCCATCGTGCCGTTGGAGTGCCTGGGTTCCCCAACTTCTGGATGCTGGAAGGGCCAACCGGGCCAGTTGGCAACCTATCATTGATTACCGTCAGCGAGCACCAGATCGACTATATCATCGCCATGTTAGACAAAATGCGCGGTGAAGGTTTGGCCGCCATAGCGCCGAAGCAAGCATCTTTCGAAGCCTACAATGCAGCAATGCACGAGCGGGTTCCGAGCACTGTTTGGGCGAGTGGCGGGTGCAGCAGTTGGTATTTTGACAAATCCGGTGTGCCAAACCTCTATCCCTTCCCGCCGGAGCAATATCTCGCCGACATGCATGATCCAGACTTCTCTGAATACAGGCTGATCGCGAACATCAGTGATGCTGACGAGCTGCAGGGTGTTGCGTAAGGCCAACCAGGTTGATCGTAACCTTCATGAAGGTGAACGACGGAACATCCGATAGAGGATATTCGCGATCAGAGGCGCCAACGCCAGGGTTGCAAAAATACCAGCGAGGCGGGACGTCCATTCCGCCGCGGCTGCTTCCTCAATAACGAATGGTAATGCGGCGTGGGCAGCGATCCCAAAAGCCACCGCCGTGATGGCAGAGAGAATGCCTGTGCCTGCGTATCGTCGTGAGACGCTGAAATAGTTCAAAGAGATGGGCAGGAAGAGAACCACCGCTGTCGCAAGGCCAGGGTTGTATTCTCCCCGTGTGAATGTCTGGAAAATATGCAAACCACTATTGGTGAGCATGAGGCCAGCTGCGGCAAGCCCAACCCAGGGGAAGCGGCGTCCCGCCCAGATGGCCAGCAAAAAGGGAACCCAAACAAGCAATGTATTGATGCGGTAGATGGAGAGCTCGGTAAGGCGTGGACCCCCATCTGGATACAGCTCTGCCAACACGCCATTTGCATAAGTGATGAAATGATAGGTCCGTCCCGTCAGATCAATCCCATGTTCTTCAAACTGATGCATGAGATAGGCCAGCATGAGTAACCATGCTGCGGTGCCAAGAGCGTCCGCCTGGCCTGCGAATGTGACGCGAACACCAGACACCATCATCATGATGGCAAAAAAAGCTCCACCCGCGCCAGCCATCACCCATCCGCGCTCCATGAGGGCAACCCCCACGGGTGTCAGGTGTGCGAGGGGAATGGCGAGGATAAGTAAAATGGGGATCAACAGGCGAAATGGATCGCGTGTAGAGCGTTCAGAAGACGGCATTAACTCCCCCACAAAACCAACTACGCAATGATATCTGCCGCACAGTGGGGAAGTGTGACCCATGGTCTTCGAGATATCAATTGAGGCGGTGCCATTTTTCAAGCAGTCGCGCCTTACCTTCAAAGTAATTGCAGGTTACCTGCCGATCTTGCATCCCGACGGTCTGAGGCATGCACGCAACATACGCCTCTGAAATGTAGTCATTTTGCCCCGCGTCCGGGCGGGAGAGGACAGGATCAAAGCAATGACAAATTCCATCACTATATTTTCGGGACCTTTGAGCATGTTCGGCGCCAAGGTCGAAATGGCAGCCATCGAAAAAGGAATTGTCTGGGAACGTGTGTTTGTTCCGTTCGAACTTGCGACGCTCTATGAGCCTAAGTCGATAGAAGTCGCTCGGGTGTATCCCAAAAAACAAGTTCCCGTCCTTATCCATGAGGACCTAGAAATTTTTGATTCGACCCAAATATTTGAATACCTGGAAGATCTGCAGCCCACTCCGGCTCTTTGGCCGCAAGCCATAGAACTGCGCGCAGTTGCACGTATGTTGGAGCTAAAGAGTGATGAAGTCTTTTTCCCAAAAGTAGTCTGCTGCATGCCAGGGCGCAGGTCGCAGATGAAGGACGGGGAACACGGGCAAGCCGTTGCGGCTATTCACGAATATTTTGCTGAAATGAATGCTGTTCTTGAAGGTCGGGAGTTTTTGGCCGGAAATTTCTGCTACGCCGACATAGCCTTCTATTCGGCCCAGTTTTTTGCTCGCTTTCTGCGTCAGCCTCCCTCCGCTGATTTGAAAAATCTGGAGAGATGGCGTCAAAGCATGAACCAGCGTGAAAGTGTTCGCCGCGTGATGGGGGAAATGGCGTCTTATCTCACGGCACACGACATAGAGGCGGAGATTTAGCGGTAGGGGAAATATTGCCGACTCCCACCTTGTTGTTTCCTATGACAAAAGGGGCAGCCGATAATTGAGCTACATCATGGCCGCCAATTTCTTTTTGGAGCAGCTTTGTAGGAACAGAATTTCTCAAACGCTATTTCATCAAGAGGCGAAAAAATGAGCCAACATTTCGATGTTCTTATTGTCGGGGTCGGTATCTCTGGGGTTAGCGCCGCATATTATCTGCAAGAACGATGTCCAGAAAAAAGCTACGCGATCTTGGAAAACCAGAAGAGCTTGGGTGGCACGTGGCGTACTCATACTTATCCAGGAATCCGCTCTGACAGTGACCTGTTTACGTTTGGCTACAAGTTCAAGCCGTGGTCAGGCGCCCCAATCGCCACCGCAGATGAAATTCTCAAATACATGAATGAGACCGTTAGCGAGTTCGGCATTGATAAGCATATTCGCTATCAACATCAGATCGTGAGCGCTAGCTGGTCCAGCTCGGACAATGTGTGGAAGTTGACGGCAGAGAATTTAGGCACAGGCGAGACCTTGGAGTTCACCTGCAATTTTCTCTGGATGTGTCAGGGCTATTACCGACATTCAGAAGGGTATACGCCGGAGTGGGAGGGGATGGATAAGTTCAAAGGGCAGATTGTTCACCCGCAAACCTGGCCGGATGATCTGGATTACAAAGGCAAAAATGTGCTGGTGATCGGGTCGGGTGCAACAGCTGCGACCATCATTCCCGCGATGGCGGAAGACTGCAAACACATCACAATGTTGCAGCGCTCACCGACATATTTTTTCCCCGGAGAAAATCGCAACGAAGTTGCTGACATGCTTCGCGAGCTTGATGTTCCCGAAGAGTGGACGCATGAAATTGTGCGCCAGAAAATATTACATGATCAGAAAATCATCACGGAGCTTGCGCGCGAACATCCAGATTTTGCTAAAGAAGAACTGATCAAGGGCGCGCGGGAATATCTGCCGGAAGGCTATGATATGGAAAAGCATTTCACGCCCCATTATCGGCCTTGGCGACAACGGGTCGCTTTTGTCCCTGATGCTGATTTGTTCAAAGGAATTACGTCAGGGAAGGCGTCCGTCGTCACAGACGAGATAGACAGTTTTACGGAAAAGGGTGTCCGACTGAAGTCAGGTGAGACGCTGGAAGCCGATATCATAATCACAGCGACGGGGTTTAATCTCTCAGTGCTTGGTGACATCGATTTCTCCATCGATGGGGAACCGCTTAGCTTTGGCGAGAGATGGACTTATCGCGGTATTATGTATTCTGGCATTCCCAATATGGCATGGGTGTTTGGGTATCTCAGAACCAGCTGGACCATGCGCGCTGATCTGATATCTGAATTTGTTTGCCGGTTGCTCAAGCACATGGATGCGGATGGGATGAAAGTATGCACACCGCGTTTGCGTGATGAGGACCAGGCCATGCCAGCCCTTCCGTTTATCGACCCGGAAAATTTCAATCCAGGGTATCTCATGCGGGCAATGCACTTGATGCCAAAGCAGGGAGATCACCAGCCCTGGATCTTCGCCCAGGACTACTATTCCGAAAAGGACGAACTCCCGGCTGCAAATCTGGACGATGGTGCTCTTGTCTTCGTCTAGCTGCGGCGGGCGAGCATCTCGCAATCGGGGCTAAAGTCCGAAAGAATACGGGCTGAGAACTCCTTGGTTCTCGTGGGGCCTTCGGGTTGGTCCATCCAGGTGTTTTCAAGTGGTCCTATCGTGCGGGGGAGCATTCTGCCATCTTTCGCCTCCCGCGTTCGCGAACGGGCGGTGGACTTGCTGTTTGTTGTAGAGTTTGGTCCTTGGGGAAGGGTGAAAATCCCCAAAGATGACACCAAACGAAAAACGACAGCAGGAGTGGCTTGTGGCACAAGTGAAGCATCAAGAATCGCCCTTTGGCCAGATTTTGAAGGGTTGGCGTGCGAACCGCGGGTTCAGCCAGCTGGGGCTTGCACTTGAGGCCGGTGTTTCAGCCCGACATATCTCATTTGTGGAAACCGGCCGCTCGCAACCAAGCCGCGATCTCATCATTCATCTCTCAGACACGCTTCGTATTCCTCATCGTGAGCGAAACATGCTGCTTCTGGCCGCTGGTTTTGCACCTATCTATACGGAAACGGATCTGAATTCCGACGAATTGAAGAACCATCGTCGTGTCATTGAGCTGATCCTGAAGGGATATGAGCCTTTTGGGGCCGTTGCGTTCGACAGAACGTGGAATGTTCTGATGTCCAATTCGGGGTTTCAGGCAACGCTCGACCTACTTGGGTTGAACGAAACCAATCCCGAAGTGTGCGACAACGTTCTGAAGCTTCTCTTCTCGCCAGATGGGTTGCGCCCCTATGTCGTCAACTGGGATGAGGTGGGGTACCACCTTATCCAGCGTGTCCACAGGGAAGCCATTGATGGTGGGGAAGAAGGGAGAGAGCTTCTAAACGCGTTGCTCGAAACCTGCGACATACCCTCACCCTGGCGGTTGATTGATGTTTCAAAGTCGCTTGAGCTGATGGTGCCGCTGCATCTTCGCATCAATGATGTCGACATGCGTTTTTTCACCACGATCACAACACTCGGCACGCCGCAAGACATCACGTTGCAGGAACTGCGCATTGAGGCGTTCCTTCCTGCTGACCTTGAAACCGAAATGCTCATTAGGGCGCAGCAACAACAAGCCTAGCACGGGCAATCGGAGGATGGAGTAATCCGTGTTTACAGCTTTGGCTTTTTAGGGTTCGGCGCTGCTGGACTTGATACGGCGGGGCGCAAGAACAAAGCTGCAGCTCCAACGAAGAGCACCGCGAGAAGCAGAAAAACAGAATTGTACTGGTTTGCGGCAGAAAATCCGATTTGAGCGGTTAGCGTGATAACCAGCCCGGTAATGATGGGCAGCAGCGAGCTTCCAACGCCGGGGATAAGATTGATGGTTGTGATGCCTCTTCCCGCAAGTTCGTCAGGCACGAGTGATCTTGCATGAGAGAGCAGAAGAACATTGTAGCTGGCGAAGAAGCAAAACAGCACAAGAAACCCAATGCTAAGGGGAGCGCTGTTTCCAAATATAACAATCCCGCAAAGGGAAAAGCCACCGCAAAAACCGCCTATGGAAGCCAAGAGCCTCCGACGATTGCTCCACCGGTCGAGGAAACCGAAGGTATAGATACCTGTGATCTGCGCGATGACCATGGCGAGTTGCGCATTGCCGCGGTTCTCGAGAGAGAGCTGGTGCACGTCAGAAAGAAAAGCTCCAGCCCACAATCCAAGCATGGTGATGAGCGCAGGGTAGGTTATCGCAAGCAATGGTGCGACGGCGGGAAGGCCAGGGAGTTTAATCGCTCGCCAGATGCCTGAAAAAAGGGTGACGAATGGTTCGGTCTTCCCTTGGTTTTTCTCTCCTCGTGCGATGTATAGGGCGATCACCGTAATGATCAGAGCGACAAAGGCGGCAACAAGATGGACAAACCGCCATCCGGCCGCCTCGGTTAAATAGGCCGCTGGTTTGGAAGCTACTAGCGTACCGATGTTGCTGAGGGCGAAAACTTGAGCCATAGCGTACGCCAGCGCCCGGCTTGGCAGGCGGTCGGAAAGAACAACAATCACTGACATGAACGCAGCCGCCATGCCGGCACCAATCAACAAACGTCCAAGTAGAAAAATTTCAAACCGATCTGAAAAACCGCAAATTGCTGACCCTAATGCGGCAACCCCCGTCAGAGTTGCTGTGACGCGGACCGGACCATATCGATCAAATGCAATCCCCACAGGGATCTGAAGTGCCAGCAAGGCACCAAAGAAAGTGGTATTTGCAAACGCGAGTTGCTGGCTGGTCAGGCCCAGATCCGAAGCAATTTCTGGGCCGATGGGACCGACGACAGAACGAAAAAATTGGCTTAACGAAGTGACTGCAATGAGAATGATGATCAGTGTGCGGGGGGCACTCGACGACGGGGTAGGTTCTTGCACTACAAATTATCCAACCAAATTTCTTCAGGACCAAACGAGCTTCGTCAGAGCATTCGAATTGGGGCAACCTAGTTGAGGGTGTTCCGGCAACCAACAGGTTTTGAAGCTGGTGCTGATGTTATCGACATCGGCTGGAGCCAAATGGAAGCGCGCGCGGAACGTATTGGTTCTTCGGGTGAGGCTCTCCCTTTACATCGCAGGTAATTGGCAAGATTACTTGAAATGCCCAACATGGCAACCTAACACTAGCCAAAAGGATATACCCATGCCGCATCCTTCATCAAACCCGACGCAACATACAGCTTTGAAGAAATGGACGGTCCGGAGTGTGGTCGCGGTGCTGTCTCTCGTGGTGCTCGCGGTGGGCGGGGGTGCTCTTTATCAGATGAGCGCCAGTTATCTGGAAGAAAGAAATATTGACCTGCCGGGGTCCTTCATCACCGTTAATGGGCATGACCTGTATGTGAATTGCCAGGGCCCGACCTCCAAGCCGTTTATTCTCTTGGAGAACGGTTTGGGAGTGGTAACGGAGAATTGGTTCTGGGTGCAGGATGACCTTTCTTCTCGGTACCGGGTTTGTGCCTACGACAGAGCTGGCACAGGGAACAGCGCAGCAATCCAGGGCCCCGTTGACGCGGTTGTCAGTGCGGACGAGTTGGTATTATTGCTTGAAAAATTGGGGGTGACGAAACCTGTGATGGTCGTCGCGCACTCCTACGGCGCACTTATGGCCCGCGTATTCGCCCAAAGGCATCCGGCGCGTGTGGCGGGGCTCATCCTCGTGGACTCATCGCACGAAGACATGGCAGAACGTTTTCCGCCTGTGGCGCAGGAGGGCTTTGAGCAGATGCTCAATGGATTTGGCATCCTTGAGACATTGAATAATTTTTCCGGCGCCCGCGTCATGGGTGTCGCCAGCTTGTTCTCCGACGGTCTCGCCGGAGCACCTTTTGACAGAGCGTACCATCTTTACGCTTCGAGCCATCACATGTCGGGTGCGGCTCTTGAAGCGCTCGGCTGGGATCGATCCGCTGCAGCGGCGCGCGCGATCAAGACTCTGGGCGACCTGCCCATGACGGTCATGATGGTTGATGGGTGGGATCCCATAATGTTGCCGTCTTGGACCCAGATGCAAAAGGAACTGTCTACGCTCTCTTCCGTCGGAAGGTTTGTGGTCATTAAGGAGGCGGATCACTTCGGTGCGCTCAACCAACAACAATACGCCCGGCAAGTTGTGCGGGAGGTTGAGCTCCTGGCGCGAGATATTTTCTAAAGCGAGTTTGGCGCGCGCTCCACGTATGTTTTTTGTGTTGATGGAATGGCCCCGTCAATAGGGCGCATTTAGCTCTGGCTGTGAGTTATCAAATATCCAAACATCCCCTTATTGTCTGTAACAAATGAGGTGCCTGTGCCTAGCATTCTATTCTCTCCACTCGAGTTGGGACCCCAGGTCCTGCAGAACCGCATTGTCGTATCCCCCATGTGCCAGTATTCGGCGGATGAGGGGGCGGCAAGCGATTGGCATACGATGCATATCGGTCAGTTCGCCGTTGCCAATCCTGGGCTCATCATGCTTGAGGGCACAGCCGTCGAGCCAAACGGGCGCATAAGTGCTGGGGACCTGTGCCTCTACGAGGACCGGCATGAAGAGGCGCTAGCCAAGCTTGTCCAGTTTGTGAAAGAAAACAGCGATACCAAGGTCGGCATCCAACTGTTTCACGCGGGGCGCAAAGGTTCTCAGCAATTGCCCCGGTTGGCAGACAAAACGTTGCCCGTGTCAGAGGGGGGCTGGGATGTGTATGCACCTTCGGCCGTTCCATTCGACGAAGGGTATCCGATGCCACGTGCAGCAGACGCCACTGACTTGGAGCGAATTGAAATCGCATTTTGTACCGCCGCTACGCGGGCGGCGCGCGCAGGAATTGACGTGGTGGAGCTGCACTATGCTCATGGGTACTATCTGCATAGCTTTTTGTCAGCAGTATCGAACAGGCGATCTGACGAGTATGGCGGTGATCTAAAAGATCGGATGAGGCATCCGTTAAAAATATTTGATGCGGTGAAAGCCATTCTGTCCAAAAATTGTAGTTTGGGAGCACGCATATCAGGTACAGACCACGGTCTGGATGACCATGCATGGACCTTGGAAGACGCCTTGCAATTTGCCCAGGCATTGCATCAGTGTGGGTGTGATTTTCTGGATGTATCGAGCGGTTTCCTTTCTCCCAACCAATCCATCACCAATTATGGACCGGGGTTTCAGGCGCAACTGGCGGCAGAAATTAGGGAAAAAGTCTCACTCCCAACATTCACTGTCGGCGTGGTAACCGGTGCCCATCAAGCAGAAAACCTTCTGGCAAACGGTAGTGCTGATGCGATAGCACTTGGCCGGGGCATGCTGTACGACCCTCATTGGCCGTGGAAAGCTGCACAGGAGTTGGGCGAGACCCCAAAGTTTCCTCCCCAATATGAGCGTGCCTTCACGCATGGATTTCCCGAAATGTTCGATGTCAGCAGTTAGGCTTAAGCGATTTTCGAGCAGGGCCTGCTAAGTGCCCCGTCGCGCAATGCGGCGGGGCTTCTTTGCTCTGTGTCTAACGGAAGTTACTGGGTGGCTTCCCAGCTGTCTCGCTTGGTCACCCGGTCGAGCCAGGCAGCAACCTTATCGTTGCTGGTCACTATCTCCTGTCCTTCCGGGGTCATGGCTGTGAAAAACAAGATGGGCCCCAAGAAGGCATCCGCGAGACTGAAGGTGCCGGTGATGTACTCACGACCATCGCTCAATTCGGCTTCCATGAGTGCGACTTGAGATTTGATCTCATCGAGCGACCCTGCCACCTGTTCTTCATTCGCTTCTCCCCCTTGAAGCGGGACGACGAGACGCTGCCAGACAAGGTCACCAATCATGCGGGGATAGAGATATTGATTGGCGATGCTGATCCACTTTTCCATATGCGCGCGCTCTACAGGGCTAGTGGGCTGAAGTGCGGGGCCTTCGAACGCTTCATCAATGTACCGACCTATCGCAGCCGTTTCGTAGAGGTGGAGGTCATTGTGGAAAAGCACGGGTACCTTGTGGAAAGGGTGTTTCTGCGCATAGCTCTTGTCGGGGAGATCAGAGAATTCTATGAAATCCAATTCGCACGAAACTCCCTTTTCAGCGAGGATCACGCGCGCAATTCTTCCGTATGCGCTCAATGCGGTAGTGGTGAGGGTGACGCCTGACATTCTAATTCTCCATGGACAACAAAGTGGTGGTGCTGCCCCCGTGTTCAGTCGGACCCCCAAGTGTGTGAGATAGAGCTCGGGCGAAAAATATGAGCCTATTCAGATCGTGAGGGTCGCGTATTGCGCTCGCCGCTGAAACTAGGAACAGTTTTGCGCCCGGAGGATTGCAAGCCGCGGGGCGAGTTCCAATTCCTTCAAAGGTAAGTGTGCAGCTGATCTGCCTGCCAAAGAGCACCATTTCGCTCGAAATAACCGGGTTATTGCTCGAACAGGCAGTTGTTTTCGATCCAGCATTGATCTTATTTTCCCACTCTTTCACGGGCATATCTCACTAAATAGAACGGTCGATCTTGTATTTGCGAGAAAGTTGCTTAAATCGAGATTGAATGATCTGGAAAGGAGAATAAACTATGACGAACAAACAGCTTTCAAGGTGGCGGCGAGCCAGGCAATGGATTGAAGATTTTGATGCCGCATTTCATGCTTCATCGGCCGACGTTTTGGTTGCCCATGTCGACAAGCAGAACGCCGAGATTCAGGCATTGAGAAATCGGGTGTCACACTTAGAGGCAAGCGAGCAGAATTGAGTGAAAACTCTCCGCTGCTAGGGCGCCTCGATTGATAGGAAAAGGTAAGCCGTTTGGCACGCAAGAGAGAATTCGATCCTGACGGTGTTGCAGAAAAAGCAATGCAACTCTTTTGGAAAAAAGGGTACGCGGAAACATCTGTGCGCGATCTTGTCGAGGCGACGGGGGTCGCTCATGCAGGCTTGTATGCTGCGTTCGAAGATAAGGAAGGTCTCTATGTTGCAGCACTCGCCAAGTATCAAAAGTTGGCCGCGACGATGCTCTACTCAAAACTAACGGCACCCGAAGCGGGGCTGCAATCAATCGTAGATTTTTTTGAGTTCACGTTAGCAGCATCAAAGGGCGAGCCATTTTCCAATGGATGCATGATGGCCAACACCTCAGTTGAATTCGGTACGAGCAATGAGAAACTCCAAAAACTTGTTCTCATAAACCTGGAAAAACTCTCCAGGGCGTTTCAGCATGCACTTAACGGAGCCGTTGGAAAGGGTGAGCTTGCGTCTGACACCAAAACTGATCAATTGGCAGCCAGCCTTACTGCAACTTTTCAAGGGCTTTCTGTATTGATCCGCGCGGGAGCACCAGAGAGTGTAATTGCAGGGGCTGTAGCCGCGACCCTCACCCAATTGAAATAGTGCACTTCGCAAAAAATGTTTGTGATCGAAATTAGAAACAACTGACCCTAAAACGATAGGAACAGAGTAATGAGCTCCAACAAAACTGTTGATAAATACAACCTTTTGGATCGAATAGAAGAAGGTCTGGAGGCTATAGGCAAGACACCAGCAAACGTAACGATTGAAGACCTCGCACCGGTTGATGAATTCCATGTCGGTGGGCTTGATGTTGTGAAGCCTCTTGTCAGGCACCTGCAGGTCGGAACAGGTGGGGCGGTCGTGGATCTCGGGTCTGGGTCAGGCGGTCCCGCTCGCTTTATTGCAAGAGAGACGGGGGCTCACGTTCAAGGGATCGATCTCTCTCCAGAAGTGGTTGAGACAGGAAACGAACTTTCCAAGTGGATGGGCTTTAGTGATCAGGTCGGGCTGGATGTCGGAGATGCCTGTGCCACGCCGTACGAGACGGCAAAATTTGATGCGGCAATTTCCATTCACGTTCACATGTTTCTGGAAGAACCGCAGAAGCTCTATGACGAAGCATTCCGTCTTCTTCGGTCCGGTGGGCGGTTCGTCGTGTTTGATCCTGTCGTGAGGACAAAAGAAGGGTTCGCCTATCCTGTGCCCTGGGCTGCAGATGCTGCAACCGACAATATCTGCGATGAGGGAACTCTCAAGGCCATGGCGGTCGCCGCAGGGTTCAATTTCGCTCAGTGTATCGATTGCAACGATATTGCTTTGCAGTGGTTTGAGGAGGTTTTTCAACGAGCAATCGACGCAGGAGGACTGCCACCTCTTGGGCCACACCTTGTTGCAGGACCAGATTTTCCACTTCTAGCGATGAATGCTTATGCCAACCTCCAGGGCGGCCAGATATCTATGCTCCAATTTGTCTTCACGAAACCGTAGGGCGCGCTGGAGATCAGTCCAAAAGTAACGGGCGGAGAAGCTGGCTACGCGGGGGCCATCTTATCGTCGACAAAGTTGTACTGCTTTATCGACGCGGGTTTCAGCGCAATGCTGAAGCCCGGGGCCTCGGGTACAGCATAGTGCCCGTTGACGATGCGGCAGGGCGTGACAAAATGTTCGTGTAGATGATCAACAAATTCTGCAACACGGCCCTCTAGCTTTCCGGAAATGGAGATGTAGTCGATGATGGAAAGATGCTGGACATACTCGCACAGTCCGACGCCGCCAGCGTGAGGACAGACAGGTTTGTCGAATTTTGCCGCCATCAGCATGATGGCCAGGTTTTCATTGAGTCCCCCAACGCGGGCTGCATCGATCTGCACCACATCGATCGCCTCTGCTTGAAGGAATTGTTTGAACATGATGCGGTTCTGGCACATCTCACCGGTCGCAATTTGGACAGGGTGAATCTGTGATCTGATTTCAGCATGGCCCAAAATATCGTCGGGCGAGGTGGGTTCTTCAATGAACCGAGGTTTGAAGGGGAGCAGTTCCTTCATCCATGTGATCGCCTCACCAACCTCCCACATCTGATTGGCATCAAGCATCAAGATGCGGTCTGGGCCTATCTCTTCCCGCACGATCCTGCATCGGCGAATATCATCTTCCAGGTTGAGGCCAACCTTGAGTTTTATCTGAGACCAGCCATCGGCAACCGCTTTGCGGCTGAGGGCCCGCAATTTCTCATCGTCATAGCCAAGCCAGCCAGCTGACGTGGTGTAGGCGGGGTATCCTGTTTGGAGAAGTTGATCCCGTCTCTCCTGCTTCCCCTCTTCTAGGCGAGACAGCATCTCATATGCGCTGTCCGCAGTGAGGACATTCGTTAGATACCTAAAGTCAACGCAACGCACCAACTCCCGTGGTGACATGTCGCTGACCAATTGCCATACGGGTTTTCCAACCGAGCGCGCCCACAAGTCCCAGACGGCATTGATGACGGCGCCTAGCGCCAAGTGGATCACACCTTTGTCGGGCCCAACCCACCGCAACTGAGAATCGGAGGTCATATGACGCCAAAATGCACCCATGTCCTGAGATATCTCGGAGAGTGTGAGGCCCTCCAGGCGAGGCATCAGCGCATCAATAGCGCGCAGGCAAAGCTCGTTTCCGCGACCAATCGTGAAGGTGAGGCCATGCCCTTCCAGTCCCACCTGATCAGTTTCCAGAACCAAATAGGCCGCTGAATAGTCAGGGTCGGCGTTCATCGCATCAGAGCCAGCCAGCTGTTTTGATGTGGGAAAACGAACATCGTGGGTCCGCCAACCGGTAATTTGTGTCATGGTAGGCACTGTCCGAAGTGAATTTATATGAGAAACCTAAAAACACATATAAAACAAAACTTCAACTGCAAATTATGACGAGAGGCCCATGACGAGACCTAAAGAGCAAGAAATTTCGGTGCGGGAGACTGCCGACGTTGTGGATGCGGGGCCACGGTACTCCGCACCGGCATTGGAAAAGGGTCTCGATATCGTTGAGTTTCTCTCGCGCGCCGAGAAGGACTACACCCTGGCCCAGATAGCCGACAATATTGGACGGACGAAGGGGGAGATATTCCGAATGCTCGCTGTCCTCGAAACACGTGGGTATGTGGAGCGCGTCAATGATGGGGAAAAGTACCAGGTTACCAATAAGCTGTTTCGGCTGGGTTTGCGTCGCCCCAAATACAAGTCACTGGCGGTTATCGCGACGCCCATTATGGAGCTGTTTGCGGCTGAAACCAGGTATGCCTGTCACCTTGCGGTTCCCACAGGGAACCAGATTGCGGTCATAACGCGGGTCGAATGCCCTGATCCGGTTGGGGTCACGGTGCGGGTCGGGTATCGCCAGTCTCTTCTGGAAACAGGCTCCGGCCTCTGTCTTTTGGCGTTCATGTCGGCGGCGAACCGCAATCGGGCCATCGATGCCATTAAGGTGGATGATCCTTGGTTGGATGTGGATGCGCTGGAGGGGCGGTTGGCAGACATACGGCAGCAAAAATGTTTGATCGAACCGAGCGGCGTTATGGATGGCGTTTGGGACATCGCCTGTCCGATTTTGGAAGGCGTGGGCCGCGGTGCCATTGCCGCCCTCACGGTGCCTTACGTCAAATTGGTCACCAATCCGATTGATCCAGAAGCCGTCGCGAAACACTTGGTAAATGCCGCGAGCCGGATTACATCGGCATTGGCTTAGTGAAGGTTGGTTTACATATGAAATTAGATAGTATATATAAAACGCTTCGGTGGTAGGAAACAGCGGAGTGGGGGGATGGCGTTGGGGTCGCACAGGATCGGGGAAGCAGGCGCGAATGTATCGAGCTTAGGTCTCGGTTGTGCGCCTCTTGGCAATCTCTATCGTGCCATCACGGATACGAATGCTACCTCTCTGTTGGCTAAAGCATGGCAGGGCGGCATCCGCTATTTCGATACTGCCCCCCTTTACGGGTTCGGACTGAGCGAACGTCGTCTGGGACAATTTCTTAAACAGCACCCGCGCGAAGAATTTGCAGTTTCGACGAAAGTCGGACGGCGTCTTACGAAAAATATTGGTTGGCATCCTCAGCGGGAATTTTTCATCGACGCAGATCCTCTCGAGCCTATCGATGATTACTCATACGAGGGCGTGCTGGCGTCAGTGGATGAAAGTCTGGAGCGGCTGCAGCTCACCTCTATAGATATTCTCTTGATGCACGATATCGGCGAAGCAACTCACGGCGCGATGCATGAGAAGGTTTTTGAAGAAGCCATGTCTGGCGGACTCCGGGCGATGATCGAGTTGCGCGAGCAAGGCACCGTGAAAGCAATCGGGATCGGTGTAAACGAATGGCAGGTCTGTGATCTGGCAATGGCTCACGCTGACTGGGACTGTTTCCTTCTGGCTGGCCGCTACACACTGTTGGAACAAGAACCCCTCAATGGGTTCTTTGATCGATGCGCTGAAAACAACATAGATCTCATCCTTGGGGGTGTTTTCAATTCCGGTATTCTCGCAACGGGCACTGCCTCAGATGCCAAGTACGATTACGGCGCAGCCCCAGCCTCGTTGAAAGCCAGGGTGCAAGCCCTCAATGAGGTTTGCTTGACGCACGGCGTTGTAATGCCAGCGGCGGCAATGCAGTTCCCTGCAGCGCATCCCGGTATTGCAAGCATTGTGGCGGGTCTAGGGACACCTAGTGAAGTCGCCGTGGCGCTGGAGAATTTCCAAGCTCCCATCGCACTGGAGTTTTGGATTGATCTCAAAAAAGCAGGGCTGCTCCCGGAAAAAGCGCCCACACCAATAGGTGTGCACGCATGAGAATTGACACACATCAGCATTTCTGGAAACGCAGCGATGGCTTCTATGACTGGCTGACGCCAGACCTAGGGGCTATCTACCGCGATTTCGCACCCGAAGATCTAGCCCCTCATCTTTTAGAGCATGACATCGCCCATACGGTTCTCGTTCAGGCGGCACCATCTTACGAAGAAACAAAAAAACTACTGTCACTGGGCGGCCGAACAGATTTTGTCAAAGCCGTCATCGGCTGGATAGATATGGACAGTGCCGACGCAGTCCATAACCTCGCCACTCTTACAGAAGATCCTTTGTTCAAGGGTATTCGGCCTATGGCTCAGGATTTGGATGATCCCGATTGGTTGATCCGGAGTTCTCATGGGCCGGTCTACGAGCGATTGATTTCAGATCAATTGGTATTCGAAGCGCTCGTTCGCCCTGCCCAATGGTCAGCACTACTCGAACTTGCACAGCGATACAAATCTCTCTCCATCGTCGTGGATCACGGCGCCAAACCTGCGATCCGCAACGGCATGGATGGGGACGGGGGCTTTTCGGAATGGGCACCGATGATTGATGATCTCGCGGCCCACCCCCACGTGAGCTGCAAATTGTCCGGACTGTTGACGGAAGCGGCGCCCGGCGCAGGCCTCAATGAAATCAGACCCTACCTGGATCATCTGTATGCCTGCTTTGGCCCGGATCGTCTGATGTGGGGCAGCGATTGGCCGGTCCTCGGTTTGAGGGCTGACTACGGGGCATGGGTAGCGATGTTTGATGCTTGGCTTGCGGACAAACCAAAAGATGCCCAGGAAAAAATTCTCTCAAGAACGGCGGCGACCAAATATGGCATTTCATTATTTTCCACTTCGACTGAAGACCAGAAAGTGGAGGCATAATAAATGACGACGATTGATCGCGTAGATCTACATCTCGTACCGCTGGTACCCAAGACCGTGCGCACCGACGCCATTCAACGGTTTGAATGCCAGGAAACTATCCTCCTACGTATCTGGGATACCGATGGCGCGAACGGTGTGGGGTACAGCTACACGATTGGGACAGGGGGAAGCTCTGTCATCGCCCTCTTACGCGATCACCTTGTTCCGCTGCTCATTGGCCGTGCCACCGATCAGATTGAAGCCATCTGGCTCGACCTAAAAATGTCCACCCACGCCACCATGGTAGGGCCGATCACAGCCCTGGCGTTGGCTGCCATTGATACGGCTTTATGGGATTTACGGGGAAAACGCTTATCGCTGCCGCTCTATCAACTGGCAGGCGGCGCGAAAAAGGAAGTGCCGGCCTATTCTACAGAGGGCGGATGGCTGCATCTGTCCAAAGAAGAAATTGCAGACGATGCGTGTGCTGTCAAAGATGCAGGGTTTGCTGGTGCGAAGTTGAAGATAGGCAAACCACTTCTTGCGGAGGATATGGCCCGACTGGAATATGTTCGCGAAACTGTGGGTGAGCAGTTTGAGATTATGACGGACTGCAATCAGGTTTTCTCGCGCGATGAAGCCCGTCGCCGGGCAACGCCGATGGAGCAGCTGGGCATTTCCTGGATGGAAGAACCGATGCCTGCCGATGATGTGATGGGCCACGAACAACTGACAGCCCACACCTCATTGCCTATCGCCGTCGGTGAGTCTCTCTATTCACTTGGTCAATTCAGGGAATATTTGGAACGTGGCGCTTGCACGATTGTGCAGGTAGATGCAGCTCGTATTGGCGGCATCACCCCCTGGCTGAAAGTTGCGCATTTGGCGGAAGCTTTCAACGTTGCAGTCTGCCCTCATTTTCTGATGGAGCTGCACGTCTCACTTGCTTGTGCCGTCCCCAACGGGCGTTGGGTGGAGTATATCCCGCAGTTGGATGACATCACACAAAGCAATTTCGAAATTGTAGCAGGGATGGCCCGCGCACCGGAAGCGCCAGGGCTCGGCATCGAATGGGACTGGCAGGCCATTAATCACCGGGCCACAGGGTCCTGCATAGACATGCGGGCGGCTTAGGAAATGCAGACACAGAAAACAAAATCGCTGGAACGCATGGGATGGGTAATCGGCATTCGGCCGGAGAAAATAACTGAATACAAAACCTTGCATGCAAATGCTTGGCCGGAAATCTTGCAAAAAATATCAGAATGTAACATTCGCAACTACACCATCTTTTTACGCGAACCGGAGAATCTCTTGTTCGCTTGTTGGGATTATGTCGGAACCGATTTTGATGCCGATATGGAGCGCATGAAAGGCCATGCCAAAACGCGCAAATGGTGGGCTCTAACAGATCCCTGCCAAGACCCCCTCGGTAGCCACCAGCCAGACGAACAATGGGTTCGTATGGAACAGATTTTTCATTTGAATTGAGTATCTATGTCAGATCGCCTTAAAGGAAAAAGAATACTGGTGACGGCCGCGGGCCAGGGCATGGGCCGTGCAAGCGCTCTCGCATTTGCGCGAGAAGGCGCTCGCGTGTTTGCGACCGACATTGACGAAGCGCTGGTAAGCGGTCTCGGAAAAGAAGGTGTCGGAGAGATTGAGACAGCAAAACTTGATGTGACAGACCGGGCGGCAATCGAAGAAATAGCGAAAGATCGAGAGGTCGACGTCCTCTTCAATTGCGCAGGATACGTTCATCACGGGTCTTTGCTGGATTGCGATGAAGATGGCTTCGACCGTTCTGTCGAGCTCAATATAAAATCCATGTATCGCATGGCGCGAGCCATTCTTCCTGGAATGGTGCGGCGCAAGGCTGGCAACATCATCAACATGGCATCCGTTGCCTCTTCCATTATCGGTGTTCCTAACCGGTTTGCCTACGGCATGACGAAGGCCGCCGTCATCGGTCTGACCAAGTCCATCGCAGCAGATTTTGTAAATGTCGGTATCCGGTGCAACGCGGTGTGTCCTGGGACTGTTGCAACGCCGTCTCTTGACGAGCGCCTACGGGCACAGGGCGATTATGAGACCGCCAAGCGTGCATTCATCGATCGTCAGCCTATGGGGCGGCTTGGTACAGCGGAAGAAGTGGCGGAGACGCTTGTGTTTCTTGCAAGCGACGAAGCGACATTTATGACGGGGGCCGCTTTGGTCATTGATGGGGGCTGGAGCAATGTGTGAAGGGTGCGCGATATGAAACTATTTCGATGGGGAGAGCCCGGTCAGGAGAAGCCGGGAATGGTGGACCAAAATGGTGTTCTGCGTGATTTGTCAGGGGTCATACCTGACATTTCGGCTGAGACGCTGGGTGCTGCAGCTCTTGAAAAAGCGAAACGCGCCGATCCGGCCAATCTCCCCGAGGTACCTAAGGAAAGCCGTTTTGGCGCGTGCGTGGGACGGGTTGGAAAGTTCATCTGCGTCGGGCTCAATTATGCAGATCACGCGGCCGAGTCCGGTATGGAAGTTCCGGACGAACCCGTGCTGTTCTTTAAGGCGACGAGTGCCATCTGTGGCCCTAACGATGACATCATTGTTCCCAAGGGGGCGACCAAAACAGATTGGGAAGTTGAGCTGGGCGTAGTGATCGGAAAAGCCGGTTCATATTTGAGCGTGGTTGACGCGGTCGATCACATCGCCGGTTATTGTGTCATCAACGACCTATCTGAACGCGCGTTTCAACTGGAGCGTTCGGGGCAATGGGTCAAAGGAAAAAGCGCTGACACGTTTGGGCCTATCGGCCCGTATCTCGTGACGCCGGATGAGGTGCCCGATCCCCAAAAGCTGGGCATCTGGTTAGAGATTGATGGTGTTCGGGTCCAGGACGGCAACACCCGCACGATGATTTTCAAGGTGCCCTATCTTGTGAGCTACATTTCTCAGTTCATGAGCTTGCAGCCCGGTGATGTCATATCGACGGGCACGCCGCCGGGTGTTGGGCTTGGCATGAAACCGCCCCGCTATCTCAAGCACGGCCAACAGATGCGGTTGGGTATTGATGGGCTGGGCGAACAAAATCAAAAAACTATTCCATGGGAGGCCGAAATGTCTCTCTCTCGGGAGGCTTGCTAATATGGACGCCACAAATACAGCGACAGTTGAACCAACTTTGGAAAGTCTGAATGCGCGGGCGCTGCCACAATGGTTCGATGATGCAAAGTTTGGAATTTTCATTCATTGGGGCATGTTTGCCATTCCAGCCTTCGCAGAAAAGCATGGAAACATTCACGAGACGTTCGTCAAAAAGTATGACACCGCAGTGGCTCGAACCCCCTATACCGAATGGTATGCAAACGCGATCAAGGTTCCAGGAACTGAGTCTTACGAGTATCATCAAAAAACCTACAACGGCGCACCCTATCAATCATTCAAGAAACCATTTCTGGACGGATTGAAAGATTGGGATCCAGCTGAATGGGCGGAACTGTTCCGAAAATCCGGCGCACAATATGTCGTCCTCGTAACCAAACATCATGACGGTTTCTGCCTGTGGCCGAGTGCCATCACAAACCCCAATGAAGAAGATTGGTTTACAGAACGCGATATTGTTGGCGAATTGGCAGATGCCGTACGCGCTGCGGGCCTGCGGTTTGGTATTTACTACTCCGGTGGTATCGACTGGACGTTTAATCGGAAGCCTTTGCGGACCTTGGCCCAGTTCATGGGGTCGGTGCCGGGTGGTAAGTACGAGGCATATGCCATGGCGCAGGTGCGTGAACTCGTCGACCGCTACCAACCGTCAATCCTGTGGAACGATATAGCGTGGCCAGGCAACCTGAAGCCATTGTTGGGCCTGTTTGCTGACTACTATAATGCCGTGCCCGATGGCCTGGTGAATGACCGCTGGATGCATGCCGCTTGGTATGCGCGTGTTCTGCGGACAAAACCCGCTCAATGGTTGCTCGACTGGTCGCTCAAGAGGTCGATCAAAAAGTCAAAAGGGGGCGGGGTGATGGTTCCCCCCCGCATACCACACAGTGATTTTCGAACACCTGAATATACGAGCTTCGACACACTTCAAAAAAAGAAGTGGGAAGCGACGCGCGGGATGAGCCATTCATTCGGGTTCAATCGAAACGACACACCCGACGATTACGAAACTCCTGAGAATTTGTTGACGGGGTTCATTGACGCGGTTTCAAAAAATGGAAATCTCCTTCTGAATGTCGGACCGCGTGGCGTTGATGGGTCTATTCCAGAGCCGCAATTGGAGCGGTTGGAATTTTTCGGCAACTGGCTGAAAAAGAACGGTCACGCGATTTATGGTGCGCGGCCTTGGCATCAGACAGACGCCAAAACAACGTGCGGGCTGGACGTACGCTTTACGACCAAAGGGGACACATTGAATGTCATCGTTCTAGGAACACCGGCATCCT
Organism: Rhodobiaceae bacterium; assembly: GCA_002746275.1. GTDB lineage: Bacteria > Pseudomonadota > Alphaproteobacteria > Parvibaculales > Parvibaculaceae > Mf105b01. The sequence goes on along the minus strand of NVWR01000002.1, from coordinate 454,944 downwards.
CTGAAATCAGGCTTGAAGATACAATAATTGCCGCGAAGAGCGGTAAGGCACCCGATGGCTCACCTGTAACGGTGGAGCAGCAAGGATCTACGTGTGTGCTGCGTATGGAGAAATCTTTAGACGAAGAACCAGCGCACACTTTGACGTTTGAACTCTTAGAGGTTTACGCGTGAATTCATAGAAGAAGGGGGAGGGAGTACATAAAAACGGCAAATTGTGGTGATGTTTTCATTGCGATTTGCTCAAGAAATTTTCGGTCAATTTAACCAATAAATTTTGGGAGGAAATCGAATGTTTCGGAAACGAAATTCGATCAAGGGACGACTATGGCCTACTGTCAGCACACTCGCAGTTGCGAGCGTCATGGCTACAACAGCAAACGCCGCGGAATTTACCTGGGGCGATCTCACGGCCACTGTTGATACAACAATCAGCGCGGGTTTCGGTGTTCGCACGGTGAACCCCGATGCACGTTACATAGCAGCATCCAACGGTGGTACCAAGGCTGCTGTGGGCGCTGAGAACACCGATGACGGAAATTTGAACTTCCGTCGCGGAGATGTCTATTCGGCCTCAATACGCGCCATACATGACATTGATGTGTCTATGGGAAATTTCGGTGCCTTCACGCGTTTCAGTTATTTCTACGATGCAATAACTAATGACGCAGATAGCACCCGACGCACAGACCTCAGTTCTGGCGCGCGGCGACGGGCCGGGCGCGGGATCGATTTATACGATGCATATCTCTATGGCAATTTTGACGTCGTTAATATGCCCATGTCTGTTCGATTGGGTAATCAGGCCGTCAGTTGGGGGGAGGCGCTCTTCCGGACAGGGGGCATTGCTCAAATCAACGCCGTCGACACGTCGAAACTTCAAACGCCAGGTGCCGAACTACGCGAGGCGTTTTTGCCTTCACCTATGGTCTGGGCAAATATTGGTGTCMCGCCGAATCTTAGTCTTGAAGCCTACTATCAGTTCCAGTGGCGTCAAAGTCGGCTGCTGCCAGTTGGATCATTCTTGTCTGGCGAAGACATTTTTGGTCCGGGGGCTGAAGGCTTCTTCCTGGCAGGCGACCCAGGTGGCACAGGCTTCCCAGCTGCCGCATTGCTCGCTTCACCTGCAGGTGTTCCCAAGGTTTCGGACCATCGGCCGGACGATCAAGGACAATGGGGTATTGCAGGGCGGTATTATGTTGATGCCTATTCCGCTGAGCTAAGTCTTTTCTATCTGCGTTACCACGCCAAACTGCCCTATTTTGGTGGTGAGGCAACGCGCCTTCTGTTTCCATTCCCACCATTCGTAGCGGTGACGCTGGATAACTATTTTGCCTCGTTTCCTGAAGACATCGATCTTTATGGGGCGAGTGCTAGCTTTCCAATCGGTGACGTTAGCTTTGGCATCGAGGCGAGTTACCAGCCGGACTATCCGGTTCCACTTGAAAGTGGCCTGACAAACGCTGCAACAGATGCTTTGTTGTTGGGCGGTACCGTGACAAATCTTGGCTTTGCCGAAATGGACAGAGTCAGCACGATCGGCAATGCGCAAGTAAGCATTGGACCTGGAACACCAATTTTCGGATCAATCACGCAGGCTCTGGGGGCAGATACCGTCGATCTCATTACCGAAGTTGGGATGGTCAATTTCAATGGAGCACCGGCTGTTGGCACCAGGGGCAACAAGTTCTCTTGGGGCTATCATCTCAATGCGAGCGCTACTTTCAGCAGAGCATTTGATACCGATTTTACGTTGGTGCCGAGTGCAAGTTTTTTCCATGATGTAAATGGTCTATCGCTCGATCGAGCGGCAACGGGGAATTTCGTCGAAAATCGTCGAGGAATTACTCTCAAACTTGCTGCGAGCTATGACAATGATCTGACGGCAGCGGTTGCCTATACGAACAATATGGGCGGCGGAACGAATGCGGGAAATTCAGATCGCGATTACATCACATTCACAGCCAGCTATTCGTTTTGACCGTCAAGTTGGTCGCGAATTTGCTGAAGGAGATGGGATATGTTTGATTTACGAAAATCCTCGATCCGAGGTGCGGCAGGAGCCCTGTCGCTGCTACTGATAACAATGTCCTCTGCCACACTTGCAGACGGACTTGGTGCCGGGCTCACCCCGATTGGGGCTGAGAGGGCTGGAAATGCTGCGGGAACCATCCCGGCGTGGGATGGGGGACTAACCGAAAAACCAGCAGGCTGGCAGCCCGGTGATCCGAGAAACAATCCATATGCGAGCGATGAAAAGCTGTTCACAATTGACGCATCCAATGCGGCCAATTACGCAGATCATTTGACGCCTGGACAGATGGCATTGTTAACCCGCTATGGCGGATACACGATGGATGTCTATCCAACGCGGCGAAGCTGTTCATTCCCCGATCGTATCTATGAGGCAACGAGTGCCAACGTGACGGGAGCCTCGCTCGACGAGAACGGTGGTGTGGTGTCGGGATATGGCGGCGTGTTGTTCCCGGTGCCTGAGACCGGATGGGAGGCCATTCTCAATCACAGAACGGCTTTTCATGGCGTTGGTTCCCGCAATATCATCACCACTGCGGTTACCAAGTCCAATGGATCTCACAAGATCTTTCGGGGCGAAGCGCTAGGTTATAATCCGATGTATGATCCAGCAGTGGCCTCGATTGCGGAGACCGGTGGTTTCCTTGGGAAGTTCATATACATCTCGAAGGAGCCAACAATCTCGGCGGGCACAGCTGGTCTGGTTCATGATTTTTTCAACCAGACGCGTCGAAGCTGGGTCTATCTGCCGGGCTTGCGCCGGGTCAAGATGGCGCCAACAATCGCCTATGACAATCCAGCCGCCGGCCAGGATGGTCTGAGGACGTTCGACCAAACAGGCATGTTCAACGGTCGTGGCGATCGGTACAACTGGGACTTGCAGGGAAAACARGAACTCTACATTCCCTACAATGCCTGGAGTATCCGGGATCAATCTCTGAGCGTCGATGACATTGTCGGAGAAAAGTTCCTGACACGCGCGTTAGCACGCTACGAACTACATCGTGTCTGGAAAGTGCAAGCCACGCTGGCTGCTGGATCTCGGAATATTTTCTCGCGCCGTGAYTTCTATCTGGATGARGATAGCTGGAACATCGTTCAAGCAGATTTGTACGATGCACGTGGCGAATTGTGGCGTGTACAGGAGTCTCACCTGTTTGTCGCAGCTGAACTTCCAGCGTGTGTAGCCGCTGGAGAATTYTACTACGATCTTCTGGCTCAGCGTTATGTCGCTGACAGCCTGTTGATCGGATCAGATGCCGGTGATTACACATTGGGGTCTGAAATTAATGGAGACCACTTCACCCCGGCTTACCTGAGACGCCAAGGTCGGCGGTAAGACATAGGTAAAGGCCGGCACGAGATCGGCCAATATCCCTCGACTGAGGCCAACGGCGGTTTGAAAGCTGCTGTTGGCCTCTTCTTTGACTAATCGGATGAAGTTGATTGTGCCGACAGGTTTGTGTGCACGATGAAATGCAGGATTACAGAAAATGGAACACCAAAGCTTCCGATGAAGGCGATCGGATAGAAGAGGATCGGCATAGGGTCCGGGTCCAAGTCAATAATCTGTGCCACGCCCAGCAGACAAAGAGTGATGGGATAACCGTCGGCGAGGCTTTGGATCTGTTGACGAAGTACGGGCTATTTCGCCGACAAGGAGCGCGTGTGCAACTCGCTTTCTCTCCGGACACGATGGCCTGACCTTTTGGCCACCAGCCAGGGTGCCGGGCGCGCCCAGCTTTTTCGTCGATATGTTTTTTTCTGCTATTGCGCGCGCAAGTTATGAATTGACGGGCGAAAGGATGACAGGCGCCTGTCTGGAATTGTCGATACCCGCACCCCGTCAGCGGGATCCCCGCTTTGCTACACACATCACTTCTGAGGTCCGCTTCTCGTGTTCTGTCAATCGTCTCACCGGCCCTCGTATAGGATATACGCGGCTACTTTCAGCAAGCCAGATTCCCGCAGCTGCAGTCCACAAAAGAATATGCGAGGATTTTCTGCGAACGGCCGTATTGGGTGAGGGCATTTCGGAAATAGTAAAACTGCATCTATTGGCCCAGAGCGCACCATTTCCCTCCATTGTCGGGACAGCATCTGAGCTGGGGTTTTCTGAGCGCACTTTGCGGCGAAGGCTGGCTGATGAGAAAACGAGTTTCCAGGAGCTCCTTGACGAGGTGCGTCATTTCTTGGCAGTCGAATATCTTAGCGGTACAGATATCTCTGTCGAAGCCGTCGCTTCAGCCTTGGGCTACACAAATCACGGTAATTTTCGCCGCGCTTTCGTCAAATGGAGTGGTGTAACACCGGGGGTGTTTCGCAAGGCCAGTAAAAACCAACCGCCCGATCCCGATCCCGATCCCGATCCTGATCAACGTCTACGAGATCGGTGCTAATTATTCTGGCAACGTGCTCATGAGAAATTCTGTTCGAACCGTCTCGTTTACGTCGCCGAAATAGGTTTCATAAATTTCGCTCATGACGGGCGACATGAACAGGCGGATCAATTGACGGTCGACCATCAGCAGGAATGGGTTCTCACCTTTTCCAACCGCAAGAGCGTAGGGCTCATGACTGAAGCGACGGGTGCCAACGGCAATATCCGAGCTCTCATAGTCCTTGGCCATCAGACTCAATAGAATTGCACGGTCGCCAAAGAAAGCGTCAACGTCGCCGTGAATGACATCGTCAACGCCAGCTGTATAGCTTTCTACCGGTTTGATGGTTGCCTGGATGCCAATCGTACTTACAGCGTCTCTCAGCCAGACCTCAGCAGTGGTATCCGCCCGGGCGCCAAAGCGCAGATTGTCGAAATGTCCCGCATTGGCCTGTCTTGGGAGAGTGAGGGGTTGCATATCAACCAAAACCTCTTGAAGTGCGCTGTCTGCGTCGTGCCTCATCACGGCACTAATGCCGGTGCGAAAAATCGGGAGAGAAAAGGCAACCTGCTGACGCAGCGACAAGCGCTTCGTCGTCGACCCACATAAAAGATCAACCTTGCCTGAGCCAATATCGTCGAAGCGCGACCCAGGGGTCACTTCAACATAATTGATGTCTACGCGTTCCAGGTTTAGCTCAGCAGCAATACGGCCGATGATGTGACGGCATATATCAATCGTGTATCCAGCTGGCTGCCCGGCATCATCCTTGAAAGAGAAGGGGTAGGCATCCGAGCGGTATCCAACATTGATGCTCTGCTCGTCTTGAATGCGTTCGAGTGTTCCGGCCTGTACGGGTGATGCCAGGTTGGTCATGAGAAGAAGGCCCAAAGTACAGGTGAGTAGAGATTCTCTACCGTAAATTCCCATAACCAACTCCTACTCTTTACTCAACACTAGAACCAATCACTCAGGCCCAATACAAGAGCCCCACAAAAAACATTAGTAGCACCCGCGAGTTAAGGGAGTTGTAACGGGCATTTGGGGCGGCTTCGAAGAACAGGTGATACCTTGTCGATCTTGACAAGGTATCGGCCACCTCATAACTTGTCGTAATTGACAAGATATGGAGCGTTATGGGCAGGCCAAGCATCAGTGTTGAACGTCGAAAGACCATTCTGGACGCCTTCGAGCGGTGTGTTCTCCGCCTGGGGTTGACTGAAACCTCACTCGACGATGTCGCGGAGGAGACGGGGCTGCCCAGGAGCGTGGTTCGCTACTTCGTTGGAAATCGCGATGATATGGTGGCCCTGCTCATTGATCGCATGATCGAGCGTGTTGAATTTTCCGTGGTGGAGCGGTTTGCCGAAAGAGCAGAACCTTCAGCGGACACGCTGGTCACGTTGTTGTTTGACGACGTAATGGGCGACCTACAGATCAATCAAATTGCCGCAGAACTCTGGCATGTCTCGCTGCGAAACGCCGCAGTAGGCAAACGACTGCATGACATTTACAGCCGATTGGTTGATGAGCTGGCCGAGAAAATCGCAAAACTGGATGGCACCCGCCGTAAGGCGCAGTGTCGCATGACCGCCTACACCGTCGTCGCGCTCGCCTTGGGAACAACAAACTTGAGCGCCTTTGGCGTTCTCCCAAAAGGGGTGGCGGAAGCGCGAAAAGCAGCGCTGGTCTTACTTGAAGCTTCGTAGAACCGCAGAGAAAATGATGTTGAAAATCTCAATGACCATACTGATCATAGTCCTAGTTGTGCTTGCTGTGGCGGGCTTCGTATTTCGGCAGCAGATCGGGCGAGGTCTCTATCAACGTTCTTTGTTTAGCGGCGCAGAACAACACCATCATTTTGTACGTCAGTCGCAATACTTCCCGATTGCGACTTTGTCAGCATCAGATGAGCCCCACATATTCCCAGCCGCATCATCCATCGGGTTGCCTGCTGACTTTTTGTATGAGGGTGAACGGGTCTCGACAGAAGCCTTTCTGGTAGAGACGGATACGGCAGCGCTGCTGGTGCTCCGCGATGGCGAACTCATATATGAGAATTACTGGCTGACGGGCGGACGGGATGTGAAATGGCTGGCGCATTCAGTCTCCAAAAGTTTCGTGTCTGCTGCCGTCGGGTTGGCTTTGCGCGACGGTTTGATCTCAACGATCGAAGATCCCATTTCCGATTACGTCCCAGCTCTTAAAGGGTCTGGTTATGACGGGGTCCGGATCAAGGATGTCCTTCAAATGTCGTCCGGTATCCGTTGGACAGAGGCCTACGCTGACCCAAAGTCGGACATAAACCGGTTTGGCTGGACCATGTTTATGGGGCATTCCTACAATGAGTTTGTTGCAAGCATGGTGCGTGAAAACGAACCCGGTACGTTTAACCGGTATACCGGCATGGACACGCAAGCTCTCGCCATGTTGGTCACAGCGGTTACAGAAAAGTCGCTTGCGGCTTATCTGGAGGACAACCTTTGGCATCCCATGGGGATGGAGAGCGACGCCTATTGGACAACCGACAATGAAGGAACCGCCTTGGCTCTGGGCGGCTTCAATGCGACAGCCCGAGACTATGCAAAGTTGGGAGAGCTGTATCGTCGGCAAGGCGAGTGGAATGGAGTGCAAATTCTACCTGCCGACTGGGTGCGCGCCTCGGTCACGCCAGATGCCCCTCATCTCGTGCCAGGTGAAAACGATCTCTCATCGCATAGCATGGGGTACGGGTATCAATGGTGGCTCCTGGAAGGGGGGCGAGGGGACTATTCTGCAATCGGGATCTACAATCAGTTCATCTATGTGAACCCGGAGCACAGCATGGTGATTGTAAAACTGTCAGCCAACCGTCGGTATGCGCAAGATAGCTCACCCTCATCCTACCGGGAAGCAGAAACGTTTGAACTGTTTCGCGAAATTGCAGTTCGCTTACAAGAATAGAAAAAGCTATCGGGGAATTTATAGTCCCGTCTACATCATCCCTGTTTGTTGAAGGGGCGGGAAAGTTCGTTGAGGATCGGACAGTCGGGCATGTCATCTCCCCGGCAGGACTTGATGAGTTTGGAGAGCGTGCTTCGCATGCCCTTCAGCTCTGCAATCTTGAGGTCGATTTCCGCCACGTGACTTTCGGCGACATCTTTGACATTCGCGCTGGCTCTGTTGGGGTCCGCGTAGAGTGCGAGCAGCGACCGACAACTCTCGATCGTGAAGCCCAGGCTCCGCGCCCGCCCCAAAAAAGTCAGCATATGCAGTTCCCGGTCCTCATAGACCCGGTATCCGTTCTCCGCACGTTGAGAAGAGATCAGTCCAATTTCCTCATAGTACCGGATGGTTTTGGGCGGAATGCCGACGACCGCAGCCGCTTGAGAAATGTTCATAATTTTATCCTTCGAAGCCTTAGAGCATTGCCGATAACCGACACGGAAGAAAGGCTCATGGCGGCTGCTGCAAAAATGGGCGACAACAAGACACCAAAGAACGGGAAGAGCACACCCGCAGCAATCGGAACGCCGACAGCATTGTAGATAAAAGCGAAAAACAGATTCTGTCGGATGTTACGCATGGTGCCTGTTGCGAGAGTTTTGGCCCGGACAATGCCCGTAAGGTCACCTTTGACAAGCGTTATTCCGGCGCTTTCGATGGCAACATCGGCCCCCGTGCCCATGGCAATGCCCACATCGGCGGCGGCGAGAGCCGGGGCGTCATTCACGCCATCGCCTGCCATGGCGACCACCCGGCCTTGCGCTTTCAACTCCGCAACCAAGGCGGCTTTATCCTCTGGCATGACGTCGGCACGCACCTCATCGATATCCAACTGGTCTGCCACGGCACGCGCGGTGCGCATTGTATCGCCGGTGGCCATAATGACTTTGATGCCCAGCTTGTGGAGGGCGCGGATGGCCCGGTCCGTGGTGTCTTTGATGGGATCGGCCACGGCGATGAGCCCGGCGGCAGCACCATCGATGCTCAGAAACATTACCGTTTGACCAAGGGATTGCCGGTCTTCCGCATTCTGTGTGAGCTCACCCAGAGCGACACTGTCTGCCGCCATCATTTTGGTGTTGCCGAGCGCAACTCGCTTTTCGTCCACTTGGCCAATTACACCCATCCCGGTGACGGCACTGAAAGATGTGGTTGGCAACATATCAATGTTGCGATCTTCCGCACCTTCAAGAATGGCGGCTGCCAACGGGTGTTCGCTGCCACGTTCAAGGCTGGCGGCAATCAGGAGCACCTGATCTGTCGTAAAGGGAGCGAGCGCTACCACGTCCATCAGTTTGGGCTTACCCGCTGTCAGGGTGCCCGTTTTATCAACGATCAGCGTGTCCACGGAGCTTAAGCGCTCCAGGGCCTCTGCGTCACGAACGAGAACCCCGGCCATGGCACCTCGTCCTGTGGCGACCATGATCGACATCGGAGTGGCAAGCCCCAGGGCGCAGGGGCAGGCGATGATAAGCACAGAGACCGAGGCCACGAGGGCATAGACCAGCGAAGGTTCAGGTCCATAGATTGCCCAGATGGCAAACGCGAGTGCTGCAATGGCGACAACACCCGGAACGAAGTATCCAGCGACTTGGTCCGCCAGGCTTTGAATGGGGGCCCGGCTGCGTTGGGCAGAAGCGACCATGCCAACGATTTTGGCAAGCAGTGTCTCAGACCCAACCCGCGTCGCCTGCATAATCAGAGAACCGGTGCCATTGATTGTGCCCCCGGTGAGAGGATCGTCTTTTGCCTTTTCCACCGGCAGGGGTTCTCCCGTAATCATGCTCTCATCAATGGAGGAGTGGCCTTCCAGGACAAGCCCATCCACGGGCACGGCGTCACCCGGACGGATGCGCAACGTGTCGCTGATCACGACCTCGTCTAATGACACTTCTGTCTCTTGGCCGTCCGGTGAGATGCGTTGAGCGGTTTTGGGCGCAAGGTTCAATAGAGCTTTGATCGCGTCTCCGGTCCGGTCTCGCGCACGCAACTCCATCACCTGCCCCAGCAGAACGAGAATGACAATGACGGCGGCGGCTTCGAAGTACACCGGAACCGTTCCGTCAGCGAGGCGGAAGGCATCGGGAAAGAAGCCAGGGAAAAGTGTCGCGAAGATACTGTAGAGATAGGCGGTACCCGTCCCAATAGCGATCAGGGTCCACATATTGGGAGATCGATTGAGGATGGAACTCCAGCCACGTTTGAAAAACGGTGCGGCGATCCAAACCAAGACTGGTGTGGCCAGAACCAACTGCGTCCACACAAAAAGAGTAGGGCCGATCCAGTCGGAAAAAGGGATGCCGATGTGATTGCCCATTTCGAGGAGAAAGACCCCAAGAGCAAGGGGGGTGCCGATCCACATGCGGCGGGTGAAATCGATAAGTTCGGGGTTGGGGCCAGCATCAGCGCTGGGCATCATGGGCTCAAGCGCCATCCCACATAAGGGACAATCTCCCATCACATCCTGGATGATTTCCGGGTGCATGGGGCAGGTATATTCTGTTCCCGCCTGCATTGGCTCGGGGGCAGGACGATCGCCCAGATAGGTATCGGGGCTGATGACGAATTTTTTCTCGCACGCAGAAGAACAGAAATAGAAGCGCTCGCCTTCATGTTTAACCATGTGGCGGCTGGTGGCCCGGTCAACGCTCATTCCGCAAACAGGGTCAACGGCACTCAGATATTTGTTGGGATCATCAGAAAACTTCTTCTGGCAATGCGAACTGCAAAAGTGAATGTCCCGGTCTTCGTGATGGGCAACATGTTGGGAGGTGGAGGGATCGACATCCATTCCACAAACCGGGTCGCGTGCAACGTGGGAGCTATGTGAGGGTTGAACGGTCATTCGCGGGCCTTTTGACGGATTAAACGCAATATTTCCTGAACGATAGTCCTTCCAGTTACTAGAAGGTAAAGGAAAAATGCGGGCCTGCGCACAAAAAAAGGGCTGCAAATACGCAGCCGCCCCATTTCATTTTCTAAACTAAGCGTCGTGTACTGGATTGCATCCAGTGCAGACCTATTGGATGCTGACGATTGTCGCTGTGCCAGCTGTACCGAGGTTGGTTGTGTAGGCACCGGTGTCGCCTGCTTTAGGTTCTCCAGCAGTGGCTTCAAAGGTTACGCAAATTTCAGCACCATCTGCGCCAGTACCACAAAGCTTGTTGGCTTCCTGATCGAACGTGTAAGCACCGGTCTCGCCTGTGCCGACATTAGTAGACGTATTGGTTTCGGAATCGAATGCGAAAGTTACGCTCTCACCGCCCGTCTGGGCAAACTCAACCGTGATGACATTTGCAAAGGCTGCCGATGAGAACAAAGTAGCCGCAGCGAGAACTGTTAGAAATCTTGACATAAGACGCTTCCCTAGTTTTTTAATCCTGTACAGACAGTTGTCTGGTGATCCAGAAACTATCCACCTATCCCAAAAACACATCAATTAGGTTCGTGTCAAGATGATCTGAAGGTTTTCGGCATGGCAGGTGGTTTCGGCCTCCTTATGCTGAGCGAGCAAACGGACGTTGTGGTGCTGGAAGGGGAGAGAATGCAGCTGTTTTGACGACCGTCTCTCCGATCTTGCCATTCTCCGTCTCAAAGACGCTCAGCAGGGTAGATCAACAGCGACGTCGCCACCTCCGATCGGGCGAAGACATTTCAGTCGGAAAGAGTAAGGCGATTATTGGGGCCACGCTTACAATCTAGTTCGTCGCGGATTGATCCTACGATCGGACGGAACGCGGTCAGCGACAACGTCACAGCCGGACAATAATAATGAAGTGCAACTTGAAGGCTTCTCTTTACATGGGAACATGAACAAGCCATCTACCGGACATGCGCGTCCCGACCAGATAAGCTCTTGAGCCGCGAACTGTTGAAGGGCGTGATCAGACATGAGAGAGGCACGAGATTGGAAGGGGGCACATATATTCCACCGGAGAGGACAAGCTGCAACGCGCGCAACATCATGGCTGGTGGTGCTGTCTTCGGAATAAAACCGGCGACCCCAGATCTAATCAATTCCCGAATTGTCACCGGGTCGTCCGTGCCAGACACAATAACGAACGGTGCGGTGGGGGCGACTTCGCGCAACCGTGCCAGCCCCTCTTCGGGTCCCATACCCGGCATCGAGAGGTCCATCAACAGCAAGTCGAAGGTCTGACCCTTTGTCAGGATATCAATGACTTCTTGGTACAAGGAGGCCTCCGTCACCTGCACATCATCGGCGAGCTCAGAGAGCGTGTGGCGAAGTCCCTGGCGGACGAGCCAGTGATCATCGGCGATAAGAAAAGATAAAGTGGCCATTTCGTGCGGCAATTCCGTTTTTGGCGGTGGTCAACTTAGTTAACCCGGTTTCCCTCGGCTGTGCCCCAATCAACCATACTGTAGGGCGCGAGGGTAGTCGCCCACAGGGACGAGCTCATTCGACGGTGGGACTAGTACCAAAAGCCAACCATTTTTGGCAGGTAACCTACGTTCTGGATGACGGAAGGGGCGAGAGCCGCGCCATGCCCTGCCATCACGCTTTCTTGTGAGTAGTTGAGGTGCAGGGCGATGGGGGCACCCTATATTTGGGCGGCACCACGAGAGGACAGTTCATGCGAAAAATAATGGTCAAAAATGCTGCAATGATGGGAATGCTTGCCGTGATGGCTCTTACAGTCGGAATTGTTCTGAGTACCCCCGACGTCGTTTCTGCAGCCCAGCCGGGCGCGCACCAGCCGGTATTTACAGAAAACGGCGTTGCAATACGCGGCACGGATCCAGTGGCCTATTTCACCGAAGCGCTGCCGGTAGAAGGCAAACCGGAATTCCAGACCGACTATCAGGGGGTGGTTTGGCACTTTGCGAATGCCGAAAATCGTGATGCCTTTATTGCGGATCCTGAGAAATATTCCCCGGCCTATGGGGGGTACTGTGCCTACGCCCTGTCACTGGGAACATACAAAGTGGCGACCGACCCCGACGCTTGGAGCATCATCGAGGGTCGTCTTTATCTCAACAAGACACCCGTGGTTAAAACCATCTGGGAAACTGATATTCCCGGCAATATTGAGAAGTCCGAAAGCAATTGGACTTCTTTGCTTAGCAACTAGAGGGCAGGCAGATGCTTCTGGCCAAGAGAGATGACAAGTTTTGGTTCGACTCGCCTTCACAACTACCCTATCTCCTACGTGATTAGTGACAGTACGTGGCAAAGGTAATGAGAATGAGCGTGCCATATGGAGTGGGGGCAGCTGTGTTGGCCCCAGCCCTTCTATCTCTCTTTTTGTTCGGAGCCGGTGCTGAACCGCAAATGCCAGCGCTTGTCGACGAGATTGAGGGCCCGACTCTCGAGGAAGTCACGCCTCATTTAACGTTTGGCCCTGCCCATCCGTTCTCCCACGAAAAACTTATTGAACGCGTTGAGGCTTTGGCTCAGTTGCCGTATTTGCCTCCCCAGCCCTTCGCGGAAGATTGGGCGGCCCTCTCCTTTGATCAGCACAGAGCTATCCGGTTTCGAAGTGATCACGCGATCGCCCTGGCAGGGGAGGGGCAGATAGAGCTTCAGCTTCTCCCGCCGGGGCGCAAGTTAAACGACCGTGTCCAGATAAACTTGGTTGAGCAGGGAAGTGCAAGGCAGCTCTTGTTCGATGCGTCGCTCTTCTCATTTGGGGTGGGGGCTCCTGAAAACCTGTCCGAAGGCAATCTCGACTTCTCCGGGTTTCGCCTGCACCACGTTCAGAGCGAAGTCTCGACCAATAGTCCCGCCGAAGATGGAACAGAACTGACCATTACGGGCGGTGATGTACTGGACGAATTTCTGGTCTTTCAGGGGGCGAGTTATTTTCGAGCGGTGGCACAAGGACAGGTTTACGGCCTGTCTGCACGCGGGCTGGCCATTGAAGTGGGAGGTGAGGCAGGCGAAGAATTTCCCCTGTTCACAGAGTTCTGGCTTGAGGGTGCAGCGGGGTCGGCTGGCACGCTTACCGTCTACGCGCAGCTGGATACGCCCAGTGCAACGGGTATCTACACATTTGAAATTGCACCCGGGGCAACGACACAAATGGACGTGTCTGTGGTGCTTTTCCCCCGTACTGAGATCAAGAATTTCGGATTGGCGCCATTGACCAGCATGTTCCTGTTTGATGCGACGAACAGGAGCCGGTTCGATGATTTTCGCTCCGCTGTCCATGATTCCGATGGGCTTGCCATACATAATGGGGCTGGCGAATGGCTTTGGCGTCCACTGTCAAATCCCCTTAGTCTTCAGGAAAGTGCTTTTGTAGATAACAACCCACAAGGGTTTGGGCTCGTCCAGAGATCACGAAATTTCGAGAATTTCGGAGATCTATCTTTGCAATATGAAGCGCGGCCATCGGTCTGGATTGAGCCTCAAGGCAATTGGGGGCGAGGGGCGGTCACCCTTGTCGAACTGCCAACCCGCACCGAAACCGAGGACAATATCGTTGCCTACTGGCGTCCATTCGCGCCATTTTTGCCAAACGAACAATATGAATTCGCCTACCGCATGACATGGAGCGCAACGGCTCCGATCACGGAGGATCTCTTGAAAGTGATCGACACAAGGATAGGTGCACATGTGGGTGGTGGAAAAATTGTGGTAATTGATTACGCAACGATGCAGGGATCGGAAAATCCCGAGAGTGATGCGCACGCCAACGAAATCGTACCTGAGATTTATTCGGAAAAGGGTGTCGTGCAATATCCGTTTGTTGAAGAAAACCCCCATACCGGCGGTCTTCGGCTCACCTTCCAATATGATCCTCAAGAGGCATCGTCGTCTGAGTTCAGAATAGTGCTTCGCAGGGGTGGGCGAGCAGTGAGTGAAAAGTGGTTGTACCGATGGACCAAGCAGTAAAACGCCCGCCTGTTGAGGAAGGGGCATTCACCGAAATATCCAGCGGTAGCTTTCACATGCCACCAGAAGCCGCCCTCGCGATGCCGGTTCAGGATTTGGCGAGGCCACCCATCCATACGATACACAAGACGGGAGCATCACAGTCTCCAACCCGGCGCCGTACGGCGGTGCTGGGAACGGCAGGCATAGCGACCGGCATTCTTCTCTATGAGACATTGGTGGCCTTTTCCGTACAGGGCTTATCTGTTTATGAGGTGGCTGTTGCTGTTCTTTTTGCGATCAATTTTTTCTGGATTGCTCTGGCCGCCGTCAATGCGGTGATTGGTTTCGCTATGCAGAAATCGACGACTAAAAAACAGTCGCCGTCAGTCGGCTTGAAGGTTGCTCTCATAATCCCCGCCTACAACGAACATGCGACCCACGTTTTCGCAAATGCCTGCGCGATGCTGGAAAGCGTGAACAAGGTCCGTTCGTGCCATGAGTACGCCCTCTTCGTATTGAGCGATACGAATGATCTGGACTTGGCCGCTCAGGAAGAAGCGGCCTTTCGCGAGGCCCGTGAGCTTCTTGGGGGCGGCGCAGAGATTTTCTACCGGCGCCGGTCACAAAATACAGATCAGAAGGCGGGCAACATTGCCGAGTGGTGCCGACAGTGGGGCGGAGCCTATGACGCGATGGTTGTCCTGGACGCTGACAGCGTGATGGAAGGCCGAACGATCAATCTCCTGGCAGATGAGATGGCTGCAGATCCGGATGTGGGCTTGCTACAGACCGTGCCCCGTCTCATCAAGGGCGAAACTTACTTCGCAAAACTGCAGCAATTTGCGACAGCGGTTTATGGGCCGCTTCTTGCGCGCGGGTTGGCATTTTGGTTCGCAAATGAAGGTAATTACTGGGGCCACAATGCGATCATACGCACACGCGCTTTTGCAGCATGTGCGGGGCTGCCGCAACTTGCGGGTAAGGGCTCGTTGAGTGGCAGCATCATGAGCCATGACTTCGTTGAAGCGGCCTTGCTTCGCCGCGCCGGGTGGCAGGTGCGTCTCCTGCCTGATCTTGGCGGGAGTTATGAAGAAACACCTCCGTCATTGGTGGATCATATTGCGCGAGACCAGCGTTGGTGCCGGGGAAACCTGCAGCACACGCGGATCGTTTCAACCGCAGGTCTTCATCCCATGAGCCGGTTTCATCTTCTCCACGGCGTCATGTCCTATCTGGCGGCCCCTTTGTGGTTGCTTTTCATCGGGCTTGGTCTGTTCGCAACCATGGACCCACCCGCATCCATTTTCATGGTCGGCCAATGGCCGAGCATCGCCCGGGAGCTAACCCTGGGAACAAATCTAAGCCCAACGGCGGGCTTGTTTGCGACAACAATGGTCATCCTGCTGCTGCCTAAACTGCTTGGGCTGACGAACTTGTGGGTGAACAGAGCTCTGATCGAGCAATGGGGTGGTTGGAGCCGGGTGAGTGTATCAATGCTGATTGAGGTGCTCCTCTCGGCCGCTATTGCACCCGTTCTCATGATCCAACAGACAAGAGCGGTTGTGCGCACGCTCACGGGCCGGGCAAAGGGGTGGCAGCCTCAGCGCCGTGTGGCGAAAAACGACACGCTCCGGGAGCTGGCGCGGGTTCATGCAATCGAGAGTTTTGCCGGTATCGGCCTAGTCGTCGGCATCGCAAGTGGTGTGGTGTCATTGTGGCTCACGCCCGTCATGGTAGGGCTTGTTTTTGCAGCTCCCCTGTCCGCACTGGTGTCGCGCCATTCATCATACCTGTTTGAGCGCTTGGGAATTTTGAGCGTGCCCGAAAACACATCGGTGCCCCCCATCGTTGCCTTGGCGCAGGCGTACCTGCATCGCTTCGAGCAAGACGCAAACGAGAGCTTCGTCAGGCTCGATACTCTTGAGAACGGGGCAGATGTTGGCGGGGACGCAATCCCGATCATTTTCGCCCCTGCTGCTGCCGGCGACTAAGGTCCAATTTTGACTGTAGCGCCTGGGGTCAGGTGTCGGTCATGGCAGGCCCTTTTGCGCCCGCCTGACGCCAGGGCTGGTTTTTGAACCAGGCAACGCTGTAGGCGACAGCAATCAGCAGGGTGAACCCTGTGAGGTTCATCAAGGCACTCGTGCCCGCATTTCTTCCCATCTGATCGAGAAAGAAACCAAACAGCCGGGCAATGACGAGGCTGACCAGGAAGACGGCGAGAGACTGTTGTCCCACCTTTTGCACGATCAGGACAAACCGGGTCCAGGCTGCGCCGCCTTTGAGCCGCCGTCCGCCTTCCCCCGCTGCGATCCAGGCAAGGTAGGCGAGAGCTAGGAAGTGCACATACCGCAAAAGTCCCATACGGGTTTTGCTGATGAGCGGTGTGATGAAATCACGCCATTCCGCGAATAGAGGTACAGCGTTGAAGGCGCGATACCAGGCAACCGGGATTGTCAGAATAACAAAGAGGATCGCAAGGCCGATCAGCAGCCGGGTGACAGGGGGGGCGGGAAGCCACCGCATGCCAAAGGCAAAGCCGGTAAAGAAGACGAGTTGCCACGCAAACGGATTGAAAAACCATGTGCGGTCCGACCAGGGTTCAGCAGGCAGGTCGAGATAGTGAAAACTTGCTGCCACCCACAGCGAGATGACCAGCGCACCTGCGTAACCGGGCCGCTGCATCCCCAGAGCCATGATGATCGGCACCAGAGCCAGCATGCCCAGATACATCGGTAGAATATCGAAATAGTTGGGAACGTACGTAAGGGTGGCATAGCCGAAAAGGTTTTGCGCCGGGTGGTCGAAGAAGTGCTGCAAGTTGAGTTTGCGCACATAGAGTCCGTCAAATCCACCATAGCTATCAATGGCAACGAGCATCACCGCGATAGAGATGAACAGCGCAATGTGAGACCAATAAACCTGCCAGATGCGATAGACGATCCGAGCTGTACCCATGCGCCAGCTATGTTCGGTAAAGGCGCGTCCAAACGCCATGGCTGATGCCATGCCCGAGCAGAAGACAAATATTTCAGTCGCATCGGAAAATCCAAAGCGGGCGGGTATCCACAGAGCCCAGACATTGCCCGGCATATGCGCAATGAAGATGATGAACATGCCGAGGCCGCGAAAAAAATCGAGCCTTGGATCTCTAGGGCGTTTGACAGGAAGAGTGGCTGACATGCAGATGCCTTGTTAGCGACGGGAAAGTCGAAGTCTTTTCAGATGGAGAGGAGTATTGGCACAGTCAGGCAGGCAGGGCCACGATTTTAGGGGAGATAGAATTTGCGTTGTTGGCAAAGGAACGGCTTAAAATAGCCGACCGGTCCTTACCAAACCTGTCGATGGCACCCCGTCGATGGGCGCGGTCTGACAGGAGATATTTTGCTTCGTTGAACAAGTTGGCCCGAATGGCTGTATCGATGGTCAGACGCTCAAAGACATCCCTTTGCGCATGGCTGCCCCCAATGCTCTGCATAGCGGCGCGCGCCCGCATCAGTTTTTGATAGGCTCCGGCAAAGTCAGCTTCGTAATAAGCGCGAAGCCCATGAGCTGTTGAGACGCCTGCCGCTTTTGCGACAAGCTCCATATCGCAAGTGCCGGCATTTGCCTCTGTTTCAAGTGTCTGGATCAGTGTGGAAACGGCCTGCCTTCGACCTGTCCGGGCAAGTGGCAGCATGTAATGCAGGTCTGCGAAGACCACACAGCCGTCCTGCACACGTTTTTCACTCAAATCAGCTAACTCGTCCCAGCGATTTCCAACGATGACACCTTCCAGCTCGAGGCGCACAAGCATGGAAGTGGCATTTGAAATATCGCGGTAATCATCGGTCAAAACGGCCCGAAATTTGGTGTCGTACAGCTCAAGCGCTTTGTCGGTTCGACCTTGGGCCAGATGGAACAGAGCAAGGTGCCACCACACATGGTAACCAAAATTATTGCAGTGCGCCCACTGATACGTACGGCTGGAAAGCCATTCCTCACCAACGTCGACCTGTGCCGTCATGTCATAGACGTGGGCGACAGCATGCAGGCCCCAGGCATCATCCTCAGCCAGCTCAAGACCCCGGCGCCCTTGTTTCTCGGCCAGAGAAAATGAACCAGTCTCCTCCGCAGAAAAAGCATGGCACCCCAGCACATAGCCGGTTGCAGGGTGATCGTCGGTATAGGTATCCAGCACTGCCTCAACGGAGGTGCGCATGCCAGCTGCATCGCCAAGAATGAACCGAATGCCATGGCTAAGTTTCACCGCCATTGCATCCTGAGGGTGGCTTTCCAGAATTGTATCCATGATGTCTGCCGACGCACGGGGGTACCCGGCGATCCACTCGCCAAGCGCTTTCAGGTAAAGCGCTTCTCTGCCATTGCAGCCAACCCGGCGGACAGACGCTTGGGCATTCTCAAAAGCGGTCTGTG
Organism: Rhodobiaceae bacterium; assembly: GCA_002746275.1. Taxonomy (GTDB): domain Bacteria; phylum Pseudomonadota; class Alphaproteobacteria; order Parvibaculales; family Parvibaculaceae; genus Mf105b01. The sequence continues at coordinate 436,288 of NVWR01000002.1, read as the reverse complement.
CATTGGCGATAAGTTCACGGCGCCCGAGGCTAAGATAGGAGATGCCCTGAAACGTATACGCCAAGGAAAAATCAGGACTGGTTTCCAGCAGAGCGGCCAGATGGCCCGCAGTCTTCGACGAATGGGCCAAAAAGGCCATCATCAACTGGTTCCAGTGGTGAAGGCTTTTTGCATCACTGAGTGACACGTCACTTCCAAAAGCATCTATCAAGGTCATAGGCCTGTCTCGGTCAATTGCTGCGTACCCGCCAAATCAGACCTAACACCGTTTGCTGCGACACTTCTACAGGCATAGAGGGCTGATCACCGCCTTTTGAGAGAGCGAGAGAAAGCGCTATCAATCTACGCCTCATGCTCACGAATACGTGATGAAGGCGTGAGGAAAACTGTCGAAAACCCGCTAAAATGCGCCATCGTAAGCTTGGCGCCCAATTCGACAGGCGAGCAGTGTAAATGTTGGGCGGGTGAGAGCCGCCGTCACTTCCCGCTCCAGGCTTGCCGTGTCATCGATCCAGATACCGGCACCCCCCATGGCCGTTGCCACAGCGGGAAAATCAGTGCCCCCAAAATCAACACCCGCATTTGGTCGCCCGGTTGCCCGCTGTTTCAGTTCGATCAGTCCCAGACTTTCATCCACCATAACGGTGATGATGATGGGGAGTTCAAGGTCGCGAAGGGTGGCCAGTTCGCCCAAAATCATTTCAAGACCGGCGTCGCCCAGCACGCACGCAACAGTCTTTCCCGGCGCGCAGAGCTTGTAGCCTGCTGCGATCGGCACCGCGCACCCCATGGTGCACAGCGCGGAAGATTGAAGAAGGGTGCGGGGAGAGTGCGTGTTCCATTTCTGAGAGAGTAATATGCGGTGCGCGCCGCTGTCGGTGGTCATGACTGTGTCCCGGGGCAGCACCTGGCGCAAGGTGTCGAAGACATGGCCCGGTGTGAACCCGGCATTGGGTGCTGTGAAAGCCGCGTTGAGAGCTGTCCGGGCTACCGCTGCTTCACGGTCGGGCCAAACGTTGGCCCGCGGCTGCGCCTTGGAGAAGGCCGCGAGCGTAGTCGTAATCTCGGAGCGGAAGGTTTGGCTCACCCGGTGCATGCCATGATCGCGAGGCACAGGCGTAATTTCAATGACCTCCGTGTCGGCCCCCCAGGGGTTGCGCCAGCCAATCCGCATTTCAATGGGGTCATATCCCAGCAGCAAAACAAGATCAGCCTGCTTGATCAAGGGCAGGACAATCTGGTCAGCCTTAGGAGAGAGCCCCGCCCCGCCAACAACCAGAGGATGTGCTTCGTCAATCAGGCCTTTCCCCTTGTAGGTGGTGATCAGGGGGATGTTGTAGCGGGTGCAAAATGCCTCGATCGCAGAGCCTGATTGTTCATTCACCGCATCAACACCGGCAATCGCAATCGGGCGGGCAGCCTTTTCCAAAGCGGTGATCGCCCGATCCAAAGCAGCACCGTCGGGCGGCGCGTTCGGGCTGGCGGGCGGCGAGGGCACGACGGCCTCTTCCGGAGAAGGGTTTTCGGCGACCATGATCGGAACATCTACATGAACCGGGCCCGGTTGTCCTTCGGTGGCCAGCGTCAGGGCTTTGTCGATCATGATGCCGACAGCGCCCGGCGCCGCACAGAAACTGCCTTTAACAATGGGGCGGAGCACCGCCTGATGATCAAACACTTGATGGGTGTAACTCTCAGCCTCCGCCGCATCGACCCGGCCTGTCAGGAAGATAAGGGGCACCTTGTCCTGATAGGCATTGGCAACCGTGTTCACGGCGTTGGCAACACCGGGACCGAGGGTTGCGACAAGAACGCCCGGCGCTCCGGTCGCATGCCATGCGCCTTCGGCCATAAACCCAGCCGGGTTTTCGTGCTTGGTCAGCACAAACCGAATGTCAGCCTTTGTGAGGGCCTCAACGAGGGCAAGGACTTCGCCACCGGGAATGCCAAAGGCAGTTTTACACCCTGCCATTGCCAGGTGATCGGCGATGATCTCAGCACCATTTTTCATCAATCCATTGCCTCCACTGTGCCAGTGTCAGTGAGGTTTCTTATTGCCTCCTCCGACAGGCTGAGAGTGTTTTTCAAAATGTCGCGTGTGTGCTCACCCAGCTGGGGTGGGGCAGACCGGTAATGCACAGGCGTGTCGCTTAACTTGATCGGGTTTCCGATCAGGGAGACCGATCCCTCTGCGCCTGCGGTATGGGGCAGGTTGATCTGCATGCCACGGTGTTGCACCTGAGGGTCGTCAAACACTTCTGGAATAGTGTTGATGGGGCCACAAGGCACACCAACTGCTTCAAGGGCGCTGATCCAGTCAGCCGCACTCCGTGTGCGCGTGATGTCTTGCAGAAGGGGGATCAAAACCCCTCGATTGCGAACCCTGTCGGCATTTTTGGAGAACCGGAGGTCTTCACAGAGATCAGGGCAGGCTGCAGTCGCGCAAAAACGGGCGAACTGCGCATCATTGCCCACGGCTAAAATAAAGGCGTGGTCAGAACCGGGAAAGGTCTCATAGGGAACGATGGTCGGGTGGGCATTGCCCAAGGGTTGGGGTGTCTTGCCGGACACAAGATAGGATACTCCCTGATTGGCGAGCCAGGCGATCTGACTGTCGAGAAGGGAAATATCGATATGCTGTCCTTTGCCCGTTCTGTGGCGGGCTTCCACTGCGGCGAGAACTGCGACGGTTGCATACATGCCGCACATAATATCAGCAATGCCGACGCCGACTTTCAAGGGACCAGCGCTCTCCGGTCCCCCTTCACCTGTGATGCTCATAATGCCCCCCATGCCTTGGATGAGGAAGTCATAGCCGGCGTGGCCAGCATAAGGCCCTGATTGGCCAAACCCCGAAATGGAGCAGTAAATCAGGCGCGCGTTGCGCTTGGAGAGGGTTGCGTAGTCCAGCCCATATCGTTTGAGGTCGCCGACTTTGAAATTCTCCACGAGAATGTCTGATTGGTCAGCGAGTTGCCGGATGAGTGCGCGGCCTTCTTCCTTCGAGATGTCGATGGCAATCGACTTCTTATTGCGGTTGGAAGAGAGGTAATAGGCGCTTTCATGCGTGTCCTTTCCTGAACTGTCTTTCAGAAAAGGGGGCCCCCAACCACGCGTATCATCGCCCTTGCCGGGACGTTCAACTTTAATGATCTCAGCTCCCAGATCGCCGAGCAGTTGGGTTGCCGTCGGGCCCGCCAGAATACGGGAAAGGTCCAGCACGCGCAGGTCCGCTAGACTGCCTGTGGGAGGTGATGAAGGGTCACTATGCGTCATTGTAAGAACTCGTTTGATGGCTGGGAGAATTTCCTACCAGCCTTTGATGCTCGCCAGTATTTTCCAACTGCGTTTGATCCAGTCAGCACGGTAAATGTGCCCCCCATCATGCAGGCAGAGCTCAAGCACCCCACCTCCACAAGCAGAGCGGCGCTCGCAATGCAAGGCACCGCTGATTGTTAGCTGTGGTTCTTCTGTCTCGCAGGTGCCTTGAGATTTCCACATGTCCAGACTTCGCAGCGTGTCGCCTTGCTGGAAACGACCATTGGCCACAGACCGACCGGCAAGAGGGAATGTCCCGTCTTTGGTCCCATGATAGTGGATGAGATTGGGCACGTCGCTTGGACAGGACGTGGGCAATGGAACCCAGAAAGTGCCCGCAATTGGCGAGAAGCCTGCGAATTGATCACCCAGGTAACACGACAGGTTCCAGACCATCGACCCGCCAAGTGAAAACCCCGCGGCCATCACGCGCTCAGAGCGAATGCCAAATCTCTGTTCCAGGTCATCAAGCACGGCTTGGGTGTAGGCGAGGCCGTCTCGTTCGACGACCGGTGATTGAGGATAAGACCAGGCGCCGTCCACCCCGTTGGGAGCAACTAGGGCAATGCCCAGGTCCGAAGCGGCTTCGCGAAGCCGCCGATTGTTCATCGTGCTGCCAGAAGAGCCCTTCCATCCATGAAAGAAGAGAACAGCCCCTCGGGGCACAGAAGGATCGGCCAGGCCTCCGTCTCCATTCGTCCAGCTCTCCGGCAGATATATGCGGTAATTGCCATTTTGGACCTCGCAATCTGTTCGCACACCACAAGCGGCGGCAGGCAGAGAGGCGAGCCCAAAAAACAGTAGGCTGATCAAAAAAGAGGCTCTGAACATGGAGAAATCCCGTGAGGAATGAGGACGCATCAGCCTATGTAGTCTGATTTTAGGGCACGGGCACCTGACAAAGTGGTGAACGGGGGTGGGGCCTTAACGGAGAAGTCACTGGTGGCCGGTAAAGTAGCCCGTAACGATATGTAGACATTCAATGTTTCTCGCCAGGGTGGGGCGGTGAAGGACCAAGGTATGAGAGATTTCATAGGTCAGCAGCTGCTCAACGACAGAGCATTGACCAAATCCACAGCCTTTTCGAAAGAGGAGAGAAGAAAGCTGCGCCTGCGCGGCCTGCTTCCCTACAACGTCGTCGACATGGACACGCAACTGATCCGGGTCCTTGAAAATATGCGCCGTAAGGAATTTGATATTGAGCGCTACATTTTCCTGTCCTCTCTTCAAGAACGAAACCAGACACTTTTCTATCGAACGTTGATCGACAATATCGAAGAAATTATGCCGCTCATCTACACGCCGACGGTGGGACAGGCGTGCAGAGAATTTGCCCATATTTTTCGCAAACCCCAAGGCTTCTACATCACGCCGGAAGACAAAGGCGACGTTGCTGAAATTCTCGACAACTGGCCGGAAAAAGATATCCGCATCATTGTGGTGACGGATGGGGAGCGCATTCTGGGTCTGGGTGATCTGGGAGCCAACGGGATGGGGATCCCCATTGGCAAGCTTGCTCTCTATGTGGCGTGCGCGGGTATTCAACCACACCAGTGCCTGCCTGTGATGTTGGATGTGGGGACCAACAATCGGGAGTTGCGCGAAGACCCACTCTACCTCGGGTATCCATTCGCCCGTGTGCAAGGGGAGGCGTATGACGAACTGGTGGAAGAGTTTGTCTCCGCCGTTCAAGTCAAGTTTCCCAAAGCGCTGATCCAGTTTGAAGATTTTCTAACGCCCAACGCTTACCGGCTGTTGCACACCTATCGCGACCGGGTCCTTTGTTTCAACGATGACATTCAAGGCACGGCAGCGGTGGCACTTGCAGGCATTTATGCCTCGACCCGAATTTCCAAAAAGGCTTTCACAGACCTCAAGATTATGTTCTTAGGCGCGGGCTCTGCAGCAACTGGCATTGCCGACCTGATCTGCGAGGCCTTTAAGCGGCAAGGCCTGTCGGAAGAAGCAGCCAGGAAAAAGCTTTGGTTTGTCGATGTGAACGGGTTGGTGATCAAGGGTCGCGATGATCTGATGTCGCATAATCTCCCTTATGCTCACGATCATGCGCCGGCTGATTTTGTGTCGGCCATCGATGCCATCAAGCCTGATATATTGATCGGTGCCACGGGGGCGCCCGGAACCTTTACGAGAGAAGTCGTGGAGCGCATGGCAGCGCTAAACGACCGGCCTGTCATTTTTGCTTTGTCCAACCCGACCTCGCGAGCGGAATGTACGGCGGAGCAAGCCTATGAATGGTCGGGTGGCCGGGTCATATTTGCCAGTGGCAGTCCCTTTGAGCCTGTTTCGTATGCAGGCGCGGTTCACAGACCCGCCCAGGGAAACAACGCCTATGTATTTCCCGGCATCGGCCTGGGCGCGGTGATCGCCGATGCATCGTTGATTTGCGACGAAATGTTTCTGGCCGCAGCTGACGCCCTTGCGGGAGAGGTGACAGAGGATGATTTGGCGCACGGTGCGGTCTATCCACGTCTCTCCGTCATTCGTGATGTTTCAGCGCAGATCGCCCTGAAAGTTGCGCAGACGGCTCACGCACAAGGTCTGGCGAAAAATCTGGATGCAGATGGCTATGTCGAAGCGATCAAAAACTACATGTATGACCCGACATATGACGGCGTTTAGCTGCCGATACTATTCACGATTCTTCGGGAACACGTCCATAGACGTCGTCGAAGCGCACGATGTCGTCTTCGCCGAGATAAGAGCCTGACTGCACCTCGATGATGCTGAGGGGTTCTGTGCCTAGATTCTCCAGCCGGTGTTTTGTCTCAATGGGAATGTAGACAGACTGATTTTCTTTCAGCACCTGCACCTTGTCACCGACCGTCACCCGGGCCTCACCCTTCACGACCACCCAGTGCTCCGCTCGCTTGTGATGAAGCTGCAACGACAGACTGGCCCCAGGATTGACCATCAGATGTTTCACCTGATGGCTCTCACCCTGGTCGAGACCCTCATAGAAACCCCAGGGCCGATAGACACGGGTATGAACATGATGCTCGCTGCGTCCAGCAGCTGCCACTTTCTGTACCAGCGTTTTGACTTCCWGCACCCGGTCGCGCGGGGCCACCATCACGACATCGCCGGTTTCAACAATCACCAGGTCGCTCACCCCCACGGCGGCAATCAGATTGTTCTCCGCCCGGATGTAATTGTTGTCGCAATCGTGCAGCAGCACATCACCAGAGCAGACGTTACCTGCTTTGTCCTTCTGGCCGATCTCCCAAAGCGCTGACCAACTGCCAATATCGCTCCAGTCCATATCGACGGGGATAACCGCTGCGGCTTGGGTGTGTTCCATCACGGCATAATCGATCGAATCTGATGGGCATTGCCCAAAGGCTGCCGCTTCGAGCCGGAAAAAATCATGGTCTCGCGTGCCTTGCTTCACCGCTTTAGCGGCGTATGTGCGGATGTCGGGGCAGTATTGGGTCATCTCTTCAAGAATACGGTCCGCTCGGAACATGAAAATCCCGGCGTTCCAATAGTACCCGCCTTCCTCAAGATATTGCTTTGCGACCTCAACAGCGGGCTTTTCTACAAACCGGGCGACATCGTGTCCTCGGGAGCCGTCGATATTCTCCCCCTCTTTGATGTAGCCATAGCCACTTTCCGGCGCGGTCGGGATGATACCGAAAGCCACCAACCGACCCTGTTCGGCGAGCTCCGCCCCGGCCTCAATGGCTGCCAGAAAGGCAGCTTGATCGCCAATATGGTGATCTGCGGGCAGCACCAGCAAAATCGCATCATCGGCCTCTGCTAGGGCGATTTCAGCTGCAACGGCGGCAGCCGGAGCTGTGTTGCGGCCCTCCGGCTCCAGCACATGTGCCAGGGGGGAGATACCCAGTTCATGCATCTGAGACGCAATGATAAACCGGTGATCTTCGTTGGAAATCACCATGGGGGCGGCAAAGAGTGGGTTTTTCGTCACCCGCGCTGCTGTTTCCTGGAGCATCGACTGCTCAGACACCAGCGGTAACAGCTGTTTGGGATAAAGTGCACGCGAGGTTGGCCATAATCGGGAGCCAACGCCGCCAGACAAGATGACCGGAAAGACCTTCATATTATGCGTTCCAAACAAGCCGTGAGCAAACGGAAGCAAGCCTCAGAAGCCCGCCATCAGGGGCACTCTACCCCAAGACATAACGCATCTGAAAGTCCACTGAGGTCTTAACTTCTAGGTTCCACAGTTCGTTATTAACGTTAGCAATGGATACAACAGCTCAACTCGGTGATTTTGCATCACAAATCTTTCAGCACTCAGTTATAAGCAGTGGTGGCGCAGACAATCAGTCTTCTAGCTGTAGCGGAGGCCATTCATTGGTTGAGAAAATTCGAAAAGTGGTTTTTCCGGTTGCCGGACTTGGGAGCCGGTTTTTACCGGCGACGAAGTCGGTGCCGAAAGAAATGCTGCCTGTCGTAGACCGCCCATTGATTGACTATGCGGTGGAGGAAGCCCGTAAAGCGGGAGTTGAACATTTCGTATTTGTGACCGGCCGCGGGAAGGGTGCAATCGAAGACTATTTCGACCATGCTTTCGAACTCGAAACGACCCTGTCGGAGCGCAATAAGGAAGCTGCCCTGAAGGCACTGTCCACGACGCAGTTGAGCCACGGCTCTGCGAGCTTTGTCCGCCAACAAAAGCCGCTTGGCCTTGGTCACGCCATCTGGTGCGCGCGTGACATTATTGGTGATGAACCCTTTGCCGTCATTTTGCCCGACGAATTGGTACTGCACGAACAAGGCTGTCTTGCGCAGATGGTGGATGCTTGGCATTCCCATGGAGGTAATGTTGTCGCCGTGGCGGAGGTGCCAGATGATCAGGTCGGCCAGTATGGGATCGTGGCGCCCGGCAAGGACGATGGCCGTATTGTAGAAGTTAAAGGTCTGGTGGAAAAGCCGGCAGTAAAAGACGCTCCCTCGCGGCTGGCGCTGACGGGGCGGTACATCCTTTCACCATCCGTTTTTGATGAGCTTAAAAAGGGAGCAATTGGGGCAGGGGGCGAAATCCAGCTGACCGACGCTATGGCGTCAACCATCGGCTCGGTGCCATTTCACGCAGTACGTTTCGATGGCGCACGGTTCGACTGCGGCGACAAAGCGGGATATCTCGCAGCCAACATCGCCTACGCGCTGCAGCGCGACGATATTGGGCCAAAGCTCGTGGACCTTATTCCGCAGTTGAAAGATTTCGTTCTTAAGGAGTGCTAAATGCACATTGCGATGATTGGGACGGGCTATGTGGGCCTTGTCACGGGCGCCTGTTTTGCAGACTTAGGTCACGATGTTGTTTGCATCGACAATGATCTGGAAAAGCTGGATCGCCTCCAAGCCGGCGAAATTCCGATTTACGAACCAGGCCTTGATGAGTTGGTAGGGAAAAACGTGTCCGCTGGCCGGCTGCGTTTTTCAACATGGGACGCGGGCGACATCGCCAACCAAGACACTATTTTTATTGCTGTAGGCACACCGCCAAGCAAGACCGACAACAGTGCAGATCTCAGCTTCGTCTACGCTGTCGCCGCTGAAATGGCGCCGAAGCTGGGCGGCTATACAGTGATCGTGAACAAGTCCACGGTGCCTGTTGGTACCGGTGATGAGGTGGAGGAAATTCTTCGTAAAGAAAATCCCGGTGCGGATTTTGACGTCGCTTCAAATCCAGAATTTCTGCGGGAAGGCTCAGCGATCGATGACTTCATGCAGCCGGACAGGGTGGTGATCGGCACCAGTTCGCAGCGCGCCCGTGAGGTTATGCAAGCCATCTACCGCCCCTTGATCCTCAACGAAACCCCCGTCGTCATGACGGATCGGACTACATCAGAGCTCATCAAATACGCCAACAACGCGTTCCTCGCCACCAAGGTTACGTTTATCAACGAGATTGCAGACATTTGTGAGGCGACCGGTGCCAACGTTCAAGATGTCTCCAAGGGTATTGGGCTGGACACACGTATCGGCCACAAATTTCTTCAGGCGGGCGCCGGGTTTGGAGGCTCCTGTTTTCCAAAGGACTCGCTCGCTCTCGCAGACACGGCTCGGAAAGTAGGCAGACCAACGCGCATCGTTGAATCTGTGATTGAGGCCAATACTGAACGAAAAAGGCGTATGGCAACAAAGATCATTTCGGCATGCGGTGGCGATGTGAAAGGTCAAACCCTCGCGGTACTAGGCCTTACCTTTAAGCCGAATACAGATGATATGCGCGATGCGCCCAGCCTTGACATTATTCCACTGCTCCAGGCCGCTGGGGCAAAAATTCGCGCGTATGATCCCGAAGGCATGCGCCACGCCAAAAACATGCTCACAGACATTGAGTGGGGCACGGACAGTTACGAGATTATGGGGGGTGCAGCGGCTCTGCTCATTTTGACTGAATGGAATGCTTTTCGAATGCTCGACATGGACCGGGTAAAATCCCTCTTAGCTCAGCCACTCATTATCGACCTTCGAAATATCTACACGTTGGAAGAAATGTCCCGTGCTGGTGTGACTTATCACTCCATTGGACGGCCCGTTGTCAGTCTGTGAGGTCGTGTATAGTACTTCGCATATGCGTATGACGGCGTCGCCTGGACGAAGAAAAACTCAAGAAACGTCTGTGTTGCGCCAAATTTTGCGCCAGTCCTTTGTCCTATCTCGACCAACTACGCGCGCGATGGTACCGGTTCTTGGGAATGACGGGCCTTCARTCTGCAATGGAAGTCCACAATGTTCCATTATGTCAAAAACCTGATTCAGTCGCTTTTTAGAGATGATCAGCTGAGTGAAGCGAAGGTGCCTGATGGGGTGCGTCTTTATGCGGTCGGGGACATTCACGGTCGCGACGACCTTCTCGAACAACTTCTGACCAAAATTGAGAAGGATGCAGCCTCAAAAACAGCGGCGACGAACGTGATCGTTTTCCTGGGAGATTACGTGGACCGGGGTCTGCAATCTCGGGAAGTCCTCAATCGGCTGATCGCCGGACCGCCCACCGGGTTTGAGGCTGTTTATCTCAAGGGTAATCATGAGGAGGCGCTTTTGCAGTTTTTGGTCGACGCGCAGTTTGCGAAGACCTGGAAATACTATGGCGGGCTTGAAACACTCCACTCATATAATGTGACCGAACTGACCTTGAGCGATGATCCAGTGGCATTTGAGCGCGCTCGTGACAAGTTTGAAACGGTCTTGCCGTCAGATCATCGTGCGTTCCTTGAAAAACTGAGCATTTCAACGACATTTGGCGACTATTTTTTTGCGCATGCAGGYGTGAGRCCSGGTATCGGYCTTGGRCGCCAAAGYGAGCACGATTTRATGTGGATACGCGATGATTTCCTGAGCTCACGAGCGAATTTTGGAAAAATTGTCGTCCACGGGCACACACCGAGAGAAGCTGTCGAGTTCCGACCCAACCGTATTGGGATTGATACAGGTGCCTATATGACCAACGTGCTCACGGCGCTGGTCCTTGAGGGAAGTGAACGGGTGCTGCTTCAAACGGACGGCTAGCGCGTCCGCTAGGTTTGGAATGCGGGCTAATTGTTTGTCTTGGATGGGCGAAGTGGAGACAATATTGCTATGGTCAGGCGGAATAACAGTTTTTATAAGGGCTGCTGACTTTAATTGGGGCAGATTTGTTTCGTTTTGGAACGTTCTGCTCAGTTTGAGAATAGCCCGACGCTGAAGACCGGCGCTCAATGTAGGTGCCAAATGAGGTTGTTGAGATGAAAAAGACAATATTGGCGAGTGTATTTAGGCGGAAAATGACCGATATGCTGAAAAAATTGGGTGCTGTACTTGTGATCGCGGCTGTTGGCGCAACGCTGACAGCCTGTGCGGGGCAAGGGCCCCGTGGGGTCTCGCAAGGGGCACCGACCATAGTGACGGCTGTCCCTGAATATCGTTTGGGTTCAGGCGATAAACTGCGCTTCATTGTTTACGGGGAGCAAGATCTCTCCGGTGAATTCGATGTAGACGCGTCTGGTTCGGTTTCTCTTCCGTTGATCGGGGAAATTCGAGCCGGTGGCAAGACGCTCCGCGAATTGGAAGTCGTCGTCGCTGACAAGTTCCGGGAGGGATATCTGACGGATCCACGGGTGAATATCGATGTGCTGAACTACCGCCCCTATTACATTGTTGGTGAGGTCCAAGAGCCAGGGGAATTCCCGTATTCGGCGGGCATGACAGTCCTGAATGCACTCGCGGTCGCAGGTGGGTATACCTACCGGGCGGATACCAGCAGAGTTTATGTTGCGCGCCCAAATCAGGGTGGTGAAATTGAATATGCTGCGGACCAAAACCTCAAAGTAAGTCCAGGGGACATCATCAGAGTTCCAGAGCGTTTCTTCTAAGTGTGAGTTATTGGGTTTCTGCAAAATCTCGAGTGACTATTTGAACAGAGGCAGCAAATTTGCAGATCGTTGCTGTATTTTGCCCAAAAAATCGTTCATTAAGCGTTGCGTTTCTGCAACGCAAAGCCGCCAATACATAAAAGTATCCAAATCTTAGGCAGAAAGTATCAATTCAGCTTGTCCCAATATGAGGCTGTGATATTTTTGACTCAGTTTCGGCCTATAGGTCGATGGGGCCGTTTTTCGAAACTGGCTTGGTGAAGGACAGGGGATAGTGATGATTAGGAATTTCTTGCTTTCTGCGGTTGGCGCAGCGTTCGTAATGATAGCGGCGTTTGCCGTTCCAACAGACGCGCGCGCGGATACGGCGTCTGATATCGCCGCAATTCTTGCAGATGGAACGCTGACGGTTGAGCAGATCGCTACTCAGGTGGCGGAGCTCGTGGTGAATGCGGAAGATCCGTCCGCTGCTACTGCTGTGATTTTGGCGGCAGTAGAAAATGCGAGCGCCACTCAACTCGAGGGCGTTGGCGCTGGCCTTGGAAAGGCAGTGGCGCTGTTGCAGCAGACAGATGCGACTGAAGCTTCTGAGGTAGCGCTGGAAGTAGTTGGTGCATCGGAAGCAATCCAAACCGCTTTCGAAGCCGAAACAGGAACGACCGCGTCTATTCTTGCGGCTGGGGCTGGATCTAGCCTTCTGGGTAACAATAGCGGAAACCAGAGCGCAGACTGAGCTTGGTTGATAGCCGCGATCAATAGGGGAACCTTTAGGTTTGTGCTAGGTCGTGGTGTTTGAAATAAGGCCGTGCGTATCTCGGCAAGTGCGAGTTTGATGTATCAATAAGTATGTAGCCGCCGTGAAAGCGGCGCGACTTGTACAGGGAAATGGGGAAAGTCGATGAGCGTTGCCAAGAAGATTTTTATTCCGCTGTTGGCGGTTGGCGCGGTGTTCGCTGGTGCTGCAAACGCTGAGGAAAACCGAGGAGAAGGCGTCCTTGACAGGGCGCGTCCTGATTACGATGCGGCGGGTATCCGCGTTGGCGGTTTTTTGCTTTTCCCGTCAATTGAGCTGGGCGTGGGGTATGACGACAATATTGGTCGTGCAAATACCGCGGAGACAGAGAGCTATGGCTTGACGGTCGACCCAGAGCTCCAGCTGCGATCTCAGTGGAGTCGGCATGAGCTGAATTTCAATGCACAGGCTCAAGCGATCTTCTACGAGGCTGATTCTGATCTTGACTACACCGACTACGCAGTGGGTGTGGATGGGCGTGTGGATATCGGCAGTTCCACGAATGTTGAGGCTCGCGCATCATATTCTGAACTGAATGAGGAACTTCGGACAGCGACAATACCAACTCTGGCCGCTGAACCGGTGGAATATACGTCGATTGAGCTTGGTGCTCAGTTGAACCAGCGATTCAATCGGTTGACGGCTGAATTGGAAGGCACGTTCCTTGATCTCGATTATGATGATGTTCCGTCACTTGGCGGCGGCATCATCGACAATGATGCGCGTGATCGAGCTACGACTGTAGGTCGGCTGCGGATCGGATATGATGTCAATCCAGGCGTCAACGTCTTCGTGGAAGGCGCTGTGAATGAGGTTGACTATGACCAGTCACCACCGGCCGTAGCAGTAAACAGAGACTCTGACGGATACCGCGTTGGTGCGGGGGTTTCTTTCGATATAACGAAAGTTATGATCGGCGAGGTTGTTGTTGGCTACTTGGAACAAGACTATGACAGCGTAGCATTGGCTGATGTTGATGGCTTGGCGGCTGAAGTGGCGGTCTCATGGTTTGTGACTCCACTAACGACAATCCGGCTCGACGCGGCTTCGGAGATTAACCAGTCTGACACAACGGGTTCAGGTGGGATGCTCTCCCAGAGCGTTGCGCTTGCTGTCGATCACGAGTTGATGCGAAACATCATCGTGTCGGTTGGCGTGGATTTTGAAAACAACGACTTTGAGGGGCTGGCCCGCGAAGWAGATGTCACCGGATTTGACATCAGTGYGGAGTACCTCATCAACCGCAACATGTCAGTCARGGGCGGCTACAGATATGAAGAGCGGGACGCCAATATTGTTGGCCGCGATTACGAACGCAACCAGATCGGAATCACTCTGCGCTTGCAGATGTAAGTAAGGCTGATCTTGAGAGAGCACATTAATGGTCTGCAGATAGTTCTGGGACTGCGGATGTGCTCTTTCCTAATTCCAAGCGTAGCTAGTAGCCACGTACCCTGGGGAGGAAGAGCGAACGGTGCAATGCGTTCGTCTGTTTCCTCTGCCGGGGTTCGTCTGTCATAATATTCACCGCTTCGTGACGCGTATGCACAATCCACTAGAACTTGATCAGGGCTGATTGCCGATGAATGCTGATATGTCTGGCTCCGCGCAGGCGTCTAACGCTTATGCGGCAATCCCCAATGATGAGGTGTCGTCTGAGACATCAAGTATTGAACTGCGCGACGTGATCAATTTTCTGCGCCGTCGCGTTGTAGTGATATCCGCTACGACGCTGGGGGTGTTTGTTGCCGCTCTGATGGTGATGACTCAATTGACCCCGCGGTACGAAGCAACGGCGACCGTCCTGCTTGATGTGCGCGGTGCTCAAGTTGTCGACATCGATGCGGTTATGTCGGGGTTCGGAACAGGGGCTGCCACGGCCAACGCTCAAACCGCGATCCTGAAGTCATATGCTATCGCTGAGCGCGTTGCCAATCGTATGAACTTATGGAGTGATCCAGAGTTTGTTGCGCAGACGTCGTCTTCCGTTTTGTCGAAACTGAACCCGCTGAACTGGTTCGGCAACGACCCAATCGTGGTTGATGATGGGGAGCGTGCCCGTCGCCGGCAGTATGTGATCCAGACACTGCGTTCCCGAATGCAAGTGTCGCCGCACATGCAAACCCAAACGATTGAAATATCCTTTGAGTCTGAGCAGCCTAAGCGGGCCGCAGAAATCGCCAACGCGATAGCGGAGGAGTATGCTCTTGATCAACTGGAGGCGAAATTTGAGGCAACGAAAACAGCAGCTGAATGGTTGTCACGCCGATTGGAAGGCATGCGAAGCTCTCTGAATGCCGCCGAGCGGGCAGTTGAAACGTTCCGGTCGAAATCTAATCTCATTAATGCTGACGGATTATTGTTGAGCGAACAAGAATTGTCGGAGCTTAACAGCCAACTGATTTTAATCAGGGCGGAGCAAGCAGAGAAGCAGGCGATTTATGCAAGGGCACAACAGCTATTGTCCCGGGGCGCATCGCTTGAATCTGTCTCACAGGTCATAGAATCACCGGTTATAGCCGCTTTGCGGCAGCAGCAAGCTGAGCTTTCCAGGAAGCACGCGGATTTCGCATCGCGCTATGGTGCGCGCCATCCTCAGATGATCAATGTTCGGGCCGAACGCCGGGACTTGGAGGCGCAGATCCAGCAGGAAGTTTCGCGGATCGTGGACAGTTTGAAAAATGCGGTTGCCGTTGTAAGAACGCGTGAGCAGTCGATCGAACAAAGCCTCGCTGACCGCCGCAGTTTCGCCTCAGAGAATAATCAGGCGCTGGTCCAGCTGCGGGCTCTGGAACGCGAGGCTGAAGCAACACGTACGCTCTACGGAACCTTCTTGGCTCGTTTCAAGGAAGTAAACGAACAGGAAACTCTTCAAACATCTGGCGTCCGCATCATCTCGCCAGCAATCGCTCCGGTTGCCCCGTCGTTTCCCAAGACAAACCTGATCCTTCTAGGAGCCCTTGTACTGGGACTTGGACTGGGAGGAGGCATTGCCCTTGCGCAGGAACTCTTCGACGACACCTTCCATACCGTCAAGCAGATTGAGCAAGTGCTCAGTGTGCCAAACATAGGTGTGGTTCCATACCTCGATGCCGAAATTAGCGGTGATGCGCTCCCAGAATATGTTTTGAGGAAACCATTGTCACCGTACTCCGAAGCATTTCGCGCTTTGCGGACTACGTTGAAATTGTCCAATGTTGACAGCCCGCCCAAAGTTATCCTTTTCACGTCTGCTCTACCCTCTGAAGGCAAAACGACAGTCGCGACGAGCTTTGCTCTAGCGGCAGCGAAGGCTGGCATTCGCACAATCATTGTGGATGCTGATATTCGGAAACCACAGGTGCACCAACGCCTCGGTCTGGGAAAGGTCGACAGCGGACTGGTCGAATATCTGGCCGACCCGACCTCGCTGGACACGGTCGTGAGAAAACATGAAATGAGTGGAGCCGACTTCATTCCCATAGCGGCAGGGTCGATCAATCCAACGGAGGTTCTGGGATCTCAGCATATGATAGATCTTCTTGGTACACTCCGCAGCAGATATGATTTAGTTGTAATCGATTCCGCGCCATTGTTGCCGGTTGCAGAGACGCGTGTGATCGCTAATCTCGCAGATACGACGGTTCTAGTGGTTCGGTGGGGGCAGACACCACGTGCGGCCAGCTTGATTGCGGTCAAATTGCTTCGCCAGTCGGGGCAGCACTTGGCTGGAGCAATTCTTTCAGCGGTTGATATGGATCGTCAGGCATCCTACGGCTACGGTGATGTTGCCTACACGTATGGCAACTATGGTGGCTATTACTCCGGGTAATTTGGTGAACCAAAATGCGGCGCGAATGATCAAAAGGTGGCCGGAAGCAGTGCTCGGAGCTGCCGCCTTGCTGATCATTCCAATTGCACTGCCCTCTTTCCTGACGGATGTTCGGTTAACAGACGCGCACCTGATCCGATGGAACGCCGAAAGAAACGTGGACCTTAACGAGGTCACGTTACGCCGGGCGAGCCTTCGGTATGAAGAGGCCGCGAGGCACTCTGGCGCTGATCCTTTGAACTGGGAGCGCAGTGCGTTGTTGGCGATGTTGGCTGCAGAAGCTAGTGGCCAAACGGGCGAACTTGGTATCGTACGCCAGAACCTTATTCGTTCCGCGATGCTTGCTCCATCGCATGGGACGGTCTGGACGCGTCTGGTTTATGTGGACTATTTGGCAGGGAATCTAGATGAAAAGTCCTACCGCGCCTGGCGGATGGCATCTTTGACCAGTCGGCTTGAGTTCGACGAAATGAAAATTCGCCTCTGGCTTGGTCTCTTGCGTTGGCCAGACCTACCCCCTGATATCAAAGTGGACCTGGTTAGCATTGGCAAAATGTTGTGGTCGGGCAATGCATCAGCACGCAAAGGAATGGCCGGCGTCTACAAATCTCTGCCAGAAATTTCCCGTGCCCGGATAAATCTGCTGCTGCCCAATGCCGAAAAAGATATTCCTGCTCTAGAGGCTCTGGCCCGCAGCCTGCCGTAACGGATCACGATCAATTTTGACGGTTTTTTGCTCTTCCGCCTTTATCGTATTCAGATGTGAGCAAAGCCCAATTGACGCGCCAAGCAGACTAGCAAAAGTCGCTGCCACAGCGGGAATTTGCAGACTGAAATCGATCCCTGAATGAAGGCCGACGAGCACTGCAGCGCCAGCTGCTGCCGCAGGCGTTGCGCGGAAGCGCCTGCGGCGAAGAGCTTCACGAAAACACATCCAGGAAAGAATGCCAATCGACAAAATCAACGAAAATCCCGCCGGTATGCCAAGCTCAAGGATCGTTTCCAGATACGTATTATGTGCCTTGACCCATGAGCTAGGGCTGAAGACCTCTGTGTCCCGGTAGTACGGGAAAATATCACCGAACGAGCCGAGCCCTGTACCTACGAGTGGTGCGTCGCTGATGGCGGCTAAGGTTAGCCGGTAAACTTCAATTCGGGCATTCTCCGACAGGCTGGTATCAACACGCTCCAGTCGTTCTGAAACGAGACCACTGAATGGCAGGGCGGCAAGGAGAAAGCTGCCGAGTGTGACGCTGGAAATTTTTATAAGACGGTGGCGCGCGAGCCGCTGGGAGCGGATCATTAGTACGATCAAGACGCCGAGCCCAAGGAAACTACTAGCAATCCCTGCGCGTGACGCGCTCAGCATAAGGGCTGCAAAGAGGCCTATACCGGCTACCAGATAGATCAGGTGATTTTTGAAAATGATCTCGGCTGCCTGCGATAGCTTCACACGAGTACGGGCAGAGGAATGAAAAATTGGCATCGTTGACCGGAGAAGAACTGATAGGCTGCAGATCAACCCAATCCCAGCATAGGTTGCAAAACTGTTCCGATTGACGAATGTTGATGTCAGTGAATCTAGATATTCCCATTTCTCGTAGATAAGAATGGTTGAATTTCCCAACAGAAAGGCGACGATCCCATACCAGGCGTAGAATCCACCGATGAGCGCAATCGCTTTGACAAGGGTCAGCGCGCGCCGCCGGCTGGCGGACAGTTGAAGTGAAACCCAGAAAAGGCCGGCGTAGCCCAGGAGCCCCGCAGCGGACGTCAATGTCGCAGCTGGATTTGCAGTAATTCTTCCTGGAATTTCTGTTTCAAGGGCACCGCTGGCCATCGCCCAGATAGGGTGATGGAGAAATGCCGGTGTGTACGGTGTCCACTGCACAAATACCCATACGATTGCCACCCCGAAAAGAGCGGCGGGAACCGCTATTCTATCGGGAGAAATGCCGAAGCCGCCTTTCCGCCAGGCGTTGGCAGTACAACCGACCAGCAGAAGGGCCACCCCGAGGCTCAGAAGGCTTTCAGACCATAAACGGTTGCTGCCGAGAGGAAGAGGAGCCCATGCGAGCAGAAGAATTGTCCCGCCGAGAAGCGCCTGTTCAAAGCTCAGGTGACGTAAAGTGGAATACCATCTCGCAATCATAGGTCTGACTCCACTCCATAGCGTCGTTGGCGTGATGCGCCGACCCAGAGCACTTTTCCAAGGCCACCTTGAATTTCAACTGCATCTTCGCGCGCAAGGTCACGGCGCCCGATCAACCAATGGAAGACGCAGAGCCCAGCTTGCAGTGTAGCTTGAACCGCGCCACCGGCCATGAAAAGCGGGACCCGAACACGGCCGGCGGCGCCCATGCGCCACAATCCATCGACCCGCTGCTGTCCCTGSSTCCGCCGCCGCTCCCTGAGATAGGGCAGGCCTRCGCGTGCATCTGACACCCACTCGCGGACCTGGGCAGCGGGTGCCCAGGCAAATCGGCAACCAGCGCTTTTCAAGCTGCGGAAAAGCTCGATATCCTCCCCGCCGAAGTGATTGTAGCGGCCATCGACACGAATGCCGTCGCCAAAGCATTTCTCACGGCGATACGCAGAGTTGCCGGTYCCAACATAGTTGAGAATATCYCCGATATCGGCAAATGCTGGTCGTTTGATATTGCGAGTATAAAAGTCCGACACATACTTGTTGTGACTGATCGAAGGGGTTTCCAACGCTGCTACAACCTTCCCACAGACAATATCAGCACCACTTTCGTGGARCGCTGTACTAAGCTGATTTATCCAGTCGGTCTCGGCCTCTTCATCATCGTCGAGAAAAGCAAGATAATCGCCTGTGGCTTCCTCGATGCCCCGATTTCGGGCAAAGGCAAGGCCGGGCCGGGGTTCGTGGACATACCGGAGATGGCCTCGGTCGAGAGAGCGGCATACCGTAGCGGCATCGCCATCGCTGGAATTGTCCACGATGATGATTTCCAACTTCTGATCCTGTTCGAGTGTTTGTGCGTAGCACGATGCGATGGCGGCCCTCAGAAGATCAGGCCGGTGAAAGGTTGGAATGACGATGCTCCAGATCGTCTTCATTGGCTTTTTTGTCCCAAAGAAGGATACCCGCCCAGCCAGTCAGCCCTCGACTGCCAGATACGAAGCCAGGTTTGGGCGTTTTCGCGGTCGCTCGTCCGCTTGCGAAGAAGCATAGCCAAACCATATCCAATGATCCGCGGCAGGGGAAAAGCCCAGAACACGAGATAGCCCGGCAGCCGGGTTATTGTACTCCAGTGGTGGCGCATCAGCGTTATCTTTGCCGTCAGAAGCCGGACCATTTTGTCCGATCGAATTTTCTCAGACGCGCCGCCATAATGCACAATCTGTGCATCGGGACAGATGAGCGGACGAGCTCCCGCCAGTCGGGCGCGCAGGCAGATGTCTGCATCCTCGCCATACATGAAGTAGKCGAGGTTGAAACCGCCGAGAGTTTTCCACAGATCCGCTTCGATCAAGAGAAAGCAGCCCGAAATGATATCGACTTCACGGACATCATCGCGGGCCCAATCACCCATTGCTTCACTATTGAAGACACGGCTCTTGGGGAGCAGGGCTTTCAAACCCGTCATGAGGCAGAAGACGGACCATAGCGTCATGCGGTTCCAGCATGATGAAGGGTTGAGCGTCTGGTCACCAAAGAGCGTCCTCCCGCCCCATAGACGTGCGGAGGGGTGGTCCTTGGCAAACTGGAGAAGACGGCCAACCGCATTACTCAGAACCACAGTGTCGGGATTGAGCAGAAGAAGATAACGTCCCCTGGCATGCTCGGCTGCCATATTGTTGGCAGTCGCAAAGCCCAAATTCTTGTCAGTCGCCCGAAGGGCAATATCTGGAAATTCGGCGGCAAGCGCCTCAGCTGATCCGTCGGACGAGGCATTGTCGACAACAATCAGTTCGAAAAGACCTGAGTGCGTCTCCCGCCGCAGTGATCTAATGGCCTCCAACGTCAACTCGCGTGTGTTATAGGAGACAAGAATGATACTGAGTTCGGGTCTGGAAGATTGCGTCCCGGAATCTTCTGTTGCCGTTGGTTGCACTTCCGATGTCATCGACACGCGATCTCCAAGACAGGTATAATGCCGGAAAGCGTAAAGGGCGAAAAAGGCCCATTACCTATGCCGGTTGGGTTAGGGTAGCACGATTACTCGACATGCTTCGCACATGGGATGACCAGAGCTAAGAGTGAGATGCTTATACAATGGTTGAGCAAACAAAAAAAACTGTCGCTGGGAAGAAGGAGCTCCAAAAGCAAAAGGTGTTGGCCGTCGCCTCTGGTGGCGGGCACTGGCTCCAATTGATGCGCCTCAAGCCTGCCTTGGAAAAGCATCAAGTCATCTATGTCACGACRATCACAGGCCTTGGCGAACAGTTCGACGCARTCCCYTGCCGCGTTGTGAAGGATGCGTCTCGCAGTGAACCGCTCCGCCTTATCTGGRTGATCCTGCAACTGGCCACAATGGTCATTCGAATCCGACCCGATATTGTTATTTCGACKGGTGCCGCRCCGGGCYTGGCGGCYCTTTTTTTTGGCAGGCTTGTCGGTGCACGAACCATCTGGCTTGACAGCATCGCCAATGCCGAAAAACTGTCCATGTCTGGAAAACTTGCTGGACGCATCGCCGATCTGTGGCTGACGCAGTGGCCTGATCTGGCTACGCCGGCAGGACCCGAGTTCAGAGGGTCGGTCCTGTGATTTTTGCAGCTGTTGGAACCCAGTTCCCTTTTGACCGGCTGATCGGAACGCTGGACAGGTGGGCGAACGATAATCGGGATGTCCGTGTGGTCGCACAGACAGGCGAGAGTGAGTACGTATTAACCGCGTTGGAAGGATACACTTATTTGGAGCCCGACCGCTTTGCCAAATTGCAGGCGGAGGCGGAGCTTATCGTCTCTCACGCCGGTATGGGGGCAATTCTGAGTGCTGGCATGTTGGCAAAACCCCTTGTGATTGTGCCGAGGCAGCACGCGCTAGGGGAGCATCGGAACGACCATCAGATGGCCACCGCCCGGCATTTTGAAAACCGGCCAGGCATCCACATCGCCTGGGATGAGGATGCACTTGGGCGTCTCCTCGACAGGCGGCACGATCTCGCCGCCGCCCCTGAACTCTCGCCCCACGCGAGCCCGGATCTACTCTCAACGATCAGTGACTTCATTGGCGCAGGGGGATGCCGCTGATGGGCGGCAAGATAGCCCGACGAAAGGGTGTCTGGAATGGCCTAATGCTGGTCATCCTGGCGCTCGTAGGCCTGTGGTGGGGTCTGTCGATGCTGACGGGAGATACTCTGACACCAGTTCGCTGGGCCAACTATGCGACCCCCTGGATCAGCATGGGGCTTTTGATCGCCGGGGCCGGGTTTTTCGCCGCCGGGTCCAAAAACTGGGGCCTTGCCTATCTGTTGGTGGGCCTGATGGTTCTGGGGCCCTATGGGAGCCAGCTCACAGGCGGCCTCGGCGGATTTGTTCAGAAAATGGAACCCACTGACAATGTATTGCGTGTGGTCAGTTTCAATCTGATGACTAGAAACGTGGACACGAACGCTGTCGCGGCGGTCATCCTGCACAATCAGGCGGATCTGATTTTCCTTCAGGAAGTGCGTGATCCGGAGCTTCTCGCTACCAGAATTTCCAATATGTACGGTGATGCACCAACATACATTGCAACTGACGACAGGCTTAATCTGATGATTGTCAGCCGTTTTCCTGTACTTGAAGAGCCCTCCGAGGGGAAAATTCAACGAGCGGTCGTAAAAGCCCCGCAAGGCAACATTGTTCTGCGCAATCTTCACTCGGTGAAGGGGATCCGTAGCGATGCGATGCAGCAGAAATTGATTGCTGGTCTGAGTGAGGAAGTTTCCCGTATGGCTGCGCCGATTATCGTTGCTGGTGATTTCAATCTGACTCAAGACAATGACGGATATCGCGAGCTTCGTACTTGGTTATTCAATGCTCACGAAGAAGCGGGCAGCGGCTTCGGCTTCACCTTCCCCACGCCATCGCGACGGGTGGGTTGGCTCTTTCCTTTTGTCCGTATCGATCATTTGTTTGTCAGTCGACATTTCGCTGTACTCTCATCCTCCACTGTAAAGGACTACGGAAATTCTGATCATTTTCCAATAGAAATGGAAGTAATACAGCGTTGAAATCGCAGGTACATAGATTTTAACTAAAGTATTGCATCTCGATATAGAGATTGGTCAATGTGTGCTAAAGCCAGTCGGCGTTACATGCCCACAATGGGGGTGGATGGAGCTGTCTACTCTAATTGCATTATGTGGGTTTACAAATATTTGTCCGTCGGCGGAGAAGGATGATTGTGAAGAAAAGTGAGCAGGATAGCTGGGAAGGGCCAGTATTCGTTGTCGGACCCTCCAGATCCGGGACGGCGATGATGCGGTCCGTTTTAAACAGCCATTCCGCCGTCGCATTGGCTGGCGAAACGCATTATTTTGACGATCTACGCACCCGAAAAGGCTTTGAGCCGGGGGTGCGCCTAACGTCAGAAAATGCAAGTCATGCCACCGAATATTTTCGGGCGCTGGATGACCGGCCCTATGGGATGAAGGGCGATCCCCAGAAGAGCCCGATTTCAAATCAGGCGATGGTCGAGCAGGCATCTGCGTCGTCGACTGATATCGATGCCGATGCCTATTTTGAAGCCTATTGCCGCCTGACGGCTGACAGGCAGCACAAAAATATCTGGGGTGAAAAGACCCCGCGGCACGTGTTCCGGCTGAAGGAAATCCTAACCAAGTATCCGCAGGCCAAAGTCCTCTGCATGGTGCGCGACCCCAGAGCGGTGGTCGCCTCTTACCGTGATTGGCAGAACCAAGGCGGCTTAAACACTGACTCGGAAGAAAGTTTCAAGCAAGCGATCAAGGAAGAGGAACAGCGCGCTCGCCTGTCCTATAACATCGTCATTGCGACGCTATTGTGGCGGGCGGCTATCAATGCCGCTTTTGCGGCGCAGAGACAATTTGGCGCCGAGCGCGTGATGGTGCTGCGCTATGAAGATGTGGTCAATGACAGCAGCGCGAGTGTGCGCTCGCTTTGCGATTGGCTAAGTATTGAGTTTGAAGAGGGCATGCTCAATATCCCCATGCAGAACAGTTCTTTCGTAAAATTCTCTAAGAACACCGGCATAACGAATTCTTATCTGGAGAAGTGGCGTGAAATTCTGTCGGGCCGGGAGATTTCGATCATTCAGTCCTTCGCGGGGAAGGTGCTCGATAGATCGGGATATGAGAAGGCAGGTCCCAATGCTGGCGTTGGCGCACTTTTGACCGTGCTTGTGACTTTGCCCCTGCACGTGATCCGGGCAGCAGCGGTCAACCGTCAGCGGATTGGAAATATGTATGGATATATCACCCGTCGCCTTGTGGGTATTTTTCGGGGATAGTTTGGTGCCGAAATTTTCCAGTTATGCCGGTAGTCGAAGGGTCAGTGAGCGAATGAAAGCCGGGCAATAAAATGAGCCGCGCACAACAATTACGCGCTGGAGCCTTCTACATTCTGGCAGGCCAAGGTGCGGGTCAACTTCTGGGAATTGCCCGCAATTTTGTCGTTGCTCGGTTAATCAGTCCGTTTGACTTTGGCGTCGCCGCAGCCATCGCTGCAACGCTATCTGTGTTGGAATTGGCAAGCGATGCTGCCTGGGATAAATTGATCATTCAAGCATCGGACGGCGACGATCCTGCTTTGCAGGCAGTGTGTCATTCTCTGATGATCATTCGAGGCATCATCTTATCGGTGTTGCTCTTCGCCGTAGCTCCTTTCATCGCTACATTCTTCAGCGTCTCCGAG
Source organism: Rhodobiaceae bacterium (assembly GCA_002746275.1). Lineage (GTDB taxonomy): Bacteria > Pseudomonadota > Alphaproteobacteria > Parvibaculales > Parvibaculaceae > Mf105b01. The sequence continues at coordinate 412,170 of NVWR01000002.1, read as the reverse complement.
GCAACCTCAACATTTCAATGCCTGGCCATTGCGCCGCTTGTGCGTGGTTTCGCGCATCTTGACGTCAAACGTTTTCAGCGCGATCTGAAATTTCGTGCCGATACAGATGTTGTTGTGTTGGGACAGCTTTTGGGTGTTGTTGTGGCGATCTTCGCGGCGTACTGGTTGGGTGACTATCGGGCCATGCTCGCCGCGATACTGGCGCAGTCCCTAATGCTGACCCTTGGGGCTCATTATAAGGCAGAGCGACCCTACAGGCTGGCATGGGGAAAGGTCGCTATCATGCGATCAATGACTTTCGGCTGGCCATTGATGCTGAATGGCGTCGTCATCGTCATCGCGGGGCAACTGGACCGGTTTCTTGTGGGTGGCATGCTGGGTGTTGAACAGCTGGCTCTCTATGCGGTTGCTGTAATGCTCATTTCGTCACCAATGTTGGTTGTGACAAAAGTCGTTGGGGCGCTGGCGCTACCTGTTCTGTCGAAAGCGCAGAGTGATCAAAGTGAATTTGTCGTGGCGTATCGTTCGGTCGGCACCTTTGTATTTCTCTCAGCCCTGGCAATGTTTCTACCGCTGGGTATTCTAGGGGCCGATCTTGTTACTTTAATTTTTGGTGCAGCCTATGCCGGACCCATCCAGCTCGTGCCGTGGCTCGTGCTAGGCTTAGGCGTTCGATTTATACGGGGCTGGCCAATTGTTGCTTCACTGGCCCGGGGGGACACGAAAAATGTTCTGATTGTGAATCTTGTTCGTATTCTTGGAGTCGTCGCCGGATTTGTGGCCATAAAAATGGGTGCTGGTATTGTTGGATTGGCCGCCTCGTTGGCGCTGGGCGAGTTGTTTTCCTTCGTCGCCGGAATTGTGAGGCAGAACATGAAATCAAATATGCATATGGCGGCGGGTGCCGATCTTCTCATCATATTCTTGATATGCTGCTCAATGCCAATTTTCCTAGCCGAACCACTCGCAAACATCACGGTAGCAGGGAGCGTTGGGGCAGCGGTTTTGATAACGATGATCTCTGTGGCAGCGATGTTGCTAATTTCTCGTGACAGCCGAAACGTTATGCTGAGTCTTATTGGAAAAGCGATCCGACCATGACGTTGATCCAAAGAATTGCACGTGTGATTGGGATGCCGTTGCGCCGTCGACAAGAACCCTCAATTCTGATGAGCGGGAACCCCGCTTACGAAAATTATGAGGTTGGGCGATGGACTTATGGTCGGCCAAAAGTCATGGTCTGGAATCCGGAAAATAATCTCAAGATTGGAAATTTTTGTTCGATTGCAGCTGACGTATGCATTTTGCTTGGCGGAGAGCATCGAACAGATTTTATCTCGACTTACCCATTCGGGGAATTTTTGCGACAGGACCTTGGAAGCCGACAYGAATGGTCGCGCGGTGACATCAATATTGGAAATGATGTTTGGATCGGCCGTGGAGCGACAATCTGTTCCGGTGTAACGATTAGCGATGGAGCGGTGATAGGCGCTCATGCGCTGGTCACGAGAGATGTGGGGCCTTATGTCGTTGCAGCGGGAAACCCTGCGAAGGAAATAAGGAGAAGGTTTGACGATGAGACGATCACAAAGCTTTTGGCAATCAAATGGTGGGATTGGTCGGATGATCATATCCGAGCCGAAGCTGACACCTTAATGTCGAATGACCAGAAACAGTTTCTTGATCGAAATATGGGAACGTGGGAATGACGGACCAGCGATCAACAAACAATGTCGACGGAGTGTCGCCAAAACGGCCACCTTTTGATGTTGTAGCGGCCGTGAACAATGAGCAGGTTCTGAACGCGAATTTGCTCGCCTCGCCACTTCTCCACTCTTGTCGGGACAGACTTGTGGCCAAACGCGGGTTTTCATCCGCTGCTGCGGCCTACAATGCCGGACTCGACGAGACCGATGGGAACATTGTTGTTCTTGTCCATCAGGACGTCTATTTTCCGAAAAATTGGGACGCGCAGCTTCTTGCGGGCATTGCTGCCATTGAGAAGAAGGATCCGAACTGGGCCATCATCGGTATTTATGGTGTCAGGCCGGACGGGTCACATGTCGGGCGCGTATGGTCGTCGGGTATTGAACGGGAACTGGGTGAAGCCTTTGATGCCCCTGCCACTGTGACGACCATCGATGAGCTGGTCATCGTTGTGAACCGGCGTTCGGGTTTGCGTTTCGACGAAAACCTTCCAGGGTTCCATCTCTATGCGACGGATATTGCTCTCGCCGCCGCCGACAAAGGACGGGGGGTCTATGTTGTTCATGCCCCAGTCGTGCATAACAGCGTCCCTGTATTGTCTCTAAGCGGGGCATATGTGCAGGCGTACAAATATCTTCAAAAAAAATGGAGTCACCGTCTTCCTATCGTCACGACGGTGACAATCCTTTCCAGGACCGGCTGGTCTCTATGGCGCACGCAATTTCGGCTGGCGGGTTGGGACGGTGCCCGTGCGCAGCGCCGGCGTGAGGAGTTGGAGCGGCGTCCGCGCCGTGATCCAGGCGAGGTTGCAACCATGTTGGGGTATGAACGGCCATGAGTGTAGGCAAGAGAAGCAACATGGAGCCGACCGAGTATGCTGAGAAACCCCCACGCTATTTTTCTGGCGTGCGGCGCGATTTCATTGATGCTCTGCCGTCAGACCCTAAGGCCGTAATTCTTGAGCTGGGCTGTGGCGCTGGTGGCACGGGAGAATACGCCCTTCAGGAAGGCAAGTGCGGGCGGTATGTCGGTATGGATATTTCCACGAGCGCGGCGGAGGCTGCGGGGGAGCGGCTCTCGGAAGTGATCGTGGGTGACGTCGAAACAATTGAGCTGCCTTGGTCAGAGCCGACCTTCGACGTTCTCATCATGAGCGAAGTGCTCGAGCATCTGCGCGACCCGTGGCAGACGGTTGATCGCCTGGCTGCCCTAGTCAAGCCGCAGGGGTGCATCATGGCAAGTTCGCCAAACGTCAGCCATCATAAAGTCATCCGAAATCTTATTCAGGGGAAATGGGAACTGGCGGAAAGCGGCGTCATGGACGCGACGCATTTGCGCTGGTTCACGCCTTCTTCGTTTGAAAAAATGTTTGTTGGTGCCGGTGTGATCGTGGACAAAGTCGAGCCACTGACGCCCATGGGGCGTAAGGCCAGGCTGATCAATGGGATGACGGGGGGGCGTGCCCGTCATTTGTTCATGACCCAAATCTGTCTGTATGGACGAAAGTCCTGATCGCTGTTCTTCTAAGAACGCGCATGAACGTGCCGAAAAAACTACGGAGGAGCTTTGTCATAAGCTTAAGGGCCTGTGTGCCTGGTACCACTGAGTTTATGACAGAGCTCCATTTCCGACAAAAAGGAGCAAAGGCACTATGAATTACCGCCCTGAAATCGACGGGTTGCGTGCGCTCGCTGTCCTTCCTGTGATTTTGTTCCATGCTGGTTTTGATGTGTTCAGTGGTGGCTTTGTCGGAGTTGATGTTTTCTTTGTAATTAGTGGCTACCTAATTACCGGACTCATTTATAGAGACATAGTTGGTGGGACGTTCTCGATCGTCCATTTTTATGAACGTCGAATTCGGCGTATTCTACCGGCGCTGTTCTTTGTTTGCGTCGTGACGCTCCCCTTTGCTTGGGCTTGGATGTTGCCTGAGGAGCTTGAAAGCTTCAGCCAGAGTCTCGTCGCCGTAAATCTATATGCTTCTAATGTTCTTTTCTGGCGAGAGACAAATTACTTTGCAGAAGCGAATGAGCTGAAGCCGCTTCTGCATACTTGGAGTCTCGCAGTTGAGGAGCAATTCTACGTCCTGTTTCCGCTTCTTTTGCTTATGCTGCGAAAAACCGAACGCGGATTGATCACAGCCATTCTGTTCTGCGCGGTGATAGCGAGCCTTTTCCTTTCAGAATGGATGTCGCGAACTCATCCGGCTGCCAGCTTCTATCTACTTCCGACGCGCGCCTGGGAACTTGGGGTCGGCGCTCTTCTTGCGATTACGCTTCCGCGCCGGGACTGTTCGATCTTCCTACGGCAGGGGCTCTCCTCGCTGGGCCTCATTCTTATTCTGGCGCCAGTTTTCATCTACGACGCCTCCGTGCCGTTCCCCGGTGTCTCCGCACTTGTGCCTGTGCTTGGGGCTGCTCTTATCATCAGCTATGCAAATGGTGACACTCTTGTTGGTGCGGGGTTGCGCCTGAAGCCAGTTGTGGGGCTCGGGCTTGTCAGCTATAGCGCTTACCTGTGGCACCAGCCATTGTTTGCCTTCGCGCGAATTCGAAGTCTTGATGACCTAAGCAATAGTGAATTATTGATACTCAGCGGCATGTCCATTGTCCTTGCTTATCTATCGTGGAGATTTGTTGAACAGCCTTTCCGGAAGAGAAATGTATTCTCGCGCAAAGCAATTTTTTTCTTTGCTGCTGTGTTTTCCATTGTTCTCATAGGTGTCGGTTCGCTCACTATTCGATCAGACGGTTTCCCAAGGCGATTGCCTGCTGCGGCAGCGGTACTAATTGAACAACCAACATTCTCTACCGATTCATGGAAACAATGTTTTGCCAGCGATAGAAAATATATTGAGCCTGACAACGCGTGTATTTCGGATTCTTCTTTGCCACGCACTGCAGCGATTTGGGGTGACAGTCATGCCATGGCGCTCAGTGATGCACTTGCGAGTAGTCTGGCCGAGGACTCTATTTCTCTCAAATATTTTTCCTATGCGGGTTGTGCACCTGCTTTAGGGTATCGCCGTAACGATATGATCGATGAATGTCCCCGCTTCAACAATGCTGTTTTTGACACACTGAGCACAGACCGGGAAATCGAAGTTATCGTCCTATTTGCCCGATGGGCTCTCTATATTGAGGGGGTGCCGTTTGACAATAAGGAAGGGAGGGTGGAAATGGGTGAACCCATTTATGCTGTCCCGCTTGGCAGTGGTGAGGATTTTCTCACCGACCCAACACGAATTGATCAGATTGGCGCACTTTATCGAAGAACCGTAGAAGATCTGCTGACAGATAGTAAGCGGGTCGTCTTGGTCTATCCTGTCCCCGAAGTAGGTTGGCGCGTTCCTGTACATCTCGCGAAAGAAATCTGGTTCAAGGTCGACCGTAAAGAATCCCTTTCGACCAGCTTCGATGTTTTTAGGGATCGAACCAGAAATACACGAGAGCAACTGGATCTTCTTCCCGACCATCCCAATCTCATTCGAATTCGCCCTGAGGAGATTTTTTGCAATACGTATGTAGCGGACCGCTGCGTAGCCCAACTCAATGGGGCGTCGCTGTATTTCGATGACGATCATTTGAATGCAGAAGGTTCGAGCATGCTTTCGGAGAAAATAACCGACGCAATGCGCGCCAATGGTTGGCTTCAGCCCAGTCATTGACACTCATGGCAGTCTATCTGCGAATTCCTGTAATTCGTACGAATGTGCCAAGAAAACTACGGAGATTCGCTGTGACGCCGCCCTTGAGCGCTGCGCGCCAAAGCCGCAGGCCTCTGAAACGGGGGGTCGGCCGCAGGAGAACCACCAGGGCGGCTAGGCGGGAAAGGGCCAGCTGTTTGCGGCGTTTCTGAAAGGGCTGCATGGCGGGCAGTAGATTTAGGTCAAGTGGCTCGGTCCGAATGTAGTCACCGCTCATCGCTGCCTGCACGATATTTTCCCCATTCTTGGTCCGTGTCAGGATGACGCTGCGCCCCTCTCGTTCGGAGAAATCGGGATTGCCCTCTTTATCCATATGCCAGCCATCAGCACAGACAATGTCGGCAAATTCGCCGGTCCCATCGGGGCAAATCTTGCACCGGAACTGCAAATGTCGATTGAGGATTGTGCCCCATGAGGTATCGTAGTCCATCCGCCGGACTGTGCCGTCATGTGATGTCGCCGTCGCAAACCCCGGCCAGCCATCGCCGCGATATTTGAATGAGGCGAGATCTCCTGAAGTGACACCAAGTTCACGAAGGAGGTCAAGAGTTCCCGCCTCGCTAGGCACACCGGCGCAGAAGAAAGAGACAAGCGCTGGTATCCGATCATTCAATGTCGGGTTTTGTCGCAGGTAATTCCTAAGCCCGGCAATATCACAAGGTTTCCCGACCACGGCGAAGCGGCCTGGCGACTGCAAGGCCTGACGGATCTTCATCAGCGGTGCGGCGGGGCTATACCTTGATCCTGCACGTTCGATGATTTCCTCGCGTGTCCGGCTCTCGAAAAGCTCGTTTCTGAAAGGCGTCGATTTCGACATGCCGACATGGACGACAAAGTCGACTGATCCCGATTCCAGAAGGTAATGGAGAATGCCTGACAAGGCCCCGCCCGAGGAGGCGAGCCGCCGTATTTCCGGATCGTTAGAAAAACCAGCACGCGAGGTGATGATGGGTCCCCAATCCGGATTGTAGGGGACATCGCTTGCCGTCTCATGAGCAAGGGTAATGCCGGGACAGGTCGCCTCAATGGCATCTTGTTCGACGCGTGTAATATCTGCTGTCTCGACGGGCCGCAAAAACCCGTCGGGCGACATTTCCATCTTGATTTTGCCGTCGTCCAAAATCCCGGCGCATAGACCACAACCGCTGCACAGACCGGACCGGACAATCTTCTCGACGTTCACGTTACTGTCCTCAGGTGCTTATTTTTTGCAAGAAGTCTGTCAGATAGTTCTCATAGGTGAGCAGTTTTTCGTCGGCAAGCGCATTGCCTGCTTTGACAGCCCCCTTTAGGTCAGACAGATGCGAGCACGCATGAGACACGCGGTTCATGATTTCATCTTCGTTTTCCCGTGTCAGATCCGCAATCATGGAATAGCCAAGAGACTCAAACAAACCTTTGAACTTTCGGCTGTAGGCAAGCGGCAAAACAGGGACGCCGGAAGAAAATGCAGCAATTGTCGCGTGCATCCTTGATCCAATCAAAAGGTCCAGACCCGATATATAGGATTTGGCCTCCATAGGGTCGCGAAACTCAGGAGGTAAAACTGTCTTCGGGAACTCGTCGTGCAACGTTCTCGCCAGAAGATAATCATCCTCGACTTTAAATGCTGTCGAAACGACGTGCGGGATCAGATGAACCTCCAGGTTCGGATCATCGGACAGTTCCGAAAGTAAGCGGCGAGAGAACCCTACATAGTCCACAGCCAGTCCGAACTGGTTCGAGCCTTGGTATCCACCGTGATGGAGAAGGGCCGAAATATTGATCCCAATTTTCATTTTTGTCGTATCCCCGACGGCCGATGTCCGCTGAAACGGCAACCGGAACGCCACATCAATTGCTTCTGTGACGTTTTGGGTAATGCCCAAATCCCGTAGCGCCTGAGTTGAAAGCCCGTCCCTAGCAAAGACATGAGTACTCCACCGAAGCAGTAATTGGGCCATCCAGCGGTTATATCGCCTTTTGAAAGGCCCGACAGTTTGAGGTGCAAAAACGAATGGTTTTCTCCGCACCAAAACCAGCAAGCGGACAAGAGACATAGCCCAGAAGCGTCGCGTACCATAAAGGTCGGAAAAACTGTCCCCAGACCCTATGTCCAGCACGATGTCTGCTTGCGAGATGATCCGGTTTAAGTCTGACGACGGAGAAAATACCTCCCGCCTGCCAGCATGCAGCTGAATGCCGAGTTCCGGGCATGCATTTCGGTAATCAAGTTCACGACCCCAGCCCGCGATGTCAATTTCGAGGTGGCGCCCTGCCTGGGCGGCGGCTCGTTTCAGAATTTCGATGTGACCGAGCGTCAATGCCCCCACGCCAAGGTTGCCGGATCGCAGCGAGTGCCAGAGCAGAAGAATGCGAAGCACAGGTTGTTCTCCAACCGTCCGTTTTTCATCTGTCATGGCATCTTCCGGCAGCGTGGTTGCGTTGGTTGCACACAAAAGGGGCTCGTTCTGCGACCGCGTTCACGGACCTTGTATACTGGGTTTTCGATGGATTTCCGCGATAGCGGCACCCATGCCAAGCACCAGGAAAAAGAACACATATGTCTGCGTCCAGAAGTGAACGGTGATGCCGACAAATATCCATGTTGCCATCACGAAGAACCAGCTTAGGCTGAGGGATCGCAAGTTAGCATTAACGCGCTGCTTGTGAGCGGGAATCACCGCTCTCCAGATAAGAACAATCGCAACAATGAGGAGAAAGGTGCTCGGCAGCCCATACCGCAGAGACGTTGCGAGCCAGAAAGAGTCGATTGATGTGTTCATCATCATCCAGCGTGGGCGGGCCCACTCGCCAAAACCGATCCCCCATAGTGGATTGCGCATAACCTCCGCACCCGCGAAATTCCATTGAAGAATGCGATAGAAGCCATTCCAGGCGTTAAATGCAAGATTTTGCACCAGAAACAACACTGCTCCACGGTTGGATGCGATCTGCAAGAAAGCCATAAAGGCGATGGCTGCTAGGGTTAGCACATACCAAGGTCGTGGCATGGAAAGGCGTTTAGATATGTTTTGATAAAGGAGAAGAGCCATCTGGCTGAGGAGCATGAGAAACGGCCCGGATGAGATCGAACCGAACACGCCCACGCCCAACACGGCCGCTTGCAGCCAGCGCCTCATTTGGGATCGGCAAAGTGCCCAATGAAACGCGAACAGGCCACCGGCCATGATCCCGGCGTGGATTGGATGAGTGAACGGGCCGAGAGCGCGAACCAGTCCAAATCTGCCGATTTCCCCCCTAGCTGCAGCTGTTCCCAATATACTTGTCGATATCTGATTGACCAGGTTCTGCCCGGCAATCATTTCGATGATCAGTATGATGGCAACAATGGTTGCAAGGACGATGAGGTATCGAATGAAACGGACGATGGTGTCGTAATCGGTCAAAAACGTCCGAGCGACAAAGTAGGCGGCCACCGTCTCCAACGCGATAACACCTCCAGATTCAATGCCCTCTGCAAACCCAAGGTGATGTATCAGGGTAATCATCAGCCAAGACGCGTACGCTAGGATCACCCAGTCAAAAAGACGCAATTGTACCCGCCCCGACATGAGGAGCGCATGGACGATGCTCGGCAGGAAAACGATAAAGCCGATCCGATATGCGTTCAGCCGCAGTGAGCCGATATAGAGAGAAAAATCGACGGGAATGAGAAAACAAAGTGGAATAATGATCAGTGCAATAGGCAGCCGCGTGCTTGACGCACTGCTTCGTTGAAAGCTGTGTTGTTCTGGAGAGCTGTCGATCATTCTATTGGAGAGTGACATTGCGATGCATCAGTTGGAATGAGAGAATAACCTGTTCAAGTCATATTTAAGTAGACGCCTACCAGTTGGATGTGACGGCGAAACCTTGTGCATAATCGCATAAAGATTCGCAAAAACAAATTCACATCCACGGCGAGTGTTATTTTTTAACCCACAAGGTGTACCAGATAATCAGCATAGGAGCTCTTTCCGTAGTTCTTTGCAATTGCCAAAATCTGGTCCCTTGAAATATAGCCTGCCTGGAAAGCAATTTCTTCGGGGCAGCCGATCTTCAGGGTTTGCCGCTCCTCAATGGTCTGTACGAAATGTGAGGCCTGCAGAAGTGAGTCATGGGTTCCCGTGTCGAGCCAGGCGTAACCCCGGCCCAGCAGTTCGACATTAAGCTTCCCGGCTTTCAGATACATTTCATTCAGAGTCGTGATTTCCAGTTCGCCCCGTGCGCTCGGTCTTACGTCTGCTGCCATGTCGCAAACATTAGCATCATAGAAGTAGAGCCCGGTCACAGCGTAGTTGGATTTCGGCACAGTGGGCTTCTCTTCAATACTGATGGCATTGCCGTCCTCGTCAAACTCAACAACGCCATAGCGCTCTGGGTCCTTGACCGAATACCCGAAGACAGTGGCTCCCTCACTCAATTGGGCAGCGTGTCTGAGCTTTTCGGAAAGCCCGGCTCCGTAAAAAATATTATCGCCTAGCACTAGGGCGCAAGGCGAGCCGTCCACAAATTTCCGACCGATAGTGAATGCCTGCGCCAGTCCTTCCGGTTTCGGCTGGATTGCATAAGACAGTGAGATACCCCATGTCTCTCCATCGCCCAGCAGCTCCTGGAAAAGCGGCTGGTCGTGGGGTGTTGTGATGATCAGTATCTCTTTGATGCCGGCAAGCATTAGCGTCGTGAGGGGGTAATAGATCATCGGCTTGTCATAGACGGGCAGGAGTTGCTTCGACACAGCGCGGGTGACGGGATAGAGCCGTGTTCCGCTGCCGCCTGCGAGAATGATCCCCTTCATTTTTAAGTTCCTAACCAATTTTCTGCATTGAGTGGTGGCTGTTTAGAAAATTTTCATTTCCGTCTAATCCAGAATGCGCCCGGTTGCCGGTGGGGCGCCATCATGGGGCATATACGTGACAGGAGTTCGGGGTGCGTTTGTTTGAGCCAAGCCAGGGCAGCAACGACTTCAAAGTCGCTATTGTGAGAGAGGAATGCTTCCAGGAGGTACTGTTCGTTCCAGAGCCTCATGTCTTGCCACTGCCATTTCTCCGAATAATCGAATGGCGTAAAAATGTCATGGATATGAATCAGAACACCAGAAGCAAGTGTAGGGAGTAGGCTTAAGAACTTAAACAACACATCACCGCCTGGTCGAATGATATGCGAAGAATCAATAAACAGAATGTCGTTCGCCTCAAGTCTGCCGAAAATTTCCACGCCCACATCTTCGACTTTTTCCCGGATGAGTGTAACGGGCATGTTTTCGAGCCAAGAAGCTTCATAGGGTTCTATGCAGATATGTTCGCAGTTTTGGTTATCTTTCGCATTGGCTAATTGAATGATCTGAGTGCTCTTGCCAGCGCCGATCTCGATAACGTGTTTCGGCTTTGCATGACGAACCATTTGAAAGAGAAAATCTGCATCACCGGACGCATACATATTGTTTGAAAAATCAAAATTAAGATCGGTTATCTCATCCGCAAAAACGAGTTTTTCGAGGAATTCCAGCTGACCATTTTCATTCAGATCCAGACCTGGAAGGGCGCGTGATATCGCCTTTGAGGGCTTGATAAACAAAGGTTCATAATAGTGATCGGAAATAGGTAGGACACCAAGCAACCGGAAAATCGCGGAACTTGCGGGGCGTCGCCCGAATCCTCTCCGCCGTGACAGCTTGAAGTAAAGCGCTGCCAAGAACGTTACCGGCGCTAAGATCAGGTCAATTAGGACAGCGATTTTCCGACGCATTGTTTCTCTTTCGATTAGAGGCCTTGAAACCATTTTTCGCCATCGATATTCGGCGACTACTTTCAGCGTACTCTTGGCCCCTTTTTCCCGGAGTTCACATAGATTCGGAAAATGCGGTTAGCCGGTCCAGTGTCTCTTCAAGTGCATCTTGCCACACTCGAGGTTTGATGCCGAAGGCCTTCTCAATCTTGTCGCAGCCAAGCACGGAACTGGCCGGGCGGCGAGCGGGTGTCGGGTAGTCGGCCGTGGTGATCGCGTGTACAGGTACGCTACGCCCGCCACGAGCAGTCTTCCCCTCAATGATCGCTTTTGCAAATCCGCACCATGTTGTCGTCGGTCCATTGCAGAAATGATAAGTGCCCCATCTTCTCTCCATGGCGGTGGGCGCGGAAAAATAGCTCCCTGCAATGGTAAGAAGCGCGTCTGCAATGTCGCTGGCAGCCGTCGGGCATCCATGCTGGTCGTCGACAACGCGAAGCTCGTCATGCGTGTCTGAAAGGCGAAGCATCGTCTTGACGAAGTTTCCGCCGAACGGGCTGTAGACCCAGGCTGTTCGCAGAATAATATGTTTCTGGAGAGCATCGCTAACGGCCTCGTCACCTTCAGCCTTCGTCACACCATAGACACCAAGTGGCGCAATCGGATCGTCTTCCAGGTAAGGCAGGTGTTTGGCACCGTCGAAGACATAATCCGTTGAGATGTGGAAGAGGGGGATGTCTGCTTCCGCAGCGACGTGCGCCAGGTTTTTAGGACCGAGTGTGTTGACCGCTCGGGCCAAATCGGGCTCATTCTCCGCCTTATCGACAGCGGTATAGGCAGCAGCATTGATGAGGAGGTCGGGCGAACAGGCTTCCACCGCTTGGCTGACTGACGCGGGATTGGTTATGTCAATCTCCGGCAGGCCCATGCCCGACACCGCGAAGCCACGAGCAGGCGCACGAGCCAAAAGCTCTTGCCCCACCTGCCCCCGGCACCCGATGACAAGAATATTTTTTGCCTCAGCTTTGCTCATGTGACGGCAGTCAGCCCCAATCTCTGACCTTGGTAAGTACCGGCTTGGATAGCCAGCCACCAATCTTGATTAGTGAGATACCATTCGACTGTCTTTTTGAAGCCGGAGTCAAAATTCTCCTCCGGGCGCCAGCCAAGTTCACGTTCGATCTTCGATGCATTGATTGCATAGCGGGCGTCATGCCCGGGCCGATCAGTAACATAGGTGATAAGCCGCTCATGAGGCCCCTGGTCCGTCGGGGCCATTTTGTCCATCAGTCCACAAATGTGTTTCACCACGTTGATATTTGTGTGCTCTTCATTGCCGCCGATATTGTAGCACTCACCGGGTGTTCCCTTGGTGGCAACACACAGGAGGCCTTTGGCGTGGTCATCAACATAGAGCCAGTCGCGAATATTGGCGCCGGTCCCATAGATAGGAAGATCTTTCGCACCAAGTGCGTTGAGGATCATTAATGGAACCAGCTTTTCGGGGAACTGATAAGGCCCGTAATTGTTGGAGCAGTTGCTGGTGACAACAGGCAATCCATATGTGTGGTGCCAGGCGCGCACTAGATGGTCGGACGATGCTTTGCTGGCGGAATAGGGCGAATTGGGCGCGTATGGTGTTGTTTCCTCGAATGCACCAGTCGGTCCGAGGCTTCCATAGACCTCATCAGTCGAGATGTGGTGGAACCTGAAGGCATCCTTTGCGGCGACTGCGAGGCCCGACCAATAGGCCCGCACAGCTTCGAGTAGTGTGTAAGTGCCGACAATATTTGTACTGATGAATTCCGCCGGGCCGTCGATTGAGCGGTCCACGTGGGATTCAGCTGCCAGGTGCATCACAATATGAGGCCGGAATTGCGCCAGCGTATCGTCGAGCAGTGAACGATTGCAGATATCACCATGTACGAACGTATAGCGCGGCGAAGTTTCGACCATCGACAAAGAATGGAGGTTTGCCGCATAGGTCAGTGCATCGAAGTTCAGAACAGTGTGATCAGTTTGCTGGATCAAGTGCCGGATCACAGCAGACCCGATGAACCCAGCGCCGCCTGTAACTAAAATCCTCATCGGTATTTCTCTATTCGTCTGGCCGATCGGCCCTTTCGGGGGTCAGAACGGATTATCGATGCTTTCGAGCTTCGGCAACACCTTGTCCTTCGGCGACAAGTAATCTGTGTTGGCGACGGCTGGCCATGCGATCCCGATATCCCCATCATCCCAGATAATGCCAGCATCATGCGCTGCAGAATAGTGGGCGTCCACTTTGTAGGTTAACACCGTATCAGGGGCGAGAGTGCAAAAGCCGTGAGCAAATCCGGTGGGGATAAAAAGCTGGCGCCCATCGTCGGCGCTGAGTTCCACCGCTACATATTGTCCATAGGTGGAAGATGCTTCCCGTATGTCCACTGCAATATCGAGAATGGCTCCGGCGACAACACGAACAAGTTTTGCCTGTGCAAAGGGTGGTGTTTGGAAATGCAGTCCGCGCACGGTGCCAACTTCTCTGGAAAGAGATTGATTGTCCTGAATGAAGTGCGTGCTGATGCCGTGTTCTGCTAGACGAGCCGCGTTATAGGTTTCAACAAAGTACCCGCGATCATCTGAAAAACGCTTGGGCGTGATGATTTTGACGTCTTCAATGGGCGTTGCCCGAATGTCGATCAATTTTTTTGCCCCTTGCCTCATGTGCAAAAATTTGCCGTCGCGCGCAGACGCCGCAAAGTGAACACACACACCTATCATCAAACCCCCGGAAGTTCACCGAAAATCGGCAGAAATGCTGAGATTCTAAGGAGTATATTTTGTTAATCTGGCCCCGAAGATTTGAATAGAAGTATAATATAAGTAAATACAAACCTGGTTTAAAATAAARACAAATAAATAGAAAAACAAACRAYAGATATRGRAAGTAAAAAMACTTCTAKATTGTAGCTTTTGCTCAGGATCGACAGTCCAGGGTAAAAGTAATGWYTARRTATCGTGTAGTTGCAGCATCGATCATGTTGCTGTCTTTGATTGGGTGCCAGACCACATCTGGCGTTTCATATCAATCGCATTCGGCCAGCACGCCGAGCGCAGTTGGGTTCATGCGGGTAGGTCAGCAGGTGGTTGCACCGCTGGGATATCTGGTGTTCTGCAGGCGGTCTCCATCCGAATGTGTCTCGCCAGCAGCAAGGCCAGTATTGGCGGCATTATCGGCACCTGTCGCGATACCAGTATCTTCCGCATCTCTTATTGTTATGAGCTCTACCCCTGTAGCGGATGAGCTGGGATGGGACGAAAGCGGGATGATGTTGCGCGGGCCGGTCATTCCACGCCCGAGATCGGACAGAGCCGTCTTGGTCAACGTCCGATCAGATGTGAGGGAAAACCTTCGCGTAGCTGGGTCATTCGACCAGACCTCCGAAAATGCGCGTATCTCTCGTACCGCAGTTGTGCCGGAGCCAGCTACCAATGACCTGGTCACCGGGTCAAATCCAGACAAGCCATTTGAAYTGACRGCCSGYCGTTGGCAGGARTTGACAGGGATTAATACCCAGGTCAACGATCAGGTGCGCTCTGTGCGCGATGATGTTCTGTACCAGCGAAATGAATGGTGGGCATATCCAACCAACAATGCAGGTGATTGCGAAGACTATGCCCTGATGAAGCGGAAGCTTTTGATAGAAAAAGGATGGCCGACCTCAAGTCTCCTGATCACCGTGGCGAAGCAATGGAATGGTGAAGGTCATGCYGTTYTGGTSGYRGYCACGGAYARRGGWGAATTCGTMCTCGACAATATGGCCCGTGATGTGGCTGGCTGGCGCAATGCGCCCTACCAGTGGGTGATGCGTCAGTCTCAGGGCGACCCAAATATTTGGGTTAATCTCGACCCATCCCGCATGAGGACACCTGCCGCACGATCTGCTTCAGTTACAACAGTCTCAGAACGGAGGAACCGTTCCTGAGCCCAGCCTGAAAAATGAGGAAACTCCCCGCCCCGCTGCGGGGAGTTTTGTTTGAGCTGGCTGATATGACCCCAACTTCAGCACTTTGGTATATAAGTATTTGTTGGGCACATTTACCATTTCTGGGTGTTTACCAAAATCACTAAAAGTAGATGATATGGAGAAGTGAGCGCCATACAGTGGGCTTGATTTTGGGGTGGAAATTTCAGGCGACAGGGTAGCGGGAAAATGTCGGTGTCGGAGCAAATCAAAGGTCGGTCGTCGGAACGATCAGAAATTAGAAATCGTCCGGGATTATCGAGCCGCGTCATCGCTGACTTCGTATCGATAGCTGATGCGGTGACCATTTTCACGGCTGGGTGCGTGGCGCACCTGTTCTACTTTACCTTTTTTGCAACAGGCAGCTGGCAATTGTCACTGACCGCATCTTTTCTGGGTGCCGTCTTCAGTGTTGCCCTGTTTCGCCGGCAAGGGCTCTACGCGTTACCGCGACTTATTCGATGGTGGGAGCGGATTGGACGTCTGGCAGCTTCTTGGACACTGGTATTCTTGTCGCTCGCAACTCTTGCCTTTTTGGTCAAGGTAGCGGACGCCTATTCCCGTGGATGGGCAATTATTTGGTTTTTTGTCACCCTAGTCATGCTGTTATTCGTGCGGGCGGTCATTGGTACCGTTCTGCAACACCTTGCTCGACAAGGGGCGGTGCAGCGTCACATAGCCATTGTTGGCTGCGGCGAACAGGCGCGGCTGTTGATTGATCGTCTTACGGCGGAAGGTGAGCTTGTCAGTATTGTTGGCGCTTATGATCTAGGGCCGGGTTGGGAAACCTCTGAACCCTATTCCATTCCAAATCAGGGAACGCTTGATGACCTGATTGAGGATGTGCAGCGGCAGCGTGTGGACGATATCATTTTGGCGCTACCGCGCTCAGACGAGCAGAGAATATGGCGTGTGGCAGAGAGGCTTGCGGAACTGCCTGTCCACGTGCGTTTGGCACCTGAGACATTTGATATCAAAAGCAGTCAACTCAGAGACGAGGCGGTAGGGGCCGTTCGAATGTCGACTCTCTTGACGCCTCCATTGAGCGATTGGTCGCGCCTCGTTAAGGCGGCCGAGGACAGGGTTCTAGGCGCTTTCTTTCTTCTGTTCATGTTGCCAGCAATGGCGTTGATCGCTCTTGCGATCAAAATAGATTCATCAGGACCCGTGTTCTTTGTTCAAAGGCGGCATGGTTTCAATCATGAAATCATTCTCGTGTTGAAATTCAGGACAATGAGTGTCCAGGAAGATGGCCAGCAGGTCGTCCAGGCCAAACGGGGCGATGATCGGATCACCCGCGTTGGCCGCTTCTTGAGGCGGACAAGCCTTGATGAGTTGCCGCAGCTTATCAATGTGACGAGGGGAGAAATGTCCTTGGTAGGACCGCGCCCTCATGCTGTTGCACACAATGTGCAATATGCCAGCATGATCAACTCCTACTCCAAGAGGCATAAGGTAAAACCCGGCATCACTGGATGGGCGCAGATCAACGGGTTCCGTGGTGAAACGAAAGAGTTGGAACTCATGCAGAAGCGCATTGAGCACGATCTCTTCTACATAGAGCACTGGTCACTTTGGATGGACCTCAAGATTATTCTTCTCACTCCATTCAGAGGAATGATCCATCCCAACGCCTACTAGCTTCTATTTAGCGGAGCAAAGTAGATGTGGACATCAATCGTGTCGTAGGACCCGGTCATGTTCCTCGAGGACGACCTTGAGGTCGGACACAACCATTTCCTTCACCAGTTCTGGAAAGGAAATTTTGTGTTGCCACCCGAGTTGCTCGCGAGCCTTCGCGGGATTGCCGACAAGGACCTCCACCTCAGTCGGGCGGAAATAACGAGGACTAATTTCCACCAACGTTTGACCATTGTCCGCATCCAGACCTTTTTCGTCAACGCCCTGACCTTGCCATTCGATCTTGCGACCTGTCTYTGCAAAAGCCAGCTCAACAAACTCACGCACCGTGTGCGTTTCACCCGTCGCCAATACGTAATCGTCACCTTCGTCGTGTTGCAGAATGCGCCACATGCCTTCCACAAAGTCGCGCGCATCCCCCCAGTCGCGCTTGGCGTCAATATTGCCAAGAAAGAGTTTGTGCTGAAGTCCATGGTGAATAGCGGCAACTGCGCGCGAAATCTTCCGGGTAACGAAAGTCTCCCCGCGCCGAGGACCTTCATGATTGAACAAAATACCGTTCGAAGCATGCATGCCATACGCCTCGCGATAATTCACTGTAATCCAGTACGCATAGAGTTTCGCCACAGCGTAGGGAGATCGGGGGTAAAAGGGCGTAGTTTCCGACTGCGGCGTTTCCCGAACTTTGCCATAAAGCTCTGATGTTGATGCCTGATAAAAGCGTGTTTCGCTTTCCAGCTTCAAAATGCGTATTGCCTCCAGAAGACGCATGGTCCCCAGCGCATCCGTATCCGCAGTATATTCCGGTGTCTCGAAGCTGACCTGCACATGACTTTGCGCCCCAAGATTGTAAATTTCAGTAGGACGGATTTCCTGAACCAATCGGATAAGCGATGTGGCATCGGTCAAATCGCCATAGTGGAGATAAAAATTGGTCTCCTGCTCCAGGGGGTCCTGGTAGAGGTGGTCGACGCGGGCAGTGTTGAACGAGGAGGAGCGGCGTTTGATACCGTGAACTTCATAGCCTTTCGACAAAAGTAGTTCCGCCAGGTACGAACCATCTTGGCCGGTAATGCCGGTGACGAGTGCTATTTTCTTATTTGTCATTTTGCCCGCTGTGGTAGTTCGCCATGGATTGACGGTGATTATTGGGAGAAAGGTTTTCCGTAAGCTCGGTTCGTCTCTTCGTATCGTTGTCTATTTCCAACGGCGGGATAATACAATCGTTGCTGAGAGTTGACTATGGCCTCACGCCCGATTTCAAAGGTTCGTAAAACCTAGCGGATTAGGCCCGTTCTTTGGGTTTGCGGGATGAAAGCTGTTGCTGCGGCGTCTTTTGCTTTAAGACGTGCGAAAACATCCCGTGGTTACCAAATTCAGAAAACGTACCCCCAGAACGGACCCTTAAAACGTGCCTAAAACAATGCTGGCAGCTTTCGCTGACCGTCTTTCTATCCCCGATTGGAAACGCTCGGATCTCACGGCCTTCACACCGAGTGTCGTGAAAACCGAGCTGCTTTCTGGGCTCACTGTGGCACTGGCATTGGTGCCCGAAGCCGTCGCTTTTGCCTTTGTCGCGGGCGTGCATCCGCTAGTGGCGCTCTACGCAGCTTTCATTGTGGGGCTGATCACGGCGCTGATCGGGGGACGTCCGGGTATGATTTCAGGTGCCACCGGAGCACTGGCTGTTGTCATGGTGGCATTGGTCGCCGGCCATGGCGTGGAGTACCTGTTTGCCACCGTGGTGCTCATGGGGATATTGCAGATMCTGGCGGGGGTCTTTCGCYTGGGCAAGTTCATCCGCCTTGTTCCSCATCCCGTCATGCTGGGTTTCGTCAACGGCTTGGCGATCGTCATCTTTCTGGCGCAGCTCACCCAATTCCAGGTTCCTGCTGTTGAGGGAGCTATYGAGGGGGCCAAGGTTTGGATGACCGGRTGGCCACTGGTCATCATGCTGGGGCTKGTYGCCCTCACCATGGCGATCATCTGGGTGATGCCRAAGATAACAAATGTCATCCCGGCKCCTCTGGTCGGGATCGGYGTTGTYGCTGGCCTYGTCATYGCYTTTGGCATCGAYGTGCCCCGGGTYGGWGACCTYGCCTCTATCAAAGGCGGACTTCCTCAGTTTCACATTCCCATGGCGCCGTTCACTCTGGARACGCTGGAAATTATTTTCCCGTTTGCGMTCATTCTGGCCGCCATYGGGCTGATCGAAAGCCTGTTGACCCTTAATCTGGTSGGTGAAATCACCGGYAAGAGAGGCGGGGCRTCGCGMGAATGTATTGCYCAGGGCGTGTCCAACACVGTGACSGGGTTCTTCGGKGGCATGGGRGGCTGCGCCATGATTGGTCAGTCGATGATCAATGTGAAGTCTGGCGGACGCACTCGTCTTTCGGGCATCTCGGCAGCGCTGTTCTTGTTGGCGTTCATTTTGGTTGCCTCCAGCATGATTGAACAGATCCCGCTGGCAGCGTTGGTGGGCGTGATGTTCATGGTGGTGATCGGCACCTTTGCCTGGCAGAGCTTGACCATCCTGCGCCGCATTCCCTTAACCGACACATTGGTTATCGTGCTTGTAACAGCCGTCACGGTCATGAGTGATCTCGCCACCGCCGTTGTGGTGGGCGTGATTGTGTCGGCGCTGGCCTATGCTTGGAACAATGCAAGTCGTATTCAGGCAAGGATCAGTTCAACTCCAGAGGGCGCGAAGGTCTATGAAATTGAGGGACCGCTGTTTTTTGGGTCCGTAGAAGGCTTCACCGAAATCTTTGATCCGCAGAATGATCCGGCCCTTGTGGTTGTTGATTTTATGGACAGCCGTGTTGTGGACCAGTCCGCGCTTCAGGCGATTGAGGCTTTGGCCGGAAGATATGAGGCGTGTGGAAAAACACTTCAGCTACGCCATCTCTCTCACGACTGCCATCAGCTGCTCAAACGAGCGGGCCAGTTGATGGTGGATTCCGATGACGACCCGGATTACGAACTGGCGGTCAACTATTCTGTGAAGACAGGTATCCTGGGTGGTGGGCACTAGTTGAGTCGGGCACAAAAAATGCCGCTGGCGCTGAGCCAACGGCATTTGTCATTGTGGTGTTCCAAGCTTTAGAAGCTAGGCAGCAACCTTCGTTTTCTGAAGTGCGGGTTTAGGATTAGAAAACTCCATCGTACCATCGTCGATGGCGCCGTATCCCAGCGTCACGATGTCCAGAACGTAGTTCTGATAGAGTTTCCAAGGTGCCTGTGTCCCCTGTTTGGGCAGGATGTTCTCGGCACGCGAGACATACCCAGACGTGAGGTCAAGCCAAGGGGCTGTTTCCAGAGGCGTATCAGGAAGCCGCGGAGTGCATTGACGCACACCCTTCTTGTCCATGTGATTAAGAATGCGCGCAACATACTCACATGTCAGATCGCATTTCAGCGTCCAAGAAGCGTTGGTGTAGCCAAACGACGATGCGAGGTTGGGGACATCGGAATACATCATGCTCTTGTAGGTCATGGACTTGGAGAAATCGACGGGCTTGCCATCGACATTCACTTTGAGCCCGCCAAGCACTTCGAGTTGAAGCCCGGTTGCAGTGACGATCAGATCCGCTTCGATCTCTTTACCTGACTTCAACCGGATGCCGGTCTCGGTGAAGGTATCAATATGGTCGGTGACCACGGACGCGCTGCCGTCTTTCAGAGCTTTGAACATGTCGCCATTGGGTACCAGGCAAAGACGTTGATCCCACGGATTGTAGTGTGGGTTGAAATGCGTATCGACGTCGAAGTCGGGGCCCAGTTCCTTGCGCACTTCATCCAGCAATCGCTTTTTTACAAACTCCGGTTTTTTGCGGCACAGATTGTAAAAATACATGCCGAGTAAAACGTTCTTCCACCGGGTAATGCCGTACGCAAGTTTTGCGGGCAAATGCTCCCGAAGCCAGTTGGCAAGCTTGTCTTCTGCAGGGCGGGAGACAACGTAAGTAGGGGACCGCTGCAGCATGGTGACGTGTGCAGATTGTTTCGCAATTTCTGGTATCAGTGTGACGGCGGTGGCCCCACTGCCAATCACAACAACCTTCTTGTCTTTGTAGTCTATATCGTCGGTCCATTTTTGCGGATGGACAACCCGACCTTTGAAACTATCCATACCCTTAAAGTCGGGTGTGTAGCCGCCCTTGTAGCTGTAATAGCCGGCGCACATGAACAAGAAGTTGCAGGTAAATTTCACCGGCTCTTGGTCAGGACCATGTTGGGTTTCAACCGTCCACAGAGCGTCTTCGGTTGACCATGATGCGGTTTGCACCTGGTACCCAAAACGGATTTTTTCCTTAATGCCAAACTCATCTGTCGCTTCATGAAGATAGTTCATGATTGAGGGCGCATCTGCGATCGCCTTTGCCCCGCGCCAGGGTTTGAATGAATATCCCAGCGTGTACATATCCGAGTCTGAGCGGATGCCGGGATACTTAAAGATGTCCCAGGTTCCGCCGATGCTCTCCCGGCCTTCCAGGATGACATAGCTCTTGTTCGGGCAGTGTTTCTGCAGGTGATATCCTGCGCCAATGCCTGAAAGACCAGCACCAACGACAACAACGTCAAAATGTTCCATTTCAATCCGACCATCAAAAGTGACAAATTATCAGTTCGCAACGTAACACAGTTACATGAATGTGAGAAATAGCGCGGATTTCTGCCGGATGCCGCCTGAATTGTGAGTCGTGAGGAGCCATTGGGGCTCCTAATTTTTCCGTATCCTCAACAGAGGTGCCACGATTTCGATCCAGCGCGCGACCATGCGGCGTTGTTGTTCCGGGTCGGCGGAATATTGATCTTGGATCAACAGGCCGCGAAAAAAGATATTACTCATCCAAGGGAGGAGCTCGGCGTCTTCCTCCCGACCAGAGGCGCTCTCATAAGTGGCCATCATGTGATCGACCGACTGCGCATGGTAAGCGTGCAACGTGTCTTCAATTTGCGCGCGCAACTTCTTGTCAGTGCGAGAGGCGATGAGAATTTCCAGCAGCGCACGGTAGTGCGGCGTGTTGATGAAGTAGGTCCAGTTGGTCAGCAGGTCACCCGCCACCAGATTGTCGTCATCATCAGGTGCGATCTGGCGTTCCGGCTTTTTATTTGTTCGGCTGAGTAGGTATTCAGCCGTTGCCGTCATCAGATGTTCTTTGGATGGGAAATGATGAAGCAGAGCCCCGTTGGACACGTCTGCCTTTTGCACGACCCGCGAGATCGTCGTTTCCCCATATCCATGTTCAACCAGGCAGGCGACTGTCGCCTGACAGATGCTGGTCTGTGTTTTGAGACTTTTCGCTTCCTGTTTGCCCAACTGTCGGTCGGGCGTCGGGAGGTGTTTTGCTTCAGGATCGGACATGGGGGTCGGCGCTCTCCATTTGACCAAAGGTTCTGCCTTATTACCGCTGCGTCAGTATAAAAACAGAGCGCACGGTTTGCAATTTATATCGGCATGTGATGGAATTGAAAAGAACCCGAACACCACAAATGGCGGTAACGGGCAGGCGGCGGGAGCGCGATACTGGATATGGCAAAGAATGTCGTCCGCATTGGCGGGGCAAGCGGGTTTTGGGGCGACGCGTCTATGGCGACGCCGCAATTGTTGGCCGACGGTAAGCTCGACTACATCGTCTATGACTATCTCGCCGAAATCACCATGTCGATCATGGCGCGCGCTCGGGCCAAATCGCCCGATCTGGGGTTTGCCACAGACTTCGTGTCGCTCACGTTAAAGTCGACCCTTCGCGAGATTGCAAAACAAGGTGTGAAGATCATTTCCAACGCAGGCGGGGTCAATCCTCACGCCTGTGCGGATGCCGTTCGCGCGCTCATTGCAGAGCAGGGGCTGGATTTGAAAGTCGCGACTGTGACCGGCGATGATCTGATTGCCAGCAAGGCCGAGCTTCTGAAAGAGGGGCCAACGGAAATGTTTTCCGGTGAGGCCTTTCCCGACCCGGAGAAAATCCTGTCCATCAACGCTTATCTGGGGGCTTTTCCCATCGCTAAAGCGCTCTCCATGGGTGCGGACATCATAATCACAGGGCGTTGTGTCGATAGTGCCGTGACCCTGGGCGCCTGCATCTACGAATTCGGCTGGAATGCGGGTGACCTCGACCGGCTGGCGCAGGGAAGTCTGGCCGGACACATTCTGGAATGTGGCCCACAAGCAACCGGTGGCAACTTCACCGACTGGGAAGAGGTCATAGACCGGCTTGCCGACATTGGGTATCCCATCGCAGAGATTTCCGCCGACGGAAGTTTTGTCTGCACCAAGCCTGAAGGCACTGGCGGCGTGGTCAATGTGGGCACCGTGTCTGAGCAGATGCTCTATGAGATCGGGGACCCGCAAGCGTATATGTTGCCAGATGTGGTTTGCGATTTTTCCACCGTTGAGGTGGCGCAAGTCGGAGATGACCGGGTCCATGTTTCAGGCGCTGTGGGCACCGCAGCACCTGACACCTACAAGGTCAGCGCGACTTTCGCAGATGGCTTTCGCGGTGGCCTCATCATGACTTTCTACGGAATGGATGCCAGCCGGAAAGCAGAGCGGTTTTCCGAAGCAGTATTTGAACGCGCGGGCCGCACGCTGCGCAGTCTCAACCTGGGTGAATATACAGAAACCAGTGTCGAGGTGATCGGTGCTGAAAGCCAATATGGTGCAGCGCGGCGCATTGACGTGTCGCGGGAAGTCGTGGTCAAAATGGCGGCGAAGCACAGTGATGCGCTCGGTATCACCATCCTGCTGAAAGAAGCGACAGGGTTGGGGCTCGCGACCCCACCGGGACTGTCTGGTTTCGCAGGTGGTCGTCCTCGACCAATGCAGATTGCCCGACTGTTCTCATTCGCTACCACCAAGAACAAAGTGGCGATTGAAGTCGCTGTGGAAGGCGACACGGCGTCCTTCGTTGACGCGCCGGGCACTCTGTTTCGGCCTGCGGATCTCACACGGCCTGACGAACCTGTTGCCGACATGGCAGGTGATCTGGTCGCAGTTCCTTTGGTGGCGCTTGCTTGGGCCCGCAGTGGCGACAAGGGAAACAAAGCCAACATTGGCGTGATCGCGCGCAAGGCGGAGTATTTCCCCTATATTTGCGAAGCCATGACCGTGAACGAAGTAACGGAACGTTTCGCACACTTTCTGGAAGGGGGCGTGGACCGGTTTGTTATGCCCACGCCGAATGCGCTCAACTTCCTGCTGCATGATGTGTTGGGCGGCGGTGGCGTATCGAGCCTGCGCAATGACCCGCAGGCAAAGGGCTACTCCCAATTGCTTCTCGAATGCCCGATAAAAATTCCAGCGGCCCTGGCCAGCCGCGACAATCTGAATGTGCTGGAAGAGGACAACTAGCCGATGGCGCGTTTTGCATCGAAGATCAATCCGACCTCTGAGGCATTTGGTAAAAACCGAACCGAGATGCTGTCCCTTATCGATAAGCTGAAAGGGCTGAATGCCCGTGGTGCGGCAATATCGGAAAAACGCAAACCTCGTTTTGAGGCACGTGGTCAATTGACGCCACGCGAGCGTCTTGCTCGGCTTCTGGATCCCGGCATGCCATTCATGGTGATCGGCAATCTGGCGGGCTACCTGCAGGACACGCCCGATCCGGAAAAGTCGATCCCGGGCGCGACAGTAATTTCG
Source organism: Rhodobiaceae bacterium (assembly GCA_002746275.1). Classification (GTDB taxonomy): domain Bacteria; phylum Pseudomonadota; class Alphaproteobacteria; order Parvibaculales; family Parvibaculaceae; genus Mf105b01. Next base: position 387,752 of record NVWR01000002.1, on the reverse strand, counting down.
GGGATTGGTTTCATCGCCGGCGTGCGCTGCATGATCGTGGTCGATGATAGCGGCATCCGCGCCGGTGCCATGACCAGCGGGGGTGGCTACCGTATTCGTCGCGCCGAACAAATTTCGCTGGAGCAGAAACTCCCCTTCATCCATCTGGTTGAAAGTGCCGGCGGCGACCTGCTCAATTACACAGTGGAAGGGTTCGCCGAAGGCGGGCGCCTGTTCGGCAATCTGGCGAAACTTTCCAAAGCGGGTATTCCTGTTATTTCCATCCTGCACGGCTCTTCAACTGCGGGCGGGGCCTATATGCCGGGCCTGAGCGATTATGTTGTTGCGGTCAAAGGGCGGGGACGTGCCTTCCTTGCGGGCCCCCCTTTGCTCAAGGCAGCGACGGGCGAAATTGCCACAGAGGAAGAACTTGGCGGTGCGGAGATGCACGCATCAGTTTCCGGCCTTGCGGAATATCTGGCCGACGATGACGGGCACGGCGTCCAGATATGTCGTGAAGTCGTCAAGCGCCTGCAATGGAATGATAGCTGCTTGCCAAGCACACTAAAGACCTTTGGCGAACCTGAGTATGATCCCGACGAGATCGCGGGTGTGATCCCCATCGACTACCGCATTCCCTACGACATGCGCGAGCTTGTAGCACGTGTTGTCGACCGTTCAGACTTTCTCGATTTCAAGCCAAGCTATGGCGTCTCGACCGTATGCTTGCAGGCTGAAATTTTCGGGCAGGCCTGCGGCATCGTCGGCAATAACGGGCCCATTGATCCCCAAGGCGCCACCAAAGCTGCGCAGTTCTTGCAGCTTTGCGATCAGTCCGACATTCCGGTTGTCTTCATGCAAAACACCACTGGTTACATTGTTGGTACTCAGTCAGAGCAGGCGGGCATGATCAAGCATGGATCGAAAATGATCCAGGCAATGCAGAACCTTGAAGTGCCGCGCATCACATTGATGACAGGGGCGAGCTTTGGGGCTGGCAATTACGGCATGTGTGGCCGTGGTTTTGATCCGGACTTCCTCTACACCTTCCCCAATGCCCGCATGGGTGTGATGGGAGGCGAGCAGGCAGCCAAAACCATGTCCATGGTGGCGCGCGGACAGGCAGAAGCTCGTGGGACCGAGCCCGATGAAGACGCGCTGGGAAAACAAGAGGCGTTTCTCACCCAGCATTTTGATGGGCAATCGGACGCGTTCTACACATCAGGTCACCTGATGGACGATGGCATGATCGACCCCCGCGACACCCGCAACACGCTGGGCTTTTTGCTCGCAACTGTTTGGGAGGCACGCAATCGCACTGTGCGTCCAAACAGTTTCGGCATTGCCCGCATGTGAGTTGGAGAAGAACGAAATAATGACGAACCCCACTCAGACATCCGCGCTGCTTCAAGAGCGCGACGGAAGTGTTCTCAGGCTCTGGTTTAATCGCCCGGAAGCGCGCAATGCGTTGACAGGTGAATTGGTTGAAGAGTTGAGCGCGACCCTCAACAGCATTCGCGATGATCGTTCCATCCGCACCATCATCCTGCGTGGCAAGGGTGGGATATTTTGTGCCGGGGGCGACATCAAAGGTTTTAAGTCCGGCCTGCAGGGCGGTGGTGACCCAAAAGAAATCGCGCGCGGCAACCGCACCTTTGGCGATCTCATGATCAAGCTCAACGAGCAACCCCAAGTGGTGATTATGTTGGTTGAAGGCGTTGCTATTGGCGGCGGCCTGGGCCTCGCATGTGTGGGCGATGTGACGATTGTGACCAAAGACACAAAATTCCGGTTGAGTGAAACCAGTCTTGGCATCCCCCCTGCGCAAATCGCTCCTTTCGTCACAGAGCGCGTGGGGCTAACCACGGCGCGCAGGCTTATGCTAACGGGAGCCCGCTTCAAAGGGGATGAGGCCGTGCGACTGGGCATTGGCCATATGGTGGCCGACGATGCCGCTGATATGGAGCGTATGTGTGACGAGGTCTTGGAACAAATTTCAGGTTGCGCACCCGGCGCCAACGCCGTCACCAAGGCCATTGTGTTCGAGACAACACGGCGTCCCCGAGCAGAAGCCCTCGACTTTGCGGCAGAGGGTTTTGCATCTTGCATGTTGAGCGACGAGGGCAAAGAGGGCGTTACCGCTTTCATTGAAAAACGAAAGCCCCGTTGGGCAGAGAAAGAGGCGTGAGCAAACAATGACGCGTTTCAATAGTATTTTGATAGCCAACCGGGGTGAGATCGCCTGTCGCGTCATACGCACAGCGCACGCGCTCGGATATCGCACCATCGCCGTGTACTCCGATGCCGATGCGGCCGCACCGCATGTAAAGCTCGCCGATGAAGCTGTGCATATAGGACCTTCCCCAGTGGGCGAGTCTTACCTTCTGGGCGATGCGATTTTGAAGGCGGCCCGGGAGAGTAGCGCAGAGGCCATTCATCCAGGTTACGGCTTTTTGAGCGAGAATGCAGATTTTGCGCGCGCATGTGAAAAGGCAGGTCTGGTCTTTATCGGCCCAACGGCTGAGCAGATTGTGTTGATGGGCAATAAGGCGGAAGCCAAGCGACGCATGATTGCCGCAGGCGTGCCGTGTGTGCCGGGATACGAAGGCGAGGATCAGTCCGAAGCGGTGTTCGTCGCAGAGGCCGAGAAGATCGGCTATCCGGTGATGGTGAAAGCCGCTGCGGGTGGTGGCGGACGCGGCATGCGTCTCGTGGCGCAGGCGGCAGATCTTTCCAACGCCCTGGGGAGTGCGCGCTCGGAAGCGGAAAACGCATTTGGCTCAGGCGAGCTCATTCTGGAAAAGGCCATCGTGCGCCCGCGCCATGTTGAGGTACAGGTCTTTGCAGATATGGATGGTAATACCATTCATCTGGGAGAGCGGGATTGCTCTGTTCAGCGCCGCCATCAGAAAGTTATTGAAGAAGCCCCCTGTCCGATTATGACAGAGGCGCTCCGCAAGGAAATGGGTGCCGCTGCTGTCAATGCAGCGAAGGACATTTCCTATCGAGGTGCCGGAACGGTTGAGTTTTTGCTCGACGAGGCAGGTCACTTCTATTTTCTGGAAATGAACACGCGGCTCCAGGTGGAGCATCCTGTGACGGAATGCATTACCGGGCTGGACCTCGTGGCTCTGCAAATCAAAGTCGCGCAAGGCGAACCGCTGAGCCTCTCACAGGATGACATCACTCTGTCGGGGCACGCCATTGAGGTGCGGCTCTATGCCGAAGACCCGGGGCAGGATTTCCTGCCAGCAACCGGTCCTGTCGATCTGTGGGTGCCAGCCTCCGGGGCAGGTATCCGTGTCGATGATGGCATTACCACGGGTGGGGAGGTTTCGCCTTTCTATGATCCGATGTTGGCCAAGATYATCGCCTATGGAGAGACCCGYGAAATTGCYCAGCGYCGACTGTCTGAAGCGCTGAAGGATACGGTGTTGTTTGGCCCCAAAACCAACAAGGCCTTCTTGATCGACTGCCTGTCACGCAAACGGTTTGCGGACGGCCTTGCGACCACTGCCTTCATCGAAGAGGAGTTCGGAGAAACAGGACTTGGTGGCACAGTGCCGTCTTTTGCGGATGCCGCCGTTGCTGCCGTCCTGGAGATCGAAATGTCCTGCGAGCAGACAATGGCTGCAAGTCTCCGCGTCGCGGCGCCTCTTCGCAACTGGACAAACGCCAGCCAGCTCGCTTCGCGCAAGCAATATGCCTTTGGAGAAACTCTTTTTGATCTGTTCATAACCCCGGTGGATCGCAGTAGATATGTTGTGTCGGGAGGTGAGGAGACGCTTGATGTCATCCTGCTCTCAAATGACGGTGGCATCGCCAATGTCGAAGTCGAGAATATGCAGCACCTCGTGCGATATCAACAGGCCAGTGAGGGCGGGTTCCATCTTGCCATTGATGGGCGGACCTGGACCTTTGACGATCTCATAGGGTTGGCGGGGGACACGGAGGACGCGACCGGCAGTGGCCGGGTTGTCGCTCCCATGCATGGTCAATTATTGGAAGTGTTGGTCAAACCTGGAGATCAGGTAACGCGAGGCCAAAAGCTTGCGGTGCTGGAAGCCATGAAAATGCAGCACGAAATTCTGGCAGATGCCGATGGCATCGTCGCAGAGGTCTATGTGGAAGCGGGACAACAGGTTCCCACGGACGAGTTGATGATCGACATCACCGTTGAAGAAAAAGAAGACGCATAAGGTAGGGACGTTCGATGAAACTTTATCACTGTAAGGACGCGCGCTCTGTCCGACCGCTCTGGACACTTGAAGAAATGGGTCTGGATTATGAATTGGAGTCCATGCCGTTCCCACCCCGGTTCATGCGGGAGGGATACACGGACCTGAACCCTATCGGCACCGTTCCCTACTTCATTGATGGTGATGTCGAAATGACAGAGTCGACCGGGATTTCGCAATACCTGGTCGACACGCATGGGCCCACGGACATTGGGTTGAAGCCGGGCGATGCGGATTATGGCATCTACCTCAACTGGCTGCATCGCAGCGATGCGACCCTCACCTTTCCGCAGACCATCGTGCTGCGTTATACGCAACTGGAACCAGAAGAGCGCCGCATCAAGCAGGCGGCAGACGATTACACGCAATGGTTCTTTTCCCGTCTGAAATCCGTGGAGCGGGTGACCAGCGACAGGGAGTATCTCTGYGCGGGCCGGTTCACCATTGCTGAYATTTGTGTGGGCTACGCGCTTTAYYTGGCAGACACGCTGGGGATGCGRGATGGCTTYAAGCCCAATACGGAGCGCTATTATGCAGGGCTCATCGARCGTCCGGCTTTCAAGCGCGCCATTGAACTTTAAGAGGTTGTCTTATGGCTCAAAAATTTGAAGGSGGTGCCAGCCCYGTCGATTTCGACAATCGCTATCGCAGCTCCCTCTACACGCAAGACCATGACGCGTGGCGMGCRACRCTGCGCAAATTTGTCGAARCRGAAATGATGCCCCATGTCGACGAATGGGAAGAGGCAGGYGARTTYCCYCGMGAGCTTTACAAGAAGGCGGCGGAAATCGGCCTTCTAGGGTTGGGATTCCCGGAAGAGTTTGGCGGCACGCCSGTYGATGACCCGATGTATTCGATTGTCACYAATGAAGARYTGGCRCGCATGGGCGCRGGYGGCATCAATGCWAGCCTGCTGGTRCATGGYATTGGCCTGCCGCCSATYCTGGCRATCGGGTCAGARGAAATGAAACAGCGCGTCGCGCCRCARGTGTTGAGYGGCGARAAGGTTCATGCTYTGGGYATTACMGAGCCGTCRGGCGGCTCAGATGTGGCYAACATCAAGACRCGRGCCGTGCTGGATGGCGACCATTACGTTGTGAAYGGYTCCAAAATGTTCATCACCGGSGGCATGCGCGCAGATTTTGTAACGCTYGCGGTGCGGACSGGKGGCGAAGGCCACGGRGGYATCTCCCTYCTTCTCATCGAACGTGGCATGGAAGGCTTTACCCGCACGCCTCTCAAAAAGCAGGGCTGGTGGGCGTCTGACACCGCTGCATTGTATTTTGATGACGTGCGCGTTCCTGTGGAAAATCGGATTGGTGATGAGGGCAAGGGCTTCATCGGCATCATGCTCAATTTCAACAATGAGCGGATTGCCATGGCAGCGGGTGCGAATGCTTTTGCGCGGGTCTGTTTTGAGGATGCGCTTGCCTGGGCACGCGACCGACACACATTCGGAAAACGCCTTGCCGATCATCAAGTGATCCGCCACAAATTTGCAGAGATGGCCCGAAAAATCGCCGCCACCCAAGCCTACCTTGAGCAGTGTGTGGTTCGGGTACAAGATGGGGAAACCCCCGTCGCCGATCTTTCAATGCTGAAGGTGCAGGCGACATTGACGATGGAATATTGCGCCCGCGAGGCCATGCAGATCATGGGCGGAGCCGCCTATATGCGCGGATGTCGCGTGGAGCGCATCTACCGCGAAGTGCGTGTGAACGCTATTGGTGGTGGATCAGAAGAAATTATGCGTGACCTCGCGGCACGCCAACTCGGTATTTAGTGTGACAAGTATTGCGACATTTGGAATGGCAGGGACAGACACATGAGCACGATCAGCGAAAAGGAACTGGACGAGTACCGCAAAGAGGCGAGTGCGTGGTTTCAGGAAAACACCAATGCCAATCCAGACTTCATGCTGCCGCTTACATTCATGGAAGTGGGCACGGAAGAACAGTTTGATTTTCTGCGCGACTGGCAGAACAAGGTGTACGATGCGGGCTATCTCGGCGCCACCTGGCCAAAGGAATATGGCGGGGGCGGGCTTGACCAGAAGTTTCAGGACATTGCGACACAGGAAATGGCGCGCCACAACGGACCTATCCTGCTGAACGCCATCGGGCTCAACTGGGCAGGGCCGCTGATCCTCGACATGGGCACGGAAGAGGATCGCAAGCGCTACATCAAAGGCATTCTGTCTGCCGAAGACATTTGGTGCCAGGGGTTTTCGGAACCGGAAAATGGATCTGATCTGGGCAACGCCCAGACAAAAGCTGTGCTGGATGGTGACGAGTGGGTGCTGAACGGGTCTAAAATCTGGACCACCCAAGGCAATTACGCAAAATACATGATCCTTCTTGCCAGAACAAACCCGGACGCACCCAACAAATATGCAGGACTTAGTTTCTTCCTCGCCCCCATGCGGGTGGCGGGTGTTGAAACAGTTCCCATCCGCAAACTGACTGGCGAGTATGGGTTTACCCAGACGTTCTTCACGGACGCCCGCATTCCCGCAGACTGCATCATGGGAGAACCGGGCGAGGGCTGGCGTGTCGCCATGCGGACGCTGGAATACGAACGGGGCGTCAAAGGGGGGCAGGCTGGTGGCTATGTCATGCGCGCATCGGATCCTTTCGAAATTCTGGATCTCGCCCGCAAGGCAATGCGGGGCGGCAAACCGGCACTTGATGATCCGATCATCCGGGAAAAGCTGGTGCAATTATTGACCGAGGCGCGAGGCTTACAGCTCAATTCGCGCCGGGGCCACATTCAGCCTTTGGTGCAGGATAAACCTGCATCATTGCCTTTGTGCGCCAAGTTGATGTCCACGGAGTTTGTGCGGCGTCTCAACGAGTTTGCCATGACCTTGCAGGGGCAACGTGGCGCCTATTATGTGGGTGAACCGGATGCTTATGATGAAGGCCTGTGGCAGCGTGGATATCTCAATGCGTTTTCCGCAACCATCGGTGGTGGCACGTCGCAAATCCAGCACAACATTATCGGTGAACATGTTCTTGGGCTCCCAAAGAGCCGCTGAAAACTAAAGCCTATGAAACCCCAAAGCCTAGGTAACGAGGAAAAAGAAAATGTCGAATAAGGCAACCATCGGCTTCAGCGAAGAGCAAGCCCAACTTCTTGACGTGGCAACCGCGTTTTGCCGGGACAAGTCGCCTGTCGAAAAAGTGCGCGCGCTCCTGACCGACGAACTGGGTTATGACCCAGCGATCTGGACCGAAATGGCAGAGCTGGGATGGCTCGCCATCGCGGTGCCTGAGGAGTTTGGGGGCATCGGCCTCGGCCTTGCTGAAGTCGTGCCCGTTGTTGAGCAGATGGGCCGGGCGTTGATGGCCGGACCGTTCGTCAGCACAACGTTGGCAGCCCAGGCTCTCGTGCTTGCGGGTACCGAGGAGCAACAGGCCAAGTTGTTGCCGGACCTGTGTGCAGGCGCCATTGCCACACTCGCGTTCAGCGAGCCTCACGCTGATTGGGACCTGAGCCATATCGAATGTACGGCGACGCGCGAAGATGACGGATATGTCTTAAGTGGTCGAAAGACATTCGTGGAAAATGCCGCCGCCGCCGCGTGGATAATCGTCAGCGTGATGCGTGATGGAGCCCCGGCTCTCGTCGCTCTTGAGCGCTCTGCCGTTTCCGATGATGCGCTGCGCCGGGAGATCATTATTGATGAAACCCGCCGTTCCTATCAGGTGACGCTGGATGGCATTACCGTCAAGGAAGACGCATTTTTGGATGGCGCAAAGGTGGAAGAGACACTTGCCCATTTGCACCTCTGCGCAAACCTGCTTCTGTCAGCAGAGATGTGTGGCGGGACAGTGAGTGTCATTGACTACACGGTGGAATATCTAAAGACGCGCAAACAGTTTGGCAAATATATCGGGTCTTACCAGGCGCTGAAGCATCCCATCGTTGATGCGCATGTTTCTTATGAGCACGCGCGATCGCACCTCTACAGTGCTGCGCACAATTTCACTCAACAGGGTGAGGGGGAGATCGCGACGCGCATGGCGAAAACCCAAGCCGGGGACGCATTGTCGTTTGCAGCGGACCGGTCCATTCAGTTCCATGGCGGCTTCGGTTTCACCTATGACTGTGATGCACAGCTATATCGTCGTCGCTCGCTTTGGTGCGAAAACCAGTTCGGCGATGCTATTTATCATCGCGCGAAACTGGCAGACCTGTTGCTCGGATAAAATGGCGGAGGGGATGACGTTGCGTCGTCCAAAGATTTTCAAGGTGTCGTTTATTCTGACGCCGTCATGTGCACGAACGGAAAGCCTGTGCGCACAGATGTGCGTTGCTACACACAGTTAAGTGGCTCATCTCTACATAAACCACCTGGAGAGGAACGCTCATGTCTGGCCTGGACCGCTATCCCCATCTTTTCGAACCCCTCGATCTGGGTTTCACACGCATAAAAAACCGCGCCCTTATGGGGTCCATGCATACGGGGCTTGAGGAACTGGCTGACGGTCACATTCGCATGGCGGCCTATTTTGCAGAACGTGCGCGCGGCGGCGTGGGCATGATCATCACCGGGGGCATATCACCAAACGAAGAAGGTGGTTTGGGCGCGAAACTCAGCAATGCCGAAGASSMYKSMCGMCAMWRRWTYRYYASSSAMRCCRTGMRWGRNGCNGMTWMKGMKGKCRWWWTSTNGCMKRSWGATKWNTGCRSMCKGRSSYSSTKGYMRKNGYATSWSNASAASKSYRGCYYNNTCTSNCGTGCRYYSTCKWNGYTGNCGMRNCANGTTCYYMATKMASTRGMTSRKSTSNGCAKMSWRMMRYNNANGCTCNNGMTGAWKKCGKYMWKNTGYGSKKYGCSSGSNNCAAKGWARYGSNCWATSNACGKCGTKRWMRYCAKYSNCWCTKCRGGNNATCKCCYSASTRSWKWWCTSSKTGMSRWWRYSNACTKRCKRWNCWGRCRGRYKKKSYGKAKMYKNCGMANMAMCGSATSCRGTTYYCKSKCSAMKYTGNGCRCCNGWGWTSSYGSTRNCRGYSRKSSANTGMSYKWMWKGKCATNTKNCGGAKCRMYGYCMYNGASAKGSWGNCASNGGTKSNCAYGKCWWSRNATSAWNGTTSWSMKYCWMSMYRMRGAACKYGMRARAYGYRSCRWMWRYATCRNGWNCACRMAWTYYASNTGRYMCSWWTSMSCKGYRSSWNAYGMTYGCAWCMMYGNGWGSMSNGCGYWSNCCTTSMCSNAGMGYGACYGGYMKYSKKCKYMRWGAKCYNACRMKCSCSWYYRYSRCYYCYNWYSGCRTCWNCAYGNCCNAWGTTKYYSWKNCGGTKNNTNAGAGGSGAKAYRSKKNTMTTGTGKYTNATGRYSMKYCCCWTGCKYKCMRAYRSGRMGCYKRTMMRRMNGSCKSCCGRWGRKYRYRAGSANTSAMMTSWMWRCCNNTGSATMGCCWNNAACCNGRCSNGCSYWSASCAKMMATYNGSCKGCNATCWSKWMGYGRRTTNTCWGGWWWRYCSGNGYGSMYGTCACGAAACACTTCTGAAGTACGAGCCTGCGGCAAAGCCCAAACGGATCGCCGTAGTGGGAGCCGGGCCTGCAGGTCTTGGCTATGCCAGTGTGGCCGCAGAGCGGGGGCATCACGTGGTGCTTTATGAAGCATCATCCGAAATTGGCGGTCAGTTCAATCTGGCCAAGCGCATTCCGGGCAAGGAAGAGTTTTACGAGACAATCCGTTATTTCAACAAGATGATTGAGACCCACAAGATCGATCTGCGGCTCAACACGCGGGTGACCACCGGTATGTTGAAGAACGAGGGTTTCGACGAAATCGTTATAGCGACAGGCATTAAGCCCAGAACACCGGACATTGAGGGGATCGATCACCCCAAAGTTGTGCGCTACGTGGATGTTATTTCGGGCAAGGCTGAGGTGGGCCAGAAGGTTGCCATCATGGGCGCAGGGGGCATTGGCTTTGATGTTGCCGAGCTCATCACCCATAAGGGGAAATCTGCCGCCCTCGACATTGATATTTTTGCGAAAGAATGGGGCGTGGATTTCAAGAACCACCCTCGAGGCGGCGTGACGGGGGTTGAGCCCGTTGTTGCAAAGTCAGACCGGGAAGTGACGCTGATGCAGCGCAAGGAAACGCCGGTTGGGCGTGGCCTGGGGCGCACGACCGGATGGACCCATCGCCTGACGCTCGCACGCCGGGGGGTTAAAATGATCAACGGGATCGACTATTTGAGGATCGACGATGACGGACTTCATGTCCTGATCCACAACGAGCCAGAAACCCTTGATGTTGACACGATTGTGATCTGCGCAGGGCAGGAGCCTCTGCGCACTCTCTATGATGAGTTGAAGCAATCGGAGCAACCGGTCAGCCTTATCGGGGGCGCCTACGAAGCGCTCGAACTGGACGCCAAGCGTGCGATCAATCAAGCCTGCTATCTGGCGGCAGCCGTTTAGACAAACGAATGCTTGCGCTTGGCCTTCTGGTCGGGTGAACTGCCTCCGGGTTTAAACGCGCCAGTTTCGTGAAGGCGCGCAGGGGGTATTTATGCGTTTAGCGTCGACGATCATTGCAGGCCTGTTGGGCCTGGTAATTTTTGTAACCGTTTCTGTTGTGTTGATAAGGGCGGCTGCAGAAGCCCCGGCGGCGGTTGATCTCGCCCCGCTGATTGCCAAAGCCTCTGATTATGGTGTGACCATCCACCGGGATGGCCTCGGCGTGCCGCACATTTACGGTAAGACAAATCCAGACGTCGCTTTCGGTTTGGCATTCGCGCACTCCGAAGATGATTTCGCGACCATTCAGGAAGTGGCGATTGCCACCCGGGGTCAACTGGCAGCTATCAAGGGTCCGGATGCTGCGGTGACGGACTATCTTGTGCATCTGCTCCGTGTTTGGGAGGCCGTTGATGCACGTTATGAAACCGACATCACGCCAGAGACAAGGGGGCTTGCCGAAGCTTACGCAGATGGCGTGAATTATTATGGTGCCCTTCATCCAGACGAAGTGGAGCCAGGCCTGTTGCCAATGACCGGTCGCGATGTTGTCGCCGGCTTTACTTTCAAAGCCCCTTTCTTCTACGGCCTGCAGGCGACGCTCATGGAATTGTTTGAACCTGAGCGCCGCCGTGAAATTTCCACAGGCCCGGACAATGCGTTTCTGGTGGTGGACGAAGCCTTCGCTCATGCCGGGTCTAACGGGATTGCGGTTGCACCGTCACGGTCAACGGATGGCAAGACACGCCTCTTGGTGAACTCCCACCAACCCTATTCGGGTCCCGTCGCCTGGTACGAAGTACGGCTCAAAAGCGAAGAGGGCTGGGATGTCGCGGGCGGTGTCTTTCCGGGGTCTCCGCTCATGTTGCATGGGCACAACCGTCACCTGGGGTGGGCTTCGACTGTCAATAAGCCCGATCTGGTGGATGTGTATGTCCTGACCGTAAACCCGGACAATGCGGATCAATATTTGCTGGACGGCACCTGGCGTGATTTTGAAAAAACCCAGGTTGATATCAAGGTCCGTCTTTGGGGTCCGTTCTGGTGGACGTTCACACAGGATGTGGAATATTCTGCTCACGGGCCCGTGGTCCGCCAACCCCATGGCGTGTATGCCATTCGTTATGCCGGTATGGGCGAAGTGCGTCACCTCGACCAACGCTTTGCCATGAACATGGCAGAAAACCTGGAAGAGTGGCTCGCCGCCATGGCAATCCAGGCATTGCCCTCCATCAACTACATCTACGGCGATGCGCAGGGCAATATTGCGCTCCTCTACAATGGTCAAATGCCCGCACGGCGCGACGGGGTGGATTGGCAGAAATATCTGCCCGGCGACAGGTCTGATCTCATCTGGACGGAGTACCTGCCATTTGAGCAGACACCTCTCCTGCTTAATCCTGCAGCCGGTTTTATAACCGAGGCGAACAGCACGCCATTTAGAGCAACCGCCCCGGAAGATGATTTGGATCCGGCAGACTTCCCTGCATCCATGGGGATCGAAACCCAGATGACAAACCGCGCCTACCGCGCGCTGGAACTTTTTGGAACAGATGAAGCGATCAGCGCGGACGAGTTTCTGGCCTACAAATTCGACAATGCCTATTCCGGCGACAGCGAATTGGCTGCATTGATCGCTGAGATCGTCGCGATTGATCCAGTAGGTGACGCGGACATGGAAGAAGCTCAGTCCATCTTGCGTACCTGGGATCGCCATACCGACTTGGAGAACAGGGGTGCGGCACTCGGCGTCTTGATGGGAGAGCCAGTTGTGCGTGCACGGTTGAGGGGCACGGAACCACCCGACGCAATGGAGACGCTGCAAGAGGTGATCGCCACATTGAAAACCAACTACGGACGCCTGGATCCGACCTGGGGTGAGGTCAACCGGATTATCAGGGGAGATGTCGATTTGCCCATCCAAGGCGGGCCTGACACTTTGCGGGCGGTCTATGGTGAGGCGACCGACGACGGGAAGCTTCATGCGGTCGGGGGCGATACATACATAATGCTTGTCGAGTGGGACAATGATGGAGAGATCAACTCCCAGAGCATTCATCAGTTTGGCTCGGCGACGATGGACCGAGCCTCGTCCCATTTTGATGACCAGACACCGATTTTTGCAGAAGAAAGACTGACCCCCGTTTTATTGGATTGGGCAGACCTTGAACCAAATATTGCGGAGAGCTATCGACCGGGAGAGCGCTAAGGTGCAATGTCGGCGGGGCAAACCCACGGTCACTTGAAGGAGCCCCCACGATGAGCGACGGTTTTCTCCCTACTGAGAAATTTTCGACTGATCTTGATCGCTTGTTTGTCTGGCGGCGAGACGTTCGGCATTTTCGGAAAGATCCCTTGGAGAAGGGCCTGCTCGAAACGTTGATCGAACGAGCTTGCCTTGCGCCCAGTGTGGGCAACGCACAGCCCTGGCGTTTTCTCAATATCGAAACGCCGAGCATCAGGGAAAAAGTGGCCAGCAACTTTGAACGGGAGAACGGGCTTGCTGCCGCGACCTACAAGGGAACTAAAGCAAACCTCTATGCCAGCTTGAAACTGGCAGGCCTGCGGGAAGCACCCATTCATCTTGCCGTGTTTGCTGATACCGAGACAGATGCCGGGTCCGGTCTTGGGCGTCGAACCATGCCCGAGACACTTGCCTACTCGACAGTTTGCGCGATCTACACGTTGTGGTTGGCCGCACGAGCGCGAGGTGTTGGCGTTGGCTGGGTATCCATTCTTGATCCACAGGTGCTCAGCGAAGATTTGAATGCGGGTGAGAATTGGCAATTTATTGCCTATCTGTGCATCGGCTATCCCGTTGAAAACCATGACGAACCCGAACTTGTGCGCCAAGGCTGGCAAGACCGGATTGATGCCAGCAAGGTGCTGTTCTCTCGCTAGGCCACACCTATTGCGCTTGTGACACTCCTCCATTTGGGCTAAACCCACTTTCGATGGTGCCCCGGTCAAACGGGGATAAAAGGGAATTCGGTTCAAAACCGAAGCTGTACCCGCAACTGTTAGTGGGGAGTTCTTCGTCACTCATGGTCACTGAGGCGCAAACAATGCCTTGGGAAGACCGGCGAAGAATGACAATCCACGAAGCCAGGAAACCTGCCATCAAGTCGTCCGTCCCGGGCCGGGTAAGCCCCAAGGAGCGGTTCACGCAGTGACGACAATATTGTTTTGGTGAAGGACGGTTGCCCCGTGCTCCATGCAACGTCGCGTGGATACGTGTCAGCGTCCTTCAGTTTCAAAGGATGTTGTGATGTCACGATCAAGATATATTTTACTCAGCGCTATCTCCTCAATTGTTCTGGTTTCTCCGCTGCATGCGGCGGAACGGGCACCCGATATTGTGGTCACGGCGACACGCACAGAAATTTCAACCGCACAGGTTGGGAGTTCGATCTCTGTGCTTACGGCTAAGGAAATCGAAGAGCGCCAGTACAGCTTTACCGTCGATGCGCTTCGCTCGCTGCCAGGCATAACTGTCAGTCAGAACGGTCCATTCGGTGGATCGGCCTCCATACGTATTCGCGGGGCGGCGTCTGACCAGACGTTGGTGCTGATTGATGGCGTGGTGGTCAACGACCCCGCGAGCCCCGGCGCCGGTTTTAACTTCGCTACTCTCGACCCGAACGACATTGAACGGATCGAAGTATTGCGCGGCCCGCAAAGCACGCTCTATGGCTCCCAGGCTATTGGGGGTGTGGTCAACATTATCACGAAGCGCGCAACGGGCCCCTTTGCCGTCAGCGGCTTTGTTGAAGCAGGATCTTTCAACACGCTGAGGTCGGGCATCACTGTTGCCGGTAAAGAAGGTGAGACGGATTACCGCGTCTCGCTGAGCGGCATCAGCACCAACGGTATTTCCAAGGCCGACGAGAATGATGGGAACATCGAAGAAGATGGATATCGCAACTACACGGTTGGCGCCAATGTCGGGTCCAATCTGACGGAGATCCTTCGTGTCGAAGGGAGCTTGCGCTATTCCGACAGCCGCAATGAATTTGATGCAAGTGGTGGCGTTGGCGGTGATGGAGACCGAGTTGGGCATACGCGCGAACTTCAGACCTCAGGCACTGTGTATCTGAGCACTTTCGAAGGACAGCTTGAAAACAGCCTGACCGCAAGCCATACGATGATCGATCGGGACAATGAGTCCAACGGCGTCCGGTCATTCAGCACAACCGGTTTGCGCACAGCGTTCGAATATCTCGGCGAAGTTTCCATGTCGAACTACTGGAATGCAATCGTTGGGCTGAAAACCGAAGACACAGAAATTCGTGATCAGTCTTCCATCCGCACCGACAGCATTTTTGGGCAGGTTCAGGTGTTGCCAATTGAGGGTCTGTCGCTCATTGGCGGTATCCGGTATGACGATCATGAAGCCACCGGTGGTGTGACCACATTGCGTTTCACGGGGGCCTATTCACTTGCCGAGACCGGAACAGTTTTCCGTGCCTCGTGGGGTGAGGGTTTTAAATCACCAACGCCGTTCCAGCTGACGTTCTTCTGTTGTGGGGCGACAGCGCCGAACCCAAATCTGAAGCCGGAAGAATCCCAGGGTTGGGACGCTGGGATCGAACAGTCCTTTGACAACGGCAAATACGACCTGCAGGTGAACTATTACGAGCAGGACGTCACCAACCAGATCAACTTCTCCTTTGGGATCGGCGGATATGAAAACCTAGATCGGGTTGAAACCAGCGGATGGGAGTTCATTGCGACCGCAAGGCCACTTGATTGGGTTGATGTCAGCGCGAATTTCACCCATCAAACAGCAACAGACCTGGCAACGGGCAGCCAGTTGGTGCGTGTGCCGGCAAACCTCGCATCGCTTAACATCATCACCCGGCCCCTGGAAAAGCTGACCGTCGGGGGCTCAGTGACTTACAATGATGACGAAACGGACAATAATGGATTGGTTGCTGACTGGATCAGGGTTGATCTTCGCAGTGCCTATCAGCTAACCGATGAGGTTGAATTGTTTGGGCGTGTTGAAAACCTGTTCGATGAGCAGTACCAGGATATTCTGGGCTTCGGCACTCCTGGTCTCTCCGGGTTCGTCGGGATCCGCGTGAGGGGATGATGAAGAGCGCATCCGCTCTGGCATTTTGGCTCCTGGCCTGTGGCGTGTCCGCAGGTCAGGCGGCTGCCCAGACGGTTGCTTCTCTTGATTTCTGTGCCGACCAGTACGTCCTTGCCCTGGCTGACAGGGACGACATTGTCGGCGTCTCGCCAAGTGCCGAGACCGAGTTTTCCTACTTTGCGGAAAAAGCGGCAGGCCTTCCAAAAATCAGACCAACAGCAGAAGAGGTTTTGCTGTTGGCGCCGGATCTGGTCGTCCGCCAGTGGGGCGGTGGCTATGGGGCGGGTACTCTCCTGGAGCGCTTTGGGGTGCCGGTCATTCAGATTTCCTTTGCGGTGACCTTGGAGGAGACGCGCGAAAACCTGTTGCGGGTTGGCGCTGCAATGGGAAAACGGGAACGTGCGACATCTCTGGCCGAGGCAATGGATGCACGACTTGCCCGTATCGTAGCGGCGAGGAGCAAAGGGACCGAGCCGCTCCCTGCGGCACTTTACGTGACCCCCTCGGGCACAACCTCGGGGCGCGGTACTTTCGTGCATGAGGTTTTGACCGCAGCCGGTGTGACAAATGTATCGGCAGACCTCGGAAATTCTCCCTGGCATCCTATACGTCTGGAGGCGCTCGCACTTGCTCCTCCAGATATCATCGTGGCGGGGTTTTTCGATCTGCGTTCCCGGCGCTTGGACAATTGGTCTCTCTCTCAGCACTATTTTTTGCAGAGGCAGATGGCGCGCCTGCCGGTCACTTTCATACCCAGCCGCCAGCTCGCCTGTGCAGCCTGGTTTGTCATTGACGCGATTGAAGCAATTGCAGAAACGCGGCGCTCTCTCACGCGGGCACCTCGCAGCATGCCGGGTGAATGATCCATGTGTACGGAACCAACAATAATTTGGTTGCTGGTAGGAGCGTTCCTCGTCGAGGGCGCACTGGGCTATCCCCAATCACTCTTCCGTCTGATCGGCCATCCGGTCTCGTGGATGGGTCGTTTCATCACATTGTGTGACCGCACATTCAATTCGCAGAGCAAAAAACCGTTTGCTGATTTTGTGTTTGGTCTTCTGACGCTGCTGGTCCTCATCGGTCTTGTCGGGGCTGTTGCGGTGGGTGTGGTCGTGCTCAGTCACCAAGTGCCCTTTGGCTGGGGGATTGAATTGGTATTCTGCGCGACACTTCTGGCGGGTCGCAGCCTTTACGATCATGTGTCAGATGTGGCTCAGTCTCTCCGCATCGGTGGGTTGGCGGCGGGGCGTAAAAAAATCTCTCTCATTGTGGGGCGTAATACCGAGGCCTTGGGTGAACAGGACATCAGCCGTGCTGCAATCGAAAGCCTTGCGGAAAATACTTCTGACGGTGTGGTGGCGCCGCTGTTTTGGGGACTTGTCGCAGGACTGCCCGGTATTGCGATCTACAAAGCCGTCAACACAGCCGACAGTCTGATCGGGCATCGCAGTGATCGACATTTGTGGTTTGGAAAGTCGGCCGCGAGGCTGGATGATTTTCTGAACCTGGTTCCTGCGCGATTGACAGGGTTTCTCTTTGTTGTGGCCGCTCTGGTGTGGGGGAAGGCGTCGCTGGCCTCTCGCGCCATGTGGCGGGATGCACGCCATCACCTTTCTCCCAATGCCGGTTGGCCGGAAGCCGCCATGGCAGGTGCTCTGGAGTGCCGTCTGGGAGGCCCGAGAACCTATGGGGCTGGGGCCGTCATGGCAGAGGCCTGGCTGGGAGAGGGGCGCACAGACCTTGGAGTGTCTGACATTGAGCGTGCGCTGACCTTCTACAAGATTGCCATGGTGATCGTCATAGCCCTTCTGATAGGGGCGGGTGTTGTGGCGGGGGTCGCCCAATGAACGGTCTTTCACATGGCGGGGATCTTCAGGCGTTCGCGTCACGAAACCCAGACGCGCCACGCCCATCGATTGACCTGAGCACCGGGATCAACCCTGTTCCTTATCCCGCGACATTGGACATGCAGGCGATGGCACGCCTGCCAGGGCGCGCCGACTATGATAGCTGTGTCGCAGCATTTGCGGCCTACGCTGAGGCTGACCGTGATTTGGTGCGCGTGATACCTGGATCGCAATCCGCCATTTCTGTGTTGCCCACTCTGTTTAAGAAGTGTCACGTCGCAATTCTTGCGCCAACCTACGGCGAACACGAACTCTGCTGGCGGCAGGCTGGGCATAAGGTGACACGGGCGACAGCGTCACAGATTGTCGACATGGACGCCGACATTATTGTGCTGACCAATCCCAACAATCCTGATGGACATGTTTTTGGCTGCGATGCTCTGCGGGCTCTGCAAAAGCGTCAGGCGCACAAGAACGGCTGGCTAGTTGTGGATGAAGCCTTTGTGGATGCGGCACCCGGGCAAAGCGTGGCAAAACACGTCAGTGACGGCGGTCTGATTGTGCTGCGCTCTTTCGGCAAGTTTTTTGGGCTGGCGGGGCTTCGATTGGGTTTTCTCATTGCCCCTGCGTCCATCGGCAAACGATACGGTGATCTCTTGGGCCCCTGGAGTGTGGCCACACCGGCACTGGTCATCGGCGCGCAGGCCTACGCCGATGGTTCATGGATTGCTGAGACGAGACAGAGACTTATGTCAGATGTGGTGCAGCTCCGCGACCTTATGGCGGAGAGGGTTGAAGGAATGGTGGTGGGCACCGCTCTTTTTCAGCTCTTCACAACCCCGAACGCTCAGCATCTGGCATCTCATCTGGCCGATCATGGTATTTTCGTCCGATGTTTTACAGATCAACCAGACTGGTTGCGGATGGGATTGCCCGGCAACGATCTAGAATGGCATCGGCTTCAAAACGCGTTAGAAAGTTGGGAGAAGTGACATGAACACGAAGACGGAAAATGCGGAACACACGGAAGCGATGAAAAATGTGCAATCAGCACACCGTGAAAAAATGGCGACCAAAAAGAGTGCAGAGCGAGGCCTGTTTCTACTCATCACCGGCGATGGTAAAGGTAAATCCACCTCCGCTTTCGGCACGGTTATTCGCGCGCTGGGGTGGGGGCATAAAGTCGGTGTTGTGCAATATGTGAAGGGCAATTGGAAAACCGGCGAACGGCAGTTCTTTCAACGTTTCCCTGATCTTGTGACCTGGCACACAATGGGGCAGGGATTCACATGGGACACGCAGGACCGGGAGCAAGACATCGCAGCCTCAAAGGCTGCCTGGGAGATTTCCCGAGAGATGCTGGCGTCAGGCGAGTATGACCTTGTTGTCCTGGATGAACTCAACATCGTGTTGCGGTATGATTATCTTCTTGTGGAAGACGTGCTTGAGGGGATTATGGCACGACATGAGCGCACCAGCGTGATGGTCACAGGGCGCGACGCGAAAGACTTGCTGCGGGACAAAGCTGACCTCATTACAGAAATGACCCCGATCAGACATCCTTTTGAGGCGGGTATAAAAGCCAAACGGGGCATTGACTATTGACCTTGTCTGACCAGAAATACGGCGCAGCCATCACACTTGCCTCGCTACTTGTCTTCACCATGGGCGCCGCCCTGTTCCTGGGATATGCCCCGCTTGGGGTTGCGGACGTCCTGTGGGCGCTCGGTGGCGTTGGGGATGAGCGGCATGTCTTTATCGTTCAGGAAATCCGCCTGCCGCGCATTCTGCTGGGAGCGATGGTTGGTGGTTCTTTGGGACTGGCGGGGGCAGCCATTCAAGGCCTCCTGCGCAATCCGCTTGCGGACCCCAGCGTCATCGGCATCTCGGCAAGTGCCGGACTGGGGGCGGTCGTTGCCATCTATTATGGCTTCGCCGCCATGGCCGCCATCGCCATTCCTGTTTTTGCGATAGGGTTTTCCATAACTGCCATGCTTATCCTTGTCTGGCTCGCCGGCAAGGATGCCAGTATTTTGACACTTATCCTCGCAGGCGTTGCGATTTCAAGTCTTGCAGCGGCGTTGACATCTCTGGCGATGAACCTGTCGGACAATCCATTTTCTCTGAACGACATTATCCTCTGGCTGCTGGGCTCTCTTGCAAACCGGAGCTACACGGAATTATTCCTCGCGGGGCCATTTATGGTCGTCGGGTGGGCGCTGCTCATTGCCGCGCGGGGCTCTCTCCCAGCGTTGAGCCTGGGGGAGGATGCAGCAGCTTCGCTCGGCGTTGATCTGCGACGGTTGCGCTTGCAGATCATCTTTGGCGCAGCGCTCAGCGTAGGCGGCAGCGTCGCAGTCAGTGGCGCCATCGGGTTTGTCGGGCTGGTGGCCCCTCATCTTGTGCGGCCCTTTGTCGGTCACGACCCGGGGCGTCTGTTAGTCCCCAGCGCTTTTGCGGGCGCTCTCCTTTTGGTGCTCGCCGATATTGGTGTGCGGGTTCTTCCCGGCGAGACAGAATTGAAGCTAGGCGTCGTCACGGCCTTGCTGGGTGCGCCTTTCTTCTTGTGGTTGATCATCTACACACGGCGGAGCATGCGATGATTGAAACACGCAACATCCACGTTTCGCTCGGTGATCACGCGGCAGTTCGCGATGCCTCTGTGCGGATTGGCATAGGCGAGATGGTGGGCTTCATTGGGCCCAATGGCGCTGGGAAAACCAGCCTGTTGCGCGCCATGTTGCGGCTTGCACCGATCGGCGGGGGGCAGGTCATGCTGGATGGGACCGACATAACATCCGATCCGGTTCATGCGCATGCGCGTGACATTGCCTATTTGCCACAGGGACAAAATGTAGCTTGGCCTCTCACGGCCAGGCGGCTGGTCGCTCTTGGCCGCGTCCCGCACCGGACAACATGGATGGACTTGAGCGCGGCTGACGACAAAGCAGTAGACTTGGCCTTGCACGCAACCGATACGATGTCTTTTGCAGACCGTCCGGTGAACGAATTGTCCGGCGGGGAGCGCAGCCGCGTGTTGCTTGCGCGGGTTTTAGCGGTGGAAGCGACCGTCCTGTTGGTCGACGAGCCAACGGCCTCCCTCGACCCCTATCACCAACTCACCACCATGGAAGCGCTGAAAAGTGCGGCGGGGAAGGGAACCGCTGTCTGTGTGGTCCTCCACGATCTCAATCTGGCAGGGCGCTACTGTGACAGGCTGTACTTAATGCACGAGGGCGCCATTGTCGCGTCAGGGCCACCAGGCGAAGTGCTGAGTGATGAAAATCTGGCCGCTGTCTACCGTGTAACCGTGCGACGGGATGATCGTGGTGACGTGGTGGTGGACAAACGGCTGAGCGAGAGCTGATGACAGCCGCGCTCATGCTTCAGGGCACAGGGTCAGATGTGGGAAAGTCCGTTCTGGTTGCGGGGCTTGCCCGGGCCTATGTACGACGAGGTCTCACCGTCCGCCCGTTCAAACCACAAAACATGTCCAACAATGCAGCGGTTACGAGCGAGGGCGGTGAAATCGGGCGCGCTCAGTGGCTTCAGGCATTGGCGTGTGGTGCCACCCCAAGCGTCCACATGAACCCGGTTCTGCTCAAACCTCAAAGTGATACGGGCGCTCAGATCATCGTCCATGGCAAAGTGTGGGGGGTGGCAGAGGCGGCGGAATACCAAAGTCGAAAGACAGAGCTGCTCGGCGCGGTTCTGTCGAGCTACGCGCAACTGGCGTCGGAAGCAGAGCTAGTTCTGGTGGAGGGGGCGGGAAGTCCCGCCGAGACGAATTTGCGCGACGGCGATATCGCCAATATGGGCTTTGCCACAAAAGCCAATGTCCCCGTTATTCTGGTAGGTGATATTGACCGGGGAGGAGTGATCGCGAGCCTCGTTGGAACCCACACGGTTTTGTCTGCACAAGACAGAAAGATGGTGCAAGGCTTCCTCATCAACAAGTTTCGCGGTGATGTATCGCTTTTTGACGAAGGCTTGAGAGACATTGAGCGTCGTACAGATTGGCGGAGCTTTGGTGTGCTGCCCTGGGTGCGCGCGGTCGCGGATCTGCCTGCGGAAGATGGTGTGGTTCTGGAAAAAACAGGAGCCCGCACACCAGGGGCGATCAAGATCGCTGTTCCTATGTTTTCGCGCATCGCTAATTTTGATGATCTCGACCCGCTCGCCCACGAAGCCAGTGTCGATTTGCAATTCATCCCCCCGGCGCGCGCCCTGCCGGGAGACGCGGATCTTGTGATCTTGCCGGGCACTAAAGCCACATTGGGGGATCTTGTATTTTTTCGAGCACAAGGCTGGGACGTGGACCTGGCAGCTCATGTGCGGCGCGGTGGCAAAGTGTTGGGACTGTGTGGTGGGTTTCAGATGTTGGGGCGACGCATTGCCGACCCGGAGGGAATAGAGGGGAAGGCGCAGGAGGCCAGAGGGCTTGGTCTCCTGGAGATCGACACTTTTATGCAGCCTGAAAAGCAGGTGCGCACTGTTGCGGGCACTTCTTGGCAGGACGAGGTGCCCTTCAGCGGTTACGAAATTCATGTGGGCACCAGCGATGGCCCGGGACTGAAGCGCCCCTTCTTGAAAATAGAGGGCAAGCCTCATGGCGCTGTCAGCGAGGATGGCCAGATCATGGGGGCCTATGTCCACGGCCTGTTCGAAAGCGGTGCTTATCGGCGGTATCTTCTTGCGCAATTGGGCGCGTCGAGCGATGGCATCAATCAGCGGGTGAAGGTGGAGCGCGCACTTGACCGTCTGGCGGACGAGATGGAAGCCGCTCTTGATCTTGATGGGCTGCTCGCTACGGCCCGCCGGGCTCCTTGAGCATCAACGGCAACCCTGCGATCACCGCCACCACAGCATCTATCTGAGCACTGAGCTGCTGATGAAGCCGCCCCGCCTCATCTCTGAAGGTGCGCGCCAGTGCATTGTCAGGAACAATCCCCCAGCCGATCTCGTTCGAGATAAAAACAATTCTGGCCGGGCACGTTTCAATGGCGGCGAGAAGCTCATCCACGGCGGACGCAATTTCCCGCTCCTCGCCCATCAGATTGCTGAGCCAAAGCGTGAGGCAATCGACAAGAACGACATCTTCCGCGCGAACTTGTTCGCGCAGCACGCGGGCAAGGTGGATCGGCTCTTCTATCAAAGCCCAGTCTGAACCTCTTTGTTCGCGATGTTTTGCAATGCGCGCCGTCATTTCATCGTCACGGGCTTCCGCCGTCGCGATGTAGACCGCACGTCCCGAGCTTGCCCGAACCAGCGCTTCGCCATACCGGCTTTTGCCAGAGCGCGCGCCCCCAAGGATGAGCGCTGCAAACGGGCCTTCCGCAGGCAGGGAGAAAGTATCGGCAGTCATCGTAGCGCCCTCACAGGAAAACAACACAAGTGAACAGCAACAGAGTTTCACTCACTTCAACGCCAGCGCCAAGCGCATCACCGGTCTGGCCTCCCAGGCGGCGGTGCAGATAAAGTCCCCAAAGGCCAAGCACCAGCGGTCCGGCAAGAAGAGGAGGAAATGCCAATCCCGCCAGCAGCAGGAAACCCGCCCAGCCCCAAAGAGCAGTTGAGCTTATCTCCCAGGAAAACCGTTCACCTGATCCTTCGGCGGTGCTGTCAGAGGGTTTGAGAACGGGGAGATAATGTGCCCAGAAAAGCGGCCCCAGCCGCGCCCAGGCACAAATCGGAATGAGCAGCCACACCTGCCCACTGCGGGCGACCAACATCAGCAGCACGAGTTTCAAGAGCAGTTGGACAATGAGGGTCACAACCCCAAACGTGCCGATGTGAGGGTCCTTTAGAACATCGTGAAAGCGTTCAGGGGCTGCGTGGGAGGCTCCCAGCGCGTCGGCCAAGTCCGACAGTCCATCTAGATGAAGCGCGCCTGTAATGAAACTCCACAAGGCAAGCGTCAGGATGGCTGCGATCCATGGATCGACAGACAGGCCTGCATAAAGAGTGGCGGTGAGAAGGATACCGATCAGCAGCCCGACGGCGGGAAAAAACCCCGAGGCACGGCTGAGGGAGGCTGGCGAAAAATCAGGCACTTGGGGTGTAGGGATGCGGGTCAGGAATTGTACCGCGAGGATAAAAGACTGAAGGGGCGTGTTCATAGCGCCCCCGACAACCCATTGAGCTGCACGTTAAGCTGCTCCTCGGTGGGGTCATAGTGCCCTGACAATTGCATCAGGCACGCAGTGGGAAGGGCGATTTTCCAGGTCGCGGAAAACGAGATACCTAATTGTGTGACCAGCACCGCCCGCATCACCCCGGCGTGGGTGAGGAGCAAGACCCGCTCGCCTTGGGCCGCACGGGCTAATTCCTCAAACGCTTCTGATGCGCGGGCGCATACCATCGCCCATGGCTCTCCGTCAGGGGCGGGGGTCTGTGTCGGGTCTTCCCAGAAAGCCGTCAGCCGCTTTTCATCCATGGCCCACACATCTTCGGTGGTCATCCCTTCCCAGGCACCGAAATCCATTTCCCAAAAGCGTTCTTCGATTGTCAGGGGGAGGTCGAGGCTTTCTGCAAACTCTCGGCAACGCCGCGCGGGAGAGGAAACGATACGGTCCCAGTTTTTGCCCTCTGTTCGTCGGGCAAGGTCACGCCGTCCCTTCTCTGTGAGTTCAGGGTCGCTCCGCCCACAAAACCGCCCGGTCAGCGGGGTGTCGCCGTGGCGAAGGACATCTATGAGGCAAGGGCTGGTCATGGGCTGGTTGAAACTCCTGCGCCCTCAAATGTTGCCATCTCGTTGTGCAACGTGCAGGCAAGCTGTAGCAGGGGAAGAGCAAGGGCTGCCCCACTTCCCTCACCGAGACGCAGGCCCAAGTCGAATAGTGGTGAGGCATCAAGCGCATCGAGAAGAATACTGTGCCCGGGTTCTGCGGAACGGTGCGAGAACAACAGCCAGTCTCGAATGCTGGGATTGAGCTGAACAGCAGCAAGGGCCGCTACAGAACAGATGAAGCCATCCACGAGTACCGGCGTGCCTGCTTGCGTACTCGCGATAAACGCGCCGGTAAGGGCTGCGATTTCATGCCCTCCCACTTTTTTCAGGCAGAGGAGAGGCGGATGACGGCCGGGCATCAATCCGTGAAATGCGAGGCTCTGGGAAATGACGTGGATTTTCTGTGCCAGCCGGTCGCCGACCAGTCCCGTGCCAGCCCCCACAACACGCGCCGGGTCAGTGTCCGTCAGAGCCGCTGTGAGAGCACTGGCGGAACTGGTATTGCCGATCCCCATTTCGCCCAGGATTAAGATGTCCGCCCCTGCCTCCTGCGCTCTCCGGGCGGCATCACGGCCAGCCTCCAGAGCATGGATGAGGTCTGCGGGGGTGAGGGCAGGCTCGCGGCGGAAATTTCGGGTGCCACGGGCCACCTTGTCGGTGTGGATGCCAGCAAGAGGGTCTGAGAGCAACGTCCCCACATCCACCACATGAAGCTCGGCTTCAAGCGCGCGGGCCAGCACAGAGATAGCAGCCCCACCGGCAACGAAATTGGCAAGCATTTGCCCGGTCACCTCAGAGGGGTAGGCCGATATGCCCTCAGCTGTAACGCCGTGATCGCCTGCGAACAGAATGATGTGTGGGTGATAGAGAGCAGGGCGGTCGGTGTTCAGGAGCCCGGCCAGTTGGATCGCCAGATCTTCAAGTTGTCCCAGAGATCCCGGTGGTTTGGTGAGAATGCGCTGGCGAGCCGTCGCCTGCTCAATGGCGGGGCGATGAGGCGGGGCAGATGCCTGCGTCAGCCAGTCTGGATATTCACCCAATGTCGCACCCACCTGCTTTTCAAAAGACCTCTAATCAACCGTCTTTGTAGCAGAAACCGGCGTCAGACCAAGCAGCGACGAGGTGCTATCGCCAGCCCGCCCGGTCGAAAATGCGGATCGCGAGAGGCTGGTTCTGGCCAAGGGCTGATGCGTTGATTTCATCTTCTTTGAAGCTGCCCAAGGCAACAACCGGGCCTTTTACGTCAACACTCGCCACCGACGGATATTCATTATTGCCTTCCGCGAGCATGGTCTGTGTCCAGTCGCTGGTAAGGAATTCGAGAAAACGAACCGCATTGTCACGGTTGGGCGCATGGGCAAGCAGCCCCGCTCCTGAAATATTCACGTGGGTGCCACGGCCCTCCTGGTCGAGGAAAATAACCCCCACCTTGTCAGCCACGGCTTGGTCGGCTGGGTCATCCGATCCCAACAGGCGCGCCATGTAATAGGTGTTGGCGATGCCGACGCGACATTCGCCAGCAGCGACGGCTCGGATCTGCGCTGTGTCATTGCCTTGGGGGGAGCGTGCGAAATTGGTGACGACGCCTTCCGCCCAGGCTTGTGCAGCGTCAGTCCCTTCATGGGCGATGATCGAGGCAAGCAGAGAGATGTTGTAAATGCTGCTGGAGGAACGAACACAGACCTCGCCTCTTAACGCTGGGTCCGGCAGGTCCGCATAGGTTTTGAGGTTTTCCGGCAGACCATCGGCCTTGTTGTAGACAAAAATCCGCGCCCGCTTGGAAATCCCAAACCAGAGCCCATCGGGATGGCGGAGATGGGCAGGCACACGTGCGTCAATCACCGACGAAGAAACGGGCGCAAAAAGGCCCGCCTGTTCTGCCCGCCATAAACGGCCTGCATCCACCGTCAAAAGTACATCGCCGGGGCTGAACTCGCCTTCCTGAACAAGTCGGGCCAGCAGCTCTTCGCTCTTGCCTTCAATCAGGTTGATCTTGATGCCGGTCTCTTCGGTAAAGCGCTCATAAATGTTGATGTCAGTGTCGTAGTGCCGGGCCGAGTAGATATTGAGTTCTTCGGTAGCCTGAGCAGCCCCGGTCAGGATAAAAGGGGCCAAAAACAGGGAAAAAATACGCATAGCGGACACGGCAAGACGGTTTGGCAAGACACAGGCCTTTTTAATAATAAGTATCAAAACTAAGTGGAATGTAGGAAGGCTAGCCGGTGCTGACAAGGCAAAAAGCCGATGTTTCCTGGGTCAGATTGCCACTGGAAAGAAAAAGGCGTCGGCAGGGTCAAAAGACAAACTCACTGGCATGCCTGCGGTAAGATTGTTGGCATCCGGCAATTGCACATGCAAAGGGATGGCCTCAGCGTCGTCACACCCGATCAGAGCCAGCCAATGAGCACCGCGAAAGCGGAGGTCTAATATCCGGTATCCCGTATCATCTGATGATGGTGTCAGGCGTGTCTGYTGGGGTCGAAGCACAAGGTCGGCTTTTGTGSTYTCRGTGAAATCGGCYGCKGGTATCTGACCAAAGGCAAASGAGGCGATGCCGCYMTCRATTGTMGCRGGRTAGGTCTGCGCTTCGCCAAACAGACCMGCGACCAGARCCGTYGCWGGTTTTGAAAACAGSTCAATRGGCTCGCCAAATTGAACRATCCGGCCTTGCTCCATCACGGCGATGCGGTCYGCCATGTCCAGCGCTTCCTCCGGATCATGGGTCACCATGATGGTAATGGCACCAGATTGYTTGAGRGACAGGCGGCTGCGYTSGCGCARTTGCCGACGGCGGGAMACATCAATACTGGCAAAAGGCTCATCRAGCAGGATSACCGRAGGTCGGGGRGCYAGGGCGCGCGCCARAGCAACMCGCTGCTGCTGTCCCCCWGAGAGCGTGTGRGGATAGCGGTCCTCAAATCCSGCAAGACCSACWTCAYYCAGYACYTGCGYWACCGTRGCGYGCCGTTCATCAGGGYTGAGCCGTGYCAGGCCAAAGCCGATATTGTYGCCGACRCTCAGATGRGGAAACARCGCATGRTCCTGGAAAACCATGCCRATGGCGCGTTTTTCGGCRGGAACTTCYTTGCYCGGSGCWGATAATATGTCGCCGYTCAGRTCAATCTGGCCGGTTTGCAAKGTTTCGAGCCCRGCAGCGAGRCGCAGCAATGTGGTTTTGCCRCTGCCAGACGCCCCCAAAAGGCACACAATTTCACCGTCCCGCGCCTCCAGCGACACATCGCRGAGCACCAGATCRRCATCATATCGGTGGCTGACGCCTCTAAATTGGAGAGCCATAAAATCCAGGTGTGATGAAACTGCTTGCAATTGAGGCGCAAAATAACTTTGCTCCGGCGAACGCTATTTGTATCAAGTGTAAAATGTTAGTCACTCAAAAAATCAAMCCGGGGCGRCMCAGTTAGCGAGATGATGATCGCCARATTGCATACACAGGCCGCTTTCGGGCGGTGGAGGGTGGCCTCCRGCCTGGTGGGGCTGTTCGTCGCAGCGCCCCTCCTGGCTGTTCTGTGGAGCCTGACCCAAAGCTCCGGAGGCGCGTGGGCGCATCTMCTCGACACTGTTTTGCCGYTATATGTGGTGAACACCGGCCTGCTCATGGTGCTGGTGGGGGTGATGACGACCTTGCTGGGGGTTGGCAGCGCCTGGCTGGTGGTGACCTTCAAGTTTCCAGGCCAGCGGATTTTGAGCTGGGCCCTGGTCCTRCCTCTGGCGATGCCCGCCTATATCATCGCCTACGTCTACACCGACCTGCTGGAATATGCMGGGCCTGTGCAGAGCTTGCTGCGGGATGTCACGGGCTGGGGGAGGGCAGACTATGGCTTTCCTCCCATTCGCTCCTTGGGTGGGGCGTCCTTGATGTTGAGCCTGGTGCTCTACCCTTAYGTCTATCTGTTGGCGCGGACWTCTTTCCAGCGGCARTCCGTTGCAYTGGTGGAAGCCACCCGCGTGTTGGGCGTGGGGCCCCTTGCAGCCTTTTTGAARGTGGCGCTTCCGTGTGCSCGCCCCGCCATCGCCGGYGGGGTCGCRCTGGCYCTGATGGARACCATCGCGGATTACGGCGTGGCCGACTATTTYGGYGTGTCGACATTAACGACCGGCGTTTTTCGGACCTGGCTTGGYATGGGMGAACCRRTYGCRGCKGCWCARATTTCCGCCGTGCTGTTTTTGTTTGCAAYSGCSCTGATTGCTTTTGAGCGGGTGAACCGCCARGGCACRGTTGCCAATCCCTTGAGCCGYGATGTGGCTGCCCAGCACATGGCATTGAGCCCGGTGAAGGCGACGCTGGCATTCCTCGCCTGTTCTCTGCCTGTGTTGGCGGGCTTTGTTCTCCCGGCAGCGGAGCTTGTGCGCTATGCGGTCACCGTGGGAGATCCGCTGATGGGCTACCGCTTTGTCTCCTTTGCGACAAACAGCCTGGGGGTCGCAATCTTTGCCGCCCTCATCGCCAGCGCCGTGGCACTCTTTCTTGCCTATGCMGARCGAMGAGACGCCTCGCCYGCCAACCGTCTGCTCATCCGCTTTGCCACATTGGGATAYGCTCTGCCRGGCGCCATGGTGGCAATGGGTATCCTTGCAATCGCCGGTGTTATCGACAATCGSATCGCGGARTTTATGCGCGACAGTTTGGGGATGCAGCCAAAATTGCTTATCGGCGGCACGGTRGCRGGATTGCTCTTTGCCTATGTTGTG
This sequence comes from Rhodobiaceae bacterium, assembly GCA_002746275.1. Taxonomy (GTDB): domain Bacteria; phylum Pseudomonadota; class Alphaproteobacteria; order Parvibaculales; family Parvibaculaceae; genus Mf105b01. The sequence goes on along the minus strand of NVWR01000002.1, from coordinate 358,673 downwards.
CGGTTTCTCACCGTCGCCTTCAACAGCACCCAGGCGGGKYTGGAGAAAATTCACCCAACCCTGGATGATGCGGCACGTATGCTGGGGGCACGGCCTGTGCGCGTTCTGAGCGCYGTCCACCTGCCGCTGCTGCGTGGGCCVCTCCTCGCCGGDTTTTTGCTGGTCTTTATCGATGTGATGAAGGAACTRCCAGCRACRCTTYTGYTGCGCCCGTTYAACTTYGAGACRCTGGCAACCCGMACCTACCGGCTGGCYTCCGATGAGCGGTTGAGCGAGGCGTCSACSTCRGCRCTRCTSATYGTGATGCTGGGRTTGATCCCGACCATCATGCTGAGCATTTCCATTGCRCGCGCGTCCTTTCGGCGGCCCGGTTGATCCGAGCCRCCGCATGCRTGTKTCTCTGCCCCTAATTGCCTGAGAGCACGAGATCTTTTTTGAGATGTTTGCCYGCGACGTAGAAATGRTACGCCGCCCAGACATTGACGAGGGAGAAAGAGGCCAATGCATAGCGCAGTCCCTCCTTGCCATAGGTGGGTTCCAGTATGTCCGCCAACATGCCCACCGCCAGCGGCCCAAGGCCAAGGCCGATAATGTTGATGATGAACAGAAGGATGCCCGCAGCCACGGCCCGCATGCGCAGCTCCACCAGYCCTTGGGTCTGGCTAAAGGTRGTTGCCTGATAAAARTTKCCSAGAAAAACCGGCACRATCATCGCCACSAGAGCGATCGTCGACGTCGAGCCCAGATAGGCAAAGACGTTAAATGGTGTCGCGATAAAGAGYGCGATGGCCGTGGTCCATAAATACCAGCTGGTCTTTTTTGCCCCCAGCCTGTCTGCCAGATACCCACCAAGCGCGATGCCGATGCCACCCGGAATGCCAAGAATGAGACCAAACCAGGTGCCGATCTCGCCCGTTGTCATACCAAATGAGCGGATCAGGAAGGCAGGCACCCAGGTCACAACGCCGTAGCCGACAAAGGCGGTTAGAGCCGCGGCAAAGGCCAGATGACGAAAGGAAGGCTTCGCCCACAGAAAGGCAAGCGTCTCAAGAATGCTGGGCTGGTCTGTGGTAGCTACCCTGCCCTCYGCCATTCCCCGCTCTGGTTCCCGCATGGTAAAGCGCACCAGCACAGCAAGCGCCAGTCCTGGAATACCCACGACAAAAAAGGCGACCCGCCAGCCGAAATACTCGTTGATCCAGCCGCCYGCAAACAGACCGAACATGATGCCGACCGGGATRCCGAGGGAGTAGATGCCAAGCGCTGTCGCGCGTTGTTCTGCTGGATAATAGTCYGCGATGATGGAGTGCGCGGGAGGGCTACACCCAGCCTCGCCAATGCCCACACCAATRCGAGCKSCCAGCAGATGCCAGAAGTTGAGAGCGAGGCCCGACARGGCGGTCATGATGCTCCAGATACCGAGTGCTGCAGCAATCAGGTTYCGCCGGTTGCTGCGRTCWGCAAASCGCGCAATAGGAATACCCAGTGTTGCGTARAACAGGGCAAAGGCGAAGCCTGTCAGGAACCCCATCTGGGTATCGCTGAGGTCCAGTTCCGTTTTGATCGGCTCGATCAGGATSGAYAGGATCTGTCGATCAATGAAGTTGAACGTATAAACAACAACGAGTAGTGCGAGCACGTAGTGSCGCGCACCATGTGCCCGTTCTTTCAAAATGCTTGTCGTCATGACCCCCCCGAGTGCAAATGTGSARACACTCTAACAAAAAGGGAGCRWGAGGGAAGAGGGGAGGCGCATGTTCTCAAGCGTGTGGGGGAACGTGCGTGATGCCAGTCAGCAGGATTTCCAGCAGGATTTTTGGTTTTCCCCAATTGTGGCCGCTGATGGTGACCGTGTTGTGGGCGATCCCGTTCAATGCGCAGATCAATGCATTGAGCCTATCTGTGTGCTGGATACGCGGGGCGTCGGGAGCCAGGTCAGCCAGTAACGTTGAAAACACCTGGTAGCGACCAAGGATTGACGTAGCGTTCATGTAGGAACCGACATCGTCCTGAGAGACACCTTCCGCCATGAACACCATTCGGTAGCGTTCTGGATGAGCAACCCAATAGTCAATGTAGCGGAGAGCGACGGCTCTCAACCGAGCCCCCGGGCTGCCGCGCTTGCGTGCCAGCGCATCGAGCTCATCAAACAGCTCTGAAAAAAAATCGCTCCAGATGTGCTGCAGGATGGCGTTCTTACTGCCGAAGTAGCTGTAGAGCGTCTTTGGCGTCACTTCTGCTTCTTGCGCCAGACGTCGCATGGAGACGGCGCCATACCCGTCTGCATAAAACAGGCGTCGTGCCGCCTCGGCAATGCGCTGTTTCCCCGCTTCAATGTCGGTGGGGGAGAGGGGAGGTCTGCCGCGGCGTGGGCTCTTGGGCTGGGTCATGGTTCGCCTTTTCGCGGGTTACATACAGGTCGCCCGATACCTGGCGCTGACGTTTCTTTGAGCGTCGCCCTTGAAAGTGCCGGGATTAGTATATAAATAACACATGTAGTAATTAAATAGCAAGGGACCGAACGCATGAAACAGGTTGATTCCAAAGGGTTACGAACAGTGTTGCTCCTCGCTGGTGCGTTCATCACTTTCACCGGTGTAAACATCGCGTTTGGCGGGATCACAACTCTGGGTCTCCAGGGCCCGAACGATTTTTTGCAGGTCACGGACCCCGCTGCCTATGCTTTGCAAGACAGTCATGTCAGGTTTCTAGGCGGTCTCTGGCTCGGGATCGGCTTGTTGTTCCTGGCCGCGACCCGCTATCTGTTGCAACTGGCTGAGGCTCTCAAATTGGCCTTTGTCTTGATATTCGTTGGTGGGGTGGCGCGCCTGACAATGATGCAGCCGGACGTGACTTTCGGGCCGGACATCGGACCCTCACTCGCGGCCGAATTGATCGGAATGCCAATCCTGCTTATCTGGCTATCGCGTGCCAGCCGGAAACATGCCGACCAACAAACATGATGGTCTCGCACAGAGGTCTGGATCTATCCAGAGATCAGGAAAACGCCGACCGCGTTGAGGGTCATCAGAATTGTTCCCATGAACAGGTTGGTGTCCACAAGAGTGACCGTGCCAAAAATGTTGAACCGGAACGGTTTGATCCCGTTCACGTCTTTAAGTGCCCCGTCGTAAAGAAACATGGACGCCAAGGTCCCATAGAAGCTGGCACCCCAAACAAAGTTGAGACAAGCGGCAATCCAGATGTGAGTGAGATAGTCGGCGCTGTTGCTCCAAAGCAGGAATAAAATGGTTGCGGAAACACCCGCTTGGGAAAGCACCTGCCACACAACGTGGAACCGGGCGTGAGGAGGCCAAAGCGGATTGGTTACATGGGTCTTGTTAAAATCCGCAAACATCGGTCCAACGCTGATCGCAAGCGCGACAAGCGAAAACAAAATACGCGCTACAAGGTTTTGATCGAATACCGGGTCCATGACGACCTCCCTATTGGTTTGGGCTCACATAAGTCCTGCGTATGAGCCACCATCCATCTGTAAATTCTGACCTGAGATAAATCCTGCCTGCGCGCTGCAGAGAAAGGCGCAGGCATCGCCAAATTCGGCTGGGGTACCAAACCGTTTTGCAGCAACGGTCTCTGTTATCTCCGCGCGTGCTTCTTCGTAGGTGATGCCTTTGAACGCCACGGCGAGGTCGGCCATCTGTTTCTGCCTGTCCGTGTCAAAGCGTTCAGGGAGTAAATTATTAAGGGTCACGTTGAAGGCGGCGGCTTCTTTGGACAGGCCTTTGGAGAGAGCGGTGAGGCCCGAGCGGGCGGCGGTAGAGAGGCCCATAGCCCCAAGCGGCGACTTCACCATAGCTGACGTGATGTTCACGATGCGGCCAAACCGCCGCTCCTTCATACCTTCAATCACAGCCTTGATCATAAAGACCGGGGCGAGGAGGTTCGCGTCCAGCGCTGCCTGCCATTCCTCAACGCCCCATTGCTGGAACGCACCCGGTGGCGGCCCTTCATTATTGTTGACCAGAATGTCTGCCTCGGGGCTGGCGGCAAGGAGAAGGTCGCGCCCCTCTACCGTGTTGATGTCCGCAAGGACAGCCGTGACAGAACCGCAAGAGAGGGCCTGCATTTCAGCTTTGGCGGCGTTCAAGGTCTTCTCTGTCCGGCCATTGATTGTCACATCACAGCCTTCGCGCACCAGCGCGGTCGCACAGGCTTTTCCCAGACCGCGCGATGATGCGCAGACGATCGCTTTCTTACCTTGAAGGCCGAGATCCATGATTTTTCCTCTTAATCTGTCTGAGCGAGAAGGCGCCCCACCTTGTCGCTAAGAAAAGCGGCAGCATCTGCCGGTGGTGTGTCGCAGCGAAGGGCGATGTGAGCATCGGGGCGCACCAGTAACGCGCCATCAAGGGGGAGGCCGGTGAGCTGCGTCCACTCGTGAGCTAGGTCAGCAAAGTCCCGGCCTTCCGTGAAGCATGCAATCGGCACATCCAATGTGTTGGCCGCCCGCACCCAGGCGTTTGCGTCTGGGCCCGCGATGAGCGAGTAAGTGTTGCAGGGGAGATGAGACAGCAGAGAACGGGTCACGCCGTCGTGCGACACCCAGCGATGGGGAAGGGGCGCGCCTGTATCGTATGAGGGTACGTAGTCACTGATATCGACATCGCTTGGGTCTTGCAGAGGGGGCGGGTCGATGACGGCGCTCGAGCTATAGCGGTACCCAAGTTGCAGATTGAGGCTATCGAAATGCGGACGTTGCGCTTCAACGGCGACAGCGAGGTCTGGAAAAGCGCCCGGGGTCGCGCAGATAGCGTTGAAATGGTCTTTGGTTTTTGCAGGGTCAGGACCGTACAAGGCTGCCAGAAGCTTGAATATCTTGCCGGAGTTTTCCAGGCTCTGCTGGCAGTTGATTTGCGCAACTGGACGACGCTCGGTTTCATACGTGTCCAACAGAGCGGGTCCAGCCCAGCCATTTTCAACCGCAGCGATCTTCCAGGTAATGTTTTGCACATCCCCGATGCCGGCATTGAGGCCAAGTCCCCCCGTCGGCGGATATCGGTGGGCGGCATCTCCAACCAGAAAGACGCGACCGTCGCCGTACCGTTCTGCCACCTGCGCGCACATGCTCCAGGGGCCGACATTCCTGATTTTAATGTCGGGCAGCGCGACACCAACTGCATTTTCAACCAGCTCGATGCAGGTCGTTTCGTCAAAACTCTCGGCAGGAGTCGTCGTGGGGTCGAAAACATGCATCAACACCCAGGTTTTGCCCTGGTCATAGGCAATGAGAACACCAGAATTTTCCGGATCAAACAGAAAGTGGAGAATGCCCGGGCGCGTGGCGGTGAGGGAGCGAAGGTCTGCCTCGAAATGGATCATCAAATGATGTTGCAGGTCTTCTGGTCCCTCAAGCGCGATACCAAGCGCCGTGCGGAGCCGTGAACCCGCGCCGTCGGCTGCGAGCACATACTGGCTCTTCACCTGCAGCGCTGTGCTTGAACCCCGCTGGGTCAGATCGCTGACAACACCATCGTCGGTCTGGCTGACCTGAGTGCATTCACAGCCACGCAGAAGCCCCACATCCGGGCACTGCTCCAGCGTTGCGGCAAGGAGTGTTTCAAAATCCGGTTGAGCAATGTTGGAAAGAGGGTAGGGGGTGTATTTCTTCACATCGTCTTGCTGGCGCTCATAGGGAAGATGTCCAAACTCCGTGCCGTTTAGTCTCGACAGAAACCGCACCCACCCAGCCTCGCGGGGGTCTGCGCCGGTTTCCCGAATGGATTGCGCCGGGAGCCCGAAGCTCTCGCAGATCTCCAGGGTCCGCGAATTCACCGCGTGGGCCTTCGGCGCCGTCATCCGCTCAAACCGTCGATCCACGATGAGCGAGGAGAGACCATGTTTTGACAACATCAAGGCCGCCATCTGACCAACGGGCCCGGCGCCGACAATGAGAATTTGCGTTTCCAGCATGACCGCTCCAAAAATGAGAATACTCTCAAAAATGAGATTTATCTCAAATTCTAGTTTTGTCAACCGCGAAACGCGGTAGGGTGGCCAAGAAGGTATGGCGGTGGAAAAGCAAAACAGGCGCAGATGAAAGCACAGCATCATTTTCAGGCCGATACAAAAGGCCTAGGCAAGCGGGCGAGAACGCGGGCTGCTTTGCTCGATGGAGCCATTTCTGTCATTGCGGAAAAAGGCATGGCCGACGCCAAGATCACCGACATCACGGATCAAGCAGGGCTCGCGAACGGCACCTTCTACAACCACTTTGCCGACAGGGAGCAGATCCTCCGGGAAGTCGCCTATAGCGTAGCTGAAGAGGTTGGGCGTGAGATCGATGCGAGCATAAGCGCTCTCAAAGCGGCACCCGCACGCGTGGTGACGGCAACATGGCGCTTTATTTCCCTGGCGTTGGAGGAGCCGGAATGGGGCTCTGTCTTGATTGGAGCTGTTGAACATATGCCCGCCATTCGCAAAGATGTTCTGCAATATCTACGCGGCGACTTGGAAAAAGGTATTGCACAGGGTGTTTTCGACATCAATCTGACCCCTTTCTTGTTGGACCAGATTGGCGCGATGGTTGTTGTCTCCATTCGTACCCAGATGGAATTCGGTGTGGATCCGGGCAAAACTGCCGAAACCTGTGAGAACATTCTAAGGCTCTGTGGCCAGACACCAAGTGCAGCACGCCGCGCCGTTGCAAAAGCGCTGAAGAGTACGTAGTTGATTTTCCAGAGAGATTTGCACAATGTACCCGGATGATTAACGGGCCTTTGGGGGAAAACAACATGTACGCGCGTATCTCAAGATTGATTTTTTGTTTTGTTCTTGCTGTGGGGTTTGTGACGGTTCAAGCGAACACGCTCCACGCCGAAACCCTTCAAACCGTCGAAGCGAACGGCATCACCTTCAGCTACATCGAAGAAGGAACGGGTCCTCTCATCTTGCTGCTGCACGGCTACCCTGAGTCTGCACGCAGTTGGCACATTGTTCAAAACCGATTGGCGGGTGCCGGCTACCGTGTCGTGGCCCCCTTCACCCGCGGATATTCCCCCACGGGGTTTTCGGAAGAGGGCGACTATAGCGTTCGCGCTTTGGGCGCAGATGCCATCGCTCTGATTGAGGCGCTGGGAGAAACCGAGGCCGTTCTAATCGGTCATGACTGGGGCGCGTCGACGGTTTACGAAGCTGCGACCCTGTCCCCTGAACATGTTGTAAAGCTGGTAGCGTTGTCGGTGCCCCATCCATTGGCTGTCGGTGATGATCCGACCATTTTGTTGGAGGCACCCCATTTTGTGTATTACCAGTTGCCCTTCATCCGGCAATGGGTTGCCATGAATGATTTCCAGCATATTGACGCTATTTATGAGGAATGGTCCCCAACATATGATGTGCCCGACAGTGTTCTGGCAGACATTAAAGGTACTTTCACGGTGCCGGGCGCGCTTGATGGTGCCTTGGGGTACTACTGGTCTTTGTTCGATGAAGAGCTAAATGAGGGCCGCGCCTCGTCGCCTGAAACCGTGATCACCATGCCAACGCTTGTTATCGCGGGCAATGCAGATGGCGCGGTCAGTATTGAGCGTTATGCGGCAGCGGAACCCGCCTTCGTCGGGGGCTATGAATTCGCAACCCTGGAAAACATTGGCCACTTCCCTCAGCTTGAAGCACCGGAAGAAGTGGCCAATTTAATTTTGAATTTTCTCAAAGACTGAATGGTCTCAGCTGTAGCTCGCTAAGGCGACGTCGCCCAAGCCTTAGCTTGCTAAGGCGACATCCATTGTGTCGCGCAGTTCACGCTTCAGGAACTTACCGCTTGCGTTACGCGGCAGGGGATCTGATTGCAGCCAGATGAAGCGTGGAATTTTGTACGCTGCCAGTTTGTCTTTACAAAACGAGCGAATTTCTTCGGCAGATACGGATGCGCCAGAGGCAGGCACAATCACCGCCCCAACTTCTTCGCCCAGACGGTCGTCTGGCACGGAGAAGACAACACATTCTGCTACGCCATCGTGCTCAAAAATAGCACTCTCAACTTCCGAGCAGAAAATATTCTCGCCGCCGCGCAATACCATGTCCTTGGCTCTGTCGACAATGAAGATAAAGCCCTCGTCGTCGATTTTGACAATATCGCCTGTGCGAAGCCAGCCATCGACAATCGCTTCCTTGGTGTCGTCTTCGCGGTTGAGATAACCCTTGATGACAGGAGCCCCCTTAACGCAAAGCTCGCCCGCTTCCCCGGTTTTCACTTCGTCTCCGTTGGCATCAATGCATTTTACCTCAAACGTGGGCATGGCGCGCCCGGCGCTGGCGGGTTTATCAACAAAGAAGTCGGAGCTGATGGAAGTGATGATGCCGCATGTTTCGGTCATCCCATATCCTGTCGCAGGTCTTGCATTCTCAACTGTCTCATCGAGCTTGCCGACAAGGTCCGGTTGCAATTGGGCTCCCCCGCCGCCGATAGAAAGCAGGCTGGAGGTGTCGGTTTCAGCGAAATCAGGATGAGCGATAAGCTCGCGTGACATCACCGGCACACCACTCAAAGCCGTGATTTTTTCGCTTTCGATCAGACGTAGGGCTTCACCCGCATCCCAGCGGTACATGTGAACCAGCTTGCCGCCTGAAATGGTCACCGCATGGGCAACGCAATTGTTGGCGGTGACATGGAAAAGCGGTGTGGCGACCAGCGCCGTCGTGACCACAGGCGCCGCCTCCCGAAAGGTTTTTTCATCACTTGCGACTTTGGCAAGGGCCAATCCTTGAACCTGAGCGGAGAAAGCAATGTTCATGATATTGTTGACACAACCGCGGTGGGTGAGCTGCGCACCTTTCGGCCGGCCTGTCGTGCCAGAGGTATAAAAAATACAGGCATCATCGTCCGGATCGATGGTGATCTTTGGGAGATCAGCGGCGAGATCTGGTGATGTCGCAATGACATCAGCCCAGGCCGTCACGCCGGGTGTTCCCTGCAATGCTTCGGGGAGACGCACCCCTGCGATTTTAAGATCGGGGAGGGCCGTGCGGATTTCAAGAAACCGCTCCAGCCGTTCGCCGTCACATATGATGACCTTGGGGGCGCTGTCTTCCAGGCCGTACTGCATTTCATTTGGCACCCACCAGGCATTCATGCCAACGGCGACGGCACCAAGCGACAGGATCGCCCAATAAGCCAGCATCCATTCAGGATAGTTGCGCATGGCGATGGCCACCCGGTCATGTTGACCGACACCCTGGGCACTAAGCCAGACTGCTATGGATTTCACTTCCGCGTGGGCTTGGTTGTAGGTCCAGCGCTCGTCCTTGTAGACGAGATAGTCGCTGTCGCCGTGTGCGGCGGACAGTTGCCACATGTCGTGTAGGCTCGCAGGAGCGAGTTTGAATGATTTGATTGTCCGGCCTAAGGCCTCAACCGTGTCGACCTCAAACATCTGACCCGGTGCCGTAAGTTCCGTCCAGGCGGTGTCCAGTTCCCTGTACATTGTCTGTTCTATCTCCCCGAAATGAATTTTCTTCTTCGATACCCGCCTTTGCGCCTCAACACAACGGGATCACGCAAAAGAGACCTGGGAAATCAGAAGAGATCCGGGAAATCAGGGAATAGGTTGGGAATCTGGCTCGAAACTAGAGTTGGACAGCAGAACCCACAGTCCAGTGCCGGATTTTGTCGAGTAAAATGGAGATATCAATAGGCTTGGACAGGTAGTCATTCATGCCCGCCTCAAGGCATTTTTCCCGGTCGCCGGTCATCGCACTTGCCGTAATGGCTATGATGGGCACCGCAGCAATAGGACCTGGGAGTTTTCGGATGCGACGGGTTGCCTCCATCCCATCCATATTGATCATCTGCACATCCATCAAAATGATGTCGTAAGGCAGCGACCGGGCAGCGGCCACGGCTTCGCGACCGTCCCCGACCGTGTCGATTGTCATCGGGTATTCTTCCAACGCACTTTGAATGAGCTTCAGGTTGACGGGGTTGTCGTCCACCAAAAGGATGCGGCACTGGGTGCGATCTTCATCTGGGGTGGGCGCGTCGGTCTTCGGTTTGGGTGTGCGGGCTTCCTGAGGAGCCGCAGGGGGTAGTGTTTTGGGCGTCGCGTCTGCTTTTGATTTTTTCTTCGGCGCCGGCATTTCTTCTAAAAGCTGTTTTAGTGTTTGCACCAATCGGCGTTGACTGACGGGTTTAGGTGCTGTCGCAGAGAACCCCCACTCTTGCGCTTGGATTGAAGTTGCAATGCCAGAGGAAGAGAGAATGAGTTTCGGAGGTGTAATGCGTTTGTCGGCTTTTATCGTGGCAGCCAACTCCACACCGTCCATCCCGGGCATCATGTGATCAATGATGGCGACATCAAATGGTTTTCCCGCATCTTGCGCTTTGAGAATTACGTCGCAAGCCTCAGACGGACCATCAACCGTTTCAACACGGCAGCCATATCCTGCAAGCATCAGCCCGATGACGCGCAGATTGACAGGGTTATCGTCCACCACAAGGATCCGCCGTCCCCGTATCTGCTGGGCGTCGGCTGAATCCAGAAAACGCTCATCATCTTCGCATTTGAGCACAATGCGGATCTTGAACGTGCTGCCCTCGCCCGGCGTGCTGGTCACTTCCATCGAGCCGTCCATGAGTTGGACGAGGTCACTGCAGATCGAAAGGCCAAGTCCGGTGCCGCCATACTCGCGGGTTGTGGAGATGTCAGCTTGTGAGAAACGGTCGAAGAGGTGTTCTTGTTGTTCCGGCGAAATGCCAATACCCGTATCGGAAATGCTGAATGACAGGACGACCTTGTCGCCGGGGAGCCGATCTTCAAGCCTGACTTCTAGCGCAATGCCGCCTTCTTCCGTAAACTTGATGGCGTTACCGATAAGGTTGAGCAGAATTTGTCGAATGCGACCGGGATCACCGATCAAGGGCACCACGATGTTGGGATCGACATAGGAGACAATCTCAAGATCTTTTGTGTGCGCACGGACAGACATCAAGGACATGACAGAGCGCACAGTCCGTTCAAGATTAAAATCCGTTTCTTCAAGCTCAAGAGCGCCCGCTTCGATTTTTGAGACGTCGAGAATATCGTTCAAGATGGCAAGCAAAGACTCGCCGCTATCCGCGATAGTGTCGACAAAGTCGTGCTGACGGTCGGTGAGCGTGGAATCCTTCAACAGGCTCGCAAAACCTAGAACCGCATTGAGCGGCGTGCGTATTTCGTGGCTCATATTTGCCAGGAATTGGGATTTCGCGTGGGAGGCGGCTTCGGCAGACAGCTTGGCCTCGCGCAACTCTTTTTGGCGTTGCAGGTCTTCAGTGATGTCGATCGAGGTTGCCACTCGATTTCCGTTGCTCATCGGCCAAAAGGTGACAAGCAGTCTTCGACCATCCAGATGCGAGAGTTTCATCGGTTCGCCAGAGTTTATTCCGTCAATAAACTCATCTGTGTATTTATTCAGAAGGACATCGTCATCCAGAAGGGCGTCGTCATCCAGTGCAATCATTGTTTTGGTGGAAGTGAGCACAGCAGTCCGTAGATCATGGCCTGCCTCCAGTGCATCATACCAGGTATGAAAATCTTTCCGGGACTGAGCGTTGGCGTATAGAACCCGAAAGTCTGGATCGTAGACAGCAAAGCCGTCCGTCAGCGTTTCAATCGCCTCTGAGAAAAGCGAATCCAGTTCGCCAGCGTCATCACCTGGGCGAGACCCGCCCACTGCTATCTCGTTCATCAGCCATTTCCCCAATCCGTCGCGTATGCAAGCAGTTTGAGGTTAAAAATCCGCTAATGTGTGTGTAAAGACGCGACAGTGGGAGCGCGGAGTAGTCAAATAGACCTAAGTACTTGCCCCAAGGAGACTACTCATGGCTTATGATTGTTTCACTCTACCCACTCTACCTAATGATCAGGTGCCGATGGTGCATCTGTGGCAGGGCGCGACAGCACCGCTTGCCGTGCTCGTTATTGCCCATGGGATGGGAGAGCACGGCAAGCGGTATGCGCGCTTTGCGGACGCTATGGTCGCAGAAGGCTTTGTTGTCTACGCCAATGACCATCGAGGACATGGCCTGACAGTTCAGCGCGAAGATCAGCTTGGAGACTATGGAGAGGCAGGGTGGGCCGGTCTGGTCTCGGATCAACGCGCGGTGATTGAGAAAGCAAAAGCGGATTTCCCCGGACTGCCGGTCATCTTGTTGGGACACAGCATGGGCTCGATGGTTGTGCAGCATCTGCTGACGGAGACTAGCGATCTGGTCGATGCAGCGGCCCTGAGTGGCACCACGGCGGTGGACATCATGGCAGCGGCAATGGCCGATCCAGACGTCAATGTTTTCGACGCCATGAACGACGCCTTTAAACCCACCCGAACTGACTTTGACTGGCTGAGCCGGGATGAGGCGGAAGTGGATGCCTACATCGCAGACCCCTTGTGTGGCTTCACCGTCAACGATGCCTCCACCGCCGGGCTTGGTGAGGCAGGGATCGCTTTTTCAACGCCAGACGCGATCGGGAATATCCGCAAGGATCTGCCGCTCTACATTTTCTCCGGCGACAAAGATCCGGTGGGGCTGAACGGCGAACTGGTGTCCTTGGTGGCCCAGAGGTACCGCGACGCCAATATTCAGAATGTAGACCTTAAGATCTACAAAGAAGCGCGCCATGAGGTGCTTAATGAGACGAATCGAACAGAAATAACCGCAGATTTCATCGCTTGGGCGCAGCGCACCCTATCTTAGGGGGAGTTTTCTAGTTCATCATTTGTGGGCCTGAAAAAGCCTGAATCTAAGCCATTTCGGTAACTGGGCCATCCTTTCCCCACCGTGTTTTTACAAGGAATTCACTGTCTTTCCGGGCCCGATATGCAGCTTTTTGTGCAATCCCCATAAATTTTCTGTGTAACATGGGTGCACTGCACCATGAACTGTAACGAGCAGAGGTCTGGCGAATGAGTAGCTTGAAAAACGCACAGCAGATGATGGATGACGCAACTTCCTACCAGGAGTGGCAAGAAGCGGCATGCGATCACGACGCGTTGTCTGGTGCAGATGAATGGAAGAAGCGGGAGCATAGTGACCGCTACGACTATGCGACGATCCGCGAACGCCTACGCGAAATTCGTAAGGCCCGCCGGGCGGGCGATGATCGAGCTCTGCTCTTTGCTTTAAACGAAGGCATCCACGGCAATCTGGGTGGCATGGGTAAGGCGTCTCTTTACACGCGCTCAAAGTTTGGGACCAAACGCCTGATCACCGATTACGTGGAAGAGGTGACCGAGGCGCTGGACCACATCGCGAAAGTACGCTCAAACGTCATCACCAAAGCAGAGAAGAAAGATTTCTTTCACCGGGCAAGCCATTGTTTTGGACGTTCAGCATTGATGTTGAGTGGGGCAGGCGCTCTGGGGCCATTCCATATCGGTGTCATCAAGACCCTGCTTGAAGAAGATTTGCTGCCGCGGGTCATCTCCGGGTCGAGCGCAGGCGCTCTGATCGCCGCTATTGTGGGAACCCACAGCGACGAGGAGCTCAAACCTTTCTTCGACGCAGATGTTGGTATTGAAGCACCCATTGAGCAGATGGGCCTGACGTCGGTGCTTGGATGGCGGGATCGCATTCAGACAGAAGACCTGCGCGAGATGGTAGAGGCATGGATCCCCGATGTGACATTTGCTGAAGCCTTTCAGATGACCGGACGCCATATCAACATCTCGGTCGCACCTTTTCGGAAAATGCAGGCTTCGCGGCTGCTCAACGCCATAACCTCGCCCAACGTATTGTTGCGCGACGCGATCATGGCATCGTGCGCGGTGCCAGGTGTCTTTCCACCGGTGATGTTGATGGCCCGTGATGCTGATGGTGAAAAACAACCCTACCTGTCAGACATGCGCTGGATAGACGGGTCCGTTACCGATGATCTGCCTGCCAAACGTCTGGGGCGGCTTTACGGCGTCAATCATTTCATTGCCAGCCAGACAAACCCGATCATCCTTTGGACAATCCGTAATCCAAATGGAGATGGCGGTCTGTTCGCCAATCTTTGGGACATGGGCAGTCGGGCAAGCAAGGAATGGTTCAGAGCGACCCGTAACTTTGCTGACAGGGCCACACGCGCATTCCCGAATGCAAACTCGGCCGTCAACATGTTTCACTCGGTCGCCTTGCAGGAATACACCGCCGACATCAACATCATCCCCCGATACCGTTTCTGGGATCCGCGCAAATTGCTGGCACCTCTTGATCAGGAAGAAATGCGCTATCTGATTGACGAAGGCGAAGCGGCGGCTTGGCCACAGGTGGAGATGATCCGAAATTGCTCGATCATTAGCCACACGCTCGACGCGATCCTTGAAGACATTGAGGGTGATGTGGTTGGGCTCTACCGTCCAAACTCCACACGGGCCATGCCACAGATTGTCGCAAACGGCTAACCTGGGTCGGCTTCCGATCCTGTTGTCATGCGCAAAAGACCTCTAAAGGCGACGCGTGCCGTGGCACCGTTCTGCACGACATTGAAAACCTCTGTCGCGATCGGCATGTCGACGCCGAGCTCTTTAGCCATTTTCATGACCACCGGCGCGCTTTTGACGCCTTCAGCAACCATGTGCATGTCGTCGATAATCTGTTCAAGCGATTGTCCTTTGCCCAGCCGTTCGCCGACATGCCGGTTGCGGCTCTGGGGGCTGGTGCAGGTGGCGATCAGGTCTCCCGTGCCAGCAAGACCGGCGAAAGTTTCAGGTCGCCCGCCAAGCGCCACACCAAGGCGTGTTATCTCGGCCAAGCCACGGGTGATGACGGCGGCCCGTGTGTTGTCGCCCGCGCCCAGCCCATCGCCCATACCAACCGCAATGGCGATAATGTTTTTGAGCGCTCCACCAAGCTCGCAGCCGATCAAATCATTGTTTGTATAAACGCGAAACAGACCGCTCTGGAAAACTGGGCGCAGCCAATTGCAGATGGTTTCATCTTCCATCGCCAGAACACTGGCCGCAGCCGACCCAGCCATAATTTCCCGGGCAAGGTTCGGGCCGGTCAAAACACCGGGTGGATGGCCGGGCAGAACTTCCCCAATGATTTGCGTCATACGCATGGAGGTGTCCTGCTCGAGGCCCTTGGCCAGGCTGATAACAGGGACCCATGGTCGGATAAAGGATTTGAGGTCCATCAACACCTTGCGAAATTGTTGAGACGGAATGCCCATGACCACAACATCCGCGTCGCTCACCGCCTCTTCGAGGGAGGTAGTCGCGGTCAAGGTGTCGGGTAATTTTGCGTCCGGCAGGTATTTACTGTTGGTGTGATGGGTGTTCACTTCCGTCGCACTGTCAGGGTTACGTAACCACAATCGCGTTTGTGCGTTTCTTGCCACCAGGGCCGCCACGCTGGTACCCCAGGAACCACCGCCAAGGACAGTCACTTTCAGGTGCATTGGGTTGTTGCGTTCCTGTCGACTACGAACCTGCTCATCCATGTTGCTGGCATCTCCCCCGCGTTAATCAATGTGTGGCGATGTTACGCATAAGCAGGCGCGGCTGCCAACTCATGCTGTCTGCGCTCTTTTGCGGGGTTTCCGCAAAAAAGAGGCCCGGACGAGAAGTTGCGCTGGCTCTTGGTGAGCCTCTCTGTGTACGATCCGAAGAAGAGGTACACCTTTCTGATTATTTGTCAGTCTTTCTCGGGGTGAGAGGCTGATAGAGGCAAAGAGGCCAATGAACAAAAACCGGTCTGACCGGACAGGGAGAACGTCTAGGCTCTGAATGCATGACCTGCATGAAAGCGCTGAAGAGGCAAAGGGAACGTGACGACACATGCGCCGAATTTCGAATACCGACGCTACTTTTTATTATGCCGATACGCGCCGGACGCCGAGTGTGGTGGGCGCCTTGATGATTTACGATCAGTCGACCGCCGGGCGGCAGAAGGTTCGTTTCAAGGAAATATTGGGTTGGGTTGAAGACAGNNGCTNNTSRWMKAKGSKMRMSGNTTMAMYYWRYGRMKSSTWYKMKWMMCGYWWSWTYTGGANTTTKCNCNKTATNTTGCYGRYRNAWCCRMATTTKSMYRWGRMRWTKCWTGKNTSAYSAMCWGWSRYTKMSMWMNGCSTGGCRANCNTKRYGSCANAMTGTKCRTWMWRRMMWNAYGRNCTSKRYNTSSMRWYYRMTKGNCMWSAAMAKRMMRMWTWGRKMNARTYWMTKWCRTKSAARRKYTNCRRYAAWKTCSWWRSCAWSSYYAWAKGCNNCKTWGMCRKTSWRGWGRMMWWRCWYMRSWTSGTTKTYRAWSKRAWRGRTGSYKTGWCNCMTATTGWGCNCNNTYSRKWCKSWKAYKYWRWYWSMGWCWWSNCCRGWYRRAMNGTKGNGMWYRGCYAGSAMMNTNKWGMARTCKMWNNTCYSASCKNAMKGCGYYATNCTGMCGCNNGNAAMMTYRYMAKSRYTMRCMMAGMWRNCSRWWGARKWYASKMWWKTSANCRSTCWNCGYWSAKCCRKKGRGRNNTGAARGCMMKRMGNGWWGAAWKCRGMSYWSNAAWRTGRMKMKMGYYYMAWMGRMRMYMRTGAMCMNGCNWWMRAYWARRAAGTGTNNNCRSYSYRSYGRRKRWWMGMTKYWKYSMRTTTCNNGCTTGATGATTTTCGCAGCATCAAGCGCTTGGTCGAAGGTGCGTCTGTGAACGACGTCGCAATCGCCGTGTGCGCTGGCGCTATGCGGAAATATCTGGGGGCCAAGGGAGAATTGCCCGACGAGTCTCTGGTTGCCATGTGCCCGATTTCGGTGCGCCCTCTGAGCGGCGGTGTGGATGTCGGGAACCAGATTTCCGACATGACGGTGGCGATGGGGACCGATATCGGCGATCCGTTGCAACGGCTGCAGGCGATCAAGATGCGCACCGATGACGCTAAACAGTTAGCTCAGATCCGCGGAGCGGACATGCTGGAACATGTTGTGGGTCTTGTTAGCCCGGCAACGGCCTCTTGGTTTTTCAAATCTGCAGAAGGCATGAAATGGGTTGCCCGCATCAAGCCGGTCTGCAACACGTTCGTTTCAAACGTGCCGGGCATCCGCACTGATATGTATTTTTGTGGGGCGAAACTGGTTCAGTCTTATGGCCTTGCGCCGCTTGGCGATGGCATGGGCATTTTTCATACAATATCCGGGTTCAAGGAACAGCTGTCCGTGTCTGTGACGGCTTGCCGGTCTTTGCTGCCTGATCCTGCAGTTTATGCCGACTGCATCCGAGACTCTTTTGAGGAATATCGCTCCCTGATTGAGGATGGGGGCGAAGATCAGACAGTTGTCTATCTAGAATGAATAATGCCCCCTGCTCTTTGGCAAGGCGCAAGCGTTTGGCAGAAGAGCATGGAGTATCGGAGCCTGAACTTCAGGTGTTGTGGGGACACACCAGAAGCTCAGAGTGGGAGGCCCTGATTGTGGGGCGGGAGGAGAATAGAGTGTCGGAAAACGTTGTTCTGCAGATGCCTGAAATTGAAACAAAAACCGTCTTCCTTGTAGAAGCCGGGAGTACGTTTGAGCTCAATCGCATCAAAAAATGGATTGCTGAACACAGTCAGCACGGCGGGACGAATGCCAAGATTGTCGTCATTGGGGACAGCCGGGGCAACGGGCACCAGGAACTAAAGGACGTGTTGAACAGTGGAGAACTGGGGGGCGATCCCTGGCTACAGCCACTGCGCGTCATCTGGAAACCCAGTGAAGACGTTCGTACTGGGGCATCTTTTCTCCGCAGCTTTCTTGCCAACAAGTTTGAGAAACCAGGGCGCATCCGTCAACGGTTGATGAACCGGTCAGGTCCAGACCGCTTACAGGTCGCAGAAGGACAAGGGGCGTTGCTGAGTGGGGTGAAAGAGCGTTTCGAGGAAACTTGGGGCGCGGAGGGCGTGCGCGAAACCAGGTTGCCGGAATTTGTCGCAAGGCAAGCCGTGATTGCATTGGACCGAGCGGAACGCAGCATTCGGGGCGCCCGCTACAAGGTTGCTCGGCTGCTTATGGGTGACATCATGTCCAGCCCATCCTTTCAGCGTGACCTGGGTGCCCTTGCAGGGACATTAGGAAAATCTCTGTCGGAGGTTGAGAGCGAAACCAAAACCTATCTAGATGAGATGAGTGCGCGGCAGACGCCGGTCACGCTCGATATTGCCATGGGGCTCTATCGCCGGGCGTGTCGCAGTGCCCACGATGCCGAGATCGATTATGTTCCAGCGGAGCTTGATGCGCTGCGCGAGTGGATGGATGAGGCACCCGTTGTCCTGCTGGTCACGCATAAGTCCATGCTGGACACGATGGCCGTATCAACCGTGTTGTTTGACCATAATATCCCCGTGCCGCTCACCTTTGGCGGGATTAATCTCAACACCTTTGGGATCGGGTGGATTGCCGCCAATGCGGGCATTATTTTTCTACGCCGTGCGTTTCAGAACAATGACATCTACAAGGCCACCTTTCGTCGCTATGTCGACTATATGATTGAGAAGCGGTTCTCTCTCATGTGGGCGCTGGAAGGCACCCGGTCGCGGACGGGCAAATTGCTGCCGCCGCGCTACGGGCTGATGAACTATGTGTCGGAAAGCATCCTGCGAACCAAAATGCATGGTCTGCGGTTTGTGCCGGTGTCGGTTTCCTACGACCAGATAACGGAAGTGGATGACTACGTTAAAGAGCAGCGTGGGGAAGACAAGAAGCCGGAAGGGGCGAGTTGGATCATTCGCTTCTTGACGGGCAAGGGGTCAGAACACAAAATCTACGTGCGCTTTGGAGAGCCGGTGCTGGCAACCGATGTATTCCCGGCTGAAAAGCTGGATGAGTCGCTTTCAGGCGCTGACCGCAAAAAGCTGGTTGAGCAGGTGGCCATTCGGGTTGCCCGGCGTCTTAATGATGCGACACCGATTAATCTCACCTCACTGCTGACTCTGATCCTATTGTCCAACGGACCGCGGGCGCGCACGCTCGAAGGCCTAACGCGCACAGTGGGATCGTGGATGGATTTGGTGGATGCCCGCAAGATACCCGTTGTGGGAGGGGACAAGTTGCGCACGGCTGAGGGGATTGAGACAACTTTGGCGTCGCTGGAGCATAACGGCGTGGTGACAAGGCACGATTCAGGACTTGGCGCCGTGTTTCGCATTAGCCCCGGCCAGTACCACAAAGCGGCTTACTACCGGAACACGGTCATCCACTATTTCGTCACAGACTCTTTGATCGAGCTGGCCCTGTTGCACGCAGCAGAACAAAAGGACACGGAACTGGCCTTCTGGCGTGAAATATTAGCCCTGCGCGATCTCTTGAAGTTTGAGTTCTATTTCGCCACCCGGGAAGACTTCCTCAAGGAAGTGCGTGAGAAACTCAGTGAGCGAAATCCCGATTGGGAGGCTGTTCTGCAAAAAGGCGAAGCTTCGGCCCGGTCCCTGCTGGATCAGTTTGAGCCGCTTGTCGCCCAGGGTGTGTTGCGATCCTTCATCGACGCCTACCAGGTGCTGGCTGACACGTTGTCGCAGCGAGGGACAGCCCCGGTTGAAGATAAACGGGAGTTTGTGGAGCTTTGCATGACCCATGGTTCCCAGGCGCATCTGCTGCAACGGGTCTTTTCGGAGGAGTCGCTTTCAAAAACTCTTTACGAAACAGCCTATAAGCTGGCAGACCACCGGGGACTTGCCACCTCCACAGATGGAAATATGGCCAACGACCGCATGATATTTGCAGAACAGGTGCGCTCGGTAAGCCGCCGTCTCGATATTTTGTTGGGGCTCTCTGTCAGCCGCCAGACAGACTGAAGGATTAGGAACCATGCCGAGCTATCGTTTTCTGATTGATGAGGTGGAGACAGGTCCGTCCGGACCACAGATTGCGGCCTTTTTCGACATGGACCGCACATTGCTCTACGGGTTCTCGGCGCAGGACCTGTTTGTTGAGCAGATCACTAGTGGCGAACTGGCCCTGGATGGGGTTGTTGACCAGGTTGCGCAAGCCGTGAAATTTGCCCGTGGCAAAATCGATTTTGCCGAACTAGTAACCCGCACCGCCAAACACCTGCGCGGACAGCTGGACAGTCGCAACTATGAATTTGGCCGCCGGGTTTTTGAAAAACGGATTGCCTCGCGCATTTATCCCGAAGCCCGTCTGTTGATCGACCAGCATTTGAAAAAAGGTCACGTCGTCGTCATCGTCTCAGCGGCAACACCGTATCAGGTAGAACCGGTAGCAAATGACCTTGGGGTTCACAGTTTTCTCTGCACGCATCTGGAAGTAAAAAACGGCATCTGCACGGGCAAGGTTCTGGAGCCCGCTTGTTACGGCGAAGGCAAGTCCATTGCGGTGCGCAATTTTGTCGCTGACCGGGATGTCGACCTAGCAGAAAGTTATTTCTACACAGATGGCAAGGAAGACCTGCCGCTTCTGGAAATCGTCGGCAAGCCGCGTCCGCTCAACCCCGACAAAACCCTGTCCAACATTGCCAAGTCGCGCGACTGGCCCATCACCCATTTTGAGGGACGGGGTCGTCCTTCAGTTAAAGAGGCGGTGCGGACTGGCATGGCCTATCTCAGCGCGGCCCCGGCTGCTGCTGCGGCACTGTCGGCCTATTCGTTGAACGGGTCCGCGCGTCAGGCCCGCAACCTGTTTCAAAACCTGTGGGGAGAGCTGTCGGCGGCCTCCCTGGGGCTCACCCTCGACATCAAAGGGCAGGAAAATCTCTGGTCCCATCGTCCAGCGGTTTTTATGGCCAACCATCAAAGTGCGGTAGACGCCATTGCTGTGCTGAAACTGGTGCAAAGCGATTTCACGGCCATCGCCAAGATTGAAGTCAAATCACAGCCTGTGATTGGTCAGATTGCAACCGCGATGGGGACCATCTTTGTTGACCGATCCGACGGCAAGCAGGCGCGCGAAGCGCTGGCACCCGCCGTGACAGCCTTGAAGAACGGCACTTCGATCATCATTTTTCCAGAAGGCACGCGCAGTCCGACCAACAAATTGTCCAAGTTCAAGAAGGGCGGTTTTCATCTGGCCATGCAGGCGGGTGTGCCCATTGTGCCCATCGTCTTAAAGAACACGACCGATGCGATGCCGAAAGGCGCCCTCATCGCGCGCCCTGCGACTGTGCATGTCACCATTCTCCCGCCGGTTGAGACCAGTGGATGGAAGGTAAAGGACCTGGATGCGCATATTGCAGATTTGCGGATGCAGTTTCTTGAAGAGCTTGATCAGGATGAGGTGAGTGCATCGACAGATGTGATCCGTCTGGCGCAATCAGCCAACAAACCCAAGCCGCAGGTCGAAGCGCCTGTTCGTGGCAAGGGTAAGAAAGCTAAGCCGTAGTCGGCACATTCTGCTTTTCCAAGACCGACAAAAGCGTCAGGGCCGACTGTTCTGTGGCGTTGGCGGGAATGTCCGCGCCACCAATTCCTGAGAAAAATTCATTGGCTTCTGTCAGGCATATAATGGCGTAGGCCGTTGCGCGACCTTGCGCCGTTGAAATGTGCGGATGCACGACGCAGATCAGATCCATAAGCCGGTTCAGCGCACGGTCGTAGGCATTCCACACAAGCCGGCGTATCTGTTCGTCGCGTTCTGCCATCGCCCATATCTCGCGTCCGATCACATCATTGCCCGTCAGGCGTTTGTACCGACCGTCACAGAGAAAACGGATAATGTTGTGCAAGCGCTCTTTTGGTGTTGTTCCCGTCTCGGCCATTTCCGTTTCGGCATGCAGGCGCTCGCAAAGCCGCTCTACGAAAGCGAGGATGAGTGATTGGCGATTGCCGAAATAATGGCTGATCATCTGCAGTGACAAGCCGGATTGGTCTGCGATCTTTCGCATGGAGGCAAGGGCAATGCCCTGCTCGCGCACGCAAATTTCCATTGCGTCGAGAATGCCGTCGCGCCGCTCTAGTGCCTTACTCGGTCGTCCTGCCATCGGTCCCTTCCAAATGCCCGATCAGAGCATCTCGTGTTGCAAAAACATCGTCCAGCCGGGTTGCGCGATACCGTGTCACCTCTTCGGGCTGGTACGGCGTAAATCCGGTTATCTCCTCACCTTCGGTAAGGTTTGTGATCATCCAGTTTAGCACACCAGCAAGCCCCGCATCACTGAGGGCGGATTGAGAAGACCCCGGCACGCGCACAAGGAAGGCACGCCCTCCCTCAACTGAAATCAGGAGGGGCAGCGTTGCGCGCAGGTCGGGCACCTTGCCCGGAAAGCCGCTTCCATCTTGCACATGGCACCCCTGACAATGGACCATGTAGTCGGCGCGTGCGCGCGCCTCACCGGCACTGGTCGGGCTGGATGAAAACAGAAAAACAAACGCAAGCATGCTCCAAAGCCGGGCGTGCTGATTGGGATTATGCGTCGTCATCGACACCGACAATAATAGCGGTTGAACAATTGTAGATGATGTCGGCGGAACTGCCCGCGCACCAATTGATATTGTTCGCCGCCTGCGGCAGGTACATCGGCTTGTCGCCTTCATTGCGTGTGCAGAGGCATCTGCCACACCCGCTTTTGCCGCAACAATCATTGTAGGAGAGGATGTAGTGCTTGCCGTCGCCGGGGTTCAGGCAGGTGCCGACCCAGGTAATGGGTGACATGACGGTACCGGGAGGGCAGGCGGTGTGTGTGCCACCGCAGCAACTGCACAGATAGCCATCAATGGCGCAGTACCGCCAATAGTCACAATTCGTTGGATCACCCGGATCATTTGCGATTTCTTCGCCGCGAACCCGTGACACAGGAAGCAGGGGGAAGGCGCCTGCACCGGCCAGAACCACGCCGACGCCAGCGACAAAACCACGCCGGGAAGTGAGCCGCGCTGTTGTGCGGGAGGTCTTTTCAAAGAAATTGTCAAACCAGTTCATGGGCCTTCAACGAGCGTTTTCAGCGCTGCGTTGCTCCTCTTCAAAAAATTCCTGGATGGAGGCAACGCCGTGGTCGCGCGCCTCAAAGAGACTCTCAATATGCTCGCGTGTGTTGGTGAGACCATGGGCAATCATGTGGCCTGTTTCATCCACGAGCGCCGCGTAGGGCAGTTTGCTGACACCGATGGTTAGTCCCAGCTCCGATGAAAGGATGTAGGGGTAATCCCCAAGCCCTTGTTTCTCAAGATAGGCAAGATGCGGCGCCTCCTCCCCATCACTGGCAAGAACAACTGAGAGCCAGTCTGCTTCACGTGCCCGGACCGATGCGATGACCGGCAGAAGGGATTTGCAGACCGGGCAGTCTGGTGAGAGAAAGAAAAACAGCGTTGCTTTTTCATCCGCGGATCTATCCGCATTGTTGGCCCCCACAATCACCCGGCCACCGGTAAGAGACGGCAAGGTGAGAGACGGGAGAGCGTCCCCTGCTTTCAGGCCCTTGGCCACGGTGAGCGCGCCAACCGGCCCCATGCGCTCATGCAGCAGGCCGATCTGTCGGGTCAGGGCATAGACAACCAGGCCCAGCCCGACAATGGCAACCCAACTCAGAAGATTTGAAATGAGCAGTGCTTCAACCATCAAGAGGCCTCATCGGTGGATAGGAGGACGGCGTTGCGCATCAGATGATCGCAAGAGGCATAAAGCAGGAGGAGGATGAGAGCGCCAAAGAGCGCGGTCAAACCGTCGAGCCAGAGAATTGTGCGCATGCTCGTGGGCAGCAGAAGCAGACTGGCAAAGCCAGCAAGCAGGACATTGCGGCCCACAAGGGTCCAGCCAATGGTCTGGTCGGCGGCAAGCCCTCCGCACCCACAATCCAGCTGCGTGCGCCCGCGCAGCAGATTGATGGCCATGGCGATCCCGTACAGCACCCACAGGGACAGGGCCGCGATAACCGGAGCAGGGGAGGACGGCAGGAAGAGAAGGCCAAGAGCCGTCGCACTTTCCACGAGGGGAACCAGGATCGAAGCCGGACGTGCAAGCCGCTCGGGAACAAGCCGGTAGGCAGCCAATACCTGCCAGAACGCAATCGGGTCTTTCAGCTTATGCCAGGCGGCAAAGCCAAACAGCGCCGCCGCTGCTCCGCGCAGAGCCATATCAAGGGCTGGATCAAGCAGGGCGCTCACCATGGCTGAATGTAGGTTGGGGCATTGCCCAGGCGCGGGACAGAGCGCAAATAGGTCCCGTCATCGGCCTCGTAAATATCAAGCCCCAGTTGCACCACCTCAGCAAGGGGCGCTTCCCCTTCGGTGACGTAGATCCAGAGTTGAGCGAGAAACGGCATCGGAATGTGGGCACCGATCACATAGAGCAGGGGATCAGCATCCTGGGACAGGGCGATGGAGATCGATATTTCTTCGAGCTCAAAGCTGTCAATTTTTGTCTGGGTCTCCAGATCAAACACCCAGACGGCGGTGCCCGGGTCTTCAAACGCTTCTGGCGGGCCTTGTAGCGTGAGCAGGTAGAGCCGGTTGGAGGGGGCGTGTAGGGCTAGGTGCTGGAAACCCGCAATCGACCAGTCATCGTCTTTGTCGTCATCGCTGATCAGCGGCCAGGTGCGGATCAGGCTAACGCCCTCTTCGGTCATCGCAAGCTCAAGCAGAGCCCCGCCAAGGGTCACGAAATACCATGTGTCATCCTTGCGGACTCCGGAAATGGTTATCGGATCAACGAAAGGGTCGAACAGGGGAGCGGAGCGAAGGCGTTCGGTAACAAGACCGTCTTCGTCGACTTTCAGGGTCAGGAAGGAGCCATCTCCGCACAACAGATGGAACTCGCGATCACCCCCACTATAGATGTTGCCACAGCCCGGAACGTCGACCTCGGCGATAAAGCTGCCGGTCTCAAGGTTCACAAAGCTGACGGACTGGGCGGGCGTAAAATTCATCTGAGCGAGGAACCGGTCATCATCGCTGAGAGCACTCGTGCCTTGCATTTTGACAGAACTGACCCGCTTGGGAGGGATTTCGATCTCTGACAATGGCTGCAAACTGGCCGCGTCATAGGAAACCACAACGTCTGTGCGATGCCCCCGCGTCGTGCGGTTGAAATGGGTTTCGGTGGCAACAATACGGTTGCCCGTTGCAGGCAATTGCATCCCGTTTGTCCAATAGCCTAGGTTCAGCATCCCCAGAAAGCGTCCAGCATCGGGATCAATAAGATAGGCGCGGCTTTCGGCCTGGTAGGGCGAGTTCATGTCCGTAACCCAGACCAGACGGGCATGATCCTCTCGTGCGAACGAAACAACTTCTCCGATCGTCTCCTCGGGAAGGTCTGCGGCCGCCAAGGGCAAACTTGTCGCCAACACAGCGATGATGGAAACCGCAAATCGTTTCATCGAATGTTCCCCTTGAGCCCGCCAACACCGGTACTCGGTAAATCTAACCTGGAGGAAAGGTGACTGAGATCGATTGATTTGTCAATCAACTGATTGATAAATAGAAAATGGAAACAGACCCTTGAATTTGAGCCGTCGTGCAGGCTCACTGAGGCACAGAACGAAGGTGTGATTGACGAGGAAGAGGAGCGGATAATGCTGAGTGGGATAGATCGGGTGCAAATGGCGGTCGCTGACCGGAAGACGGCCGCACAAGGCTGGCAGGATTTGCTGGGAGCGGAACATGTGCGGGACGACCATGTGGCCTGTCTTGGGGCGCACCGGTCGGTCTATCAAGTTGGCCGCTCTCAGGTGGAGTTTCTGGAGCCGGATGGTACAGGGGTGATTGAAGCCGCTCTCAGCGCGCGAGGGAGGCCTCACCTGTTCGCAGCAGGCATTGCAACGCCAGATTTCGATGCGTTGGTCGCGCATCTGGAAGCGATAGGGACGCCTCACACATTGGAAGACACGCCGGAGGGCAGCCAGGCGCATATTTGCTATCAGGAGACAGGAGAGAACGATTTGCGCTTCGTCTTGTCCAAGACAGCAGACCGTGCGCCGGTTGGTCTGATTGATCATCTGTACGAGGCGACGATCCTCGAAAAGCATTTTCAGAAGATGGCCGACGCCGTCACCAAGCTGTTCAGCCTGCAGCCTGACAATTACAGCCGCATCACCTCCCAGAATTTCAAATATGATGGCACGTTGACGCTCTTTGGAAACAAGGAACTGGATCGGTTCGAAGTCATTCACCCGACCTCGCCGGAAACCACAATGGGTCGTTTCCAGACGCACCAGGGCCGCGCTTTCTACATGTGTTTTGCTGAAACACCCCATATTCTGGAAATCGAGAACAGGGCCAAGGAAGCGGGTGCGGGGATCACCGTGGCGCGCCCGGACGGTCGTTCTGAAAGCGAGGTGGCGGATCAGCTCTGGCTCCACCCCTCTGCGCTGGGAGGGGTCATGTTGGGCATCTCACGGCCCACAATGGCGTGGAGCTGGTCAGGAAAACCGGACCAGGTTGCCGCGATATAGACCTGCAAGGTGTTGTTTTAAAAGACAAAAATGGTACACTCCCACCCCTTTTCTAGCCCCTAGGGCTTGCATTTGGCGAGCCATATCCCACATTTAAGGGGTGGCGGTGCCCCCAAAGGGCCGCCCGCGAGATGATCCGTATAGCGTGCCACTTATGGGCGCTGACGGACGAGTTGCTTGTGAAAGGACTTTGGTCATGACGCGAATGGCGCGTTTCGATAGTCCCTTTTTGTTGGGATTTGATCAGGTGGAACGCCTGCTTGACCGGGTCGCTCGGTCGGGTGGAGACGGATATCCCCCTTACAATGTCGAAGAAGTTGAAACCGATACCGGGGTGTTGTTGAAAATCACTCTCGCGGTTGCCGGATTTTCAACCGACGAACTCTCTGTTTCCATAGAAGCCAACCAACTCATCATTCGAGGCCGACAGTCCGACGAAGAAGGCCGTGCCTATCTTCACCGCGGAATTGCCGCGCGCCAGTTTCAGCGAGCCTTCGTACTAGCGGAGGGAATTGAAATTCTGGGCGCCAATCTCGAAAACGGTCTTCTTGCAATTTCGCTTGAACGCAAGACGCCCGAAGAGATTGTGCAACAAATCAAGATCACCACCAACGGGTCTTAAGGACCGGTATAGGTGATCGAAAATTCTACGGAAGGAGTGACGCAGATGTTGAATGAAACAAAACAGAAAAAGTTGAGCTCGAAAAGCATCTCTTCCTCGAAAGGGCATAACCTCTCACCCGATGCAATGGCTGAAATCGGTCTGCAAACGCTGGTGTATGTGCGTCCCGTGCAGGCCCGTGAGGTTGCTGCGGAAATGGGCGGACAATTGTCTGTTTCTCCAGACACCTGGCTCTATGCCGTTCATGCTGCAAATGGTGTGCGCGTAGCCGTTGTCGACAGCCGCGCCGCAGCCTTCGAGGGCGCGCGCGCCTATGGCTACGAGCCCCAAAGCGTTCACTAAGAAGCGCCCATCAAAATTGGTAAATCAGAGGTGCGTGTTAGGCCGCGTTTGAAGCAGCGGGCTCCGTGAGCAGTGCAAACAGGGCGGCCGCATCATCGGTGGCACGCAATTTTTCCACCACAGACTGATTGCGCAACAGGCGCGACACGCGAGCAAGGGCTTTGAGATGGTCTGCGCCCGCTGCTTCTGGTGCGAGCAGAAGAAAAATCAGGTCCACCGGTTGGTCGTCAACGGAATCAAAGCTGATCGGTGTTTCGAGGCGCGCAAATAGTCCGTGCAATGTGGTGAGTTCGGCGAGTTTGCCATGCGGAATAGCGATGCCTTGCCCAACACCTGTCGAGCCCAAGCGTTCGCGCTCAAGCAGTGTTTCAAAGATCACACGTTCAGGCAGGCCAGACACAAGAGCTGCCTTCACGGACAATTCCTGTAGCGCCTGCTTTTTGCTCGTGACCTTAAGGTGGGCTGTTACACCCTCTGGGGTCAGAAGATCCGCCAGATCCATGATCCGTTTCCTGTTCATTGCACCAGCGGCGCCCGAGATGACCCGCGCGGACGCTTTTTGATACCCGCCGCGGTGAAGCGACGCTTCCGGGCCAGCGCGTTGTAAGCGCGGCCTGAGGGCTCTAAGTCTTTTTCGAATCACTAGTGGCATCAATCCAACCGATATTTCCGTCAGCGCGACGGTACACAATGTTCAGCCCACCTTCACGGCCGCGGAACATAACAAAAGGGGCATCCGATATATCAAGCTGCATGACAGCATCGCTGACGGAAAGAACAGGCACCGCTGTGGTGCCTTCGGCAACGATCACCGGAGTATCGGTGATTGCGACTTCGTCTTCTTTTTCCTTGTCCGCAGGTGCCAGAACGAACGAGGAGACATCCATTGCCGGCAATTCAGATTTCGGCGTGTTGTGGTGGTTTTTGAGGCGTCGTTTGTAGCGTCTCAACCGTTTTTCCAGCTTCTCAACGGCGCTGTCGAAACTTGCATACACATCACCAGACTGGTCTTGCGTCTGAAGCGTCATCCCGGAGCTCAAATGCACAGAGCAATCAGCGCGATACCCTTGGCCATCCTTGGTAAAGGTGACAGAGCCATCGACGGGCTGGTCGAAATACTTTCCAACACTAGCGGCGAACTGTTCCAGAACGTGAGCGCGAAGGGCATCCCCCACGTCAAGATGGATTCCAGTGACTTGAACCTGCATTTAAGACCTTTCTATGGGTCACAAAAATTAAGGCGCCCGGCGGAGAAAACATTGCCGCGCATATCCGAAGCTATTTGATGATCGTTTGTCGCTTGTTCATGCACTTGATGGTGTCAGTTGAGCGCCAGAAAAACGGGTAAACACTGCTGCGTGAACAGCTCCTTCAAATTGCTCGCGCGGTGCTCAAAAATCATCCGGGCAGCGCGAGCGGATCGGAAACTAGTAGCCCGCCTAGAGACTGTCAACAGGACCGGCGAAATGAGTAAATACTGTAGCGAAAACAACAGGTTAATTGAAGTCTATTCTTACAAAACAGAGGAGAAAAGCACTTGACGGCAAGGCTGCGCTGTTTAGACAAAAGCTTTCTTTTCGCGCCGTCGCTGGACGGACGAGGGAATCTGCATTGCCTCGCGATATTTTGCGACGGTGCGT
This sequence comes from Rhodobiaceae bacterium, assembly GCA_002746275.1. Taxonomy (GTDB): domain Bacteria; phylum Pseudomonadota; class Alphaproteobacteria; order Parvibaculales; family Parvibaculaceae; genus Mf105b01. The sequence goes on along the minus strand of NVWR01000002.1, from coordinate 329,796 downwards.
CGGGCAATCTCAATGCCGTTGACACGAAGCATGTCGACGATTGTGTCGTCGGACAGCACAGCATCAGTCGCCTCATTGTCGATGAAGCTCTTGATGCGGTGACGCACGGCTTCTGCTGAATGAGCTTCCCCACCCGTTGTTGAGGAGATGGCTGATGTGAAAAAATACTTCAGCTCAAATATCCCGCGCGGCGTTGATATGAATTTATTTGAGGTGACCCGGCTGACGGTGGACTCATGCATGGAGATAACGTCGGCAACCATTTTCAGATTAAGGGGACGCAGATGCGACACCCCATAAATGAGAAACGCATCTTGTTGGCGCACGATTTCTGTGGCGACTTTCAAAATGGTGCGAGCGCGCTGGTCGAGACTTTTTACAAGCCAATTCGCATCGCTCAGACATTCGCTCAGGAAAGTCTTGGCTTGCGTATCTTTGGCAGATGCCGCAGCGACCTCCGTATAATATTGCTTATTGACGAGGACCCGAGGCAGCGTCTGCGTGTTCAATTCAATGGCCCAGCCACCGTCTCGTTTTTGACGGACAAAAATATCCGGGATCATGGGTTGGATAGGGGCATCGCCAAAGACGTTGCCGGGTTTGGGATTGCAACTGCGAACATCATCGATCAGACAGGTCAGGTCTTCCTCGTCGATCTCACAGATTTTCATGAGTTTCGCCAGATCTCGCTTAGCGAAGAGTTCAATGTTTTCGAGGAAAAGTTCCATGATCGGGTCGAGCCGATCTTTTTCCCGCAACTGAATGCGCAGGCAATCCCGCAAATCACGTGCGCAGACACCGCTTGGATCGAACGTCTGCAATGTTGTGAGAACCTGTTCGACTTCTTCAAGGCTGGTACCAAGCCTGTCCGCGACTGACTGGCAATCGTCACTGAGAAATCCTGCTTCATCCACAAGGTCGATCAGATAGGCGCCGATCATCCGCTCCTTGGGGCTTTTGACGGCGATGGTCAACTGTTCGGTCAAATGCTCGCCAAGTGTTTCTGGTCGGGTGAGGGCACTCTCAAATTCACCATCTCCCTCGAAGCTGCCCCCCCCTTGGCTGCGAGTCGACTGCCAGTCGGAACTGGCCATGCCAGGGGTTTCCGCTGGCGCTGGTGTTGCGTCCGCAATGCTTTGATCGGCGTAGACATTTTCATAGTCGGTATCCAGATCGCCATCTGGTGCGGGTGGCGCTCCTTCTTCCGAAAGAGAAAGAGGGGCTTTGTCGCCCACATCCCCGCCGTCGAAGGTCTCGTCGCCTGTGTTATCCCCAGCCTGGGAATAATCGCTTTCTTCTTTGTGCGGGGTTTCGCCCTCGGTGGGTTCGATCAGCCCGGGCGCATCCTCATCGCGCACCTCGTCAAGTAGCGGGTTGCGCTCAAGCTCTTGTTCCACATAGTCGGCAAGTTCAAGATTATTGTACTGCAGCAACTTGATGGCTTGCTGCAATTGCGGCGTCATTACCAGAGACTGGCCTTGTCGAATCTCTATCCTTTGGTTCAGGGCCATTGCACTCGACTGTTCGCACTCCGATAAAAATCAGAGGCTGAACCGGTCTCCCAGGTAGAGACGGCGGACATCTTCGTTGCCTACGATGTCTGATGGATCGCCTTCCATCAGGACCATGCCGTCGTGAATGATAACCGCGCGGTCAATGAGCTCCAGCGTTTCGCGCACATTGTGATCGGTGATGAGAACACCGATGCCGCGGTCTTTGAGATGAGAGACGAGATCGCGAATATCTCCGATAGCGATCGGATCAATCCCGGCAAACGGTTCGTCAAGCAGCATGAAAGAGGGCTGCGTGGCGAGTGCGCGGGCGATTTCAACCCGTCGCCGCTCACCGCCTGAAAGAGCAATTGCCGGCGTCCGTCGCAAATGAGTAATCGAAAATTCGGCGAGCAGATCGTCCAATTGAGCTTCGCGTCGATCCCGGTCGGGTTCAACGACTTCAAGAACCGCCCGAATATTTTCTTCTACCGTCAGGCCCCGAAAAATAGATGCTTCCTGCGGCAGATAGCCAATGCCAAGCCGGGCACGGCGATACATGGGCAAGTCAGTCAGGTCGCGGTTGTCCAGGCGGATGGTGCCATAATCGGGCGAAACCAGCCCTGTGATCATATAAAAAGTGGTGGTCTTGCCCGCTCCATTGGGTCCGAGCAGGCCGACAGCCTCACCGCGTTGAACAGAGAAGCTGACGCCCCGAACGACCGGGCGCTTGCGAAAACTCTTGCCAACTTTGTCGACAACCAGGCCGCCGGWWKNGGCWAYWMKKCSWSKGYMAMSCWSKYSWRGRRNNTGGYNTGAKWRRKARRWGYCWSAANTWTGNNATWTCSNTCGMYSAKGGGGTCCATCAAAACGTTGTTGGCATTAAAATTGTATGAAAGGCGATATTAACCAAGAAAAATTATTGCTGTGGAGATTGAAAAAGGCCCCGAACGCGCCCGGAACTGCCATTTTCTCCATCAGTCGCGCTGACCCCACCATCGACGCGAGCGCGCCCGGTATTAAGGTCAATCTTCAGCCGCTTGCCACGAATGACATTTTCACCCTGACGAAGCACGACTTCGTCGCCCATGATGATTTCAGCGTCCGCTACTTCATAGATCGCCCACTGGCCGTCTGCCGACTGGTCATCTTCTGACATGACATGGACATTTCCGGTGGCATGGATCTGCTTAACCTCGGTGCCGCTCCCGACTTCGTCGCCCTCAGATGCCTCGCTGGCTTCCTTTGCCGCATAAGTCACCACAAGCTGGTCAGCGGTCAGTGTCATCGCGCCCTGAACGGCCACAACACTCCCGATAAAGGTCGCCTGTTGATCCGCTTGCTCAACAATGAGCGTATCCGCTTCAATTTCGATAGGGGCGTCAGGATCGGCGCGAAAACCGATGACGGGAGAACTGTTTTCTTCTGCCTGTGCGCCTAGCGTGAGGAACAGCGCGGCAAAGAGGCCGGTTGCGATCTGACGTATAAATTTAGCACTCATGGTACAACTCCCATCGTCCAACTGCCTAACCGGACTTGTAAAAAATGACGACGCGAACCCCACCGGTAAATCGAATTGTATCGCCGTTCCCAGATGCATCAACGCCATTGGCGTTGAGTGTCCCAACAGGCCCTTGGCCATAGACGGGTTGATCGCTTTCCAAAGTGCCCTGATTGAGGTCAATGGTCACTTCTTCGGCATGGAACTCATATCCCGTTGCAAAAAACGCCACCACTTTTTCGCGCAACACGAGACGTTCTTCACTGGATTGCAGAGTGCCAAACCGGGACGACACCGACAACCAGTCGCCACCTGTGTCGAGCATCAGGTCTGCCTCGACATTGTCCATGAAAATCAGATTGGGTTCGTCTGCGGCTTGTGTGGCTGTGTCGGCGGTGACGACATAGGGGCGGCCCTTGCGGTCGACGCCTGTTATGTGCGGGCTCACCATACGCAGATCGTCATTAAGCGCGCCGACTTCCTGAAACGTAATGGCCAGTTCGTCACGCGAATTGAAAGTGCCGGTGGAAATGAAAACGGTCAAAATGAGGATCGCAGCGAGTGCGGGCAGCAGCACCTTCATRGCCGAAACAAAYCGGCTGTARGAGCTTTTRYCTWCAGAGGKTTGCCCAGAGGCYMMCRKTGCCGAYYGGGAAGCAYYGCYCGCCATYRRCGAGCTGCTTTGTCCTTGGRCGTGATCCGGRTRSCCCGGCGGCGGCTGCGCGCTCATCAGGTTCCTTTGYGTTGAGCGATTTTCCCCTAGCCATGTTCAGTATGGCGTAAAKGGRGGAATCCGGTCAACTCTGGCAGGGGCTCAAAGCAGAGGTGAGAGMCGTTTAAGRGRCGNTCAGTGAGAAAARATATCTTGGTCTGCCCAACCSGCCAGGTCCAGAGASGCACGGACRGGGAGGAAGTCGAAGCAAGCCTGCGCAAGTTCCATACGGYCTTCGCGGATAAGCATGCCATCCAGGACTGATTTCAACTTATGCAGGTGGAGGACATCAGAGGCCGCATAGGAAAGCTGGGCGTCACTCAATTTGTCGGCGCCCCAATCAGAGCTTTGCTGCTGCTTGGAAATTTCCACGCCAGCCAATTCCCGGCACAAGTCTTTGAGGCCATGCCTGTCCGTATAGGTGCGGACAAGTTTGGAGGCGATTTTGGTGCAGTAAATCGGCGTTGTGATCACGTCGAGGTAGCGTTCCATCACGGCGACATCAAAGCGCGCATAGTGAAATATCTTGGTGACGCTCTGGTCTACCATCAGGGCCCGCAAATTGGGGGCATCATAGCTGGTGCGATCAAGCTGAACGATATGGGCATTGCCATCACCGCCTGACAGCTGCACCAGGCAGAGCTTGTCTCGGGGGATCTGGAGACCGAGCGTCTCGCTGTCGATTGCGACAGAACCGGTAAAAGTGACGTCGTCGGGCAAATCGCCCTTATGAAGTGAGATGCTCATGACGGCTCACAATGTCTCATGTCTGTTAGTTCCTGGCAGGTCTGTGCTGCTTTTTAGCACAATCCTGCGAGGAAAGGTTGGTGCCCAGGAGAAGACTCGAACTTCCACGCCCTTTCGGGCACTAGCACCTGAAGCTAGCGCGTCTACCAATTCCGCCACCTGGGCCCAAGGTCGCGAGATTTATCGGGCGGCATCCAATTTGTCAATCCGCAAGGTTCTCAGGGCAAGGTGTCCCACTGTACGGGCCATGTGTCCTGCGCTATCAAGAGCACTCAATATTAGGTGCGCGCGGGCCACAATGATAACGCCGCACATGCGAGAGGGATGCACAATGACGATTGGAAACCAGGAACCGATGCAGGAACAAGAGCTGCAGCCAGGCGATTTGGTCACGGTTTTCGGCGGATCGGGTTTTGTTGGTCGTTATCTCGTGCGGATTTTGGCCCAAAAGGGCTACCGGGTGCGCATAGCCGTTCGCCATCCGAACGAGGCCATCTTCCTGCGCACCATGGGCGGGGTGGGGCAGGTGCAGCCCGTGCAGGCCAATATTCGTGACAAACGCTCGTGTGTTGCGGCCATGGCGGGTGCGAAGGCCGTCATCAATCTTGTTGGCGTGCTCGCCGAATCAGGTGGACAGAGCTTTGACGCGCTCCACGCCATTGGGGCACGGCGCTTGGCCTCTCTGGCCGCAGACGAAGGCATCACCCATTTTGTCCAGATGTCTGCCATTGGGGCAGATGCCGACAGCCTCTCTGCTTACGCGCGCTCTAAGGCCGCTGGCGAGGCCGCCGTGCTCAAATACATTCCGACGGCTATTTTGGTCCGCCCATCGATCATTTTTGGTCAGGAAGATCAGTTCTTTAATCGATTTGGTGCCCTGGCGACGATTTCACCCGCATTGCCGTTGATCGGTGGGGGGGGAACCAAATACCAGCCGGTCTATGTGAAGGACGTGGCCTCCGCTATCGCAACCTTGCTGGAGCGAGGCGATTTGGCTGGGAAGACGGTTGAGCTGGGAGGGGCAGAGGTTGCTACGTTCCGGCAATTGATGGAGCTGACCCTCAAGGAAATTGGACGGAACCGGGTGTTGGCACCGGTGCCCTTCTTCTTGGCAAAGCTTATGGGCTCTGTCCTGCAATGGTTGCCGCGTCCATTGCTAACGCCAGATCAGGTAGAGATGCTCAAAACGGATAATGTGGTGAGCGAGGGGGCTGTCGGGCTTGCGGATTTAGGCATCAAACCGACTTCAATGGCCGCCATCCTGCCGACTTACCTTTACAGGTTCCGGCGCACAGGTCAGTTCGCCAAAGATCAGGCAGCCTGAGCGCAAATCACCAATACAGCCATGCGAGCAGCAAGCCGCCGAGCCCTAATCGATAGATCACGAAGGGCAGCATGGTCATGTGCGTCATCATCTTCAAAAACAAATGGATGGCGATGAGGGCGGCGCCAAAGGACAGGAGCGCCGCGACGGCCATGTCCAGACCAAGGGCGACGTTTCCTGCTTCGTAGACGGAAAGACTTGTCGCTGCTGCCGCGCCGAGAATTGTCGGGATCGACAGAAGCATGGAGAAGCGCGCCGCATCAGCACGTTCAAACCCAAGCAGCCGGGCTGCAGAAATCGTAACGCCCGAACGACTGGCACCAGGAATGAGCGCCAGCACTTGCGACAGGCCGATCACGATCGCGGAACTCCAGTTCATGTGCTCCATGCGGCGGACAGTCATGCCCACGCGGTCAGTAATCCACAGCAGCACGGCGAACACGAGATTTGCCCAGGCAACAATTTCTGCCGAGCGCAGGCTATCGACCAGACCTGATTTCAGGAGAAAATAGCCGGCCGCGAAGACCGGAAACGTGGCAGCAACGATGTAGAGCGCAAGCCGCCCGTCATCTGTCATCTGTCCGCCCAATATCTTGACGCTGCCCACCGACATGGCCCACACGTCTCGGCGAAAATACAGCAGCACAGCACCCAGTGTGCCGATGTGCACGGCAACGTCGATCAGAACGCCCTGATCCGCCCAAACGGTCAATTCATGCACCAGACTGAGATGCCCGGATGAACTGACGGGCAAAAATTCGGTAATCCCCTGAATGAGGGCAAGAAAGACGAGTTGTTCGAGCGGCRTAGGTGGGTCCGATCTCCGCGGGCGGGTGGAAAACTCTTATATCAGTTGGGAGGGACTTGGGTAGCTCTGCAGGGCATTCAGCTGGAATTGAGAACCGCTTGACCCGGTTTATCCCAAAAATATTGCGTGCCACGGTGCGGGAAAGACGGCGTGACCTTGAAAGGGCGCGCTTCTAGTCCCAAAGGACTGGGTGTGCGCGGGGGAGATTATTTATATCCATTAGATGGACGCACACATATATATCATTCGTATACAGATTATATGCGATTTTCAGGGTGCGGGCATGTCCACCTGTTCGTACCCGGCACATATTCTGGATCGCTAAACATTATCATTTTACCAACAGAATATCTGTTGAAAATGACGAGGATGCGGTAAGTAAAGTCATTCCTCCTTTTGCAAGCAGGGCCACTTGTCCTGTCGTAATGAGAAAGCACCTGTTACCGCCCGCCATGCCACAACTCTTCCACCTTCCCGTATCGCCTGCTTGTCGAACCGTCCGTCTTCTTCTGGGGGAGAAGGGTATTGAGCCCGCTCTGTTTGAGGAGCGCGCCTGGGAGCGCCGGGAAGATTTCCTGCGGTTGAATCCCGCGGGCGAATTACCTGTTCTTGTGGAAGATGATGGCACTGTGGTGTCCGGGTTCTGGCCCTTGGTCGAATATCTTGAGGAGAAATATCCCAACCCCGCTTTTTTGCCGCAGGATGTGGCGGAGCGTGCTGAAGTGAGGCGTCTTGCCGATTGGTTTTCCCGAAAATTCGCAGCGGAGGTCTCTGAACCTTTGATCTATGAGAAGGTCACCAAGCGCTTCATGACCGTGGCTGCCGGAGGGGGCGGTCCGGAAATGTCAGTCGTTCGGACGGCATTGCACAATATTCGCTACCACCTGGATTTTGTTTGTTACCAGATGGAAGAGCGGACATGGCTGGCTGGGGATTACCTGAGCCTGGCTGATTTTGTCGCTGCGGCGCATTTTTCCTGCCTTGATTATGTCGGTGATGTGCCTTGGAACCAGTATGGGCCGGCAAAAGATTGGTATGTGCGACTGAAGTCGAGGCCAGCTTTCCGCACACTCCTCGCCGACCATGTGCCGGGCATGCCGCCGCCGCGTGCCTACGCAGACCTGGACTTTTAACGCCATGTCCTCGCCAGATAACAAGGATCTGGCAGCCCTGAGAGGTGCCTTGGCCGACGCTGCACGGGACGCTGGATTTGATGCAGTGGCTGTTTCCCCCGCGACCTTGGCGGACAAAACCCAGAGCCGGTTTCAAACCTGGCTGGATCAAGGCTCCCACGGCGATATGGCCTGGATGGAAGAGACGCGGTCACGCCGCGAGGCGCCGGGCGCTCTTTGGTCAGACGCGCGCAGCGTCATTCTGCTAGCAATGAATTATGGCCCCAGCGGCGATCCTCTCGAGGGCCTTGCCCACCGCGACGCAGCCAATATCTCCGTCTATGCCCGCAACCGCGACTATCATGATCTTGTAAAAAAGCGTCTGAAACGGGTGGCTCGCTGGTTGGTGGCAGAAGCCGCCTGCGAGGTGAAAGTGTTTGTCGATACGGCGCCCGTGCTGGAGAAACCGCTGGCCGCCCAGTCATCGCTGGGATGGCAGGGCAAGCACACTAATTTGGTTTCGCCAGAGTTGGGAAGTTGGTTTTTTATCGGCTCGATCTTTACCGATCTGGCGTTTGAAGCGGACGAGGTTCATGTTGATCGTTGTGGGTCGTGTCGAGCCTGTCTGGACAGTTGCCCCACACACGCCTTTCCTGCTCCCTACCAGTTGGACGCACGGCGATGCATTTCCTACCTCACCATCGAGCACAAGGGCCATATAGACCGCGAATTTCGCAAGCCTATGGGAAATCGCATCTACGGCTGTGATGATTGCCTTGCTGCGTGCCCGTGGAACAAATTTGCGCAAGAGGCTTCGGAAACAGCCTTGCAGGCCCGTGAGGATCTCATGTCGCCGTCCATTGGCGTCTTACTTGATCTTGATGACAAGCAGTTCCGAACATTCTTCTCAGGCTCGCCGGTCAAGCGGATTGGCAGGACACGCTTTATCCGAAATCTTCTCATCGCTGCGGGGAATTCGGGTGATGAAACTTTGTTGCCCAAAATTATATCCTTGCTGGACGATCCCTCGCCGCTGGTCCGCGCGATGGCTGTTTGGGCGCTGAGCCAACTCGTCAATGCTGGCAGGTATGAGATGCTCAAAAGCGAACATCTGGTATTGGAAGAGGATGCGTCGGTTAGGGAAGAGTGGGCGCAGCCTGCTCTTGAGCGGGAGCTTCAAGCGCGACGATGAAACGCGTTGCGGCTCTACTGGCCGCCCCGACTGTCCCGTCGGGAGAAGTACCTGCCTGCTCCACGAACCGCCAGTCCTCCAGCGCACCCGCATCGTCGCCGTGTTCGTAGCGAATAAGGCCACGCTCAAGCCGAACAGATATGGGGTTTATGTTGCTTGCCAGCGCCGCTTCAATGTCGCGCATCGCATCATCCAGTTGATCCAGCTGTCGATTGAGACGCGCCCGCAACAGATACAATTCGCCGTGGGTTGTATCAATGTCGAGGGCAGCGTTGACGTCTGCGTAAGCAAGGATTGTTTCCCCACCAAAATCATGAGCTCTTGCCCGTGCGAAAAAGAGAGACGGATCAGTGGGGGTGAAGGCCAAGGCTTCGGTAAAAACAGCAACGGCCTCTGTTCCCTGGCCGGCCAAGAGCCAAGCTTCTCCTGATTGACGTAGCAGGGCCACCCGTTCTGAGCTGCCCAGTTTTTGACCCTCGGTCGCCGCCCTGTGAAATCGTTTGGCGGCAGCGTCAAAAAGGCCAAGCGCGGTCAGGGCAAGGCCGCCGCAATGGAGTGCACCGCCGGTAAGGTCTGTCGCCTCCCAATCAAGTGCCACGTCATAGGCCGCGTCCGGGTCACTCTCCACCAGCGAGACGCATTGCTGGTAGGGCTCCGCCTGCGCTGGCAAGCCAATCGCGCAGAGCAGCAGAGCTGCTATTCCAGCGCGGAGGAGAGGATTTGGGTGACGGTAGGCCGGTGTGATAATCAACATGCGGTCAAGTTTCATACATTTGCAGCAATTGGCAACAGGAATGTGACGTGAGTGAAGGTAAGTTTTTCGCATTTGGGTACGGGGCCACGGCGGCGGCTCTGGGAAACCGGCTTCTCGCAAAGGGCTGGACTGTCGCTGGAACATGCCAGACGGAAGAAAAAGCACAATCCCTGTCGGCGGCAGGTGTGAAAACTCATATCTTCGACGCCGATCATCCCCTCTCGCCAAATGTGCTGGCCGGAATAACTCATTTGTTAATTTCCATCCCGCCGGAGCGAGAGGGTCATGATCACGTTCTCGACGGCATGACATCTGTGATCGAGGGCAATCACACTTCGCTTGAGTGGATTGGTTATCTGTCGACCACCGGTGTGTATGGCGACAGGGGCGGTGATTGTGTGGATGAAAGCGACGAGCTTCGCCCGACAAGTGATCGGGGGCACCGTCGGGTCGCCGCAGAGAAAGCTTGGTTCGATTTGGGGGAGCGATGGGGCGTGCCTGTGCAGAGTTTTCGTCTGGCAGGTATTTATGGACCGGGGCGAAACCAGATCGTTTCGCTACGGGCGGGGAAAGCGCGGCGCATCGTGAAACCGGGACATGTTTTCTCACGTATCCATGTGGACGACATTGCGACTGTTCTGAAGGCCTCCATTGCCCGGCCACGGGGCGGTGCTGCCTATAATGTATGTGATGACGAGGCGGCGCCCCCTCAAGATGTGGTGGCCTTTGCGGCGTCCCTGGCAGGGCTTGAAGTGCCGCCTGAAATTGCCTTCGAGGACGCTAACCTCACGCCCATGGCGCGCAGTTTCTACGCGGAGTCTAAGCGCGTCTCGAACAGTTTGATAAAGCGCGAACTTGGGGTGACGCTTCGCTATCCAACCTACCGGGAGGGGTTGCGCGCGCTTTATGAAGCAGGCGAATGATTGCTTCAGATCAAGGCGGCGGGGGATGTTGCTAGATAGGATGATGAGGAAATTCAATGACGGAGGTCGGTCATGCCGCATCACTATCACGCTATCGTCTGGATAGATCACCACGAAGCAAGAATACTCGAATTCAGCGAGGAAGGGTCGGATCAGGCCGTTATTAGGCCACGCCATCCCGTCAAACACCTGCACACAAAATCCGGGTCACGCTCGAGCTGGCGGGCACCGGAGGACCGGGAATTTTATAAGGCTGTGGCGGAGAAGCTGGGGCCTGTCCATGAGGTTCTGATCGTCGGCCCGGCAAACGCCAAGCTGGCTTTCATCAAGTTTTTGCATAAGCACGATCCCGTGACGGCAGACAAGATTGTCGGCGTTGAATCCATTGATCATCCGACGGATGGGCAACTGGTGCATTATGCCCGCAATTACTTTAAAGGTGCCGACAGGATGCTCCCCCAGATCGACTGAGGGTCTGGCCCTCCTAGCCCTCAAGCTCTGCAAGCAATTGGTCGAGTGTGTCTGTTAGGCGTCGCAGGTCGTCCGGCTCCGAAAGCCGATGGTCGCCCTGCTTGGTGAGTGTAACGTTCACGTCGGTGCTGGTCAGACATTCAACAAGTCGCATGGCATGGCGCCAGGGCACATCCGGGTCAGCCATGCCCTGAAGAATTCGCACAGGCAAGTCGAGTGCAATGTCGTCATCTAGGAGAAGGTGTTTGCGTCCATCTTCGATCAACCGATAGCTGATCTCGTAGGGCTCATCATCATAGTCAGATGCTTGTCGGTAGACACCCTCGCGTTGAAGTGTCTCCCGGATGTCAGCATCAAAGTCATCCCACATAAGTTTTTCTGTGAAATCTGCTGCGGGGGCGATGAGGACGAGGCCCCTGGCCTGAGCCGGGCGGGCAAGGGCTGCAAGCAGAGCCACCCAGGCCCCCATGCTGGATCCGACCAGGACCTGGGGTCCCGGGKCGACCTGATCGAGAATGCTGAGGGCATCGCTCAGCCACTGGCTTATCGTGCCGTCAATGAAACGACCGCTTGATTGTCCATGAGCGAAATAGTCAAACCGTGTGTAGTCGTGGTCCGTCGCCCGTGCCCAGTCGGCCAGGGTGGAGGCTTTTGTTCCCGTCATGTCGGATTTGAAACCACCAAGCCAGACGATGCCGGTTTGGTTTTTGCGGGCGGTTTTCGTCGCATTTTGGTCGCAAAAATAGGCGATTTTCTGGTCGTTCGGGCGCAAAAGCCATTCCGGCTCGGGCTGGTCGCTTGTCATGATTACCCTTTATACTTGTCGGCGGAGGTCGGGCTATTTTGCTGAACGCTTGCGTGTCGGCGCATCATTGCCTAACCAACACCGAATGTGAAAAGCAATTCGACCAGACCGAGATTTAGTTCAGAAAGACCGTACCCATCGTGACCGTAAAATTGGTTCATCCGGCAACCCCGACCGTTCTACAAATTGTTCCCTCGCTCGAGACGGGCGGGGCAGAGCGCACCACTGTCGACATGGCGGCGGCGCTGGCGGCGGCTGGGTGTCGKGCGCTTGTGGTCAGCAGGGGAGGGCGGCTGGTCTCAGARCTAGAGCGYGTCGGGGCGGAACACATTGAGYTRCCYGTGCATTCCAAAAACCCGGTGGTCATGGGGCTTAACGTCGAACGCCTGACACGGCTGATCGAAASSCAGRGCGTTGATATTGTGCATGCCAGAAGTCGCGCTCCGGCCTGGTCTGCCCTGGCGGCAGCGCATCGCACCAAAAAACCCTTTGTGACCACCTATCACAGCAAGGTTCATGAGCGCCCTCGCATGAAGGTGTTTTACAACTCCGTCATGACGCGTGGTGCCGTGGTTATTGCCAATTCGGACTTTACGGCAGCGCGGATCACCCAGTTCCACAAAGACATAGGCGCGCGCATTGTCACCATTCCCCCCGGAACAGATATGAGCGCCTTTGATCCCAAGGGCCCCGCCGTCAAACGGGGACGTGCTTTGCGCGACGTATGGGGCGCTGGAGATGGCGACACGGTTTTCGTGCTGGCGGGCAGGCTGACCCGGTGGAAAGGACAGCTTCTGGCAATAGACGCCTTTCGGTTGATGGCCGAACGTCTGGGAACCGCAGGGGCTGGCGCCAAACTCATACTGGTGGGGGATGCGCAGGGGCGCACGGAYTATGAGAACGARTTGAARGCCGCAATAGCSGMGAGCGATCAGCCGCTTCGYGTGCGCCTGACGGGGCACAGTGAYGACATGCCCGSTGCCTGCGCRGCCGCKGACATTGTGCTGGCWCCCTCGCTGGACCCMGARCCGTTYGGCCGAACCGCYGTTGAGGCKGCYGCCATGAACCGTCCYGTCATTGTTGCCGAYCATGGRGGCGCSCGYGAAACTGTRCTTGATGTTGCCGATCCGGGYGGKGYKGCYGCRGCRACRGGRTGGCGTGTGCCGCCGGGGGATGCGAGTGCCTTGGCAACGGCAATGGCGACGGCCCTCTCCGCCAGTCCACGCGATAGGGCAGCGATGGGAGAGCGAGGTCGTGCTTTCGTCGTGAGCCGCTATTCGGTTGAGGCGATGACCGATGCCACTCTAGAGGTCTACCGGGATTTGCTGCGTTCATGACGGCGGGGCGTCGCATTCTGGTTCTGCGATTGCGGCCTTTTGGCAGTGGTGAGGATGAAAACGGGGCCGCTGAGCTGGTTCGGGCCTGGATTGAGCGGGAAAGAGCCGCCGGGGCGGAAATCACGATCCTTGCCTCGTCCGCTACTTTGAGGAGCTTTCAGGGACTTGATGTGACCATTTGGCCCGATGGGGCGCCAAATGGGGTTCTCAGGTTGTTGGCGCTGGTGCGCCGGATCGCCTGGGGGGAGTTTTCAGCGGTCTATGATTTTGACGGATCTCGTCGCACAAGGGCCTATCGGCTTTTTGTGCGCCCGTGTCCCCCATGGCACAGCGCAGGGGACTTAAAAGCCCTTTGAGCACAATGCGTCTTGACTCCACCGGTGAGCGTCGTAAACCTTGACCCTTCCCGTGCAGGACATCTGACCTGCGCGACCCAGAGCTATAGGAGAATTTCATAGCCCGCAGACCCATATTTGCGCAGCCAACGAAAGTAGGACCGCGCATCAACCAGGACATCTCAGTGTCGCACGTCATGTTGATTGACGGTGAAGGCGAAAAACGAGGTGTTGTGGCAATAGCAGATGCTCTTGAAGCAGCCGATGAATCTGGTCTCGATCTCGTAGAGGTTTCCCCCAATTCAGATCCGCCTGTTTGCAAGCTTCTGGATTACGGAAAATTCAAGTTTCAGGCTCAGAAGAAAGCCGCGGAAGCCCGCAAGAAGCAGAAAACTGTCGAAGTCAAAGAGATCAAAATGCGTCCGAATATCGATACGCATGACTATGACGTGAAGATGCGGAACATGAGACGGTTCTTCGACGATGGCGACAAGGTGAAAGTGACCTTGAGGTTCCGGGGCCGTGAGATGGCGCACCAGGATCTCGGCATGAAAGTGCTGCAGCGCGTACGCGTTGAGGTGGACGAGATTGCCAAAGTCGAGCTGTATCCCAAGATGGAAGGCCGCCAGCTGATTATGGTTCTAGCGCCGCGTTAACGCGCGCAAGGCCGAGTTGAAGTGGCATATACTGAGACAATAGAAAACGGGCCATTGTGGCCCGTTTTTTTGTTTTGATCTGCGCGTTTTCCCTGTGTCTATCTGCCTTTGGTGCCAACCGAATGGCGACAATGAACTGAGCCCCAGCCCCATCAATTTCCCCGGCCACCCTCGCTCTGGGTGGCGCAAATATTGCAATTAATTCTCTCAGTATCGTTATGGAACGTTGTGAGTGAGTAGTGCATGGGGTCGATGGACGTCGTAGAATTAACCAATAGCCAGATTTTCGGTGGCCACTCTTATGTTGCGCCGGGTTCTTCTCAAGGCGCGTTGCGCAATCCAGAGGTATTGGACCCGAGCTGTGTGTCGGGGCAGATCCGGGTTGTTAACCCTGATGGAGGCCCAGACGCTACTCTTTATCTCATGACGGATTTGGAGGCAGTAAGAGAGGCCTGGACGAATTTTCAATCGTCGGCTTGGTCCACACCCTTTCAGAGTTTTGACTGGGTACGGTCTTGGTATCTTGAAGGATCATCCTCACCCAAGAGCAAGCCTGCGATCATATTGGGATATGAGGGCAACGTTCTGACATTTATCCTGCCGCTGGGTGTGGAGCCGTTCCTTGGCGTGAAAAGGCTTTGTTGGTTGGCTGGCGACATAAATGATTACAACTGCCCGCTTGTTGCGCCCGAATTCGCGTCCAGGCTGACGGAAAAAATGGCGGCAGAAATTTGGGACGGCGTTGCGAAAGTCATTGGCGAAGTAGATGTGTTCCATCTGACCAGGCAACCAGAGTTCATAGCGGGTGTGCGCAATCCGTTTATGGTCAAAGGCATCGCCTCCAGTTCCTGTGCTTCTCATATGCTGACGCTGGAGAGCGATTGGAAATCTCTCTATCGGAGATTGCGCAGTTCCAGAACAAGAAGCCGACTGAGACAGAAACACGCCAAGCTTCGGCGCGAGGGGAAGCTACAGTTCCGGTCTGTCAGAAGCCAAGCTGAGCGAGACTTGGTGATCGATACAGTCCTGAGATGGAAGGGTGAGCAGTTAGAAGCCAGTGGAGATCGCAACCCTTTTCTAAGTGCCACGTTGCAACGGACGATCAAAAATTGTTCACAGGTCAGGCAGGGCACCATCTCTCTGCGCATCTATGGTCTCTATGTCGATAATAGGTTGATCGCCGGGGTAATAGCATTCGTCGGCAGCCAAACATTTTCCTTGTTCGTAACGGCTTACGACCCCAGAGCATTCGCACAATGCTCACCGGGCACATTGCTTTTGCTGAAAATGCTGGAGCTCTCAGCGCGCGCCGGACTGCACTCTTTTGATTTCCTGGCTGGGGATGAGGCATACAAACGTGATTGGTGTGACCGAACCCTTGTGCTGAAGGACAGTTTTTGGGGTGTGAGCATGTGGGGACGTGTCGATGCTCGGATCAGTCATCTGACCCTGAAATACAAAAAAATCCTGAAGGCCAATCCCACAGCAATGGTTCTGTTGCGCCGGATCAATTATTTCAAAGTTCAGGCGATGGCGATCTTCGCAGCTTGGATAAAAAGCAAAAGAAACTCCGGATCACCGAAGCAATCCAAAGCCAGCTAAAGGGGTGAGGGCTCTCCTGCTCGTGTTAAGAAACATCTGCGGGCTACACCATCACAAGGCGGTCAAGCCTGTCGGTGAGGATGGCGTCAATGCCCAGGGCGCTGAGCCTGCGCATCTCTTCTAGCTCATCCACGGTCCAGGCGGAAACACTGAGCCCTAGTGCCCGGGCCTGCGCCACCGTTTCTTCCTGAATATCCCCATGCCAGGCAAACCACCCGTCTGCAGGAGCATCTGCAATAGCCCTCAGAAGCCGTTCGGCAAACCGGGATCCTGTCTGGTTGCGCCAATCGAAGCCATCAAAAAAATCAGCTCCCTGGGCTGATGCCGCGCGCAGGGCTGCCGCGCTTTCCCCATCATTTTCGCCAGAGCTATCGTCTGGATCAATCGAGTAGAAGGGCATGGTTGTGAAAGCATTTCTGATGTGGGGTGCCCGCTCTTTCGCCCGGGCTAAGGCACGCCAATCAAACGACACGAACACACTCTGTGCGCCAAAGCCCTTGTTCTCGATTAGGTCAACCGCAGCGTCCGCCAGTGTGATCGGATCTGAGGACTGAGAGAGGTCCGAAAGCGATGTCTTGAGCTCTGTGTAAACGACGAAATCGGGGTCCGCCTCTTGCCGGACGAGATCAATAACCGCTTCAAGCGTTGGAATACGCTCGCCATCAATTGCTGCCTGGTCGCCATATCGAGCGGAATAGCTAGCACCAGGGCGCAACCGTCCAATGTCGAAGGCTTGTAGTTCTGTAAACGTGAGATCTTTGATGCGGGGGGTGGGGGGCTCAACCCATGCGCCATCTGGTGCCCGCGCGATGGCTGGCTTGAGGCTCTCATCGTGGTGAACAACCAGCACGCCATCTTTGGTGAGGTGAACGTCCAGCTCGATACCCTGTGCGCCACCGGCAATGGCCTCGTGGAAGGCACGCATCGTGTTCTCAGGCCAGAGACCGGATCCTCCGCGATGCGCGATCTTGAGGGGTGGGGCGGGGTGTCGAGATGTCATAGGGGGTCTCCAGGTTGCGCGAGACAGCATCTTCGCGGAGCAACAAGACCGCGACAAGCCTGGCGACATTTCTACCAGCCAAATTTTTCAAAATGATGGCACCGGGTTAGTTGGGCCCCCTTTTGAGGGCGAATTACCTTCGGGGCATCCACCAGTTTTCGAGCCCTCAGGATGAAATAGCTTTGGCACCTTGAGTGGACGGCTGACAGTGCCATACTGATCGCATCAACATTGACCGGGGCGGTATTGATACCACCGTTCCTGAGGGGGGAATCGAGATGAAATTCGGCGTCTTTTATGAATTGCAATTGCCTAAGCCTTGGAACGAGGGCGACGAGCACCGGCTTTTCCACGACGCGCTGAAGCAGGTCGTTCTCGCCGACAAGCTGGGTTACGACTACGCGTGGGAAGTCGAACATCATTTTCTGGATGAATATTCTCATTCCAGCTCGCCAGAAGTGTTCCTCGCGGCCGCTGCCGCGCTGACCAAGGACATTCGGTTGGGGCATGGCATCAGGCAGGTGATCCCAAATTACAATCACCCGGCGCGCACCGCTGAAGGCATCGCGACCCTCGATATCATCTCCAATGGCCGGGTCGAGTTCGGCATCGGCGAAGGGGCCACGCGTCTGGAGCTTGGCGGTTTTGACATTCCTGCAAAGGAGAAGCGCACCTTGGCGCTGGAAGCAGCCGAGCAGGTTGCCAACATGCTGGTGCTCGACCCTTATCCGGGATTTGAAGGCAAGGGCTTCTCCATGCCGTGCCGCAACGTCCTGCCCAAACCCCATCAAAAACCCCATCCGCCCATGTGGATGGCCTGTACCAATCGCGACACGATCAAAATTGCCGCCACCCTTGGGGTGGGAGCGCTGGCGTTCTCCTTCGTCGATCCGGACGAAGCCAAGGCATGGGCCGACATCTACTATGGCATCATCAAGTCTGATGCGTGCCAGCCGATCGGCCACACGGTTAATGCCAATATTGCCATGGTGTCGAGCTTCTCGGTGCATGAAGACAGGGCAGAGGCGATCCGTCGCGGTGCTGAGGGCTTTGAGTTCTTCGGCTTTGCCTTGGCGTCAATGGTGACCAAGGACCAGAAACCGGGCCGCACCGACATGTGGGGCGACTTCATCCGGCAACGCGGCGACAAAACCGCGAAGATGGTTCAAGACGCCCAAGGGCTGATGACCCGGCCAGCAGGCATTGGGACGCCGGACGACATGATTGAGCATCTCAAGGCATTTCAGGCCTCTGGCGTTGATCAGGTGATCTTCATGCAGCAGGCGGGCCGCAATAAACATGAGCATATCTGCGAGTCTCTGGAGCTTTTTGCCAAAAAGGTGATGCCTGAGTTCAGCAAAGATGTGGCGGCGCGGGAGGCCAAAAAGGCCAAGGAATTGGCGCCTTACATCGAAGCGGCGCTGGCGCGCAAAGTTCGGATGCAACCTCTGGCGGACGAGGATATCCCCATGATCCGGGCCGCCGTCTCCTCGCCCCAGGTCAATAAAACCAAAGCGGCGGAGTAGGCTCAAAAAGGGGGCAATTTCCCCCAATCCGCTTGCAATCGGGCTCAATTGCCGTATAACTCGCCGACTTGCAGAACCGCCCGGCTCAGCACGGGCATGCCGTGGCGGTTCAAAATGCCAAAAAAGCCAGGTTCCAGTTGGTTTTCGAACCCAGGCTCCAAGAATATTAAGGAGAGCAAAATGCCCAAGCTGAAGACCAAGTCGAGCGTGAAAAAGCGCTTCAAGCTGACGGCTTCCGGGAAGGTGAAAGCAACCCAATCCGGAAAACAGCACGGAATGATCAAACGTTCCAACAAACAGATCCGCAACCAGCGGGGGACAGCTGTTTTGTCCGCCCCGGATGCGCGGATTATCAAAAAAATGATGCCGTACGGCTAAGGAGCGAAATCAATGTCACGTGTAAAAAGAGGGGTCACCACCCACGCCCGTCACCGTAAGGTGATTAAAAAGGCGAAGGGTTATTATGGCCGCCGCAAAAATACCTTCCGCATTGCCAATCAGGCAGTCGAAAAAGCCGGGCAATACGCCTATCGCGACCGTCGTGTCCGCAAGCGGACATTCCGCGCTCTGTGGATCCAGCGGATCAATGCTGCTGTGCGCGAGCATGGATTGACTTACGGACGATTTATCAACGGTCTCTCGCTTGCGGGCATTGAGGTCGATCGTAAAGTWYTGTCTGACCTTGCTATCCACGAGCCGGAGGCCTTCAAGGTTYTGGTCGACCAGGCAGCAGCGGCGCTGAARTAAGCGGAACGGAAGKGGGAAAAATCGGGCTCGGTTTTTCCATCCAAAACGCTTAAAAGGGAAAAGCCCTAAAGACGCGAACCCCGCGGCTTCTCTTGGCGGCCTTAGCAAAGGCAGCTGATGAGGAMGTGCGGGGTTTTTGCGTTTGGTGCACACCGCGAAGAGACCAAATACCGCGAGATNANGAGACCGGARGGATCGAGGGGACGATGAGCGATCTAGAGAACATTGAGACCGAAACACTGGCCGCGGTGGCAGGTGCAGCGACAGAGAARGCGCTGGAAGACATACGCGTCGCTTCTTTGGGCAAGAAAGGCCGGATTTCCGGTCTGATGAAGGGGCTCGGTAAAATGACCCCGGAAGAGCGWAAGGAAATGGGCCCCGCCCTGAACGGTCTGAAGGCCCGGGTTGGAGAGGCCATYACCGCGCGCAAGCAGGCGYTGCATGAGGCSGCGTTRGAAGAGCGSCTTGCGACCGAAACRGTGGACGTGASCCTGCCKGTGCGGYCGAGCCCAYTGGAAACAGGGCGYATTCATCCCCTGAGCCAGACCATGGACGAGATCGTCGCGATTTTTTGCGATCTGGGYTTYGCYGTGGAAGAAGGYCCGGACATTGAGACCGAYCATTACAATTTCGAAGCRCTGAACTTYCCCGAAGGTCATCCTGCGCGCGAAATGCATGACACGTTYTATTTTMAGGAGCGCGCMGAYGGCACYMGGCCACTKCTGCGYACCCACACCAGCCCCGTTCAGGTGCGCACCATGGAGAAGGGCAAACCGCCTTTCCGGTTCATAGCGCCCGGTCGGACGTTCCGTTGTGATAGCGACCAGACCCACACACCGCAGTTCCATCAGGTCGAAGGTCTGGTGGTCGACAAGGACACCCATATGGGGCACCTGAAATGGACCCTTGAGGAATTCCTGCGCGCCTACTTTGAAACCGAGGGCGTGGAAATCCGTTTCCGTCCGTCTTTCTTCCCCTTCACAGAACCTTCCATGGAAGTCGACGTGCGCTGTGCGCGTTTGGGAAATGAAATTCGCATTGGCGAAGGCGATGATTGGCTTGAGATTTTGGGCTGCGGCATGGTGCATCCAAATGTGCTGAGCGCAGCCGACATTGATCCGGAAGTCTATCAGGGCTTTGCTTTCGGGGTCGGCATCGACCGGCTGGCCATGCTGAAATATGGCATCCCGGATCTGCGCGCTTTCTTTGAAACGGACCTCAGGTGGTTGCGTCACTACGGATTTGCCGCACTCGATGTGCCGACGCTGGCAGGAGGACTGTCCTCATGAAGTTCACTCTCTCCTGGTTGAAAGAGCATCTCGACACCGATGCGTCCCTCGACAAAATTGTCGACAGGCTCACCATGATCGGCCTTGAGGTCGAAGACGTGGTGGACCCTGCAGCAAAGCTGGCGCCCTTCGCGGTCGCTCGCATTGTGGAAGCAGGTCCTCATCCCGACGCCGACAAGCTGCAGCTCTGCAAGGTGGAAGCACTGGTCGACGGCAAGGTGCAGATACTGCAGGTCGTGTGTGGCGCACCAAACGCCAAAACCGGCTTGCTCGGCATCTTCGCACCTTCCGGTGCCACCATTCCGTCAAACGGCATGGTGTTGAAGCCGACAAAAATTCGCGGTGTTGAATCCAACGGCATGATGTGCTCGGAGCGTGAGCTCGAACTCTCAGACGAACATGCGGGCATTATCGAGCTTGAGGGTAATCCGGCAGTGGGCACGCCTGCCTCAGAAGTGCTGGGCCAGACCGACCCGATGATCGAGATTGCGATCACGCCGAACCGTCCTGATTGCTTAGGCGTATATGGGGTTGCGCGCGACCTTGCCGCTGCGGGCCTGGGCCGCTTGAAAGAAAACCAGCCGCCAACCATCAAAGACAGTTTCGAAAGCCCGGTGGGTATTTCTCTTGATTTCCCTGATGCGCAAAAAGACGCCTGTCCGATTTTCGCAGGCCGTCTGATCCGGGGCGTTAAGAACGGTGCCAGCCCTGCCTGGATGCAGGCACGGCTCAACGCTATTGGCCTGCGCCCGATCAATGCGCTTGTCGATGTGACGAACTATCTGTCCTACGATCAGGGCCGTCCGCTCCACGTCTATGATGTGGCGAAACTGAAGGGCGGACTGCAGGCCCGTCTTGGCCGCGGCGAAACCTTCACAGCACTTGATGGCAAAGAATAYACAGCCGACGACACCATGACGGTGATTGCCGACGACGCGCAGGTTCTGGGCTTTGGCGGTGTCATGGGCGGCGAAGAAAGCGGCTCTACCGAGACGACCGTCGATGTCTTCATCGAAAGTGCCTATTTCGATCCTCGCCGCACTGCCTCCACGGGCCGCAAGACTGGCATTGTCTCTGATGCGCGCTATCGCTTTGAGCGCGGCATTGACCCTGCCTCCACGCTTCCTGGTGTGGACCGGGCGGCTGCCCTCATCATGGACATGTGTGGTGGCGAAGCATCCAACCTTGTTGTTGCAGGCGAGACGCCTGATGTAGCGCAGACCATTTCTTTTGACACTGCAAGAGTGGCGCGCCTGACCGGTCTGTCGCTCAATGAAGCTGAAATCGAAAAAATTCTGACTGACCTTGGTTTCAAGGTTGCAGCCAGCAGCAAAGGCCGTCTTGACGTGACGTCTCCCAGCTGGCGTCCAGACATTTTCGGCGAAGCGGACCTTGTGGAAGAGGTGGTGCGCATTCATGGGCTGGAAGAAGTGACGGCCACGCCGTTGCCGAAGTCCCACGCAGTTGCAGACCCTGTGTTGAATCTCGCACAAAAGCGCCTGCGAACAGCCAAGCGCGCTTTGGCCTCTCGCGGTTTTGTTGAGGCGGTCACCTGGTCGTTCATTCCCAAAGCGCACGCGGAAATCTTTGGCGGTGCCAACGCTGTTGCACAGTTGGAACTGGCGAACCCGATCTCGACCGACATGAGCCACATGCGCCCGGCCATTCTTCCCGGCCTCATTGCCGCTGTTGGGCGTAATCTGGCGCGTGGCGCACGCGACATCATGCTGTTCGAAGCAGCGCAGCAATATGAGGGCGACCAGCCCGGCGATCAGATCAATGTTGCTGCCGGTGTTCGTCAGGGCACAAGTGGTGTGTCTGGCGGCGGGCGTCACTGGCAGGCAAGTGCTGAGCCGGTCAACCTGTTTGATGTGAAGGCGGATGTGGCCGCTCTGTTAGCAAGTCTTGGTGTGAAGGTCGATAACCTGCAGATCGCGGCTGACGCACCAGCCTGGTATCATCCGGGGCGCTCCGGTGTTTTCCGCATGGGACCAAAAAATGTGCTCGCCCGGTTTGGAGAGCTTCATCCCAAGGTCCTTGAGGCTCTCGATGTGCCAGGCCCTCTCGTGGCCTTTGAGGTGCTGCTGGATGAGTTGCCGAAGCCGAAGGTTAAACGCACGAAGACCAAGCCTGGGCTGACAATCCCAGACCTGCAGCCGGTGCGTCGCGACTTTGCTTTTATTGTCGCAAAAAATCAGGCCGCCGACAGCGTGATCCGGGCGGCGTCTGGCGCTGATCGCAAACTCATCACCGCTGTCAGTCTTTTTGACGCGTTTGAGGGCGGCAGCCTGGGTGCGGATGAAAAATCGCTGGCGATCGAAGTGACATTGCAGCCGCGCGACAAGACTTTCACCGACGATGAGCTGGAAGCCGTAAGCCAGAAAATCATCGGCGCAGTTGTGAAAGCGACGGGTGGGCAGCTAAGAGGCTGACCATCGTGCAGTGAGGGTGTCTCTTCCACCAGCGTTGCTGGTGTCATTGTGATATGGCGCCAAAAACATACAAAACGACGGGGGAAAGCCGCATGGAATTGAAAACAATAAAGCTCGAGCAGCGCGGGCCTGTCACGACCATCCTCCTGTCGCGGCCCCATCGGCGCAACTCTTGGACCGGGCGAATGCACACGGAATATCGACACGTGTTGCGCGAGCTGGATGCGGACGAGAGCGTGCGCGTGATCGTTGTGACCGGCGATCCTGAAGGCAAGGCATTCTGTGTTGGAGCTGATACGGCAGCACTGGAGGGGCATTCGGATAAAGGCCGCTACGACAGCGGAATAAAGGATGATATTGCCCGGCCAGGATATGGCGTGCGGGAAGAGTTTGACGCAAGTTTCGCTTACCACTTTGGTCTGAGTAAACCGGTGATCGCGGCAATCAACGGACCTGCCGCAGGCGTGGGTCTTGTTCTGGCGGCATTTGCCGATCTGCGGTTTGCCGTTTCAGGAGCGAAATTTACCACTGCGCACGGGCGGTTCAATTTTCCTGCGGAGTTTGGCCTCTCCTGGCTTCTGCCCCGCATTGTCGGCCTTACCCACGCCAACGACCTGTTGCTGTCGTCGCGGGTCTTCTTGGCGGAAGAAGCCATGGAAATGGGTTTTTTAAACAAATGCCTGTCGCCGGACGCGCTTATGCCAGCTGTTTACGACTATGCCGCCATGCTGGCCGAGAAATCGGCCCCAGGGTCGCTGCGGGAGACCAAATGGCAGATCTATACAGATCAGCACCGCAGCGCTAGGGACGCTGTGGAGGACGCAGAGCGGCTCTTGGAGGCGATGGCGACGCACCCGGACTACAAGGAAGGCATTAAGGCCTGGATGGCCAAGCGCCCTGCCCAGTGGGTGGGGGGCAAAAATTAACCTCAACCCGTTGGTTAGTCTGCAGCCGTTGCATTTTGAACCTTGTCTTTGGTTTCATCCGCATAGGCCGTGAAGACACTAACAATCTTGTGCAGCCCATCTGCTCCACCGCCAAGCAGCGCTCCTGTTATCAGAATGTCGGCAAAGGTGAAGAACATCGGCACCGATGAAGGGGCCGCAACGGCTGACCAGTTGAACAAGGGTTCAAGGGCTCTAACCCCCAGACAGGCGATCAAGACCCCAAAGGCCACATTGGTGGTCAGGGCAAGCTGGGCTGTTCCCGCGCGGTAGGTAGCCAATTGCCCTGCAGCCTCGCTGGCCAGGCCTTTCTGGGTGACAAGGGCGGCCATATAGGCGCCGATCTCACTCTTGTCGGCATTTGTATCTGTGGCCAGCCGGTTAAGCGCCGCCGTGGTCTCCTTGACTTGACCATTGCTCTCTCGCAGAGCCCGAAGTCGCTCTGCCCGCCCGGCGCGGCGCCAGGTTCCCAGATAGACCTCCGCTGCTCGCTCGATAAACAGGGCAACCGCGATCAAACTGAAAAGAAGGGTAACCAGGGTGGATGTTTCTATGTTGGGGATCAGGCGTACGGGCAGAACGATGCCGTATCCGACTAGGAGGCCAACGACACAGATCAAGGCGGCTAAAAATGCGGTGCGGTTCATGGAATGTGCCTTCCGAGAGGAAAACAAAAGTTTTACGCATCATCACCTGTCTGTCAATTTGGCGCCTAATTGGCACATTGGAAGTGGCCCTGGGTCTCAGTGAATGATATATCGCAGCCCATGACAGACCTTGCCCATATCCGTAATTTTTCGATTATCGCCCATAYWNACCNTGKRAARYCMAYKCWYGSSKASSRRYWNNGATYMAKKCTYKTGGNGKCMWRWSYKYCCGCGAGATGAAGGAGCAGGTGCTCGATAGCATGGATATCGAGCGCGAACGGGGCATTACCATCAAGGCCCAGACCGTTCGCCTCGATTACACGGCCAAGGACGGCATCACCTATGAACTGAACCTGATCGACACGCCCGGCCATGTGGATTTTGCCTATGAAGTGAACCGCTCGCTTGCAGCGTGCGAAGGATCTCTTCTGGTTGTGGACGCAAGCCAGGGTGTGGAAGCGCAGACGCTTGCCAATGTCTACACCGCGCTCGAAGTGGACCATGAGATCGTGCCGGTCTTGAACAAGATTGATCTCCCAGCGGCTGAACCCGATCGGGTACGCCAGCAGATCGAGGATGTGATCGGCCTTGATGCCAGCGATGCAGTGGAAATTTCAGCCAAAACCGGGATCGGAATTGATGAGGTGCTGGAAGCCGTCGTGACACGCCTTCCCGCTCCCAAGGGAGACCCGTCAGCGCCTCTAAAGGCAATGCTGGTGGATAGCTGGTACGACGCCTATCTCGGTGTGGTCGTGCTTGTGCGGGTCATTGATGGCGAAGTGAAAAAGGGCCAGCGCATCCGGATGATGGCAACGAACGGGACCTACTCGGTTGATCAGGTGGGTATCTTCAGGCCGAAAAAACAAAATGTTCCGTCTCTGACGGCTGGCGAAATTGGGTTTTTTACAGCCTCCATTAAGGAAGTGGCCGACACGGCGGTTGGTGACACCATCACGGATGAAAAACGGCCTTGCGATGAAGCGCTAGACGGTTTCAATCCCGCTCAGCCCGTCGTGTTTTGCGGTCTGTTTCCGGTTGATGCATCTGAATTTGAAGACTTGCGTGACGCGATGGCCAAGTTGCGGTTGAACGATGCAAGTTTCGAATTTGAGATGGAAACCAGTGCAGCACTGGGGTTTGGCTTCCGGTGTGGTTTTTTGGGATTGCTGCATCTGGAAATTGTACGCGAACGTATTGAGCGTGAGTTCAACATTGACCTCATCACCACCGCGCCAAGTGTGATCTACCATCTGCACATGACGAACGGCGAAATGCTCGAAATGCACAACCCGGCTGATATGCCTGATGTCATGCAAATTGATCACATTGCAGAGCCCTGGATCAAAGCGACGATCCTTGTGCCCGATGAGTATCTGGGGGCAGTCTTGAAGTTATGCGAAGACCGTCGTGGGGCACAGATTGATCTCACCTACGCGGGAACGCGCGCAATGCTCGTCTATCGCCTGCCGCTCAACGAGGTTGTGATCGATTTTTATGACCGTCTGAAATCAGTGACCCGGGGCTATGCCAGCTTTGATTACCAGCTGGAAACCTACATTGAGGGCGATCTGGTGAAAATGTCAGTCCTGGTGAACGAAGAGCCGGTCGATGCATTGGCAACCATTGTCCATCGCGGACGCTCCGAGCAGCGGGGGCGGGCAATGTGCGAAAAACTAAAAGAGCTGATCCCGCGCCACCTGTTCAAGGTGCCAATCCAAGCGGCCATTGGCGGGCGGATTATCGCGCGCGAAACCATCGCCGCCATGCGCAAGGATGTGACTGCCAAGTGCTATGGGGGTGACATCAGCCGTAAGCGGAAATTGCTGGATAAGCAGAAGGCCGGGAAAAAGAAGATGCGTCAGTTCGGGCGTGTGGACATTCCCCAAGAAGCCTTTATCGCTGCGCTCAAAATGGATGAAAACTAGAGCAGGGACGCTCTGGGAAAGTTAGCTATTGGCGTGACAGGAGAGGTCGCGTGGATCTAGTCGCGTGCGCGCAACAGCCACGAGACAGCCGCCAGAGCGGCACCAATCAGCCCCAGCACTGCCACCAGCGGCAGTTTTAAGACCGAAACAATCGCCGGGTCCCAGAGACTGGGCGAAAGATAGCGCTGAACAACGGCCTGCATCAGGTTGAGTGTATTGCGCGACAGCTCAAACCAGACTTCGCCCCCTGTATGGAAGAAACCGCTACGGGCGTCCGGGCCCCACAAATCGTAGGCGCCTGCCGCAAGGGTCATCAGGACGAAGGCGAGAGTGAGGACAACAAGAAGCCTTCGCATATGCCAACCAATCCTGTGAGGAACTGAAAACGATATTAAATGCGCATAACGGGGCGATGCCATTCAGCATGCCCCGTTATGCAGGCGTCCGTCAGCGCGGGCCCTTCCCCCAAAGGTCCCGCGGGGCCACCTGTTCGCTACAAGCTTAGTCGCGGCGACGGAAGAGGAACGCGATCAGAATACCGATCACGCCAAGCACCGCCCAGGATGGGAATGTAAGAAGCGAGGTAAACACTGGATCAACCAGGAAGCCGGGTAGGCTCTCTGTTGCCATTGCCATGGTCGCATCAAGTGACGTCTGGTGGAGCAGTCCCCACAATTCGCCCATAGACCGAATCTTCACTTCGCCAGCTTCAAGCGTTTGAATGCCATCAGCACCCAGAACCATGAGTGCACCAGCAATGAAGATAAGTCCGATCAGTCTGAAAATTATCATATTAATATTGGCCCCCCAGCCATTTACTCGTCGCGACGGATCGCGAGTTAATAAAACGGTAACTGCTTAAATCGAAAACGACAAGACGTAGTACACACGCAATGATGAAACTCATGCGACATGGAGGTTGATTAACCTCAACGCTGGGGTATATTGCCGCCGATTCAAAGCGTTGTAGACGCAGTGAAGACGGAGAGGTGGCCGAGTGGCTGAAGGCGCACGCTTGGAAAGCGTGTAGGCGGTAATACCGTCTCGAGGGTTCGAATCCCTCTCTCTCCGCCAGAACTTTGCAATAAAATCAGCTACTTACAAAACGGTCGGCATCAAGTCCCTACAATAAGAATACGTATTTTACGCGGGGGAACTTGCAGCTAGACGATGGCGGTGGGACGCGTGTGTCTGGTTGAACCAGTGCTTATGGGGCGATAAAAAGGGGTGCGGCATCTTTGTTACACCAAATTCGCCAAACATAGTTAATGCCTGTCGCAGGGTTATTTTATTGCACGCGGGTAACCGCAGATGTGCGCCGCGGCCGCAGGAAGTACTGGGTACTAAAGGTTAATCCACCGGTTAGGTACTCCCCAACGGGGGATGTGTAGGTGTAGGTGGCTTCCGCGACAATAACGCTACTGCCTGGCGTGGTCAGCCCGGCGGGAAGCACATAGGTCGATCCCACAGCCAGTGGGCTACCGTGGAGGGCATCACTCCAGGCCACAGTGGTGTTGTTTTGGGCATCAGCCACAATGCTGGCCACAACAACAGTCAGGGGTGCGGGTTGATAGGGGTCCATGATGGCTGAACTTGCCTGGAAGATATCCGCCATCAGATCGTCATCAATGATGATGGACTGGGACACAAGGTCTGCGACGGCACTGCCAGTTTTGTTGAGTTTCCGGTCAGCGATAAGGGCGTTGCTGACCTCGACGGCTCCAAAATAGAAGGAAATCATGATCGGCAGCAAAAGCGCCAGTTCGACAGAAGAGGTGCCGTCTTCTCGCCGGAACAAAGACCGGCAAGTATGCAAAGCTTTAACGCAAAGGCGAGACAGGGGGTGTAATTTCCTCATAGGATTTCTCCAAAAGGCTCATTGCGGAAAACCGCGCTGGAAGTGAGCAAACGATTGCCGCCTGACATATTCTCAAGGCCGATCCCTATGGGTGTCATGACATTCCACACGTAATAGGCGCGCACGAGGACAACATCCCCGGCGCTGCCAGGATTGTACTGAAAATCATTTGCCAGATCGCCGTTCGGATCCAGGGGAGTGGTGAAGTCAACATTCCCAAAATCGTCGAAAGTACGAACATCAACAATCAGGCTTTGGTCGCAGTCAAAAAAGAGCGGACTGCGCGAACATATCTCGCTCTTGAACTGTTCAGCCGTCATCCCACTGGATTGGCTAATGCCTGTCCGCAAAAGACGTGCTGAATCTTCCATCGCCCCTTCCATGCCCACTGAGGCGAAAAAAATCAGTGTCGTTTCGATGAGGGCGAAAAGGATCGCGAAGAAGGGGAGGGAAACAAGGGCGAACTCAACAGCCGCGCTACCCCGGTCATCGGTTCTGAAGCGGCGATCCTTGTTGTTGAACCCGGAGTGATCCGGTGGACTGGAAAGCCCTTCATTATTGCCGGTGCCCTTATTAGTCACAACGAAGCCTCGCTAGATGTGATTTGGAGACCTGTGCACAGAATTTTGCACGCGGTCGTGTTGCTCGCATAGGTAAAGGGATTTGTTTGATGAGCCGTCATTTTGCGGGAGGTGATTTGAGACAAAMWWCWKWSAAATTTGTTTCAAATTTTAACGAAACGCTTGGCCGCAGGATCATTCAAATTTTATCCAAATTCCCACCCTCAATTTGAACCTTGCTTAAAGCCAACCACGCATTCTCTCAATGTCTCCTGCACTCAAAGCCATGAGGGGGAGCACCGGGCACGATGTGGGAATGTTCCCATAAATGTTCCAAACCGGAGCAAGGGCAATGATGAACCAGTTAAGAGATGTGATGGTTGTGAGGGCGCTTCAGGCGCTAGCGGTCTTGGGCGAGTTCCGCAGGAACCGACAGGGCAATATCGCAGTCATTTTTGCATTGGCAATGATGCCGATCGTTGCTGCCGCGGGGGCGGGTGTTGACCTGTCACGCGCCTATCTTGTCAAAGCGCATCTGACGCAAGCGCTGGACGCAGCTGGCCTGGCCGTTGCCGGAACGCCAGGTGCGAGCGAGGCTCAAGTCGCAGCGATTGCCCAGAGCTTCTTTAAGGCAAACTATCCCGAGAGTGAGATTGGGGTGGCTGGAGAGTTGTCGATCAATTTGGCCGATAATGTTGTCACGCTTGCCGCCACGGCAACGCTACCAACCGCATTGCTCGGCATTTTTGGCATTCACGAAATGGATGTTGCCAGCGAGGTCGAGGTCACACGCGAGACCAAAGGGCTTGAGGTTGTCATGGTGCTCGACAATACGGGCTCYATGGGATCAAACGGMAAAATTGCAGCRCTRCGGTCKGCWGCCGAAAGCATGRTCACCATCCTCTTTGGTGACAATGCCTATCCAGAYAARCTCCACGTTGGCCTCGTTCCCTTTGCGGCYGGGGTCAATATYGGGACAAATATTGCCACCAGTACGCTTGATATGGCCGGCGCGTCGAGCATTCACGCRGARAAYTTCGCCSMMGGCACRAAYCTGTGGGATCTCTATGATGAGATTCAAAAYCGGTCCTGGACAGGCTGTGTGCAAACACGGCCSGGAGATCTGGACGTACTAGATACGCCCCCAACTYCCGGCACGCCYGACACCCAATGGGTGCCCTGGTTCGCCCCTGATGAGCCCAGTGGGTACTCTGGCTACTACAACAGTTATCTGTCCGACGGCACAAACGGCAACGTCGATAAACGGCAACGCTACGTTGCCAAATATAACAATGCCTGGGTCAGTTCTTCATCACGCGGTCCACAAAACGGCTGCGGCATGCGCCCACTCACGCCTCTGACCAATGATCGGGATCTATTGCTGGATGAGATCGATGCCATGAATGCCAGTGGTCTGACGCACATTCCCGTCGGCCTTGCCTGGGGATGGCGCGTCATCTCTCCCGGTGAGCCTTTCACACAAGGGAAAGTGTACGACGACCCTGAAGTGAATAAGGCGATCGTGCTCCTGACGGACGGTGAGAATGTTTTGGGAACGCGCAACAACCACAACCGCTCCTACTACACTGCCTATGGATATCTGTCGGAAGGTCGCTTGGGCACGACAAGCAAGAGTGCGGCGCAGGCGATGCTGGATCCCCGAACGCTTGAGGTCTGCGAAAAC
The DNA here is from genome assembly GCA_002746275.1 of Rhodobiaceae bacterium. Lineage (GTDB taxonomy): Bacteria > Pseudomonadota > Alphaproteobacteria > Parvibaculales > Parvibaculaceae > Mf105b01. The sequence goes on along the minus strand of NVWR01000002.1, from coordinate 299,415 downwards.
ATCAAGGCTGAAGGCATCCGCCTTTACACGATCACGTTCCAGGTATCGAGCGACAGTACCCGTGAACTGATGGAGGAGTGTGCAACCAGCCCAGCGCTCTATTTCAATTCGCCAAGCAATGAGGAACTGCAGGCAGTCTTTCAGGCGATTGCGCGAGACTTGTCGAACCTCCGCCTGAGCAAGTAGGCACTAAACAGTCGTCTTTGCTAAACGTAGAGACAAAAAAGGGAGCGCTCCTCGGGGCGCTCCCTTTTTCGTAGCCGTGAATGCGAAAGAATTTGTTATCGGTTTCCCCTCGCGGATTGATCGCTGTATCCGGTGACGGATTTTGTCGATGATAGTAACGCTGCGGTTGCTGCTGTAGCATCGGTTGGGTTGATAGCGCGGACACATTGCGGAGCACAATTGTAACTGTACTCATCTGTTCCCCGGGTGAGGGTCAATGCTGCTTCCTTGGCTGGTGTGACGTTGATGTCGAAATTTGCAATTTGTCGACCGGCGCCATCAAGAGCAATGAGGTTGGTCTTCCCGTATGAGCGACCAAAAACAACAAGCGTATCTGCGTTCGTCACTGAGACGTCGGCGATTGCAGGATTGCCAACGATCACGGTCGATGCAGAACGGCTCAGTTGGTGTAGCCGCGATTGGTTGATTTCAACTTGAATATCGGCGGCCCAGGCAGGCATGGCGATCAGGCTGCTCGCGATAACGAGAGCGCTTGCGATACGTCGACTGGACCGTTTTGTTGGATACATCATAAAAGGCTGTCCCTTTGGACGTGACTGAAATCCGCGACGACATATGCGACGTGGTTCTGGCATCACTTTACGTTCCAAAGGCTAAACGCTTTGCAAATGGCGCAGTTTTCTGAAAATCGTACCGGTTGTGAGCGCGGCCAAGTTGTTCTCCGGTCAAGTCTATCGGAACAACAAAAAAACCTCTTTTGAACAGGCGCGCACGCAAAGAAATTTTTAACCAACCTATTGGCGGCAGGCGCAAGCTGCCCAGAATTATTACTTGAGAATAACAAGTAAAAAATGGATGTATAAAATTTTACATGGTATTTGATCCGGGAGGACAAATAAAAAACAGAGATAGTCCGAATTGTTATCTTGAGATTAACTTGGAAGTAAGAGCTCCCCGATAGATTGGATCTCGTTCACAGCGGCTTATTCGCAAGACCCTGTGAGCAGGTGCTGTTCAATGAGTATTTATGAGGATCTTGTCATGACTAAATTTGTAAAACTTTTCGCCCAAGACACTTCTGGCGCGACGGCTATTGAATATGGCCTGATTGCTGCGGGCATCTCTGTTGCGATCGTTGGGATCGTCGGCACGCTGGGAACAAACATCCTGGCTGCATTCACGACCGTTTCTAACGGCATCGCGGCCTAATCTAGGCCACCAAATAGCACCGCTGTCCGGTCGGGATACGCCCGACCGGATACGGTTCTCTCGAAAACCGTCGACCGCTCTGGCGCGTCGGCGGTTTTTCTTTGCCATCACACGAAGCACCTAAATGAAGGTGTTCAGAAATCACGATGGCCTCCGGAAAAAATGCGCACGCATTTACGTCGTGTTCACATCCTCCGGCACATTCTTCATAGCTCGCCAATTTCGGGCAAAGTATTTGTTTTCATTCAACTTTTAGGCATCATCGTGCTTGAACTTGCTGTCCTCACAATCTTCCCAGCGCTGCTTGTTGTTGCAGCTGTTGGTGACCTGCTGACGTTCCGCATTCCCAACTGGGTATCGCTGGCGCTCGCGGGCCTCTTTGTGGTTGCAGGAGCGCTCGCCGGTATCGGGTGGGAGGCTTTCGGCTTTCATCTCGCGCTAGCCGCAGGGTTGCTCTTATTGGGCATGGGACTATTTGCGCTCAATCTTCTGGGCGGCGGCGATGCAAAGCTTTTAGCGGCAGTCGGACTATGGATGGGATGGGCCGCGATGGGTCCTTACCTCGCCTGGGCGGCAATTGCCGGCGGCATTTTGGCTGTTCTGCTTTTACTGTTTCGCAAAATGACCCTGCCCGAACGTTTGACCGCGCCTCCGTGGGTTGCCCGCCTTCATAGCAAACATGAGGGTATTCCCTACGGGATAGCGCTGGCCGCTGGTGCCTTGATGGCTCTGCCGCAGACCATCTGGTTTGAGCTGGTCGTAACGCCCCTCTAACAAGCATTTTTGGAGAGAAATTGAGACGCCTGAGCGTGGATTTCCCCCGCTCGCCCCAAGAAAAGGACCTTTCAAAATTAACTATAAGTTGATCGAAAAGTCGTTTGATAGCAGCAGACCGGGCTCCTACAGCCAGAAAAAGGTGGTGACACTGTGAACGCGATGAGAATTGGCATACTTGCACTGGCCTTGGTCGCTGCGGGCCTGGCTGCCTTTTTGGCACGTTCGCTGGTCGGCGATGAGCAGCAGGTTCAAGTGGCCACACCACAGGTGGTCGAACAACAATTGGCCGAGGTGTTGGTCGCGGCGACTAACATCGCAATCGGTCAACGCGTGGGTAAGAGCGACATCGTCTGGCAGTCCTGGCCGGACGCCGCCATTGTTTCTTCCTACGTGACGCGCGACGTACAACCTAATGCGCTGGAGGTTTTTGCTGGTGCGATTGCACGCAGCCCTCTGCTGGCGGGGGAACCGGTTCTGGCGGGTAAGCTTGTGAGTTTTGAAAATGCAGGCTTTATGTCGGCGCTCCTGTCGCCGGGCATGCGTGCTGTCGCCATGAAAATTTCGCCCGAAACAAGTGCAGGCGGGTTCATCTTGCCCAATGACCGGGTTGACGTGATCGTCACCATGCGAGTCCGGGGCGGAGGAGCCGTTGAGAGTGGCGATGGGCGCGATGGTTATCGTAGCCAGACGCTGCTGACGAACGTTCGCGTTCTGGCAATCGACCAGACAGTCCAGGAACTCGAGGGCGAACAAGTGGTCGTGGGTAAAACCGCAACCCTGGAAGTGCTGCCCGAGCAAGCTGAAGATTTTGCGTTGGCAGAAGCGCAAGGGACGGTGTCCCTGTCATTGCGTGCGCTGGCAGATATGAAGGGCGCGGGGCAGGTCCCGCGCTCAGGTGCCGCGCAGGATGAGGGCACGCGGTCACGTCAAGGCACCACCGTGCGCATTTTGCGGTACGGCACGGAAACAACAGTTTCGACTATTGCAGGGAGAGGACGATGACCCGGATGGCTGTGTACTGCCGCCGAATTTCGCCGCAGGAGCTTGCTCGCAAGATGCTGGTTCTGCTGGCGCTCGGACTCATTTTTGGTCTCACCGGCCCTGGTGCCAGTCAATCGGTATGGGCAGCGGGTGATGCGCAATTGGTGCGTATTTCACAAGGTGGGTCGGGGAGCGCTGCGCGCTCGTTGACCCTCGGCCTGAATAAGGCGGCCATCATAGAATTGCCCGTTGATGCACGGGACATTCTGGTCTCCAACCCGGCCATTGTCGATGCGGTCATCCGCACGGCGCGGCGGACCTATATTATTGGTATGGAAGTGGGGCAGACCAACGCCTTCTTCTTCAACGAAAAGGGTGACCAGATATTGAACCTGGAAATCCGTGTTGAACGTGATTTGCGCGCCCTCGATGAGATGCTCTCCCGCTTCTTACCCAACGCCCGCATTAATGTTGAGGCGATCAACAACAATATCGTCTTGTCGGGCCGCGTACCCAATGCGTCCCAGGCGACGCAGGCCCGCGAGATTGCGGCGCGTTTTGCTGGCGACCCTGAGAAGGTGCTCAACATGCTGGCGATCGAAGGCAGGGAGCAGGTTATGCTTCGCGTCACTGTCGCAGAGATGCAGCGCAGCTTGATCAAACAACTTGGCGTCGATTTGGCGAGCCAGGTCGATTTTGGCAGTTTCCTGCTGAACCTGGCAACGCAGAATGCTTTCTCACTTCAGGGGAGTGCTCTGGGGGGGCTTACAAGCTTGCCACCTGGCAGTCCCGCGACAGGTGGGTCAGACGTGTCTGTGGCCCTGAGAGCGCTCGAACGCGCGGGGCTTCTGCGCACGCTGGCAGAACCCAATTTGACGGCGATTTCTGGTGAGTCTGCAAGTTTCTTGGCAGGGGGGGAATTCCCGGTACCAACATCCCAGGACCGTAACGGCAACGTCATCATCGAATTCAAACCGTTTGGTGTTGGCCTCGGCTTTACCCCTGTCGTTTTGAGTGGAGGTCGTATCAGCCTGAAGATTTCTACCGAAGTCAGCGAACTCTCAAATGACGGCGCCTTTGTTTTCGAAGGTTCCAGTGTGGTCGACGCAGCGGGTAACGTTGTCACCCGAGAGGGTGTGACAGTTCCGGSTTTGCGGGTGCGGCGGGTCGAAACGACGGTGGAACTTCCAAGCGGAGGGTCGATGGTCATGGCCGGACTTTTGTCAGAGACGACGAAGCAGAACATCGATGGGGTGCCAGGTATCAAGGACCTGCCGGTCCTAGGGTCGCTATTCCGCAGCCGTGATTTTCAAAACAATGAAACTGAGCTTGTTGTGATCGTAACACCCTATCTGGTGGACGCGACAAGTCGAGGCGACCTGGTCTTGCCAACTGATGGGTTCGCTCCACCGTCCGATATGGACACCTTCCTCATGGGGCGTTTGAACGCCACCTACGGTGTTGCTGGCGAGGCCGCAGAGAGCGGATCGCTTCAGGGCCCCGTTGGTTTTGTAGTGGATTGAGGGACAAGGAGATGACGATGAAACATGTGATCATAGCCCTCAGCCTGAGTGTAACACTTGCCGCTTGCGGTGGTTTTAATGGCAGGGAAAACGCGATGTATGATGCGCGGTTCCGCCATCCCATTGCGGTGGACCCGCAAGTCGTAACACTCCAGATTGATGCCCCCAGAGATAAGGTTGCCTTGTCCGTTGCAGACAAAGCAGCCCTTGGCGCCTTTGCAAGTTCTTACAAGTCTCGTGGACATGGGCTTTTGACCATTTCCGCACCCAGCGGCTCGCCCAATGAGCGGACAGCAATTGCTCTAGTGGCTGAAACGCGTGCGCTCTTGTCTGAGATAGGGCTTGCGCAAGCTGCCGTAGGCTATGCGGCCTACCGGGCCTCGTCTGCCAATACAAATGCACCACTGGTGTTGACCTATCGCCGGTATGTCGCAAGCGCCAGCCCTTGCGGGAATTGGAGTGAGAATTACGCGTTTAATCCCAACAATGAACTCTCCCCCAATTTTGGCTGCGCGACACAGAACAATCTTGCCGCGTTGGTTGCGGACCCAGCGGATTTGATCGGGCCGCGGGATTGGGACCCAGCTTACGCGCCACGTCGCGACCAGGTGATCGAAAATTACAGAGTTGGAGAAGTAACTGAGGCGGATAGTTCTGAGAACGCCTCCGGACAGGTAAGCGAAGTAGCGCAATGACGAATGTAGACAATTACGCTTTAGAAACGCCAGAACTGGATGACGAAGATGATTTCGTAACCCAGTCGATTGTGAAGCCGGTGCCACGGATTTCGATTGAAGTCTTTTGCGAGCAGCCGGACACCGGCATGATCATCCAGCGCGCCGGCGAGGATCGCCGTCTCGCCAAAGCCCATGTGACAGTACACATGGGCGGCATTTCTGCAGCGATCGAACATTATAAGGAAACCGGCACTCCCGGATTGATTATTGTGGAAAGCCGGGATACCGGTGAAACCCTTTTCAAGCAGTTAGGCGGACTTGCCGAGGTCTGCGATGCGGGAACAAAGGTGATCATTGTAGGTCATCTGAATGACATTTCGCTGTACCGGGAGATGATCCGGCAAGGCGTGAACGAATATCTCGTGGCACCTTTCACCCCTATACAGATTGTCGATGCCGTTGCGCGGCTCTATGCCGATCCAGACGCGCCGCCCATCGGTCGCTCTATCGTTTTTCTGGGCGCGCGAGGCGGTGTTGGATCAAGCACGCTTGCCCACAACACCAGCTGGTGTATTGCCGAAGAGATGCGCGAAGACGTAACGCTTATTGATATGGACCTGCCCTTTGGGACAGCGGGTCTCGATTTCAATCAGGACCCGGTCCAGGGCGTTGCCGATGCTTTGTCGCAGCCCGAGCGTCTTGATGACGTGCTGCTTGACCGGTTGTTGGTGAAGTGCACCGATCGGCTGAGCATTTTTGGGGCTCCCGGAACGCTCGACCATCAGGCAGAGTTGCTGCCTGAATCGTGCGAAGCAGTTATCGAAACCGTGCGAGAAACGTGTCCGTGCGTCGTCATCGACATGCCGCATCTGTGGACCAACTGGTCACGGCAAACGCTTTTGAATGCGGATGAGATTGTCATCACAGCGACCCCGGATCTTGCCAGCTTGCGCAATACAAAAAACTATCTGGACCTTCTCAAGAAACAACGCATCAATGACAGCGCTCCTCACGTTGTGCTCAATCAGGTGCGCATGCCAAAGCGGCCCGAAATCCCTCCGGCAGATTTTGCTGAGGCGATTGAACAGGAGCCAACTCTCATCCTGCCTTTCAATCCGACATTGTTTGGAACGGCGTCAAACAACGGACAGATGCTTCAGGAAATTGATCCCAAAAATAAAACCACGATTGCGATCAGTCATCTCTCCAGTCTGGTGACAGGGCGTCATGCAATGGCCCCGCGCAAGACAGGTCTGTTGGCCGGGCTGTTCGGCACCCGAGCCAAAAAGAGAGGCTAAGATATGTTTGGCAGGCGTCAGGAGCCGGGAGAAACCAGTCCCCCAGCCACGTCGGCTGCSCGWCCGGCTGCGCCMCCTCCACCKRMAAAACCGGCCTCRAAWGSTGMYRNTGCNNGCAANNNGGCGKCANCNCCNAARCCNGCCGNCCCCYAAAANNNTTGCRGCSGCRCCSGTMGCRCCTCARCCAACYCCSGCRCCYGTTGGRGCAGAYGTGCGCTCGCCTGAATATTACAAAATTAAAACCTCGATCTTCAATGCGTTGATCGACACGATCGACCTGACCCAGCTAGCGCAACTTGATACCGAAAGTGCGCGCGAGGAAATTCGCGATATCGTCAGCGAGATCATTGCGATCAAAAATGTCGTGATGTCGATTTCCGAGCAGGAAGATCTGCTACAGGACATCTGTAACGACGTGTTGGGCTACGGTCCGCTCGAACCGCTTTTGGCGCGGGATGACATTTCCGACATCATGGTGAACGGAGCCGATGCGACCTTTATCGAAGTCGACGGCCGGGTTGAACTCACCAATGTGAAATTCAGAGACAATTCGCAGTTGCTCAACATATGCCAGAGAATTGTTAGTCAGGTTGGCCGGCGTGTGGATGAGTCGAGCCCCATATGTGACGCCCGCCTTGCCGACGGGAGCCGGGTGAATGTCATCGCGCCACCGCTGGCGTTGGATGGGCCCACACTCACCATTCGTAAGTTTCGCAAAGACAAGCTCACCATGAAGGATCTCGTGTCGTTTGGGTCTATCTCACCGGAAGGGGCGGATGTTCTGGGTGTCATCGGCAAGGTGCGCTGTAACGTCTTGATTTCCGGCGGTACGGGGTCGGGCAAGACCACACTCCTCAATTGCATGACAGGGTTTATCGACCTTGATGAACGCATCATCACCTGTGAGGACGCGGCGGAGCTGCAACTGCAACAACCCCATGTCGTTCGGCTGGAAACCCGACCGCCCAATATTGAGGGACAGGGCGAAGTCACCATGCGTGATCTGGTCAAAAACTGTCTGCGCATGAGGCCGGAACGCATCATCGTTGGTGAGGTCCGTGGCTCAGAGGCGTTCGATCTTCTGCAAGCCATGAATACGGGCCACGATGGTTCCATGGGGACCCTTCACGCTAACTCCCCGCGCGAAGCCCTCTCCCGTCTGGAGAGCATGATTACAATGGGGGGGTTCTCTCTGCCTTCCAAAACCATCCGCGAAATGATCGTCGGGTCTATCGATGTAATTGTGCAGGCCGCACGGTTGCGAGACGGATCGCGCAGGATCACCCATGTGACGGAAGTGTTGGGTGCGGAGGGCGATGTCATCACGACCCAGGACATTTTTGTCTATGAAATGGACGGGGAGGATGAGCATGGGAAGATTATAGGGAAGCATAAGTCTACCGGTATTGCGCGTCCCGCCTTCTGGGACAAGGCGCGGTATTACAATCAGCATCATATTCTTGCTGCTGCCCTCGACAACGCACAAGGGTGAGGGAGATTATGGATCAGACAACCCTCATTATTGCCGGTGTAGCTGTTCTGGCGGCCATCTGTATTGCGGCAGTTGGCTTTGCCATTGTGGGGAGTGGCCAGGAAGTAAAGGCCAACAAGCGCATCGCTCGGGTGGCTCGAGGGCCAGTCGGTGGTGCGGTGGAGAAGAAAAGGGACGATGAAGGTAAGGACAATGCAGGCCCACGCCGTCGTCAGGTCCAAGAAACACTGAAGGAAATTGAAGCCCGGCAAAAAGCGGAAAAAGAACGCCTGACCATTCGGTTGCGTCTGGAGCGTGCTGGTCTTGGCATTACGCCCCGCACTTTCTATATTGCGAGTGGTTTCATGAGCGTTCTCACTGCCGTCGCCATTCTTCTCTTCGGGCTGCCCGTCGCGGCAGTGGTGCTGGGGGGCTTTGTGGGCGGGTTTGGGTTGCCGCGCTGGGTGGTCAACTTTCTGACCAAGCGCCGACAGGCAGCCTTCACCGAAGAATTCGCAAACTCATTGGATGTCATTGTTCGTGGCGTGAAAGCGGGTCTGCCAATCAATGACTGTCTCCAGATGATTGCCAAAGAAGCCCCGGAGCCGGTGAGGGGAGAATTTGCGGATCTTGTGGAGGGCCAGGCGGTCGGCGTGACGATCGAACAGGGTTTGCAGCGGGTTTATGAGCGCATGCCGCTGCCGGAAGTAAGTTTTTTTATGATTGTCCTCGCAATTCAGCAGAAAACCGGTGGCAATCTGTCGGAAGCTTTGGGCAATTTGGCGAAGGTCTTACGTGAGCGCAAAAAAATGCGAGCCAAAATTCAAGCAATGTCCCAGGAAGCAAAAGCGTCCGCCGGCATTATTGGGTCACTGCCACCGGGTGTCATGTTGCTCATTTATGTGACCACACCTGAATATATGAACCTGCTCTTTGTCACGACCGCCGGAAATATGATTATTGCCGGTGGCGTGATGTGGATGGGACTTGGAATTTTGGTCATGAAAAAAATGATCAACTTCAATTTTTAGAGGCGGAGGGTTAGATGTTTGCAATAGCGGCGAGCCTGTTCAGTCTCGAAAATGCTGTCATGCTGCTAACCGCAGTGGCGGCGTTTGCCACTGTTCTGACATTGGCGGCACCGATGTTGGTGACAGACAAATTGTCGGTGCGCATGAAGTCCGTGTCGACGGAGCGTGAATTGTTGCGCCGTGCTCACCGTGAGCAGTTGGAACGCGAGCGAGATGGCAAGAAACTCCGTCAGGATCCGAAAGATTTCATCAAACGCTTCGTTGATCGTTTCAATCTGATGCAATTGATGGAAGGTGATGCCATTCGTGGCAAGCTTAAGAAGGCGGGCTTCAGAGGCCAGGGCCCGGTCTACTCCTTTATGTTCTTTCGTTTCGTCATGCCCATCCCCTTGTTCATATTGACGATCAGCTATCTTTTCTTCGCCAACTCGTTCGGACTTGAGCCGATGGCGCGTGTTGCCGTTTCATGTGGGGCAGCCTTCATCGGTTTTTATCTGCCCAACGTGTTTGTTGAGAACATGATCGCCCGGCGACAGGAATCGATCAAAAAGGCTTTCCCCGATGCTCTCGATCTGCTCTTGATATGCGTGGAATCGGGCATGTCTGTAGAGGCGGCCTTCCACAAGGTGGCCTCGGAAATAGGCTCCCAGTCGGTTGAACTCGCCGAGGAACTGAGCCTCACAACCGCCGAACTGTCTTACCTTCAAGAGCGTCGGCAGGCTTATGAGAACTTGGCCACCCGCACCGGTCTTGATGGCGTGAAAGCAGTGACCATGAGTCTCATTCAGGCAGAACGATATGGCACGCCTTTGAGTGGGGCACTGCGTGTCATGGCACAGGAAAATCGGGATATGCGCATGGCTGCGGCTGAGAAGATGGCAGCAGGTCTGCCGCCAAAACTCACCGTGCCCATGATCCTGTTTTTCCTACCGGTCCTCTTCTGCGTCATTCTTGGCCCCGCGATCATCAAGCTATACATGTAGCATCCGTTCAATCAGCACAAAAAAGCCGCCGCAGATATCTCTGGGGCGGCTTGCTTGTTCTCATTCGTCTGTACGCGGGGAGACGGAGCGGATGTCGCTCATGGCATCATTGTGGGTTCCGCGATCGGAGCATCAAGGGCTTCCATCTGCTGCCACAAGGCCGGTTGGGCCAGGAGGGAACGCAGATAGCTGATATTGCTGGTGGCCAGGCTGGGGGGTAGATCAGCGCGAGCCAACCGTTCCGCTTCTTCAAAATCGCCCTTAAGGCCGAGAACCAGAGCGAGGTTCTGACGAGCGTGAACACCGGCTGCAGGGTTTGAAATTGCACGTCTCAGCACCGTCTCTGCGGTCACCAGATCGCCAGAAAGCGCATAGGAAAGACCAAGATTGGTCAGCACCGTCGGATGGTTGGGAGCCAGATGTAGGGCAGCTGCATATTTCTCTTTGGCTTTGGCATGTTCGCCCATTTCATCAAAGGCCACGCCTGCCGCAGACAGGATGGTCCAATCGCTGGGGTCAAGGCTAGCGGCTTTGGCGAGCAAAGCGGAGGCCTGGTCCGGCTTGCCACTTGTCGTTAGCGCCTTACCATATTCGGAGAGCAGGGCCGCATCGTTTGGATGATGTTGCACAGCTCTCTGCAGCACCATGAGGGCTTGCTGGAGAGATCCGAGATGACGCAGGCCGCGGGCATATTTTGCAGCCGCTTCTGCGTTCTCAGGATCTTGTTCGTAAATACCGCCCCAATAGGCAGCAGACGCAACAAAATCACGAGGTTCTGAAGAATGTATCGGCAGATCGCTGGAAGCCCCTAACCCGGGCCGTTCTGGAGGGCCATCAGCGGCACACCCGCTCAACATCAATGCGCCCAGAGCGGTGGCAATGACGGTGCGGTTGAGGTCTGACCAGCGTCGCTTGGACGACACCTGAGGAGGCTGGCGATATATAGAAAGGTGATTGAGCATTGGTTCTTACATCCTCGCAGGGGGGCGACGGGTGCATTTTCAGCCCGTTCGCCATCCTTGCTGACAGATATCAAGAAAGCCTTAAGTATAAATTTGGTTTCAAATTTGAATGCTCCCCCTTTCAGCCCACCCAAGGTTGGGCCTATACTACGCCATGCAAGCGAACCATTTCCGTCAGTTTTCATCAATCATCCGTCAAGGGATCGAGCGTTTGGGCTTCGATCGGGTCTTGCTTGTTGTCCTGGGCGCAGCGGTCACTGTGCTTTTTGTCCTGGGAATGGGAAAAGACCTTGCCGGATGGGATGATAGCAAGACCAAAGTCACCTTTTTCCAAATCGGAACCGGGTCGACGGGCGGCACCTACTTTCCCATGGGGCAGGCATTGGCAGCGGTGATTAGTCAGCCACCAGGATCAGACCCGTGTTTGCCGGGGGGACACTGTGGGGTACCCGGCGTTGTGGCAATTGCAAAAGGCTCGGCAGGGTCCGTGGCAAACGTCCGTGCGGTTGCGAGTGGACGTCTGGAGTCCGCCCTGGTTCAGGCCAATGTGCTCGCCGCCGCATATGCGGGAACAGGGGAGTTCGAGGGAGAGGGTCCGCGGGAAAACCTGCGTGTGATCGCGAACCTCTATACCGAAGCCATTCATCTCGTCGTCGCCCGTGGCATGGACGTCCGATCCGTCGGCGACCTGAAAGGGATGCGTGTTTCTATTGGGCCAGACGGGTCTGGTACACGGTCCGATGCCATCGCCATTCTCGCGGCGTACGGCGTGACGTTGCAAGATATTGAGCCGGTGGAGGCTGACGCGTCACGCTCAGCGGAAATGATCCTGACCGGCAGGCTTGATGCGTACTTTCTTGTGGCCGGGGCACCTGCGCGCTCGATAGATGATCTGGCTATGCGCGGCGCCATCGACCTCGTGCCAATCCGTGGCGATGCCGCTGACCAACTCGTCCTTGAGAGGGCATTCTACAGCCGCTTCAGTGTTCCCGAAGGGACCTATCGCCATGTTGAGGAGATCGAAACCCTGGGGATTGGCGCCTTGTGGATTACCAGAGCCTCCACGTCAGACCGGTTGACCTACCAGATCACCCGTGCCCTGTTTGATGAGCGCAATCACGCAACACTGGTGTCAGCGCATGCCAATGGTGAGAATGTCACGGCGTCGACGGCGGTACGCGGGGTGCCGATCTTGCTCCATCCCGGGGCTGAGCGGTTCTATTTTGAGGCCGGAATTCTGGCCCGCTAAACATGCCGATCAGCTGTTGTTGGAAGTCTCAGCGGAGGGGTCGCGAACCACTGCCTGAGCGACAATCGGCGTTGTGCCATCAAATGTGATGGCGGGGGCGCCGTGAAGCCGGTAGCCCTCGTCCAGAGCTTTGGAAACCCGTTCGCAGAACGCATGATCATCAGTGCCGGTGAGCAGGCGGTATCTAAGATCGGACATAAAACCTCCACAGAATGTTCGGCGTGACCTCTCCGCCCCGAACAGGCGCTGAAGAGCCGCCATTGCGAGCCAATCAGACCCTCTATAAGGTCTTGGCGCGCATTGTGCAAAAAGGCCGTGGCGCACATTGTGCCCGAGCATTGTGCAACGGGGGCGTCGTACGCGTAACTTCGGGAGTGGAAGCCGGTGAAGATGGAATTATTCGAAACACAAGCGGATGCCACGGCACTGCCGATCTGGCCAGTCGCCACCGGAGCGGTGGAGGGTTGGTGCAATGAGCACGCGGGCGCCAATGCCGCCTGGGTGGGGACGGCTGGCTTTTCGGGTGAAGCGGGGCGTGTGCTGTTGCTGCCAGACAATGCAGGCGGGCTCGCAGGCGCTCTCCTTGGCATCGGGAAAAACACCGACCCGTTCATCTATGCAGCGCTTTCCGAAACCCTACCTGAAGGGACATATCGGTTCGCGGGCCTTGAGCCGGAGGCCGCGCGCCATGCGACGTTGGCCTGGGCTCTGGGCGCTTACCGGTTTGACAAATACAAGAGCGCCGAGCGGTCTCTGCCCCGGCTGGTCGTGCCTGAGGGTGTTGATGAGAGCGAGATCGAAAGTCTGGCTGGCGCCATCACACTGACCCGCGATCTGGTCAATATACCCGCTGGTGACTTTGGACCTGCCGAATTGGAAGCAGCCGCCCGAAACATCTCTGATCGTTTCGGAGCATCCTTCTCTGTGATTGCTGGCGATCAATTGCTCACCGAAAACTATCCCATGATCCATGCAGTTGGACGGGCGGCAGGTGTGGGTGCAGAACCGCGACTTCTTGATTTTACCTGGGGAGAGGCGAGTGACCCGAAAGTGACCTTGGTGGGCAAGGGGGTCTGCTTTGATACGGGCGGGCTCAATCTCAAGCCGGGCAATTCCATGGGCCTCATGAAGAAGGATATGGGCGGTGCCGCGCATGTTCTGGCGCTGGCACAACTGATCATGGAGGCCGGCTTAAAAGTTCGGCTCCGTGTTCTCATTCCCGCTGTGGAAAATGCAGTCGCAGGCAATGCTTTCCGGCCCGGTGACGTTTTGCAAAGCCGCAAGGGGCTCACCGTTGAAATTGGCAACACCGATGCGGAGGGCCGGTTGATTTTGGCTGACGCGCTTGCTGAGGCTGATGGAGAAGCGCCGGAGCTGTTGATCGACATGGCAACATTGACCGGCGCCGCGCGCGTTGCTCTGGGGCCGGACCTGCCTCCATTCTACACCGATGATGATGTGTTCGCCGACGCTCTTGGCGAAATCTGTGAACGCGAAGCGGATCCGCTTTGGCGTATGCCGCTGTGGCAGCCCTATGATGAGTGGTTGAAAAGCAAGATCGCCGACATCAATCATATTTCCGATGGCGGACATGCGGGCTCCATCACTGCGGCCCTGTTTCTCAATCGGTTCGTTGAGAATGCCCAGACCCATGTGCATTTCGATGTGTTTGCCTGGAACCCAAGAGCAAGGGTGGGGCGGCCCGTCGGAGGTGAAGCACAAGGGATCAGGGCTCTCTTTGCCCTTCTGAAGAAGAAATACGCCTAATCAATCCTCCTACGCGCTGTTCTGCTTGGCGCATGTCTCCTCTCTCGTTAGACTAAATCGGCTCCGAAACGGTTGGGGCAATTGATTGTGGGTATGGGATCGACCCCGGGGGACAGATGGAGTTGAAGCCGCTTGAAGCGCTGAAACTGTGGCACGACGTGGTGCTGGACACAGTCCGTCGTGATGTGCCCGATCTCTCGGCGCGGCAATTGGCGATCTTACTAACGGTCTATCTGGAATCGCCTCCCCATACGGTCCGGGGATTGGCGGCAAAACTCAAGGTCTCCAAGCCTGCCATTACCCGAGCCCTGGACACGATGGGTCAAAAGGATCTGCTGAAGCGCAAGCGGGACGAAACAGACAAACGCAATGTTCTGGTCCAGCGCACAGTGAACGGCTCTGTCTATCTGAGTGAGCTCGCGGACACCATTATTGCAAGGGCTCAAGAACACTCTTCCTCGTAAGCAAGGACTATTTTCGTGACGGATGAAGTACATCTGGACAAACGCCTGAACCCCTACCGCCCTGATCTGGCCGCGGCCTATCTGCGCGGAGAAGTGGAGGCGGATCGTTATGTGGAGTGTGAAGACCTGCAGGTGACAGCGCCCCATGCGCCGCTGTTGCGTCGCCCGGAAGATACAGCGCCCATGGATACGGAACTGTTGTTTGGAGAACATTTTCGGGTGTACGAGACGAAGGGAGACTGGTGTTGGGGCCAGTCTGCTCAGGATGATTATGTTGGGTATGTACCGGCGCGCTTTTTGGCACCTGTGCACAAACAGCCGACGCACCGGGTAGCCGCATTGCGGACATTTCGCTACCCGGAACCTGACATCAAAATCCGCCCGGCGCTTCCCCTGTCCATGAATGCGAAAGTGGCCGTGATCGGGGCCGAAGGAAAGTTCGTGGAGATTGAAGGCGGGGGCTATCTTGTCGCATCCCATCTTTCTCCCATGGATGCCTACGCAAGCGACTTCGTAAGTGTCGCTGAAGAGTTTCTGGGCGTGCCCTATCTCTGGGGCGGACGTGATGCACGCGGCGTGGATTGCTCGGGGCTGGTGCAGATGTGTTTGGAAAGATGCGGGGTTGCCTGCCTTCGCGACACTGATCTGCAGGAGGCCACCCTTGGCCAGGCCCTGGCTGACCCGAGAGACTTGGACGTCCTCAAGCGCGGCGATCTCATCTTCTGGCGGGGGCATGTGGGCATTATGACGGACGAAACAACGCTGCTTCATACCAATGCAACCCATATGAGAACGGTGAAAGAGCCCATTGCGGAAGCAGTTTTGCGCATCGAAAAAAGCGACGGTCCGGTTACCAGCATCAAGCGCCTGTAAGCATCGTTAGGCTGCCGCGTCTCCCGGGCCCGTCGCAAGGTCAAACGCTGCCGCCATCAGGGTTTTCGTATAGTCGGTTTGGGGTGCATCAAAAATCGCATCCGCCGGGCCTTGTTCCACCACTTTTCCCGCACGCATGACAATGACCTGATCGGCCAGTGCCCGCACCACCTTCAGGTCGTGGCTGATAAACAGGTAAGCGAGGTTGTGGCGCTTCTGCAGTGTCCGCAACAGATCGACAATCTGCGCCTGAACCGACATGTCGAGCGCGCTGGTGGGCTCATCCAGCATCACAAACCGGGGTTGCAACACCATGGCGCGCGCGATGGCGATCCGCTGGCGCTGGCCACCAGAAAACTCATGCGGATATCGATCCTGCATGGCGGGGTCGATGGAGACTTCCTCAAGTGCTGCCGTCACCCGCGCCCGCCGCTCCGCCGCCGAAAGGTTTGTCTGCTGGACCAGAAGCCCCTCCTCCACAATTTGGGAGATCGAGAGCCGGGGGGAAAGCGATCCAAACGGGTCCTGGAAGACGATCTGCATCTGCTCGCGCAAAGGTCTGATTTCATTGGAGCTGAGGCCGTCAATGGCCGCGCCGTTGAACCGGATGGATCCTTCGCTCGACAGCAGCCGCATCATCGCCAGCCCAAGCGTGGTTTTGCCAGACCCGGATTCGCCCACAATGCCCACTGTCTGACCTTCGCGCACCGCGACCGAAATACCATCCACCGCCTTCACGTAATCGACCGTCTTGCGAAGTATCCCCTCTTTGATGGGGAACCAGACTTTAAGATTTTCTGTCTCCATCACGATCGGGGCATCCTTGCGAGGAGGTTCGGGCCGCCCCTTTGGTTCCGCTGCGATCAGATGTTTTGTGTAGTCATGTTGAGCTGCGGTGAAGATCGTTTCGGTCGCCCCTTCTTCCACAATCTCCCCGCCGGTCATGACATAGGTCCGGTCTGCCATTTTGCGAACAATGCCGAGATCATGGGTAATGAGCAGCATCGCCATGCCCATTTCCTTTTGCAGGCTCTTCAACAGGGCGAGGATTTGGGCCTGGACGGTGACATCGAGCGCCGTTGTGGGTTCATCTGCAATCAACAGATCAGGCTCATTGGCCAGCGCCATAGCGATCATCACCCGCTGGCGCTGCCCGCCGGAAAGCTGGTGGGGATAGGCGCCCAGCCGGTTCTCCGCATCCTGAATGCCGACCTTCTCAAGAAGTTCCAAAACACGGACCTTGGCGGCCTCCCGTCGCATCCCCAGATGCAAGGTCAGGATTTCCCCAACCTGTTTCTCAATCGTGTGCAGCGGGTTGAGCGAGGTCATGGGCTCCTGAAACACCATGGATATTTTATTGCCGCGCACCTCACGAAGTGCCGTGTCATCCGCCGCCATGAGATCCTTGCCGCGAAAGCGAATGGCACCACTTGGGTGTGAGGCCTGCGGGTAGGGCAGAAGCTTCAGGACGGAAAGCGCTGTGACGGATTTGCCCGACCCGGACTCACCCACCAGGGCAACGGTCTCTCCTTCACCAATGGTGAGGGACACGCCACGCACCGCGTGTGTTTCCTCTTCACCCTGGCGAAAAGTGACGGACAGATTGTCGATCTCGATCATGGGGCTCGCGTCTGTCATGTCAGTGTCTTTCGGGGGTCAAACGCATCCCGCACTGCTTCGCCGACAAAGATCAGCAGGCTCAACATCACAGCGATCGTAAAGAAGCCGGAGAACCCAAGCCACGGCGCCTGCAGATTGGCTTTGCCCTGTGCCAGCAATTCGCCAAGCGACGGCGAGCCCGGTGGCAATCCAAAGCCTAGAAAGTCCAGCGAGGTCAGCGTTGTGATGGAGGAGTTCAAAATGAACGGCATGAAGGTCAGCGTTGCGACCATCGCATTGGGAAGCAGGTGCTTGTACATGATGACCGCGTCCGACACACCGAGCGCGCGGGCTGCATTCACATACTCAAAATTCCGGCCGCGCAAGAATTCGGCCCGCACCACTCCCACCAGAGCCACCCAACTGAAGAGCAGCAGGATCGAAAGCAATATCCAGAAACTGGGCTCGATCACGGCCGCGATGATAATGAGGAGATAGAGAGACGGAACACTGGTCCATATCTCAATAATGCGCTGGAATATGAGGTCGGTCCAGCCGCCAAAATACCCTTGCACGGCACCTGCGGCCACCCCGATGACGGAGGAAACAAGGGTCAGGATAAGACCGAACAGGACGGATATGCGAAAGCCGTAAATCACCCGTGCCACCACGTCACGGCCCTGATCATCCGTGCCCAACCAGTTCTCCGCACTGGGAGGGGCAGGGGCAGGCACCGGCAGGTCACGATTGATCGTGTCGTAATAATAGCGGATCGGCGGCCAGATCATGGTGCCACCTGCATCGGATATGAGGTCCTGCACAAACGGGTCGCGGTAGTCGGCTTCTGTTGCAAAGTCGCCACCAAAGGCCGTTTCGGGATAGGTCGTCAGGATGGGAAAGTAGACCGAGCCCTGAAAGGTGAGGACCAGCGGTTTGTCGTTGGCAATCACAGGCGCAAACATTGTGGTGACAAAGAGAAACAGGAAGATTTGCAACGACCAATAGCCCCGCCGATTGGCTTTGAAGTTACGCCAGCGACGCTGGTTCAGCGGTGTGAGATTGGGGCGAGGAAGTTTCAGGCGATCACGCAGGGACATATCGTTCAAACCTCCCGCGTTTCAAAATCTATCCTGGGGTCAATCCAGGTATAGGTAAGGTCACTCACCAGCGTAATGACGAGGCCGAGCAGCCCGAAAACATACAGCGTGCCAAACACCACCGGGTAGTCGCGGTTGATGATGCTCTCATAAGACAGAAGCCCCAGACCATCGAGCGAGAAAATCGTTTCAATGAGCAGGGAGCCCGTGAAGAAAGCACCGACAAAGGCACCAGGAAAACCGGCAATGATAATCAGCATGGCATTGCGGAACACATGCCCGTACAGCACTTCGCGCTCGGACAGTCCCTTGGCACGGGCCGTCACCACATATTGTTTTTTAATTTCATCCAAAAAGGAATTTTTGGTGAGCAGTGATGTGGTCGCGAACGCACCGATGACCATGGAGGCGATGGGCAGGACAAGGTGCCAGAAATAGTCCCCCACTTTTGCCGCCCAGGAAAGCTCCTCCCAGTTTTCAGAGGTCAGACCACGCAAGGGGAAGACATCAAAAAACGTGCCCCCCGCGAAGAGAACGATCAGCAGCACCGCAAAGAGGAATCCCGGAATGGCATAGCCCACAATAATCACACCACTGGTCCATACATCAAACCGGCTGCCGTCGCGCACTGCCTTGGTCACCCCCAGGGGAATGGAAATAAGGTAGGTGAGAAGGGTCGTCCACAGCCCCAGCGAGATGGAGACAGGCATTTTTTCAAGTATCAGATCGATCACAGCTACGTCGCGAAAATAGCTTTCGCCAAAATCGAACCGGGCATAATTCCAGACCATGAGCAGAAAACGTTCATGCACCGGCTTGTCGAAGCCAAATTGCTTTTCAAGAGCGGCGATGAATTCCGGGTCCAGTCCCTGTGCGCCCCGGTATTTGGCCGTGACATCAACTGCTGCACCGCCGCCGGAGAAATCACCGCCTCCCGTTCCGCCGATGCGGGCGGTGGCAGACACTTCCGTGCCGGAAATCTGCGCGATGATCCGTTCAATGGGCCCGCCGGGCGCGAACTGCACAATGGTGAAACTCACAAGCATGATCCCCAGAATGGTGGGGATCATCAAGAGAAGCCGTCGGACGATATAAGCCGCCATCAAAGAGGTCCGGTTGTTGTTAAGTCTGGGGCAGAAGAGCCCAAAGATTGGATGCAGAGTCTATCTGATCCGCGTGAAGGGCCCAATAGCGGATCGTGCAAGAAGCGGTGATCGTACCCACAAAGGCAATCATGGTTGCTACCGGGCATTCGGCCCGTTCTCTGCCTTAGCCGGATCAATCCACCACGTGTCGATCACACCGCGGCTGTCTGGCATCGCCGCCCCGCGACCATAGGCCGGTGCTGCCTCGGGCCGTGCGAACACATCCCAGAAGGCCAGATGATGGGCAGCCTTGAACCAATGGGGAACCCAGTAGAAGCCGGAGCGTAAAACCCTGTCGAGGGCACGGGCTGCTGTCACCTGCTCTTCGCGTGTTTCCGCTGCAATTACCTTTTCAACCAACGCGTCAATCGCCGGATTGGCGATGCCAGGTAGATTGGAGCTGCCAGGCAGGTTGGCGGATGTAGAGCTCCAGTAGTTTCGAACCTCCACGCCGGGAGTGGCGGCGACCGAGAAGCGTCGCGTCATGATATCGAAATCAAAAATTTTCACGCGCTCTTGAAACTCTGCTGAATTAACCGGCTTGATACGGGCCTCAATACCCAGTTGCACGAGGTTGGCCTGAAAAGCTGCGAATATCCGCTCAAAGGTCGGACTGTCGTTGAGAAATTCGAGAGTGAGGGCATCCCCGTCTGCGTTGCGGCGTTTGCCGTCCACAATGGGCCAGCCAGCCGCGTCCAGCAATTTGCCCGCCCGTATCAGCAGGCGTCTGTCCTTGCCCGATCCATTGGAGACCGGCGGCTCAATCGCTGTCTCAAAAACGCGAGGCGAAAGGTCATCGCGGAAGGGGGCCAGCAGCGCCAGTTCGCCCGGCGAGGGCATGCCACTGGCGCGCATGGTTGAATTTTCAAAATAGCTGCCAGTGCGCGTGTAGAGATTGTGAAAATGATTGCGGTTGGTCCACTCAAAGTCAAAGGCGAGGCCGATGGCTTCACGAACGCGAACGTCGGAAAACTGTGGGCGCCTTGTGTTCAGGAACCAGCCCTGCGCACCAGATGGCGTGTCGTCACGGGTGGTGAGCAGCACAACATGCCCTTCCTCAATCGCTGGGAAGTTATATTCGGTCGCCCAGACCTTTGAGGTGAACTCTTCGCGAAACAAATATTCCCCGGCCTTGAAGGCCTCGAACTGGGCGGTTCGGTCCCGGTAGAATTCATAGCGGACGGCAGCAAAATTCCAGCGCCCCACATTAACGTTGAGATCGCGTGCCCAATAGTCGCTCACCCGTTCATATTCGATAAACCGCCCCTGCTCGAAACGACCCACCTGGTAAGGCCCGCTGCCAAGGGGCGGCGTGAGCGTGGTCTCTTCGAACGCATGCGCGGTGTAATACGCTTTGGAAAAAATGGGCAGCTGCGCAATGAGCAGCGGCAGGTCGCGTGTGTGCTCGCCGGTAAAAGTCACTTTCAGTGTGTGTGGCGCAATMGCTTCAGCGTTCGCCAATTCTCGTATGGACAGCGCGATCAGCGGATGCCCTTCTTCTTTCAATAGCATCAAAGAGAAAGCCGCATCTTCTGCTGTGAGCGGCGTGCCGTCGTGAAAGCGTGCCTCGGGACGCAACTCGAACGTGACGCTGTTGCCGTCGGAAGATATGTCAGCAGTTTTGGCGACCAGCCCATAAATGGCGTCAGGTTCATCACCGGAGCGTGCCATCAGCGTGTCGAAGGTAAGCTCCGCCCCCATCGCGCCATTCCCTTTCAGGATATAGCTGTTGAGACTGTCGAAGGTGAGCGGTGACTGGTTGAAAATCCAGATCGGCCCAATCTGCGAAAACGTACCGCCCTTTGGCGCCTCCGGATTGACGTAGGAGAAGTGCGCAAAGTCCGCGTCGTATTTAAGGTCGCCAAAAATTGACAGACCGTGCGACGGCTCGGCTTGGGCAAAGCTCGGAATAGCAAAAGACAGGCAGGCCGCAACAAGGGCAGTGTTAACCCCCCGCATCAATTTGCACTCGCGTCTATATTGGCTGTCTCAGCAGTGTGCCACCAGATGGACGGAAAGCCGATATTGAAACCCGGTGTCGGATCGGGAAATTCGATCTGCTCCCAAAGGGCTGCACGGGTGTAGGGAATATGCCATTGCGGGACGAGGTAGTGACGCCACAAAAGCACCCGGTCGAGCGCGTGGGTCGCGGTGATAAGAGAGGTCCGGTCTTTGGCCAGAATGACCGCATCGATAAGCGCTTCTACGACCGGGTCGCAAATGCCAATGATATTACGTCCGCCCTTTTGAGTTGCGGCTGTGCAACCCCAGAATTCGCGTTGTTCATTGCCTGGAGAAAGCGATTGCCCGAAGGTGGAAATTGTTGCGTCAAAATCAAAATTGTCGAGGCGGTTTTGATATTGAGATGTATCGACAATGCGAATGGACCCCGTAATGCCAAGTATTTTCAGAGCCTGTAGGTAGGGCTGCACCACCCGCTCAAATGCAGGTGACACAAGCAGAAACTCGATTGTGAAAGCTTCACCTGTCTCATTGTTGACGAGGATACCGTCCGCGTTCACACCCCAGCCCGCCTCTTTCAATAACGCAGTAGCGGTACGCAGGTTGCCGCGATTGCTGCCGCTGCCGTCGGTTGCGGGGTTTGCATAGGCCTGTGTGAACAACGCATCAGGCAGTTGGTCGCGGAACGGTTCCAGCAGGGCGAGTTCGTCTCCTTCAGGAGTGCCATTGGATGCCAGTTCCGAATTATCAAAATAGCTGTCGGTGCGCACATACTGCCCGTAAAAGAGCGTCTTGTTAGCCCATTCAAAATCGAAAGCAAGATTGAGAGCCTCGCGCACTCGGGGGTCTGCAAACCGTTCACGGCGGAGGTTCATCGCAAAGCCCTGCATGGGTTCAGGAGTGAGGGTTGATAGATGCGCGCGCCGCACCCGCCCCTCATTCAACGCCGGAAAGTCATACGCCGTTGCCCACTGCTTGGAGGAGTTCTCAAGCCGAACATCTATTTTCCCACTCTTGAAAGCTTCAAGAGCGACCGTGCTGTCGCGGTAATATTCAAAAACCATTTTGCCAAAATTGTGAGCGCCGATGTTCACGTTCAGGTCCGCCCCCCAATAGTCAGACACTCGCTCATAGGTCACGGAACGGGGCACGTCGACTGCAGAGATACGGTAAGGACCGCTGCCGAGTGGAGGTTCCAGTGTTGTCGCGGTGAAATCGCGGTCTGCCCAATAGTGTTTGGGAAGGATCGGCATTTCGCCCACGATGTAGGGCAGTTCCCTGTTGCCCGAGATCGCAAAGTTAAATCGGACCTGGAGGGGCGAGAGTTTTTCCACGCTGTCCACGTCAGCGTAATAGGCATTGTAGAACGGCATATTTGCGGTCAGGGTTTCAAAACTCCAGATCACATCTTCCGGGGTTATCCGCTCCCCGTCGTGCCAGTGCGCCGCGGGGCGCAGAGTAAAAGTAACCGAGGAGTAGTCGTCTGGATGCGAAACGCTTTCGGCCAGCAGACCATATTCGCTTGCTGCCTCATCAGAGGAGGAGACGAGCAATGTGTCATATATGAAAGTGCTGGTTCCAGCGGCGGCCCGACCTTTAACGATGAAAGGGTTGAGATTGTCAAAGCTGCCAATCGATGCGTAGCGAAGCGTGCCACCTTTGGGTGCATCCGGGTTCACATAGTCAAACTGCTCGAAGCCCACTGGATATTTGAGAGAACCAAAAAGCGTGAGACCGTGAAGCTCTTCGTCGGCAAGCGCAGGGCTCGCACCGACAAGAGGGCTTGCACTGATCAGGAAGCCAAGCAGCGCAATTGCAGCTCGCTGCACCATCCCCTTTTGTTTCTTGGACACTACCAGACACCTCCCACGCGGTTACGATCTTGAGGCCACCATTCGACGGGAGAATTGTGGCCAGACTGAGAGCCAGCCTAAAGCGTTTGGGGAGAAAGTGCCAAACACACGCATGAAAAAGGCGCCGGGCTGGTGCCAGACGCCTCTTACAAAACTTTAATGTCTAACGTCGGAACTTTATTCCGCAGCAGGGGCCTCAACAGCAGGTGCCGCAGGTATCTCAACAGCAGGCAGAGCCACATTGGAGCCCAGCGAATTCAAGTAAGCCAGAATGTTGGCCCGGTCACCGGGTTTGCGCAGGCCTGCAAAGGACATTGCTGTTCTGGACACATAGGCGCTTGGCTTTTCAAGGAAGGCATTGAGCTCCTCAAAACCCCAATTGCCACCGAGTGCCGACATAGGGCTGGAATAATTGAACCCGGCAACCTGCGCGGTTTGGCGTCCGACAATACCGAACAGGTTCGGGCCGATTTTGTTTGCGCCGCCATCATCAAACGTGTGGCAGGCCGCACATTTTTTGGCAACTTTTGCGCCCTTGGTAATATCAGCGGTTGCCAGCAACTGTGCCAGGGTTGGACCGGCCTCTACCACCGCGTCGCCGTCACCATGTGCATCAGCATCATGGCTTGCCATTTCGATCGGATAGGAGAGAGGGTTTGCCTCGTCAGTGTCGTAAAGGATCGAAGCCAGGTTCTGCACGCCCAGAATGAGCAGCAGGGAGAACAGGAATGCGCCTGCAATCTTGTTAATTTCGAAACTATCCATGGATAAAGCGGCTCCGGTCCTAGGGTCTTTGATGGTCTGGTATTGATATACGGGAAAGGGTCCTGCGAAAGGCCCCCACCCGCTGGTTGGCGCGGAGATTACCCGCTTCCGCCAGCCCGCCGCAACCCGTATAAAAGTCGCACCACCTGTGGCGCTCTGTGGCCCTGTTTTGGGACCTCTTAGAGCTGTTTTGGGGGCTTTGTTTCTTGTTCTGCCTGGGTTTTGCCCGAGAATGGGCGAGAAATTGACGAATCGCTGTTGAAACCCTCTGACGACTGACCCATCCCATGGCCGTTTCACCCATTATTCTTATCCCCGCCCGTCTGGCGTCCACTCGGCTGCCGAACAAGCCATTGGCTGACATCGCCGGTGTGCCGATGATCGTCCAGGTCATGCGCCGGGCGCTGGAGGCGAAAATTGGTCGGGTCGTGGTGGCTGCTGCCGAGCCTGAAATTGTCGCCGCTGTGGAAAAAGCGGGTGGGGAGGCGGTTTTGACCGACCCGGACCTGCCGTCGGGGTCCGACCGGATATTTCAGGCGCTGAACGTGGTAGATCCGAACGAGACCCATGATGTGGTGCTGAATGTGCAGGGCGATCTGCCGACTTTGGATCCAGCCATCATTGCGATGGCGCTAGAGGTTCTGGAAAACCCTGCGACAGACATCTCAACCCTGGTGACAGAGATTGATGATGAGACCGAACGGGCGAACCCGGACGTGCCGCGCGCAATTCTGGCATTGCAGCCGGGCGCGAAAGTGGGGCGGGCTCTCTATTTTACACGTGGGGCGGCACCTTATGGCCAAGGACCGGACTATCATCACATTGGTCTTTATGGGTACCGGCGCGAGGCGCTGGCGCGCTTTGTGGCATTGCCCCCCTCACCGCTGGAATTGCGGGAAAAGCTTGAACAATTACGCGCGCTCGAAGCGGGCATGCGGATAGATGCAGCGCTCGTTGACACTGTTCCACTCGGTGTCGATACTCCCGCCGATCTGGAAAAGGCGCGTGCAGCGCTGGGTGGCGCATAGCGGTTTTCCGTTCGAAGGCGCGACGAAATAAAGCGCCTTCGGGAAAAGTGCCAAATCTGACTTTGGGGTTTTCCGTCCGAAGGCGCGACAAAATAAGAAAGGGCGGCATTGCCGCTGATCTCATGGGTAGCGATACATCACCAGCGGTTGCTGAAAACACCATCGTCTTTCAAGGCGAGCCCGGTGCAAACTCACACATCGCCTGTCAGGAAGCTTTTCCCGACATGATGGAGCGCCCCTGCGACACCTTTGAAGAAGCGCTTGCCGCCGTCAAAGACGGTGAAGCTCGCCTTGCCATGATCCCGATTGAAAATTCTGTCGCGGGGCGGGTGGCGGACATCCATCATCTGCTTCCAGGGTCCGGGCTCTACATCATTGGCGAACATTTCCTCCCCATCCGGTTTCAGCTGATGGGCGTGAAGGGCGCGACCCTTGACGGTCTGAAGAGCGTGCAGTCTCACGTCATGGCGCTTGGCCAATGTCGTAAACTGATCGCCAAGATGAAATTGCGCGCTGTTGTCGGGGCTGACACGGCAGGCTCTGCCCGCCAGATTGCAGAAGCAGGCGACGTGACCCGCAGTGCGCTGGCACCGGCCCTGGCCGCTGACATTTATGGGCTGGAAATTCTGAAGCGTGATGTGGAAGACGCGGCACACAACACAACCCGCTTCATCATCATGGCAGCCGAGCCCGACGATGCCGAGCCCGAAGACGGTCCGGTCGTCACCAGCTTCATCTTCAAAGTGCGCAATGTGCCTGCAGCACTTTACAAAGCCATGGGCGGGTTCGCCACCAACGGCGTCAATATGACGAAGCTCGAAAGCTATCAGGTAGGCGGGTCCTTCAACGCGACCCAGTTCTACGCCGATGTTGAGGGCCACCCGTCCTCGCGCAACGTGCGTTTGGCGCTGGAAGAGCTCGAGTTCTTCTGCTCAGAGCTGAAGATATTGGGCGTCTACAAGGCAAGCCCCTTCCGCGCCAATTACCGCGAAAGATTAGGTTGAGGGGGGCTTACCACCCCTCGACAAACGCTTTCACAAGATGATGCGCAATGGCAAAGCCGGGCGGCACAAAGAAGCCATCGGCTTTGCCAGCCATCGCGGCGGCCAACTCGTCGCGACTGAACCAGCGGCCTTCTGACAGCTCGATCCCGTCAATGTGGAAATCCTCACCAGCCGCTTCTGCAATGCAACCAATCATCAGGCTGGAGGGGAAGGGCCAAGGCTGCGTTGAGTGATAACGCACGGAATTGATGGAAAGACCGGCCTCTTCGTCCAGTTCGCGTGCCACGGCTTCTTCAATGCTCTCGCCGGGCTCTATGAAACCGGCAAGGGCGGAAAACATGCCCTTAGGGAACATTTTCTGACGTCCCAGAAAGGCTTTGTCTCCAAGTGTCGCCAGCATGATGACCACCGGGTCGGTACGCGGAAAATGCTCGGCTTTGCAAGAGGGGCAGGCCCGCTTGTAGCCAGCTTCGGCCATCTCGGTCACCGCTCCACACACCGCGCAATGGCCGTGGCGTGCGTGCCAGTCCAGCATCGCTTTCGCTTGGGCCAGGATCGCCAGTTCGCCGGGGGGCAGGTCGCCCATCATGCCAACTGCGCGCAAATCCTCAAATCCACCAAGGCCTTTAAGGGGGCCATCATTTTCCGGGTCCTTGAGGCTGGAAACATCATGGGCAAACAAGGCTTTGCCGCGCTTGTTGATGCCCAAAAACACCTGCGTGCCTTTTGGGGCCGCAGACGTGACCAGATCAACCGGCATCCAGCCCACATCCTTGCCAGCCCCTTTTTGGGCTTCTGGCAACACCAGCGGTTTTAGTTTCCACAAGGGGACACACAGGCTTGTGCTGTCCGCCTGCCGTTCGCCCAGCCAGGCGGGGTCGGTACGGCGATGACCTGCCCGGTCCAGCGGGTTATTGGCAAAAATGTTGGGATTGGCTTCCAGTGCCATGAGCCATGTCTCCAATGTCTAATGTTGGGAAATTCAGGAATATTGATGGCGGCAAGGTGCCACAGTCGGCACGAAATGCAAAGAACGCCTCACAAAATCGGCTGTGGCGCTCGCAAGACCCCTTGCCATTTTGCGCCCAATCTCTGATATAGTGCTGTTGGGAGGTTGGCGGTGGACGAGTTTCTCGCCAACCCGGTCAGATCCGGAAGGAAGCAGCCGTAACGAGCCCGACTCGGGTCTCTGTTCCAGCCTCCCACCTCATTTCTCCGGCGCGCCTGCGTAATGTGCGATACGATGCATCTTCGCCATCTGCGGCAAGCCGGTGGGGAAACGAAGCATGCCCAGAAGGGTCGAGCACCACAAGTAAACGGGGAGCGGCGAGCGCGGATATGGATAACAGTGCCGACAACGCAGCAGAGACGGCTCCCGAGCTAACGCCCGATCCTCACACAGAGCCTGGCTTCTCCCTTATGGGGGGCGAAGCGGACAACCCCAGCAGCAATGGCTCGGGCACTGCCTACCGGGTTCTGGCGCGCAAATATCGCCCGACGACATTTGAAGACCTGGTGGGCCAGGAAGCCATGGTGCGCACGCTCTCCAACGCCTTCAAAAGCGGTCGCATTGCCCATGCCTTTATGCTGACAGGAGTGCGCGGTGTTGGCAAAACCACGACCGCGCGCATTCTGGCCCGCGCCCTCAACTACACAAATGCCGAGAACGACAAGCCGACCATCGAACTGCATGATTTTGGCGAACATTGCGAGGCCATCATGGCATCGCGGCACCAGGATGTGCTGGAGATGGATGCGGCGTCCCGCACCGGCATCGATGACATTCGCGAGATCATCGAGAGCGTGCGCTACATGCCGGTGACGGCGCGCTACAAAGTCTACATCATCGATGAAGTGCACATGCTTTCCAAAGCGGCCTTCAACGGGCTGCTGAAAACGCTGGAAGAGCCGCCGGAACATGTGAAGTTTATTTTTGCGACGACGGAAATTCGCAAAGTGCCCGTGACGGTGCTGTCGCGCTGTCAGCGCTTTGACCTGCGACGTCTGGGTTCTGTGGAACTGTCAGGGCTCCTGAAAAAAGTATCCAATAAAGAAGGCGTGACCATCAACGATGCCGCGTTGGCAATGCTGGCGCGCGCAGCTGAAGGGTCGGCGCGCGATGGGCTGTCGCTGCTGGATCAGGCCATTGCTCATGGTGCTGGCACAATTGGCGAAGTCGATGTGCGCGACATGCTGGGCCTCGCCGACCGGGCGCGGGTGTTCGACCTGTTTGACCTTGTGATGAAGGGCGACATTGCAGGTGCTATGGCGGAGCTGCGCGATCAATATAATTCAGGCGCGGACCCGGCTGTTGTGCTGGGCGATCTGGCCGAACTGACCCACTGGCTGACCCGGTTGAAACTGGCCGCCAGTGCCGCCGACGACCTGACCGCCACGGAGACCGAGCGGGTCCGGGGGCAGGAAATGGCAAAGCTTCTGCCGGTGCGCGTGCTCTCACGCACTTGGCAAATGCTCCTCAAAGGTATTCTGGAAGTGCAAGCAGCCGCCAAACCCATTGCGGCAGCAGAGATGGTGCTGGTCCGGCTGGCCTATGTCGCTGATCAGCCGTCGCCCGAAGAGCTTGTGGCGAAACTGAAAGATGCCCCAACCTCGGGCACGTCGGGGGCACCAAGTGGCGCGCGTGGCGGTGGGGCGCCATCAGGTGGCAGTCCCACAGCAGGCATGAGAGTTGCCCAGACGGCGGGTGGTGGCAGTGTGCAAGCGGTTAGTTCCGCCGACATGGCGCCTCAGGAAATCGGGGCACCTCAAGAAAACATAGCGGTCCAAAGTGCGCCGGTTTTTCACAGCTATCAGGACGTGATCGCCCACGCCAAATCGGTCCGCGACATCCGGCTGGCCCATACGTTGGAATCAGGCCTGCGGTTGGTTCACTTTGAAAAAGGCCGCATCGAAGTCAATGTTATCGACGGGGATAACGCGGTCGCCGCAACTCTGGCAGAACGGCTGAAACAGTGGACGGGCGAGCGCTGGTTGGTCTCCATTTCAAAGGCCGAGGGTGCACCCACTGTGCGTCAGCAACAAAAATCCCGCCGGGACGAATTGCGTGAAGAAATGGCGCAAGACCCGTTGGTGAAAGCAACGCTGGAAGCCTTTCCGGGGTCGGTGATTAAAAATATTGTTGAACCTGAATTGCTGGGGCCGTCTCCTGCCGAGGGGGAAAGTACCCAGGACGAGGATAGTTTGTGAAAAATCTGAACGACATCATGAAACAGGCGCGCGGTCTTCAGGAGAAGATGGCCACGATGCAGGCCGAGCTTGAAAAGGCGGAAGTGGAAGGCGTCGCTGGCGCAGGTCTTGTGACGGTGACGCTCTCTGGAGGCGGGGTGGCCCGGCGCATCCACGTGGACCCAAGTCTTGCCAAGCCCGAAGAAGCAGAAATTCTGGAAGACCTGATTGTAGCAGCCTTCAACGATGCTAAAACCAAGAGGGAACAGCTGGTTGCCGAGAGCATGAAGGAATTGACCGGCGGTCTGCCGCTCCCCCCCGGCATGAATTTCGGGCTTTGAGGCGAGGGGGCTGACATGAGCGGAGCTCTCTCGGGGCCAGAGATTGAGCGGCTGATCCAGCTGCTCGCAAAATTGCCGGGGCTTGGCCCGCGCTCTGCACGCCGCGCCGTGCTGCATCTGGTCAAGAAAAAGCAGACACTTTTGCAGCCGCTTGCTGTCGCCATGGCAGACGCTGCCGAAAAAGCGGTGATCTGCAGCACCTGCGGCAATGTAGATACTCAAGACCCTTGCGCCATTTGCCGCGATCCCCGTCGCGAACCCACCGGCCTGTGTGTGGTCGAAGATGTGGGTGATCTGTGGGCGTTGGAACGGGCCGGAGCCCACAAGGGCCGCTACCATGTGCTGGGCGGAACCCTGTCGGCGCTGGATGGTATCGGGCCGGAAGACCTCACCATCGGATCCCTTATTGAGCGCGCGTCAAACGAAGAGATCAAAGAAATCATTCTTGCTACCAATGCCACAGTGGATGGGCAGACAACGGCGCACTACATCACAGATCGTCTGGCCAATGCCGACGTTGTTGTGACCCGGCTGGCGCATGGTGTGCCCGTGGGCGGAGAGTTGGATTATCTCGACGACGGCACGCTGGCCGCTGCGATGAAGTCCCGCCGTCCGGTTTAGACCACCTGGTCGACAGCATTGCCCTGCATCTGCTCAAGCCTTGCTTCCCGCAGATAGAGAAACATCGGCAATCCACACGACACGCCAACAAGCAGCGTGCCGGTGATCGGTAGCCAGATTTTCGTCAGCCCCACACGCTTGCCCTCAATCTGAATGAAGAGGAGGAGGACGATGGCGGAGATGATCACATCAAGACCAAAGAACCCGGCAACCCCGTTGACGAAGAGATCGTCAAAGAAAAGCGGAATGTCGAGCCCGTTGGCAGAGAGCCAGGGCAGGAATTGCGACAGRGGCAGGAGCGTTCCCGCCACYGTCGCRASCAGATAAAACCACTTTCTAGTCTGCGGTTTGAGTGCGGCCATTGTTTTTGTCCCAATAGGTTTTTGTGGCCCGGAAAACCATCGGACCGAGAATGATGAGGCCGATCAGGTTCGGGATCGCCATCATCGCGTTCAGCGTATCGGCCAGAAGCCAGATGAACCCAAGATTGACCGTTGCGCCAACCGGGATGGCTGCAATCCAGATCACCCGGTAAGGCAGGATCGCCCACTCGCCCAGCAAGTACTGCACAGAGCGCTCGCCGTAATAGGACCAGCCCAAAATGGTTGTGAAGGCAAAGACCGCAAGGGCGACAGAGACGATTTCTGCCCCTCCGGGGAGCGCAACGGCGAAGCTTGAACTGGTCAGCGCCGCCCCTGTCTCACCTGACGTCCAAAGGCCGGATGTGATGATGACCAAAGCCGTCATGGTGCAGACAATGATCGTATCGATGAAGGTGCCGAGCATTGCAATGTGCCCCTGCCGCACCGGATCATCGGTCTTTGCTGCAGCGTGGGCGATAGCCGCAGAGCCAAGTCCCGCTTCGTTGGAGAAGACACCTCGCGCCACGCCGAAGCGGATGGCAGCCGCCACCGTCGCACCGGCAAAACCACCAGCAGCAGAGGCTGGCTCAAAAGCGTGGTGGAAGATGAGGGCAAAGGCATCGGGAATAGCGGCTGAATTAATCACCAGGATCACCAGCGCCGTGCCGACATAAAGCACAATCATCAAAGGCACGAGTGCGCCCGCCACGTCTGCGATGCGACGAATGCCCCCCAGCAGAACAGCGGCGACAATCACCATCATGATAATGCCGGTCACAAGGTGAGAGACACCGAAGCTTGCGCTCATGGCAGCAGCGACAGAGTTCGCCTGCACGCCGTTGCCGATACCAAAGGCAGCGACGGCAGCGAAGAGGGCAAACATAGGCGCCAGTATCTTGCCGAGCAGCGGAAATTTTTTGCCAACACCATTTTTGAGATAATACATCGGCCCGCCGACATAATTTCCCTTGGCGTCGGTTTCACGGAACGTCACCGCRCAMACCGCTTCGGCATATTTTGTCGCCATGCCGATAATGGCAATCAGCCACATGTAGAAGATAGCGCCGGGTCCCCCCAGAAAGATCGCCGTAGCGACGCCAGCAATATTCCCTGTTCCGACCGTGGCAGAGAGCGCTGTCATCAATGCTTTGAAGGGAGGGATGTCTCCTTCGCCGAGAGTGGCTGGGGACATCAGCAATTTGAAGCCATAGACCAGCTTGCGTATGGGCATGAAAAGCAGCCCCGCCATGAGAAACACGCCCGTCGCACCGATCAGTATCAGCATCGGCACGCCCCAAACAATGCTGTTCACCTCACCAACAAAACTCTCGATCATTTCCATGTGTCGTTCCCCAGATGTGATTTATTCGCCGGCAAGCAGGTCCGGCTGTTTCCCAGATTGTCCAGATTGTAATGTCGTTTCAGCGGGCGAGGATAGTTGCGCCGGGTCTTCCAGTTCGACCTCGGCAATCCGCTCGCCTTTCCGTGTAATTTTTGACGTTGATGTTTCGATGTCGCGGATGTCTTTCTCTGCTTGGGAAAAATGGCCCTTGAGCTTGCTCACCCGATCATCAAGACGACCCACATCTTCCAGCAGTTTCCCCACTTCCGCCTGAATGACATGAGCTTGCTCGCGCATCTGTGCGTCTTTCAGCACGGCGCGCACGGTGTTGAGGGTCGCCATCAGCGTTGTGGGCGAGACAATCCAGACGCGCGCCCGGTAGCCCTGATCCACCACATCGGAAAACCGCGCATGTAATTCTGCATAGACGGCCTCTGACGGCAAAAACATGAGAGCGGATTCCGCCGTTTCGCCCGGAATAATATATTTCTCGGAAATGTCTTTGATGTGTTTCAGCACATCTGCGCGCAATGCGCGGGTGGCTTGTACTTTCGCGGCTTCATCTTTCGCATCGACAAGCCGTCGGTAGCTGTCCAGCGGGAATTTGGAATCCACCGCGATAGAGCCCGGTGGGTTGGGCAGTTTGATGAGGCAGTCGGCGCGCTTGCCGTTGGAAAGCGTGACCTGAAATTCATACGCTGAAGGCGGCAGGGCATTGATGACAATATCGTTCAGTTGAATTTCACCAAAAGCGCCGCGGGCCTGCTTGTTCCCCAGCACTTCCTGCAGACCCACCACTTCCGTGGTCAGGCTATCAAGTTTCTTTTGAGCTTCGCCGATGATCGCGAGGCGCTCATTGAGGGTGCCCAATTGTTCGCCGAGCTGCTCCCGGTTTTTCAAAGAGGTTTCAGTGAGGTTTTTGCTGACCTTTTCCAATCGCTCATTCAGCGTCTGATTGGTCTTCTGGGTGTTTTCCGTCAGGCTCTGGGTGAGACGCTGGCTGACCTTGTCCAGCCGCTCATTCAAGGACTGGTTGAGCGCCTGCTGATTGGCGGTCTGACCTTCCTGCATCGTGGCCAGGCGACCCGCAAGCTGGTTCTGCGCATCCAGCATGGAGGCGATTTGGCGTTCGAAATTGGCCTGTTTTTCGGCTTCCGCGGGTGTCGAAACGGTCGTACGCGCGCCAAGGCTGCGTGCCAGAACAAACCCGACGGCCAGAGCAAGTCCCACCGCAGCAATAATATAAATCGGGTCCATCGCATCCCATCCAAATCACACGAAGGCGACTATAGCCCAAATCGGCACTCAGCGGGGCTTGACCAAAACCCAGCAGACAGGCCATATCGCGAGTGGAATATGGCGGTTGAGAAAAAGGGGATGCTTATGGGGATCGTAGGGAATTTGAGACGTTGGGCGGTGGTCGCGATGTCCGTTGCCATTTTGAGCGCCTGTGGACCGGTTATTGAAACCCATTACGATTACCTGCCGCCTGAGAGCAATCTGGGCATGCGATGCCTCGCTGGGTGCCAGGACGGGCTGGCCCAATGTCGGCACACTGAAGCGGTTGCGACCGAAGAATGCCGCTATCGGGAGGAAGGCCGGGTCGAGGATGAATATGAGCTGGCCCGCGAGAAATATTACCGCGAGCTTGAGCTCTATGCGGCCTCACCGGACAAATTCTCTAAGCCATCTGAGGTGAGCAAGGGCTATCCCTCGTACTATCGCTGCGATAATCAGGCATCCCAGTGTCAGCCCAATTTCAACATGTGCTATCGCGCCTGCGGTGGCCAAGTGCGTGAGAGCCAGGTTTGCGTCGCAAATTGCGATGGGTAGAGTTTGCGTCGCAAACTGAGACGGATAGGGGCTTTCGCGGTGAACCATGATTTCTGGGGCGCGCCAGCAGGCTTGACGAGGCAGGCCCGTGAGCCTATCTCGTCCCCATGACAATCAGAGCCATCATCACCGCGCCCGACAAACGCCTGAAGCAGGTATCAAAACCTGTGGAAAAGGTGGATGACGCCTTGCGCGCCCTGATGGACGATATGCTGGAGACCATGTACGCGGCACCGGGCATTGGCCTTGCTGCCGTCCAGATCGGGGTGCCCAAGCGGGTCATCGTGATGGATCTGGCGCGTGAGGGGGAAGAGCCTGAGCCGGTCTATTTTGTTAATCCAGAAATCCTCTCCATCGACGATAGTGAGCTCCGGGTTTACGAAGAGGGATGTCTGTCTGTTCCTGATTTTTACGAGGAACTGGAGCGGCCCGCCAAATGCCGTCTGCGCTATCTCGACTATCAGGGCGAAATTCGTGAGCAGGACTGCGAAGAAATGCTGGCCACCTGCATCCAGCATGAGATGGATCATCTGGAAGGGGTGTTGTTCATCGACCATATTTCCAAGCTGAAACGGGACCGGGTTCTGAAGCGCTTGTTGAAAGAACGCCGTCTGCGCGAAAAAGAACTGGCCTGAACGGGCCCGGGCGCGCTACCTCTTTGCCTATGACAACAAAAACGCCTCTTCGGCTGGCCTTTATGGGCACCCCTGATATTTCTGTCACTGTCCTGACCGCTCTGGTTGAGGCGGGGCACGACGTTGTGGCGGTATATAGCCAGCCCCCGCGCAAGGCGGGCCGTGGCATGGAACTGCAGAAGTCACCTGTCCAGAAATTCGCTGAGGCCCGGGGCATCGAAGTTCGCACACCGGTAAGTTTGAAATCGGAAGACGAGCAGCAGGCCTTTGCTGGTCTCGCCCTCGACGTCGCCATCGTGGTTGCCTATGGGCTCTTGCTGCCTGGACCCATTCTGGAAGCGCCCCGTCTTGGTTGCCTCAACATGCACGCGTCGCTACTGCCGCGCTGGCGGGGAGCTGCGCCCATACAGCGCGCCATCATGGCTGGCGACGCGCAGTCCGGCGTGATGATCATGCAGATGGACGAGGGGCTGGATACGGGGCCGGTGTTGGGCACGAAAATTGTCGCCATTACGGATGAAACAACCGCCGACAGTCTTCACGATGAACTGGCCGCCGTGGGGGCGCCGCTGATGGTGCAGACCGTTGAGGCGCTGGCCGCAGGCGGGCTGGTCGCTCAGGTGCAATCAGAGGAAGGTGTCACCTACGCCAAAAAGATCGACAAGGTCGAGGCGATAATCAACTGGAGCCGTTCGGCGGTGGAGCTTGATCGGCAGATCCGGGGCCTGTCTCCCTTTCCCGGTGCGTTTTTTGAAATGACGCGGAGGGGAAAAAGGGAACGGGTCA
Organism: Rhodobiaceae bacterium; assembly: GCA_002746275.1. Taxonomy (GTDB): domain Bacteria; phylum Pseudomonadota; class Alphaproteobacteria; order Parvibaculales; family Parvibaculaceae; genus Mf105b01. The sequence goes on along the minus strand of NVWR01000002.1, from coordinate 264,405 downwards.
AAGTTCTGCGTGCCACGCCTGTGTCTGGAAAAGCCGAACCCGGAACGCTTCTCGACGACGCTCTCACCATCGCCTGTGGTGACGGCGCATTGCGTTTGCTGGAAGTTCAACGTGCTGGCAAAGCCCGGGTGAAGGCTGCAGACTTTCTGCGCGGCCTGTCTCTCACTGTTGGTGAGAGCCTCGCGCAATGACCCGCTACAAACTCACCATTGAATATGACGGCGGTCCCTACAATGGCTGGCAGACCCAGGCCGATGGCGGGGCGGTTCAGGACGCCGTGACACGCGCGATCCACAGCTATTGTGGCGAAGAGGTGGTGCTTGCCGCAGCGGGGCGGACGGACGCTGGCGTGCATGCCTTGGGGCAGGTTGTTCATGTGGACCTTGCGCGGGGGGACGTGGCCGGCAAAGTACGCGACGCAGTGAACTTTCATTTAAAGCCGCATCCGATTGCCATCGTTGAGGCGGAGACCGTCGATGCGGAGTTTCATGCGCGCTTCGATGCCACCAAACGTCACTATCTCTACCGCATCATCAACAGGCGTGCCCCCCTAACCCTGGACAGAGGCCAGGTCTGGGCTGTGCCGGTGCCCCTTGATGCCGACGCGATGCATCACGCAGCGCAGGTGCTGGTGGGCAAACATGATTTCACAACTTTCCGCTCGGTTCATTGCCAGGCAAAGTCGCCTTTGAAAACCATGGATGAGGTGCGCGTGTCGCGCTACGGCGAAGAAGTTGAAGTGGTCTGCCGTGCGAGATCATTCCTGCACAATCAGGTCCGCTCTCTTGTCGGCTCGCTGAAGTTTGTTGGCGAAGGCAAGTGGACGAGACGTGATTTGGAAAAGGCGTTGAAGGCGGCAGACCGCTCTCGTTGTGCACCCGTCGCGCCGCCGGATGGGCTGTACCTCACCCAGGTGGATTACGGCAGAAAAGACTAGATTGAGGGACGAAGGTCCACCAGTTCAACCTGGTCTGCGGTAATAGACCTGCCGAAAAATAATTCTCCCACGCGGGCAAATCGCTCTGGCGCATCGGTCGCCAGAAAACGTTCCGTGCCGGTCCTGTCATCGGTATTTTTAAGTTTTTGCATTTCGAGCAGTTCGACCACGGCCTGGGCTGTGGTCTCGGCACTGTCCACCAGCGTGGCGCGGGCACCCCGAGCGTCCAGCACTTTGGTGATCGCGGGGGCCAGCACAGGAAAATGCGTACAGCCCAGCACCAGTGTGTCCGGTGCCGTAGCCTCATTATCAAACAGAGGGGCGAGATAGCGTGCGGCTGTCGCCTCGGCAATAGAACTGTCGCCCCAGCCTTCTTCCGCCAGTGCCACAAAAAGCGCACAGGCCTGTTGCTGAACGTCAGTATCCGGGGAGAGTGCGGCGATAGCACGTGGATAGGCCCCTCCGGCCACCGTGCTTTCTGTCGCCAGAACACCAATGCGACCTGACGTGGTCGCAGCAATCCCCGCGCGGGCGCCCGGTTCAACAACGCCCACAACAGGCAGTGGGGCGAGGTCGCGTGCGAGAGGAACAAGAGCAACGGAGCTTGCCGTGTTGCAGGCAATGACGACCATTTTGACATCATAGGCCATCAGCAATTGAGTGGCCTGAAGCGCGTAGGCTGTCACTGTCTCAGGGCTCTTCGTGCCATAGGGCAGGCGCGCAGTGTCGCCCAGATAGACAAGATTTTCATGAGGCAGGTGCGCGCGCAGAGAGCGTAAAACCGTGAGGCCGCCCATGCCGGAATCGAAAACCCCGATGGGGCGTGTATCGCTCAATTCCTAACCTCCGATTTGCAGAAAGGCACTGGCGACGAAATTGATCGCGAAAGCCAACGCCAGTTCAACACCAATAATGCTGGCGGCAGTCGCGGGAGTGGTCGCCAGAACCGTCAGTGCTATCTGCCAGCGATATATCAACGCTGTTACGAAAGCGATAAGGAGGAGAAAACTGGCAGCCCCCACATTCGCCACCCCGAGGCTGTAGAGAACGTAAGACGGGGCCAGTAGAACCATGACCAAAATCGACGACCAATTGTAGACGATGATGTAAGGAGCGAAGCCACGGGTGAGGTTGAAGACGCGACAGGCAAAAATCATAGCGATCGGGTAAAGCACCCAGAAAGCGACATAGGTCGCCAGCTCAATCAACGCGTAACCGGATTGAGACACTCCCAGCATCTGGGCTGTATCGGCCATCATGCGCCATTGGGTGGTGATGAAGACGAGGCAGAAGGGGATCACGAAAATATAGGCGGCAAACGATCGCCAAAAGGCATCAGCACTGAAGTCAAACCCGGCAAGGGCTGTGGGGTCTCGCCGGGCTATTTTCCAGGACCCGATTAGCGCCCTAATAATTTCGCTGGTTGTTGGCATGCAAACCTCAGCTGAAATAGCCTGTGAGTACGGTCTCGTAGATATCGGTCAGAGCGATGATATCATCGACACGCGCATGTTCATCCACTTTGTGCATGGACTGGCTCACCAGACCGAACTCGACGACCCGGGTGTAATTCTTAATGAAGCGCGCGTCAGACGTGCCCCCAGTTGTGGAAAGCTCGGGCGTGCGACCAATGGCTTTCGCAACCGCGTCAGAGATCAGCGTGCTCAAGCGGCCAGGGGCTGTCAAAAACGCATCGCCGCTGGCAATCATCTTGAGGTCGTAAGCACCGCCCTTCTCCTTGGTGACGGCATCCAGATGCGTCCGGACGCGAGCCTCCAGAGCGGCAGGTGTGTGAAGATCGTTGAACCGGATGTTGAAGCGCGCGCGGGCTTCTGCCGGGATCACATTGGTTGCTTCATTGTCGACAGTGATCTGAGTGATTTCCAGATTGGAGGGCTGAAAATGCTCTGTGCCCTCGTCCAGTGAGTCGCCAGCCAAGCGGTCCAGCATGGCGACCAGCCGGGGCACGGGATTGTCGGCAAGATGCGGATAAGCGACATGGCCCTGTGCGCCCTTGGCGGTAATCCATCCGTTGGTGCTGCCCCGTCGGCCAATTTTGATCATGTCACCGAGCGCTTGCGGGTTGGTCGGCTCGCCAACCAGACAATCGTCAATGACCTCACCCTTGTCCGCCAGCCACTCAAGCACTTTGATGGTGCCGTTAAGGGCCGGTCCTTCTTCGTCACCAGTGATCAAGAAGCTTATGGATCCTTTGAAGGAACCCTTAGCAGTGACGCGCGAGACGGCGGCAGCAAAAGCTGCAATCGCGCCCTTCATGTCGGTCGCGCCACGGCCAAAAAGAATGCCGTCTTTTATCTCTGCGCCAAACGGATCAACGCTCCAGGCGTCTGCATCTCCCACCGGCACTACATCTGTGTGCCCCGCAAAGCAGAAGTGCGGGGCTTCTGTTCCCAGGCGGGCGTAGAGGTTATCAACGTCCGGCGTACCCTCTTCACTGAAGGGAAGGCGTGTGCAGGTAAAGCCCAAACCACGCAGGCATGTTTCCAGCGCGTCCAGAGCACCCCCTTCTTCAGGCGTCACACTGGGACAGCGGATCAATTCCGCCGCAAGGGCGATAGGGTCAAGCGTGTTGGTTTTGGTCGGCATGTCTGTATTCATGCATCCGGTTTAGCGTCAACGGGCATTGGGGGTCAAACAGGCAGCGACATGCCCGCACTTTTAATCCCGCAGCAGCTCATTAACGGAGGTCTTGGCGCGGGTCTGTGCGTCTACTGTTTTGACAATCACAGCGCAGGAAAGGCTAGGCCCCGGGGTGCCATCCGGCAGCGGCTTGCCAGCGCGTGCACCGGGAACCACCACAGAATAAGGTGGCACAAATCCGATATGGGTCTCGCCCGTGTCCCGATTGATCACTTTTGTGGTGGCGGTGATGAAAACCCCCATCGAAAGCACAGAACCCGTGCTGACGAGAACGCCTTCCGCCACTTCTGAGCGGGCGCCGATGAAGCAATTGTCTTCAATAATCACGGGGCCAGCCTGCAAAGGCTCAAGCACACCGCCAATGCCAGCACCGCCGGAAATATGYACGTTTTCACCGATCTGGGCACAGGACCCAACCGTTGCCCACGTGTCCACCATGGTGCCCTTGCCCACACGGGCTCCCAGATTGACGAAAGAAGGCATCAGCACCACGCCGGGTGCGATATAGGCAGAGCGTCGCACAATGGCGCCGGGCACAGCGCGGAACCCGGCTGCCGAAAACTCCTGAGCGCCCCAGCCTTCAAATTTCGACGGCACTTTGTCCCACCAATTGGTGTTAGCGCCCGGGCCACCTTCGATTGTCGACATGTCGTTCAGACGAAACGAAAGGAGCACTGCTTTTTTCAGCCACTGATTGACGGTCCAGCCATCATTACCTTTTTCCGCCACACGGACGTCGCCCCGGTCAAGAAGGGTCAGCGCTTCGTCAACAGCGTCGCGAACCTCACCAACGGTCTTGGTGTTGATGGTGCCGACATTGTCAAAAGCGGTGTTGATGATGGATTTCAGGTCATCAGGGGTCATGGCAGTGGATCCTTGGCTTGGTTTGCGCGTCGGGCAGGGTGCGCGGGCCGAACCATAGCGGGGGCCGTGCTCATGTCAACAGATGGAGCGAGGGCTGCGTCGGGGCAGAAAACCGCCCTAAAGGCTGTGCAGAAAGGTGGCAAGATCGTCCGTCACATGGTGCACATGAGGCCCTTCAGCCCCCTCGTGAGCCATTTGTTGGTGACGTTCAGGTCCCGGCTCTCCGGGGCGGACCCAGACCGTGGTCATGCCCAGATCGTGAGGGGCCACGAGGTTGCGGGCAATATCTTCGAACATCGACGCCCGGGTGGGGTCAATACCGCTATCTGCCAGGAACCGGTCGTAGGACGCCCGGTTCGGTTTGGGCGTGTAATCCACCGAAACAATGTCGTAGACGTCGCTGAAATGATGGGTGATGCCAAGTTGATTGGTGACATTTTTGGCGTGGGCGGTGGTGCCATTGGTGAAAATGACTTTTCGGCCAGGAAGTTTAGAAAGCGCGTCTCCCAAATGCTTGGAAGGTGCCATATGGCTGACATCGATCTTGTGGACATAATCAAGAAAGGCGGCTGGTTTGAGGTCGTGGACCTGCATCAGACCGTTCAATGTCGTGCCATGCTCCACATAATAGAGTTTCTGGAGCCGTCGGGCCTCCACCGGGTCAATCTTAAGATAGTCTGAAATAAAGTCCCGCATCCGCACATCCACCTGGGCAAACAGGTCGCATTTGGGCGGATAGAGCGTGTTGTCCAAATCGAACACCCAAGTCTCAATATGAGAAAACCCAGGATGCGTGAGGGTGAAATCAGAGGTTGATGGGGGGATGTTGGTCATGAGCGGCACTCTGCCGCTGAAGGGGCAGATTAGCAACAGTTGCAACACCGCTTTTAAACGCCCGTTAAGGGGCGGTTGATAGCGTTTAGACCTTGGTTTCTCTACACGAAGGTGCCCTCAGCGAATGCATGGTCTGACGTCTCCATTCCCTACCAGAAAACCCTCACAGAGCGGTTGGACGATGATCAACGTCGTCTTCGTGCCGGGCAAAGTTGCGCCTGTCTGTGGGCGGCAGTGGGACTGGCAAGAGAGGAGGGCTGCGGGGTGAAAAAACTGCTCAAGCGAATGTTTGGTTTTAGCGAGCTGCCGCGGGACCTCACCTATGAGAAGGCCCGTGCGCTGCTCGAAGAGCACAACCGTGCGGCGCGCCAGGAACTGGCAGCTAGGGAAGATGCGGCGCCCGAAATGCTCTACTATCTGTCGGAAGACAAGGTAGGGAGTGTTCGTGCCGCTGTTGCCGCCAATCCGTCAACACCGATCCAGGCCAGTGAGCGTCTCGTAAACGATCTCGAAGATGATGTGCGTGCAGAACTTGCGCGGCGCATAGGGCGTTTGGTTCCCGACACTGGCGACGATATCCAATCGGACTTGCGCGACCGCGTTGTCTCATTGCTTGAAAAACTGGCGGCCGACAAGCTGCCGCGTGTGCGTGCAATCATCGCTGAGGAAATCAAGGCGATGCCAGACGTTCCGCGTCACATCGTATGGTCGCTGGCGCGCGATGCGGAAATCGTCGTTTGTGGTCCGGTTCTGGAATATTCACCGCTTCTGTCGGAGTCTGATCTGATGGAATTGGTCGCGGGCACCGTGGTTGAAGGGGCGGCTGAGGCCATCGCGCGTCGGCCTGATGTGAGTGAGGCGCTGGCCAGCGCAATTGCGAAGACGTTTGACGTGCCGGCTGTGGTTGCTCTTTTGTCGAACCGCGATGCACAGATCCGCGATGACACACTCGATATACTGATCTCTCAAGCCGCAGATGAAGAGGCGATGCACGAACCGTTGGTCATGCGCCCCAGCCTTTCTGTACGCGCCATCCGACACATTGCAAGTTTTGTTGCGCGCGCGCTGCTGGAGGAGCTGTCCGCAAGGGGAGACATAGACGAACACACACAGGCCTATCTGCGCGGACGTGTTCTGGAGCGGATAGCGGAAGAAGATGCGGACACTGTGAGGGACGGAAAAGTCCTGGAAAACGTCAAGAAGCTTTTCAAAAAAGGCCAGCTTGATGACAAGACCGTCGTCAAACTGGCAGACCTGAACGAAAAGACAGCTGTCTCTCTTGCACTCTCTTTGTTGACTTCGACAGATGAAAAGCAAGTGGCCAAACTGATGCAGGCCCGTTCGGCAGAAGGGGTAACAGCACTTTGCTGGAAGGCGGATCTCGCGATGCGCACAGCCCACGCCGTGCAGAAGGCTTTTCATATTCCCCACGCGGAGATGCTTCTGCCTCGCGGCGGGTTCGCCTACCCGTTGAGCGATGATAAAATGCAGTGGCAGCTCGACTATTTCGGCTTCAAGCCGAAAGCATAACGCTCTACTTGAGCGTCTCTGTCCAAACCAGAGCTTCGTTCGTGTCTACACGCTTAAAGCCAGTCTCATCGAAACCGCGCTCACTGCAGGTTGCGCGACCCTCAATTTCAAATCGAGTGCCTTTGGTGCAAAACGTGTGATTGCCGGCCCAGACAAGGTCCTGGCCATGACGRCGGGCCACGAGYCCCGCMCCGTCGACGGCTTCAGCGTAGGTRTAGTAATAGCGATGGATCAGCTCGCCCTTGATTGCCTTTTCGCATCGAGCCGGTTCAATCCGTATCCAACCGCTTGATGTGAACCCTTCGCCGCTTTCATAGGCCACCGCCGCCCATACGAGATAGTCGGTCGTGTTGCAGACCGAAAGTCCAGTCGTCGCCTGTCTCTGCTCGGCCCGTTCCGTGAGTGCGGCGAACAGGGCGGGTGTAATCTGACCATTGGCCCGCAGATTGATGGACCGCTGAAATGCCGTGATGGCCGATGTCGTGCGGTTTCCCGAAAGGCCGTCAATTTGGCTGACCCCTGCATCAATATCGCGCAATAGCCGTTGGACCCCAGCCACTTCGGCCCGTTTCAGCGAATAGTCTGCGGGTTCAGAAAACGTGGTGGTCCAGTCATTCCCGGTGCGCGTCTCGACCCGGGTAAAATCAAAATTGTCGAAGCCCCGTGAAGCACAATTGGTGCGACCGTTGACATGGAAGTCGCCGGGCGCAGTGCAGAACCGGTCAGATCCGCTGAAATATTTGGTGCCGCCGCTATGGGCATCGATAGACCGCGCGAACACGAAATAGGATTCGTGGTCAATCCCTTCCTGCAAAACGGTATCGCAGCTTCCCGGCAGCAGGCGAAACCACCCCTGGCTCTGCCACCCTGCTTCCGACTCATACCCGATAGCACTGTCCAGCGTGTAGCTGGTGGCATTGCAATAGCGGTAGCCAGCCTGAGCGGGCGTCATTGAGAGAGAAAAACCGGCACAAAGAAAAATCGCGAAGAGGGCGTGAAAGTGCCAACCCTTCGTACCATTGCTGAGTTTGTTCACTGATCGCCTCTCCGCCGCTAACTGCCTGTGGTGAGCATAACACCCGCGCGGCGGCTGCCAAGAGTCTTGTTATCCGGAATCAAGAGTCTTGTTATCTGGAATCAGGTGTCTTGTTGCCGGAGGTAGGCGAAGAACAGGGGTCAATCGCTGCCTTGAATGAGTGTGCCAACCCCATGTTCGGTGAARAGCTCMAGCAGCACCGCGTGCGGYACCCGGCCATCAAGAATGACGACTGCTTCGACGCCTCCCTCAATCGCATCAATGCATGTTTCAAGCTTCGGGATCATGCCACCGGAGATGGTGCCGTCTTTCATCAAAGCCCGGGCGTCAGAGACCGACAGGCCGGTGACCAACTGGTCCGATTTATCCAGGACACCTCGCACGTCTGTGAGGAGAAGGAGGCGTTTGGCCTGGGTCGCGGCGGCAATCGCGCCTGCAGCCGTGTCCGCGTTGATGTTGTAAGTATCACCCTCAGTTGAAATCCCGATCGGGGCGATCACTGGAATAATATCGGACTGGATCATTGTCTCCAGGATTTCCGGGTTGATCTTCGCTGGTTCGCCGACGAAGCCCAGATCTACGGCGTTTTCAACATTAGAGTCCGGATCATGCCTGTGAGACACCTTGCGCGCGACAATAAGATTGCCATCCTTGCCGCACAGACCCACAGCCCGCCCGCCTGCCTGATTGAGGGCGCCCACAATTTGTTTGTTGATGGAGCCTGCCAGCACCATTTCGACAACTTCGACAGTTGCCTTGTCGGTCACCCGCAGGCCGCCGGAAAAGCTGCTCTCAATATTGAGTTTCTTCAGCATGGCGCCGATTTGTGGGCCACCGCCATGGACTACGATCGGATTAATGCCGGATTGTTTGAGCAGAACAATGTCACGGGCGAAATCAGCCGACAGGGCTTCGTCTCCCATAGCATGGCCGCCATATTTGACCACAACCGTGCGCCGGTCATAGCGCTGCATGAAAGGCAGGGCTTCTGACAGTATTTTTGCCCGATCAAGTCCGGAACTGTTTGATTGATCTTGTGTCTTGCTCATCTGCCTCAACCCATCCCCAATCCACACGAGAGACCTGATCGCCCAGGCGCCTCTACTTGGCCTTATAGCCCATGGCTGGAAGGTCAGCCAGAGCGGCAATATGGGCGCGAAGATCGGCAATCCCCGTTCCCTTTTCGCTGGAGGTCACAATGACCTCCGGAAAAGCCGCCACATGCTTGCGCAGCTGCTCTTTTGTGCTCTCCAGCCGTTTCTCAATCTCACCTTTTTTGAGCTTGTCGGTCTTGGTGAGCACAATGAGGTAGGAGACTGCGGCCTTGTCCATCATGGCCATGACTTCTTCGTCGTTCTTTTTGATCCCGTGGCGGGCATCAATGAGCAACAGAACCCGGCGCAGCGTTGGCCGACCCTGAAGGTAGGACATAACAAGCCCGGTCCAGGCAGCAATGCGGCTTTTTGATTCTCGCGCATAGCCATATCCCGGCAGATCGACAAGAAATAGGCCTTCCTGGCCTTCTTGCCCCAGAGTGAAGAAGTTCACTTCCTGGGTGCGACCGGGCGTGTTGGAGGTACGCGCGAGCGTCTTGCGCCCCGTGGCCGCATTGATCAGGCTGGACTTGCCGACATTTGAACGTCCCGCAAAGGCGATCTCAGGCAAGGAGTCTCCGGGCAGGCCTTCAAGCTGAACCACACCTTTGATGAAGGTGCAAGGCTGCGCAAACGACCAGCGCCCACGTTCCAGATAGTCTTCGTGCTCGGATAAAACAGCACCCATAATCTCGCCCTTCAAAGCTGCTCGTGGCTAATCTTTAGCCGCGGGTCGCTTGAATATTTTTTCAAAGCCCATGTTGGAGAACAGCTCAATAGCCACACCCTGCTTGCGCATGATGACACCCTGCTGAAGCACGGAAAGCAGGTTGTTCCAGGCCCAGTAGATGACAAGGCCGGCTGGGAAACTGGCCAGGATGAAGATGAAGAACAAAGGCATCCAAGTGAAAATCATCTGCTGGGTTGGATCCGATGGGGCCGGGTTCATGCGCTGTTGCACAAACATCGTGATGCCCATCAAAAGCGGCCAGATGCCGACCATCAGGAAGGACGGTGGGTCCCATGGAATAACACCAAACAGATTGAACAAGGTCGTGGGATCGGCGGCTGACAGATCGTGGATCCATCCAAAGAAAGGCGCGTGCCGCATTTCAATTGTGACGAACAGCACTTTGTAGAGGGAGAAGAAAACCGGGATCTGAATGATCACCGGGAGGCAGCCTGCAAGCGGATTTACTTTTTCCTTCTTGTAGAGCGCCATGATCTCCTGTTGCTGCTTCATTTTGTCGTCGGGATATTGTTCCCGGAGTTTTTCCATCACCGGTTGCAGCTTCTTCATCTTGCTCATCGCTTCATAAGAGCGATTGGCGAGTGGGAAAAAGGCAAGCTTGATAAACACAGTGATGATCAGGATCGCAATCCCGAAATTGCCGACAATGCCGAAGACATAATCGAGACCGAAAAACAATGGCTTGGTGAGGAAGTAGAACCAGCCCCAGTCGATCAGAAGTTCAAACCGGAAGATGCCTGCCTCGTCATAGCCGTCAATCATATCGACCACTTTGGCACCGGCATAAAGACGTGCTGTATGCGTGAGTATTTCCCCAGAGGCAGCGCTTATGCCCTCGGTAAGCAGATAATCAATTTGATACACATCACGGCGCGGGTTGGGACCTTCGGAGAAGCGGGCATCGAACGCAGCGCCTTGMTCTGSNNNCWKAMMKKYWRCCCARNATKWSTCRSWGATKYYAWGCNNCWGYSKNCTSTMGCNGMRYRNTTCAYTKNNNGGTCTTCGAGAATGTCGTCGTAATCGATCTCAACCAGGCCTTCTGCCTCCCCCATGACGCCGATCATGCCTTCGTGCAGGATGTAGTAGCCACTTGTCTCTGGCGTGCCGGTGCGTGAGATCAGACCGTAAGGATGGAGCGTTACCGGAGCACCGGATTTGTTCTCCACGCTCTGAGTGATTGTGAACATGTAGTTCTGATCAATGGCGATGGTCCGATGAAAGACCAGTCCTTCTCCATTGTCGTAGGTCAGCGTCACCGGCCGGTCGATCACGAGGGTGGCACCCGCTGGTGCACTCCACACCGTGTCCCGGCCAGGAACGGTTAAGCCTGCGGTCGCAGGCGCAGTCCAGCCGAACTCCGCAAAATACGGAGCGAGCGAGTTGGAGGGCGACAGAAGAACGATCTCCGCCGACGTTGGATCGACAGTCTCGTGATAAGTGTGCAACTGCAGATCATCGATCCGCGCGCCGGTGAGGGAGATAGAGCCAGCAACCAGAGGCGTCTCAATGGCAACCCGCGCGCTCTGAGCCAGAGCAAGATCGCGCGGTAGGCCGGTCAGGAGGGCACCGCTGGCGCTGCCTGCTGTTATATTGGGTGTGCTCTCCAGGATCTGCGGCACACTTCCTTCAGACGTCGCAGTTTCAGTCGCCGTGATTTCAGCCTGGGCGACGCGCTCGGCCTCAATCTTGGGCTCGATGAAGAAATACTGCCAACCCAGAAGAACAGCCCCCGACAGGACGGCGGCGAGAATGAGATTCCTATTCTCTGACATAAACTGAAATCACCCTTGTTTCTGAGAAGCGGTTACAGACCCGGTACTTGAGGAGTCTGAAGGCGGTTTTGACCGTCTTGTATGGTTTTTCTTCGAATGGACCCTGGAAAGAGCCGTTAGCAAGTCTGTCTTAAGGTCGCAATAGGCGCGCGTGATAGTTCCAGCGCGTCCAATCAGGACATAGTCATAGCCGGGCTTAGCGCCAAGCGGCAAAATTTCTGTAGCAGCAGCCCGCAGGCGGCGTTTGACCCTGTTGCGTACATGGGCCTTGCCAACTTTTTTTGTAACGGTAAACCCAATGCGGGCAGGAACGTCGCTGGCGGGAGTTTCGCTATTGGCCAGAGGTTCGCTGCTGGAAAGGCTTTTCGGTCTGCGACGCGCCTGCAGAACAAGACCCGGGGCGGCCCATTTGGCGCCTCGAGCTGTGTTTAGAAAATCGCGGCGTGCCTTGAGGCGCTCCATTGGGTCCTCACGAAAATGACCAGTCCCTGCAATAGCCAGTCCCTGCAATAGGAAGGGCGACCGAGGTCAGCCGTCCTGTTTGCCTATAGGGTCCAAAAAGAGAGGACTAGGCAGAAAGGCGCTTGCGACCCTTGGACCGTCGTGCGGACAGAATAGAGCGGCCAGCTTTCGTGGCCTTGCGGGCACGGAAACCGTGGCGGCGTTTGCGGACGAGAACGCTGGGTTGGTAGGTCCGTTTCACGGGTCTTCTCCGGCTGAGCTGGGTGGCTCTCAAAACATGAGAGAACGGGTCGCGGCTTGGTGGCCGTGCGCCCCGAAACGCGCCCAATAACAATTGAAGCCGCGGGCGGAATGCCCAACGGCCTGACTGGCCGCGTGTATAGGCCAAACAATGGCCCCAAGTCAACGATGTCAGACACGCACGCGGCGCAGAAATCTGCCGGTTTTGGTTATTTTTTGGCTCTGGGGTGCAAAAACCGCGAGATTCCACGTCTCCAGCCGCCGAATCTGGCCTTCACTACTCCTGACAGCCTCTCACAAGGGGGTGATTTTGGAGCTTTTTCCCTTGTCGCCACCCCAAGTTGGGCTATGGAATTCCCCAAAGGCAGAAATTTTGCCTAAGGCCTTGAACCAGACCCTGAAGGAGGGAGCGTAATGGTTGTAATCGTGAAGGAAGACAGTGGTCTCGTGACAGGGCGGTCCCGATCGCGGCCCTTTGGGTTGATCTTTCTAGCCTTTGTAGCGCTGGTTTGGCTCATTGCAGGCGTGAACGTGGTGCCTGCTGCAGACGCCTGGGAACGCTGGGCGGCCTATGAGGAGACCTCTACCGTGGTGATAGATCATTCTGAGTGGCAGGGATTGCTGGACGCTTATCTCGTCACAGGTGAGAGCGGCGAACCAACGCGGGTCGACTACGCGCGGTGGGCAGAGACGCAAGCAGACCGGGATCGTCTGGAGCTCTACATTACCTCCCTTGAAGGTGCAGAGGTGGCAACGCTCAACCAGAACGAGCAATTTGCGCTCTGGGCCAACCTCTACAATGCAGCAACGGTGCGGGTTATCCTCGACAATTACCCGGTCACCTCGATCCGCAAGATCAGCACTTCTCCCGGCTTCTTTTCAGTCGGCCCGTGGGGCGCAAAACTCGTGACGGTCAATGGCGAGCGATTGTCGCTGGATGACATCGAACATCGCATCCTGCGCCCGACCTGGAAGGATCCCCGCATCCATTACGCCGTGAACTGTGCCTCTGTTGGCTGCCCCAGCCTGCCGGTTAAACCGTTTACCGGGAAAACACTCGAAGCGGACCTGGAAGAGGCCGCTCGTGCGTACATCAACAGCCCACGAGGGGCGGTTGTGGAAAATGGTACTCTCCGGGTCTCCAAAATCTACGATTGGTATGCAGAGGATTTTGGAAAAAGCGACGCCAACATCATCGCGCACCTGAAGACATATGCGGAAGGGGACCTGCTTGCCAGTCTAGAGACCATAGACCGTATTAGAGGGTATGATTATGATTGGTCCCTCAACGAAGTGTCGTCTGAGTGATTTTCCCGATTGCAAAACCGCAAGCGCACTCAGAAGACATTTTTACAAGGCGAATATGAGATGACCGAGAATGGTGCGGATACAAAGAGCGGCAAAACCGAGAACCAAGGGTTCAATTGGATACGGTTGTGGCCGCTCGCGGTTCTCATCGCTGGGGCAATTGCCTTCTTTGGCTTTGGAATTAACGACTACATCACGCTTGATGCGTTGAGGGACAATCGTGAAGCCCTGCAGACCCTGGTGAGTGAAAACCTGCTGCGGGCGGCGCTTGTCTACATTGTGATTTATGCGGTGTTGGTTGCTTTCTCCGTACCTGGCGCGTTGATAGCCACCCTGACGGGGGGCTTCTTGTTCGGCACACTCTACGGAGGCCTCTACACTGTTGTTGGGGCCACCATCGGCGCGACCATTGTTTTTCTGGCTGCCAAGACGGCGCTCGGAGATTTGCTGCGCGCCAAGGCTGGACCGGGTATTCGCAAAATGGAAGAGGGTTTTAAGAAAAACGCTTTCTCTTATCTGATGGTCTTGCGTCTTGTGCCACTCTTTCCTTTCTTTCTAGTCAATCTGGCACCAGCCTTTTTAGGCGTTCCCCTACGCACCTACGTGATTGCAACATTTTTCGGGATCATTCCGGGGACTTTCGTTTTTGCGAGCGTCGGCAATGGATTGGGCGCCGTGTTTGATAGTGGCCAGGATCCCAATCTTGGTATTATCTTTCAGCCAGAAGTATTGTTTCCGATATTGGGATTGGCGGCCTTGTCTCTCGTCCCGGTGATTTATCAACGCATTTCAAAAAACAAATCGTAAGACTTGAGATCAAGGCGTTGAAAGCGCTGATTTTTGAGCGGGCGGAGGAACCATGAGCAAGCTTATCGAAGCAGACATTTGTGTGATCGGTGGCGGGTCCGGCGGACTGGGTGTTGCCGCTGGCGCTGTGCAGATGGGCGCGCGCACCGTTCTGATCGAAAAGGGCAAAATGGGGGGTGACTGTCTGAACTATGGCTGCGTTCCCTCAAAAGCACTGATCGCAGCAGGCAAGCATGCGCACGCTATGGGAACGGGTGTGCCTTTTGGCGTAAAAGCACAAGCCGCCGACGTGGATTTTCAAGCCGTGCACGATCACATCCATGGTGTGATCGCCGGCATTGCACCGATCGACAGTGTGGAGCGGTTCGAGGGGCTGGGTGTTACGGTTATTCAGGCACCAGGTCGCTTTGTAAGTGAGACGACGGTCGAAGCCGGTGATCAGATCATCAAGGCGCGCCGGTTCGTGGTGGCAACGGGCTCCTCACCTGCCGTCCCGCCCATTCCAGGGCTGGACACCGTTCCTTTTCTCACCAACGAAACCATTTTCGACCTGACCGAAGCCCCGAGCCATCTCATTGTCGTGGGCGGGGGCCCGATCGGCATGGAAATGGCGCAGGCCTATCGCCGTCTCGGCGCGGACGTCACCGTGCTGGAGGGCATGAAGGCGCTTGGCAAGGATGATCCGGAACTGACGGCGCTCGTGCTGGATGCGGTGCGCGAAGACGGCGTAACGATCCGTGAAGGGGCGAAGGTCACAAAAGTCGCGGGCAAAGCGGGTGCTGTTTCAGTCACCATCGAGACGGACGCAGGGAGCGAAACAATCACCGGCTCGCATTTGCTTCTGGCTGTGGGGAGACGCCCCAATCTGGATGGTCTCAATCTTGAAGACGCAGGCATTGAGTACACGCGCAGCGGCATCACGGTGGATGCACGCTTGCGGACGACAAACAAAAAGGTTTTCGCCATTGGCGACATTGCCGGCGGGCTGCAGTTCACGCACGTCGCGGGCTATCACGCTGGCATCGTCATCCGCAATGCCTTGTTCCGTATTCCAGCCAAGGCGGATCACTCCTCCATCCCGTGGGCGACGTACACCGACCCCGAGCTTGCCCATGTCGGAGAAACGGAAGAGCAAGCACGCGCCAGATACGGCAAGGTCGAAGTGTTGCGCTGGCCGCTTGCGGAGAATGACCGGGCGCAGGCTGAGCGGCGCACACGGGGCATTGTCAAAGTCATCACGGACAGTCATGGCCGGGTTCTGGGGGCGAGCATTGTGGGGCCGCACGCAGGTGATCTTCTGCAGCCCTGGGTTCTGGCAAAGTCACAAGGTCTGAAAATCAGTGCCATGGCCAGCATGGTTGCGCCCTATCCAACCCTTGGCGAAATTAGCAAAAGGGCCGCTGGTTCCTATTACACGCCGACCCTGTTCAGCTGGAAAACCAGGCTGGCGGTCAAGCTTCTGGGCAAGTTCGGCTGAGCGTGCATTTCGCGCTATACTGCGGTGCGCAGAGGCCAGCTTTTTTTTGAGGCGGGCGGCAGAACGTGAAACAGACCGGGGACCTAAATGATAGGTCACGACGAGAGACAGACTGACGGAGATGGGGCGGAGGGTTCGGTCGAGCCGGACGTCGCGGCGGGCCCATTGAGGCGTCTTGTCGCGCCGTTGCGTCGGTCTCTGTCGGCCCAGCTTCTGGTCTTGACCATCCTGTTTGTGATGCTCGCAGAAATCCTGATCTTCGTGCCATCCCTGTCTAACTTTCGCGACACCTGGATCCAACAACGTCTGGCACGGGCGCAAATTGCGACTTTGGCGTTGGAGGTCGCGCCCGACAATATAGTGTCGACCCGCTTGCGGGATGAATTGCTGGAGAATGCGGAAGCCTTCGCGGTGGTGCTCCACAGAGATGCCGCGCGACGGCTGATCCTGCGCGATGATATGCCGCCGGCGATCAACGTCACCTACGATCTGCGCGATGCGACTTTCATGGATCTGGTCATCGGGATGATCGATTCCATGATGGCGTCTGACGGGCGCATCGTCCGGGTGATTGAGCGCCCGCGATTTGAGGGCGGGGATTTTATTGAGATCGTGTTTGACGAGACGCCTCTTCGAGATGCGATGTACAGCTATTCCGCCAATATCCTGACCCTCTCTATCTTCATCTCCATTCTCACAGCATCGCTTGTCTTTCTGGCTCTGAACCGGTTCTTGGTGGTGCCCATGCGGCGGATCACCGAAAATATGGTGTCGTTCAGCGAAAAGCCGGATGACGCGTCGCGGATGATTGTTCCTTCTGCTCGGCTGGATGAAATTGGTGTGGCTGAACGTGAGCTCGCCGACTTGCAGGCGCAGGTGCGCTCAACGCTCAATCAGCAGTCTCGGTTGGCAGCACTTGGAACTGCCATCAGCAAGATCAATCATGACCTCCGGAATATTCTGGCAAACGCGCAACTCATCTCGGACCGCTTGGCAGGAATAGATGACCCGGCGGTTCAAAATCTGGCGCCGCGGCTTTTTGCGTCCATCGATCGGGCCATCAACCTGTGCACCAGCACCTTGAAATTTGGTAGCGCGGAAGAAGCACCGCCTGTCAGACGCAAAGTAAAACTTTCAGAGTTGGTGACCGAGGCGATTGAGGCGGTCGGCATTACAGACGAAAATGCCATCAATGTGCGTTTCGAGATCGATGATGATCTGGAAATAGACGCAGACCCCGATCACATGTTTCGCGTCCTGCTCAATCTGGGCCGCAATGCGGTGCAGGCAATGGAGCGCGGGGGCGACCTTCTCATTCGTGCCCGCAGCGAAGAGAGCGGTGTGACAATCGATCTCAGAGATACCGGGCCCGGTATTCCAGATATTGCACGTGAACGGCTTTTTCAGCCCTTTGGAGGAAGCACGCGACAGGGCGGAACAGGCCTCGGCCTTGCCATATCCGCAGACCTTGTGCGCGCTCACGGGGGTACCTTAGAACTTGTCGAAACGGGAGAGCAGGGGACATTATTCCGGGTTCATATACCTTCCCGACCCGATGCTGCTCAGGTAAGATCAAGAGCTGCTCAATAGGGCCGGTTTGGTGCGGCAACTCGTTGAGAAAGGAGTTGTTCATGGAACAGATTAAAGACGGACATCGTATTTTGGTCGCCGATATTGGCGGCACTCACGCGCGATTTGCGTTCGCAGATGCCCAAGCGGGCGTGAAAACGCTGACCGCGCCGTTTGTTCTAGAAACCATTTCATTCAGCACATTTGAAGATGCCTTGCAGGAGGTGTTGGACGAGACAGGGCATCCCCTCATCAGTGCAGCCGCTATCTGTGGGGCTGGGCCCGTGATCATTGGTCCAGATGGGGCCTGCATTGACATGACCAATTGCCCTTGGACTTTGTCGGAAGCTGGCATGTCGGCCAAGCTCGGAACAAGCAGCGTGGCGCTGGTGAACGATTTTGCAGCAGTTGCCCACGCGCTGCCATTGTTTGAGCCGGATGAATTGCGACAGATTGGTGGGGGCGTGCGCGATGAGCGAGGCCCCATGGGTGTGCTGGGGGCTGGAACCGGCCTGGGTGTCGCGGGCCTCGTGCCAGACCGGGAGGGAGGCTACGCCCTCATCGACGGAGAAGGCGGGCATGTCGATATTGCGCCTGCGAATGCGAGAGAGCTTGCCATTTTTGAATGTCTGCTGGAGCGTCATGGCCGGGTGGACGCCGAAACGATTCTATCGGGCGACGGTATTGAAACCCTGCACGATGTGCTTTGCGAACTGGAAGGGGTGGCGCTCGAAAAAGTCGGCGCTGCCGAGATCGCAGCGCGCGCGGCAACAGGGGGGGAGCCCATCAGCACGGAGACCGTTGCCTGTTTCACCGCCTGGCTCGGCGCCGCCGCCGCCAATGTCGCCCTCACGATGGGAGCAACAGGGGGCATCTACATTGCAGGCGGTATTGTGCCCAGATGGGGAGGCTTGTTTGATGGTGCAGATTTCCGGGCACGCTTTGAGGCGCGGGGAAAAATGCGTTCCTATCTAGAGACCATCCCGACTTACGTCGTGACGGCTCCCGACCCGGCCCTCAAAGGACTGTTCGATATCGGTGTAAATCTGCTCCGGCAATAGTCGCTATCAGTGCCCGGCTTCCGGTTTCTGCATCAGTTCGATCAGCACACCGCCCATGTCTTTGGGGTGCACAAAGATGATGGGGACGCCGTGGGCGCCGATGCGCGGTTCGCCGGTGCCCAGAATGCGAGCGCCTTTGGCTTTCATCTCATCACGGGCTTCAATGATGTCGTCGACTTCAAAGCAGATGTGATGCTGACCACCCGCCGGGTTGTGCTTGAGAAATCCATGGATCGGGCTGTCGTCGCCATAAGGCTCGATCAGTTCAATTTGCGCATTGGGCAGATCGACGAAGCAGACCCACACGCCTTGCTCAGGCATGGAGAATTTTTCGCCGATTTTTGTAGCACCCAGAACATCGCGGTAGAGCTTGACGCTGTCTTCAATGGAAGGCGTCGCAACACCGACATGGTTGAGGTTTCCGATCATTTTTCTACTCCAGAAACATGAGGATCAAATTTGACGATGTCATAGCACACTCAGCAGGACAAAAGCGCCTCGGATGATCGCGGATAATTAAGACCCGCCGAGCGCAATCCCTTCACGCCGAGGGTCTGCACCGCCTTCCAGGCCCCCGGAGGTCCGGCGGATGCCATGAAGACCGCTGGTAATCGGCTTAATGATGACCTGATGCCCAAGCGCTTGGAGGTCTTGTTCAAGATCAACCAGTGCCGTGTCAGCTTCAATTTCAAGCGGCCCATTGCGATCCACATGACGCGGTTGGTCGATGGCGGCCTGCATGGAGAGCCCATGGTCGAGCAGGCCAACGATGGTCTGCGAGACATAGGCGATAATCCGGCTCCCGCCCGGCGACCCAATGGCTGCATAAAAATCCCCCGCTTCATCAAAAATAAGCGTTGGCGACATGGAAGACCGGGGGCGCTTGTGCGGGGCGACCGCATTGGCGACGGGCTTGCCATCAACCACCGGCAGGAAAGAGAAGTCAGTGAGCTGGTTGTTCAGAAAAAACCCCCCCACCATCAGATGGCTGCCGAACGGCGCCTCGACGGATGCGGTCATCGAAACCGCATTGCCCTTCCCATCAACAATGCTGAAATGGCTGGTCGACGGTCTTGAGCGTGACACGTTGGGCGCATAGAGGCTCTCTTCCAATGCGCCTGCCTGATCTGCGACACTTGGTCGGCCGGCTTCTGCTCGGCCCAGACTTTGTCCCGGGTTAATCAACCGGGCACGTGAGGCGAGGTAAGCCCCGTCCAGCATGGCTGCCACTGGCACGTCGACGAAATCCGTATCGCCGATATAGAGATCACGGTCAGCGTAGGCGAGGCGGCTTGCTTCAGTAACAAGGTGGATGGCTTCCACGGATCCCGGTTGCAGGGCACCCATGTTGAAATTTTCCAGAATGCCCAGAATTTGCAGACTGGTGAGCCCACCAGAGCTGGAGGGGGGCATCCCACAAACCGAATAGGCCCGGTACGCGAGACAGACAGCATCGCGCTTGATCGGCACATAGGCAGCCATGTCCGCAAGGCTGAGCGTGCCGGGGCGGACCGGCGCGTTCTGCACCATGGCAACAATCGCCTCAGCAATTTCGCCGGTGTAAAACACTTGCGGTCCTTGCTCTGCGATAAGCCGCAAACTGATTGCATAAGCCGGGTTCGTGAGTGTCGTGCCCACAGCCAAGGGAGTTGGTGCCTCGCCCTCGGTCTCCGTGAAAAAATAGGCGCGCGACCAGGGCAGCCTAGGCAGGGCCGGGGACCAGCCGATCATCATGTTGAGTCGAGGCGTAACGGTGAAGCCGTCTTCTGCAAGGCGGATGGCGTGTTCAAACAGCCTGGCCCATGGCAGCGCACCATGCTCCTGATGGGCAAGATGAAGCATGGCGATCACGCCGGGCACACCGACAGACTGGCCGGTGACCACGGCATCAAAAAATGAGCGCGGCTTGCCCGCTTCATCGAGAAACAGTTCCGGCGTGGCACCCGCAGGGGCAGTTTCCCGTCCGTCATAAGCCACGAGCGCGCGTTGCCCTTCATTCCAGTGCAGCATGTAGGCCCCACCGCCAATCCCTGAAGATTGAGGTTCAACCAACGTCAGCACCAAATGCACGGCAATGGCGGCATCGACGGCCGATCCACCGGCCGCAAGAATGTCGAACCCGGCTTGGGCCGCTTCTGGGTGGGCTGCGGACACCATATAATCGCCCGGCGCTGTACTCAGCTCTCCCGAGGTCTGCGAATAGTCGCGCCACAACATGACGATCGTGAGCAGGACGGCGGCCCCGGCAAACACAGCGACAAGACGAGAAAAGCGCATGAGGATCTCCCTAAAGGCCCAAAAACAGCAGGCGACCGGCCCACGAGCCTGCCCGGTAGCCAGCCCGTTAAATTGGGAGCTTAGCGCATTTTGCAAGTGATTGACCGCTTCGCTCAAGGCCGATAGCGTCCGCGGCTTGCAGCCTCTCCCCTATATCGCGGGGATATCCTGAATACGCGAGGACACAATGGACAATACCGCCCCAAAACCCGGCCCCCTGAATTTGATCACGGACGTGGCTGGTATCAAAGTTGGTCACGCGGAAGACAGACAGGCACGCACTGGCGCCACGGTCATTCTGCCAGATCAGTCCGTTGTGGCGGCGGTGAGTGTGATGGGGGGCGCGCCTGGCACCCGCGAAACCGAGGCGCTGGACCCTTCAAGATTGCTGGGCGGTGTGATAGACGCGGTGACCTTGTCCGGTGGCTCCGTCTACGGGCTTGATGTGGGGTCGGGCGTGGTGGCCTGGCTGGGCGCGCGGGGCCGTGGCTACAAATTCAACAGCACCGATGTGAGTGCGCCCATCGTTCCCGGTGCGATCCTGTTTGATCTTGCGAACGGCGGTGACAAAAGTTGGGGCGAATGCCCACCCTACCGCGACCTGGGTGCAAAGGCCGTCGCTGCTGCTGCGAAGAATTTTGCGCTTGGCAATGCGGGCGCTGGCTTCGGGGCCAAAGCAGGAAACTTGAACGGCGGAACGGGGTCGGCATCCCTGTGCACGGCGGATGGCCTGCAGGTTGGGGCCCTGATGGCCGTGAATGCTTACGGCTCGGCGATCGTGCCCGGAACGGGCAGTTTCTGGGCCGCCCCCTTTGAGCGGGACGCAGAGTTTGGCGGTGTTGGCGTTGCCGCACTCGCCGCCGGTGATGCTGGCTGGCAGGGAGGCACCAAGGCCGATGATGCGGGACCCCGGCAGAACACAACCATTGGCGTGGTGGCGACCAATGCTGCGTTGAGCGCTGCCGAATGCCACCGAGTTGCCTTGATGGCCCATGACGGATTGGCGAGAGCCTTGCGGCCCGCCCATGCCCCCGTCGATGGGGATGTGATCTTTGTCCTGGCAACGGGAGCGTATGAGCTTGATGAGGAGATGCGGGTTCGCGACCTCACAGCCATTGGAACTTATGCCGGGGATTGTGTCGCCCGCGCCATCGCCCGGGGCGTCTATGAGGCTGAAACGCTAGGCGAGATGATCGCCTACCGCGATGCCTATCCCCCAAAACAGAGCTAAGGCTTGCGACAGGACACAAAAAACCCGGCCTCTTGAAATTCAAGGGCCGGGTTTTTGTTGATCGTAAAGAGGATCAGCGTACGTAAATGCGTACTTCGTTGGCTGCAACACCTGAACTGGTGGTGGCTGAAAGCTGTACCCGGTCAGGTGGCAGGCCCATGTCGCTCATGGACTGAAATACGCGCTCTGCATTGGACCGCGATTCGGTCTGTGCCAGCTGCACATTGGCAGCCGTGCCGCCTGCAGGCGAGACCGCCAGAACTGTGAACTCAGCACCAGGCCGCAGCTCAAGTGCCTGGCTCAACGCTGTGTAAAGAGAGCGCTCATATTCCACATCCGGGCGATCAAAGCGGATCACCACGAGAGGCGGTGTTGTGGGAAGCTCACCCGCAGCGCGAGGCGCTTGCGTCAGGCGGGGTGCTGCCGGTGCAGAAATCTGAGTGGCAGAAAATCCGCGACCCCCAAAAATCTGTCCCCGTTTGATGGCACTTGAAAGCGTGTTCAGGGCCGCCCGTTCGTTCGCAAGATAGGTGGTCTGGCGCGCTGTATCCTCACGCAATTCCCCCAGCAGGCTATTGATGATGACAACCGTCTGCTTGGTGTTGTCCTGCAATGTTTCGAGCTGAACATGATCCGCATCAACCGCGCCTGACAGACCAAACGTCGCCTGGATCGTATCCAGAAGATAAGTCGCGGTGGAGGCGTTGCCTGCAATAACAGTCGACAGAGCCGTCATATTGTTAATGTCGCGCGCCATCTGATCAAGCTCAGCCTGGGTCTGGTTCCACTGCGACACAAGCAACGGATTGCCTGGCGTGGTGCCAACCTGAAGCTTCGCCTCAATCCCGGCTTTGCCCGCATGATAGGCATCCGCGTGCGTGCGGGTCTGAGAGCGAATGGTCTCAAGCTCGGTGCTGCGGACATTCATCTGTCCCTGCAGGCCTGCAAGGTCACTGCGCAACTGAGCTGTGCGTGCGCCCACCTGGGTGCCTGTTGGCTGACCCGGCGTGACGCTAAACCCGGCGGTTGTTGCCGTGCCCAGACTAGGCGCAATATCTGTGCCCGCCTTGGTTTCGTCTCCGGCAACTGTTGGCCAGATCACCTCATCGGCGAATGAACATCCACCAAGGGTAAGGGCGGCACCGAGGGCCAGAAGGCGAAGGCTCGGAGAACCGAGAAGGTTTGGGTAACCGATCTGACTCGACATGATATTTGAATCCACACCCATTATTTGGCCGTTTCCATAACAGAACCGGCGGTTCGGCGGCACACTTGCCGCATTTTTTTAAAGAGGAACATCCAAATCATCGCATCCGTCAACTCACCGCAAGGTGATCGGTTTTTCAAAACCGCCTGGTGATTGCGAAATCCCCAGCCAACAAACTTGATAATATGGCCTCGATGCCCCTCAGAAATTGCCGCGCCAAGGCGCGTAACTGCCTTTCGCGAATGCGAATGCAATTTAACCAAGAAGATTCTAGGCCACAAGTCCTTATGGCGAAAGCAGAAGTTCGAAAAATCAGTGAGATTGTGCGCCTCACGACCCTCAAAAGCGTATTTCGGGGAGGCTGATTCCACTTTGAGGGAGGTATGGAGGGAAAAGCGGGGAAGATGGCCGTCCTCTGCTTGCCTTTAAAATAGGTTCCCTATATGAGTGGCGCTCCCAAGTGGCAGCAATGCTCGCGGGACAAGGCCGCAGCCCTCGCGCTGCACCGCCTGAAGGATGCACCGGTAGCTCAGCTGGATAGAGTACTAGACTACGAATCTAGGGGTCGGGGGTTCGAATCCCTCCCGGTGCACCATTCCTCCCATCGCTTAAACGGTGCTTCGAAGCGGCTTGGGAATGTAAGTCGCCTGCAGCGGCAATAGGGTCTGGTAAGCTGAACTCAGATTTTGGTAGTGCCTAATCACCAAATCAACCAGTTCCGGGCCATCAATCAGCCGTAAATTGGGTTTCATCTGTTCGTACGTCCGGGCATTGGAAGAATACGCTCCCAATGTGATGAATATTCCGAATTCGCCATGCCGGCTCTGAGGCCAGGTTGATCGAAGTTATTCTTCCGAAGCTCGGATATACCCACCCCAAAGCATCAGACTTGCGACGATGGCCCAACCGGAAAATATGAAGTCAATGTTATCAATGGCGGCAAACTTGGTTTGAAGCGGTCCATCTGCAATAGAAAATAATGCAGTGATGCCAAATATCCCACCCACACCAACCACCACATGACCAACAATAAGAAGAATGATCGGTGTGGCAGTGGCGACGACTCCCAACGTCCCCACAATTTTCAGTTCCTTTTCGCGGTGAAGGAATGCCGCAGACCAGAGCAAGAGAGCGAGAAGAACGGAGAAGGCGTAGAAGACAGAATATCGTGCAACCACCTCAACATCGAGGTTGAGAAGGGCTTGAGACTTTGCAGCCGCTGCAAAGGCGAATGCGACAAATGCCCCACGGACAAGGGGCTTCTTCATACCCATTTCATCGCTGAGCGCCCACAAGCCAAACGTGGCAATGAGAAGCGAAAGTAACGATAGTGGCGCAAGTTGTTCCGGCGCTAGTGCCAAAGCCGCAGTCCCAATAGCAGCCACGCCAATAGCAATGGCTCCAACCCGTGCATTTAATGTCGTCGGTGGCTTTGGTGTGCTGGCTGTCATGATCATCAATTCCATTGTTGCTTTGCCGTCGTTATCAACGATTTACACACTTCAGAATATGGACACTATTGCGAGTTTGTCCCTTTCTAGGTGATTGATATGATATGTCTTGATGTGGTGGTTTAGGTAGGAAACATCGGCAATGGGTCGTCAGACAGAACGAACACGCGCGGCGATCATCAGTACCTTTAGTGAAATGGTGTTTACCACTCACTATGAGAACATAAAGATGTCTGACATCGCCAGGCGGGCTAATGTCGGACGTTCAACCATATATCAACACTACCGCGACAAAGACGCAGTCTTGCTCGATAGTATGGATTGGATCCTCGTTGGGTTGTCTGCCTGTGTAAATTCCAACGTTCCGAATGAGGAAATTGTGTATCTGCTGCAACATGTTTGGGAGCACCGCGACAGAGCCCGTAAACTTTTTTTTGGGACAACAGGACAAAGGTTGGAGCGTGCCTTGAGCACGAAGGTCGCTTCGCAAATCGCTCTGACAGTCAAGGATTCCGATTGGCTGATTTCGCCAGTTTTCGTCGCCAACCAAATTGCGGCGGCCCTGTTCTCAATTTTGCGGAGCTGGGTAATCGCAGATGCATCTGCCAGCGCAGAACAATTAGCCCAGCACCTTCATAATAGTGCGAATGCCCTCAATCACGTTGCGTTGGGAAAAACGATATATTCTCATGAGCATTAATCCGCAAAACCGTTAGTTTGGCAGACAAAGCGAACGGCAGCTTCGTCCGCCAGGATCGTGGCTCTGAGCTAACGATTACAACCCTGTGATGATCAGCGCCGAACCGTAGGCCAGCGCGAAAGCAGACGGCAGGGTCAGGATCCAGGCGAGCAATATGCCGATGATTTTGTCTTTGTGGGCATGGTGGTTCATCAGGCCGATCCCGAAGAGGGCGCCAACCGACACATGGGTGGTGGAGACCCCCAGGCCGAACACGGAGGCCGCCAGTACCAGACCGGCCGTCACCAGATTGCCCGTCAGTCCCTCTTTGTGAGACAT
The DNA here is from genome assembly GCA_002746275.1 of Rhodobiaceae bacterium. GTDB lineage: Bacteria > Pseudomonadota > Alphaproteobacteria > Parvibaculales > Parvibaculaceae > Mf105b01. The sequence continues at coordinate 238,818 of NVWR01000002.1, read as the reverse complement.
GCTGGTGATTTCGTGGCTGATGCGATGTGCCACCTTGTGCGAAAACAGCACGCTGCCCACCACCATCAAAAGACCAATCCCGCAGAACAGCAAAATGGTGTGCTCGCCGAACATGACGCCGCCAAGCAGGAAGATGGAGGCGATTTTGGGGGTGTCGTTGATCCCCCGGGCGAGGCAAACGGCGGAACCAGAGAGAATGTGCGCAAGGTCGCCCGCCTTGTCGGTCTTACGGGACAAGAAGGCTGATTCTGTCAGCCACTTTATCGGGATGTGGCGAAGGTGATGACGGGATCGCCAAAGACCCCAGGTCAGCAGCACCGCGAGCAGGGGAGAAATGGCCAGAGGGATCAGGCCCTTGTCGAGCAGGACAGAAAACTGGACATCCGTCCCATTGAAGAAGAAGCCCGCCCCCGCGAGAGCTCCCAGCAGGGCGTGGGTCGTGGAAATGGGGAACCGCGTGACCGTCGCGATGAAAACGCACAAGCCCGCACCCAAAGCAAAGGCGAGTGCAAAGTGCGGGTTCTGCAGCGTGTCGGGTGGCACCACGCCTTTTCCGGAAAAGGTTTCCAGCAACGCGCCTCCGATTGCCAGAGCAAGGGCCGCGCCGATGAATGTCATGACATTGGCAAGGAAGAGCGCCTTGCCATAGCTCAGCGTGCCACTTCCCCACAACGTGGCCATGCCCTTGAAATTATCATTGGCGCCGTTGGCAAGTGCGAGAAAAGCGGCGGCGCAGAAAAACAGTAAATCCATTTGGGCAGTCCAATCGTGAGCGAGGTCATTCGTGACCGCCTCTCCGTTGCAAACAATCGAAAACCACCAAGCCCTGAAAGGCTGGCGCAGCAACGAAAGTGTTGTAGTAAAAGGGAAAGGCGTATCTGCAGTGGGGGGAGTATGTCGCTCGCGATCCAATTAGCAATCGGTTCGCGCCCACATGACTTAAACGTGAAGTGCGGTGTTGTGGCGCGCGATCCGGCAAAGGTGACCGCCGGGAGGGGCCTGCTGAAAACTACCCTTTTTTTGCCAGGCTCAGGAACGCATCTACTTCGTCTTTCTGGGTGGCAAAAGAGGTAACGAGCCGAGCGAGCATTTCATCTGGCCCGACGGTCGCGCCAGACGGCAGCACATCAAGAGGCCAGGGAAACAGAGTGGCCCCTGCGCCTGTCAGTGTTTTGAAAAGCTCTTTGGGCATAATCACAAACAGCTCGTTGGACTGGGTGGGAAAGGCAAGGCGCACACCGGGCAGGGCTGCAAGCCCCTGGCGTAAATTTTCGGCAGCCCGGTTGGCAGTGGTCGCAAGTTCAAGCCAATGATCATCCTCAAGCCAGGAAAGGAATTGTGCGCCGAAGAGACGCCCTTTTGACACTAGGTGCCCACTTCGTTTGACGCGGTAGCTGAAATCTTTCGCCAAATCCTTGTTGAAGAAAATAACAGCCTCTGCTGCCACAGCGCCATTCTTGGTGGCACCCAGACAGAGCACGTCCACGCCCGCCCGCCAACTTATGTCGGCAGGGTGACAGCCGAGCTTTGCGACCGCGTTGGCAAAGCGCGCGCCATCCATATGCACGCCAAGACCGCGTTCCTTCGCCGCCCCGCAAAGGGCGTGAACCTCGTCCACCGAATAAATCTGCCCGACCTCGTTTGCCTGCGACAGGGTGAAGGCCGCCGGGCGCACATTGTGTGGCACGTTTTTAGGCAGTCGATCCAAGTGGGCTTCAAACTCTGGCAGTAGGATGCGTGTCTCGTCCGACGGGATGGGCAGAAGGGCTGCCCCGCCCGTCATCAAGGAGGGCCCGGTCGACTCGTCCAGCAGAAGATGCGCCTGATGATAACAAACCACGCCCTCCCAAGGTTGTACCAGGGTGGAGAGCGCTAGCGTGTTTGCAGCCGTGCCGCTCATCACAAAGAAAGCAGAGAGGTCCGTGTCAAAAACCTCCTTCAGTTTTTCTTTCGCCGCCTGGCATAGAGGGTCTCTGCCATAGGCCGGGGCCGGGCTGCGGTAAGCTTCCATCAGCCCTTCCAACACGCGCTCCGAGGCTCCCGACTGATTGTCACTCCCAAAAATCATTACTCAGTGTTCCTTCGTCGCCAAATGGGTGGGGCTTGTGCAAGCAAGAGAATAGGCGAACAACCGGCATCGAACAATTGGGCGTTCCCCCATTTAGAGCAGAGAAACAATCATCAGGCCCACAGTGCCGAATGCGCCAAAGGTCGGAACAATGACCGGGGTCCATGATGCGATGTCGCGGATCTGCCAATTCGCCTCGCGAAGGGTGAGGGCAACCAAGGCCCCGTTGACAAGAATAAAGATCACGAAAGTAATGCGTGATGTTGCTTCAGCCAGGCCCGCCAACGGAAACAGAAGCGCTAGAAGAAGAGAAATTCCTGCCACGACCATAGTGGCGACAATGGGCGTGTGGGTGCGCGCACTAACGTAAGAAAAGGGAGTGGCCAGTTTAGTCTGTCGGGAGAGCCCATAAAGCACCCGCGATGCCATGATGATCTGGATGAGTATCCCGTTCAACGCAGACAGAGCCCCGATGGCTGATAGCAGTGTGGGGGAGAGCACGCCGGTGCGCTCCGCAACAAGCGTGATGGGGGCATTGGACTGGCCGAGTGCTTCAGCCCCCACAAGAGAGACAGCAACAGTGCTGACCAGAAAATAGAGCACCATTGTCACCCCAAGGGTCACCGCAATGGCAATCGGGAAGCTCCGTGCCGGGTCCTTCACCTCCTCGGCCACATTCACCATGTCTTCAAAGCCGATAAAGGCATAGAACGCGATCACGGAGGTGGAGGCGATCAGCCCAATGGCGCTTATGTCAAAATTCACGAAGGGCGCGCGCAGCCCATCCATGATGGCGGGTGTATCGACCAAAACGCCCGCCCAGATGAGGGCAACCAACCCGCCGATTTCAACAAGCGTCAAAATGGCCGCCGCCGTAACAGAGGCTTTGATCCCGACAATCGCCAGGCCTGAAAACAGAACCATGATGACAATGATCATGAGAGGTGCTGGGATATCCACGAACATCTGCAAATATCCGATGCTGCCAACCGAGAGGGTTGCCGTCGACACAATGCCCGCCAGCGCCACCATCAGCCCGACAAGAATTCCCAGCCAGTTCAGCCTGAACCCTTCGACGACATAACGGGCTTCACCCGCACTCACAGGAAATCGTGCAACAAGTTTGGAGAAAGAATAGGTGGTTGGGGCGATCAGAATGGCGGCTGCCATAAAGGCATAAGGCGAATAGACTCCGGCTCGATGAGCAATCTCGCCAATGAGAACATAGATGCCTGCACCGATCGTGACGCCCAGCCCATAAAGCACGAGCAGGGGAACGGAGAGCCGTCGCACAAGGGTGGTTTTGGGATGCGCAGGCTCACTCGACATTTTTCGCAGACACCAAAGCTATTTCTTCAAGTACCCCTTGTCAGGGTGTTGCCGTCAGTATGCCACGATTTTTACGAAGAACTACTACGGGGTGACGCCTATCAGGTCGTCATCCATGTGGGAGAGGATATGGGTTACTCTGGACTTCAAGTCCGCAAGCGTGAACGGCTTTCGAAGATAGTCGGTAACATGAGCATCTTTTGCGGCTATGACGGATTCCTGGTCTGCCCGTGCGGTGATCAGCAAAAAGGGTAACTCAGGATGCGATTGCCGGATTTCCCTCAGAAATTCAATTCCGGTTTTCTGAGGCATATTCCAGTCACAAATAATCAGCCGGACTTCACTCGATTCTTCCTCGAAAAACCGAAGAGCGTCGGCCCCGTTCGAGCACGTGTAAATGTCTTGAAGTCCAATTTCGCGCAACATCGATTTGACTGTCGCCCGAACATTGCGATCATCTTCCACCAGTAACACCGACATGTCAGTTACCTCTAGTTGTTTTATGTGTTGTTGCGGATAGTCGGAAAGTGCAGCGTGAATGTGGTGCCCACACCCGGTGTGCTGCGAAGACTGATTTCCCCATCATGCATTTTGACCAGCCCCAGAACGGAGGAGAGACCAAGCCCGGTCCCTTCACTCATGTCTTTGGTCGTAAAAAAGGGATCAAAAATTTTCTTCGTGATTCTTTCGTCCATACCGCAACCTGTGTCTGAAATAGAGATGCAGACCGCAGGGGTATAAGGAGAATGTGGCATTGCACCTTGTGTCAGGCTGATGTCAATAGTGCCTTCGCCATCCATAGCATCTGCGGCATTTTTGGTGATGTTCACAAAAATCTGAATCAGACTTGTTTTGTCGCACTCAAGAAAGACGCCCCGGGCTTCGTTTTCATCCGGGCTGGAAATATTGAAGACGATCATCGTCGGCATAATGCTTTTGCTGAAGGACAATGTCTCCAGAAGAATTTCAAAGGCGTCGTGGCGCGTCATTTCGATATTTTTGTCGCGGGTAAAGTTCAGAACATTATCAATGATCAGATGGGCATGAGCAGCACTGCCCAGGATCAGCTCCATATATTCGAAGTGGTTTTGATTGCCACTTTCCTTCAACCCGTCTCTGACCAGCTCTCCCAAGCCCAACACGGGTTGGAGGGCGTTGTTCATTTCATGCGCCATCCCGCCAGAGAGTTCGCCAAGCGCAGCTAGTTTTTCTTGCTGGGTCTGGATACTTGCCTGCAGGGCGATGTGCTTATGGGCGGCCTCGAGATCTCTCAAAAGTTCCCCCAACACAAATATATGTCGGCACGCCAGAACCACTCCGGTGATGAGGAGGGCCACAAAGATGGCAAAGAACTCATCAAGTTCCCATTGTTCATATTGCTGTGTGTAGGCTATCCATCGCTCGAAAACATCGTGAACGATGAAGTATGACGAAACGACAACGAGGATCACCAGCGCGATACCGAGGTCTATCGCGATCTCTTTGTTTTCTCTTTTTTGTCGTGTTGTAGCCATGGTTACCGCTGCGCTGTCCGTATTTTGACGGGGAAGGTGTTGAGTATTCAGCCATAAAATGAAGCCTTCGTTATCGAGTCTCGATCTCTTAAAAGGGCGGATGTGGGGTGTGGGAGAAGACTGGCGTTATGTCGTGTGGATAGGGGTCGGAAAGTCCCCCTTTCTGCTGCTTCTATGGGCAGGTATGACCAATAGACTAAGCATGTTTGCTAGGCGCGCATTGCTGTTCCTGCTATGAGAACATTGACCATTCTCTTGCTGGGCCTCGATTTTTCATGAAAATTTTTTACCGTGATCCTCTCATTCATTTCACTGCACTGGGCGTTCTACTGTTCGCGCTCTATGCCCTTGTGGGGAGCGACAAAGCGCCGCAATGGGATACGCGTATCCATGTTGATCGCGAGACACTGCTGACATTCATTCAGTACCGCACACGTAATTTTGACAGGGCAATGGCCGAAACCCGCCTTGCCGCCTTGAAGCAGGCAGAGCGCGATCAGCTTGTGGAAGAATATGTGCGAGAAGAAGTGTTGTACCGCGAAGGACTCACTCTGGGCCTTGAGGAAGACGATTATGTGATCCGTCGTCGCCTCATCCAGAAAGTTGAATTTCTGGCGGAGGGGTTCTCAAGTGCCGCCGTGGAAGTCAGCGAGGCAGAACTCGCGACCTATTTTGAAGAAAACCAGCAGACCTATTACGTCGATCCCTCCATCACATTCACCCACGTCTTTTTTGATAAGACGAAGCACGGGACAGAAACCGTGGCGCTTGCCCAAGCAGGCCTGGAGAATTTGAACGCGGAAAATGTGCTCTTCTCGCAGGCACCAGGCCATGGCGACCGTTTTCCGTTTCACCTGAACTACGTGGAACGCACACCGGCTTTTGTCGCGAGCCATTTTGGCCGCGAGTTGGCTGAGGCGGTTTTTGCATTGCCCGCCGATGCTGCCAACTGGAAGGGCGTTTTCATTTCCCCGTATGGTGCGCACCTTGTCATGGTCACATCAGTGACACAGGGGCGCGTGCCTGAGTTGAGCGATGTGCGTGGCCGTGTGCGCGAGGATGCCTTGCGGCAACGCCGCGAAGAGGAGCTGGAAGTCGCGATCGGCAAAATTATGGCACGCTATGATCTGGTGATTGATCTGGACACGGGGGCCGCGCAATGAGGGACCTATCCCGGCTTGTCGTCGGACTGGTCATGAGCATTGCAGTACTCACGGTGAGTTATCAGACCACATCGGCTCATGAAGGCCGTCCTTTGTTCATCGAGATAGAAGAGCGGGAAGGGGGCGCTGTTTTTCTAAAGTGGCGTGTTCCTGCAACCATAGACCGGGCAAACAGACCCCAAATTCAGCTACCCCAGACATGTGAGAAAATTTTACAGCCCGAAACAGTGGGCACGTTCGGCGGTAATGTTGGGCAGGGCCTCTTTCATTGTTCTGACCTTGCAACCCCCTTGGCCCTTGAGATCACGTACCCCCGAGGAAATCCCTCGGTATCGTCTCTGGTTCGGGTCATCCGCCCGTCGGGCGAAGTGCAAATTATCCGAAGGGGGCCAAGCGAAAAGACAATTACCATTCCCCCCGCTGAAAACGCTGGCAGTGTGGCAGGGGAATATCTGGTCCTCGGCTTCGAGCACATAATGTCGGGCTACGACCATCTTCTATTCGTTGTCTGTCTGTTGTTACTCGCCGGTACTTTCCGGCGTGTGCTGGTCATAATCACCGGCTTCACGCTTGCCCATTCGGTTACACTAGCGCTTGCAGCACTGGAGGTTGTGCGTGTGCCAGTGGCACCGCTTGAAGCCGTCATTGCGCTTTCGATTGTCTTTGTTGCCGCCGAACTTGTGCGGCCGGGGCGCGAAAGCCTCACCTGGCGCTACCCGATTTTGATTTCCAGCGGGTTTGGGCTGCTGCACGGATTTGGTTTTGCGGCTGTACTAGGGGAGATAGGTCTGCCTCAGACGGAGGTCCCCTTGGCCCTTCTCTTTTTCAATCTCGGTGTCGAGGTTGGCCAGATAAGTTTCATCCTCGTCCTAATTGCAGGCTTCGCCATCGTGTCCCGTCTGATCGGGATGGGCACCAGCACACGGGGACCCATAGTGTCCGCAGATTTTATGAAGCCAGTTGGCTATGTCGTGGGAACTCTCGCCGCYTTYTGGACRCTSGAACGGGTTGCMGCTTTYGTCRYTTAGKGCAGRWNCANAAAAAGGGGYGGYCTCMCYCGAACTYTACSGAGRCCACCCCTCCCTCCCTCGAACAAGAATATCCGGTAAGGAATATCGTTCAGCGCTACGCGATCAAGGCTTGTACCAAATCGCAGAAGAGTAAGCGCGTTCCTGGATGGTTGCAGGGTGCCCGGTTTCAGCAACATCAATGTTCAGAGCCAGTGCGTCGAACAGGGAATGCCGTGGCGTTGGTATTTCCAGAACGCGGGCGTAGTAGRAAGCGTTCTGGCTGGCATCAAAATCCGGGTCTTCCCAGACGGCGGAGAGTTCAGCCACGCCAATGGTGTTTGTGTAATTACCGGTGGTGATGTCGACAGTGTTGCCGACCGCTGGCACTTTCCCATCCGATCCCCGTACACGACCATCCGACCAGGCCACGTCATAGACCCGTTCTTGAGCTTCTCCGCTCGCATCAACCCAACCTTTGATGATCTGCACCCGGTCAAGATTTCCAGACTTCGGGTCTTTGGTGGCACGCAGCAGGAATGTCGGTGCTTTGCCTTCTGGGGCTGCTGTCATGTCACTGCCCATGGGCACGCCATTTGTGTAGCCGATATCGGCTAGATCATCCGCGTCGGCAGCAGCTGCATCAAAGTCCCAACCGCCAAAAAAGCGAACGGCAATGCGAGGCCCTGTGGTGCCGTAAACTTCCCGGCGCCGGAAAGCGGCAAAAATAGACTCGCGTGTGTTCTCTTCAGCCCAGACAGCTGCAAGACCGGAGGCCGACATGGACCAACCATTGGGTCCACCGCCGTCACCGCCTGTTCGCCATCCGGCTCTTTTGCCTTCAGGCGTGGTGTCTCGCGGGAATTTACCCCAGAAATTTGGTTCTTCAGCAGAAGAAAGTCCCGTGTGACTATCGGTTGAACCGACCACACCGAACTGGAAGGGGTTCACGCCAATCTTGTTTTCCAGTTCCAGACCAGTCATCAGGGCGGACCGAATATAATCCCCCTCGCCTGGATCGTAGGCCGGGGCGTTCTGCTGGATATAGTGACTATAGGTTTCGAAGTCAGCGAACTCGTCGTCCGGCGAAATCGACGGATGCGTTTCAGAATCCCCTTTGAACTGGGTGATCTCCGCAACCGTTTCCCACTCCATGCGCGTCCGGGCGGTCTCTGCCGTAAAGGGATCGCTTCTCAGGGATGTTTCGGAGAACATGTATCCTTTGGAGATATTCGAGTTGTGCGGAATAGCAACAAACTCTGCGCCTGTGCGCTCAGATGTTTCATCAAGCCAGGCCCATAGGTCTTCGGGATAGGCGCTGTCTGCGGTGCTGAACGGCTGGAACTGGCTGGCAACGTCTACATTGTCAGGCGTGAAGACGACCCGGTGCATGTTGGCACCGCCGGGAATGGAGCTCCATTCCCACCCGATAAAGCTGGTAAATGTGCCGGGTTCGTTGTGACTGTCGGTGATCCGGATGGTTTCTTGCCAGCTGGTCCGCGCCATGACATCGGCACCGGGAAGGGCCCCTGCTGTAAGTGGTGTGGCAGCCGCCTCTTCAACGGGTTGGGGTTTGGGCAGGAAGGAGGCAAACGCCGACATGCCTTCATCATCGTCAATCACGCCACGGATCCAACGCTGTGCGAACCAGGCGCGCACCCGTTCAACGACCCCCATCCCCTCGGTCGGGATGCCTCGATCATAGATGTGACGCATAACGCCCAGCATAACGGCGTGGTCGGCGACAACAAGGAAATCGAGCGGCGTGTCGATCTGAACCCGGCCTGCGTGACCTGGATTAATGACCGGAAGCCCTTTGGCATATCGATACGCGGTGTCCGGGTCGGCCGTCATGTTTCGGTTGAGGTAGGCATCGAACGAGTAAGACGTATGAAGATGCGTGTCGCCCCAGAGCAATTGAGTATCGGCAGCCATCGCAGCGCCAGATCCAATGCAAAGTGYAAATGCWRYAGCMGCRCCGGTGAGCGTCTTCTTGGCRGTTCGTAGATACATTGTGTTCCCCTCAATTACCCAATAGCAAACGGTCCCGCGTCGGAGGTTCATTTCCGCAACSGAGCCAGAYCGATCYAAKCTTACCTTTTAGGCGCTCGYGAGGGCGTCGCAACGTCATCTTGATCTAATTCCGTATGTCGGAATTTAGAAAAAAGGGGGTCCGAGAGAAGCCCAAGAGAACAAGGCTTTAGTGTCAGATGTCTGATGCTTTCAAGATTGCCAAAACGCCTTCAACCTGCGCGTCCTCAATCAATTTTGGGCTCAACTCTTGAGTGTGGCGCATGCGGTTCCAGCTATCGAAGGAAGTGATCTGATTAATGGCGGTCTGAAGCGCCGGGCTCAAGCTTGCCACCTCCGGCAGGCTGTCCAGCAGGTAGGTCCATTGTAGCTCGGTGAAAAGCTTGTGGGAGCGCTGAAGAAAGGGCGAGCGCCATTTGCGCGCAATAGTCGAGGCAACGAAAGGCTGAAGTCGCGCAAACAAGACGCTTCGGCGCAGCAGCAGTGTCCGCAGTCTGGGCTCCAGGTCACCGGCGATAGGACCCAGGGTGAACGACGCCATAACCGAGGTCTGCACAGCCTGGTTCACTTCCTGGTAGAGCATTTCCATATCTTCGAAGTGACGAAAGACCGTGCGTAGCCCCACGTGTGCCTTCGCAGCGACCTCTTCACTTGTCGGCATGAGATTGCCCTCGCTAACGAGCCCGACAAGGGCATCGACGATCGCCGCGCGTGTGCGCGTGCTGCGACCCAGCCGCCCATCGACGCGTTGCGCAGACGGGCTCTCTTTTGAACCGGCATGTGATGTCAAACGAGAAGTCTCCATTGATGGACGTGCAAGTGTCTTTCTCTAGACGAATATAACTAATGGCACGTATAGTGTCAAAAATAAACTTTGGCCGCCAGACATATGTGAGGCGCGATATCCATAGATTGAATTCAGTCAATAAATCAGGGAAGAGAAAAAATGAAGGTTGAAAATGCGATGCTCCCAAATGAAGAGCAAATCAAAGAATGGACAAGTGGCAGTGTCGAGGGTCCCATTGTCATGGTCAACCTACTCAAATTCCATGAGAAGGCACAATATGAAGATGGCCGTGATCCGGGTCTGAGTGGCAAGGAGGCATACCAACGCTATGGCATTGCAGTCAGCCAGCTAATCGAAGAACTCGGCGGCAAAATGATATATGGCGGTGCGGTCACTCTGACGTTGATTGGTGAAGTGGAGAACGATTGGGACATGATCGCCCTGGCACAATACCCCTCGCGCAAAGTCATGCTCGAAATGACAATGTCGCCCAAGTATCAGGAAATAGAAGCGCATCGTGACGCAGGCCTTGCAGGCCAGCTCAATATCGAGACCAAGGCTGGTGGTCTCTAAAGGATATTGTGGACTGAAATTTTCGCGTAGGTTGAGCGCATCAGAAATTCCACAGCGCTATTTGGGCGCCAATGACGGAGATCTCCCATGACCATAACGCTTTATGATTTTGCATTGGCGCCTAGTCCGCGTCGCACCCGTATCTTTCTTGCGGAGAAGGGGGTTGCTTACGACAATGTGCAAGTGGATCTGGGAAGTGCGGAGCAATTGTCAGATGGTTTTCGCAAGATCAACCCGGCCTGTACTGTCCCCGCCTTGAAGTTAGAGGATGGAACGGTCCTGACAGAGAATGACGGTATTGCAGCCTATCTCGAAGCCGCGTACCCCGAGCCACCGTTGCTCGGCGTGACACCAGCGGAAAAAGGTCTCGTGGCCAATTGGAATGCGCGCGTTGTGGCAGAGGGCCTGTCAGCAGCTGCGGAGACATTGCGCAATACCTCGAAAGGCATGGTGGACCGGGCAACGACCGGACCCATCAATTTCAAGCAAATTCCAGAATTGGCCGAACGGGGGCATGCGCGTCTGACAGCCTTCATGGATACGCTGAATGATCGGCTAAAGGGGCGCGATTTCGTGGCCATCGATTGTTACAGCTACGCCGATATTACAGCGCTTGTCCTGGTCGACTTTGCAAAATGGGTGAAGATCGAGCCGACAGAGGCCCAAGAAAATTTACGCCGCTGGCATAAGGCTGTATCTGCTCGACCCAGTGCGTCGGCTTAAAATCAAGTGCATCTGCCTGAGATCGGAAGGATCATTCCGGTACTTCGGCGGGACGTTTGCCGTCAAGGAACCATTCCATGATGTGCGCATTCTCATCGCGGGGGTAAGTGTGCGAAAGATCAGCAATCTCGCGGTAGACAACATCCGCCCCGCCACCGGCGAGCGCCCGGTGGGCGGTCCGGGCAATATCGACCGTAAACATCCAGTCTTTCGCCCCATGGACCAGATAGATCGGCAAACCTTCCAAGCGCTGCCGATCAACCATCTCGAGCAGGAAGGGATGAAAGCTTGCAGAGACGGGCGCCAGATGGGTGAACGGTGACTGACTTGTCAGTCCCTGCACATAGGTGAACGTTCCCCCATCGCTCATGCCCGTGAGCAGCAGGCGCGTGCGGTCGATGGACCATGTGTCGGAAACATGGGCGATCATGCGTTCAAAATTGGCACTGTCTTCGTCAGGCCCCATCAACGACCACGTTCCCCCGACCGACGTGGGGCTGATGAGCAGCGCACCGCGGCTGCGCGCCGTCTTGAGCCATGACCACAGGAAATCTCGACCATGACCACTGCCGCCATGCAGAGCAAAAATAACAGGATAAGCCCGGGCGGGATCGTAATTCTCCGGCACGTAGAGCGAAAAGCCGCCACGCTCCCGTTTGTCGTTTCCAAAATGGTGGACACCCACGGTCGAGCCTTCTCCGGGCTCGGCGGCAAGGCCTGCGAGAAGATCTTTGTCGTCGCGCTGGGCATCCTCAAGAAAGAACCGGCTCACCGGCGGCAAATGCATGGCGATCGGGTAGAGAGCTTCGAGCGCCCGGGTGCTGTGGCGCAGAGCTTTGTAAGCAGCCATGATCCCATTGTCGCTGTCCAGCGCGGCGCGTAACTCTTCGTAGGCACGGATCGTTGAAATAGCGGCGCGTTCCAGCCGCTCCTTGAAAGAGGCAAGGTCGGCAGGCCACGGGGCTGCCTGAAACACAGTGAGCCCCTCCTGCACGGCCCCATCCACCTTGCCAACATGGGCGATGACTTGCTCCAGCTGCGGGGGGTGCAGATACCGCGCGATGAAAGTGAGCCCTTCCAGCGCATGGAGCAAAGGCGGAACCAGTGCCGTGATGGTATCCGTCAGAATATCGTTTGCATCTGTCATGAGCGGGTCCTTACTGGGAAGGTCCGGCGATCATATGGGGGCTGACAAAGGCAATCAATTGCTGCCTGTGATGTGGCACATTGTCCATTCACGGCTTCCTATTCTGACGCAGGGGATGCCATGTGATATTCTTGTGCTCAAGGAGCCGGCGCAATTTCAGGCAAGGTGATGAGGCAAAGCCGATAATCAAAACAATGCATATACTTGTTGCGGGCGCAGGCATTGGAGGCCTGACGGCGGCCCTTGCCTTGGCCGAAAAAGGCTTCCGCGTTTCGATTTTTGAACGCAGCCCGGAGCTGGGAGAAGTTGGCGCGGGGCTTCAGATCGCGGCCAATGGAACCCGGGTCTTGGAGAAGCTTGGCCTCGGCAAAGCCCTCGACGAGATCGGTTTTAAACCACAGGCAGCGACATTGCGCCTCGGCGACACGGGCCGGGTGATTTTTTCGAATCCGTTGGGACAGGTCGCGTTCGACCGCTACGGCGCTTGGTATTATCACGTCCACCGCGCGGATCTGCATCGGATATTGGCCGCTGCTGTAAGCCAAAGTCCTTTGATTGATTTGAGGCTAGGGGCCACTGTTGAGGCATTCGTAGACGATGAGGCAGGCGTCACGGTCTCTCTGACTGACGGGACGCATGCCAGCGGAGAGGCGCTGATCGGCGCAGACGGCATTCATTCTGTCATTCGCGAAGGCCTGTTTGGGGTGGAGCATCCCCGGTTCACCGGCAATGTGGCGTGGCGACTGCTTGTGCCGACCAAAAAAATACCCTCCGACCTTATCTCCCCTCACGCGACTGTCTGGACGGGACCGCAGGGACACGCCGTTACCTATTATGTGCGCGGTGGGGAGTTGGTGAACTTCGTCGGGGTGATTGAGCGGCGCGACTGGCAGGTAGAAGGCTGGTTAGAGGCGGGAGACCTATCAGAGCTGAGACGTGATTTCGCTCCCTGGTGCGAAACAATCCACACATTGATAGAGGCTGGTGACGAACAGGCCTGCTTCAAATGGGCTCTCTTTGATCGCGATCCTCTCAAAAACTGGACCATGGGTCGCGTGACATTGCTGGGGGATGCCTGCCATCCCATGCTTCCGTTTATGGCGCAGGGTGCCTGTATGGCCATCGAAGACGCTTGGAGCCTGGCCACTTGGCTGAGCGAGCTGAAGGATCCAAAAGCCGCTTTCGTCGCCTACGAAGTAGAACGATCAAAGAGAACGGGCCGGGTTCAGATGGCGGCACGGGCAAACGCCAAACGGTTTCACAAAGGGGCCTTGGCCGGAAAGCTGGCAACCTATGGTCCCATGTGGCTGGCCGCAAAATTAGTGCCGGGTATTTTGAACAAACCGTTCGACTGGATCTACGATTACGACGTGACTTCGCCCAGTGGAAAAAGTGTGCAGAAGGCGCTCGTCGAGTGACGGTGCGGGGTGTTGGCCCGGGTTCTGGTAAGGGTCTGGTAATGATCGTTGACGCCACGTTAATTTCGTAGAAGCGTCAGCGTTTCTGCGCGAAAATATGGCTAAGAAAGTCTTGCGCCTTATGCCGCCTTTAACCCCTTTTCCCATATTTTGTCATGGATGCGTGCTCATTTGAGCATGCGAACGCGGGAGCGGGCGCAGCACTATCCATGGCGAATGCAACTTTCATGACCGAGGCGGAGTTTCTACGGCGGTTTAAGGCCGGGCTCTTGGCTGCCTGGTTGTTGCCTCTCGCAACATCATTTCTGATTATCGGCTTGCTAACAGATTATACCGGGGTCGACCTGATGCGCACTCTGCAGCACCTAACCGGTGTTTATACGGTTGCGGGTGTGGTGATCGGTTACACCTTTCTCAGCCGCTACATGGGCGGCGCTGTCGCTCTGGCCGACACTGGGGAGGATGAAGGTCGACAGCAAGCCGAAATCCGCATCGCGCGATTTCCTCACATTTTTGCGGGCCTGTTCGCACTCTACGCGCTGGCCAGTCCTGCCGTCGTCTATGTCAGTATTGAAGCTCAGACAGATACGACACTGTCGTTGAGCGAATATCTGTTTGCCCTTATCGGTGTAGCGCCCCCGGCGGCCGTGGTCGTGCTCATCGCGCTCTATGTCTTTTCCGATCTTGTTGGGCGGTTTTTTGCACCGCGCGGATGTCGGGCGCATTTTTTCTCCCTACGCATGAAAGTTATGGCGCTGTGTATCGTCATGCCGTTGGTCGTGAATACCGGTCTCATCCTATATTTCGGACATCGCATGGACAATATGGGCGTGGAGATGTTTGTGATTTGGGCGGGACTGTTTGCGCTCTCTCTGCYAATCGCCKTCTTCGCGCAATACAGTTTCAATCAAAGTTTTGGTCCGTTGAAAAAATTGCGGACTCAGGCCCTCACCGTTCTGGAAGACCCGGACGCCATCATCGACTTGGTGCCCATGTCGCTTGATGAATTTGGCGACGTCACCCGTGACTGGACGACCCTGACACGCCGCATGACGCGCTACTGGCGCGATTTGGACAATACGACGGAGCACTACAGGACCCTGATCACCGCTGTAGATGACGCAATTGCGATCGTTGATTTTGAAACCAAAGCCGTATTCCTAGGACCAGGATTTCACGAATGGTTGGGCGATGCAGCATCAACCTTTGTCGGTCAACATCTGACAGACCTGGTGCACCCGGAAGATGTAGAGATGTTCTGCGAGCTGGCTGCTGACTCCGCTGCCAACCCTGAACGCCGTCCTGAGGGGCAGGTACGGCTACGCCATCCAGACGGGACATACCATCACGTTCTATGTGGCTGGAGACGTATCAAGAAAGTCTCGGGAGAACCTGCACTCTTTGTGAGCATCCGCGACATATCGCAACAATTGATCGCCCAAGAGCGGTTGCAGGCTGGCGAAATTCGACTTCGAACAATGATGCAAAGCGTGGCCGATGGAATTTTCTCTACGGACGAAAATGGTGTTATCCAATCGGCAAACCCTGCGGCTGCGAAGGTATTTGGCTACCAGCCCGACGAACTGATTGGGTGCGGTATTGGTATTCTCCTACCCGACTCTGTGATTTTGGCCCTTTCCCGGTCATCAAACCCTAGGGGCCGATCCTGGGGTCTGGACAAACTGGTGTCACTTGGTCCGCGTGAGGGAAAGGGGCGCCGGAAAGACGGCAGCAATTTCCCGATGGAATTGTCGGTGACAGAAATGCGCATCGGCGAAGAGCTCTTTTTCATCGGCATGGTGCGCGATATTTCAGCGAACAAAGAGTCGGAGGAGCACCTTCACGAAGCGCTGGAAGCGGCAGAGACCGCCAACAAAACCAAATCATTGTTCCTGGCAAATATGAGCCATGAGCTTCGCACGCCTTTGAATGCCATCATCGGGTTTTCCGAAATAATGAAGGACCAGATGTTTGGGCCTGTCGAGAATGAGCGCTATCTGGACTATATGGGGAGCATTCATGACTCCAGCAGGCATTTGCTCTCCGTCATCAATGATATTCTCGACATCTCCCGTATCGAATCCGGTGAATTGGAACTTGATGACGAATGGCTGGATGTTGAAGAGGAGCTCGCCTGGGCTCAGGACAGGGCAGCTCCTGAAAAATCAGGGCCGAAATCCACGGCAGCACACGCCCCCATATTTATGCGCACCTCAGATCAACTCCCCGAACTGTTGGCAGACCAGCGGTCTTTCCGGCAAATCATGATCAACCTGCTCTCGAACGCCATTAAGTTTACACCCGTCGATGGGCGTATTGATCTCTCTGCGGCCATCGATGAGTTCTCTGGTCTATCTATCATCGTGAAGGACACGGGCATCGGCATTCCAGCGGAACAGATCACCAAAATGACCCAGCCCTTCACCCAGTCTGACAATTCTTTGGCCCGAAGGTTCGAAGGAACAGGCCTGGGGCTCGCCATCACCAAATCGCTGGTGGAAGCACACGGTGGACGTCTTGAGATTGCCAGTGTGGAAGGTCAGGGGACCACGGTCACTGTCCGCATGCCCGTTGCCCGGGTCGGGAACAATGCAGCCGCGGTGCCCACAAAGGCCTCCTTGCACTAATCTGCAAGAAATTCCTTCGTCATATCGAGAAACACGCCCAACTGATCATGATGAACCCAGTGACCGGCCTTCTCGATGCTTTCAACACGGGCATTTGCAAAGTGCTTGGCTCTACCATCTTCTAAGGGGTCGCTTGCCCAGCTCTCTGTCCCGCGGATGAGGAGTGTAGGGCAGGTGATCCGTGCCCAAAATTCTCGTGTTTCTTCCGGGTTGAACCCGTTGGGCGAAAAGGCCCGGACGTAATTGTCGAATTTCCAGCTATAGGTGCCATCTTCATTCTGAGAGACCCCATGCACCGTCAAGTGCCGGGCATGTTCTGGCGACAGATGGGGGTTTTCGTCCTGCATCCGCTTGAAGGCATCCAGCACGCTGTCGTAGCGCCGGGGAAGGCGGCTTGAGAGCTTGCGCATCTGCTCTACCCATTGGGCGGTACGCTCATAGATAGGCGTCTTCATGCGGTCTTCGATCATTTTGGGCGACGGGCCAAGCCCCTCGATAACGACAAGCTTTTTCACTGTCTCCGGATAGAGACCTGCATACCGCAGGGCGACTGACCCGCCCATCGAATGGGCGATGATCGTCACCGGGTTCAGTTTCTTTTGGTGAATGAGTTGCGCAATGTCGTACACGAAATCGGTCAGATCATAGGTGCCGCCGATCATCCATTGGCTGTCACCATGACCGCGAAGATCCGGCGCGATAATGTGATGCGTGTCGCGAAAGGACTGAGCCACCCAATCCCAATTTCGGCAATGATCGCGCCCGCCATGAATGAGCAGGAGCGGCTCTGCCTCCTCATTGCCCCAATCGACATAATGGAGCCGCAGGCGCTGGGAGAAATACGTGTGTGACGTGGGGCCAGGACCGATAAGGGCGGAGGTGCTTGTCATTGGGGGAGAGGCTCCTTGAAAAATGGCGGATGCCCTATTCTAGGCGATCCGGCCCGCGCCCGCAAAATCTGACACCAGAGGATGTCAGGTCGGGGAGGAAGGAAGCGTCAAGGTAGCTGTCAACCCACGCTCAGGACCATTTTTGAGTTCAATGTTACCGCCATGCCGCCGGGCAATTGTCCGGGCGATGGCAAGCCCAAGGCCCGTGCCCCCGGTCTCCCGGTTCCGGGAATTTTCCACACGGAAAAAGGGTTGGAACACGCTCTCATGCAGGTCGGTGGGAATGCCCGGTCCCTCATCGGTAATGCTTACCGCAATTCCTTGCGCTCCCCGGGTCAGGTGAACCTCGGCCTTTGATCCATAGACGATGGCATTGCGGATCAGGTTTGAAACAGCGCGGCGCATCTCATTGGGGCCACAGCGGAAAGGGAGGTGATCGGGGCCAAAATAGTGTGCAGGACCATCCGTCTTGGAAAAATCCTCCGTCAGGCTGCGAACCAGCGCTGCAAGGTCGATAGTCCGGCGCTCCTCCACTTCTGTTTCGCCACGGGCGAAGGCAAGGCCCGCATCCAGCATGGCCTGCATCTCTTCAATGTCAGCGGCAGCTTTGTTCTGCTGCTCGATGTCCTCAATAAATTCAGCCCGCAGCCGTAGCCGTGTAAGCACTGTGCGCAAATCATGGGCGATGGCTGCAAGCATCAGGGCCCGGTCGTCAATCATGCGTTGAATGCGTGTCTGCATATTATTGAACGCGGTGGCGGCCCGTCTGAGCTCACGAGAGCCCGTGACCGGGAGGGGGGCAATATTGATGTCACGGCCCAGCCGGTCGGCAGCGTCTGCAAAAGTTCGGATCGGTCGCGCCAGACGATTGGAGAACCAGAAGATGGCCCCAATAACAAATATCCAGAAGAACGCAGTCCCCCAGCCGGACCTATCCTGATCGTAATAGGAAAATGTGCGAATGGGAAAACGGTAGATCACCCAATCGCCATCCAGCAACTGAACTGACAGGACAATCACACCGTCCCAGCCCCACTCGCCGCGATAGCCAACCCTGATGGCACGCCCCTCAAGGGGTGACAAGAGGTCATTCACCTCGTCTTGGATGTCTTCCAGATCTCGGCCGTGGAATTTTGCAGGGCCCGGTTCATCATCGATTTCAACCTGCATGAGAACACCACTGAGCGCGGCAGAAATCGCTCCGCGTTCAGAAGGAGGTGCTTTGTCGAGCAAATGTGTGGCCGCAATCACCTGTTCGGCAATAACTTCCTGGGGCTCATCAATTTGCCAGCCGTCATCGTCGCCAAATATCCAGCCGACCACCTGCACCACAAGCAGAATACCGACGACAAAAAGAATGATCCGTCCGGCCAGGCCCGGCGGCGTAATGCGACGCATTTTTCCGCGCAGACGACTTTTAAAGTGCGGCTTTCCATGTCGCCGATGTCGGTGACGTCTGCGGATCATCGGCGTTCCACGTCCGTTGCAAACATGTAACCGCCCCCACGAATGGTTTTAATGAACTGTGGGGCCTTGTGGTCTTCTTCTATTTTTCGCCGCAGCCTGGAGAGTTGCACGTCGATGCTACGGTCAAAGGGCATCGCTTCGCGCCCCTTTGTAATGTCGAGAAGCTGGTCTCGTGAGAGGACACGGTTAGGGCGTTTGGTGAGAGCGAGCAACAGATCAAACTCGCCGGAGGTGAGTTCGACGGCCGCCCCCTCTGGATCTATGAGGGTGCGCGATCGGGGGTCGAGATTCCATCCTTGAAAATGATAGCACTCACCAGATGCGGGGGCATCACGGGTGGGAGGAGACCGTCGCAGCACCGCGCGGATGCGCGCCAGTAGTTCGCGTGGATTGAATGGTTTTGGCAGATAATCGTCCGCGCCAATTTCAAGGCCAATGATCCTGTCGGTTTCATCTCCCATGGCGGTGAGCATGATGACCGGCAGGGTATGATTTGCCTGCAAGCGACGACAGACGCTCAGCCCGTCTTCTCCCGGCATCATCACATCAAGAATGACGAGATCGAAATGCCCCCCCTCGACTGCAGCCATGCATGAGGGACCATCCTCCGCCACGGTTACACGGAAACCGTGCTTGGTGAGGAAGCGTTTCAGAAGATCACGTATCTCGCGGTCATCGTCGACCACCAGAAGATGGGGCAAATTACTCATGAGCTGAATTTAGTCCAATTGAGCCCCGTTTGAGTGAGAATTTTGTAACCGGCCGTAACAGGAGGGGAAACCGAAACGAACTGTTACAATTCGATACCGTGGAGAGAGGATTTTGGGGCTCCATGCGTCCAGATTAGGGGAACGAGCAAGCCTTTAATCCCCGCGCACTCATCCAGGAGAGCCCCATGCCCCGTCAACCTCAGTCCTTGTCCCAAAGTCTCATTGTCAATTCTCTCGCGACCCTCGTGTTCGTGACGATTGTGTCGGCGGTTGCCTTTGTTGCGCCCGCCACGGCGCAGGACGCGCCGGTTCAAAATGCATCCTGGTTCTCAAGCCACGGCGGTTGGTGGGGCTCCCCCACGACAGCAGCCCAGCATTGTGAAGAAGGCATTGACGATTTTGTGGAAGAATTAGTCGAACACGCAGACGATGAAGTCAGCTTTACCACGAAGCAACAGGCGAGCTGGGATGATCTGATTGCAGCCATTCGCACCGGCGGGATGGAGATCACCACCTTTTGCGCCCGGGTTGATGAAGCCCGTGATGCAGGACCGGCTGCAGCGCCCGAGCGCCTCGCAATGGCCGAGGACGCGATCAGTGTCGGGCTGACGGTCATGCAGACCATTCGCCCTGCCTTCGACACTTTCTACGCGACACTTGATGCTGAGCAAAAGGAAATGCTCGACAATGTTGCCAATCACCGCCGGCGCGGCTGGTGGCACTAAAGGCTCTCGCCGTTCCCCCAAAATCGGGCGAGGCCCCAAGGCCGGTGGCGATCCCTCATCGCCCCGGCCTTTACTATTTGGAGGCTGTATCCTTAGCCTCAGGCCTGTTGCGTCTTCAAGTGACGGAAAAGGCCAATCGCTGCAAGACCGAAGAGAATATGGACGCAGAGCACGGGCGGCCAACCCAGAATAAAGATCACATCATTCGCCAGGCTCTCTTTGAACGGGCCGCCTCCAAACGCAAGACCGCGTGTCCCAAAGAAGGTATTGGCCATGGCCGGTAGGGTGAAGAGCCAAGCCGTGATGAGGGCAGACCAAAACAGGGCGGTGAACTCCTTTTTGCTGAGTGCCATGAACTGTCCACCGAAGGCCAACGCCATGAGCATGAGGCTTTGCGTAATGGCCTCCATATGGCCCATCCGGAACGACCGAGCATCACCGGGAATGTTCACCTCTATTTGGATAGGCAAGGGCCACAAGACAATTTCCCCCAGCAGATGAAAGAACCAGACCCAGCCAAAGGCCAGCCCGACGGTAAACAGTCCAACGCCGTTCAAAAACAGAAGCGTTTGCATGCGAGGGAGGATTGAAGAGCGTGTGGCGATGGTCATAGGCCGTCCTTTTGTGCTTGTGTTCCAACGACAGAGGAAGGGACTGCGACGGGAACGGTTTCTCTGAGACGGGATGTGTCGAGATTGGCAGCCCCATCCGGATTGGCGTCAAACAGCTTCGCCCAGTCACGGCCCCATTTGGGATCGGCAACCTGGGAAGGGTGATAGCTGGGCCGCCAGATGTGAAACCATCGCGGCAGAATGTTCTTGATGATGCGCACCAGAACCTTTGCTAAGCGTAGGCGGCTCTTCAGGTCGCGCCACAGGCCATCTTCCTTCAGAAGGGCGCGGTAGCCCTGACCTGTGCGCCAGAAAATGTGGGAGGTCGCGTAGACCAGCCCCACCATGCGCCAGAAATAGCTGCCATGCAGATGGGCAAAGACGTCAAACGCCACATTCTTATGCTCGATCTCTTCGACAAAATGCCAAAGCACCAGCGATGCAACCGCAGGGTCACTGTCACCAAAAAGAAAAACACGGTCCTCGATAAGCATATGGCCAATGGCCAGCGCCATGGACTCAAACCCTTCCGCGTAGGCAAGGTTGAAACGCAAAGAGCGCTTGGTTCCTAACACCTCATAGTCACGACGAAGCCTGTCTTCGATTGGACCGATGGCCTGATAACCAGCAGCTGCGAGCGTGTCATTGAATTTTCTGTGCTGGCGAAAATGCGTGGCTTCCTGCGCCACATAAAGATCCAGGTCTTTCTGAAGAGCGAGGTCGGTTATCTGCTTGCGGGCTTCGCGCATGCTGCGGATGAGATAGGGCTCCAGATAGGGCATCGCCAAAGAAGCTGAATTCACGATCTGTGAGAATTCGGGGCTGTTGGTGTTCCAATGTCCGGGGGCTGTACCTGCAGTGGCCGTGTCTGTGTAAGAAAACGGAACGCGCCGCACAACCATACGGGACGAGGTGTCAAGAATTGCATCAGACATGGGGTCCTCCAGATGAGCTATTTAGAGGAAAACCTCTAAATAGAGTTATACCTCTAAAAATGACGAAGTCAACGCTGTCGAAAAGGCCCGTATTTTGATATGAACAGAGCCAAGGAGAGCAGATGAACAATCGGGACCGTATTCTGGAGGAGGCGCGTAGGCTGATGAATGCGCATGGCGCGCAGGCGATCGGCACGACCCAGATCGCCGACGCTCTCGGGATCAGCCCAGGCAATCTCTATTATCATTTTAAGAACAAGGAAGAGATTATCCGCGTTCTGTTCGACGGGCTGGAGCGCGCCTTTCGAGATGTCCTCACCGTTGATGTCGATCCGCCTATCGGCCCGGCCCGCTTTGCAGGCTTCTATCTCCGAAGCTTCGATGTCGTGTGGGAATATCGATTTATATTTGGCGGCCTGCTTAATCTTCTGCGACGTGATGAAGACCTGTCGCGCCGCTATCAGGAGATGCAAGCCTGGGCGCTCAAAAACCTGGAAGCCATCGCCCGGCAGGTGGCTGAAGATGGCAATATGAGCAAGCCACGCGGGCGCAATGGTTTTCGCTCAGTAGC
Organism: Rhodobiaceae bacterium; assembly: GCA_002746275.1. GTDB lineage: Bacteria > Pseudomonadota > Alphaproteobacteria > Parvibaculales > Parvibaculaceae > Mf105b01. The sequence goes on along the minus strand of NVWR01000002.1, from coordinate 216,522 downwards.
ACTCAATACCTGGCTGATCTGGAGTAACTGGATACGTCACGTCCAAATATCATCACCCGACCACGCGATTGTCCGCGCCGACATGGGTAGCGGCATGTCTCAGCTCTTTGACGTGCTGGCACCCTATCTTGATCCTGATTTCGACCGGGCGGCCCGACGTGTTCTGGCGCGAGAGTTTACGGCCTCATCCGCGGACGGGTGAGGTTTCTCCACGGTCAAATTTGACCACATCCATTGATTTGAGTTCGAGCTTGCCCAACCCTTCAGCAAAGGTTGCCATATGAGGGGTTGCGAAATGGGCCTCCAGAGCCGCCTGATTTTCCCATTCCTCATAGATGCGGATTTGTGTGGGCTCTTCCAGGTTTTGATAAAATGCGTAGGCGTGACAGCCCGCCTCTGCCCGGCTGGCAGTCCCCATCGGCCCGATGAGGCCACGGGCGGCCTCAATGCTGTCTTCGCTGACTTCGATAATTCCGGTTACCACCAACATGGGGTGCCTCCTGCGCTGAGTGTTAGTCGAGTTTAAAGCCAGAATCTTCAGCCTGACCTTTGAACATGAAGCCGTATCTTGTCGGTAATAGCCGCTGTACCCAATCAACCAAACGGGCATCAAACCCGATCAGGATGCGTGGCTTGTTTTTCTTGATGCCCTTCACGATGGTCATCGCCGCTTTTTCCGGCGTTGTCCGAGCCAGTTTATCAAACCCGCTAACAGCTTCCTCACGCTCGCCAACACTTGTGCTCTGCAAAAAGCGCGCATTGCGAACAATATTGGTTTTGATCCCGCCGGGGTGAACACTGGACACGTTGATGTCAGTGTCTTTGAGTTCCAGCCGCAATGCTTCGGTGAAGCCGCGAATGGCAAACTTGGCCGAGTTATAGGCAGCCTGGGTGGGAACGGCGATCAGACCGAAAATCGACGAGACGTTGATAACGTGTCCGGCTCCCTTCGCCTGCATCTGGGGGAGGAAGGCTTTGGTGCCATAGACCATGCCCCAGAAATCGATATTCATCACCCATTCGAAATCGTCGTAGGTCAGGTCTTCAACCCGCGCCATTTGTGCGACACCGGCATTGTTGAGAACAATGTCTGCCCCGCCCATGTCGGCCGCAACCTGATCCGCGAACCCGTAGACTGCGTCCTTATTGGCGACATCAACAAGGTAGGTCGTCACCTGCCCACCAGCGGCGCGGATTGTCTCGGCGGTTTTTTCAAGTCCGGCGCGATCCACATCAGTGATCGCAAGCCGAGCCCCTTCAGCAGCGAGCAGGCAGGCGGTTGCTCGGCCTATGCCACTGGCTGCGCCTGTTACAACGGCGACTTTTCCGGCAATGCTTGTCATAAAGGTGATCCCCCAGCATGAAAATTATTAGTGACATTTTGTCAGATTGAGAAGGGTTATAAACACAACTGCCCGCTTTGTCGCCCCGCAATGGCAAATAGTGCAGGTCCCGGTCACTTGAGACTGCCGTCGCGTGGCGATTGTCATCAGATTGTTGTGATTCTCCTCACAGTTTCATATGAAAGCAACGTGAAGGAGCAGTGGAGCGAAAGATGAACAGGAATAAAGGCAGAGGCCCTGACAGCGTGCCCACGCCCGCAAGCGATCCGTCCCAACCCTCTGTTGCGCCTGATGTCGCGCCGGGCATTGTGTATGCCGCGATGGAACAATTGCCCGACGCTGTTGTTCTGCTAGGCGCAAACGGACGCATCCTTTTTTGCAATCGGTCAGCGGAGAGTTTCCTTGGTCCACGCGCTAAAGGGAAACACCTCTCCTCGATGCTTCGCGAATCCGCTGTGTTGGAAGCATTGGAGCGCATTCAACAGGGCGGGGCGGCAGAACGCGTTGAATTTAAGCGGCCCTTTCCTGTCGAGCATCACTATCAGGCTTCCCTATCGACGGTGAAAGCCACGGATTTTGGGGGAGATGCGGATGGGGGGACGACAACACTCCTGGTGCTGCATGACATTTCTGATGCCAAGCGCGTGGAGCAGATGCGGGTGGATTTTGTCGCCAATGCGAGCCACGAACTGCGCACGCCTTTGGCTTCACTCCTAGGGTTTATTGAGACCCTGCAAGGGCCAGCAAAGGATGACGAGGAAGCCCGCGAGCGTTTTCTCGTCATCATGGGGGAGCAGGCCGCTCGTATGCAGGCCCTGATCGAGGATCTCCTGTCCCTGGGGCATATCGAATTGCGCGAGCATCAGCCGCCAACCGCAACAATCAGCCTGCAAGGATTAGCGCGCGACGTGGTGGATGTGATCGGGCCGATTGCTGCCCGGAACAATGTTGAGATCAAAGTCGATATTCCCGCCGACCTTCCCTCCGTGAAGGGTGACTGGGATGAGCTGCATCAGGTGGTACAAAACCTGGTCGACAATGCCATCAAATATGGCCAGGAGGGCGAGCGCGTCGAGATATCCGGCCGGGTCATGACCGACGGCGCGGGCGGCCAGTGGGTGGAACTCGCCGTGCGTGATTTTGGGCCGGGCATTGCACGTGAATATATCCCGCGGTTGACCGAACGATTCTACCGGATTGATGTGGCAACCAGCCGTGCCCGTGGGGGAACGGGGCTGGGGCTTGCGATCGTCAAACACATCCTCAATCGGCACGGCGCGGAGCTTGTCATCGACAGCACGCTCGGCGAGGGCGCGACCTTTGCGATCCGCTTCCCCGTCGGCGTCTGACTAAAGCTCCATAGAATTCAATGACTTACTCTGTCATATAACCGTTGCACAATCGTCGTATTCCCTTCTTGTGTCGGACCTAGCTTGCGCACGCGTCGGGGCGACTGACCAGAATGATCTGGCAGTACTCAGGCGTTAGGGGGCAAGCGAGGTTGTTTTGACATCCAAGCGGCCCGGCCTGCCAGCCAGACTGATTGGCAGGGTGTCCAATGGATTGGAGAAGAACCGTGAAACTCAAGAATTTGGCAATCGCGACAACGCTCGCAGTTGCATCCATCACGATGGCGGGTGGCGCACAGGCTCGCGATCACATTCAAATTGTCGGCTCATCGACCGTTTTTCCGTTTTCGACGGCAACGGCAGAACGGTTTGGCCAGACCACATCGTTCAATACACCCGTCGTGGAATCGACAGGCTCTGGCGGCGGTATGAAGCTGTTTTGTGCAGGCGTTGGCCTTGAGCATCCAGACATCACCAATGCTTCTCGCCGGATCAAGTCATCTGAATTTCAGAAATGCTCCGACAATGGCATTACGATCACTGAAGTGAAGATTGGTTTTGACGGCATTGTGTTGGCCAATGCAAAGGGCGGCGCAGAGTTCTATCTGACCACCCGCGACATCTTCCTCGCACTCGCAGCGCAAGTCCCCGACGGAAACGGTGCCATGATCGCCAATCCAAACACCAATTGGTCGGACGTTAATCCACAATTGCCGGATCTGCGCATTGAAGTATTGGGGCCTCCTCCAACCTCTGGAACCCGTGATGCCTTTGTTGAACTGGCAATGGAATCCGGTGCGAAAACCTTCCCAGAACTCAAAGCTCTGCGCGGCGAAGACAAGAGCGCCTTTAAAGTCATTGCACATACGATCCGCGAAGATGGCGCATTCATCGAAGCTGGCGAAAACGACAATCTGATCGTGCAGAAGCTCGTAGCCAATCCTAATGCTGTCGGCATCTTTGGTTTCTCCTTCCTCGACCAGAATGCTGATCGCCTTAAGGGAGCTATTGTGGACGGTCACGCGCCGACCTTCGACAACATTGCGGGTGGCGACTATCCGATCTCTCGCTCTCTCTATTTCTACGTGAAGCAGGAGCATGTCGGTTCTGTTCCTGGCATTGCTGAGTTCGTTGCTGAATTCACGAACGAAGCAACTTGGGGGCCAGACGGTTATCTCATCGACAAGGGCCTTATCCCTCTACCCGATGCAGACCGTGAAGCGATCCGCAACTCTGCGGCCAACATGGCACCCCTCACAATGTGATCGCGACGACACAAATGGCAGGCGGGCTTGGATAAGTGCCCGCTTGCTGCTTCTACCAAACGGTCTTTGCCCTGCGGGGCGCGTCACCGTAAATAGTTTTGGGCAGGTGAGATGGATACCTCCGTACTGATTATAACGATCCTGTTCCTGTCTGGCTTTGGGTTTTGGCTGGGGCGGGGCCGTGCCCGTCTGCTAGCTGGCACCAGTCACCTTTCTGTTTTGCATTCTCTACCTAGTTATCACGGGGCATACGTGGCCCTCTCTTGTGGACTACCCGCTCTGGTTCTGGTCGCGGGTTGGTTGGCCTTGGAACCGGCGATTGTGGAATATCTGGTTGTGGCGGCGCTGCCAGAAACCGTGATGCTTGATCCGTTACAAATGGGTCTGCTCGTCTCCGATATCAGAAACCTTGCATCGGGCAACATCGTTAGCCGGGAAATTGATCCAGCTCTTCTGATTGCTGCCGATCATTATCTGTCATTGCAGAGCACCAGCCGCGCGGCTCTGGTCGTTCTGACCTTGTCGCTCTCAATCTATGGTCTCTACCGGGCGCGAACCGCGCTGACGCAGGGTTTCAGGGCCCGCAATCAGGTTGAGAAAGTCGTTCGTATCGTCATGGCTGTGGCGTCAACGATTGCGATCCTCACCACCATCGGCATCATCCTCTCCTTGATTTTCGAAACCGTGCGGTTCTTCGAAAAGGTAAGTATTTCCGAATTTCTGTTCGGACTGTCCTGGAGCCCCCAAACCGCTTTGCGGGCCGAACAAATCGGCTCATCCGGCGCGTTTGGCGCCGTGCCGATCTTTGCAGGCACCTTTATGATCACCGCGATTGCGATGTTCGTGGCCGCCCCGATCGGCCTCCTGTCGGCTATCTATATGTCGGAATATGCAAGCCCCCGCTTCCGCGCAATTGCCAAGCCGATGCTTGAAATTCTGGCGGGCATTCCCACCGTTGTTTATGGTTTCTTTGCAGCCCTTACCGTGGCGCCCTTCTTTCGCACAGCGGGAGACGAAGTGGGATTGCTGGTCTCCTCTGAATCAGCACTGGCGGCAGGCCTTGTCATGGGGGTGATGATCATTCCCTTTGTGTCGTCCCTTTCCGATGATGTCATGAACGCGGTACCCCAGTCGTTGCGCGATGGGGCTTATGCTCTGGGCGCGACCCAGTCTGAGACCATCAAGCAGGTGATCTTGCCAGCCGCTCTGCCGGGTGTTGTGGGAGCTGTTCTGCTGGCCACGTCTCGCGCCATTGGCGAAACCATGATCGTGGTGATGGCGGCGGGTCTCGCGGCAAACCTCACACTCAACCCCCTGGAAGCAGTCACCACGGTGACGGTTCAGATCGTCACGCTTCTTGTTGGCGATCAGGAATTTGATAGTGCCAAAACATTGGCGGCGTTTGCACTCGGGCTGGTGCTTTTCACCATCACGCTGTGCTTGAACACGATCGCGCTCATCATTGTTCGAAAATACAGTGAGAAATATGACTGATTTACCTGGGCAGAATATTGCAGCAAAACAAACCCCTTTTGCCGTTGGATTGAAAAAGCGCTACGCCGCTGAGCGACGCTTCCGGGCCTATGGTCTGGGCGCCATTCTCGCTGCCATTTCCATTCTCGTCATATTGCTGAGTTCGATCATAGTGCAGGGGTTGCCTGCTTTCTTTCAGACTTATATCCAAGTCGACGTGTATTTCGATGAGGCTATCATTGATCCTGCCGGAACYCGTGATCCAGCGGCGYTGAGTACGGCAAACTATCAGGCTCTTGCCAAACGCRGCATGTATGACCTGTTTCCCRGTGTCACAGAACGACGCGAAAAGCGYACTCTCGGTCGGCTCTTRTCCRKCGGGGCGTTCTCCAGTCTGCGCGCAATGGTATTGGACRATCYGGATATTATTGGCACCACACGSTCGGTCTGGATCGTGGCCTCYGATGACATRGATATGYTCTACAAAGGTCAGATTGATCGCGATGTCGTGGAGRCGGATCGCCGGGTCAAGGACAATGAAATTKTCTGGATSGACCAGTTGGAAGYAGACGGGCGYGTGGACTTGACGTTCAACGCCTCGTTTTTCTCAACCGGAGATAGTCGGGAGCCAGAGCTGGCCGGTATTCTGGGAGCGGTGATAGGTTCCTTTCTGACCTTGATTGTAACCCTGGCGGTGAGTTTTCCGCTGGGTGTTTTGGCGGCGGCTTACCTGGAAGAATTTGCGCCAAAAAACCGATGGACCGATCTGATMGAGGTCAACATCAACAATCTGGCYGCYGTKCCYTCCATTGTRTTTGGGCTTTTGGGRTTRGCGGTCTTTCTGAACTTCTTCGGTTTTCCYCGGTCYGCCCCGCTYGTTGGMGGTCTCGTGTTGGCCCTGATGACTTTGCCGACCATCATCATTGCAACCCGCGCMGCCCTCMGGGCTGTGCCRCCCTCAATCCGTGAGGCGGCAYTGGGCATTGGGGCATCRGACCTGCAGGTGGTGACCCATCATGTCTTGCCTCTTGCNRWKSCCGGGNATTTTGACCGGGACAATYATYGGCATGGCGCAGGCKCTGGGMGARACCGCCCCGCTTCTGATGATCGGGATGGTRGCCTTYATTGTTGATRTSCCGGGRGCTGTRACTGAYCCSTCAACWGTGYTKCCWGTGCARATTTAYATCTGGGCTGAYAGCCCGGAGCGCGCWTTTGTHGCAAAGACAAGTGCTGCCATCATGGTGTTGCTTGGTTTCCTAATTACGATGAACGCCATCGCAGTTCTKYTGCGCAAGCGTTTCGAACGACGGTGGTAGAGGRTTGGATATGACWATMGCGCAARCWGMKAARYTYGATGTGCCTGCCGRKRARYCGGMYGWGRCAGGYCTSAAAATYACGGCGAAARACGTSRATGTTTTCTATGGTGACAARCAGGCTYTGTTTGGTCTCAATCTGGATGTGCAYGAAAATCAGGTGACRTCCCTCATCGGGCCGTCCGGGTGYGGAAAGTCMACCTTTCTRCGTTGCATCAATCGYATGAATGATGTGATCGACGGRTGTCGKGTTGAAGGTGAGATTAAAGTCGATGGCGTCGACATTTATCGTTCGGGGCTGGACGTGGTCGAACTTCGTGCGCATATCGGCATGGTATTTCAAAAACCCAACCCTTTTCCCAAATCCATTTACGATAATATTGCCTATGGGCCGCGTATTCATGGACAGGCAAGCAACAGCGGCGAATTGGATGGGATTGTTGAAGCCAGTCTCCAGAAGGCGGGGCTCTGGAAAGAGGTGAAAGACCGTTTGGATGACCCGGGAACCAGCCTGTCCGGCGGGCAGCAGCAAAGGCTGTGCATTGCCCGTGCCATTGCGGTTAAYCCGGATGTGATTTTGATGGACGARCCCTGTTCGGCWYTGGACCCGATTGCCACRGCCCGRATTGAAGAACTGATTGACGAGTTACGCCAGCGCTTCACAATCATCATTGTGACCCACTCAATGCAACAGGCRGCTCGTGTCTCCCAGCGCACAGCATTYTTCCACATGGGGGTTCTGGTGGAAGTGGGMGCGACSAAGGACATTTTTACGAACCCCAAAGACGAGCGYACSCACGCCTACATCACAGGCCGTGTYGGCTGATCRCCWGGRCYAGAAGGCGCTTGAAGGAGCASAGAATTGACMGAGCATATCGTTARATCTTTCGAGGAAGAGYTGGAACAGCTCTCCACCAATGTCTCCAAGATGGGAGGGCTTGCTGAGTCACAATTGCAGGCCGCCATCGACTGCCTCACCCATCGGGACTTGAAACTGGCTGATAGGACGGTTGGCCGGGATCAGCAATTGGACGACCTTGAATTGCTGATTGAGGCTGCTGCCGTGCAATTGATAGCGTTGCGCCAGCCCATGGCTCTTGATCTGCGCGAAGCCATGTCGCCGATCAAAATCGCCGCCGATCTGGAGCGCATTGGTGACCTGGCCAAAAATATTTCCAAACGCGCTTTGGTGATGTTTGAGGGATATGAAATCCCTGCCAGGCTCGTTCAAGGCTTAAACCGGATGGGAAAACTGGCCCTCGCTCAGCTCAAACTTGTGCTGGACGCTTATGCCGCTCGTGATGCTGACCTCGCCAGAAAAGTTTGGTCGTCGGACGAAGAAATTGATGAGATGTACAATTCGGTGTTCCGTGAACTGCTGACCTATATGATGGAAGACCCAAGAACAATTGGTGTGTGTACTCATTTGCTGTTTGTCGCCAAAAATATTGAACGTATAGGCGACCACGCCACAAACATCGCTGAGACCGTGAGTTATCTGGTGACCGGTCAGCGCATCACAGAAGACCGACCCAAGGGAGACAGAACCAGCACCACCGCTGTCTCTGCAGACCCTCAATAGCGCTTACGCCAAGGCAGATAAAATGAACACGACTGTACTTGTTGTTGAAGACGAAGAAGCTCTTGCCACTCTCCTACGTTACAATCTGGAGAAGGAAGGTTACACCGTCGTGACGACAGGTGACGGCGAGGAAGCCGACATGCTGGTCCGCGAAGTGAACCCGGACCTGGTGTTGCTGGACTGGATGCTGCCGGGTATCTCCGGCATCGAATTATGTCGTCGCTTCCGGGCGCGCTCTGAAACCCGCAATCTGCCGATTGTGATGATCACCGCCCGGGGGGAAGAGGCCGACCGCATTCGTGGCCTGGACACAGGCGCCGATGACTACATCACCAAACCTTTCTCAACCACGGAATTACTGGCCCGCCTTCGCGCCGTGCTGCGCCGTATCCGACCTGCGCTGGCCGAAGACATTGTGACCTTTGGTGAAGTTGTGATGGATCGTTCCGCGCACCGTGTTCGGCGGGGAGACAGGGAAATTCATCTTGGGCCGACAGAGTACCGTCTGCTTGAGCACCTGATGCAGCATCCTGGGCGGGTTTTCACCCGCGAACAGCTTTTGGACTCCGTCTGGGGGTCGAATGTGTATGTCGAGGCCCGCACGGTAGATGTCCATATCGGACGGTTGCGCAAAGCCCTCGTGCGGGGGGATGAGAAAGATCCCATCCGCACCGTGCGTGCGGCGGGCTACTCTCTTGATGAGCAATTTCCCAACTAAACTCGATCGTCAAAACTGTCTGGCTATGGGCGGGCCCGCGGACATGAAAAAACCGGCTGTCTAAGCCGGTTTCTCCAATTACGTATGTGAGCCAAGTTCAGCTGCCAAAACCTTTGGCCCGCCCGCCTGCGCGCCGCCGAGGCTGCACAGGTTGGTAGGCAAGACGCGCGTGGGCCGCGCAATAAGGCATGGACGCATCCGCTTTGTGACCGCAGAAGTGAAAGCCAGCAGTCCCTGGATCACCGATTGGCCATTTGCAGGTCTGTTCGGTGAGGGTGAGCACGGTGGCGAGCTTGCCCGGCTCAATTTCAATGGGGAGCAGAATTTCAGGCTCTGGCTCAATCATTGAAGGCGAAGTCTTGGCTTCAATCGGGCGCGGAGACGCGGATTGCTGCGGCCGTGGCGAAGCTGCCCGAGGCGCTGCAGGCCGCGCACGGGGTGCCCGGTTGGTGGTGGCTCGTCCTGAAAGCCCCAGCCGGTGAATTTTGCCGATCACCGCATTGCGGGTCACGCCACCAAGTTGCTTGGCAACCTGGCTTGCGCTCAGTCCTTCGGCCCAAAGTTTCGTCAGAAGTTCAACCCGGTCTTCCGTCCACATGGTTCGTCATCCCCTTGAAATGGCAGTGGTTTTGGCCCCTGCCGGTCTCGACATGCCCCCTTGAGAAATTCCGCTGTGCCGTTAGAAAAAGTTAACGGCAGCGGCCAGTTCTCACTAGATGTCGTGTGCGAATGAGGTGAATATACAAAATAAGCCGTCATGAACGCAAGATTTGGTTAACCGTCAGAGCATCTTATCCACAAGAAATTTGCCTTCTGACGCGTTATGCACAGGTATTTTGGCCATTTCATCGAAAAAGCGGGTCCGGAGACATTGCAGATGACGCCGCGCTCCCCTATTTCCCGTCGGGGGGCGGTGTTCGGTCGCCGTCGATGAAAGAGGCGCTGGAAAGCGCAGGATGCGAAAGAGGGGCTGACGGAGTAACCTGTGCTTCGTTATGTGTCCTCAGATATGCATCCCCAGAGAGGTTAAATCATGAGCACGGAAAATTTTTTGCCTGAGGGCTCGCGTCATTTCGGCTCGTTCAACTGGCTGGGCATGTGGACCCTCTACCTCAAAGAGGTGCGGCGGTTCATCAAGGTGATTACCCAGACAGTTCTCGCCCCGGTGATAACGACGTTGCTGTTCCTGGCGATTTTTTCTCTCGCCCTTGGTCGCATGCGGCCAGACGTGAACGGCATCCCGTTTGCAGAATTTTTAGCACCTGGCCTCATTATGATGACCATGTTGCAAAACGCTTTTGCCAACACCTCGTCCTCCATCATGATTTCCAAAATCCAAGGCAATATCGTTGATGTGCTGATGCCACCTTTGTCGGCGGGCGAACTCAACATTGGCTTTGCCATGGCTGGCGTGACACGTGGCGTGTTAGTGGGCTTTGTGACCGCGCTCGGCATGCTGCCATTTGTGGGCTTTGGCATTGCCCATCTCTGGGCGGTTCTTTTCTTTTCCATCGGAGCGTCTTTGATGTTGGCTCTGCTCGGCATGCTGGCGGGCGTGTGGTCCGAGAAATTTGACCACCTTCAGGCCATTACCAACTTCATCATCACACCGCTCACATTCCTCTCGGGCACCTTCTACTCGGTCAAGCAATTGCCGGAATTCGCCTATATTTTCACCCAGTTCAATCCCTTCTTCTATCTGATCGACGGGTTCCGCTACGCCTTCACAGGGGTGGCAGATGGGTCGATCGTGACAGGCGTCTGGGTCATCATTGGCTGTAATGTGGTCTTGTGGATCGCCTCAGACTTCGTTCTGCGACGAGGCTATCGTCTCAAGGCCTGATATCTCACGGAACCTATAAGCTAACTCATTGATTGGTCACATGAATTTCAAGTGACATCATTGCGTTGCCAATTGACAAAGCACCCTGAAATACGGATACTCCGGCGCTTCTCACGCAGCCGCCGGTATCAGGCGGCTTTTTTCGTTGGCGTTCGGGAGCGAACCGATGATCACACCTGTATTGCCGGCCTATGGTCGGGCCGATCTCGAATTTGAGAGCGGCGAAGGACCCTATCTTTTGACGCCCACGGGCGAGCGCTACCTCGACTTCGGGGCAGGCGTCGCTGTGGTCTCACTTGGCCATGCCCACCCCCACCTTATTGAGGTGTTGAGCACGCAGGCCGCCAAGCTCTGGCATACCTCGAACCTGTATCGCATCCCGGGCCAGCAGCGCCTGGCGGAGCGGCTCGTGGAGGCAAGCTTTGCCGACACCGTATTTTTCACCAATTCGGGCGCAGAAGCAGTGGAGTGCGCCATCAAGATGGCGCGGAAATATCACGCCGCCAATGGCGCGCCAGAACGCGACGAACTGATCACGTTCGATGGCGCTTTCCACGGTCGGACCTTGGCAACCATTTCTGCAGGCGGACAGGAGAAATACCTGGAAGGCTTCGGACGGCGCATGCCGGGTTTTGTCCAGGTGCCTATGGGGGACCTGAAAGCCCTGAAAGAGGCGATTGGGCCAAACACAGCAGGCGTCCTGCTGGAGCCCATCGAAGGCGAAGGTGGCATCCGTCCTTGGGAGCTGACTTCCTTGCGGGCCATCCGGGAGATTTGCGACGAAGCAGGCATTCTGCTTGTACTTGATGAAGTGCAAACCGGCATTGGCCGCACGGGGCATCTCTTTGCCCATGAGCTGGCGGGTGTGACGCCGGATATTCTGGCCTCAGCCAAAGGGCTGGGCGGTGGTTTTCCAGTCGGGGCGTGTCTGGCGACAGAAGAGGCCGCCAAAGGCATGACACCCGGAACCCACGGCTCAACGTTCGGCGGCAATCCGCTGGCCATGGCTGTCGCCAATGGCGTGCTGGATATTGTGCTGGAAGATGGTTTTTTGGAGCGTGTTCGCGAAAAGGGTCTGCACCTGAAACAGAAGCTCGCCATGCTGGCCGACGAAAACAGTGACATTCTCGAAAGCGTTCGCGGCGAAGGCCTGATGTTGGGCCTGAGGTGCAAAATCACAAATACCGACCTCGTGGCCGCAATGGCTGCCCAGAAGGTGCTGGTCATTGGCGCTGGCGATAACGTTGTGCGTCTGCTGCCACCGCTGATTGTTGACGATACCCACATCAATCAGGCGGTTGAAGCGATCAGTGCTGCGTGTGCAGCTATTCGAGCCGACAAAAAGGCAAAGGAGGGCGCAAAATGACCGACGCGCCGAAACATTTTCTCGACCTGAATACCGTCGACAAGCAAAGCCTGCGATCCATTATTGATGATGCGCGGGCCCGCAAGGAGGCCCGTGCAGGGCAGCCAAAAGGAATTGTCGATCAGGACCGGCCGCTTGAAGGCCGAGTGCTGGCGATGATTTTCGAAAAACCGTCGACCCGGACGCGCGTGTCTTTTGATGTGGCGATGCGTCAATTGGGTGGCGAAACCCTCATGTTGAACGGGGCTGAAATGCAGCTGGGGCGCGGTGAATCCGTGGCCGATACCGCGCGCGTTCTGTCGCGCTATGTGGACGCGATCATGATCCGCACCACCAGCCACGACAAACTTCTGGAATTGGCGGAATATGCAACCGTTCCGGTGATCAACGGGCTGACGGATAAAAGCCACCCGTGCCAGTTGATGGCTGATGTGCTGACTTTCGAAGAGCACAAAGGACCGATCAAGGACCGCGCAGTCGCTTGGTCAGGCGATGGCAACAATGTCGCCGCGTCCTGGATACATGCTGCAGCGCAATTTGATTTCGATCTGCGTGTTGCGTGTCCGCCGGAACTCTCTGTCGAACCTGAATTCGACTCCTGGGCGAAGGCTGAGAAGGCGCGCGTAAAATTCACAACAGACCCTCACGAAGCAGTGGCGGGTGTTGACTGCGTGGTTGCCGATACATGGGTGTCGATGGGCGACGCCGAGGATGTGGTGGCTTCCCGGCATAATCTTCTGGCACCGTATCAGGTGGATGAACGCTTGATGTCGGAAGCGCATGAGGAGGCAATTTTTATGCATTGCCTGCCAGCTCATCGGGGCGAAGAAGTGACGGCTGCCGTGATCGACGGTCCGCAATCAGTTGTCTTCGACGGTGCTGAAAATCGCCTGCACGCGCAAAAAAGTATTCTGACATGGTGCCTTGCGTGACCAATCAGGATCAATCGCCTATCACTGAACTGCTTCCTTTGGACGACATGGTGCTTCCCTTTCAGGTTGAAGGCATTGGCGTGCGAGGTCGGATCACGCGCCTGTCGACACTGGTGAACGAGGTGATGACGCGCCATGACTATCCAGAGCCAGTGGCTATCTTGCTGGGGGAGGCGCTCACCCTCGTTGCTCTTCTGGGCACCGCTCTCAAATTTGAAGGCCGCCTGACGCTGCAGACCAAATCTGATGGACCGCTCTCGATGCTGGTCGCCGATTTTGATAGCCCGGGAAAATTACGCGGCTACGCTCACATCAATCGGGATGCCGTGATCGCGGCGATGGAAGCAGGTCTTGAAAGCCCGGCCGATCTGATGGGGAAGGGATATCTCGCTCTCACCATCGACCAGGGTGCGGACATGGATCGTTATCAAGGCATCGTCCAGTTGGGTGCGGGGGGACTGACGGACGCCGCTCATGAGTATTTTGCCCAGTCAGAGCAGATCGCAACACGGGTCCATTTGGCGGTTGGCCCGCTCTATGAGCGTGACGACGACGGTGAGATGAGTGTCAGCTGGCGTGCAGGCGCGATCATGATCCAGCACCTGCCGGAAGAGGGCGGACTGACTGGATTTCGCGAGCCGGAAGATGAACGCTCTCTCTCCGATGCAGAACGGGGTTGGGAGCACGCAACGATCCTGCTGGGAACGCTGACCGATGCAGAGTTGATGGATCCAGAACTTGGCGCCGACCGCCTTCTCTATCGTCTCTATCATGAAGACGGCGTCCGGGTTTACACTCCCCATAGCGTCGCCTTTGGTTGCCGGTGTTCTCGGGACCGGATCGAAGGCGTGTTACGTACCTTTGACGAAGGGGACTTGGACCACATGACGGTAGATGGCCACATTGAAACCAAGTGCGAATTTTGTGCACAGATGTATGAGTTTGACCCCGCAGACCTGAGAGGATGATCGCCGTGCGCGGTATAAGCACAGGTATCATTGGATTTGTTTTGATCAGTGTTGCAGCTTGCAGCTCAACCCCTCCGACACCTCCCGCTGACATTGAGATTACGTTCCAGCATCGCCAGCCCATCGTTCTCCAGGTTGCAGCGGTGGAGGTGGTTGACCAATACCAGTCAACACTCACGTCCCCCCATGTTGAACATCTGCACCGGCTCACCCCCGCATCAGTCGTCCGACGCTGGGCAGCAGAGCGCATTGAGACAGTTGGGGCGCGTGGCCTGGTGACACTGATTATTTCCGAGGCCGCGGTCCTTGAGGAGCCGCTGGAAACAGCGCAGGGTTTTCTGGGCCTGTTCAATGACGAGCCCGATCTGCGGCTTGCCGGGATCATCCGGGCTACTTTCGACCATGTCGACATTGGACCCCCAGCGGCATCGCATTCCGTTGAAATAGTGGCGCAGGCGAGTGTCGAGGTGTTGGAAAGCGCCACGTTGAACGAGCGTGATCTTGCTTATTTTCGCGTAGTAGAAAAATTAGCAGAAGAATTTGACCGGGCGCTGACCGCAGAGGTTGAGCGCTCACTAGGCTACCTCATCGTCCGTTAGAAATCTCTCAAGCCTGCCCGTGCACATGGTCGATCAGGCGGCGCATAAAGCGTTCGCAGGCATCAACCTGCGCGATCGTCACATATTCATCTGGCTTGTGCGCCTGCAAGATACTGCCAGGCCCACAGATCACGGAGGGGATGTCCGCGAGCTGAAACAGCCCGGCCTCTGTGCCGTATGACACGGCCTGGGTGGCATTTTGTTCTGCCAGCATCAGCACCAGCGTTTCGCCGGGCGACCCGTCGTCTGGAACAAGGGACGGGACGTGGGCGTTGGCAACGGTTTCAATGCCCGTATCGGGAGAGACGTCATGCATTTTGGGAAGCAGCTGTGTTTTGGCAAATCCCGCCACGCGATCAATGATTTCGTCCGCATCCTGCCCGGGGAGAGAACGGAACTCCCATTCGAAGGAGCAGTCTTTTGGGATGATGTTCAGCGCCGTGCCGCCCGTAATTGGTCCCACATGGACGCTTGTATAGGGCGGTGTGAAGCGACCCGTCGGGTCTCCCTTCGCTTTCATATCCTCCCCGATGGAGGCGATAAAATGGATAAGTTCGGCTGCCATCACCACCGCGTTGACACCTTCATGCGGGGCGCTGGAATGAGCCTCGAGCCCGGTAATGTGGGTACGGAACGCATGAATGCTCTTGTGGGCATTCACAACGGCCATGTCGGTTGGTTCTCCCACAATCACAATTTGGGGCCGGGGCAGGTGACGGATCGCCTGATCGATGAGGGGCCGCACGCCCAGACAACCAATCTCTTCATCGTAAGACAGAGCAAAGTGGATCGGGACGGCGAGCTCGCGTGCGAGAAAGTCGGGGACCAGAGCCAATGCAATGGCAAAAAAGCTCTTCATGTCGCATGTGCCGCGGCCAAACAGTTTGCCGTCGCGCTCGCTCAGCGTGAACGGGTCGCCCGTCCACTCTTGCCCATCGACAGGAACCACATCGGTGTGCCCGGACAGAACAATGCCGCCTGCAACATCGCGGGGACCAAGCGTGGCCAAAAGATTTGCTTTCGTCCCGTCTTCATTCTCAACGCGGGAATGGGGCACGCCCCAGCCATCCAGATAGTCTTCCACAAAGTGGATCAGCTTGAGATTGGAGTTTCGGGAAACCGTGTCGAAGCCGATGAGCTTTGCGATCATCTCTTTAGGTGTGTACCGCGTGCCCATGGATATCTTCCTTGTGTCTATCCTCGCCAGAACGTGGGCGTAAAGATGACAAGAACGGTGAAAATTTCAAGTCGGCCAATCAACATGGTGAGAGCCAGCAGCCATTTGGCTAGGTCCGGCAGACTGGAGTAATTCCCCGACGGCCCAATAATGGGCCCAAGCCCGGGCCCCACATTCGCGATGGCGCTACCCGCTGCAGAAAGAGCCGTCACTGTGTCCAACCCCATCAGCGTCAACAGGATCGAAATAACCCCGAAGGTAAGAAGAAAGAGGAACATAAAACTCATCACCGAAGCGGTGACACTGTCGGCAATGGGTTTGTTGTTATACCGCGGCGCGAATATGCCATTCGGGTGGATCAGGCGACGGATCTGAACCGAGGCGGCTTGATAGACGACCTGAAAGCGGAAAATTTTAATCCCGCACGATGTCGAGCCGGCGCAACCACCAATGAACATGAGAAAAAAGAAAACCGTGACGGCAAACGGCCCCCATAGGGAATAGTCGTGATTGGTGTACCCGGTGCCGGTCATCACCGAGATCACGTTGAAGGCAGAGTAGCGAAGGTCGTTCAAATATCCCGGCTCGATCTCAACTGTCTTCTCGTAGAAGAACATGGCTGCAACGAGTACCAGCAGGACCCCGAAAAACACTTGTACCTGGGAATCCCGCCAGAGCTGCGCAGGACGTCCCCTCAGCGCCTGTAGGTAGAGCGCGAAGGGTAAGCTGCCCACAATCATGGCACCGATAATGATCCAGTCGACCTGGGCGCTGGCGAACGATCCGATCGAGGCGTCCCTTGTCGAAAAGCCTCCCGTTGCGATCGATGTCATGGCGTGATTGATGGCATCAAAGAAAGTCAGGTCAGCCATCCACAGCGCCATTGCGGTGAGAGCCGTAGCAGCGGCGTAGAATGAAATAAGGGAGCCGGCCAGCTGAGCAGCACTTGGCAGTACTTTCTCCGTTGTGTCGAAGGCCTCAACCTTAAAGAGCTGCATGCCCCCGATCTGTAGGATCGGCAAGATGGCGATGGCCATCACAATAATCCCCAGGCCGCCCAGCCACTGCAGAAGACTGCGCCACAGCAAGATGCCCGGCGGGGCTGTATCAAGCCCCGTCAACACCGTAGACCCGGTTGTGGTGAGGCCCGACATCGCTTCAAAAAAGGCGTCTGTGTAGGAAAGGTCAAAGCCAGAGAAGGCAAAGGGCAATGCTGCAAAAGCAGGCAGCATCGTCCAGACAGAGACCACAAGGATAAACGCTTCGCGGACTGTCAGGTTGCCCGCATGCCCCCACGTCATGAGGGCGAAAGACACGCCTGTGAACAAGGTGAGCATGGCGGAGCCGGCAAAGATCAGCCAGTCATCATTGCCCACGGAAGCATCGACGAGCGCAGGCAAAAACATTGCCGCGCCAAGCATCGCCAACAAAATGCCGTTGACGAGAAATATGGGTCGAATGTCGAACAACGCTGGCCCGCCGGAACCGTTAGTGGATCATCCTCTCCGCATGGGGACAATCAAGCGGGAAGGGCGGTACCGCCACATCAAATTTCTCGCCATGTCTTGTCTCCATCCGATAGGTGCCAACCATGATACCAGATGGCGACGCTAATGGCGTGCCACTTGTGTATTCATATGTTTCACCGGGCAGAATGACAGGCTGTTCACCCACAACGCCGGTTCCTTCGACTTCGTGAACCTGGCCGTGGCCGTCGGAAATTTGCCAATGACGCCCGCGAAGCTGTATCGCCTCGCGACCTTCGTTGCAGATGAGGACCGTGTAGGCCCAGACATAGTAGCCTTGATCGGGATCGGACTGGTCGGCCAGATAAAGAGGCTCGACTTCGATCCTGATCGAACGGGTCGTCTGGCAATAGAGGCCAGTTGATCCTGCTTGATCTGTCTCTGCGCTATTTTGAAAATCAGATCTCATAAACGCTCTCCTGAGGGGACCCCCAATCTAGGCGAGCCAAACCTAACCACACGTTACCGAGACGTTGTGTTTCGTTCATATGCCTAACGAATTCGAAACAAACAAGCGCTGATTGGTTAACTATACGGCGGCCAGAGCCCGGTTGAGATCATCAACAAGATCGCTTGGATCTTCCAAGCCAACAGAAAGTCGCAGGAGTCCCTCGGTAATACCGAGCTCTGTTTGGGTCGCCTCATCAAGCCGTTGGTGTGTTGTGGTGGCTGGATGGGTGATCAGGCTTTTTGCATCTCCCAGATTGTTGGAGATTTTTACAATCTGCAATGCGTTGGCGAATCGAAAGGCTGCGGCTTTGCCGCCCGCAATCTCAAACGCCACAATATTTCCGCCAAGCTCCATTTGCGCCATGGCCAGCTTGTGCTGTGGGTGGCTGGCAAGGCCGGGATAGAGCGTCCTGACAATTTTGGAACTAGCCTCCAGAGCTTGGGCAACACACCTTGCGTTCCGCGCATGTTCGCGCACCCGCAAGTCGAGTGTCTCAAGGCTTTTCAGCATCACCCAGGCGTTGAAAGGGCTGAGCGACGGGCCGGTCTGGCGGAGGAAATTAGCCAGATGATCGTCAATGAACTCCTGGGGACCCAACACAATGCCGCCGAGACAGCGTCCCTGCCCATCAATGTGTTTGGTCGCCGAATAGACAACAATGTCAGCACCAAACTCCATGGGCCGTTGCAGAACTGGTGTCGCGAACACATTGTCGACAACAAGCTTGGCCCCCGCTTTGTGGGCAATGTCTGCGACGCCTTTCAGGTCGATAATTTCAAGCGTCGGGTTAGACGGCGTTTCGAGAAAGAAAACACGTGTGTTGGGTTGAACAGCGTCGGCCCAGGCGTCCAGGTCTGTGCCATCAATAAGGGTGCAGGTCACCCCGAAGCGGGGAAGCAGGTCCTCTATGATGTAGCGACAGGAACCGAACAGCGCCTTTGCAGCCACCACATGGTCTCCCGTAGATAACTGGCAGAGCATGGAGGCGGTTACGGCAGCCATGCCGGTCGCGGTGGCGCGTGCGTCGTCGGCGCCTTCCAGTGCGATCATGCGCTCTTCGAACATACGGACGGTGGGGTTGGCGAACCGGCTGTAGATAAAGCCGTCATCCTCTCCCTTGAACCGCGCCTCGGCGGCCTCGGCGCTGTCATAAACATAGCCCGACGTCAGGAACATCGCTTCGCTCGTTTCACCGAACTGGCTTCGAACTGTTCCGCCATGGACGGCAAGTGTCCGGGCGCGATATGGCGATTTAGCGTTAGATCTGCTCATTTTCCTGTATCCCAATGCAAAAAACCCCGATCGGACGGATCGGGGCTCTCACACACCCGACCTTTTAGCGAATTATTTAACGTGGCCGCAAGCCGATCGGCTCAAATCACCACAAGCATTGAAACTGTATTAGGCGATGAGACGGGAGCCCGTCAAGGGCTGTTATCTCTTGGTTCAGGCCTGCCGCCCGCCTATAACGGTCTCCAGACATCGGCACAGAGCCAATTTTGGACGCATTATGACTAAAACGGCAAGTGATCTCTTTCCCGACCATGACGGTGTAACGCCGCGTGCGACGCGTGGTGCGACCCATGCGACGGGCATTTTGCCTGCCCACGCCATTCGTGCCTTGGTCCAGGATCGCGAAATCTGGGCGACACGGGAGATCGATGCGGATCAGGTGCAGCCTGCCAGCCTGGATCTGCGCCTGGGCACCACCGCGTATCGGCTGCGGGCCAGTTTTCTGCCGGGTCCAAATTCAAGCGTGATGGACAAAGTGAAGGAATTCGCCTTCCACGAAATCGACCTCACCGAGGGTGCCGTCCTGGAAACAGGCTGTGTCTATCTGGTGCCGCTGATGGAAGCGCTTGCTCTTTCAGAACGCACGAGCGCGGCGGCAAACCCTAAAAGCTCAACGGGCAGGCTTGATGTCTTTACCCGTCTGATCACAGATCATGGTGCGGAGTTTGACCAGGTTGAGGCTGGATATAAGGGCCACCTTTATCTGGAAATCAGTCCCCGGACTTTTTCCATTCTGGTGCGCGCAGGGTCGCGGCTCAGCCAAATCCGTTTCCGGCGCGGACAGCCAAGTCACTCTGATGCAGAGACACAACGTCTGCATGAGCGCGAAAAACTTGTGGATGGTGTGGCCGATATAAATGGCGGCCTGGCCCTGAGCGTCGACCTTAAAGGTGATGCGGAAACGGGCCTTGTGGGGTATCGCGGAAAACGTCATTCAGGTCTGATCGATGTGGATCTACGCGACGGCTACCGGGTGCTTGATTTCTGGGAACCCATTTATGCCAATGACGGTCTCAATGTTGTGCTGGACCCCAACGAGTTCTACATCCTGGCGTCGTGCGAAGCAGTGCATGTGCCAGCAAGCCATGCCGCCGAAATGGTGCCCTACAATCCGCTGGTAGGAGAATTTCGGGTCCACTATGCAGGCTTTTTTGATCCTGGTTTTGGCGCCCGTGCTGCAGGCGGTTCGGGGAGCCGGGGCGTGCTCGAAGTCCGCAGTCACGATGTGCCGTTTATTCTGGAACACGGGCAGATCATTGGCCGCCTGATTTACGAACGCCTGACCGACGAACCAACAGAACTTTATGGGCAGGGCATCGGCTCGTCTTACCAGAAACAGGGTCTAAAACTTTCCAAACATTTTAAGACGGACTGAGGGTTGTTGCGAACGGGCGACCATGTCTCAGCGTCGTTGCAGACCCAAGGGCGGGTTGCACTATCTCAAAGGCTAAATGAATGAACCTCTCTCATTGTCATAATTTTCAGGACTTCCGCACGCTTGCCCGCAAGCGTTTGCCCGGCCCGATCTTCCATTACATTGACGGCGCTGCGGATGATGAGAAGAGTTACCGCCGCAACACTGAGGCCTATGATGCGGTTGATCTGGTCCCCAACGTCCTGACCGGCGTTGAACATGTGGATATGTCGACGACAATCTTTGGCAAAAAACTGGACATGCCGCTCTACTGTGCGCCCACTGCGCTGCAGCGCCTTTTTCATCATGATGGCGAGCGCGCTGTTGCCAGAGCCGCAGAGAAATATGGAACGATGTTTGGTGTGTCGTCGCTGGGTACGGTCAGCGTTGAAGAAATTTCAGGCATGATCGACACGCCGACAATGTTTCAGTTCTACTTCCACAAAGACCGCGGACTGAACGACAGCATCCTGGAGCGCGCAAAGGCAGCCAAGTTCGACGTGATGGCGTTGACGGTGGATACGATCACTGGCGGCAATAGAGAACGCGACTTTCGAACAGGGTTCACCTCACCCCCGCGCCTAACACCCAAAAGTCTGCTTAGTTTTGCGACCCACCCACGATGGGCAATCAACTATTTCACCCATGCCAAGTTTGAGCTGCCACACCTGCAGGATCACGTGAGCGAAGGCACAGACATCGCCACGTCAATTGGCAGCTATTTCTCGAACATGCTGGACCAGTCGATGAACTGGAAGGATGCGGAAACGCTCTGCGCGAAGTGGGGCGGGCATTTCGCACTGAAGGGCATCATGAGTGTGGAAGATGCCAAACGGGCGGTGGACATTGGATGCACGGGCATCATGGTATCCAACCATGGGGGACGCCAACTCGATGGCGGACGCAGCCCCTTTGATCAACTGGCAGAGATCGTTGATGCCGTCGGTGACAAGTTAGATGTGATTTGCGAGGGCGGCATTCAGCGCGGCACCCATGTTCTGAAAGCTCTGTCGGTGGGTGCCAAAGCCTGTTCTGGCGGCAGGCTTTACCTGTACGCCTTGTCTGCAGCAGGACAGCCCGGCGTTGAGCGGGCTCTTGGTCTGTTGCGAGAAGAGATCGAACGTGACATGAAGCTCATGGGCTGTACGTCGATTGACCAGCTAACCCGGGAAAATCTGCGGTACCGGAGCTAGGCGCTGCAGGATCCACCACCGAGAACGCAAAACTGAGCGCAGTAGTGGTGGTTGAGGGAGACGGGGCTCGATGCCTCTGCCAGCGAGGCGCCAAGATCGAAGCGATCATCGTAGGGAAGCAGGGTGCAGGCCGCGACCGTTGGCGCGTCAGCCCCTTTATGTTTCACCACCATGCGGCTGTTGGAACACATCATGTCATGGGGATCGACGTTCAGGATTGACCAGCAACTGGTTGTGATTTCGGGAACGTCTGTGTGGGCATCCATTTCCGGAAACAAGGTGAGAGCCATCGGGTCATTAGGGTCGATATGCAGAGCTTGCTTGACGAAAAGTGCCCCGTAGCCTTGTCGCTCTGAGGCGTCACTTTCTCCCCAGCAGGTCCGTCCGGCTATTGAAATCTGTGCACCGATCTCTGAGAGAAACGAGAGACCTTCCATCGCTTTTTCAAAAGCGCCCGGGCCTCGTTCCTTATTGTGCAGCGCTGCCGTGTGATGATCCAGGCTCACGCGGAAGGTGAGTTTCGTTTTGAACTTGGCAACKAGCTTTGTAATTTGTTCTCGAACGGCGGGACGCAACATCGGCTGCATGGCGTTGGTAAGAACCAGCGCGTCATAACCGCGATCCAGCGTGTTTTCCAGGATCTCACCCATGTGGGGGTTCATGAACGGTTCGCCACCGGTGAACCCAATCTCACCGGTTCCCAGATTGTCCCGCTCAATTTCGTCTAGATAACCAGAAACATCACCCGGCGTTAGATATACGAGCCGGTCATTTTTTGGGCTCGACTCGATGTAACAATTCACACATTCGATGTTGCACAAGGTGCCCGTGTTAAACCAAAGCGTTTCGAGCCGCCGAAGCGCGACGTGCGCGCGCGGCTCCCCTTTTGCCGTCACCCGAGGGTCGGTAAAGGGATGAATTTTGGTGCGGGAGTTTCCCGGCAGTGTCTCAAGCACATTCATAGATGTCTGGCTTCCTTCATAATCTGCGAAATATACCATGTCTCATGAGAGGGCCGGGTCACAAAACCGCGAACGCACACACGTCTCAGTGCGCAGGCGGACATGAGCGAGAGAACAAAGGTGGCCTAGGTTGCTATCCGTCAACCCTGTTCACAATGGGTATCTGAATGCATTTGGCGAGGTTATGGCGCCCGCTATAGATCGTATGGGCGACGAAATAGACCGCGTCCTCCGGCACTTCTGTGCCGTGGGGGATTGCCATCGTCACCAATTCGCCTTCGGCAGAAGTGAGTGCCATCACCACGTGATTGGTGTCACGGAAGCCTTTGCAGTCACCTCCATGGTCGCCTTTGCCTACATCGTCCTGAACGCCAGGCTCTCCAACCTCAAGCCCCCAGTGCACCATATACATGTCTATTCCGGTCTCATCCGGGGCTCTGCCAAGCGTTAGAGTGCCGCCAATTGTGTCACTTGGATCTGTGTCGAGAAAGGTGAGTGATCCGGGCTCTGGTCCATAATTGACACCGTCAACCCGTGGGTAAATCAAGTCTGGTCCGCCAATGGTCACCACGCCGTAGAGCCCCCCGGCGACAACGACGACACCTGCTACAATGATCTTTATCCACCGTCCCATATTGTCCCCCTCATCGAATGTGTCCGTCACCGGCTTAATCGCGGTCAAAGACTATCTGCAAATCTCATCTTGCGTTAGGAGGGAGGGGCGCGCTAGTAAAAAGGAGGCAGGCGGGTGTAGCTCAATGGTAGAGTGGAAGCTTCCCAAGCTTAAGACGGGAGTTCGATTCTCCTCACCCGCTCCAATATTCCCTGACATCAAGACAGCATAACACCAGACCAGCACTCATGTTCTCTGTGCTGAACAGAAGGCGGAATGCGCTACGGGTTTTTCCCACCCTCTAAAGCCGTCGTCAGTCGATCAATTTCGCGCTGCTGAGCATCGTGTGTGCTTTTGATTTCGGCAAGATTGATTTTGGTTGTGGCAAGCATCGACGATATCTGGCTGATTTTCGCATGAAGATCTGCTGTGTCGATATCAGCCCCAACGTCATCAATTTCACGAGCGATCTCAATGGCTTGTTTCACAACATTTTGGGCGCTTGCAATGTCGACCATTTCGATTCTCCTGAACGGTATGAACCCTGATATTCCGCTAGGGACACTTGAAATGCAACTAATACGCGATTTATGACGTTTTCTGCACTTATTCGCTAGTTGGTGGGTCCTTGGGCAAAAAAGGGGCGACAGGGGATTGGCGCTGCGGTGGGCGCAAAGTGCCTTTGAGGAGCTGGGTGCGCTGGCTATAGTCTGGCCAGTCGATACTGAACTTGAAGGGGAGACCTATGGGAGAGACAATTCTTACACCGATTTTGGTGCTGGTGAGTTGGACGCTTGTTATCTGGATTTGGATGTATGCTCGGCGGATGCCGGCCATGACGGCGGCGAAGGTTGACCCGCAGGATGCGCAACATCCTGGCGCACTGGCCAAGCTCTTGCCATCACAAGTTCAACGTGTTGCCGACAATTACAACCATCTGCACGAACAGCCGACCATTTTTTATGCGCTGGTGATCTACACGCATCTGGCGGGCGCAGTGGACCCCATCAATATTGCCCTTGCCTGGAGCTATGTGGGTCTGCGGATTGTTCATTCTTTGATCCAGAACACAGTGAACATTGTTGTGGCGCGATTTGCCGTGTTCTCGCTTTCAGCCATTGTGCTCATGGCGTTGGCTGTGCGCAACTTGTTGGCTCTATCCTAGCCCACGAGTGAGGTAGGCTTTAGCCGCCTCATTTGACCGGCGGCACCTTATGGGTGTCGCCGTTCTGTTTTGACGGCACCGTCGATCAGTTTGCGGCGGCGATCCGGGCCAGCGAAACTCCCCTCATGAATAAACTGTCGCTGATTTTTCAGAATGTGCTGAATGCGACCAGTGAGCAGTTTTACCGACACGGGCTTGGTCAGAATTTCTGTTGCGCCGACGTCGCGAGCTTCCGTAAGCTTGGCGGCACTCGGGGTCGCGACAAGGACAATGATCGGCACTTGAGGATTGGGATTGTCTTTCGAGGTGCGTGCTTGCCGGACGAATGCCAGTCCACTGACCGGCTCCATCTCGCTGTCAATGATGACAAAGTTGGGCTTCTTCGCGCACAGGAGAGCGAAAGCCTCTTCCCCATCCTGCGCTTCGAACAAAGCACCTGTGCCAATACCCCGCAATTGCTGACGAAGTTGCGACAGCATAAAGCTGTTGTCTTCCGCAATCAGGAAAGTCAGCTTGGTGAGGTCTACATTATCCATAGGCATGCCGGGGGTTGCACAAGTCTGAAAGGGACGAACTTGCGAGGTTAGAGGTAAAAAATTACCGAGAAGTTAGGGCCATGCGCCCCTATTCTGAAGATGTGCGTCGTTCTGACCCGGAATACTCCACGTCGTGTCTCCGCCTGCGGTCTGGGCCGACAAAGGACCGGTTGGTGATAAAGTCCCGGTTGTTCTTGAGCAGGGACTGAATGCGTTTATACAGAAACTCTGCAGAGATCGGTTTTCTCACCACGTCTGTTGCGCCGGCATCTCTGGCCTCTCTAACCCGAAAGCTTTCGGTGTAGGCGGTGAGCAGGATAATCGGGAGGCGCGCATTGGGACTGTCTGTGGCTGTGCGGATCAGGCGGATGAAATCAAGCCCATCAAGGGGGTCCATCAGGTAATCGACGATAGCGATGTCGATGGGAACGGTTTGGGCTAATTCAAGTGCGTCAGCCGCATCGCGCGCCGTATGGGTCTTTGTTACCCCAAATGCGCGCAACACTTCGCGCAGTATGGACACCATGTGTTGATTGTCGTCGACGATCAAAAAAGACAGGGTCGAAAGATCGAAATCATCCGGAGTGACAGCCATAAAGTTGCCTTTGCACTTCACCCTTTGAGTGCATAGAAGCAGAGCCACCCGCGATGTGAGCATAGCTGTTGAAATGTTAAGTCACGGTTTAGGGAACCGGTTAACGGATGATGTAGACGACCGGTTGCGTGACATCCGCCAGTGTTGTGCGCGTGCTAGATAAGCAGGCACCATGTTGCTCACCCCGTGGACGGTCTTCTCCCAGTGGTGTGGTTTGGTAAAAAGCTGAAACAGCGCTCTGTAGGCACTGAACGAGATGAAGAGCCAGTAAAGCGGGGTCGTTAAGGCGTAAACACCAAGTCCTTTGAGCCCGCGCGCTTTTGCGCCGGCAAGTCCGGCCAGAATTGCTGCGCCGAAGCCGACCAACAAGACCGCGACATTGAACAGCAGCAACAATAGTTGCCCCACGGTCGATGTGTCTGCGCCGAAAGCGGGAAGCAAAACAGCAGCAACATAGAAAAGCGGATGTGCCAGTGCTGACAGAAGAAACGCACCGATAACAATCTGAAAGATCAAAAACCCTCTCAGACCAAGTTGGGAAAGGGTGTCACGAGGGTGGCGCATTCTGACAATGTAGGTCTGCATCCATCCTTTGAGCCACCGGGTGCGTTGGCGGGTCCAACTGGCCAGTTCGCAGTTCGCCTCCTCCAAAGTCGGTGTTGCAAGAACACATGTCTCATATCCGGCCTCGTGCAGCCGGATGCCAAGGTCGGCGTCCTCGGTGACGTTGTAGGCGTCCCACGCGCCGATCTTGCGCAACGTGGACGTGCGGAAATGTGTGGAGGTTCCCCCTAGTGGGAAGGGGGATCGGCGCTCGGCGAGAGCTGGGAGCAAGAGGTCGAAAATCGCCGCATATTCCATGGCGAATTGTCGGGTCAGCCAGTTCTCCTCCCAATTATAATACGCGAGAGGAGCCTGAGCACAGGCAAGCGCTGGACCATGCCGATCAAAAGCCTCCACCGCCTCACGCAATTGGGCCGGCCCGGGAATATCTTCAGCATCATACACGACCAGAAACTCGCCTCGGGCAAAAGCAAGTGCGTAATTGCAGGCCTTGGGCTTGGTTGTGGGAAAGGATGGGGGCACGAGTATCAGTTCGAAATTGCCGGGCAATTTTAGGTGTCGAGCGGCTTCGATGGTCTGGGTGTCTGTCTCTTCCAGCACCAGCTTTATGTCGAGTTTGGCAGGCGGATAATCCAGCCTCTGTAAGGCATCGACGAGAATGGGCAGCACAGCTGTTTCGCGAAGCAGAGGAATCATGATTGTGTAGAGCGGAAGCTCCTTGTCCGTCCGGGATGTCTGTGGCACGGGTACGCCGGTTTCACGTTGGCGCGCGACCTGAATGGACAGCAGACGGAGAGCTGCCAGCGCGATGAACGCAAAGCCGGTTGTGAAGTTCAGAAGCAAGAAGGCAGGCACAGGAAATTGGATGGTAGCCGCAGACAGGCATGCCAATAGAAAAAGGAGGACAAGTTTCTCTTTTAGGGAAAGTAGGGAATGCGCCGACGACGCCGAATTTTTCTCGCGCAATTTATTTTGCGCAATACGTGTGAGGACCGGAGAAAATCTGGATTGCACTGTCTTGAGTATATCGAACGGTGAGGTTTGATAGAGAAGAAAAGGCACACTGGTTTTCTCTCTCAACCGGGCGGCAGCCTTTTGGGTATCGACCGCAGCGAAGGAGAGAGTGCCATTGTGAAGCCGCCAGGGCACACATTGCTCTCTCAGATAAAAATCAATGTCTTCTTCTTCCAGTAAATCCGAATTGGGCGGCACCGTCAGCAGGTTGGCGAACGGTTGTGCATGTTGGTTGGCAAGGGCGCGGTAAAAATCAAACGGACGAATTTCGCCGTGTCCGATAAGGTCTTCGCCTAGCCGAAGGCCGGAGCGAGACTGCCTTGAAAGAGCCTGCGAAAGCACCTTCTGGTCCATCAGCCCGGTTTGCAGAAGATGTTGACCGATGGGGAGGTTTTGAGTGCGGAAGGGGGAGGAGGCTTCTTCAAACCCTTCTACAGGCGGTTCGAGAGGGGGAGCTTTGTCGCGGTCATCCTCGTCACCCGGAAGGCCCATGCAATGCCTGCTTTCACCATAATAAATCAGTTGTTTTATGGTAAAAACATGAGTTCTATTTGCAATACAAGGGTTTGGACAAGGTTTGTATTTTATACACCCGTAGGTTGCAGGGGCGGTCGCCTTAAGGTTACCCGTAAGAATTGCGTTCCATGGCAAAGTCGAACTGGACCGGCGCCGCCCCCTTCGCCATTCTCCGGCCATGCGGTGGCTTTTCTTAATTAATCTCGTGGCAGTTGTGCTTTTGAGCGGTGCGGTGGCAATCGTTCTTGAAGGCACCCCTCTTCCTATGTCTCGTTCCGCCTTAGCTCCTTCTGAGCCGGGCGCTGACGTCGGTCCGGATGCCAGCAACCAACCTCCTGAGGAGATGCTGCCCGAGGAAGTTGCCGTGGTGCAAAACGATGGCGTGGGGGTTCCCTTGCCCTTGCAGGCACCGCGCCTCACCACAAATGTAGATCAGCCCGAAGCTGAGATAATTGCCCCGCCCCGCATTTTACGAATTGCGACTGAGGGGGATTTTGCACCTTTCAATTTTCAGAATGACAAAGGTGAACCAGCAGGCTTCGATATCGACATCGCAGTGGAGCTTTGCGCGCGGCTGACCAGGGAATGCATAATTGAAATACGCACCTGGAGCAGTTTGCAGTCAGCACTGATCAATCAGGAGGTCGACATCCTTGTCTCATCGATCCAAATTCCCAGCGTGGCACCTGGCGGGATACTGTTCTCTGATCCCTACTATGGGTCGCACGGGCGCTTTGTCGGACCAGCAGATACCGCGCTTTTAGCGGGCGAAAATTTTCCTCTATCCGGAACACAAATTGCGGTACAGCGCGATACGGTTCATTCGGCCTACCTGGCAAGTGCTTACCCGAACATTGAACGGGTCTATACGCAAACATTTGGCGAGGCTCTGGCAATGGTTGAGGCAGGCAAGGTCGAGAGCGCATTCGGCGACAACGCAGCAGCATTGAGGTGGCTCAAAGCAAGGGCCTGTTGCGCGGTAGTGGGCGAACCGGTAAGCGACCGGGTTTTCTTCGGTCAGGGCATCGGCATTGCTGTGCGGGCAGGGGATGGGGCACTTCTCGCAGGGATCAATCAGGCGCTAGAGCAGATGGTTGCAGATGGAACGCATGCACGGCTGTCGCAGCATTATTTCGTCGACAGCATCTATTAGCCTACTCGTCCGACATCAATTCCCGTGGCTTGCCATAAAAATGGACCTGGCCTGTTTCGGATTTTATGTCTGCCCATTTCTCAACGTCGAAAGTAAAAACCGCCAGCGCGCCGGTGGGAAAATGATCGGCCATGCGCGCGGTGAAGTTTTCACTCTGCGTGTCGGCAAGGTCGACCGCCAGCATTTCCAGGCCAGGATTGTGTGCGACGATGAGGATCGTTTCATCCTCATCATTTTGCGCGTGGATGAGACCTAACAAAGTGTCCGGCATCGCCATGTAAAGGTCTTCACGAAATTCAACATCACACGCGTCTGCTAAGCGCTCCGCAAGCGGGGCCACCGTTGAGCGGGCGCGCACAGCGGTTGAGCACAGCACATGGTCGGGCGTCCAACCTTGATCAACAATATAACCCGCCAGAAAATCCGCTGACTTGACGCCACGCGCGTTCAGGCTGCGCGCGGCATCGCCACGGGCTGGATCAGTCCAGTCGGACTTGGCGTGTCGCATAATGCATAAGCGTTTCATGAGGGCTCTTTCTCACGAGAGACGCGGAATGGCAAGCYCAGGCTCCAGATAAACCYGGTKGGGGCATCKKTGCGGAATTCWGGGAGGCCGATCTCCATTTCCARATGCCCYTKCTCAGGTTGAGCGCGATAGGTGCCAAAYARRCGGTCCCAMAYYGACAGGTTGAARCCAAAATTGCTGTCTGTCTCCTGGCGGATGACYGARTGRTGGACACGATGCATATCTGGSGTRACAAGRATGCGACGAAGWAYGGCRTCTAYYSWSAGYGGCAGGCGCACATTSCCATGATTGAAAAGGGCCGTGCCRTTGAGCACGAYTTCAAACAGGATGACRGCGATMGGGGCKGCWCCCAASACRACSACCATGCCGAGYTTGATRAACATGCTGAGAAGAATTTCGACMGGGTGAAAACGAATGCCSGTYGAACTGTCAAAYTCYGGGTCMGCRTGATGGACTTTGTGCAASCGCCARAARAYMGGCACAAAGTGGAAAAGMRYATGCTGCCCRTAGATCAGWAGGTCSAGCAGTAGGAAMGCAAGCAGCCACGCYACYGGTTGAGGGAGAGAGAGGACATTAAAYAGTCCAAGCCCATTATCYTGYGCCCAGGCMGCRGCYCCGACMGCCAGRACGGGGACYAAAAAYCGCAACATRACGCTGTTGAAMAYACTGAGGCCCARRTTGGTTGCCCAACGCCKTATTTTTGAAARTCTYRSRACACGTCTTGGGGYCGCYAACTCCCACARGCCCATYGYYGCCAGGATRCCGGCRAAYGCKGWYAGACGGAGRACCTGYTCATGYTCGAGAATGAATTCTTCCATCAGACAGGGCACCAAGTGTGATGAGCGGAAAACGGACAATTGGCACAAGCATAACGGCTGAGCTCACAAATAGAAGCAGCTCACCGTGCACAACTAAAGGATGCGCCTGTCACAATCATGTCAGATCGTGGCGTGTCGCGCCCKTGCGCCGCGYTCAATAGCGGCCGCGATCAGTTTTTCCAATCCRAGSGCGTCGCGCAAAAGCTGCAGCARCCGTATTTCTTCCTGSGCAACGGCAAGATCSGCCGCAGCAACATCAACGGCCAGAGCRTARGCKGTTTCATACATRTGAGGCGGCAGCGCATCGCGYACCAGACCRAACACCGCATCAAGTCCNCCCTNCTTCSGARAGGATTGACGCGCACTCTTCKGCAACCGAAMCAAGCCGCTCAGGATCAAAATCGTTAAARGCGGGSARATTKGTGACGATATTGCCGRTTTTCAGCGTTTCGTTGTCRCTCATYGCACTATCGACAGCAGACATGGTGACCATGACRTAGATGAGAGCGGTGTGCGGGTTGATCGTCTGCGGCATGAAGCGGCCCTATTTCTGTTAAAAACCCCGGTGAGGRRGCAGGAAGCGACAACCTAGAGCATTTTCAGGAAAAGTGCCTGCGGTTTTCCGTCCGAGAATGCGGAATTGGGATGGGCGCGCATTTTCAGGAAAAGTGCCTGCGGTTTTCTGCCTAAAAGCGGTTCTTCTATGTCGCAAGAAATAGTTTCGTTTCGGATATGGCCTCAGCCAGACTTATACGCTCGACCGCCACATCTGCGGGGAAAGCGCTGGTGATCCGCGTCGGCAGGCGGCTGTCCAAGAGTACGAACAGGCCTTTGTCGGTGGCGCTGCGGATGAGCCTGCCAAACGCCTGTTGCAGCCGCAGCCGGATAATCATGTCGGTATATCGACCACCCCCAAAAGCGGTTCGGCGGGCTTTGTAGAGAATATCGGGCCGGGGCCAGGGCGTGCGGTCAAGAACCATGAGCTGTAGGGAGGGTCCTGGAACATCAACCCCGTCACGCACGGCGTCGGTGCCAAGCAAACAGGATGGTCTTTCTGCCCGGAAGATGTCGACCAGAGTGCCCGTATCGATCGCATCCACATGCTGCGCGTAGAGCGGCAGACCGGCGGTCTCCAGGGGTTCGACAATACGAGCGTGCACAGCGCGCAGCCTATTTACCGCGGTAAAGAGACCGAGCCCGCCTCCGCCTGCGGCGAGAAACAGATCGCGGTAGGCCGCAGCGACCTGATCACTGCTGTTGCGGTTCACATCCTGCACCACAAGAATACGGGACTGTTTGTGATAGTCGAAGGGGGAGGAAAACTGCGCCCGTTCCACAGGGGTTGGGAGATGAACAACACCAGTACGTACTTCCGCCGTTTCCCAGCTCTCATTTTCGGACGGACCTGCTTCCAGGGGTGTCCGGTCTCGCAAGGTTGCCGATGTGATGAGGCCGCCGTGGAGAGGGTACAGAACCGCTTCAGCAAAAGGTTTGCTGGGGTCCACCCAATGGCGGTGCAAGCCAAAGTCAAAATCGGCCCCATCGATCCGGTCGATGGAGAGCCAGTCGACAAACGCCTCTTTGGGGTCCTGCATAAGGTCCGCGAGCATCATCCGCCATGCGGGCAATGTTGCGCGCCCACGCCGGTCCAGCCCTCGAATGGCCGCGTCCATGCGGGTCCGGGTTGAAGCGTCCAGCGTGTCATTGTCCTCGTCCATGAGGCGGCGGAGGCACTCTGCGAGCGCATTGAAATGGCGTGCCAAAGCGGCAAGAGCGACATCCAGAGCGGCCGCACTTTCCTCTAGCTCATCATCTATGGGGCGCAAATCGCATTCCAGCGAGTAGGGACTGTCAGGATTGTCGCACCTTGCATGGACGAGACGGCGAACCGTGGCTAAGAATTTTTCCGCCGGGCCTTTTGCGTTCTCCGCGCTGATGCGTTGAGGCCAGCCAGGGGCGGGCAGGGCAGCAGCTGCCCGACTTGCCGCATCCAGAAGACTTTCACCCTCATTGTCCCCGGCCAGAAGGTCACTCAGCCTGTCTTGAAGACCACGGCTGCGGCGGCGCCGGGTCTCTTCGGCGCCGCGCGTCCAGCGGCGCAGCTCAGCCATCTCACGACCGCTCAGATAGGCAGCAAAGGCACTGTCTGCGGCATCAAACAGATGGTGTCCTTCATCAAAAACAATATGGCGACGGGCATAAAGGTTGGCGGGTTCATCATCTTCCGCTCCGGCAGCCCCGCCGCTGGTGACGCGCGCGTCTTTGTCAGGGCGCTCCGCAGGGCCGGCGAGGTCCGGACGCGCGAGTGTGTGGTCGAGCGCGGCTTGGATCATGATGAGAGCGTGATTGGCGATCACAATTCTGGCCCGCCTGGCTTTGCGAACAGCCTTTTCAATAAAGCATTTCTTGTAGTGGGCGCAGGCTGAATAAGAGCATTCGCCACGCCGGTCTGTGAGACCTGCAGCAATACCTTCAGCCCCCATTGCACCGGGCAGCCAGGCAGGAAAATCACCCCCCACCATGTCGCCGTCCCGGCTGTAGCGCGCCCACCGGGCAATCAGAATGGCGGCCGCGCCTTGTGGTCCCATCAACAGGCCACCCGCGGTTTCCTCTAGATTAAGCAGACAGAGATAGTTCTCACGGCCTTTGCGGACGACGGCCTTTTCTTCTTTTTCTTTCGGATCAGGGTAGAGACGCGAGAGCTCTTGGTCGATCTGGCGCTGAAGGTTTTTGGTGTAAGTGGAAAGCCAGACCGTGCCGTCATTTTGTTCTGCCCACAGGCTCGCGGCCGCGATATAGCCGAGCGTTTTTCCCGTCCCGGTGCCAGCCTCCGCAAGCAGAATACGCGGGGCTCCAACCGTCTCTCGCGGCTGGAAGGCGTAGGTGACGGCGGCGCTGTAGTCTGCTTGCTGGTCGCGTTCCTCAGCTCCCGGTCCAACGAGGGTGCGCAGCCTCTGGCGGGCCGCATTGGGATCGACAGGTTGTGCACCGGGAGGCGGTGGGGGAGGTAAGTCCTCCCACTCATCCAACGCTGACCAAATATCGAGCCGCGCACGCGGGCCACGCTCCGACCGTGCAGGCGCTGTGTCCTGTATCCCCAAAGCGCTCAGCACAAAGGGGGCCCATGGCCAGCCGATGCTTGCCATGGCTTTTGCCGCACTCACTGTCTCGTCGCGGTCTGGATAGGTCGGTTGGGAAAGCTCGCTAAGCAGGATCTGCAGAGTCAGGTGAAGAGAGAGTGCGGCATCGTCGGGCGTTTCGGGCGGGGCAAGTCCTGTCTCAGTGGCAAGGCCACGCGGAGTGGGGACGCAGAACCGTGCAGGTCGAACAAAGGCAAAAAGCTCCAAGAGGTCGAAAAGGCCGCTGTGAACACTTTTGCCTTTTGCAGCTCCACGGCGTCCGGCGGCACCTGCCGCGCGCCGCGCTGTGAAGCGGCGATGGCAAACCAGCAAAGGTTGGGTTGCAAGGGCGCCAATTGCTTCTTCGGCGCTCCATTCGATAATCTCGCCATCGGCTGAAACACCAATGCCGCCCCCACCCGGTTTGGGCACGAGAGCGGTCAAAGAGGAAGTTGTCTCATCGCCAGAGGGGGAGGGAGAGACAGAATCGGACAAGGGTGTTTCAGACATCCCGCTCAGTATAGCGAAGCAAGCTGCGGTCGAACCGATTATCCCGCAAGAGCCGGATAAGCTCTCCTCAGGGCACTGGCACCTGAGCGGAATTGGGCCTCAAGCTGGTTTGCTCGTTCGCTCAGTTCAGCCTGAGAAAGCGGGCGACTTTCTTCGGAGAGGAGAAGGGAGGCGGCATCCACTAGTCCTGTGAGGCCTATGGCACCGGCCTTCACGGTCACAGCTTCTGCGGCGGCTTTAACAGCAATCAAGTCCCCCGCCCGACAAGCTTCCGCCAGTTTGGTTTGCATGTCAGCAATGGTTCCGATCGCATCGTTCAAATGGTCTGCGATCCTGCCCGTTCCCAAGTCCTGCTCAAGTTCGTACACCCGGTCAAGATCAAGGATTTGTCCTGTTCTATTTTGGCCTGGTTGAGGTTGACCCTGGGGCGTCGAACCGACTCTAGAAGCCTGTAGTCTGTTCTGCTGGGCGGGCGCACAAGCCAAGACGAACCATGCCGTAAACCCTCCATCGACAGAACTATCCGCGCCGATACGACCGCCCATCAGGCGGACAAGTCGGTCACAGATGGTCAGGTTAACGTCGCGACGATGCGCCGTTTGCCGGTCTTCCTCAAAATCAACCGATGAGAACAATCTTGCGGCATCCTGAGCTGGCATTCCCATGCCGGTGTCAGATACAGAAAAACGAACACCGGGCTTCTCGCCGCCGATATCGACGGGAGAGATACGCACGATGGCACCGCCGGTTTCAGTCGTGCGTA
The DNA here is from genome assembly GCA_002746275.1 of Rhodobiaceae bacterium. Lineage (GTDB taxonomy): Bacteria > Pseudomonadota > Alphaproteobacteria > Parvibaculales > Parvibaculaceae > Mf105b01. The sequence continues at coordinate 181,863 of NVWR01000002.1, read as the reverse complement.
GGGCGCGTGAAATCAGATTGACCAATGCTTGTTTGATGCGGTCAGGGTCATTGTGAATAATATCTGGAGTGCCCGGCAGTTCATCGATTTCAAGGGACAAACGCTGCGCTGCAGCGTCGTGACGCATCAGATGAACGGCGGCGCGTGCGATCTCTGAAGGTGACATGTCGATCGGGCGCAGCTTGATCGACAGAGCTTCCATTTCTGTCAGATCCGCGAGATCGTCCACCAGACGGTTCAACAGGCGGCTCGACTCCTGGACGCCGTGCGCATAGCTCTTTTGGTCGTTGTTCAGGTCCGTGGCGCTCAGCAGATCCACCAGGCCTGAAAGACTTGCTAAGGGCGAGCGTATTTCATGGGTGACCATCGCCAGAAAGTCACGGCGGGAGCTGGCAGCTTTGCGGGCCACAGCATTGGCGCGTTCGGCATCCTGTGCCTTTTGTTCGGCAATCACGGTTGCCTCTGCAAGCCTGTCAATCAGATCGCTGTTCACAAATCGCAAGGAAATAGTTTCGCGACTGGACCGATTGAGACTGCGGATACCACTGCTCATAACTGCCCAGAGCAAGACACCTAGTCCCGCAGTCACTTGGGCTTCTATGTCGCCCGTCACCAGCAAAATTAATATCAGGGGTCCGCCGCTGGCAGCTGTGTAGGTCATCATTGCACGTGGATAGACGTGACGTGACAGGACGCTGTTGAGGCCGAGAGAGGCAACGACGAGACTGAAAAGTGCCTGCATAGGAAAGTCAGCGCCTGGCAACCACATGACGGCGGCGAGGCCCCAAGCAGATCCAGAGAGCAGGCAGCGTCGGGCGTAGTACTCCCCCCAATCGGATGCGGGAATGTCGCCATCGTCTTCAAGGTACCGCGCGCGAAGCTTGTTGAAACTCAGCTGTGCAAAAAATTGCATAATCAGAGGGGGCAAGATCGTCCAGGTTGCGACGTTGGAGGCGAATGGAAGCCACAGAACAGCAAGTGCAATGAAAGTGGTGTACGTCCCTGCTTTCCCGAGCCCATAGAGTTGGCGAACCTGTTCAACGATTATTCGTGGATCGGCAGATTTTTGTTGTGCAGTGTCCAGCGGCGCCGACGAGGTCGGGGCAGAATACTCACTATGCTCGGGAGGCTCGACGGTTAAACTCACCCGTCACTCCTTTTTCACCCTGCTGACAGGTCCGCAATCCACCTGGCCCGACAGCGCGTTGACTGATACTGAGGGAAAGCCTAGGTTCCGGGGCTTTAAAAAGCTTTAAGATCAATTTTTAGGTGTTCGTCATGCCCAATAATCAAGGCGCAGCTGATGCTGCTGTCATTCACGAGGCGTTTCAGGAACTCGGTCAGTCCACAAAGGCCTGGCCGTTCGAAGAAGCACGAAAACTCGTCGAAAGGGTGAAAAAACGGGGCAAAGAGGGCGACGAAGTGTTGTTTGAGACCGGTTACGGTCCCAGCGGGTTGCCCCATATTGGGACGTTTGGCGAGGTCGCCCGCACCACCATGGTGCGGCAGGCTTTTCATATCTTGATGCCCGACACACCGACCCGACTATTGTGCTTTTCCGATGACATGGATGGGTTTCGCAAAGTTCCAACCAACGTCCCCAATCAGGAAATGCTGGCCGGACACCTCAATAAGCCCTTGTCGCAGGTACCAGACCCTTTCGGAACGCATGACAGTTTCGGCCTTCACAACAATGCGCGGCTGAGAGATTTTCTCGACAGCTTCGGGTTTGACTACGAATTTGCGTCTGCCACCGACTATTATAAGGCCGGTCGGTTCGATGACGCGTTGCGTCTCGTGCTCGAGAAGTTCGACGATATTCTCGACATCATGCTGCCCACGCTGCGTCAGGAACGCCGTGGCACTTACTCACCCATTCTGCCGATCTCGCCGGTCAGCGGTGAAGTTGTCTATGTACCCTTGCTGGAACGGGACCCGGTAAAGGGGACCGTCGTGTTTGAAGACCCAACAAACAACAATGAAAGAACAGAAGTTTCCATCACCGGTGGTCACTGCAAGCTGCAGTGGAAAGCCGACTGGGCCATGCGCTGGTCAGCGTTGAAAGTCGACTACGAAATGGCGGGCAAGGATCTGATCGACAGCGTTAAATTGTCGAACAAGATTTGCCGTGTGCTGGGTGTGCAGCCGCCTGACGGGTTCAACTACGAACTGTTCCTTGATGAGAACGGGGAAAAAATTTCCAAGTCTCGCGGCAACGGGCTCACCATTGATGACTGGCTGCGTTACGCGAGCCCCGAGAGCCTGCAACTCTTCATGTATCAGTCACCGCGCAAGGCCAAGCGGCTCTTTTTCGATGTGATCCCCAAAAATGTGGATGACTATCTATCGCACCTTGCGGCTTATCATGACCTGGAACCCAAGGCGCAGCTTACCAATCCTACGTGGCACATTCACAATGGCAATCCGCCAGCTCACGATGTGCCGATCAGCTATTCGCTGCTGCTTAATCTTGTAAGCGCCAGCCATTCCGATGACCCGGCGGTCCTGTGGGGTTTCATTCAGAATTATGCGCCCGACGCCACGCCGGAAAATCACCCCCGGCTGGACGATCTGGTGGGCTACGCGATCAACTATTTCAATGATTTTGTAAAGCCCAACAAGTCTTACCGCGCTGTAACGGATGCTGAGCGTCCTGCCTTTGAAGCATTGGTGGCGCAGCTCGAAGAAGCTGATCCTCATGCCAGTGCGAAGGATCTGCAAAGTGGCGTTTACGAGATTGGCAAAACCCACGAATTTGAAAATTTGCGGGACTGGTTCAAGGCGCTGTATGAGGTTCTGTTGGGCGAAAGTCAGGGCCCTCGTTTTGGATCTTTCATCGCTCTGTACGGTGTGAAAGAGACCGCGGCCCTTATCCGTCGGGCGCTTGCTGGTGAGGACCTGACAAAGGCTTAGTCAAGCATGACAGGTTCTTGAAGACCTGACCCATTGTGGTGCCGAACTGAAAGCTTCATGATCGGCACCATGATGACGCGTATTCCTGGATTCCTGATTCCCATCAGTTTGATATTTCTTGCGGCGGCTTGTACAAGCCTGCCGCAATCTGCTTCGCCTGTGGCGGTGTGCCGTTCCTTGATCGAGCGTGTTGATCTGCGCATCGAAAATAAGGGGGTTGGTGACGCACAGGCGGCGCGTGTCGACGGCTATCCCTATCTTCGTATCAACCGGTTTCTGGCAAGCTTTGAAGGGGAACTAGGCTCGCCGGATGCGGTCAACGAGTGGGTGCAACGTCTGCGGGCTCTCGACCGCGACGCGCGGCAGGTTGAGCTGCAAAATCTCGGGGCCGCCAATATTGTGGTAACGGTTGATGAGTGTGCTGAAAGGCTGCTCTCGGCAGACAGGGTAAGCCCGACATTTACAGCCGACCTCATGGCCACAGCACAGGCCCCCCGTCATTACGACGATGTCGCCCGCGCCGTTGGTCTCTACCCGTTGACACAGATCGGCGTTGCCTTGGGGTTTGAGCGTTGGAAGGCGCAAAACCTGCCCGCTTTTAACGCGAAGCCTGAGGGGGCCGTCGCCACGGTGCAGTACGGACTGCAACAGGGCCATTCCATGAGCGCGGACGAGGTTGCAGCCCTGATCGATCTGTCGGCCAACAATTCATTGGGCATTCCCGATCTTGAAGGGCAATTGCTGGAAGTGTTGGCGCGCCAGTTTGCGCCCACCTATGTCATCTCCCAAACCACGGGCGCTGACCAGGTGGGACGCCCATATTGGCCGTCAAAAGCAGCGCCTGCCCCGCGTACAGACCGGGATGACCCGACGATCTATGTCCGGCTAGCGCATACCCGGTTTGAGGGAGAGGTGTTACCGCAGCTTGTTTACAGCATCTGGTTTCCTGCCCGTCCACGTGAAGGTGCCTTCGACCTTCTTGGCGGTGAACTGGACGGATTTGTCTGGCGCGTCACATTGGGGCGCGATGGCATGCCTCTCGTCTATGACGGTTTCCACGTCTGCGGTTGCTATCATCTGTTTTTCCCGACATCAAAACTCACCCGCAGGCCAGTGCCGGAAGATCAAGACTTGCGAGAGGAGCCGCTGGTACCCCGCATCGCACCTGACCTTGCCACCGACGAACGGCTTGTTCTGCATCTGGCGAGCGGCAGCCACTACCTGACTGCGCTCTCGGTGACGGCAGACGATGCGGGTGAGGTGTCATTACGTTTTGTTGATGAAAACAACGGGCCTGAATTTGGTCTGCGCTCTCTGGCACTGGCAGAAGGCGGACGACAGTCTCTGTTCGGGCCGGACGGGATTGTGCGCGGCACACAGAGGCGCGAGCGCTTCATTCTGTGGCCGATGGGGATCGCAAATCCCGGCGCCATGCGCCAATGGGGCACCCACGCGACAGCCTTTGTCGGGGAGCGTCACGCCGATGATCCTTTTCTGTTTGAGGGCGCGTTCGCACGATGAAGCATCTTGTCCTCCAGTTTTTTGTGATGGTTGCCTTAGTGCTTCCCGTGCAAGCGGCAGAAGCGAGTGTTGCTCTGGACCGAGCCAGGACGGCATTCGACGAGGGTAAGTTTCAGGAAGCAGCCAAGCTCGCACGGCGGGCGGCGAGCCCTGACGGATACGCTTTCGCGGCGCGCGCAGGCCTGGTCTATGCAGATTTTCTGGCACCGCCCAAAGAGCGTCTGGAGATTGTCCAGCGTGCTGAAGAAGATGCGCGCCGTGCCATTGCCCTGGCACCGGAACTTGCCGAGGGTCGCCTGCAGCTGGCGATTGCGCTGGGGTTTCGCGGTCGCCTGGAAGGTTATTTGACAGCCCATATCGACGGGTTGGCAAATGAAGCGCGCACGCACCTTGATTATGTCGTGGCCCGCGAGCCCGACAACCCGTGGGTGCATGCGCTCCTCGGCGGGTGGCATCTTGAAATTGTCCAGGCAGGGGGGCTACTGGGGCGCACGCTCTATGGCGCAGGGGTGGAAGCGGGAATTGCCGAGTATGCCCGTGCGTTGACATTGGTGCCCGGAGAGCTGGTCGTCACCTTCCAATGCGCCTTGCAACTGACCGCGCTGGGCGACGGAGAATATCGCAGGCAGGCGGTGGTTTTGTTGGGAAAGCTTGATGTGCCCGCCACACCCACCGCGCTGCAGATGTTGACGCTGGCACGCGCGCGCCGTCTCCAGGCCGTGCTGAACGGGGGAACGGAGGCAGAGATTGACAGTGTCGTTCAAACGCAAAAGGGGGGAAACACCGAAGAGGCATCGCTCATCCCTCGTCAGCGGCACCAGATCAGACCGCCTATTGGCTTGCCCAGATAATCCGCGCCATAAACACCACATCGCTCAACGCCAGCGTCCGGTCTTCATAGTCCGGATTGAGCGAGGACAGTTCCACCGTCTGCGCTGTCTGCCGCGCGAGCTGCTTGGCGAGAATTTCGCCACCCCGGGTTTTCACCACCACCCGGTCGCCGCGACGGATGGTGGCAGCGGGAGAGACGATGATCTTGTCGCCCTGCCGGTACAGCGGCAGCATGCTATCGCCACTGATTTCCAGGGCATAGGCATTGGCATCGCCCACGTCAGGCAGTACCACCTGTTCCCAGCCTCCGCCGACCGGAAATCCCGCATCGTCAAAAAACCCGCCGTCGCCAGCTTGCGCAAGCCCGATCACCGGAATGGTCGACGTCGCACCGGGGGCCGTGCGGTCGCCACTGATCAAAGCGGAAAAATCATCCAGCGTGGCTCCGGTCGCCTCAAATATTTTTGCCAGGCTCTCGGTACTTGGCCAGCGCGGACGACCCGACGCCGTCACCCGTTTGGACTTGTTGAAGGTCGTGGGATCAAGCCCGGCGGCGCGGGCAAGGCCAGAGGCGGACAGACCATGCCTTTGGGCCAGCGCATCAATGGCCGCCCAGACGGCAGAATGAGAGAGAGAATGTGGCATCGGAGGGGCTTTGTTCATGAAAGACGCACGATAGTAATAGGAAAACAAACCCAATTATATAGCTGACGTACCAGATATGAATGATTTGGAAAAAGCCAGGGAACGAGATGAGATTGAAGACGAGGTCTCCCGTGTTTTGCCTGCACATGAAAGGGAGGACGTTATTCTTCTGAGTGACGAGCTTGCGTCGTTTCTTGTTCGTGAATGGCCTTCTGGACCAAGGCTGCAAAGTTTAGAGGAATGGGAGCGAGCTTGTTCACCCGAACAACCGCTTCCATGACACTCTGTATTGTCAGGTGAATCTCCTTTTGTGAGAACTTGCCTCGCTCGCGGATGATGCGGATGGCTCTGGCGGTGCCGGTTCCTTCTGTGTGTTCCACAATTGCCCCGTGGATAATATCGTGGCGGATGTCGGACTCTTTAGCGATATTGTCTATGAGTGCAGCGTATTCTTCGGCGTCACCGGGTCTCATTGGAATGAGTTTAACGGCCTTTCGGAGGTACTTTAGTTTTCGGCGCAGCGCTATTGGCAGTTCTTTTTCTTTTGGTGGGTTTTCTAAGTCGTAGAAAATCGTGTCGATCATTGCATCAAGGCCCAGTTCCAGGTGGGCCCAGGAAACAGTTAAGCGCCCGATGGCCGCAAAAAGGGCCTCGTCCGTCTTATTGGAATATTCAACCATGACAGAGCCTAAAAAAGATGAGCAAGAAAAAGGTGACGGGATACTTCGCCTCAACCGAAAGAGGGGGAGGGATCGGATTCAGATGCCAACAAGAAGAAGGAGAAACCCACAGATTGAGCGGGCTTCTTTACTCTTCCTTAAGCGGCTTTTTCCCATGCTTGTTTCAAGGCGTTGTCTTTAACAAGGAGCTTGGTCCATGCCGCACTCTTACCTTCGATCACCAATAGAAGGTCCTCTGGCCCAAGAATGGTTTTCAGTCGATCACGAAGCTGCGCAGCCGTACCCGCGAAATCGACCCACCATACTGTTTCAAGGACCCGCCCGCGATTTGCCACGAGCTTCGCAATGTGATCATCCATCTCCTTGTGAGACGGATGACGCCCGTTAAGGTCGTAAGTAACAACGAAATTAGCCATATCTGGCTCCAATAAATTGCCAGATGAAACTTGACGTGAATCCCTCCAAGGTGGAATATCTGTCTACCAATACACGGGTCGCTCTCATCCAGCGGTTCAAAAAGCCGGGACGTTACAGCGTCTCGGCTTTTCCATGTTCAATGATTCGCCAATAGTCGTCAATAAATGTTGCCACAACGTTCTTTTCCCAGAAAGCGCAGGGAGCCCCACGTCTTTTGCTCAATGGAGCATGGTTACGTCAATCCGTCAGGGGCAGGTGTCGGATTGAGGGGATAAACAAGCCACTTTCCAGCTTCAATCCCGACGTCTTGTGACAGCGGGAGCGGCTGGCTAAAGTGCGCCGCCAGTCGGTGTTTGAACCGGGATTCGGCGAAATCTGTTTGCAAAGGGAAAGCTCCGTGAGTGCTGCAACCATCTACAAGATCGTGGCAAAAGACGAATGGGCGGCAGCGGAAAGCGCTGGCATCTTCAAAGGCGCTACCATTGATCTCGCTGACGGCTACATTCACTTCTCAACCGCTGATCAGGCGTGCCAAACGGCGGCGCTGCATTTCGCTGGTCGCGAAGGTCTACTTCTCGTGGCTGTTGCGGCGGGGCCTCTGGGCGACGCTTTGAAATGGGAACCGTCGCGGGGCGGTGATCTCTTCCCTCATCTTTATGGCACTCTGTCAGTGAAAGCCGTGTCTCGTGTTGATGAGCTGCTGCTTGATGACAAGGGCGCCCATATTTTCCCACCGATGGAGGACGCATGAGCCTCGCTTCACTGGCCCTTCCTTTTCTGCGCTTGCTGGATCCTGAACGCGCCCACCACGCAACGCTGCTGGGGTTAAAGTCTGGCTTCGGCCCGTGCGGGGCAAAAGATCCGCAATCGCTGGGCGTTGATCTGTTTGGTATGCACTTTCCAAATCCGCTCGGCATTGCGGCGGGCTTCGACAAGAACGGGGAAGTGCCCGATGCCATGTTGCGGTTGGGCTTTGGGTTTGCAGAGGTGGGCACCTCTACGCCAAGGGCACAGGCAGGCAATCCACGCCCCCGCATTTTTCGTCTGGACGCGGAGCAGGCCGTTATCAACCGGCTTGGGTTTAACAATCAGGGGCATGCCCCCCTGAAGGCCCGGTTGGAGCGACGCCAGAAGCGCAAATGCGGTGGCGTTGTCGGGGTCAATCTGGGCGCCAACAAGGACACGGTCGACAAGGCGGCAGACTATGTCACCGGTATTGAGTGTTTCGAGGGTCTGGCCAGCTACTTCACCATCAATGTGTCATCGCCCAACACGCCCGGCCTGCGCGGCCTGCAAAATCGGGACGAGTTGTCCGATCTGTTGGGGCGGGTCTTGAGCGCGCGCCAGGGGACAACGCCGGTGCTTTTGAAAATTGCACCCGATCTAGTGCCGGAGGAGCGCGAAGACATTGCAGCTGTTGTCCTTGAGAGTGGCATTGACGGTCTCATCGTTTCCAACACCACCATCACCCGCGAAGGGCTGGTGTCCGGCCCCCACGCAGCGGAGACAGGCGGCCTGTCGGGCAAGCCCTTAATGGCTCTGGCGACGGAAGTGCTGGCAGACATGTACCGCCTGACAAAAGGGCAGGTGCCGCTGATCGGTGTGGGCGGTGTTGCCTCCGGCGACGACGCATACAAAAAAATCAGGTCAGGTGCCTCTCTTGTACAATTATATTCAGCCCTTACATTCGGCGGGCCGGACCTTGTGAGCGCGATCAAACGAGACCTCGCTGCAGCGTTGCAGCGCGATGGCTTTGTGAACGTTTCAGACGCTGTCGGCGCAGACATTCCCCTAGGCTAACGGAGACCATCATGAGCGTGACCATCTATCACAACCCCCGCTGTTCCAAGTCGCGTCAGACATTGGCGTTGATTGAAGAGAAGGGGATTACGCCCACCATTATCGAGTACCTGAAAGAAGGCCCGGACGCCGCAACCTTGAAGGACGTGCTAACAAAGCTCGGCAAAAGCCCGCGCGACATTCTGCGCAAAGGCGAACAGGAGTTCAAAGACCTGGGGCTTGGCGATGCGTCAAAGAGTGATGATGACTTGATCGCAGCAATGGTGGCCCATCCGATCTTGATCGAGCGCCCGATTGTTCTATCCGGGGGCAAGGCCGCTCTGGGGCGTCCGCCAGAACAGGTGCTGGAAATTATCTAAGCGCAGCTAACAGGCGTGGGTAATAACGTCCAAGGGCAAGGCCGCGCGTCACGTTGAAGAGCGCCAGCGCCGCCCATAGCCCGTGATTGCCGAAAGGCRAAARCAACCACCAGAAAAGAAAAAACGCGGCGGTGGAGAYGAACGCCGCGTCGCGCATTTCCCGTGCCCGWGTCGCCCCGATGAAAATACCATCAAGTTGAAAACAGGCGAAGGAGAGGACCGGCAAGGCGGCAGCCCAGGGGAGATAGAGCCGGGCGACCTCGCGCACGTCTGTGGATGTCGTAAGAAAATCGATCCAGAAACCGCCGAGCAGGAGAAATGCGAGAGAGAGGACAACCGAGAGGGTAAAGGCCCAGCCGGTCGTCAGACGCACAGCCTCGACAAATCGCGTTCTGTGGCGTGCGCCCACCGCCGCGCCCACCAACGCTTCTGCGCCGAAAGCAAAACCGTCGAGRAAAAAAGCGCTGAGCGAAACGAACTGCATCAAGATCGCGTTAGCGGCCAATGTCAGGTCACCGGCGCGCGCACCTTCCATGGTGAAGAAACTGAATGCCAGCAGAAGAACCAGGGTGCGGATCATGATGTCGCGATTGACGGAAAGTGTGTTCGCCACTTTTTCCCACCTGACAATGGTTCGCCAGTCCCATGTGCCTGCATAGTTTCGAAGGACAAAAAGGGTGAGGCCCACGCCTACAAACGCCGTCGCTACTTCTGCGATCACCGTTCCCGTAGCAATGCCCGCAACCCCCCAGTCGAACTGCAGCACAAACAAAGCATCAAGGCCCGCATTGGTGCCGTTCAGAAARATCTGCAACACCATCGCCARCCGKGTYTGTTGCATGCCSACCAGCCAGCCAAGCACYGCATAATTKGCRAGKGTRAAMGGCGCACTCCACATGCGAATGCCAAAATAGGTYGCYGCCTCRCTYTCMACRCCRCTGCTGCCCTGCACCAGCGCGAAWGCRAGGGARCGAASRGGGAKMTGYAGGAGCAGCAASCYGCAYCCKGCAATGCCSGCGATCAGAAGRGCGCGACCAAGAGCGGCTCTGATTTCCACCGCATCGCGCGCGCCCAGTGCTTGCGCAGTGAGACCGGTTGTCCCCATCCGCAAAAAGCCAAAGGCCCAAAAGATAAAGGTGAAAATCAACGCGCCGACAGCTACCGCGCCTATCAGGGTGGCGTCTCCCAATTGACCAATCACGGCCGTGTCCACAAATCCCAGAAGCGGCGTGGTGAGCCCCATCAGGACAATGGGCACCACAAGGGAAAGAACGCGCCTGTGAGTGAGCGGCGCGGTCAGATCAGTTGTCATGGGGTGAGACGTCGCTCATCCAGGCGTGGATTTATCTACCGGCTTGAGCAAAAAATGCCCGTGGGCGGCGGCGATGGGTTTTGTGTGTTCATCCTGCCAGGCCTCCACGTGGACATTGGCGACGCGGCGGCCATGCTTCGTAATGCGGGCCCGGGCATAGGTATCTTGTGGACGGCCCGACCGCAGATAATCGATGGTGATATCAATGGGTTTGGGCAGGAATTCACCACCGCTCTCATACGCCAATTGAATGATGGCGGTGGTTTCCAGGAACGAGCCGATTACCCCGCCATGCAGGGCAGGGAGGATCGGGTTGCCGATAATTTTCGGATCAAACCGCAGCACGGTGGTAATTTCCGTACCCTTCTGATCAACCTCAATGCCAATGAACTTGGCGTAAGGGATCGCATTGATCAGAGCGTTGAGATCGACTTTCTCACCTGAATCCCGCGCTAACTTCAAGAGTTCCATGACTTATATTCCCTCTTTTTTGGGCAGGCCTTTGGCTATTGCATCTGGCGAGATAACAGCGCGGTTGGCCGCCAGCATGAAAGCACCCACGCAGGTTGCGATCGGGTCTTCTATGTCCGAGTGGTAGGCCGTGCCGCGTACAAACGCGATGTTCCGCGTGACCTTGTAGCACTGTGCGTGTGCCGTCAGGTCCTTGTGGGGGGTTGCGGGTTTCATATAGTCGATCCGCAGATCAAGTGTGGCAATGGCCATCCGTTCGGGCAGGGCGAGCTGCACAGCAACACCCGAGACGTTGTCCAGAGCTGAGGTAATGACACCACCGTGAATAACGCCGGTATCTGGGTTGCCAATCAGCTTTTCATCATAGGGCACGCGTATCCAGGCTTCTCCTTCATTCGCGTCCAAAATTTCCATGCCAATAGCCTTGGCGAACGGAACGTGGGAGATCAGCACTTCGCGCATCATTTCAAGATTTTCTTTGATTGTTTTTTCGTCCATGGCCTTCGCTCTTGCGCCTTTCGTTCTCACGCTCCCCGCGTGTGATAGCTAGGCGCTTGCCCCATGGGAAGTCAACCGCGTGGACGGAGGAGGAGTATTCAGCCTCAAAAGGGGCGGTACGCCTGTTGATAGGGGCTTTTGAGACAATATTCGGGCAGAGGATGCCCACATAATCGAAATAGGGCGCCTCAGACCCGTTTCCCTCATTTCGCGGCAAAGTATTTTGCTAAGATGACCACGCGTCATGTAAAATGGACATTCGGCTGAGTGTTCCAGATTTGACGCGACGGCACGACAATAATTCTTAAGGGCATCATGGCCGAAATTATCGAAAAAGAACCGAGCACYGYGGCGSARARAGGCYCAAARCCTCTGGGCAAACGTGAGCGCACCAAGGCGAATAATCGCGAATCTATCTTGAGTGCAGCTCGGGAGGTGTTCGCAGAACTGGGGTAYGGGGCAACCACAGTTCGCGATATTATCCGCACAACCGGATTGGCATCGGGCACCTTCTACAACTACTTCAAAAGCAAGGAAGAAGTGTTTGAAGCGTTGATGGATCACTCCATGGCGCAGTTGCGTCCGCGTTTGCGTGCCGAACGTGTTCGCTCTCGGACATTCGAAGAATATCTCTCCAACGTCTTGCGTGTTTATTTCGAATATTTGATCGAAGATTTTGCGACGCATCGGGTCATGCGCCGCAAYACCGGCGCTCTGCGGGTGCGCATGGATACGCCCGAGGTCATTGCAGGTTTTGAAGAAATCCGGACCTATATCGAAGAAGATATCGTGGCAGGGAAAATCAGAAATGTGGACGGAGAATATCTCACTGCCGCAGCCATCGGGGTGGCCCAGGAAATCGGTGACAAAATGATGCTCCGTACAAATCCCGACGCCACTAAGGCGGCCGCCTTCGCGACTAATTTGATCCTTAATGGCATTCCCGGCCTTGCGCTAAAAGACTAAATCAAAAAGGACTGACGACATGGGCCTGCAAAAGGTAATCGTGCGGACGCTTATGAAGCTTCCTGAAAGCCTAATCTTGAAACTGGCGGGTGGCACCGCGCTCCAGATTGATGGGCGCACTATGGATCCTCGGATCCAGCTTTTGGCATCGCAAGGCGCCAAGGCACCGTCTATGACCACATTGAGTATCGAAGAAGCCCGTAAGGGCGCTGACGATGGCTTGGCCATGCTGGATGCAAAACCGCGCCGCACCGTGTCAATTTTGGGGCGCACAATCCCTGGCCCCGACGGCGAGCTTCATGTGCGCGTCTACACGCCAGCAGGGGCAACCGGGCGCCTGCCGGGCATTGTCTATTATCATATGGGCGGTTGTGTCATAGGCAACCTGGAAACCTGCAATTCCTTCTGTTCGGTCCTGGCCGATGAGTGTCGCGCTATAGTGGTGTCTGTCGATTATCGCTTGGCACCTGAGCACACATTCCCCGCCGCAATTGATGATGCCATCGCGTCGTATGACTGGGTTGCGGAAAACGCCGCCGCTCTTGGCATCGACGAGACCAGGCTTGGCGTTGGGGGCGACAGTGCCGGGGGATGGTTGTCAGCCGTTGTCTGTCAGTCGCGCCAGAAGGAAGGCAAGTCCCAGCCCAAGGCTCAACTGCTCATCTATCCCGCAACCGATCTGCAAGCGACCGGGGGATCGATGGAAAGCTGTAGCACGGTCTATCCTCTCACCAGTGAGGTAATGGACTGGTTCATGGAGCAGTTTCTGAGTTCTGAAGAGGACAGGAAAGATTGGCGCGGCTCGCCAGCAAAAACAGAAGACCTGTCGGGATTGGCCCCCGCACTGGTTATGACGGCAGGCTTTGATGTGTTGCGCGATCAGGGCGAAGCGTACGCCAACCAATTGCGCGCCGCSGGCGTGCCKGTCACCTATCGGTGCTACGACACATTGAGCCAYGCGTTYACAGCATTTTCCGGAGCCGTACCGGCCGCAAAAACAGCGTGTGAAGAAATCGCCCGTGATATGGCCCGCGCGCTTGGCTAACCAGCCTGTGTGTTGATGAAAGACTTTGAAGAACGACGATGCCTGTAACCATTCGCCCCTATGTCAAAGCAGATTTAGACGGTGTGCTCTCCTCCTGGGAGAGTGCGGTCAAGGTTGGGCATCCATTCCTGCCGGAAACATTTCTGGATCAAGAGCGCTACAACATTCCAAATGTCTATCTGCCCAATGCTGAGACCTGGGTGGCGGAGCAGGGCGGGCAGGTCGTCGGCTTCATCGCTCTGATAGGCAATGAGGTCGGAGCGATTTTCGTCGATGCGGAGTGTCACGGATCAGGTGTCGGGCGGGCTTTGATGGACAAAGCCATGAATTGCGCGGTGAGCTAGAGCTGGAAGTGTTTGAGAAAAATAAAATCGGGCGGCGCTTTTATGCGCGTTACGGTTTCCAGCTGTTGGAAGAAAAAATCCACGAAGACACAGGCAACACGCTGCTGAGACTTAAATACGCCCCGGCGTAAAAGTCCCCGACAAGGGTATCTTATTCGCCAAAGGCCCCCACCCACATGGTCGTGAAGATGTCGGTGCTGGCACTCGGCCGGTTGCTGAACCGGGCCGGGCGCGTGACGAGCCTATTGTCTCCATCGAAAAGAGCTTCAATTCCCCACAGGGCCGACAGGGTTGCCTCACCGCTATATCCAAGATATCGGATGTCGTGGGCCTGCACCCGCATCTGTCCGTCTGCCATCGGATCTACGCGCCAGGCAATCTCGCCCATCGCAAATTTGGCGAGCACCCGGTATTCCATTGTGCGGGACATTTCCTGGATCAGCGCACTGTGTGGCTTGGGATAGGTTCGCCAGATGATGGGTTGGTCGGTCAGGGGAGAATAGAAGCCGACGCGAATGTCTGTATCGGTCTCTGCTGTGATGCGTCGAAACCAGGGTTGAAAGAGGGTCGGGTAAGAAACCACTCGAGCGGTCTCAACGCCTTCTGCAGTAAGGGTTTCGCGCGCAACCCGTTCAGTCTCACTGTTGATGGACCACGCATAGCCTTGCCAAAAGACACTAATGATAATCGCCGCACCTGCCATGTGGGCCGACCAGCCGGGCCTGCGAAACCGGCTGCGTCGCACGACCCATCCGCCGATCAGCGCCAGGACAAGAACGCCCGTATAGATCGGATCAATGATCGACATGGCATTGATGGCAAAGCGGTGATCGGAAAACGGCGCCAGCAATTGTGTGCCATAAGGCGTCAGCACATCCAGAATGGGATGCGTCATGAGAGCAAGCACCGACAGCCATATCCAGGCGGATAGAGCCTGCCCATCAGACAGTCCCACCGGTCGCTTGCCCGGAACCCGCACCTGGCTCTTTTGATAAAATTTCCAGATCGCGAAACCAAATAGAGGCCCGACAAGGGGCCCAAAGAAAAGCGAATGAGTGACGCCCCGGTGATGGCGCCACTCGTTGAACGGATCGGAAAGGGTCGCGAAAACATCAAGATCAGGAACAGTAGCCAAGGCCGCCCCTGCGGCAAGTGCCCGCCAACCGAGCTTCGATTGAAAACCAGCCTGCCCGACGGCAGCACCAAACACGGCTTGCGTGATTGTGTCCATGATTTCTCCACCCCGTTAATTCAGGCTTCTCAGCCTTCAATCCCACCGACCTGCGCCATTCCATCGCCCGCCCGATATCGGTACCATCAGGCAACGATATTGAATAGATAGGGAAGATTCTCATGCGGGCAATGCGCGTACATGAATTRGCGGAGGATATATCCACCCTCCGTCTCGATGATATTACTCTGCGGCCCCCAGGAGAAGGCGAAGTTCGCCTCCGCCTCAAAGCCTGTTCCATAAATTTCCCGGACATTTTGATGATCCAGGGCAAATACCAGTTCAAGCCCGAGCTGCCCTTTTCTCCAGGCATGGAAGGGTCGGGCATCGTCACGGAACTGGGGCCAGGCGTCACCGGGTTGAGCGTGGGAGACGAAGTTGTTGCCGGACTGCGTATTGGAGGGTTCGCTGAGGAAGCGAACGCAATGGCAAGTGCATGTCGGGCGATCCCTAGGGGTCTTGATTTTGTTACGGCGGCGGCTTATCCGGCTGCCTATCTCACCGCCTATGTGGCGCTGGTGGTGCGGGGGAACTTGCAGGCAGGCGAGACCCTGCTGGTGCACGGTAGTTCCGGCGGCGTTGGCTTGGCGGCTGTGGACGTTGGCAAACTGTTGGGCGCAACGGTTATTGCTACCTCAGCCTCCGACGAGAAATTGAAGACCGTGCAGGCCCGGGGTGCGGACCATGTGTTGAATGTCACTGAGGGTTTCAAAGACAAGGTGAAGGAGCTCACCGGCGGCAAAGGGGCCGATGTGATCTATGACCCTGTGGGCGGCGACGTGTTTGACGAATCCGTGCGCTGCATTGGCTGGAACGGCAGATTGTTGGTGATCGGCTTCACCAGCGGGCGCATCCCCAGCGTTCCTGTCAACATGCCTCTCATCAAGGGTTTTTCTGTCGTCGGAGTGCGTGCGGGGGAATATGGACGCCGTGACCCGGAAGCGGGGAAGAAGAACATGGAAACGGTGGACCGATGGGTGGCGGAGGGAAAAATCACGCCGCATGTCTGCGCCACTTTCCCGCTAGAGCAGGCGGTGGATGCCATGCGCCTGTTGCAGGATCGCAAAGCAGTTGGCAAAGTCGTCATCACCATGGATTAGGAGAGACCTATGCATCGTTCAATGAAGATACTCGCTGGCATCGCTTTACTGTTTTCGACAACCGCGTGCGGCGCCGAAGAGGCATCCCTCACGCTGACCCCAGATGGACTGGGCGGCATTAATGGGGGGACAGCCTATTCCGTGGAAGCGGTTGCGAAGGCCTTGCCGGGCTATGATGTGACGACAGAGAACTATTATGCGGAAGGGGATCCCTATCCCATGCTGGTGGCGCGCAAAGGGGATGTTGTGATCGCGGAAATCCTGCCGCGTTATGGCATGCCGGAGCTGGTGGGGAGCATCATCGTGCTCGCCGCTGATGTAACGCTCCAGGATCGAGTTGCCTTGGGGGATACCTATGCCAGCCTGTCGCCCGCGCCGACAGATTGCGTTGCGGGACTTGAGGAAAATTCAGGCAAAGCACTGTGCCGGGATGGAGAAGTCACCCATGTCGGGCTCAATTTTGAGGGTGACTGGGCAGGTCCCGATGGGGAATTGCCACCAGCCGATGTGCTGGCAACCTTCACCGTGCAAGAAATTRYSKGSYYYGMWKKSSWSCYKYKMYKWTYGYGRGSAGRSCKSRMMWSTWARRSRGYRCRCTCTCTATTCTTTTGAGCGCCGCTCAAAAATGACGGACCAGAACCGCACAATAAGCCAGATYGGCACSACAATRATCGCSCCGATCAGGAARTAGGTCCACGCCCARCCAATRAGRTCRAAGCCCATATCCCAGATGCGGGCGAAGGTRCCSARGAAATCTTCCCACAGGGAAARAGGCTCAATCCCRAAAATKGCAAGGATGATGCCGACGCCRACMGAGGCGARCACCAGCTTCAGAAGCGTYGAGAGAACAGGCCCCCCTAGATACTTATCCATGTRAAATCCCTTGCATGTGACTGACCCCTCATTATTTCACCCAGMAATTATGGCGACAGCATGTCGAGAGGACCGCGTGTTTCGACKACGACCGCCGTCCTCTCKYCGGTTGAAAATCAGGARCTCACCTGATGGATGGTGCGGGTTGGGAARGGAATGTCGACACCCTCAGCGTCAAATGTTTCTTTGACCTTCTTGGTGAGATCAAACTTGATGCCCCAATAATCCCCGGCKGCACACCAGACCCGTGTTGTCAGATCGACAGATGAGTCACCCAGATTGCCCACAACAACAAGCGGTTCTGGGTCGCTGTGACAACGATCATCCGCCGCCATGGCGGCTTGGATAATGCTTATTGCTTTATCTATATCRGCGTCATAGGCAATGCCAAACACCATGTCGACCCGGCGCGTCGCATGGGCTGAATAGTTCTTCAGCGGYTGCCCCCAGAYACTGCTGTTGGGGATGATGATTTGCACATTGTCYGGAGTTGCSAGYTCTGTGGTGAACAGGTTGAGGTTCTTCACSGTCCCAGACATGCCYCCCAGTTCAACATAGTGTCCAACCCGGAAGGGCCGGAACACCARCAGCATGACCCCGGCRGCAACATTGGAGAGGGTGCCCTGCAGAGCAAGRCCGACGGCCAGACCAKCTGCACCCAGAACGGCAATCAGGCTGGTTGTCTCAATSCCRAACTGTCCAAGCACCGCGAGGATTGTCGCAATGATCACCAGATACCGGACGATGGAGCCGAAGAAACCTTTCAGCATCGTGTCGGAATGAAGCGGCTTGTCCAAGGCTTTGATGGTGAAGCTTTGCGCTCGCCCAGCAAGCCAGAAGCCGAGTATCAGGATAATCACGGCACCGATTATGGACAGGCCGTGCTCCACGAGAAGTGGCAAAAGTTCGTTGGCATTGTCCTGCATGCCTTCGGGCAGGCTCGCGAGTATAGATTCAGGCATTGAAATCCTCATGTGATCGAAAATAGAACTTTTGTACCCCGGCTCTACAGGGCCATGATGCGCAAGACGGCATGATTCCGCTAGCTAAAAGACGCATTTGCGGGCCGAACCCAAGGTCATAATCCGATTATGAGTGCTGACGGAGAAAGGGATATTCAGGCCACGACCGCGGAGGCCGTGTTACCTGCCACGTTCGATGCGTGGTTTCGCACGCGCGGGTGGCGTGCCCGTCCTCACCAGCTTGAGCTGATGCATCTGGGGCTGCAGGACCGGTCTGCTCTTTTGATAGCGCCAACTGGCGGCGGCAAAACCCTTGGTGGCTTTTTGGCCACTCTGGTGGAGCTTGAAGCCCGGGCTCCAAAAAAGGCGGGCGCAAAAAACAATGCTGCTTCGGGGCAAGGCCTGCACACGCTTTATATCTCGCCCCTGAAGGCGCTGGCTGTCGATGTGAAGCGTAATCTCGAAACCCCGATTGCGGAAATGGACCTGCCTATAACGCTGGAGACACGGACCGGCGATACGCCCCAGGGGCGCCGTTTGCGGCAACGCCACGCGCCGCCGGATATTTTGATGACCACACCGGAGCAGTTGGCCTTGCTGCTCTCCTACGCCGATGCACCCCGCATGTTTGGCTCCTTGAAGTGCGTCATTCTGGATGAACTGCACGCCATGGTGAATACCAAGCGCGGCGATCTGTTGGCGCTTGATTTGGCCAGGCTCGCAACCCTGGCGCCTCGGCATCGCCGTGTTGGCCTGTCCGCGACCGTCGCCGATCCCGATCAGTTGCGCCGCTTCCTGATCCCTCAAGATAGCGAGGGCACGCATATGGCAGAGCTTGTGAGAGGCGAGCCGGGAGCCACGCCGGATGTGTCCATTCTGGTGCCCGACGCCCATGTGCCCTGGTCAGGTCATTCGGCGCGCCATGCGGTGGATGCGGTCTATCAGGTGATCCGGGAAAATAAGACCGTGCTTGTGTTCGTCAACACGCGCTCGCAAGCAGAGTTCCTGTTTCAGGAGCTTTGGCGGGCCAACGAAGACAGTCTGCCCATTGCTCTCCATCACGGGTCTCTGTCGCCCGAACAGCGCCGCAAGGTGGAAGCCGCCATGACGGCGGGCACCCTGCGCGGCATTGTCTGCACCTCAACACTTGACCTGGGCATTGACTGGGGCGATGTCGACATGGTGGTGAACATGGGGGCACCCAAAGGGGCGAGCCGTCTTTTGCAGCGCATTGGCCGCGCCAATCACCGACTGAACGATCCAAGTCGTGCGCTTCTTGTGCCAGCCAACCGATTTGAAGTACTGGAATGTGAGGCTGCGCGGGAGGCTGCTGTTGCGGGTGTGCATGACGGCATGAAGGAGAAGAAGGGCAGTCTCGACGTCCTTGCCCAACATATTTTTGGCATGGCCTGTAGCGCGCCCTTTGACGTGGAAGCGCTTTACCGGGAGGTGACTTCCGCTGCTCCCTATGCGGGGCTCTCCCGAAAGCCTTTCGATCAGGTGATCGATTTTGTCAGCCACGGGGGGTACGCGCTGCGGACCTATGATCGCTACCGCAAGCTGCGCCCCGTTGATCCAAACGGCAATGATCATCGTCTGCGTCTTGCCCATCCCCGCCTGGCCCAGCAATACCGGATGAACGTGGGCACCATTGTTGAAGCTCCCATGCTCAATGTGCGGCTTGTGCGGCGCAGGCCCACAGGCGGCGCGGCACTTGGAGCGTCGGGTCGCAGGCTCGGGCAGATCGAGGAACATTTTATCGAACAGCTGGTGCAGGGCGACACGTTCCTGTTTGCGGGCAAGGTGTTGCGCTTTGAAGGGCTTGTCGAAACGGAAGCAATTGCCACCAGTACCAAGGACGACAATCCGGCCATTCCCTCTTACTACGGCGGCAAGTTTCCACTTTCCACCTATCTCGCGTCTCAGGTGCGCCACATGCTGGCCAACCCGCAAGACTGGCACCGCCTGCCTGAGCAGGTGTCGGAATGGCTGCGCATTCAGCAAAGGCGCTCAGTTCTGCCGAAAGAAAACGGGCTCCTCGTCGAAACCTTCCCGCGAGGGGATCGCTTCTACATGGTCTGTTATCCCTTCGAGGGGCGGCTTGCACACCAGACCCTGGGCATGTTGCTGACCCGCAGGCTGGAGCGGGCGGGCGCGCGACCCATGGGGTTCATCGCCAGCGAATATGCTCTTGCCATCTGGGGGTTGCGCGACATGGGGCTGATGGTCGAGCAAGGGCACATGACATTGCAGCAGCTTTTTGCCGAAGACATGCTGGGAGATGATCTGGAGGCGTGGCTGGCTGAGAGCAATTTGATGAAACGCACCTTCCGCAATTGCGCCATCATTGCAGGGCTCATCCAGCGCCGGTTTCCCGGCAAGGAAAAATCGGGACGACAGGTCACGTTTTCCTCAGACCTGATTTACGATGTGCTGCGTGAGCATGAGCCTGATCACATCTTGCTGCAGGCAACCCATGATGATGCGGCTGCGGGAATTTTGGATGTGGAACGTGTGAGCGCTATGTTGGCGCGCGTAAAAGGCCACATTGAATTGAAACGGTTGGAGCGGGTGTCACCATTAGCGGTTCCCGTGTTGCTAGATATCGGCAAAGAGACGGTCTATGGCGACGCGAACGAGGACCTTCTTGCTGAGGCCGCCGATAGTCTGATCGAGGAAGCCACCCGCCTTGTCTGATGTTCAGGAAACACGAAGTGATGCCATCTTGTCGGTCTGTGGCGAGCAATTGCAGGCGCTGAGTGAGGCAGCCATCTATTGGCCTACCCGAGACATGCTCATTGTGGCCGACCTGCATTTTGAAAAAGGCTCAGCCTATGCCGCCCGTGGTGTGCACCTCCCGCCTTATGACACCTCAGCGACTTTGTTCCGGCTGGAAACGCTCGTCGCCCGGTTGAAGCCGACGAAAGTCATCGCCCTGGGGGATAGTTTCCATGATGGCGAGGCAAAGTTGCGTATTGCCCCAGGTGATGCCGCCCGCATTCGCAACCTAACGTCGGCGACAGAATGGACGTGGATCACAGGCAATCATGATCCCTCGCCCGACGGGTTCGGGGGAACCATTGTGCCTGAGCTGCGCGTGGGCGCACTTACGTTCCGCCATGAGCCGGAACCTGCCCCTGCAACGGGAGAGATCGCTGGGCATTTGCACCCGTGTGCGGTGGTGCGGGTTCGAGGCCGCAGGCTGCGTCGGCGCTGTTTTGCATCAGACAGCACGCGGGCAATATTGCCAGCCTTTGGTGCCTATACTGGCGGGCTTAACGTGTGTGATCCCGCCTATGCCGGTCTGTTCGCGGGCCATGCGTTTCACGCCTGGATGATTGGCCGCGATCAAGTCGTGCCGGTTGCCGCCAAACGATTGCTTGGGGACTAAAGCGTTTCCAGGAAAAGTGGGACCCGGTTTTTCGTCCGGAAACGCGCCGCAGAGAGTCTCAGTCGATCAGCAGTCTCACAAAACTCACGGCAAGAGCCAGCACCACAAAGAAGGTGAGCTGAATGCGCAACGGACCAAACCAGTCCGGCGCATCCTGAGATTTGACCGCACGTAAATCCGAGAGCGCTTGAGCGGCAAAAAACAGCGACAAGACAACCAGCGCAGCTGGGAGGGGGATAAATAGAACCACCCATCCCACAAGTGCGGGCACAGCGGCGAGAGCCAGCTCTGTGCCAAACCCGTCGGGTGCGCGGCGTATGAAATGCCCCCGCTTTGTCATCGCAATGCCCCAGCGAATCCCGCCTAGAAAGGAGAGGATAATTGCCCCATAGACCAGTTGAGCCTGCACCGCGGCGTGCGCCATATCAGAGGGCCAGGCGATCCATGCCAGCACGCCCGTGCCCGCAAAGGGAATGAGACCTGCAAAACCGACCAGTCTGGCGCCAAACGGTGAGAGAGGGGCTGGTGTTCTCGTTAACCAAGCTCTGCGAGCCATGGAAAGACCTCGATCAGAAAGATAGCGATGGTCTCAAGCGACCCCAGAGCCATCAATACCCCGGTGGCAATAAGAAGGCCACCCGCCGCGAATTCCACCTTGGGCAGGTGGCGGCGAAACCGGGCTGAAAACCGAAGAAAACCAGACACGGCCAGCGCTGCAATCACAAAGGGAATGCCGAGACCGGCGGAATAAACAGCCAGCAGGGCAACCCCTTCTCCCAGACTTTCGTAGGAAGCCGCGATCGCCAATATGGTTGCCAGGATCGGACCGATACACGGTGTCCAGCCAAACGCGAAGGCAACGCCCACAATGTAGGGCATGGCAATGCGTGCCATGAAACCGCTGCTGGCGTCCGGTCCAAAGCTTGGCAGAAAGCGCGTATCGCGGTTGAGCAGCGCGATGCGAAACAGCCCGACATAGTGCAGGCCCAGCAGCATGATGATGGCCCCGGCGATCTGGCCGAGAATGACTTTATGGGCGAGCAGGAAAGGGCTGACGGCCCCGGCGGTGGCACCAAGCATGATAAAGACGGTTGAGAACCCGGCCACAAAGGCCAGCGAGCCAATGAGAACCCGAAGACGGACGTCATTTCCAGGTTCGTCTGTTTGATCCGTCAGCTCGTCCAGAGAGGCGCCTGCCACAAACGACAGGTAGGCTGGAACAAGCGGCAGCACACAGGGCGAGAGAAAGCTAATGATCCCGCCAATAAGGGCAGCCACAAAACCTGCATCCACACCGTCCATCGTGTTGTCACCGCTTCCAATCTGTTTCCGACCCCTTGCCTCGCATAGTTTGAGACAAGCCTCAAGGAACAGATTGTCACGAGTGCGGGGGCGGGCAAGTGGTTAGTCGCGGAATATCAGGGTGGCGGCCCAACCGGCGAAGGTAGCAAAGACAACCGCGAATATCCCGTAAAGCAAGGGTTTGTCGCGGGCAAACCCGTAGATTGCCCGCTCAATCCCGCTTTTGACCACATAGAGAGGGGCCGACGCCGCATCCGTCACAATGCCGTCGGAGATCAGAAAAACCTTGGCCGTATAGAGGCCATTGGGCACGTTTGCCGGAATGTCGATGGTTGCGCGGAAAAGCGAACGTCCCAGAAAGGCAACGCCACTGGGGTCGCTGAGATAAAGCCCTTGGCGCTCTTTGTTGCGCAGGAGGGCCGTGACAAAAGCGGCGCGTTCATCGTCTTCCAGTGCGGTCTCGGTTCCCGTCGGTCCCGTCCCAGTGGCAGCTCCAAGACTGATTTGCTCCAGGCCCAGTCCCTCAATGCTGCGTGTCTCCTGCGACATGATCAGAGGTAGAGGCCGGGTGCTGGCGACCGCATAAAAGGCCGGAACACGGGCAAAGGTAACAGCGTCATAATTGATCCAGATACCGGCAACGCGGTCTTTCCGGCGCACGGTGACGGCGCCTTCGGGTCCTGAGAGGATGACGGCAATATCGCGTCGCGTGGAAAAGTCGTCTGGGTCGTCCACTTCAACCGCCCCGAAGATAAGAACCTCCGTGCCGGTGAAATTCGACCGGATCGAAATCTGGTGTTCCGAAAGGTCGGTCACCAATTGATCTGCGCGGGCAGAAACCAGCGATGCAGCAAACGCCCAAATGAGGAGCAGAGAAAAATGGCTGGCCCTGTTCATGGCGAAACCACCCGGGACAGAGAATAAAGATCGTCCGGCTCAACAACAAGATCGAACCCCAGCCGTAGGGCGACGAGAAGAACGAGCAGGCCAAGCAGTGCGCGCAATTGTTCCCCCCGTAATTTCTGTCCGGCCCGGGCCCCAAATTGTGCCCCCACAACGCCGCCCAGAAGGAGAAGGAAGGCAAGCAGGACATCCACAGTCTGGTTTTCCACCGAGTGCAGAACCGTGACCAGCCCGGTCACAAAAATGATCTGGAAGAGAGAGGTGCCCACCACAACATTGGTCGGCATCCGCAACAGGTAGATCATGGCCGGCACGATGATGAAGCCGCCACTGACACCCATGATGGCCACAAGAATGCCGACAAATAGCCCGATGGCGATGGGCGGGATGGCACTGATATAGAGTTTGGAACGGCGGAACCGCATCTTGAAGGGTAGGCCGTGGATCCAGTTATGATGGGACCGATGAGCCGGGCTGCCGCTCCTGCCCTGTCGCACAGCAATCAGCGCGCGCACACTCTCATTGAGCATCAGGCTACCGATAACCCCGAGAAAGGCCACGTAGGAGAGCGAGATCATCAAGTCGACCTGCCCAAGCTCGCGGACATAGCTGAACAGGTAGACCCCACAGACCGCACCAATGACGCCGCCAATAAGCAGCATGCCGCCCATTTTGAAATCAACGGCTCCACGCCGCCAGTGCGCGACCACGCCTGAAACAGAAGAAGCCACAGTCTGGTTGGCCTGGGTGGCAACGGCAACAGCAGGGGGAATGCCTGTGAATATCAACAGCGGTGTCATGAGGAAGCCCCCACCCACACCAAACATGCCGGACAAAAAGCCGACGCCAGCCCCCATTCCCAAAATCAGGAAAATGCTTACCGGCATTTCAGCGATGGGGAGGTAAATTTGAAACATCGCTCAGGTCGCTCTGCCGTGTTGTGACGAGCCGTCGTCGTGGCGCCACTTCCCGGCTTTGCTCACCGGACGTAGGCTTCGAGAGTGTCGAGAAGCTTCTTATTGACCGACCCACTTACCTGAAGACCGGCTTTGCTTTGGAAATCACGAATGGCGTCGCGCGTCCGGGGACCCATCAGACCATCTGCAGGACCCGGTTGATACCCCAGTTCACGAAGCAGGCCTTGAGCCTGTGCAACGCGAGGATCGCTTTCAGCGACCCGCGGGGATGACGTCGAATTTGAAAGAGACCTTGTTCCCCAATTGCCAAGTGAACTCAGGTTGCCGTTGGCGATGGGATCTGCGGTTCGAGGCCCCCAGGTCTGGGCGGCAAGCTTGGCATCAACCAGGGCTGTCGCCTCCAGCTTGTCGGCGATTGCGTCGCGACGGGCACCAGCTCCCTCGTCCCCATTATTGGCAGCGATGGTGAACCATTTATAGGCGGCGGGAAGATCTTCTTGCAGCCCTAACCCGCGCTCAAGTAAAACGGCAACATTGTACTGACTGTCTGGAAGTCCGTGATCTGCGGCGGCAAGAAACCATTGTCCAGCTTTGGCGAAGTCTTGTGGGACACCCTTGCCCTCTGCATAGATGACCGCAAGATTGTGCATTGCCTTGACGTTGCCAGCCTGGGCGGCACCTTCGTACCAAGTGCGTGCTTGTTCCTGATCTTGAGGAACCCCACGGCCCTTTTCAAACAATGTTGCAAGACGATATTGCGCGATGGCAAGGTTTTGCTTGGCAGAGAGATCAAACCAGTAGGCGGCCTGATCATAGTCCTGCGGAACACCTGTGCCCTGTGCGTAACGAAGACCAACCTCATATTGTGCGGCTGAGTTTCCCGATGAGGCGGCTGATCGGAGCGCATTGCGCGTTGTGCGTGTCGCAGGCGCGCGCGTGACAGGTGTTGTCGGCGCGGCTTCAACAGGTGGCATATCAGAAGTATTTGGAACAATGGACCGGGGCGCTGCGGTAGCGGCCACGCGGGGTTCGGGCAACGGTGTCGGCGCAGGGCGCTCGGGAACCGCAGCAGAAGGAGTGGACACTGGAACATTAGCCGCATCAGTGGYTCCAGCGTCCTCCGGAATGGCCTCCGGAATAACAGGGAACGGTGTGGCAGTTTCACCGGGCAAGGGAACAGTTGCATCAAGTTGGGCAACCAGAGGGTCGTTGACCGCAGCTCCCGCAGCATCAATGTCGTCGATCAAAACATCGTCGCTGAGAATATCAATGTCATTGGGCGTGTTTGAGGAGGCGGAAGGTGCCGCAAGCCAGTTGACCAGTGCCAGCACAACAACAAGGGCCGCAACGGCACCGCCGATCAGGATCGCCAGGCGCTTACCGCGATTGTCCTCTTGTTCTTCAAAAGCAGCGTAGCGCGTCGAGGGTTCACCAAAGCCAAGGCTGGGTGASGCATCACGACTTGGCTGGGACATCTGYGCKGCCCGYCKKGCMGCCGCAATAAAGTCCCGCGCAGCTTTTTTCTCATTCAATACCGGAGGCGCCATCGGTGCGGCATCCGGTGAAGAGGCAAGAGGAGGGGAACCTGGCGCAGCAGCGGGCGGCGGTGGCGGCAGGTCACCAAGAGAGGGAGCGTCTAAAGGAGAGGCCGGTGCCGGAGGAGCTGTCGGCTCCGGTGCCCGAAGCATCGCGTCGAGACCGTCCGCTGGACCATCCAGAGGTCCGGGAGGTGGTGGCGGGGCACTTGAAACCGGAGGCGGTGCCATGCCGGCAAGTCCTGCACCCACGGCAATAGTGGGTGAAAGAGGTAGGCCCGAGCCTGCTTCAAGACGTTCCATGCGCTCGTTGACCTGAGCGACCATGGACTGAACCGTTTCCCGCGCCCCCGCGTTGCGAGTTTCCGCCGTCGAAACGCTCTGTGCAAGAGTAGAAAGCGCCTGCTCAACAGAGCTGGCAGTTTCAAGCGCGCGTGTTTCACTGTCAGTGACACGAGAAACAACTTCATCAAGCCGTCCGTCCAACTGGGACATAACTTGAGGTAGAATATCTGCAGCACTTACCTGGCTTTTTTCAAGCCGCGTAATGAACCCTGAAAAACTGTCTTCCAGCGCCTTAATGGAGTGAGCACTTTGTGTCTCGGTATTTTCAATACGAGTGGCAAGGGTCTCAATGGTATTTTGCAGGTCGGCGACCCGCGAGCGTTGCTGGTCTGAATCAAGTTTGGAAGATACCGCTTGTACAGCTTCTTCAACGGCCTGACGGCGGCTTTGGTCGGCCCCCGCAGCGACGGAATGAACGGATTGCTCCATCTCCGCCATGCGCTCAGAAAGGTTCTGCAACGTGTTGCCAAAGGCGTCGGTTTTGGCCTGCTCTTGCTGAGCACGGGTGGCCGCATCAGAACTATCAACACGTTCTGATATCTCGGACAGTAATTGACGAATTTCGTGGAACTTCTGTTCGCTTTGATTGTCGGCTGTTTCCAGGTGATCAACCACGGCGTTCAAGGTCTTTTCAACACCCTGAAAGGCAATTCTGTCATCTGGCCGACGCCCAAAGGGAAGACGGTCTCGCTCGCTTGCTTCCAGCCGCTCATTCAGTTGCTGCATTTTGCGTTCAAGCTGTGCATCTGCAGGCTGCGCACCCGACGCGAAGAGCTGTTCGGACGTTTCCACCCGGTTGGCCAATGCTTCCAGCGACCCTTCGAGGCTGCGTTCGTTGGCATCAATGCGTCGCACAAGATCGCGCACGGCATCGGTAACCGGAGATAGATCAATCGGAGGCTGTATTTGGGGGGCACCGTAAGCAGCGGGCTGTCCGTATGCCTGTGACGGCCCGTTTGGGAGAGGCTGACCTGCAGCCCCTTCAAATCCGCCTAAATTCGCATTAGAAGCGCTGGTTGACGTAGCGTCGTCTGCGCCTTGGTCCAAAATGACGTGGTTAAGCCAGGCACCAAGAGTCATGCCTGCTCTGCGGGCGGCCTGCTTGGCCGTTTCCCGGGCTTGGGGTTCAATACCCTTAACGCTCCACGGAACCACCGGTCTCATCGAATCACTATGCCTGTTAACGATTTCTGACTGTACCGACCACGCGATTCTGTGTAAACCCGCCGTTACCCCCCAACATGTAGTTGTTTGGCGCTATTCCTGCGCGTTTGGGGTGTCGGATACCAAGGTCGCGTAATCAATCCTGCTCATCTCTTATCAAGCAGGATTATGGTAAACAGGTGGTTAAGAACCGCAGCGATCACTCAGCAAACAGCTGAACCACATAAATCGCATTCCCTTTACGCGCGACGCCGATCCCGGTGCGGGAGTAGGCGCTGCTTTCCAGGGTGGTGCGGTGGCGCGGACTATTATTCCAGCCCTGAAGAATGTGAGCCGCCATCTGGTCGTCAGATTTCCCAGGAAGCGCAGAGCCGCCCCATATATTTTCCGCGACCCTCCCCTGAAATCTCTTGTCCACCGCCAGAACCCGCTCGTGAGGGCCGAGCCCCTCTGGATTGTGATGGCTCTGGTAGTTACGCAACGCCATATCCTTGGCATGCACGGCTGCCGCGCGTTGCAAGGTTGGGTCGGGAGCAAGGTTTGGCGCCGTCCGATAGGTGTTGATGGTGGCCAAAAGGCTCCGACCAAGGGGCGTATTGCTCTGGGCCTGCTGGGATGCCGCCGCAGGGAGGCTGGCCCCTTGCAGGGAAGTCGGATGGGTTGGACGCCCATTTCCGGGTGACGCACAGGCCGCGAGCGTGAGTATCAGACCGGCAACACATATCTTCGTCAGCGATTTAGGCAATTCCATCAGTCATGTCCCCTTATGTCGGTGGCTCACTAAATCATGACCGCAGCCGGGGATAAACCAGCTTGTGATCGCTGTATCAAATATTGACGTTGACGTAAGCGTCAACTAAGGTTCCAACCGAAAAATAAAAGCCGCAGAAAACTGCGCTGAAAACCCAGAAACACTAGGGAGTTTCGAACATGCAACAGATGACCACCCCAGAATCCGCTGCAGCAGGCACGTACAAAAATGCCTCCGCCAAAGATGGCCAGGACTCTGTCACGTACACAATCACCCAGCTTGCGGAAGAATTCACCGTGACGACGCGGGCGATCCGCTTCTACGAAGACAAAGACCTGCTGCATCCGACCCGTCAGGGCCAAACCCGTGTGTACCGGCCTCGGGACCGGGCGCGCCTCGCGCTCATCGTGCGCGGCAAGGCGATTGGTTTTTCGCTTGGAGAAATCAAGGAGCTGATCGATCTCTATGACAATTATGGAGACGAACGGCAGTACCTGATCGCCCTCGAAAAATTCCGCGAACAGATGGCTAATCTTGAGCAGCAGAAAAAAGACATCAACGTCCAGATCGAGCTGCTTGGGGAGGCCTGCGAGCGCATGAGCCTGTTGGCAAAAAAAGCAACTGCCGACGCATAAGCCGCAACGGAAGATCAAAGATGGTCCAGAGGCGACGGGCGGTGACAGATGTGTGTGCCGTCCACGCCCCAATAGCGCCATCCTGATCCGCCCGTGCAGATAGAAATAGTTCGATACTTCGATACAAGGAGGACAAAAGCCCATGTCCGTGCTGCAGACTGAAAAACCCGCCTGGATGACCGAAGACGTCGAGATATTTGCCAACGCCGTCGGCAAGTTCTGCGAAAAGGAACTCGAACCTTATATTGAAGGCTGGGAGAAGGCGGAGATCGTCGACCGCGAAGTTTGGAACAAGGCAGGGGCTGCGGGACTTCTATGTCCTTCAACACCTGCCGAGTATGGCGGCGGTGGGGGCACATTTGCCCACGAAGCAGCTTTCATCCATGAGCTTGGCAAGCGCGGCATCACGTCTTTTGGTGCGTCGCTCCACAACGCCATCATCGCGCCCTACATTTTCCACTACGGAACCGAAGAGCAAAAACAGCGCTGGCTGCCCAGAATGGCAAGCGGCGAGCTGATTGGTGCGATTGCAATGACGGAGCCTGGCACGGGGTCTGATCTTCAGGCGATCAAAACCACCGCAAAGCTCGACGGCAATGAATATGTGATCGATGGCTCCAAAACTTTCATCACCAATGGGCAGGCGGCAAACCTGATCATTATTGTGTGCAAGACAGACCCGGCGGGAGGGGCCAAAGGCACATCCCTCGTGATTGTGGAAACCGATGAGGCGGATGGTTTTCGCCGTGGTCGGAACCTGGACAAAGTGGGCCTCAAAGGACAGGACACATCCGAACTGTTTTTCGACAGCGTGCGTGTGTCGACTTCTAACCTGCTTGGGGATACGCCAGGAGCAGGCTTTGTGCAATTGATGCAGCAACTTCCTGCCGAACGTTTGCAGATTGGTCTGCAAGGTGTTGCCATGATGGAGGCAGCGCTTGAGCTGACCATCGATTATGTGAAAGAACGCAAAGCTTTCGGCAAAGCGGTGATGGATTTTCAGAACACGCAGTTCAAACTCGCCGAGGCCAAAACAAAGACAACCATAGCAAGAGTTTTTTGCGACTATTGCACGGGACTTTTGCTTGAAGGAAAACTCGATGCGGCGACAGCGTCGATGGCGAAATATTGGGTGTCGGATGCGCAGTGCGAAGTTGTGGATGAATGCCTGCAGCTTTACGGCGGCTACGGATATATGAATGAATATCCCATTGCCCGCATGTACCGCGATGCGCGGGTGCAGAAAATTTACGGCGGCACAAACGAAATTATGAAGGTACTCATCTCGCGCACTCTCTAAATGGATGCGAGATCAGGACCGATAGCAATCAAAGCCTCCGCCAGCATGTCCGGCGGAGGCTTTTTTTGAACCAGGATCAACTTGATGCCAGGGCAGGGGCTAACGTAGGCTCCCCGAGACAAAACATACTGGAACAAAAATGAGCGGCACCAACCCTGAGTTTGAATTACGGACGACACCCGATCGCATCCGTCATGCCGTTCTCTTCGAGGGCCTGTTGCTGGCAATTTTTATTCCTCTTGGCATGTTCTTTTTTGAGAAATCCGCATTCGAGATCGGGGGTCTGGGGGTGGCGCTGTCGATCATCGCGATGGTGGGGAATTACCTGTTCAACATCGCTTTTGATCATGCGCTGCTGGGACTAGACCTTCCTTTGCAGCCTCGCTCGCCTCGGCTGCGCGCACTCCATGCCATTCTTTTTGAGGTGGTCTTGCTAGTCGCCTCAGTGCCTCTGCTTGCATTCGTCCTGGAAATTGATCTGCTGTCTGCCTTGATGATTGATGTGGGCTTTCTGTTCATAACGCCCATCATCACCTATGCGTACAATTGGCTCTACGACATCATCTTTCCGATGAAGGCGAAGACGACCCTCACGCAGAAGGGGTGAGTGTGTCCGGCACCTCTTTTGTGATTTTGGGGCTCTACCAGGTAGCCACGCTCATGTGGATCGGTTCCTGGTTCGACATTTTTGTAACCTGAGTGACGCAACGGCGAGCCCGTATTTTCCGCCCCGCTTGTCCCTCCTAAAATCGCCCCCTAAGCTCTCTGATAAACAGACACAAAGCTGCTGCGTGATGTTCTGTGTCGCTCGACACCCATGACGGGATCGAAAGCAAGGTTGGAGACAAGATGGCTGGCAAGAAACAATATCAAGTTGAACGGTTGCCGATTTTCCTCCATTGGGAAGAAACGTCGGCGTTCAAGGAAACCTATGCGGGCGCCTTGAACACGATTGTCGTGGAAGGTCAGTATCTGAAACCAGACACAGCCTCCGACACCGTGCTCATTTTCATGCACCCGACAGGCACCATGAACCTCCTGCCCATGCCCAATGCACTGGCGGCGGCGGGGGTTCATTGTCTTTGTTGTGGCAGCCGGTATCCGCACAATGACAGCGGCTTGATCATGGAAAAAGTCATCCTCGATCTGGGCCAGTACATCAAATATGCAAAAGAGAAACTGGGTTTCAAGAAAGTCATTCTGGCGGGCTGGTCTGGGGGTGGATCGCTCTCCATGTTCTATCAAAGCCAGGCCGAGAAGCCGACCATCACCCAAACACCGGCGGGCGATCCGGTGGATGTGGTGGGCGCAAACCTCGTGCCCGCCGACGCGGTCTTGCAGCTCGCCGCCCATGTGAGCCGCGCGATCACCCTGACAGAATGGCTCGACGCCTCCATTCTGGATGAAACCGATCTCAGCAAACGCGATGTTGAGCTCAATCTCTACGACCCCGAGAACCTCAATCAGCCGCCTTACACCGTCGCCTACATAAAGCGCTACCGCGAGGCTCAGGTCGCCCGCTCCAAAAGGATCGACGATTTTGTGTTTGCCAAGCTCGACGCCTTCAAGAAGGCAGGTACGCCCAACGAAGAGTTCTGTTTTGTCGTGCATGGGACAATGGCTGACCCGCGCTGGCTTGATCTCAAAGTTGATCCCAATGACCGCAAGGGCCCCAACTGGTGCTTCATGGGAGAGCCTAAAACCGTGAACATGATGCCAGCGGGCCTGGCCCGGTTTTCCTCACTCCGCGCCTGGCTGTCGCAATGGTCGAACGAGCATTCACGTGCCAAAGGGCCGGAATGTGCCGGCGACATTTCCGTGCCGGTTCTGGTCATCGAAAACAGCGCGGACGATGGCTGCACGCCAAGTCATGCGGCGCGCCTGTTAAAAGGTGTACAGCACGACGACAAAGAGTTTCATGTCATTGAGGGCGCGACCCACTACTATATCGGGCAACCAGACAAAATGGCCGAAGCGGTCGTTCTGGTAACCGATTGGTTGAAACGAAAATCTCTGTTGGAGGCGTAGCTCTCTCGTGAACATGCATGCATCTGGTCCCGACCCTGTGAGGCGCACGATTGACGGGCCGGAAGGCGCGCAATCTTTTCTGGAGTGGACGAGCAAGCCCGGACTGCCAGCGCTTCATTTCGCCCATGCAAACGGCTTCAACGGTCTCACCTATCGCAGGCTGTTGGTACCCCTGGCGGAGCATTTCCATATCTGTGCATGGGACGCGCGGGGCCATGGCCAAACGACCCTCACCGCAGATCCGGCGACCCAGACGGGCTGGAACAGATACAGCAATGATCTCGTTGCTCTTCTGGAAGTGCTTGCCGAGGAGAACGGGGGCCCCATATTGCTTGGCGGTCACTCAATGGGCGGCACGACCAGCATCCTGGCAGCGGCCCGGCGGCCGGACCTCGTGCGGGGTCTTGTTCTGGTTGATCCGGTAATGATCCGGCGACACCAAGGTCGCATGATCGGGTTGATGCAGAAGCTGGGGATTAGATTGGGGCCTCACGATCTGGCCACCAGTGCAGAACGCAGGCGCTCCATCTTTCCCGACTGCGCAACCATCGTTGAAAAATACACAGGGCGAGGGGCATTCAGAACCTGGCCTCAAGAAATGATTGAAGACTATGTGGCCGGTGGCACGCGGGATCTGGAGACGGGCGAAGTGGAACTCAGCTGCGCCCCCGCCTGGGAAGCAGCCAACTTTCGTGGCCACAATCATCATACATTTTCCGCGTTGGGCAAAGTGACCTGCCCCATAACACTTCTCTATGCAGGCATTGGCTCAACGTGCCGGGGCGACGCGCCTCAAATCATCGGCAGGCAGGACAAGCGAGCGACAATTCTACGCATCGGCACGGCGACCCATTTTCTGCCAATGGAATATCCGGACATTGTCCGCCGCGAAATCATCGGGTTGGAGAACCGGATTTCAGCACAAAAAGACGGCTGAACGACCGCTGTCTGCCAATTTTCGGACAAGTCCCATTCTTGCCGCATTCGGCGGGCATTTTGGCCGTGGGTACGCGATAATTTGAGGTGAGCAGACATGAAAATGACTGGGGCAGCGCTGTTTCTCAGCGCCGGGTTGATGGTGAGCGGGGCGGCACTGGCCGCCGACGCACGCTACTCCATGACCGAGACGGATGACGGTTTCCTGCGCCTTGATACGGCAACGGGCGAGGTTTCCCACTGTCGCGAAAGGGCARGCGGCTTTACCTGTGATCTGGCCGCTGATGAGCGCGCCGCCTATGAGAGCGAGATCGCCGCTTTGAGTTCACGGCTTGAGCGCCTGGAAGGTCGCACCCCGGCGGAGCGCGCAGGCGTGCCAACGGAAGAAGAGCTGGATGAGGCCTTCGGCTTTTTCGAGAGCATGGCCAAGCGTTTCGCCCGTGCCGCCCGCATCTTTGGCGGTGAAATGCAAAAAATGGATGAGGAACTAAGCGATTATCCCAATAGCGACAAAGGCACCTAGGCCTTATTCTTTCGCATAAGCCTTGGTGAGCCCAGCCCCGATGCGTTCATTCATCATCTCGATGGACCCGTCTGTATAGCCGGCGATTTTGGCGCATATCAGATGTCGCCCAAGTCCGTTTTCTTCCCGCAGGCCATTGGCCCCCATTGCGTGAATGCAGGTCTCAATAAGGGAGACAGCGCGGTCTGTCGCAAATTTTTTCGCCTGCGCCGCGCGCATCACCGCATCTCTGTTCTGATCGATAAGCGTGCCCGCCCAGTGTGTCAGTGCGCGCATGGCCTCCAGGTCCGTGGCGACATCGCTGAGCTTCCACTTCAATCCCTGGTGCGAGAGCAGAGGCACGCCAAACGTGTGGCGCTCCCCACCATAAGTGACGGCTTTTTGTAGCGCGTCGGCAATCATGCCCGCGCACATGGCCGCGACATAAACCCGCGCACCGTTCACTCCTACCATGGCTGATTTGAAGGCATCACCAGGCTCTTTCAGCACATCGGCGTCCGGTACGAAATAGCTTTCCAGTTTGAAACCTCCAGCACCGATGGCATGGCCCCCGGCGAGAGCGTAGGGCGTAACGCGTGTAAACCCGGGCTGCTTGGCGTCGACGAGGAACGAGCCAATGCCGCGCCATCCAGCCTCCGGATTTGTCTGTGCATAGGTTACAAAAAGGTCCGCGATGCCTGCATTGGTGATCCAGCCTTTCTCGCCGGTCAGTTCCCAGCCGCCCTCGACTTTGGTGGCGCGCGTCGCAATACCGGCAAAATCACTCCCGGCTCCCGGTTCTGAGAGTGCCGTCGCGCCAAACATCGCCCCGCTCAGGAGCGCCGGAACGCGGGCTTCCAGGTGACGGTCGTTTCCGGTTGAAGCCAGTCGGGCGGCAACATTCTGGGTGTTGATGAGAGCGAAGGTGAAAGCCATACAGCCCCGTGACATGTCTTCACAAACATCAAGCTTGGTGAGGAAAGATAGACCAAAGCCACCCGCCGCAACCGGTGTTTCCATTTTGAGCAGTCCGGCGTCCGCCGCCTGAACAAGAGCGTCGGCGGGCTGCACCCGGGCCGTTTCCCAGGCGGCAGCATTGGGCTCGATCACATCACGGCGAAATTTGCGGGCCACTTCCAAAAATTCTGACGCATCCATCCCTTGCTCTCCTTCTTGTTTGCGGGCAAGCATAGGGCCTGTGAGACGAGGAACAAGCGCGATGGTGTTGAAATTCGATCAGCCGGACCCGGACCGGGCGGAGAAGGAAGAGGAAGTAGAGGCGCTTCCTGAGCCGGAGTTGCGCGCCCTCTATGAACGCACCCGCATGGCCGCCCAAAAAGCGCGGGTTGCTCAGGACATGGAAGAGCTCTACCGGCTTGTGCGTGGCACCAAAACCATTCAGCGTATTGCGGGTAATAGAGGCATTCTCATCCGCGCTAAACGCCAAGCCCCGGCACGACAAAACTCTTGAGGCGTTCTGCCATCTCATCGGGAATGGGAATGGCCTTGCGTGCCACAAGATCAAGCGCGATGGCCACGGCTTCCGCAGTTGCTACACAGGTCCCGGTTTCCACATCAAACAACCAATGCACCCAGGTGTAGGTTTTAGTTGTCACTTCCTTCAGGCCACTGCGAAGGGTGAGGACATCTCCCAGCTGCGGCGCAGTGCGGTAGATGAAGCGATACTCAAGAGCCGCCCCGCCTGTCTTGCTGTCTTGTGAACGATCATCCCCGCGCGTCTGTGCCAGCAGGTTGGGAATGGAGTCCGAGACAATGCCCATGTAGCGGCGCGTTGCGAGGTGACCAGTTGCGTCACACCAGTCCGGCATCACCTCTCCCTGAAAGGTGGTGATCAGACCCATGCTTTCAGTGTCGGCAAGTGCGGGAGCGGGGCGTGGCGCCTCAAGGGTGAGGCCACGCGGTTGTCCGTGAGGAGGCACCTCGACCTTGAGTGGGTCAATACGGTCCAGAAGGTTTTGAGGAAGGGAAAGCGTTTCCCGAGTCCCATCCTTGAACAAAGCCACTTCTGTAACGAAGCTGGCGGCGACCTCATTTGAGACAGTGCCAACCATTTCGAAATAGCAGGTGAGCCTCTCTGCCGTCGCACTGACGACACCGCCTCGAATGAACAGGGGGGCACCGGGGCGCTGTTCCCGCAAAAAGCGAATGTGGTGGTCGGCGGCAACAAGCCGTGTGCCTGATGTGCGGACCCGCTCTGGGCCATGACCCAGAGCGATGCTGAGGGCGGCAAGGGCGCTGGTTGCCTTCTCCGAATAGAACTGCACGTTCATGTGGCCCATGCCGTCGGCTTCCCACGTCTGAACCGAACTTCTGTAGAGCTCTGTGAAAGCCATGAATTTCCTCGTCACAATTTGGTGTGGATTGGTTAGCCGATCTGGGCACGAATTTCGTCGGGCAGGGGAACAGCTTTGCGTGTCTCGCGGGAAATCAGCAAGGCTGTGCCTTCTGCTGCGGCAACGGGGTCGCCGGTTTCAGCGTTGAACATCCAGTGCCTGTAGCGCAGCGTTTTGGGCCCCTGGGCTTCCAGCCCGGTTCGCACAAGCAGCGTTTGGCCTGCAGTGAGTTCCTGGAAATAGGCAAGCCGCATCTCAACTGTCGCGGTTGCAAGGCCTTTGGCCTTCTGCGCATGCCGGTCGAGGCCCGAGCGCGCCCACATGTGCCCTTGGCATTCTGAGAAGCGGGCGAGATAGAAGCGCGCATTCATGTGATCATTGCTGTCGCATTCCCAGCGATTGACCGCGGAACGGTTTGTCTCCCCCATGTCGAGGCTCTCCGCTCGGGTAAGCGAGACGTTCCGGTCGAGGGAGCCGTCGGGCTGTGACCGCGGGTCCGCGTGCGTCGGACGCTCGATCAATAATTTGTCGGCTTGCGTGCGCGTAAAATCGGGCCACGGTGTGAGCTTGCGTGTGGTCATATCGAAGTGCCCCACATCAACAACCAACGTTGCGGACAATGTGTCGGTGAGGGCGTTGCGCACTTCCTGATAGATACGCATGGTTTTTTCCTGAATGGAAAAGACGCCGGAGCGCACCGCCACCAGATCGCTTGCAAAAAGCTCCTGGTGAAAACGGATATGATGTTCAAGGGCTACATAGGTGGTTCGCTCGCGCTTTTGATGTTCAAACCCCAGCCCCATAAAGGCTTGTTGATGAAACGCGGCGTCGGATGTTTTGCCCAGATAGAACTGAATGTTCATGTGGCCCATCTCATCGCATTCCCACGGGTTCACATACCCCCGGTAGGTATCGATCATCTCACCCATAGATCACATCTCCATGAGGAAGGGAGCAAGGCCCGCGCGTTCTGCTTCGCTAAAGTCCACCGTTTTGCGGGCGTCCAGATCAAGAAGCACAGCCGAAGCTTCTCCCGTTGCCAGCAGATCACCGCTGACACCATCAAAGAGAAAATGCGCGAAGCGTAGGACTTTTCCTGTCACCTCAACAATGGCACTTTTCGCAACCAGCACAGTTCCGCTGCTAATATCCGCCAGCCTGTCGAGACGCATTTCAAGCACGACGGTTCCCCGACGGGCTTCCAACATCGCGTCTCTGTCAAAGCCAATATGGTGCCAAAGGTGCGCGGCCCCATCGGAGAAGCGCGCCATGATGAATTGTTGCCGCAACCCATCTGCGTCGCACTGAGCAGAATGAACGATCCCCTGATAGATGGGGATAAGGTCGGCTGCCATCTCGTCTCCTAGAGAGAGAAGGGGCAGGGCGCTGTGCTCTCCAACGCTGCGCGGACGCGCCATCTCACTGAGTGTACCGTGTGGCTCGCTGACAAGCTCAGGGGCGAGGTCGGTACGTGACACGATGGTTGCTGCCAGCGTATCTGTTCCCCGATTGTAAAGTTCATGGGCTAGGATCAGACCGGTCTCGCCGGTACCCACCGTCTGGGTGGAGAGGCTGAAAATATCCCCGGCGCGCAGTTCATGGTGAAAGCGAACATGGACGATCCGCGTCGTGACCGGCCCCTCAACCCCCAGGCCTGCCGCATATATACGTGTCGCGTCGGCTCCGGCGGTGAAATAGAACTGCACATTCATATGGCCAACTTCGTCGCAGTGCCACGTGTTGACGGTGCTTTGGAGAGTGGGAACAGGTTGGGTCATGTGAACTCGCAATCATGAAAATACGACGTGACCTTACGGTCACAGATCGCAAATGTCATTGAAGGAACTGAAGTTCAGTCAGACCCTGCGTCAGCCAACGATGCCGGTCAGGAACCTCTCAATGCGCAGTGTTGCAGATAAGGCCAGTTCTCCCGGGAAAGCGATGAAGCCGTGTGCGCCGCCGGGATAGATCGCAAGGTCTGCTTGGTTGCCTGCCGCGGCCCATCTGGCGTGCATGAAAAGACTGTCGTCCAGAAGCGCATCGTCCGTGCCCACACTGAATAAAGCAGGAGGCATGCCGGTCAGGTCCGCAAACAGAGGGGAGATGTCAGGGTCGGCTGCATCAACACCCTTCGGCAGAAAACATTCTTCGAACTTGGTGAGGTCACGTTCCCGCAGAACCAGATTGCGATCATTGCCATAGGCTCTGGCACTGGGTGACCAGCGCAGATCAAAGGCACCGAAGACCAGGTTCGCGCCTGAAAAGCCGCTAAAGCCGTGCCGGTCCCGCATGCGAAGCAGCGTGACAGCGGCAAGGTGCGCCCCCGCACTCTCTCCCCCAATGGTCAGCAGGCTGGTGCCAAATTCGGCTTGTGCGTTTTTGGCCAGCCAGACGGCGGCCGTTTCGCAATCATCCGGCCCGGCCGGGTAGGGGTGCTCTGGCGCCAGTCGATATTCAACACTGACCGCAGCAAGACCTGTTTGATCTGCGATCCGCTCCAGCAGTGGGTCTTGGCCGTCGGCGGAGCCAAACACCCATCCACCCCCGTGCAGGTGAAGGTATACGCCCTTGGGACTGTCCGGCGCGATGATGCGCAGCTCAATGTCGCCGCCCTTGCCAGGAATGGTCCGCGTGATGGCGCGCTTGGATTTTTCCACTGGCGGAAAAGGCCCTTCGCCCCGGTCGCGCCGCGCCCGTGCCTCTGCAACACCGATATCCCAATTGTCGTCTGCCCCATCCAGCAGCTCAATGATGGCATTGTTAATGGCGGTGGTTTCGGCAGAAACGGCATCTGCTTTGAAGAGAGCGGGATCGAAAGGATTTCTGTCTGACATGAGGGCCTCAACTGGAACAGGATTGCTTTTCGGCAGCGTAGCCCGCTCAGTTTTGAGGGGCAATACGCCATTGCCAGACGTTGGCCCCCTGATCCATGCGGCTATCCACACTCAACGTCAGGTGGCGATTGTGAACCGCAAGGGCCCCCTGCCAAAGTCCATTCCAGGCGTCGAAGCAGGCAGGCGTCACGTCCGTTTTGTCTCCCATCATCCGCCAGCTTGTCGTGCGCACCAGCAGCGCGTCCCCATCGGTGGAGATGTCGCCTGTGTCTCCCGTCGCCCGGAGCATTTGGGAGAGGTAGCTGGCAAAGGCCGCAGGCGAGGGATCGTCCACCCCTAAAGTCGCTGCTGTGCTGTCATAGGTCTGCATGCCGATGAGGAAAGCGGCGTCGCGTCCAAGCTCCGCCGCCTGTGCTTCACCAAGCAGGCCAACCAGTTCAGGCAGCAGGGAGCGAATATATTGCACCGCATAATTGCGCCGCGCTTTGGTCATGCGGTCAGGAGCCCAATCGATGTGCGGGAGCTTTGTTGGATCGACGTCCGGCCCGTTTTCTTCAAACCGGTAGCGCAGTTTTTCATCGTCTGCCAGTGGCCGGTCTTCTTCGATGAAATAACCTTCAAGGCATGGGTCACACTGTGTGGTGATTTTGGTGCAGACAAATCCCAGCCTGTCATTGCCCAGGGATATGCCGCATTGAGAATGAAAGGCCCGCATGAAGGCCTTGCTCATATCGTTGGGCACGGCACAGATGGCAGCCCCTTCCCAGATCCAGCGCGGCGGCAGATAGCGTACCCAGGCTTTTTTGTCGCTCTCCGCGATAAATTCACACTTCACCCCGCCCACATGATTGGCGAGGTAGATGAATTGAGCGCAAGCTACCGCGTCGGGCAGATCCGTGAGACCGAGGCTCTTGTGACCAGCGACGAATTTTTCGAGATGTTGTGTTCTGAAGGTACGAAAGAGAAGCTCCGTTCCGGCCTCCGGGCCCTTTTTCTGAATGGTGTAGAGGAGAAGGCCGGTCAAATACCTCTGGTGCAGCTCGGCAACGGCCTTCCAGCCATTCAAATCATCGTTTGATGTCATCGATTTCAACCTGGTTTGATCTTGGTCAAGGCACCGCGTGGGAAAACGCCACACTATTTGAGGTGTTGCTCTGTGCTGCAAGGATTACGGGAGGATCATATGGAGCCATTATGCCGTGACCGGGTCGCTTCGGCGAGTCTGATGAAAAAATATGGAAGGGGGACCGAAGGGGCTGATCGGCTGTGCGTATTGCAACACTGTGCGCTCTCTTCCGATTGCACACACCGCGAAGCCTGCCGTCAGATGCTGCAGACGGTCTGGGAAGTGGATTGTTCCGCGGGGCTTTCGCTCGTTCAGCAGTAAAGTCAGCCGCCGCGGCTGACCCTGTGCATCTTGGCAGGCAGAGGCCGGGGGGAAGGCGGTGTTTCTTCCCCACCCATCATGGCCGCCACCAGTTCTACGGTTTCCGGGGCGGCGTCGCTTACCCGACCGGACTGGAAAGGTGGCTCAGGCGCATACTCGATGGCGAGCTGTAGCGCCTTGGCATAATCGTCGCCTGCCAGTTTTGCAGAAAGATGCAGCCCCATATCAATTCCGGCGGAGACGCCAGCGGCGGTGATGATGTCGCCATGGTCGACCCAGCGTTCAGCAACCGGGATCGCTCCATAGCTTTCAAGCACGTCATAGCGCGCCCAATGGGTGGTGGCTTTTTTGCCCGTCAGCAGACCAGCAGCGGCAAAAATCAATGAGCCCGTACAGATCGATGCGTTCACCTGCGTGGTTTGGGAGACTTTCCTGATCCAGTCCATCTGGTGGGGATCGTTGCGCACGGCCTCGTCTGCAGTCCCACCGGGGACTACGAGAATGTCAGCGCTGTCTACCTCGTCGATGCTTTGCGGCGCATAGATGTCGATGAGCTGGTTGTCGTTCGCCACCAGCCCTGTCTGCTTGGCAACAAACGTCACCTCGGCACCCGGCAGCCGACTTAGTGTTTCGAAGGGGCCGATCGCGTCGAGCACAGTGAAACCATCATAGAGAAAAAAGACGATACGCATGGGGTCGCTCCTTGAGGTGATGTCTCGAAGAAGCTAGCGGGGAAAGGGTTTGGCTGAAATGACATTACTAGGACAATTTCTGCCAAGCCACAATAATGTTACTTGGCAGCCTTAGCGGCAGCAAAACCGGCCATGGTGAGGACCACCATCGCCAGAACCACGCCGACAATGGCGATCATGAACAGCGAGAAGGTCAGCGTGTTCCAGTCAAACCCGGTGAAGGCGAGACCTCGTCCCCCGGTAGCGCCAGACACGAACGAAGCCAGAATATTGCCCCACCCGGTGGCGATCAGTCCCCAGGTGATGAGCGCAGAACGGTTGCCGGTAAGCGTCAACTGTTTAGCGGCGGCGGCAACACCGATCATCAACATCCCGTTGAGCGCGCCTTCAAGGTGGGCCATGCGCCATGCGCGAAGGGCTTCCGCCTCAACGGCGCCGCCGCCAGACATGACAGCCTCAAGCGCCCAGATGAAGGGCACGCCGGCAACCAGTCCCAAAATAAAAATCAGGGACCCATGAGCGATAAGCAAACTGTGATGACGTGGTGACATTGTATTCCTCCTGCGATGGTCTATTTTGTTGGTACATTAATCTAAAGACCGGCGGGATGAACCAGCCGGCATCAAGGGAGACTTTCCGATGATCGGATACGCAACACTGGGATCGAACGATCTTGAAAAAGGTGCCAAGTTTTATGATGATTTCCTCGGTGCGTTTGGCGGAAAACGCGCCTTCGGCATGGATCGCATCATTTT
The DNA here is from genome assembly GCA_002746275.1 of Rhodobiaceae bacterium. Classification (GTDB taxonomy): domain Bacteria; phylum Pseudomonadota; class Alphaproteobacteria; order Parvibaculales; family Parvibaculaceae; genus Mf105b01. The sequence goes on along the minus strand of NVWR01000002.1, from coordinate 140,164 downwards.
CTGGGCCGATGCAAATGGCGGCGCGATGTTGTCGCTTTGCGTCCCCTACGATGAGAAAACTGCCGTTGCCGGTAATGGCAACATGGTTGCGCTTCAGGCCAAGTCCAAAGAAGAAGTAGATCAGATGTATGCAAAGGCAATTGAGCTTGGTGCGACATGTGATGGACCTCCTGGCGCTCGGACGGACAACTTCTACGGTGCTTACTTCCGTGACCTCGATAACAACAAGATTTGTTGCTTCATCATGGGCTAAGATGGCGTTCGTCATAGCAAGCAATCAGGCAGGCACTTTAAGGAGTGCCTGCTTTTTTGTGCGGGTCGTGGGGTCAATAAGCGCCCGCCCACATATCATAGTCGCGGGACCATCCTGGTGCTGCTAATGCCCAACTGGGCTGAACGCCGATCATCTTGGCGGTGAGAGCCGGAGCGTGGGTCATCATGCGGCACTGGCCCCAGTTCAAAAACCTGTAGCGCCTGAGGGCCCGGTTTATGTCAGGCACAGGGTTCCGGCCCTCGAGCAGGGCTTCGGCCGCAGCTGTTGCCGCAACAGCGGAACGCACCATGCCATCGCCGGTAATGATCGGCGCGCCCCCTGAATAGATGTAGGAAAGATCAAGCGTGTCTTTCTGCCGGTTCTGCAAGCCTCGCCATGGCAGGCAGGGAACGGCGGCACGGCCAATCGTTTCAGCCATATCGTGCGGCACAAGGCCAAGTGTCTCGCCCACGCCGACAATCTCATCCGTCAGCACGTCACACTCGCGCTCTTTGTCGAAAGCGCCTGCTTTCATCACGCGGTAGAAAATGCCGTAATAGCGAGCCTCTGGGGACAGGGGGTCTTGAAAGGGATAGAGGACAGACATGTCCAACCCACCGTCCCGGTGAATGAAGGCAGAGAACGCATCATGGGTGTCCAGGACACCTTTCGCCGCGCGATTTTGATCAGTGAAAGTAATTTGCGACGCGAGCACAAACTCTTTTGGCGCGGGGGCATCCCACACAGTGTCCGTGTCGGCAAGAGGTTTGGGTTTGGCGTTGACGATGAGGGGGCGAGAACCCTGGGCCAACGCACGAAGGCCTGCCCAGTCCGTTATGTTCTCTTCGACATGGGTGACGCCTGCGCGTTTGGCCAGCGCGATGAGCGCACCAGCAAGGCGCGAATTGCGAACACCATAGGCCAGTGGCGCGCGGGGGCTTCGGTCCGCCCGGACATTGTCGCTGGTCATCCAGGTTGCAGGCTTGCGAAGCGTGTAGCTGCCATCCGACACTTGGCACAAGGATGTGCGTTGCCGGTAGGTGGTTGCCTGCGTCCAGTTGGGTCCATAAACCTCTGTGAGAACAGCCTCGCGACTGGTGCCAAGGGCCGCCGCGTAATAGTCGATGCTGCGCGCGCGAAGGGTCACCCCATTGATCAGGCGTCGACTTTCGGCGACGGGGGGAGCCGCCAGAACGACCCGGCCCGCGAATTCCGGTGCGCGGTTGAGCCTGGCCGCCAGCACTGCCGCTCCAATGCCGTTGCCGCTGATAACCACACTGTCATAGGCGCAAGTGCCGGATGTCTGCATTTTGCCGCGCCATAACGGCAGATTGGCATCCCGACCCCGGATTGCCATCGTATCGAGCAATGAGCTGTTGAGCGGTGACGTGTCGAGCATAGACTTCCTCCCCTTTAGAGCATAAACTCTAAATTAGAGCTTATGCTCAAAAATACATTGGTGCAAGTGGTGACAGATGGCCCGCGCGCGGCTAAGCAGAGTGCAATGAGTAAATCAGCGACAAAAACAATTGAACCAACGGTCAAGAAGGCAAAGGGCGAGGCCACGCGCGCTTTGATCCTGCGCACGGCGGGTCGCTTGTTTAACGAAGAAAACGCGAGCGATGTGACGACCAATCAGATCGCCGCAGCGGCGGGCATCAGCCCCGGCAACCTCTACTACTATTTCCGCAACAAGGAAGAGATCATCCGAGGTCTCTTTCCAGAGATCAGGCAGGCCATTGCGGAGCCTTTGGTCTATCCGACAGGCGAGCCCATCTCAGCCGAACGGATGGCGCATGACTATGTGAAGGCAATTGAGGTGCTTTGGCAGCATCGATTTTTCTTTGCCGACATGATTGGTCTGGGGCGTCGTGACCCGGAGCTGGGCCAGATGATCCAGGCGATGCAGGATGAAATCATCTCAGCCCTTGGCATCATGTACACCGACCTCATGGCCCAAGGTGACATGAAGCCGGTGGAGAAGAAGACGCTGGAGCTTCTCTCCCTCAACTCATTTCTCATCTGGTTCAGTTGGGTGTCATTTATGGACCGCGCGGCAGAACCTTGGGCAAAGCGGGAAGAGCGGTTGGCCGACGGGGCGCTTGCCTGTCTGGCCGTCATCGACCCTTATCTTAAGGTCGGGTATCGCACCGCGGTGCATGAGGCGATGGACGCACTCATACACCAGCGGCGCAAGTCAACCTAAGCAGCTTCAGCCAGCAAGCGTGCACTTGCCATTATTGATAACCATCACGTCACGCGCCTTCACATAGGCACGGAACGAAAGCACATTACCGTCTTTCCAGGTATCCACGGTGATCGTCTCCCCCGGATAGACCGGCGAGGAGAAGCGCACATCAAAGCCTGTGATCTGCTTGGGATCATAATCGCAAGCATTGCTGATGATCGCGCGGCAGCACGTGCCATAGGTGCACAGCCCATGCAGGATGGGAGCAGGGAACCCGACCGCCTTGGCAAACTCCGGGTCCGCGTGAAGCGGATTGCGGTCGCCCGACAGGCGGTAGAGCAACGCCTGTCCAGGGCTTGTCACCGCATCAAAGGACTGGTCCGCTGCCCGGTCAGGAATGGCGTGGGGAACAGGCGCGCCTTCGGTCGGGCCACCAAATCCGCCATCGCCACGGGCAAACGTTGTCGACAGCATGGTGCAGAGCGCGTCACCGGTGGCCTTGTCGCGAATATTGGTTTCGCTGGCGATCAGAGCGCCTTTGTCGGCGCCCTTATCCCAGGCACCGATCACTTTGCTGTCCACCACAATGGTGGTGCCAACAGGCAGCGGCTTGTGCATTGTGAGTTTCTGCTCGCCGTGCACGACCATGGCGTAATTGATGCCGCTTTTTGCCATATTGCCAGCGCCCCAGGCGATGACGGATGACATGGTGGGAATGGTCACAAGGTCTTTTTCATAGACGAAGGGCAGTTCCTTGGCATCCAGCGGATCATTGCCAAAGCCGACGCCGAGTGCATAGAGCATCGTCTCCCGGTCGCCATAAGTGAATTCCTGACCTTCAGATTTCAGTTGCATGATGTCGTCGTAATTGATCGCCATGAGACGCCTCCGTTTTTGTTGGCCACAGCAAAGCAGGCAAAGCGCCAGAACTCAAGCGATTGCGCACACCTGATTGACCACTTCCGATCAGCTTTATGCGCACAAATGCACACCTTGGCTGGGGAGAAAGGCTTATAGTGGCGCTCTTGGTTGGCGGTTTTTGCCCCGACGTTGAGAAAAACAAAATCAGGARCGACAGATGAGCCAGGCAGCCGCCAATGAACAAAGCCAGACCCACGAGTGCTTTGATGTGGAGATCAAAGACCATATCGCGCATATCCGTCTGGCTCGGCCACAGGTCGCCAACGCCATGAACAAGACGTTCTGGAACGAGCTGCCTGCGATCGTGCGCGACATTGACGAAAATGCCCGCGCCCGGGTGATTGTCATCTCAGCCCAGGGCAAACATTTCTCCGCTGGCATGGACCTCTCGGTTTTTGGGGGCGGTCCGGACCAAAGTCACATTGAGGCCGGTCGCCGTCGCGAACGTATGATGCAGACAGTCTTGATGTTGCAAAAAACATTCTCCTGTCTGGAAGACGCCCGGATGCCGGTTCTGATGGCGATCAATGGGGCCTGCGTCGGCGGTGGCATGGATTTCACCAGTGCCGCTGACATGCGCTACTGCACCAAGGACGCGTTCTTCTGCATTGCCGAAATCAATATCGGCATGACYGCAGATGTCGGCACCTTCCCGCGCATGGGYYATGTRATGCCGCARGGGCTGGTGCGCGAGCTTGCCTTCACCGGGCGGCGCATGTTTGCCGACGAAGCCAAAACATGTGGGTTTGTGAACCAGGTCTTCGACACTCAAGATGAGATGATGGAAGCCGTGATGGGCCACGCCACCGAGATTGCGTCCAAGTCACCGCTGGCTGTCTGGGGCTCAAAGGAAATGTTGAACTATGGCCGGGATCATTCCTTGGGGGACGCGCTGAAGCACATTGCCGTATGGCAGACCGGCATGTTCCAGCCCGGCGATATGATGGAAAGCTTCACCGCTCAGGGTGAGAAGCGCGATCCTGAATTCCAGGAACTGATGACGATCCCAAAAAAGTTCGAGGATCTCTAATTACTTCGCGCCCAGCACCTTCCACAGACTGCTGGCCGTCATAACCGGCTCGCCGGCCACGGTGAAGTGAGCTTCGACAAACAACACGGACCGGGTTTTGCGCGTAAAGCGCGCCCGGCATTCCACCAGATCACCAAGCTTGGGAAAGGCGAGGAAGCTCGCCTGTACCGAAAGCGTCACGCAAGGCGTGTGGTCATTGTCCCAATAGGCCGTGCATCCAAGCGAGGCATCGGCGAAGGCCATCATCTGCCCTTCATGTATGTGAGTGCCATCCGCGCCCAGATGGCGTTCATCCACACGGAAGGCGGTGACCCGTTGCCCGTCCTCATCCCGTTCAAAAATCGGCCCAACGAGCTTTTCAAATGGATCGATCAGATTTTGCGCGACAAACCCTTCGGGCACATCCGACGAGCTCATGACTTTTGGCCAATCCGGTACACGCCCGTCACGGTCATCATCAATTGATCACCCGCGCGCAGTTCGGCAGAAGCAAAAAGCACAGTTCGGGTCCGCCGCGTAACTTCCGCAGTTCCCACAACGGCAGCGCCAGCTCGACCCGGACCGACAAAATCACAGTTCAGAGAGAGTGGTGCCGTCTCCGCCCCCTCAGCCGTTTCCCGGGCCAATTGCCCCAGCACCGCGCTGGCCAGCGTCATCATCATGCCGCCATGCAAGAATCCGTCACCGTTCAGGTGATGGTCGGCAATGGTGAAGGTGAGCTTCAGGTCATCGCCGGAGTTCTCATAAGAGATCGGGCCGACAAATTGCTCAAAACCGGCAGGGCTGGTCATGAAAGGGGGTACTCCTGTACGCGAGGCGAGCTATGCGCTCTGTCTACCCTCAAGTACGTGCAGAAGGAAGGGTTCTATGGGTGCTGTGTCTAAATGGCGTTGGCCAACATGTCCGAGGGGCTCAGGGCTCCCACATCCCTATTGAGGTCCAGAGCCATGGCACGCATGGGCACGCCCAGTGTGCTGAGCATATTGAAGACACTGACCGCACGGGCTTCCTGCATGTCGGTGCTTATCCCATTGCTCCCGGTCGCTGTGACAGTGAGGAGGAGGGAGGCATTGACGGCGGCTTCATCTGCSAGTGCTGCAAGCGCCAACTGGGCTTCTTCGCTGGGGCGGGTGTCACCTGGAGCGAAATAGATAGGCAGATGGGGGACATTTCCTGAGGAGATGTCGGGGTCCTGATAAGCGATCGCGTGTGCTACGGGAGAGAGTTGCACCGTGATGAGGATAGAGGCCGGGCGGGCAGCGACTGCCTCGGCACTGACCTTAGTTGATGTGGTTGCAGCTCCGGCAGGAGCGCTCAAAAGCGCCAAAGTGGCTGCAAGTGCAAAAATCGTCCGGCTAATCATATCACTCTCCCAAAAACGGCTCCTTCCAAGGGCTCTTCCCTGTTGGAGCGTGTCCACATTCGCAGGGGATTTGGGCAGGTGAACGGCCACCTCTGGGCATTGCAGCGGCCAAATTGAGACTTCTTTGGGGCAGAGCGCAGGTAACCTCAGGTTCTGCGCTGTTCAACTGTGAAACAATGTGTTGCGAAATTGACTCCCAAAACCGCGCCCGGGCAGTTAATGTGCCGCCCAACTGGCCGAGAGTCGGAGATTCCGTAAGGAAATCTGCGACTCAATAGGCTTTTGGCAACAGACGTGCCAAATGGCGCCATAACAGGTTGAGAAACTCGAAGGAGACCTACATGTCGAGAGAAGCAGTCATCGTATCCACCGCACGGACTGGATTGGCTAAAGCCGGTCGCGGCGGATTTAACATCACGCATGGCTCTGCCATGGGTGGCCACGTCGTCAAGCATGCCATCGAGCGTGCAGGCATTGAGCCAGGCGATGTTGAAGATGTCATCATGGGTTGTGGTAACCCAGAAGGCGCAACCGGCATGAATGTTGGCCGTCTCTCAGCACTTGCTGCTGGCTGTCCTGTCACAACATCGGGCACGACCGTCAACCGGTTTTGTTCATCCGGCCTGCAGACCATCGCCATGGCTGCCAACACCATCGTGAACAATGGTGTGCCGATTGCCGTTGGTGCTGGTGTTGAAAGCATTTCGCTCGTTTCTATGGGCGGCATGAACACCAATCACATCACGGAAGAAAGCCTGATGTCTCAGTATCCTGCATTGTGGATGCCGATGATCGAAACGGCTGACATTGTGGCCGAGCGCTACAACATTGCACGCGACTACCAGGATGAGTTCGCCCTGCGCTCTCAGCAGCGCATTGCAGCTGCTCAGGAAGCGGGTATCTTCGACGACGAAATCGTGCCTATGAAAACCAAGATGAAAGTGGTTGACCGGGAAACGAAAGAAGAAAGCATCGTCGATTACACGGTCGATAAGGACGAGTGCAACCGTCCACAGACCAACATCGAAGGTCTTGCAGGCCTGAAGCCTATTCGCGGCGAAGGTACTTACGTCACGGCGGGCAACGCCTCGCAGCTTTCCGATGGTGCCGCTGCCGTGGTTCTCATGGAAGCAGGCGAAGCTGCAAAGCGGAACATTGAGCCACTCGGCGCATTCCGCGGCTTTGCAGTTGCTGGTTGTGAGCCTGATGAAATGGGCATTGGCCCGGTTTTCGCTGTGCCACGGCTTCTGGAACGCGCAGGCCTCAAGGTTGATGACATCGACCTTTGGGAACTGAACGAAGCGTTCGCGTCCCAGTGCCTCTACGCACGCGACAAGCTCGGCATCGACCCTGAAAAGTACAATGTGAATGGCGGATCAATCGCTATTGGTCATCCCTTCGGCATGACGGGTGCGCGTTGCACCGGCCACATCCTGCTCGAAGGTCGCCGCCGCAAGGCAGCAGGCCAGAACGTCAAATGGGGCGTTGTGACCATGTGCATCGGTGGTGGCATGGGTGCCGCAGGTCTCTTCGAGATCTTCTGAGCCGACAACCACGAAAAATTGAAAGGTCGGGCGGTCAACGCCCGGCCTTTTTTGATGAATAAACGGGTGCACTCTGGTGTAATGGGGCTAACAAAAGAGGACCCCCATGAAAGCATTACGCACACCTGACGACCGATTTGAAAACCTTCCAGGCTATGCCTTTGCCCCTAACTACCTGACCATCGACGACAAAGATGGGGGAGAGTTGCGGGTGCATTATCTTGACGAGGGAAACGCGGATGCCAATCCGGTCCTCCTCATGCACGGCGAGCCRTCATGGAGCTWTCTGTACCGCAAAATGATCCCGGGAYTGGTYGCTGCCGGRCACCGGGTCATWGCRCCCGAYCTGRTSGGCTTCGGGCGATCCGACAAGCCGACCGAGCGGGCTGACTATACCTATCTGCGTCATGTTCAGTGGATGCAGCAGGTTCTCGACCAGCTTGACCTGAAAAACATCACCCTGTTCTGTCAGGACTGGGGCGGGCTTATTGGTTTGCGTCTGGTGGCGGAAAATACTGACCGCTTCGACCGTGTGGTTGCAGGCAATACCTTCCTGCCAACCGGAGATCAGGCGCCGGGCAAGGCCTTTCTCGACTGGCAGTCTTTCTCGCAGTCCGTGCCAGAATTCCCAACCGGCACGATCATTCAAGGAGCGACCGTGTCTGACCTCAGTGCAGAAGTGGTAGCCGCTTACGATGCACCTTATCCGGACGAGAGCTACAAGGAAGGCGCTCGCCAATTCCCGTTGCTTGTGCCCACCAGCCCGGATGATCCAGCACGCGACGCTAATCTTGCGGCGTGGAAAGTGTTGGGGAACTGGAAGAAACCTTTCCTCACCAGCTTCAGCGACAAAGAYCCGGTCTCGAGCGGTGGCGACAAGCTGTTTCAGAAGGGRATACCCGGCACAAAGGGSCAGGCCCACGTGACSATCAAGGATGGYGGYCATTTCCTGCAGGAAGACAAAGGCGARGAGCTTGCCAAGGTCGTGAATGATTTCATCGCRGCMAACCCGGATAAGAGTTAGTCTGGGTTTTCTGAACCGGTACGAGCGGAGAGTGCGGATGCGGTATTTCGATGATTTTRAGGTRGGGGAAGARTGGCCCCTMGAWGCGGTCTACGAGATGACGGARGAGGAGATTGTCTCCTTTGCYGARAAGTGGGACCCGCAGCCTTTTCACGTTGATAAAAAWGCCGCCGCCGCMTCGATCTAYGGAACGCTGACCGCCTGCGGRTCRCAYATTCAAAGYGTGGTGCTTCGCCTCGCACARAGCCTACCGCACGAAACAGCCGTGCTGGGCGCGCTTGGGTATGACGAAGTGCGTTTCCACAAGGCTGCGATGCTGGGGGACAGGCTTCAGCTTACCATTGAGTGCATTGATACCCGTGCGAGTTCGTCAAARCCTGAYCGGGGCATYGTRAARAACCGYCACATCCTSAAAAATCAGRAGGGTGAGACGGTCTTTACCCAGACAACMACSCTGTTGATTKCSCGCAAGACCGWCTGAGTAAGCTCAGAGCCCCAGCACCAGCTTCGCCATGATGTTGCGTTGAACTTCGTTTGAYCCGCCATAGATCGAGCCTGCCCGATTGTTCAGGTAGGACGGCACGGCAGTGATGGCCTCAGCCGGTCCAATAGGCGTGACGTTGGAGCCGGTCTGGCGCGCATCCAACTGGTCGGGTACCGCATAATATTGGACAACTTCGACGGCCAACTCGTCCAACCGCTGGCGCATTTCTGTTGCGCAGACTTTGAGCATGGAAGAGGCCGGCCCGGGGTTCTGGCCGGACGTGAGAGCGGAGAGAATGCGTTTCTCAGTGATGTCCATGGCCATAATGCTGATTTCAGCTTCCGCGAGTTTTGCTGCAAACGAAGGTGTCTCGATCAACGCGCCTCCGTCTCCGTCCGCTTGCTGGGAGGCAAGCGCGCGGAGTTTCTTCGCCCCTACCTCAAGGCCCGGAGCGGCACTGCCGCCACGCTCAAACTCAAGCAGATATTTGGCGACCGTCCAACCGTCATTTTCTTCGCCCACCCGGTTGCCTGCGGGCACCCGCACATCGTCGAAAAACACCTGATTGACCTCATGGTCGCCAGCCATGGTGATGATCGGCTCGACCTTGATGCCGGGGGTGTCCATATCGATCAGGACAAAGGTAATTCCCTGTTGCTGTTTGCCGGATGTATCTGTGCGGACCAGACAGAACATGCGGTTGGCATAGTGTGCCTGGGTCGTCCAGATCTTGGTGCCGTTGATGACATAAGTATCGCCGTCCCGCACCGCCTTGCATTGAAGGGAGGCAAGGTCAGAGCCGGAACCTGGTTCGGAATATCCCTGGCACCAATAGTCCTCGCCTGAGAGAATACGCGGCAGGTAAAAGGACTTTTGCTCGGGCGTGCCAAACTTCATCAGCACAGGGCCGCACATGCGCAGACCCATAGGCGATAGGTGCGGTGTGCCAGAGCGGGCGCACTCAGAGGCGAAGATATATTTCTGCATATCGTTCCAGCCGGTGCCGCCATATTCGCGCGGCCAGCTGGGGGCAACCCAGCCTTTGGCATGCAGGGCTTTATGCCAGACGATATTGTCTTGATACTCGGTGAAGACGCTGGTCGCCAGACGTCCTGCTTCGGCCATCGGCTCGGTTAGATTTTCATTGAGGAACGAGCGGACTTCGTCGCGAAAGACGATGTCCTCGGGCGCAAACGCGAGGTCCATATCAAAACTCCCAGACAGATTTTCGTATTGAGCTAAAGACCTAAAACAGCTTTGGCCATAATGTTGCGTTGAACTTCATTGGAACCGCCAAAGATCGTGTTGGCGCGTCCGTTGAGATATTTTGGCGCCACCATCAATGTGTGGGCCGGGCCGACAGGCGCAACATTGGCGCCCCATGTGCGGGCTTCCAACACTTGGGGTCCGAAGTAATGTGAGATCGCTTCCACCCCCAACTCCGTGATCGTCTGCGTCATGGTAGAGCCACGCAGCTTGATCATCGAGGCGGCAGCACCAGGGTTCTGACCCGTAGATAAAGCGGACATGATCCGGTGTTCGGTGAATTCGACGGCTGTAACCTCAATATCTGCCGCGTCAACTTTCCGCCGGAAAGTCGGGTCGTCAATAAGGGAGCCTTCGCCGTCGGAAACTTCCGTCTGAGCAATATTTTTCAGGCGATTAAGGGCGTTGCGCAGGTTCGCGCCGTGTGCAGAACCGCCGCGCTCAAATTCGAGCAAATATTTGGCAACCGTCCAGCCATTGTTTTCCGCGCCCACGCGGTTGGCCTTTGGCACCCGCACATCGTCGAAAAACACCTGATTGACCTCATGGTCTCCCGACATCGTAATGATTGGTTCAACGCTGATGCCAGGCAGGTCCATCGGGAAGAGAATGAAGGAGATGCCTTGCTGCTTTTTGCCTTCGGTGCTTGTGCGAACAAGACAGAACATGTGGTTTGCTACATGGGCTCCCGTCGTCCAGATCTTGGTGCCGTTGAGAATGTAATCGTCTCCATCCGACACGGCGCGTGTTTGAAGGGAGGCAAGGTCAGAGCCTGACCCCGGTTCGGAATAGCCCTGGCACCACCAATGACTGCCATCAAGGATTTTGGGCAGGTAGTAGGCGCGTTGTTCATCGGTGCCGTGGCCCATCAAGGTGGGGCCAACCATCGAAAGTCCCATGGAACTCAACCCTGGTGTCCCTGCTGCAGCGCATTCGGACGCGTAGATAAATTTCTGCATGACCGACCAGCCCGTGCCGCCAAATTCTTTGGGCCAGCTAGGGGCCGCCCAGCCGCGCGCATTCAAAACTCTGAGCCATTCCACCCGCAGAGGGTGGTCTGTCAGAATGCCGCTGGTAAGCTTGGCGTGGGCTTTCAGGTCGTCAGTGAGATTGTCGTTGAGAAAGGTGCGCACTTCGTCACGAAAGGCAGCCTCCTCTGGTTTCATGTCCAAATCCATGGATAGCTCTCCCAACTGTTATGCGCGGAGCCGACAGTTTGGCCCCTGTGTTGAGAGTGACACTAGCCCAGCTGAGGGCATTCGCAAAAGTGAAGACAAACGGGTGGGCTTTGGCCTTTGTCCCGCTGCGTCAAGCAGATAGAGTTCCCCCATAAAAATGCACACCAAAGACTGAAAGCAGCGCTGCTGCGATCAGGAAACATTGAGGAAGCTGGACAAATGGATTTGGGTTTAAAGGGAAAACGCGCGGTAGTGCTTGGCGGAACGCGCGGCATTGGCCGGGCAATCGCGGACCTGTTGGCAGACGAAGGAGCCGATGTGGCGATCTGCGCGCGCAATCAGGATCAGATCGATGACGCGGTTGTGGCCCTCAAAGCCAAAGGTGTCTCTGCTTATGGCGGTTCGGTTGATATTGCCGATGGGCCTGCACTGACCGCATGGGTGGACGTCGCAGCCAAGTCACTCGGCGGGATTGATATCTTGGTGTCAAACGCCAGTGCACTTTCGGCAGGCAATGAGGAAGAGAACTGGCAGTCCGGTTTCAACGTAGATGTCATGGGCGCGCAGCGCGCGATCAAGACCGCGCGGCCTTATCTCGAGAAAGCAGCAGAGAAAAATGGCGACGCCTCCATCATCATCATTTCATCAGTGTCGGCGGCGGAAACAAGTTATCCCAATGCGTATGGAGCAATGAAGGCAGCGCTTATTCACATGGGCAAGGGATACGCCAAGCAACTGGCTGGCAAGCATGTCCGGTGCAACATCGTGTCGCCGGGCACTGTCTATTTCAAAGGTGGCGTCTGGCACATGATCGAGGAAAACATGCCTGACGTGTACAAGGATGCCATGTCCAACAATCCAACCGGGCGTATGGCCACACCACAGGATATCGCGAATGCAAGCGTATTCCTGGCAAGCCCTTGTTCAAGCTTTACGACGGGCATCAATATGATTGTGGATGGGGCCTACACATCACGCGTGAATTTCTAGGACGCGTTGGACCTCGCCACTGGGTCGGATGATGGATCATGGTTATCTTTGCGCCATCGGTCCGACTCGTGGCAGAGGCTGACAATTACATGATCAATCGACGAGGGTGAAATCCCACGATAGAAGCCGACGATTTTATTGATAATATCTGCCACCGGCTTTTCCGGATCGGTTTTGTGCGACTTGCCTTTTTCCGAAGCGATGCGCTTGATCGCCGTCGAGAGGGCAAAACGAAAATAGGGGTCGAGGTCACTCTCCATGTAGAGATTGGCTAGGGCGGTGGTCCCCGCACCAACAAAAATAGCTTCAATCTGACTGGTAGTTTTGGTCGTCAGCACCTGAAAAGCCGAAATCGCGAAATCAAGTGAACCATCACACACCATGCGCAGGAGAAGGGAGGGGGTCAGGTCGCCGTGTTGATGCAGGCGTTTGGCGAGAAGATCAAATCCGGCCCGTGTGGATTCGGTATCACTGGAAGCATTCGTAAGAGCATCTTCTAGAGCCGCCTGAACAATCGTCTCTGCCATAGCGGGCGGAAGCCTGTATTCCTGAATGAGCTGGTCACGGATTTTCTGACCGACCTCCCGATCGAAATGATCAGCAAGAACAATCTTGTGACAATGCGCGACGATCGGTTCGGAAAGGTCCGAGCGTTCTGCCACCAGTGTCAGCATTTGGCCGTCAAGATCCTCGCGCGCGAAGAGCGTCGTAAACCCCTGCTCATCAATTTGGGCAGTCGGGTTGGACAGGACTATTTTGGCGACCTGTGAGCTACCCGACACAAAGAGAGCTTCGGTAACCGCGGTTGGAAGGGCGTCGCGTGTGGCGATTTTCGTTTGGGCTTCCTCGCTGGCATTCCCAGACTGAATGAGTTCCGTGAGGAACTGTTCGCTAAGCGCGGTAGATTTCTCAAGTACGGGCCCGGCAACCTCAAGCACATCTTGTGCGAGGCTCTGAGCTAGAGATTGAGGGAGAAAGGGATATTCAGCGATGACATGAGAAAGAGCTGTTCGAACACGAAGTTCTGAATCCTTACTCAAAATTTCCAGCAGTGAGTGCGCTTTTCGACGGTCATTGGCAGACATTTTGTCGCCACTGGTCAATGTCCCAATGGCCTTCGCCGCCGCGATACGGTCGTCTGCAGAGTGACCTGCCGCTAAAGGCAGATCCTCGGTATTATCGGCTTTTGTCGACTGTTTCTCAGACATCCCGCACTCCCGCATTCAGCTGGGATTGTGCGCCCCACGCCTTAATCAAGTCTTAAACCACAAGCGGCGGAAGAGCATTTTCACCTAACAAAAAGGCAGGTAATGAGCCAATTTGCTACATCGAATGGCAGACCTGAAGCCAGCGGCGCATCACCTTGCGGGCAAACTCGGCTTGAGCGTTGTAGTGCTGGTCGATCGCCTGGGTCATTTCTTCGCGGACAACTTCCGGGGCACATTTCAGTTCCTGCGCCCGCAAGTCCGCCCACCGCATCAGAGTGGGGCGGTCGAGTTCCAAATGAAATTGAAACCCCCAATTGCGCTGGCCGACCCGAAAGGCCTGGGCGGGGCAGTCCTCACGGGAAGAAAGAGAGCAGGCTCTGTCTGGAAGATCGAATGTGTCGCCATGCCATTGCATCAGCGGAAGGGCGGGCGGGCTTCCTGCAAGCAGCGCGTCCTCTGCTGTGGCGGGGAGCCAGGTTTGGGGAAGGAACCCCCATTCCGTATGACCGAGAGGGCGCACCCGCCCCCCGTGCGCGTCCGCCAATAACTGGGCCCCAAAACACACGCCCATGACGGGCGTCTTAGCCCGATCAAAGGCGCGGAACAGCTGCCGGGTTTGATCAATAAACGGATAGGACGCCTCGTCCAGAATGCTCATCGCGCCGCCCAGAACCACCAGCCCGTCAAAACCATCCGCCGATGTCGGAACCGTGCCCGCGAGGGAAGGGTCGTGGCTGATATTTTTGTAAGGCACCAGAACACTTGCGCTGTGACCAAGCTTCTCGGTCTCCTCGAGCAGGACACCCGGCGGTGATCCTTCATCATTCATCAGAAAGAGTATGCGCATGTGTCTTTGGTCTCAGTAGGCAATTCCGTCCAGCGGCTTCAGCGGAGGGGGAATGTCTCCCTCGTTCAGGAATTGCTTCATATCGATTTCAATGGTCCGGCAGAGCGTTGAAATTGGCACGTCCGATGCCCCGCCCTCAAACGGATCTTCCGAGCTATCGCTCACTTTTTCGATGACATAAAAAATCCACGCGATGAGCGAAGTGAACGGCACCAGCATGAACATATATTCCACAGCCAGCAGATGATCCAAATGGTGACGGGCCGTTTCATCCTCAAAGGCATCGACAAAGGCGATGGGCAAAAGAAGGATAAAAATCCAGGTAAAAACGGTCCCGAAATAGGCGATCTGTCGAGGAAAGGGCGTGTTCTTGATACGCTCGCTTTTTCCCTGGCAGTCATAAAATTTCCCTAGGTGTGATGTCATTTCGACAAATCGAAAATCGCTAAGCAGGCCCTGCTTGGCGAGCGCGCGCAGGTGCTCGCCCTGAAGTCGGAGAATATGGGTCGCCGGGTTCGCGTGGTTGGGAATATGGGTGCGTTCTTCCTCCGTCAAATGTTTGAGATAGCTTTGCGGGTCTGCATGATAATCCGGGTGTTTTAGGTCCCGCCGAAAATCGAAAATGTGCATGTTGTCGGAGATCTTCAGCCGCGAATTCTTGCGAAGCTGGTAGGCAAGGGCGTTGATCCAGGCAATGTGGCGCACGATCAGTTCGCGGCAGATGGCTGGCTGTGTGCGGTAGTCCGCATCATGCACCATGTTATGTGCGTAGTTCGCCCAGGTGCGACTGTTATTGACCACCTCACCCCAGATGGATCGTGCTTCCCACCACCGGTTATAAGCGGACGTGCTTTTGAAGCCGAGATAAAGGGACACGGCGATGCCGATAGTGCTGACCGGCAGAAAGGGAACGGACAGGGTTTCCCAACCGCGAATTTCGTGCAGGTAGACGACGAGGGCCGACCACGGGACAGTGATGGCAAACAGTCGCCATGAATCGAGCAGCATCACTTGAGGTTTGATCGTACGGCGCACATACATGAAAGAGGGTCTCCGAATGCGGCGAGTGTTGCCGTTAGGTTTTGGTACCATCTGTCACGGTGAGATCTTTCAGTATTCCGTTCTTGAGACTGTAAACGATGCCATGGACCGAAAGCTTTGCACCCCGGCGCCAGGCATTCTTAACGATGGTGGTGTTGCAGACATTGCTGGTCTGTTCCATCACGTTGAGCTCGCACAGGCGGTCGAGCATTTCCTGCTCGTCAGAAATCGCATCCAGCTCGTCCGCATGCAAGCGATGGACGTCGCGGATATGGTGCAGCCAATTGTCGATCAGGCCGTGATCCTTGTCTTCCATCGCAGCCGCCACGCCACCGCACCCATAGTGTCCGCAAACGATAATGTGCTTCACGCCGAGAACATCAACGGCATATTGGATGACCGACAGACAGTTCAGGTCGGAAGGCACAACGACGTTGGCGATATTGCGGTGAACAAACACTTCGCCCGGCGGCAGATCAACGATCTGGTTGGCAGGCACCCGGCTGTCTGAGCAGCCGATCCACAAGAATTCAGGATGTTGTTGGGTCGAGAGATTGGAAAAATAGTCCGGGTTGATCTCTTTGATCCGCTCCGCCCAGACTTTGTTGCGCTCAAACAGTCTTTCAATATCACTCATTAGGTGTCTCGCGTATCGTTCTGGGGCTGCTCTGTGAGCGGCAGTTTAATCATTTAACGACAGAACGCGACATCTCTGTACCGTCCTTGCTGCTAAATCGCGCGGATCGCCGCGATGTAGTCGGCGAGCTTCTCAATGTCGAGGGCGCCCGAGGTCCGAACACCCGTGCACAAATCGACCCCATGAGGCTGAACGACGGCAATAGCCTCGCGGACATTGCTGACATTAAGCCCCCCGGCGAGCCAGACAGGCAGGTCAACACTTTCGACAATGCGACGGCTGATCTCCCAGTCATGGGTCCGACCCGTGCCGCCAAACTCAGGCGTGGGTGCGTTCGGACGTCCACTGTCCAACAACAGGGCGTCGGCATGTTCCGCCAGGGCATGGGCCTGGGAAATGGCATCTGCATCGGCAACGTGAACCACCTGCACCAGCTCGATATGGGGAAGGGCCGCCTTGACGGTTGCGCGGGTCTCAGCACTGGTTTCCTGCACCAACTGGATCACAGAGGGATGGCAGGCCGTCACATGGGCAATGATCGCGTCGGCCTCCGTTCGCTGAGTGAGAAGAAAGTTTTCCACGCGCCCGGCAATATGGGTGGTGATTTCTGCAATGAGGGTGTCGGAGATAGGGCCGGGGCCGCTGGGCATGTCGGCCACCAGTCCGAGCGCCTCTGCCCCTGCTGCAATGGCGATCTCCGCCTCAAGAACAGAGTGTATGCAGCAGATTTTGATAGCGGTCATGATCGTCCTACAAATCTGTCGGTCGCCCGCACCATCACATCCACAATGCCGGGTTCCGTGGCGGTGTGCCCGGCGTCCGGCACAATGTGTAGCTCGCCCGTCTCCCAGGCTTTGGAGAGTTCCCAGGCGGTAAACATTGGCGTCACCACATCATACCGGCCCTGAGCGATGACACCGGGAATACCGTTGAGCAGGTGAGCGTTTCGGATCAATTGATCTTGCGGGTCGAAATACCCCTTGTTCACAAAGTAGTGGCACTCGATCCGCGCAAAGGCCAAGGCGAAGCGCGCATCGTCAAACCGTTCCACCCGGGTGGGGTCAGGATACAGAGAGAGCGTTGTCCCTTCCCATACCGACCAGGCACGCGCGCAGGCGAGCTTCTCCTCTTCATTGTCGCCAGTCAGGCGCTTGTAGAACGCGGCCATCAGGTCGCCTCTTTCCGCCTCCGGGATCGGTGCGATGAACTTTTCCCAGGCATCGGGATAAAGCGCATCGGTTCCTTCCTGGTAAAACCAGTGCAGTTCTCGCGGTCGCAGGGTGAAGATGCCCCGCATCACCATTTCGGTGACTTGTGCCGGGTGCGTTTCGGCATAAGCGATGGCGAGGCAGGAGCCCCACGACCCGCCGCAGACCTGCCAGCGCTCGATACCCAGATGCGTCCGCAGCTGCTCAATGTCGGCGACTAGATCCCAAGTTGTATTCGCCTCCAGCTCCGCATAGGGCGTGGACCGTCCGCACCCGCGCTGGTCGAACAAAATGATTCGGTAGTCCTCTGGGTTGTGGGTTCGGCGCATGGCTGGGTTGCAGCCACCACCTGGGCCACCATGCAAGATCACCACCGGCTTGCCCTTGGGATTTCCGCACTCTTCATAGAACAGCGTATGGACGGGAGATACGGCGAGGAAGCCGGTATTGTAGGGCTCAATCTCTGGATACAAAGAGCGGCGGTCTTCGGCGTTGGCAGCGACAGGTTGAGACATAAACAACGGGTCCTTGAGGCATGAGGGACGAGCAGACAGCCCGAGAATTTTCTCCGGCAGCACAAAAAAATATACTGTGAAAACAGGCTCTTAAGGTCCCGTTAACCAAATAATTTTCGATCTTGGCATACTACCTGTTGACGGCGTTAACGGAGCAGATACTATATCTGGACGCGCCGCGTTCCGCTGGGGTAGCGGCGAAATCAACGACTTTTATGAGTACTGCCTGAGTATTTGGGGCAGTTAGCGCATGCGCACATCGTCGCGCATGTCGAGGGATTTTTGTCCGTTTTCAGCCGTGGGTTCAGCGGTGGGAACGGGTGTTTTGGGGGCAGGTTCTACATGTTCAACGACACGTCCAAATTGGTCGATCCATCTGAAATCGAGGCACCGTCTGAGGTTGCAGCGGTGGTTTCAGCGATCATTACGGGTGAGCGCGCGGCTGTGCGCCGGGTCAAAGGCGCCGATACGGCTGAGCCTGAAATGCCCTTCGAAGCAGCTGACCAGGTGGTGCAGTTTGCCGGGCGCGGATCTGTCAAAGTGGACCGCTCCCGCGACGCGCTGTTGACCGAGTTTGGCAAAGCCACATTGAAAGACCGCTACCTGCTGGAAGGCGAAGGGTTTCAGGACCTGTTCGCCCGTGTCGCCTCTTACTATGGAGACGATGCCGCCCATGCTCAGCGTCTGTATGACTACATCTCCAAGCTCTGGTTCATGCCGGCAACGCCTATACTCTCCAACGGCGGCACCGACCGCGGCCTACCGATCTCCTGCTTTCTGAACGAAGCCAACGACACCCTCGCGGACATTGTTGACCTGTGGACGGAGAATGTTTGGCTTGCGGCCAAGGGTGGCGGCATCGGCTCTTACTGGGGCAATCTGCGCTCCATCGGTGAGAAAGTCGGCGGCAACGGCAAGACCAGCGGCATTATCCCTTTCATCCACGTGATGGACAGCCTCACTCTGGCGATCAGCCAGGGCTCGCTGCGTCGTGGCTCGGCAGCGTGCTATCTGCCAATTGATCACCCGGAAGTCGAAGAGTTCATTGAAATGCGCAGGCCAACGGGGGGCGATCCAAACCGCAAGGCGCCCAACTTGCACCATGGCATTCTGATCTCCGACGCCTTCATGCGCGCGGTTGAGGCCGATGAGGATTGGGCACTGCTGTCTCCCAAAGACCGAACGGTGCAGAAAACTGTTCCGGCGCGCAGCCTGTGGATCCGCATGCTCACCGCCCGGGTCGAAACCGGCGAGCCTTACATGATCTTCAAGGACACGGTGAACAATGCCCGTCCCGAGCATCACAAACTGGCCGGTCTTGAGGTTAAAACCTCAAACTTGTGTGCCGAAATCACCCTGCCCACCGGCGTCGACCATCTGGGCAACAAGCGCACGGCCGTGTGTTGTCTGTCTTCGCTCAATCTTGAAAAATATCATGAGTGGGAAAATCACCCGCAGCTGATCGAAGACGTGATGCGCTTCCTCGACAATGTTATTCAAGACTTCATTGATCGCGCACCCGACGAAATGGCGCAGGCAAAATATTCCGCCACGCGCGAGCGGTCAGTCGGTCTTGGCGTCATGGGCTTCCACTCGTTCCTGCAGGCCAACATGATCCCGTTCGAAGGGGTGATGGCCAAGGTCTGGAACAAGAAAATGTTCAAGCACATTGATGAGCAGGCATCCGCAGCCTCCAGGCTTCTGGCGGAAGAACGCGGCGCCTGCCCTGACGCTGCCGACTACGGCATCATGGAGCGCTTTTCCAACAAGTCAGCCGTGGCGCCCACCGCGTCCATCTCCATCATTTGCGGTGGCAGCAGTGCGGGCATCGAGCCGATTGCCGCCAACAGCTTCACCCACAAAACCCTGTCGGGCTCGCACAATGTGCGTAACCGCCACCTCACCAAACTACTGGAAGAAAAGGGCCTCAACAATGAGGACACCTGGTCTTCCATCGTGACAAATGGCGGCTCTATCACCCATCTGGATTTCCTGAGCGATAACGAAAAAGACGTTTTCAAAACCGCTTTCGAAATCGATCAGCGCTGGGTTGTGGAACATGCAGCCGACCGGGCACCGATGATCGATCAGGCCCAGTCGGTCAACTTGTTTGTGCCCGCCGATGTGCACAAGCGTGAGCTGCATCAGTTGCACTTCCAAGCTTGGAAGAAGGGCGTGAAGTCGCTTTACTACTGTCGCTCTTTGTCGATCCAGCGGGCGGAAAGCGATCAGTCCCATTTGGCCAAACAGGCGGCTTTGGTCGAGAAGGCAAGTGGCGCGGCAGAAATTCCGCTCAAGACTTTGAGCGAGGTTGCGACGGAGACCAGACAGCCTTCCACGGCCAAGGTCAATCCGGCGGAAATGAACGATTACGACGAATGCCTCGCCTGCCAATAAGGTAGACGTGCAATCCAAAGCCTCTCCCTTCGAGACACCGTTTTGCGGACCTCAGGGAGAGGCTTTTCTCTCACACCTCATCCTGAGGAGGGCTGAAAGCCCGTCTCGAAGGAGGGGCGTCACTCGATGAATGCCAGGAGGCGGACGACATGTCCTTGCTAGAAGAACGCGCAACCTACAAGCCCTTCCGCTATCCCTGGGCCTATGACGCCTGGCTGACACAGCAGCGCATTCACTGGCTGCCGGAAGAAGTGCCGCTTGCCGACGACGTGAAGGACTGGGCCAAGGTGCTCACCGAGGGCGAACGCAATCTGCTCACGCAGATTTTCCGCTTCTTCGTGCAGGCGGATGTGGAAGTGAACAATTGCTACATGCGTCACTACTCCCGCGTCTTCTTGCCCACAGAAGTGCAGATGATGCTGGCCGCTTTCTCCAACACCGAAACCATCCACATCGCGGCCTATTCGCACCTTCTTGATACGATCGGCATGCCCGAGACGGAATACGAAGCCTTCCTCAAATACGGCGCGATGAAGGACAAGTACGACTATATGCAAGAGTGGGGCGTGGAGACCAAAGCCGACATCGCCAAGACGCTTGCCGTTTTCGGCGCCTTCACCGAAGGCGTGCAGCTGTTCGCCAGCTTCGCGATCCTGCTCAACTTCCCGCGCTTCAACAAAATGAAGGGCATGGGCCAGATCATCACCTGGTCCGTGCGTGACGAGAGCCTGCACACTGAAAGCGCCATCAAACTGTTCCGCACCTTCATCGAGGAAAATCCGGAACTGTGGAACGACGAGCTGCAGAAAGACATCTACAAGGCCTGCGAGACCGTCATCACCCACGAAGATGCCTTCATCGATCTGGCATTCGAAATGGGCGCGGTCGAAGGTCTGGACCCCGAAGAAGTCAAAAGCTACATCCGCTGGATCGCCAATCGTCGGCTCACCCAGCTGGGGCTCCTGCCCATCTACCGCGTGGACAAAAACCCGCTGCCCTGGATGGACGAAATGCTGAACGGCATCGAGCACACCAACTTCTTCGAGAACCGCGCCACCGAATATTCCAAAGCCGCCACCCAAGGGGCCTGGGACGAGGCGTTTGATTGAGGTTTAGGTGATATGACTCTTTATCATTGTGCGCCTATCCCATTGGAGGCTGGCTCCGTAATCAAGCCTGGTAATTGGGGAAGGTTGATAAATACCTATGAACATCAGCAGTTTGGAAATAACTCGGGTATAGCGTTTCGTGAGCTGGCGTTTGAGCACGTTCGTGTTCAGGAGTTTCCACAAAAACCAAGTCGTTTGACGTCATGCTTTGCACTCGATGGTCTCGAACCAGCTACTACGTATTGGAGTAATTCCTCTCCGTTGGGCATTTTGTATGAGGTTGATCTGGTGGACAAAAATTCCAAAATTCATGAGGGTAAGCTGTCTTTGCTAGACGGCCTGAACGGAAATGAAGCCTATTTTCGTGCGTGGCAGCAGCGTGGAATGAGGTACTGGAGTGGCGCCGGAGATGGAGACTCTGAGTTGGTTATCGAAGGGTCCCTTAGGGTGGTGTCTTTCGTTGCTTCACGTTAGTGAGTCCTTCCGAGGCGAATAATATTCGCTAATTCAGGAAATATTCCTTGAATTGCTGAGTTTCAGTTCCCATATCTCAAGTACCATAGACAGAGGGTGTCGAATTTCGTCCTCGTAGTGGGAGCAGCGTAAGCTGCTTGCGGGCGTAAAGCCCAAATTTTGGAGACGGCAAGCTGTCCTTCCCCCTCGCCTTGATTGCGCGGATGAAGACGGCCAACGAAGGCCGTCTTCATCCAGAGAAGTTGAGGTAAAGAAAAAAGTCGGTACCCCGCTCTTTCTGCGACGACGCGTTGGTTTGCGGCAAATAATTGCCGGAAATTCATCGTGGGAAAGGGTACTCATAATATGTCTATGGTTCGAYTTTTTGTTGCCGAACCAAAGCGTCGATATAAGCAGGTCGCATGGCTGATAATTCGTGCAGTGTTGCTTCTTGTTCGATTGCTGACCGCAGGTAACTAGCCCCAACTTTCTCTTTTTTGTTTGATTGTGAGCATCGGATGATTGGTGAAGCACTGCGACTAATTCGGGTTTTTCATGATATGAGCGCCATAGCGCTAGCGAAAGAGCTGGGTATTTCGACAAGTCACTTGTCTGAAATTGAGCGTCAAAAGAAGAAGCCCTCGATTGATTTGATTGGCAAGTACGCCTCAGTCTTTGATACAACGTCATCGGTTATTATGTTTTTCTCCGAGGAGCTTGATAAACAGAAGGGACGCGGAGCTATTAAGACTGGAATTCGAAAGAGTATTTTGACTTTCTTACGCGCATTTGAAGGACTTCAAGGTGAAAAACTATAGTCTGGAAAAAAGCCCGCTCTTTGGGATTCCCAGTAAAGCCAAATTGGCCGACCTGTTGAACGTCGGTCGTTCGGATTTACTCGCGATGTCAAGAAATCCCACGTACTCCTTTTTCAAAATCCGGAAGGGTGAGAAATTTAGAGATATTGAAGATCCAAACCCCGATCTAAAAAAACTACAAAAGCGTTTGAATAGGCTGTTGAGCAGAATTCAGGTGCCTGAATACGTCAAGTCGTCGCGTAAAGGCATAAGCTACGTCGACAACGCGAAATTTCATTTAGGTTTCAACTGCACAGCAAAATTCGACATCGACAAATTTTTCCGGAGCACCAAACGCGAGTATGTTTTTAGGTGTTTCCACTACACATTTGGAATGCCTGGTGATCTGGCCTGGTTGTTGACTGACCTAGTGACGCTTGACGGGCATTTACCGACCGGTGCCCCTACTAGCCCTCTGTTAGCCTATTGGGCGTACGCTGATGTCTTTAGCAGGATGCATAGCTTGGCAGAGTCACGTGGCGCAGTCATGAGCTTATATGTAGATGATGTAGCTGTTTCAGGAAACCAGCCGCTGAAGTCGGAATTTAGGGACAAACTTTCTTCTATCGCCGGTGACTACGAGCTGAAGCTGAAGAAAGATAAAACTCACTACTATCTTGAGGGTGAGACCAGGCTTATCACGGGCTGCGCTCTTAACACGGTGGGGCAGGCAATCGTGCCAAATAAGCTCCGCCGAAAAATTAGTATTATGATCCAGCAGCGAGATATTTCAGATATGACTGAAAAAGAAATCAGGCGATTGTATGGATTATTGAATTCAGCGCGTCAAATTGAACCCGATTTTTCCCCGGGGCTGTTTGGAAGGGCGAAAAGCCGGATTGAAACTCTTCCCGTCTAGTTGCCTAATTTCCCCACACATTCCCGGAGCCACCCCAACTGTTCTTTCGTGATTTCGAAATGCTCCGAATAGCGGGCGTCGACATAGGCGCGTTTGAGGAGTTCGAAGCTGGCGCGGGCGGCTTTGGTGTCGCGGGGCCAGGCGTTGCGCAATGACGGGTCCAGGTCTTCTGCCAGAGAACGCAGGAACTTGATGTTATGGGTCGGTGGTGAGTAGAGCGTCTTCTTCAGCAACAAGCCGATGTAGAATTGTTCGGCAGCTTGATGGAGAGAGAAAGCGGCCAAATTATCATAGCTTTTGTCAATTTGGGTGTCCGCAGTATCGAGGAGCTGTTGATAACTTTCGATTTTGCGGTCCCAATACTTCTCACCAAGTGCTTTCGCCTCTGCTTCATCCAGCGTGGTGGGCTTGGCAAAGCTGTGACCCTTCGCCTCATGAAGTGCGATGCCGTCCTTCACAATGTCTGAGAAAAAATACTGCCCCTTGGCAAGATTGTCGTTCATCTCATCCATCGTGTGGATGATCAGGTTGACCTCGGTTTTCACGCGCGGATCGGTGAGAAAGCGATCTTCCGCCTTGTACCAAAGGTCAGCCATATCTGTGAGCCGTCTCTGGTTCACGATGACAAGCAGATCAATGTCGGAGAAATAGCCGCTACTGCGGTCCTCCACATAATCGCCGCGCGCATAAGAGCCGAACAGAATGACTTTGAGAATACGCCCGCGTTTCTTCTCCGCCGACGTGGAGAGCTTCAGCGCGTCTTCCAGTTCTTCAAACAGGATCGCGGTGATGCGCTCCAATTCCTGGCGTTTGCGCGGGGAAAGATGATCAAGGGCGGTTTTCATGGGGACCCTTTTAACACGATTGCCGTTTCACCGTGAAGTAGCCCCATTGGTATTATCTCACTCCCCGCGACCGCGAATGAGCGTCAGCACGCCAAGCGCTGCGATACTCATCACCAGCATGATGATGCCCGCCCCCAACAGTCCCTCTTCCAGGAAAGGCGCAATCGCCCCTGTTCCCACCGCTGTCAGTGCCATGGAAAAGAAGATGATGAGGGACGATGCCCGCGCGCCATAGTTCGGTACCGCATCAATGGCACGGGAAAAGCCCGCCCCGCCGCGCAAGCCCAAGCCGATGCAATAGGGCAGGCCGCAGAGCGCCAGACCCAGCCAGTGAGGATTGTCAGCCACGAGCGCGTAGATGAGCAGTGCCACCGCACTGGCGATCTGGATGAAATTTCCCAGCCAGATCAGCCCGTCCGCCGTGAACCGCGCCATCAGCCGACCCGTCATGCTGGCCGCGATCAGGAAAATGGCCACCCAGATCACCTGAACGTAGACATATTGCGCGGGGCCGCCGCCCATATGTTCCACAATCAGTGTGGGCGTGGAGAACACCACTGCCAGCAGCCCGCCAAGGGAAAAGCCGTGGCTGACGGCATACCCCATAAACGCTTTGTGACGCAGCAGGATGAAGTAGCCCATCAGGACGGGCCATATGGACGTGTGGGGACTTTCGGGTCGGTCGTTCGGCACATACCAGATCGCGGCGCCAAGAATAGGCACGCCGATAATCACAATGACCCAGAAATTCGCCGCCCAGCCAAACTGGAAAAAAATCCAGGCCCCCAAAATGGGTGCGAGGGCAGGGATGATCGCATCGACGCCGCCAATAACGGAGATCGCGTGCACGGCGCGCGCCTCATCAAAGAGCGGCTTGATCATGGGGACGGTGAGCGTGGCAGACGCACTGGCCGCAAAGCCCTGCAACACCCGCGCGGCGATCAGACCTTCCGCACTGCCCGAGAGCGCACACCATGC
Organism: Rhodobiaceae bacterium; assembly: GCA_002746275.1. Classification (GTDB taxonomy): domain Bacteria; phylum Pseudomonadota; class Alphaproteobacteria; order Parvibaculales; family Parvibaculaceae; genus Mf105b01. The sequence goes on along the minus strand of NVWR01000002.1, from coordinate 114,969 downwards.
GGACGCCGGCACAAACACCGCCAGCGATCCCACCAGCACCCAGCGTCGGTTCCACAAATCACCCGCCGCGCCAAACAGAATTTGCGACAGCGCAAACCCGATGCTGAAGGCGACAAGGGTGAACTGCACACCTTCAATGCTGGTGCCCAGAATTTCCGGCAGGTAAGGCACCGACGGCAGATAAAGGTCTGTCGCCGCCAGCGCCAGCATGTTGGCCGACACGATGGTGATGATGATGGCGAGCCTGTGGGGAACTGGACGGCGGGTGGGTGCATCAAAAGACATGATCGGATTTCTCGAAAAGGAGGCAGAAAAAAAGCCCGGCAAAACCGGGCTCAATATGCTTGAAGCGGGTTCTGCTTTACGGGGAAGGTGTGACGCATACGCGCGCCGACGGCATCGACATGTCGATGACGGGCGTACGTAGATTGATAATCTGTCCACACATTGGCATTCTCCTTGAGCGCCTGATCATGCTGATGCGATTAGCACAAGTCAACCGGCCATCAGATAAACACCGCGGCCGGACGCCAGCAATTTTCCGTTCTCTCCAAAAATTTTTGTCTCCGCTGTGGAGACCTTGGAGCCAAGTTTGATGATGTCGGCTTCCGCGCGCAGCGTGCCGGGCCCGGCAGGGCGGTGATAGTCGACCCTGAGATCAACGGTTGCCAGCGAGAGGGAGCCTGTGGTGAGCACGCAATAGAGACCCATAAGATCGATCAGCGAGGCAAGGATGCCCCCATGCATGGTGGGCGGCGTGGGGTTGGAGATAAACTCGTCCTTCCACGGCATGGTGACGCATATCTTGCCGTCGCCGACGTCTGCAACCTGAAGCCCCAGCCAGCGCTGGAAGGGGGACACATCAATCCGCTCTTGCCACAACGCGATCTCGTCTTGGGGCGCACTCATGGGGCAAGCCTTTCGATCAATTGAACGGCGTTGGCGACACCTGTTTCCTGCCTAATTTTGCGACCGACTGTTTCCGCGTGAGAGGTCATCGACTTGTCCTTGGTAACGGCACGCAGGGCGCGCGCAAGTTTCTGTGGAGTGAGTTTTTTCTGGGCCAGGGGAGGAGGGCTGACACCGAGCGCTTCCAACCGTCGGCCCCAGAAAGGCTGATCGCCAAAATAGGGAACAATGATTTGAGGCTTGCCAGCGCGTAGTGCGGCAGCAGTAGTGCCCGCCCCACCATGATGCACAACCGCCTGCATGAGCGGAAACAGCTTGTCGTGGGGCGCGCCGTCAATCGCGAACACGGTGTCCGGCAATGAAGATACATCCATCCCGCCCCAGCCCGCCGAAACGACAGCCCGACAGTCAGCAAGTGCCAGCGCCTTCATCACAATGTCTGCCTTCGCCGCCGGGTCTTTGTCGGTCATGCTGCCAAAGCCGACATAGACCGGCTGCGCACCGGCACCAAGAAAGCGTTGTAGCTCAGAGGAGGGGGACCAATCTGCTGGGCCGTCCAGAAACCAGTAGCCCGTCATGTAGGCATGAGAAGGCCAATCGGCTGGCCGGGGAACGACGGTCTCGGAAAAAGCATGCAACGCGGGAACAGGCTTGCCATTCAAAATGTCGGTGCGAGCAAAGCGGGCGAGCGGCTTCAATCCCAAACGGTCCTGCCGCCACTGGTTCATCTGCTTGGCAAACAAACCACGTGAGGCGCGAATGGCCGAATAGGTTAACCGGTTAAGGGTGTGCCCGAGTGACCGTCCCGCAAAATCCAGAATGGGAAACTCCCCCGTCGCTGTGAGAATGGGTTGGAACGCGGTCGCGATGAGAGGCACTTTGTGGTACTCTGCAAGATCAAAGGCGACAGGTACTTTGGGGTGGAAAATAATGACATCTGCACCTTCCGCCGCTTCTGTGCTCGCCTTGATGTTGCCTGTCAGGAGACGCGTGCCGATATCACGCGCATTTCGGAGTATGGCGAGGGGGTTGCCCGCGACCATCTCGCGGCCTTCCGGTGTTTGCAGCAGAGCCTGAATATCGATCCCGCCGGGCTGGTATTCGATACCGTAACCTGCCACCCAGTCGGTGAAATTCTCAGGGCCGCAGAGCAGCACGTCATGACCCGCGCGTTTAAGCCCCAGCGACAGCGCGATATAGGGTTGCAGGTCGCCGCGGGTACCAACGGTCAGGATCGCAACACGCATGTCATCGCCTTTTCAAAGAGGCGATGAGTGTGTCACTTCTTGCAACGAAACACCAAATGTTCGGCCAAAAATAGTATCATTGAGACCGCCAACCAAAAAGAAATCGGACAATGAAGACAAGAGGAGCAGACGCTATGAGCGACGATAAAAAAACAGAAACCGAACAGTCTCTCCCGCAGATGGAGGCACCATCGTTTCGGCTGAGTTTTGAGGACGACGAATTTCTGCGGCGTGATGAATTGCGGGCCGTCCGCCTGCAACTGGAATTGTTGAAGCCAGACTTGATCCTCGAAGAAAAACAAATCTACTCGACCATTGTTGTGTTTGGATCAGCCCGCGTGCCGAGGCCCGAAGATGCAGAGGAGGCTTTCCGGGAAGCCGAGCGCATTGCCGCGAGTACACCCGATGAAGCCCGCCGCAAACGTGCCCTGCGCCGTGCCGAGCGTATCCGGGAGCGCCGTCGTTACTATGAGGAGGCCCAAGCTTTCGGTCGTATTGTCTCTGAAGCCACACAAACCAATACGCGGATGGACTATGTGATCGCAACGGGTGGGGGCCCCGGCATCATGGAGGCCGCCAACAGAGGGGCTGCGGACGCTGGCGCTCTTTCTGTGGGCTACAACATCGCCCTGCCCAGTGAACAAAGGCCCAATCCCTACATCACGCCGGATCTCAGTTTTCAGTTCCACTATTTTGCGCTGCGCAAAATGCATCTTCTTATGCGGGCAAAAGCACTGGTTATCTTCCCCGGTGGTTTTGGCACCCTGGACGAACTGTTTGAAACCCTGACCCTTATTCAAACAGGAAAAATCCACGCCATGCCTGTCCTGTTATTCGGGCGGGACTATTGGGACAGGATCGTCAATTTCGAGGCGATGGTGGATGAAGGTGTCATCGACGAGAGCGATCTGGACATCATCACCTACGTGGAGAGTGCGGCAGAAGCCTGGGAGCTGATCGACGCCTTCTATGAGGAGCGTGATGCGCCGCCACCCTTGATGCAGACCTGGCCAATCTGAGGTCGCGATATACAGCGCTAGAAGTCGGCTGCCAACGCCAGCAGCCGGGTGCGCAGCCAGATGTGGCCGGGGTCTGTGTCCATAGAGCTGTGCCAGCTCTGATACAGGGGCGCGCTGGGGATATCGAACGGTAAGGGTCGCACGGTGATCGGGAGCAGCGGTTCGAACAATTGGATAATGCGGGCGGGAAGCGTTGCCACATGGTCTGTTTCGGCCACCACAAATATCATTGGAACGATGCGTGTGAGCTCAACATCAAATCGCCTGTGAATGCCGAGATTGCGGACATAACGATCAAACTCGTGAACATAAGTGAAGCCTGGGTCCAGCCGCACATGGCTTGCACTTTGGTAATCCTCGACGCTCAAGACTTTCTGGGTAGCGAGCGGGTGTCCCTCCCGCATGATCCAAACGACACTGTCTTCCAAAACCATTTCTGAACGGAACCCGGGATTGTCGATGGCCACCGCATCCCAAACCAGGTCGACAGCGCCTTCCTTAAGCTCCTTAAGCAAAGTGGCCCCAGCAGGTGCCAGCATCGACAGGGTGACATTGGGCGCTTCTTCGCGCAGGCGAGACAAGATGCGCGGCAGAAAAGCGACTTCGCAATAGTCCCCCATGGCAAGGGTGAAGGCGCGCTTGCTGGTCGCGGGATCAAACAGAGCAGACTCGCTGAGGCTTGTGCGAACCAGATCCAGGGCCTGTCGGATCGGTCCGGCGAGCGCGTCTGCCCGCGGTGTGGGGGTCATGCCCCGCGCGGTTCGGACAAACAGTGGGTCCCCGGTGAGGGCGCGAAGGCGGCCCAGCGCGTTGGAAATGGCAGGTTGCGTCATACCCACCCGCTCGGCTGCCCGGGTCATGTTTCGCTCCCCCATAATGGCATCAAAGATGGTGAGTAGATTGAGGTCGACGGAACGCAGGTTCATGGGCAAAAGCTCTATGGGTCCAGATATTCACACCATGAATAGTATGCATTTCCAATTTAAATTGGGAAGCATGAAAACCGGCGCTTAGGTTTCTCGGCAACGGGAGGAAGCGCATGAAATACGATCTGATTCACGTACGGCCCCTTGGTCCGGTCATCGGGGCCGAAATTCACGGTGTGGACCTGTCCAAACCACTGGGAGAGGCAACCTTCAAAGAGATCGAGGCGGCGCTTCACGAATATCTGGTGATCTTTTTTCGCGACCAGACGTTGGACCCGGAAAGCCACATGCGCTTTGCTGGTCAGTTCGGCGATCTCGAGCCACCACACCCGTTTTTCCCAAAGCTTGAAAGTCACCCGCAGATTTCCGTTCTGGAAAACGATGAAGCACGTCCTCCCGAAACCAACATCTGGCACACGGACGTAACCTGGCGGGACAAGCCACCTCTCGGTTCCGTTCTTTACGGTGTCGATATTCCCGAAATCGGGGGTGACACCCTGTGGGCAAATATGTATGCGGTGTACGACAGTCTGTCGGAGCAGGAGAAGGAGCGGCTCGAAGGGTTGCGCGCGGTGCATTCGATCGAAGTCTTTGGCGCATCAGGAAATTATGAAAATGCGAAAGACGATGGCGCACTCTCAGAAATTCTCAAGCAATATCCGCCGCGCTCCCACCCAGTTGTGCGCACCCATCCGGTGACAGGCGCCAAGTGCCTGTTCGTCAATGCCACGTTCACCCAATACATTGAAGGGATGGAGCGGCAAGAGAGCGATGCGTTGCTCGGCTATCTCTGCGACAAGGTGAAGACACCGGAGTTTCAGGTTCGGTTTAATTGGACCAAAGGCGCTGTGGCTGTGTGGGACAATCGCGCGACCCAGCATTACGCCGTCGCAGACTATTGGCCCAACTATCGCCGCATGCAGCGCATCACCATTTCAGGGGACGTGCCGCAATAGACGGCAGGTCAACCAGCGGCGTTCTTAGGAACCTGCATCAATGACCGCACCGGTCGCGGGATCAAGCGTGATGGTTTTAATCCCGGCCGCTTTCCACGCCGTGATGCCACCAGCCAAATGATGGGCGTCGCCTTTGAGTACAGATGCCGCCTTCTCTCCAGCCATGCCGGACCGCTTGCCAGTGCCACATTGAAAGACGATCATCGCGCTTCCACCTAAGGGAAGGAAGGCAGGGTCAAAGGTCGAGAGGGGGAAGTTGAGTGCGCCGTGAATGCGCTCTGAGGCAAACTCGCGCGGCTCCCGAACATCAATCAGCACAATGTCGTGGGCAGCCAATTTGGCCTGGACGTCTTCGGGGGTGAGATCGATCACCATGAGTTTTCTCTCCTCAAGGGGCTGTCCAACCGGTGACAAAGTACCATAATTGGCTGGAACAAGGGATTTTTGAGCCGATTGCTTTTAATATCACAAAATACTAAATTAGCAAATATGAATATAAATGTAAAACCCCATGAAGCGGAGAACGCTGCCCGATTGCTCAATTCCATGAGCAATCCCCATCGGCTGCGCATCCTGTGTGAATTGCACAGCGGCGAGCTGATGGTAGGGGAGCTGCAAGAGCGCATTGGCATTGCGCAGTCAAACCTGTCGCAACAATTGTCCCGGCTGCGTCGTGATGGCCTTGTGAKGACACGGCGCGAAAGCCAGAAGATATTTTATTCGCTGGCGAGCGCAGATGTTTTGAAACTTATCCACGTGCTGCACGAAATTTTCTGCAGCGACGCTGAATAGACCGAAACGCTAAACCACAAAATTCCAACCTCTCTCCCCGCCCACAGTGGGGCTCCTAATCTTGGCCAAGAGATCACGAAACAGCTCGGGATTTCGCAACCGGATGGGAGCGGGAAATGGATTGGAAAAAGATTGTGCAAACCGTGGCACCCGGATTGGCAACCGCCTTAGGGGGGCCGATGGCGGGCATTGCGGCACGCGGTATTGCCGATGCGCTGCTTGGGCCAGGCGAAGCTGGCCAGACGGCTATTGAGCAGGCTGTCTTGCTGGCGTCTCCAGAAGATCTCAGAAAACTCAAGCAGGCCGAACATGTCTTTCAAAGTCAGATGAAAGAGCTGCAGGTTGATCTTGAAAGACTGCATGCGACAGACCGGGCGAGCGCGCGCGATCGGCAAGTGAAGACCGGCGATATCGTCCCCGGGTTTATCGCTGCAGCAGCGTTGTTCGGGTTTTTTGGCATCTTGGCAGCCATGGTGTTCACTGAACTTCCCTCCCACTCTCAAGCCCCTCTCAACGTCATGCTTGGCGCGTTGGGCTCTCTCGTGGTCGGCATCGGCAACTACTATTTTGGATCAAGTGCCGGATCATCCGCAAAAAATGAACTGATCGCAAATCTGATGACCGGTCGTTCCTAACCACCCAAACATAATGATGGAGAAGTTCATGGACAGTTTTGACAGCCATACAATCGGCCTCGTAAGCCCCGCGGTAAACGCTTTCAGTGTGGTGCCCTCTGATGCCACGGATTTCGAACAGGTAACGCGCGCACTTTATGTAGGCAGCGCCGGTGATTTAAGCGTTGTTATGAAAGGTGGCGGTTCCGTCCTGTTCAAGAACGTCAGTGCCGGGTCAATTCTGGCGCTTCGAACACTTCGTGTGAACGCAACGGCCACGACCGCCACAGACATTGTGGGGCTTGCCTGATGTTGGGCTTTGGTCTCGGGATTAACTCTCAGGAAACAGCTCAGGCGGACTGGTGGCTGCCAACTCATGCAGGTGCCGTTCGTGCCGCCGATTACGTGAACCGGCGCTACATGTCGCAGGGCAAGGCGGTCGATGTTGGAGCAATGGTGACGGAAGCACGCAACACGCCGCAAGTGGTAACGAACATGGATGGTTCGTTTTCGATCGTGGCCGCGCTTGAGCCCGCAATTGGCGCAGGTGTTGGACTTCAGAACTTTGTGGAGAGCACAAACCTCAAGACGGGGACGCCGATTGAGACCGAAACGGTGACCGTACTTGATGCGACTGAGTACACGATAAGCCTAGCAGGATCGGGAGCAGCGACGCTTTCAGGCGCGGCTACGGGGGTTGCCTCGGACGGAATATCTGTGACGTTTACGACGTCGGGAACATCGCTCGCAGTGACGATCAGCGGTTCACCCGATTATTGCTGGCTGGAGAAACAAGCTTTTGCGGGGCCGCCGCTAGAGCCGGGCCAGGTCCGCGATGCAAGCGAAGTCACGGCCGTGCAGGCCACGATCCTTGGCGAGAACCTTCTCACAGACCAGTCGTGGAATTTGATTYCGGGTGTCACGAAAACCGACACCCACATCGTTTATGATGGGACCGCTGCCAATGGCTCGCTCGCCGTGAGAGTTTTAGGGCTGCCGTTGGTTGAGGGCGATCAGGCTGAGCTGTCTTATCAGGTCGAGGATTACGTGACAGGTGAGATCGGTTTAACCATCAGTCTCAATCCCTCCCCTTCACGGGAAATCGTGACAGAAAACAAGCTTGTCACACAGATGTTGACAGTCGGATCCTCTCAACAAGACCGGCTAGTTGTGGTTGGAAGTGACGGCTTTGAAGGTAAAATTCTGTCGTCTTCAATCTCAGTCCGAAAGGTCACCACGCTCGCCTTCCCCGGCTACAATCCGACCGAGGGCACTTTCATCTTTGAGTATCTGCAACTGGCTCTGGAGCCTGTGCAGCGTATCCTAACCTTGCATGACGGTACGTCGGCCAATCGCATGACAGTTTACGATTATGCAGTGAACAGCAAGCAGCAGGCGTTCGTGACCAATTCTGTAGCAGGTGACGGGGCGCAGCTCGACGGTACAACGCCCCGTGCCATTGGAACGATCATCCGATTTGGGCTTGCGTATAAACAGGATGATATTGCTTTTGTCACAGACGGCGGGGCGGTGGCGAAAGACCTCAGTTCAACGCCACCGTTGGTGACAGCCATGGCGCTGGGAGGGAATGGCTATGCCACCGGCAGCAATCAGAACGGGATACTGCGCTCAGAGGTCTACTTCCCGACGCGGCTGACTGACGCGCAGTTGCAGGCATACACGGCATGATTTTCTTCCAACCTCGAACGTCACGTGAACGCGCGTGTCCAATACGTGTCCAATGACCTGCCGGTTCCTGGCACCTTCTGCCGCTACCCGCCATTTGAGTTCGGAGGTCGATATCCAGGATCGATAAGAAGGCAGGGGAAATGCTGGTGCTGCCGGAGTGAATTGAACACTCGGCCTCTCCCTTACCAAGGATGACGTTGATGCCATCCAGTGCGTTGAAAACGCTAAATGATTTCTTTGGCATATAAGACTGCGTATCCAAAACGTGTCCAAAAAATCGGGTTAAAATAGGCAACATTTCGCGAACAAGGTGAAATGCAAATCGCCGCACTTATTCAAAGATATGGATGATGTCTGAACGAAGAAGCCCGGGATAATAACCACGTCAAACACCAGATGTGCACACCACCTATTCGCCTGTTGGCAAGGGCGCAAACGACCTGATGTGTTATTTGGAGGGCGGATACAGAGGATCAAATGGCGCGCCGACCGTCGGTGGAAGTTGAAGGAATGTCTGCACATTTTCGTTAGCGAAAAACAAGCGGCGTTTCTCGTTCAACAAAAAAAACTCACTAGTGAGGTCTCTTAACTTTTCGCCATGGGGTGGGGTCAGTTGGCACAAGCAGATGTGGGCTTTAGAAAACACTTGTTCGTACATATAGATTTCCAGAAGAAGTTCATTGGCGGACAGGTCTGGGTGCATTTCCAGTTCCCCCTTATCGAGCGGCGTGAGGGCATGCATCGCATCGAGGGCCGCGCTTCTAATTTCTGGCTCAAGTTGTCCAATGTCACTCTGCAAAAGATAAATCTGAGCTCCAAGTCGATGGGTTATCAAGTGGAACTGCCGGATGTTCAACAAAGCTTGTCGAGCTTCGCCCGGTCCTTTAGCGATGGCCATTGGTACGTTGGAGTAAGCTCTCGTAAGGAAGCCTGTAAGGTTTTCCGGCAACGGTTTGAGAATTTTCCACAGTCGGTCGTTGGTGCCTTCCGCATGGAGTCTTTTTGGCTTCTCGATCGACTGTACGTGGATGCGGTATGCGGCAATTATGGCAATCGGTGTTGCGATGCCGCCTATCACGGTTCCCAATGTTGCAAGATAGTCGAGAAAGTCTGCGGTCCCGTCGAACCAAGGGCCGACTGGTACCAGCGCCCCGATCAGGAAGCACGCTGCAAGCACCCATGGGGCGAGTATTTCACTTGTTTTCATTTGTACAAGATCGCTCGAAACCACGCTTTTACACAAGGGCGGCGAGTGAGAACGTCACGTGAACCTGTGTGTCAAGTTTGTGTCAACGGGATTGCGCGTTCCTGCGCTGTTCTGCGTCGTTCTGCGTCGTTCTGCACTTTGGCACCGGACGGATATTTAGAAAACTCAAGGAAAGTTGGGCTTTTAATGGTGCTGCCGGAGTGAATTGAACACTCGGCCTCTCCCTTACCAAGGGAGTGCTCTACCCCTGAGCTACGGCAGCACGTGGGCGGGAAAAAACCCACCAAAGCGCGGGGAAAGTGCCACAGGGCCACCACATGCGCAAGGGCTCTTGGGGGAAAGGCGGGCCTTTCTTGTGCACGGTTGACGGGACGCCGGAGGGCGTGGCACATCAGCAGGAGCGGGGGACGGGTTCTCCTAAAAAATCCAGAGAAAACGGGAGGTTAGGCCAGTTGAGAGGCCGCTCCGTGAGGCTGACGATATGGAAGACGAAAAATCTGAGGGTACGGCGGACAAGAAGCCGTCTGCGGGGAAACCTAAAAAACCCGCCGAATCACGTGAAGATCGCGTCGCCGCCGCGCTGCGGGCCAATCTGCGCCGTCGCAAAGCACAGGCGAGAGGACGCAAGGCGGAGACGGATACGTCCGGCCGGGCATCCTGATCTGACGCTGTCAGAGCGGCTTATATCTTAACCACGCTTTGTTACAGACCGTATTTCAGCCTTTTCTTTGCCGCTTTCTTGTTGGAAAGTTCGCGCCAACAACTAAAGACCCCGCCAAGCCGGGCCACGATCCTTCGGAGACATTAATNCAGTCATGGACACGCTTCACATCAAAGGCGGCAAGCCGCTTTCGGGCACCATTSCGATCAGCGGCGCGAAGAACGCTGCCCTGCCGCTCATGACGGCGGCTTTGCTGACGCCCGATGATGTGCATTTCGACAATGTGCCCTGCCTGACCGACGTGGCGACGCTGCAGCGCCTGCTGCGGGAACTTGGCTGCGAAACAGAGGTCGGCAAGCCAGGCAACGGTGCTTTTGGCCAGAGCCTGCGTCTGAATGCGGGGAACATCACCTCTACCCTGGCGCCCTACGAATTGGTCAGTCAGATGCGTGCAAGCTTTTGGGTGCTGGGGCCGCTGCTTGCCCGGTTTGGCGAAGCACGCGTCTCTCTGCCTGGCGGCTGTGCCATTGGGGCTCGTCCGGTCGACATCTACATCAAGGGTCTGCAGGCTCTAGGGGCGACCATCGAAATCGTGGAGGGCTATCTCCACGCAACCGCAAAAGACGGTCTGAAAGGCACTAGCTTTCGCTCGTCGCTTGTCTCCGTCGGCGCTACACACACATTGATGATGGCTGCCACTCTGGCGGACGGTGAGACCATTCTCGAAAATTCCGCCCGCGAACCCGAAGTTGCAGATCTCGCCACTTGCCTCAATGCGATGGGCGCGAAGATCGAAGGTGCTGGCACCGAGACCATCCACATCCAAGGGGTTGCTAAGCTCCACGGCGCCACGCACCGGGTGCTGGCCGACAGGATCGAAGCGGGCACGTTTGCCATTGTGGCAGCCATGATGGGCGGCCCGATCACGCTCACAGGCCTGGTGCCAGAAACCATCGAGGCGGCGCTTTCAGCCTTACGTGCTGCAGGGGCAACCATCGAGGTCGGCACCGACAGTGTGACTGTGACGCGTACTGACGGGCCGCTGAAACCGGTCAATGTGGTGACCGAGGTCTATCCCGGCTTTCCCACCGATCTGCAGGCTCAGTTTATGAGCCTCATGACGGTGAGCGAGGGTGAATCGGAGATTGTGGAACGCATCTTCGAAAACCGGTTCATGCATGTTCAGGAATTAGCGCGGTTCGGTGCGAATATCTCCCTCCATGGGGACATGGCGCTGGTGCATGGGGTGGACCGGCTCACAGCAGCTCCCGTGATGGCGAGCGATCTGCGCGCGTCGGCTGCTCTCATCATCGCGGCTCTGGCAGCCGAAGGGGAGACAGTGGTCAACCGGGTCTATCATCTGGACCGGGGCTTTGAGCAGATCGAGGAAAAGCTGCGCGCCTGTGGGGCTGATATTTGGCGGAAAAAAGCCTGAACGACATAAGCACTCGCGTGAGCCTTGCCTTTCCGGGGTGCCATTTTCGGCCTATTCAGTGTAGAAGCGTCTCGATAGGCAAGGGCTGAGATGCCCCCAAAACCCGTGCAAAAATAAGCGAATGTGACCATGAGCGACCTGAGACTGATAGCGCAAGACGAAGATGATCTGCAGGTCATTGCCGCCTATTTGCAAGATGCCGTGCTGCTCGTGAAGGACATTGCCCACCTGCCCGCCACAAGGCGCTTTGCTCTGGTGCTGAACCGRTTTTGCTGGGAAGAAGAAMYCGKYMGSGCMMNNARGCGTYGRWYYSRTSNTKCSWRCMCKMNCTRRSCTGSANCTGGWYCAGKTRYMNGKCNNCAWGWYRYKMARKRTKRSMNCWGGGCCGTGGCGATGGGGTGCTCAGCCTGCTGACCCTCTCATTTGAGGAAACCGACGCGCCGTCCGGCACATTGGTTCTGACTTTTTCCGGAGATGGTGAAATCCGCGTTGATGTCGAGGCGCTGGATGTCCATTTGAGCGACATGGGAGGCCGTTGGGAAACCCCCAACAGGCCAACCCATGACACGGAAAGCAGCGACCAATGACCTATCGGATGGATGTGAAGGATGCAGACTTTGAGACTGCGTTTTCAGCCTTCCTGATGTCAAAGCGGGAAGTATCGGAAGATGTGAACAAGACCGTGTCCGCGATCATCGGCGATGTGCGCGCGCACGGGGATGCGGCCCTTCTCGAATACACGGAAAAATTTGATCGACTGAAACTGACATCTCAGACGTTGGCTTTCAGCCAAGATGACATCGACGAGAGTGTTGGCGCCTGTGATCCTGAAACCCTGGACGCTCTGAAACTTGCAGCAGCGCGGATCGAAGCTTTCCACAAAGGGCAATTGCCCAAAGATCGTCATTATACCGATTCTGCAGGCGTGGAACTGGGAGAGCGCTGGACAGCGGTCGCCGCTGCCGGTCTCTATGTGCCCGGCGGCACCGCGGCCTATCCAAGCTCGGTTTTGATGAATGCGATCCCCGCCCAGGTGGCAGGTGTTGAGCGCATCGTGATTACGGTGCCGACCCCCGATGGCGTGATAAACCCATTGGTGCTTGCGGCTGCCAGTATTGCAGGCGTTACCGAAATTTACCGGGTGGGCGGCGCACAAGCTGTTGCAGCCCTTGCCTATGGCACAGACACAATTGTGCCGGTGGACAAAATTGTCGGCCCGGGCAATGCCTATGTCGCGGCTGCCAAACGCCAGGTGTTCGGCACGGTCGGCATCGACATGATTGCCGGTCCTTCCGAAATTCTAGTGTTGGCAGACGGTGAAAATGATCCCGATTGGATCGCCGCCGACCTGTTGTCCCAGGCCGAGCATGATCCGGTGGCGCAATCCATTCTCATCACCGACGATCACGCCTTTGCGGCGCGCGTCTCCGATGCCGTCGAGAGCCAGTTAAAGACTTTGAAGCGGGCGGACATCGCGCGTGCAAGCTGGGAAGACTTTGGCGCGGTCATTCTTGTCGAGAGCCTGGAAGCAGCGATCCCGCTGGTCGACCGGATTGCTGCAGAGCATCTGGAAATTGCCGTGGCCGACCCAGAAGTGCTTGCGGGAAAAATCCGCAACGCCGGGGCCATGTTCCTGGGGCGTCACACGCCGGAGGCGATTGGTGACTATGTGGCGGGCACCAACCATGTGCTGCCAACGGCCCGGTCTGCGCGCTTTTCCTCCGGTCTGTCGGTTCTCGATTTCATGAAACGCACTTCGATCGTGCGCTGTACTCCTGATGCGCTGGCCAAGGTTGGGCCAGCAGCCGTGAAGCTGGCAACGGCGGAGGGGCTTCAGGCCCATGCAAAATCAGTCTCCATTCGCTTGAACCGGTTATGATTTTAACCTTGATTGCGCGGCACCGCTCGCCTCGCGCCCCTAATTGGGCTTAGAGTAACCTCATGGCACATGGATCCGACAGTCAGGGAGCGGCACGCGTGGACGACACGGACGGCATATCCGGTCAACCCGAAGGCGACGCATATCGTCTCGTCGAGATTACCCTCGACGAGAGCACGGTCGTGCGCCGGTCTCCCGATGTGGAGCATGAGCGCAAAGTAGCGATCTACGACCTGTTGGAGGAAAACTCCTTTCAGCCTGTTGGGTCTAACGGCGGACCTTATCGGCTGCATCTGTCGGTGGAAGAAAACCGGCTTGTCTTTGACATCCGAACGGACACAGAAGACACGCACGGCAAGGTGATGTTGTCGTTGACGCCGTTCCGCAAGATCGTCAAAGATTATTTTCTGATCTGCGAGAGTTATTACGACGCCATCAAAACGGCAGCCCCAGCCCAGATCGAAGCCATCGATATGGGACGGCGCGGCCTGCACAATGAAGGCTCGGAGCTTCTCAAAGCCCGCCTTGAGAGCAAAATTACCGTCGACTTCGACACAGCCCGGCGGCTTTTCACGCTGATTTGTGTGCTTCACATAAAGGGCTGAAGTGATGGGCGCGTCCTCCGATCAATCGCAACCCGGCGCGGTTCTCTTTGCCTGCACGTTGAATGCGGTGCGCTCTCCCATGGCTGAGGCGCTGATGAAGCACCTCTACGGCACGTCCATTTTTGTGGACAGCGCCGGGGTGGAATGCGCGGAGCTTGATCTGTTCGTGCTGGAAGTGCTGAAGGAAGTTGGATACGAGCGCGATGTGCATCGCACCAAGTCTCTGGATGACCTGCAGGATCACTCTTTTGATCTTATCATCGCCTTATCGCCTGAAGCCCGTGACAAGGCTTTGGAGATTGTTCGGGGCAAGGCAGTCGAGGTTGAATATTGGCCAGCGGCAGATCCAACCCGGGAAAATGGGTCGCGGGAGCAGCGGCTGGAGGCTTACAGGCGACTCAGGGATGACCTGATCGCGCGTATGAAAGAGCGCTTTGGGGACCAGATCGCCAAAGCAAGCTGAGCAAAGCGGGCAATTACGGCCAAAACCCGGTAATTTGTGCAAACAGGACCGAAATCAGAGGCTAGCCCCTTGATTTCCGGGGCAGGCTTGCGCATTCTCCCGCGAAATTGACAAAGGGTAATCATGGCGAAGGAAGAACTTCTCGAGTTTCCAGGGACAGTAATCGAATTACTGCCCAACGCGACATTTCGCGTGCAGCTCGAAAATGAGCACGAGATCATTGCGCACACCGCAGGCAAAATGCGGAAGAACCGCATTCGCGTGCTGGCGGGTGACAAGGTGCTTGTCGAAATGACACCCTATGACCTTTCCAAAGGTCGTATCACCTACCGGTACAAATAGACCTGTCACTGGTTGTCCGTGATGAGCGAACGCAACAAATCAACAGACCGACCCAAGCTTGTGCTGGCCAGCGCGAGCCCGCGTCGGCTTGATCTGTTGGCGCAGATCGGCATCACGCCTGACCTCGTCTGTCCGGCCAACATTGATGAGCAACCGCACGCTGAAGAATTACCGCGCGTCTATGCTCAGCGGCTGGCGATGGAGAAAGCTTTGGCTGTTGCCAAAGCCCATCCTCACGACTTTGTGCTGGCAGCTGACACGGTCGTTGCCTGTGGTCGCCGCATTCTGCCCAAGGCGGAGAGCGTGGAGGTGGCGCGCGAGTGCCTGACGCTTCTCTCAGGCCGCGCCCACCGGGTCTATACCGGCCTCTCGCTGATTTGCGGCAGTGCCTCGGCACCCACACAGGTCACCAAGTCCGTCATGACCCGGGTTCAGTTTGCGAGACTAAGTGACCAGGCCATGGACGCCTATCTCAGCGCAGGCGAGTGGGACGGCAAGGCAGGCGGATATGCCATTCAAGGCGGCGCGGCGGCCTTCATCAAGGCGATTAATGGCTCCTACTCCAATGTGGTTGGGCTGCCTCTGCATGAGACCGCCAACTTGCTACAAGGAATGGGTTTCCCGCTCTACCCAGCGCCACTGGGATGATGTTAGGGTTGCGGTGTGTCCTTGGGGGAGGACAGGCGCGGCGTCTATGACCCGCGACAAAAGCATGCCCAGACAGGGCGTAGGGTTAAGCCGGGGAACGGGTCTCAAACGATGTCCGATGAAGTATTAGTCAATGTGGGTCTGGGCGAGATTCGGGTAGCGGTTCTGGAAAGCGGGCTGCCGGTCGAGTTCGTGCTGGAACGGACCAGTGAAGACGAGCTGAAGGCCAAAACCGGCCGCGCCGGGCATTCTCTTTTAGGCAATATTTTTTATGGCCGCGTGCAACGGGTGTTGCCGGGCATGCAGGCCGCTTTTGTGGAAGTAGGTCTGTCGCGTGCCGGGTTTTTGGGCGCGCGCGAAGCCCGCTGTCTGTGTGAGCTGACCGGGCTGGATGAGGGAACCCTGCCACCGATCAGTTCGTGTGTGACCGAGGGCCAGGCCATTCTGGTGCAAGCCGTCAAAGACCCAATAGGGGAGAAGGGCGTGCGCCTGTCCGCCAACGTCACCCTGCCGGGGCGCTTGCTGGTGATGGTGCCCAATCAGTCCGGTGTGGTGCTCTCGCGGCGCATCGAGGATGAAGCAGAGCGCGATCGGCTCTCAGCCCTTGTCTCCTGCCTTGCGGAAAAATTCAACGCGCTGGGCGTCAAGGGCGAGCCCGCAGGGTTCATCGTGCGCACAGCCGCCATCGGCATGGGCCGGGAAGAGCTGACGGAAGACGCCCGCCGCCTCGCCGACGACTGGGCAGAGGTGCGCGCGGCAGAGAAAAAATCGAGCCCCCCCGCCGTGCTGTTTCATGATCTGGACCCGGTGGCCAAAACCATGCGCGACTTTGTGAGCATGGATACCGAGCGCGTGCTGATCGACGATGCCGACGCCTATCAGGAGGCCATCCGCTACTGCAAACGCACCATGCCGCACATGGCCGAGCGGGTGCATCTGGTCAACGGGCCGGGCACGGTGTTTGACGATTTTGATATTGATGGAGCCATCGAAACAGCGCTGGACCCCCGCGTGGAACTGCCGTCCGGCGGGTGGATCACCATCGAGACCACAGAGGCGCTGACCGCCATTGATGTGAACTCGGGCCGCTACACGGCAGCGACCGGCCTGGAAGAGACCAGCGTGCGCTCCAATCTGGAAGCCGCTGAAGCCATTGTCTCCCAGGTGCGCCTGCGCGGCACCGGCGGTCTCATTGTTATCGACTTCATTCATATGGGCGACCCGGACAATATCGAAAAAGTGCTGGCCACCCTGAACGACGGCTTTGAGAAAGACCGGGTACCGACCCAGGTGTCCGCCATGTCGGAATTCGGGCTGGTGGAAATGACGCGCAAGCGCGTGCGCGAGCCGCTGGAAAAATTGCTGACCGAGCCCGTCTATGGCGATGGTCGCCCGCGCATGAAAACCCGTGGCACCATGGCCAATGAATTGCTGCGCGCCATCGAGCGGGTGGCGGCGCGCTATCCAGGCGCGCCCATTTCCGCCCGCGCGGCACCAGAGGTGATCGCATGGCTGGCAGAAACCCACGCCCGTCTGGTGAAAGAGCTGGAGGCCCGTGTGGCCGGTCCGGTGAACCTGGAGCCCATGTGCGGCTTTGACCGCGAGCAGATCGACGTGGGCCCTGTCCGGTGAGTACGACCACCAACACGCCTGTAGCAGGCCCCGAGGGGGCACCGGGGACAGACAATGTCACGCCGCTCCGTCCTGCCCGTCCTTGCGCGCTCTGCAGCAAAAAGGCCGTGCAGAAATTCCATCCCTTCTGCTCCAAACATTGCGCCGATGTGGACCTCAACCGCTGGCTGAAGGGCTCATATGTGATCCCCGCCAGCGAAGAGTCCGAGGATTGGTCAGAGGAACAGGACGAGGGGGCCTAAAAGTCCTCAAAAGGGCGATGTGCAGGCTGGACAGAAGCGCCACCATCGCCTATAAACCGCGAACTTCTGCGGGGTTTCACCCCCGCCGGGGCCCGGGTAGCTCAGTTGGTAGAGCATGCGACTGAAAATCGCAGTGTCGGTGGTTCGAACCCGCCCCCGGGCACCACACTTAACCCTCCCAATGAAATCATTTTGCCTAAAGCACCGTGAAATTTTGTGCTCGTTGAAATACGTCCTTCCCGTTTTCGCGCATGTTGCGCGGGCGTTGCTCCTCGCACTATAGCTTTACATTGTGTAGTACACATTGTAGAGTCAGCTTATCGGATGGCGATGGTTAGGAAATATCGGATGCTAGGGAAACTTGAAGAGCTGATTTTGATCGGGGCGATATGCTCGGGTGATGGATCTAGCGCCGCCGATATTCACGGTATTGTTTGCGACCGTGCGGGAGTTGAAAAGTCGTTCGGTGCTGTGTGGACTACGCTTAGCAGGATGGAAGACAAAAAATATCTTCGTACAGAGATGAAGGTTACGCAAGGGTCTAGACGTGGGAAGCCTCGAAAGCTATTCACCGTAACGGGTCTGGGTAGAACAGCTCTCAACGAAAATCTCAGTGCAACGCAGTCTCTACTGCAAGGGACCGGGCTTGTAGGGGAATTTGCGATATGACCGAGAGATGGTTGAGCTACGCATCAAATCAGTGGCATGGATTTCGGGGCGCGCTGCAAGAAAAGCTTGATGGTGCGGCGGAAAGAGAAAGACTAAAAACTGCTATTGCTAAAGAGAAAGCAAAACGCGCAATTTTGGTCAACCGTCAAATTCGGAACGAACGGGTTCATAAGCGGGCAAATGAACAACGCTACAGGCGAACATCTTCCGGTAAATCGACAAGCAGAATTGATGTCTTTTTGACAGCGCTGCTGCGGCTTGCGACGGGCTTACACCTCCTATTTGGATCAGGGAGGCGTGCCACAGATTCTGTGGATGTTTTCCCAAGCACAAGAGCCCTATACCTGCTGCACTTGGCATTACCTATACGGGAAGCAGACGATTTTGTGGAAAATCTTGACGACCGATTTCACGATTCGTGGGTTCCACGATTTGGCATCAAACGGGCTAAACGCATTGTCTGGGCACAGAGTTGCCTAGCCGTTCTTGGTTTTTATTTGAGTAGAGCCATCAAGGCTCTAGGTGTCCTGGTAAAGACGGTTTCGTAGACCGAAAGTCATTCCTAATTAGTCTGATGCGCATCTTGGTGTCCCTTGACTCATAACACTCTCAGCCCAACCAGCCCGCCATCAGRAYRMYGMTGAANKTKTSMKSKSKSRYAKCCCMGBMYKSMKWGCWKSMSSSYRKGVRKGVCRVGKSRWCNNVMKMYYBDYSMRSTGNGMGTGKRKCMGKGGCGACGCTTCGGAATGGTCCTTCAGTGCGYBGCGCACTTCCCATAGAAAGTHTGGGTACAGAGCVAATGTCTGTGCTCAGCGGRAGGATCGACGRTGCAABTGAAACGGATACTCGARCTTGCATTCATTGCAGGTGTYGCGGCTTTCTTTTTCTATATGGGCGCTGGCGCGCTCGCTGACCCTGACAGCACATTGAGAGATTTTTCTGCCGGTGCGCTGGGRCCSGACATGCGCAATGAGGTCCGHGCGGTCTATGGCGGCTACGGBATTGCAATCGGAGCCCTBTTGCTGGCAACGATCTGGATGTCCGGTATCAARGCVGGHGCCCGGCTHGCCGTGCTGGTCTCTCTVTCCGGGATGGCTGGCGGGCGTATTATCTCAATGATGATGGAGCCGCCTGCTGGAGACTTTCCCCTCACGATCCTAATCGTTGAGATCGTGCTCATCGCGATGCTGGGCACCGCGATGGTCTTGCAAAGCAGCTCGCCAGAACGGGTGTGACTGCCCTCAGCCCAACCAGCCTGCCATCAAGACACCGATGAAATTTGCGGTGGCGTAACCCAGCACGCCGAGCATCACGGCAGGCGTGACGAGCGGACGCCAGCCTTGCCCGGCGGCTTGCGCGGCAGCGGTAGCAGGGCCCAGCGCCACGGCGTTGGAGGCAAGAATGACCTCCGCCAGATCAAGGCGCAGGAGTTTGGCGGCACTGAGCACGATGGTGAGGTGCACACTGGCCATGATCCCGACAAAGGCAAAGATGGGCAGCGCCCGGTCAACCATGGCAACCACATCTGCGCCCGCGCCCATGACGCCAAAAAACACATACATAAACAACATGCCCAGCGGGAAGTCGCCCTGCATAGGTTGGATGCGTGCGGAGAAGAAGTTGGCGATCAACAGCGCATAGATGGTGACAAACAGCACGCCGTAGCGGCTGAAATTGGCAAGCCACGGAATTTGCTGTTCTTCACCAACGCCGCCGATCAGCCCCGCCGTGCCATAGCCCAGAAAACAACACAGCGCCGACAGGGAGAGGAACAGGGCCAGATGCACCATGTTGAGATCGGCCTTCTCTTCCTCCACCGCGCCACCGTCAATGTGCTGCGATGCCTCAATGATTTTAGACGGGAGGAACCGCCGCACCGCTGCGGACGTGGGCAGCAAAACCAGCAACATGAGAAACAGCGTGCCGCCCACATTATCAGCGGCGGCCATGGCCCCCAGCAGGCTCGGATCGTTCATGCCCAGCGCCTGCGACGTGGCGGCAAAATTCATCGAGCCACCAATCCAGCTGGCCCCCAGCGTGGCCGCGATGTTGGCACCGTCAGGGCCCATATCAATGAAGGACGCTCCCACCATGACGCCCGCCACGGTGCCGATCACCGCAATCACAAAACTCACCGACATGGGGCCGATTTCTGGCAGGATTTTCCGGAAGTCCGCCCGAAACAGCAGCAGCGGAATGGCCAGCGACACCGCATAGCCCCACACCAGATCATAGAAGGGGGCGGTGAAAGGAATGATCCGCAGGTTGGAGAGCGCAAGCCCTGCCAGGATCACCAGAATGACCCCCGACAGGGTTTGGCCGATCTTGGTGCGCTCAGACCAGAAGCCAAAAGCAGCTAGGCCAAGAAAGACCGTAAGCAGCGCATAGATATTGTCGGCGGCGATCAGCGAATTCATGGGATGGCTTTCTGCAGCTGGTGGAGGGGTTCAAGTTTTGGGAAGGCGTTGGGCACGCAATTGCGAGCGGCGCACCTTGCCTGCATCATCGCGGACGGGCTCGGACACCATTTCAAATGTGCGGGGAATTTTATAGCGCGACAATGTCTCTGAGAGACTTGCCCGAAGCGCTTCAGTATCAATTCCGTCCGGCGCGTCAATAATGCCGTGCACCAGATTGCCCATATCTTCGTCCGGCAGGCCGATGACCGCGCTGGAGCGCACACCGGGAAAGGCATCAATGGCCGCTTCTATTTCCGCCGGATAGATGTTGGCACCGCCCGACAGGATCATGTCTGTCTGCCGGTCGGCGAGATAAAGAAAGCCGTCCTCGTCCATGTAGCCCATGTCGCCCAGGCTTTCCCAGCCGCCGTCAATAGCTTTGGGTTCCGCGCCTAGATAGTGATAGGTGGTGCCCTGTCCTTTGTCCGGACGCATGAACACTTCGCCGATCTCACCCGCAGGCAGTTCGGCACCGTCTTCCCCCAGCACTTTCATCTGGCCGCCCTCCATGGGCTTGCCGACGGAGCCTTTGTGTTCCATCCACTCGGTGCCGGTGATCCAGGTGACGCTCTGGGCTTCTGTCCCTGCATACAATTCGTTGATGCGGTCTGGCCCCAGCCAGTTGATCCATTCTTCTTTCAGCCACGCGGGGCAGGGCGCGGCCAAATGCAGAACCATGCGCAGTGCTGAGAGATCATATTTGGTACGCACCTCTTCCGGCAGGCGCCAGATGCGCTGCATCATGGTGGGCACCATCATCACCCAGTCCACTTTATGTTGGGCGAGCAGCAACAATGTTTCTTCAGCGTCAAACCGCGTCATGATGATGATGTGATTGCCACACATCAGCGCCCGACAGGAAAACGAGAACGGCGCGTTGTGATAGAGCGGCCCGGGGACCAGTTGGGCCTTTTCCACGTCCATGCCAAGCGGCGCTGCTTCCGGGTCGAAGATACCGGGCTCACCCGCCACAATAATCTTCGGACGCCCGGTGCTGCCACCAGAGGTCGGCGCTTTCCAGTGGGCTGCAATTTTTTCGGGCAGCGCCGCATCAGAGAGAGAAGGGTCAGGCACAAAGCCTGCAGCGATGCAGGTGAAGTCACCATGGCTACCGGGTTCTGCGCCCACCACCAATTTGGAATTGGCCACTTCGATAATGTCCTGGCGCTCAACATGAGGGAGTTTCGCWRRSRYCRGMTRSGKGRKSKYYCCSRKKKWCMARASRRMMRWRKCYKYCTCGYMARASYCMWKSCCSWWSAGMRKSMMGWYRKYKACAAGGTCGCCTTCCACAACACCCAGTGCTTCWKASRYSMKKGMTRGMYSGWTGNSKATGANMRTCMRRYWCCGCNRCSKKMRAYCKKAMRKCSYTCGKRARWAATSGCNNRCSMWGSKCCGTCCCGCGCTGCCCAAAAAGCGGGGATCTGGCCAATCGGCATCTCGGTCATGAGCGTCTTTTCCTGTAATGAAGATTGCGGGAGTGTAGCGCAAGGAGGGCGACACTCAAGCGGCAAAGCCGTGCTTCAAAACGCAAATCCGAGCGTCATAGAGCCAAACTGGTCGGGTTTGGGTTGCGAAGAATATTCCCGCGTCCGGTACACATGAGTGAAGCTGAGCCGGGCACGCTTCCAGATAACCACGGCACCCAGCCTGAGGTCGCTGACGAGGTGGCGTTTGTCGACGCTGTGACTGTCGCTGAAAAGATTGCCGTCGAGAAATATATCGCGCCCCACCAGGCGACTCTCAAGGCCCGCAAACAGGTACCAGTCAATGCTGCCTGTCGTGGGGGCAAACCATTCCGAGCCACCGACACCAGGGTAAATACGGGTGGGGCCAAAATCTGCGGGCAGGTCCGGGCCAAATCGCACAATCCCACCGGCCCCCAGATAGGTTTGAACATTGCCCAGCGCAGCCACGACATAAGGGATGGCATCAACTTCATATCCACCCAGTTGAGAAGGGGCGAGATCAGGACTGTTCCAGGCGCGTTCGAACGTCACGTTGAGACCGATCTCATTGTTTAACTGATTGTCCCATCCGTTGGCCTCATCGGCACCAATCAGCTTGTGCCAATTGTTCTGCACAAACTCGCCGCCTGCCGCAGGGCCGACAATGCCTACATCAAATTTCCACTGATCCTGAAAGCTGCTTTGGTCGTTGATTTCCCACAATGTTTGCAACGTCAGGGTGACGTGTGCCCAGGCGGCATAGGGGCGATCATTGGCAAGGGTGGTCACGGCCTCTGTGTCGTCCGGCGTGAAAATCGTGTGGCCAATGGCAAAGCCTATCCGGTGTGTCACCGGTGTGGCAGCACTGCCGCCAAAGGGGGTGCGGGCAGTGGCGATATCGTGCAACCAGCCGTCAAGCGTGATCTCTTCTGACAAAACCGCAGCCTGTACACCGTTCGTATAGTGCCGATCCGTGTTGGCAATATTGGCGAACAGATCGTTTTCAACCTGCAATGTCCCAAATGCCCAGATCGAAGCTTCTTCCTCGTCAAGTGTGCTCTCCGCGTGTGCGGGCAGGCAGGTGACAAGAAAAAGCCCAAAAAAGGCCAGACCAAAGGGGAGGGGGCATGTGTTTGTCAAAGAGTCTCCAATCGACTGGCTTGACGCCGGACCGACTTATACGTCCAATAATATCAACAAGTATAACAAAACACTGTCAGTGGTAGGGGAGGAATAAATGAACGCTTCAACGGGTTCCAGAAAATTCACGGCTGAAGAGGCCGCCGCTGTCGGCATGGTCATTGCTTTTCATGCGGACGCCGCCCCGGAACGGCCAGCGATCCTGTCGCCTCATGGGGACAGGACATATGCCACCTTGAACGCTAAGGCCAATCAGTTGGTGCGCGCATTGCGTCGTGCGGGGTTGAAACCGGGCGATGCGGTGGCGTTACTGTGTTCCAACCGCCCGGAGTTCGTTGAAACATGTATCGCCTGCTCGCGCGGGGGATTTCGTCTCACGCCGATCAATTGGCACTTGTCCGGTGAAGAGATTGGCTACATCGTTGAAAACTGTGACGCGAAAGCCTTCATTGTCGATGGGCACTTTGCAGAGAACGCCACTCACGCAGCAGGCATGACGCAAAACCTGGTCTGCAAACTCACAGTTGCAGAACCCATCGACGGGTTCACGTCCTACGGTGAAGCTGTGGACGCGGAAGAAGCACACAACATTGAGGACCCAATACTGGGCTCCCAGATGCTCTACACGTCGGGAACCACAGGGCATCCGAAGGGCGTGTATCGCAAGACAGCACCGGCCGCCTCGCCTTTAGTGACCAAGTTGCGGGAGACGGCAGCCTTTGATCCAGACAAGGATTTGGCCCTGTCTACCGGGCCGCTGTATCACGCAGCCCCACTGGCTCTAAACCTGCTCTTTCCTTTGGCAGCAGGCGTGGGCGTTGTCCTCATGGACAGGTGGGACGCAGAAGAAACCATGAAACTGGTCGATGAGCTGAAGATCACGCACACCCATGTTGTCCCCACCATGCTGCATCGGATGCTGGCCCTGCCTGAAGAGGTGCGGAACAAATATGACATGTCTAGCCTGCGCTGGGTTCTGCACGGCGCAGCACCCTGCCCGGTGCACGTCAAAGAAGAGAGCATCAAGTGGTTGGGGCCCGTGATCTATGAATATTACGCGGCGACAGAAGGGGGCGGCATTTTCACTGAGTCRGAAGAGTGGCTCGCCAAGCCCGGAACTGTTGGCCGGGTGCTGGAAGGTGTCGTCGTAGAAGTGCAGGACGATCAGGGCAAAGCACTGCCGGCTGGTGAGATTGGTACGATATTTTTCAAGGCGCCCGATGTGGGCCGTTTTGTATATTACAAGGCGCCTGAAAAAACCGAAGGAGCCTACCGAGGTGATTTCTACACCATGGGGGACCTGGGTTATCTGGATGAGGATGGTTTCCTCTTCCTCACAGGCCGCTCAGCCGAGGTCATCATCTCAGGCGGGGTCAATATTTACCCGGCCGAGGTGGATCAGGAACTGCTGCGGCACCCTGCCGTGGCGGATGTGGCCACCATTGGCGTTCCCAACGAGGAGTGGGGGGAAGAGGTGAAGGCTGTTGTGCAGCTTGAGGAGGGTGTTGAGCCGTCTGAGGAAACAAAAGAGGAGCTGCTTGCATTCGCAGAGGACCGGCTGCCCGGATACAAGCGACCCCGTAGCATAGATTTCGCGACCGACCTCCCGCGCCTGCCGACCGGAAAAATTGTGCGGCGTCAGGTGCGCGAGCCCTATTGGGAAGGTCGCGACAAACAAATCTAACGCAAACAAGAACAATGGGAGAAAGACACATGGGTATCTGTGAAGGACGGGTGGTGATTGTCACCGGCGGCGCGCGCGGCATCGGGCGTGAGTATTGTCTTGAGTATGCCCGCCAGGGCGCCAAGGTTGTCGTCAATGATTTGGGCGGGGATCGCACCGGCGAGGGCGGTGATGTTGGCCCTGCGGAGCAAGTGGCGCAGGAAATTCGCGCTCTTGGAGGCGAGGCCATTTCAAATGGCGCAGACGTATCCGATTGGGATCAGGCAGGCGCGATGATCAAGCAGGCCGTTGAAACTTTCGGCGGCCTTGATGTGTTGGTCAACAATGCGGGCATCCTGCGCGACCGGATGCTGGTCAACATGTCCATCGACGAATGGGATTCGGTGATCCGGGTGCATTTGCGTGGCACCTTTTGTCCCATGCGCCATGCATCCGCCTATTGGCGCGAACGTTCCAAAGCAGGGGAGACCAATGACGCGCGGATCATCAATACCACCAGCGTGTCGGGTCTGTTCGGCAATCAGGGGCAGACAAATTACGGTGCGGCGAAAGCAGGCATCGCGTCAATGACCGTTATCTCCGCGCAGGAATTGATACGGTATGGCGTTACCGTAAACGCAATTTCGCCGGGGGCCCTAACACGGATGACTGAGGACCTCGGACCCCCACCGGAAGAAGTGGCAGAAGGCACATTCAACCCGCGCGACCCCGGCAACATCGCGCCTATTTGCGTATGGCTGGGCAGTTCTGAGGCCAAAGACGTAACCGGTCAGGTCTTTGAAAGCATGCGGGGACGTCTATGTGTTTATGAAGGCTGGCACCGTGGCCCGGTGGTTGAGCAGGAGGCCCGCTTTGACCCCGCCACCCTCGGCCCCATCGTTGAGAAAATGATGAAGGACCGTAGACCAGACCAGGGCATGGGGTGAGACAGGCGTTGGGGCTTAAAGCCCCAGCACCGCCTTGGCGATCACATTGCGCTGCACTTCGTTTGAGCCGCCATAGATGGACGAGGCGCGCCCGAACGCCATGTTGGCAACCGGCAGAAGTGAATAGTCAGGCCCAACAGGTGTCTGATTGCTGCGGCCTTCCAGATCGTCCACATGGGAAGGCAGGGCATAGTGCTGCACGACTTCCACCGCGAGGATGGCCAGTTCCTGCTGCACTTCAGAGCCGATGATCTTGAGAATAGAGCTCTCAGCCCCCACCGCTTTGCCAGCCGCCACATCGGCCAGGATACGCAGGTTCGTGTACTCCAGACCTTGCAGCTTCACTTCGATCTCCGTGAGCTTGTGTCTGAAACTGTCTTGCGCCCACAAAGGAGCGCCATCACCGGCTGCTTCTTGCATCGCAATAGAGCGCAGTTCCTGCACAGCTTTTTTGGAGCCCGACACGCCAGCAATGCCTGTTCGTTCATTGGCCAGCAGGAACTTTGCATACGTCCAGCCTTTGCCTTCTTCGCCAATCAGATTGGCAATGGGCACACGCACATCGGTGAAGAACACTTCGTTCAGGTGATGCAGGCCGTCGATGGAGACAATGGGCTTTACTTCAATTCCCGGTGTCTTCATGTCGATGAGAAGAAAGCTGATGCCTTCTTGCTGTTTGCCACTGTCGTCCGTGCGCACAAGACAGAATATCCAGTCCGCCTCGTGGGCGTATGACGTCCAGATCTTCTGGCCGGTCACGACATACTCATCTCCGTCCCGCACCGCCTTGGTTTGAAGCGAGGACAGGTCAGAGCCCGCACCCGGTTCTGAATATCCCTGACACCACCACACATCACCGTTCAAAATACCGGGCAGGTGCTGAGCCTTCTGGTCTTCATTACCAAACGTGTAAATGACCGGAGCCACCATGGAGAGCCCGAAAGCCATGAGACGGGGCGCGCCCGCCTGACTGGTTTCTTCTTCCCAGATATGTTTCTGCGTAATGCTCCACCCGGTGCCGCCATGCTCACGGGGCCAGTGGGGAGCAGCCCAGCCCTTGTCGGCAAGTAGGCTGTGCCATTTTTTCAGCAGAGGTTTTTCAATGCTCACCCCGACGGATGGTGCGCTCTTGACGTCGTCAGGCAGGGTCGTCTGGAGAAACGTCCGTACATCGTTGCGAAAAACTTCGTCTTCGGGTTTCAGGCTCAGATCCATGTGGTGGTCCCCCAGCTCGCCGGTGTGCAGTTGCACTCAGCTTACTGGAGGTTTCTGGTGGACGCGAGAAACACGTTCAGCCAACAACACCCGTCGACAGAACGGCTTTCCAGCTTTCAACGGCGGCTCGGCGATGCATGAAGGCTGCCCGGTAGTCTGGATCGAGAAACAGGGAGACATAGGCCTGAGCACTCGGGAAATTTCCAACGATGACAAGGTCCAGATCAGTTGGGGCGCCAATAATCGCTCCTTGATGCAGTCCTTGAAGCAGAAAACTGCCGCCCATCGCATTCACGCGAGGGAGACTTCCTTCGCTGTAGAGCATGAGGGCCTCTAACCCGGTGCGAGATGGTTCGTTTTCGCCTGAGGCATAGACTGCCTGAGGGCGCAGTTTCACGAAATTAACGGCGGCAAGAGGGCCTTCTTCCGGCAATTCCAGAAGGGCTCGCCATTGAGCAGATGTGGGCATATTTCCACCGTCACCAAAAAACTGGGTTAGGTTTTTGAGGGTTTTTCTATGGGTCATGATTGAAGGCGCTCCGGCAAGAGTGAAGGAAATCAACAAATTTGACGAAAAACATCAAAAGTGTCGAATTTCTCCTATTTGACACTTTCCCATAAAACTGTCAAACAAAAATATGCCTGATGAAAAGAAACCACTCGCCCAAAAACCCAACAGATTGGGGGCTGTGCAACGGTCTGCCATTCTTGATGAGGCTTTTGCCCTGTTTGCCCGACAGGGTTATCGCCGCACGTCCTTTGGTGACATCGCGACGGCGGTGGGTCTCTCGCGCCCGGCGATCTACCACTACTTCAAAAACAAGGAGGAGGTGTTTCGTGCCGTTGGCGACCGGATCAACAAAGACATTTCGCTGGCTATCGACCGAACCCTCAAGTGTCCGGGACCTCTGGAAGAACGGCTGATGGCGATTTTTGAGGCACGGGCGGGACGCGATTATGCATTGCTCTATGTGTCGCCGTTCGGACGAGAACTGCTGGATGAAAAGCAACGCATGACCACAGGTGATGCCGCCAGCGCAAGCAACCGGGTGAGGGACACAGCGACACAATTGATCGCAGACGCTCACGCGAGTGGGGAAATAGACTTGGACAAGCAGGGCGTGAAGCCTGAGAAAGCGGCACGTCTCCTGCTTACTTTTTTCGAAGGACTGGTCCGCACTGAACCGTCTGAAGAGCGTGCAAGCGCTGCCGCGCAGGCAATGGTGCAGATATTTGTAGCCGGTCTGCTGCACTAACACAGGCGGACCAGACGCCGCGATTTTCTAGACTTTTCAGGCACATCAGGTCAGCATCATTCTAATAAACGTTAGAATTTGGGGGAAAGTGGCATGCGTATTTTCTGGATCATACTGGCCATCGTTGGCGCACTCGTTATCTGGCGGGGATATGAATTTGTTGAAACCGCTGGCGTGCTTCGTGATCTGGAACCCCAAATGGCAGGCAGCTGTACCATCATACCGGGGGTGAACGGGCCGGAGGATCATACCATCGATCCGGAAACTGGGATCGTCTACCTTTCGGGCTACGACCGCCGTGCCTTGGCGAAGGGAGAGGCGCTAACGCCGGGTGCCATCTGGTCCTATGACCTGAATGACCCGCAGGCCGTGCCTGTCAATCTCACCCCTGACGTAGACACTGGCTTTCTGCCTCACGGTATCTCGCTCTACATCGGTGCGGACGGTGCGCGACGTCTCTTCGTTATCAATCATGGCAACGCGCAGCAGGCCGTCGACATATTCGACGTGACGCCAACGGGACTTGTGAAAGTCACAACGGTAACTGGCGATCTTCTCCGCACGCCGAACGATCTGGTGGCCGTGTCTCCGGAGAGCTTCTACTTCTCCAACGATCACCGTTATCTCCTGACTGATCCATTGCGACCGCTTGAGGATTACCTGGGACTTCCTTTGACGGATGTTGGGTATTTCGATGGGGAGGGTTTCTCTATAGCGGCATCTTCCGTCGCCGGTGCGAACGGCGTGAACGTAAGTGCTGATGGCAAGACATTGTATTTGAGCGCAGCCCGGAGCGGTGCGCTCCATATCTATGATCGCGACATCCCATCAGCGGCGCTGACCTATCGCTCCACAATCGATCTTCCCGGCCTGCCCGACAATATTGAGCTGCTACCCGATGGCACATTGCTGGTGGCTCTTCATCCCAAAGCGCTAGCACTGCTCGCGCATTTTGCTGACGGGAAAATGAAGGCTCCCTCCAATATCGTCCATGTTGACCCGATGACGGGGGCGGTGGAAACGGTTTTTATGAGCCTGGGCGAGGATATTTCGGCAGCCAGTACAGGCGCGCGCCATGGAGACCGGCTCATCATTGGAGCCATCTTTGACAATAAATTCCTGGACTGTGATTTTAGTGCTGGGAGCTAGTCGGCGGCAACGCGAAACCCAACCATCGATTGGCGGGCGGTAGCGGGAAGCGCGTAGCGTGTCTCAATGCGTACCGGTCCCGGGGCATCTGTCCAGGAGTGGCCCCGCAATGTGTGCGCCGTGCATGCCGGTGATACCCAGGCTGAGCCATCGGTTGGCGCATTTGTATAATCGTCCGATGCACAATCAGATGTCCATTCCCATGCATTGCCGATCATGTCGAACAGGCCGTTGGGATTGGCTTTGTAGGTCGCAACGGTCTCTGTGTGCATGGCACCATCGATGCAGTTCTCTCCCGCGCGGGCGACTTTGTTCTTCGATGTGATGTCATTCACATTGCCATAGGAACAGATGTTTTCCTGATTGCCCCAAAAAGGCTGCGGTCCAGTACCGCGGGCGGCAAGTTCCCACTCCGCCTCCGTGGGCAGGCGGTAGGTGCGGGGGGACGACGTTGAAAGCCAGTTCAAATAGGCCAACGCATCTTGGTGGGAGACACACACCACAGGGTGATCATCCGTCTGTGGAAATCCAGGAGCCTGCCAGTTTGCATCTGGGTCATGTTGCCACCCGGTTTGCGTGAGAGCCCAACAGCCGAGCTCCACTTGAATGCCCGTCGCCCGCACGAACTCAGCAAACTGTCCCCGCGTCACCTGCGTGCGCCCAATGGAATAGGTGTGAGAGATCGTCACCTCGTGGCGCGGAAACTCATCTGGACTGGACGCTGCTTCGTCCGGCGGGGCTCCCATGAAGAAGCTATCGGGGGTTATGGGAAGCAGAGTCGGACAGTCCATGCAAGCTGGTGTGTCTTCGGCCCCATAGGCAAGGGGGGCAATGGAAAATCCTGCCAGAGCAATCACAGTAAGGAATAGATTTCGAGTGACCATGAGCGGATAATCATCCTCTGATGGTCTGTGTCAAATCAACCTCTGGTGATCTGTCTCAAAGCAACCTTGTTTTCCAAACCACATACTGTCCTTACGCGGTGTTTTTTCTTGCCTGTACCTCGTGAAAGCGTCACGGTCATAGCCGTGGTCGTGCAACTGACAATGAAGGAGGCCTAATCATGGCAGCAGCACCGAAACGGAAAACGGCTAAGAAGCCGGCAACTAAAAAAGCTCCTGCAAAGAAAGCAGTGGGCAAGAAGACAGCAACTAAGAAGAAAACCGCTTCTCGAAAAGCAGCTTCAAAGAAGGTGACAGCGAGGCAAAAAACACAGCACCAGAAACTCAACCAGCAGATCAAATCTGTCTCAAAAGAGATCGACCGGATCGAGCGGGAAGGGCGGAAAATGCTGAGGCAGGCAGAGACACGGTATAATTCCACCGTCCGCCAGCTGAAATCTGAACGCACCAAGCTCGAAAAACAATTGGGGACGTTGGCGAGCAAGAGCGAGCTGGCATTCGATGATGTTCGCAAAGGCGTTGATGCCGCCTATCGGGATCTACAGAAGGCTGTTCGGCAGGCTTACAAACACTTCAGCTGATCCGTTGGGGAATGAGGGCGTGCGGCAACACAAGGTGGCCACACGCCTTTTTGACTCTGCGGAGGGGTATTATCCCTTGCCGCTTATCGGTCTTCCCGCTCTACTCCCGCCATTGATATTCAGAGTCACTCTGGAAGGGAATTTGGGGAAATGAATCGTGTTTGTGAGCATATGGGGTCGAAATATCCAATCGTTCAAGCGCCTATGGGCTGGATTGCCCGATCGCAGTTAGCCTCCGCTGTCTCCATGGCGGGCGGCATGGGTATTATCGAAACATCTTCCGGCGAGACAGAAGCCTGTAAGGAAGAAATCAAAAAAATGCAGGAAATCACCGACAAGCCGTTCGGTGTGAACCTGCCCATCATGTTTCTCCGCGACAAAGCGATGTTGGACTATGTGTGCGGATGCGGCGTGAAATTTGTAACGACTTCAGCAGGCAGCCCAAAGAAATTCGTAGGGCCGCTGCAGGAAGCCGGAATTACCGTCTACCACGCCGTGCCAACCGTCGATGCCGCCGTAAAATGCGCAGACGCCGGTGTTGATGGCCTTGTGGTGGAAGGGGCTGAAGGCGGTGGCTTCAAAAACCCCGAAGAAGTGTCGACGCTTGTGCTCTTGCAGGCGATCCGCGCGGCGGTTGATGTGCCGTTGATTGCGGCAGGTGGTATTTGCGATGGGAAAGGTATGGCGGCTGCTTTTGCTCTCGGTGCGGAAGGCGTTCAAATGGGCACGCGCTTTGTCAGCTGTGCAGAAAGCCCGGTTCACGAGAACTACAAAAATGCCATCATCGACGCCAACGAGACAGGTACCTGGGTCCTGAACAAAAAGGCATCACCGTGCATTCGCACGCTCAAGACGGAACGTACCGCGAAAATTTATGAAGAAGGCCGCATGCCAGCCGACACGTTTGGCAACATTCTGGACCTCTATTTCGGTGGTGACATGGAAGCAAGTGTGGGCCTCGCTGGTCAGACTGTCGGGCTGATTGATGAGATCAAGCCGGTCAAACAGATCATCGACGAAACCGTTGCTGAATTTTTTGAGATTACCGCACGCATGGGAAATCTCGCCACAAGCAAAACTTTTGGGTGAGGAAAATTGAATGGGAGAGGAAATAAAATGTTCCGGTTTAGATGGGTTGTTCTGTTCGCTGCCTTTCTTGGGCTGTCAGCCTGTGACAGTGAATTTGCAAATAAGTTGCCCGGCATGAACCCCTGGCTCGATGGGAACCCAGGTCAGTTCCTGAACTTCGCCAGCAATGCCGAAAAAGGACCGGTGGTGATGTTGAACTTGCTCAAGTTCCGGGAGGCATCGCTGGATGGTGATGGCACAGGAGCAGAAGCTTATGCGCGCTATGGAGAGCTTGCAGGGCCTTTTGTTGGAAAACATGGCGGACAACTCATTTGGGCCGGTGCGGCAACGGAAACTTTGGTCGGCGACATTGCCTATGACTGGGATGTGGTGTTGCTGGTTCAATGGCCTGCGCGCCAGAACCTGCTCGATCTAGCCGACGATGAAGATTACAAAGCGATCGCTCACCACCGTACCAATGGTCTTGAACGAACCATGCTGATTGCTCTGGACCAGCAAGCTAGTCTTCTCGGAAACAACTGAAGGCGGTTTCGCAACTGCACAATGTTGTTGAGGGAAGTACATCGTTTGGAAAATATCAGCGTGTGCCGCCAGTCYRKKRWRRASMRSCRKRBSSDRKSRMWHRSTKRKKWRSYTTKMWYWRGYWRKMSSGWGRAAAMCWWWKYGRKMSAMCWYYWRYYSRYTTAYTCGTTAAACTCGTTTGGTCCTACGACACTGTTAGTGAAGAACAGGCATTGCGTCGGGCCAACAACCGGTTTTGCTTGCCTGGTTTGAGGGTTGCAGCAGAAGGCCTGTTGCAGAAAGGGTTAGCGCCAACCTCTGCCCGGTCTGAAGTAGAGGCATCGGAAGGTTCGGGAGTGATGCCGTTGCATCGCCGGTCGCGCAACGTTGGAACAAAGCGATCAGGCTCAGTACGCGGGCTTCGTCGGCCATTAAGGCGCGCCATTTGAAGCAGGGTGCAGCGAGTGGACGGCCAAATTCAATCTCCAGCAATCCCAGAAATTGTTGCAGCAGGGGCAGCGCATCGGGCGCATCCACGGCGGCAAAGGCAGAGCTGA
Source organism: Rhodobiaceae bacterium (assembly GCA_002746275.1). GTDB lineage: Bacteria > Pseudomonadota > Alphaproteobacteria > Parvibaculales > Parvibaculaceae > Mf105b01. The sequence continues at coordinate 82,130 of NVWR01000002.1, read as the reverse complement.
GCCGGAAGTGGGCTGCCCCTTTGTCCAATCCCATCTGCGCAGCCCGGGTGGCCCACACRACGAAYTGCTCCGAAAATCCATAAGTTGCKAGRTCTGTTCCGGGCACATARGGGGCRGCCTGTGGCTTKGGTCCACCTGGCCGRGGCGARAAATCCAGSGTTTTCATYATTGAGTCTCCTTGGCAGCRGCGATGYYCAATTGATAGTGCAACTGCGAATGAATAWCAACAACAAAANTGAACTTTACGACRACAARGRAGCAAGTATTTGTGCAGGCGTTTGAAGCGTGTCAGGTCAGGGCGTGCGGGGCGATGATAAGCCCGTCCCGGTCGGCATAAAGCCAGTCGCCGGGGCGGAAGGTAAGACCCGCAAAGGTGACAGGAATATCCACATCGCCCTGACCCTTCCTGTCACTTCTGCGGGGGTGATGCCCAAGGGCTTTGATGCCCAGAGCTTCGCCCTGGATTTCATCCCTGTCGCGAACACATCCAAAGATGACAATGCCCGCCCATCCATTGTCAGCACCGAGTTTGGCGAGGTTGCCACCAAACAAGGCGCATCGCATGGAGCCGCCACCATCAACGACCAGCACCCGACCCATGCCGGGGCTCTCGACAGCGGCACGAACAAGCACATTGTCCTCAAAAATCTTCAACGTCGTGATGGCGCCATGAAAATYGGCACGACCGCCATAGTCGAAGAATATCGGATCAGCRTGKCCCACAATATCTGTGTGCGCATCGCTGAGGTCCGTGGTCGCAAGAGATGCGGACATATATCACCCGGTCAGTTGAAATTGTTGATGCCTAGGCTTGTGAAAGCGCCTGATAAGAGGCGGCAAGCAAGCTCATGGCGCGTGGATCGCCCGCAAGTTCAGGACCCATCTGGTTCATCACATAGGAAATGCCGACACCAGCGGTGGGATCGCACATGGCAAAGGATCCGCCCCATCCAGAATGGCCGACAGAAGCTTCGTTCGGCCCATAAAGAAGCCCGCCGATATTGCGAATGAACCCAGCCCCCCAGTTGATCTCCATTCCCAGAACAAGGTCCTCATTGGTGATTTGGATGTCAGACATGGCGGCGCGGGTTTTCTCGCTGATCAGCGAAACCCCATTGAGCGTGCCACCTGCCGCGACCGCACCAAACAGCTTGGCCAGCGCGCTTGCGGAGCCACGGCCATTGGCAGAGGCAATTTCAGCAGCGCGCCAGGCCCGATCATTGGGAGTGGTCGCCGAAGGGGCAGGGTTGGAGAAGGTCAGTTTTTGCACGTCGTTCAGACCGGCAGCATCCAGAGGGGCAGCTTTTGGTGCGGCAACCATTTCCGCAACCCGGCCCTCTTCGCTTTCCGGCAGGCCAATAAAAAAGTCGATCTCCCAGGGGCCAGCGATTTCTTCTTGGAAGAACTGACCAATAGTTTTGCCCGTGATGCGTTTAACAACCTCTGCTGTGTGGAACGCATAGGTGAGCGCGTGATAACCGGAGCGCGTGCCCGGCGTCCACAAAGGTTCAGCGGCTGCCATGCGCGCCGCCATCGCTGYCTGGTCATAAAGGTCTTCGGTAGTAAGGGGCTCGCGAACCGTGGATAGGCCTGCCTGGTGCGACAGCATCTGCCCAATGGTGATTTGATCTTTGCCGTGTGCGCCGAACTCGGGCCAGTATTTGACCACCTTGTCGTCATAAGAAAGCTGTCCGCGCTCAACCAGCAGGGCGAAACAAAGGGCCGCGACCGATTTCGTCGTGGACCAGACATTGGGRAGYGTGTCGCGTTGCCATTCYGTCGTCTTGGCTTCGTYRGRATGYCCACCCCATATGTCGACGAGATATTGACCGTCCTTGAAGATGGCGAAGGACGCACCAATGTCGCCACCCGTTTCGAAATTTGCGGCGAAGGCCTCGCGCACACCTTCAAAACCCGGTGCAACGGTCCCCTGAATATTCAATGTCTCGACGGTCATGTTTCTCTCCCTGATTTAATTTTTCGGCAGTATGGCTGCCCAAGGCGCTGGTCGCAAACCCCACAATTTCCCATCCCAGGTCGGGTCTCCGGCCAAGCTCGCCCTTGCGTAAAGCTGTTTCACAATCTAATAATCATTCTTAATAGCTATAACTAAGGAAGGTTTTGAGATGAGTGTGGCATCAGAAACGACAGACGGATTGGCAAAGCGGGCCTCCTCAATGGATACGGGGTTGGTCCTGCTGGGGCTTGTGGTTTTCGCCTTAGGGCAGACCATGGTGTTTGCCATTGCGGGGCCCGCCACCAGACTGATGGGCCTCACGGAGACGGACATGGGATTGGTCATTTCGCTGGCCGCCGTGAGTTACACCATCGCTGTGCCGCTATGGGGTCGGTTTGGTGACCGGATCGGGCGGGTGAACATCATCTCCTGGGGGCTCATTGCCTATGCGGTCACGACGGTGGCCTTCGCGGGTATTATGGATTTGGGCATGTCTGGAATATTACTGGTCCCGGTCAGCCTGTTTGCCCTGATTGCCGCACGCATGAGCCTGTCGATTGGCGTGGGAGGTATCTATCCGTGTGCGACGGCCTTTATGGCCGACAAAACCGACGCCTCTCGCCGCACTGCCGGTGTTGCGCTGGTAGGGGCCGCTTTCAGTTTTGGCTCAATTCTGGGGCCGGTTCTGGCCGGTGCCTTGACCGTGTATGGCCTGCTCTTTCCCCTTTATGCATCCGCCGTCGCAGCCCTGGTGTTGGGAGTGATAATCCTCTTCAAAGTGTCTGAGCCCCGTCGCGACGTAGCGTCGGAAGGCAATCGTTTGCCCCTGTTCGACAAACGGGTCAGGCCGTTTGTGTTCATGGCGATGGGCACGTTCACCGTGGTGTCCATTCTTCAACAAACAAGCGCCTTCTACTTTCAGGACCGGTTTTCTCTCTCGCCCGTGGAAACGGCCCAGACGACAGGCGTCGCCATGGGAGCAATGGCTTTCGCCATGTTGTTGGCGCAGGGCGGTCTTGTGCAGCTTCTGAAGCTCACTCCCAAGACATTCATTCTCATCGGATACTTGCTGGGTGCCGTCGGACTAGCCTCTATGCAAGTGACGGCCACATTGGATGAGCTGTATCTCGCCTATGGCGTGGTCGGTCTTTCCGGCGGCCTGATCAATGCAGGCCTGATGGCCGGCGCGTCACTGCGGGTAGAAAGCGAGCATCAGGGCGCTGTCGCAGGTCTGGTGGGAGCGGGCATGGGCGCGGGCTACATTATCGGACCGTTGCTGGGAACCAGCCTCTACAGGATCGAAATGACATACCCGTTTATCTTTGCTGCGGGACTAATGGCAGCGCTTTTCGTCTGTGCTTTTGCGCTGCGGGGAAGCAGTACTGCCGAGACATAGAAACGAGACCCAGAAACGAGATATGAAAAAGCCCCCGGCGAKWWMTCACCGGGGGCTTCAGATCTTGTGAGATCAAAAAGTCAGAGACTGATTACTCAGCCGCATCATTNYTTGAACTGTGCGCTTTCTGTGCTTTCGCCCAGAGCYGTTGTGGAGCTTTSGCCACCGGCAGCAGCAACCGACACCATGTCGAAATAGCCTGTRCCAACTTCACGCTGGTGGCGTGTAGCAGTGTAGCCGTCGGCYTCAGCAGCAAATTCAGCCTGCTGCAGCTCGGAGTAAGCAGCCATGCCACGATCCCGGTAGTCGGATGCGAGCTGGAACATGCCGTAGTTGAGCTGATGGAAACCAGCAAGGGTAACGAACTGGTACTTGTAACCCATGGCTGCAATCTCGCTCTGRAACTTGGCAATYGTGTCCTTGTCCAGGTTTGCTTCCCAGTTGAAGGAAGGAGAGCAGTTGTARGCGAGCAGCTGGTTTGGGTGATCCTTRTGGATCTCGTCAGCGAAGCGCTGTGCTTCRGCAAGGTTAGGAACAGATGTTTCCCACCACAGCAGGTCAGCATATTTTGCGAACGCTTTGCCGCGCTTGATGYAGTGATCAACGCCCGTGCCGTCTTTCAGACGATAGAAGCCTTCRGGTGTCCGRCCWGCATCGAAGTCRATGAACTCATGATCACGCTCGTCAATGTCGGAGGTGATGAGCTTGGCAGATTCAGCATCTGTCCGAGCCATAATGAGTGTTGGCACGCCCATCACGTCAGCACCAAGGCGGGCTGCGTTGAGGTTACGCTCATGTGCTTTTGTTGGGATCAGAACCTTGCCACCCAGATGACCACACTTCTTTTCAGAAGCAAGCTGATCTTCGTAGTGGACGCCAGCAGCGCCAGCTTCGACATAGGCTTTCATGAGTTCAAAGCAGTTCAGCGGGCCACCGAAGCCAGCTTCTGCATCAGCAACGATTGGCACAAACCAGTCGCGCTTTGCGCCACCTTCAGAATGTTCAACCTGGTCTGCACGCTGCAGGGTCTTGTTGATGCGCTTGGCAAGCTCAGGACCGGCATTCGCAGGGTAAAGGCTCTGGTCTGGGTACATAGCGCCTGCTGTGTTGGCGTCAGCCGCAACCTGCCAACCAGACAGGTAGATGGCTTTCAGGCCAGCACGAACCATCTGCATGGCTTGGTTGCCGGAAAGCGCGCCAAGAGAATGCACATAGTCTTCGCTGTGGAGGCTTTCCCACAACTTGTTCGCACCGCGTGTTGCTAGTGTGTGCTCAATGGGGAAAGACCCACGAAGCTTTTCAACATCTTCAGCTGTGTAGTTGCGCTCGACATCGTCGAAGCGGCCAGCCGGTGCACTAGGGATAATATCGTAGAACGTTTTGCTCATCGCTCTTGTCCTTTGGTTAAGGTGGCACTCAACAGAGAGGCCGCTTAGTTCCCGCTTTTTACGAGAAGTTCATAGGCGGGAAGGGTGAGAAATTCCTCACAATCCCGGGAAGTTGCCATGTCGGCGAACAATTTGATCGCCTCGTCGAAATGGCCTGATGTCCAGCGCTCGTCACCGAGCACGTCTTTCAATGTCGTCATCTCATCGTCCAGCATGTTCTGGAACAGTTCAGGCGTTACTTTCTGACCATCGCTGAGGTCAACGCCGTGATAGAGCCACTGCCAGATTTGCGTCCGGCTGATTTCAGCTGTCGCTGCGTCTTCCATGAGATTGTAAAGGGGAACAGCGCCGCGTCCGCCAAGCCAGGCTTCAATGTACTGAACGCCAACCCGGCAGCATTCACGCATACCTTCTTCTGTCCGCTCGCCTTCGTGAGGTGCCAGCAATTCTTTCTGGCCCACATTCACATCCTGGCGTTCACGGGCAAGCTGATTGGTCCCTGGCAGTTTGCCGAAGATTTCGGMAACCACATCGACCATGCCGGGATGCGCAATCCAAGTGCCATCGTGGCCATTGTTGGCTTCCCGCTCTTTGTCAGCCCGAATTTTGGCAAACGCCGCTTCATTGGCAGCATCATCGCCTTTCACGGGGATTTGAGCAGCCATACCACCCATCGCAAAGGCACCGCGCTTGTGGCAGGTCTTGATGAGGAGCGCCGAGTAAGCAGACAGGAAAGCATCGCCCATCAGAACCTGTGACCGGTCTGGCAGGATGTAGTTCGGGTTTTTGCCGAGCCGCTTGATGTAGCTGAAGATGTAATCCCAACGACCGCAATTCAGTCCGACAATGTGCTTGCGAAGCTCATAGAGGATTTCGTCCATCTCGAACGCGGCCGGAAGCGTCTCAATCAGAATGGTGCAGCGGGCAGTGCCCACTTTAAGACCCAGAGCCTTTTCAGCGTGCGTGAAGACATCATCCCACAGCCGGGCTTCCAGATGGCTTTCCATCTTCGGCAGATAGTAATACGGGCCGGTGCCATTTGCTTTGAGATTGGCGTGATTGTGGAAGAGGTAGAGACCAAAGTCGAACATGCCGCCTGACATGTTCTGACCATCGACGGTCACATGGGCTTCTTCCAGATGCCAGCCACGCGGCCGCACGATAAGTGTTGCGCGATCGTCCAGGGGCTTTGCGTCATATGTCTTGCCGTTGGTGGCATCGGTAAAGCCGATCTCGCCTGCCCACAGGTCCACGAGGTTGAGCTGGCCGCCAATCATATTGTCCCATGTCGGAGACGCGGCATCTTCAAAGTCGGTCATGTAGGAGTTCGCACCGGAGTTGAGCGCGTTGATGACCATCTTCCGATTGTCCACGGGGCCAGTGATTTCGATCCGGCGGTCCATCAGGTCTTTCGGGATAGGTGCAATTCTCCAGTCACCTTCACGGACAGAAAGCGTCTCTGGGAGAAAGTTCGGCAATTCCCCGTCATCGAATTTTTTCTGACGCTCGGCACGGGCCACCAGCAGCTCGCGGCGGCGGGCGCCAAACTGGCGTTCCAGGTCGGCTACAAAGGCGAGCGCTTCATCCGTCAGGATGCGCTCATAACCTGGCTTCATTGCCCCCAGGACAACCACACCTTCAACGTTCGACTTTACCGGAGCATCGCTCATGGTCTCAAACCTCCGCCGCTTTTTTTGGATGGCTCCCGATTTTGTTTCAGGAGCGTTGGCGGGGTCATACAACCCACACAAAAGAAAGTCCAACGATTCACTAAGTCATTGAAAATATTAAAGTAAAAATATTTACACGATTCACATGAGATTCTGTAGTAAATGTAAATCTTGTAAAGATTGGATCACGAGAGTGCTAAAAAATGGCGCAGGATAAGAAGCTTTTCGCGGGCCCGCGGGTTCGCCGTTTGCGGCGGGAGCGAGGCCTGACCCAGGTTCGCATGGCTGAGGAGCTAGGCATTTCCGCCAGCTACCTGAACCTGATTGAGCGAAATCAGCGCCCTGTCTCCGCTCAGATCCTGCTCCGCATGGCAGATGTCTTCGATGCCGACCTGCGTTCCTTGGGAGGCGATGAGGAGGCACGCGCGCTGAGCACCCTCAAAGAGATCTTCTCTGACCCGTTATTGCGGGACGGCGGCGTGGGCGATCAGGACCTGAAGGACGTGGCTGACGCCAGCCCCGCCATCGCCGATGCGATTGCCAGCCTGTATCGATCTTACCGGGAGGCGGTGGATGCAAGTTCGCTGCTTGCCGAACGGTTGGCCGACCGGGATGGTGACCCGACATCCCAGACGATTGGGCTTCCCATCGAGGAAGTGCGCGATTTCATCAATTCTCGCACCAATCACTTTCCAGAACTCGATGATGCCGCAGAACAGCTCTACGAGAGCGCGAGACTTTCTGCTGACGAGCCCTATGTGGCGCTGCGAGACTATCTTCGGGACAAGCATGGGGTGAGCACCCGTGTGGTGCCTGCTGACTTCATGAGCGGTGAGTTGCGTCGCTATGACCGCCATCGCCAGACGATGTTTTTATCGGAGTTACTCGACCAGCCCGGCCGCTGTTTTCAATTGGCGTATCAGGTTGGCTTTTTTGAGCAGGCGCGGGCGATTGAGAGTGTCGTCGAACAGTCAGGCTTGGCAGAAGATGAAACGAAGCGTCTGTTGCGCGTCGCGCTCGCCAACTATTTTGCTGCGGCTCTGTTGATGCCCTACAGCGCTTTCTTCCGCACCGCAGAAGAAACAAAATACGACATTCGGTTGTTGGGAAGGCGTTTTGCGACAAGCTTTGAGCAGGTGTGCCACCGGTTGACGACCTTGCAGCGCGCGGGCGCGAGAGGCATACCGTTCTTTCTCATTCGGGTCGACAATGCGGGAAATGTATCGAAACGTTTTTCCGCAGCAGGGTTTCATTTTGCCCGCTTTGGTGGCACCTGTCCGCGATGGAATGTGCATGATGCTTTTCGTGTTCCAGGCCAAGTCTACACGCAGGTGGTCTGTATGGAGGATGGGACGCGGTATTTTTCCATTGCGCGAACGGTCAGCCGGGCGGGCTCTGGAATAGGCGTTCCCGATGACCAATATGTGGTGGGGCTGGGATGCGATATATCGCACGCCCGAAATTTTGCTTATTCGTTAGGCCATGATTTGGATAATGAAACTGCCGCAACRCCCATCGGTGTCAATTGCAGGCTKTGCGAAAGRTTGGATTGYTCSCAACGYGCCTTCCCRCCGCTGAARCGCAAAYTGCATGTGGAAGAACATGTGCGCGGCGTRTCAGCCTTTGGTGTGCCKRAYTATACCAGCTCTTCAAATACGGCAGAYTAGAAGCGCATGGGACAGGACATCAGAAAGTGGACACTGTTGATCGGGGCGGCTGTGGTGATCCATGTCGCAGCCTTTGCCATCTGGCAATGGGTYGCTGNTCCYCTYCTCGGGCGCGGATGCCGGGGGAGGAGGGCTCCGCATCGCATTAGCGCCTTCCCAGACCTTTACGGAAGATCAAAGTGAAACGGAAGCAACCGACACCAACGAACCTGTCCCTCCCGTTGTTGAGCCGGTCGAAGCATCTCGTGTGGAGCCTGTCCTTCCCGACAAGGCAGAGCCAGTTGAAGAAGCAGTCAGGCAACCAGAACAATCGGATCCAGTTGCCGGCGCAACGCCGCCTGCAAGCGCCGCCGTGGATGCTTCCAATGACAGCACAGGGAAGGCGGCGGGCGATGCGGGTACAGCAGATGCAGCTGTGGAGGCCGACTATCTCGCTCGTCTTACCGACTGGTTGACGCGTCACATGCGCTATCCAGACACGGCGATCCGAAGAAATATGGAAGGTGTTGCCGAGCTGACAATTACATTGACCCGTCAGGGTGAGCTTGTGAGCTACAGCGTGTCGCGGTCAGCGGGGTACGCCATCCTGGATCGGGAGGCCCGGGAGTTGCTGCAGCGAGCGAGGCCCTTGCCTGCCTTCCCTGTGGAAATGACGGTTGAGCGAATGGAGATTACTATTCCGGTTCGTTTCGAGCTGGAGTAGGTTCAGCCTGAATATCTTCCGGACCTGGCCATATGTCCCCGTCCAAAAAAGCCCGCGCAGTGCGCAAAGCCACAAAACAGCTAATGAGCGTTGCCACGGTCAAAAGCAAAGCAGCCAGAGGGGCCGAAAACCTGTCTGGTGCCAGGGCATGGCGGGTCATTGCGGCACTCGCAAGAGCTGCTGAAGGGAAGGTGAAGGCCCACCACGACAGATGAAACGGAAGGCTGATAAAGGTGCGTGCCATTGTGGCGAGCAGGAGGCCCTGAAAGAGGGCTGCGTAGAAAAAACCTTGGGCGACAAGACCGAAACTTCCTTGCAGCGCCGCAAGAGCAGAGGCAGCGAGAGCAGGCGGTGCAATTAGGATAAAGAGGGTGGGCAGAAATTGTCTCGGCAATTGTCCATGAAACAAAATCCGGTTCAGCATCACCGGAAACAAGGCCAGCCAAAATAGCAGTGCAACCGAGAAGCAAAACCAGGCGAATGGGTCTGCATCCACCTCCATACCCGCGCTGGTAAGTGGAACCACAAACAGCCCGACAATGGGCACAAACATGGAAGGATTTGCGCGCGTAATTTCAGCGTTGCGTAAAATCCAAGACCGCAAAATGACAAGGGCCAGAACAACGTGCCCCACGGCGGCGGCTTGCCAGAGAATAGTACTCCAAGCCAATCCTAAGCTCTTCAGCCAAAAGGCGACAAACATCAAACTGATGGTCAGGCCGGGAAAAAAATTTGCAGTGGCGATATCGTGAAGTTCTTGAACGACCGCATCCCTGTGCAAGATAGATTTGAGAGCGTACAGAGCCATCACTAAAACAGTGACCCCTGTCGTGAGGACAAACAGCGCGTGGCCACCAAGAGCGGTCATGCCCAGATGGCGCGCCGCGCTCAACCAGGCAGCCCCAAGTCCGCCAAGCCCCATGCCGACCGAAAACAGGGCTGAAGGCACATGAGTAAGGGGAAGTTTAGCTGAGTTTTGCATGAAGATCACTCGTGAGGCGTCGGACGTGAAGAAAGGGTAAACGCAGTGCTGCCCTAGGGACAAGGTGAATGATGTACTTGGCCTACACTAAACGGCTTGTTAGCGAATTTTCCGTACGCTCCCCTCCAATTGCTCCGCAACTTCTTTGCGGACGAGGCAGCGTGGGACGAGATTGTTTATGGGCATCGCAAAAAGAAAATTTCGCATCGAAACTGTGAACAAATACGCAGAAGACGATAGCACGCAGCCAGTTGAAGCCCCCAGCGCGACAGTCGGAGGCGCCATGGGTGGCAGTGTCCGTGGAAACACTGTTCCCGACGCACTTGCAGCCGAACGCCATCAGCAAATGATGGATGCGATCGCCAAGTTGGGGAGCACGATAGGCAACGCAAAAGACGATGAACAAGAGCTCGCAGAGGCGGCTCCTGATGCCTTGCTGGACAAGTACAAAGACGAGATCAAAGAGGCCGCCAAACTCAAGTATGAACTTGAGCAGATGCAACAGGCGATCTTGCGCACAAAAAGCGAAATTGTCGCTCTGCGCTATGAGGGTGCCTCATCGGATCGTATTCGCTCAGTAACGGACGAGCTGGATGAGGTGGTTGCTGGAACGGAAGGCGCCACGGAAGTCATTCTGGATTCAGCCGAAGTGATTGATTCAGCCGCTTCTGCCCTTGTGAGCAGTCTTCAAGGTGTGGATGCCGGGCAAGCCCAGGAAATTCAAGAGCAGGTTATCCGCATTTTTGAGGCCTGCAATTTTCAGGACATAACCGGGCAGCGCATTAACAAGGTGGTGACCGCTCTGAGATTTATCGAGGAGCGTGTTGAATCGATGCTCAGCATTTGGGGCAAGGATTCATTCGAAGGCGTTGAATCAGCTGACGATGGATCCAGAGAAGGTGAGCCAGAAGGACGTACTCTTGCCAACGGGCCATCCATGCCCGAAGCAGATGATCGTTCCAGCCAGGACGATATTGACGCTCTTTTCGATTGATGTGATTGCGAGCTAGCGGATAATTCGCGCAGCTGGAAGCGATAGAATGACTGCAGGCTTGCCCTGCGGATCATGACCAACGCGCAATGCGCCCCCGTGCAGTTCAGCGATTTTTCGTGTGAGAGAAAGTGCCAGACTGGTGTCCCTGGGAAGGCGAAGGCCTTCCGCGCTGACAAACGGGTCTTCAACATGCGAACAGGCCGATCCCGTTTCAAAATCATCATAGGGAAGCGCCAGGGCTCCACCATCTTTTGTATCGACCACGGCTTTGATGATAAGGCCTCCAGCACACACCTCCGCACCAAGTTCAATGCGCGCGCCTGCATCATTTGTATGCAGCAGTTCCGAGATTAGCCGGAAGAGCCCTTGTCGCAGCCGTTTTGCATCGCCGCGAAATCCGGGAAGGTTTGGCGATTGGGTGGCCACAAGGGTGATGTTGGCTTCAAAAGCATTCTTTTTCTGGCTGGAAACAACGGTCTCGATGAGAGCGTCCAGATGGCAGATATCGTCACTCAGTGAAATGGCGTCCGTCTCAGATTCAGCAACGCTGAGCAGGTCTTCGATCATGTCCAGCAGCATCGTGCCCGACTGATGAATGTCACTGGCATACTCACGGTATCTCTCCCCGAGTGGCCCAAATTGCTCATCCTTCATAAGTTCAGAAAAGCCGATAATGTGGGTCAGCGGGGTGCGCAGGTCATGATTGACGTTTGAGAAAAAACTGCTGCTGCGTCGCTCGGAGGTCAGACTCTTTTTTTCCGCCTCGCGCATTGTCTTTTCAAGCTGTCGGCGGACCGTCGTGTCTGTCAGCGCTGCGACGCGGGCGGGTTGCCCTCCCCATTCTGTTTCAACAATCCGCAAGTCCGCAAACCGTTCTTCGCCAGAAGGGTGTGTAATGTGAATGCTTCTGTCACCGGGAACCGTTGGCATGTCGAGATGTTTGCCGGCGAGTGTTTCCAGAGGGCGGCCCAGAAGTTCTGCAGCCGCAGAGTTGGCGAAGGCCACCTTTCCCTCATTGTCGAGAATGATCATGGCGTCGGCCGCTTCTTGAATAATGGTGACGGGGGCCTGACCTGAAGCAGCATTGGGTGTTTTCGTGATCGCACAGGAATGTGCAGCGGCGGTGTCCGTCGGTTCCCGCCGTTGAAAGCGGGTGATCGCCAGCGTAGCGGAGACGACGACGCTGCCAGCGTTGAAGGCATCGAATAGACAGGCATCTTCCGCACCGAGATGAACAGCCTCGTATGCCCGGTCTGGGGTGAAGGCATGGCGCTCGAAGAGAGCAAGGACCGGCACCCGTGGACCCAGGTTGATCACCCGACCCAGCGTCTCGAAGTCAGCGCAGTCAGCCGAGCCCAGATCGAACAGGATGGCATCGAACCCAGGGGCGAGCAGGGGGGCAATGCCGCGCCCGCGCGAAATGAGAGTGATGTCAGCGCTCAGCCCCTCAAATATGGAATGAGGCAGTTTGGCATCGCTGACGAGAGCAAAGCTCAGCCGTGCGGGCTGTGGCACCAGGTCCGCCGTGATGGCGTGCGGCGATGTGGAGGTGGGGGCGGGACGGTTCATTAAGCGCACTCGTGGTTAAGCTTTCGCTAACCATGACGGCGCTTGGTAAACAGAGCGTAAAGAAATGCGCTATTTAGCGGAAAACCGATACTGCACCACAAGTCAAAGTCTGTTGAGAAATTGAAAATAGACAATACAAAACAAGGTCTTAGGGAAAGGGTCGGCGGGTAGGGCAAAAATTACCAAACTGTTAAGACGAAAGAATTTGTTAAGACACTGTGCATTGGACTCAAGTGGTCCCGCCCTCAGGTCGTTTGAGTCTTGGGCAACTGCAGATGGCCAGCGTCATCAATCGGCCAAAAGGGATTGTAGGCGACTTCCCAGGCATTCCCGTCCGGGTCGGCGAAGTAACCTGAATAACCTCCCCAGAATGCCTTATGGGCCGGTTTCAGCACTTTGGCGCCGTGTGCTTTTCCTTGCGTCTCAATGAGGGCAAGCACAGCGTCCACTTCTTCTTCATTGCGTGCATTGTAGGCAACCGCAAATCCTCGGTATCCCTCGCCTACCGGGCCCACGGGAAGATTGGCATCCTCCGCAAGTTCTTTGTGACCGAAAAGCCCAAGGATAAAACCGCCAGCGTCATAGAAGGTTATCCCCTCCGTCATGAAAGGCTTCCACCCCAGGAGACCTTCGTAGAAGCCGCGTGCCCGCGCCATGTCGGCGGTTCCAAGTGTCAAAATGCTGTAACGCTGGTCCATCTTGCCTCTCCTCTGTCTCAACTCAAGCACCAGAACATAGAGAGAACATTGTTTCAAGGGAACAGAAAAAAACCTGATCGTCCAAGGGCTTGGGGTGGGTCGCGGGGCTTGCAGGGTCTCTGGCCTTGGGTTAGGTATGCGCAGCCCGTCATTGGTAAAATCTGGGCTGGAATGAAGAGACATGGCCAAGAAGAAGAAAACCTTTCGCCCCAAGGCCCGAGTGCCCAAGGGGTTGCGCGACATTCCCGCCACGACCGTGCGTGTGGAAGCCGCCATGCTTGCGCGCATTCGCGAGGTTTACGAACTCTACGGTTTCGAGCCGCTTGAAACATCAGCGTTTGAGTATGCGGACGCGCTTGGCAAATTCCTGCCGGACGAAGATCGACCAAATGCCGGCGTGTTTTCTTTTCAGGATGACGACGACCAGTGGTTGTCGCTCCGCTATGATCTGACGGCTCCGCTCGCACGCTATGTTGCCGAGAATTATGACGGGCTTCCCAAACCTTTCCGTCGCTATCAGACGGGTCCCGTTTGGCGCAACGAAAAGCCAGGTCCGGGGCGTTACCGTCAATTTACACAGTTTGATGCAGACACAGTGGGCGCGCCTGGCGTCGCGGCTGATGCCGAAATGTGCATGATGGCCGCCGACTGCTTGGAAGCCCTGGGCATTCCGCGCGGCGCCTATGTCATGCGCGTGAACAATCGCAAAGTGCTGGATGGTGTTCTAGAAAACTGCGGCATTGTCGGGGAAGGTCCTGACTTTGAAAAGCAGCACCTCACCGTGATGCGCGCCATCGACAAGCTGGACCGGCTGGGTCCCGAAGGCGTGCGTTTCCTTCTAGGCAAAGGCCGAAAAGACGAGTCTGGCGACTTTACGCAAGGAGCGGGGCTCGCCGAGGCGCAAATCGAAGGCATCATCGACTTTACCCAAAGTGGCGGTGGGACACGGGATGATGTGTGCAACGCCATGGAAAAACGGGTTGGTGACAGCACCGTCGGTCTGGAAGGTGTTGCAGAACTGCGCGAGATTGATGCGCTCCTGACGGCAGTTGGATATGACGTGGACCGCATTGCATTCGATCCCGCCGTGGTGCGAGGCCTTGGATATTACACCGGCCCCGTTTATGAGGCCGAGCTCACTTTCGAAGCCACCGGCGATGATGGCGAAGTGACCCGCTTTGGCTCTGTCGGCGGCGGCGGTCGCTATGACGATCTGGTGGAACGCTTCAAAGGCATAAAGGTGCCCGCGACCGGGTTTTCCATGGGCGTTAGCCGTCTCTATTCCGCGCTGGACGCTCTGGGTGTTTTGGACAAAGTCGTTACCAACGCTGTGGCAGCCCCGGTGATTGTGCTTGTCATGGACAAGGAAGAGATGCCGCGCTACCAGAAAATGGTAACCGAGCTGCGCCAAGCAGGCATCCGCTCTGAACTGTATCTTGGTGGCTCGGGCATGCGGGCTCAGGTGAAGTACGCTGATCGACGCGGCGCTCCGGTGGTCGTGATCGAAGGCGAAGAYGAGCGYRCCAAGGGGGAAATCACCCTGAAAGATTTRRTCCTCGGCTCGCAGAAATCYCAGGAAATYGAAGATAACGCCGAATGGCGCGAAAGCAGCCATGCRCARATCTCCGTGCCGCGYGCYGAYCTGRTYTCCCAGGTCCGTGCSGTGCTGGCRCGACATAGCTAGGCTCAYTGATCKGCGCATTTWYGRCGCAGGACAGTGGGTCAAAMGCCAACACAGCTTCNTTCATAAATATTTGTCATTCCATGTTAGACAGAAAGCMRCATCCAGRACCGGGTGAGGCGGGAAAGAAACCATGACCAGCATTTCCAGTAGTGGCGATGAGCTCAATGCACGAGAGGCGCAGGCACGTACCGTGCGCGGCTCGTTCGAGGCCGCAGGCTATGAGCCGGTAACCACACCCGTTCTGCAACCCGCAGAAATATTCCTCGACCGGCACGGCGAAGACCTCCGTCGCCGGACATATCTTTTCAATGATCCAGGGGGAACAGAGCTGTGCTTGCGGCCTGACCTCACGATCCCCGTCTGTCGTCTTTACCTCGAGCGCGAACCCCAGGGGCTCAAGCCTGCACGTCTGTGTGCAAGCGGGGCGATCTATCGCTACCAGCCCACAGGGTCGACCAAACTGAGCGAATACAATCAATGCGGTCTGGAACTCTTAGGTCCCATCGATGATGTGGAGGCGGACGCGGAAATTACCCGCCTGGCTCTTCGCGGTGTCGAAGAGGCAGGTCTCATGGCCTATGAGGTTGAGCTGGGCGATCTGGCCCTGTTCACAGCTTTGATTGACGCACTGTCCATTCCCGAAAGATGGAAAGAGCGGCTGAGGCGGCAATTCTGGCGACCGGCATTCTTCGCAGATCTGCTGACGAGCCTACAAAACGGGGAAGCCGATAGGTCGGACGCTGGACGTGACGGACTGTTGAGTGCCATGGCAGGTCTGGGAGAAGACCAGGCAGCCGCGTTGCTGGAAGACGTTCTGAAACTCAGCGGCATCGCACCGGTGGGCGGGCGAGGTGTTGAGGAGATTGCAGCGCGTCTGTTGCAGAAGGCAGATGATGCGACGACTGGAAAACTCCCTAAAGAAGCCGCAGCGTTGATTAGCAAATTCTTGGAAATCTCTTGTCCGGCGGCGGACGCTGTCAGCCAGATACGGGCGTTGACCAAGGACGCAGGCATCACCCTTGATGCGACGCTTGACCGACTGGCGGCGCGTCTCACGGCTCTGGGCAAGGCGGGCGTTGATCTGGGCACGGCCAGGTTCTCAACCGGTTTTGGGCGCAAGCTTGAATATTACACCGGCCATGTTTTCGAAATTCGGGTTCCGACATTGGGAGAAGAAGCGGTGATTGCAGGAGGTGGTCGTTACGACCGACTGTTGCAGACATTGGGAGCGTCACGCCCCGTGCCGGCTGTTGGCTGTGCTGTTGCTCTGGAACGTCTCTTTCTTGCAACCACGCAAAGCCAGTCGGGAGCGAAAAAATGAGTACCAACACTCTCATTCTAGGCCTCCCTTCTAAAGGGCGTTTGCAGGAAAATGCCATCGGATTTTTCAAACGCGCAGGCCTCACTGTTACCAAGCAGGGCGGGCGGGGTTATTCCGGCACGCTGAAAGGTGTGGCAGATGTGGAAATCGCTTTTCTCTCAGCGTCTGAAATTGCAGGTAATCTGGAGCAGGGAAGTATCCACTTCGGCGTTACCGGCGAGGACCTGATCCGCGAAAAGTTGAGTGCGCCTGAAACAAGCGTGGAGCTTCTGCTGCAACTTGGTTTTGGGCACGCGGACGTGGTGGTTGCGGTACCTCAAAGTTGGATTGACGTGGAGACGATGGCTGACTTTGATGATGTGGCGCTCGCTTTTCACAATAGGCGCGGTAAGCGGCTTCGCATCGCGACCAAATATTTCAATCTGACGCGAAACTTCTTTGCGTCTCACGGCATCAACGACTACCGGATTGTGGAGAGCCTGGGCGCAACTGAAGGCGCGCCTGCGGCAGGGTCGGCAGAGGCGATTGTGGACATCACTTCAACCGGTGCCACACTGGTGGCCAATGGTCTGAAAATTCTGGAAGACGGTGTGATCCTGAAAAGTCAGGCGAACCTCGTGGCCTCCATGAGCGCTGACTGGAGTGAAAAACCCCGGGCTGCCGCCAAAGCCATTCTTGACCGGCTGGACGCGACGGACCGGGCAGAAAACCACATGCTGGTCTCGGCTCGTGGCCCCTTCGACGCGCAAAAAGTCGCCGATGATCTCGATCGGCACTATCAGTGTGCGGGCGACATGGTGACGCCTTTTGAGGGCGGTGGCGAAGTGCGGGTGATCTGCCCAACGGCGCAGGTGCAGGCGGTGGCTGACCATCTGCGGGAAGCGGGTGCAGAGACGGTGTCGGCCAGCAAGGTGGACTACCTGTTTGCTGCCGAGAACGCGCTCTATTCTCGCCTTCTTGAACGTCTGAAAACCTGACCCTATGTCAGGCGGCGGTTTGTGCCGCCGCCGTGACCCGGAGATGTTCAAAGCTGCCTTCAGCAACATCCTCCCACCCCATCTTCTTGCGTAGCTTACTCATGTAGGCGCGATAGGCATCGACATTGACGTAGGTCGCGTGCCGGTCGGATGCCACGTAGGAAACATTGCCCGATAGGTCAGGCCTGTCGCCTTCAATGAGCTTGGCAAACTTGGCGGCCTGTTTCGGATTGTCCCGGTCGCCAACAATTGCCTGACCGATGAGATCGGCCATCTGGTCGAAGAGCTTGTAGGCCCCCCCATTGGTTTCCATGAAGCCCAAAGCATAGAGCCCCGGCGTTTTGCGGGAGAACAGGTTCATATAGAGGTCGGGCCGTCCGCCAGCCCAGTCAAAGTGGGCAGTGTCGACATAAGGGACGTGCCACGTATAGCCGGTTGCAAGGACAATGAGATCCACAAGCTCCCGGCTTCCATCCTTGAAGACAACGCCGTCGCCATCAAGGCGCGCCACATCGCCCTTGGCATGAATGTCACCGTGAGACAGGAAATGAAGCAGYTGCGTGTTYAMAATCGGATGGCTTTCAAACACCTTGTGATCGGGTTTTGGYARYCCRAGCCGGGTGATRTCCCCATTGATCAGRCGCARCACAATGGCAAACACCYKCTGCGWMARCCACATGGGCATRTGCGGGCCYTCRTGGGCRAAAACATCMGCCGGTTTGCCCATAATATGTTTTGGAATGAAATGATATCCGCGTCGCAAAGAGATGTAAGCCGCATCAGAAGTCTGGGCCGCATCACATGCGATGTCACACCCGGAGTTTCCGGCGCCAATGATGAGTACTTTGCGCCCGCGAAATTCGTCCAGTGACCGGTACGTCACTGCGTGGCGAATGTCGCCGTCAAACGTGCCTTCAAAGTCGGGGATATTGGGATGCCAGTTGGTGCCGTTCGCGCACACAAGCCAGCGATAGATGCGGACATCGCCATTGGCAAGCGTGACACGCCAGCCTCCGTCATGTTTTTCTGTCGAGGCGATCTCGGTACCAAATGTCACACGTTCATAGAGTCCGAAGTCACGCGCAAATGATTGCATGTAGCCATGAATTTGCCGGTTGGACGGGTAGTCGGGATAGCTGTCCGGCATCGGCTGGTCGACATAATGCGACTGTGTTTTGGAGGAGATGAAATGTGCAGAATCATAGATCGGAGAGCCAGGGTTGGTCTGATCCCAGATGCCGCCCACGTCGCTATGGCGTTCAAAACAGTCAAACTCAATGCCCAGTTTCATGAACGCCCGCGTCAGTGCCAGGCCGCCAGGGCCTGCCCCGACAATACAGGCACGGTTGGGTATCTCGGTCTTTGACATGGCTTTCTCCATCTATGAGTATCCCTCACATTTGTAAAAAGTGATAAACCCTCATATTTTGAGAAGCAAGAAGATTCTTTATCCACACGAAGGACAAGCGCTCATGGCGGTAGCTCAGGGAACATTGCGCAAAACGCCCACCCAGGCACGATCAAAAGCGCGCTTCGAGCGGATCCTGTCTGCGGCGAGCGATCTCATCGCACGCAATGGCAGCGAACACCTGAAGATGAGTGATGTGGCCACGGGCGCAGAGGTGCCCATTGGCTCCGTCTATCAGTATTTCCCGGACAAGTCGGCGATTGTCCTGACCCTCGCGGACCGGTTCATGAGCCGGGTACGCGAAGCGCTCGCTGAGGCCATGAGTGACATCGAAACGGCTGTGGAGGCCAATGATGCCGTCACCACAACACTTCGGAATTATTACGCCCTGTTTTTGGCAGAACCTGTTGCCCGCGACATCTGGTTTGGGGTGCAGGCCGACAAGACGCTGCTGGAGCTGGACATTGAAGATAGTCGCGCCAACGCAGACATTGTCTTCCGTGCCCTGCGCCGGTTCACCCTGCGCAAGAACTGGCAGCGGCTGCACGCCGCCTGTTTTCTCATCATGCAATTGTCCGGCATGGCGGTGCGCCTTGCCATTTCCCTTGAGCGCAAAGAGGGCGACCGGATCATGGCCATCTATGAAGGCATGATCCGGCGCGAACTGATCGAAAACCTGACCAGCGATTAGAGCCCTGGCACCGGAAAGCGTGCTGTCAGGGCACGCACTTCCTCCGCGAGCCCGGCAAGCGCATTGTCATCTGGCGCGCGCAGGGCAGAGGCGATCAACCGGCCGATGATTGCCATTTCCGCTTCTCCCATGCCACGAGCGGTGGGGGCAGGCGTGCCGAGCCGCAGGCCGGAAGGGCGCATGGGCGGGTTCGGATCATCGGGAATGATCTGCTTGTTGGTGGTGAGTTCAATACGGTCGAGCACATCTTGGGCTTGCGCGCCGTTAATGCCAAAACTTCTCACCACATCCATCACCATCAAATGGTTTTCTGTGCCCCCTGTCACCAGATGCACCTGATGGTCCCGCAACGACTGCGCCAGCGCCCGGGCATTCACCAGCACATTGCGTGCGTAAGCTTTGAATGCGTCAGTGGCAGCAAGCTTGAGCGTGAGGGCCGTGGCCGCTACCTGGTTCATGTGGGGTCCGCCCTGAAGACCCGGAAACACGGAAGCGTCGATGGCTTTCGCATGGCTTGCTTTACACAGGATCAATCCACCGCGCGGCCCCCGCAGGGATTTGTGTGTCGTCGTTGTCATCACATCAAAGCCGTGATCAAGCGGGTTCTCCAGAACACCACCGGCAATCAGTCCCCCCACATGGGAGACATCGGCCATCGTGAGCGCGCCCACACGGTTGGCAATCACCTGGAAGCGGGCATAGTCCACCTCACGCGGGTAGGAAGAGTGACCGCAGACAATGAGTTTGGGTCTGGTTTCCAGCGCCATTTTTTCGAGCGCGTCGTAATCAATATCGCCCTGGTCACCAACTGTCTTGTAGCGCACAAAACTGAAAATGCGCCCCATGTGGCTGACAGGGGCACCATGGGTCAGGTGCCCACCGTGGCTGAGGTCCATAGCAAGGATCGTGTCGCCGGGGTCCAGCAGACCGAGATAGACTGCCTGGTTCATGGGCGAGCCTGACAGGGGCTGCACGTTGGCGTGTTCCGCGCGAAACAGGGCGCACGCCCGAGCCCGAGCCAGCGTCTCGATCGTGTCTGTGTTGGGCTGCCCGCCATAGTAGCGTCGCCCCGGATAGCCTTCCGAGTATTTGTTGGTGAACACGCTGCCCAGCAGCGGCAGCACTTCCGGGAAGCAGTAATTCTCTGACGGGATGAGTTCAAGCCCGCCCCGCTGTCGGTCTTCTTCCGCAGATAGTGCTGAAAAAATCTCTCGGTCTTTGGTCGCGAGGTCATCGCGAAGCTGATTGAGGTCCATGTGTCTCTCCATTTCTAAGCCACAAAATCAAACGCCCGGCCAGCTTTTCGGATGAAAAGACTGCCCAGGCGAACGGCTTAGAAATCAGCTCCCGCGCTCCCATGTGGTTGTTCACTCCAGAAATCAGAGTGGTTTCCCACATTCCCGAACCGAGGGTTCAGGAACTTTCGCCAGTCACGCGGAATATGGACCGGTCGGGTCAGGGACACTCAATGCCGAATTTGGACGCGGGTCAAGAAGCCAATTCCTGATGGTGTTGATCCCAGCCTTCATCCTGTTGCACTTCGGATGGTTTTGGAATGCCGAACCACCCGAATCGACATAATGTTCTCGTTCTCGCATGGCGAAGGAGACGGGAATGCAAAGAAATTGGAAATTGTGGGCGGCGCTGCTGGTGGTGTTCGGACTTGGTCAGCTCAATCCGTTGGGGCGTGCCTATCTGGTTCTTGCAGAATGGAAACTCCCTGAAATAAAGCAAGAGAGTCTCGCTCAAAGCCCATCCCCTTTCGAAGCCATTACGCCAGACAAATGGGTTGGAGAGAGTGCGAATGTATTCGCGGTCGAAGACATCAATCCCATCGCGCCCGTTCATCTGCTCATCATTCCCAAGCTGCGGATCAGCAATATTCTGGAAGCCTCACCGGAACTGGTTGCGGAGATGTCAGCTCTCGCGCTCAAGATGGCCAGGGAGAGGGGGATCGATGAAAGCGGCTTCCGGCTGGTTATCAACACCAATCCTCACGGAGGACAGACCGTCTATCATATGCACATGCATCTGATCGGCGGTCGCCAGATGGGCTGGTTGGGCTAGTGGATGTTTCTCATGAGTGAAACGCTTGTGCCAAGCGTCATCCGGTCAACGGCGATTGAATAATTTTTGTCCGGTGGCGAATGCAAGTGCGCTTGCCAAAATTGATAGGATGAAAATTGGAAAGCGCCCATCCGGGATATGCAAGGCTTCAACAAGCATCCGCTCGTGTTCACGCAGACTTGCCCATTTGTGTAACGACGCATCGGCAAAGGCATCTGTCGCAAAGAGGTCAACGAGATCACGGCGACTGCGATACCGTATAATCACAATGCGATCCCAGTTACTGCTGCCATTGTCGACCCAGTTACTTCCAAATACAGGGTGAGATCCACGCTGGGTCATGAGTGGGATCATCACTTTACTGAAACGCTCAAAAGCTTCTTCACCAGAGCTTCTAAATTGCGACCCCTCCGGGTAATCGGCGACTTGGTGAAAGTTGTACATGTTAACGGTGTAAACCGGCTCGCCATCATCAGTTTCAAGAAACGTCCGGAGGGCAGGCAGGTCGTGCAGCGCCCCCGGATCCTGTGTTTGCGCTTCAATTTTTGCCATATAGGCGTTGATTTCTTGGCTGGTAAGGGGGCTTGCCCTCCAGTCATACCAGAACATCAGGCCTACAAAGAGCAGGGTGCCTGATCCGATGCTGCATAACAGGATTTTAAAGGAAGTCATTTTACGCCTTTCACTAAATGTACTTGCAAAACAATAGTGCATTTAGTGTCGTACATAATGTCCTTGCGATATGCAAGTGCATTATGTACGTTGGATGCCATGCCAAGAAATTCTCAAACCTGTAGATCCAATTGCCCCATCAATTTTTTGCTGGAAACATTCGGCGACAGATGGACGTTGCTGATCGTTCGAGATCTTATGTTTAAGGGGAAACAGAGTTACGGCGAGTTTCTCAATTCAGATGAAAAAATTTCTACGAATATTCTCGCAGACCGTCTGAAGAGGTTAGAGGAGCACGAGATTGTGGAAAAAATCATAGCGCCGGACAATCGCTCAAAGCTCCTCTATTCATTAACAGCCAAAGGTAAGGACCTTTTGCCGGTTATGYTGGAAGTCACGGCGTGGAGYGCCAGGCATGAYAAAAGCACAAACACGCCAAAGGCTTTTCTAAAGACATTGCGGAATTCTCGCGAACAAATGATGGCCGATATCCTGCGTCAGCTTGATTGAGAGACGAATGAGACACTTTCCAGTCCTGCACTCAGAACTGTTCATCATCCAAAGATGCACTTGATCGGTGGYCGCCAGACGAATTGGGCRGGCTCCGCRGATCTGTCATTTTTTGGTACAGTGCRTTTTGACTGACCAAGGGAAACGCCYGTGACCGAYCTCATCATTAGACCCATGTCTCCCGATGATTTGCAGCTGGCCGTTGACTGGGCCGCTGAGGAAGGCTGGAACCCGGGCCTGGASGATRTYCCCTCYTTYCTRGCSGCWGACCCGGGCGGCTATCTGATGGCCTGGGCGGGCGGCGCKCCTGTCGCCTGCGTYTCGGCGGTCMGRTAYGGAGAGRYTTATGGGTTCCTYGGYTTCTACATCGCCCCRCCGGAATTTCGCGGGCAGGGCTTTGGCATAAAGGTCTGGGACGCTGCCATCGAGCAGTTGGGCGCGCGGGTGGTYGGYCTCGACGGCGTGCCGGACCAGCAGGCGAATTACRCGCAGTCCGGCTTTGTGTTGGCCCATCGCAACGTGCGCTATGGCGGCAAGCCGGATTACGAGCCAGTGCGCGATCCGCGTCTGATCAACATCACGGCGGATATGGTACCGGGCCTCATCACCTATGACCGGCTCTTTGTGCCCGCTGCGCGCGATGCCTTCCTGACCAGTTGGGCCACACCCATGGCGACGCGTTTTGGCGTGGCGCTGGTGGAAKACGGTGAGATCRGCGGTTATGGCATCATCCGCCAGTGCCGCGAAGGCTGGAAGRTCGGGCCGCTCTTTGCCGCCAATGAAAAAGAGGCCGACCTGTTGTTTTCAGCCCTTGTCGRCRAAGNCNNNGNNAAAGCCCGGCTTGTCTTCCTCGATCCGCCCGAACCCAATRCCGCCGCTGCCGCATTGGCGATCAGGCACGGTCTGGAACCCAGTTTCGAGACCGCGCGCATGTATAAAGGCCCGGCACCGGATTTGCCCCTCAACCGCACTTTCGGCATCACAACCTTCGAGCTCGGCTAGAACCCGCGGTGCTCACTTCACAGCCCGTCACCCCGGACTTGATCCGGGGGTTGTACTGAATTGAGGTGCGGCGAGGGTGGGTCCCGCTTCAAGTGCGGGATGATATTGGAGTGTGTGGCAGGGCTTTCCCATACACCACCGTCATTGCCGGGCTTGTCCCGGTAATCCAGGGCGGACCACCCTGGCCTTTGTTTCCAAGGACCAGGTTCCGTTTGACGCCTCAATTATCTATTGGAGGACTTCGATCAACCGTGTCTCCAAACTGTCCACTTGCGCAGGATAGTATTGCCGCAAAGCTTCGCGCGCCTTATCACTGCGATCCACAATACTGAGACTGACATTGGAACTAGCTGGAATCCTCCCCAGCAACGTCTTCCCACAGCACAAATTGCGGACTAGGAGATTGCCGACATAGATCACGTCACCTGCTTTCACATCGATGGGCGTCAGTTGAATGTGGCGCGCGGGATCAAAGGTAAAAATAGGCAGCGGCTCTTGCGGTCGTGCAAGGATGTCCGCCGAGATCATGATGAACACATAGCGTCCTGGCTGCAGTCGGTGTGTAAATGGTCTGTCCGTATCGACTTTTGTCGAATAGAGATTGTACTGGTTCTGAGGCGTACCCTCTTTCTGCCAATAGACTTTGACCATATCGCGGTCGCCATCCCCGTCATCGATATAGGCATTGAAGAGAACCAGTGCTTCGTTTGCCGCGTTGAATTGTCCGACAGAAGAAGGGATTGGGTTTTTTGGCGCAGAACTACCGCACGCTGCGAGAAAAGAACTCATCGTCAACAAAACGAATACACGAACAAACCACGAAGACATGACAACGCTCCTGTTAAATGAAGTAAAAATGTCGTTTCATTTTAGCTTCGAGTCAACAAAAACCCGGTCCTAGATACGCAAGGACCGGGTTCCGTTTGACGCCTCAGTTGATCTGAGTTGTCGTTATTCAGTCGGGCTGGGCCCGGACTGCATGATTACATCATGCCGCCCATACCACCCATGCCGCCCATGCCGCCCATATCAGGCATGCCACCGCCACCGGCGCCGCCTTCAGCAGGCTTGTCGGCAACCATGGCTTCCGTCGTGATCAGGAGGCCCGCAACAGATGCTGCGTCGGTGAGTGCTGTGCGCACAACCTTGGTTGGGTCAATGATGCCTTCCGCAACGAGGTCCACATAGACTTCGTTCTGAGCGTCAAAGCCGTAGTTTCCGGCTTTGCCAAGCACAGTAGCGACAACGATGGAGCCTTCAACGCCTGCATTTTCAGCAATCTGGCGGATCGGAGATTCCAGTGCCTTCAGGACGATTTTAATACCGGCTTGAATGTCACTATTGTCTTGCTCAATCGCTGCAACAGCCTTGGTTGCCCGCAGCAGAGCCGCGCCACCACCAGGCACGATGCCTTCTTCAACAGCTGCACGGGTTGAGTTCAAAGCGTCGTCCACACGGTCTTTACGCTCTTTCACTTCAACTTCCGTCGCGCCGCCAACTTTCAGCACAGCAACACCACCGGCGAGTTTCGCCAGACGTTCCTGCAGCTTTTCGCGGTCATAGTCCGAAGATGTTTCTTCGATCTGCGAGCGGATCTGAGAGACGCGTCCTTCGATGTCTTTCTTTTTGCCAGCGCCATCGACGATCGTTGTGTCGTCTTTGGTGATGCCAACATTCTTGGCAGTGCCGAGCATGTCGAGTGTCACGTTTTCAAGCTTGATGCCGAGATCTTCRGAGATCACGGTGCCGCCTGTCAGTGTGGCAATGTCTTCSAGCATCGCTTTGCGACGRTCACCAAAGCCMGGTGCYTTSACAGCAGCGATCTTCAGGCCACCGCGCAGCTTGTTGACCACGAGGGTCGCCAGCGCTTCGCCTTCAATGTCTTCGGCAATGATGAGCAGAGGACGTGTGGACTGCACAACCGCTTCAAGGATAGGCAGCATGGCCTGGAGGCTTGTCAGCTTCGACTCGTGAAGCATGATCAGCGGGTTTTCCAGCTCAACGCTCATTTTGTCGGGGTTGGTAATGAAGTAAGGAGACAGGTATCCGCGGTCGAACTGCATGCCTTCAACAACGTCGAGTTCGCTGTCGAGTGACTTGGCTTCTTCGACCGTGATAACGCCTTCATTGCCAACCTTGGACATGGCTTCGGCAATCATTTCGCCGATTTCCACTTCGCCATTGGCAGAGATGGTGCCGACCTGGGCAATCTCTTCGTTCGACTTCACCTTCTTGGAACGCTTGGTGAGATCGGCGAGMGCKACTTCAACMGCMAKGTCGATGCCGCGCTTCAGGTCCATKGGGTTCATGCCGGCAGCAACRGCYTTGACGCCTTCGCGCACRATGGACTGTGCYAGAACGGTRGCTGTTGTRGTGCCGTCGCCCGCGACATCATTTGTCTTGGAGGCAACTTCACGGATCATCTGGGCGCCCATGTTTTCGAACTTATCTTCAAGTTCGATTTCTTTGGCRACCGTCACGCCGTCTTTCGTGATGCGAGGCGCACCGAAAGACTTTTCAATCACGACGTTRCGGCCCTTGGGACCGAGCGTCACTTTGACTGCGTTAGCGAGAATGTCGACGCCTTTCAGCATCTGTTCACGCGCATCGCGGCCAAAAAYTACTTGCTTAGCCATAGCTGGTTATTCCTTYTGTATCGGAAATCATGTGGGAGAAAGAGGCAATAAAAAGCCGCGCTGGGAAGTCCCGCGCGGGTGATTATTTCTTCTTTTTGCCGCCTTCGATGATGCCGAGAATGTCGGATTCTTTCATGATCAGCAGCTCTTCGCCGTTGACCTTAACTTCGGTGCCGGACCATTTGCCAAACAGCACGCGGTCGCCAGYTTTGACGTCTAGCGGTGTCACTTTGCCCTCTTCGGACTTGGTGCCTGTGCCAGCAGCGACGATTTCACCTTCCGAAGGCTTTTCCTGAGCGGAATCTGGAATGATGATGCCACCGGCAGTCTTCGTGTCTTCTTCGACCCGGCGCACAAGCACCCGRTCATGGAGAGGACGGAATTTCATGGAATGTCTCCCTTGAAGCCTGCAAAAKYGCAGGTTATTCCTCATTTTNMTGAGTTTGTTAGCACTCRCAACAGAYGAGTGCTAACGCCRACCGCAGARATAGGGTGAGRCSATGCCYCTGTCAAGGGAGGGGAAAGCTAAGAGACGGAAAAGATTCAGCTTTTNGGCGGCCACCAAGGCAAGGNSSSCYCTTGCTGCAATTGGYGATCTGGCTAGGATCGGCGCAACMRAWWATCAGGCNAAAAGYGGGGAATTGGCRATGRYSGGYGATGTRAACAGAGAATTGGTGGGCAARCCGGGCAGYCGGGAGCGTATGGCGACGCCCGCCCTGGTTATCGACCTCCCCAGCTTTGAGGCMAATYTGGCGGCKATGGCRGCGCACTGCAAGACATCRGGTCTCACYCTGCGKCCYCATGCCAAAACCCACAAATGCGCCGARATCGCSCGGCGCCAGATSGCYGCCGGGGCGGTTGGCATCTGTTGCGCSAAACTGGGYGARGCAGAAGCSATGGCAGCCGAGGGGATTGAGAAYATCCTGCTCACCTCGCCCGTGGTGAAGCCATTCAGCATTGACCGCCTCATGGCGCTRAACGCCAAAATCACAGACCTGCATGTGGCKGTCGACAACCCGGAGAACGYRAYCRCGCTGGCCRCMGCTGCCGAAGCCARTGGCAAACCATTGAARGTKCTRGTGGATCTGGAYGTGGGGCTGCACCGCACSGGCATCTCMGCTGACGSAGCYCCGGCGCTKGCAAAACARATRDTCGAGGCCAGYCATCTCTCATTCCAGGGCHTGCAGGCCTATGCCGGTCACCTGATGCAYATCGAAGATTTCGCCAAACGCAAAACAGCATCCCTCGACGCGATGAAGCAGTTGGCAGGCGTCCGGGACGCTCTCGCCGCTGCGGACATCCCCTGTGCCATCCTCACCGGGGGCGGCACGGGCACCTTCGACATTGATCCGGAGGCAAACGTCCTGACCGAGCTGCAGGGCGGTTCCTACATCTTCATGGACAAGCAATATAACGACGTGCTGGGTCCAGACGGTGGCTCAATGGGGGCATCGTTCAAGACCTCGTTGTTTGTGCAGATGAGTGTGGTTTCAAACAATACGGCAAAGCTTGCGACGACCGATGCGGGCTTCAAGTCGTTCTCAACTGATGCAGATGAGCCAACATTGGCCAGTGGGGCGCCGGATGAGGCAAAGTACTTTTTCTTCGGGGATGAGCAGGGCGGCATCATGCTGTCGAGCGCCAACGAGAAACTGGCACTGGGCGCGATGCTGACGGCCATCACCCCCCATTGCGACCCAACCGTAAATCTCTACGATTTCTACCATGTGGTCGACGGCGATAAATTGGTGGCGATCTGGCCGATTGAAGCACGCGGCCGGTCTGCATGAGGACGTGCTAATGATGGATGACGTGCGCGCGCTCATTTTTGACGTGGATGGGGTGCTGATCACCGGCCACGCGGAGAAGGGCGGCTGGTGGCATGTCGATATGGAGGCGGACCTGGGTCTGCATCCCGATCTCTTCCAGCGCACCTTCTTTCCCCCGTTTTGGGAAGACATTGTGCTGGGCCGTCGTGGCATCGAGGAATGCTTGGGCCCTGTGCTGGCGGACATCGCGCCACATCTCGACGTCGAGACCCTGCTTGCCTACTGGTTTGAGAAAGATGCAGGGCTTGATGAAGATTTGCTGATCAAACTGGAAGCCTTACGCTCCCACACCTCGCTCTGTCTGCATCTGGCGACCAATCAGGAACACAGGCGCGCCAACTATCTGTGGCAGACCATGGGTTTTGAACACCGTTTTGACGCCCTGCATTATTCAGCCGACATCGGCCACCAAAAGCCTTCGCCCGAATTTT
The DNA here is from genome assembly GCA_002746275.1 of Rhodobiaceae bacterium. Lineage (GTDB taxonomy): Bacteria > Pseudomonadota > Alphaproteobacteria > Parvibaculales > Parvibaculaceae > Mf105b01. The sequence goes on along the minus strand of NVWR01000002.1, from coordinate 53,878 downwards.
TTGTCGAAGTTGAAAATCGAACCGGCCTCATGGGGCCAGCCCTGCTTTTCTTCGACGATCAGGAACGCAACGTAGAAGCCGCCCGCGCGCGCGGCTGGCAGGCATATGTTTGGACGGGGATTGAGGTGCTGGAACGGGTGTTGGTCACGGCCTAGCATATTCGCTAAACTCTGGGTGCAATAATCGGGAGGCTCAAACATGCGGATCGGTATTCTAACAGGCGGTGGTGATGTGCCGGGCCTCAATCCTTGCATCAAGGCGGTGACCCGCCGGGCGGAGGATCTGGGTTGGACCGTTCTGGGCTTTCGTCGCGGCTGGGCAGGGCCTCTCAATTACAATCCGGCGGACAAGGAAGGGTCGCAAGCCCTGCTGATGGAGCTGGACAGTTGCCGCGTGCGCACCATCGACCGCACCGGAGGCACCATCCTCCACACCTCGCGCACCAAACCCAGCAAGGTRAAGAAGGAGGACCTGCCTCCCTTCATAACCGATGCGACRGARAATGCGGACGGCACCTTCGACTGCACCGCCCATATGCTTCGGGTCATGGAAAGCTTAGGGATCGACGCACTGGTGCCCATTGGCGGCGACGACACGCTGTCCTATGGCGCACGGTTGCACCAGGAAGGCATGAAGGTCATGTCTATCCCCAAGACCATGGACAATGATGTTTTCGGCACGGACTATTGCATTGGCTTTTCCACCGCCGTCACCCGCTCGGTCGATCTCATCACGGGCCTGCGCACCTCAACCGGCAGCCATGAGCGCATTGCGGTCATCGAGCTCTTTGGGCGCAACTCCGGCGAGACGGCCCTCATCTCTGGTCATCTGGCAGACGCAGACCGGGTGCTGATCGCTGAAATCCCGTTCGATGTGACACGGCTTGCGGAGCAACTGGTTGCAGACCGCGCCGCCAACCCGTCCAACTACGCCATGGTCTGCGTATCGGAAGGCGCGCAAATGCTGGGTGGGGAAATTGTTGAGCGCGGCGAGGCGGATGCGTATGGCCATCGCAAGCTCGGCGGTGTGGGCCAAGTGCTGGGCGATGAAATCAAGCGCCTCACCGGCATCAATATCATTTCACAGACTTTAGGGTACATGATGCGAGCGGGCGCCCCCGACGCGCTGGACCAGATGGTGGCAAGCGCCTACGGCACCATGGCCGTGCAATTGCTGGCGGAGGGGAAGCACGGGCTCATGATGGTGTTGCAGGACGGCAAGTACGCAACAGTGCCCGGCGACACCTGCATCAAGGGCGAGAAACGTGTCGACATAGACGCGTTCTATGACCCGGAAGCCTACCGCCCCCGCATTTCCAACGTGTTGGGCAATCCGATGTTCCTGTACTGACGTAAATATTGCGCCGGGAATACCGGGACGCTCAAGCCTTCAATAGTCGCTCTACTGCGCGTGCCTTGAGCACGATCTTGCCTGCGTCATTTGTGAAGGTGGCTTCCACATAAGCCTGAGTGCGGGACAGGTTTACTACTTCCCCGACGCAGGTGATCGTGCCGCCTGTCACCGGGCGAAAATAGCTCACGCTGAGATCAGCGGTTGTGAAATTTTGGTCGTCGGCTAGAAGCGTCATCAGCGCAAAGGAACAGGTCTGATCGGCAAGGGTGGCGAGGTAGCCGCCAAACACCGCCACCGGGTTCATATAGTCGGGATTAACCGGCCACACATAGGTGATGCGACCTTCGTTGACCTCGGTAAGGTCCCCGTCATAAAGTTTCAGCGCCTGCACATGCGGCGGAGCCTTCTCCATATCCCGGGCCTGAATGCGGGTGAGAATATTCTTCCAGCTTGGCATCAGTCATCACTGCTTTCTTCAAGAGAGGCTGCTTCCGCCAGCATGTCGGGCAGCCCGATAATCTCGTTATAGGTCTGGAAACTCACACGGGCTGCCCCGTCCGGCAGCCGATTCTGCTCCAGCATGTCGCGGTAAAGGCTTTGCAGGCGCTCGGTGACGCAGAGCAGCGCGGAGACCGGGAAGATGACAATCTTGTAGCCCATCTCCTGAAGGGTAGGCCCGTCGAGATAGGGGGTCTTGCCGTCTTCCACCATGTTGGCGACCAGCGGCACGCCGGAAAAGGTTTTGGCAATGGTGATAAGTTCATCTTCCGACCGGGGCGCCTCGATGAAAAGAATATCAGCACCTGCATTCAGGTAAGCCTCACCCCGCCTCAGGGCTTCATCAAATCCGTGGGGGGCACGTGCGTCTGTCCGGGCCATGATTTTGAAGTCGGGATTGTCGCGAGCCGCCACTGCCGCGCGGATTTTTGCGGAAGCCTCGGCGGTCGACACAATCTCTTTGTTCTCCATATGCCCGCAGCGTTTTGGAAACACCTGGTCTTCCAAYTGRATRCAGGCRACRCCSGCCTGTTCGTACAGCCGGGTSAGGCGGGCAGCRTTGAGCGGYCCCCCATGGCCATTGTCGCCATCTGCAAAAAGCGGCACAGGCGCGGCGGCACTGGCTAGTGCGCGGGCCCGGTCGGCCATTTCCGTGGCGCTCATCAGGCCGATGTCGGGAACGCCAAGAGAGGAACCTGCAACGCCAAACCCAGTCATATAAACGGCTTTGGCCCCTGCTTGTGCGGCCAGTTTTGCCGACAGGGCATCATAAGCCCCCGGTGCCAAAATGATGCCGGGCGCCTTGAGAAGGATCGAGAGCTTGTCAGTCATGTTTTGCATTCGGAAATACCGGAACTAAAAAGAGGGAGGGGTGCAGGCGGAAACGATCACACATTCGTCTTTGCCCAGATTGCGAAACCGGTGCGGCAGGCGACTGTCGAAATAATACGCTTCGCCCGCTAGCAGCAGGCGCGTCTCTCCACCCACCGTCAGTACCAATTCGCCGGAGATAACGATGCCGCATTCCTCGCCTGAGTGTGCGAGCATTTCTTCGCCCGTGTCGGCACCTGCCTTGTAGGTCTCGTGCATCATCTGAATGGCACGGCCGCGGGTATCCTTGCCCAGCAGTTTGAATGAAATTGGGTCGCCCCCGGCAATCTCTTTCTGGTCCTTGGAGGTGTAAAAAACCTGCCGGTTGGGGGCCATGTCCAAGGTCAGAAAATCGGTCATATTGATCGGAAAACCATCGAGAATTTTCTTCAGCGACCCGATGGACGGGCTGATGCGCTCCTGCTCCACCAGCGAAATGGTGCCATTGGTGACGCCCGCCCGCTTGGCCAGCTGGCGCTGAGAAAATCCATACATTTTGCGGAGTTCGCGCAGACGTCGCCCCACATCGGGGGCTTCTGTTTGCTCTTCGGCTCGCGCCTGCCCGTGGGCGATGCGGAAATCTTTGGTCATTCGTTTAATTTACTAAACGAGACGGAATTGTCACCTTCTCTCTCGTGTTGCGTGACAGAGGGATGCAGCGGTCTAATATTGAGACTGAGGGGCGAGCGCGCGTGTGCATGCCCAAAAGGGAGACGATAGGGAATAGTTATGGATATTGAAACGCCGGGCGCGAGCGCGCTGCCTAACGATCTGGACGCTTTCTGGATGCCCTTCACCCCCAACCGGCATTTCAAGCAGGACCCGCGCATCGTTGTGCGCGCCAAGGACATGCATTACTTCAAACCAGACGGTACTGCCGTACTGGATGGCACCGCCGGTCTGTGGTGCTCCAACGCGGGCCATTGTCGCGCGCCGATTGTGGAGGCCATTCAGGCCCAGGCGGCGGAACTGGATTTCGCCCCGACATTTCAGTTCAGCCACCCCAAAACCTTCGAGCTTGCCAACCGCCTGACGGAAATGGCGCCAGCAGGGCTGGAGCATGTGTTCTTTTGCAATTCCGGATCGGAAGCGGTCGACTCCGCCCTCAAAATGGCACTCGCCTATCACCGGCTGAATGGTGAGGCGTCGCGCACCCGATTTATCGGGCGGGCGCGGGGCTATCATGGCACCGGATTTGGGGGCATTTCGGTGGGCGGTATTTCCGGCAATCGAAAATTCTATGGCGCTCTGCTGCCGGGAGTGGATCACCTGCCGGACACTTACAATCGCGACGAGCAGGCATTCAGCCGTGGTGAGCCCGCCTGGGGCGCACATCTGGCTGATGAGTTGGAGAACATCGTCGCGCTGCACGACGCCTCCACGATTGCCGCCGTCATTGTGGAACCGATGGCCGGGTCCACCGGCGTGTTGCCACCCCCTCAAGGCTATCTCAAGCGCTTGGCTGCGATCTGCAAGCGTCACGGCATTCTGCTGATTTTTGATGAAGTCATTACCGCCTTTGGACGCCTGGGCTATGCCACAGCGGCGGAACGCTTTGATGTTACGCCGGATCTCATGGCCTTCGCCAAAGGGGTGACAGGGGGAACCGTTCCCCTGGGTGGCGTGCTGGTGTCGAAAGGCATTTTCGACATGTTCCAGGACGATGAGCGCCCGGATCATGTGATCGATCTTTTCCACGGCTACACCTATTCAGGCCATCCTCTCGCCATGGCAGCCGCCCTGGCGACCCTCAACCTGTACCGCGACGAGGGGTTGTTTGAGCAGGCCCGTGCCAACGAAGACGCGATGGCTGACGCGGCCCATAGTCTGAAAGATCACCCTCTGGTGCTTGATATTAGAACCATCGGTCTTGTTGCCGCTTTCGACCTGGTAGGCATCAAAGATCAGCCGGGCAAGCGGGGCTATGAGGTGATGTGCCGGGCTTTTCATGACGAAAACATAATGATTCGCGTGACCGCTGACACGATTGCCTTATCACCGCCCTTGATCGCAACTCAGGCGGACCTTGAGGAAATGATCGCGAAATTCAGACGGGTGCTCGACGCGGTCGCGTGACGTTTGGTGTCATTTTGTCGCAATACATTTTTTCTAAATCAGAAGAGCGTGTCGCCCTTGAAAATGGCGAATGTGCGCTTATCTGTTTATCGATCCCTGATGGTGATCGGCCCCTGATCAGCACCCCCTCGCTGAAGGCTTGATCCCCCCAGCCCCTGGCGCCCCCTCGCCGGGGGCTTTCTTTTGGGGGCAAGGATTTTATGCATCTGGCGAAAGACCCAAACGTTTTGCCACCATTTTGTCGACAGTGCGTGAGCCCAACAGACGCGGCAAAGTCCAGTTCATAAATCGGTTGGGGACGACGGCGTATCGCGTTTTCGGGTTGGCTGTCGTGAGAGCCTTGAGGACCGCGCGCCCGAGCTTCTCCCGTGACAATCCCTTATTGCCATTTTCAACCATGTAGTTTTTTACCTGATCCAGCTTGGAGGCATAGGCGCTGTTGGCGTAGGGCGTCAGGTCTATGTTTTGTGCTTTGTTCCAGATTTCAGTAGCGACGGCGCCGGGAGCAACAATCACCACATCAATGCCAAACAGCATCAGTTCCCGCCGCAGGCTTTCGGAAAGTCCCTCAAGCGCATGTTTGGAGGCAGCATAAGCTCCAAGGAAAGGCGTGCCCATTTTCCCGGCCACGGAACTGATCATGACAATCCGCCCAGGCGTGCCTTTCAGATCCAGGTCAGCACCCAGCAACGGCGCAAAAGACTGCGTGACAATGAGCTGGCCCACCAGATTGACCTCCATCACATTGCGAAGCTCATCAATGGGAAGATGCAGCAGCGGGCCCGGGACGCCGATCCCCGCATTGTTCACCAGGCCGAACAGTGTTTCCCCGTTCAACTTCTCGCGCACCTGAGTGGCGGCGGCAGCAACGGCTGCCTCGTCTGTCACATCGAAAAGGAGAGGGGTAAACGCATCACCAAACTCTGCTTTCAGGCGCTCGCCATCTTCCGGCTTTCGAACACTGCCAAAGACGTGCATGCCTTTTCCAATAAGTACCTTCGTGACACCCCAACCAATGCCAGTGGAAACACCTGTTACAACCACCGATTTCATAATCTTTATTCTCCCAAGAAATTGTCTGCAACGTCACATCCAAAGGGTTGGCTAGAGATCAAGTTCGTAGCGAACCCAGTCCGTGCGCGTCGCCAGTCTGTCATATAGGGCTTGAGCTTGAGAATTGCTTGCAGCTGTTTGCCAATAAATAGTTTGCCATTTTTCCCTGCGTCCTTTTTCGGCCAGGACTTCGATCAGCGCACGTCCCGCGCCACTTCCCCGCACATTTTCGCAGACATACAGATCCTCCAGGTAGCAGATCGGGGCGGCACCCCAAGTGCCGGGGTGGAGCAGGTAGTGGACAAACCCGATCATCGTTCCGGCTTCATTGAGGGCGGCAAAACCTTCAATGCCGCCGTCCGACGCAAGAAGTCGCGCCCAGGTGTTTTCTGTCACCTCGGTCGCGAGCTCCGTTTCGTAAAAGCGAAGATAGCCTTGCCACAGCGCAAGCCAGGCTTCCTTGTCGTCAGATTGAAGGTCTCTGATGAAAGGCTTCATGATAGCTGCCTTAGGCGATTGTTACGCCACCATCAATCACGAGGTTCTGACCCGTCATGAAGGCGCCAGCCTTTGACGCCAGGAACACAGCCGCGCCCGCAATCTCGTCAGGCAGTCCAATCCGTCGCAAGGGCGCGGTGGAAGTGGTGCGTTCGAGTGTTTCAGGATTGTCCCAGAGCGCTTTGGCGAAATAGGTTTTCACAAGCCCTGGCGCGATCGTATTTACGCGGACATTCTGTGGTCCATATTCAGCCGCAAGGTTGCGGGCAATCTGCAGGTCGGCTGCTTTGGAAATGCAATAGGCACCAAGTACGGATGAGCCCCGCAGGCCGCCGATCGATGACACGATGGTGATGGTGCCTTCTTTGCGCTCCACCATCTGCGGTATCACCATCTGACAAAGCCAATGATTGCTCTTGATGTTGGATCCCATGATCTTGTCGAACGCATCATCAGGGATGTCGGCAGAAGATCCGTAGAACGGATTTATCGCAGCATTGCAAACAAGCGAGTCGATCTTTCCCCAGGTTTTGTTCGTTGTATCAACAAGCCGCTGCAGGTCTTCTTTGGATGAAATGTTGCAGGGAACAGCGATGGCCTGATCTGGAAATTTAGCGTTGATCTCAGCTGTGGTTTTATCGCAAGCGTCCGCTTTGCGGCTGGAGATGACCACTTTTGCACCATGTTCCGCCATCCGGTGGGCAATCGCTTCCCCGATACCTCGGGTTGAACCGGTGATAACGGCGACTTTGCCAGTGAGATCAAAGAGTTCCATGGATTGTATTCTYTCTTGTCAGGCACGCACCGGTGCTGGGTCTGTTGAATTTCAATTCAGATAGTTTTGCACGCTTTGTGACATTCGCACAGACACATGACTGGTGATTTCGTGTTAGGGTTCTTCCAGTTGGACCGTTCGCGGCCCAGCCCCGGGGGTACGGGAACCGGAGCGGCCTCAAGGAGGTGCTTCTACACAGGATCAGACAAGCCGCTTAAGCGGGCAAGGGATCTCAGGAGTTATTTATATGAAACGTATCGCAACGTTGGTGGTCGCGAGTGCATTTGCACTGACTGCCTGTACATCGGCCGACCCTTACACAGGCCAGCAGGGCGTGAATAACACGACCATTGGCGCAGGGCTTGGTGCCTTGGCGGGCGGCGTCGCTGGCGCCTTGATCGGTGGTGGCGACTGGCGCAAACGTGCACTCATCGGTGCAGGTGTTGGAGCACTCGCCGGGGGTGGTATCGGCTATTACATGGACCAGCAGGAAGCCAAGCTGCGTCAGCGGCTTCAGTCCACGGGTGTTTCTGTTACCCGGGTTGGCAACGACATCATTCTCAACATGCCGGGCAACATCACGTTTGCCACAGGCTCAGCCGACATCAATGCCAATTTCTATCAGGTGTTGAACTCCGTTGCCATTGTGCTCAAGGAATACGACAAGTCACTCGTCGACATCTATGGCCACACAGACAGCGTTGGGTCAGCGCAATCCAATCAGGTACTGTCTGAACGCCGTGCACAAAGTGTTGCACGCTACCTGGCCGGTCGAGGCATCCACGGGGACCGGTTCCTCGCACGGGGCCTTGGCGAAAGTCAGCCGATTGCTTCCAACGGAACCGCTGCTGGCAAATCTCAGAACCGGCGCGTGGAGATACGCATCTCGCCTCTGACGGCGTAGCCATAGTCGGGCGTTAGACATTAAATGAAACCATTGAGCGGGGTGCTGGTCGCACCCCGCTTTTTGCTGCGCTAGACGGTTACGGGGTTGTTTGTCATTCCGCACAGCGTTTCGCTGACAGACCAGAGATTGTCCGCGAATGTCTCATTGTAACTATCAATGGAAGAGCGGATTGGGCTGGCGCCTTCAAAGTAGAGGCCTGCGGCCTCTTTGTGGCGGCGACCTGTTGCCAGTCTGGCCAACCGCTTGCCAGACGTACGCGGCAAATTAATATTTCCGGGGAGCAGGGTCAGAACTGGTAAAACCCAGCGCCAGAAGAACTGCTGCCAGGCTTTGTAATCCCGAGCGAGGCCTGAGCCCGGCATGAGACCGGGGTCAAACGCATTTACTTTCAGTGATCGAAGAACCGCATTGTCGGTGGCCAACATACGCCGCTGAAGTTCGTAGGCCGTCAGGATGTTGCAGAGTTTTGATGCGGCATAGGCGCGTCGTCCTCTCGTTGAGCTGTTCTCGAGCCGCCGGTCGGGGTTTTGGTCGGGGTGCGCAAAGAATTGAGCATTCTCATAGACCGGTGCTGGCAGACCTGTTTTCTGAGCCGGATCATGTGTGCCACTTGCAACAAAAGTAATCCGTCCACCTTCCGCAATCTGCGGCAACAGCAGGTTGACGAACAAAAAGTGGCCTAGATGGTTGATGGCAAATGCGCGTTCGAACCCGTCTGGGGATCTCTGGTCATCGGACAAAAATTGCAGTCCTGCATTGCAGATGACGGCTTTGAGAGGAACGCTTCCCGGTTCCTTTTCAAATTCAGTCACAAATTTTCGCACGGAAGACAGTGACTCGAGATCTAACTCTGCGGTTTGGATGTTCTTGTTGCCGGTCGCTTTTTTGAGCTTGGTGCAGGCGGCCATATTTCGCTCGGCATTTCGGCCTGCAATGAGGAGAGACCAGGATTTATCTCGCGCGATCTGCCGAGCGCAGAAAAAGCCGAGCCCGGAGGTTGCTCCGGTAACAATGGCTAATTGTGTGGGGGAGGATTTCATAGGTTATTTGCTCCATCATAAGTATACTACACTGTATAGTATACTTATGATGGAGCAATATTCAAGCCCAATGGGTTTGGAATCATCGCGAGGATGAAAAAGAACTGATAAACAGCGAGTTATGGGAAAATCGGCAGGTACAAAGCGAAACGAAAAACATGCGGGGCTTTTGATGTCCGCTAAACGTGTTTTCCTGGAGCACGGGTATGCCAACACGTCGATGGATCTGATTGCAGAGAAAGCCGGCACCACCAAGCGCACGCTTTACAGTTATTTCCAGAGCAAGGACGGCTTGTTCGGGGAAATCCTTGAACTGGGCGGAGATCTGTTTGTCGCTGACATCCTGCCTTTGGATCCTGAGGCAAAGGATCTCCAAAGCGCACTTGAGGATTATTTGACCCGCATTGTCGAAATCTATTGTTGGCAGGACGCGGTTGCTTTGCAGCGCATTATGTTAGCAGAGCAAAGCCGGTTTCCCGATGTGTCGAGGGCTCTTTATCTCAAAAGCATGGGGCGCATTGTGGCCGATTTGACCGGCTGGTTGACCAGCCTGCAAAAGCAGGGACGTTTAAGGTCGATGGACGTGGACCGTGAAATAAAGAACCTGCTCAATACGACAACTGCAGCTTTCAGGCTGAATACGTTGTTTGGTATTGAGGCACCTGTGGATGGTCCACCTGGACCAACCATTTCCAAGGATATTGATCGAGAGCCTATTCGCCGTGGTGTTGAAGCTTTTTTACATCAATGACTCATTTGACGACTGGCTCGCTACAGCTCGCTGAGAGGATTGTACGGCACATCTGTATTGCCGTAATCCAGTCCCATACCGTGGAGCACTGACGTGATCTGCGAGCGGTGATGGGTCTGGTGATTGAACATTTGCGCCGCATAGAACCAGCGGGGGGTCGGACGGGTCTTGCCCAATTTCGGGCTGTAAAACTCGAATGTCTCCTCAAACCAATTATCCCCTGCTTCTGTGCAGAGAGAGAGGATGTGTGCATCCTCCGCCAAACGGTCTGCTCTGTAAGCCTCATAGTTTTCAGAAGTACCTGCATTGGGGTCGAATGCACTGCGCACGCCGGTTGTAAAAAAACCGATCAGTGTTCGGTCCGCATACAGGATGTGCTCCAGCGTTGAAAGCAGAGAGCCAAAGAATAGACCTTTGTCCTTGCCGAGTTCTTCCGCACTCAAGTCGTCACATAAGCCGAGCAGGCTCTCGTTTTGCCATTTATTGTAGCGCGCCATCTCGCAGGCAACAGGCTTGTAGCTCATGACAGAAGTTTTTCGATTTCGGCAACCAGTCCATCGTCCAGTGGATTGACTTTGCTGGGATAAACGCCCGCGAGTTCACCTGTTGGTCCGATCAGGTATTTGTGGAAGTTCCACTTCGGGGCTGCATCCGAGCCAACCTGCGCAACCACCCATTGGTAGAACGGGTGGGCATCACCTCCGGTGACAATCTGCTTTGTGGTCATCGGAAACGTGACGGAATAATTGACCTCACAGAAGCTGGCTATCTCCGCTTCTGTTCCGGGCTCTTGSCCGCCGAACTCATTGGAGGGCACGCCGATCACRGCAAAWCCTCTGTCGCARTATTTTTSCCAAAGMCCCTGCAGGTCGCGATATTGCGGTGTGAAGCCGCAGGCACTTGCCGTGTTCACAATCAGGACGCCGCCGCCTGCAAATTGGGACAAAGCGAGCTCTCCGCCATCGATCCTCTGGAACGCAAATTGGTGTGCACTCATGCTTACCTCCCCATTTGTCCGTGGTCGTTCGACCGACCCTGACTTGTCTCTTATGATGACCCCCGGAAACGACAAGGGGCGTCTATATGTGTGACACGATGGTAGCGCGACCGGCAGCAACCGCAAATGGGGGGCTCATATTCGCGAAAAATTCTGACAGAGAGGCGAATGAAGCCCAGGCGCTGGTTCATATCGTTGCGGATACCCACGAGAAGGGGGCCCTCGTTCAGTGCACTTACATCGAAATTCCCCAGATCGCCCGCACATATGGCGTCCTGCTGTCCAAGCCTTATTGGATGTGGGGTGCGGAGATGGGGACCAATGATCAAGGTCTGGTGATCGGCAATGAAGCGGTCTTTGCGAAAATCGCCCCCCAGAAAGAACCAGCGCTCATTGGCATGGACCTGCTTCGGCAGGGCCTGGAGCGGGCAGCCAGTGTGGATGAAGCGGTGGAGGTTATGACGACACTTCTCGCCCAGTATGGGCAGGGAGGAAACTGCGGTCATTCCGCGAAATTTGAGTATCACAATTCGTTTTTGATCGCCGATGCCTCYGGTGAGGCKGYRGTGTTGGAAACCGTGGGGCGTGAATGGGCAATGGAACGCGTTGCCGACATTCGATCAATCTCCAACACCTATACGATTGGCACACAGCTCGACGGTGAGAGTGGAGGGTTGCGTGATTGTGCAAGGTCTCTGGGATGGAACGAGGACAAGAAACCATTTCATCTCTCGGAAATTTTTGCCGATCGGACGCGCAGTCGCTTTGCCACGGGGTATGAACGCTGGTGCCGGTCGACCGGGCTCCTCGAACCGAAAGAGGGGGCGATTACCGTCTCTGACATGATGAGTGTGTTGCGAGACCATGGCCCCCGTGCTGCCCGCGACCCGGACTGGCGTCCAGATGGGGTCTTGGGAGGTTCCATCTGCGCACACGCGTCCTGGGGGCCGGTGCGGCGGTTCGGCCAGACAACAGGGTCGTGGATCACAGAGTTTCGCGACGGCCGGGCTATTCACTGGATCACCGGCACCGCCTCGCCGGATACGGGCATCTTCAAGCCGGTATTCTTCGGGCCGGGTTGGGAAAGGGTTGCCCTGCCAGATTTTGGGCCCGAACCAAATGGGCGGTACGACGACAAAACGCTTTGGTGGCGCCACGAACGGCTTCACCGCGCCGTCCTTGAGGACTATGCACCCCGGCTTTCAGCCTATGCGGCGGAGCGTGACAGGGTGGAAGCACGCTTTGTGGCTGACGTTGATCATTTGCTCGGACGCACCGGTCACAGCAGGAAGCAAGTGTCCTGGCAGGTCGCTGCTGGCAGGCTGCCAGCACATCTGGGGACCGGTGGTTGACACAGACGCTCAAGGTGAAACGCCATCGTCCTGCCCAAGCATCGGTCTTCTACCGGATGCATTGGAAGCGGTTGAACCGGAAGGCTTCTTTTCCCCCATTTTAGGGGAGCCGAGTGCGGGCACACCGGCACATGGTTAACACTTTCTCAAGAGCTCCCTGCCACTGTTTCAATCTGGGAATACCGGGACGCCTTCACCCTGACGGCCTCCTAAGCTCCAGACGAATGAGACGGGGAATATGCGATGTCGCGCCTGAACAAATTCATGATCGTGGTAACCTATGCCATCGCGGCGACGACCCTGTCGTTGGGTCTGATTGTCCTAAATAAACTAGCGCCTGAACAGGCATGGTTGGCGGGCATTCTGGCTTTTCTTGCAGCGGGACAAATGCACGCAACATTTTCCCGGGCGGGAGAGCGCAAACGCGTGACCAAAAGTTTTGCGGATCTGAATTCATTTATCACCGGCCTCAGCCGTGATCTGGAACGGTCCGAAAAGGAAATTGAAACGCTCACCGAGAAATTTGAAGTTGAGACAAAGGCACTCAACGCAGAGATCGTTTCAGAGATGCGTGTCATTGAAAGCTTTGTCAGAAAACTGGCGGAAGAAAAACGATCCGTGAGTAAGCCACTGGCCGTGACAAGTCGTGCGGACGGCATTGTTTCGATGTCGCCTGCGGGGGAAGAAGCAACAACCCCACGGCTGGTCGCCCAGATGGACGATAATGAGCTTCTGGAAACGATCAAACACGCGCTTGAGGAAAACCGGGTTGATCTTTACCTGCAGCCCATTGTGACCCTGCCTCAACGCAAGGTTCGTTACTATGAAGCTCTGACCAGACTGCGGGGCAGCGCGGGTGAAGTCATTATGCCCGGCGATTACATGCGGGTGGCAGAACCAGCGGGCATGATGCCGATCATCGACAATCTCCTGCTTTTCCGTTGCGTACAGGTTGTGCGCAAACTCAACGAGCGCGATGCAGACACAGGCGTGTTTTGCAACATCTCAGCCAACTCACTGCTCGACAGCGATTTCTTCCCGCAATTCATTGAATACATGCAGCAAAATCAACATCTTGCCGATCAGCTTATCTTCGAATTTTCGCAGGCCACAATTGATGGTTGCGGTGCCATTGAGTTGGCGAGTCTCAACGCATTGGCCAAGCTTGGTTTCCGCTTCTCCATGGACCGGGTTACCGATATCAATCTCGACTACCGCAGGCTCCACAATATGAACATCCGGTATGTGAAAATCGCTGCCCATGTTCTTGTCGGACAGGCTGATAAGGGCACCACCGATATTCGACCAGAAGACATCAAGGAGCTGATGGCGCGGTACGGCATGAACCTCATTGTCGATATGATTGAGAAAGAACGTTCCGTGGTTGATGTGCTCGATTTCAACGTTGATTTTGGACAGGGCTACCTGTTCGGAACGCCGCGCCCGGTACGCGACAATGTTTTGGCGGATGTGGCCTGATCTGAGCTTTCCCGACGGCGCTAGGTCAAAACCCGGCCCTGAGACGCTTGATCCAAGCGGCCTGGACTTGACGGCAAGGGCGTGAATGTCCTACTTGGCGGCCATGACAGATATAACACCCAGCCAGTCAGGCCTTGTGCCAATCCATTCGAGCTTCGAAGAACTCGCCAACCGCTACGAGGCGCTGCTGTGCGATGTATGGGGTGTGCTGCACAACGGTGTTGAAGCTTATGAGGGCGTTGTCGACGCTTTGACGCAGTACCGGCAGGGCGGTGGCACGGTGTTGCTCCTGTCAAACGCGTCGGGTCCGTCAGTCGGTATTCCTCCCATGTTGGAAGAAATGGGTATTCCCCGTGACGCTTATGATGACGTCTTGACGTCAGGCGATGCGACGCGCGCAAGCGTTCGCACAGGTCAGTTTGGGGATACTTTCTGGCATCTGGGACCAGAGCGCAATGCGGTGACATTCGAAGGATTGCCCCAACGAGAAGTGCGAGAAGAAGTCGCCGACTTTATCCTGTGCACAGCGCTTGTTGATGCTGGGAGGGAAACACCGGATGACTATGTTGCCATCTTGGCGCGCTTGAAAGCACGTGACCTGGATCTGGTCTGTGCAAATCCGGATATTATTGTGGATCACGGCGAACAGCGCCGGTTCTGCGGCGGGGCTCTTGCTGCGGCCTATTCAGARMTAGGYGGMCGGTCACATTATTTYGGAAAACCGCATCCGCCGATCTATGAGCTGGCGCGAACCAAATTGGCGACACTGGCCGGAAAGGCCGTCGCAGATAGTGCAATTCTGGCAGTTGGGGATGGTCTTCTCACGGACATAAAAGGGGCAAATGACCAGGGCATTGATGCGCTCTTTGTCACCGGCGGTATTGCGGTGGAGCGATGCGGCCCAAATCCTGAAAATCCGACATCAGAAGCCGTGAGTGAAGTGTGCGGTGAAGCGGGCGTTCGGCCAATTGGTGCCATCGCCCGGCTTCGCTGGTAGTCGTAAGCTTCAGAGTATCTGGCTCAGTCGAACAGGGCGTCGATGTCGTCCTGACTTGAAGCATCGCCCATGAGATCATCAACTTCCGATTGATCAATGCCTTCGCCCTCAAGAGCAGGGCCGTTCAACAACAGTTCGCGAGCGCGCTTTTCTTCTGCTGTTTCTTCGATAGGCACTTCCTCGATGGATGAGCCAAGGACATCAGCAAGAGCCCCAATTTTTTCCTCGATGTGAACAAGCGTGCTCACGACCTTGCTAATCCGCTGACCGGTAATGTCCTGGAAAGAACAGGCCTGAAAGATCTCCATGATGCCTGCCTGAACGGTTGCGTGATACGCCTCCATGTCCTCCGGATCGGCCTCCATGATGAGCTCTGCCTGCTCCATGATGGTGTTAGTTGCAGCTTCCGTTGACTGGACAATAGCATCCAGTTCCTTGCCCGCTTCTGGAAAGTGTTTTTCTTTCAAATTAGCAGGCTGGAGACGACCAATTTCCGAACGGGCATTGTTGATAAAGGCGGAAACGTCCGTCAGCTCTTTGTAGATGGACGCATCAAGCTGATCAAAAAAGCCACGCATTGAAACCACCATGACGTCGGCGAGTTTCAAAATGTCGGGCAAGGCCAGAGAATCGGATTTCATGCCTCTGATCTGGCTTGCTATGTCTTCAAGCATTGGCTCGATAGATTTTTTGGACGCACTCATGACGTTGTCCCCCTTTCCTTTTTTCAACAGATCAGAAGTCGCCCAGAACCGCTGTGATTTTCGTTTTGAGCGTGGCGGCGTTGAACGGCTTGACGATGTAATTGTTCACACCCGCCTTTTTCGCTGCAATCACGTTTTCGGTTTTGGACTCAGCCGTGATCATGATGAAAGGTGTTGGTTTCAACTGGTCGTCCGAGCGCACTTCTTTGAGCAGCTCATAGCCGGTCATTGGTTCCATGTTCCAGTCAGAGATGACTAGCCCATAAGGTCTGCCGCGCATCTTAGCGAGCGCTTCTGTTCCGTCTGCAGCATCATCCACATTCGTGAACCCCAACTGCTTGAGAAGGTTGCGGATAATGCGGATCATCGTCTTGTAGTCATCAACCACAAGTACCGGCATCGAGAGATCTACTGCCATGTGTGCTCTCCGTGTAGCAGGCACTTTTCTAGTGTGCCCCCAATTAAGTGTTCTTTACACCAAGGTAAAGCGGCGCATTTGCGATAAACTTGCCCTCGGTCCCTACCGCAACCTAAAGCCGAGGCCTTAAATTTTCGGTTAAGTGAATAGGTTAGCGGGGGGTTACCGGCCAAAACGGCACAGCTCTGGGCTTGACGTGGTGCGAAGGATGTTTATCACCACGGGGGAGGGGCGCAGAACGCCCCAGAGGGCCGGAAATAAGAGCCCTGGGAATGAGGTTTTGATGCACGTCATCCGCCATACAGAAGATATGGCGCCTGAAAATCGCTCGGGCGTTGTTGCATTGGGAAATTTTGATGGGGTCCATATTGGCCACCAGCAAGTTATCGGGCGGGCGTGTCAGCTGGCATCAGCAGCCGGTAGTCCCAGTGGGGCTTTGATATTCGAACCTCATCCGCAACAATATTTTTTTCCCGAACGGCCTTTCTTCCGCCTGACACCCTTTCGAGCGAAAACCCGTCTTTTGGAAAAATTGGGTATCAACTTCCTAGCAGCCCTGCCGTTTGACGTGCGGATGGCCGAGCGTTCAGCAGAGAGCTTTGTGACGGATATCCTCGTCGCGGGGCTCGGTGTGTCTCATATCGTTGTGGGCTACGATTTCCGTTTCGGCAAAGGCCGTGCGGGTGATGGGGCTCTGTTGCAGGCGATGGGCGCCGATCTGGGCTTTGAGGTCACGATTGTGGATGAAGTGAAAAGTGGGGAAGACACCTATTCCTCCACCCGCATCCGGGATCGACTGTCAGAGGGGGACCCTGCTGGCGCGGCACGCTTGCTGGGGCATTGGTGGTCTGTTGAGACCCATGTGGTGATGGGCGACCAACGGGGGCGTACAATTGGCTTCCCCACCATCAATCTGCCTCTGGAAGAGCATGTTGAGCCCGCCCTGGGGGCCTATGCGGTCCGAATCTTAATCGAGGATGGTCCCCACAAAGGCACATATGACGGTGTGGCGAACGTGGGGCGCAGACCCACCTTCAACAAAGCCGATGTTTTACTGGAAGCACATCTGTTTGATTTCTCGGGGGATCTTTACGGTGCCCACGCGGCGATATCCTTTGTTGAATTTTTGCGCCCGGAGCAAAAATTCGACGGTTTGGAAAGCCTACAGGCACAAATCGCGAAAGACAGTGAAGCCGCGAGAGGATTGTTGAAAGACCTTCAAGAACCTTGGATGTCTCCCAAAACATGAGGAAACCGGCCAGCGTGGTCTTCCACCGGCACGCGTGCTGCTGGACGGATAAGACCCCCGCTGGTACAAGACGCCACCATGATAATTGACTGTATAGAACCGAAAATTGGCCCGATTGGGCAAAAGAGGGCGCGAATTATCGTCCCGGCCTGCGGCTGACACCCGGTGCCCGTCCAACCCGGACAGACACCAAAGAAAAGCGCAGGACCGGGCTTTCAACCGAGCAACCCTTTGACCACCCTTTTTTGATCGAAAGCCAATTGGCCATGTCATCTGACCAGACGACCGAGACCCGGGACTATCGCGAGACCCTCCGCCTTCCTAAAACCGACTTTCCTATGAAAGCAGGGCTGCCCAAGCGCGAACCAGAGATGCTGGAACGCTGGGCCAAGCTCGATCTTTATGCCCGCCTGCGTAAAGAAAGTGCGGGCCGGGAGAAATTCGTTTTCCACAACGGTCCTCCTTACGCCAACGGCGCCATTCACATGGGCCACGCGCTCAATCACATTCTGAAGGACATCACCGTCCGATCGCAGCAGATGATGGGCAAGGATGCGCTCTTCGTGCCCGGCTGGGATTGTCACGGCCTGCCTATCGAATGGAAGATTGAGGAAAAATACCGCTCCAAAGGGATCGATAAAGACAGCGTGCCCGTGTTGGAGTTCCGCAAGGAATGCCGTGAATTTGCCACCCAATGGGTCGACGTCCAGCGAGATGGCTTCAAGCGCATGGGCATTCAGGCGGACTGGGATAATCCCTACCTCACCATGACTTATGACGCGGAGGCGACAACGGTCGCTGAGTTTCAGAAATTCGTCATGAACGGGGGGCTCTATCGGGGCTCCAAACCGGTCATGTGGTCCGTGGTGGAAAAAACCGCGCTAGCGGAAGCCGAAGTTGAATATCACGATCACGTCTCCCCAACCATCTGGGTGCGGTTCCCAATTGTCTCGGGTGCATCGGAATTGGCGGGAGCCTCAGTCGTCATCTGGACAACCACACCGTGGACGATCCCGGGCAACCGGGCGATCGGCTATTCAGACAAGATCGCCTACGGCCTCTACAAAATTGATGAGACGCAGGAAGAAAGTTGGGCCCAGGCCGGAGAGACGCTGGTGCTCGCTGATGGTCTTGCAGACCAGGTGCGTGAAGACGCTCGCATTGTGCGCTGGACACGCGTCGGCGACGCGCCGGACCTGGGAGGGACAATCTGTGCGCACCCGTTCCGTGGTCAGGGATATGATTTCGACGTGCCGCTTTATACCGGTGATTTCGTGACGGATGAAACCGGTACGGGTTTCGTGCACATCGCGCCCGGCCATGGTCTGGACGACTATCTGCTTGGTATGAAGCATGGGCTAGAAGTCCCCTTCACGGTGGATGAGGCAGGCATCTATTACGACGACGTGCCGCTGTTTGCTGGCAAGCGGGTGCTAAAGCCCAACGGCAAAGAGGGCGACGCCAATTCAGCTGTGCTCGAAGCACTGCGCGACGCCGGCAAGCTGTTGGCGCGCGGTAAGCTGACCCACTCCTATCCGCATTCCTGGCGCTCCAAGGCTCCGCTCATCTTCCGCAACACGCCGCAATGGTTCGTCTCCATGGAAACGAATGATCTGCGCAAGATCGCACTGGCGGAAATCGACAAGGTCCGCTTTGTGCCAGAGACCGGTCGTAACCGCATCCGGGCGATGGTTGAAAGTCGGCCTGACTGGGTTCTGTCGCGCCAGCGCGCCTGGGGCGTGCCGTTGACCGTGTTTGTGCACAAAGAGACGGGTGAAATTCTGCGCGATGAAAAAGTAAACCAGCGCGTCGTGGATGCCGTGGCGGCACGCGGCGCTGACGCCTGGTTTGAAGATGATGCGCAGGTCTATTTGGGCGATGACTATGCGGCCGATGACTATGAAAAGGTCGAAGACATTCTGGATGTCTGGTTTGATTCTGGTTGTACCCATGCCTTTGTGCTGGAAGCCCGGGCCGACCATCATTCGCCTGCCGATCTCTATCTCGAAGGGTCTGACCAGCATCGCGGCTGGTTTCAATCATCGTTGCTGGAAAGCTGCGGCACGCGCGGCCGTGCTCCCTACAAGCAGGTGGTTACCCACGGCTTTTTGCTGGACGAGAAGGGTCTCAAAATGGCGAAGAGCGGCAAGAATGCCGWTTCGCCTGATAAAATTTCGCAACAGAACGGGGCTGAAATTCTGCGGCTCTGGGTCGGAAGCTCTGATTTCACCGAAGACATGAAGGTCGGGCCGGAGATCATTAAATCCAGCGTCGATGCCTATCGGAAACTTCGCAACACGTTCCGGTTTCTGCTTGGTAATCTTGAAGGGTTTGACGAAAAGACCCGAGTGGCACCGGCCGATATGCCTGAGCTTGAACGCTACATGCTGCATAAGCTTGCTGAGCTGGACGGCATCGTGCGTCAGGCCTACCTCGATTATGACTTCAAACGGGTGTTCCAGGCGCTGTCCAATTTTATGACTGTGGATTTGTCGGCCTTCTATTTCGACATCCGCAAGGACGCGCTCTATTGCGACGCGGCTACGAGCCCGGTGCGTCAGGCCTGTGTGAGTGTCCTGGATGAAGTGTTCACCTGCCTCACCGTCTGGCTGGCACCGATCCTGAGCTTCACGACCGAGGAAGTCTGGTTATCTCGCTTCCCATCAGACGACGGTTCCATCCACTTGCGCACTTTCCCAGATGTGCCAACAGGATGGACAGATGATGCCCTGGCAGCGAAATGGGGAAAAGTACGGGAGATACGCAAAGTCGTGACGGGTGCGCTGGAAATTGAGCGTCGGGAAAAGCGGATCGGGTCCAGCTTGGAAGCCGCACCTCTGGTCTATGTGACCGATGCCAGCTATCTGGAAGCGATGGTTGATATTGATCTTGCCGAGGTGGTCATCACCTCTCAAGCGACGCTAGCTGAGACCGCTGCTCCAGAAGGGGCTTTCACGTTGGAAGATGTCCCGGGCGTTGCCGTTGTGCCAGGGCTTGCCGAGGGCACTAAGTGCGCCCGATCATGGAAAATACTCCCTGATGTGGGGTCAGTGCCGGGCTACCCGGACCTCTCCCCGCGGGATGCAGCGGCCGTTGCCGAATTTGATGGCGCAGCCTGATAGGGGAAAATGATGGGTCGCGGCTTTGAAATTCTTCGGGGGCTTTCCAACCGATCGTTCTGGGGACCACTGTCCGGGCTCGGTGCCATCATTGCTCTAGGGGGCTTTTTGACGGACCGGCTCTCCAAATGGTGGTTAATCGACATATTCCAGATCGAAGATCGGGTGATTGTGCAGGTATTGCCATTTTTTGATCTTGTGATGGCGTGGAACAAGGGCATCTCCTACGGGCTTTTTCAGGCTGACAGCCTTACGGGGGTGCTCGTCCTCACGAGCTTTGCGCTTCTGGTCTGTGGGGCCCTCTTTTTCTGGCTTGCAACGGTCAATAATCGGTTGATGGCACTCGCTCTGGGGCTCATCATTGGCGGCGCGGTTGGAAATATCTACGATCGCATTGCATTTGGGGCCGTTGCTGATTTTTTTAGTCTCCACGGCTTCGGCTATTATTGGTATATTTTCAATGTGGCAGACATTTGGATAGCAATAGGTGTCGGTCTGATGATGTATGATGCTTTTTTCCCGACAGCAGACTCAGACGTCGGCTCAGGGGAAAAAACAGGTGGACCAAGAGAAGGATCTGAATAGAGACCATGCGTAACGCGAAAATTATGGATATCCGCTTTCTCTCCCGGCTCACCCTTGTTGGGTTGGCTGTTGCCAGCCTGTCGGCTTGTGGCGGCTCGTTGGCTGAAAATCTTGGCTATGGAAAAGATGCTCCGGACGAGTTCTCTATTGTAACGAAGGCACCACTGGTGATCCCACCTGATTATGCCCTGCGCCCACCGCGCCCAGGTGCCGCGAGCCCACGTGCGACGTCACCACAGGCGCTGGCGCGTGCAGTTCTGTTGGGGCAGGCGACTGCCGCAGAAGACACAACTGCAGGGGAGCAGGCACTGCTCGCAAGTGCAGGTGCGACGAACGCAGACCCGAACATCAGAGCTATCATCAACGATGAAACACGGGCTCTCAAAATCAAGGACGAAGAATTCCTGGATGATGTCTTGTTCTGGCGTGAACCAAGTGAGCCCAATCGCGTTGTAAACGCAGTTGGAGAAGCGCAACGGTTGCGCGAGAACGAAGCATTGGGTCGACCTGCCAATGAGGGTGAAACGCCCGACTATGATGACAGCGAAGAGGGTGGTCTCATCGACTACTTCTTCAACTAGCCACTGCGATTCTTCTCAAGTTTCCCCCTGATCGAAAATCAGGCCCCGCTCACGGGTCATCACTTCTCTGCGCGGTCAGAAGGATCTGACCGGCGGGTGTTGATCTTGCTCGAAAAATTGCTGACCTTGTCTGCTGAGGTTAGCTGATTGCCCAAATTTGGGCGCATTAGATGGTTTTACTGAGTTCCGCGCCGCATTCTTCCCACATAGTCGCCGCTCGCCTGTCGTGGCGGCAAACTGAGGTACGCCTTTCATGAGACTGCCCTTGTCTGTTTTGCAGAAGCTCGCATTTGGTGTGACGCTTTCCTCAATGTTGGTCATTGCCGCCTGCTCTGATGAAGGCGACGAGGCCACGGCACTCAGCACGGACCCTGTTATTCATGGCGAAGGCCCAGGTGCGCCAGAAACATTCGAACTCGCCAACGGAATGAGTGTCGTGGTGATACCGGATCGCCGCGCCCCTGTTGTCACACACATGGTCTGGTACCGGGTTGGTGCGGCAGACGAGCCCGAGGGCATGTCCGGCATTGCACATTTCCTTGAGCATCTGATGTTCAAAGGAACCGAAACAATTCCGCCCGGTGAGCTGTCACGCATCGTCGCCCGCAATGGCGGGCAGGACAATGCTTTCACATCCTCAGACTACACCGCCTATTTCCAACGTGTGGCTATCGACAGGTTGCCGATCGTGATGGAAATGGAAGCGGACCGCATGGAAAATCTGGTCCTAACAGATGCCGAAGTCATGCCGGAGCGTGACGTGGTTCTGGAAGAGCGCCGGATGCGTGTCGACAACAATCCCAGCTCTATTCTGTCGGAGAAGATCAACCAGGTTTTGTACCCGGTGCATCCTTACGGCACGCCGGTCATTGGCTGGGCCAACGAGATTTCCGCCCTCACGACCGAGGACGCGATTGCCTACTATGACCGCTTCTACACTCCTAACAACGCCACCTTGGTTGTCGCCGGAGATATTTCCGCAGCTGAACTGCGCCCGCTGGCGGAAAAATACTATGGATCAATAGAGAGGCGAGCAGAGCCCCCAGCGCGGGTAAGAGAAACGTCAAACGCTCCCACCGAGCCGCTTCGTGTGGAACATGCAGATGAACGGGTTCACCAATCYACYCTCCGGCGCCTCTATCGTGTRCCRGGCTAYCTCAAYGCCCCRGGGCGCGACGCACAGTCGATGGAAGTGCTGGCAACAATTCTGGGAGGCAGTGCCACAAGCCGCATGTATCGCAGCTTAGTGGTCGAGCAGCAGATCGCAGCAAGTGCCGGGAGCTGGTATTCAGGAGCAACCTTGGATGACGGCACATTTGGCGTTTATGCGGTGCCGGCACCTGGTCACACCATTGCAGAGGTGGAGCAGGCTCTGGATGCAGAGCTTGCTGCATTTTTTGCGACGGGTGTGTCGCAGGAGGATGTGGACCGGGCYGYYAAAYTGTTGATCGCYGARGCTATYTACGCWCGTGAYAGCCAGGARGAGATGGCGCGTATTTATGGCTCYGTCCTCGCCACCGGCGGCTCCATCAGCGATGTCCTTGAATGGCCGGATCGACTGCGAAAAGTAACGCCGGAGACCGTTCTGGCTGCGGCTCAGACCTATCTCAATATCAATCGGTCCGTAACGGGCATTCTCAAGCCTGCGGGGGACATCTAATGTCGATACGGTTTGCACACGGCATCATCGCGGTGGTTTTGGGGAGTGTTTTAGCGCTCCAGTCAGCCAACGCGGCCATGGAGATACAAGAAGTCACAAGCCCAGGGGGGATCACGGCCTGGCTGGTAGAAGAACACTCGCTTCCCATGATCGTCCTTGATGCTGCCTGGGAAGGCGGTGCCCTGCAGGACCCGGAAGGCAGTGAGGGACTTGCTTTCATGATGGCCGCTCTGCTGGACGAAGGCGCTGGGGACATGGACAGTCAGGCATTTCAGGGCGAACTCGAGCGCCTCGCCGTTGGCCTGTCGTTTCGTGCGAGCCATGACACATTGTCTTTGAGCTTTAAGACGTTGAGCGAAAACCGTGACGCAGCGTTCGAATTGATGCGGCTGGCGCTTACGTCACCCCGGTTCGACACCGAAGCTGTGGAACGCATCCGTCGTCAATTGGAAGTGGCGATCACGCGCGATGCTGAAAGTCCAGACCGTATGGTGGCTGACGCCTGGTACAATCTGGCTGTGCCGGGCCACGGGTACACACGGCCGTCAAAGGGCACACTGACCACGGTTGCAGGCCTCACACGGGACGCACTTGCAGTTCACCAACGAAAACTGATGGCGCGGGACAATCTGAAAATTGCCGTCGTCGGAGATATTGATGCTGAGACACTGAAGCGTTTACTAGACGAAACTTTCGGCGCGCTGTCGCAAACGTCTCAATTGCCAGAAGTGGCGGGAGCTGAAGTCACACCGGCGGCCCATCTTGCAATTATCGAGCGGGAAATGCCTCAGAGCATTGTTCTCTTTGGGCATGAAGGGGTTGCACGAGCGGATGGTGATTTCGTCCCCGCCTATGTGATGAATTACATTTTAGGTGGCGGAGGCTTTTCGTCACGGCTCATGATTGAGGTGCGGGAAACGCGTGGGTTAGCTTATTCCGTGTCGACCTATCTCTACCCTCTGAGGCATGCATCGCTGTTTCTGGGCCGGGTGGCATCAGAAAATTCGCGCGTGGCTGAAACGCTTGATGTAATCCGCTCCGAGCTTTCCAGGCTTGCGGCAGATGGTGTGACCGAGCAGGAACTGAGGGAYGCGAAGACCTACCTCACGGGRTCCTATCCTTTGCGGTTTGACACAAATGGCAAAATTTCGAGACAGCTTGTGGCCATTTGGCAAAATGATCTGGGGATCGATTATATCGATCGCCGCAACGCTCAGATCGAAGCCGTGACCCTGGAAGATATACAACGTGTGGCCGCTCGTCTGTTCGCCCCCGACAATTTGATCGTTACTGTTGTCGGGCAACCGCAGGGACTAACCGCCACCGAATAACCGTGANSGGGCGGGTGGTTTCAGTAACTCATTTTGGGTAGGCTCAAGCATCGTAGGGGCTTTCTGGCGGACCAATCCATGTATGCGTGTGACATTAGTCGATCTTTAGAGACAGTGATCGGCAGTGGCGGCCTGTCCCAAAAAGGATATGAGGCGGCACTAACGCGGGCTGTCGGTGCTGCATCACGCCTGAAAGATCATCACGAAGCAGGTGATTTTGTGCTTACCCGACTGATGGGTGAGCGCGAAGACATTGCTGCGATGCAGGGCTTCGCCGAAAATCTCTGCAAAGATACGTCTGATCTGATCATCCTCGGCATTGGGGGCTCAAGCCTGGGGGCGCAGACACTTGCGCAACTCTCTGGCTGGGGACTTCCGGGCTATCGACCGCGAGAGGGTCAGCCCAGAGTGCACATGCCCGAAAATCTGGATGCGCTCACCTTCGAACGTTTGTTGGCTTCCTGTGATCTGCGGACAACCCGGTTTCTGGTGATTTCCAAATCGGGAGGCACCGCAGAGCCGCTATCCCAGATGTTGGCTGCCATGACGGCGATCGAAAAGGCTGGCGGCGGTAAATATATGAAGCACCATTTTGGTGTCCTGACCACGCCGGGTACTCAAAACCCGCTCTCAACGGTCGCAGAGGACCTGGGTTTTTCCGTTCTACCCCATGGGCTGCTGGCAGGACGTTTTGGGGTTTTGAGCAATACTGGCTTGCTGCCAGCGCTCATTCTCGGCCTTGATCCCGTGGCCTTGCGCGAGGGCGCTGTACAGACGATTTCTGCGACATTTTCAGACACAGCTGCACCAGTCATTACCTGTGCGGCTGTTACCGTTGGAATG
Source organism: Rhodobiaceae bacterium (assembly GCA_002746275.1). Classification (GTDB taxonomy): domain Bacteria; phylum Pseudomonadota; class Alphaproteobacteria; order Parvibaculales; family Parvibaculaceae; genus Mf105b01. The sequence continues at coordinate 28,742 of NVWR01000002.1, read as the reverse complement.
CTTGAAGAGCGTAATATTGGTATGAGCGCGCTCACCGTCTACGACGACAGGCTGCAAAGAATGGGTCTGTGGTTCCGGCAACTCTGGGGGGAAAGCCTCGGAAAAGATGGAAAAGGGCTGACCCCATTGGCAGGCGTTGGACCTGTCGATCAGCACAGCCAATTGCAACTTTACCTCGCAGGCCCCAACGACAAGCTGCATACCATCATCACGCGCGATGTGGCTGGGGAGGGGCAGCTTCCAGATCCCGCTTTTACAAAGGGGCCTTTAGGGGCTTTTGCAGGCAAAACCATGGGTGACCTGCTGGAAGTGGAGCAACGCGCCACAATCGAGACTTTGGCCAAAAATGGCCGACCGGTCAGGGAACTCCGGCTTCCAGACCTGGACGAAAAGAATTTGGGCGCCCTCCTGATGCACTTTATGCTGGAGACGATTCTTGTCGCCGATCTGATCGGGGTCGATCCCTATGATCAACCAGCGGTGGAAGAAGGAAAAGACTTGGCGCGGGCCTATCTGGCACGCTGCTAAGCGACCTTGAGAACCCGGAGGCCTGAGTGAACCGCATTCGTCGACTGAGCGAGGGAACGATCAATCGCATCGCTGCGGGCGAAGTCGTGGAGCGGCCTGCCAGTGTAGTCAAGGAACTGGTTGAAAACGCGATTGATGCGGGCGCTTCCCAAATTGACATCGTGATTGTCGGGGGCGGGCGTGATCTGATCCGGATCAGCGATGATGGCTGTGGCATGAGCGCAGACGATGTGCTGGTTGCGGTGGAACGCCACGCGACATCCAAACTCAAGCAGGCAGAAGACGGGCGCGAAAATCTGCAGGACATTGATACGCTGGGTTTCCGGGGGGAGGCACTTCCCTCCATCGGTGCTGTGGCACGGCTCAGTCTGACCACCCGGGAGAAGGCGGCGGAAACGGCGTCGCACCTGTCTGTCGAGGGGGGAAAGCTTGGGCTCGTGGAACCCGCAGCCGGGCACGCTGGCACACGCATCGAGGTGCGCGATCTTTTTTATGCAACGCCCGCCCGTCTGAAATTTTTGAAGTCAGATGGCGCTGAAACCCAGGCCGTTTCCGACGTCGTGAAGCGATTGGCGATGGCGCACGAGGGCGTGGGCTTTTCTCTCACCAGCGGCGAGCGGAACATGCTGCGCCTACCACCGGCGCATGGTGATTTATTTGAAGCAAGGTTGGCGCGGCTGTCAGCCATCATGGGGGCCGATTTCGCGGCTAACGCGCTACGAGTTGAAGCCGGTCGCGAGAATGTTCGCCTGACCGGTTATGCATGTCTACCGACATTCAACCGGGGAACTGCGCAGTACCAATATCTGTTTGTGAACGGGCGCCCGGTGCGTGACAAGTTGCTAACGGGAGCGGTTCGCGGCGCCTATATGGATTTCCTGGCGCGGGGGCGACATCCCGTTGTGGCGCTGTTTCTGGAAATCGATGCAGCTCAGGTGGATGTGAATGTACATCCGGCCAAAACCGAAGTGCGCTTTCGCGACGCCGGACTTGTGCGTGGCTTGATCGTTGGGGCATTGCGTCAGGCGCTTGCCGCTGCCGGACACAGGGCTTCGACAACCGTGGCCGAGACGGCTCTAGGCGCTTTGCAACCCGAAGGAGCCGGGACAGTTCAAAACAGTCAGGCGGGTTGGCAGGACGGCGGCAGAAACTGGGTCTCGCCTTCTACCCTCCAGGCGCACGCGGCTGCGCAAAGACCCTATGATCAAGGTGCGCCGCAGCAAAACTGGTCAGGTGAATTTGGGGCGAGCGCGCGGGTTGAACCCGAAAATGCAGCCATACCCGATATTCCCAATCAACCGCTGGGCATTGCCCGCGGGCAGGTGCACGAAACCTATATTATCGCCCAGACCGCAGACGGCATTGTGATCGTCGATCAGCACGCTGCCCACGAACGGCTTGTTTATGAACGTATGAAAAAAGCGATTGCGGCAAACGGCCTGACACGCCAGATGTTGCTGATCCCCGAAGTGGTGGAACTGGACGGCGACGCCGCTGAACGCCTGTCGCGCCGCGCTGATGAGCTAGCGGAGCTTGGGTTTGTTTTGGAAAAATTCGGTGAGGGTGCGGTGGTCGTTCGAGAAACACCTGCCTTGTTGGGCAAGCTGAATGTGTCCGGATTGGTGCGAGACCTTGCAGATGATCTCGTCGAACTGGATGAGGCTCTATCGCTGAAGGAGCGGCTGGAAGAAGTGTGCAGCACCATCGCGTGTCATGGCTCGGTGCGGGCAGGGCGGCGGCTCAATGCTGAGGAAATGAATGCGCTGTTGCGCGAGATGGAAGTGACACCCCATTCCGGCCAGTGCAATCATGGCAGGCCGACATATGTCGAACTGAAACTTGCAGATATTGAACGGCTGTTTGGCAGGCGCTAGCGAAACCGAAAAGGTTTACTCACCGAGGGTCATGATGATGACTTGCGTCGTCGCGTAGTTGCGCCGGTCCAACTCAACAAATCCCGACGGCACCGGCACATCGACGCCCTTGTCTTCTTCCAACACCACGACCGCGTGAGGACAAAGCCAGTCGCCCGCGAGCAGATCAGCCAGGGCCCGCTCGCCCAATCCTTTGCCATAAGGTGGATCAATGAACACGAGATCAAATGCAGGGCCGGCGCTGGCCGCGCGGGGGCCTAGCTTGGTTGCATCCCGGCGATAGATTTTTGTGCGTCCGGTCARCCCCAGCGTTTCTGCATTGGTGCGGATCAGCCCCCGGGAGGTGGCATCATCATCCACAAACAGCGCAAAACTACCGCCTCGGGACAGGGCCTCCAGGCCAAGCGCCCCGGTGCCCGCGAAGAGATCAAGGATACGGGCATCCTGAAGGGAAAAATCACCAAAGTCGGCGTGAGCCAAGACATTGAACAAGGCTTCGCGAATACGGTCGCTGGTCGGCCGCACGCGTCCATCCTCTGGCGCCTGTAGCCGCCTGCCTCTCAAATCACCGCCGACGATCCGCATGGGAGCCTTTATTTCTTGTGCCTGGCTTCGCAGAGCCGCGACGCTTGCCGCCTGTTGATTTTTTGCCGTCAGAAGCTGAATGATCAACAACGGTTTTACGTTTCTTGAAAGCTTTTTTGCCTTTGGCGACAGGCCGTGATTTGAGTTTCAATTTTGATTTCGAACTGGCCCTGCCACCACCTCCAGTGGTGCCATCGGCCTCCGACGAGTTGCCGCTGGCTTTGGCTTGATTTTTTTTCCTGTCCGTTTCACCAAGCTGATCGGCGAGAACACGAGCGGGAATTTCTTGAACAGCGCCCTCTGCCAGATCACCCAACTGAAAAGGACCGAAGGAGGTTCGGATCAGCCGGTTAACGTCAAGGCCCAGCGTTTCGAGGACGCGCTTGATCTCGCGGTTCTTGCCTTCCCGCAAAGTCATCGCGATCCAGGCATTGGCACCCTTGTCGCGCTCCAGCTTGGCCTGAATGGGGCCGTACTGCACACCATCCACTTTGATACCTTTCTGCAAGGTATCCAGCTTGGCCTGATTGGTTCGTCCATGTGCCCGCACCCGGTAGCGCCGTGCCCATCCGGTGGCGGGGAGTTCGAGTTTCCGTGCAAGAGCCCCATCATTGGTCAGGAGCAAAAGTCCCTCGGTATTCACGTCAAGCCTGCCAATGCTGATGACCCGCGGCAGATCTTTAGGGAGAGAGTCAAAGACGGTGGTGCGCCCTTCCGGGTCGCGTGCGGTTGTGACCTGCCCTCGAGGCTTGTGGTAGCGCCACACCCGGGTGGGTTCCGATGCCTGCAGCGGTTTGCCATCCACAAGGATTTTGTCTTTGTCTGTGACGTTGTGCGCCGGGCTCTCAAGCACGGTGCCGTTAACCGATATCCGACCTGACAGGATCATCCGTTCAGCGTCACGACGCGAGCAGACGCCTGCGCGCGCAAGAACCTTGGCAATGCGGTCGCCTTTTGGTGGCTCGTCTTTAGGTGTGGTGGGTGCGTTCATGGCATTTCAATAGCAGGAATTGCGAGAGGGTACGAAAGAATTAGGGCGCGGATGGGTCTTGCGACGTCTCCGGGGCCCTTGACGGCATACCGGCGAAAACGGCAGGGTCCGCCCATGGGCAACAATGAGCAGACATCGGGATCCAAGGGGCCAAATCCCAAGCAGCTAAATCCAATGGCGCTTGCCCTGGCGGAGGCGGAAGCGGCAGCAGCACGGGGCGAGGTCCCCGTCGGGGCCGTGATCGTGGATGAAAAGGGGATTGTTCTCGCCCAAGCGGGAAACCGGACCCTTGAACTGAAGGACCCCACAGCTCACGCCGAACTTTTAGTCATCCGGCAGGCCGCTGCAAAACGGGACAGCGAGAGGCTGATCGGATGCGATCTATACGTCACCTTGGAGCCCTGCACTATGTGCGCAGGCGCGATCTCTTTTGCCCGGTTTCGGCGGCTTTATTATGCTGCAGCGGATGAGAAGGGCGGCGGGGTGGATCACGGGGTGCGCTTTTTTTCTCAAGCAACCTGTCATCACCGACCAGAGGTTTACGGCGGATTGTCAGAGGAACCAGCGCGCGCCCTGCTTCAGCGGTTTTTCGCGGAACGCCGGGAATAAACTTATCCCCAGCTTTGATGCCAGAGTCGGACTCTATTTGCGTGATTCCACACCAACAAAGAGGTAAAGTGCCTCCATTGATATTGGTGGGGGCTGATGGATAGGCTCCCACAAGAACAACAAGAGAACAAGAAAGGGAGCTATCATGGATTTTGCTTATAACGACAAAACTCGTGAACTCATTGACCGCCTTGAGCGGTTCATGAATGAATATGTCCACCCCAATGAACAGACCTATGTGGATCAGATGGAAGCTTTCCGTGCGGAAGGAAATCCATGGCAGGTGCCACAAATTCTTGAGGATCTGAAACCCAAAGCAAAAGAACAGGGCCTGTGGAATCTCTTCCTTCCTGAATCTGAGCTGGGCGGCGGTCTTTCCAATCTGGAATATGCGCCGCTTTGCGAAATCATGGGCCGTGTTGGCTGGTCGTCAGAAGTCTTCAACTGCGCAGCGCCTGACACAGGCAACATGGAAGTCTTTGAGCGGTATGCGAACGATACCCTGAAAGAGAAATATCTCGGACCATTGCTGAACGGAGAAATTCGCTCAGCCTTCTTGATGACCGAGCCGGACGTGGCATCTTCTGATGCGACCAACATCGAAACCCGCATCGAGCGTGATGGCAACGAATACGTCATCAACGGCCGCAAATGGTGGTCTTCTGGGATGGGTGATCCACGCTGTAAAGTGGCGATCGTTATGGGCAAGACCGATCCAGAAGCTGACCTCTATCGTCAGCAATCCCAGGTTATTGTTCCCCTAGACACACCTGGCATCGAAGTCGTTCGTATGCTGCCGGTCTTTGGATACGACGATGCACCGCACGGTCACGCGGAAGTTATTCTCAAAGACGTGCGTGTTCCTGTTGAGAACATTGTGCTTGGTGAAGGCCGTGGATTTGAAATTTCACAAGGTCGTCTTGGACCTGGACGTATTCATCACTGCATGCGTACGATCGGTGTTGCTGAACGGGCTCTGGAAGCCATGTGCAAGCGTCTTTTGTCGCGTACTGCATTCGGCAAAATCATTGCGGAGCATTCTGTCTGGGAAGAACGTATCGCGCGCGCCCGGATCGATATCGAATGTGCTCGTCTGCTGACGCTCAAAGCGGCTTACATGATGGATACAGTGGGTAACAAAATTGCCCGCGCAGAAATCGCAATGATCAAGGTTCATGCACCAAATATGGCGCTGCAGATCATCGATGATGCCATCCAGGCGCATGGTGGCGGTGGTGTGACCACGGACTACGGCATGGCCCGTGCTTATGCATCCATGCGGACGCTGCGGCTTGCAGATGGTCCAGATGAGGTTCATGCACGCACAATCGCGAAGCTGGAATTCCGCAAATATAAGGAACAGCTGAAGGTAGCTGCCGAGTAATCCATTGGCCAAAAGAGAGCATTTGCCGGGGTTTTCCCAAGCGCAGACTGCTCTTAGGCCTTGAAGTTAAGAGCGACCGGGTCCACATGGGTTTCGGTCGCTTTTTTCGGCCCGCCGCAGAATAGGAGGAACGGATGAAATACAGGCTATACAACAGTGATCTGTCGCCGTTTGCTGCGCGATGCCGCATACAGATTTACGCCAAGGGCCTCGATGTTGAGATTCTTGAGATGCCAGGCGCCATAAGCGCCGAGGAATTTGCAGCTTTATCGCCTATGCACAAAGTTCCAATTCTGGCGGCAGATGACCTCATGATCCCGGAATCCGAGGTGATTTCTGAGTATATCGAAGAGGTCGAAACAGCCATCTCTCTCATGCCCGACGGGGCTGAGGAGAGAGCGAAAGCCCGGCTTCTGGCCAGGCTTGGCGATCTGTACATCATGCTTGCGTTGGGCAAACTATTTGGGCAAATCAATCCGCAAGGCCGTGATCCAGAACTCGTCAAATATCTTTTTGTAGAACTCGACAAGGGTTTGGGATGGCTTGCCCACTACTTGGATGGATCGAAATACGCTGTCGGCGACAAGCTTTCTTTGGCTGATTGCGCTCTGGTTCCGATGTTGTTCTTTGCATCAAAGATCACCCCTCTGTTCGGGCGCGAATGTGTTCTATGCGAAACACCGGTGGTGCATAACTATTACACCCAGACCCTCAGCGACCCTGCAGTTGCCAAGGTCCATGATGAGTTGGAAAAAGCGTTCAAAGAAAAAATGGGCGGCTGAGATCAGCCGGCCTCTATTTCAGAGCACTGAGTTTTTTTCAAAATCATAGGTTTTCAGACGTCCGGTGCGCTTCGCCCATTTGTACGCACTTTTGCCGCACGCATTTTGGTGATGCCACAGCAGGCCACCCAGTCCCATTTTTGGTGGTAGCCAGAACCTGTCGGGGATAGTGGCTCTGGGTTGACGACGGCCTAGGGCAATGTCTGCCACAATGACCCCGGCACCTTCATCAAATTTCTTCCGCGCACATAATTTTCCTTCGCCGTCGACGATTTGTGTTTCGCCTGTAAGCTGGGTGCGTGTACCGACCTTCAATCGTGTTCCTGGAACAATCAAAAACCCTCCTTCCAGAACACCCGTATGTCCGGCGTGCAGGAGAGGGGCACCGATCAGCGCCGCAAGTTTTCCGGGCGTTTTGTGCATCATGCGCATGTTCCCCGGATTAAATCCTTCTTCTAGTTTTTTGAACGGCTTCCAGCCGGGTCCGCTCCACCAGTGGCTGCCTGTCATAAGCAGGTCTACCTTGCCTGCAAGTCGTCTTGGGGTCTGGCTGCGCACCATCTCCCAACAGACCGCCGCGCCAATTGTTCCAATACTGGTCTCCAGCAGCCCGTCGTCACAGCCCCCGACATAGAAGGCATTTTCAACCATTGTGGGTAGGTCTTTGTCGTGGCGATGGACTGTCCCATCTGGCTCGACGAGCACATAGGTGTTGTAGACATCCCCATCACGCATCTCCAGATAGGAGCCGCCAATATGCGCGTGATATCGCGCAGCCTTTGCTTTCAGCATTTCAAGTGCGGGGTTTTCTGGAGGCAGGGAGCACTCGAACAGGCGTTCGTCATAGACAATGCGCGTGGTGAAAAACTCCGGCACGGCGATAATCTTCGCACCTTTCTCCCCGGCCTCGTCAATGAGTTTGGAGATGTGATCCAGGTTGAAGGGGATGTCAGCCACACGTCCTTCCATCTGAAGAGCTGCGACGCGTACTTTTTGATTTTTCTCGGTCATTTCATTTTCGCCTCGTGATTTGTCAGCGTTGGAGCCACGCGGTCAGCAGCCAGAGATAGGCTACGGTCATAATGGAAAAGGAAACAAAGGCTATGACGGTAATGCCGGGAAGCGACTGGCCTTGTCCTTTGGTCGTTGCTTGATAAAGAAAAAGCTGGGGATTGCTCCAGGAGGCTGCGAGCAGCATCCAGCCGGCAATGACCGGCAATTCGGGAAAAACAGTGGCGATGATCATTTGCAATATCCCCATGAAGATATTGTCCAAGTGCGCTTGCAGAACCCGCCTCGCGTTGACGAGGGGCCCCACGCGCTTCATGCCAGCATGGAGCCCGGTTAGAGGCCACCCCAGTAAGACGGCGAAGGTGACTTGAGCCAGGCCTGAAGTGATCAAGATGTCTTGCATAGTGCTTCCATATGTGTCAAAAAAAACAGACAATATTTCGATTTTTGAACCCGAACGTCGTATTATTCGGAGAATAATGTTGTAAATAAAGAAGAGTCAACACTAGAAGGTATCTGAATGTTGTCAGAAAATTTCGACAAATACGAAGTAGGTCTGGCGCGCATCGGGATTAGTGGAAAGCGGGCGCGCTTCTATCTGGCTGCGCTTGAGCTGGGTGAGGCAAGCGTCCAAGACGTCGCCCGCCTTTGTGGGGTCACGCGCACAACGGGGTATGCCCTGCTTGAAAAGTTACGGGACGAGGGAGTGGTGACGCAGATCCAGAAAGCGGGGCGCACTCACGTCGTGGCAGAAGACCCAGATGTTTTGTTGCGCAATCTGGATGATCGGCGCGCGGCACTTGCTGATCTATTGCCAGAACTACGCTCTGTCTATGCAGGTGGGATGAAGGGGCCGCGTTTTCGCCTGTATGAAGGTGTTGAGGGTATTCGAACAGTGCTGAACACCATCCTTCTGGCAAAGACGGACACGTTGCGTGGCATGCTCTCAATGAAGGAGCTTCTATGTTTTCCAGGCGAGGAAGAGCTCTCCCGGTTTGTAGAAAAACGTGTTGCGGGGAAAAAAAAACTGCGCGTTATTCGAGCCGCTAGCGAAGAAGTAGATGATATTTGGGCGAGCAGTGAGGAGGAACGTCGCGAGGTCCGCTATACACCAACTCCCGCTCCGCTCACGATGACAACATTCATCTACGACAATCAGGTCGCCGTCATCTCGTCAGAGAAGGAGAATTACGGTCTGATTATTGAGAGTGATGGCTATGCAAATGTACAAGGCACTTTGTTCGAAGCCCTGTGGATGGCGAGCGAGTAGCGGATTTTAGGCGCTGACAGCTGCGGCGCGGGCACCTACTTTTGGAAGTGTAACGGCAACCCGTGTGCCGGTTCCCACGGTGCTCTCCAGTGAAAATCCTCCATTTTGCAGATCACAAAATGACTTGGTCAGGGCAAGGCCCAGGCCGGAGCCTTCCTCCGCGATAGATGATTCTCCAACCACTTGTTCAAACGGCTGCATGATCCTGGCAATGTCGTCAGGCGCTATGCCCATGCCGCTGTCTTCGACGGCAATTTCCACCGCATCAGCCAACGACCGAATGGTGACGCGGATTGTTCCATCGTCGCCGGTGAATTTGACCGCGTTTGACAGAAGATTGAGGAGGATTTGCTTCGTTGCGCGCATGTCTCCCTCAACGGGAACATTTTCCACACCGGGTTCCAGCTCCAACAGCACATTTTGATTTTTCTCGGTGGATTTTGGTTCAACGAACCGAATGCTTGATCTCGCGATATCGGCAAGGTCCAGCTCTTCTATGTTGATATCCATTTTCCCGGCTTCAATTTTTGACATGTCCAGAATGTCATTGATCAAATCGAGAAGATGCGATCCGGAATCGTGGATAAGGCCTGCATAATCGGAGTAATTGGCATCTCCGAGTGGTCCATACATTTCGCGCTTCAGAATTTCTGAAAACCCAATGATGGCGTTGAGGGGTGTGCGAAGCTCATGGCTCATATTGGCGAGGAAACTTGATTTGGCCCGGTTTGCCGCCTCCGCGCGCTCGCGCGCCTCCAGCAGCTTTTGCTCGTGACCTTTGCGTTCTGTTATGTCGCGTGTAACCGCGATCACCTCAACAACCTCGCCCGTAAATTCGTCAAAGACAGCGTGGAGGGTTGATTCAAACCAGACAAAATGTCCATCCAGATGCTGGAGCCGGAATGTCAGCCGCGCGCTGTCTGATGACGCGCTGAGATTTTCTATGGCCTCACGCGCTTCGTCACGATCATCATGGTGTATGAATTGGACCATGTCCTGACCGATCAGGGCATCAGGGTCGACGCCCAAAACCTTTTTGGCGGCGGGGGAGAGAAAGGTAATGTGCCCATCGGGCGTATGGCGCGCGAGCATGTCGTCAGAATGTTCAGCAATCAGCCGATACTGAGCCTCTGTCTCCTGCAAGGCGAGTTTCGTATTGAGCTCTTCCGTCACATCATCAAGGATGCCAAAAATGGCAACGACCTTGCCGCCTTCGCCCAACTCCGGAAATCCGTGAAGCGTAAAATTTCGATAGGACCCGTCACCATGTTTAAGGCGCACATGGAGCGTGAAGGGAGCCCGATCACGCATCGCATTCCAGACAGTTTCCAGTGCGTTTTTTTCGTCGTCGGGGTGAAGGAGATTGGAGAAATCTCCACTGCCGACAGTCGCATGGTGTGTTGTCAGTCCAAGTACCAATGCGGTCGCTTCTGATACTGTTGCGATTTGGGTTTCGCGTTCCCACCGGAAGGTGCTGATCGCGCTTGTTTGTTCTGCGATCGACAAATATTCTTCAAGGCGCCGCCGGTCTGTGATGTCTTTGCACACCACCAATATGCCGTTGATGCTTGGGTCACTAAGCAGGTTTCTGACGTCAGCCTCAATCCAGCGCCAGGTACCGTTGGCGTGCGGCAGTCGAAATGTGTTTATCCCATGGCTATCCGGGTTATCAATGGACGATTGGATGCCTTTTGCAACCTGGTCTTGATCATCACGATGCACGATATCTGCTGCATGCAATCCAATGCTGTCGCCGGGTGCGGCACCCAGCATGTTCTGAATTGCGGGGCTGTGATAGGTGATGATGCCTTTGGCATCGAGCACGGTTATGACGTCACTTGTATTGGCAAGTAACGCTTCAAAAAATGATGGCTCGCGCGCCAGACTATCTGCGCCGGCAGTCTCATCTGGCGTTTGGATTTCGTCCGACATCGGACTTCCCCTGACCTGTCAGATTTACCGCGGCATGCGGAAAATCTTCTTCCTGTCAAAAATGTAGGGAAGTCAGCGTAAGGAACCGTTAAAACGGACCATGGTGGAATGGTTAATTATTCCTTTGTGCAATCATCCATGACGTTTCAGCCAAGCGCCGGCACATATCACCATATTGTGATGCTGTATCCGAGCTCGCATTTCCATCAAGGCCGCGCTTGTAGACACCTTGTGTGATCGAGGCCAGGCGGAAAATTGAGAAAGACAGATAAAAATCCCAATCCATGATCTCGCTCTTTCCCGTCCGCTGGCAATAGGCCGCCACATAATCAGCCTCGCTGGGAATGCCCGTTCTCTCATAGTCAAGGCCCATGATCGTTCCCTGACTTGGGCTGTTGAAATGATAGAGCATGCAATTGTAGGCAAGGTCTGCCAGCGGATGGCCAATGGTGGAGAGCTCCCAGTCGAGCACCGCGATTAGCTTCGGTTCTGTCGGATGGAACATGGTGTTCTCCAGCCGGTAGTCTCCATGTGCAATGCTCGTCATGTCATCGTCGGGAATGTTTTCGGGCAGGTAGGTGATCAAGTCTTCCATGGGCTGCACATGTTCGGTTTCAGCCGCGCGGTATTGTTTGATCCAACGTCCAATTTGCCGCGCATAATAATTTCCCGGGCGGCCAAAATCTTCYAGACCGATCTCCGCRTATTTKAMSGYKKRRRRYYWHSBCMGMKTWKMVKWMAWYYRRYMGTWWWTRRKSYSGYKWKCTWMVBTRBWRARKCCCGGCAGCTGYGGRTCGCGCAARACCCGACCATCCAGRTGGTCCATRACGTARAAYTCGGTCCCGATSAYMTCSRSGTCCATACACARSGCSCGCATGRTSGGMACSGGCACATCGGTYTGRGCAAGCGCYTTCATSACYTTGTATTCACGGTCTACCTGATGCGCGCTGGCCAGCAGTATCCCAGGTGGCTTTTTGCGCATGACATAGCGTTTTCCACCTGCGGTGAGCAGGAAGGTGGGGTTCGACTGCCCGCCAGAAAATTGACGAACCTCCAGCGAGCCGGTGAACCCATCAACGTTGGCACGGCAAAAATCTTCCAGTTGCCCGACGTCAAATCGATGTGCCGCGCGAATATCAACAGTCTCTGCATCTGCTTGTGTTGGATCACTCATTGCCTGCTCCCAATTTTTCTTTTGAAAGGCATAGCAACTCAGGTCGACGCATGCAAAGGAGTCAAAAAAAGGCCGGGCAAACCAGCGCCCGGCCTCAATTTTCTAGAAGTGGGGACTATCCGACAGCGCCCGCTCTTTGCGCATAATACCAACCAAGTTCCGCAAGAGGGCGCACCTGGCTACCTGTATCGGTGGCGTGTTCGCTGGCTGCAGTGCCATCACGCACCCGGCCGACAATGCCCTGCAAAATACCGCCCAGGCGGAAGAGATTGTAGGCGAAGTAATAGTCCACATTATCGATCCCTTTGCGCCCGGTCTGTTCGCAATACATGGCGACATATTCGTCGAGCGACGGGATGCCAAGGTCGCTGAGGTTGGAGTCCATCAATGTGGCCGTCCCGGCGGACTGTCCACCGCTCGGCATGATCCATTGCATCATGTGATAGGTGAAGTCCCCGAGCGGATGCCCAAGCGTTGAGAGTTCCCAATCAAGAACGGCGGTCACCCTGTCTTCGGTGGGGTGCAGCACCATATTGTCCAGCCGGTAGTCACCATGAACAATGCTGGTCGCATCATCATCCGGAATATTGTGGGGCAACCAATCCATCAACTTGTTCATCTCAGGAATGGATTCAGTTTCAGACGCGACATACTGTTTTGACCAGCGCGAAATCTGCCGTGCGAAATAGTTGCCCGGCTTGCCAAAGTCGCCAAGACCAATCGCTTCATAATCAACCAGGTGAAGCTGCGCGATCGCCCTATTTTCAGCGGCATAGATGGCACGGCGCTGGTCGGGCGTCATTCCTGGAAGCAGCGGCTCCCAAAGGATGCGACCTTCCACCATGTCCATGACATAGAAAATAGTTCCCAGAATGCTCTCGTCATTGCACATCACATAAGTTTTGGGGACGGGGTAGTTGATCGTACCCAACGCGGTGATGACCTTGTATTCCCGGTCAACAGCATGCGCAGACGGCAGCAGCTTCCCCGGCGGTTTGCGCCGCAAAACGTATTTTTTATTGGGCGTTATCAATTGATAGGTCGGATTGGATTGACCCCCTTTGAATTCACGCACAGTAAGCGGTCCTTCAAAGCCTTCAACATGCGCGTTGAGATAATCCGTCAGGATTTTCTCATCAAACCGATGTTGCTCCATCACGTCTTGCGTGCCGGAAAATGTTTCCTGACGACCGGTTGTTTCGGGTTCACTCATCGACCCACCTCCCTCATTTTTTTAAAACAATTATGCAGACTTCTTTTCCCGGGCGACGGCTCGGTAGCCAATGTCGCGCCGACTAAATCCCTGTGGCCAGTCAATGGCGTCAACCGCTTGATAGGCACGTGCTTGTGCTTTCGATACAGTGCGACCCAGCGCTGTCACTGCGAGCACACGGCCCCCAATGGCTGTGATCTTGTTGCCGTCGCGTTTTGTGCCAGCGTGAAAAATCTCAATGCCTTCTGCCGCGCCCGCCTCAGAGAGATTTTTGATCTCTGAGCCTTTCTCATACGCTTCCGGATATCCTTTTGCGGCCATGACAACGGCCAGAGCCGCATCATCGTTCCACTCCAGATCAATTTGATCGATGGTCCCATCATGGCAGGCCACCAGGGCAGGCAATAGATCAGACATCAGGCGTGCCATCAGAACCTGGCATTCGGGGTCCCCGAAACGCACGTTGAATTCAATGAGCTGAGGGCCGGACCGGGTGATCATGAGGCCTACAAAAAGCACACCCTTGAACGGCATGCCTTTTTCCGCCATCGCCGCCAGGGTTGGTTTGACGATCCTGTCCATCACCGCAAACGTCATGCTGATCGAAATAACGGGGGCGGGGGAATAAGCGCCCATGCCGCCAGTGTTGAGGCCGGTATCGCCTTCGCCCACACGTTTGTGATCCTGGGCGCTGGCGAGAGGTACGGCGTTGACGCCGTCACACAGGGCAAAGAAGCTGGCTTCTTCGCCTTCAAGCCATTCCTCAATGACAATCTCCGCTCCGGCACCGCCAAACTTGCCGCCGAATATCTCGTCAATGGCGGCTTCAGCTTCCGCCTCTGTTTCGGCCATGATGACGCCTTTACCGGCTGCCAGACCATCAGCCTTGATCACAATCGGTGCGCCATGAAGTTCTACATAGGCTTTGGCTTCGTCAGCACTGGCAAAGCGCCCATAAGCTGCGGTGGGGATGTCGTAGTCGGCGCAGAGGTCTTTGGTGAACCCTTTTGAGCCTTCCAACTGTGCGGCAGCAGCCGTGGGGCCGAAGGATTTAATCCCTTCCGCATCCAGCCGGTCCACCAGACCGTTCACCAGCGGGTCTTCAGGACCCACCACAACAAAATCGATACTTTTCTCACCGCAAAACTGGATGATGGCGTCAAAGTCATTGACCCCCATGTCAACGCAGGTGGCCACCTCAGCAATGCCAGCATTGCCTGGCGCGCAGAATAGTTCTCCCAGAAGGGGACTAGACGAAATAGCCCATGCCAGCGCGTGTTCGCGCCCGCCTGAGCCGATAATGAGAACGTTCATCCGACGTTGGTCCTTGAATTCCCTGCCTGACCTTATAGCGGTCTTTGGCATTCCTTGTATCATGGGCGGCGATTCCGGCAAACTGCGCCGGAGACAGGCGTGTTACCCAAATATCCCCTACGTAACAACAGTTTAGACGAAAGAACGCGATCCTCATGGATGCCGAAACCGCACCGGGTAATGCCCATGAATTCTCCGTCACTGAACTCTCTTTCGCCCTCAAAAGGACGGTGGAGGAAAATTTCGGCTATGTGCGGGTAAAAGGCGAAGTCGGCAGGGTCAGCCGCCCGGCCTCGGGGCATATCTATCTTGACCTGAAGGACGATAAATCGGTCCTGAATGGGGTTATCTGGAAAGGTGTTGCCTCCAAACTCAAGATCAAGCCGGAGCAGGGGTTGGAGGTGGTCTGTACCGGCAAACTGACAACTTTCCCTGGCCAGTCGCGCTATCAGATCGTCATCGAACAAATGGAACTGGCGGGTGTTGGCGCTCTGATGGCCCTGCTGGAGCAGCGCAAGAAAGCGCTCGCTGCCGAAGGTCTGTTCGACGCCTCTCGCAAAAAACCACTGCCCTTTCTGCCGCAGGTGATCGGCGTGGTGACCAGCCCGTCCGGCGCGGTTATTCGAGACATTCTCCATCGCCTCAGGGATCGTTTCCCCCGCCATGTGTTGGTGTGGCCGGTTCGGGTGCAAGGGGAGCAGTCCGCAGACGAAGTGGCGCGTGCAATCGACGGTTTCAACAAGTTGCAGCCGGGTGGTCCGGTACCCAGGCCCGATTTGCTGATTGTTGCGCGAGGCGGCGGGTCGATTGAAGACCTGTGGTCGTTCAATGAAGAAATTGTGGTCCGCGCAGCCGCCGCCAGCGATATTCCTCTCATCTCTGCAATCGGGCACGAGACGGACACAACACTGCTCGATTTCGCAGCCGATCAGCGAGCGCCCACCCCCACAGCAGCCGCAGAAATGGCGGTGCCGGTGCGCGCAGACTTGGTGGTACGGGTTCTCGACAATGCCAGGCGTCTGGTGCGGGCAGAGACCCGCAAAGTCAGTGAGTTGAGCGCACGGCTGGAAAGTCTCGCGCGGGGGTTGCCAAAGATCGATGATCTGTTGGCGCTCCCAGGGCAACGGCTGGATCATGCGAGTCAGCGTCTGGGGCTAGGGCTGGGGGCAGCAGCTGGGGCCAAACGCGCTCATTTTGAGCGGGTTGCGGCAGGTCTGTCCCTCCGGCCTATTGCCTCTTCGCTGGCCCAGGGCCGAAACCGGACAAATGAGCTGGCAGGCCGGGCAGCGCAGGCCCAGCGGCGCCATTTGGGGGATTTGGGGGGGCGGCTGGCTCAGGCCGGGCGATTGCTGGACTCCTATAGCTATCAAGGGGTGCTGGAACGGGGGTTTGCGTTGGTCCGAGACGGGGCAGGGAGCCCGGTCCGAAGCTCGGCGGGAATTACCATCGGGGAGGCACTGGAGCTGGAATTCTCGAAGGGGGATCGGCTGGCCGTAACAGCTGCTCAATCGGGGCCATCTGGCCCTCAGCAAGGAAAGCCCAAAGTTTCAGAAAGCAAGGTTTCAGCTAAAAAGCCCGCTGGCTCGTCCAAGCCAAAAAATGTAAACCAGGGCCAATTGTTCTAGGCGCTGCTGAATGGCGCTGGAAACCATATTTGCAGCGCGTCCATGACAGGCGCAGCGTTACAGAGTAGATTGGACCCCATGAACCGGCACGAAGATAATTTCAACGGCAACAAAGCAGAGCTCGTCTATGGAGACGGCGAATACCACGTCGTGCGCCGTGGCAGCTATGTGCTGTGTACGGTGACGGGCGAGCGTATTTTGCTGGAGGATCTGCGCTATTGGCATGCCGACCGGCAAGAACCCTATGTGGATGCCGCCGCCGCGCTGAAGCGCGAGCTTGAACTGATGGCCAGCAAATGATCGGCATACCTGCTCGCTTCCGGTCCGCCGTTGCATCCCTCGTGGTTTTTCTGAGTGTTGTTATTTCCATCAGTCCTGTCACTGCGCAAAGCAGAGTGGAACTGATGGGTGAGGCAATTCAGGGCGGGGTTATTATCGGTCTGACCGAAGTTGGGACGAAGGCTGTTCTGGATGGCGAGCCGCTCATGGTGTCAGACACAGGGCGCTTTGTTTTCGGTTTTGACCGCGACCATACCAGCGCCGCCCACCTTGATCTGGAATATCCCGATGAGACACGCGAGAGCCTCTTGATAGAAGTGGCCGTGCGCGAGTACGACGTTCAGCGCATCGAAGGGGTGGCTTCAAGATATGTCAGCCCTTCTGCGGAGCAACTTGAGCGCATTCGCCGCGAAGGGGCTATCAAGCGAGCCGCCAGGCCGCGCGATACGGACGCAGACTGGTTTGCCGAAAATTTTATTTGGCCCGTGAAGGGAACAATTACGGGGACCTTCGGTCTCGCCCGTTTTTTCAACGGGGAAGCGCGTCGCCCTCATTATGGGGTGGATATTGCAGCGTCCACCGGCACGCCGATCGTTGCTCCGGCACCAGGAATTGTAACCCTTGCGGAACCCGACCTCTATTTTGAAGGAGGTTTGATCTTCATCGATCATGGACAGGGGTTGATCAGCGTATTGATGCACTTGAGCAGTGTTGATGTTGAGGTCGGCGAACAGGTCGTCCAAGGCGACATTATCGGCGCGGTTGGTGCTACCGGCCGCGTGACGGGGGCACACCTCGACTGGCGCATGTACTGGCGCTCAGCGCATGTCGACCCGGCTTTGCTGGCAGGTGAAATGCCCGCGCCCACACCTTTGGAGAGACCACAAAACGGCGCCGACGCTCAGTAACAGCTAAGCGTCCGCAGGCCAGCGATTGTGCAGCCACAACCATTGCGCTGGGTTGGCCCGAATTTCTGCTTCCAGGAAATCATTGAGAACCTGCGTGATCCGCGCCGTTTCCTGTTTGGGGTCGGCGTCCATGTTCACCTCAATAGGCGCGTGGAATACTTGTTCAAAATGAACGCCACCGGTTCGCTTCATCGACACGGGTACAATGGGAATGCCGTAGCGGGTTGCCATGGTTCCCGATGCCGCCGGAGACATGGCTTTGCGACCGAACAGAGTTGCCTCAATCCCATCATTCATTTTCTGGTCAACCAGCATGCAGATAAAGCCATGCTCGCGCACTGTGCGAATGAGAGTGCGGGCCCCTTTTGGGCCTTTGGGAATCTGTACCGGGAAGATGGCCCGAGATCGAAGCTTGGTGATCCAGTTATTGATGGCGGGGTTGTTGGCATGGCGATAAACCTCGCCCCCCTCAAGTCCATTCAGGTTCACCGCCAGTGGCATCAGTTCCCAGTTTGCAAAATGGCCAGATACCAGCAGGGCTCCGCGATCTTTGAGAGCGAGCAATTGATCCATGCCTCTAACAGAGACGCGGGAGCGGTTTGCGGGCTCGCGGAATCTATCGAGATGGGCATATTCGGCAATCGTCCGCCCGATATTGTCCCACATATCACGAATGATTTGATCGACTTCACTAGCAGACAGGTCAGGCAGCGCGCGTTCGATGTTTTTTCGCGCACGGCGTGTCGCCCCGACATGGGGCCCAATGGTCCGGCACAACCAGCCGCTGAACGCCGATGAGGCCTCAAGCCCCAGAAGTTTGAAGAGACCGAGCGGCAACAGCGCCCCGGCGGCTTCCAGTCGATATCTGAGGGCTTTGTTCTTCACGTAAAGGTCCAGCTTACTGTTGAACGGAGTGTGCGCTTATACYAKANGYGSYYMCNYAARGNCAKSYRSTKMRTKKGSMMSSAKGGGNRTRSKTRTGKCTSGCTCGGGCGGCTGCCAGGTGTTTGCTCAGGAGTGTATCTAGTGCGGGCAGCTCGCCAAATCGGGCTGAGACAGGAAGAATAAGGCTTTCTTCAAGAAGCCGCCGACCGGCAGCCCCCGTCAGGGCTTGGAGGCGCATTGCATCTTTCTGAGTGGTGATAAGTTTTGCACTCTTATCGGCGGCGAGTTGCAGCAGTGTTTCGGCGTCTCGTTCCGTGAACGCGTGATGGTCGGGAAATGCACGTGTGACTTTGATGTCGGCATTGAGCGAGCGAAGTGTCGTAAAGAATTTTTCCGGCCGTCCGATCCCAGCATAAGCAATCAGCGCCTGACCTTGGATCGCCTGAACCGCATCAGCGTCGGGTTCCAATCGTGCGTTAAAAATGGGGCAGGTGTGAGCAGTAGCGGCCTCCGCGACGTTGGCGGGCAGGGGGGCAGACCCCAAAGCCACAATCGCTGTGGTACGTGCCAAAGCTTGGGCGAGAGGTTCACGTAGGGGCCCGGCAGGGATCACACATCCATTGCCAATGCCCACACCTGTGTCGACGACAATCAGCGACATGTCTTTGTGCAGCCGGGGGTTCTGAAACCCGTCATCCAGTACAACAACACTCGCCCCTGCTTGTTCTGCAGCAAACGCGCCTGCAACGCGGTCTGCCGCGATCCAGGCAGGCGCATGGGTGGCGAGCAACAAGGGCTCGTCCCCAACTTGGGAGGCCGTGTGATGGGTCGGGTCAACCCGTGTTGGTCCGGTTTCACTGCCACCATACCCACGGCTAAGGAAATGAGGCTGCTCTCCAAGTGCCTTCAACTGGTCGCACACCGCAACCGCAACCGGCGTCTTGCCCGCCCCGCCCGCCGTAAAATTTCCGATACAGATAACTGGGACGCTGATCCGCTCCGGCACTGTCATGCGTTGGCGCAGACGCGCACCAGACGCATACAGAAAGGCAGCGGGAGCGAAAAGCAATTGTTTCGTCTTCGCGCCCAGCGAGGGCCGGTCGTCTGGATACCAAAAATCGGGGCTCTGCATTATGTGGCCCTCTGGATGGGCGACGGGGTTGCGATTTTGGGAGGAAGCAAGGGGGTGAGCAATACGCTCATGCGCGCCGCCGTGCCGGATGATTTTGCCGCGACCTCCATGCCTTTCTTTGCCTGTTCCATTGCCGCCGCCTGATCAGTGAGCAAGTGTTGAACGGCAGTCGTCAGTTCATCCTCTGTCATCGTCTGGCGCGCGGCACCTGCCTCTGTGAGGGCTTCTACAGAAGCATCAAAATTATACATGCTCGGGCCAAACAGGATCGCGCTGTCGAGCCGGGCCGCTTCCATAGGGTTATGTCCCCCTACATCAACGAAAGACCCCCCCAGAAAGGCGAGAGGCGCAAGGCGGAAGAACAGACCCATCTCTCCCAGAGTATCGGCGAGATAGATGTTGGTGTCAGAGGTGAGAAGCTCGCCTTTGGAGCGCTGGGCGACAGTGAGACCTTGCCCGCGCAGCTCAGAGGCGATGGTCGTCCCCCGCGCCGGGTGACGCGGCGCGATGAGGGTCAGGAGGTCGGGAATGTCGCGCACTAGCTGTTTATGGACACGCGCGACCAGAGCTTCCTCGCCGTCGTGCGTACTTGCTGCAAGCCAGCACGGGCGGGTGCCTCGCTGCTGTTGGAGCGTGCCTAGATCGTCTTCATTGAAAGGAAGCGGCTGGGCATCATCTTTCAAGTTGCCGGGCACGGATACATGCGGGGCACCGAGGAGGCGAAGGCGCTTGGCAGTTTGCTCCTCCTGTGCGAGCACCATCTCAAACGCGCCGAGCAAACGGGCGATTGATTTGGGCGCGCGCCGCCAACCATTGAAGGATCCTTCGGAAAACCGTGCATTGGCAAGAACCAGCGGTATATCTCGTTCGTTCGCGCCAAGGATTAGATTGGGCCATAACTCGGATTCAATTATCACCGCGAGGTCAGGCTGCCAGTGAGCGAAAAACCGGGCGCAATAGGCAGGATGGTCCAAGGGAATGAACTGATGGATGGCATGGGAAGGAAGCCGGTCAGCCATAAGCTGCGCTGACGTCAATGTGCCCGTGGTGACCAAAAAACGAAGATCAGAACGCGCCACACTCAGTTGGTTGATCAGGGGAAGGACAGAAAGAGATTCTCCCACACTGGCGCAGTGGAGCCAGATCAGGGGACCAACAGGGCGGGGCAGCGAGGCAATGCCACGCCGCTCTCCAATCCGATCGGGATCCTCTTTCCCTTGAATAAGACGCCGACGCAGCAGAAAATCAGCGAACGGGCCTCCAACACCGGTAAGGCGCCGGTAGAGAAAAAGACCCAGCGTATCGCGGTGCGGACCTTCCAACGTCTCTATCCTATCCTGTGCGTTTCTGCGCCACGGGTTGGTGCTGTCGATGACAGGCGACCGACCATGGCATCCGCCTCCCGCGTTATCTGATTGAGAGCGTCTTCAACCTGCTGGCGGTAGGTCTCCATTGTCTCGGCATCCGCGTCGCGAGGCACAAAAATGGGATCACCCCAGACCACTGCCCCGCGGTTGAACGGAAGGGGGATCGTGAATTTATCCCAGGTATTGCCAAGCACAAGGCGCGCCCGTGTGGTTGCGGCGATAGGAACAATGGGCCGACCGGAAAGCCGCGCCATGGTGACAACGCCAAGACCAGCAATGAGGTTCGGCCCAGGAGGCATGTCGACAGTCAGTCCGACAGAGGCGCCATTTTTGAGCGCGCGAACCGTCTGGCGCAGCGCGGCGGCCCCGCCTTTGCCTTTCATTTTTTCAGGCCGGTCTTTAGGTGCACCGGATCCTCTAATCGAACTTAGGCCTAAATGTCTGACAAGGTGCGAGATGATTTCCCCGTCACCGTGTTTGGAGACCATAATTTTCAATGTGCGCCAATTATGCCAGAAGCGAGGCAGCATGAGGTTCTGGCCGTGCCAGGTGGCGCAGATGAAAGTGGCATCCTCCGACCAGAAACGTTCTGGAATGTCAGCGCGGCGTTGTGTGAAGCGGCAGGTGAGGTGAACCAGTTTCACATAGCTTGCRATRGARAKYCCCAGCGCCGCYTGGAGYGTGCTGTTCTTGAYGATTTTTTTGCCGAGTGATTTGAGAAATGACATGGGCGTGATCCTACTCCCCCGCCAGAACGGTTGATGTGTCTTGGCTGAACTGCGTCCGTGACAGCTCAGCGTAGAGGCCTCCACGCGCCACCAAGTCGGTGTGGGTTCCTTGCTCAATGACCCGTCCGCCATCAATCACATAGATATTGTCAGCATGCATGATGGTCGAAAGCCGGTGTGCAATGACCAACGTCGTGCGGCCTTGCATCAGCGTCTGTAGTGCTTTTTGCACCTGTAGCTCAGAGGCTGTGTCGAGGGAAGACGTGGCTTCGTCGAGCAGCAGGATCGGCGCGTTTTTCAACATCGCCCGAGCGATTGCGACCCGCTGTCTTTGACCGCCGGACAGTTTGAGCCCCGCTTCTCCCACCCGTGTGTCGTAGCCCAGGGGAAGTGCTGTGATGAAATCGTGTGCGGCGGCATGCCTTGCCGCTGTTTCAACATCATAGTCAGACGCATCCGGGTTTCCGTAGGCAATGTTTGCCCGCACCGTGTCATCAAACAAGAAAGGTTCCTGGGTCACCAAGGCACTGGCTTCGCGCAGAGAGCTGAGAGTAACAGACTTCAAATTCTGTCCATCAATGGACACGGACCCGGCACTCACATCATAAAACCGAGGCACGAGGTTAAGGATTGTACTTTTGCCGGCACCACTTGGGCCGACCAGCGCAACGGTTTGTCCGGCGGGCACTTCGATGGAGACATCGTTGAGCGCTTTGGTGCCATCATCATAAAGAAAGGTGACATGTTCCAGCCTGATGGTTCCATCGGTCACGGAGAGAGAACGCGCATCAGACGGATCAACGATTTTCGCCTTCACATCCAATATGGGGAAGAGGCGCGCGGCGGCTGCGACACCTTCCTGAAGCAACGTCTGTTGGTTAGCCACAGCTTTGAGCGGCTGATAGGACAGCATGACGGCAGCCATGAAGCCAAAAAAGGCGCCTGCGGTCATGGCATCGTTCATCGCCTGGTAGCCCGCATATCCGATCACCGCGGCAATGCCGATGCCGGTCAGTGCTTCKGTGATRGGSCCAGCKGCWGCYTTTGCACGGATGGACTTCATCATGTGYTCAAGCACACGATTGATGGTCARGGAMGCACGRTCAATTTCGTGRYYTTCYTGACCATAGGCTTTGACAACRCGGATGCCACTTAGGGATTCAGAAATGAGCGTCGAAAGCGCGCCCGTTTCTTCGAGTCCCTTGCCTGTCGCCTTGCGTGTTTTACGGCCAAGCCGTCGCATGAAAATCGCTGCGATCGGGATAACGCCCGTCACCATGACGGCCATCAACCAGTCCAGATAGTACATGTAGCCAATGAGGACAATCAGAACCAGTAGGTGTCGGGTTAGGTTGACGATGGACTGAGCCATGGCATCGCGCAGCCGGATGGCATCGGTCATGAAAATTGAAATGAACCGACCGGAATGGGTTTGTTGAATCCAGCCAAGGTCTCCGGTCATCAGCCGTGAAAACAGTTGTACCTGGATAGTCGAGACCATCCTCTGTCCGACGAATGCCATAATGACATTGGAGCCATAGGTGGATATGGCCTTCAACAGTTGAATACCGAGCGCCGCCAAGGGGATGAGCAGGAGCATGTCCTGCTGTTTTTGCTCGAAAATACGTTCAACCGTCTGTTCGATGAGAAAAGGCAGAACACTCGTCGTCGCAGCGATCAAGGTATTGGCGAGAATGGCGATAATGATAAGGGTCTTGTGAGGCTTGAGATAATCGACGGCGATGCGTCTGACCGCCTCCATCGTCGTTATTTCCGAGGGAGAAACTCCCTTGGAGCTCTGCTCTTTATCGGGTGCTGCCACCGCGCCGGCTTCGAGGGCTCGTACAGGGGGCTCGGCGTTGCTCAACTTGGTGCTCAACAGATCAGCTCTTATCTGGCGGAAAGGGAGGCAGAGCCTACCATGAGCCAGACCATGCGTCACCACGCCAATCAGCCACAAAAGCGGTTTGTAGGGTTTTGACCAAGGGCTATACAGGGCCTATTGGCCGCCCCAATTAACTTTCGTGCGGGCTGGCATCAGGGTCCATCAAGCGATGCAGGTGCACGATGAAGTAGCGCATGTGCGCATTGTCAACGGTTCGCTGGGCGGCGCTCTTCCAGGCAGCCTGTGCCGCCGCGTGGTTGGGGAAAATCCCAATAACGTCAACTTGGTCGAGATTTTGAAACCGGAACCCTTCCAGGTCTTCCAGTTCTCCGCCAAATACCAGATGCAGCAGTTGTTCCTCTGCCATAATGTCACCGACCCGACTTGCCAAACCGGGGTTGGAGAGACCGGTCTGGGTTGAAAAAATACGTATTTTGGAAATTTCAACATAGGCGGAGTTTGTTAGGGAAGCGTCAACGCTCCCACACGCTCAAAAAGGGCTGCATACAGCGTGGGCCCTGCAGCCACAAAACTACGATGCTTGGTCGCGGGCTTGTTGTAGATCAGTGGTTGCCCGCTGTGGGTCGTCATTTCCCCTCCCGCCTCGCGGATAATCAGGTCGGCAGCTGCCAGATCCCAGTCATTCTTCGGGTTGAGGGCAATGCAGGCATCCACAAAACCATTGGCCACCAGCACGATCCGGTAGGCAACGGAATTGCGGTCGATGATTTCCATCTCAGGCCAGGGTTCGGGCCATGCCGGGTGTTTGAACATCGGGCCAAAAGCGGCCATCCGGCACCCGGCAATTTCCTGTCGTGCGCTGGGGGCGATGATTTCCCCATTCAAGCGGGCCCCGCCACCGGCAAAGGCTTCGAAAAACTCGTCTGTCGCAGGATTAAAGACTGCCGCTGAGACAGGCTTTCCGT
The DNA here is from genome assembly GCA_002746275.1 of Rhodobiaceae bacterium. Lineage (GTDB taxonomy): Bacteria > Pseudomonadota > Alphaproteobacteria > Parvibaculales > Parvibaculaceae > Mf105b01. Next base: position 4,340 of record NVWR01000002.1, on the reverse strand, counting down.
TGAAAACCAGCGCAACGCAGATCGTGAAATGGGGTTTGCCTTTCAAAAAGGCTCTGGTGCCATCAATTGGATCGACCACCCAGACGAGGTCGCGCTCGAGACGGGCCGCATCATCATCGGTTTCCTCAGAGAGCCAGCCATACCCCGGTTGAGCGCCCTGTAGCCGCTCCCGCAGAAGGTCGTTCACCGCATGGTCGGCTTCGCTCACCGGATCATCATCGCCCTTGTCCCATTGCTTAACGTCCGTGCGGAAGTAGGAAAGCGCAAGAGCCCCCGCTTCGCGCACCGCGTCACAAAGAACGGCGTGGTCCTTTTGCAGATCGTTGTGGGTTGATGGATCAAGTTCCGGCAACGGTCATCCCTTCGATGCGCACTGTCGGTGCATTCGTCGCCATACGGAAAACCAGGTCGTTGGCCGGGGTGAGGTGGGCGAACATGTCTTTGAGGTTGCCGGCCACCGTGACTTCGCTGACCGCGTAAGTGAGTTTTCCATCTTCAATCCAGAAGCCCGAGGCTCCTCGGGAATAGTCACCTGTGAGCCCGTTCACCCCCATGCCGATCATCTCCGTCACATAGAAACCAGATTTGATGTCGGCGATCAGGTCTTCAGGGCTCAGGGTGCCCGCTTCCAGCGTGAGATTGGTGGTGGACGGCGACGGTGTGCCGCCGGTTCCCCGCGCAGCCCGGCCATTGCTCACCAACCCCAGTTGCTTGGCGGTCGATGTATCAAGTAGCCAGGTCATCAGACGTCCGTCGTCGATGAGGGTAAGTGGGCCCGTGGCCACACCTTCGCCATCAAAGGGTTTTGAGCCGCGCCCGCGCCTCTTCAGCGGATCGTCTGTGATGCGAATGCCCGGCGCAAAGATTTGCGTGTCCATCGCGTCTTTGAGAAAACTGGTGCCCCTGGCCACGGCAGCGCCAGAAATGCCCCCGGCAAAATGCCCGACAAGCCCGCCTGAAACCCGGGGGTCATAAATGATTGGCACCTGGCAGCTTTTTGCTTTCCGAGGGTTTAATCTGTTCACGGCTTTCTCACCAGCGCGGGTGCCGACAGGGCCGGTGTCTTCCAGGTCGCTCATGTGCCGCGCGGTGGAATAGTCATAGTCCCGCTCCATGGCGGTTCCCTCGCCAGCGATCACCGAGCAGGAAAAGGAATGATTGGTTCCACCGTAGTGGCCCGCAAATCCGTCGCTGGTCACGAGCGTAATGGCCGCTCGCCCAAAGCTTGCACCCGCCCCGCCGGAATTTGTGACGCCCTCGACTGCGAGCGCAGCCTCTTCAACCGCGCGTGCCCGTTCAATCAGAGTGTCCGCGTTGGGCTCACTACCATCATCCAACTCCAGGTCCGGAATGGATTTAGCCAATTGCGCGGGATCAGCCAGTCCGCAATAAGGGTCTTCCGGGGCGACCTTCGCCATCGCGACGGCGCGCTCAACCAATGGGTCCAATGCGCGTGCGCTAACGTCGGTGGTTGAGACCACCGCTTGGCGCTTGCCAACCATGACGCGCAGTCCGAGATCCTGGGTTTCTGATCGCTCAATATCTTCGACTTTGCCCAGACGGAACGAAGCGCCAAACGAGGTGCTTTCGACCATCAGCGCATCGGCGGTATCCGCCCCAATGCTTTTGGCGCGAGAAATCAGATCTTGGAGTAATTCGGATCGGTCGGGCGATTGAGCCATGCGGGCGGGTCCATGACGTTGGAGGGAAGGGGTGATGCTAACGGGCATCAAGCCCCGCCCTTATAGCAGATAGGGGGCGATTGTCTGTCTGTGCGGCGGATAACGCTTACGCGAGCACGTAGTAGAAGCACCCCAGACAAGCAATCAATTGTCCGAGCCACGTGAGCAATGTGCCCCACAGGCGGGGTGGCGTTGTATCTGTTGACCGCGACAGGCCGATCGCGTGGAGCAAACGGCCAAGTGTCAGGGCAATCCCTGCTGCATGAATGACCCAGACCGACGCCGACAGGATGAAGAGGGCGATGAGCCCGATGAGGCCTATCGGGGTGTACTCAACATTGACGATATGAGCTCGGGACGCCTTGTAGAGCGGGTCCGCGTCATCACCAGTTCCGGTCATCAGACTGGTGCGCACACGGCCAGCCGACACCCGGTAAGCGAGCACAAGGTTGAGAAGCAGATTGATGGCGATATAGAGGCCAATCATCTGAAGTGGATTTTCAATCATGGAGACCTTCTGCCGCTCTCACGCGGCTATCGATTCGAATTATTCTCTCAATTTAGCACGCGTCGTGTCATTTGCGCTGTTTGTGGGCTCGTTTGCTTGGGGCCGTTAAGCAGATGGAAAGCTCAAAGTCATAGCCTGTCCCGTATTGAACCACTTCCATAGATCAAAGGGTGTGGGAATTTTGAGGGTGAGCTTATGGCGCGGTTATGGGGCAAGGCAGATGACGCAGACAGTGCACGGCGGCGCTGGGTCCATGCTGCCTTTGACGCCGACCCGTATCTTTTGCCCGCTAGCATCGCTCTCTCTTTCGACCCTCTCTGGCGTCGGGCGTGCGGCTTCATTCGCTATGTAACAATCTACAAAGACAAGGTAAGCGTTCAGGACAGCTCGCCGCCATTCGGCGTCTGGGACTGGGAAGAGCAGGTAAGTGCCTATCAAGGCGTCGTGCTCTGTGTTGCTTACAAAGACCGCAGCATGGACGAGCCGGTTATTCTCATTGAATTGAGCCACGACGATCCGGAAAAGAGCATTGTCGTTCACGCCTCTTTTGACGGCGCGGACTCAGGTGCCCGGTGGCGTTCCTGGGCTGCGCAGCTTGGGCTGCCACTCCTGGTGCAGGACCGACGCGGCAACATCCGCGAGGCAAACGACCGTGTGGGAGCGGTGACGGCTTTGCCCGCCCAGCCTCATCGCGGTGCCAGCGTTCTCACAACGAGGCGGCCTTTGAGCTTCGGCTATACAGGCAGGCCKCGGCAATGGAGCGACCGGGTCACCTCAGCGACCCGGCCACAAGCCTACTAACTTACATATTCGAGAAATCTGGTGCGCGACGCTCCGCGAAAGCGGCAGCAGCCTCGGCAAATTCCGGGGTCTTCAACTGAGCAGAGAAATGCGTGCTCTCGGCAGCCATTTGCGCTGCAATCGTATCGCGATCATTGCGCACCAGGCTCTTGGTCAGGCGAACCGCTGTCGGGGCTTTTGCAGCCAGGAGCTTGGCCCGTTCGGCGACTTCTGCAAGCAGGTTTTCTGCCTCAAACACACCTGCAATGAGCCCCATTTTTTCAGCGTCCGCAGCGCCAATTTTCGAACCAAGCAACAGCATGTCATTGGCTTTCTGCGTGCCGACAAGGCGCGGCAACAGCATGCTTGAGCCTGCTTCTGGCACCAGACCCAGATTGACAAAGGGGGTCTGGAAGGTCGCATTGGGAGAGGCGTAAACAAGATCACAATGCAGTAGCATGGTGACACCCACACCAATGGCCAAGCCATTGACCGCTGCCATAAGAGGTTTCTCCGCTGCCAGGATCGCTTGCAGAAAACGACCCACTGGCGGGATTTCATTGGTGCTGCGATCATCCCCGCCGCCTGCAAAATCGCTGAGGTCGTTGCCTGCGGTAAAGCTGTCGGCGGTCCCGGTGAGAACCACGACCTTGATGTCTGGATTGTCTTGCGCGGCGACAATGTTGTCCGCCAGGGCTGCATACATACTTTGCGTCAGGGCATTTTTCTTTTTCGGGCGGTTCATAGTGAGCGTGAGCACGCCCGCTTCGCAGGTGACGTCAATATTTTCGCAAGTCGAAATCATGGAGTAACTCCTTGAGAGTGAGGTTTGGAAGAAGATGTCTGTGATTGAGACGCGGCGCGGGCGGACCGGTTGATGACCTCTGTCAAAAACCGTTCGATCACGGCGATCTCGTCGGTGGTGAAGCCCTCGAGCAGGTTGGCATTGGCCTGCTTGGTCATGGGAACAGAAAGACGGATCGTCTCCCGGCCTTTGGGGCTTAGGTGAATGAGTTGGGCGCGCCCGTCTTCCGGGTCTGCGCTACGGGTAACAAGCTTCGCCGCCTCAAGCCGGGCGACCAGAGTTGTCACCGCTGACTTGTTCATGTCTAGAGACTTGGCAATGGCGGTTGGGTGACAAGGGTCGTGTTGAGCGATCACAAACAGCGCGCCTTGCTGAACAGCGCTGATCCCAAGCTCGCTGTTGAGTGCCTGATCTGCCGCGCGAAACAGCGCTCGATGCGCAAGCTGCATCAGATGGAATAGGCGCGGCGGTGCACCTTTGGGCCGTGCTTTGGTAGATGGGGACATGGGCTCGCACTCTTGTCACGGGCAATGTAGTTCATATATGAACTACATTGCCCGTGACA
>NVWR01000001.1:126101-1237620 GCA_002746275.1 Rhodobiaceae bacterium | reverse complement strand
GCAAGGCGACACGTATGTGGACGTAGAGAATGCGGTTGGTTCTGCTCACAATGATACACTTGGCAGTAGCAATGGAGATGGCACACTTTGGGGCCTAGCTGGCAATGACAGCCTCTACGGCAATGGCGGCAATGACATTCTGTATGGCGGTATTGGCGATGACAGCCTTTACGGTCAAGATGGCGATGATCAGCTGACTGGTGGCGCGGGTGCGGATACGCTCGATGGTGGAGCTGGTTATGACACATACATTTTTGCACGTGGAGACGGGGCAGACGTGCTCTCGCAAATTGGCGCAGATGCGTCTGGCGGTTTGCTTGACTTTGGAACTGCCATCGCATCGGATCAGCTTTGGTTCACTCAAACTGGAAACGATCTGTTGATCAGCGTGATTGGGACGTCGGACGCCGTGACGATTGATGATTTCTTTGGTGCTGGAAACCGGGAAGTTACGCAGCTAACCGCCTCAGGGTTGGCACTWGATAGTTCTACAAGTACTGCCGCAGTTCAGAACCTTGTGAGCGCCATGGCTGCTTTCTCGCCACCCGCGCCTGGCCAAATGGACCTTGATCCTTCCGTTCGCAATGATGCAAGCGTGAGTGCTGCTCTGGCAGCGTGGGCATAGCTTGTCAGCATTTGAGAAAGTTAGAATTGGTTTGGTTGGCCGCTGCGAAGGATCGAAGCCTATGTTTGTTTTTTTGTACTAAAAGGTGGTACGCATTGGTACAGCTTGAGTTAGATAAACTAATCTAAATCAATGGCTTATGAGGTGGAGAAGCGGTTCCCTCCTCCGCTACCAAATTTTCTCACGACGACAGGTAGTTCTTCATCGGCCTGGCAAGTGAGCAGGCCGAAATGCGGGTTTCTGTGGAGGGCGCCGTCATTCAGATTCCAGTATCATCTACTCAGAATAGGCTCTCAAACTGACGCTGAACATAGAACAGCCGAATGTCGAAGCTTGTGTTGGCAGTGCGGTCAGCGGTTTGTGGCTATTTTGCGGATTGCGAAAAGAGCGGTGCGTTTTGCAACCCACCGGGAATTTTTCCCCAAATACTGGCACCTAAGCGACCTTTAGTCGTGGCATGTGACTTGCTCCTTTTAAGAAGGAAGGAGCGAGAGATATGAAGATGATCAGGGAACGGCCCTGCCAGCGACGTCATCACCGCGTGACCGCTCCACTGCATGTGCAGGTGGGCGGGCAAGAAATCTATGAGACATCCGACTGGAGCCTGGGTGGCGTCAAGATTACCGATATTCGCACCGAATTGCTTGAGGTTGGCAGCGAAGTCACATTGAACGTAGATCTGCCGTTTCAAGGGTTCGATATACGGTTTGATGTGCCCGCAAAAATTGTTAGGAGCGATGCGGAAACACGCACGTTGTGCTGTGAATTTGTGTCGCTTGATGAGCGCTCCCGAGACCTGATGAAGCACTTTATCGAAGAATTGATCCGCGGGAAAATGGCGACCATAGACGATACAATTTGTCGTATCGATGTTCCGGTAACGCCAATATCAACAGAACCTGATCCGAACCCTCTGCAGGAAATGGACATCAGGCGCTGGCCCACAAAGACAATTTTGATGACGGGGCTCTACATTTCGTTGGGCCTTTTTGTTTTTGGCTACATCATCGTCCTCGTTTACACTCACGCTACTCAGCTCGAAGTTTCTTCCGCAGTCGTTTCTGCCCCCCTTCAGGTTATGAGAATGCCAGTTGATGGCATTGTGCGTCCCGTTGGGCTGCGTGAGGGCGCGCGTGTCCGGACGGGGGATCCAATTGCTCGTATTGAAGACAGGCGTCTTCAAGTACGCATCGACGATGCAACCATAAAAGTCTCGCAATCCAGAGAGCAGCTCAGGCGCGCGGAACAGACATTTGAACTCGAGTCCGAACGGATTGAACTCTACCAGGTTATAAGCCGGGTGGACCGTGATGTGGCCGCCGCTCAACTGGCTGCCCGGAAAGAAGCGTTGAACGCTGCCGATGCAAATCTGCAGCGTATACAGACTCTATGGGTGCGTGGTTTTTCGACGAAGGTTCAGATGGATGAGGCCCGGCGAAGACAAAGTGCGGAAGCAGCTGCGCTGAGGGAGGCCGAATTGATGCTTGAACAGGCGATCGTCATGAACGGGGTCGCGGGGCGGCGGCATTATAACCACAAAGAGTTTGTCTCTGATCTCGATATGCTTGTCATTGAGATGGACGAATTTCGAAGTGACCTCCAGGCTGCGGTTTTGCACCTGGACTCCCTACAAGACGTGAGAGACGACCTCGTTGTTCGGGCTCCTTTTGATGGGCGGATCGTCAAACTCTTCCAGGCGGGCACCATGAATGTTCTCAGAGACGAACCCTTGGCGGTATTGGAAATGGATGCCCCAACGACCGTGACGGCGTTTCTTCAACAAGATGAAGTATTGCAGATCGCTCTAAACGATGAAGCGACAGTCTTTCTTCCTGCACTAAACAGATATGTCAAAGCGGAGATTATTGGGATTGACCGGAATTCTGCTTTCCTGGATGAAAATTTCTCTCTCTATCGCTGGCATGATGCTGATCAACGCACAGCGATCGTCTCTTTGAGACTGTCTRAGGARGACATGGCGGCGTCGAATGCACCGGAGATCAGGGCTNGYCTTCCGGCAACWGTGATCTTTACCMRGCGYSAGACAGAMATRTTCTACGGTGGAGCGGGGCGCAGTCTYTAGATGGGCCAACTTGTWCRCTTTGAYACAGTCCCCAACGTTGATGATCCAACAAGCTGGCCTACYGGRTGGTCCAARTGGACCCCGCTTATCATCTACAATGTTGCYTTCTTTWTAGCSTGCTGTGTGCTCGGYATTCTGATATTGCCCAACAGTATTTGGGATGCTGAMACCCGYGCATTCACMTTCACCATCGGTGCTCTGGGCATATGGCGGTATGGCTGGTGGTTTACCCACGCGTTTCGAGCCTACATTTACGGGCGCTTTGTATACCCAAAGATGCGTGCGCGTGGCGAAGCCGTCTGGGCGTCAGGGTGGCGGCCCAGACATCTCCACTTCATGATGACGACCTACAAGGAGCACCGATCGATCACCGAAAAAGTGGTTCGGTCCATTTTRCGCGAGGTAACAAATTCCGGTGTTCCAGCAACAATTTGGCTCGGATCGGCGGATCGCTTCGACGAAGACATCATCGAGGATTTCCTGCGCCGCGAAGCCGCTGATGTTGACATCACGTTACGGATTATCCGCCAAAATGTGCCCGGAAAACGAGCGGCCATCGGTCTTGTCTTGCGGGCCATGTGTCGCCTGCCGATAGAGAGTGATGATCTTGTTGTTTTTATGGATGGTGACTTCATTCTGGGTGAGGGGGCTGTGAGCCGGTGCATGCCGCTGTTTCAGATTTACCCTGATCTGGAAGCATGTACGACCGACGAAGAAGTCATCTGCATTGGACCGCGTTGGGTGGAAGTCTGGCTAAAGATGCGTTTTGCGCAACGGCGTATCGCCATGCAGTCGCATGCTCTTTCAAACCGGGTCTTGACGCTGACGGGACGTATGTCGGTATTTCGTGCACGCCATCTGTTGCAACTGGAATTTGTACGGCTTCTGGAAGCAGACCATCTGGACCACTGGCTGTGGGGGAATTTTCGCTTCTTATCCGGTGATGACAAAAGCACTTGGTATTACATGCTCAAAAACGGCGCGCGCATGACCTATGTGCCCGATGCAWWGSKKYAYASTGTTNMWGYWWKYKMRSKSKMTKSYYKYSASCGGRYKRWWMRGWAYYKYCGMYGATGGTCAGGAAACATGTTGCGTAACGGCGCGCGTGCGATTGTTCTGGGGCCAAGGCGGATGCCATTTTTCATCTGGTGGTGTCTTGTTGATCAACGCCTTTCCATGTGGACGATGCTCGTTAGTCCTGTGCTGGCCATTCTTGCAACCTTTATCCAGGGGGCATCGTATTTCATCTCATATGTCATCTTTATTGCGCTGAGCAGGATGCTGCTGTCCCTGTTCTTGTTCAGCTATTCCAGATCCATCCACTTGAGTTATCCGTGGATATTGTTCTTCAATCAGCTCATCAACGCCGCAGTGAAGGTTTACTGTATTTTCCGCTTATCAAAACAACGATGGAGCAACCGGGGAAACCAATCTTCGGATTCAGGTGAGACTTCGCTGTTGGAAGTCTCACGCAATGCAATGGCGAATTGGTGTACAACGATATCCGTCCTCATGTTGTTTGTCGCGACGGCGCACTATGCGGAATTTGTCGATCCGCCCTCGTTCGAAACAATGACGACGCTACTCGTCAGATGGTGACGCCCCAAATTGCAATTCGATAGGTCGCAATTTGCAAAACCGCATCGCATGCGTGACTGAAAACACTCCTTTTCCCTTCGTCAGATAGATCCATTCACTGGCATATTTTTTGCTCCTTCTTATGCAAGGAACAAAATAGAGGTGTCCGTTATGTGGCGTCGCGAGAAGAGTGTTCGTATTTATGCTGCCGTTATGACCTTGGTTCTTGTGCTGGGGTTATCGCCAACGTTGTTCAACATGGTAGTTGATCCATACGACCGTGATAGCTGGTTTGATCTTGGTATCGACAAAGTTGTGATTAGTGAGAAAGCACATTATCCGCTTTGGAAAATTTATAGATATCAAGCGAACGATGCGGCGCTGGTTGTGCTTGGTGATAGTCGAGCTCGCAGCTTAAGAGATAAGTACTGGCATGAAGCGGGTCGCGAAGACGCATTTAACTTCGCTTATGGCGGTGCGAACATTCGGGAAATTTACGATACGTTCAACTACGTGAAAACCAATCCGAACCTGAAAACGCTGATTGTTGGAATTCAGTTGCGTAGTTTCGATCTTGATCACAAAGCGGGGTTMGACCGTGTTCCYGAGGCCATTGAAYTGCGGTCTTCAGCATTTAGYTAYTACACCAGTTGGTTTGTCGCAAAAATTTCGTTTCGAAATTTTGTCACGCACTTTGACATAGACACGGATGCTTGGACGGCTTGGACGCCCTCGCTCATTACTCCGGCAATGGCCGTGACCGTGGAAGAGGACGAACGTTTTACTCTATTGGATTTGTTAAGCCCTGAAGCTTGCTTTGGATGCGATCTTCCCGAGCCACAACAGGCGGCCTTTGTCATAGGGCCTGGCATTAACCTGGGGCTCGGCCGGGGGCTTGGTGAATGGGCCAGGATATGGCCAGACATAGACATATCACGTGATCTGCCGGAAAAATTTTCACGCCAGATTGAGCGAAATGCCAGATCTGATTGGCGGTCGTTCAACTTCTCTGAGGAGTTGTGGGCGATGGTCGTTGAAATGGCGGAGTGGTGCAAACAGAACGATGTGGAGCTTGTCTTTGTTATCCCGCCGACCATTCCTGAAATGCAGGGAAAAATCTCGGAATATGGATACGGCATTCTGAACCATGACTTCCGCCTGCGACTAGCGGAGTTAGCCACCGTCGTTGACTTTGATTTCGATGGCGAGCTAACCCGAGATCTGGCCAATTTCTCTGATGCATATCACCCCAACTCGGTGGTTTCGAGACAGATCGTTGGGGAGCTTGTCTTGTTGACGACAGACAATGCCGATGTCGCTACGAAGGCTCTACGGCGCCGAAAGGGTTTGATTTGTCCGATTGTCCTTGCTGACCGCATGGACCACCTGTCGGATGGAATTGTGGACATGGAAGAGGGTGCGGGCTGTCGTATCTGGCGCAGGGAGGGCGTTTGATATGGATCAGAAACAGCAAAGTCAGCCCGTCGGCTCCTTCATTGTCATCATTGTCACTTTGTTGGCGGGACTGTTCGTCGGAAGTGTTTACTTGCGGTCTGGTGGTGATGCTTTTCAAGTCCTGAGCGTGCCAAATGACCCTGTGGCCGATGAGAATATTCTTCGTGCCCGGCGTATGCATAGCGCTGGGAAATGGCGGGAGGCAACAGAGCTCTTTCACCAGTATGCGGATGAAGGACATCCGGTTGCGATGTTCTATCTCGCAAGGGCCTATGGACGAGGATGGGGGGTCCCTATCGATCTTGAGGAAGCACGCCGCATATTCCTGAGAGCGTCCCAGTTTCAGTTTCAACATCGTGGACAAGTCGCGTACGAACTCGGTCGTCTCTATCAACGCTCTGCAGGTAAAGATTGTAATCGGATTGCTTTCGAGTGGTTCATGAAGGCCCTCGATTGGCAGTATCCAAAAGCCCATTGGCAATTGGCTAAGCATTTCGAGCGTGGGCTTGGCGTGCGGCAAAATATAGATGCCGCCGTCTTTCACTATGAAGCCGCTGCTGCCGCCGGTTTTGAGGGCGCTGCTATAAAATTCGCGCGTGTTTTGAGAGTTGGTCGTGGGGGCGTACCAGCGCAGCCGCAAAGAGCGCAGATTTTGGCGGAGGCGGCGATCGTCGCGCTTACGGCGAAGGCAGCTGGTGGCTCCGCTAGTGCCGCAAAAACGCTTGGGCGCCTCCATCGTGATGGAGATTTTGTTGATCAAAGTAATATACAAGCCACGAAATGGTTACAACGCGCCAGTGAACTTGGCGACCCAGGAGCCATGCGCGATCTGGCGCATTTGATTGTCGCTGGAGCCGTTGAGGGTAGTGGTGATCAAGAGGCGCTTGGATGGCTTCGACGTGCTGCTGCTCTCGGGCATGGCGGTGCCATGACGTCTCTTGGCCGATTTCATCTTCAGCAAAAATATGGTTTGGAGCGACCTGGCGCGGTCAACTGGTTGGAGCGAGGTGTGGCGGCAAAGCATGGTGGAGCAATGGAAGAGCTGGCCAGGCTTCGCGCAGAGGGCGACTTGCTTCCACAGGATATGAATGCAGCGATTGAACTTGCGCGTGAAGGTGCGGAACTTGGGCATACCGGGTCTCGAACATTGTATGCGCTTTTGGTAAGTGGTCGTTCGGTGACGGCTGAAGACGAAATTGAATAAGTCCGCGTGAGGTACGTTAAAAGTGGAGAGGCCAGAAGATGGTTTTTAGTTCGCTAGAGTTTATCTACATTTTTCTCCCACCAACCCTATTGGGATTTTTGATCCTGAGAGCGTTGGGATGGGAGCGAGGTATCATCTGGTGGTTGATTATGGCTTCGTTGGCCTTCTACGCGTGGTGGAGTGTCACACATCTTTTTCTGCTACTTGGTTCTGTGGCGGTTAATTATGGTTTTCACAAAGCCCTTGTGCGCCATAAAAGCAAAGTCATCTTGACGATCGGCATTGTTCTTAACTTGTTGACGCTTGCCTATTTCAAGTACGCAGATTTTCTCATAGCCAATGTGAATTTGGCGACGGATTCAGATGTGCATTTGCTCGGCATCATTTTGCCGCTTGCCATTTCGTTCTTCACCTTTCAGCAAATATCTCTTCTTCACGACACCTACAAAGGGACGGTTGAGGACTGTGACTTTTCTCGTTACACCCTCTTTGTTGTTTTCTTCCCACAGCTGATTGCCGGCCCCATTGTTCTGCAAAGAGACACAATCCCGCAGTTCAAGCTCGCCATCTTTCAGAGCCGCTTGTTTGTGAACTTGGCGGTTGGAGCGACATTATTCTCCATTGGGCTTTTCAAGAAAATAGTGCTGGCGGATGGCGTGGCGCCTATGGCAAATGCGGTTTTCGGGCTTGCCGATGCGGGTGAGACCGTTCCAATGGAAGCGGCCTGGGCCGGGGTGCTGGCCTACACATTTCAGATCTACTTCGATTTCTCCGGGTACTGCGATATGGCGTTGGGACTGGCGCGCTTGTTTGGTATTCGCCTGCCGATCAATTTCAATTCGCCATATAAGGCGATGTCCATCGTTGATTTCTGGCGGAGGTGGCACATCACGCTGTCCCGCTTCCTGCGTGAATATCTCTATTTCCCCTTGGGCGGCAACAGAGGGAGCAGGGTGCGCCGCTATTTCAATCTGTTTGCGACAATGGTTCTTGGGGGGCTATGGCATGGTGCCAGTTGGAACTTCGTGGTCTGGGGGACGCTTCACGGGCTATATCTGACGATCAATCATGCATGGTCGGGTATTGTCGGGGAAACCAACATATTCGGATTTGTCCCTCCTATTATCCGGAGACTCTGTTCACAGGCAGTGACCCTTATGGCGGTGATTGTCGCCTGGGTATTTTTCCGGGCAGAAACTCTCGGGGGAGCCTTTCTTGTTCTCGAAGGCATGTTCATTGTTCCACGCATTAACCAGCCATCACCGCTTTGGGACGCTGTCCTTGCAGATAGTGGGCAATTTTGGATCCAGTGCGTCATTCTCACAGGCATTGTTCTGCTTGCGCCGAATGCAATCGAACTGGTGAAGCGATACAGGCCGGTCATTGATGTGCAAGGTGCGCTCAAGAATATGCGCGCCTTTGGMAAAGAGGTGGTTTGGAGGCCGTCGCCTATCTGGTCAGTGGCGAGTTTCGCCGTGGCGCTGACGGCAATCATTCAAATTTATCGTCTCGACGATCTTACCGAGTTCATCTATTTCAACTTTTGAGGTTGCCATGCATGTCTTTCTTCAAGCTTCAGCGGTAATGCTTTGGGGGCATTTGTTGATTGCGCCGGTGATCGCGAATGATGAGGTGGACTGGGTTATCTCCCAAACGGGAAGAGATTTTGAGTACAACACAGGTACTGGCTTCGTCACGACAAAAGGAGTGAGCCTGCCTGGGTTGCTTGGTATCTCGCGCTCCGGAGGGCATGAGGCCAGGACCTTCTGGAATGAAGGGGCGTTTGGGGCGTCCATCCTGTTTGATGGGCAGCTTATCGCAGATGGTGAGGACATAGATGCCGTATCGCGGATTACGGGGTTTCGTTTCAACCGTACCGGCGAATACGTTTTTCTGAAGACGGACAAAGGCCCATCCGCACGGGTGGAGCTCGTCTACAATGGGGACGTTGTGCGCAGTTGGCCACGTTTCAGTGTCGTGCGTGTTCTTTCCTTTGCAGCAGATGAAGTCATTGTCTCCCTCTTCGACGATGCAAAACAATCGACGGAATTTGTTCGGTTGAGTGGTTTTTCGGAGCAAGGCTCCCAAGTCGTTCATGAGAAGATCGGCTCGGTTGAAAACTGCACGGTTTTGGGGTCGAAAACCCTCTCCTCAGGTATAGTTCTTCAGGTTTTCTGTGACCCAGGCCACGGCAGTGACGTGATGTTCTTGCCATATGAGACGGGCGCCCTTGAGGTGGTCTCGGCGGGTAGTGATGATGCAATTCTCACCTATCAGTTGGGTAAGCGGCCTGGTTCTATTTCGGTTCTCTCTGTCGGCGGCAATGATAATGCGCGTCGTGCATTCCACGCGATTTTTGGTGTCGTGATGAAAAGCCTGGGGGAGCCGATGTCTCGCGCGAGTGATGCGGCGGGAAAGCAGAGCTGGAGCCAGAGCTATCGGACATTAACATTGTCCACTTTGTATCGAGAAACCGGCCACCGGGTCTTTTCGGAACTGGCCACAAGGGCGATGGAAAATACCCTGTCTCAAACAAATGACCGATCAGGGATCCAGGGCGAGAACAATACTTCTTGCGCATGGGCGTCGCGTATCTACTCGGTCGACAAAAGGTCGCCCCTCTCTCTGCTTATCAATCAGGCGATGATTTCTGGAAGCCTGCTGCGCAGTTGCACCTTGCTGGGCCGGGAATGTTCACCTCAGCTAGAGGCAAGGGTGATGGAGAATGCTCAATGCCTGATTGAGAGTTATGAACAGGATTTCGACCCCGCAGAGGGCCTCTACCGTATCCCTTACGGTGCTCCCTTTCGCTATGATGGGATACTTGCGCCTTGGAACTGGCAAATGCGATGGGCAGGTGTTCTGGGGCAGGTGGGGCGAACAGTGGGTCTGTCTGATTTGGAGATGCGCGCCGAGGGTATGGCTGAGCGTTTCATAGACACGTGGGTATTTCGAGAAGGTGGTGCCTTATGGCGTTACTGGACACCCGGTTATTATCTGGGATGGCGCAAAGAGGATGCGATCTCTCTCCACAGACCACGACAGAACGCTGATCAGCGTGGTCAATTTGAAGATCTCAATCATGCGGGCATTAGTTTGCTTGGTCTGTCTGAACTGGGCAACTCTTTGAGCGAGGAAGACCGTGGTGCGGTGGCACAAACCCTGGAGCGACTGCTATCAAACGGTGCCGTTCTTCCACGAGAAATGGATGGTAGAGGGCCACGGAGCCCCAGATGGTTGCCAGGGGCAGGGTGGGATGCATTTGCACCAGCACAAATGCGTCCGCTCTACAGCCGTCTTCTGCCGGGATCTGTATCGAGTGATCAGCACCTGTCATATGCAACGCTTTTTGATGCTGGGGAGGCCTTCAATCTATCTCTGACGTTTTCCTACTGTCGGCAAGGAGAATGCGATGTAGTGAAGGAATGGCATTTCGATAGCCTCACAGCCTTTCTAGCCAACAACCCCCTCTTCGAAATCACAACCAGTGATTGAATGAACATCGGCAGTCAATTTGGAGCCTCCCGGAGGCGCAATTGGCTTGTCCAAGCTTCAGCCTGCCCAACACTTGTGTATCGGACGTTTCCAGCCTCAGAAGGCTCGGCAATCTGGCGGGTGATGACTTTTCGCATAAGCACGGGGGAAATGTAAGTTCGACAAACTAAGTAAAATCAATTTTGTGAGCCGCAAAAATGGGTCTGTGCTTCTGATACAAAAATTTTCATATCGTAAATACCGATATTGCGACAAAGGTATAATACGTGTTTCAATATCCTTCGGTAACGATGACTACCGGATTTTCATTCTGAGGTTTTGGTTTGACCGTATGCCCGTGAGCTACCGATTTTCTTCTTCAATTGTATTCGCTTTCGCGATTGTTGTTGCGCTGATTCCATCGCGGGTAAGTGCAGGCGAAAACGCTTTATTTCTGCCTTTCGAAGATTCCGTTGTTACTCTGTTTAATGCGTTCGCTGAAGAGCAACAGCGTATTGCATGGCGCGATGCTGGATCTTCTGTCCTCGTTCTTGCTGAGCGCTTGCCTGGTTCAATAAGTAACGAGAGGTTTTTTCGGAACAGAACTAGGGTGGACCCGAGCCATCCCGAATTTGATACTCTGGCTATCCCGAAGCTTGAAGAAGAACGGACGAGACTTGAACAAGCTGACTTAATCGACGTCTGGCTTTGGACGCAATTGTATGCCACCGATAACGGCGTGCAGGCGCGGCTAACTATTTCGCGCCATCCATTCAAACATGAAGCACCAACAGAGGAGGCCAATGTTGCTTTTGTTGTCGATGACTTCGATGACTATTTGGGTTGGAGCATGTCAGAGGCTGATCGGTTGTACCTTGTTCGCGCAGCGCCCGAGGGATTTGTAGATATCAATATGGCCGTCCGGCTTACCCATACCGGTTTTGTCTCCATCGACGGTGTGGAATTCAATGCAATTTTTGCATCTGTCGAAGGTGTTACCTTCACTACATCTTCAGCAGTATTGATGCGGTGTGTCAGACGCGGAGATGATGATCACTGTGCCCGTTTGGATTGAATTTTGAACTACAATCCGGGTGTGCATCTTTGCTTTGCATCAGGAGTAGGCACGAGGAGAACCAATGGAAAATCACGGGAAATTTATTGGAAAAATACGCAAAGAAGTTTCGTCCGGAAAACTTGCTGAACCTTTTCGATCCACAGATGTTGAAAAGTCTTGCCCAGGATTTGCGAAAAGTACGTATACGACCTTTCTTGCAAAACATTCAGTAGGCAACCCCGGCAAAACAACTGAACTATTCGAACGAGTTGACAGAGGGTTGTACCGGCTCAAACCGTAACCGATCAGGCCGGAAATCTCGGATGTTGGGGATCACACTTCGCAAGGCGTAGCGATGGAGCCGGTCTCCGCCGGCCAAATTGGCCAAGTAGTTCGTTCGTCGTGCGCACTCTCATGCGCAGAAGCAACGAACGTCTGTTGGAGTGGAAGCTTGTTACTTCGGTGCGGCGAGCTTCACGGCTGAGAAGGGGACCATCCGTTTTTGGCTTTCATCCCACAGGCGCAGCTTCAGGCAGGCAAAGCTTTCCATGAAGGTGATGCGTCTGACGTCGATGAGTTCAGGATAGTCACGCAGGATTTCCGGCAGCCGGTAGAATGGGATGCGGCTGTAGAAATGGTGCACGTGRTGGATGCCAATGTGCGCKGTSAGCCAGCCAAGYGGGGCSGGCARGTCGAARTGCGARCTGCCATAGAGGGCRGCRTCGTTCAGGTTCCACTCWSCATCATCTGCCCAGAAGGTGCTCTCGAACTGATGTTGAACGTAGAACAACCAGATGCCAAAGGTTGAGGCCARCATGATGGTGGGCAGGAAGATSAGCAGGAAGGGTTGCACACCCAGCGCATAAATCATGGCTGCGATGGCGACGACAATGGCCACRTTCGTGCCCATAGCGCTCACCCAGTAACGCACCGTGTTGCGCGGAACACCCTGGGGCAGGCGGTTGCGGAAGAAATACATATAAGCAGGCCCGATGCCGAACATGACGGCAGGATGGCGATACAGGCGATARGCAARKYGACGYCCGCGRGACAGCGCCAGRTATTCKGYRACYGTCAGTGTGTCGATGTCGCCGGTTCCRCGCTTGCTGAGATTGCTYGAGGTGCCGTGATGAATGGCATGGGTCCGGCGCCACAGRTCATASGGMGTCAAGGTCACAACACCCAGAATGCGTCCGATCCAGTCATTCGCCGATTTGCTGCGGAAAAAAGCACCGTGGCCACAATCATGCTGGATGACGAACAGGCGGGTGAGRAAGGCGCCWGCAGGCAGGCAGATGGCAAGGGTCAGCCAATAGCTGATCGACAGGGACCACCAGGCWGCYGCCCAAAGCAAAACAAACGGGCCGATGGTTGCGACCAGCTCAGTGATGCTGCGCACACGACTGGGCTCGCGATACTCGGCCAAGGTTTTCAGCCAGTTGCGATCTTGGGGTTCGTTCATTTCAGGCGTTATTTGCTGCGACACGTCACTCAACGGCGAGATACCTTTCCCAGTGTATATTTCCATGCGGGACCTGATATCGGTCTGCCGACGGGATGCCTTATTATGCAGCCCATATGTAAAAACTACATAACGGGTCGTAGCATTCAAGCTGAAGCACCGCAACCGCCCCGGTAACCAATGACAGATTGTTGTTTATCCGGCTATTTTGTAGGGTTAAAGGCCCTGCAAAAGCCCCTTTCGAGGGTTTAGAGGTAAAGCCCGGTGGTTGCCATGATAAGGGCCCCTAAACTGCCCAAAAGCAGGATGATTGTTGAGACAAAGCCTATGAGGAAACCGGTGCTCCGTTTGTCGGCTGCGGCATAATAACCACGGGCATAGATCAGTCGGCCTATGGGGTATGCCACGCCCACCAGAGCCGCCCAGATATCGCCGATTGTCAGGGCGAACAGCCAAAGGGCGGGAATGAAAAGAATCAACCCTTCCATGGTGTTGCCGTGGACCCGCAGGACGCGCAGGAAGTCTTCTGGACCATCGGTACTAGGGGCTGGCACGCTATGCTGGCCGCGCGCTTTGCCAATCTGCATCGCCATCCAGACGTATATGAGTAGAGACACGATGGTAACGATCCCAGTAAGTGGGTAAGTGAAGTCCATTGAAAATCCCTAACGGTTTGAGGCTGGTTGAAACGATGCCGATTCACTTGTCCATCGTAAGGGTGGTGCGCGGCGGGGCAATTGCTAATTGGCCGCGGGGGGAAAGAGGGAAATATCTTGACTTCCCATCTGACAGAGGGATAAGTGCGCTCAGCGACACACGCTATAGATCGATTGAGTTAATCGATCGCCAGCCCAGCAGACTTTGCTGGCCATGATCTTCTCCGACATATGTGGGCGTTTCGTTAGACCGGCTTTTCCTGTTTTCCGTATGGAAACATGGGCCGCGTTGGACATGCTTGCATCATGCTTGCGCACTCGCTGCTCTTTTGTAGGGCAGGGAGGGACAGCTCTTGGATTTGAAAGAACGATAATTAATGACTGATTTTGCGAGCCTCAATTTGGCTGAACCCCTTCTTCGTGCCATTGCCGAGGATGGATACGAATTTGCGACGCCTATTCAGGCCCAATCTATTCCCCCTCTGCTGGAGGGGCGTGATCTGCTGGGTGTTGCCCAGACAGGCACAGGCAAGACAGCTTCCTTCGCGCTGCCTTTGCTGCATCACCTTGCACAGAAAAACCGTAAGGCTTTGAGCAAACAACCCCGTGTCCTGATCTTGGCACCGACGCGCGAACTCGCCGGCCAGATCAATGACAGTGTGCGCGGCTATGCTCGGCATATGCATTTGCGCACCATGGTTGTTTTTGGGGGTGTCTCCATTCGTCCGCAGATCCAGGCGCTGTCGCGCGGTGTTCATATTCTGGTTGCGACCCCGGGTCGTCTGATGGACCTGATGAAGCAGGGGCATGTGCGGTTCAGCGAGGTGGAAATATTTATTCTCGATGAGGCTGACCGGATGCTCGATATGGGCTTCATTCCAGACGTTAAAAGGATTGCGGCGGCGATTTCTGATAAAAGCCAGACGGTACTTTTTTCMGCSACRATGCCAAAATCYATTCTGGGKCTTGCGGATGGGTTGYTGACCAATCCGGTGCGYGTTGAAGTTGCRCGYGCRGCGACAACTGCYGAAAAAATTGATCAACARGTCATGTTCGTKCCGAAAGAYAAGAAGCGRGCATTGATGGATGAATTGCTGACCGAYAAGGCGATGGAAAAGGTGCTTATTTTTACCCGSACCAAACGCAGYGCTGACCGTGTTGCCAAACACYTGCTCAAGAGTGGCATCAAGGTSGATGCGATCCATGGCAACAAGGCMCAGAATGCGCGCCAGCGGGCGTTGAAGGGATTTAAGGCAGGYAAGCTTCGGGCGCTGGTTGCAACGGACATTGCGGCTCGTGGCATTGACGTAGATGGGGTGACSCATGTSATCAAYTTTGAAYTGCCGGACGAYCCRGACAGTTATGTRCAYCGYATCGGGCGRACSGCRCGGGCGGGGGCCACGGGTGTCGCCATCACGCTGTGCGATCAGGARCAGCGGTCGGTCTTGCGCGATATTGAAAAAATCATCCGCCAGACGGTTCCCGTCATGGAAGAYCACCCTTATCACTCGGAAGAAATTGCGAATGATCCGGGAAAATCTAAAAGTCGTCCGCAGCGYCAAGGGCGTCCGAGCCAACGACGYCGTAGTCCACAACGCWCTCGCCGTAAGCCGGGGCGGGCTGCYTAGGACGACGCTCTAAAACGGGCAGGGWTCGTYAAAAGTGACGCGCTCGCCGTCTTTTGGATGGTGGAGTGTCAGGGACGCGCTGTGAAGTTGCAGCCTGTCCGCGCCCGCGTAGGCATCGTCGTGCGCATACAGATTGTCGCCSARAATGGGATGCCCWAGGCTSAGCATATGAACGCGCARTTGATGCGAGCGGCCCGTCACRGGGCGTAGGAGAACRCGCGTGAHGCCWTCTTCBCTGGCCGTGACTTCCCAATTGGTTTCGGCATGCCGACCTTTCTCATGATCGATCATTTGTTTKRGAYGGYTGKRCCAGTCGCAAATCARGGRGGCGGTTACTTGTCCAGACGGTGCGGACATGTCTCCCCATACACGAGCAACATAACTTTTCGCRGTCTTGCGACGYTCGAAYTGCAGCCCRAGATGGCGGTGCACGTCGGRCGTGAGCGCCATGATCAAAATGCCYGAYGTGTCCATGTCCAGCCGATGCACAATGGTGGCTGTTGGGAAYTGCTCMCGAGCACGGCGTTCGAGGCAGTCGGCATGGGCMGCAGGCTTGCCCGGTACMGTCAGCAGRCCGCTTGGCTTTGAGAGCACCAGAATATGATCGTCYTGATGYARCACYCGCAATGGTGTGTGCGGGGGGGCATAGCTGAACGGTCTGGGTGARGAAGGCGCCATCAATAATGCGGYGGYGCSGGGTCTTSSCCRGGCTGGTYTTTYTGGTCGCCGGTTTCAATGCCCAAAAGGCGYTCTGCGACGTGRGTRAGGGACCGGGTCAGTTTGTCAATTTCGTCCCATTGTTTGCGCACAATGTCATTGAGCTCGTCCAACTGTTTTGCTTGGTGGGCCATCTGAACTTCCAGATCGGCGATGGTGCTGCTTTGGTCAGATCCCGTCATGGATGTCATTTCCCTTCGGATGTGTGGCACGCGATGAAGTGCCTCTTTTCATCAGCGGGCAGTTTTTTGAAATCATACTCCGCCTTGCTTGCTGCGGCGCGGTCTTTAAAAACCGCACTAAACAGAATGTGCTGCGGTGGAAAGCTCTTGGTGAATTTGGCGCCGGTTCCGTTTGAATGGGCTGTAAACCGTGCTGCGACATCAACGGTAATGCCGGTGTAAAGGCGATTTCCCTTACATTCGATCACATACAGATACCAAGGGCGGTCGGTCAATACCGGGTTTTCCAGATTATCAAGGTTTGTCTTATGGTTCGTTTTATCTGATGTGCAGCTATTTAGGAACCTGATCAGGGCTGAGAGAATGATTGCAGGTTGGTGCGGCATGGGGTCTGCTATCGTGAGGATGTACGATATGCTAATCCAAGCGGCAAATGCAGAGTAACAGGCGAGCGATGAAGACGAAGAGAAGTGGAGCAATCCGCGGGCTGGCTGGGCTTGGAACACGCAATGGGCCGGATGGTGCCACAATAGGTGATGTTCTTGAGGGGCTTGGCGACCGCAGCTTTGGCTGGGCGTTGTTGCTGGTAGGGCTTCTCAACATGTTGCCTCTGCCATATGGCTCAAATTTGGTTCTAGGGCTTCCCGCTTTGTTTATCTCCGTGCAGATGGCGCTTGGCCGGGAGCGGCTCTGGTTTCCGCAATTTATCATCAACCGTCATTTGAAAAAGGGAAAATGGCGGTTCGCCGCCCTGAATGCCCTGCGGGTTGCAAGGCCTGTGGCGCGGCTTACCCGTGTCCGCATGGCTTATCTGTTTGAGGGGCAGGCCGAACGTGTGCTGGGCCTTCTGCTTCTCGCTTCCGCCATCAATCTCTGCTTGCCTATTCCGCTGAGTGCCTGGCTTCCCGCCATTTCATTTTGCATCCTGGGCATGGGGTTGATTGAACATGATGGAGCCATCGTGGCCCTTGGTGCGTTGGTCTCGATTGTTTCCATCATGATCTCGGTGGCCATCGTTGCGGCGTTTTATCTGGGCATTGGTTTTTTTGCTGCCTGAGATCGGTCTCGTTGACGGTTGCGCTTAGAGATCGAATTTCTGCCCTAGCATTTCTTCTGACACGCTCCAGAGCTGTTTTGCTGCTTCTGGGTCTTGGACGTGAGGAAAGAAGCCGCCGAAGGGGATGTCATCGCTGGCTGGTTCTGCGATATGGCAATCTTCGCAATATTCTCCACCCCGGTCGGCGAGGTCTGGGCTGGTTGCTGCCCAAACGGCTGTTGCGGCCCCACCTGCCGGGGTTTTGAAACCTTCGCGCACGTTGCCTTCATCGTCCACCCAACCAAAACCTTTGATCTCTTCGGCTGACATGTCGCGCTGAAGGTTGGTCATGATGCCGCCAGGATGGACGGAAAAGGCGGTGACGCCTTTGGGCGAGAGGCGACGATTTAGCTCCAGCGCGCACAACGCATTGGCAGACTTTGCCTGTCCATAGGCCGTCCATTTTTCGTAGTCGGTTTTCTCGAAATTTATATCGTCAAACCTAACCGGGGAAATGCGGTGTCCGAGAGAGCTCAGACAAACGACCCGTGATGGCGCTGCTTTGATGAGGGCACGGGCCAACAAGCAGGTGAGCAGGAAGTGGCCCAGGTGATTGGTCGCAAACTGGCTTTCATAACCCTCGACCGAACGGGCTAGTGGGCAAGCCATGATGCCAGCATTGTTGATGAGGATATCCAAGCGATCATGGGTCTTGAGGAATGTCTCGGCGAAGGCGCGCACACTTGGATAGTCGATCAAGTCCATTTTCTCGACGCTCACGTTAGGATTTCCAGTGTCTGCGGCTAGTTCTTTGGCGACCTTGTTGCCGCGTTCTGGATTGCGAACAGGCAGAACAATAGTGGCCCCAGCGGTCAACAAAGCACGGGCCGTTTCAACCCCAAGCCCCGATGCACCTCCTGTGACGATGGCGATTTTCCCTTTGAGGGTGATGTCCTTGACGATGTCGGCGGCCACGGAGCTGTGTCCGAATTTTTCTGCTGCGCTCATTGGTCTCTCCCGGAGGTTTTTGTTTTTAACTATTGATGCATAGGCAACAACGTGGTGCCAGAAAAACTAGTTCACGGTTTTTTGGGCGCGTTGCGGGTGTTGAGGCGTGCGACAAACTCATCTGTTGAGTTTGTTCGTGGAAAGGGTGTGTCAGGTACGGCGACCTCAAGGAACTCGCAGAGAGGTGCCCACCCTTGCTTGACGTCGAAAACCAACAATTGCTCTGCCTGCACTTCTTCTTTCACTTCGGCGATATTTTTTCTGTACGCCGCTAGGACTGTGTCTCGGTCGCGCTCTGTACTTCCTATTGCCCGGTCCACGAGTTCATTGACCATGCGGGCCATATCCCGCGCGACCGGATCTTCGTGAGTTGCCGGATCGCTCCGAGCCACAAAGATCGTGTTGGTAATGCTTTTGAACCAGCTCTCTTCGTCCCGGACGCTCAACAGTATTTTTGCTTTGGGAGAGGCTTTCCATAGCTCGCGCCAGAAGAGCGCGCCGGGCCAGTCAACGAGGGATTTGTAGCCAGCCATCACAGCCTCCCAATCCATCGGTTGACCATCCAGGGCCTGTTGCCAGTGGGCGGCGGATTTGGGGTTGATGAAAACTTCCACCATGTGGTGGCAGGGGCCAAAACCAATTTGCTCTAAGGCGAGTTTGAGAGAGTTGGTTCCTGTGCGGCCAAATCCTGCGCCGATTAGGGAGAGAGTCATGTTGCCTCCTGGTAGCTGCCTCTTCTGCCTACACTATTTACGATGGTTGAGGCCGCGGTCAATGGCGTCTAACGCTCGGTCCACAGCATGTTTGGCATTTTGGGTGAGGCCGCCTTTTTCATATTGACGGCGGGCAACCGTCTCAAGGCGTTCAACAAGGGCATCGACACTTTCCGATCCTTCTTGGTCGAAGGAAGGAGGACTTACCCGTTTGGTTGCTCCAAACAGGTTGATCCAGTGCTCACTGCGTTTGCCCATGTACAGAAGGTCATAGAATTGACGCCCGGGCTGCTCGCCTCCTCGGAGGAGGGCAATCACGGCGGCAGCGATTGAAATGGGGCTTAAGACCAGATCCCTCAGGCCGTCGAGCAGCAGTTTGCCCTGAAATACGGTAACGTCACGCAGCAATGTCCAGCGGTCGACATATTCTGGAATATTGTTTTCCGGAATATTACTGGTGTCTGAAGAGGAGGTATCCTCAAAACCAGGCGCGGTCGTCTGGCTTTCGTTTTCTTCTGGAACTGTATCGTCGCCTTCAGCCGAATTGTCGTTTGGGCTCATCATGGCCTCCCGTCTATATCTTCATATTGGGTGAGAGGGAGCCACAATCCAGTCAGGTGATCGATATTGTTGTCTTGGCAGTTTAGTCCTGCTCGGGCTTGCGGACGAATGTGACCGCGTAGAACCGTTCGCCTTCGAAAAGGTCCTCCGGTTCCCCCATGCCTTCAATTATCTGAAATTTTCTGGGTACAATCTGACCCTCCATCCGATAACCCTTCGCGCTCATGTTGCGACGGTGGAACTCCATCGCGGCGGGCGTAAAGTCTTTAGCCAATACGGTGATGCGTTCTGGCTGATTGTCATCGTTCTGGTCGGCCATGGTTGTCTTGAGATCCTGTCTCTGTTTCTGCGTGATTGATGGCGATGGGGCTACCCCTCTCGCGGACTGGCGACAGTATGAGGGGCAGTTCCGCTTCTGTCGATAGCGGACGCGGAAGCTCTTTGCAAACGCGCTGGCTGCTTACAGAAAGGGCCCCGCAGTTAAACCGCGGAGCCCTGTCCATGATGATTGTATCCCAAGACCGAATCGGTTGGATCAGAACCCCTGAAGTTGGGCGTAGCGATTACGGTGGAAACCGGCGTTGCCAAAGGTGGCTGCTGCGACGCGGGCGCGCTTCATGAACAGGCCGATGTCATACTCATCCGTCATGCCGACGCCGCCATGCATTTGCAGGCACTCATTGGTGAAGTGTTGGGACGCTTCAGACAGACGCGCCTTGGCCAGGCTGGCCAGGCTTGGAATGTCGTTGCGGCGGTCTTCCAGTGCATTCAATGCGTCGAGGACGACGGACCGGCAAACTTCCAACTCAGCAAACATTTCAGCCATGCGGTGTTTCAATGCCTGAAATGACCCGATGGGGACACCAAATTGCTGACGCTCTTTAAGGTAGGTGAGGGTTTGGTCAAACGCTTCCTGGATCAGTCCCAAAAGTTCTGCTGCAATGCCGATGCGACCGAAATCAAGAACCGGTTCTAGAATATCCCATCCGCCGTCAACGCTGCCCAACACAGCGGTGGCGGGTACTTCGACATCTTTGAAAGTGATGTTTGCAGCGTTGTGATTGTCGGCCATCAGGGTCCGGGTCACCTCAAGGCCTTTGGTATCGGCAGAATTGATGAGGAACAATGTCAGACCCTCGGACGCGTTCACTTCGCCGGAAGTGCGGGCGACAACCACCAGGTAGTTGGCGATATGGCCGTCGAGAACAAAGGTCTTTGATCCGTTGAGCACGAAATTATCGCCCGAGGCGGTGGCTGTTGTGGCTATCTGAGTTGGATTGTGGTGTGGACCTTCTTCGACAGCCAACGCAAGAATAAGATCGCCCGTTGTGATGCGAGGCAGGAATTCCTGGCGCTGCGTTTGCGTGCCACCGAGTTGAAGTGCGGTTGTGCCAAGCAGAACAGTTGATAGTAAGGGTGTCGCCGCTATGGTCCGTCCGGCTTGTTCCAGCACAATGCCCAGGCCTACGGGGCCGAACTCTGTGCCGCCATAGGTTTCTGACACCAGAACCCCGGCAAAGCCAAGATTGGCCATTTCTTTCCAGACACTTCTGTCGAAGCCGGTGGCGTCTTTTTCATCACGTAGTTTTCGCAAATTAGCGACGGGCAGTTTTTCCTGAAAAAATTGCGCCGCTGTGTCTTTGAGGAGCATTTGCTCTTCTGTTAGTACCAGCCCCATGGATATCCCTGTTCTGTGTGGTCGTTTTTGTATCTATTCGGTTTCTTCAGGTGCGCGACTGCGATCAGTCGGGCAGGCCGAGTACTCGTTTTGAAATCACGTTCAACTGAACTTCGGTCGTTCCACCTTCAATTGAGTTTCCTTTCGAGCGAAGCCAGCTGCGGGTGGCGGAGAGTTCTTCTGTAGAAAAACTATCACCTTCCCAACCCAGTCCCTGGGTGCCAAGAACCTCGATGATAAGTTCGTTGCGGCGCTTGTTCAGCTCTGTGCCGTAATATTTGAAGATGGATGAAGCCGCGCCCATGCTCTGGCCTGCCTTTGATTCTTCATTTGTGCGCTGAAGGGTCAGACCAAACGCATGGGAGTCCATTTTCTGCCGGACAACCGCGTCGCGAATGGTGGCGTCGGATATCTGCCCGTTGCTTTCGCCGACATACTCTTTAGCCATGTCGGCCAAGCCAGCGCCACCGCCGCCGGTCCCCATGCCCATGCCTGAAATCATGTCACGTTCGTGTTGCAACAGGCGTTTGGCGATGGTCCAGCCCTTGTTCAGTTCGCCGACAAGGTTTTCTTTCTTGGCTTTCACGTCGGTGAAGAAGGTTTCACAGAAGGGAGACGCGCCGGAAATCATGCTGATGGGGCGGGCTTCCACGCCTGGTGTTTCCATGTCGAACAGAAGGAAGCTGATGCCTGCGTGTTTCACGCTGGTGTCCGTGCGGACAAGAGCAAAAATCCAGTCGGCCTTGTCAGCGTATGACGTCCAGATTTTCTGGCCGTTGACCAGATAATGGTCCCCTTTGTCTTCACACTTGGTTTGAAGATCTGCGAGGTCGGAGCCAGCGCCCGGTTCAGAATACCCCTGGCACCAGCGAATTTCGCCACGCACGATTTTGGGTAGATGTTCTTTCTTCTGTTCTTCGTTGGCGAATTCCAGAAGAGCTGGTCCGAGCATCCAAATACCAAAGCTCAGCAGAGCCGGACGGGCTTTGATGCGCCGAAGCTCCTGCTGGAGGATTTTGTTTTCATCTTTCGTGAGGCCGCCGCCGCCATACTCCGATGGCCACATAGGGGCCGTCCAGCCGCGTCCGCCCATGGCATCTAGCCATTGCTTTGATTCTGGATTTGTCCAACTGGCTTTGCGCCCGCCCCAAGGAGTTTCCCCCTCGGGCATAGGTGTCCGGATTGAGGGAGGACAATTTTCTTCCAGCCAGGTTCTGGTTTCCGACCGGAATTGCTCTAGAGCTTCCATAAGCGCCTCGTTTGTGATTTTTCGTCAGTTCTGTTGTTAGCGAGCATACCGACGAGAGACGATCAGGCAAGAAGCCTTTGGGAGTAGGTCCCCTTTTTGAAGTAACCACACATGAGATGTGGAAAACTATGACGGACGAAATTTGACGCGCTAATTCCAGGTCCCTGTTTTTGCGAGAAAGGGAGAGTATTCGCCGAAACTAATCTGTAGGGGCAAGGCCCGGCGACTGCGGACCATTTCGTCCAGGTTAAAGCGCACCAGGCGTTGGGCGCCTTCAAAGGAGGAGAGTTCCGTGCCTTCCCAGATGATTTCAGCATGGCCGGTCAGATAAAGAAGGTCGCCGGATGCAAAATCGATGAACAGCAGTCCTGCTTTGGAATTGAGCTGAATGTTGCCCAGCGTGTTGAAGTGATTATTGCCGACGAAGTCTGGAAACAAGAAAGAGCGGTTGTTCTCGATTTTGACAAAACCGGGTTTGCCGCCCCGGTGCGAGACATCGCTCCCATCTGCCTGAGAGGGGGTCTCGTCTTTGAATGTAGTGGCGATAAAAAAAGTGTCAGCCGTTGCGATCAAGTCTTGGGCTTGGGCGTCGAGAACTGTGCCTTTTTCGACAGTGGCTGTTTTGTTGACGCTGTTTTTCTCGTCTGAAAAACGAATGTCGCGGGTCTGAATAAATTTCGGGCAATTACCAAATGCTTGGGTAACGTCGATCTCGAAGCTCTCGATTTCAGACCCTTGGCGCTCAACCTTGCCTATTTCGCCCGTCATGCGGTTGCGGCGACGGGTGGCGGGGTCGATTCCCAGCACGCCTACGGGCGTTCCAGATGCCAGGGCCTCTGCGAGCGGGTCGCCAGGCAGGGGGGCTGCCTGTATTTTCAGGCACCTGGGGTTTGGACTGCTTATGAAGCCCTCTGGGCCCGCCACCACGGATGCCCAGGGGCGCCCCGTTTGGTCTGTTGAGCCCAGCAGGAGGAATGGCAGGGTCTCGTAGAACCCCCGGTGCTGGTCGGGCATGTGGTCGCGAACGACCCGGCGCGCCAGCTTCTCGGCGCGGTCACGCACACCAACGCGGTCCTGTATTTCCTGCTCTCCTTTGTGGAACGGAGAGCTCTCATGAGGCCAGCCTTCGGTCATTTCATTTCCTCCCTTGGATTCTCTCAGGTCTGCTCAGGCAGCAGGTGCGATAAATTCCACCCGGATACCGCCAGGAATGGTGCACATCAGATGTTGTGTACCGCCTTTGCCGAGGGGCTGAGGTGCAAACTCGATTGTGACCCCGGCGGTGGTTTTCAACTTTTCATGGAGCTTTGCAAGTTCCGTGGGGCCGTTCACGGTGAGGGCGAGGTGATGAAGCCCAATATTGTTTTTCCGGTCAAAGTTATTTGCTGCGGTGGGATTTGATGCCTGCCACAGGGTAATCATGAGGGTACCGTCGGAAACGAAGACAGCGGGATAGTCGGGCACTTCGCCGAGTTGGGTGTATCCGAGTGTGTCGATGAAGAAGGCACGCGATGCGCTCAGGTCAGGCACTGTGAGGCCAATATGGTGGGCGCCCCGGGTTAGGGGGGTGATTGTGGGGTTAGTAGACATAGACGGTCCCTCTGGTTGCTCCAGGCCTCTGAGGAGGCCTTGTGTGTTTGTGTGGTGACAATCTATTGATTTGTTTTGGTTAGTTAATATGCTATTTTTTGACTTATTAATTTTGAAAAACGGAATAATCTATGGACCAATTGCGCGCCATGGTGGTTTTTGCAGCTGTGGCTGATGCAGGCGGCTTTGCGGCTGCCGGAAGGGTGCTTGGCCTGTCTGCGCCATCGGTGACGCGCACCGTGTCGGATCTGGAAACCAAGCTGGGCGCGCGGCTTTTTCACCGAACAACCCGCTCGGTGAAGCTCAGCGATATCGGCGTGCGGTATTTGCAGGATTGCCGACGGATATTGATCGATGTGGAGGAGGCGGAGCGCCAAGCAAAGGGGCTGCATGGGGAGCCCAATGGCTGGGTCTCGCTTACGGGGTCTGTGCTGTTTGGTCGTCTTGTTCTTACACCTTTGGTTTTTGACCTGATGGATGCTTTTCCGCAGCTCTCGATTTCGACTCTCTTTGTCGATCGGGTGGTGCACATGCAGGACGAGGGAATTGATGTTGCGGTCCGGATTGCACACCTGCCGGATTCCTCCTTAACGGCGATCAAGGTGGGGACAGTGCGCCGGGTGCTTTGTGCCTCCTCGGCCTATCTTGAGGCGCGGAGTGTGCCGAAGAGCCCGGATGACCTTGTTGACCATGACTGTATTGCGTTCTTGCCGATGATGGTGGGTGAGGCCTGGCCTTTTGAGGTGGAGGGGCGGGCGGTGCACCGCCGGATTGAAACGCGGTGCCGGGTCAATAGAGGTGACACTGCCATTGCGGCAGCTGTCGGGGGGCGGGGGATCACACGGGTTCTCTCCTATATGATTGCCGACCAGGTGCAATCGGGTGCTCTGCGGATTGTCTTGCCTGAATTTGAAGTGGCACCGGTTCCTGTTCATGTGGTTCACAAGGAGGCACGACATACCACGGCTCGGGTGCGCGCTGCGGTGGATCACCTGGTTAGTGGGCTTCGCAGCTTGCCGGCGCTGGATCACAATTCGGGGTAAACGAAAACGGCGGCTCGAAAGCCGCCGTGATCTCATTCGATGTGCGTCCCGTATCAGGCGATGCCCAGATGGTCCTTGGCAAAGCTTGTCACAGCTTTGTAGTCAGCCTTGCCATTGGGTGCGCGGAACGTAACGCCCTCACCAACGAGCACGCGTTTGGGCGTTTTGTATCCGGCGAGTGTCGCGCGTACATGCTGGCGGAGTTCTTCTTCGTTGAAGTCTGCTCCGACACTGAGCTGCACCACACCGGTTACGGCCTGGCCCCATTTCTCATCTGGCATGCCGACAACAAGTGCGTCTTCGATGGCGGGGTGTGTTTTCAAGACCTCTTCGATCTCTTCTGGATAGACCTTCTCGCCAGCTGTGTTGATGCACACGGAGCCTCGCCCGAGCAATGTCAGTGTGCCGTCTTCTTCAACTGTGCACCAGTCACCGGGGATTGAATAGCGAACGCCTTCAATGGTTCTAAAAGTTTCGGCCGTCTTCTTTTTATCTTTGTAATAGCCCTCGGGCAGTGGGCCGGTGAGGGCAATAAAGCCTGGCGTGTTGGAGCCAGCTGTCACTTCTACATCCCCTTCGCCAAATACCTTGCAACGCTCGCCGATCTGGAATTTGGCTGTTTGCACAGCACCGTCGGCAGTCATCAGCGAACTCCCGAAACCCAGGCCTTCGGATGAGCCGAAGCTATCGGTCATGATGGCTTCTGGCATGTGCTTCAAGAGGCCTTGTTTCACTTCGGTAGACCACATGACCCCTGATGAGATGAGGGTGACCATGCTGGACAGGTCGTATTTTCCCGGGTTTTCATCAAGGACTTTCAGGAGCGGCTTTGCGAAGGCATTGCCGACGATAGCTGCGCTCTCGATTTTGTTTTTCTGGATGTTCTCCAACATTTCTTCCGGGCTGAATGAAGGATGACCGAGCGTTACCACACAACCGCCGCTCATCTGATTTCCCAGAGCGGTCAGAAGACCCGTGCCATGCATGAGAGGGCAGGCTGGGATCATACGTCCGCCCGGACCTTGTTCTTTGATGGCAGCGACAAGCTCATCGAGTGTCTCGGGAACAGGTCCCAAACGCCGAAGGGCTGCAATCTGTGCTTCGCGCAAGGCCTCGTGGCTCCACATCACACCCTTGGGCATGCCTGTTGTGCCACCTGTGTAGATGAATAATTGATCGTCAGGGGAGCGCTTGATATTGAGCGGGGCGCCATCTCCTGCCGCGACGAGGGTGTCATAGTTCTGAGCAAAATCGGCGACCGTGCCGTCTTCGCTGACTTCAATAAAGGTTCCGACCTTGGTGAGGCGGCCTTTTAATTCTTCGATGATGTCGCGAAACTCGGACCCGTAGACGATGGCCTGGGCGTCGGAATTGTCAAATATGTAAAAGACCTCATCGGCCTTGTAGCGATAGTTGACGTTCACATGGGTCATGCGGGATTTAAACCCTGCCGCGAGACTCTCCATGTATTCTGGACGGTTGCGCATGTAGAATGCGATCTTATCGCCGGGTTTGGCACCTCTTGCGATCAGGGCGTTTGCCAGATTGTTGGAGCGCTTTGTTGTCTCCCCCCAGGTGATCGTGCGATCCCCGTGGATCATTGCTGGTGCGTCAGCTGGCAAGACCGCTGAAATCGCGTCCAATATATCTCCGTAGTTCCAGGCCATTAATACCTCCCCGTATTTTGTTCGCCTTCAGGCTTGTTGCCATTTGAGCCGAATATAGCGTTTGTCGAGGCGAGGTCACGCGAAACCGGAGGACGCAGGTTGTTCCCGGTGCTTTTTGCGCGTTGACGCTACGGTAGTTCCTCCAAACGCACTTCGTCGGTGACACCTGGATCTATGTTTTGACACGAGGCCGTGGTCTCCACCGTACAGAAAGCCATCTTGTCGGCTAGGCGCATGGGCGCACCGTTGACCGCAAGGGTGCGGATGGTCTCCTCGAATTCTGCGTCAATACGGATTGCTGTGTTGGGATTGAAGCGTCCGTCGAACGGCCAGCCTTCTTGGTGAACGACCCTGTTAAACTGTGTGGAGTTGACGGCGATGGCGTATGTCGCGTCGCCCTCCCGCAAGAGCAGGGGCCCGCCTGACCAGCCGGCCATCATGTCGCAATCATGATTGAAGACACGATCATCCCCGAGGTTTTGACTACCGCTTGTTTTGATGCGCGGACCGCAACTATCGGATAGGAGCATGGGTAGTTTTTCCCCATTGTGACCAGCGAGAAGAATGTGGGCGCCGTTGTTGAGTTTTTCCTGCGTGCTTACTTCGTCTAGGGCAAGCGGGTGGGGCAAGGTGATGCCATCTGAGATGCGGTGCGCCAGCACGGCAACCGCCCAGTCTGTATTCCAGCCCTGGCCGGGGGTCTTCGTTCCCGAGATAATGTAGACAATCTGAACGGCGCGGTCCGGGTCACCTTCGGGAAGGAAATCGCATTCTTCCCATCTTGTTCCGTCCTGCCTGGCGAAGGCATGAGCGACGGTGATGAGGATATCGAAGCGTCGATCGGGGTCGGCGGCATCAATCGTGATCAGGCTCGCCGTGGGCAGGCGCGCGGTGTTGGCACAAGCAATGACGCCGACAAAGGCGAGGTCGTCTGCTTCGCTGATGGGACGCCTGTTGTCGTTCTCAAACACATTTGCGATCGCAGATTGCCCCGAAAAGGAAATCGCAAGCAAAAGCACAACAAGTCGGGTGTTGCCCAACCAGGTGGATACACGAAATACATTGATGCCTACACGCATGGACTGACCTGCCCCCGTGATGTTGGGAGAAGCGTAACAYRSMKYGRKYRMNAGAAWMARKKSSGWAYRWMRMYKKRSMKMMYSTTMAWMRMRWMRYKATYRRTSTMBKBDKBKSMRSWMMKMSMWKCMMKWRARRRATWTYTSYWKGWWTWRMYSWWYAMMTSRYKSRGMAMTTKMWYSCCTTCCTCGGCAATATCGTCACCCACCATCCGGTCACCTTCTTTGTGCAATTCCTTCATGTCGATGAAGGCTGCATAGTTTGATGATGTGCGCTCAGTGATGATCCCAGCCTTCAACAGTGTTTTGATGAGCACGCGGAAGATGTTGGTGGCTTCCATCATGTCTTCGCGCACGGCAGCGTCCGTCATAGCTTCCAAGAAGGCGCTTTGCACCCACTCCCATTCGAGACCGACAGCCGCATAGATATGCTTTTTCTGTTCTGGGCTACCAAGGTTGTAGAGCAGCACCTGGAAGACTTCCCAGGCCCAATCTTCAATTTGGTCGCGCTCGAACTCTGAAAGTTTTGGAATTGTCCGGTCAGCCCAGATTTTTCCGAACTTATGATGGAATGCCTCGTCCGTCATGGTGAGCTGCATGAGCCGTGTCAACAACGGATCGCGCGATTCCTTGTAGAACGTTGCGAAGGCACCCATTGCGAGACCTTCAACCAGCATCTGCATGCCGACGATCTTTTTCCAAACCAAAGGAGACAGAACGAGGTCTGTCAGGAGATCCCCGAGAGCCGGGCCCACGCCAACGGGCTTTCCCCAACGGGCTTTGATGTAATTTGAGAACCCTGCCACGTGGCGCGCTTCTTCACGGGTCTGGTTTGCCGCGTACTCCTGGGCACCTGGATCTTTCAGGATATGGCAAAGGCTTGCGGAGAGGGCTAGTGCCCCTTGCTCGCCGTGCAGGATGGATGAAAGTGACCATTGCACATCCAGATTGACCAACTTGATGCGCTGTTTTTCATCAAGCTTATCGTTGATGGACGTCCGGAGTTCAGGAAGCCCGGTTGGGTTCATCAGATATTCGTTCTCCATGTCAAACGGCTGACTGAAGTCGATATATTTGACGTCCTGTGGATCCCAGAAATGGTCATGGGTTGCAGAAATGATTTTGTCGAAAGCGGTTGAGCGATTGCTGTACCGTTCAACTTCCATCATGGCTGGGAAGTCGTCCGGAGCGACTGCTTCATACGCAGTATCAACGGTGATATTTACTTGTTTGGTAGACGTTTTCGTAGACATGGCTCTCCTCCAAGGCGATCTACAGCCTGCGCTTGCGGCCGGCATGAGCAAATTTCCGCCGGCTGGCCAGCGGTAATACAACTTCATGCTATATGCATTTTGGCGATGAAGGCAAAGGAAGATGACGGGATAGTCATCTTAAACTCGGGTCTTGTGCACCAGTTCATTGAAACTGGTGTCAGTCCTGAGATTGGGCGCCAATTTTTGAGGGATGAGGGAGAATGAAAATGGCGGAAACGAAGCGGATTTCTACCAGTCACGGTGAGATTTCTTATTGGGATCATGCCGCCGGGAAAGAGGAAACCGGTGTGCCAGTGCTGTTCGTGCACGGGAATTCATCAGTCAAAGAAATGTTTGATCGCCAGATTGCAGCGCCTTTTGCGCAAAGCCGCCGTTTAATCTCCTTGGATCTCCCTGGCCATGGGGAGAGCAGTGACGCGCCAGACCCGGTTGCAGCATATGCAATTGATGGCTTTGCTGAGGCTGGACTTGAGTTTCTGCGCGCGCTCAATATTGAGAAAGCCGTCTTGGTGGGATGGTCCTTGGGCGGACATATTGTGCTGGAAATGGCGGCTCAATGGTCGGGGGCATGTGGCGTGGTCATTACGGGAACGCCGCC
Source organism: Rhodobiaceae bacterium (assembly GCA_002746275.1). Lineage (GTDB taxonomy): Bacteria > Pseudomonadota > Alphaproteobacteria > Parvibaculales > Parvibaculaceae > Mf105b01. The sequence goes on along the minus strand of NVWR01000001.1, from coordinate 1,208,006 downwards.
CATTGGGGGCAATCCTGAAGATCTTGCGGCCGCTTTTCTTCCGAGTGATCACATGGAGCTGACCTTCAAGCCCGCTTTTTCAGAGGAAGAAGCGCGTGCCTATGCGCAAGAAACAGTTGGTGAGGACGTGCCTCTGGAGGCCTGGATGGTTGATGCCGCCCGCCGTGCGGATGGTTGCTTTCGACCACAGCTACTTGAGGCTGCAATGTCAGGGAGAGGACTTGATCAAAAGAAAATTGTGGCGACGCTCAAAACATCCCTGGCCGTGCTGCATGCCATCGACGATCCGTTTATCAGTCTCGATTTTCTGAAGCAGCTGTCTTATGCCAACTTGTGGCGTGGAGCCGTGCAGGAAATGCCAGGATTGGCTCATGCGCCGTTCTGGCAAGATCCCGAAAAATTCAATGACTTGCTAGGGGCGTTTCTTGAGGATGTTGATTGAGGCGGTATCTTCCAGGCGTTTCATAACAATGGACGCGAAGATGCCTTCCGGTTCGGGTGTGAAAGAGGCGATCTGTACAAGGGTGCCGACCTGCTCCTGGATGAYGCGAGGGTCTGCGATGTCATCTGTTTTTGGCCTGTCCAGATAGTCACAAATGTGTGCTGCGATTTTTCCAGCCAACGGGCGGCCGAATGTTCCGGCTATGCCCCGAATTTCGTGGGCGGTTTCGTAAATTCTCTGAAGGACTATCTCGGTGTTGTCCYTCAACGATAAGCAATTTTGTTCAAGGCTGTCTGTCTGCTTGATCAGTATGTCTGTGTAGTCGTCCTGTAGAACGGATACGACCTCATACATGCGATCCAGAGCGCGCGGGTCCATGCGAACAGGTACTTCGACAGACCCAGGGTTCTGCATGGGTTCTGTCGCTGGGGCAGACGCGATTTCGGATGGCACGCTGGGCTGCATACGCAGCATTGCCTCTGGTTTCTGTGGCATGTCTATCCCCCTATTACTTACACCGACCCGCCAAGGTGGGAGTAAGCCTAGGAGAAGCTCGTTAATAAAGCTGTTTCGAAGAWGGTTAGCGAAAGCTAAAGAYGTGMGYRSGKCCRCTCTMGMGARYRWYCMRACAYWKGTGTCTGWTCARTGSGTGGCGCCGGARCGYTGRGTTGCKATSAYRGCGTCWGGSCCAAAATCCTGATCAAGACGTGAGAGGCGTTCTGCGAGGACGGCGGCACTGTCAGCAAAAAGATCTGAAACGCGTGCAGCTGTGCGTCGTGCCGCGTCTATTTCGGCGACGGTCCGCTCAATTTCGGTTGTGCTCGCGAAGGCTTCACGCGGGCGTGTCAGCGCCAATCCGCCAGCGTCCGCCGACAAGTTCGCGCCGTGCAATACGATGGAAGCGCGGCTGTCGGCATCAAGTTCAATCTCGTAGGTTGGCTCGTTGCCGTCCAGAAGGTTCATTCCATTGTGATCGGAGCGCGCGACGATATCGCCAATCTTATCCAGCAATGCGAGGTAGCGGTTTGCTACCAGAGCGCGTCGTCCTGCACTGTCCGTATCGCGCGCGGTGTCAGCAAGAAGCTCGGCCTCGATGAGCAGGTCAGCGATGGTATCGATGGCAAGAATAGCCGTCTCAACTGTATTCAAGGCCGTTGCAATTTCAGAACCGGCTTTCGCTACGGCTGCAGGCGGGCCTTTGGCCATGTTGCGCATGGTTCGGATGATCGCATCCTGGCTCGAAAGCACAGGTACGGTAGTTTCATCCGACTTCGTGCGCCGGCGGACAAGTTTACTCATTAGCCCCATTGGCTCGCTCCCATTTCAGGGCCGTACGGGCACCCGAATTACTGTGCATAGACGGTAGATGGGCCAGGGTTTACAAGTGATGAATATGTTGACCCCTTAAAGGCTGGTTTGATGCGATTTTCGTATATTTTTTTCCCTATTTTGTGGTTTTTTGCGCGGATTTACTGGCGCTTGATGCGGCCTCTGACAGCGGGCGCACGGGTTCTTGTGTTTGACGATGAGGGACGGGTGATGTTGGTCCGGCATACCTACATGCCCGGGTGGTTCTTGCCGGGTGGAGGGGTTGATCGCGGCGAGACTATGAAAGCGGCAGCGATACGTGAATTGTACGAAGAGGTTGGTATTACTCCGGAAGGTGATCTGGCCTTTTTTGGGCTTTACGCCAATTTCCGCGAACATAAGTCGGATCACGTGGCGCTCTTTGTGCTGCGCTCTTTCCAGCATGTTCCAAACCCCAACCGGGAGATTGCTGAGTCAGGTTTTTTTGCTCCTGATGCGTTGCCGGATGCGACGACAGATGCAACGCGTGTGCGCATTCGAGAGGTGATTGGAAACCTGCCGGCGGCGGAGTTTTGGTCGAGGCCCTAGAGAGAAGGGCGTCGATCTCTCCAGGGTTTTGCTTCTTCCAACTGGGCGGCCAGGCGGAACAATGTTGCGTCATCACCAAAGCGACCGGTGAACATGACACCCACGGGCAACCCGTCTGCGGTCCAATGGAGCGGCACCGACATAGAGGGCTGGCCGGTCATGTTGAAGAGGCCCGCATAGGGCATGATGCGCGTGAGATTGGCGAGATAGGTCGCGACGTCCTCCGTCATCATATCCAGGACGCCCAGTTTTGGTGGAGGGGTTCCCAGGACCGGGCAGAGATAGATATCGTGCTCTTCCATGAAACTGCCCATCAGGCGTCCCATCTCGTGCAGGAAGAGGGTGCCACGCGCGTATTCTGTGCTTGTGCGGGTTTTTGCCGCTTGGGCGATCATCCAGGTGACGTTTTCAACATCGTTTAGAGTGATTTCCCGACCCAGAGCCTCAGCGCGCTGTTCAAGGGCGAGGGCGACGTTTGCGCCGATGACGGTTGCCTGGGTATCTCCCATTGCCTGGGGATCAATTTTTGGGGCTGCCTCTACAACGTGGTGGCCAAGTTGTTCGCAGAGTTTCGCTGCCTCCAAAATAGCCTGCTCCACTTCTGGGTCAGGTTTGGATCCATCGGGACGGTTGACGTTGACTGCGATCCTGAGCCTGCCGGTGGCGGCGCCGACTTCATCCAGAAAGGGTCTGGCGGCTGCAGGCGGGGCGTAAGGGTCACCGGGGGCGGCTCCTGTTGTTGCGTCTAACAGGGCAGCGCTGTCGCGCACGGTTCGGGACACGGCATGGCTGATCGACATGCCTGCCCAGCCTTCTCCTCTGTCGGGCCCCGCAGGTGTGCGGCCCCTTGTGGGCTTGATGCCAAACAGGCCGCAGGCGGATGCGGGGATGCGAATAGATCCGCCCCCGTCCGATGCATTGGCGATGGGGAGAATGCCGGCGGCAACGGCGGCGGCAGCCCCTCCAGATGATCCACCTGGGGAGTGTTCCAGGTTCCAAGGATTGTGTGTTGCGCCGTACAGTCGTGGCTCTGTTGTGCCAGCGAGGCCCATTTCCGGCGAATTGGTTTTTCCGAACACGACCATGCCCGCTTGGAGATACCGGTCGGTCAATGTGGTGTTGTGATCGGCAACATATCCTTTCCACGCGGCAGAACCGTATGTGGTGACGGTTCCTTTCCAAAGCAGATGGAGGTCTTTCAACAGGAAAGGGACACCCTTGAAGGGGCCGTCTGGCAGGCCGTCCGCGATGAGTTTGCGCGCCTCGTCATAGTGCTTCAGGACGACGGCATTCAGGGATGGGTTGAGTTTTTCAGTGCGCTCTATGGCTTCTTCGAGAAGGTCTGTCGGAGAGACATCGCCTTTGGTGACCAGGTCGGCCAGGCCCAATGCGTCATAGTCCCCGTATTCCTTGAAGTGCGCCATTTTTATTCCCCCATGTTTGTTTTTTTCAGTTTAGGGGGCAATCCCGCTTGAGTCACATTTTCGCGATTTACGACATCGTAAGGGGACGCCCGGTTGTGCCGTAGCTATTGTTGAAGCGGGGCACAACAACGAAGAGAAAACAGGAGGATGGTGTGAAAACTATTTTCGCTTTTTTGACGAGTGTTCTGGTTTTTATGGGCCCGCTGGGAAGTGTTCAAGCGGCCTCGAGCTATTCTGAGGATGGATTGCGAGCGCTCAATTTTGAGCATGTGCGTATTGTCCGCCAGGCAAGTCGTGTGTGTGCGGCAAGCTCTCAATGGGGCTTTGCCCGATACAATCATCGCAATCCGTGCGTGATTGGGGATGTTGAGCGGCACATCCGGTTTTTGGAAAAGCCTGAATTATTGGCATTTCATCAGACGCTGCCGTTGCGACGTCGTTTTGACGCCCAACGCAGCATCCATGATGTACGGCCCTTCTTTAATTAGCTTACAGATCAGCCCTGTTGTGGGGGCGGGCCCAATCAAGGTCCGGCCCTACTGGCACGATGCCGGTGGGATTGATGGTGGGGTGGCTTTCGTAATAGTGGCGTTTGATGTGGCCAAGATGTGTGGTCTCCGCCACCCCTGGGGTTTGGTAGAGATCACGCAGGTAGTTGGACAGGGCTGAATAGTCCTTGATCCGACGGATATTGCATTTGAAATGGCCCACATAGACCGGATCAAAACGCACCAGTGTCGTGAAGAGCCTCCAGTCAGCTTCGGTCAGCCGATCGCCGACAAGGTACCGTCTGGTTGAAAGAAGAGTGTCCAGATTGTCCAACTCCTCAAAGAGGGCGTGCACGGCTTCTTCATAAGCAGACTGTGTTGTGGCAAARCCTGCTTTGTAGACGCCATTGTTYACWCGGTCRTAAATGCGAGCATTCACGCYGTCGATTTCGTCAAGRCGATCTGCGGGRGCGAAATCAATGTCATCTTTGACACCGGGCAGGGCATCAAAAGCGGAATTGAACATCCGGATAATGTCAGCGGACTCATTGCTGACGATGGTGTTGGTCTGCTTGTCCCAAAGTATAGGTACTGTGACACGGCCTGAATAAGTTGGGTCTGCTTTTGTGTAGACTTCGTGAACGTACGCCGCGCCGTTGATCGTGTCTGGGAGGGTGTCCTTTTCTTCTTCGAAGGTCCAGCCGTCTGAGCCCATGTAGGGATGGACGACAGATAAGGAAATGTGCTGCTCCAATCCCTTTAAAGCGCGAAAGATAAGCGTGCGGTGTGCCCAGGGGCAGGCATATGACACATAAAGGTGGTACCTGCCGCTCTCGGCTTTGAAGCCTGCATTTCCCGTTTGCCCTGCGGTTCCATCCCGGGTGACCCAATTTCGAAAACTTGATTGAGCCCGTTTGAAACGACCTTTATTGGCGGCTGTCTCGTACCATTGGTCGTGCCACTTTCCCTCGATCAAAAGTCCCATGAGATATCTCCTTTGTGTTGTGTGTGACGGGATCAGGCGGCGAGTTTTGCTGCGAGGCGGGCAACGTGGGCACCCTGAAATTCTGCGATGGTCAATTCCTGAGCGACAGGTTGGCGACTGCCATCTGCACCGGCAATTGTTGCGGCACCGTAAGGGCTTCCGCCATGCACACTGCTAAGGTCGGTTAGTTCCGGCACGGCGTAAGGAACACCGGCGATCACCATGCCATGGTGCAGCAAGGTTGAATGGAACGAGGTGATGGTGGTTTCGCTGCCGCCACCGGTGCCGGTGGAAACAAAAACGCTGCCAATTTTTCCAACGAGCGCACCTTTTGCCCAGAGGCCGCCGGTCTGGTCGAGGAAACTCCGCATCTGGCTCGTCATATTGCCAAAGCGTGTGGGGGTTCCAAAAATGATGGCGTCATAGTCCGCTAACTCAGAAGGGCTGGCAATGTCAGCCGGTTGGTCAGCGCGCATTCCGGCGCCAGCCAGTTGCTCGTCTGTCATGAGTTCGGGGACGCGTTTGATCGTGACGGCTGTATCCGCTTCGCCTGCGGCACCCTTGGCAATGGCGGTCGCCAGCGTCTCGATGTGGCCATAAGAGGAATGATAGAGAACGAGGATTTTGGTCGTCATGAGCTTGTTTCCTTGGTGTCTTTGACGGTGTTTCGTCTTGCCCATGAAGATAGTTGTTCCAAAAAAAATGATAATATGGAAAATATGGAACATATTGTTATTTAAATCGGGACAATAAGATGATCTCTGACCTCAATCTGCTCGCCACGTTCGCGAAAGTTGCCGAAGCCGGGAGCTTCACCGCTGCCGCTGCCGCGCTGAACTCCTCGAAGTCTGCGGTGAGCCGTCAGATATCCACGCTGGAAGAGAGCCTTGGGGTCCGGTTGCTCAACCGGACAACACGCAAGCTCAGCCTTACACAGGCAGGGGCTGCCATGTTGGTGCGCTGTCAGCGAATTGTGGCAGAAGCGCAGGAGGCGGAACTCGCCGCCATGCATCAGGAAGAGGCAGTCAGTGGCATCTTGCGGGTGAGCGCCCCGATGTCGTTTGGCATCTCCCAGCTTGGCCGGGTTATGCCTGACTTTATCAGCGCGTATCCCAACTTGACGGTTCAACTGGAGTTGGATGACCGGCAGGTTGATCTGGTGGCAGAGGGATATGACGTCGGACTCCGCATCTCGGCCATGCCGGATTCCTCTCTCATCGCGCGTCGTTTGACCCTCATTCATTCCCTGTTGGTCGGGTCGCCCGACTATTTTGACCGTGTGGGCAGGCCGCAACATCCTCGTGATGTAAAGCGGCTCAACTGCATTCGCTACAGTCTGGCACTACGGCAAAATACCTGGGTATTTCGCAAAAATGGAGAAAAACCGTTCCGGGTCACTGTCGATGGATCTGTGATCAGCAACAATGGTGAGGCGAGTGTCGCTATGGCATGCGGTGGAGTTGGTGTTGCCTATCTGCCGGATTTTATTGTGGCTGAGGAAATCCGAAAAGGGCGTCTGGAAGTTGTACTGTCCGACTGGGATGAAACGGTGTTGACCTGCCACGCTCTCTATCCGAGCAGGCAGCACGTGCCCACCAAGGTACGTGTGTTTGTCGACTACCTAGCTAAAGTGTTTTCGGCTGAGAAAGCAGATTGGCGCTTGTCCTAAAGCGTCTGCGTACAAAAAAGCCGTCAGGCTGATATCCAGACTGACGGCTCATGTCGTGCGTAGGTAGATGCCTTAGATTGGTTCCCAGGTGAACACGGATGCGGTGTTGCCAAGGTCCGTCATGTCACCCTTCATGGCGGGGAAGCCGTGAGAGAGAAGTGTCTCTGGCGTCCAGCCTTCCAGGCGGGTGATGCCGCGCACGGGGCGTGGCTGACTGAACAAGAAGACTTCGTTGCCTCGGACGGCAAAAATCTGTCCGCTGACATCGCAGTCAGGTGCCGAAAGGCCCACGGCAACATTGGCGACTTGATCGGCCCGCATGGCGTTTTTCATGCGATCCACACGTTGTGCAGAAGCTTCGTCCTTGACCGGGATGGTGGCGATCATGCGCGTCCAGGCAAACGGTGCGATGACGTTGGAGCGGACATTCTTCAACGCGCCTTCCATAGCAATGATGCGCGACAGGCCGACAATGCCCATCTTGGCGGCGGCATAGTTCGCCTGGCCAATGTTGCCGATCAGGCCCGAGGTCGACGTGAAGAGGGTGAAGTTGCCTTCTTCCTGCTTGCGGAAGTGGCCGATCGCTGCCCGGGTCATGTTGTAAGACCCTTTCAGGTGGACTTCCAAAACCTGATCCCAGTCTTCGTCAGACATTTTGTGGAACATGCCATCGCGCAGAATGCCTGCGGGGCTGATGATGGTGTGCAGGCCACCAAACTCATCCATGGCCTGTTGGATCATGTGCTCAGCGCCGGTCTTGATGGAGACGCTGTCTGAGTTGGAAACCGCTTCGCCGCCGGCGTCCTTGATCTCTTTGACAACGTCTTGCGCGGGGTTGGCACTGCCTTCATCTCCACCAGCAACGCCGCCGCCCAGATCGTTGACCACGACTTTGGCGCCCTGGCGGGCTGCGATGAGGGCGCATTCCCGACCAATTCCTCGGCCAGCGCCGGTAACCAGAACGACTTTTCCGTCAAGCAATCCCATACCCTGTGTTCCTTGTTTTCTGTCTTCCCCCCAATCTGGGGCGCGACATTATTTAGCGCCTTGAGATAGATGGAGGGGCGCTTTGGTTGGCTCAGAAACTAGCCGATGAAACCAGTGCGGGGCCAGCCCTTTCGGCTTGGATGTCCTGCCCGTGTGCCCCTGACGTAAGGGCATTGGCCCTTGGAGATAGGTTTTTATGGACGAGCGGGAGCAAGCCTGCTACGTGAGCGGGAGTGCCCGTACTGTCATTTGGGCACCTTCGAGGAACGGACGATGGCTTTTAGCGCCACATTGCGACGACGAAACAGTACCCGAGGCACTTGGTGTCTCGACTTCGGGCTGCGCGCGCTCACGTTCCGGTAACGGTCAAGGAACGGCGTCGGGTGATCGCTTCCCGCTTTGTCGTTCTGGTCTGCCGTTTCGAAAGATACTTCCATGTTGTTTGATATTATCGCCGAAGCTCCCGAGCACGGTCCCCAGATTGATGCCCTCCATGACCTGAGTTTTGGACCGGGCCGTTATGTGAAGACCGCCTACCGGCTGCGAGAGGGCGTGGCGGCCATTCCTGAACTTAGCTTTGTGGTGTTTGCGGAAGAGGGTGATGCACGCCGCATGGTCGGGAGCATTCGTTATTCTCCGGTTCTGATCGGCGGGAAGAAAGGCCTTCTTCTCGGCCCGTTGGCGATGGACCCGGCTGTGCGTGGACAAGGCGGTGGCCAGAAATTGATGCAAGTGAGCCTGGATGTTGCCCGCGAATTGAAGCACGGTCTTGTTATTCTGGTGGGCGATCTTCCTTACTACGCCAAAGCAGGTTTCAAGCAGGTGCCCTCTGGAAGGCTGACCCTGCCAGGACCGGTGGATAAGACCCGCCTGCTCTATTGCGAGCTTTCCCCTGGTGCGTTCGACGGGGTCGAGGGCAGTGTTGAAAAAATGTGAGATGGCCGCAGAGGTCTAGCGGGCTTCGCGCCGCCATCCGAGCAATAGCAGGCCGATCATCAAAGGGAGAGCGATGAAGGGGGAGAAGAGCGGAACTTGGGACACCGCCTTCAGGATGTATCTGCCATTCTGACGCAGACCCGCCCAATTATCTCCCGCCGCATCGCGCCCTGGACGGACCCCCCTCAAAGAGGGAAGGTCGTCCATCTGGTCCAGCCAAAACACACCGCCGCCGGTTTCCTCGACCAATGGAGCAAGCTGTTCCGATGTGGCACCCACGTCTTTGAATTCGCGTGGGTTGGCAGGACCGATGGCCGTGATGGCGCGCAGGTCTCCATCGCTTACCTGGTAGAGGCCCAATTCAGGAGCTTCGAGGTGGCCGGTGAAACGGCCAGGAGTGGTTTGGGTAAGAGTGACCTTTTCTTCCTTGCCGGATGGCAGTGTCACGGTGATAGGGCTGGCGGTCTCGGCCATTGTATGGCGCTCAACCGTCAAGGTTCCATCTTCCCCGCTGGCCAGCAGGCGTTCTTCTTCGAGGTCAGGTTCTTTCATCAACCAATGCGCAAGCCGCCGCAAAAGTTCTGCCTGCGGGCCGCCACCGTCAAACCCACGGGTCCAGAGCCAGGCATGGTCTGASAGYAATTGKGCRACACGCCCATCCCCCACACGGTCGAGYACCATAAGRGGSCGRTYGTCSGGGCCGKYCATSACRGTRCTCCCGGATGTTGCGGTTGTTTCGATCARGCGAAACCATCGSCCCCAMTYGGGYGGKGTKGTTTCRCTGCCGGGCAATCCAGCGGTRACCGGGTGGCGTCTRCCTTCATYGGTGACGTTTGCCCGAAAGCCCTGCTCRATGATCCGGCCTGTTGGYTGSGCWGGAAGGATRCCGGCRAGGGGYGTKCGGTAAATKGARTARGGAGAAGMAAAGGCCGGGCCYGCTGCKGCCARCACGGCYCCGCCTTCTTCCACATACCGGGCGACGTTGCTGAGATATATGATGGGTAGAACGCCGCGACGGCGGTASCGRTCGAARATRAYCARGTCRAATTCGTTGAGCTTKACCGAAAACARTTCGCGGGTMGGGAAGGCGATCAGAGATAGTTCCGAGATTGGAGTGCCGTCTTGTTTTTCAGGGGGGCGCAAAATGGTGAAGTGCACAAGGTCGACAGAAGGATCGGCTTTCAGCAGGTTACGCCAGGTGCGCTCACCCGCGTGGGGCTCTCCAGATACCAGCAAAACCCGTAACCGGTCCCGTATGCCTGTCACGATCAGCATTGCCCGATTGTTTTGTTCGGTCAGTTCATCTGGCTTGCTCTCTGCAATGAGCTCCACAACATTTTCACCCCCATGGGGCAGGGACAATGTGACGGTTGTGATCGTGTCTGGATCGACGGACAGTTGGCGCAGAAATTTTCCATCATGTTCGATGCGTACCGAAATGGGTTCGGGTGCCCCGCCTTCGTCTTCAACGCGAAAGCGAACCGTAATGGTTTCATTGACGATGCCGAACCGGGGGGCTTCTTCAACGACGAGTTTGCGATCTGGCGCGGCAGGGTCGCCGATCAGCATGGCGTGAAGTGGTGCATCAATGGCCAGGGCAGCAAGACTTTCTGGTGCGTCGTGAACCTGTCCGTCGGTGAGCAGCATGATGCCAGCGAGACGGTCGCGGGGGATATCCGAAATAGCCTGGTCGAGCACCTTGAAAAGGGCGGTGCCTCCGTTTCTTGCGGGCTCCCCGCTGTCGACAATTCGGACTTCTAAGGCAGGCAGGAGACTGAGCTCTCGTTTCAGTGTTTCAAGTGCCTGATCGCGAGCGCCCGCTCTGTCTCTCAGGCCCATGCTGGCACTGCGGTCGACAACCAAGACGGCAATGTCGGTGATCGGCTCTCGTTCTTCCTCGCGCAAGGTTGGATTGAGCAGAAGAGCGAGAAGGGTTGCAAGGGCTGCTGCGCGGTAAAGGGTGCCGGGGGCACGGACCCAGGCCGCAAAGAAGATGGCAGATACTGTGGCGACGGCAAAAAGAAGGAGCCATTGCGGCGCTATCAAAGGATCGGTGACAAGGCTCCAGGTCATTCTACTGTCCCAGCCGTTCGAGCAGGGCGGGCAGGTGAACCTGATCTGCTTTGTAGTTGCCGGTGAGGGCGTACATGACAAGGTTTACCCCGACGCGCGCTGCGATTTCGCGTTGGCGTTCACCGCCGGGCACAACTGCGAAGAGTGGGCGTCCGGATGCGTTGAGAGCCCAGGCGCCAGCGTAATCATTGGACCCGATCAGTATTGCCGACACACCATCATTGCTGCTGGCTGTTGACCCGTCTCTGGCCTGGGTTCGCTCTACCCAAAGAGGGCCTCCGCTCCAACGTCCGGGGAAGTCAGTGAGCAGGTAAAAGGCTCGGGTCAGTACGTGGGTAGCTGGCACAGGCTCCACGGGAGGGATGTCGAGTTGCGCCAGCAAGTTGCGGAGCGTTTGGCCTGCCTCGGTGGTGAGCCCCTGGATTGCGCGTCCCTGGTCGCGTGTATCAAAAAGGATGGTGCCGCCCTGTTTCATATAAGCATCGACGCGCACCAGGGCAGCGCTGGACAGTTCAGGTTGCGCTGGGCTCACGGGCCAATAGAGAAGGGGGAAAAAAGTGAGCTCATCATATTCGACGTTCACGCCAATGGGGTCGCCTGGTTCCAGCGCGGTGCGTCGTCGCAATGTTTCGCTGAGGCCCGCTAACCCGGCGCGGCTTAACTCATCGATTTCCGCGTCGCCGGTCAGAACATAAGCAAGGTGTGTTTCCAGGACAGCAGCGAGAGCAGCCGCGTCATCTGAGTTGATGTCCTCAGCCAATACAGGTGCCGGGTGAGCGACGATCAAGAAAAAGGCCAGCGCGGCGAGCGGTGCCGCGTGGGTCATTTGTGCTCGGGTGAGACGACCGCTCAGGAAGAGGGCTGCGACACCATCTGCGAGGAGCAGCAGCAAAGCGATGATGAGGAGGGGCGCTTTGAGAGTGTATTCACTGCCCTGGGCATAGATGCGTCTGGATGTCAACCCGGCAAGGTCGGGCAAAGGTGTCAGGACGGTTTTGGCTGAGGTAACGTTGAGTGCTCGGGCCGCCCCCTCGTCTCCATAGAGGCCCGGAGGATGAAGGGCGCTTGGTCGGGCGCTTGTTATATCCATGCGGCCGATGGGGGTTGCCCAGGGTGTCGTGGGACCAAGGCGGCCATACGCGTCCAGCATTTGCTTGGGAGCAAGAGCAGCGCCCGCACCAACGTCATTCCCAGATGAAGCACTGCCCTGGGACAAGTCGATCAGGCGGCGCAACATGTCCACATACAGGCCGGACAGGGCGAGGTTTGACCAATCGGTGTTGGCGGTCACGTGGATCAGTACCATCCAACCGTCTCCGTCAGACCTTGCCGTGACAAGCGGTGTGCCATCCTGGAGCCGTGCCCAGGTGTTCGCGGAAAGATCCCCACGGGGGTCTGCAAGGACCTGCCGGGTGACGGTGACATCGTCTGGAATGGTGATGCCCGCAAAGGGGCTTTCAGGATCGAAAGGGGCCAGATGTTGAGGTTCGGACCAGGATAGGGCACCTCCCAATTCCCGCCCGCCAGCGCGCAGTGGGACGGGAATAAGAGGGTCTGCCTGGGCTGCAAGACGAGGGCCCGCAAAACGCACAAGAACGCCCCCGTCCTTTATCCACCTGCTCACCAATTCGACATCAGTGGCGGCCAGCCGTCCAAGGTCAGCCAGCAACAAAACAGACAGAGGCTGGGAGAGAAGGTTGGCGATGGGGCTTTCATCATCCTGCAGCGTGTGGGGTTTGCGCACGTCAACGAATGGCTCCAGAGCGCGTTCCAGATAGTAGAGGTCGGACAACAAAGGCTGATCGCTGTTCTCCGCCGATACCATGCCGAGCGTGCGTCGGCGCCAGCGTTCATCAAGCAGGATTGTGCTTCCGGCAGTTGTCTGACGGTCAAGGCTGATGCGCGCAATTTCATTCCGCAGCTCAAGCGGGAGAGACAGCGTTGCCTCGGTTCGGAGTGATCCGGGCTCGAATGCAAAATTCACCCGACCCAGCGGCCGTCCGTCGACGGCGAAACTCGCCAGGCTACCTTGATCGACAGCACTGGTGCTGGCGCGGAGTACGGGAACGGTGATGTCTCCAGTCCCTATGGTTGGAGGCAGTAGGGCAAATGCCCGCTGTCCGTCAGCGGGTTCGATCAGGTCCACGTTGATGCCGAGAGATGTGAGGCTTTCGACAAGGGGGTCGGCAAAGCCATAGTCCAGCCCGTCTGAAATCCAGACAATCTGGCTCGGTTTCTCCTCAAGGGCTCCAACCTGCAATACGATCTCAGCCCGTTCGGGCGACAGGGGCTCGGGGGTGAGGGTTGCCAGATGGCTCAACGCTTCGTCTACGGCTTCAAAATGGAGGCTTGTTGGGACGGCTTTGGGGGCTGTTGCCAGAATGGCGATGCGGCGGTTGGCCCGGGCTGCCTGATCGATCAGGCTTTTGGCGAGGCTCACCCGGTGCGACCAGTCGGGGGCAGACGCCCACCCATTGTCGATGAGGATGAGGAGAGGACCGCCCCCGGCGAGGCGTTCAGCCGGGCGCCACAGGGGGTTCGCCATGGCGAGGACCACAAGAGCTGCAATGGTGAGGCGCAGCAGCAACAGCCACCAGGGGGTGTGGGCCGCCGCTTCTGTTTCAGGCTTGAGTTCAAGCAGCAATCTGATTGCAGGGAAGCGCACGCGTTTGGGTGCGGGCGGTGTGACTCGCAGCAACCACCAGATGATGGGCAGAGAAAGCAGGCCAAGCAGCGCCCAGGGGGCAGCAAACGCCAGCGGTCCGAGTGACATCATGGCCAGACCTCGCTGCCCAATTTACTCGACCCATGAAGGGAAGGTGTGGAGATCACACTGTAAAGGGCCAGAAGTGCGCTGGTTGCCGGATGGTCTGTGCGATGGGTCGCAAAACTCCAGCCAACGCTGCGGGTCATTTCGAGGAGCTGGTCTTGATGTGCTCTAAGGCGGTCCTTGTAGGCGGATCGCAAGCTTTCTGCCTGACCGACGAGGAACTTCAAGTCTTCTTCCACGCCTTGGAACTCCGTGCGCCCCTGAAAGGGCAAGTCTGCTTCTGCAGGGTCAAGAACTTGCAGGAGATGGCCTTGGGTGCCGCTTTGCGCCAGTGCTCTCAGACGTTTAATGAGCTCATCGGTGGGCTCAAGAAAGTCACCAATGAGAATCAGCGATGCGTAGCGGGGAAGATCTTGCAGCGGTGGCAGGCCGGAGTGGACGTGATCGGGGTCCTGTACTCCGAACCATCTCTCTGACAGGTGATGCAAACCACTCCGACCGCTTGCCGGCAAGTCTCCGCTGCCCAGAGCGGCGATGCGTTCCCCGCCCCTGGTGAGCAGGCTGGCCAGGGCGAGGCCCAGCACCAGACCCCGGTCGAGTTTTCGGCAAGAGGCGAAAGGGGAGCAATAATCCATTGAGGCTGACCTGTCGCACCAGATCCAGACGCTCTGGGCCGCATCCCATTCGTTTTCGCGCACGAAGAGATGCTGCGACCGGGCGGACTGTCGCCAGTCCACCGAGCTTGCTGTATCGCCGGTGTCGTATCGGCGGAATTGCCAGAAGCTTTCGCCCGGGCCGACGCGACGGCGACCGTGGATACCCTGTTCGACCGTGTTTGCTACCCGCTCTGCCTCCGCCATCAATGGGGGAAGGGTTGCGGCCAATTCCTGAGCGCGCGCAAGGGTTGTGCTTTGTGATCTGTGTGAAAAATCCATCGCCATTTAAAGATCAACCAAGTCGTTGGGTCAGACGATCAATTACTCCCGCAATCGTCACGCCCTCGGCACGGGCTGCAAAATTGAGCGCCATGCGGTGTCGGAGAATGGGTTCTGCAAGGGCGATCACATCTTCGGTGGAAGGTGAAAAGCGTCCGTCCATCAGCGCGCGGACGCGCACGGCTAACATCAGCGCTTGACTAGCGCGGGGGCCTGGCCCCCAGGTGATATGGTCGGCGACTTCTTGAACTTTGCTCTCATGGGGACGGGCGCTGCGGACCAGCTCCAAAATAGTGTCGACCACTTGTTCCCCTACGGGGATACGCCTGACAAGCCGCTGGAGGGACTTCAGTTCGTCTCCTGTCAGGACCTGTTTGGCAACGCCTTCGTGGGTGCCGGTGGTGGCAAGCAACATACGACGTTCTGCTTCCAGGTCTGGATAGCGGACATCAATCTCCATGAGAAAGCGGTCGAGTTGCGCCTCGGGCAGGGGATAAGTGCCTTCCTGCTCCAGCGGATTCTGGGTAGCCAGTACATGAAAAGGCCGGGGTAATTCGTGTCGCTGTCCGGCAATCGTTACGTGGTGCTCCTGCATGGCCTGCAGCAGCGCTGACTGGGTGCGCGGGCTCGCGCGGTTGATTTCGTCGGCCATAAGCAGTTGGCAGAAAACCGGGCCGGGGATAAAGCGGAAGCTGCGTTTGCCGCCTTCCCCTTCTTCCAGGACTTCTGACCCGAGAATATCTGCGGGCATCAGGTCGGGGGTGAACTGGACGCGCTTGTCGTCGAGACCCAGGACGATGCCCATCGTGTGAACGAGCAGTGTCTTGGCGAGCCCGGGCACGCCGACCAGCAGGGCATGCCCCCCCGCCAGAACAGTGATGAGAGTTTGATCGACAACAGCTTCCTGACCGAAAATAACTTCGCCAATGGCCGCTTTGGCCTCGGCGATTTTTCGCCCTGCGGCTTCGATCTCCTGAACGATGTCGCCATCTTCCTGGCTGCCGGGCGTGTCGCTGACTGTCTGCATAGTCCTACATATGGTTGGCGCGGGGATGAGAGCAATTGGGGCATGCTCTCTTTGGCGCGACGGGTTGCTGGGGCGCGATGGTTTGTTGGTTATATTATCGTTCTGCTTAGCTTAACCGGACTTGTGTCTTATGTGTGACTGCCAATATGGCTCCATTATGACCTTTATTCCGCTGTTTATTATGCCTCGGGATGGCGATGGCGCATAATGCCCGCCGATGACAAGATTGTGAGACGGTAGATTTTTGATGGTGAAGAGCACAAAAAACGAAGCGGCCCGCGCTCCGAGCGAGATATTGAAGGGGTTGGGGCAGGCCTCTGCCGCCGGGGAAAAGGCGCGTGGATTGCCGCCTGTCCATCTGTGGAACCCCCCGTTTTGCGGCGATCTGGACATGCGCATCAAAAGGGATGGCAGTTGGCATTATCTCAACTCTCCCATTGGCAGGCAGCGTCTGGTGCGGCTTTTTTCGACGGTTCTGCGGCGCGATGATGATGATCGATACTATCTGGTCACACCGGTCGAGAAGATTGGCATCACCGTTGATGATGTGCCTTTTCTGGCGATCGCCATGGGCGTGGCTGGTGAAGGGCGTGATCAAGTGTTGAGTTTTGACACCAGCGTGGGAGATGCCGTCACCGTGGATGCCGAGCATCCGTTGCGGTTTGAGGTGGACGCGGAAACCGGCGAACCCGCTCCTTATGTTTTGGTGCGGGCACGGCTGGAAGCCCTTATCAATCGGGCGGTGTTTTACGACCTTGTGGCGCTTGGTGTGGAGGAAAAAGTCGACGATGACCTGTGGTTCGGGGTCTGGAGTTCCGGCATTTTCTACCCCTTCRTGCGCGCCGCCGAGATGGCAGGTTGACGTTTATGAAAGACGACCTGGCATGAAAGACTACCGGGCTTTGATCTCGTCGCGTATTGACGTGGAGGCACCCACAGCGGCGCGCATTCTGGAACCTGTTCTCGAGGGAGTGCGGGGCGATGCCGATCTTAATCCAGACGATTGGGTTGATCCCGCTGACCGATCTGACTTGCGTCTTGCTGCCGTTCTTGTGCCGATCATTGTGCACGAGAGCGGGCCGACTGTTTTGTTGACACGGCGGGCGGATCATTTGAATTCCCATTCCGGTCAGGTTGCTTTCCCCGGTGGTAAAGTGGAACCGGGCGAGACGCCCGTTGAGGCCGCATTGCGCGAGGCGGAGGAGGAAGTGGGGCTGGACCGTGGCTTCGTTGACGTGGCCGGGTTCATCGATCCTTATGAAACGGGGACGGGGTTTCGCATTTTGCCGGTAATCGCGTTCGTTCGCCCGGGGTTTACCCTCACGGCTGACCCCGGCGAAGTCGCCGAAATGTTCGAGGTGCCGCTTTCTTTCCTTCTCAACAAGGACAATCATGAGCGGCATTCTATTTTTTGGCGCGGCAAAAGACGGGCCTATTATGCAATGCCTTACCAGGGCCATTATATCTGGGGGGCGACAGCCGGCATGATCCGCAATCTTCACGACAGAGTGTGTGGGGATGATGTCCGCGATGATAGGAAACGAGACACATGACGCGCTTTGTTATTAACTTTCTATTTTTTCTCCTGCCCTTTTTGACTTACTGGATATTCGTTGTGGTGACGCGACGGATGGACAATCAGCCGGACCGGGAGTGGGGCGATGCGCCTTTTGGCTGGCTTGTTGTTGCAGGCCTTGCGCTGGGGGTCGGGAGCATGGTGGTGCTTGGCTATTACACAGGCGCTGACCGGTACACGACTTATGAACCCGCGCGTCTGATCGATGGTGAAGTTGTGCCGGGCAAAATGCGCGACTAAAGCTGACAGTGAATTCAAGGTATGCGGGAATAATTTTTATGACTGATGACAATCGGGGCGAGCTTGCCGCTCATGAGTGGCTCAAAAACGAAGCGACGCAGAAAGTAATGCGCGCATTGGGCGGTGCGGACGGTGAAGCGCGCTTCGTCGGGGGTTGTGTGCGCAATGCGCTGCTGATGGAGCCTGTGAACGATGTTGATATCGCGACAGTCCATACGCCTGAGGAAGCCATGCTGCGGCTGGAAGGGGCTGGCGTTAAAGTCGTCCCGACAGGCATTGAGCACGGCACTGTGACGGCTGTCATCGATGGGCGCCATTTTGAGGTCACAACGCTGCGCGTCGATGTGTCGACCGATGGCAGGCGGGCCGATGTCACCTTCACAGAAGACTGGCTGGAAGATGCGAAGCGTCGCGACTTCACGGTCAATGCGCTCTATGCGGATATTGACGGCACGGTGTATGACCCGCTTGACGGGCGTGATGACATCAAAGCGCGGCGTGTGCGGTTCATCGGTGATGCAGGCGAGCGTATCCGAGAAGACTATCTGCGTATTCTGCGTTTCTTTCGTTTTCATGCGCATTACGGAACCGGCGAGCCTGATGCTTCCGGCCGGAACGCCTGTGCAGAAGAGAAAGAGGGACTTGCTCAGCTTTCTGCGGAACGGGTGCAGAGCGAGCTTCTGAAGCTTTTGGGCGCTGATGGTGCAGGTCCTGCCGTTCGTCAGATGGCTGCGGCAGGTATCTTGCCTCTGGTTTTTCCTGAAGCGACCCGCCTGGATCGCTTTGAGACACTGGTTGATATTGAATCGAACCAGCTTTTTGTTTCAGATCCCATCCTTCGGCTCTCCAGTGCGGTGGAGCTGGACAAAGCGGGTGTTGATGCGCTTGCCGACAGGCTGCGCCTTTCCAACAAGGATCGCAGTCGGATCACCGCTATGCAGACCGACCAGACCAAGATTGTTTGTTATCTTTCTGTGCGCGAGGTGCACCGGGCGCTTTATTGGATGGGCGTGCAGTGCTTCCGGGACCGGGTGATGCTGGGATGGGCCGCAGACGGTAAAAGCACGAATGCCATGCAGTGGCGCGCGATGGTTGCCATGGCCGATAGTTGGGAGCGGCCAAAGATGTTGCTCACGGGTTCTATGATGCAGGCGGCAGGTGTGCCGGAAGGACCGGAAATGTCACGCGTCTTTAGGGAAGTTGAGGAATGGTGGGTCGATGCCGGTTTCACCGATGATGAGTTCTCCCTCATCGAGCGACTGAAGGCGATTGTGCAGGCGACGGTTTACTGACCGCGAAGGGCTAGCGTCAGCTCGCGTGCATGAGAAAATTATTGTTTTTCTCTATGGCTGCGGTCAGGATGACATGACTTTCGTTCATTGATGAGCGCAAGTGTTGACTGGAGGTTGGCATGCGTCATGTGACCGGAATGATTGCACTCATATTTGCTGTTGGAATTAGTGTTGAGGCTCATTCACTTGAGACCCAACGGGTTGGCAACGAGGCCAGCAATTTTGATCTAAGKGGCACTTCGTTTGATGTGCTGTCGGTTGAACAGGGCGATGTTGGCGCTTTTACCGTGGAAATTGTGCGGTTGAGTACCGGCCACCTTGAGTACATCCACAGCAATGATGGCCAGATTGTCTTTGAAACCCAAGATCGCGTTGCTTTTGAAAAATGGTTGAGGGAAAGCTGGCTCGGTCAGTCTGCGGACGCGCAGATGGATGCACGGCAGGTGCGTGAACGGAGCTTTCGAATGGGGCCGGGTATTTATGGAATAGTGCCGCATGGCACAGGTGTGTGTGTTGCGTATTTTGTTAATGCGGGTCGCAAGGTACGAGCTGCTCTGACCCGCCCGGCGACTGAGGAATTGATTGCGGGCACTCATTGCAGTGATCGCTGGGGAGAGAGCGTTATCGCCGATCTGCTTGATGATGTTGATGCCATCAAACTGCGACGCTAGGCTAGTGAGAGCGTTTCTGCTTTTGTTGCCTCAATAAGGGCGCTCGGCGCTATTTCCATCTGCAAGCTGAGAGCGCCGCCACTCACAAAGATGGTTTCGAAATTCGTTGCGCTGTCGTCGATCATTGTAGGTAGCTTTTTTCGCTGCCCCAAAGGCGAGCAAGCTCCCATCTGATAACCACTTGTTTTGATCGCAAGGTCTTTTGATGCAAGGTCGATACGCTTTTTCTTCAAGTGACGCGCGAGTTTCTTGCGGTCCAGTTCTTTGTCAGCGGGGACGATGGTGCAAACAAGGGGTCCGTCGTCGGCCTGAACGATCAGTGTTTTGAACAGACGGGCGGGAGAAATATCGCCTGCTGCGGCCATGTCGAGCGCCGAGGTCTTTGTATCTTTGGGAACATCAAAGATATGGAACTTGGCAGTGATGTCGTTCAGGCGGACGTGGCGCTCAGCCGCTGTTTCCCCTTTTGCCATAGGTCTCTCTTGTCCTCCCTGTATCGCTTGTGGCTCACGGCCACTTCACTTCCGGGGGCATGGAGGACAGGATTGAGTCCACGTTGCCGCCGGTTTTGAGGCCGAAGGTTGTGCCGCGATCATAGAGCAGATTGAACTCCACATAGCGCCCGCGCCGGATGAGTTGTTCTTCGCGCTCAACCTCTGTCCAGGGGGTGTTGATGTGGCGACGCACGAGGGTGGGGTAGATGTCGCGAAAGGCGCGGCCAACGTCCTGGGTGAAGGCAAAATCCTTGTCCCAGTCGCCATTGTTCAGGCGGTCATAGAAAATACCGCCAATGCCGCGGGGCTCATCGCGATGGGGCAGATAGAAATATTCGTCGCACCACTTTTTAAACCGGGCGTAATAGTCGTCGCCATGCGCATCGCAAGGCGTTTGCATGGCGGCATGAAAGTCGATGCTGTCGGGGTGGTCTTGCGTCCGGTTACGATCGAGCACAGGCGTTAAGTCGGCACCGCCGCCGAACCACCATTTGGTTGTGACGATCATGCGGGTGTTCATGTGAACCGCTGGCACGTGGGGGTTTTGCGGATGGGCGATGAGGGAGACGCCGCATGCCCAAAACCGTGGGTCCTCGTCGGCGCCGGGAATTTGCGCGCGAAACTCTTCCGAGAACTCGCCGTGAACGGTTGAGGTGTGCACGCCGACCTTCTCAAAGACGCGCCCCTTCATGACGGACATGACGCCGCCGCCTTTGTTGGGGTCGCCCTCTTTTGCCGCGTCCGCACGCGACCAGGGTGTGCGCTCRAACCGACCGGCAGGGCGGTCTGCAAAGGTGCCTGTCAGTTCGTCTTCCAGCTTTTCGTAAGATGCACAGATTTCATCGCGAAGGGCTTGAAACCAGGTCTCGGCTTTTGACTTGGCGGCATCAATGTCCATCAGGTTGGCTTTCTTGTATGTGGGCCCCGCATGATGTGGGTCAAAGCAGGAGGGGAGACCGGGCGCTAATCTCGCTCACATGCTTGCGACCATCAAGTAAAACTGACTGTTCCATGACCCAATCTTCACTTTCTTTCGCTGCCAAATATGATCGGCCCGTGCCGCGATATACGAGTTATCCAACCGCGCCCCATTTCTCCGATGACGTGGGAGAGGAGGTGTATCGCCAATGGTTGAGCGAGTTGAACCCGGCTCAGCCTCTGTCGCTCTATATCCATGTGCCTTTTTGCGCGTCCATGTGCTGGTTTTGTGGCTGCCATACCAAGATCGTCGCGCGCTATGAGCCCGTGGCCGATTATGTCGACCATCTGCTTCGTGAAATGGACCTGCTCGTAGAAGCCTTGCCCGCACGCATGCCCGTGTCCCACGTCCATTGGGGCGGCGGAAGCCCAACCATGCTGCAACCGCAGGATTGGCGGCGCATGGCGACACTCATACGCGGGCGGTTTGATCTGACCGACGGGGCGGAGCTTGCCGTTGAGTTGGACCCGAGGACTGCGAGCAAAGCCTATATCGAGGTGCTGGCTGCCGCAGGTGTCAGTCGGGTCAGCATCGGGGTGCAGGACTTTGCCCCTCAAGTGCAAAAAGCCATCAATCGCATTCAACCCTACGAGATGACCGCAACAGTTGTGGACTGGTTGCGGACGGCGGGTATCGAGGCGATCAACATGGACCTCATGTATGGCTTGCCGCATCAAACCGTTGAAACAGTGCTGGATCAGGTTGATCTGGCGGTGAGCCTGGCCCCTCAACGGATTGCTCTGTTTGGATATGCCCATGTGCCTTGGATGAAAAGTCACCAGAAGATGATTGATGAGACTGTGCTGCCGGATGTGACTGAACGCTGGGCGCAGTTCGATGTGGCCCGGACACGGCTTCTGGAGCTTGGGTATGTGGCGATAGGGCTTGATCATTTTGCCTCGCCGGAGGATTCGCTGGCGCGAGGAGAGGTTCAGCGCAACTTTCAAGGCTACACGAGTGACGCTGCTGAAAACCTGATCGGTCTGGGTGCGTCGGCCATTGGGGGACTGACACAGGGCTACGTTCAGAACCAGCCTGCCATTGGCTCCTACAAGACAGCGATTGATGAAGGGCATCTGCCCATCGTCAAAGGGCGGGCGTTGAATGCTGGTGATCGGGAGCGACGGCGGATCATCAATGATCTGATGTGTGATCTGAGTGTTGATTTGGGGGCTGATCTTCCAGAATACCGCATGGCGCTGGATCAGCTGGCCCCCATGGTGCGTGATGGTCTGGTGCAGCTTGTTGGCTCACGGGTCACTATTACGGATGCAGGGCGGCCTTTCGCGCGGGTGGTTGCTTCCAGCTTTGATGCATATCTGGGCACCGGGAGGGGGCGTCACTCAGCGCCAGTTTAGCTTGGGAAGCCGTTCAATTGCCGAAGCGCCTCGCTGGTCACGATGGCGCAGGCCGACGATACATTGAGGGACCTGGCCTTGGGGGCCATTGGAATGGTGATCTGTGCGTCTGCCCGGTCATGGACGTCCTTGGGCACGCCAGCGCTTTCGCGGCCCATCAGAAGCACATCGTGCTGGGTAAAAGCAAAGTTCGTGTAGGGGGTGGCGGATGATGTTGTGAGAAGGATCAGGCGCGCCTGCGGCTCCAACTCAGCTAGGTAGATTTCCCACGAATCAAATCGTTTCATGGCAGCGATGGTCAGATAGTCGAGGCCAGCCCGTTTTAGACCTCGATCAGAGAGAGGGAAGCCGCAGGGTTCAATAATATCCACAGGTACGTTGAGGCAGGCCCCCAGCCGTAGAATATTGCCCGTATTCTGCGGAATATCGGGTTGATACAGGGCGATCCGCATGAGGTGAGCCTTTGTCAGTTGTGGTTTGGCTTTGTATTTAGCCGGACGGGCAGATTGCCGCGTGCGGCATCCTGCCACTGTTAATGGGGCAAGGACTGGACAATTTATCCATTGGATGCCACAAACGCGGCAATGTGAGGAGGAGGGGATATAGCCTCCCACAAACACCAGTTTTGGGTAGTCGGCAGAGCCTGTTCTCGTAGATGTGTGGCAGGTTTGAGGTCCGGGTACCGTATTGAACATAAAGGAGACCTCAACCGTGGCTACCACCGACACGGATGAGCCGACAAGGCGCGATTTCCTCTACGTAGCCACCGGCGCTTTTGCAGCGATCGGCGTGGCTGGCATTACTTGGCCGTTGATCGATCAGATGAATCCCGACGCTTCAGCGCTCGCTCTTGCATCCATTGAAGTAGACATTTCCAACGTTGAAGTTGGGCAGTCCATCACTGTTAAGTGGCGCGGCAAGCCAGTCTTTATTCGTCATCGGACGGCAAAAGAGATTGGGGAAGCTGAAGAGGTCAACGTACTGGACCTTCGTGATCCACAGAGTGACCAGCAGCGGGTGATCAAACCCGAATGGCTCGTGATGGTTGGCATCTGCACGCATCTTGGGTGTGTGCCGAAAGGTCAGCAGGTTTCTGATGAAAAGGGCGATTACGATGGCTGGTTCTGTCCGTGCCACGGATCGCATTACGATACATCAGGTCGTGTTCGCAAAGGTCCCGCACCTCTTAATCTTGAAGTGCCGGAATATACTTTTGTAACCGACGACAAGATCAAGATTGGGTAGGGGACCAGATCATGAGTGGTGAAAGCAACTACCAGCCCTCTAATGGCTTTACACGCTGGCTTGATGTTCGGCTTCCGATCATGCGGCTCGGCTATGATTCATTCGTTGATTTTCCAACGCCTCGCAACCTGAACTACTGGTGGACATTCGGTGCTATTCTCAGCTTCTGCCTGATCATTCAGATTGTGACCGGTGTCGTGCTGGCGATGCACTATACGCCGCACGCCACGATGGCGTTCACCAGCGTTGAGCACATCATGCGGGATGTGAACTATGGCTGGCTCATTCGCTATGTTCATGCGAACGGCGCCTCCATGTTCTTCCTGGCCTGTTACATTCACATGTTCCGGGGGCTCTATTACGGTTCCTACAAGGCGCCTCGTGAAGTCCTATGGATACTGGGTGTGATCCTTTACATCTTGATGATGGCAGCTGGGTTCCTGGGCTATGTGCTCCCTTGGGGTCAGATGAGTTTCTGGGCAGCGACGGTTATCACTAACCTCTTTGGCGCGATCCCGCTTATCGGTGATGCGCTGCGGGAATTCCTCTGGGGTGGTTTCTCCGTCGATAACCCAACACTTAATCGCTTCTTCTCTCTCCATTACCTTGTGCCGTTCCTGATCCTTGGCGTCGTGATGCTGCACATCTGGGCACTTCACGTCACAGGTCAGAACAACCCGGATGGGATTGAAGTCAAAGACGAGCAGGACACGGTGAAGTTCACACCGCATGCGACCATCAAGGATATTTTTGGTCTTTCGATCTTCCTGCTGCTGTTTGCGTATTTTGTGTTCTTTAATCCGAATGCGCTGGGACATGCCGACAATTACATTCCGGCCAACCCGCTGCAGACGCCGCCGCACATTGTGCCGGAATGGTATCTCCTACCGTTCTACGCGATCTTGCGGGCGATCACCTTCGACATTGGGCCGATCTCGTCCAAGCTCGGTGGCATTATTGCCATGGGTGCTGCAATGGCTGTGCTGTTCGTCCTGCCTTGGCTGGATACGTCCAAGGTTCGCTCGGCGCGGTTCCGTCCTTTGTATCGTCAGTTTTTCTGGATATTTGTGGCCTGTTGTATGGGGCTCGGGTATCTCGGTGGGCAACCGGCAGAGGGGGCATATGTCACCGCTGCGCAGATCCTGACAGCTTACTATTTCCTTCATTTCCTCGTCATTCTGCCAGTACTTGGTCTTGTCGAAAAAACGAAACCACTGCCAGAGAGCATTGCGCAAGCCGTGCTTGGCGGGAGCGGCGGCTCGGCTGATGCGACTGCATCACCTGAGAAACGCGGTTAGAGGGGGCTTCAGAAATGACCATCAATATGAACGAAACAGAAGCTCGTCCTTGTATCTTCACCCGCGCGTGCCGCGTTGTGCCTTTGATTGGTGCATTGGCCATTGCGCTGCTTGGAGCGTCATTCCTTTCGACGAGCCAGGCTAAGGCATCTGAAGGCACACCGCTCAAGCATCTGAACTGGGGCTTTGAGGCACCGTTCGGAACGTTTGACCGATCCGCCCTTCGTCGGGGATATAAAGTCTATTCAGAGGTTTGCGCTGCATGCCACTCAATGGACCTGCTCCGCTTCCGCAATCTCAGTCAGGATGGCGGGCCTGAGTTCACAGAAGAAGAAGTGGAAATCATTGCTGTAGAGCATACGATTGAAGATGGGCCGGATGAATACGGTGACATGTATGACCGGCCTCGCGTTGCTGCCGATGCTTTTCCAGCACCGTTTGCAAATACCAATGCGGCTCGCGCGTCAAATGGCGGCTCTCTGCCACCAGACCTGTCGATCATTGCCAAGGCGCGCGGCGGAGCTGAGAACTATCTCTACTCTCTTCTCACCGGATATGAAGAGGCCCCTGAAGGGGTCGAGGTTCCCCGGGGCATGAATTACAATGCCTACTTCCCGGGTCACATGATCGCCATGGCACCGCCATTGGTTGAGGAGATTGTGGACTACGAAGACGGCACGCCTATGACCGTCGATCAGTATTCCAAAGACGTTGTCACCTTCCTCACATGGGCGTCTGAGCCCACACGGGAAGCCCGCCATCGTCTGGGATTTCAGGTGATAATCTTCCTGCTGGTTTTTGCCGGCCTGATGTATTTCACAATGCGGAAAGTCTGGGCCGACCAGCACTGACCCGATCACGATTAATTTGCTGAAAAGGGCTCCCAATTTGGGGGCCCTTTTTGTATTCTGTGCTCGGCCTGAAAATGAGGAATTGTGATGTCAAAGACCGTTCTGGGTGTGCTTGGGGGGAGTGGGGTCTATGATTTTCCCGGTCTCACCCATGATCGATGGGAAGAGGTGAAAAGTCCCTGGGGAGAGGTGTCGGATGCGCTTCACTTCGGAGAGTTTGATGGTGTGGAAATGGTGTTTCTGCCCCGGCACGGACGCGGCCATGTGCATTCGCCCAGTTCGATCAACTACCGCGCCAACATTGATGCTCTCAAGCGGGTCGGTGTTACGGATATTGTCTCCGTCTCGGCGGTGGGGTCGTTGAAAGAGGAGCTGCCGCCCGGGCACTTTGTCATTGTGGACCAGTTTATTGACCGGACCTTTGCACGGGAGAAAAGCTTCTTTGGTGAGGGCTGCGTGGCCCATGTGTCTATGGCTGACCCAGTGAGTGAGAGACTGGGCGACCAGCTGGCGGTGGCCTGCGATGCGGAGGGGATTTCCTACACGCGCGGCGGGACCTACCTTGCGATGGAGGGGCCACAATTTTCTTCACGTGCAGAATCTGAGCTCTATCGGTCCTGGGGGTGTTCTGTCATTGGCATGACGAACATGCCAGAAGCGAAACTGGCGCGTGAGGCGGAGATTTGTTATGCGACGGTCGCGATGGTGACGGATTATGACTGCTGGCACCCCCACGAAGATGATGTGGACGTGGCCCAAGTGATCCAGATACTGGGTGAGAATGCGGAGAAGTCGAGGGCCATGCTGCGCCGTATGGTCTCCTCCCTTGCAGGCCAGTCACGGACAGCCTGCCCCCAGGGGCATGACCGGGCCCTGGATACGGCCATGATCACACCGCCCGAGGCGCGCGATCCCCACCTTATTGCTAAATTGGATGCGGTCGCGGGCCGTGTCCTCAAAGGAGTGTGAGTTTTGAAAAACATCGAAGATTATATTCGGACAATTCCGGACTACCCCAAACCGGGCATTCTCTTTCGCGATGTCACGACGCTCTTTTCTGATGCGAAGGGGTTCCGCAAGGCAGTGGATGCGCTGGTGCAACTGCATGTGGGGGAGGAGATTGACCTGGTGGCTGGGATTGAGGCGCGCGGGTTCATTCTCGGCGGCGCGGTTGCCCATCAGCTCGGCAAAGGATTTGTGCCTGTGCGCAAGAAGGGCAAGCTGCCACGGGAGACTTTCGGCCAGGAATACCAACTTGAATATGGCACCGACGTTGTGGAGATCCATACTGACGCGATCTCAAAAGGGGCAAATGTTCTGCTGATTGATGATCTGATTGCGACGGGGGGAACGGCAGAAGCGGCCGTGAAGCTGATTTCCAGGGCAGGGGGCAATGTGCTGGCGGCAAGCTTTGTGATCGAGCTGCCTGATCTTGGGGGCAGACAACGGCTCGAGGCCTACGACATTGAAGTCCTGTCGCTTTGCTCGTTCGCTGGGGACTAAACCCCAGGTTGTCTCGGGCGGCGGGCGTGGGTGCGCCTGTCGCTCTCTATCAGGCAATATAGACATATAGGTGGGTTATTTTCTGAGGCTCCAGCCTTTTCGAGGCAGGTGAGGAAAGCCCTCTCTATGGAGTCTCTTGCCGGTGATTTGCTTCTTCTCTAGCATTGAAATTCCATATTAACAGCTGTTTTTTGACCAAGTCTCAGCATCGCGTCAGCTGGCAAGCCACGGGCTGTTTCTGCAGTCAGGTTTCCAGGTGCACACGGCATAGGTCTTTTTATGTAGAAATACACTCATAAGTTGGTCTTTTCTTAATTACTCAATCTTAGATTGTATTTGTATCAAATGGTTGGTCGTGCCGTTTCCACAGGCACATGAGATGTGAGAACAAAGGATGGCTAAAATGTCTGGAATTTTCTCGTTCCTTCGCCCGGCATCGGGTGGTTCGGTGAGTGACGCGCGTGAGCAAGAAGCAATGTTGCAGGCGCTTAACGCGTCTCAAGCGGTTATTCAGTTCGACTTGGACGGGATAATTTTGTCAGCGAATGAAAATTTTTTGAGCACGCTGGGCTATTCGCTCGACGAAATTCAAGGTCAGCATCACAGGATGTTTGTTGAGCCTGCTTATGCTGAAAGTGCCGCCTATCGTAATTTTTGGGACTCCCTGCGCAATGGGGAATATCAGGCCGCTATATACAAACGTATCGGCAAGGGCGGGAAAGAAGTTTGGATCCAGGCGTCTTACAATCCGATCAAGGACAAGTCCGGCCAGGTGGTAAAAGTCGTCAAGTACGCGACGGACATCACCGAGCAGACACTTCAAAATGCCGACTTTTCCGGGCAGATTGATGCGATCTCCAAGTCTCAGGCGGTCATTCAGTTTGATCTGGACGGCATAATCCTTTCAGCCAACGACAATTTCCTGGGTGCCTTGGGGTACTCGCAGGCGGAAATTAAGGGTCAGCATCACAGGATGTTTGTCGAGCCTACCTATGGCCAAAGTGACGAGTACAAGGAGTTTTGGGCATCGCTGCGGCGCGGTGAATTCCAGGCGGCGGAGTATCTGCGGTTGGGCAAAGGGGGACAAGAGGTCTGGATTCAGGCTTCCTACAACCCGATTTTTGATCCGAGTGGCAAGCCCATCAAAGTGGTCAAATACGCAACAGACATCACAGACCAGGTCAAAAAGAGAGAAGAAGAGGCACGCACCAGTGCGCTTTTGATCGAAAATCTCGACAAAATACTCGTCGCTGTCAGTTCCGCTAGCGAACAGTCTTCGTCTGCAGCGGAGGCTGCTGATGAAACGGCAAAAACGGTTCAGTCCGTTGCGTCGGCGACGGAGGAGTTCGACGCGTCG
The DNA here is from genome assembly GCA_002746275.1 of Rhodobiaceae bacterium. GTDB lineage: Bacteria > Pseudomonadota > Alphaproteobacteria > Parvibaculales > Parvibaculaceae > Mf105b01. The sequence continues at coordinate 1,179,510 of NVWR01000001.1, read as the reverse complement.
TCTCGCGAAATCGCGCGCAGCATGTCGACCACGCAGGACGAAGTTGCGAAAGTAGTGGAAGAGGCTCAAAAAGCGGACGAATCCACACAAAAGCTAACCGCTGCTGCTGAATCCATGAGCAACATTGTCCAGATGATCCAGGATATTGCCGGCCAGATCAATTTGCTTGCCCTGAATGCCACGATTGAATCGGCGCGTGCCGGTGAAGCGGGCAAGGGGTTTGCGGTTGTGGCGTCTGAGGTGAAGTCCCTTGCCAATCAGGTTGCTCAGGCAACAGATGACATTAGTGGCGAAATTTCTGGGATGCAGGCGATTGCTGATGAAGTTGTTACCCGGCTGAATGGCATCCAAACAGCCACGGAAGCGGTAGAAGTGAGTGTTACGTCGGCGGCAGATTCTGTTACGGAGCAAACGACATCAAGCGCACAGATGTCGACGACGATGCAAACCGTGTCGGCTGCGGTGCAGGAAGTGAATGCCAATTTGTCAGGGGTTGCAAAATCTGTTGAAGATCTTGCTGCTGAGGGGGAGGAAATGTCCCGCAGCCTGAAGGCAAACGCCGCAGCTTAAGGGGTGCGGAAGGAGATGGGACCTATTTGGTCCCACTTCTTGGATGGTGAGCAACGCGTTGACGGGATTTTGACGCTTTGCTCGCTGCCCGGGACCCTAAATTGGACCCGGTAATGTCGCTTTCAGCATCCATTTGGGCCCTCAAGGGGCTGAATAAGAAGAATTTCCGAATTTTTTTCGACTGTTTTGAACTTTTTTTTACGGGCCGGAGAAGAGCATTTTGATGCTTTTTCCCGGCCCGCTTTTTGTCGGGGTTTTGCTTTCAGATGGGCTGGGAAACATCTGAGGTCCGCGACTTTTGATGTATATGCCCACTAATAGAGTGGTTATTTTCCGCGCCTTTCAGCCAATTTTTCCAATGTGGTTCCAGTAGACCTTTGGGTCTCATGGACGCCTCCCTCCCCTGAAATTTAGTCCTTTCTTAGTTCATCAAACTTAGTTTGTGCTCGTACTAAATGGATCACGGTGCATCCGGTCAGGGGCATTGGTGATGGGTGAACAGAAGGGTGGACAAAGAATGTCAGGATTTTTTTCGTTTCTCCGCGCATCATCGAATGGTTCGGTGAGTGCACGTGAGCAAGAAGCAATGTTGGGCGCGCTTGATAAGTCTCAGGCCGTTATTCAGTTTGATAGAGATGGCATCATTCTCCAGGCGAATGAGAATTTTTTGGTGACATTGGGTTACTCAATCGATGAAATTAAAGGCCAGCATCACCAGATGTTTGTTGAGCCCACCTATTCTCAAAGCTCTGAATACCGTCAATTCTGGGACTCACTGCGTCGCGGTGAATATCAGTCTGCGATCTACAAACGGATTGGTAAAGGGGGCAAAGAGGTTTGGATTCAGGCGTCTTACAACCCGATCACCGACAAATCAGGCGAAGTTGTGAAAGTTGTTAAATACGCAACGGACATTACTGAGCAAACGCTCCAGAATGCTGACTTCTCAGGACAGATCGATGCGATCTCCAAGTCTCAGGCTGTTATTCAGTTTGATCTGTCGGGGACTATCTTGACGGCTAACGAAAATTTCCTCTCGACGCTTGGATATTCGATGGACGAAATTAAGGGTCAGCATCACTCTTTGTTTGTTGAGCCTTCGTACAAAGCCTCCCCAGAATACAAACATTTCTGGGAATCTTTGGGACGCGGCGAATTCCAGTCTGCTGAATATAAGCGGATCGGCAAAGGCGGTAAGGAGATTTGGATCCAGGCCTCCTACAATCCGATTTTTGATCCCGATGGCAAGCCTTTCAAAGTGGTGAAGTTCGCCACTGACATTACCGCTGCGGTACATGCACGCGAAGAAGCTGCTCGTGTTGGTGCGCTGGTTGATGAGAACCTTGAAAAAATCCTGGTTGCCATTCAGTCAGCTAACGAACAATCAGCATCTGCTGCGTCGGCTTCCAGCCAGACATCTCAAACTGTGCAGTCGGTTGCGGCTGTGACAGAGGAGTTTGAGGCTTCTGCGCAGGAAATCGCTCGGAGCATGGCAGCGTCCAAGTCTGAAGTGCAGAAAGTTGTTGTGGAAGCACAAGAAGCTGACACATCCACACAGAAGCTTGCTGCAGCTGCAGAATCCATGGGCAACATCGTGCAGATGATTCAGGACATTGCTGGTCAGATTAATCTGCTGGCACTGAATGCAACGATTGAGTCTGCGCGTGCAGGTGAAGCTGGCAAAGGCTTTGCGGTTGTTGCTTCCGAAGTTAAGTCTCTCGCCAACCAGGTTGCGAAGGCGACCGATGATATTGGTGTGGAAATCAACGGCATGCAGTCTATTGCGGAAGAAGTTGTGGGTCGATTGACTGGCATCAAGAGCGCCATGGACACGGTTGAATCCAGTGTGACAGCTGCTGCCGGTGCGGTTGAAGAACAGACATCGTCGACAAAAGAAATGGCGTCGAACATGCAGTCTGTTTCTACTGCCGTTGTCGAAGTCAGCGAAAGTCTTGAGGGCATCGTTGCTGCAATCGAAGAGTCCAGCCGGTGTGCGACCGAAGGGACTGAACTCTATCGCAGCCTGAAGACAGTTGCTGCTTAAGCTTCTCGGGCAGGGATCAGGTTCTTTGACGGATCTGACGCTCTGAGATGTTGAGAACAAATGAAATGAGGCCGTTGTCACCCAGGTGGCAACGGCCTTTTTCATGGGCTGGGGCCGCAAATTTTTGTGATGGGAGATAACCCTTTTGGGCGGTGAGAGGTGATTGACCCTCTGGGAAGAGGGTGCAACTCTGGACCTTGCGCGCGCATAGATGTTGAGTGCGGTGACCGGGGGAAAAATGAAGATCAAACGACGGTATTTTTTGGGGCTTGCTGGGTTGGTGGGGGCCGGTGGGCTTTTGTCACTCAAAGGCTGTGATGGGTTTTCTGACCGTTATACGGAAGCAGAAGCGCAAGCGTTGATCGCTCAGAAAGCACGTGAGCAGGAGTTGTCGGGTAGTGGGCCTTTTGGGCCGCAGCGCTATCAGGGCTACCGCGGGCTGGCCGACCTTCCCTGGTATGAGGTGAATGAGGAAGGCCGTCTGGTGATGGTTGATGACAGTGTGCCTGCGGCGATTGATGTGCATGCGCATCTCGGCATGGCCATGTTGTTTGCCCCGGAGCTGGACCTGCAAGTGCGCACCCCTCGGGTTGAATATATGCTGGATTGTGATGCGACGGACCCTGGGTGCCCGCTCGATCTTGACGTTTATATCAATGCGAATTTTTCCGAGGCGGCATTGCGGCGGCTGCAACTTCTGACTGTTTCACAACTTTTTTGGGGTGGAGGGGCTGCGGCCACACATACCATTCCCAATCTGCTTGCTGAAATGGATGATTGCCGGATTGAGAAAGCACAGATCCTGCCGATCGCCTGGGACTTGCCCTTTGGCGATGAATTGACGGCGGGCTGGATGCGGGAGATTGATAAAGCCCAGGCCCGGTCACGGTTGTTGATCGGTGGGTCTGTGGTGCCCGGTGATCCTGAGGCGCCCGAGCAATTGCGCGCACAGGCTGCCGCGGGTGTCAGCATGATCAAACTGCACCCAACCATGCAGCGGTTCTATCCCGATGACGCGATGATGGCGCCGATTTATGAGGCATGTGGAGAGCTTGGCCTGCCGATTATTTTTCACGGGGGGCGGGCTGGTATTGAGCCGGAGATGACCCACAAGTATGCGCTGATGCGCCACTATGAAGGGGCGATCCGGGATTTCCCCAAGGTGCAGTTTGTGATGGGTCATGCAGGTGCCAGAGATGTGGATGACGTCATCCCGTTGGCTCAGAAGTACGACAATCTGTGGCTCGGTATTCACGGGCAGGGCGTGACGAAGCTTGACCAGCTTATCCGCGAGGTGGGCGGTGACCGTCTGCTCTATGGCACCGACTGGCCCTTCTATCATCTGGCGGCCACGCAGGCGAAAGTCCTGCTTGTGACGCAAGACAGACCTGATGTGCGCTATGCCATCTTGCGGGGAAATGCAGAACGTCTGTTCGGGTTGTGAAGAACGCGTTGGCTAGGATGCGTCTGGTTGGAACGGTTCGCGCCGTTCGACCAGGCCCTGGCCGATGAAGGAAAAAACCAACTCGCCGTTCTGATTGAACCCCTCGTTGAGGCTGCGAATGATCCCCTGATAGGGGCGGCTTTTAAGGTCGACCTTCTCTGTCGCCGTGGTGCGATAGGTGATGGTGTCACCAGCGCGCACGGGCTTTAGCCATTTGAGATCAAGAAAGCCCGGGGAGGGGCCTCCGCGCGGTGCTGCACGGCCATCGGGAGCAGGCGTGCTCTCTTCGGCTGGTGCGTTGCGGCGTGTCGCAACCATGAGCTTCATCCAGATGGCGGCAATATGCCAACCGGCGGCGACCAGCCCGCCAAAGTGGGTGTCTTTCGCCGCTTCCGGGTCGGTGTGGAAGGGCTGGGGGTCGTATTTTTTGGCAAACCGGATGATGTCTGCTTCGGTGAAGGTGTGACTTCCGAGTGCGACGGTCTTGCCGATTTCGGCTTCTTCGAACCATGCCATCAGGTCGCCCCCTGCTGTTCATCAAGGTCGGGACGACGCCCCATCATGAGCCAGCTTTCGGTCGTCATGATGGTATCGCCTGCGGCGTTGGTCATTTCCCATCTCCAATTGGTGAGCCCCATTGTGGGGCGGCTTTTGGAGGGGCGTGCATCAATGCAGGTAACCGCGACCTTGACGGCCTCGCCAGCAAATAGCGGGCGGCGCCAGCGGCATTCGGTGATGCCCGGCGACCCTTGAGTGGCGGCGTCTACGTGGAAGCTGTCATAGACGAGGCGCATGGCGATGGCGCAGATGTGCCAGCCGCTGGCGCACAGGCCGCCCAGGATTGACGCCTTGGCTGCTTCCTCGTCCAGATGAAAAGGCTGCGGATCATATTCGCTGGCGAACTCAACAATCTCTTGTTTGGTGACCGTGCGTTCAGCCGTCGTGAATGTGGTCCCCGGGGGAACGTCCTCCCAGTATTTCATTGGGGTTGCCTTAAGTGTTGAAGCGGAAGTGCATGACATCGCCGTCAGCGACGACATATTCCTTGCCTTCCAGGCGCATTTTTCCGGCCTCTTTCGCACCGCTCTCGCCATTCAGACCGGTGTAGTCGGCGTAGGCGATGGTTTCAGCGCGGATGAAGCCATGTTCGAAGTCTGTGTGAATGACCCCGGCTGCCTGGGGCGCCATGGTGCCCTCGGTGATGGTCCAGGCGCGGGTTTCTTTGGGGCCGCACGTGAAATAGGTGATGAGGTGCAGAAGGTCGTAGCCCGCTCGGATCAAGCGGTCGAGACCCGCCTCGGTCAGGCCAAGTTCGCCGAGAAACTCAACACGTTCGTCGGCGTCGAGCTGGGCAAGTTCTTCTTCAATTTTTGCGGAAATGACGACGGCAATAGCGCCTTCTTCTTTCGCGCGGGCTTCGACGACCTTTGAAAATTCATTGCCGTCGGCGGCTGACCCTTCATCCACATTACAGACATAGAGAACGGGTTTCGACGTCAGCAGGTTGAGACCCTTGAATGCCTTTTCTTCTTCGGGTGAGCGTTCCGTCAGGCGAGCAGGCTGGCCTTCACGCAACAAGATGAGAGCCCGGTTGATGAGCTCGATGGCTTCCTTGGCGTCTTTGTCCTGGCTTTTGGCTTTCTTTTCCAAAGCGGGGAGGCGCTTCTCCAGGCTTTCCAGGTCTGCCAGCATGAGTTCCGTTTCGACGATTTCGGCGTCAGAAAGCGGGTCGATGCGACCTTCGACGTGGGTGATGTCATCGTCTTCAAAACAGCGCACAACATAAGCAATAGCGTCGACTTCGCGGATGGTGGCGAGAAACTGATTGCCCAATCCTTCGCCCTTTGAGGCACCCTTCACCAAGCCCGCAATGTCCACAAAGGTGAGGCGGGTGGGGAGAATTTCTTTCGAGCCTGCAATGGAGGCAAGTTTTTCAAGCCGAATATCAGGGACGGCCACATCCCCCACATTGGGTTCGATGGTGCAGAAAGGATAGTTGGCTGCCTGTGCCGCTGCCGTCTGGGTCAGCGCGTTGAAGAGCGTTGATTTGCCCACGTTGGGAAGGCCGACAATGCCGCATTTGAATCCCATAGGATCAGTCCTCTTTGTCGCCCGGCCTGGTATTTGCCGTGGGCGGTTTGTTCTTTTTTGGTGGCTCCGGGTTCAAGATGAGATGAACCTTGTTGGCGAAGCTTGAATCCTTGCCTTCCCCGAGTAGGGGAGCTGCTTTTGCGACGGCATCGAGTAGTGGCTCCAGCCAGACTTTATCGCTTTTGGCGAAGTCGCCCAAGACATGCCCGGTCACACGTGCTTTGTCGCCAGGATGCCCGATGCCGATGCGCAGGCGGCGGAAGTCTGCCCCAATGTGAGAGGCAATGGAGCGAATGCCATTGTTGCCGGCGGCGCCGCCTCCCGTTTTGATGCGAATTTTCGCGGCGGGAAGGTCGAGCTCGTCGTGCAGGACAACAACGTCTGCAGGCGTGAGTTTGTAAAAGCGCATTGCTTCGCCAACCGAGCGCCCGCTCTCGTTCATATAAGTTTGTGGCTTTAGGATCAGGGCCTTTTCACCCCCCAGCTGGCCTTCGGAGACAAGTCCCTGAAAACGTTTGCGCTCGGGGGAAAAAGAATGGTGGCGGATGATTTCATCCACCACCATAAAGCCTAGATTGTGCCTCTGTCGGGCAAACTTTTCACCCGGATTACCGAGGCCTACAAGCAGGATCATGTGACATGTTCCTCAACAGGCTAAGAAAAGCCGGGGCGCGCGACTTACTTGTCGCCGTCGCCCTCGGTTGTCTCTTCAGTCGCGGCTTCTTCACCTTCTTCTTCACCTTCACCTGCTGCAGCCTCGTCAGAAACGAGAGCGGCTGGTGCGGCCAAGGTTGCGATTGTGAAGTCACGGTCTGTGATGGTTGGTGTCACACCAGCGGGCAATGTGACCGATGAGATGTGGATTGAGTCACCAATGTCGACGCCCGTCAGATCAACTTCGATCGATGAGGGGATAGATTCAGCTGGGCAATTAAGCTCAACGTCATGGCGGACAATATTCAGAACACCACCGCGCTTGATACCAGGGGACTCTTCTTCGTTCGTGAAGTGTACTGGCACTTCAACGGCGATTGTGGCTCCCTTACCAAGGCGCAGGAAGTCGACATGGATCACGAAATCGCGAACCGGATCGAGCTGCACATCACGCGGCAAAACGCGCTGTGATTTGCCGTCGATATCGAGGTCCAGAAGGTTGCTCATGAAGGAACCTTTGTTCCAAAGCTGCATCACTTCGTTGTACCCAAGTGAGATCAGGTCAGGTGACTTTTTGTCGCCGTAAACCACGGCAGGAACACGTCCCTCGCGACGAAGTGCCCGGGCGACCCCCTTGCCGGCCCGGTCTCGCGCTTGGGCCGTAATTTTTGTATTTTCGGCCATTGCGAATTCTCCAATAAAAACAGGGCCTTAGTGGCCCGTTGGGCGTTCGCAAGTCTCCTCCAGGGGTGTGGAAGCGCGAACGAGGCGGTGATAGCGCAAAATATGCAGGAAAACAACCGCTGAGCCGGGTTTCTCACGTCTCTCGGGGCAAGACTGCCTGCCAGACAGCCTAGTCGAACAGGCTGGATACTGAGCGGCTTTCAGCTGTGCGGCGGATTGCTTCACCGATCAGAGGTGCGATGGAGACGGTTCGGATGTTCTGGCTGATCTGGACGGCCTCGGTTGACTGAATGCTGTCGGTGATGACCAGCTCTTTCAGCTGAGATGCGCCGACACGGGCAACCGCGCCGCCAGACAGAACGCCGTGAGTGATATAGGCGGACACTTCCGTTGCGCCCTGAGCGAGAAGGGCTTCTGCTGCATTGCAGAGGGTTCCGGCAGAATCGACGATATCGTCCACCAGAATGCAGGACCGGCCCTTTACGTCCCCGATAATGTTCATAACCTCAGATTCACCAGCTCGCTCACGTCGTTTGTCGACAATCGCGAGATCGGCATTCAGCCGTTTGGCGAGCGACCGGGCTCTCACCACGCCCCCGACGTCAGGCGAAATGATCATTGGGGTCGTTCCGCTGTARTTCTCCTGGATGTCACGGGTGATKATCGGAGCTGCGATGAGATTGTCGGTCGGRATRTCGAAAAAGCCCTGAATTTGGCCYGCRTGSAGATCAAGGGTCAGAACCCGGTCAGCGCCAGCRGTTGCGATGAGRTTRGCGACSAGCTTGGCTGAGATAGGYGTGCGGGGGCCRGGCTTGCGGTCCTGRCGGGCRTAWCCGAAGTAGGGGATMACRGCTGTGATCCGCTGRGCGGATGCGCGCTTGAGCGCATCGATCATAATCAACAATTCCATCAAATGGTCGTTGGCCGGGAAGGACGTTGACTGGATGACAAAGACATCTTCTCCACGCACATGTTCCAGTATCTCAACAAACACTTCCATGTCCGCAAATCGTCGCACGACTGATTTGGTCAAGGGCATGTCGAGGTAAGCCGCCATGGCTTCCGCAAGCGCTCGGTTTGAGTTTCCTGCGACCAGTTTCATTCGACTTCCCTTCTGACAGGCGGTGCGCCTGTTTGTGATGCGTAGCTGCGGTCGGTGCCGTATGAAGCGCGTTGTAACAAGGCGCGTTATAGCCTGTAAATAGGTGTGTCGTGTCCCGGAGTGAGCTTTGAGCTGATAATGCTCATTAATGCTTGGTGATTTAGTTGTTTTATCATCAGGCGCGCGGGGGTGGTGTGGTGATGAGCTCCAAAATTCCAGCGGCCGCCGCAGTCCCTGCTTGTGCTGCGATTTCCCCCCAAGGACCCGCAATTGCCGCTGCCTCAACCTCGTTGGACTGATTGATCGTGCCCAGCGCCGTTCCTTCTTTGGTGAAAACCGTCCATTCGATTTTGACCTGGGCTTTTCCGGCCTTGCTTGGATTAAGGGCAACAGTGCCGATGACCCGGTAAGCGCTGTTTTGGTCGTCTGCTGTTGGGTTGGTCCGAATCAGAGCTTCCTGCACAGCTGCCGCGAGGGAGAGCTGCCCGTCACCGGGGGAGGGGCCGAGAGCTACATCGAAAAGCGCCCGCCCACTCCGTGCGCTTGGCTGGGAGGGGGCAGGCCTGTGGGTTGTGATTTCGCTCTGGCTGATTGTGATCGCGGGAACAGCGGCGGGGGCCAAGGTTGCGTCGCGTGCGGTGACACCGGGCATTGGTGTCGTCTCGGTCGTTAGAGGGGTGCTCGGCGCGGTCTGGACGAGGGAAGGTGTGGTGAAATCGATTGGCGCATTGCGAAGCGGCTGGTTTTCTTGCGCTAGGCTCGCGGTTGTTATCCCCGGTTCTGAGCCAGGAGGGACGCCTAACCAGCGATTGGTATACCAGGCAGCAAGCTCTTCTGCCGCGCCATCGGCGATTTGTTCCAGAGTGGCCTCATCGACCATTGCCCATGGATCGTAAAAATTGGGGTCGGTTGTGGCGTTGCGGCGGATGAGGGCATCCCCGTTTAACAGTTTGACCCGTTTGCCGTCTGGACCCAGCACCTCCCAGACAAGGGCGACTGCGGTTCCGTTTCGCGCAGCGCCTGCCCGCGCGACCCCTTTGATTGTGAGTTCAGGAATTGTGCCTGTTGGGGTTAGCGGCAGTTGTTTTGCAATGCTGGCTTCTTGAAACCGTGCCAGCAGGTGGCTTGCGAGCTCATTGGGTAGTCCCGCGGGGATCTGGATGAAGATGCCACTTCGCCGGATCGATGAAATCGAGGCTGTGGTGATGCCTGCGTCCAGTGGATCGGTCGGCTGGATCGTTAGGTTATGAGGACGCGCAAGAGTTTGGCGCAAGGGGTCTCGTTCTGATGTTTCGTCAGTGCATGATGAGAGGGCGACCGCGCAGAGAAAACCAGCGACCAGGGGTGTTACGCGTACACTCCTCTTGCCCCGGTTTTTTTTCATCACAACGTCTTGCCCGTTCACCCGGAATAATCCCCCAGTGCTGCCGCGTGCGACAGCGATTCGTATGGCGGGTAGGGTAGCAAGGTGGCGGCGTGCGCCATAGGCTGATCAGGTCTTATCTTTTTGGATCAGGATGTGAGCCAGCTAAACGAGCGGCGAAGCGTCTCCTCACCCTCCGATTCGATCATTTTTCCGTGTGCCAGGATGATCTGCTCAGGATGCCAGGAAAGCATGCGGGCCAATGCCGTTCGTGCTGTCTTCCGTCGCCAAAAGGTCATCCGCCAATCAGGCGGCATAATGGGCCTGCCATACATGCCGGCCAGACGGGTGAGCTGCCGCAATAGAAATGGGGTGTCGCTGCAAAAGTATTCCATCAGGTCGGCAATCAGCAATGTCCTGCTTGCCCGATGGAAAAACACAACTTCCTTCATGACAAAGCTGCCGCCAAAGATGAGCTGATCCAGGTCGTCTGCCCATGCGGGATCCGGGGTGTCTGTCAGGTCATCGCTGAATTTGAGGTCGCGGCGCTTTTTGCGCAGACCCGGTGAGGCATAGATTTTTGCGGCAGGGTACGCCGTCTGCCATTCGCCCATATACAGATGATGAAGTTTATTTGGGGAAATGATGTGGGCGACATCACCAAGCTTATGGATTTCCGTCTTCAATTTCGTGGTCAAGGCGACCGGGGAGTGAACAAAGAGGCTGCCGTCGGTGAGCTTCACCACGGTCATGCGTGTGCCAAAAGGCAGCCCGTGGAATTTGAGAGGTCGTTCTTCTATCCAGATGTTTTCTGCGACCTCTTGCATCATGTTCTTCTGAGAGAAATTGCCGACATTTGTCTTCCGTAGTCGGGCTCCCCTGCATGGGTGGTGCGGCGGTAAGAGAAGAACTGCGTGGCATCGGCATACGTGCACTGCTTCAGTGTATCGATCTCAGCCAGTCCCTGGGTCGCCAGTTGGTCTGCTGTGAAGGTTGTGAGATCAAACTGATGATGCCCGTCGCGGGCGCTTGGAATGAAATAGGCTGCATAGGCGGGGTCTTTGGTGATGAAGGTTTCCGCAAATTCGGGCCCGACCTCATAGGCTGCCTGCGAAATACATGGGCCGATGGTGGCGGTGATAGCGTTGCGGCTGGCACCAAGGGCAACCATGGCGTCTAAGGTTGCTTCCAGCACCCCTCCCAGAGCGCCTTGCCAACCAGCGTGGGCGGCGCCGACAACACCTGCATTTGCATCGGCGAACAGAACCGGTGTGCAATCGGCAGTCAGGATGGCCAGGCCGAGCCCTGGCTGGTCTGTCACCATCGCGTCGGCTTCTGGCACCGCACCGCTTTCCCAACTCGTTTTAACCGTTTTGACAATGGCGGAGTGGATCTGGTGGACGGTCAACAAGTTCCACCTCTTAACGCCAAGGTCGTCGGCCACGCGGCCCCTGTTCTCAACCACATGAGCGCGGAGATCATCTGACCCTAGGCCACAATTCCGTCCTGCATAAATGCCCGTCGATGTGCCGTCGGCGCGGGTGAAAAACCCGTGTGACACGTTCGACATTGCAGACAGGGGAATTGATTGGATCATGTGCGGCTTCTCGTTTCAGTATCTCATTCAAAGCCTGCCGGAGCGGGTGTTCCGGGGCCTGTCAAACTCATGACCTTAAAAAGCCTGCCCATTGCTGTTCGTCCCGTCAAGCGGTGAAGTGCTGTCTCAATTTCTTCGGCTTGGTCCGGTGTCGCACGCTGTTTTAGATTTTCTGCTCGAGCGCTGATCCCGAGCCTTTCAAGAAAAGCACCTTGCTCCACCGGGCCATAGGCTGAGGCGCCGACCGCTTTTGTTTGAAGGTTTTCAAAATCCACATGAGCCGTGATGTCTGCATGTCCGGGCTCGGCCAAGGGATCGGCAAAGGCGTGATTTTTCATGGCTTGCAGTGTGTCGCCCGCTGCACTGTGAGCGTGACCATAGTCAATGATGAGGGCGGCTCCGCCTTGTGTGTGCAAGCGTTCTGCCAAAGTTGTGACGACGGAATCCGTTGCGGGAGATGTCTCAACGATAGCGCCCTCCGGGGCGTTGGCCACCGAGCTTGGCAGGAAATGCACGGCAAGGGGGTCTGGCTTCAGGCCGAACTGAAAGGATGGCGGGGCATCTGGGTCCCCGCGTTGCAGAGTGATACAGCGTTCGCACCATCCCCGGTCTGTGCGTTGAAACTGACGGATGGGTAGGGCATCGAAAAATTCGTTGGCGAGCAGAAGTATTGGACCGTTGGGAAGATCTGCCAATGAGGTGTACCAGGTGGCAGAGGGCACGTTTTTCAGCTGTTCGGTTCGTAAAATGGGACTGATTTCGACGAGGGCTACTTGGGCGGCGCGGGTGAACTCGGGAACAAGGCTCGCAGCACGCAAGGCGTCGGCCATCAAGGTTCCCCGGCCCGGTCCTATTTCTGCGAAGACAAAGGGATCAGGGCGGCCGAGTTTTTCCCACATATCTACACACCACAGGCCCAGCAGCTCGCCAAACATTTGTGAGATTTCAGGCGAGGTGGTGAAGTCCCCTCCAGCGCCCAGCGGGTCTCTCGTTGTGTAATAACCGAGCTTTGGGTGAGCCAGCGCCAATTCCATATAGGTGGCGAGAGAAATGGGGCCTTGCTGCTCGATCAGATGGGCCAAGTSGWMGGCSMKSTCNYGKSRTGAANNGKKSWKGGYKSTYYAGNCGSCTNNYKGTKCGTNNNGYSCRCCAWATAASCCMWRSGCCGASSASRAWCATNGGGASTGNAYAGCAWCATGCCCNNNRTRRTRRKKCCAWACNNNARATWGSSRAKRTGTGCATCTGGTTCSCGAAARWWYTCAACRMWGAYSCGCGAYAMRSCRTAKCCNNCAMRRAAAAGGNNCCGNKAGMTGNSACCSGGACGNNNSRAAARAGCNGNNRWGYKGTGSGTKRSAAWSCGGAKSAKSGCAAAAAGNMMSAATNCCTTCGAGGGCCGCTTCATAGAGCTGGCTTGGATGTCTGGGAACAGGCCCCCCTGTTGGGAAGATGACGCCCCAGGCGACATCTGTGGTGCGGCCCCACAATTCGCCATTGATGAAATTAGCGATGCGCCCGAAGAATATGCCCAGCGGTGCAACTGCTGCCGCCCCGTCGGCCAGTGACCAGAGGTTTATCTTGTGGCGTCGGGCATAGAGATAGATTGCCCCCACGACGCCCAGAAAACCGCCGTGGAACGACATGCCGCCGTTCCAGACGGCGATAATGTCGCCAGGGTTTGAGAGATAGTGTCCCAGATTGTAAAAAAGGACGTAGCCGATCCTGCCCCCAAGGATGACACCCAGGGCTACCCAGAGAAGCAGGTCGTCTGCCTGTTCGGATGTGAAGGGGGGCTTGTTTTTCGGCCAAATTGCTTTGGTTTGGGCGAGGCGCATCAGGTAGCGCCACCCGAGTATCAGGCCCGCAATGTAGGCAAGCGCATACCAGCGAATGGCAAAGGGGCCGATTTGAAAGAGGATGGGATCAATGTCGGGAAAAGGCACGGCCTGTCTTTCGGCTGGGAGGGCACGGTGAGCGCCGATGAGGATGCGAGAAATATCTTTGTGTTACACCCCGCTATTGTCGGAATGCGGGCTTTGGTGTCAAGGCGGTCGTGGGCAGTCGTGAGCCACGGGTCTTAGCCGGGCATCTCGTCACACCAAGGGGGCTGGGGTGGCAACTTGCATGGATTGGCGTATGATTGAGGCGCGGTTTAGAACGCGAATTGGAGAAACGAATGACCCAATATGACAGTCGCCTTCTGGACGATGTTGCAAAACTCTTTACCTCTGCGGCAGGTGCTGCGCAGGGTGTTCGCCACGAGATCGAGGCGATCGTTAAAGGTCAGGCAGAGCGGTTGATTGCTGACCTTGATCTGGTGTCACGCGAAGAATTTGAAGCCGTTCAGGCCATGGCCGCGCGGGCGCGTGAGGAAAACGAGACCTTGAAAGAGCGCATCGCTGCCCTTGAAGCAATGGCGTCGTCGCAGAGCTGAGTGTTTGCGCAGGGGTATAATACCCACGGTTGCAAAATTTCTTCATTGTTATCCACAAGTTTTTTGGAGCTCTGACTCCTCAGGCGCTTGCGCCGACTCACCTGTTCGGGCACGGTAGTTTGTGTTTTGGAGTGAGGCACCCACAAGATTTAGGCTTTGGGTGAGGCGGGCGACTTGATTGGCGCTGGGCGGACCGGGATCGGTTTAGGCCAGTGTTGGGCCAGTGTGTCGGGACGACGGATGGGGATCGGTATGAAAGCGACGATGGTGACGCCTGACTATATCGATGCAAATCCGCTTGATCTTCTGGAACAAGTCGCTGATATCCAAAACTGGACATTCGATCGTTCGCACGAGCAGGAACTGAACCTTGTCGCTGCCGGGGAATGGCGTGACTATCAGATTTCTCTCAATTGGCGGGATGACTTTTGCGGCCTTCATATGGCCAGCGCTCTTGATCTTCGTGTGCCCGCAGAAAAACGGAAGACGGTTCGTGATCTCCTGGGCCTCATCAATGAGCAACTTTGGTCCGGCCATTTCGACATGTGGTCTGAAGACGGGACAGTTTTGTTCCGCGACACACTGCTTCTGTGCGGTGGCGCTGCTGCGACCCCTGAGCAATGTGAGGCGCTTTTGCATCTCGCTGTTGAAGCGTGTGATCGATATTATCCAGCGTTCAACTTTGTGATCTGGGCGGGGCGTACCCCGCAAGAGGCAATGGCTGCCGCAATGTTCGAGACACAGGGAACCGCGTAACGCGGGGTCGTTGTGGATTGCATCAAGCGATTGTGGCCGACAAAAATATGTGAGTGAGAGATATGCTGGTTTTCGATGGACCGCTTGTGCTTGTTGGTGCCGGGAAGATGGGCGGTGCCCTTTTGTCTGGCTGGCTGAAGCCGCGGACAGGCGCTGGGGTTGAGCCCCAGAATGTTTTCCTACGCGATCCTAATCCACCGGAAGAGATTGCTCTTTTGGCAGCCGACAATGGGTTGAAGTTGAATTTTCCCATCGAGGAGATTGCGGCGTCTGCTCCCCGGGTTGTTGTGCTTGCTGTGAAGCCGCAAATCATGGAGGTGGTCTTGCCGGAGCTGCGCCCTTTGGTGCGGCCTGGAACTTTTTTCCTGTCGATTGCCGCGGGGATTAGCCTGCAAAGCCTTCGCAATGGGTTGGGAAAAGAAGCCGCTATTGTTCGTGCAATGCCCAACACGCCTGCGTCCATTGGACTTGGGATCACGGCGGCGTTTGGAAATGAAGCCGTCAGCGCGGAGGACAAGCTTGTTTGCGATGCCCTGCTGGGAGCGGTGGGAGAGGCTGTGTGGCTTAGCCACGAAGCGCAAATGGACGCTGTGACGGCGCTTTCGGGGAGTGGCCCGGCTTATATTTTTGCTTTAGCTGAAAGCATGGCGGCTGCGGGGGAAGCGCTGGGGCTGGAACCTGCACTGGCAGAGCAGCTGGCGCGCGCCACGGTTGCCGGGGCGGGGGCTATGCTTGCTCAGGTGTCTGAGGATGCTGCGACTTTGCGCAAAAATGTTACGTCCCCGGGGGGCACAACGGCCGCCGCTCTGGATGTTCTGCTGGGGCCTGATGGGCTCGTCCAACTTATGCGAAGCGCTATGTCGGCGGCTGAGGCACGCTCGCGCGAGTTGGCAAAATAGCCCTGTGTGGGACGTGCTTCCAATTGTTGCAGGGCGCTTGTCTCGATAAACCGCAGTTTATCGACTATGCTTCAGGCCCTTGTTTCAGCAATTTCCATCTGGAAACTGCGTTGACCTAGTGCCGAAGGCCACGATTTGCGATGGCAGCCCGAAAATCAATTGATGATAAAGTGATCGATGCCGGCCTGGCTCTGGCTGCTGCGGAAGGGTGGGGCGGCCTGACCCTTGGCCAAATTGCTCATACGGCCAAAGTATCCTTGGCGGATTTACACGACCGCTTCTCAAGCAAGGGAGACATTGTCCGGGCGTATTCGCGTCGGACGGATGTGCGGGTTTTGCGAGCGGTTGATCCCGAAGATCAGGAAGGGGAGCGCCCCAAGGACCGCATTTTTGATGTGTTGATGCTGCGATTTGATGAACTTCAACATGACAAGCAGGCTGTTGCGGCGATTGCCCGCGCTATGTCTCGCGACCCATTTTCCCTTCTCGCAAGTACACGGCCTGCGGTGCAGTCGATGCAATGGATGCTTGAAGCCGCAAGCATTGATGTTGAAGGAATGACCGGGGCTGTTCGTGCCCGTGTACTTGGTGCGGTTTGGCTGGCGGCATTCCGGGTGTGGCTTGACGATGGCGAGGAGCTTGCCAAGACCATGGCCGAGCTTGATCACCGACTGCAGCAATCATCGGCCCTTTGGGGCCAGGGTGAGGCTGCTAGCGCGGAAGCGTGATGTGTGCCCTGAGGCCTCCCAGAGGGCTTTGAGAGAGGATGATCTCCCCACCGTGGCTGCGAGCGATGTCACGTGCGATCGCCAAACCCAGACCGGTGCCGGGTGTGTCGAGATTGCGGGCTGTATCCAGCCGATGAAACGGTCGGAAGACCTCTTCCAACTGATCTTCCGCAATGCCTTCTCCATCGTCATCAATGAGGATCGTCACTGTCTTGTCGTCAGCCAGCAGGGTGAGCTGGACCGTGGAGGCATGTTTGGTGGCATTGTCGACGAGATTTGTCAGGCAACGTTTGAGCGTGGCCCGTCGAATGGGCAGCGATACGTGCGTGGTTATGTTGAAGGCCAGTTCGTTGCCATGGCGCTCTGCGTCGAGCCGCACTTCGGCCAGTAGGTCGCCCAGATTAACGATTTGAACTGGCTCGCCTTCCTCTCCTTTGGCAAATGCCAGATAATCTTCAAGCATGTGCTCCATGTCGCGCACGTCAGTCTTCAACTCCTCAATTTCAGCACTGTCTCCGAGCATGGCGATTTGGAGTTTGAAGCGCGTCAACGGGGTTCGCAGGTCGTGACTGACGCCTGCCAGCATTGCGGTGCGTTGGTCGATCTGCCGTTGAATGCGTTCACGCATGTCGAGGAAGGCGGCGGCTGCGCGACGGACTTCCTGTGCCCCGGATGGTTTAAAGGTTGAGGCATCGCGTCCTTTGCCAAACTCTTCGGCAGCGCGGGCGAGGCGCTCGATCGGACGGATCTGATTGCGCAAGAACAGAATGGCGATGGCGATCAAAAGAAGCGAGGCTCCCACCATCCACACCAGAAAAATGTGGGTGTTGGTGGCATATACTCGGCTTCGAAGAGGGAGAACCCGAACCACCCCGTCAGGCATTTGGATGCGAATATCGACATATTCGGGATGGGAAACCGTGTCGATCCAATAGGGACGCCCAATGCGTTTTTCGATTTGCTCTCTTAGAGACTGATCAAGGAGTGAAAAACCATTTGCGGGTTCTTCAAGAGGCAAAATTTCATCCGGCCGGAAAGAGACGCTCATTTCGAGCTGCTCCCACGCGAGCGCTGTTAGTTGTGGCGCGCCAGGATCCTGTTCTGGAAAAGTCGCATTTGCCTCGACGAGGAGGGCGATGTCGCTAATGACGGCGCTTGAGAGTTTCTCGGTCACCATCTGCCAATGACGTTCCAAAAATACGTAGGCGACAACAACCTGAAGCAACACCATTGGGGCGACAATGATGATGAGGGACCGGCCATAGAGACCACTAGGCATGAAACGCTTCAAAAGCCCGAATGGGTGGAATTTGGACAGACGCCGCCGAGCCGGGGGGGCTGCGTGCTGCCCGACCGAATTTTCACTATGAACTTCAACACCGCTCATTACGCGACCTGCCTCTACTTTCAATCTGGCTTTAGAACGTAACCCAGACCACGCACGGTCTGGAGATAAATCGGATTTTTGGGGTCTCTCTCGATTTTACGGCGCAGGCGATTGATCTGAACGTCAATGGCGCGCTCTGTGCTGGCCTCATCGTCCAGCAACAGCAGGCGAGAGAGGGTCTCATTGGGGCGATCTGCAAAAAGCTGCATCATTTGAACTTCACGGTCTGTCAGGCGGACCAGATTACCACCCCGCCACAGCTCTCCCCGCTCCCGATTGAAGCGGCAGGGGCCAAGCCGCAATTCCCGAGTATCGCTTGTCTCAACCAGGGTGCGGCGCAGGATGGTGCCGATGCGCAGCAGGAGCTCGCGAGGTTCAAAGGGTTTGGGAAGGTAGTCGTCGGCACCGCCCTCCAGCCCTTCGATGCGGTGCTCTGTTTCGGCCTGAGCGGTTAGCAGAAGAATGGGAATATTCGACGTGGGTTGTTGTGTCTGGGAGCGTAGAGACCGGGTGAGTTCCAAGCCGCTTTCGCCGGGCATCATGACGTCCAGCACCATGAGGTCGTAGGTGAGGTTTTCGAGCTGTGCGCGTGCCTCGGCGGCGTTCTCTGCAGTTGATGCCCGGTAGCCGTTGTCGCTCAGGTATTTTTTCAGCAGTTCGCGGATACGCCGATCATCATCAACAATCAGAATATGAGGTGTGTCTTCATCGAAGATTGTCTTGGGAGCTTGCGCGAGGGGTGTCACCGTCATGGCACTTCACCGTTGGTAATCAATGTTTCGACGGCGGTGCGTTCTTCCTCGTTTACGAGTGCCAAAAGAATTTTCCGCCAGGTTGCTGTGGCTTCTGGACCTGCTTCTTCCAGCGCTCGTGCGACACGGGCGTGTTGGGGCACGGCAAGGCGTCGTTCCAGATCTATTCCGCTGTCGGTCAGGTGAAGGTGTCGTTGACGTCGATCACGTGTCCCTGTTTTTTGTTCCACATGATCGCGTTCAATCAGGTCGCGCAGGACGCGCGCCAGGCTCTGTTTTGTGATGCGGAGAATACTCAGAAGCTCGGCCACGGTGATGCCGGGGTGGCGGCCCACAAAGTGAACCACCCGGTGATGGGCGCGGCCCAGACCATCAGCCTCCAACATGGCATCTGGATCGCTGACGAAATCCCGATAGGCAAAAAACAACAGCTCAATCGTTTGGATCAGTGCTTCCTTGTCTGCGGGAAGCGGCGAGGAAGTCGACGCGGCGACTTTTTCGTCCGAAGAGCGGGGATTTTTTATGTCAGCCATGTTGACATATCTCAATTGCATGATTACCGTCAAAATCGAATTTACGACAGAAATGAACCCATCTGGTGTTTTTGTAGTGTGAGTGCCAGTATTTTGGCGAAAGACCCTCGCGGACCATCCTTGGTGCAGCTGGTGGGGTGTCGCAGGCCAAAAAAGCTTGCTGGCAAGCGCTCTGCATAAGTTGCAGGTCGGTTGGGAAACAATCAGGACCCAGGCTCATGGCGGATATTCCATTCGATCAGCGGGACGGCTTTATCTGGTTCAACGGCGATATGGTGCCGTGGGCGGATACAAAAATTCATGTGCTTACGCACGGGTTGCATTATGGCAGCAGCGTTTTTGAAGGCGAACGTGTGTACGGTGGTGAGATTTTTAAGCTGCGTGAGCATACAGAACGGCTTTTCAAGTCGGCTGAAATTCTTGGGTTTCAGATTCCCTATAGCATAGAGGAAATTGACGATGCCTGCCGCAAAGCAGTTGCTGCACAGGGCATTGTCGATGGATATGTGCGTCCCTTCGCTTGGCGGGGCAGTGAAATGATGGGCGTGTCTGCTCAAAGCAATAGGATCAACGTAGCGGTGGCCTGTTGGGAATGGCCATCCTATTTTGATCCTGAGGAACGACTTAAAGGCATTCGCACTGACATTGCTGATTATCGCCGTCCGTCGCCTGAAACAGCTCCCTGTCACGCCAAGGCTGCAGGGCTCTACATGATTTGCACCATCTCCAAACATGCGGCGGAGGCAAAGGGCTATGCCGATGCCTTGATGCTCGACTATCGCGGTCTGGTTGCGGAGATGACCGGTGCGAATGTTTTCTTTGTAAAAGACGGTGTGCTGCACACSCCGACGCCGGATTGTTTTCTGGATGGCATTACCCGGCGCACGGTGATGGATCTTGCCCGCAGGCGGGGATACGAGATTGTTGAGCGGCAGATTAAGCTGGAAGAGCTGGCCGATTTCAGCGAGTGCTTCATCACCGGCACGGCAGCGGAAGTGACGGCTGTTAGTGAAATCGGCCCTTATAAATTTACGCCCACGGAAATTACCCAGACATTGATGGATGATTATTCCAAGGAAGTTCAACCCAAGGTGAGTGCTGCCTGAGGCAGCCGTTGCTGGTAACAGGTGTTCGTTACGAAGTTGGTTTTGATTTTGCAGGTGCCGTCCAGCGTTGGGCGGCATTTTCGTCTGCGCTGCGCGAAGAGACCCAGGTTTCGCCTTGCGGGCCGGATTCTTTTTTCCAGAAGGGGGCTTTGGTTTTCAACCAGTCCATCAGGAATTCGCCCGCTTCAAATGCSGCYTGCCGATGGGATGATGTGGTGATGACCAGGACGATCCTGTCCCCGGGTTTCAACGGCCCGACACGGTGGATGATAAGGCAGGCCTTCAAAGGCCAGCGGGCCTGAGCTTCAGTTTCAATCTGCTCCAAAGCCTTTTCAGCCATGCCCGGATAATGTTCCAGTGTCATCGTCTCAATGTCACGACCGTCATTGCGGTCGCGCATGTAGCCCACAAAACTCACGGCAGCGCCGACATCGGTGTGACCTGCAACCAGCGCATCCAGTTCTGCGCCGGGGTCAAAATCTGTTTGCTGTACACGAACCATATCAGCCGCCGGTAAAGGGAGGGTAGAAGGCTATTTCCGAGACACCGCTGATCGATGTGTCGTGGGGAACTTCAATCATGTCGAGGGCCACATGCACCACATCGCGGTCTTCAAACGCCGCTGCATAGCCTTCCCCTCTGGCACTCAGGCTATCTATGAAACTGTGGACTGTCATTTCCTTCCCATCGGGCAAGGTGACGTCTTCTTCGCTGAGGCCAATCCGGTCTCGGAACCAAGCGAAATAGAGAACTTTCATGCCATCTCCTGCTYTTTCCYRCGACGACCTAACTGTCGGCACTGTCGGCGTCTTCATCGCCTTTGATGACGTGGCGAAAGCCGCTGCGGAAATAGTCGTAGCCGGTATATAGGGTGAGAAGGGCGGCAATCCAGAGCAGCCAGATACCGATTTCCTGGGTGCCGGGAATAAGGGTCTCGCCGGCTTCTCCGGTGAGCAGGAAGGCGATGGCGATCATTTGGATTGCGGTCTTCCATTTGGCCAGTTCCGTGACAGGCACGCTGACTTGCACTTCCGCGAGGAATTCACGCAGGCCAGAGACCAGGATTTCCCGACTTAGGATGATGATGGCTGCGAAAACGGAGCCCCAACTGATGGTGCCATTGGCGACGAGCATGAAAAGTGCTGCGGAGACGAGCAGCTTGTCGGCAATCGGGTCAAGCATCCGGCCAAGATTGGACGTTTGCTTCCAGGCGCGTGCGAAATACCCATCGAAATAGTCGGTGAGGGCGGCGAGGGTGAAAATACCGAAGGTTGTCCAGTTGGCCGTTGTCCCTTCAAGGTAAAATCCGGCGACAAGAGCTGGAACCATCAGGATGCGCGCATAGGTCAGCAAGTTGGGCAGGCTGGTTAAAACCCGAACCCGTCTGGCTTCCTTGGAGCGTGGCTCGCCATTTTCTACGATCCGATTCATGGGGGCATCCTAACACTGGTTTACTTGAAGGTGCGGGTGGAAAAAAGTTTGGGTTTTCTCTAATCCGGCGTGCCGTGGAAATAGTCATAAACGGCTTTGGCTACTTTTCGGGAGATGCCATCCACGGCTTCCAGGTCGGGTAATCCGGCGCGCGCCACGGCCTTGGCAGACCCAAAATGATGAAGCAGGGAACGTTTTCTGGTGGCCCCGACGCCAGCGACATTGTCGAGCGGATTGGCCCGGGTCTGTTTTGCGCGACGTGCCCTGTGGGAGCCGATGGCAAACCGATGAGCTTCGTCGCGCAGGCGCTGCAGATAGTAGAGAAGAGGGGTTTTGTCCTCCAACATGAAGGGGGGGCGCCCTTTCATGAAAAAGCGTTCCCGTCCGGCGTTCCGATCAGGCCCTTTGGCGATGGAAATCACGGTCACATCATCAATGCCCAATTCCGCCATAACCTCGTTTGTAACGGACAATTGCCCCTGTCCGCCGTCGATCAAAATGGCGTCTGGCCAATCACTGGTCCGCTCGTCGTCAGTGGCGTCGGTGTCGGTTGCTGCCTTCTCGCTCGCTCGGGCACTTTCCTTCAGTAGGCGGGTAAAGCGGCGGGTGAGCACCTGGCGCATCATGCCGTAATCATCCCCGGGTTCGATATCGTTGCCCTTGATATTGAATTTTCGGTATTGGTTTTTGAGAAACCCTTCTGGTCCCGCAACGACCATGCCGCCAACCTGATTGGTTCCAGAGATGTGACTATTGTCGTAGATCTCAATGCGCTGCGGGGCGGCATCCAGGCCAAATTTGGTGCCAAATTCTGCGAGCAAATTGCGCTGTGTTGCTGACTCGGCCAGGCGCCTGGCCAAGGCGTCTTTGGCATTGCGCAGGGCATGTTCGACAAGCTCACGTTTTTCCCCTTGCTTGGGGACCTGCACAGTTACTTTTCGCTCCGCGCGGATTGTGAGGGCTTCGCCCAACAGTTCTCTGCCGACAATGTTCTCGCTCAGGAAGATCAAAGGGGGTGAAGGGCGGTCATCGTAGAATTGCGCCAGAAAAGCGTCGAGCACATCTGCAGGCGTGACCTCTTTGTCGTGTCTGGGAAAATAGGCCCGGTTGCCCCAGTTTTGCCCGGCGCGGAAGAAGAAAACCTGTACGCACGTCTGACCGGCATTCTCGGCCACAGCAAACACATCCGCGTCGGTGACGGATTTGGGGTTGATGCCCTGATGGGACTGGATTTGCGCAAGGGCGCGAATACGGTCGCGATAGATGGCGGCACCCTCAAAATCCAGACGCGTGCTCGCCTCAGTCATTTGCTCGGCAAGATGCTCCTGAGTGCGACGGCTTTTTCCCCTGAGGAAGTCGTGGGCCTGGGAAACCAAATCGGCATAGTCGGTTTTGTTGATCACGCCAGTACATGGTGCGGAGCAGCGTTTGATTTGAAAGAGCAAGCAGGGTCTGGTCCGTCCATCAAAGACAGGGTCGGAGCATGACCGCAAAAGAAAAGCGCGCTGAAGCGTGTTGAGAGTGCGGGTGACGGATCCTGCGGAGGCGAAAGGACCGAAATAGTCCCCGTCCCGGGAGCGGCTTCCCCGATGTTTGACGACCTGTGGGAAGTCATGGTCGCCGGTGAGTAGAATGTAGGGAAAGGATTTGTCGTCCCGCAGCAGCACATTGTAGCGAGGCTTTAACTGCTTGATGAGATTGGCTTCAAGCAGGAGGGCATCGGTCTCGGTGGCGGTGGTGATAAACTCCATCTCGGCGGTCGATGTGATCATGCGTGCGATGCGGTTGGAATGGCCTGCGAGCTTGGTGTAGCTCGTCACTCGTTTTCGCAGACTGCGGGCCTTGCCCACATAAAGCACCTCACCGGCGTCACTCAGCATGCGGTAAACACCGGGGCTGTCCGGGAGCGTTTTGACCTTTTCTGCGATCAAAATAGCGCCCACCAATGTCGATGACGCAGGGGCGGGTTGATTTTTTTGGCTGCCCTCCGTCATTGACTTGTTCTTTCCCGAATTGATGGCACGCTGGCATCCCGATTTTTGGTCGCTACGGCCTTCTGCAGCCTGAGTACAGGGAGGCGAATAATATCGTTCTTCTTATGAATATTGATCGGCTTTATTGGCCAATCCGTTTCACCTTGCCTGTGGATAAACTTGTTGAGAATCTGAAGGGATTCGCAGCAACCAATTGTGACATAACGACAAATTCAATATTGGGTCCAATTGTGTAAAATCTAACCTATTGAAATATAAAGGAAAAATAGGCCCAACTGTGACGGTTTAGTAAACTGGTGAAAAAGAGGCCTCAGAATTGATGGTTAACGCTGGCCAGTTTTATGTGTGCACAAATGTCCGCATGCGGCGCATTTCGATATGACAAATATGTGAAATGTTTCAATCACCTAGCCCCTGTCTGTATGCGGAGCGTGTGCAAAAAAGAGGGTTAATCGGCGATGCGACGGCGCTCAATTTCCACACCTACACTTGCGACTTCTGCAATGGCTGCAAGCTTTTCGACCCGGACCCGTGCGCATTCGACCCGAGGATCTTCCAGGCACCGTGAGGCGATGCGCTCAGCGAGGGTTTCCACCAGGTTGACATGGCCTTCTGCCAGCAGATCTTTGACCTTGTTGACGATTTTCTCGTAGCAAACCACGTTTTCGAGGGCGTCGCTGTGGGCGACTTCTCGCACGGTCAGATCAATATTGAAGCGCATTGGCTGGCAAAAACCGCCTTTTTCATGCTCATAAACGCCAATTTTCCCGTCCAGCACCAAGTCCCGCACAAACACATGACGAATGGCTTGCTCTGCACTGGCGATTTTCAAGCGGGTGACGTTGTTCAATCCAGCGTTCATGGCGTGATCCGGTTTTGTTGTCGGGTTCATGTCAGGCCTATTCGATGTCGTCGTCGGGTGGCTCATGAGCCGGGGTCTTTGTAGCACACGCCGGTCATTCGGGCCCCACCGCGTCTGGCGTCTCCCAGGCGAGATGCTGCCCCCCATCAAGAGCGATCATTTGGCCCGTCATGGCCGGACTGGCAAGGATAAATCGTACTGCAGCACAAATTTCTTCAAGCTCTGGCCCCCGGCCAAGCAGTGTGGCGGCGGCTTGCGCTTGGAAATCAGTCTCTGACTGGCGATCATTGCAAAGCGTGGGGCCAGGACCAATGCCATTTACCCGGATTTTCGGTGCCAGGGCCTGGGCGAGTGTTTGGGTCAATGTCCAAAGGCCGGACTTGGCGACCGTATAGGATAGAAAGCGAGGGGTCAGCCGCCAGACGCGTTGGTCGATCATGTTGATGATGTTGCCCGATGTGCCTTCTGGAAGCGCTGCCGTGAGGGCCTGCGCCAGGAAAAGCGGAGCTCGCAGGTTTATATCCATGTGAGCCGCCCAGCTTTCCGGGGTTAGTGTGAGATGGTCGTCGGGGGCAAAGAGGGATGCATTGTTGATTAGGGTTGTGATGGGCCCCAGAGCGTTGCCAGCCTCTTCCACGAGCTTGTGGAGCTTGTTCACATCGCTCAGGTCGGCTTGCAACGCGACTGCGCGCCCACCGCCTGCCGTGATCTGTGAGACAAGCTCTTGTGCCTTTTGGGAGGAGCGATTGTAGTGGACCGCCACGCCCCAGCCTTGGCTCGCAAAATCAACGGCAAGGGCTCTGCCGATCCGCTTGGCGGCCCCGGTGATAATGACATTGTCAGTTGAAGATGTGTCGCTGGAGGACGGAGGGGCCATGGGTTGTCCTCTTACCCAACGTGCATGGCGCTGGCGCGATCAGCAACAAACAAGAAGTAGATATAGGCCACATATCCAGCCACAAAGAAGAAGCCTGCCGACCTGGTGATGGTGCCGCGCGCCATGGCGAAGGGGAGGACCAGGAGCGCTGCAATGAGCATCACCCAGAGGTCGAAATGAATGAAGGAAGCGGGGACGTCGATCGGTGTGACCATGGCGGTGATCCCCATGATGCCCAGCAGATTAAACAGGTTGGACCCAAGAACGTTGCCGATTGCCATGTCTGCGTGGCGTCTGAACGCCGCGATCATTGTGGTTGCCAGTTCGGGCAGCGATGTCCCAAAGGCGATGAGCGACAGGCCAATGGCGCTATTGGAGACGCCAAAATTGCGGGCGATTTCGGTGCCGCCATCAACGACAAAATGGGCGCCGAGCGGTAGCCCAAAAACACCCGCCAACAGGAAAATGGTGATGAGCCACCCGTTGGGTGGAAGGCCAGAGCCACCATCTGGCTGGTCGAGTTCGTGCTCGAGCGGTGCGCCGTTGGCGGAGCTTGCTGCGTGGGAGGCAACATATCCCAGGAACCCCAAAACCAGAACAAACAGGATGAGGCCATGCCAGAAGTTAAGTTGTCCGAAGAAACAAAAAACAATGAAAATGATCGTTGCGATGACCATGAAGATTGTGTTTTGGCGTACAGACAGCTGGTCACAAACGGTGGGGTAAATCATCGCCGGAAGACCAAGCACAAAAAGAACATTGGCAATGTTGGAACCGACGACGTTACCGATGGCGATCCCGCTGGCGCCAGACAAGGCCGCTCTGATGGCGACGACCAGCTCCGGCGCGGAGGTGCCGAATGCGACAACTGTTAGACCGACTAGAATTGATGGGATGCCCAGTTTGAGGGCTAGGGCGACGGCGCCTCTTACCAGTAAGTCGCCACAAAAAAGCAGGATCACAAAACCGCTGATGATCGATAGATACATCATGAGGGCAATACCCACCCGACCGAGAGATCACGGGCGCGACCACACTTACATTTGTGTTCAATTTTTGTGGTACCAAACTCAGCGGCCATTTATTTTCTTTCTCGTCGGCAATCCCCTATCCTGCATATATAGGGTTCTTCCTGTGGAAGTAAAACCGCACAATTTGGTGACTGTACCTGCAAGGAGATTAGGCTTGGTGAACGTAGGAGGCGGAACTGGTTGAGGCAGGGGCTGGGTACACGGAGGCCGTACCATATCTGAGGGAGATTGTGGTCTTTCTTGTCGCATCGGTGCTTGTTGTCCCGCTTTTTCAGTGGATGCGAGCCAGCCCCGTCTTGGGCTATCTGGCGGTGGGAGCCTTGATTGGTCCTTTTGGTCTAGCCGTCATCGACGATGTTGAGGGGGTCACCCGGCTTGCTGAGCTGGGGGTGGTGTTCTTGCTTTTCACCATTGGGCTGGAGCTTTCGTTTGAACGTCTCCTCGCCATGCGGCGTCTGATTTTTGGTCTTGGTGGGCTGCAGGTGCTGATCGTGGGGACGGTGATCGCGCTATTCGTTCGGTCCTGGGACAACACGATTGAGGCTTCGGTCATTGTCGGGTTCTCTCTCGCTCTGTCGTCAACAGCCATTGTTACGCAGGTATTGATCGAACGGGGCGAATTTGCGACTCCGCTCGGACGCCGTGCATTTTCGATTCTATTATTCCAGGACTTGGCAGTTGTGCCGCTCATCATGCTGGTCACCATATTGTCTGGTGGCGGGGCCAGCGAAGGGCCGTGGGAGTTTGCCCGCTTGGTTGGCCTTGCCCTGCTGCAGGCCGTTGGTGCGATCGCGGTTATTTTGATTTTTGGGCGTTACGCCCTTCGGTATCTGTTCCGGGTGGTGACATGGACGAGGTCGCCAGAATTGTTCATGGCGTTGACCCTGCTTGCGGTGCTGAGCACTGCGTGGGCAACGGGGCAATCTGGTCTTTCCATGGCGCTGGGTGCTTTTCTGGCAGGCTTGGTGCTCTCCGAAACGGAGTTCCGCCCGCAAGTTGAGATCGATATTCAACCCTTTAAGGGGCTTTTGCTCGGGCTGTTTTTCATCAGTGTTGGCATGGGGCTCGACTTCTCGGTTATGGCTGACAGCCCCTATGAAGTGTTCATTGGGGTTGTTGGCCTTATTTTTGTGAAGAGTGCGCTTATATCGGCGCTCACTGTTCTTTTTGGCGTGACCGGCAGTCAGGCGGTGCGGACGGGCTTCTTGTTGGGGGCAGGGGGCGAGTTTGCCTTTGTTGTCATCGGTGGCGCGCTTCAAGGCGGGGTTATCGAACGGGACATTGGGCAATACATGCTGATCGTTGCCGGGGTCTCGTTGGCTCTGACACCGCTTCTGATGGTTTTTGGCAATTTTGTCTCCGATCTCGTTGCACGCCGGTACCGCGATCAACCGGAACCTGAAATTGTTGATATTGATGAAGACCTGAAGGGGCATGTGATTATTGCCGGGTATGGTCGGGTGGGCCGCACGGTTGCTCGGCTGCTGTCAGAACAGATGGTGCCTTTTGTTGCTTTGGATATGAACCTGGCGCGGACCCAGGCAGCCCGAAAATCTGGTGAACCCGTTTTTTATGGGGACGCAGCCCACCATAGTGTCCTGGAGAGAGTTGGTGTTGAGCGCGCGGCGGCGATTGTGATTACGCTGAACGACTTTACGGCCACAACCAAGGCGGTGGCTGCGGTTCATTCCAAATGGCCCAAAGTGCCTATTTTTGTTCGCGCACATGATCTCACCCACTCCCGTGAACTGGTAAAACTTGGGGCGACAAGCGTTGTGCCGGAAACGCTAGAAGTGTCCCTCAAGCTCTCTGCCGATGTTCTGCACGCGTTGGGGACGCCTCACGAGGCATTAGCCCCTCTCATGGAAACCGTGCGTGAAGAGGGATATGCCCGGGTTGACCCGGACGCTGACCGCAAATAGCCGTTTGTCAGAACATGTCGTCTTCGGATGGTTTTTTGGATTTCTTTCGCGGGCGTTCATAGAGCACGCTGGGATAGCCCTTCAGAGGGCCTATTTTTTCGCCCGTATATGCCCAGTCTGGACCTTCACCCCTGCGCACATGATATCTGGGCTCGCGCCCCACGCCCTCTTGAAAAAGGCCCCGTGGAATATTGACCATATGTGGTGAGGCGTCGCGCTCGTAGGCGACAGGTGATCCGCATTCGATGCAGAAACGGCGGGTGATGCCTTTTTCATCGTCGCGATAGTCTGACAGGGCCTCTTTCCCCTCCACAATACGGAAGCGTTTGCGCCAGGAGCCGACATAGGTCATGGCGGCGGCCCCCATCAGGGTCCGGGTGGCCGCGCTATGATCATGATAGGCCCAGCGTGCGGGGTATTTGATCTCGAATTTGATGATGCCGCAGCCACACTGGCCCTGGACCCACTCGGGGTGCGAGAGAAATGTTTTGCTTGGCATAGTCCCCCCTTTTGACGCTTGACGAAATTGTGACGTGCCTTCCCTGCGGCAATTGCAGAGAATACGGCAAGATCCAAAAAGAAAATATCAGAGGGGACGCTCATGTTTACAGAATTTATGGATGCCTGGCAGGTGGCTCAGGTTGAGCAGGAGGTTTACATCGCCGCCCTGSCTCAATGGGTTCAGTTGTGGATGAACTGGATGATGATTGTACTGGGGCCTTCTGCTCTGATTGCTGCGATCTTCCGGGTAGAGGCGCGCTGGCTGGTGCTTGCTGTGTTGCTGACCATTCCTGCCACCATGGCGATGGGAGTGTATGTTGGCTGGAACGGTCTGTGGGGACTTACCCACATTGTTCTTTGGGGCCCGGTTGCCATCTACATGGCGCGGCGCTTTTCACAGATCGAGGTCAAAAGCATTTACGGTGTTTGGTATGTGCTGGCGCTTGCCACTTTGTGGATCTCACTTGTGTTCGATGCCAAAGATATTGGCGCTTACCTGCTGAGCTGAAGATTACGTGGGCTGTCCCTGCTGCAGGAGCTTGTCGATAAGCTCCCGCTGCTGGATGGCCCCGCTATCGCCTCCTCCAAAAAGTAAAAGGCCGGAGGAGTAGCTTGATCCATAGGTTTGAGCGAGATTGATTGTTTGGCCGATTGCCGTCAGGAACTGACGGTCGTGGAGCGCGCTGAGGGGATGGATGAATGTGCTCCAGAGGATATTCTGGGCAAGCGCATAGCGAACATCCAAGGCACTGTCGAAGTTGGCCTGCATGAGGCGTCTCAGGTCGTCAGGCGTTAGGTTGTCGGCTTTGCGGATGGCCACCAGGATACGCATCCGGTTATGGGCCTGGTCCGTCACGATAATGATGGGGACATCGTTGATGGTGGCTTGCCAGCGCCCGCCGTCACGTTCCACCTCCGGGTCAAGCCGCTCAAGCAGCACGTGCATTTGATCGGGGGACATAGTGCCCTCGTGTTTTGTGTCATTGTCTGCTGCAGACGCGGCGTTGGCCGTGAGCGACAACACCGTGAGCGATAATAAAGTGCTCAACACGATTGCCCGCAGAGCTTGAGAAAATGAAAATGTGTGTTTGGTGCGCATGTCGCCCCCCGGGTTGATCTGATCCTTTCAAGATAAGCCGGAGGGGAACACCGTCTATGCACAGGTTCGTGAGGGCCTTGTGTGCTTAGTGGCCTGCATTTTCCTCGATCCACAATAGGGAAGCGGTGAGACCCGACAGGGAGAAGGGCACGCTGAGGCGCTTCCCGTTTTCGGCGGTGTAGGAAATCGTTAGTTGTGATCCTGCCCGCATGGCTGCCAACAGCTGGTCTGTTTGGTCCTGAGGGCCGACGAAATAGTCATTGATTGACTGATCCGTTTCGATCTCGTCGGGGGAGAGCAGGACGACCCGTTCGCCATCGACTTTAAACTCCACCGGCTTGGCCCGGTTCATCATTTCAAACACGGCGATGAATGACACCCGAAGCGGCGCGCTGCGCTGCTCACGGCTGATGCGCAATTGGTAGGTGAAGCCAGCGGGTGCGCTGGTGTCGTGTACATAAGCGTTGGCGGAACAAAAGCGTGTTGTGTCGGTGCGAGGCTGTCTGCAGGCGGTGAGCCAGTCTTTGAAATAGCGCCGGTCTTCGCAGAACGGAGCTGCGGAACAATCGCGCGCCACTTCCGCTGGGGTGCTTTCAGACGGGGTGTTGCTTCGTGCGTAAACCACGGGCCATTCATCGGGCAGGCGGCCATTGCAATCTTCCTCTACCCGGTATTCGATCATGGAGAAAAGGTAGCCGGTCCACTCCCACGACCCGGTGGTGCCGCAATCGCCAAGGCCCCGTCCTTTGTGAAAATGGGCGAGGTAGCCGGTCTCGGGATTGATGAAGGCATTGGTCAACATGTCAGAGCCGGTCCAGCCATATAGGCTGCTGTAGTCGGCGAAGCTGGTGGTGTCGAAAGTGGACGCTGCGCTATCGCCCTCGCGGCGTTCGATCAGAACTTTGGACATGAGATTATAGGCCCCCATGAAACAGGGCACGATGTGAACGCGCGTGGTGGCGTTGAGTGTTGTGCCCTCCCACATCTCGGCGAGGGTGCTCTCGTCAAACAGGTCACAGTCGGGGTCGGCCAGCACCTTGTCCAATTCAGCCTGGGGAGGTGGGCTCATGGGTGTGGTGGTGAAGTCTGCGTAGGCGGGCATGGCGAAGGCCACAGCAATGAGTAATGTGGCGAGGGTTTTCACGGTCGTTTCTCCCAGGGATCGAGTGTGCCGACAATCGTGCGGGGTTGGAACCCGCGGTGGGCAGTGAGCACGCCGGCGCATATCTCTTCGTGGTGGAGCCAGCGCGAAGTGCCGCCGTCCAGCACAAAGCCCAGGATGACTTGCCGGTAGGTTTTGCCCAACTGGCTTTTCATGGCGTCCAACCGTTCATCGGCGAAGCCGTCGGGTCGCCCGGCGGCGGATCCCATCACTTCGATAATTTTACCCCCGGGAACAACGCAGTCGGCGATGGCATTGCGAAGTTCGTGGGCCTCTGGATGCAACCAGGTGATGGCCAGATCGACCGGGCCGCGAATGCGCAGCGTGTCCAGAAAATGGGTTTCGTCGGTATAGTCGAGCGGGAGCTTCATCACCTTATCGTCGAGGAACTTCTCGCCGAATGAAAACTTGGCGGCGCCCCGGGCGCACAATGTTGCGTGCTGACTTTCGCCAACGATCTCGCGCGCGACCGGGGCCAACATGCCGGTCATGCCAATAAGAAGTGCGTGGTCCGCCACCCGTGTCTCCCTCAAGGTTTTATTGAATGCTCAGTATAGGGGCTGGGGTCGCCGTTTTGGGCAACTTTCGGGATCAAGGGCGATCCAGTCTGGTCGGGGCCCGACGGCGTTGAACATTTTCACAACCTTGTCGGGGAAACGCTTCGAGACCCCTTCGCCATAATCCAGGCTGGACAGGGGCAGCACAAAGCTCATGAAGCGCACTGTGTTGTTGGAGGGTTCGACGTACGGGAAGGTCAGGTTTTCAAATTCGATCAGCCGCCCCGTGTTGGTCTGTGCCTTGCCCACGGTCCAGCGACCGAAGACCGCGTCTGGCCCATGTTCGGCGGCAAACGCGGCGCGGCTGGCGTTCAACTGGGCGCGGGCCTCGTCGGTCATGGGGCCTTCCACATAGTCGCCGGTCATGTCTCTGCCAAAGCTATTTACAAGCCCGGTGCCAAACAGGACGTAGCGCGCACGGCCATCGGCGGTGTGCTCAATCAGGGCCATCTGGGACATGAAGGGGGCGAGGCCGCGCAAGGGCAGGTCTGCCTTCGCGGGGATGGGTACGCCCAGCGCCTCGCGGGTCTGGTACCACAGGTCGGCAAAGGCGACGGACTTGGGGGACTGGAGGGCAGGGGGTGCCATTGGGCCTCAAGACTTCTGACTAACTCTCCACCATTTTATAGACCGATGGTCCTAATTGAAAGTGTCTAGAGATGGTTTGGAAAACGTTCAGTTCGTCATTCAGATCCAGGCCTACCAGGGAATCTTGTAGGTCGCGGAGACGGCCCTGTGGGTGAGCTTGCCTCGCAACGAGAGGTTCCCGGTTTCCAGGCGCCAGCGCAGGCCGCGAAATTTCATATGAACAGGAATGTCCGCAAGCGGCAGCCTGAGACTGTGGCGAAAAAAGTGTCGCCGAGGATTGTAAGGCGCAGAGGAGGGGCGTCCGCGCAGAGCTGCCGGCTCCAAGCCGAGAGAGGTCGCGAACGGAAGCGTTAAATCGATCCTGGGTATTTCGGGAGCCGACCGGATCGCGGCGAGCAGCGGTAAAGAGGCCCTTTCCTCTGCGCTCACGGGTCCGGCGCCCAATTGCGTCAAAGCGCCGACGATGGCCGATACCAAGACGCGAAGGGTGCGTGTGGCCATGTATTGATCCTAGCACAAAGCACCCCTCAAAGCCTGTCCCAAGGCGGGAATATGCGTGTTTCGGCCCTTAACGTTAAGGCGTTTGTTACAAATGCGACCGTCATTGCCGGACTTGTTCCGGTAATCCAGAGCTGCAAACAGAGGNNNCNRGGTGTGTKGAAMMCTGKSSMTSSYMYGGMWYRWMWTGMTNCKGKYTYGRCMCRARYAKCCANRGAYAKKSGMKRRASTMTCATGGACCCTCGGATCAAGTCCGAGGGTGACAGTGGGGCGATGTGACTTGGCCCTCAATCCACCAGCCGCTCATAAATTCCCATCCAGAAGCGCGCGCTGGTGTGGTGATGTTGCCGTTCACAGATGAGCGCGCGCATCAGCGCCTCCTCGCCCGCGTGGGTGCCAAAGACCTTGGCGATGTAGAGGGCGGTGAGCACCGGGTTCATATGTTTGAGCGTCTCGAGCTCGGTCTCCCCCGCGCTGTCCAGAGGCGGCAGGGGTGGCGGCGGGGTGCGGTGCAGATAGTGGAGGGCGGTGTCGGCGGGCGCGGCGCTGTCGTCCGCTGCGTCGAGCCTCATGCTCTCATCCCCGTCGCTTTTTCTGTCGTGTGTGGTGTCGCTGCCGTCCCCGTGGTTTCCGTCACCATGGTTGCCATCATTGTGGGTCATGTCCGTCCCCGTCTGCTGGTTGCAAAGGGGCGGTTCTCCGGCATATGGCCGGATGTTAAGAACTCCTCAAAGACTGGGAGCACGATCACCTTTAGGCGCAAACCCTGGACATACGTAACCGTCACCCGGCCACGTATGTCTCATTAGGTAAAACCTAAAGACGCGTAACCGCATGTCCTTGATGGAGTTCTTAAGCCCCACGACGGGAATTTGCCCGCCGCGAGAGGAGCATACCAGAGTTTCATGACCATACCTAAGTTGAAAAAGTCGTTTTTTGAAACTAACCTGAGGCTTTCACTTAATGGGAAGGACGAGTCGGAATGGCTGGCGAGAGTGGAACTGTGGAATACGGGCCAGTAGCCAATCGAGTAACGCAATTGTGGGCGGGTGTTCATGAAGACGCTGCTAAAGGTCAGCATCGCTATAATCAGATCGCGCGAATAGCTGCTTACATAAAGAGTGAGGAACAGAAATTTGCGCACCTCTCTGAAGTTCCAGAAGATACGAAAAACGATTTCGATTTTGCAGTTGCTCTGCACGCAGCGAATGATGATCAGTTTAGAGCGAATCTCCGTTCAAGAGAGATAAACCAAGAGTACCTTAGGGAGCTTTCACGTAGTTCAGGCGAGGTTTTCGATGTGTTTAACCAATTTTTGGTCAAGACACTCGCTTATGGAAATGGCGCAGGCGCAATAGCAGGGTTGGCTTATCTCGGGACACTGGCTGGGTCTAGTAAGACTGCAGAGCTGTCCGTCGCACTAGCGCTGTTCTTTCTGGGTTTCTGCTTGTCACTAATTAATGCTTATCTCCTGGTTAAACTTGAAGACCTCAAGCTCGTTAAGTACCGTGGTGCTACGTTTCAGTATTCTACAGCCGAAGATATTTCGAATGCGTTTGATTATACGTCGCCGCGGTACTTAGACTACGGTGCACCATTGGCAGGCTGGTTGTCTGCGATTGCATTGATTGCTGCGGCTATTACGTCCTTTATCATTGTCTCGGGATGAGCCATGAAAAATTGTTTTGTGATACAACCGTTTGATAATGGGGGTCCCTTCGATCGACGATATGCAGATGTGATTAAACCCGCTATCGAGAGCTGTGGTTTACATCCCTATCGTGTCGATGAAGACCCGTCGGCCTCCATACCGATTGATCAAATAGAGCAAGGTATCAAGGATGCAGCTATTTGCATTGCCGATATCACACTGGACAATCCAAATGTTTGGTTTGAATTGGGGTTTGCAATCGCATCAAAAAAGGAACTTTGCTTGATATGCGCTGACACGCGGGAAGCAAAGTACCCATTTGATGTTCAACACCGTTCTATCATCAAATTCTCCACACAAGCGCCTAGTGATTTTGATGAGCTAAGAAAAAAGATTGAGAGCAAAATCCCGGCGCTTGTTGCAAAGCAGGAAAAACTACAGCCTGGCACTATAGAACAGTCACCCTTGGTAGAGTCAGGTGATATCAGCGCGTTGGAAATCGTTACACTATGCACGGTCATGGAGAACAGGGTCGGTCCAGATAGCTTGGTCAGTCACTGGCAGGTTGCCGTCGATATGGACAAGCTTGGTTATAACAAGTTGGCAACAAATGTAGGTCTCGAAAAACTGCGTAAGAAGGACATGGTCGAGACGGGAGCACAAACGGACTCTGATGGTGATCGACATAGTTGGTATAAGTTGACAGACTCTGCGATAGATTGGCTACTGGAAAATGAGGAGCGCCTTGAGCTCAAAAGGCGACCTGCCAGTATTTCGCGTATAGACGACGAGATTCCGTTCTAGTGCTCCCGCCATGATGATCGCGACCTTCTCTGACGTGCTTGTGCATTAAATTTGGATTGCTGGCACAAGTCCGGCAATAAGACGTGGGATTGGGGGGCGAAAAGAAGCGTTCGCAAATGACGAACGCCTTCGCTCTACTGATGTCTTCTCATGTACCACCTCCTGTCCCGGCTCTACGGAACTGCTTCTGTAGGTTCGGGGACAATTGAAGCGCAATATCTGGGGGAGCAATAGTTTCAAAAACTCAACGAATTTCCTTCGGCATGATTCTCACCATATGTTGGGGCCCAATTTTCAGCATCATGGCGCATACCATTATTCTTCTTCTTTCGGCTTCCCAGAGCGCGTCTGATATCCAATCAGGATTGACAAGTAGGCTCAGTAGCTTGTGGCGAGTGCCATCCCCTGGGTAAGGCTTGCTCATCTCTACCTTCAGTTGCATTGCCAAATGCAGGATAGGCAAGGACTCGGCCCACACCCGATGCATGGTGTTGGATGTATTTTCAGCACCGCCCAGTTGATGTGAAAAGTCGCGGATTACACTGGTAACAGTTGCACGCTGTGTCGGGTCTTGCTCAGTAGGCGAAAAACGCCATCCACGGCCATCGGGATCTACTAAAGTGAATCTAGCCGATTCAAGTGTATCGCCACCGAAACCGAATTCGCGCATTATTATCTGATCTGCGATCAGAGCGGCTCGAATTCTACGCTTGTAGATTCGCCCAAAAGCCATGTTTAACTGGCCATCGATTTGCTGATTGGGTGTCTGCCTAAATCTGGGGACGGTTTTGGACCTGTCTCCTCCATTTCGAATGTAGGCCTTCGTCAGCCATGCCTTACCGGCGGCGACCAGATTGTTTCGCTTAGGAATGTCCGATCTTTCCGGGTAAGCAATCACTGCGTACAGCGCCAGTACGGATTCACGCAAGTTTTCTTGTTTTAGTGAGAAATATGAGGTCTCCCGAGGCTCAATCAATGCCTCGAATCGTTCAATTGACAGCCCATGTTTTTGAAAGTGCTGTGCGAATTTCCCATGAATATTCTGCCAGTCTTCTTTGCTTCTAATCATCGCGGCTTCTGGAGTCTCTGAACTCTTGGATTGCTGGAACGAGTCCGGCAATGAAGGTGAAGGGTAGAGCTAAGGCCCCTTGCGGCCAGGAGGCTTCGTCTGGCCACTCTTCCTAAAAGTTCTGGTTCCGGCGCGGCCCGACGTTGAGCGGGGGGTGGGGCGGTTTTTTGAGGCTCCTGATACAAGAGCGCCGTCCTCTCCCTTGCGGGGGGCGGTGACGGAAGCGGCGGCCATGGCGCTTTGTCTGGCAAACGGGTCATCGGCGACGGTCAGTTCTACCTGTTCCAGACGGTGGATTTCGTCGCGCAGGCGGGCGGCCTCCTCGAATTCGAGATCGGCGGCGGCGTCCTTCATGCGCTTTTCCATATCCTTGATATGGGCGCGCAGATTGTGGCCCACCAGTTCCACCATCTCGCCGTCACCTAAGTCCACACGCACATGGTCCCGCTCGTAGACGCTCTCCAGAATGTCACTAATGTTGGAGCGCACGCTTTCGGGCGTAATATTGTGCTCGCGGTTATAGGCTTCCTGCTTTTCGCGGCGGCGCGCTGTTTCGGCCAGTGCACGTTCCATGGAGCCGGTTATTCTGTCTGCATACAGAATAACCCGACCTTCCACATTGCGCGAGGCGCGGCCAATGGTCTGCACCAGCGAGGTTTCGGAGCGCAGAAAGCCCTCCTTGTCCGCATCCAGAATGGCCACCAGCGAACATTCGGGAATGTCGAGGCCCTCGCGCAGCAGGTTGATGCCGATCAGCACGTCGAAGGCACCCAGCCGCAGGTCGCGAATGATCTCGATGCGTTCCAGCGTCTCGATGTCGGAATGCATGTAGCGCACGCGAATGCCCTGTTCGTGCATATATTCCGTCAGGTCCTCGGCCATGCGCTTGGTGAGCGTGGTGACGAGGATGCGCTGGCCCTTGAGGGCCACCTGTTTGCACTCGTCAATCAGGTCGTCCACCTGGGTTTCCACAGGTCGGATGATGGTGACGGGATCAATGAGGCCGGTGGGGCGGATCACCTGTTCCACAAACACGCCGCCGGTCTGCTCCATCTCCCACGGCCCCGGCGTGGCGGAGACATAGACGGTTTGCGGCCGCATGGCGTTCCACTCTTCAAACTTCAAAGGGCGGTTGTCGACGCAGCTGGGCAGGCGGAAGCCGAATTCGGCGAGCGTTGATTTGCGCTTATAGTCACCGCGATACATGCCGCCGATCTGGGGGATGCTGACGTGGCTTTCGTCGGCAAAGACCAGCGCGTTGTCGGGGATGTATTCGAACAGTGTGGGCGGTGGCTCGCCGGGCTTGCGGCCCGTGAGGTAGCGCGAATAGTTTTCGATGCCCGCGCACGAGCCCGTGGCCAGCATCATTTCAATGTCAAAGTTGCAGCGCTGYTCCAGCCKTTGGGCTTCCAGCAGCTTGTTCTGGGCGTTGAGCTCTGTCAGCCGCGTGGTGAGCTCGGCCTTGATGAGCTTTGCGGCCTGGGCGAGCGTKGGGCCCGGCGTGATGTAGTGCGAATTGGCGTAGATTTTYACCAGCGGCAGCTTGCCGGTTTTGTGGCCGGTGAGGGGGTCGAACTCGACGATCTCCTCCACCTCGTCGCCAAACATGTTGATGCGCCAGGCGCTGTCTTCCAGGTGGACCGGGAAGACTTCCACCGTGTCGCCGCGCACCCGGAAGGTGCCGCGCTGAAACGCCTGATCGTTGCGCTTGTATTGCAGCGCCACCAGATCGGCGATCAACTGGCCGCGGTCGAGCTTGTCGCCTACCTTCACCTTGAAGGTCATTTCCGAATAGGTTTCCACCGAGCCGATGCCGTAGATGCACGACACGGACGCCACGATGATGACGTCGTCGCGCTCCAGCAGGGAGCGGGTGGCGGCGTGGCGCATGCGGTCGATCTGCTCGTTGATCGAGCTTTCCTTTTCGATATAGGTGTCGGTGCGCGCCACATAGGCTTCCGGCTGGTAGTAGTCGTAATAGGAGACGAAATATTCCACCGCATTGTCGGGGAAGAACTTCTTGAACTCGCCGTAGAGCTGGGCGGCGAGCGTCTTGTTGGGGGCCAGAATGATCGCCGGGCGCTGGGTGGCCTCGATGACCTTGGCCATGGTGAAGGTCTTGCCGGACCCGGTGACGCCGAGCAGCACCTGGTCGCGCTCACCCGCATTGAGCTGTGCCACCAGTTCCTTGATCGCGGCCGGCTGGTCGCCTTTGGGCTCAAACTCCGAGACCAGTTTGAAGGCGATGCCGCCCTCCGACTTTTCAGGTCGCTCGGGCCGGTGGGGCGTGAAGGGCTCCAGCGCGTCGCCATTTGGCGCACGAGGGCCGCTATTCTCAACGCTGGCAGGCACAAAGGATGCGCCTGGCGCTTCAGAAAGTCCCGGTGGTGATTTGGTTGAGCTCATAGGCCCAATATGGCCCGGTTCGCCCGGTATTCAAAGGGGCAGAACGGGGATAACTGACAGGAGGTGTCAGGAGTGAGGGGTGCGATGCAGTGCTTTTAACGCTGGCAGCGTCGGTAGGTGTCGACCATTTCTCGGTCAGCGGCTGATCTCGCAAGAACTCCTATTCCATGCAGGTGCATCAACTCTCCTCTGTCGATCAGACCTTCTTCTGTTACTTTAGCGATAGTATAGTGCACGGTGTCGTCGAAAGGTGTTTTCCAGGTTTCGCGAGCTCCTCCGTCACCGCAACCTCCATTGCGGCAACGCCGAAAAGTCACATCCATTGCGCTATCTAGAGCAGTGATTGCATCGAGGAGGCGTTGCCGTTTTGACGCGTTGCATGTGGCGCGCTTGTAGGATTTGTAGGCATCTAATACTTCCTGGCGTATCGCGTTATGTTCAGAATTGCCATCGCCCTGGCGGGAGTGCGGAATAGCTGTCGTTCCGCGTTGTCGTTCCCGCTGCCTTGCTACTTCTCCCGCGGCGACACTTTCTTCCCACGTGGGTAGATTCGGATCTACCTGCAGGGGTCTTACTTCGACCATTGGGATGGGCATGCCGTCGAAAACCCAAAAGAAGACTGCTAGCGAGGCAATAG
The DNA here is from genome assembly GCA_002746275.1 of Rhodobiaceae bacterium. GTDB lineage: Bacteria > Pseudomonadota > Alphaproteobacteria > Parvibaculales > Parvibaculaceae > Mf105b01. The sequence continues at coordinate 1,140,280 of NVWR01000001.1, read as the reverse complement.
TGGTGAACACGATGAACTTCGCGGGACCAGATTCATTCGACATGCCTTATTCCCCAATGCACTGCACCAACCTTGGACGGGTAAGGTGCGATGCCAATATTAAGGAAGTATGATCGTTTTACTATTGCAGCGTTCTTAAAGTTCCACCATGTCGAAGTCGGACTTTGCGGTGCCGCAGAGGGGGCATTCCCAATCGTCGGGAATGTCGGCCCAGCGGGTGCCCGGGGCGAAGCCTTCTGTCGCGTCGCCCTCCGCCTCGTCATAGAGGTAGCCGCAGGTGCGGCACTGCCAGGTTTTGAAGTCGCTGCTCATGGGGCGTGTCCGGCCTACTGCATTTTGTAACGAACAGGCATCGCCTTGGGTCCGCAGACGAAATTGCCGTTGGTGCGGGTGGGCTGACCACTGAACTCGATGCTGTCGAGGCGGGGCAGGAGTTCTTCCCAGAAGATACGCATCTCCATCCGTGCCAGATGCTGGCCGATGCAGACATGGGCGCCGTAGCCCATGGAAATGTGTTTGTTAGGCGAACGCGCCACATCAAAGGTGAAGGGGTCGTCGAACAATTCCTCATCCCGGTTGGCAGAAGGGTAGCAGAGCATCAGCCAGTCGCCCTTGGCGATTTTCTGGCCGCGGACTTCTGCGTCGTCGGTTGCCGTGCGCATGAAATGTTTGACCGGGGTCACCCAGCGGATGCTTTCGTCCACCAGTGAGGGGATGAGGTCGAGATTTGATTTCAGTTTCGCGAACTGGTCCGGGCTTTCGCACAAAGCCCACATGCCGCCGCTGGTGGTGTGAGATGTCGTGTCATGGCCCGCCGTGGCGGCGATAATGTAGTAGGACATGGCGGCAAAATGATCGAGGGGCTCGCCATTGATCTTGCCATTGGCGATGACGCTGGAGACATCGTCGCGGGGATTGGCGCGACGGTCCTCGGTGATGGCGTTAAAATATTCCATGAACTCGGCGATTGTGTCGGCCACGGAGTCCACCGTGATACTGCTTTTGTCCATCTCTTCGCCGGTTCGATTGAGTTCCGGGTCCGCCGCACCAAACAGCTCCTGCGTTAGCTTCAGCATTTTGGGCTCATCGGCTTCTGGCACGCCCAGAATTTCCATGATGACGTGGAGTGGAAAGAGCAGGGCAACGTCTTTGGCGAAATCACACTCGCCGCCAAAGGCCGCCATCCGGTCGATGAAGGTTTTGGCAATTTCGCGAATGCGAGGCTCAAGCTTTTTGATGTTTTGCGGCATGAACCAGTTTTGCGTCAGGCGCCGATAGTTCATGTGGTCGGGATTATCCATCTGCACCAATGAGCGCACGAGATGGGGCGAGCCGCCCATCATTTCCCGCACCGCCTTGTCGGCGTCGATGGTGGTCAGCGTGGCGGAGCGGTCTCCGTTGTGGAACAGCTCGTTCTGACGTTCGATAAGTTGAATGTCCGCATGCTTGGTCACCACCCAGAACGGGTCGAAGCCCGCTGGTTGAGCGATGCCGAGCGGGGTTTCTGCCCGCAGTTTCGTGAAGGCATCATGCACCCGGGTTTCATCGGCATAGGCGGCCGGGTCGATGATGGTTTCAGCAAGGTCTTGAGCGATGCGCATGTTTTTCCTCCACAGGCGGTCATTTTCTGCGGACATCCTCTCAGGGTATTTGTTGGTTGTCTAACAAATAAATTACAGGTAGATTTGTAGGCATGACACAAGCGACCCTTGAGGCAAAACCTCCGCGCCAAACTCAGGCAGAGCGGCGCGCGGAATCCGAGCGCAAGCTGCTTTCGGCGGCGGCTGATCTGGTCGCAGAATTTGGAATTGCCGCTACGACATTCGAGAAAATCGGGGAGCGTTCAGGGTACAGCCGAGGGTTGGTGAGCCAGCGCTTCGGATCGAAGGATGGGTTGATTGCCGCGTTAGTGAATGATCTGACGGATCAGTTTGAGAGTGCGCTTGTTGCCAACCACCTGGACGACCTGCCGCCGCACGAAGCGCTCATTGGTTACATTGATCTGTATTTTTCAGCTCTCTGGCAGCGGCCCACGGAGAGCGCCTATCACGTGTTGCTGGCGGAATCGATCGGGGCGCAGCCTCAGTTGCGTCCGCTGTTTGCAGCCGCCCACGACAAAGTGCGAGATCGTCTGCGAGAGTTTATTGAAAGCGCGCAGCGGCTGGGCACAATTCCCAAGGCCGTTGATGCGGATGCGACCGCCTTGAGCGTGGGGGCTCTTATGCTCGGCATGACGATCCAGTCCATCGTCAACCCAACGACGGATATTGACCGGGTCCGCCGCAGTGTTGTTGCAACCTTGCGCCTGGCACTGCAGACGCCGGTAGCCTGAAAGGCGTGAGCTTTAAGTCATTGGCGCGAGCGGTCTATCCTCCAAAGGTTGCGCGGTAGGCCTCTGGTGTTATGGCCATGTGGCGCTTCATGGTGCGGCGCAGGGTTTCTGCGGTACCAAAACCTGTGGCGATAGCAACTGCTTCGACTTTGTCATCGTCTTCTTCGAGCCTGCGTCTTGCAGCATCTAAGCGCGCGCGTTCCACATATTTTGCGGGGGTTTCGCCCACCTGTTCCCGAAACAGTCTGGCAAAATTGCGCGGGCTCATGGCTACCCGGCTGGACAGGGCGGTGACGCTCAAGTCGGTTTCGGGGTGCTCGGTCACGTAGGTGAGAAGGCTCTCGAACTTGTCGGTCTTCACACTTTGGGCGGCGAGTTGTGCGCTGAACTGTGACTGGCCTCCCGGGCGTCGCAAAAACAGAACCAACTGCCTTGCAATCTGCATGGCGATCTCGCGACCAAAGTCTTCTTCCACCAAAGCCAAGGCAAGGTCGATACCTGCCGATACGCCCGCCGAGGTGTAGAGGCTGCCGCTCTTCACATAGATGGCGTCTTCGACCACCGACACTTGGGGGTGCTCTGCTGCCAATCGATCACACGACATCCAGTGAGTGGTGGCCCGGTGACCGTCGAGCAATCCGGCGCGGGCGAGCAGGAACGAGCCGGTGCAAACACTTGCCAAACGGGTTGCGGTGTTGGCTTTGCGTTTCAACCAAGTGGGAAAGCTCGGGTCTTGCGCAATATCATGCATGCCGCTCTCGCTGCCGCCAGCCAAAATCAATGTGTCTACCGATCCCGTCACATCGCGGTAGCTTCGGTTGGCAATCATTTGGATGCCGTTGGAGAGCCTAAGGGGCCCAGCTTCCAGTGCCACCAGTTCCACCTTATAGGCATCGTGCTTGGCTAAATCCGCGCCACAGGTCGCTGCGATGTATTGCGATGCGGCTGCAAACACGTCTGCGGGGCCCACGACGTCTAGCATCATGCCGCCTGGGTAGGTGAGAATGACAATATTGCGGGTCTTGTTTTGGTGTGGCTTTTTGAGGGGGCTCTGGGGCATGTGTACTCGCCTGACAGTTGGCAGAAACTGCCCTCATAGTGTCATTACTGACAGGTCAGCGCAATGGACGCGGGAGGGTCAGGAACGCTTGCGGCGCCAATAAGGAACCAACTGCACTAAGAGGACTGCACCCAGGATGGCGGCACAGCCGATCAGGCCCTGGGTGTCGAGATGCTCGCCCAACAGGAACATGCCGAAAAGGGCTGCAAACAGCGCTTCTGATGACATGATGATGGCGGCGTCTGATGCGGGTGTGTGGCGCTGGGCGATGGCCTGCAAGGTGAAGCCAAGACCGCCAGAGATGAGACCGGTGAAGATCAACTCGCGCCAGGCGTGTGTGATGCCTTCCAGGGTTGGGTTTTCCAGAGCGAGCCCAATGGCGAGGCCCAAGGCGGCGGTTACAGCAAACTGGATCGTGGCAAGAGTGACCGGCCGGTTGGACCTGGTCGCGATGGCGCCGATCAAAATGACCTGAAGCGCCCAAAAGACGGCACTTACCACCATGATGGCGTCGCCCCAGGTCAGCCCGGACACGCCACCTGCAAGTGCCCAAGTGCCGGCGAAAGACAGGGCAGCGGCCGGCCACACAATGAGCGGAAGTTTTTGGCGGAGAGCGATGAAGGCAACAGCGGGAACAAACACCACATAAAGGGCAGTCAGGAACCCCGCATTGGTGACGGTGGTTGAAAGCAGGCCAACCTGCTGGGTTGTGCTGGCGATAAAGAAGATCAATCCGACGGCTGCCATACGCAGGCCATGCTTGCGCTGGATTGCCGGGCCTTTGCGATGTTCCGCCAAAGCGAAGGGGAGGACGACAAGGGTGGCCAGCAAAAACCGGACCCCGGTAAAACTAAAGGGACCCAGGTGTTCCATCGCCGTTGCCTGCCCAACAAAGGCGGCTCCCCAGACGAGTGCCGTCAGGCCTAATAGAATATCTGCGCGTAGGCGTGTCATGGCGTCGGTGTATCTCAACAGGACTTAACAAGTCGAGGAGGTTCTGAGACAATCGGACACGAGCGATTTGATTTTTTTATGAGGTCTGCATGAGGTCCGAGCGACATTGGTCGATCTATTTGCCTGCGCTGACAATTTCGGTGCTCTGGGCGGGGGTGCTTTTCTGGGCGGATGGGCGTGAGCCTCCGCTGGAGACGCTCCGGCTGCTCGCTCTCATTATTGAGGGGATCGGCGTGCCTCTGCTTTTTGTGTGGGCTTTCTTTCGGGGCCGTGGTGCCGAGATCATGGTTGGGGCAGACACTGTGACTGTTTCAACGGGAGGGCGACAGCCGAGCCAGGTTGTGTTGCCACTGCGTGAGGTCATTGATGTAAGGGCGGTCCATTCTTTCCTGCAAGGTCTGGTTGGGGCGGGGCGCATTGAGATACTGACGGCCAACGGAGAAAATTTTCTGTTGGATGATATGGGCGCGCCAGAACAGATCGCTGAGGCGATTGCGTCCGCGAAATCTGCGGTGCAAACATAATGCAAAGGCAGCAGACATACAGATGAATGCAAAGATTGATTTTGATGCCCGGACGGCAAAAATGGTGGAAGCCATGTACCTCACTCCCGATGTTGTGGGGCAACGGGTCGCTATTCTCGCAGCACTCAGATTGATGCCTGGCGAACATTTGGTTGATATCGGTGTTGGACCTGGCTTGCTTGCGGAAGATGCTTCCAGGATGGTGGGCGAAGAGGGACGGGTGGTCGGCATTGACGTTAGTGATGCGATGATCACGATGGCGCGGACTCGTTGCGCAGCGTTGCCTCAAGCGGAATTTTTTATTGCGGATGCTGCCAAGCTGGAATTGCCGGACGCGCGTTTTGATGCCGCCGTCTCGACGCAGGTCTATGAATATGTTGAAGAAATAGCCGTCGCGCTCAAAGAGCTTTACCGGGTGATCAAACCGGGTGGGCGGGCGATTATCCTTGATACAGACTGGGATTCCATTGTCTGGCACGCCAGTGACCCAGCGCTTATGCGCCGTGTTCTTGGCTGTTGGGATGCCCACCTTGCAGACCCTCATCTGCCTGCCACCCTCTCGTCGAAACTTCGTCGGGCCGGGTTCCAAGTACAACGTGTTGAGATCGTGCCGATGATGAGCGTTGGCTACCAGCCTCATTCTTATGCGGCAGGGATCATGCGAGGTATTTTGTCATTCGTGAGGAATAATGGGGCTGACCACAGCCTGAGTTCTGACGAGATACAAAGCTGGTACGATGATCAGCTTCGACTGGCGGAGAAAGGTGATTTTTTCTTCAGCCTTAATCGGTACTTGTTTGTGGTAAACAAATAGATCGTCAGACCCCACGCGCGCTGGTTTTATTTGCGCGCGTGAGGCAGAAATTATGCGCCGTAGCGTGCCAAGAAAGTGTCCAATGCTTCGGAGATGATCTTGTCCTTGTTCGCCGGAATTTTAAAATCCGGATCGAACATGGCTGGCCAGATGAAGTTTTCTTTGATCATTCCTGACACCTGCATCGCGGAAACTTCTGTGTCGTGCTTCTTCAGCAATTTCCGTGCGACAAGTCGGTCGATGAAGGTTTTCAAATCTTCCATTCTGCGTCCGACACCGCGCGCCAGATATGCGCGGCCTACCTCTGGATCGCCAGATGTTTCGGAAATGATTGCCCGCATCAAAGCGTTCAAACCAGTCCCGAACTGGGCATTGAGGTAGTCGTTTGTTGCCGATTTTAGCGCTTCTTTGGCTGTTTTTGAACTATCGGCGACATCAAGGTCAATTCCGATTAGCGCGTATGATTCTTCAATGACCGCGTTAAACAGCTCTTCTTTCGAGCCAAAATGCTTGTAAAGCGTTGCTGTTGACACATCTGCCTTGCGAGCGATTTCAGCCATGGCCGCGTGCGTGAAGCCGTTGCCCTGAAATTCTGCACGGGCGGCTTCCATGATTGAACGGCGTTTTTGTTCGCTTACTCTTCTGCGATAACTTTCCAATCCCACGTTCAAATCTCCTACCTAAAAATCAATTTACCGAAACGGACGTTTTCCGTTTGCCCCATTTTTATACCATCTATTTGCCATGACGAACGGGAGGAGTGCAAGCGTAATTATTCAGAATGACATGCAAATACTCTCTTTATTGCGACTAATCCTTTAGTTGACATGTCGATTTCAAAATAAAATGACCAAGCAATAGTGCAGACTAGCGTTTTGGTGTTCAGTTATTTATTTTCCTTTTAATTAAATAATTATTTAATTAAAGTATCGCGATCTCTGAAGAAAAAGTGGGCGAGAGGCAAAGGCGCCTGATGTTGTTGCCGCGCTGCCGCTCACAAATGTGAAACCTGGGAGAGTGACATGAGCAAACTCAAAATTTATGGCGGGGCTGCGAGTAGTTTTGTGCGGACGGTCCGCATGGCCTGCGTAGAGAAGGGCGTTGATTATGAGCTCATGGGCGTCGGCGACGGTTCCATAGCAGCGCTGAAGGAAGCTGAACATCTGGCGCGGCATTCGTTTGGACGAATACCTTCCATGGAGCATGAGGGTTTTGTCCTTTTCGAAGCGGCGGCGATTTGTCGATATATCGATGAGGCATTTGACGGTCCAGCGTTGCAACCGAGTGACGTGAAGGAGCGGGCTGTGATGACACAGTGGATCAGCGCGTTGAACGATTATGTGATCCCGAGCTGCATTGGGGGTCTGGCGCGTCATTATGCATTTCCCTCAGGGCCTGATGGGAAGCCGGACATGGCGGTGATTGAAGCAAACACGCCAAAGGTGATTGCTCATATCGATATCATTGGGAAGGCGCTTGAGGGGAAGACGACGTTGACGGGTGATCAGGTCACAATTGCCGACCTCTTTCTTTTGCCGGTCTTCTTCTATGTGGGCAATGTGCCGGATGGCATGCGCTTTTTTGAAGGCCGGGAGAATATTGGACGCTGGTGGCATGGCATGGTGGAGCGGGAGAGTTACGAGCAAACCCGCCCTGGGCCACCACCAGCGCAGGTCGAGAAAAAGCGAGCGTCGTAGCGGTTCGCCTAGATCAAATCTTCCTCTACGGAGGCAAACACGACATAGCGTAGAGGGCCCTGCTCAGTGGTACCAAAGGGGAAGCAGGTGACAAGGGCAAGTCGCTTGCCTCCCTGATGCGGGTGGATGCCTGATGCATCGGCGTGCACGACCTTCAGGTCATCTACGATGTAGGTGTGGAGGGTGCCGTCTATCGCTTCAAGATGGACGGCATCACCGATTTCAACATCTTTTAGAAATTCAAAATGTGTATCGCGGTGGGCTGCGATGACAGATATTCCGATAGTCCCGGGCAGTGGCGTGTTGGCCAGGTGGCCTGGCCCGAAAGCCAACGCTTCGCCACTGGCTCCCGCCAAGACGATGGCATCTCCCTTGACCCGAGGGGCGCTAATGCGGGCCACTGGCCATGTGTCTGCCCAGTCCCATGCTTTGACATGTGTGCCGGTGCGCTTGGTAACTTCCCAGGCGTCTTCAAGTAGCACTTGGGCAAGCTCTGCCTTGGCGTTCATATAGACCCCTTGGCCCGCCTGCCAACCGCTCAGGACCAGAAGGCCCAGGGCGGCGGCAAGCAGGAGGCGTTGTGTGATACGCATCATCGCCTCCGCCCGATTGTCAGGCCCGCTGCGCCACTGTGCTGCCACAGCATCCAAACGAGGAGGAGCGACAGAGCCAGGGCCAGTGAGATGATCCCTTGGGCGATCAATGTTGGCGCATCCGATGCTGTCTGGGGCAGGGCGATGCCGCCTGTCGCTTGGGCATTGGCGTCCATCATGGGCGCGGGGGCCATTGCCAGCATGGTGCGATAGGCACCAGCGTTAGCGCGCTGGATGTTGGGTGCGCTGACAGGCTCACCAAACACTTTATCAAACTCCCACCCTGCAGGAAGGTTGAGAGGAACATCTGTGCGGGTCAGATCTTCACCGCCGGGACGTGCCGGAGTTTTGTCAACGGCGACAAGGCTGGTCAGTCGGCTCACCAGATGGTGGGTAAGGGCGACCTGGCTGATTTCCTTGTCGAAGGCTTCCCAGTTTCCACCCATCGTCCGGGCTGCTTCCAGGGAGGCGATTTTGCGCCGGGCCCAAAGTTGGGAGACCCCCACTCGGTTGGGCGCATCGGCACTGATCTGCATGTCGATTGCCCAGACATGGCCCCCAGACTTGCCGGTCAGGCGAAGCCTGCCTTCAGCGCCTTCTGCAATTTTTGCTGAGAGCACAATGGGTTCACCGCGATAGAGGTCAGGCAGAGGGGTTGGCCAGGCTTCGACTTCCACACCGTCTGGCCATACCAAGGCCAGATCCGTCATGGCAGGGTTTTCGAGCTTCAGGAATAATTCTTTCATGCGTTCGGCAACCTGGGCTTCCGACCCAATGTGCGTGAATGTCCCCCGGCCCATCTCTGCGGCGCGGGTCATGAAGTAGGAGTTGGGAGCAGAGCCAATGCCGACAGTGAAGAGCCGTGAGCGCCCGGCATTGTTTACAATGGCTTCAAATAATTGTTGCTCGTTGCCGATGGCCCCATCGGTGAGGAAAATCACCTGACGTAGCCGTGATGTGTCGTTGAGCGGATCTTGCAACGCCGCTTGAAGAGCTGGCAGCATTTCCGTGCCGCCATCTGCTTCCAATGCACGAACAAAACGCCGTGCGATGCTTAGATTTTCCCGGTCCGCCCGCACTGATGTGTCGAACAGCACTTCATGGGTGTTATCAAAACGGATCACGTTGAATGTGTCGCTGGGCTTCAGGCGTGCAAGGGCTTTGAGCAGGCTCTCTTTGGCTTGCGGCATGCTCTCACCAGCCATGGACCCAGAATTGTCGATCACGAAAATGACTTCGCGGGTTGGCGGTGTTGCGATTACCTCGCCGTAAGGCGGTGTGACCATTAGCAGGAGATAGTCTTCGCCGTTCCAGGTTTCGCGGAAGAGGGCGGCTGTGGGTTCTGCGCCTGCAACCGGTGTCCAGGTGAGCTCAAAGTCCCGGTCGGCGGGCACGTCGCCTTCCTTCAGGGTGAGGGTCGCATTCCGCTCGCTTCGCTCTATGCGCACGTCATGGTGATGGCTGATGATCCGGTCAATCTCAAAACCCGCATCAAGAGACAGCGTTAGCGTAACAGGGTTTGTTGGCCCTTCATCGGGGTGCTGAACAGGTGGTTCGATACGGTCGCGATCGGGAACCGGGTCTACAACACCCCAGCCATTGTTATTGTCGAACTCAACGGTATGGGCAATGACAGGCTGGGGATTGTAGCGGGGGGCGACGACCATGGGAAAGCGTAAGGAGAATGTGCTGTTCGATTGCCGAACCGTTTCCTGATACTCGATCTGGATGATGATGGTTTCGCCGGGGCCGATATTGGCAACGGAGTTTGTAAAGAGATTAGGGCGTTCCTGTTCAACCAGGCTGGCGCGCTGGCCTGCGTCGCGGGCACGTTCATAGATGGCCCGTGCTTCTTCTTTCGGTTTGATTTCACCTTCGATCACCTTGTCACCGATTACCATTTTCAGCGTATCGACGGCGGCATTGTCCGGCAGGGGAAACACATAAACGCCTTCTACCCAGGCATCGCTCGGATTTTCGAAGCGCTGGGTAACCCGGGTGCGGGCAATGGGGCCTGTGACCTGAATGTCTACATCTGTGGCAAGTGCCGGGGCTTCGACATATTTGCCAGGCTCGCTGCCTTTCAAAAGCAGGCCGCCATGACCCATGTCGTTTGGTTTCACAAACGAAATGTCTGCGCGGGCACCAACAAGGCTCAAGACAAGGCAGACTAAAGCGAGAGGGAGGAGGGCGGCAATGCGGAAGAAGCGGTGTTCGGTAGCGTGGGAAAGAGCGGCCATGTTTATCCCCTGTTGGCAGCATTGATTTGGAGACTGATCTTTTAGGCACGCAATGAGGCGAGATCGGATTGGCTTTGTGCCAAGGCGAGGGTTATTTCAAGGCGAGAATGTGGTGACGGCTCGGACAGGGTTCATTTGCTGTTTTGACGGTTGCCTTTGCCGGTCTTCGGAAGGTGCCAGTTGACTTGGCCTACATATTTTCGTAATTGTTTACTTTGACTAATCAAGGTAGACAACACGGGAGCGAGCGCATGAATTTGTTGGAACTCTTCATTGAGCAACGTATTGCATTTGAGAAAAGCTATGACGATGGTGATTGGAGCCGTCTTGTCCCGTATTTTTCGGAGGACATTCAGTATCAGGTATTCGGCGCTCCCTTTCATTGCATGATCAATGGCAGGAACAAGGTGATTGAAGGTATTCAGAAATCCGTGATGAATTTCGACAAGCTTTGCGAGCGAGAAATTAGATCAATCGGCATGCCTACTGTCGAGGGAGATACTGTGCTGGCCTATGGTGAATTACATTTCAGGAGAAATGATGATCCGCCGATTGCCTGTAAGCTTCGGGAAATTGCGACCTATAAGGATGGATTTATTGTTCGCCTCATGGACATTTACGATGCGGGTGCTGACGTAGAGTACCAGGCCTGGTTTGAGAAATGGGGCAACGGGCTGGACGCGAATTATGCTTAGAAAGGTAGAGCGTGACTCAAACCAAAAGAAGAATTCGCCGAACGAAGGATGAGTCTCAGAAGCTCATACTGGAAGCTGCAGAAAAACTCCTCATTGAAGGGGGGGCATCTGCGGTTCAGGTTCGGGCCGTCGGCAATGCCGTTGGCATTACCGATGCTGCGGTCAATCATCATTTTGGGAACAGGGATAAATTGCTGGCAGAGCTGCTGCGTCATGGCGGCCGACGGCTGAAGACGGAATTGAAGCTTGCCGTTGAAAATCTTGGGACTGATGATTTTTCCGTTGATGAGCTGATTAATGTTCTTTGTGCCATTTATTATGATCAAGGATATGCGGATTTGGCACTGGGATTACATTTGTCCGGGTGGCGAGACAAAGGGACTGGGCTCTTGAATCCGGTCGTGGATGCACTTCATGAAGTTAGATGTGCGCTTTACGCTGAGGCGGGGATCACCGCTCCGCCCATTCAGGACATACGGTTTGTGGTCGCGATGATGCATCAAGCATTGGCTTTGGGACCGATATTTGGTCGTGCTTTCGGGCGCAGTGCTGGATTAATCCAGCCCAAGGATGGTGGCCTTGCACAGCAGAAGAGCTGGTGGCGTTCCATCATTCAGGAACAGTTGCTGACTGTCCGCGAGAGTGACTGTCCGGTGTAACCGATATTGCAAAGTGGGCAGCTCGAGGACCGGCTTTGTGCCKAAGCCGGGGTGATTTCAAGGCGAGAATGTGGTGGACGAATGTGAGTGGCTCAATCTGACGTTCACGGCGAGGTGGCGCTCACAATTGCTGCGCCTATTTCAGCGATGGCRGCGTTKCGATCTGCGAATTCAGCACTGTTGYCKGTCATATACACTGTCGCAATTATYGGCTTGCGCTGAGGGGGCCACATAACAGCGATAATGGAGCGAGATCCGTGGCCTCCCGCACCGGTTTTATCGGCKRTTTGCCAKTCGGTGGGCACAGCAGATCGAARCAGAGCGCCCGCGACCTKATCGCYGCGCATCCAATCYATGATTTGCTGGCGTGAGCTGGCTGATAAAACATCCCCTAACAGCACTGTGTGGAGGCTGTTTGCAGCTGCTTGCGGGGTGGTGGTGTCGCGCATGTCATTGGGTGCGCCTTCATTGAGGGTTGTCTCCCAACGATCCAGGTGCGTCATGGGGTCGCCTATTGTTCGCATATAGTTGGTGAAGCCTTCTGGCCCTCCTAAGCTCTGGAGGATGATATTGCCTGCAGTGTTGTCGCTGAGGGTGACTGCGGCGTTGCATAGGTCGGACAGGGTCATCCCCTCAGTGCCAATTCGTTTTTCTGTTACGGGGGAGTAGGTGACCAGGTCGCTCTCTTGGATTTCTATGACCCTGTCGAGTTGCTCTGCACCCTGGTCAACGCGAGACAGAACTGCTGCGCATGCAAATGCTTTGAAAGTGCTGGACAGGGGGAAGCGCTCCCGGGCTCGGTATTCCCAGTTTCTTCCCGTTTCAGTGTCATAGATGGCAGCGCCCACTCTGCCACCAATACGTTTTTCAACCGCTTTGATTGTTTCGATGAGATTGTCGTCATAGGCAAATGCAGGTCCGGCCAAGACTATTGTGCAAAGTGCCACTATTGCCCCGGCGACTGCGTTCAAAACGGTTTGATGGATTGAGCGCATATCAGCTTGGCCTCATCTTGGGCGAGTTCGGGATGGCTTATTTTTGTGTCATTGAAATATGGCGTGACTGTGATGCCACCCGGGCGACCCATCCTTGTATTTGAGGGTAAGCGTCAAGAGAGAAGCCGCCTTCGTGTGCTACGTGGGTGTAGGCGTAGAGCGCAATGTCGGCGATGGAATAGGCATTGCCCGCGAAGAATTCATTTGTGCCCAAGTGTTTTTCCATAACATCTAGTGCTTGGTACCCGCGCGCATGCCACTCCGGGAACATGCCTTTCTTTTTCTCTTCGCCGCCGGGTTGGATTGATTTCCAGAAGCGAGCCACGGCGATGTATGGCTCGTGGCTATATTGCTCGAAGAACATCCATTGCAGTGTCTGGGCGCGGGCGAGCCGGTCGCTGGAGAGTAGTGGGGTCTCTTCTGCGAGGTAGAAGAGAGTTGCATTTGACTCCGGCAGGCACGTGCCATCGTCCAACTCCAACGTTGGAACGCGCCCATTGGGGTTTTTGCCGAGAAAGTCATCCGTCCGGCTCTCGCCATTCAGAATATCAACCGCAATCAGCTCGAGAGGTTGGTTAAGCTGCGCGGCTGCAAGGCGTACTTTGTAGCAATTGCCACTATCGGCCATTTGATAAAGTCGCATGCCTGCCCCTCTCCCTATTCCCATTAGTAGCCAGCTTCACGCAGTGCTGTGCCTAGTTTTTTTGCGGCGCGGTCGATGTCGTGTTCGGGCACACCGGCATACCCCAGATAGAGGCCGCGTTTTTCTGGCTCTCCCAAATAGTAACCAGATAGTGGTGTTGTCAGAACACGAGCGGCGTGGACGGCCTCGGAGGCACGCACATCATCGGCATCATCAGGCAGGTAGGCAGCAAGCTGCATGCCGCCTTCCAGTTTGGGGACACGGAACATGTCTCCGGTTTCGCGTTCCAGGGCCTGTATCAGGTGTTCCTGTCTCGCCGCATAAAGCGTGCGCATGCGTCTGATGTGAGCGGTGAAGTGCCCGTCATCAATGAAGTCGGCAAGGGCCGCCTGAATAGCAGGGGGGGGGCTTTGCCCAGTCATACGGATAGCGCTGGTGAAGGCGTCGATCAGACTGTCTGGCACGACGAGGTAGCCTACGCGTAAGGCCGGAAACAGGGTCTTCGCAAAGGTTCCCATATAGATGACGCCGCCAGTGCCATCGAGGCCCTGCAGGGCAGCCAGCGGGCGACCGGTATATCGGTACTCGCTGTCATAATCGTCTTCCAGGATCCAGGCGCCGGTTTCCTTCGCACGCTCAAGCAGTGCTAACCGACGGTTGAGGCTCATGGTGACGCCGAGCGGGAATTGATAAGAGGGAGAGACATAGATGAGACGCGGGGCTTTGTCTGAATTGACGAGAGCGTCTGGATTTATGCCCTCCTCATCCACGGGGACGGGAATGAGATCGGCACCAGCGCTGAGTAGGGCACCTCTGGCGCCGAGATAGCCTGGGTCTTCGATCCACACAGGGTCGCCCGGATCAATGGTCATGCGAGCGGCAAGATCAAGAGCTGCCTGTGCCCCCGCCGTGACGATGACATTTTCAGGGCCGCAGACCACGCCTCGCGCAGCTCCCAGATAGGCAGCTATCGCCTCGCGAAGTGCTGGGAAGCCAGGCCCGAACTGATAGTCATACAGCCGGGATTGAGGCTGCCGGGCGCGCCGGGCCAATAGTCGTGCCCAGGTGTCGCGCGGAAATGAATCCATTGCGGGCAGGCCGTGCTGAAAGGGAAGGGCGGCGAGTTTTTCGTATCTGGGGCTTGCSCGYTTGATGCTGATCGTYGCGTWGCCGCGCGCGGACAATTTACGRCGKGGRTCRGGKCGGCGRTTYTTGGCGTCSGTGCGRCCYACTTCCAAAACYGTYTCRGGYGGCAAMGCGGCAACTTCRGTKCCRGCMCCTGTGCGYGACAGYACRTARCCYTCSGCRGCYAATTGYTCGTAGGCSGCSACCACCGTATTSCGGCCAAGCGACAGGTCGTTCGCGAGCGCACGGCTTGAGGGCAGCCTTTGGCCCGCGATCAGCCTCCCRTCCAGAATGGCCAGGCGGAGGCTCTCATAGAGCTGCCACTGCAACGGACGGTCTGAGTTTCTGTCGAGATCGAGCGGTTCAACCAACGCAATGGACTGCGCCATGACGATGCCTCCGGGTGCCAATTCCACAATGGTCCCTAATCTAATCACGAAATGGAACTTATCCAGGGACCATTTGTCCCGGATGGTGGAGCCAATTAGACAGGACCATTTGGCGGAGACGGATTCCATGCTGGAAATGAAGGAAGCGTGCGAGAAATGCACAACTCCCACTGCGAAGGACGGGGAGGCCCGCATTTGCAGCTTTGAGTGCACTTTTTGCGCGCCCTGCGCTGACGATATGGACGGGATCTGTCCCAATTGTGGGGGCGAACTGGTGTGGCGGCCTAAGAGAGCTCTCGATGTCTGAGGTCTATCAAACAAAGAAGCCTTATAGGGCCAGACGGGCACCAGAGCGGGCGCAGTATGACCGGGAAACGGTTCACGCGATCCTGGACGAGGCACTGGTGGCCCATGTCGGATATTCGGGGCCTGTTGGTCCCGATGCGGTTCCCCATGTGATCCCGATCTTTTATGCCCGACGGGGAGAGGAATTTCTCTTCCACGCGTCCTCTAAAAGTGGGCTGGGGCTTGCTGCAGTTGCAGGTGTTGAGATGTGCGCCACAGTGACATTGATCGACAGCATTGTTCTTGCCCGGTCCGGTTTTCATCATTCGATGAAATATCGCTCGGTTGCGGTGCATGGGCCGTCTGTCTTGTTGACCGGCGATGAGAAACTCGCGGCTCTCGACTTTATGATTGATCGGCTGGAGCCTGGCCGTGCGGCCCATTTGAGACCGATGTCCGACAAGGAAATCAAGGCAACCCACGTTGTGCGCCTGTCTCTCGATCAGGTCACTGCAAAGGTGAGTGTGGGCGATGCGCCCAATGAAGAGCCAGAAGATATGGATTGGCCTGTGTGGGCGGGGATCGTCAAGGTTCACACCACGTTTGGCGTGCCACAACAACATGAACCAGCGCACAGTGACGCCGGATACCCGCAGCTCAAAGGCCAGATGTATAAACCCGAAAGGTAGGACAGGAACATGCACTACATTATCATTGGAGGGTTTCTTATTGCGGCCCTCATCAATCTGTTGCCTGTGTTTGGCATTATGGGCGTTCCTCAGTTGGAGAAAGCCTATGGCGTTAGTCTTCCAGGACCAGATCTTGCGATCCTGATGCGGCACCGGGCCCTGCTGTTTGGAATTGTGGGTGGTCTGCTTGCCGCCGCCGCCTTCATGCCGTCACTGAGGGTTGCCGCATTTTCGGCTGGCATGTTGAGCATGGTGAGCTTCGTCATACTTCAGGCTTTGGAGGGAGGCAGCAACGCGGCCCTCACGCGGTTGGCATATGTGGACTATGTGGGAATTGCCGCCCTTGCCATTGCTGGCGCGGCAGCATTCGTCCAATCCAGCTGAGATTAGAGAGAGGCCTCTTCCATGTATGTTCCTGAGCATTTCAGTGCGCCGTCCGAGGCGGCGTTAACCGATCTCATTCGAACCCACGCCTTTGGGCTCATTGTGACGCCGGATTTGCAGGCAACACACATCCCGTTTCTCCTCGATGAGACCGGGGAGGGGCTGGTGCTGCGCGGCCATGTTGCACGTGCCAACACGCATTGGCAGGCTTTTGACGGCGCGAATACAGCGTTGGCCGTTTTTCAGGGGCCGCAGGGGTATATTTCTCCTTCTTGGGGAGATTGCGCGAAACTCGTGCCGACCTGGAATTACATTGCGGTGCATGCGAGCGGACGGCCCCGGATTGTCGAGGAAGGACCTAAAGCTGCCAGTCTTCTGATCGAGATGACCCAGAGCCAGGAAAAAGGTCGGCCTGCCCCCTGGAGTACTGATGATCTGGCTGTCGGCATGGTGGATCGGCTGATGACGGCTCTGGTGGTGTTCGAAATGCCGGTTGATCGTCTGGAGGGCAAATGGAAGCTCAGCCAGAACCGGAGCGCGGAAGACAGAGCTGCCTTTACCTCTGCTGTGGCGGGAGAAGGCAACGCCGCATTGTCCGTCGCTATGAAACTCTCCTGAAAAACTAGGTTGCTCGTGGTTGCGCAGGGTCTCGCACAGGCCTAGAACGCTTCATGTGAAATCTGTTTTGTGTGAGACTTCCTCTTTCTGGAGATTTTGATGGGCTTTATTTCCGACGCTTTGGACCGTATCCAACCCTCAGCAACGATTGCTGCCACCCAGAAAGCACGCGACCTGAAAGCTCAGGGGCGCGATGTGATTGGTCTGGGTGCGGGCGAGCCTGACTTTGATACGCCAGACAACATCAAGCAGGCCGCAATTGAGGCGATCCAACGGGGCGAGACGAAATACACCGCTGTTGGTGGGATACCGGAGCTGAAGCAGGCGATCTGCGACAAGTTCAAGCGCGAAAACGGCCTGGACTATGTGCCGGAGCAAGCATTCGTGTCGCCGGGTGGCAAGCCGATCCTGTACAACGCCATGGTTGCGACGCTGAACCCGGGTGATGAAGTGCTCATTCCCACACCGTATTGGGTGAGCTACCCCGACATTGTGCTGCTGGCAGGTGGCACGCCGGTGACGGTGCCGACGACGCTTGCGAATAATTTCAAGCTTAGCCCGGCAGACCTCGAAGCTGCGATCACGCCGAAGACGAAATGGTTGATCTTCAACTCACCGTCCAACCCCAGCGGGGCGGCTTATTCGCGCGCCGAACTGAAGGCACTCACAGATGTGTTGTTGCGCCACGAGCAGGTCTGGGTGCTGACCGACGATATGTATGAGCATCTCGTCTATGACGATTTTGAGTTCACCACGCCTGCCCAGGTGGAGCCGAAGCTCTATGAGCGCACGCTGACCATGAACGGCGTGTCGAAGGCCTATGCCATGACGGGCTGGCGGATCGGCTATTGCGCCGGGCCGGTGGAACTGATCAAGGCGATGACAAAGGTTCAGAGCCAGTCGACCTCCAACCCCACCAGCATCAGCCAGTGGGCGGCGGTGGAAGCGTTGAACGGTCCGCAGGACTTTATCCCCGAGCGCGCTGCTGTGTTCAAAGAGCGGCGGGATCTCGTTGTCTCCATGCTGAACCAGGCGACGGGGCTTAAATGCCCAACCCCTGAAGGGGCCTTCTATGTCTACCCGTCCTGCGAAGGCTGCATCGGCAAGAAAACGCCTGAAGGCAAGCTGATCGAAAGCGATGAGGACTTCGCCATTGCGCTTATCGAGGCGGAAGGTGTGTCGGTTGTGCATGGGGCGGCCTTTGGCCTGTCGCCGTTCTTCCGAATTTCCTACGCAACCTCGACGGAAGCGTTGACGGAAGCGTGCGAACGCATCCAGCGGTTCTGCGCCAGTCTTTCTTAGGGCTCATCGGCCACGGGCGTGGTCTTGGACGTATCGACTGTCGTCATTGCCGGACTTGTTCCGGCAATCCAGAGCTGCAAACACGGGCTTCGGTTACTCCGCTCCTGGACCCCCGGAACAAGTCCGGGGGTGGCGGATCGTGGATAGTCTTCACCCATAGCTCTGGGCGATGCTGGCGAGGGGGGATTTGTCGAGGCCGTGATTGGGGATGGGGTAGCGGAGGCCGTTCTTGGAAAGGGCTGCAAGACCATCGACGATCTGGGGCAAGTAGCTGGGTGGCAGGGCGATCAGCATTTCATCATCCTGCACGCCGCCGAACTTGCGCTCTGCGTAGCAGGGAAGCGACATGGACGGCTCTCCGGTTTTGAGCGCGTTGCCCCAGCTGTCGGCGCAGGCACTCTCGCCGACGCAGGTGAAAGTGTATTTTTTGTAATTCTTGTACTGAAGCCCATTCATCAAGGTGATCATTTGCCCCGGTGTCCCGTAGATCAGGCAGATGTCTGGATTGTCGATGCGGCCTGAGGTGATGGGGGAGGTTACAAGTGCCTCATAGTCCCCGTGGGAGGCGCATGACATTTCGCGTTGATGTTCCGCACTTCCCTCCAGATCACCATACCAGACGCCGTGAAAACGTTTGCCGTCTAGAAATTCTTCGTCTCTGGCAGTGAGGCCGACGACGGCGCCGCATTGCTGACCCATCAGGTTTTTCATGGTGACGCCGATGGTGTAGCCGATCCACCGGCTCTGGCCGACAATCTGGTCGGTCGCCATCAGTTCTCCCTCTTTGGGGCGCCTTAGCCGGGGAATCGCATCCAGATCTGATTCTGAGGTGAAGCGCTTCATGCCGACAGGATTGGTGCGGAGTCTCAGATATTGATTGAGGCCTGCGGTGAGTGCTTTGAAATCATATTCCGTTTCATCGCCCCAACAGTTTGCATTTATTGCCATTGTTTCTTCTCCCCGGTGGTTTTGTTGTTGAGGAGAGCGTGGCGTGTTGCGACCTCTGATGCAAGGGCGTGCTTTGACAGCGCGGGGAGGCACAGACGTGGATGCGTAGCGGCGCTCACAATCGCGTGTGCATTGTTATGCGCAGTCATCTTCTGTGACTCATGCACAACAGTGCGCACTCAACTTACTCCTTAAGCGGAGCTAAGCGCTTTTTCTCTTACGAAGGTGTTGACCGTGCGGAATGTCGGGTGTACTCACACGTTCATGACAGTGACACAAACATACCCGGCACAAAAATGGTGCTGCTATTCGTATCAACATACGTACCCAAGGGACTGGGTCGTCTGCGTATAAGCACGTTCTTGCTTATGCGATGTCGCTTTCAAAGTCCCACCTCATCGGTTGGGGCTTTTTTATTGTCCTCAAACGGTGACCTGATAACAATCGAGAGGCGTTTCAGATGAATTACTTTTCTCATCAAACACTGAATGCAGCTGCGATTGACGTATCGGTCGGCTCGTAAAGTTTAACGCCACCCGTACGTTTTCCGCTTCGGCATCTCTGTGACCTAGGCGCGTGTTTCACGCGCTTCAGCATTCGTGCACCTTATCCTGTTGGTTTGTGTTCACGGTGAAGGCGGTCGCGCGCCTTTTTGCTGATGCTTGATAATTCGTAATGAAAAGGAGTTTCCGGGCCTCGGGAGCGAACCCTTCTGCTCGCCCGGAGAAAAGATCAATGAATATTGAATTGGAAGCTCGACCAAGTTTGAGTGTGAAGCGCCCCAGGGTTTTGGCTGTTGGCGCGGCACTGACCCTGTTTCTTCTTCATCGTCTCGGTGCGAGCCCGGTTGAAGATTTTTTCGAATGGTTGCTTGTTGTGTTGCCGGCTCTTGAATTGTCGAGCCTTGCGGGTCTTGCCGCTTTGGTCGCAGACGGTGATGGCGGCAAGGAAAGCACCATCGGTCGGTGGGCCGTCGGGGTTGCTGCTCTGCGTTGGTTCGGGTTTGTTGTTGCCGCCAACTGGGTGCTGGCGATTTTCGTGGCGGCTTCTCTTGAGGCTTACGTACGTCTTGGCGGGCCGCCCATGATAATGCTGCCTGTGTGATTGCWWMSCYKSYGRKCRCSRKRMKKGKWKSRYCMMKYRCSKCKYYKKYRWYTWATKWKWKYWKGSRAMCMKKMYKRSKCGCTGTAATTCCTGCCGGATCACGGCTTTGCGGGTCGAGTCTGACGGGTGGGTCGACATGAATTCAGGAGGCGGGGAGCCGCGCCGTTGTTTCGACATGTTGTCCCAGAAGGCCAAAGACTGACGGGCATCAAAACCCGCCCGGTGCATGTAGTTGACACCAAGCCGGTCGGCTTCAAGCTCATGACGCCGGGAATAGGGGAGGAGGAGTCCGAACTGGACACCCAGTCCTAAAATTCCAGCGATCTGTGCGCCGCCACGGACATCACCCGCTTCAAGGGCGACGGCAGCGGCTGTCATGCCAATGCCTGCTGCCATCTGCTGGCTGTAGCGTTCTGCCGCGTGACGGGCGGTGACGTGTCCCACCTCATGGCCCATCACGGTGGCGAGGTGATGGTCGTTTTTCATGCGTTTAAAAATGCCGGTATAGAAGCCCACTTTGCCGCCGGGAAGAACGAAGGCGTTGGCCTGATCGTCGTCAAAAACGGTGAACTCCCAAGGCTGATTTTGCAATCCGGCGGTTTGCACAATCCGGGAGCCAACATTTTGCAGGCGGCGATTGAGGTCGCGGTCGCGTGATATTTTGGTTTGGCGTTTCAGGGAGGTCCAAGAGGCAGACGCCATTTGCGCGATCTGCCCGTCGGACACGAGCATGAGCTGACTGCGACCGATCGCCTGGTTTTGGACACACCCGGAGACGGCGACAATGGAACCCGCTGCCAAACCCTGTACGAGCTTCCGCCTGCTCATGATGATTGGTTTTTGATCGAGAAAAGTAATGGTCATGGTCCGCGTCCCTTTGTGCCCCTAAAGCCTATCTTTTAGCAGCTTACTCAAGCTCTCCGTTTTGCCAAGTGGCGGGGAGGTTTTCAGGTTCTTTTTCTTCTTTAAAATAATTCTAAACTACCTTGTATGCGATGGAAAGATTACCTATATTCTGTTCAGAAACGGAGGCGACCCATGCAAATAGATATTGGTATTTCCGAAGCTGACCGGGCACGCATTGCCGCTGGTCTGACACGCGTTCTGGCTGACACCTATACGCTCTACCTGAAGACCCACAATTACCACTGGAATGTGACGGGTCCGATGTTCAACACGCTGCACACCATGTTCGAGGTTCAGTACAACGAGCTGTGGATGGCGGTGGATGAGATTGCCGAACGCATTCGGTCCTTGGGCGAGTATGCGCCGGGTAGCTACAAAGCGTATGCCGACCTCACTAGCATTGAAGATGATGCAAGCGTACCGAAAGCCGAAGCGATGCTTGCCAATCTGGTGAAAGGGCACGAAGCGGTTGCTCGCACAGCGCGGGAGGTTTTCCCCCTTGCTAGCGATGCAGGTGATGAACCGACAGCCGACCTTCTGACCCAGCGTATGCAGGCGTCGGAGAAAACCGCCTGGATGTTGCGTTCTATGCTCGAAACCTGAGGGTTCCGTTCGAAAACCAGTACAGTTCACAAATCTGAGAGCCTGAAGAGGGGCAGATCGCCAGAAGGTGATTTGCCCCTCATGCGTTTTGGGTGAAAGCTGGGCTCGAATAAATTGGAGAAAGCTTGTGCTCATCAAAAACCGCCGCCGTTGGGAAATTTCTGAGAATGACGTCACCTCAGAGAGTATTTTCTTTAACCGCCGTCGATTTTTGAAGACCAGCGGGCTTCTGGTTGCGGGTATCGGCACCGGTCTTGTGGCCGGGTGTGATGATGGGGCAGAGGCGGAAACTGTCAGTGGGGCGCTGAGTGACCCCAATGCCGCGCGCTACCCGGCACCGCGCAATGCGAACTTTACGCTCACGCGTGAGATCAGCCGTGAAGAAGTGACGTCGCGCTACAATAATTTCTATGAGTTTGGCAGTCACAAACGCATTTCCGGTGCGGCGCAGGCGCTGGAAATCCGACCGTGGCAGGTGGTGATCGATGGGGATGTGGACAAGGTCCTCACCCTGGACGCAGATGATCTGATCTCGCGGATGCCGCTGGAAGAGCGGCTCTACAGACATCGGTGTGTTGAGGCATGGGCGATGGCGGTTCCATGGACCGGATTTCCGGTCGCGGAGCTTGTGAAACTCGCCAATATCAAATCGGGTGTGCGGTATCTGCGCATGGAGACCTTCCACAATCCGGATGTGGCCACAGGGCAAAACGAGTTTTGGTACCCTTGGCCTTATGTCGAAGGGCTGACGATTGAAGAGGCGACCAATGATCTGGCCTTCATGGTGACAGGGGTTTATGGCAAGCCGTTGCCTAAGCAGTTTGGTGCTCCGCTTCGTCTTTCTGTGCCATGGAAATATGGTTTCAAGTCGGTCAAATCCATCGTGCGTTTTACGTTCACGAAAGAGCGGCCTGTCAGCTTCTGGGAAGACATCAACGCGGCTGAATATGGCTTCTGGGCGAATGTGAACCCGGAAGTGCCGCACCCGCGCTGGAGCCAAGCGACGGAAGAGCTGCTGGGAACCGGCAAGCGCGTGCCGACGCAATTGTTCAACGGTTATGCAGAAGAAGTCGCGCATCTTTATACGGGCAACGAGACAATGCTCTATCGGTGACGCTCAGTTGGCAATTGCTGCTCGAGTGGTTTGTTCGCTGGGATCAGCCGTAACACACAGTCACACAATGTGACTGGCGCTTGGGCCGTGGTGAGCTAAATTGCCGCCCATGATAAAACCAGACCTTGTGATTTTCGATTGTGATGGCGTGCTTGTGGACACAGAGCATGCTGCGAACCTCCTTCTCTCCCAACTGATACGCGATGAAGGGTTGGACCTCTCTTACGAGGAGTGTCGCCGACGATTTGTCGGCAAGGCGATGCAAACTGTGCAGGCGGAGGTGAGCGCCTTGCTGGGGCGACAGCTCCCGTCAGACTGGTATTTGATGGTCAAGCAACGCTCAATTGAGGTTCTGGCTGAAGGGACTGAGGCGATAGCGGGCGTTGAGGCTCAGATACTGGCCATACAGGAGGCAAAGGTTCCCTTTTGTGTTGCCTCTTCGGGGCAGATCGAAAAAATGCACGCGACACTTGGGTCCGCCAAGCTATTGCCGCTGCTCAAAGATCTCCTGTTCAGTGCTGACATGGTCGCCCATGGCAAACCGGCGCCAGATCTCTTCCTCCATGCGGCACGGGAGATGGGGCATGCGCCGGAGGTTTGTGTGGTTATCGAAGACAGTCTGCCGGGGGTGCAGGCTGGCGTTGCCGCTGGCATGAAAGTGTTTGGCTACGCCGGTGATCCGATGACGGACCGCAAGGCTCTAGCGGCAGCTGGTGCGCAAGTGTTTGATGACATGAGAGACCTATCTGGACTTATCGGGCTTTAGTTTTCCGATCAGCGGCCTGATGGCCGGCCTGTTCGCAAAATGTGGAATAGGCCGTTTCTGCCGTTTTTGGCGGAAGCAAAAAACTTTGTCACAAAGGGACTGTGTGGGGCGTCTTATTCATGAGGGGGTTGTTTGGAAGTGAGCTGCTTTTATCCAATCCTAATGACCCATGAAACAGGAGCCGTACCGTGTCCCACGTAAACCGCATCAATATTATCAAAAGTATCCCCTCAGCCCTTGAGGCGTTTGGGAGCGTTGAGGCGCTGTTGGAGGCCTCCAAACTGGATGGACTGTTGAGACATCTCGTGAAACTGCGGGTCTCTCAGATCAACGGATGTGCGTATTGCGTGAGCATGCACACAAAGGAAGCGCGCGCAGATGGTGAAAGCAATGAGCGCCTTGATCACCTTGTGGTCTGGCGACAGGTCGATCTTTACTCCGATGCCGAAAAAGCCGCTCTTGCCTGGGCAGAGGCTTTGACAACACGTGGAGAGGGAGCTGACCTTGATGTTCTTCACGGGGCGCTGGCACAGCATTTTTCCAGTGATGAAATTGATTTACTCATGCTGGTTGTGGTGATGATCAACACCTGGAACCGACTTCAGATCGCAAATCACAATGCGACCTTCTAACAAGTCATCCCATCTCGTCACCGCGGGACATGAGCAGGCCGGGCAGGTTTTTGAGCGGGTCCGGCCACGGCTCTGGCAGATCGCCTATCGGATGCTTGCATCCTTTGCCGACGCCGATGACGCTGTGCAGGACACTTACATCAAGTGGCATGGGGTGGAGCACCGCACGATTGAGAACCCGGAAGCCTGGCTGGTTACAGCGTGCACACGAAGGTGCATTGATTTGTTGCGGGCATCGCAACGGACGCGCGTGGATTATGTTGGCATGTGGTTGCCGGAGCCGGTGATTGGTGATCCGGTTGAAACACCTGATGACCATGTGGCGCTGGCAGAGTCACTCCGTGTCGCCTTTCTGCTGCTCCTTGATCGCCTGAGCGCGACCGAGCGGGCCGCCTATCTGCTCCGTGATGTCTTCGATTATACCTATGGAGACATTGCGACTGTTTTGAACAAGAGCGAAGCTGCCTGCCGCCAAATTGTTTCCCGTGCGAAGAAGTGTCTGGAGGCGGGGCGGGAGGCTGGAGGTCTGTCAGAGGAGCGCCACGCGGTATTGCTTGAGATATTTCTGGAGACGCTGGCGTCTGGGGACACAAATGGTCTTGCGCGGGTTCTGGCCGCCGATGTTGAGTTGATCGGTGATGGGGGTGGGAAGGCACCTGCAACGCTGGAAGTGATAAAGAGCGCTGACGGTGTCGCTGCATTTCTCATCACCGTGTGGAGCAATGTCTGGAAGGATTTTGAGGTCGAGGTGACCCCTGTCAACGGGACGCCCGGGTTTTTGTTGTGGCATGAGAACAGTGTCGTCGGCGCGGTTTCTCTGGCTGCGACAGAAGCGGGCACGCTGCGTCGTGTCTACATCGTGCGCAACCCGGATAAACTGAGGCACCTCAACCGGCCCTCAACGGATGGGTGATTGCATCCTCGGGTTTTCGTGTTTGGGAGACTTTCGATATGAGTAAAATTTCTTCGTGGTTGGTGCGCGGTGGTGGTGTGCTCGCTGTTGGGTTGGGTGTTGCCTATTTCTTTCGGACACCTGTCATGCTGTTCATCATCACTTTGGCCGGTGCGCCTCCGCTTGCGGATCAGGCGGGCATCCCCATGGCGGTGAATGAAGAATGGGTTGACGATTTCTATACGGTCGAGGCCCTCGATCCGCAGACGTTTGCGATCAGCGAGCCGCGCTACTTCCGAAACGTCTATTCCTATCTGCTGGTGGGGTCTGAGCAGGCCTTGCTCATCGACAGCGGCTCACCCATTCGCGACATCAGTAAAGTTGTGGCGGGCCTGACGGACAAGCCTGTGAGTGTTATTTCAACACACTTACATTTTGATCATGTGGGTAATCACAATCGATTTGAGACGATTTTGATGCCCGACTTGCCTGGCCTCAAGGCACGGCTTGTTGAGGGACATTTTGTCCCCGAGGCCGACGAACATCTGGGCCGGGTTGAAGGATTTGTGATCGAAGGATGGCCAGTTGCCGGTTGGTGGGCGCCGGGTGCTACAATGGATTTGGGGGACAGAGTGCTGACATTGCTTTCAACACCAGGGCACACGCCGGACTCCGTATCCATTTGGGAAAAAGAGCAGGACCGACTGTTCATGGGTGACTATGCTGGTGACGGGCAGGTGTATGCCTTTATGCCCAATACCAGCTTGCGGTCTTATCTCGAGACCACTGAGAGGCTGATCGGGTTGTTGCCGTCAGCGACCTTGCTTTATGCGGCGCACGGTGCGGCTGACTTCCCCCAGGCACCAGTTACAGACATCGCGGCGCTGGTGGACTTGCGCAATGGCGTTGCAGCTCTACGAGACGGTACGTCGCCGGGCGCAGGCTTCTGGCCACGTGCCCACCCGATCAATGGCAACACAGTGATCCTGACCGACTGGTCGGGCCCGGGCACATCCTCATGGGACTTTCAGTAGCGCGCTACTCKGCKGCCTGMGCGGTYGYTTCTTTTGWGGCGAGATATTTTTSYGCYTCAAGGGCMGCCATGCAGCCCATGCCWGCGGCGGTGACSGCCTGRCGGTATATATCGTCGGTGACRTCACCMGCKGCRAAGACACCKGGAAKGGAKGTKGCSGTGGARTCCGGTGCRGTGATSAGRTAGCCRCCTTGCTTGGTYTCCAACTGGTCSRCGAACARTTCRGTSGASGGKGCGTGGCCGATGGCRATGAARACRCCGTCGGCGYTGATGGTGCGYKYCTCWCCGGTYTTGATGTTTTTCACCCGYGCGCCKGTGACACCCARTGGATCCTTGTCKCCGACAATCTCTTCGAKMACGGTGTCCCARAYGGTTTCAATYTTTTCGTTCTTMGACAGSCGRTCRGCGAGGATTTTCTCGSAGCGGAACTCATYGCGKCGATGAATGATGGTCACTTTGCTGGCAAATTTGGTGAGGAAGAGGGCTTCTTCCACCGCCGTGTTACCACCACCCACCACGATGACTTCCTTGCCGCGATAGAAAAATCCATCGCACGTGGCACACGCCGAGACGCCAAATCCCTGGAACTTGTCTTCTGAGGGAAGGCCCAGCCATTTGGCCTGAGCGCCTGTGGAAATGATGACAGCATCGGCGGTATAGATATCGCCGCCGTCACCCACCATGCGGATGGGGGATGCCTTCAGGTCCACTTCCATGATGGTGTCGGACACAATGTTGGTGCCCACGTGGCGCGCCTGGCCTTCCATCTGCTCCATCAACCAGGGGCCCTGAATTTCCTCAGCAAACCCTGGATAGTTTTCAACATCTGTGGTGATGGTGAGCTGGCCACCGGGCTGGATGCCTTGAATGAGCGTTGGTTCCAACATGGCGCGGGCGGCGTAAATTGCTGCGGTATATCCAGCGGGGCCGGAGCCGATGATGATGACTTTGGAATGGTGTGTGGTCGGCATGTTTTCACTCAGTTCGCTGGGTTTTACTCAATCGGCGGGGCCAATTTTGCGGCGGGTGCCAATGCTCGTGATGGGCGTACTCGCGGGGAATCGGCTCATGCGAGCCCGGGCAGGGGTCCAATATAGGGTCTCCCGCCCGGGGTAAAAAGGGGCATTGGGGTGTGACTAAAGCGCTTCTGCGTGCTTACCCAGATATTTGGCAACACCGGCAGCATCAGCCACCATGCCGTCATCACCCTTGTTCCAGCCTGCTGGGCAGACTTCACCATGTTCCTCGTGGAACTGGAGGGCATCGACCAGGCGGAGTGTCTCGTCCACGTCACGGCCCAGTGGCAAGTCGTTGACAAGCTGATGGCGGACAACGCCTTCCTTGTCGATCAAGAAGGTGCCGCGCAGGGCGACGCCATCGCTGGGGATCAGCACGTCATAGTCGGTGGCGATCTGCTTGGTGATGTCGGCCACCATGGGGAATTTAACCGGGCCAAGGCCGCCCTCATTTGGGCTGGTGTTGCGCCACGCCGCATGGGTGAACTGACTGTCGACAGAGACCGCGATCACCTTGGTGTTACGCTCTTCGAAGGCCGGGACGCGGTTTGAAAAGGCCAGAATTTCGGAAGGGCAGACGAAGGTAAAGTCGAGTGGATAGAAGAACACCACGCCGTAATGACCCTTCAGATGGGCTCTAAGATTGAAGTCTTCGACAATTTCGCCATCAGCAAGGACAGCGGCGGCTGTGAAGTCGGGGGCTGGTTTTCCTACCAAAACACTCATGATTCTCTCCAAATTGGAATAGTTCTAACTCTTACGTGTTAGTTAGAACTATTCCAATAAAATTTCAAGAGTGAAAGGAACGATTGCCGCCCTTTCTGAGGTCTTTGCTCGGCCTAAGGCGCAAATGGTGCCATGCCGGTTGTCTGGAGGGCTTCGAGATCGTGGGACACGACCACATTGATGTCGTTCTCGGCATCAAGCTCGCGGAGCCACAGGCGCAGCGCTTCTGTGCGTCCGGTGTTTTCGGGCACGAGAAGGTTTGAATAGACGAAACCCTTTCCGGTGTTTGACAGGATATCGTCATGGGCATTGGTGGTGTCGCCGGAGAAAAGCCAGAGGTGATCTTTGAGCCCAACGGCAAAGAGTGTTGAACCGGGCGTGTGGCCGCCAAGCCCTATGATCCCCAGGCCCGGGAAATTGGGGCTGGTCATGATCGGTGCGTCTTGCAGTGCGCCACGGGTCAGACAGGAATTGGCGAGAAGGGCCGCCCCTTCCGTTGTGTTGAAGTTCTGCAGATCGTGTTGCCAATCCGTTTGATATAATTCGGCACCACTGCCGCGTGCGTCACAAAAAGCCCCGATCCCTTGTGTGTGGTCGATGTGGAGATGGGTAAAGCCAACGCCTTTCACTTGTTGAATATTGTCGGCCATCTGATCGGCGACTGTGCCGAAGAATGTGCCCTCGCCACCGCCGCTGAGAGTCCCGATGAGTTCGACAAATGCCGCTGCAGTGTCTTCGTCCATGCCAGCATCAATCATGAATAGATTGCCGTTTTCCCACTCAATGAGAAAAGACAGGTGCGACAAGGCTCTGTCACCGACAGGCTGACTGGCGTTCACGATGTAGCGGACGGCGATGGGTCCGTTTTCCACCGCCATGAGAGATCGAAGGGCTGCTTCATCGGGCAGGTCAGGTTCGACCCCGCGTACCTGCAAATGTGGAGGCACCAGGAAGATTGCCAAGGCGATGAAAACAAGGGCGACAAGGCCAAGGATGATCTTGAAGAAAAAACGCATGATACGGCTCCCACCAGCAGGTCAAAACATGGATGTGACCATAGCCTATCTGAACGTCCGGGCACCGAAATTCAGCTCGCGTTAGAAGCCGAACATGTGATCGAGGCAGAAGCTGGTATCGCCGTTGATGAGGCCATGGAAGCCGAACAGGCGACAGCTTGTGTCGCGGATGATGACGTAGCCGACGTCTTTTCCATCTACACTGACGCGTGAGCGTTCTTCTGGTGAGAACATATCGTGGTAGCGCCAGAAGTGGGAGCCACCGCAATTGATTTTGATACGGTGTTCTGCCACGGGCTCGCCGTTGGCATTGTGTAGAATCAGATGGGTGTCTGAGGTCTCGTGCCACGGGGTGGATGCGGGATAGACCAGGTGACACAGCGTGTCTTTGTCGCCGTCACCCAAGCGCAGGAAAAGGCGGGTGGTGAGACCTGGCGGCTTGCCGATGTAAGATTGTGGTTCATCTTTGTAGATGTTGGCTGTGTTGTAGATGTGGGCGCCAAAAATCGTTTCTGCGCGATGGCCAGACGATTTTTGTTCGTACCGGCCAAGTGCGTGCAGCCAGCCGTTGGCGTCGCCGCCTTCTCTAAAGTCATAGAGAAATTCTACATGGCCATGGCCCGACGGCAGCTTGCTGCTTTCTTCTGCAAGCCAAGCGTCAATGTCGATGGCGATATGGTCGCGGCGCGGGATGCGCCCGAGATATTTTGAGGCGACCATCGATCCATCGGCGTCCATCAGTTCAATGCGCAGCGGCATTTCTTGTTCGCCGCGCGCCATGGGTGTTGGCAGAACGGTGGAGTTGAACAGGTCTGTCGGCAGCACGGGCAGGGGCATGATGTAGCCCTTGCCCATCGTTGCTGCTAGCTCCGCAATTTCAGGGTTGGGCTCCAGGTCCGTGCGTTCCACATTGCCATGAGCCATGCGGCGCTGACCTGTCTTCGTGCGAACGACTTCATATCGGGGACGCACGAAATATCGCCCGGCGACGGTTTCGATCTGGTCGGGGAATGATGCCTGAGGAAGCATTTCTGAGACGTTCAGTATTTTCGTGCCGAAGGGGGGGATCTCTTCTTCATGCCAGGCAATGTCCTGCGCGCCCACAATGTTGAACCCGACGGACTTTGGCGGGATCGGCATAGGGTGAGAATTTTGCACAATGAGAGTGAGCACTTCTCCTTCATCGGCAGCCGGCATGCCCGCGTAATAGTCTGCTGGCCAGGCGTTGGCGTCGTGGGTGCAGGTGAGGCTCTTCCCATTGTCGCCGTAAACATCCATGGCATATTTCACCACGTCGTGACCCGCGATGCGGATGGCGTGAATGAAGAGCGAGCCTTGATAGTCATCCAGATTGAACTTTTCGCGCACCGTCTGACTGTCGATTGCATAAGGACAATTGGCGGCAGGCAGGTCTTGTTCCCATGTTGCGAGAGGCTCGCCCGCTTCATCAAACAGACACAGCCACAGCTTTGGGTCCTGGGCGCCGCGAGCGGACCAATAGTTGGCGCTTGCCACACGGGTATGCAAACCATCCGACCCGTTGATTCCTTTGTGGTCACGCAGGAAGGCGAAGTTGGTCGCGAAATTCATCGGGTCGAGGTAGTTCTTCTTGTTGGTGAGCATCTCGTCGGGCAAACGCATATCATCCAAAGTGAGGATGGTTGCCCCCTTTGGGAACATGTGAGCGAGAGGGGCGAGTATTTTTTCAGAGTCAAAAAGAAGCACGAGAACGGCGTCCGCGGTCCCCTTCGCACATTCAGAAATAGGGTGTGCATCATGGCCCAAAAATGACTGGCCTAAATCTTCGATGCGTTGGACATAGTAACCTTCGAGGGGAATTTCTGTGAGATCGTAATAGGCGTGAAAATTCCCAATCGTGCCGGTCGGGTCATAGACAGCGACAGATTTAAATGTTTTCAGAGTTTCTATGATGGCGCGGCCCTTGGGGGCAGCCAAGGGGTGGCCTAGTGCTTTGAATAGCGAGGTGCCGCCCGCGTTGTTGCCGGGCCGCCAGCCCTGGGACAGGTCTGCATTCTTGAAGGTTTCGATGTTTAGCGACATTGAACTCTCTTGTACCTGTCGAATTGGTTCAGACTCTTGTTTAGCGATATGCGCGGCGCGCTGCTTTGATCTGGTTCAAGTGGTGGAAAATGGATTGAGACGCTTCATCGTTGACGAAAAACGGTGGCGACGCTGCTCTGACAGGACCACCCGCTGATCTGTCACCCAATTCATCTGTACGGCCCGGCGCGGCCCCTTGAAGGGTTCGTGGCCGTGCCAGGAATGATCAGCCCGGCGGAAGATGAGCAGTGTGCCGCCATAAGGAGGGACCTCATCAACAAAATCTTCGAGGTCGGTCGGGCTTCGCAGGATGCGCAGCTTGCCACCCTGATGGTCCCATTCTTCGGCTTTGTTGAGATACAGCAGAACGGTGATGATTTTGGTTTCGCTGTCTGGATGAATTTTCCCGTCGGTTTCGCGACAGTGCCCCCGCACGGTGAACATGGTGGGGCGTCCGGACAGATCGAGGTCGAATTTTTCTTCGATCACTGCTTCAAAGGCTGGTCCGTTCAACTCTTTCATCAAAGCGTCGAATTGGCCGTGAATGTCCAGTTCAGAAGGCGGTACAGACCCGGGAGTCGTGACATTGGGATAGTCGCGGATAACCTGGTCCAGCGCCTCATCGGTCACAAAATTTGGCACGACGAGATAGTCGTAGGGATTAGTTTGAAGTGGGGTGGCGCGCAGTGCGTCCAGGTCGATCAAGGCCATCGTACGTTACCTATCGGGTTTTCCAGTATTAACTCTTTGTGCGGGCGTAGCTTTGCGCAATCGCAGAAGCAATCTCTTGAGTAGCATTTAAGGGAATGTAGGACCAACGTTCAAGCGAGCCGTCAAATTGTCGCGCTATATTGTTAACGTAGAGCGTGTCGATAAAACGGCGAAATTTGGCTGATCCACCCTCTAATTCAATGACATAGACCGGACGGCCGGTTGTGGCAGCTTCGCCCACCATATTGTGGCTGTCGCAGGTTACGAGGGTTGTTTCACTTAAACCTAACATGGCGGGATAAGGGTTTTCGTCGGCTGGATCGGAGAGCGGGTCGTAGATATCGTGGGGAATACCCTGCAAAATACTCCGCAACCGGGCCGTTCCCTCCGCCCCGGTTCGTCTTGAGGTGGTGATGATGAGGCCAATGTTTTCGCGCTCAGCAAGGGCGCGCAGATCTTTCGCCAGGCTCTCCATTTTGGGGGGCGATAGACCGTAGACCCGGTTTGATCCACCGATGACGACCGCGATTTTCCGCTCGGGCAAGGCTGCATATCGTTTGCGCAACTGGTCCGCGCCTGCCGCTAGTTTCTCCGGTGTGATCCGGTTGGGGGCGGTGAGGGTGCTTACGACATTTGCGCCTTCCAGCTTGTCGTGTACTGGCGCCCAGACAAGATCAAACTTGGAGGGCGAGACCTTTGGGTCTTGAAAGATCACTGTGAATGTCTGTCCGCCAGAC
The DNA here is from genome assembly GCA_002746275.1 of Rhodobiaceae bacterium. GTDB lineage: Bacteria > Pseudomonadota > Alphaproteobacteria > Parvibaculales > Parvibaculaceae > Mf105b01. The sequence continues at coordinate 1,108,017 of NVWR01000001.1, read as the reverse complement.
AGCCGCTGGATTTTGCGTGCATAAGGAATGGCTTGGCGTCCCCCGGCGATCAAAAGGTCGGGCCAGGGAGGGGCGATTTGAGAATCAGGCGCTGCGGGTCCCCAAGGGGCCAGCCAATTATAAGGTGCGCCTGGGCTGACCCGCTTCAGAATAGGTTGCAGGCCCAAGGCCTCGGCAACGCCGATCGCCTGCATTTCAAACCCTGCCAGCCCGTTGGTCACGACCCAGCAAGTGGTGTCGGGCGAAAGGCGTGCACGGTCGATGGAAACAGTGGTTTGGGTCATGTTCGTGCGCGTTTGAGCAATTTTGTTACTGAAAAGCAGGGTAAAAAGGAGTAATAGAACATGTTCTGCGCTCTGTCTCCCGACATTTGGGGCGGCGGTGGAGCCAAATTCTGGAGATCCCCCCAAATTCTGGAGACCCCATGAAGCGCGCGAAGCTTGACGATATTGATTTGCACATTCTCAGAGAGCTTCAGGACAATGGGCGCATCACCAATGTGGAGTTGGCGGCCCGGGTCGGCATTTCGCCACCGCCTTGCTTGCGCCGGGTTCGTGCTCTTGAAAAGGCCGGATACATCAAGGGCTATCATGCTGAACTTGATGGACACGGGCTTGGGTTCAATGTCACTGTTTTTGCGATGGTTGGTCTTCACTCTCAGGCGGAGAGTGATCTTCAGGCTTTTGAGGCAATGGTTGGCGGATGGCCCCAAGTTCGGGAATGCCACATGCTCAACGGTGAGATCGACTTTATCCTGAAATGTGTGGCACAGGATTTGGCAAGTTTTCAGAGTTTCCTCACGGAGAAGCTCACATCGGCGCCCAATGTGGCAAGTGTCCGGACTTCGCTCACAATTCGTCAGTCAAAACATGCGGCAGGCGTGCCGTTCGATGTCGCGGTTGACGACTAGGCGGTAATTATCGTGGCTTTACTGAGCTAAGCCGGACGGTCGATGTCGCCCGGGCGACCAGCTCGCCGTCATCACCAAACAATTCCCCTTCGACAAATGCGACAGATTTTCCCCTACGGATGATGCGTGCTTCGCATTCGAAGCGGCCGTGATAGCCAGCGGAAATGTAGGAGATGTTGAGATCGAGTGTGACCGGTCGCTGTGTGCGTTCTGAGGCGATGATGATCAGTGGTCCGAAGGCGTCGTCCAACATGGCAGCGATGATGCCGCCCTGAATGATCCCGCCGGGGTTGCGAAATTCTCGTCGTGTCTGAAATTCAACTCTGATTTTCTGTGCGTCTTCGTCCCAGTCGAGAAGCTTGAAGCCCAACATTTGCAACGTCGTGGGATCCTCTTCACTGCCGGGCATGAAGGTGTTGAACAGGTCGACATTGTCGAGGTTTTTGGTCATGGGGGCTTTCCATAAAGAAAAACCACAGCGAAACGCTGCGGTTTGTTCTTCAGAACGGTTGTCTAGTGTCTACTTGTAGACGATTTTCAGGATCTCATAGGATTTGCCGCCACCGGGTGTGTTGACTTCCACACTGTCGCCGACTTCCTTGCTGATCATTGCGCGCGCGATGGGGGAGGAGACTGAAATCTTGCCCTTTGACACATCCGCCTCGTCTTCCCCGACGATCTGATAGGTGCGTTCCTGTTCTGTGTCCTCGTCGACGACACTGACCGTAGCGCCAAACTTGACCGTATTGCCGGACAGTTTTGAGACGACGATCACTTCCGCCCGGGCAAGCTTGTCTTCCAACTCATGAACCCGGCCTTCATTGTGGCCTTGCGCTTCTTTTGCTGCATGGTATTCGGCATTCTCGGAAAGGTCGCCATGGGCGCGTGCTTCTGCAATCGCCTGAACGATGCGAGGGCGCTCCTTATTTTTCCGTCTTTTTAATTCGGCTTCCAGGACCAAATGGCCATCGRAAGTCATCGGCACTTTTTCCATATTACTGGCAGTCTTTCTTTTTTGTGGCCGTCGCTCGAATATCGGGAGGGCGTGTCCTATCTTCGGACAGCGTTGCCGCGTTCGTCAATTGGGAATTCTGCAGCCCCTTATGCGGCTGGTGGCGTATTCGCCAGATAGTCTTGGAGAGGGGCGACTTCCAACTGACCGTCCCGGACGGCCTGGATGCCCTCAACGGCGGCTCGAGCGCCTGCGACGGTGGTGTAGTAGGGCACCTTACTCATTAACGCTGTCTGGCGAATCGATTTTGAGTCCTCGAGAGCCTGTGCCCCCTCGGTCGTATTGAACACGAGGTCCACTTCACCATTCTTCAGGGCATCGACGATGTGAGGACGTCCCTCAAGCACCTTGTTGACGACGGTGATGCTGAGACCAGCCTCTTCCAGGATACGTGCGGTGCCCCGGGTGGCGATCAGGGTGAACCCCATGGCAATGAGCTTGGCGGCTGGTTCCACGATCCGGGCTTTGTCTCCCTCTTTCACGGAGATGAAGACAGTCCCTTTGGTGGGTACGTCTGTGCCGCCGCCGATCTGGCTTTTGGCAAAGGCCGCGCCAAAGCTCTTGTCCAGGCCAATGACTTCGCCTGTGGAGCGCATTTCTGGTCCAAGCACCGTGTCGACGCCGGGGAAACGGGCGAAGGGGAAGACGGCTTCCTTGACGGCGATGTGATCGAACGCGTTTGCTTTCAGGTTGAAAGAGGCCAGGCTTTCGCCCGCCATAATTCGAGCTGCGATTTTGGCGATGGGCTTGCCCACAACTTTTGCCACGAAAGGCACGGTGCGAGAGGCACGCGGATTGACTTCCAGCACATAGATGACGCCGTTTTGTATCGCGAACTGTACGTTCATGAGCCCGACAACATTCAGGCCCAGGGCCATCTCTTTTGTCTGGCGTTCAATCTCGGCCAGCGTGTCAGCGGGCAGAGAGTAAGGCGGGAGCGAACAGGCGCTGTCGCCGGAGTGCACGCCGGCTTCTTCAATATGCTCCATGATGCCGCAGATAAAAACGTCTTTGCCGTCACACAGCGCGTCAACATCCACTTCGATGGCGTCTTTCAGATACCAGTCGATCAGCACAGGACTGTCACCAGATATGATGACCGCCTCGTTGATGTAGCGCTCCAGGTGGGCCGGGTCGCGCACGATTTCCATGCCACGTCCGCCCAGCACGTAAGAGGGGCGGATGACAACCGGATAGCCGATGCGCTCAGCAATCACCTTTGCTTCGTCGGCGGTGCGGGCAATGCCGTTGGGCGGTTGCTTCAGTTTCAGCCTGTCGAGCAGGTCTTTGAAGCGGTCGCGATCCTCTGCCAGATCAATGGCATCAGGCGAGGTGCCGAGAATGGGAATGCCTGCCTGCTCAAGAGCGTGGGCGAGCTTCAGGGGCGTCTGGCCGCCGAACTGGACGATGACACCGAGCAGCTCTCCCTTTTCCTGCTCAAGGTGGAGAATGGTCAGTACGTCTTCCGCTGTCAGCGGCTCAAAGTACAGCCGGTCTGATGTATCGGGGTCGGTGGACACGGTTTCTGGATTGCAGTTCACCATGATGCTCTCGATGTCGACTTCTGCAAGCGCGAAAGCGGCGTGACAACAGCAATAGTCAAACTCGATGCCCTGGCCGATCCGGTTTGGACCACCCCCCAGAATGACAGCCTTGCGGGCTGTTGAGACATCGGCTTCGCAAGATGCATTGCCTGCAAAGTCGGCCTCATAAGTTGAGTACATGTAAGGCGTTTCGGATTTGAACTCGGCGGCGCACGTGTCGATGCGTTTGAAAACTGGTTTAACACCGAGTGCGAGGCGATTTGCGCGCATTGTCGCTTCGTCGATGTTTCCCAGTTCGGCAAGGCGCACATCGGAAAAGCCTAGAGCTTTCAGATCGCGCAGGTCGTCGGCATTGTCGGGCAGGCCGTTTTCTTCAACGGTTTTCTCCGCGTCGACGATGGTTTGCAACTGCTCCAGGAACCACGGGTCATAGGAACTGGAGGCGTGGATCTGTTCGTGGTCGAGCCCCATGCGCATGGCCTGGGCAATTTCCAGAATGCGGTCGGGTGTTGCTCGCCCAAGCGCCTTGCGCATGGCGTTCTTATCGTCGCCTTCGCCAAGCCCTTCGATGGTCACAGGGTCCAGACCGTTGAGGCCCGTCTCCATGGAGCGCAGGGCCTTCTGCAGGCTTTCGGCAAAGGTGCGGCCAATGGCCATGGCTTCACCGACCGACTTCATGGCGGTGGAGAGCACAGGTTCGGCACCCGGGAACTTCTCAAATGTGAAGCGCGGAATTTTGGTGACCACATAGTCGATGGTGGGCTCGAACGCGGCCGGTGTAACGCCGGTAATGTCATTCATCAGCTCATCAAGCGTGTAGCCGACGGCCAGGCGCGCGGCGACCTTGGCGATGGGGAAGCCTGTGGCTTTCGATGCCAGAGCAGAGGAGCGCGAGACGCGCGGGTTCATCTCAATCACAACAAGACGACCGTCTGCCGGGTTCACCGCGAACTGCACATTGGAGCCGCCGGTTTCCACACCGATCTCGCGCAGCACGGCGATGCTGGCGTTGCGCATGATCTGATATTCTTTGTCCGAGAGCGTGAGCGCTGGGGCAACGGTGATGCTGTCGCCGGTATGGATGCCCATAGGGTCCACGTTTTCGATGGAACAGATGATGATGCAATTGTCCGCTGTGTCGCGGACCACTTCCATCTCAAATTCTTTCCAGCCGAGCAGGCTTTCATCCACCAGCACTTGCGCCACGGGAGAGGCATCAAGCCCGGTGCGGATGATGTGCTCATATTCCTCGCGGTTATACGCGACGCCGCCGCCGGTGCCGCCCAGCGTATAGGCGGGGCGGATGATGGCGGGCAGGCCGATCTCGTCGATCACCTGCATGGCCTGGGCTACGCCGGTGGCGCGGTCATAGCCTGTGATCTCACCCTTGTCGTTCTTGATGGGCGGGGCTGCGATGATGGCGGCGCGCGGGTTTTCCAGGCCAATGCGGTCCATGGCTTCGCGGAACAGCTTGCGGTCCTCGGCCATCTCAATCGCTTTTTGTTTGGCACCGATCAGTTCCACGCCGAATTTTTCCAGCGTGCCGTCGTTGGCCAGCGCCAGAGACGTGTTGAGCGCAGTCTGTCCGCCCATGGTGGGGAGCAGGGCGTCGGGGCGTTCTTTCTCGATGATCCGGGCAACGATTTCCGGCGTGATCGGCTCCACGTAGGTCGCATCCGCCAGATCCGGGTCGGTCATGATGGTGGCCGGGTTCGAGTTTACCAGAATGATCCGGTAGCCCTCGGCTTTCAGCGCCTTACAGGCCTGGGTGCCGGAATAGTCGAACTCGCAGGCCTGGCCAATAACGATGGGGCCAGCGCCAATGATCATGATCGACTTAATGTCAGTACGTTTTGGCATGGGTTACCTGGTTCAGATCTTGTGGCATTACACCGCAGTTTTTTGGATGTGGAGTGGCTTCTATAGTATGAAATCATCCCAATTGTCTTTTATGTAGTCGATTACGGAACTGATGGCATCAGAGGTGACTGCGCTCTCGACACGTCCGCCAAGCCATCCTAGACCTCTCAGTATGTGTTTGAGTGCGAAGCGGTTTGGATGGGGTGATTCAATAATTTTCAAAGCAGCTTGAAGCTCTGATACTGCTTGCGCTTGTTGCTCATTCGTTAATGAGTCATCGGCTTCTACTGTCTCTATGGCTTGTTGAATTTTGCTTACACTCAGTCGAACGATTTGCTCTGGAACAACTATCGGCTGGTAGTCAGAGCCAAATCCACTGTCTGGAGTCAGCCAGTCACCACCATCGTTCAGGTACTCTTCGACCCAGTCGACCGGTTTGGTGTTATGTGTGAGGAACAGATCCAGCGCGCCCGGTTTGAGGTAGTAACCCACATTATTGTTGGTCCAGTAATCGCTGTCGCCGATTCTCTTTATCAGTTCTTGCAAAAGACCAAGACCAATCTTTGTTGGCAGCACGTCAGCGAGGTTTTTTGGCGTGAGTATTTGGCTAGCTGAGGCGGTTGCGTGGAAAAAAATCTCAACAGCGATTGCTCGATCTAGTTTTTCCAAGTCAGGTAAAGTCGGGAATACTCTAGGCATTACTTCTTCGCCTCCATGATGAAATTCACGAAGCGATCAAAAAGGTAATGGGAGTCCTGGACTTCGAAGTTTTCCCAATCTTGCTTGTAACTATGGCTCAATTTTGAGTTCATCTTGGATGCGCTGGAGGACGGTTTCGATGTTCTGCAACACTTCGTCTTTGCCAACTTTGAGAATGCGGTATCCCTGACTTTGGAGCCAAAGAGTTCGTTCGTCGTCGTTGGGCTGCTCCGTTTCAGCGGGCTGAGCGTCTTCAAGTTCGACGATGAGCTTTTGTGCGAGACAGATGAAACCGACGGTGAATTCGCCGAGCGGGTGCTGGCGACGAAATTTGTGTCCGAGCGCAGACCTGCGAACCTCATGCCAAAGCCGAAGTTCGGCATCGGTGAGATTTTCTCGAAGCTGTTTGACGTGTTCACTGACCATGGGGCAAGGCTAGCATTGTTCATCTCACTTCTTCGCCTCCGTGATGAAATTCACGAAGCGATCAAAAAGATAATGGGAGTCCTGGGGGCCGGGGCTGGCTTCCGGGTGGTACTGCACGGAGAAGACAGGCTTGTCTTTCAGGCGCAGGCCGCAATTGGTGCCATCGAACAGCGAGACATGGGTTTCTTCCACGCTGTCCGGCAGGCTTTCGCGGGCCACGGTAAAGCCGTGGTTCATGCTGGTGATCTCGACCTTGTTGGTCGTGTAATCTTTCACCGGATGGTTGGCGCCATGATGGCCCTGATGCATTTTTTCCGTCGTGGCACCTAGCGCCAGTGCCAGCATCTGGTGGCCCAAGCAAATGCCAAACACAGGCTTGCCGCTGGCCACCAGTTTTTTGATTTCGGGCACGGCGTAGCTGCCGGTTGCCGCCGGGTCGCCGGGGCCGTTGGACAGGAAAATGCCGTCAGGCTTGAGCGCCAGCACATCTTCGGCTGAGGCGGAGGCCGGCACCACGGTTACTTTGCAGCCCGCACTTGCGAGGCAGCGCAGAATGTTGCGCTTGATGCCGAAGTCCATGGCCACCACGTGRTGGGYGGTTTTGGGGTTCTGGTCRAAGCCTTCCTCCCAGGTCCAGCGCGCTTCGTCCCATGTGTAGGTCTGGCCGGTGGTRACCTCTTTRGCGAGGTCWGCGCCTTCAAGGCCYGGGAAGTCCTGTGCKGCCTTCAAAAGAGCGGCGCGGTCGAACTTKCCGTCGGGGGCRTGRACGATGGTGGCGTCYACCATGCCTTGYTYRCGGATGCGGACGGTGAGGGCGCGCGTGTCSAGGCCTGAGATGGCGATGATGCCGCGKGCCTTCAGCCAGTCATTGAAATGCTGGGYGGAGCGGTAGTTGGACGGGTTGGTGATKTTGGCGCGCAGCACRGCYCCGCGYACGCCGGAMGTGGCYGCRAGATTTGAGGTTTCAATRTCCTCATCGTTCGCGCCGACATTGCCGATATGGGGGAAGGTGAAGGTGATGATCTGCCCGGCATAGGASGGGTCKGTCAGAATTTCCTGATAGCCGGTGATGGAGGTGTTGAAGCAGACTTCYCCTTGYGCTTCRCCCACGGCACCAAGGCCAATTCCTTCAAGCACCGTGCCGTCCTTCAARACCAGAAGGGCTGTCGGAWTGCGGGCACTCATGAAGGACGCTCCTGTTTTTGGAGATAGCCGCCTGAANGGCATTGGRAGATGGCGCTACTCAACAAAATTTTTCGGAAGCTAGGGGAAGGCGSGWGCTACGTCAAGCGAGTCGGAGGCAAAAATTTCCCTTAAAAAACAATGAGTTATGGACTTGCTCTGGAATTGCAACCGGGCGGCGATTGGAGTAGCGTTGCCGCTTCCGCTTGATGTTTCCGGTTATGTTTGCGATTAGAGCGCGGAGTAGCCTTTGGCGCGGGCTGAGACGGCAGACCAAGTCAGGTCTTTTGACCGTTTTCCCCACCGCCAAATTGGCCCTGAACAGGTATGAGGCACGAAACAGATGCGCGATCAAATCGCCACCGCAATGAAACAGGCTCTGAAAGCGCAGGAAAAGCGCCGACTGGGCACAATCCGCCTCATGCAGGCTGCCATCAAGGACCGCGACATTGCGGGCCGGACGAATGGCGCTGACGCGGGTGTTTCCGATGATGAGATCCTCAGCATCCTCGGCAAGATGATCAAGCAGCGCGAAGAATCAGCTGTGATGTACGAAGGCGCTGGCCGTGTTGAGCTGGCGACCCAGGAGCGCGACGAAATTGTCGTGATCCGTGAGTTTCTCCCGGCGCAGCTCTCGGAAGACGAAGTGGCAACGGCCTGTGATGAGGTGGTGGCGACTTTGGGGGCTGAAAGCCTGAAAGATATGGGCCGCGTGATGGCTGAGCTTAAAAAGCGCTATGCGGGCCAGATGGACTTTGGCAAAGCCGGTGCTGCCGTGAAGAAAAAGCTCGGCGCGTAGGCTCTGGCCCCCTAAGTTAAAACAGTAGCAAATACAGCTATTTTTTGGCTGGTTTCTTGTCTTTTCTTAAAGTTGGGTTTAGCTACCCCTTTCGATAAAGGCTAGCTAAGCGTATGGTCAGACAGGACTGCCTTGGTGGTAGTGTGTGGCCATACCGACGGGCGTGTTGACCTATGAGCTTTCCGAAGTCATTTCTCGACGAGTTGAAAAATCGTATCCGCGTGTCGGATGTGGTGGGACGGCGCGTGAAGCTCACGCGGCGGGGCCGGGAATTTGTCGGCTTGTCTCCTTTCAACAATGAAAAGACCCCAAGCTTCACGGTGAATGACGACAAGCAGTTCTATCACTGCTTCTCCACCGGCGAGCATGGGGACGCCATCAAGTTTCTGGAAAAGACCGAGAATTTGAGTTTTCTCGAGGCCGTTGAGAGATTGGCCTCGGAAGCTGGCATGGAAATGCCGGAGCGTGACCCTGGCGACAGGGAGCGCGAGGAAAAACGTACCGATCTCATCGACGTGATGGCGGCGGCACAGGACTATTTCCGCGAAAGCCTCGCTCGGGGCAAAGGGGCCGAAGCGCGTGCTTATCTGGCAAGGCGAGGACTGTCTGACAAGACCATCGAACAGTTCGGCATTGGGTTCGCTCCGGAGGATCGGTCGGGTCTCAAGGCCTATATGATTGGACGGGGGTTCAAGGTGCCGCAGCTCATCGATGGTGGGCTGTTGATCTCGGGCGAGGATATTCGCGAGCCTTATGACCGGTTTCGCAACAGGGTGATGTTCCCGATTGCAGATGCGCGGGGCCGGGTCATTGCCTTTGGGGGGCGGGCGCTCGACCCTCGTGCAAAAGCTAAATACATGAATTCGCCGGAGACACCGCTCTTCCACAAGGGTCGGCTGCTCTACAATCTGGCGAAGGCACGCAAGCCTGCCTACGACCAGGGAAATGTGATTGTGGTTGAGGGCTACATGGATGTAGTGGCCCTGGGGCAGGCGGGTATCGAGAATGTGGTCGCTCCTCTGGGCACTGCGGTGACCGAGGACCAGATCGGGCTTTTGTGGCGGTTGGCGCCGGAGCCCATTCTTTGTTTCGACGGGGACAAGGCGGGCATGCGGGCATCGCATCGCGTCGTCGAGAGAGTGTTGCCGCTTTTAAAACCCGGGCATTCGCTGAAGTTTGCCATTATGCCTACGGGGAAAGATCCCGATGACATGGTGAAAGAGAATGGGCGGTTTGCTTTCGACGAAATTCTTGATTCTGCGGTGCCGCTGAATGAAATGTTGGCCGCTTTGATTCTTGCGAATGAGAAACTCAAAACGCCAGATGATCGGGCCCGAATAGAAGCCAAAATGGATATGCTACTCGCTAAGATTGAGAATGAGCAGGTAAAACGTCACTATCAGCAAACTCTTCGCAGTAGACTTAAAGAGCATTTTGCGAGTGTTTTCGGTTGGAAGGGCTGGGGTGGAGCACATGAGAAAGGCCGTAAACCAATGTCTGTAAGCCAGCATCTTATAAAACCACCAGCCCCCGAAGGGGCAAATCAGGAAATTGCCATTCTTGTATGGCTGTTTCGGTTTCCTGAATTAGTTGAGATATATGATGAAGCGGCCCTTTCTGTTTCCTTTAAGGAAAGGATGAGGCGCAATATTATTGCAGAGTTTCTCGAATTTTTACGGGAGCACCCTGAATCCAAATTTGGAGATTTTAGGACACATATCGGTGGTCGAGGTCTTGATGGGGAGCTCGGAAGCATCATTAAGCACCCAGAATTCAAGATAGCCTCTCAAACCGATGATGCTTCGACGGGGCAAGAGGCCATAATGGAGGCCTTCGCGTATTTGGCAGGTTTGGGCCAATTCGCTGAAATTATTGAAGAATCACGAACCGTGGATACGGAAAACCTGGATGAATTTCAGGCGTATTGCGAGCGAACTCAGTGGTTTGTCAAAAGTCTTTGCGATTCTCCCATAACGGGGAAGGATGGCCATTTTATGGACCTCGCAGCGGAACTTAAGGCCAAACGTAGTAAGGCCGCTTCTCAAGCTGCAGACTTGTCACAAAGCGAAGGTTTGAGACGACGGACCGCTTGACAAAATACGCAATGAAATCATAGATATAGCCGCCCTTCATGCGCCCCTTGACAGGGATAGGTTGAGGGGCCACTTGGATACTAGGGGATTATCGGACATTGCTCGCCGACTCGAGGAGGGGACGGCGTCGAAGAGCGAAACATTTGCACGGCCTGATGCCAGCACCGACGAAGCCGAACAGGGGTGGCTACACCTGCTGAACTGGCACCAAAGGGCAGCGGATTTGCAGAGTGAGCTCAAGGCAGCAGAACGAGCGCTGGCAGAAGAGATGACGGACGAAAATCTGGTGAGGCTCAAAGCAATTCATGCAGAGCTTTCCGGACTTTCAAGATTGTGATTGGCAAGGAACCAAACCGACCTGCGATTTGAGAGAAGAAAGAACGCGGCGCACATGTGCAGATGTTTTGCACTGGTGGTGCAGCGTTCGGTGGTTTTGAAATGAAACCCCTCTCAACAAATCGTACGGGTCAGGCGGAGAGTTTTTGAATGGCGACGAAGACGGCAGAAGCAGACACAGCGGAAACGACGGTTGAAGAACGGGATGGCCCGTTGCTTGATATGTCGGACGCTGGCGTCAAGAAGATGATCAAGGCAGCAAAGGCGCGTGGCTTTGTTACCTATGACGAGCTTAACAAAGTTCTGCCGTCTGAAGAGTTCAGCTCTGAAAAAATCGAAGACACGATGGCGATGCTCTCTGAAATGGGCATCACGGTTGTGGAGAATGAAGACGGCGAAGCCGAAGCCGAAGATAAAGACGACAAGGCGGAAGATAAAAGCACCGACGTCGCGAAGGCCAAAACCGGGACTGCGGCAGTTGCCAAATCAGGCGCCACAGGTGCAACGCCTTTGGACCGGACCGATGATCCCGTCCGCATGTACTTGCGTGAAATGGGCTCTGTTGAGCTTCTCTCTCGTGAAGGCGAAATAGCCATTGCCAAGCGTATTGAAGCTGGCCGTGAGACCATGATTACCGGGCTGTGCGAAAGCCCGCTTTCTTTCCAGGCGATCATTATCTGGCGCGATGAGCTGAACGAAGCAAAAATTCTGCTGCGCGACATTATCGATCTTGATGCGACTTATGCTGGACCTGATGCCAAGAAGGTCGACAGAAGCCAGGCGGCTCTCGACAAAGAGCGTGCGAAAGCCGAAGGCAAGGTCATTGAAGAAGAGCCTGAGGAAGAAGAAGAGGACGATGATGGAGAGAACAATCTTTCCCTCGCGGCCATGGAAGCGGAACTGAAGCCAAAGGTTCTTGAGATTTTTGACTCAATCGCGTCGGACTATAAAAAGCTTCGCCGATTGCAGGACCAACGCCACGAACTGGGCCTGAAAAATGATGAGCTCTCGACCTCGCAGGAGCGTCGCTACAAGAAGCTCAAAGAAGACGTTATTGATGAGGTGAAAAGCCTCGCGCTTAACAATAATCGTATCGACAGCCTTGTTGATCAACTCTACACGATCAACAAACGGTTGATGGGGCTGGAAGGTCGCCTGTTGCGCGCTGCTGGTACGCATGGCGTCGCACGTGAAGACTTCTTGCAGCAATATTACAAGAACGAACTTGATCCCAATTGGTTGCGCCGGGTCAGCCGGCTGAAAGGCAAGGGCTGGGCAGATTTCGCGAAGAGCGAGAAGGATGGCGTCAGGGAAATCCGCGACGAAATTCAGGAACTGGCTGCTGAGACCGGACTGGATATTTCCGAATATCGCCGCATCGTGCACACGGTGCAGAAGGGTGAGCGAGAAGCACGCATCGCCAAGAAGGAAATGGTTGAAGCGAACCTGCGTCTCGTTATTTCCATTGCCAAAAAATATACGAACCGTGGCCTGCAGTTCCTCGACCTCATTCAGGAAGGCAATATTGGCCTTATGAAAGCGGTTGATAAGTTTGAATATCGCCGTGGTTATAAATTCTCGACCTATGCGACCTGGTGGATCCGCCAGGCTATTACGCGCTCCATTGCCGACCAGGCGCGGACAATCCGTATTCCTGTGCATATGATCGAGACGATCAACAAGCTGGTTCGGACATCGCGTCAGATGTTGCACGAAATTGGTCGGGAGCCGACACCAGAAGAGCTGTCCATAAAGCTTGGTATGCCGCTGGAGAAGGTTCGCAAGGTTCTGAAAATTGCCAAAGAGCCGATTTCACTGGAAACACCGATTGGTGATGAAGAAGACAGTCATCTGGGTGATTTCATCGAAGACAAGGATGCTGTTCTTCCCATCGATGCCGCCATCCAGTCCAATTTGCGCGAAACAACGACACGGGTGTTGGCTTCGCTCACACCGCGTGAAGAACGCGTGTTGCGCATGCGCTTTGGTATCGGGATGAACACCGACCATACGTTGGAAGAAGTTGGGCAGCAGTTCTCTGTGACACGTGAGCGTATTCGTCAGATTGAAGCGAAAGCGTTGCGTAAGCTCAAGCACCCAAGCCGTAGCCGGAAACTTCGGAGCTTCCTCGACAACTAGAGCTCTTGCCGCTTTAGGTTTTACTGAACATTCGCGAACAGGCTTATTGTTCGAGCTAAGTGACCCGGGCTTGGGTAGAGCCGATGGGACGGACTTTGTGTGGAGTAAAGATCGTGAACCTCACCATGATGAAGGCGAAGATACACCGGGCGACGGTTACCCAGTGCGACCTGAACTATGAGGGCTCGGTTTCCATCGACAAGGACCTGCTCGCTGCCTCGGGTATTTTGCCGAACGAGCAGGTTGATGTGTTGAACATCACGAATGGCGAGCGCTTGACGACCTATGCGATCGAAGCGTCCGCAGGCTCAGGCGTGATCGGGATGAACGGGGCGGGTGCCCGTAAGGCCCAGGTGGGCGATCTAGTGATCATTGTTGCTTACGCGCAGATGAGCGATGAAGAAGCCGCTGGATTTAAGCCCACCGTGCTGCTGATGAATGCGGATAACCGCATCTCCTCCTAGCAGATTACTGGCAACCCCTATTGGATGGATATGACGAGGGTGACGCCTGTGGACAGGGTCTGTTCACCGGGCGCTACGGCCACATCCGTGGATTCCATCGACATGGCGCGTGCGAAGACGGGGCTCGGCATGCGGCCACCGGACTCGTTGATTGAGACGATGGGGCCAAGCACGACGCCAGCGGCGGCGACATAAATTTTGGCCTTCCGCAAAGCATCTTTCACAGCATCGGCCCGGGCAGCATCAAGCAGCGGCCCTGGCTTTTCGACCTGAAAGCGGATGCCGTGAAGCCGATTTGACCCGAGAGTCACAAGGGTATCCAGTGCCTCTCCTATGCGGTCCAGATCACGCAATGTCAGGGTCACAATGTTGGATGCCTGATAGCCACTGATCCTTGAGGCTTCTCCGCGTTCTGGGCGGGTGTGAACCGCATTGATCGAAAACTGGGAGGTGCGGATGTCGCGGTCTTCAATATTGAGCGCTTTCAATCCCTGAAAGACAGCCTGCATGGCCTGAGTGTTGGCTGTCAGAGCCTCCACGGCGGTTTTTGCCTGTGTCACGACGCCGGTCTCGAGATAGGCAATGTCGGGCCGCACAGAAATTTCGCCTCGACCAGAGACAGTGATCGTCCGTTGTGCATCCTCTGCATAGGCAGCGCCGCCAGAGGTGGCCAATGGTGCCATCAGAGCCAGCAGGCAGGCGGCAATTGGTGCGAGGCGCGCCTTGAGGCCCCGCGCTTTAGGTTCGCGCACTTTGGCCGGAGAAGCTGTCGATAGCGGTGTGATCATTGTCATGAGAGGCTCCTCAATAGGGTCAGTTCCAATGACGGGCAAGCTGGCAGAAAATTAGGTCCAAAATGGGGCAAATGCATCTGGGTGCTTTGGCGAATTCCTGCGCATTCGGGTTTTGATGCGCTCCATGATCTGATATACCCCGGTGCGGAGGGCCTGTAGCTCAGTTGGTTAGAGCGAACCGCTCATAACGGTTTGGTCGCAGGTTCGAGTCCTGCCGGGCCCACCATATTCCCTCACAGTTTGTCCGCCACGTCCTATTCTCGGGTCATCCGGCTTGAGTGCCCGGTTGCCCTCGCGCGAAAGCGAGAGCAACCGTTTTGCTGTGGAGACTATCTTGGTAGCTGGTTTTCTTGCGGCAGCTCTTGGTCTGGATGCTCCACCGTTGGCGAAGGTTGCGTCCGAGCACCCGCGGTTTGGAGTTTCAGGTTCATCTTGGCGTAGAGAGTGTTTGGATCCGCGGGCGACAGATAACCGACTTCCGGCACAGCGATACCTTCGATGGTTCGATCACGTCGACAGACTTCTTGCCAGCCCGCTGCAGCATTGCGGCTTCGACCCGGGTTTTTTTCAAACGCCCAGAGGCAAGCAGGCCAAAGGTCGGCGCCCGTGGCAAACTGGATCATCGCGTCCATGACGTATACTCCGACGTTCTGTTTTCGCACTGCAGGCGTAAAGTAAGCCGCGTTGAAGAGTGCGCGCGCTTCTGGAATGTCTTTGTCGCCGGCATCGTTGGCGTGAGCAAAGCCCACTATTTTTTCATCCAGCCAGACACTCCACAGGCGTTCGTTGGGACGATCGGCGACAACAACTTCTTCCCATTGCTCGTAGCGAACAGTCAGATTTCGCGCCTGATGGACCGTCTCCGGGACAAAGGTGTAAATTTCGCGCCAGCAATCAACGTGAATACGGGCGATCGCGCCAAGGTCGTTCAGAGTTGCCTGTTTAACAATCGGTTCCATGTCATTTTCCTTCAAAGTTGACAAAGTGAAACGTTCAGTCAAGCATGCGTACGGATAAAGGGGGAGTGGAGAATCAGATGCTTGATGCAGCAATGCAGGCGCGTCTCCGCCGGGTTATCGTTGGACAAGAAACAGTCTGGGGCGGCCAGAACGCGGCTTTGAAGCAGCGGTTCTTTGTTGCTTCTGGGCTGGGCATTTTGTTGGCTGCGACAACCGGGCTGGCAGTTGGATTTTGGCATGGTCAGCCGCTAGCTGTGTCTGATGACACAATTGCGGAGGCATTGGCCCTTGCCACATGCCAGGGGCAGAGCCCGTCATCTGTTTTTCTGGAAGCTAAGAGAGAAACAAACTCATCGACATCATCCTGGTTGCAACGTCAGGAGATGGTTTCGTTTCTAATTGAGAGAGCTGGTCGGGGAGATTGCGGTGTAGCTGAAGGCGACGGCATAAATCGGGAAATCGCCAGACGCGATCCAAGCGAGCCTCAGATTGAAATTCTCCCGTGACTCGAAAAGTATGCCTTCTTCGGCACCGGCGGCGTGAGCGACCCGTATTTCATCGATGAGGTCAAATGAGAGTCTTGTCTCCACCGGCGAGATTACGATAATCCGTCCCTCCCTCGTCAGCAGCGCACCTCCACAACTTTCGGGACACCATTCCATCGGGCGTTGGAGTTCTCGAGGATCCAGGACGCCAGTGATGACGGCGCCGATTGCCGGTTTGTAGGCGGCCACGGGCACAAACGGGAAGCCGCTTGTTTTGCCCACCGCTACTTCGTCAAACACAAGGTGTGTGCTTGAGAATGCATTGCGTATGTAATTTCTGGAGGACAGATTTAGAGTGGGAGGCGGAAACGATATCGTATCCCACTGGATGGACCCATCTTTAGCGACGACAAGAATGGACCGCACACCGTTCAGACGAGCGGTGGTGTCTTTGAGTTCTTGATGGATGACCTGGTCCGGTGCCCCCGATAGAGCGATGAATGTTGCAAGGTGGTCAAAAGCAAAATTGATCGCGGTTGCGAGGCGCTCGCTACTCTCAAGTATCCGTGTTGCTGCACGATCCAACTCTGCTGGTGACGAGGGTGGGGCTGCTTGTCCAACCGCGGAGCCGAATAGTGTTAGAGCCAAGATAGCCAGTACCGTTGTTTTCATTTGATACTCGTTCTCTGCACACAAAAACATTGATTGCATGGAAGACTATGCCAAAACCTGCCTGGGCCAACAAGATTTCCTTCCGCACTGCGAAAGAATTAATCCAGAGTGTCTGACCGGGTACGATATGGTCTGTTCGTCGAAATTAACTAGGAGAGCCTCTTGCCGAAGAGACAGGTCGAAATCACCGCCGATGCCGGTTATGCGCCGACACTGAGTGCCCTTGGTGAACAGTATGGGGGCGAGGATGTTTATACGGAACTGGGCGAAGACAATCGCTGTCTTGTCCGGATCGTGTGTGAGACTGGCGACGTGCAGGGCGTTATCGACGCAACCCACCGGGTGATGCAGCGCGGCTCTCACTGGCGCCTCACCATTCTGCCTGTGGAAGCTGTTGTCGGGCCGGATATGCCGCCCTCGCAGACGGCGACGGAAGCGCGAGGGTTCAGTTTTCGAGGCCGCACCGCTCCTCGTGAAGAGATATTGCAGGAAGTTGAGCGGGGGGCTGATCTTGATAGCGACTTTCTGCTCCTCACGGCTCTCTCTGGGGTGGTCGCTGCCGTTGGTCTGATCAGTGACAATGTTGCCGCTCTTATCGGGGCCATGGTGATTGCACCGCTGTTGGGCCCCAATCTGGCCTTTGCCTTTGGTGTGGCCCTGGGCAAACAGGATTTGATGCGACGCGCCATGATGACCAATATTGCCGGGCTGGGGTTCGTGATCTTCTTTTCCATGGTWCTTGGGGGGGCTCTCAGTGGGATGCTGGGTGCGCCTGTCCAATCTGTTGAAATCGCCTCCCGGACGATTGCTGGCTATGACAGCATTGCGCTGGCGCTTGCAGCTGGGGCGGCGGCGGTTTTATCCCTGACGACGGGGCTTTCGAGCGCTCTGGTGGGCGTTATGGTTGCTGTTGCGCTGCTGCCTCCGGCGGTGACAACGGGGCTTATGCTGGGAAGTAATGATTTGAAGGCAGCGGGGGGCGCGGCTCTTCTTCTCGCGGTCAACATTGTTTGTATCAATATTGCTGCGCAGGTGATTTTTGTGGCGAARAAYATCCTGCCGCGCACCTGGAGCGAGAAAAAGGCTTCCCGTAAGGCATTGCTCACCAATTTTTTCGCCTGGRTTGTTCTGCTGGCGGGGYTGGCSGYTGGRATTTATCTGATTGAGTTTTGAGGACCCCCGATCTGACTGCGTCTGGCAAGGTCCTGCGTTGTCCCAACCGGTGTAATCGGTTATGAGAGTGCCAAACTACATTCACTCAGGGGTTCAGTAATGGCGTCGTATCAATACGTCTATGTCATGGATGGTCTGTCCAAGACTTATCCGGGCGGGAAACAGGTTTTCAGTGACATCCGCTTGTCTTTTCTGCCAAACGCCAAAATTGGCGTTGTGGGGGTCAATGGTGCGGGTAAGTCCACCTTGTTGCGCGTCATGGCGGGCGTGGACAAGGACTTTACCGGGGAAGCCTGGGCCGCTGAGGGCATCAAGGTTGGCTACTTGGCGCAGGAGCCTGAGCTTGACCCTGAAAAGGACGTGCTGGGCAATGTGATGGAAGGTGTTGCGGAGAAGCGCGCACTTTTGGATCGTTACAATGAAGTGGCCATGAATTATTCCGAGGAGACGGCCGAAGAGATGGCCAGCCTCCAGGATACGATTGACGCTCAAAACCTTTGGGATCTGGATAGTCAGATCGAGATGGCGATGGATGCAYTGCGGTGCCCTGCGGGCGAYGCGGATGTGACCAARCTGTCGGGYGGKGARCGCCGWCGTGTTGCGCTGTGCAAATTRTTGCTGGCGGCTCCYGATATGCTGCTGCTTGATGARCCGACGAACCATCTCGAYACKGAATCYGTCGCCTGGYTGCAGAACTATCTGGTGAACTATGCCGGTGCCGTGGTTCTTGTKACCCATGAYCGCTATTTTCTGGACCGGGTGACGGGCTGGATTCTTGARCTCGACCGGGGGCGRGGCATTCCYTATGARGGGAATTACTCTTCCTGGATYGARCAGAAGCAYGATCGGTTGGCGCAGGAAGGYCGCGAAGACGTGGCGCGCCAGCGRACTTTGGCGCGGGAGYTGGAGTGGGTCAAAGCATCGCCTAAGGCACGGCAAGCGAAAAGCAAGGCGCGYGTTCGCTCYTATGACGACCTTCTGGCGGCGGCTGGRAAAGAACAATCCGGCAAGGCACAAATTGTCATCCCTATTGGCGAACGGCTTGGGGGTGTGGTCATCGAGGCCGAACATTTGAGCAAAGGGTTTGGCGATAAGTTGTTGATTGATGATTTGAGTTTTCAATTACCTCCGGGCGGCATTGTCGGTGTCATCGGCGCGAACGGGGCGGGCAAGTCCACTTTGTTCAAAATGCTGACAGGGGTTGAGACCCCTGATAGTGGCTCCATACGCATTGGCGACACGGTCACGCTCGGCTATGTCGATCAAAGCCGGGATGCGCTTAATGCAGACAAGAATGTCTGGGAAGAAATTTCTGGCGGAACGGATGTTATCCAGCTTGGCAAGCAGACGATGCCGAGCCGGGCTTATGTGGGGGCGTTCAACTTTAAGGGCGGCGACCAGCAGAAGAAGGTCGGCCTTCTGTCCGGGGGGGAACGCAACCGTGTTCACCTGGCTAAGATGCTGAAAGCCGGCGCCAACCTGCTATTGCTCGATGAGCCGACCAATGACCTTGATGTCGATACGCTGCGCGCGCTGGAAGATGCGTTGGTGAATTTTGCCGGGTGTGCGGTCATCATCAGCCATGATCGCTGGTTTCTGGACCGGGTGGTGACCCATATGCTGGCCTTTGAGGGGGACAGTCATGTGGAATGGTTTGAAGGCAACTATGCGGACTACGAAGAAGATCGTAAGCGACGCCTTGGACCAGCAGCGGACATTCCTCACCGCTTGAAATACAAGCGCTTCTCTAGGAACTAGAACACGAAAAAGGCGGCCTGGGAGCCGCCTTTTGCATATTCTGTTTTGACTATTTTCTCCGCGGGGTCTTTATCCCCCTGCGGTTTCGGCGTCCGTCAATTTTGAATTGATTTCATCCGCCTTCTCCCCAATGCGTTCCTCAATATGGGTCAGGAGAGCGTTGAAGTCGCCATTGTTATTTCGGATCACGGATATGAACGAAGAGCGCTGTTCTTGCGCCATCCAAATACCAACCACTTTCACATCAAAGACCTTGAAGCTGTCACCGTCGCGCAAAAGCCACCATTCGACGGGGACAGGTGCGCGCCCTGTTTTGAATTCGATCTGGCTGGTGACGATAATTTCCGTGCCCCTGTTGCCTTTGGGCTGGGAGCTTAGGATGTTGAATACTTGGTTCGTATAGTCGGACAAGCGGGTCGCATAAACTTTGACGATGAAGTCTTCGACGAGGCGCAGGTATTCGACTTTCTGTTCCGACGTTGGCGTGCGCACATATTGGCCGAGAGCGAATGCGCCAATCCGTGGTACATCCATGTTTCCAACAAATAGCATCCGGAATGCGGCTTCGCGATCTACTGGGCTCAAACTTTCCCGACCGAGAATTTCGATTGCTTCAGAGGCAAGTTTGTTGACGAAACTTTCTGCTGCTTCGTTGCGCTGCGCATTTGCAGGGCCGGTAAGTGCAAGGGCGCCCACCACAAGGCTGAGCGCAATGATTGCTGCATTTTTGATGAATGGCAGCTGTCGCAAAAAGATCCTGATCATGTTTCAAGCATCCTTCGGTGGTTTGCTTTGTTGGCTTGATACATATGTGGGCGAGCCACGCGGTACGCTAGAAATCTGACGAAAGATTGATATTGGAGATGTCTGGCAGTGCATCCACATCCGTCACGCCGTTGAGAATTTCGTCGCTACGGCTCTGGCGGTACAACGACCGAATAGCGGCGTAATAATCAATGGATGTGCGCTCAATCTCATCAAGTGTTGTTAGATTGCGGGCGCGAAGATCAATGCCGTTGAGCACAAACCTCGTCACAGGGACGGTGTACGCATCATCCCAGAAAATATAGGTGATGGGATCGAAAAATGTGTCTACGCCAAAGCCGACAAGATCGCGAGGTGGGGCTGGTCCGAGAAGTGGCGCGTAGAAGTAAGGCCCTTCGCCGACGCCGTAAACAGCAAGCGTTTGACCAAAGTCTTCTCCGTGGCGCTGGTAGCCCCAGCCCGTTGCCGGATCACCTAGCCCTAAGAGGCCGACTGTGGTGTTTATGCCGAAGCGGCTTGTGGTTGTTCCTGCGCGGTCCCACTGACCCTGTAACAGGTCGTTGGCAATAATGACGGGGCTGCGCAGATTATCCAGAAAATTCCGGATCCCGTTTTTAGCAAAACGAGGGAGCACGCCGTCATAAATTTCGGCCGTTGGGCGAAGAATGATGATGTCTAGGAAGTTATTGACCTCGAAGAAATATCTGTTCAATGGCTCAATTGGATCGTTCGCTTCTTCATAAGCCGCGGTAGCTGCCGTGTCGCCAGCGTCTGGTCTGGTGGCGCACCCTGCGAGTAAAAGCGCAAGGCTGATGCCTGCGACCCCGATACGGATGAAACCCTTGCCACTTTCGTTTTTCATTTTCCGTCCTAAACCTTGATCGTCTGCATCACCGGGTGGTCTGAAGCTTCCCGATCCATCGACTATTCGCAGAACCCACCACACATACCGTCTACCGCATTAACTCTAGGTGAATGGGGCAGATTTGGGGCCTTTTTGTGAGACTCACCTTTAAGGGTGAAGACTCCTTGCTATCATGTGTACCTGCGTCTTAACCAGTCTGAGCCGCGGGTGTCTGTAGGAAAATGGCACCATGTTGCCAAAATACCTCTGAATTGCGCTCTTGGCTCTTCTTTCAGCACCTCGTTGGCAAATTCTTTTGAATTTGGACATAAAGATATGTATATATCATTTTCATCTTCGCTGGGAATCATATTGGATTTTTCAGGAAGGACCATTCTTGGACTTCGGAGACTGGATTTTGGACGCATTGCTGGCAGGATTACGCGCTTCAGGCGAGCCGACCAGGCTCCGGCTGCTGCTGCTGCTCGCCCATTGCGAACTAACCGTCACGGAACTCACCCAAATTTTGCGCCAAAGCCAGCCGCGGGTAAGCCGCCATTTGAAACTCTTGTGCGAGGCGAATTTGCTTGATCGCTTCCGCGAAGGAAGTTGGGTGTTTTATCGGTTGGCGGATCGGGGTGTAGGGGGAGAGTTGGTCCAGTTTCTGGTCGCTTCTGCACAGGGGGATGACCCGGTTGTTGCCCGTGATCTTGAGCGTTTGAACGCGGTTCGAGATGCGCGGACAGAACGGGCGGCGGAGTTCTTTCGCGAAAATGCTGAAGACTGGGACCTCATCCGTTCGCTTTACGTGCCTGAGGTGAAGGTCGAGGAGGCGTTGCGCGCGCTGATACCGCGACATTCTTCTGAGACGAAGCTGGGAGCGATGCTCGACCTGGGAACAGGCACCGGGCGGATGCTGGAGATTTTTGCGGATGATGCAGAGCGTGCTGAGGGCGTAGACCTCAGCCCAGAAATGCTTTCCTTTGCGCGGACGCGGTTGGACGCCAGTGGTGTCACCCATGCTCATGTGCGTCAGGGAGATATTTTCGATCTTACTTTTGCAGATCAGGAATTCGATCTCGTGACGCTTCACCAGGTGTTGCACTATCTCGATGATCCCGCCGCTTGCATTGCAGAAGGTGCACGGGTGTTGGCGCCAGGCGGGCGGCTTCTGATCGCTGACTTTGCACCCCACGAACTGGACTTTCTGCGAGACGAACAAGCGCATCGCCGACTTGGATTTAGCGAAGATGAAGTGACGCTTTGGTGTCAAAAAGCAGGCCTGTCGGTTGCGAGTGTGCAAGCGCTGCCACCGGATGGCGGTGACGCCAAACTGACCGTCTTGATATGGGATGCGGGAAAGCCTGCGATGAAGAATAAGGGAGTTAACTCATGAGTTCGCTGGGAGACCGGTTTCGGGGACGGGACGATGTGCGCGTGTCGTTCGAGTTTTCGCCGCCCAAATCTGATGAAGCGGAGGAAAAGCTGTGGAAGGCGATAAAACGTCTGGCACCGCTGAACCCTGCTTTCGTCTCCGTCACATATGGAGCGGGCGGCAGCACACGCGAACGCACCCACTCGACCGTGAAGCGGCTTGTTAACGAGACGGCGATGAAACCGGCGGCTCATTTGACGTGTGTCGGCGCGTCGCGTTCTGAAATTGACGGTGTTATTCAAGGGTACTGGGACGCCGGCGTGCGCCATATCGTGGCGATCCGGGGTGACATGCCCAATATGGAAGGGGCATACCGCGGTCATGACCAGGGCTACGGCTCGACGGCGGAGCTTGTGCGCGGGATCAAGTCGATCGGTGATTTTGAGGTCACGGTCAGTGTTTATCCCGAACGCCATCCCGAAAGCAGGGATTTTGACCATGACATGGATCTGTTGAAGGAAAAAATTGATGCGGGTGCCACCCGTGCCATTGCTCAATTCGCTTTCGAGACAGAGCATTATGAACGGCTGCTGGAGCGCCTTGCAAAAGCGGGGACCACGATCCCGATTATTCCGGGCATCATGCCGACGACTAATTTCAAGGGCGTTGTTCGCATGGCTGAGCGGTGCGGGGCGACGGTTCCTGGCTGGCTGTCCAGCTACTATGAGGGCCTGGATGAGGATTTGGCGACACGACGCCTGATTGCCGCGACCGTATCTGCCGAACAGGTTCACGATCTGGAACGTCTCGGGTTTCGGGACTTCCATCTCTACACACTTAATCAGGCGGATCTGACTTATGCGATCTGCCACATTCTGGGTTTTAAGCCCGCTGCTGCTTCCTGAAGGAGGACGATCATGACCAAAGTTGCGACGACACGAGAGGAGCGGATTGCCGAACTGCACCGCGCCGTTAAAGAACGTACGTTGGTGCTGGACGGGGCGATGGGTTCTCTCATTCAGGAATACAAACTCTCGGAAGAGGATTACCGCGGTGATCTTCTGAAAGACCATCATGTGGATGTGAAGGGCAATAACGAACTTATTGCGCTGTCGAAGCCTGATATCTTGAGAGAGATACATTTGCGCTACTTCCGTGCGGGGGCTGATTTTGCCGAAACCAATACGTTTGGGGCCAACACGGTGGCGCAGGGTGATTATGAGCTTGAGCATCTGGCCTATGAAATGAATGTTGCCAGCGCAAAAATTGCGCGGGAGGCCGCTGATACGGTGGCTGCGGAAGATGGGCGCACCCGTTTTGTTATTGGTACGCTTGGGCCCACGCCCCGGACAGCGTCGCTGTCGCCGGATGTAAATGACCCTGGGTTTCGCAATATCACTTTCGATGCGCTGGAAGAATCCTACAGCGAGGCGATCAGGGGTTTGATTGAAGGTGGGGTTGATACGCTGATGGTCGAAACGATTTTCGACACGTTGAATGCGAAGGCGGCGCTGGTTGCCATCTCCAACGTCTTTGACGAGTTGAAGATTGATCTGCCGGTGATGATTTCAGGCACGATTACGGATGCGTCGGGTCGTATCCTGTCGGGGCAGACGSYRGARGCMTTCTGGWATTCKGTGCGYCAYGYRAAWCCGWTCWSKATYGGYYTYAACTGTGCGNTTGGGGSCARAGNARYTGCGYCARYATATYRWMKMGKTRTCGMRSATTGCYGATKKTKRTGTYTCYGCSCATCCCAATGCRGGGCTRCCAAATGAGTTTGGWGAATAYGAYCAGACACCMGAYGARATGGCGGCTCTYGTTTCYGACTATGCGRATAGTGGATTTGTGAACATTGTCGGGGGGTGTTGCGGGTCAACACCGGAGCATATCGCTGCCATTGCGCAGGCGGTTGCAAGTTCAGCGCCCCGCGAAGTGCCTCACATCGAACCCAAAATGCGTCTCTCGGGGCTTGAGCCCTTTGTACACGGCTAGGAAATAGATACATGTCCGAAAAGACCGCCACGTTTATCAATGTGGGCGAACGAACCAATGTGACCGGTTCTGCAAAGTTCAAAAAGCTTATCCTCGACGGAAATTTCGAGGAAGCGCTTGTTGTTGCCCGCCAGCAAGTGGAAAGCGGTGCGCAGATCATCGACATCAATATGGATGAGGGAATGCTTGACAGTGAGGCTGCGATGGTGCGCTTCCTCAACCTCATCGCGTCGGAGCCTGACATTGCGCGGGTGCCGATCATGATCGATTCGTCCAAGTGGAACGTGATCGAGGCCGGGCTGAAATGTGTGCAAGGCAAGGCGATCGTCAATTCCATTTCGATGAAGGAGGGGGAAGAGCCCTTCCTCGCGCAGGCGCGCAAGGTGAAAGCCTATGGCGCAGCCGTGGTGGTGATGGCGTTCGACACGGATGGCCAGGCGGATACGGCGGATCGCAAGTTTGAGATTTGTGAACGGTCCTACAAGTTGCTGACGGAAGTTGTGGGCTTGCCGCCGGAAGACATTATCTTCGATCCCAATGTGTTCGCGGTGGCCACGGGTATTGATGAGCACAATGATTATGCCAATGCCTTCATTGAAGGGACGCGGCGTATCAAAGAGAACCTGCCTTACGCTCATGTGTCAGGCGGTGTGTCTAATGTGTCCTTCTCGTTTCGCGGCAACAATGCAGTGCGCGAGGCGATGCATTCGGTCTTTCTCTACCATGCCATCCAGGCCGGCATGGATATGGGGATTGTGAATGCGGGCCAGCTGGCTATTTATGAAGACATTCCAACTGAGCTGCGGGAGGCGGTGGAGGATGTGATCCTCAACCGGCGCGACGATGCGACGGAGCGTCTGGTGGATGTTGCCGAGACGTTTAGAGGCGAGGGGAGCAAGAGGAAAGTTGCGGACCTTTCGTGGCGCGAAGTGCCGGTACGGGAACGGCTTCGCCATGCTCTCGTCAATGGCATCACTGCCTTCATTGAAGAAGACACGGAAGAAGCACGGCTGGAGGTTGAACGTCCCCTGCACGTTATTGAAGGTCCATTGATGGACGGCATGAACGTGGTGGGTGATTTGTTTGGCGCAGGCAAAATGTTTTTGCCGCAGGTGGTAAAATCTGCCCGCGTAATGAAGCAGGCGGTCGCCTATCTCATGCCCTTTATGGACAAAGAGAAAGAAGAGCTCGGTATTACCGAAGATAGCTCCAACGGCAAAATTCTGATGGCGACGGTGAAGGGCGATGTGCATGACATCGGCAAGAACATTGTTGGTGTTGTGCTTCAGTGCAACAATTACACAGTGATCGATCTTGGGGTCATGGTGCCGACTGCCAAAATTCTGGAGACGGCCAAGGCGGAGAATGTCGATATTATTGGTCTGTCGGGTCTCATCACGCCCAGCCTTGATGAGATGTGCCATGTGGCAGCGGAAATGGAGCGGTTGGATTTCCACGTTCCCCTGCTGATCGGTGGAGCGACGACAAGCCGTGTGCACACGGCGGTGAAAATTCATCCGAACTACACAAAAGGTCAGGCGGTCTATGTGCCTGATGCCAGCCGTGCGGTGGGCGTGTGTTCGTCGCTGCTTTCTAAAACACAAAGCGAGCAATATACCCAAGGTGTCGCGGAAGAATATGTGCGTATGGCTGAAGCCCATGCACGGGGCCAGTCGAAGGGCAAACGCCTGAGCTTGGGCGAGGCGCGGGCCACCCGGTTCGAAGCTAATTTTTCTGATTACACACCGCCGGTGCCTTCATTCCTGGGGCTCAAAACCATTGATGATGTGACGCTGAAAGACCTGGTCCCCTATATCGACTGGACGCCGTTCTTTGCGACGTGGGAAATGAAGAGCACGTATCCTCGCATCCTGACCGATGACAAGATGGGAGAAGCGGCAACAACGCTCTTTAATGACGCGCAGGAATTGATGGGGCAGATGGTTGAAGAGAACTGGCTGCAGCCCAAAGGGGTTGTCGGGTTCTGGCCAGCCAATCGTGTCGCCGACGACGACATCCAGCTTTACACAGATGACACGCGCGCCGACGGGCTTGCACAGTTTCATTCGCTGCGTCAGCAGATGGCACGCAAGAACGACCGGGCCCATGTGGCGCTTGCGGACTTTGTGGCGGAGCCCGGCCTGCACGACTATATCGGTGGTTTTGCGGTGACGTCAGGACATGGCGAAGAGGAACATGTGGCGCGGTTCGATGCTGCGAACGACGATTATTCTAAAATTTTGCTGCAGTCACTGGCCGACCGTTTTGCGGAAGCCTTTGCAGAGATGCTGCACGCCCGTGTACGTCAGGAGTATTGGGGATATGCGGATGAAAGTGCGCTTAGTCCTCAAGACCTGATTGCGGAGAAATATGCGGGCATCCGTCCGGCACCGGGCTATCCGGCGCAACCGGATCATACCGAGAAGCGCACGCTTTTCCGTCTGTTGGAGGCAGAGAAGCGCACGGGCATCACCCTGACGGAGAGCTGTGCCATGTGGCCTGGCTCCTCGGTCTCCGGTCTCTATTTTTCACATCCCGACAGCTACTATTTTGGTGTCGGACGAGTGGAGAAAGATCAGGTGGAAGACTATGCCGCACGCAAAGGCATCAGCGTGGATGAGACTGAGCGCTGGCTGGCGCCAGTACTCAACTACACGCCGGGACGATAGGACTTCCGGTCATGGATCCCGGATCAAGTCCGGGATGACATTAAGACGTGATGTCTGACACACACTGTCACCCCGGACGCCAAGACTTTGGTGAGCCGGGGCCGGGCACCTACAGCATCATTGTATCCTATCTCCGCAACGCATAAACTCCCCATGTCACGGGCGGGCACGCGCGTGACGGGAGCGTAAGAACTCCTGCGATACCTAAGGTGTGGTGCAAAGCCACGCTTACCTTATGCACGCCTTCTTGATCTCAGGGTCCGGGAGGCTATGCCTATGTCCAGGTGCTTGCACTAAAAGGCATAGCGGCTGTGGTATTGCAGTCTTCTTACCTCCCGGTCCGCCAGGCCATTCCGGGTCTGGCGGCTTTCGCGATATGGGAGAAGGACATGGCCACCTCACTAGAGACGAAAGACCTGCGGGCGCTTCGCCGCGTCATGGGGCAGGAACTGCGGACGCTGCGACGCCAACGCAAAATGACGCTGGACCAATTGTCCCGAAAAGTCGGCCTGCGCGCCCGCCAGCTCGACCTTTATGAACTTGGCCGCAGCGCCATCACGCTGGAACATTTCGTGCGGATCAAATGGGCCCTGAGCGAGAAGCATGTGGTCTTAAAGCAAAGCGTAGGGCTGGTGTTTGGCCGTCGTCGCTGATCCCCGCTACATTCAAGCTGTCACCCTCGGGCTCGACCCGAGGGCCCATTACACGAAAGCCGTCATCACCGGACTTGTTCCGGTGATCCAGAGTGATTTCGCACAGGTGGGTGATTGTTTCCCCTGGATTGCCGGAACAAGTCCGGCAATGACAACGGGGAGAGAGGTCGGTTGCGCCCAACTATAAGTCTGGTTGGATCGATGTACGGTTTGCACGGGTCAGCACGATAACGATGCCCAGCCAAGTCAGGAACGTAATTGTATTCCCCACAATAAATTCATGACTACCGGATGCCGATGTTAAGCGCGATATGAACTGTCCCACTTGGGCGCCGAGTTGTTGTCCCACCCAGAGCAGAAAAAAGTACCAGGCAAAATTGTGTAGTCGAAGAGATTTCTGTCTGTGCGCAGCGGCGTCACCGATTTGAGACAGCAAAGCGATGCCAAAGACCGGGATGATGAGCGAACCTAACATCAACCCTACAGGTATAGCCGATCCGCTGCCGACTGTTGTTAGGATCAGAAGAACTAGTGAGGCCACAACTGCAACTCTGGCTGAGTTCAAAAGGATTGAGGCTGTCGATATAGAACGGCTCTTTACCAATTTTGCGAGAGCGATTAGCAAAATCGGGAGTAACGCAGTGGGGAGCATGTAATATGACGAAATGTCATTTATCTCGATTATGTCGACGGCACTTTGGCCTGTAGCCGTGACGGAAAAACTCAGGAGAAGAATGAGAAGGGTGCTTCTATCCAAACGCAGGTTCTCTAAAAAATTGTAGGCAGACCCTGCAGGCAGATCGTGGCCGCTTAGCGGGCTCCTCTTCCAAAGTGCTAGCCCGCACAATGGAAGTACGATAGCTGGTATCAGAAGTAATCCGAATGCCACAAACTCCAAGCTGTAGCCTGTATACTGGAGAGGGATAAAGACAAAAACCCCAGCGGTGCTCGCTGCACTTGAAAATAGAAAGAGACGTAAACGCGTTTGAGGGTTTGGCGCTGACTCTGCAAGAAATATTCTGAGAACAAAGGGAAGTAGAGTGCTGGCGATGGTTAGTGCGGCGATGCTTCCCAGCATTAGCAGCGATGGTTTCTCTTTCAAGAAAATTGAGGCAAGAACACCAAAAATGGCGAGCAGCGAAAACCCCAATGAAAAAAGAAACACCCAATAGCTAGTGCGGAATGTTCCCAGGCGCAGATCACCCAACAGACCCAAGAGGGTTTTTAGTATCCATGCTGTCCATCCGGCTAAGAAAAAAAACGTGAGGATGGTCCGGGGCGGAAAATCAGCTGTAACTAGGATTGTAGGTAGATAGATTTTTGCGCCTATAGTGAGCATGGCGACAGAAAATGAAATTAGGCAGATAAGCAGTGTTAGCCCGCGTTGGTCTTCATCTTTGCTCGCCACAGACATGTCTCGCTCCCTCAGAAATTACTAAGCGAACGGACTATTGCACTTTGCCGAAACCTGCACCAGTCGGCGACCTACCCCAACACCCCTGTCGGTAAGCCGTCGATGCTGGTCTGGTTTTTCTCTTCCCAATAATCTTCGACGCCGTTGCGGCCGCGCTTGTCGGCCCAATTGCGCAGGACATCGCGTTCGCCTTCATATTCAAATGTAGGTACGGCGTAGCCGCAGCTGGTCTGCACCATTTCAATGGTGAGCCGGTAGTACTGGCGGGACCCGGTTTCTATAGGAATGAGTTTCTCGCAAGCAGCCCAGTCGGCATCGCGGGGATGGATGGTCTGGGCCTGACCATAGACGCGCAGGATGCGGGGCGGTCCGTCGAACGCGCACCACATGATGGTCATGCGGTTTGTGTCGTTGAGATGGGCCGAGGTTTCATTGCCAGAACCCGTCAGGTTCATCCACAGGATTTCGTTTGGTCCCGTCACCTTCAGGCAGTCATGCCCCTTGGGTGACAGATTGACACGACCATCCTTTGCAGCCGTGGCCACGAAGAATATTTTCTGTTTCTCGATGAACTTGATCAATGGGGTGTCGAGTTCTTTGAATTGCTTGGCCATGTGAATCTCCCGTCACGAAATGTGGGCTGAAGATAGGAGGTGTTGACCATAACTTCCACGGTCTTGCTGACTGGCTCCCTCGCCTAAAGGTATTGGTTTTATGACTTTCTTTTTGCAAGTAAGGGGGCTAGCGTTAGCTGGCATTTATCCGTGTCACCATTTTGGAAAGGTCACCTCATGAGCAAGACAATTTTGCGGGCATTGCTTCTTCTGTTTGGTGTGATTGCATTGATCACAGGGGGGGCGTCGGCGTTTGGCGGCACGGTAGGTGATTTGCAGTTGGCGGGGCTGATTTCCCCACTGGTTCTTTCAACAGTCGAAGGCGCTGTTGTTGATAATAATTTTCGGTTTTTCGGCGGTGTGTGGATGGGGGTTGGCTTTATGCTTCTCTATTCGGTGGTGCGGTGGGAGGACAATGTTGTGCCTATCCGCTTTGCCGCGCTGGCGATTTTCATCGGGGGGCTTGGGCGCATGATGCCTTGGCTTTCAGGCGACTTGGTGCCTGAGATGATGTACCCGCCGATTGTCCTGGAGATTGTGGTTATGCCATTGTTGGTGTTTTGGGACAGCCGCATTCGCGCCAAGCAAGCGGCCTGACGGGCACTATGCGTTGCTAAGAGGGCTCTGACCCGCGTGACTTAGGTGTTGGACATATCTTCGGTCACCCGGGCAAGCGTGTCGCGACCCATTTGGGCATGGCGGGGGTGGTCGACGAGGCCGGTGCTGAGCAGCACGACGCCAAATGTAACTGCCCAGCCTTTTGCACGCGCCCATAAGGCAGGATCGTCATCGCCATAAAGACGGATGGCGGTGCTCCGCGCGGCGCTGTCACCCAACAACATCCAGATGCTTGCAAGATCAGTTGCCCGGTCGCCGCTGGTAATGTCGCCCCAGTCGATGATGGCGGTAATGCGCCCTTCGTGGGCCAGTACATTGCGGGCATGCAGGTCGCCGTGCAGCCAGGTGGGGGCGGTGTCTTGCGGAGCGGCCAGGGCAGCGGCCCATGTTTCGTCAATCTCCGGCGTGATGGCATCCGTGCTTTCCATCAGCTGCGCCATGTACGTCTCGTCGTGCTCTTTGCGTACGTTGAGTGGACAACCACGTCCCACGTTCACCGGCGCGTCTTCGGGAGCTGGTTGATGGAGCGCCTTCAGAAACTCGGCGAGAGTTTTGGCTTCGCTCGGGTCAAGCGGTGCGCTTTCAACGGGCTGACCCTCAAACCAGGGCAAGATCGACCAGGGCCAGGGATAGCCGCTCCCAGCCACGCCGGTGCGGACAGGGGCTGGAATGGGAAGCGGCAGGCGTGGTGCTAATTTTGGCAGCCATGCCTGTTCATTGGCGAGAAGGGGCACTGCGATAGCGCGGCGGGGCAGGCGCACGGTGTAGGTGTCGCCTAAGCGATAGAGTGCATTGTCCCAGCCGAATTYCAATGGCGTGACGGCTAAGTGCCCCAGGTCTGGATGCTGGCTTTTTACGAGGCGCTGGACGAGGGCTTCGTCTATGTCCACCTCTGCGGCCGGTGTGGCTGGCGGGGTTTGCGTTACTGGCCCTGCGGTTGTCATCGCCCGATCTCCGCTGCCCATTTTTCCGCCCAGCCATAAAGCGCGCCAAACTCCTGTTGCAGTTCGTGGCCCAGCGAGGTGAGGGTGTAGCCTCCCTCGACGGCCTCGACAAATCCGTTCTCGCGCAATGTTTTGAGGCGGGTGTTTAGCACGCTGGGGCTGACATCGTCGCAGGCATTCTGCAGGGCGCGGAAGGTGAGGGGGGCGTCGCGCAGCTCCCACAGAATGCGCAAGACCCAGCGCTGACCCAACAGATCGAGCAGCGCCATGATGGGCTTTCCGGTTGTGGAGCCCCGCACAGGCTTCCTCGTTCTTCCCGGTTTTGCTGGTGTTTTCCCCACGGATGCTTTTCCTCTTGCGCTACTAAAAAAGTAGCACTATATGTTTTGTCGAACGCTATTAAAAACGTAGCACCCTTTCAGGAGACAGACTATGGAAAAGACCTCTCGTGTCACCCCTGCCAATGCCCCTTATGATGAGCCCATCAAGACGCGCCTTGATGCCCTGATGCCGGAAGGGGTGGAACCGCTGGTTCTGTTTCGCACTTTGGCGCGCGACGAACGTTTGTTTTCACGCTTCATGGGAGCGGGCCTGTTGGACAAGGGGCACCTGAGCCTGCGCGAGCGCGAACTGGCGATCGATCGGACTTGTGCTCGCACGGGGTGTGCGTATGAGTGGGGGGTTCACATTACTTTCTTCAAGGAAAAAGTGTCCCTCACCGATGCTGAAGTGACGGCGCTGGCGACCTTGTCGCCGGAAGACGGGCCGTGGAGTGATCGGGAAGCGCTGGTGTTGAAACTGATGGATGCGCTGCATGATAAGTCGCGTGTGGATGAGGCTCTCTGGGCGAAACTGTCCGCTGAGTTTGAGGAGATGCAGCTGCTAGAATTCATCATGCTGGCCGGCTTCTATCACACGGTGGCCTACCTCTGTAACGGACTTGACCTGCCGCTGGAAGCGTACGGTGCGCCTTTGCCTCAGTCTGGTTCTTTGGGAAACTGACGACATCCGTCTGGAATGATGACGCCGTCTAGTTTTGATGAGACCCAGATATGGATGGCCTTTGAGAGATCAAGGGGCTCATCGAGCGAGCCGCCCTTGATGCTTCGATAGGCGTCCTCCGTACCCGACATATGCCAGAGCCGAACACCACAGGTCGGGCAGAAGGCACCACTTTTGCGGTTACCACTATCGGTCGTGACCTCGTAATAATGAGGCGTGCCTTGGGTTATCTGAAGGCTCGTGGCTGGCACAATATAGGAGATGCCAAAGGCCGACGAGGATTGCGCGCGGCATGTTGTGCAATGACAGACGTAAAGCTCAAACTTCTCGTCTGTGCAGGCATAGCGCACCTCTCCGCACTGGCAGCCACCGGTTCGTTTCATGGATGCGTCCTCTTGTGATGCCGGAGCTTAGGAGGGGTCTGCTGACAAAAGCCGTCAGGAGAGTTTCGTCTCAAGGTTTCCCAAACCCGCCGCCGCCGGGTGTGTCGATGAGGATGGTGTCGCCNKGGTTNSAGATCRKTTTCGGCGAGGCTGTCYARTTCTTCSSKTGTGCCGTCYGCGCGRCGAACAGCGTTGTGGCCGACAGCRCCGTCATTGCCGCCCTCMAGMCCRAASGGYGCAAYCAMMCGGTGGGTGGARAGAATGGAGACGTGCATGGGCTCGCGGAACCGGATGGCGCGATGAACGCCATCGCCCCCATGATGTTTGCCAGCTCCGCCAGACCCTTTGCGGATTGAGAAATCTTCCAGCAAGACCGGGAAGCGCCACTCGAGGATTTCCGGGTCTGTGAGACGTGAATTGGTCATGTGGGTGTGGACAGCGTCCGCGCCATTAAAGGTGGGGCCGGCACCTGCGCCCCCGCAGATGGTCTCGTAATACTGGTAGGTCTCGTTGCCAAAGGTCAGATTGTTCATGGTGCCTTGCGCTGCGGCCATGGCGCCCAGTGCGCCAAACAGGGCGTCGGTCACCGCCTGACTGGTCTCTACATTACCGCCGACGACGGCGGCTGGGTAGGCAGGGTTCAGCATGGACCCGTCTGGAATGATGAGAGTGAGAGGTTTGAGGCAGCCTGCGTTGAGGGGAATGTCGTCATCCACCATGCAGCGAAACACATAGAGCACAGCGGCGCGACAGACCGCTGACGGGGCATTCAGATTGTTGGGTCGGACGGGGCTGGTGCCGGTGAAGTCAATGGTGGCGGTGCGTGCCTGCCGGTTCACCCGTACGGCGACCTTGATGACTGAGCCATCATCCATTTTCTGTTCGAAGGTTGCGTCTTTCAACACCTCGATGACGCGGCGCACGCTTTCTTCCGCATTGTCCTGCACATGGTCCATATAGGCTTCAACCATCTCGAGGCCGTAGCTTGCTACCATTTTGTGGAGCTCTTGGGCTCCTTTCTCGCAGGCGGCGACTTTTGCTTTTAGGTCGGCAATGTTTTGGTCCGGGTTGCGGACAGGATAGGGCGCACTGGTCAGGAGATGGCGCATGTCGGTTTCGCGGAACCGGCCTTTGTCGACCAGTTTAAAATTGTCGATCAGCACACCTTCTTCATCCACTGTGCGTGAGGTTGCAGGCATGGAGCCCGGCGCGATGCCACCAATGTCGGCATGGTGTCCCCGGGCTGCGACATAGAAGAGACGGGTTTCTCCCGCCGCATCGTAGACTGGGGCTACGACCGTCATGTCGGGCAGGTGGGTGCCGCCATTGTAGGGGGCGTTCAGGACGTAGACATCACCCGGTCCCATGTCTGGGTTTTGTTCGATGATGGCCTGCACGCTGGCGCCCATGGACCCAAGATGCACAGGCATGTGAGGGGCATTGGCGACGAGGTCTCCTGACCGGTTGAAGACGGCGCAGGAAAAATCGAGACGCTCTTTGATGTTCACCGAGTAGGCGGTCTTCTCCAGAGTGAAGCCCATTTGCTCGGCAATCGACATGAAGAGATTGTTGAAAATCTCCAGCATGACAGGATCAACTTTTGTGCCGATGGCATGAGTGAGGGCGCTTGCCTGAGTGCGGGTGAGAATGATGTGGTTGAGGGTCGTGACCTCGGCACTCCAGCCCGGTTCTACGATAATGGTCGCATGGGGTTCTATAATGAGGGCCGGGCCTTTGAGGTTGTCACTTGGGCGGAGCGCGTCGCGCATAAAGACGCTTGCCGCGTGCCACGCCCCTTGGGAGTAGAAGCGGATGTTGCGCGCAGGCTTTGCAGCGCCTTCCCGGGCTGGCAGATCGCTCAGATTTTCACTGACACTGGTGTCTTTGCCAATGGTTTCCACCGACAGGGCTTCAATGACAATATCCCGGTCTCTATCGAAAAAGCCAAAGCGCTTTCGGTGAGCCTGTTCGAAAACCTCCCGCATGTCGCCGCTTGTGTAATCAAGCACCAAGGCGGTGTCGGTTCCGGCATATCGCAGATGAAGCCGTGTGGTGGTCTGGGTTTTCTCTGCTCGCAGGCCTTGTTCTGTCAGCTGTTTGCGGTTCTTTTCGCCCAGCCCGTTGATGATCGGCTTGAGTGCTTCAAGAGTGCTGGGTGTAAGGGGTTTCTCAATGGCTTCCTCGCTGGTGGTGCGAATGTCGGCAAGGCCCATTCCATAAGCCGAGAGTACGCCGGAGAAAGGATGAAAATAGACTTTTCTCATGCCCAATGCGTCGGCCACCAGGCAGGCATGTTGTCCCCCCGCGCCGCCGAAACAGGCGAGGGCGTAATTGGAGACATCGTAACCACGCTGGACGGAGATTTTTTTGATCGCCTGAGCCATATTTTCAACAGCAATGGCGATATATCCGTCTGCGATTTCTTCTGCTGTGCGGCCTGGAATGTCACACGCCTGTTCTCCGAATTTTTCGTGAACGATGGCGGTGTCCAGAGGTTGGTCGGCCTTGGGACCAAAGACGGAAGGAAAGAAGTCGGGGATAAGTTTGCCGACCATGATGTTGGCGTCGGTGACGGTGAGGGGGCCGCCTTTGCGATAGCCCGCAGGGCCTGGGTCTGCCCCCGCACTTTGTGGACCGACGCGGAAGCGGGCTCCGTCGAATTGGAGCAGTGAACCGCCACCGGCGGCCACGGTGTGGATCTGCATCATCGGGGCTCGCATGCGCACGCCAGCGACTTGCGTCTCAAAGGTGCGTTCCAACGTGCCGTCATAGTGGCAGACGTCGGTTGAGGTGCCCCCCATGTCGAAGCCGATAATCTTTCCAAAGCCTGCCATGTCGGCGGTTTCAATGGCGCCGATGACGCCTCCTGCAGGGCCTGAGAGGATGGCGTCCTTGCCTTCAAAAAAATTGGCGTCGGTGAGGCCACCGGAACTCTGCATGAAGAAAAGCCGTGGGGCTTGATCTTCATCGGAAGCGGCGAGTGCGGCCGCGACCTTTTCAACATAGCGATGCAGGATGGGCGACAGGTAAGCGTCCACCACAGTGGTATCGCCACGGCTCACAAATTTCATGAGCGGGCTGACGGTGTGGCTTACGGATATTTGGGTGAAGCCGACTTCGCGAGCGATCTCAGCCGCTTGCTGTTCATGCGCGTGGAACCGATATCCGTGCATGAAACAGATTGCGACGGCGCGGATGCCGGAAGTATGCGCCCGCTCAAGGGCTGCGCGTGTTTCTGCTTCGTCTAGCGGCTGCAGAACGTCGCCTTGTGCTGTCACGCGCTCGTTGATCTCCGCAACGGTCTCGAAAAGCATGGAGGGCCTTTCGATTTTCAATTTGAAGAGGTGGGGGCGGTTTTGATATCCGATTGTGAGGGCATCTGCGAAGCCCTGGGTGGTGAGAAACAAAACACGGTCGCCTTTGCGCTCTAGCAGCGCGTTGGTGGCGACAGTGGTTCCCATTTTGACGGAGCCAATGCGGTCGGCAGGAAGTGGAGAGGTCGCGGGCGTGCCCAACAGATCGCGCATGCCCTGGAGGGCCGCATCTTCGTACTGGGAGGCGTTTTCAGAAAGCAGTTTATGTGCCCGCAGTTCGCCGGTTGGCGTCCGCGCGACGATATCGGTGAAGGTGCCCCCTCGGTCGATCCAGAAGTCCCATTTTTCTTGGCTGCTCATGGCGCGGAGGGTGCCACAAGAGGGCGGCTGAGAAAACATGAGACTGGCCTTATAAAGTGAGTTTGAGGCAACAAAAGAGTGTCGCGCGAGGGACCAAATCACCCTATGGTGCGGCGCATGTCGGTATGGGGAAAATTAGCTGGAGCTGCTGCCGGTCTCGCTGTTGGGGGACCTCTGGGCGCGCTTGTCGGTGCTGTGGCCGGGCATTTCGCTGTCGACCGGAGTTTGCGGGATGACGAGGTCATTTTCACGGTCGCTCTGATCGGGCTTTCCGCCAAAATGGCCAAGGCGGATGGGGTGGTGGATGCCTCTGAAATCCGAGCGTTTGAAGAAATTCTCCAGGTGCCTGATGCTGAGAAGAAGAATGTCAGCCGGATTTACGCCATTGCTCAAAAAGATGTCGCGGGATTTGAGGCTTATGCCTCCCAGGTGGCAGACATCTACAAGGACAAGCCGGGTGTGCTGGAAGATGTGCTCGACGCGCTTTATCACATTGCCAAAGCAGATAATGAGATCCATCCGAAGGAGTTGGAGTTTATTGGACGGGTTGGAGAAATATTCGGGTTCTCTGAGCTAGAGCGCAATCGGATCAAGGCGGGGCACCTGGGGCCTGACAAAGAAGATCCGTTTCTGATTTTGGGTGTTACGGCAGATATTTCAGATGATGGTCTGAAAAAGGCTTATCGGCGTCTGGTTCGAGAGAACCACCCGGACATGCTGGTCTCGCGAGGAGTGCCGGAGGAATTTATTCACCTGGCGGAAGAAAAACTCAAAGTAATCAACGCGGCTTATGAGCGAATTACCAAAGATCGAAAACTGTAGACGGTACGAGACGGGGAGAAATTAGATGGGCGAGAAAAGGAAAAACACCAAGCCCGCTGATTTCCCAACAAAGCAATCTTCTGGCAAGACACTTTCATTAAAGAGGGTGCAACACGACAAGTGCGGCGGACCCTCGTTGCCGTCGTGTCGGGATCGAATGGCCTCACTATGACGCGTGAACACACAGCCTTTATGGTTCTGATCAATCTCATCTGGGGCTTTGCTCTGGTTGCGGGCAAGGTCAGTCTTGAGCATTTTCCCCCGCTTTTGTTTGGCGGGCTGCGGTTTGCCCTTGTGATGTTGGTGCTCTTTCCTTTTCTACGTGTTCTGAAAGGCCGGATGCGCGAGGTGATTATTATTGCCCTGTGTGCCGGCCCTCTTGGCTTCGGATTGTTCTTCTTAGGGCTGGCATCGGCGGACGCTTCTGTTGTTGCTATTGTCACTCAATTGGGCGTGCCGATCTCGACTGTTATGTCGGTACTCATCTTGAAGGAGCAGATCTACTGGCGGCGCTGGCTGGGTATTTTTCTGGCATTTTCCGGGGTCATGATTATGAGTTTTGACCCGGCGGTGTTTACTTTTCTGACGGGTATTTTCTTCGTGGCAGCGTCGGCTTTTGTCACATCTCTGGGGACTATCTTTCAGCGCCAGATCAGGAATGTCGGGGTCTTTGAACTTCAGGCTTGGGTTGCCGTCATCGCCGCTCCCTTTTTGCTGGGGGCATCGTTTGCTTTTGAGACAGGGCAGTTGGAAGTTCTGCAAAGTGCCAGCCTGCTTGCATGGTCAGGGATTTTCTATGTGGCTTTCGCCTCAAGTCTGGTGGGGCATGCAGGTATCTATTATCTGCTCCAGAGGTACGAAGTCTCGCAGACAGCGCCGTTGACGCTTCTCGCGCCGCTTTTTACAATATTTTTCGGGGTGATGTTGCTTGATGATACGATCACCACGCGCATGGTTCTGGGGGGGATTGTCTCGCTGATCGGTGTGCTTATTGTCAATATTCGCCAAGCCCGGAAAGAGAAACCGTTTGTCGATGCCACTCCAAGATAAAATTTCCCGACGCCCCTCACCGAATTGGAACGAGCGCCTTCTCGGGACGCCTGATATCTTGCTCTTGCACTATACCGGCATGGTGAGTGGGGAGGAGGCATTGGACAGATTGTGTGATGCGCAGTCTCAGGTAAGTGCCCATTACCTGGTGTTTGAAGATGGTCGCATTGTCTGCATGGTGGAGGAAATTCAGAGGGCCTGGCACGCAGGTGTCGCAGAGTGGGGCGGTGTAACTGACATTAACAGCCGGTCTATCGGCGTCGAAATTGTCAACCCCGGGCACGATCTGGGCTATCCCGATTTTCCTGAGCAGCAGGTTGAGGCCGTCATTGCGCTTTCGCGTGATGTTGTTTCTCGGCAAGGAATTGCGCGTACCCATGTGCTTGCTCATTCAGATGTGGCGCCGGGGCGTAAGGCAGACCCAGGAGAGAAGTTCCCGTGGGCGCGGTTGGCATCTGAAGGTGTGGGACATTGGATAACGCCGGTTGAAAATATAGATGGGCCCGTTTTGAAAACTGGCGATAGGGGAGACAGCGTGGCAGAGCTGCAGTTCCAACTGGCCGACTATGGTTATGGGATTGTCGTTGATGGACGCTATGGCGCTGGGACGGCTGGGGTTGTGACTGCCTTCCAGCGGCATTTTCGTCCAGCTCGGGTCGATGGTGCCGCCGATCTCTCGACCGTCGGCACCCTTCGTTTGTTGCGTGATGCACGCTGAGGCGTGCGGGGTTTGTTGCGTGATGCGCGCTAACCGCTCACGGGATCAGGAGAACCCGCCCGAATGCTTTGCGTGCTTCAATGCGTGCGTGTGCGGCCGCAGCATCTTTGAGGGGAAATTCCTCATCCAGCACAACTTTGAGCTTGCCAGTGGCGACGTCATCCACATGTGCTTGGATCATGTCGTGCACACGGTCTGAGAAAATTTCCATTCCCAGGAAAACACCTGACAGAGACTGATTGCCGCCCATCATGGTGCTGACATCAACGTTCATGCCTTCGCGGCCAGCGCGGCCGACACTCGAGACCCGGCCTTTGTAGGCGAGGCACAGAATGCTTTTCTGCAATGTTGAGCCGCCCACGGGGTCGACGACCACATCGACGCCGCGATTGTCCGTGAATTTCTTCACCTCAGCGACCAGGTCTTGTTCACGGTAATTGATACCGTGATCGACACCGAATTCTTTCAGGCGTTCGAGTTTCTCTGCTGACCCGGCGGTGGCAATAACAGTGGCCCCGGCGCGCTTGGCCAGTTGGATGGCGGCAAGCCCGACGGCCCCGGCACCCGCTTGGATTAGAACGGTTTCGCCTTTTTTCAAGTGACCATACTCAAACAGGCAATCGTCGGCTGTCCCGAAAGGCACAGGAATGGCGGCGGCCAGTTTGATGTCCATGCCATCTGGCACGAGCCAGCAGTTGCGCGCAGGCACGGGCCGCAATTCTGCGTGGGATCCGAACGCATCGACGGTGGTGACACGCTGGCCGGGCTTGAGGTGGGTGACCTCACTGCCGACTTCGATTATTTCGCCGGCCGCCTGATAACCCACGATGTGGGGGGTGGTGGCCAACACGCCGGCTGCGCGACTGAGGCTGTCTCCGCCTTCAATGCTTACCGCTTCGACGCGGATGATGACGCCTTGTTCGTGGCACTTTGGGTCTGGCACATCTTCATATTTGAAGACGTCCGGGCTTCCCGTTTCGTAATAGACAGCTGCTTTCATTAGGTTTCCCCCAGGGATTTTGTATTGATTGATGGAGGGAATGTGGGCGTCCGATTGGTCAATCACAAGGGCTCTTGTACCTGGCATCGACGGACGCCTTCGGCCAAACATGTCCGAATTTTTTGTAAGAGATGTTCCATATTTCCCGATTGAATTTAATAATCACTATTAATAATGTCGCCGCAATTGTTTGGTGTTTATGCCGACTGAAGCCCGCAATGTGCTGATTTTCGTCTGTAACGCCGCCGAATTGTAGATAAGGGGACTGAGTGATGGTGCGTTTGACGGGAATGACGGCGCTTGCGCTGATTTTGGGGACTGCCAGTGGGGTGGCCGAGGAAACTGCCAGGGAACTGGGGCCGATCATGGTCACGGCGACACGGGCTGAGCGTCCGGTCTCTTCCATGCCGGGGTCCGTGGTGATTATCGAGAGGGAGGACATTGCGCGTCAGCTGCAGCTTTCCAATGATCCGGCTGATTTGCTGGAAAGGCTTGTTCCTGGGTTCAGTGCCAGCAATCAGACGATCTCTGGTGCTGCGGAGACTTTCCGAGGGCGTTCGATCCAGGTGCTGGTCAATGGCGTGTCACGCAATACACCCTTGCGCAACGCCTCTCGCCTGATTTCGCTGATCGACCTCAATCAGGTGGAACGCATTGAAATCGTCAACGGAGCGAGCGGCATATACGGCAATGGCGCGACCGGTGGCATTATCAACTTCATCACCCTCCGTGGTGCTGGGGTCTCCCCGCAAACAAGTGTGTCTGTCGGACTACGGGCGTTCACCGGTGACATCGGCGACTCTCTCGCACCAGAAGTATCCGTCAACACGCGAGGGCAGGTGGGTGATCTCGATTACTTCCTCTCGCTGTCTGGCGAACAGGTGCGCGATACGTTTGATGGGGATGGTAACCGTCTGCCAGATGATCCGTTGTTGGGTCAGGGTGCTTTCTCTAACTCAGACAAGTACAATCTCAACGGAACCCTTGGTTATGAATTTGACGGTCAGCGCGTGGAAATCACAGCGGAAGCCGTCCGTCTGGATCAGGAGCCGGAATTTTACACGAATTACGGAACCAGCCCCGTTAGCGTGAGTTCTGCCGCTCCCTATACCGGCAAGTCAGTGGAAGAAAAGTCCCACTATGTTCATGCGCGCTATCTCAACCGCAACACGGGCTTTGGCGCGGTTGATCTGCTTGCGTTCTACAGCGACACAGAGAAACGATTTGCCGATGCATTGCTCTCGGCGGTGAACCCGTTTGTCTATTTCTCGGGCAATGCTTTATCCCCGGTCTCGCCTGATGGACAAACAACACTGACGGCCGAACAGTTTGGCATGAAGCTGGCGATCGATAGCGATCTGTCAGATATCATTTCTGGGCTGCAGGTGACTTGGGGTGTGGATATCAGTCGCGACAGTACAGAGCAGCATTTTCAAGACGGGGTGGCCGTTATCGCGCCGATGGAACAGGATTCCTATGCCGCCTTTATGCAGGTGGATCAAAAACTCACAGATTGGCTGCAGGTGCGTGCGGGTGTGCGTTACGAGCGGTTTGAACTGGAAGTAGGCGATTTTTCCCGACCATCCTATTTTGCTGGTTTTGCAGTTATTCCGGTTACGCAAGTGACAGGTGGTGACTTCAGTTACAGCGAGGCCGTGTTTAACCTGGGTGTTGTCGCCTTCGTCACCGATGAGATGGAGATCTATGGTGGTTTCAGTCAGGGCTTTTCTATTCCTGATGTCGGTGCCTTTACGCGCCGTGCGGGAACAGCAACCTTTCCAGTTGTGCCCGCAATAGTCGACTTCTCCAGCCTGGGGATAGAAGCCGCTGTGGTCGACAATTATGAGCTCGGTGTGAGAGGCGACTGGATGACCATGCGTGCGAACCTGAGCGGGTTTGTCAGCACGTCAGACCTTGGAACCAATTTCGATGCGACGCTCAACCAGCTGCAGCAGCAAAAAGAGCGTATCTATGGGATCGAGTTTACCGGTGAGTGGGACGCAACAGATGAGCTGACACTTGGTGTGCTGGCGCGCTGGACCGAAGGTAAACGCGATACGACGGGTGATGGGGATCTGAATGCTTACCTGCCCAACAATCGGATTGCTCCTCCTCTGCGTCTGACAGGGTATGGAGACATGCAGATTACGGATGCTCTGTCTGTCAATGCGGAAGCGGTCTATTTTGGTGAGCGTGACCAGAATGATGGAACGGTGCAGGTCAAAATAGCCAGTGCGTTCCTCGTCAACATGGGGGCCGACTTTGCAATCGATGCCAACAACAAGGTGTCGCTTGGCATTCGTAATGTGTTGGACCGCACCTATCAAAACCCTACCGCGTCTGCCAACCGCAACTTCTTCGTCAACGGTTTTGGCCGGATGATCTCTTTGCGGTTTGCAACGCAATTCTAACGGCGGATGACCGCTGGTAGCCTGAAGGTGAGTTGAAATGTTTGAAACCAAAACAGAGGGTGCGATCCTCTGGAGTGTCTTTCAGGACCCTTGGAGTGAGAAAGATGGGGAGGCTTACTTGGCCTCCCTGCAGTCACTTGGTGACCGGGTTGACCCGTTTGTTCTGATCTCTGTCATTGAGGAAGTGATGGAGCCCATGGCACCGGAGCACCGGCGGGAACAGGCGATTATTTTCAAAAAACTGAAACCCCATTTGCAGAAAATCTGTCTTGGCATGGTTCGCGTACGGGGGAATGGACCGCCTCCGGATGACGGGGCGCTGAGCCGGGGTTTTGGCTGGCCGGTGGTGACTGTCGCCACACGCGAAGAGGGACAGGCGCAGGCTGAATTGTTTCTGACTGGCGTAGTGTGAAAGAACTGATCGTGTGGGAGCGTTTCTGGACCAGACGTAACGGTGTGATCGCCGCTATAGGGGGTCTGTACCTGGCGCAGGCGATCCCGATGTATGCGTTTGCTCTCGCCGTGCCTGCGATTTTGCGCAAGAGCGATGTGCCGTTGTCATTTCTGGGGTTTCTAGGATTTCTTCTGCTTCCCTGGGTGTTCAAATTCATGTGGGCGCCTTTGATCGACCGGTTCTGGTCGAAGCGGCTGGGGCGTCGCCGGTCCTGGCTCCTGCCGTCACAGATGCTGGTGATCGGAGGCATGGTTGTGCTTTCGCAGCTTAACCTGGCGG
Organism: Rhodobiaceae bacterium; assembly: GCA_002746275.1. Lineage (GTDB taxonomy): Bacteria > Pseudomonadota > Alphaproteobacteria > Parvibaculales > Parvibaculaceae > Mf105b01. The sequence continues at coordinate 1,065,031 of NVWR01000001.1, read as the reverse complement.
TTGACTATTGGTGGGTGTTTGGGATCGGTTTGGTCGTGGCATTTGCCAGCGCCACTCAGGACGCTGCGGCTGATGGTTTTTCTGTCGATCATCTGGATGTGAAAGACCGGCCCATAGGGAGCGCCATACAAGGTGCTAGTGTTGGGGCTGGTGTGTTGATTGGTGGTATGGGCACATTGCTGCTGTACGATCTGATCGGCTGGGAACGCGCGATGTTGGTGATGGTTGTGCTGACAACCTTCGCCGCCTTGCCGGTCTGGCTTCTGCGAGAAAAAGCTGTCGATCCCAAAACACAAAGACAATTGGCATCGCTCAAACGATTTTTTCGCAAGCCTGGCATTTGGTCTGTGTTGATGCTCGCCTTTGTTTTTCGGTGCAGCGAAGGCTTGTTCAAGGCGATGGAGATCCCGTTTCTGGTTGATCTTGGTTTCTCCATGACCACGATCGGTGTGCTGAGCGGTGCCTCTGGCGCCACCATCGGCGTGGCTGGCTCATTCCTTGCTGCCCTTGCGATACGACGTTTTGGGGTGCGGTCCTGTCTAATCGGTCTCTGCATTGCGCGGCTCGCCTGCTATCTGGCATTTGTCGGTGTTGCGTTGGCTGACGGGCTGCCGCCGGAGTTCGCTATTGCGGCGGCGATGGCGGATACCGTGATCCGCTACGTAGAAATTGTGGTGCTCTACTCCTATTTCATGAAATGGAGTGCCGGGTCGCAATCGGCGACGGATTTCTCCGTGCTGAGTTCCGCCCAGCTCTTCTTGTATATGGTGAGTTCCATGGTCAGTGGTCTGATCGCAGATGCCCTGGGATATGTCACCTTGTTCTCGCTCGCGAGCGGATTGAGCGTGCTGACGCTGATTGCCGTCATGGTTCTGTTAGGCACACGTTCTCAGGCACAGGTGTCTGGCGATGCTTTGGACCCATCCAAGTCAAATCTCTAATCAACCGCCTCGGAGGGGCGGCTCTTATTCTGTCGATCTGGCAAAGAGTGTGTTGAGGTCGGATTGGGAAATTTGCGTGGACGGGAAATCGAAGCTGCCCGTCTCCCGCAGGTCCTTTGCGCACTGGCGCACGTAACTGAGAACAGAACGCGCCAGGCTGCCCCCTATGCTGATCCGTTGAACACCGGCATCGATCATCTCATGTGCATTGCCTTTAGCGGAGGAGAGGCCGACGACGGTGTTGACTGGTCCATTGACCTCCTTGACCATCAATTTGATTGTCTCAATGTCGGCGAACCCTGGTGCGAAAACACACGTCGCCCCCGCCTCGAAGAACCTATTGGCGCGTCGTATAACTGTTCCAAGCGCGTCGTCAGATGCGTATAGATAGGCATCTGTTCGTGCGGTCAGCACGAAAGCGTTGGCGCGTGATGCGATGGCCTCATGTGCGGCTGCTATGCGTTCAACTGCTAGGTCTTCCTCATAGAGTGAATTCTCGAATGGCTTTTTGTCTTCGATGTTGCCGCCCGCCAGACCTGCCTCTATTGCCATGACAGTGGTTTGTGCAACGTCTTCTGGTCTATCTCCATAGCCTGCTTCCAAGTCACCGTTCACCGGAATGCTGACCGCCTCAACAATTTGCCGCATGCGGTCAAACATTTCTTCTTGCGTGACGGCGTAGCGGGTGTTGGCGACCTGATAATCTTGTTTGGCGAGGGAGAAGGCGATGCCGCCGCTTGTGGTTGCGATGGCCTTGAACCCTTCAGCTTCAAATATCCGAGCGGTGCCAGCGTCCCATGCGTTGGGCATGATGAAGCCTTGGGAGGCGCGGTGAAGCTCGCGGAAGGTTTTGGCGGTGTCGGGCTGTCTGGATTTGCTCATGCTGATCGCTTTTACTGTGAGGAGGATCTGCGGGTGGATGCAGAATTTCCCTCAAACTAGAGCTTGTGATTGAATGCGTAAAATTGATATTATTTCTAGTGTTGATCAATTTTTTGCATGGATGAACTCATGGATTCTGACGCGCTGAGTACCTTTATTGCTATTCACCGGGCAGGCGGGTTTTCCAAAGCCGCTGATCTGTTGGGGCGAACGCAGCCCGCTATCAGCCGCCGGATTGCGCTGCTCGAAGACGAGCTCGGCGTGCCGCTGTTTGAGCGGATTTCCGGTGGTGTGGTGCTTAGTCAGGCGGGCAAGGTGCTTTTGCCTCACGCTGAACGTGTCGCTGCTGCGGTAAGGGATGCGAGAGAAGCCGTCACCGCACTTGCTTCAGGCAATGCCGGGCCGGTGTCTCTTGCCACAGTGGGGACGCTGGCGAGCACTCACCTGACGGTGGTTCTGAAGCAATTTGTGGCGAAATTTCCCGAAGCGCAATTATCTCTGCAAACCGCAACGAGTGATGGGGTGAGTGATCTCGTGCGTCGTGGAGAGGTATCGATCGGTCTTCGTTATCTGGAAGACCCCTCGACTGATCTTACCAATCACGCGCTGCCGTCTGAAAAGCTGGTTGTTGTCTGTCCCCCAGAACACCGATTTGCAGGAGGCCGGGTAAAAAAGCTTTCTGACCTGCGCGCCGACCACTGGCTGGCCTTTCCGAAGGATTATGCGCATCGCGAAGCATCCGCTGAGAACATTTTTGCCCAATTTCTGGTGCGCGGTATTGCTTCGATCAGTTGGGCGCCTGTCGATAGTCTGACGGCGCAAAAACGGCTGATTGAGGCGGGTTTTGGCATTGGTCTGCTGCCTGAAAGCAGCGTTGGTGAGGAGATTGGGGCGGCCATGCTCTCGACTATTTCTGTGGGGGATCTCGATGCGCGTCATCCGGTGATGGCGATCGTTCGGCGAGAAGGGTATTTGAGTGCGGCGAGCCTGAAGTTGCTTGAGATGTTGCGGAAGGAATTCAATTTTCCCCAATAAGGCCCGTGTCTCGACAAGCTAGGACCCAGGGCGTATCTCTATCTCTGTCAGGTGGCTGGATGGCTGCTGTTCCCAGCAATGGGGGCAGAGGAAAGTCCGGGCTCCACGGAAATACGGTGCCGGGTAACGCCCGGCGAGGGCGACCTCAGGGAAAGTGCCACAGAAAGCAAACCGCCTGGGCTTCGGCCAAGGTAAGGGTGAAAGGGTGCGGTAAGAGCGCACCGCCATTCCGGTAACGGAGTGGGCAGGGTAAACCCCACCGGGAGCAAAACCGAATAGGGATGACAGGGGGCGGCAACGTCACCAGATCTGTTTTCGGATCGTCGTCCGGGTTGGTTGCAGGAGGCGTTCGGCGACGGGCGTCCCAGATGAATGGTCATCGGCTCGGGCGTTCGCGTCCGGGTACACAGAACCCGGCTTACAGGCCACCTGACTTATTACCCTTTTCTACGGCTGGTAGAGAGACCCCGGTGGTCGTCAAGATGTCGTGGTATTAGTCTCCCTGCACGACAATGTTCATCTTATGTTCTCAAGTCAAAATGGTTAATATGGAGCTGTAAATGCCGTTGAAAGCCGCATAAACCCACATCATTACTGGTTAATCCCGTTGACCCCCATGATGTCCCATGATATCCCATATATTCCCGAGACTGAGGCATCTCAACCCAGATGCGGCCAGTGATGGAGGGTTGGGGCTGYCTCGCTCGGGACTAGAYGGGATCGTCCTCGGTYKTGTTGRAATAGTTGAGGGTACGGGGGTTNGYGCGGCATGTTGTCGTTTAGGGGCACATTTACGAACAAGATCGACGCGAAGGGGCGGGTTTCCGTGCCTGCGAAGTTCCGTGGTGTCACCGCTGCGCAGGAATTCGCCGGGATCATTTGTTTTCCCTCTCTGATCGATCCGTGCATCGAGGGCGGTGGGCCGGATCTTGACGCTGAAATCGACATGATGTTGAACCGTCTTGATCCGTTTTCGCGGGAGCGGAACGTGCTCGCCAATATGCTGAAAGCACAGTCTGCAGAATTGATGTTCGATGCGGATGGTCGGGTCAGCCTGCCAGACACGCTGATGGTCAAAGCAAACATTACAGACCAGATTACTTTCGTTGGGCTCGGCAATAAGTTTCAGATTTGGGAACCACAGGCCTATGAGCGCTATCTGGCAGATGTGCTTGCAGAAGCAGAGAGCCATGGGGCGTTGCTTAAGAGCCCCTATGCCGCTCCCCCACTAGGTGGGGCGGGTTCTGATGGTGGGGGGGCTTCGTGACTCAGCAACCGGTCGCTTCTCCTCATTTTCCGGTCATGCTGTCGGAAGTGCTTGATGTGCTCGCGCCAAAAGATGGTGCTCTCTATATCGATGGAACGTTTGGCGCGGGTGGTTACACGCGCGCTATTTTGGCTGCGGCGGATTGTCAGGTCGTTGCTGTTGACCGAGACCCGAGTGCCATTGCCCGAGGGCGGGAGATGGAAAAAGAATTTGGCGGACGTTTGACGCTGGTGCAGGGCTGTTTTGGAGATATGGGCAGCCTGATCCAGTCGGTGCTGGAAGGCTTTGATCGCACGAGCGTGGATGGTGTGGCTCTTGATGTCGGTGTTTCGTCTATGCAACTTGATCAGGCAGAGCGCGGGTTTTCGTTTCAGGGCGATGGCCCACTTGATATGCGGATGAGCAGCGAAGGTGTGAGCGCCGCTGATGTAGTCAATAAATTCGAAGAAGCGGATATTGCCTCAATCCTCTGGTTCTATGGCGAGGAAAAGCGGTCGCGGGCGGTTGCTAAAGCAATTGTACAGCGTCGTGAAACGCAGATATTTGAACGCACCTTGGATCTTGCTGCCCTAATTGCGGAAGTGATGGGTGCGCGTGCCAAGGCCAGTAAAGTTCATCCGGCGACGCGCACTTTTCAGGCGCTGCGAATTTTCGTCAATGACGAATTGGGTGAATTGGCGCGGGGACTGGCTGCAGCGGAAGAGTTGCTCTGTGAAGGTGGACGCCTTGCCGTGGTTGCTTTTCACTCCCTCGAAGATCGAATTGTAAAACGCTTTTTGACGGAACGAACCGGCAAGGCCAGCCGTCCGTCRCGRCATYTKCCTGAAATTTCTGTCAGCGCTGCAAGCTCTTTTGATGCTGTAACRCGGGGCGCACTGAARGCCGGGAARTCGGAAATTGAGATCAACCCACGTTCGCGTTCAGCGCGATTGCGTGGCGCTAAGCGCACAAGTGCCGCCGCCGTTCCGCTCGATCTTGATGCGCTTGGGCTTCGGCGTTTTGCCACGCTTCAGGGGGACCTCGCATGATCCGCTTTCTCAATGTCTTGTCAGTTGTGTTGGTGATTGCSGTYTCCATCGGACTTTACAATCTCAAATATAARGTCGAAGCGCAGGAGCGTGAACGCGCATTGCTTGTGCAGGAAACTGTGAATGAACGTGATGCGATACGGATTTTGCGGGCGGAGTGGAGCTATCTCACCCAGCCGGAGCGTTTGCAGTCTCTTGCCGACCGGCATCTTGATCTTGTGCCGTTGAAGGCTTCTCAAATTGCAACATTTGATGATCTGCCGATGCCGCGGCGCGACAATAATTTGTTTGGGCCCAATGGGCGAAATGCCCTGGGTGGCTATGCGGGTGCTGCTCCTTTGTCAGACAGTGAGGTGCGCTGATGGGACGGCGGACACGCACACCGCAGTTTTCTGGTCCGTCGCCCAAATTGGGTCACGACCTCATTGCGCGGTCGCAGTTTACAGCTCCTGCCGGGACGCTCGCACCTGAGGCCAAGAGACTTGACAATGGGCGTCGTCGGATAATGCTGACGCTTGTTTGCTTCGCGATGGCTTTCTCTGTCGTTGCGGGCCGCTTATTGATGCTTGGCCTGTCTCCCTCTGATGCAAGTTCTGTCCGTGTTGCGGTTGTTGAGCGCCCAGCACCTGTGCAGCGCCGGGATATTGTCGATCGAAATGGCGAGGTCATGGCGACCGACATTATCACGGCCTCGCTTTATGCTGACGCCCGCAAGGTTCAAGACCCAACAGAAACAGCGCGCCTGTTGGTCTCGGTCTTGCCTGAGCTGGACCGGAGCGCGGTGGAGGCGAAACTGTCCAGTGATCGCGCGTTTGTTTGGCTGATGCGGGATATGACGCCACGGGAACAGGTTGCCGTTCATAACCTTGGTCAGCCGGGGCTTGCTTTTCAGCGCGAACAAAAACGTGTCTACCCCAATGGTCAGATGGCCTCTCATATCCTGGGCGGGGTTGATATCGACAATCGCGGTATTGCTGGCATTGAGTATTTTATAGATCGTGCAGAGGAGGGGGCGACCGAGGCGCTTGCTCTTTCGATTGACCTGCGGGTGCAGCATGCTCTTCGCAGCGAGCTGTTGATCGCTCTGGAGGAGTTTTCGGCAAAAGCGGCTGTTGGCATCGTGCTTGATGTTACGACCGGCGAAGTTGTGGCTCTGTCGTCCTTGCCAGACTTTGACCCAAATGACCCGATGTCTTCACCTGAACGTGCGCGCTTCAACGCAGCAACGCTCGGTGTGTACGAAATGGGATCAACGTTCAAAGCATTCAGTGTTGCTGCAGCGCTTGATTCCGGGCGCATTGATTTGACGACACGCTACGATGCCCGCGAGCCGATCCGTGTCTCCCGGTTCACGATTAGCGACTACCACGCTCAAAAGCGGTTCCTCACTGTGCCTGAAATTTTCATGCATTCGTCTAACATTGGTACCGCGAAAATGGTTCTCGATCTGGGGCGGGAGGAGCATCGTGAATTCCTTGATCGGCTGGGGCTTCTGACGCGCCCTGTTCTTGAGGTGCCGGAAGTGGGGCGGCCATTGTTGCCAGCGCGCTGGACCGACATTTCGACGATGACCATTTCATACGGGCATGGATTGTCAGTATCTCCCCTTCAAGTTGTTACAGCGAGTGCTGCACTTATCAATGGCGGCTTTGCTGTTCAGCCGACCTTCGTTCGACAAACCGATCCGGTATCTCGCGTGCGTGTTCTGCAGTCCGAGACGAGCGATGCCATGCGGGCCCTTTTGCGCCTTGTTGTTGAACGAGGGACCGGGCGCAATGCTGATGTGGTTGGCTATCCTGTTATGGGAAAGACCGGGACTGCTGAGAAAGCGCAGGCAGGCGGGTATTCGCGGAGTGCTCTTCTAACCTCATTCTTGAGTGCCTTTCCAGCGAATGATCCGCGCTATGCCATGATCATTATGTTTGATGAGCCACAGCCGACCGAAACCAGTTACGGGTATGCAACGGCAGGGTGGAACGCGGCACCTGTTACATCCAGAGTCGTACGGCGCATCGCTCCTATTCTTGGTCTTCGCCCTGTTGGGTATTGGGATGCGCCGATCCAGGCTGCTTCCCTTCTGGCGGCGGAGTAGGGCTTATGGAACTCCAACTTCTCGCGGGACCAGACCACACACTCTCTGATGAGGTGGGTGCGACTGATATTGTCGGTCTGACAGCAGACAGCCGCGAGGTGAAAGCAGGCTATCTGTTTGCCGCGTTGCCTGGTGTCAAAGCCGACGGTGCGAAATTTGTGCCCGATGCGGTCGCCGCAGGTGCAGCTGCTGTGTTGTGCGCGCCGGGTGTTGTTGTTGAAAGCAATGTCCCCGTTCTTACTGACCGGAACCCGCGTCGCAGGCTTTCAATGCTTGCGTCTAGGTTTTATGGCGATCAGCCTGATACTGTTGCCGCTGTTACCGGCACGAATGGCAAAACATCTGTTGCCACTTTTGTGCGGGAAATCTGGGCCAGTTTTGGTTTTCGCGCTGCCAGTCTCGGAACCGTGGGCATCGTTGGGCCAGACGGCGTGYGTCCGCTGGAGCATACAACACCCGACCCTGTCCGGCTTCATGCGGAACTTGCACTGCTCACAAAAGACAAAGTGAGCCATCTGGCTCTTGAGGCCTCAAGTCACGGTCTGGCGCAATATCGGCTTGACGGTGTTCGGATTTCAGCGGCTGCTTTTACAAATCTGACGCGAGACCATCTCGATTATCACGCGACGTTTGATGAGTATCTTTATGCCAAAATGCGGCTCTTTGGCGAAGTGATGGGGCCGGGCGGTGTGGCCGTCATCAATGTGGATGCTGAAAATGCTCAAGAATTTGAGGCGGTTTCCTGGGCACGCGGACATCGCATCATCGCAGTGGGTCGCAAGGGTCGTGACATTTGCCTTGAAGGTCTGCAGGCAGAACCCAGGGGCCAGCGTCTGCAGGTTGTACACGATGGTGTTCACTATGAAATTCAATTGCCGCTGGTTGGATCGTTTCAAGCGTCCAACGCGCTGGTGGCTGCGGGGCTGGTTATTGGGCTTGGGGGTAACCCCACGCAGACTTTCAGAGCATTGGAAAATCTGGTGGGAGCCAAAGGGCGGTTGGAGAATGTGGCGCATTTGGATAATGGGGCGACGGTATTCATCGACTACGCTCATACGCCAGACGCACTTGAGACAGCCCTGATGGCTCTGCGCCCGCACACTAGTGGACGGCTGGTTGTGGTCTTTGGGTGCGGTGGCGACCGTGACAGTGGCAAGCGCCCTCAAATGGGCAAAATTGCGTCGCAATCCGCCGATATAGCTATCGTGACAGATGATAACCCTCGATCTGAAGATGCTGCCGCCATTCGGGCTGCCATCTTGGCGGGTGGGTCAGGGCTGCGTGAAATTGGTGACCGCGCGGCGGCGATTGCAGAAGCTGTTGGGCTATTGCAAACGGGCGACTGCCTCGTTGTCGCGGGTAAAGGGCACGAAACAGGTCAGATCATTGGCAATGAAGTCGTGCCGTTTTCGGATCATGACGCTGTGAGTGCAGCTGTACGAGGAGAGGCGCATGAGTGACGCGCTATGGACAGCTGAGGAAGCTGCAGCGGCGACTGGCGGCAAGGTGCAAGGCACCTGGTCCGCAACGGGCGTGTCTATCGATACGCGCACTCTGGAACTAGGCGACCTTTTTGTTGCACTAAACGGAGATAATTCCGACGGTCACGCACATGTTGTCGATGCGATTGCCAAAGGGGCCGCAGCCGCCCTGGTCTCCCGGCCTTGTCCGGGTGTTGCCGATGATGCGTTGCTTGTGGTTGAGGACACACTTGTTGCCTTGAATGCTTTGGGGCGCGCGGCCCGGGCGCGGACCTCTGCCAAAGTTGCCGCCATCACGGGTAGTGTTGGCAAGACAAGTACGAAGGAAGCGCTGCGCGCGATTTTCGAGGACCAAGGGCGGACCCATGCCTCAGCCGCATCCTACAATAATCATTGGGGCGTGCCGCTGACGCTGGCGCGCATGCCTGCGGATACGCAATGGGCCATTTTTGAAATCGGGATGAACCATCCAGGCGAAATCGTGCCGCTGACGCAGCTTGTGCAACCAGATGTTGCCATGGTGACCCGCGTTGATGCGGTCCATATGGCGCATTTCGAGAGTGTTGAACAAATTGCTGATGCAAAGGGAGAGATTTTCGAGGGTCTGAAAGCCGGCGGTACCGCTGTGATCAACTTTGACAATCCACACCATGACCGGTTGAAAGCCCGTGCGGAAGCTTGTGGCGTTAAACAGATCATCAGTTTTGGCGAAGGTGTTGGTGCGGATGTGCAGCTGGAAAAAAGCGCCCTGCATGCGACTTGCTCGTGCATCTCTGCGATGGTTTGTGGTCAGCCCATGACCTATAAGCTTGGCACGCCAGGCATGCATCTTGTTATGAACTCGCTCGGGCTTTTGGGCGTTGTCTCTGCAATGGGAGGCGATCTCGCTCTCGCGGGTATGAGCCTTGCTAAGCTTGTGGCGCCCAAGGGGCGTGGCGAACGACACATTGTGCGCGCGAAAGACCGGCAATTCCTTCTGATCGATGAAAGCTACAATGCTAACCCAGCGTCAATGAAAGCGGCGTTTGCAACGCTGGCTGGCGCAGATGTTTCTGGCCGCGCGCGCCGCATTGCGGTTCTGGGTGACATGTTGGAACTGGGTGTCGACGAAAAAATGATCCACCAGGATCTTGCCAGCGCGCTGAACGACAAGAATATCAATTGTGTCTATGCCTGTGGCCCGCTTATGCAATCTCTCTATGACGCGCTGCCTGTTGAACGTCAGGGCGGGTATGCCGAAAATTCTGAAGTGCTTCTGAGCATGCTTGTCCGCGATGTGTGTGATGGGGACGCTGTGATGATTAAGGGATCACTGGGATCGCGTATGGGGCTGGTGGTTGATGGCCTGTTGGCAACTGAAAATGACGCGGCTGCGTCCAAAATCACGAGGAGCTCGTAGATGCTGTTTGACTTAGCGGCGCAATATGCCGACCAGGTGCCTGGGCTTAATGTGTTTCGGTACATCACGTTTCGCACTGGCGGGGCGACTGTGACGGCATTTCTTGTCAGTTTTCTTTTTGGGCCTGCGGTTATTCGAGCGCTGCGCGCGCGCCAGACCCATGGGCAGCCTATTCGCGAAGATGGACCTGCAGGACATTTGCTGACGAAAAAGGGTACACCCACGATGGGTGGTTTCCTAATTTTATTAGGGCTTGTGCCATCGGTTTTGATTTGGTCGAACCTGCACAATGCCTATGTCTGGATAGTGCTTTTGGTGACGCTGGGTTTTGGCGCCGTGGGTTTTGCCGATGACTATTTGAAGGTATCGAAATCTTCGAGCGATGGTGTCCCTGGTAAACTGAAACTCGTTTTGGAGGCTGCAATATCAGCGGTGGCGGTTTACGCGCTGATGCAGGTTGCACCCGCAGAACTCGCAACGTCGATTGCCGTTCCATTTTTGAAAGACTTGCTGATCCCTCTCGGTAGCTTCTTTTTCTTCTTTGGCATCTTTGTGATTGTGGGAGCGTCTAACGCTGTCAATCTCACCGATGGACTGGACGGGCTTGCCATCGTGCCGGTCATGATTGCCGCAGCGAGCTTCGGGTTCATTTCCTATCTGGTAGGCAATGCGGTTTTCTCTGACTATCTGCAAATCCACTTTGTGCCGGGCTCTGGCGAACTGGCTGTATTTTGCGGGGCACTGCTGGGCGCCGGGCTTGGTTTCCTTTGGTACAACGCGCCTCCGGCTTCGGTCTTTATGGGTGACACCGGCTCGTTGGCTCTAGGGGGCGCGCTTGGGGCGATTGCTGTGGTCGCCAAGCATGAATTGGTGCTTGGAATTATCGGCGGTCTTTTTGTCCTGGAAGCCGTCTCGGTCATTGTCCAGGTCGCGAGTTTCAAACTTACAGGCAAACGTGTTTTCCGCATGGCACCCCTGCATCATCACTTTGAACAAAAGGGATGGGCGGAGGCGACAATCGTCATTCGGTTTTGGATTATTTCTGTGGTTCTGGCGATGGCCGGACTGGCAACGTTGAAATTGAGGTAGCGTCAGGTGCTTGCTGCGCGCGCATATAAAGACCGTAAGGTTGCTGTTTTTGGGCTCGGTGCGTCCGGGCTTGCAACGGCGCGTGCGCTTGTAGCGGGTGGGGCGGATGTGTTGGCGTGGGACGATGGTGAGCTGCAACGCACTGCGGCGGCTGAGGCGGGCATTCCGATTTGCGACCTTAATTCGACCTCGCTTGAGGGGATGGCTGCGCTTGTCTTGGCGCCCGGCGTTCCGCTCACACACCCTGAACCTCATGAGATTGTTAAACGGGCACAGAGTGCGGGTGTTCCGATTTTGGGCGATGTTGAACTGTTTCAGAACGAGATCCGCTCGCTCAACCCCGACGCTTGCATTGTTGCCATCACCGGAACGAATGGTAAGTCGACGACGACGGCGCTGATTGGTCACATGATCAACGCAAATGGACACCGTGCTGAGGTTGGCGGTAATATTGGCAAGCCGGTATTTGATCTCGGGACGCCCAGATCCGACACCGTTTATGTGGTGGAAGTTTCCTCTTACCAGATTGATCTGGCTCCCACATTGCGGCCCAACATAGCTGTGTTGCTCAATATCACACCTGACCACATTGACCGTCATGGAACGCTTGCGCGTTACGCGGCCGTGAAAGCCCGTTTGTTTCAACATCAATTAGAAGGTGATACGGCGATTGTCGGGATTGATGATGTGCTTTCGTCTGAGATTTGCACGTCTGTATGTGGGCGTAAGACGGCGACCTTGGTCCCTGTTTCCGTCAAAAAATCTCTGGGGCGCGGAGTCTGTGTGCTGGATGGAATTCTATACGACAGCCAATCTGGAAAAACAGATCGTTCGGGTGACCTGAAGGGCCTGAAGACCCTTGCCGGGACGCACAATTGGCAAAATGCCGCTGCTGCTTATGCCGTTGGGCGGACGCTGGAGTTTGCACCGGATCGTATTTTTGCTTCGTTTCGCACATTCCCTGGTCTGGCTCATCGGATGGAAATTGTTGCTGAAGAAGCCGGTGTCTTGTTCGTCAATGATAGTAAGGCCACCAATGCGGAAGCCGCGGCCAAGGCACTTGATGCCTATGACGACATTTTCTGGATTGCGGGTGGTGTTCCCAAAGCAGGGGGCATAGAGCCTCTTGCATCTTGGTTTCCAAAGCTTGCACGTGCCTACCTTATTGGGGAAGCGGCTCCTGCGTTTAGCAAAACACTGTCTACCCATGTTGAGGCAGTAGACGCCAAACGACTGGACGCTGCCGTTGCGGCAGCCGTTCAAGCTGCAGTTCAGGCGGCGCAGGAGGGCAGGCGGCCTGTGGTGCTCTTGTCGCCGGCCTGTGCTTCTTTCGATCAGTTCAAGAATTTTGAGGCGCGGGGGGATGCCTTCCGCGACATGGTCGGTGCTGCGCTGAAGGCGTTCAAGGTAGGAGGGGCGGCCGCATGATCAGACTTTCACGTGCCAATCGCTCTGAACTTTCCAAATGGTGGTGGACCATTGACCGGTGGACGGTGGTGGCGATTTTGATGCTTGTGGCCTTCGGTGTTGTTCTGACGCTCGCTGCAAGTCCGGCTGTCGCCAATCGGCTTTCGCTGGATACGTTTCACTTTGTTTATCGGCAATCCATGTTTCTCGTGCCTGCGTTGGCCATCATATTTGGTGTGTCATTTCTCTCTGTACGGCAGGTTCGTCGCATCGCAACGATTGCCTTTTTCGGCGGTATTGTTTTGATGGTCGGGACATTGTTGATCGGTCCGGAAATCAAAGGGGCGACCCGGTGGCTTTATATTGCGGGGTTTTCGTTGCAACCCTCTGAATTTGTCAAACCCGCCTTTGTTGTTGTGGCGGCCTGGATGTTTTCTGAGGGGAGTAAGACGAAGGGCGCGCTGGGCATGGTCCTTGCCTTTGTCTCCTACGGTATGTTTGTCTCTCTTCTGGTCCTACAACCTGACTTTGGGCAGGCGAGCCTGGTGACGCTTGTGTTTGGTGGCATGCTTTTCATGGTCGGCATCTCGTGGATCTGGATCATTGGGCTGGGTGCGGTGGGTATTGGTGGTGCCGTTGCTGCCTATCAATTGGTACCGCATGTGGCGAGCCGGGTAGATCGGTTTGTGGATCCGGCGTCCGGAGACACTTATCAAATTGACCGGGCGATGGAAGCTGTGCGCGCGGGTGGCTTTTTTGGACGCGGTCCGGGCGAGGGATCTGTCAAGCTCATCCTGCCGGATGCACATACAGATTTCGTTTTCGCTGTTGCTGCAGAGGAGTTCGGCGTGCTCGCCGGGCTTCTGATTATTGGTTTGTTTTCCTTCATCGTGATCCGCACGTTGATGCGCGCGCTCGAGGAGACCAACCTCTTTGTGCAATTGTCTGTCTGTGGCCTGACGCTTCTCATTGGCTCCCAGGCACTCATCAACCTATCCGTCAATCTCAACCTGATGCCTGCCAAGGGCATGACACTGCCGTTTATTTCATATGGTGGCTCGTCCTTGTTGGCCCTGGCCTTTGCAACYGGSATGTTGYTKTCKCTMACSCGMTCTCGRGTYCATGCRGGTGCRCAGCCSAAAGAGTGGAGRGCATTTGCRTGACAGAYARTGYTTCCRCWATTGCGGGRCCSATTATGATYGCGGCGGGTGGAACCGGTGGGCATTTGTTCCCTGGGCAGGCTTTGTCTCAAGAGCTTGGCCGTCGGGGGCACAAGATTGTCCTCATTACCGATGAGCGGGTTCAGCGGTTTGACCAATTGTTCCCGGGGGCAGACATTTTTTCCGTTCCAGCGGCGACGTTTTCCGGACGCGGGTTGAGTGGATTGTTTGGCGCGGCGGGAAAAATTATACGTGGAACAAGCCAATCTCTAGCGATTTTGGGGCGGGCGAAACCCTCCCTCGTTATTGGTTTTGGAGGATATCCGACGCTGCCTCCCATGTTGGCGGCCATCCTGCGGCGCGTGCCGACGATTGTGCACGAACAGAACGCAGTTCTCGGGCGGGTTAACAAGGTGATGGCGCCTTTTGTCCATGCGATCGCGTCGACTTTTCCGGCGCCTCGATATTTGAAAGAGCGGGACGCCCCCAAACTTGTGGTGACGGGCAACCCTGTGCGCGATGCGGTGCTTGCTGTCAGCAATGTGCCTTATGAAGCGCCCGCCGGTGGCACTATCCGGCTTCTTGTGTTTGGCGGTAGTCAAGGTGCGCGGGTGATGAGCGATGTTGTGCCCCTCGCTATTGCTGCCCTGCCGGAAGGTGTGCGGCGCAGATTGGTGTTGACGCAACAATGCCGCCCGGAAGATGTCGAACGGGTGCGAGCTGTATATGAAGATGCGGATGTCTCTGTGACCCTCTCCGATTTTTTTGCAAATATGCCGGAGCAGATTGCTCAATCTCATCTGGTGATCGGGCGTGCAGGTGCCTCCACCGTGAGCGAACTCAGCGTTATTGGTCGGCCTTCTATTCTGGTGCCTCTTCCTCATTCACTGGATCAGGATCAAAAAGCCAACGCAGAAATTCTATCGACTGCGGGGGCCGCGTGGATGATGGAACAGAACGATTTTACTGCGGAGGTGCTCAGCGATTTTCTAGCGGCGCTTTTTGCTGATGAAGCCAGATTGATCCAGGCAGCCGAAGCAGCGAAGCGACAAGGAAAACCCAATGCGGTTGAAGCGCTCGCGGACCTTGTTGAACGAACGGCGCGGCGCCAAACAGGCGCGCTGAACGCACCAGAGAAACAAGATACGCTGGCGGCTCCGGCAGACACGGGGCGTACGGAAGGAAACAACACATGAGACCGGCACCGCTCGACATGGGCATTATTCATTTCGTCGGGATCGGCGGCATTGGCATGAGTGGTATTGCGGAAGTGATGCATAATCTCGACTACACAGTGCAGGGATCTGATGCAGCGGAGAGCGCCAACGTCAAACGACTGCGTGATCTGGGTATCAAAGTTATGGTTGGTCAAACGGCTGACAATCTCGGTGATGCGCAAGTTGTCGTCGTGTCTTCAGCTATCAAGGGAGACAATCCGGAGCTCATGGAAGCCCGGAAGCGTCTTTTGCCGGTAGTGCGCAGGGCCGAGATGCTTGCTGAACTTATGCGGCTCAAATCCTGTGTGGCGATTGGGGGGACACACGGCAAGACGACAACGACGTCGCTGGTCGCGGCGCTTCTTGATGCTGCAGACATCGACCCGACGGTMATYAAYGGRGGGATCATCAACGCCTATGGCACCAAYGCMCGTCTTGGSGCGGGTGATTGGATGGTGGTTGAGGCTGATGAAAGYGATGGAACATTCATCCGGCTTCCCGCAACCATCGCTGTGGTCACGAATATCGATCCAGAGCATCTCGACCATTACGGAAGTTTTGATGCGATCCGCGATGCATTCGTTCGTTTTGTTGAAAACATCCCGTTCTACGGGTTTGCTGTTCTGTGCATAGATCATCCTGAAGTTCAGACTTTGATGGGGCGGGTGGGTGACCGCACGCTCATCACCTATGGCACCAGCCCCCAGGCAGACATACGTGCGTCCAATGTGCGGATGGACGGGGCGGTCACGGTTTTTGATGTCAGCATGAAGGATCGCAAGTCCGGTGCTGAAGGAGAGATGAAGGGGCTTCGCCTCGCCATGCCGGGGCACCACAATATGCTGAACGCRCTGGCGGCGRTYGCGGTTGCCCACCGGATGGGTATTTCMGACGAGGCCATAAAAAGGGGGCTCGCCGGGTTTGGCGGTGTGAAGCGTCGTTTCTCTCTTGTTGGTACCTGGAATGGGGCAACGATTTATGATGACTACGGACACCATCCCGTTGAAATTTCCGCAGTGCTGCAAGCTGCGCGTTCTGCGACCGAGGGGCGTGTTATTGCCGTCGTTCAGCCGCACCGGTATTCGCGTCTGCGTGACTTGTTTGATGAGTTCTGCGCCTGTTTCAATGATGCTGACACGGTGATCGTCACCCCTGTCTTCGAGGCGGGTGAAAAGCTGATTGAAGGATTTGATCGCGACAGTTTGGTGCAGGGTGTGCGCGACCGGGGGCATCGGCATGTGGTTGCGCTTGAAGGTGCTGAAGCATTACCGGCTGTGATTGCTGATTTGGCGAAGCCGGGTGACATGGTTGTCTGCCTTGGTGCAGGCAGCATCACTTATTGGGCCAACGCTCTTCCTGAACAGCTCGAAAAACTGGGATCAGGTAAATGAGCATGGTGACATCACACCTGATCGACGGATTGCCAGAGGTGCGGGGACAGTTAATCCCCGATGCACCCTTGGCACCGTTGACCTGGTTTCGGGTGGGAGGGCCCGCCGAGGTGTTATTTCGTCCTGTGGATGTGGATGATCTTGCAGCGTTTCTTTCTGAGTGCCCGAGCGATGTACCTGTCACGGTTGTTGGGGTCGGGTCTAATTTGCTGGTGCGCGATGGGGGCGTGCCTGGAGTCGTGATCCGCATGGGTAAGACATTTGGGTCTGTTGAGGTGTTGCCAAGAGAGCAGGTGCGGGCAGGAACTGCTGCGCTCGACATGGCCGTTGCGCGTACCGCGATGGAAGCTGGCATTGCCGGATTGGAATTTTTCCGCGGTATTCCCGGTACCATTGGTGGCGCGCTTCGCATGAATGGCGGCGCCTATGAGAAAGAAACCAAAGATGTGCTGGTTTCGGCGAACGGTGTCGCTCGAACGGGTGAGAAGGTCACCTTCAGCTTGGCGGACATGGGTTACAGCTATCGACATTCTGGGGTGTCGACTGATGTGTTTTTCACCAGCGCTCTTTTTCAAGGGGCTGTGGGCGTGCGGGATGACATTGAGGCCCGTATGAATGCCATCACAGAACGCCGTGAGACGACGCAACCTATCCGTACTCGTACTGGTGGCTCGACCTTCAAAAACCCTGAGGGGCAGAAGAGCTGGCAACTCATTGATGCTGCGGGATGTCGAGGGCTGAAGCGCGGTGGGGCGCAGGTGAGCGAGAAACACTGCAATTTTCTTATCAACACTGGCACGGCGACGGCAAACGACATCGAGGCGCTGGGCGAAGACGTGCGGGCGCGGGTGAAGGAAACAAGCGGTGTGACGCTTGAGTGGGAAATTCGTCGGATCGGCGTTACCTCTGAGGGACAAAAGGCATGAGTGAGTTCAAACATGTAGCCGTCATCAAAGGTGGCTGGTCAGCTGAACGAGAAGTGAGCTTGTCGTCTGGTAAGGGGTGTGCGGAAGCGCTGCGCAGCGAAGGGTTTGAGGTCAGCGAGATTGATGCGGGTCGGGATATTGCCAAGGTACTGGCAGAGGTCGCGCCAGATGTGGTTTTCAATGCCCTGCATGGGACGTGGGGCGAAGACGGCTGTGTTCAGGGGTTGTTGGAGGTCATGGGCCTTCCGTATACGCACTCTGGTGTGCTGGCGTCGGCTCTTGCAATGGATAAACCGAAATCGAAGGCTGTGTTTCGGGCCGCAGGGCTTCCTGTTGCTGAGAGCCTGTTGGTTAGTCGGGAGGAAGCGGCACGCGGGCACGTTATGGATACGCCCTACGTCATCAAGCCRCACAATCAAGGKTCAAGTGTTGGTGTTTTCATCGTGCGKGARGGAGAAAAYCGTCCGCCAGCTGAATTGGCATCGGCTAAATGGGAYCTTGGYGAGACSGTGATGGTGGAGCGATAYATCCCKGGGCGCGAACTCACCTGCGCGGTGATGGGAGACCGAGTCTTAAATGTCACAGAGATCACTGCAAACACAGCTTTYTACGACTATGAGGCAAAATACTCGAGTGGTGGCTCTGTTCACGTRGTGCCTGCMAGACTCTCATCCGATATAAATAAACAAGTTCAAGACGTGACATGTGCGGCACATGATTCGCTTGGTTGCCGGGGGGTGACGCGGGCGGACTTTCGTTTTGAYGAAGTGAAGGGGGAGCTCATTYTGCTGGAAGTCAATACACARCCTGGCATGACACCCACTTCGCTYGTTCCTGAGCTAGCRGCRCATGAAGGCATGTCGTATGGCGCACTTGTCCGGTGGATGGTGGAGGATGCCTCATGCGATCGGTGAAAGAACSMAAGARGCCAGCACGCAAGACWGCCAGCCGTGGCRYGAGTGCGGCTGCCCGTAAGGGGCAGGCGGTGAGGCGGACAAGTTCTGTGGCACCCGGGCGCCGCAAAGCTAAGTCTGGCGCTGCGTTTGGTCGCCGGGGGCAGAGACCACCGAGCCGGATTTCACGTGTTGTGGAGGCTATCCGCGAGGGGCGGTTGCCAAAATCATTGGTGGCAGTCTCTACGGGCGTGTTTGTCTCCGCAGCGGTGATTTATGGGCTTGCTGTTGGCGGACACATTGCTGCAGCAGGCACATACGTTGTCTCAAAGGTTGACGCTGGCATTGTAAGTGTTGGATTTCGCCTCTCAGAAGTCACGGTTGAGGGACGCGAACGGACCTCACGGGCTGACGTGTTGGCTGCTCTTCAGGTTGAGCAAGGCCAGTCCATTTTTGATGTAGATCTGTCGCGGGCGCGTGAAAATCTGCTTCGGCTTGACTGGGTTGAAGACGTTGTTGTGACGCGCATTCTGCCGGACCGGGTGCATGTGGAGCTTGTTGAGCGTCGACCTTTTGCCGTTTGGCAGAGAGGCGGGCAGCTCGCCATCATTGACAGGCAAGGGCGACCTATCACCGAGTCTGGTGTTGATGCTTATGGCCATTTGCCGTTTGTTGTTGGTCATGGGGCCGCGCGGGAAGCAGCTGATTTCACCAGCCTAGTGGCCCATTGGCCTGAACTGCAGGCGAGGGTCCGGGCTTATGTTCGGGTTGGTAACCGGCGTTGGAATCTTCGGCTTGAAAATGGTGTCGACGTATTGCTGCCAGAAGCAGGCTTTGAGGCAGCGCTTACGGACCTTTTAGCCATTGATGAGACACACCGTCTTCTGGCCCGCGATATTGAAGCAATTGATATGCGTCTCCCCGACCGTTTTACGGTTCGGTTGAGCCCTGACGCTGCCCGGCGGCGCGATGCCGCAACGCTTGAGTGGGAACGTCGTGCCCAAAGGGGGGATGACACATGAATATGGGGCTCGGCACAAAAGGACTGCAAGGTAAGCCTGTCAGCGCCGGACGCCCGGGTGTGATCGCGGCTCTTGATGTGGGCTCGAGCAAAATCGCCTGCTTCATTGCCAAAATTGAGCCGGGGAAACTTGCGAACGGCCTGGCGCCGATGCGTGTCATTGGCATTGGCCATCAGGTGTCACGCGGTGTTCGTGCGGGCGCGATTGTTGATATGGACGCTGCAGAGGAAGCTATTCGGATTGCTGTCGACGCCGCCGAACGGATGGCGGGAACAACTGTGCGGGACGTGCTCGTCACGGTTTCATGCGGAGCGCCGAAAAGTCAGTCTGTCGGTATTCAAGCACCGATCCCATCTCGTGAAGTTTTGGACGAGGATCTCTCGCGGCTTGTTGCATATGGCCAAAGCAAATACATGCCCGAGGGGCGTGACGTCTTGCACGCGATCCCGATCAATTACTCCGTCGATGGCAATCGGGGTATTCGCGATCCCCGTGGCATGTTTGGTGAGAAAGCCGGTGTTGAGCTTCACATGGTGAGTGTGCAGCACGGGCCGGTTCGCAATCTTGAATTGTGCATCCAACGGTGTCACTTGAATGTTGCCGGTATGGTCGTGGCTCCCTATGCAAGTGGTCTGGCCGCTCTTGTTGAAGACGAAATGGACTTAGGCGTCACCCTTATTGATATGGGTGGTGGCACGACATCTCTGGCTGTCTTTTTTGAAGGGCAGATGGTTTATTGCGRTACGGTTCCCGTCGGTGGGCAGCATATTACGAATGATATTGCCCGAGGTCTTTCGACACCGATTGCCGATGCAGAACGGATGAAGACGCTCTATGGTTCGGCTCTCGCGAGCCCCTCGGATGAACGGGAAATGATCGATGTGCCGCAAGTCGGCGAGTCTGATCGCAGCTCGGCCAATCATATCCCTCGCTCCATTCTGACAGGTATTATTCAGCCTCGGCTTGAAGAGACACTGGAACTGATCCGCGACCGGTTGGCCAAAAGTGGTTTTGACCGGGTGGCGGGGCAACGGGTGGTGTTGACGGGTGGTGCGGCGCAGCTTAGTGGCGCGCGCGAGCACACAGCACGTATTCTCAACAAGCAGGTCCGTAGTGGCCAGCCAGTGCGCTATATGGGCCTGGCGGAAGCAACCGAAGGGCCGGCTTTTTCAGCCGCCGCGGGGCTTATTTCCTATTCACAGCTGGCGCCGCTCACCATTAGTGCGGACCCGGTTATGGACGGCCCTGAAAGTGGCAACAAATGGCGGCGTGTTGGCCGTTGGCTAAAGGAAAATTTTTGATGATCGGGCTTGGTAGCAAACAAGTACGTGATTTGCTGTCTGAGCCGACTTTACGGCGAGGTCGATCATCTGAGTGTCGGGAGATGTGGCAATTAACCGATGCGCAAAACGGAGCATTCCGCTCCACAAGAAGCAGGCCAGGAGTAAGCCTGCTTTTCTCGACCTCGAAACGAGACCCACGATTTGCTTCTAGGAGGCTTACATGAGCATCAATCTGACGGTTCCCCAAATGTCTGAACTGAAACCCCGTATTACCGTTTTTGGCGTCGGCGGCGCTGGGGGTAATGCAGTCAACAATATGATCGATTCCGGGCTCGAAGGTGTTGAGTTCGTGGTCGCTAATACAGATGCGCAGTCACTTGCGATGTCGTCGGCGGAACGACGCATCCAACTTGGCGAAGCCATCACTCAAGGTCTGGGTGCTGGGTCGCGCCCTGAAGTTGGGTGTGCGGCTGCAGAAGAAGCGCTGGCGGAGATTTCTGAGAGCCTGGAAGACAGTCACATGGTCTTCATTACTGCTGGCATGGGCGGGGGCACCGGTACGGGGGGTGCGCCGGTTATTGCACGCACAGCGCGGGAGCGCGGCATTCTCACCGTTGGAGTGGTGACCAAACCATTCCAGTTCGAAGGTGCTCGACGTGCGCGCATTGCGGAAGAAGGTATCCGGGAACTGTCTCAATATGTAGACACGCTGATTATCATTCCGAACCAGAACCTGTTCCGTATTGCCAATGAGCGGACGACGTTTGCTGAAGCCTTTTCGATGGCAGACGAAGTCCTTCATTCTGGTGTGGCCGGGATCACTGATCTCATGGTCAAGCCAGGCCTCATCAATCTCGATTTTGCGGACGTGCGTACCGTGATGAACGAGATGGGCAAGGCGATGATGGGAACAGGCGAAGCGGAAGGTGAGAAGCGCGCAATTGATGCCGCAGAAGCTGCCATTTCCAATCCTTTGCTTGATGAAGTGTCGATGAAAGGCGCACGCGGCGTTCTCATCAATATCACTGGTGGCATGGACCTGACTTTGTATGAAGTGGATGAAGCGGCAAACCGCATTCGCTCAGAAGTCGATCCCGACGCCAATATCATTGTTGGATCCACGTTCGACTCGACGCTTGATGGGCGGATGCGCGTCTCGGTTGTGGCGACAGGCATCGATGTCATGGAAGGCATGGAACCACAGCCTGAGACTGAAAAAGTTACCTTGTTGCGTCCTACTCGCCGGGTTTCTGGAGAGGCGTCACCTGCGGCTTCTGAAAGCGAACAGCAGATTACTGCAACAGCCGAAGTGCAGGTGTCTGTTGCGACTGCTGAACCAGAAGTAACCGCGCCTGCCGTGGAAACTGAGCTTGCATTTGAAGCACCATTGCCAGCGGATTTCGATCCACGGGAGTATGAAGCTGAAGTGATTATTCACAAGGCGGAACCTGAACCAACGTCGGCACCGAGTGATGCTCAGCCCAATCAACCTTTCATTCCAGCTGGACTTGACCGAGTTGAAGGACGACAGGGCGATCTACAGCCATATCTTGGCACCACGCCAGGTCCGGTTGCGCGGCCCATGCCGCCTAAACGCGGGCCGTCTCTTTTCGAACGATTGACGGGGCGTGCAAAACGAGAAACACCGACAGACGTTGCATTGAGAGAAAGCGTAGTGCCACGTGATGCCATTCAACCGGCTTCACCAACGCCCTCACGCGAGGCGAGGTTTGTTGCAGAGCCGCCTGCGCAGAGGGTTGTTCAAGCAGAGGAAGCGCCGGTGCAAAAGCAGACACAAGCAGTGGATTCTCCGGTGAGATCGCAGCCTGATGACGGTATGGTCGCTTCTTCATTCGAGGAAGATCAGCTTGAAATTCCGACTTTCTTGCGACGACAGGCGAACTAGACCTGTTCTGGGTTCAGTTGAATTGAAAGCCCGGCGGTTTCCGCCGGGTTTTTTGTATGTCAAATCAATGGCTTACGATCGTTCTTGGATGTAACAAACTGTAAGAAAGAGTTATTTGAGATGGGCTCGCATCTCTTGCTAGAAGAGAGCTGGCTTTATGCCTTGATCCGCGAGCTTGTCAGATGGATTGAGCGTACTGATCGAAGAAGGGGATGGTCTCGGGGGAGAGGTCAACTCAACAGTAAAAGTAGCGTAGCTGAGTGTCGGGCTATTTGGCACCGGAATGCTTACTCGAAATGCCAACCGGCATTTGGAGGGTAGACTTAAGGGGACGGACAGTGCGGAAGACTGACCATGAAAAGGCAACCGGTCTGGTAGCTGCTGAGGGGAGTGCTACCTTGCCTGAGCAGAAACTGACGAAACTGAGATTGGCGCACGCCAATGGAGCGGAGCCGGTTGGTCCAAATGTTATTCGCCAAACAACTATTTCAACATCGGTTGAGCTGAGCGGTATCAGTCTCCACAAGGGCACTATGGTGCAACTTGTGTTGAAGCCTGCTGAAGCTGACAGTGGAATTGTTTTCCGCCGGACGGACCTTGCCACCGATGATGTCGAGGTTACGGATGTTGCGGCCCGCTATGATACGGTCTGTGACACCACCATGTGTACTGTGATCGGTAATGCTGCTGGCACCACGATTGGAACCATTGAGCACATTATGGCGGCCATCTCTGCGCTCAGGATCGACAATTTGTTGATCGAAATCGATGCGCATGAAGTGCCGGTAATGGATGGGAGTTCCGATGCGTTTGTTGCAGCGCTTGATCAAGCTGGATTGAGTGAGTTGCCTGCTCCGCGCCGCTTCATTCGATTGACCCGTTCGATTGCTATCGAAGACGGGGCGAAAAATGCTGAGTTGAGCCCTAATGATGATGGTTTGCGGGTCGAGTTTTCAATCGACTTCGACAATAAGGTCATCGGACGGCAGGAATTGGGCGTCGATGTCTCTCCGGAAAGCTTTCGCGGTGATGTTTCAAATGCCCGGACATTCGGCTTTCTCGAAGATTATGAAAAACTTCGCTCGTTAGGTCTCGCGCACGGAGCATCGCTTGATAATGCCGTTGTTCTGGACGGCGATAAAGTGATGAACGAAGGCGGGCTTCGGGCACCTGATGAGTTCGTTCGCCACAAGATTTTGGATGCGATTGGGGACTTATCGCTCGCTGGGGCCCCTATTCTGGGATGTTACCGGGCAAGCCGGGCGGGGCATGCGTTTAATAATCAGATGCTCCACGCACTTTTTGCGGATCAGACCGCTTGGGAATATGTGACGTTGTGCCATGAGGCGGCAAAGCCAGACATGTCTCGCATCGCGATATCTGCCGACTGATGTTGGCTGTTTGAGGTCGAAAGGCCCCGCTCTCTCTAATTTGACCGGTTCTGCAGGCTTGCAGGGCCGGTTTTTGTTTGGTTTTAGCCTGCGGGAGCTATGGCGAAGCCCCGAGGGTTGATATAGTAGCCGTCATTGTGGGCACCGGGCGTGACCTTGAGAGGGTCATCGGTGGATTGTGCGTTCAGGAGCGGCGGGTATGAGCAATAGAGCAGGTGGTATAGTGGTTCGGAGAAGCAGACGATTGATGGCGGCTATTGTCGTTCTTGGCTCAACTCTTGTTCTTGGTGCATGCTCGTCCAATGAGGACGCTGAAATCGCCTATGAAGAGCGTCCGGTCGAACAAATTTATACTAAAGCGCTGGATTTTCTGAATGGAGGGAAATTTCGGCAGGCTGCAGCAGAATTTGACGAAGTCGAACGCCAGCACCCTTATTCGCAGTGGGCCCGGAGGTCCATGCTGATGGCGTCGTATTGTTATTATGAGACGAATGACTACGACTCATCGATTTTGGCGGCGCAGCGGTTTTTGGCGCTTCATCCTGGCAACAAAGATGCTGCCTACGCCTATTACCTGATGGGTATCAGCTTTTACGAACAAATTTCTGATGTCGGTCGCGATCAGAAAATGACACAGAACGCGCTGGCGACCTTGGCGGAAGTTGTGCGCCGGTTTCCCACTACAGAATATGCCCGTGATGCGCGGTTGAAGATTGATCTTACCATCGACCATCTGGCCGGTAAGGAGATGGAGATTGGGCGCTACTACCTCAATCAGCACTCCTACGTCGCAGCTGTGAACCGGTTTCGGGCGGTGATCGTCAATTATCAAACAACGACGCATGTACCGGAAGCTCTTCATCGGCTGACAGAGGCCTATCTGTCGCTTGGCATTGTTACTGAAGCGCAAACTTCGGCCGCCATTCTTGGCTATAATTTTCCTGGCAGCAGTTGGTACCAAGATAGCTACGACCTTCTGGCAGGCAACGACCTGAGACCAGACGAGAACCAGGATTCCTGGATCAGCAAGGCGTGGAACTCAGTCTTCTAGGAGCGTACATGCTTGCAGCCCTGTCGATCCGGGACATTGTTCTTATCGACCAATTGGACCTTAATTTCGATCCGAACCTTTGTACGCTGACCGGCGAAACAGGGGCGGGTAAGTCTATTCTGCTTGATGCACTGGGCCTTGCTATGGGCGGACGTGCTGATGGGGGGCTGGTCGCGCATGGGGCTGACAAAGGGTCGGTCACAGCGGTGTTCGACCTTGAGCCCAGCCACCCCGCTTTTGATCTCCTTTCGGAAAACGAAATTACGGCAGAAGAAGGCGTTATTCTGCGGCGGGTGCAGACGAAAGACGGCAAAACCCGTGCCTTCATCAACGACCAGCCTGTCAGTGTTGGGTTGCTTAGACGGGTTGGGGACACGTTGATCGAGATACATGGTCAGCATGATGAGCGTGGTCTTCTGGATGATGCCGGGCATCGCGCGCTGTTGGATGCGTACGGTTCTTTTGAACACCTGTTGAAGACGGTTCGCTCTTGCTGGACATCGGTTGTTGAGASCCGYGWTGCTTTGGAAACTCACAAGGCKGCMCTTGCGAAGGCAGCKGCTGATCAGGAATTTCTCTCYCATGCGGTRGCMGAACTTGAYGARYTGTCMCCGGAAGAAGGGGAAGARGAGCRGTTRGCGCAAGAACGYACGCTYATGATGCACTCYGAAAARATTGCSGGSGACATYGCMGACGCGGAACGRGCYCTYGCKGGRGACAARGGRCTKGAAGCCCGGATTAAYCTCGCKYTGAGGCGTTTGGAACGAACAAAAGACCAAGCGGCTGGTCGGCTTGACGGGGTCATTGCGGCACTCGACCGTACGCTGAATGAAGCGGCGGACGCGCGCGGACAGTTGGCTGATGCTGCCAGATCTCTTGAATTTAACCCTGTGGAACTGGAGTCCTCGGAAACACGTCTGTTTGCCCTTCGGGCTGCGGCGCGAAAATACAGTGTGACTGTTGATGGCCTACATGGGTTGAGAGAGCAGATGCGCTCCGACCTTGAAGGGATTACGGAGGGCGAAGGGCGTACTCGCGAACTGGCGCGTGCGCTGGGTGAATCTGAGACAGCTTATGCCGTTGCTGCGGGAGCGCTTTCCGATGCGCGGTCCAAGGCTGCGCTTCGTCTTGATAAATCCGTAGCGKGTGAGTTGAAGCCGCTCAAGCTCGACAAGGCGACGTTCCGAACCCAGGTGATACAAATCGAGCTGGATCGTGGTGGGCCTGACGGGATCGATAAGGTTGCGTTTCTTATTTCCACAAACCCGGGTGCGCCGATGGGCCCATTGGCCAAAATAGCATCGGGAGGGGAACTATCTCGATTTGTCCTGGCGSTCAAAGTCTCTCTGGCCGCTGCCGGGTCTGCCTCCACGCTCATCTTTGATGAGGTCGATGCGGGAGTTGGCGGGGCGGTTGCGGAGGCGGTCGGTAGAAGGCTTGCTGAACTTTCCCAGCGTTTGCAGGTTTTGGTCGTGACGCATTCGCCGCAAGTCGCCGCGCGCGCTGGATGTCATTTTTTGATCAGCAAAGGCTCGAATGGCAATCGGTCCAAATCGGCACCGCTGGTGACCCGTGTGGCTGTTCTTGGTCAAGAAGAGCGGCGTGAAGAGATCGCGCGGATGCTGGCGGGAGAACAGGTGACGGATGCGGCAAGAGCAGCTGCGGATCAGCTGATTAACGGCTCACACTGATGGCGAACAAGTTGGATCTGATGCCGATTGAGGACCTGTCGGAAAAGCAGGCTGTTCAAGAGCTTGCGCGCCTGGCTGAGGACATCATCAACCATGATAAGCGCTATCACGGGGACGATGCTCCCACGATTAGCGACGCTGATTACGATGCTCTGCGGGCGCGCAATGTTGCCATTGAAGTACGCTTCCCCGATCTCGTGCGGGCGGACAGCCCGTCGTTCCGTGTTGGTTCGGTGGCATCGGAACGGTTTGACAAAATTGAACACCGGGTTGCGATGTTGTCGCTTGGCAATGCGTTTTCGGATGAAGATGTGGTTGATTTTTCCCAGCGCGTCCGGCGGTTTTTGAAGCTGGCGGAGGATGACGAACTGACGATAACGGCCGAGCCGAAAATTGATGGACTGTCCGCTTCCATTCGCTACGAGAAGGGTGTCCTCGTTCAGGCTGCGACCCGAGGAGATGGGCGCGTCGGAGAGGATGTGACCGCCAACATTAGAACTGTCCGGGATGTTCCTCTTGTCTTGGAGGGTGCGGATGTACCTGACGTGATTGAGATCCGTGGCGAGATCTATATGAGCCACTCGGATTTTGAGAGCCTGAATGAACGCCAGGTGGCTGAGGGGAAGGACCCGTTTGCCAATCCGCGTAATGCGGCGGCTGGATCTTTGCGGCAACTTGACTCTCGTATTACGGCAGCCCGGCCTCTTCGGTTTTTTGCCTATGCGTGGGGAGATGTGAGCGCACTTCCCGCCGATACCCAGCTTGATGTTGTTTCCGCATTTCAGCGCTGGGGGGTAGCAACAAACACCCTGATGAAGAGATGTTCGACGATAGAGAATTTGCTTGAGACCTACAGAGATATTGAGGTACAGCGCGCCTCTCTTGGCTACGACATTGATGGGGTTGTCTACAAAGTGGACCGTCTCGACTGGCAGGGGCGGCTAGGGTTTGTTTCGCGCAGTCCCCGTTGGGCTATTGCGCACAAGTTTCCTGCAGAGCAGGCGACGACAATACTTGAAGGGATAGACATTCAGGTAGGACGTACCGGCGCTCTCACGCCAGTGGCGCGCCTGGTTCCGGTGACGGTGGGTGGTGTGGTGGTCTCCAATGCGACGCTGCACAATGAAGATGAACTGACCCGCAAGGGTGTACGTATTGGTGACACAGTGGTTGTGCAGCGCGCGGGCGATGTCATCCCGCAGATTGTAAGTGTTGTGGCGGACAAACGACCTGACGGTACGAAGCCTTTCGTCTTTCCGACAGTTTGTCCGGAGTGTGACAGTCACGCCGTGCGCGATGTGAATGAGAAGACCGGGAAGGTGGATGTGATCCGCCGGTGTACGGGGGGGCTGATTTGCCCTGCGCAACGGGTGGAACGTTTGAAGCATTTTGTTTCCCGCAATGCGTTGGACATTGAGGGCCTGGGGGCGAAACAGGTTGAGGCCTTCTTCAAGGACGGGTTGATTGAAGGCCCGGCTGATATTTTTACGCTCGAAGCCCGTGACGGTGAGAGTTTTAAAAAGCTCAAAGACCGGGAAGGGTGGGGGAGCACTTCGGTCGCTAATCTGTTCGAGGGGATCAGGGAACGGAAAACAGTTTCATTTGACAAGCTGCTCTTTGGTCTCGGCGTTCGGCATATTGGAGGGACCACGGCAGCCGTGTTGGCGCGGACCTACCACGATCTGGGCGGATTTCTTCAGGCGATGGAAATGATGACCGGGCCGGAGAGCGAGACCTATCAGGACCTGATTGCTCTTGATGGGATTGGGGCGGCGGTGGCCGACGCGTTGGTAGATTTTTTCCAGGAACCCCACAATCGCGAGGCAGTTGTCGCGCTGGCAGATGCGGGGGTTCGTCCCACGCCCTTGAAGATGCAGGACACAGGCTCTCCCGTTTCAGGCAAGACGGTTGTGTTTACCGGGGCCCTTGAGCGAATGACCCGGGCAGAGGCCAAAGCACGGGCGGAAGGGCTGGGGGCGAAAGTGTCTGGCTCTGTCTCTAAAAAGACGGACATTCTTGTGGCAGGCCCCGGTGCTGGCTCCAAGCTCAAAAAAGCTGAAGAGCTTGGCGTTCAAACTCTCACAGAAGATGAGTGGCTGGTCCTTATCGGAGACGGATGAGGGGCTGCGCCCTAGATCGTGTGGGTTGCCTTTTCCAGCCATTCCTTTTCGGCAGCTGATAGTGCCGGGCCAACAAGCTCCGTAACACGCGCATGGTAGGCATTGAGCCAAACCTTCTCATCTGCTGTCAGGAGGCTCGCTTCCACAAGGCTCAGGTCGATGGGGGCGAGCGTTATGGTTTCAAAGCCCATCATTTCTCGTTCGCCGCCCTTTATGGGGGCAGGGGGCAAAACAACCAGCAGGTTTTCAATGCGGATGCCAAATGCATCTGTTTTGTAGTAGCCGGGTTCGTTGGAAACGATCATGCCGGTATCCAGTGGCACATGTCCGGTTTTGGAAATGCGTTGTGGTCCTTCATGGACCGACAGATACGAGCCCACACCGTGACCTGTTCCGTGATCAAAATCGAGACCAGCCTGCCACAGGGCCATGCGGGCGAGGGCGTCCAACTGCGCACCGCTTGTTCCTTTGGGGAAACGTGCTGAGGCAAGAGAAATGTGGCCTTTGAGGACGCGGGTGAAACAGTCTTTCATCTCCTGGCTTGGGGTGCCGATGGCAATCGTACGGGTTACGTCTGTTGTGCCATCGAGATATTGCGCGCCGGAATCCACGAGAAAGAGTTCGCCATCCCCCAGGGCGCGATCCGTATCCGTCGTTACCCGGTAGTGCACGATGGCACCATTGGGGCCGGAGCCGGAAATCGTGTCGAAGCTGATCTCTTTCAGCGCGCCAGTTTCTTCGCGAAACGCTTCCAGCTGTATGGCAGCGGACATCTCCGTTACTTTTCCGCCCGGCGCTTCTCGGGCAAGCCAGGCGAGAAATCGGCTGAGTGCTTGTCCGTCTCGAATGTGTGCGGCGCGGGTTCCAGCGACTTCAGCATCGTTTTTCCGTGCCTTTGGCAATTCGCAAAGGTCGTCGCCGCGTTTTATCACGGCTCCCGCTTTGGCCAACCGGTCGTGTATCCATGTTGCACAAGTGGTGGGATCAATGCGGATTTCTCGTTTTCCTGTACCCAATTTATCGAGGGTTGGCCCAAGGTCGCCGGGTGTTAGAAGAGTTACGACATTGCCGAGATGGCTGCGTGTTTCTTTTGGAATTTTGTCTTCGTCGACAAAGAGTTCCGCATGACCTTCTTCGTAGACAATGGCGAAGGAGAGAGGGAGAGGCGAATGAGAGACGTCGCCGCCGCGAATGTTGAAAAGCCATGCGATGCTATCGGGCATGGTGATAATAGCGGCGTTCGCATCGCAGGATTGTAGCTGGTTGGTGATGCGTTTCAGCTTGTCTGTCGCGGCTTCACCGGCAAATTTCAAAGGATGGGGTTGGATTGGCGCTTTGGGTTTTTCTGGCTGCTCACTCCAGACGGCATCTACCAAATTGTTCTCAACAGCGATGAGTGTGGCACCCGCTTTTTGGGCCGCTTTGCGCAGACGTTCCACTCCCTCGACAGTATGGAGCCAGGGGTCGTAGGCAAGTTTTGCTCCGCGGGGCAGGTTCTCCTCCACCCATTGCGCTGGTGGCATATCCATAAGGGATTGCGGTTCAAAGACATTGATGTCGACCTGATAGCGCACCTGGAGAGTGTAGCGCCCGTCGATGAAGATGGCGGCTTTGTCGAGAAGGACGATGGCAAGTCCCGCCGATCCGGAAAAACCGGTGAGCCAGCGCAAGCGCTCGGCGTGGGGCGGCACGTACTCGCCCTGATGCTCGTCGCTGCGGGGGATAATGAACCCGTCCAGACCGCGTGTGCGAAGTTCTGCCTGAAGCTTTTTAGCCCGGTCAGGCCCCAAGGTAGGGTCTGCTACATCATCATAGGTCTGGAACATGGGCTTACCTTGTTGGGAACGCTGGAGTTCTTGCATTGTCGCAGGTTTTGGAAACTTGTCATCCGGCAAGGCGCAGGGTCACCCATTCGTCGAGAGGCAGACGCTCGACCAGAAAGAGACCCTGGGCACGGTATGCGCTTGTCACCATCTGTTCTTGTTCAGCCAGGATGCCAGATAGGATGAGTGTTCCGCCGGGAGCCAGATGTTGTGCGACGGCGGGAGCTAACCCTACCAGCGGTCCAGCTAGAATATTGGCAACAATCAAATCATAAGGACCGCGTGCTGTCAGCTCGGGATGTCCGAAGCCTGCAGCGGTGAGCGCCTTGATGAAGGGATGGGCACGGTTCGCGCGCGCATTCTCGCCGGTTACCCGTGTGGCAATGGGATCAATGTCGCTGGCTGTGACGACCCGGTGAGTGAGTTTGGCAATAGCAATGGCCAGGAGGCCCGTACCACACCCAAGATCGAGAGCATTTTGGGGGTGTCGTCGACGGCATTCACGCTCAATGAACCGAAGGCAGCCGAGTGTGGTGCCATGATGCCCGGTGCCAAAAGCTTCTCCTGCATCAACAAGCAGGGGAATTTTTGCGGCGGGCAGGTTTTCCACGTCGTGGGTGCCGTGAACGAAAAAACGGTCGGTCTGGATGGGGGCAAGCCCCTCAAGGGATTTGGCAACCCAGTTAATCTCGGGCAATGCCTCGATCAGCAGGTCGTCGATGGTGTAGCCACTTTCAGCCGATGGGCCTGACAAAAGCTTTTCCATGTGAGCGCGTTCTGGTCTGATTTCGTAGTAAGCCTCAACCGACCAAGTGATATGCTCTTCAATTTCAGCGGTTGCGACAGCTTGGCATTCCGGGTCAAACGCGTCGCGCAGTGTGTCTGCAAAAATCTCCGCTGTCGCCAAAGGCACGGAGAAGGAGAGCTTCCATGTGGTTGTCATGTGCTGGTTTTACCGGGGACGAGACTAATCATGGCGCTCGACAAAAGTGTCGATCACTTTCTTGCGGCCCGAATGTTCAAATTCGACGGTGAGCTTGTTGCCATCAATTTCTGCGACGAGGCCATAGCCAAATTTTTGATGAAACACACGCTCACCTGCTTCGTAGGATGAGGCTGCTGGATCAGACGTTGCGATAAGCTCTGCGTGCGCTTCAATGTTGGGTGGCCTGGTTTTCATGGCGCCTGCGCGGGCATTGGCCTGGGCGCGTTGCCAGCCGGGGCCACCATAATTGCTTTGGGTGAATTCGTGGTCGAAGCGGCTTTGGCCAAATTCAGCATAATTGCCAAAGCTCGTATCACCTTGGATGACTTCCACATGGTCTTTCGGCAGCTCATCCACAAAGCGTGAAGGGATTGAGCTTTGCCAGAGATTGTGAATGCGTCGGTTGGAGGCAAAAGAGATGCGGGCATTTTTCTTTGCCCGGGTAATGCCGACATAGGCCAGGCGGCGCTCTTCTTCCAGGCCCGATATGCCGCTTTCATCTAACGAGCGCTGGTGGGGAAATAATCCTTCCTCCCAGCCAGGTAGGAAGACAGTGTCGAACTCCAGCCCCTTGGAGGAATGGAGGGTCATCAGATTGACCTTGTCGATAGTATCGTTCTGCTCAATCTCCATCACTAAGGATATGTGCTCCAGATATCCGGCAAGATTTTCGAAATGGTCCATAGAACGGACCACTTCTTTCAGATTGTCCAGCCGCCCGGGTGCATCGGCGGAACGGTCGTTCTGCCACATCTCGGTATAGCCACTCTCATCGAGAATGGTCTCGGCTAGTTCGATGTGACCCATGCCTGGCACAAGTGCACGCCACCGGTCGACCATTTCGACAAATGCTTTGAGGTTGCGGCGCGCAGGCTGGCGCAGTTCTTCGGTATCAACAACAAGTCGCGCGGCACGCATGAGGGAGATGCCTTGAGCCCGTGCCAGTTGGTGCAGCGTCTGCAAGGCTTTGTCGCCAAGGCCGCGCTTGGGCTTGTTCACAATGCGCTCGAATGCGAGATCATCGTCGGCTTGAGCGACCAGTCGCAGGTAAGCGTTGGCGTCGCGGACTTCCATGCGTTCGTAAAAGCGCGGTCCACCGACGACGCGGTAGGGGAGACCAAGATTGATAAAGCGATCTTCGAATTCGCGCATCTGGAAGGAGGCGCGCACAAGGATGGCGATCTCTCGCAGCAAATGCCCCTTACGCTGCAATTGCTCAATGTCTTCGCTAATCACCCGGGCTTCTTCTTCCCCATCCCAGAGGCCGCGAAGAGTGACTTTCTCGCCTTCGTTCAGGTCCGTCCAAAGGGTTTTTCCCAGACGGCTTTCGTTGGCGGTGATCAGGCCGGCCGCTGCCCCTAGAATGTGGGGAGTAGAGCGATAATTCTGTTCGAGGCGCACAACCTTGGCGCCGGGGAAATCTTTCTCGAAGCGCAGGATGTTGTCGACCTCAGCACCGCGCCAGCCATAGATCGACTGATCATCGTCACCAACGCAGCAGATGTTTTTGTGCTTTTGCGCAAGCAGGCGCAGCCATAGATATTGCGCGACATTGGTGTCTTGGTATTCGTCCACCAACATGTATTTGAAACGCTCTTGATAGTCGGCCAGTACTGTCGGGTTTTCCTGGAACAGACGCAGACATTCGAGGAGCAGGTCGCCGAAATCAGCTGCGTTCAGGATTTTGAGACGTGCCTGATAGGCGGCGTAGAGCGTTGCTCCTTTGCCATTGCCATAATGCTCGGCATCTCCCGCAGGCACTTTGTCGGGGGTCAGGCCACGGTTCTTCCAACCGTCAATGTATGATGCGAGTTGGCGGGCGGGCCAGCGCTTTTCGTCAATGCCGTCAGCCCGGATGAGCTGCTTCAGTAGGCGGTTTTGATCATCCATATCGAGGATGGTGAAGTCGGACCGGAGGCCGACAAGTTCTGCATGGCGACGTAGGATTTTTGCGCCGATAGAGTGAAACGTGCCAAGCCACGGCATGCCCTCCACAACGCCACCGACCAGCATGCCGATGCGATTTTGCATTTCGCGGGCGGCCTTGTTGGTGAATGTCACGGCGAGAATTTGGCTCGGCCAGGCATTGCGTGTTGCCAGTACATGAGCAAGGCGCGTGGTGAGGACCCGTGTTTTGCCAGTACCTGCACCTGCCAGCACTAGAACAGGGCCGTTCATGGCCTCCACCGCTTCGCGCTGATTGTCGTTCAGGCCGGTGAGATAGGGCGGGCGCACGGCCGCACTTGCCTGCGCGCTGAGCGAGCGGGCTGTTTCTTCTTCCGGGATGCTTCCCAGATCAAATGGGTCCGAATCTGACATGTTGGGCTCAAGATAAGCACTAAACGGGAACAAAACTAGGCGTCAGAGCGGAACCCCGTCCGGGAAATTTCAGTTTTAGTGATGTTCTTCCCGGGAGGCGGCGATAAGTCCATCCGCGAGGGCCTTCAGGGCCGCGACGCGTGTGACCCGGCCAATGGCAATTTCAGGCTCGTGGGTTTCGCAGACCGGCAAATGGTCCAGTCCATGGGCGTCCATAACGTCCAAAGCGCGGTTTAGACGGTCATGGGGATGCAGCCTGACAGCATCTTGAGAGGTGTTGACGAGGCGCGGGGCATCTTCTGAATAGGGGTGGGCCTGATCGAAACGGGTCATCACATCGCGCACGTGAATGCTCATCATCACGCGGCGGTGGGGACCTTCTTGCAAATGCACGCCACGCTGTTCCAATTGCCAATGGAAGAAGCTTTTGCCGATGGTTGCCTGGGTCAGCGCTGTGGCAATCGCGTTGGCCAGTAGGAGTGCAATTGTTACTTCGTAATCAGCTGTGAGTTCGAAAACGATCAGGGTGGTTGAGAGAGGTGCCCCCAGCACGGCTGCGGCGACAGCACCCATGCCGACCACGGCGTAAAAACCATGTGCCGAGGCCATGTCGGGAAAGGCGTAGGCTGCAATAATGCCAAAAGCCCCTCCGGCCATGGCACCCAGGTAGAGCGAGGGAGAAAATATGCCACCGCCAAAGCGACTTGCAAGAGTTACTGCGGTGGCGACAATTTTTGCAACCAGCAGAACAATCAGGAAGCTGAGCGTGTAGCTCTGTTTGAGAGCGTTGTCGGTGGCTTCATATCCGACACCCAGGACTTCGGGGACGAAGAGAGCAATCACGCCGACAATCACTCCGCCTATGACCGGGCGTATCCAGGTTGGCACGTCGATGGCTCTGGCAATCTTGTCTGCGTAAATGACAGAGGCCATGAAAGTGATAGCCACAGCGGCGGCGAGCAGACCGAGTAAGGCAAAAGCCGGAAACTCAAAATAGGAGGTGAGAGAGTAGTGCGGCAAAGTGAAAGCCGGAAAATCACCGAGATGAAAACGCGCAACGGAAGTAGCGGCAACTGATGCGATGGACACTGGCACAAACGCGCGAAGGGCATAGTGGCCCAGGATGATTTCGTGGGCGAACAGGACCCCCGCGATGGGTGCGTTGAAAGAGGCGGTCACAGCGCCTGCCACACCGCAGGCGAGAAGGATGCGGCCCCATTCAGGGTTGAATTTGAACTTCTTGACAGCATAGGCGGAAAGGGTTGCGCCGAGATGGACTGCGGGACCTTCACGTCCGGCGCTGGCGCCACCGCCGAGAGATATGGCGGTCAGGATGGCGCTGTAAATACCTGTCTTGAGGGGCATGTGGCCTGCCCTGAGCGCGCCTGCCTCGATCACGTCTGACACGGATTCCGTTCGCCCCATGGGCATCAGGAATTTTATTCCCAAGCCAACAATGATCCCGGCAAC
The DNA here is from genome assembly GCA_002746275.1 of Rhodobiaceae bacterium. Classification (GTDB taxonomy): domain Bacteria; phylum Pseudomonadota; class Alphaproteobacteria; order Parvibaculales; family Parvibaculaceae; genus Mf105b01. Next base: position 1,029,762 of record NVWR01000001.1, on the reverse strand, counting down.
GGTGGGGCCACCGAGAATAAGCCACCAGGGCATTGCGGCTGCCGCACTCGCCGTGCCTTCACCGAAAGTGCCCAGCCAAGACCACTGCACAGATGCAATGGCTAGACGAAAGAGAATGGTGGCATAAGCGGCAGCTATGCCGAGGACTGCGGCGAGCGCCCATCCCAACAGGCTTCGGGAGTGCCAGAACTCGCGCCAATTTTCCTCGATCGGCCGATCAATCACGGCTTCAAACGCTTGGACAAGGAGTTTTAAGAGTTTTGAAAGGAGCCGTTTCATTTGCAGCGACCGATTGATCCTTCTGCGCAGACGCGGATGCCGTCGGTCCAGGTTGCCCCCGACACATCCGCGTTTAGAAGATCCGTCCGGTCGAAATGGGCTCCGGTGAAGTTCGCACCTCTAAGATTGGCGCGGAACAGCCGGGTGCGCCGCAATCGTGCGCCTGAGAGGTCGGCTCCCTCAAGGTTGGCTTTGGTCATGTCGGCGTCGCGTAAATCGGCTTCTTTGAAGCTTGTGCCCATCAGGTTTGCGGCAACAAATTTGGCGCCTTGGGCGCGGGCCTCATCGAAAATACTACCTGCCAGGTTTGCGCGCTGGAACCGGGTGTCGAGGAGCGACGCGCCCGTCAGATCGGTATTTGAAAAATCAGATTCCTCGAGAAAACATCTCGACCAATCAACCAACGGCGCGGCGGGAGCGGAGCAGTCGGGAAAGGCGAACCCCGTTGTGGGGGCCGCGCTGACAGCAAAAAACAGGCTGGCTAGAAAACTCAAGCTGACAAATAGGTGGCGTGTCATGATGCTTTTTTCACTTTTGGCTTGATGCCAATGACGCGACCCGCTTGGTCGGGGCGGGGCAGAGATTTGTGGGCAGACATAAGAGCACGGGCATTCTCCTGTACGCTTTGTGGCATGGGAGAGACGCGTCGTGACTGCATGTCCATGTGGATGGTCATCTGTTCGGAGGTTGCCGCCAGATAATTTTCAGTCCCGTGATACATGTACGCAAACAGATGCAGGCGTTTCTCGTCCCAATCCAGCATCTGAAAAGCGACGCGGACGGGGTCTCCGTCATTCAGTTCTTTGAGATAGGAGACGTGCACCTCTGCCGTAAAGCATGACCCGACGCCTTGTTGGGTGTAGTCCCAGCCAACGCCCAGCAGTGAGAGGATGGTATCTGATGTCTCATCGAAAAGGACGTTGTAATAGGCCATGTTCATGTGACCATTAAGGTCTATCCACTGCTTCTCCACTTTGCGGAGTGGGGTTTCAACAAGCACTGGATTGTGAATATTCATGGATATTCCCTAATGAGCCGTGATGGGTTGATTGTCTTACGCCAAGATTATAGCGCGTCTGGCGGTGTGACCAAAAGGGCCACTGCCCCAACCTATGCATGAAAATAGTGTTCTTTCGGTGTTAAGATCGACCTATGAGCGACACAATTTTGATTAAAGCGGGAGAAGGTGAGCTTGCAGCCGTGCTGGAGGCGCTGCGGCGCTTTTTGGGTGAGCGTTTGCAAACCACCGACGCGGTGCGCGAAGCCCATGGGCGCGATGAGAGCTGGCATGAAACCCATCGTCCTGACGCTGTTGCTTTTGTCCATTCCACGGATGAAGTGAGCGAGATTGTGCGGCTGTGCTCGGATGCCAAGGTCCCGGTGATCGCGTTTGGCACAGGCACGTCTCTTGAGGGACAGGTGAGTGCGGTTGCGGGGGGCATCTGCATTGACATGTCGGGGATGAACCAAGTGCTGCAAGTGCACCCGGAGGACCTTGATTGCCGGGTTGAGGCCGGCGTGACCCGGAAGCAGCTGAATACCTATTTGCGTGATACGGGGCTCTTTTTTCCGATTGATCCGGGGGCTGATGCGAGCCTGGGAGGGATGGCGGCGACGCGGGCGTCGGGTACCAATGCGGTTCGGTATGGCACGATGCGCGAAAATGTTCTGAACGTGACAGCCGTCTTGTCCACCGGGGAGGTGATTTCTACCGGTGGGCGCGCGCGGAAATCTGCTGCGGGTTATGACTTGACTCGCCTGCTGGTGGGATCGGAGGGAACGCTCGGCATTATCACGGAACTCACTCTGCGGCTTCAGGGAATACCCGAAGCTATCTCGGGTGGGGTCTGTCCTTTCGATAATTTGAGTGGGGCTGTTGATGCGGTGATTGAGACGATCCAGTCCGGTATTCCCATTGCACGGATTGAACTGCTGGACGAGGTGCAGGTGCGCGCCTGCAATGCTTATTCAAAGCTTGATCTTGCAGAAACGACGACGCTGTTTGTTGAGTTCCACGGAACCGCTGCAAGCGTTGCGGAACAGTCAGAACGTTTTGGGGCTATTGCCCAGGATCATGGTGGGCGAGAGTTTAACTGGACGACGGAGGCGGAAGAACGCAGTCGGCTGTGGGAGGCGCGTCATAATGCTTATTACGCGGCCCTGGCATTGGAGCCGGGCAAGAAGGGCATGACGACGGATGTGTGCGTCCCGATCTCAAAACTCGCGCTCTGCCTGACGGAGACGAAAGCAGATGTTGAAGCGTCCTTCCTGACAGCCCCCATTGTCGGGCATGTGGGGGACGGCAACTTTCATCTCATCATGCTGGTGGACCCAGACAACGCTAAAGATATGGCAGAGGCGCGACGCATTCATGACCGGATGATTTCGCGAGCTTTGGCGCATGAGGGCACGTGTACGGGTGAGCATGGCATTGGGTTGGGGAAAATTGCATTTCTTGAGACTGAACTTGGCGCAGGGGTTGATGTCATGCGGACACTCAAGCGGGCGCTTGACCCGCATAACATCCTTAACCCCGGCAAGATTGTTTCTCTTTGAAACCAAAAAATTGGTTAGAGCGACGGTAGCCATTTTTCCAGAGCCGCCCCGATTTCGTGGGGGCTGTCTTCCTGAATGAAATGGATGCCTCGCACGGTTATTTCCTGCTGATTTCTCCAGGTGCGAACGAAATCTCTTACTTCCCCCTGGATCAGAGCACCAGGTTCTGCATTGACGAACAGTTTCGGAATGTCGTTGGTTTTCAGCCACTCTGACAGGCGGGCAACCATTTCGTGGGTGCTTTTTGGCTCCCCGTCGAAGGGAACCTCGCGCGGCCAGGTGAGGGTCGGGCGTCGGTCTTCTCCTGCATTGAGGTAAGGGGCCCGGTAGTAGCTCATTTCTTCTTCCGTCATCTCCCGCAGGATGGAAGCAGGCAGGATTTGTTCGACAAACATGTTTTGCTCGAGGGCCATCCAGTCGCCAAGGTCTGATTTGAACGCTTTAAACATTGCCCAGGGGACCCAGTCCATTTCCGAATAGGAAAACGGACGGGTGAACCCTTCCATGAAGCAGATGCCTTTTACTTTGTCTTCGTTGCGGCGGGCCCAATCGAAACCTAGTGCTGAACCCCAGTCGTGGATCACGAGGGTGACGTTTTCTGTGACGCCCAGATTTTCCAGTAACGCATCCAAGTAGCGTTGGTGCTCGAAAAAGCTGTAGCGGGCATCGGGGTCTTCACCTTCCTGCAGGGGTCTTTTGTCTGACCCGCCCATGCCGATCAGGTCTGGGGCGATGCACCGTCCAAAAGCTGATGCATAGGGCATGATATTGCGCCAGAGATATGAAGAGGTGGGGTTGCCGTGGAGGAAGACGATTGGATCGCCTTCGCCAATTTCCACATAGGCCATTTCCAGATCGAGCGCTTTTGCTCGCTTGGAGGGGAGGGGGGCGGTTCCGATCGGTTTTTCGGCAGCGTTTGCCGGGATCGCCGTTACAGCCCCTGCCGCGAGGCCGACGGTTAAGGCACCACGGCGCGTTAGTTCAAAGTCCAATCCCATCACCCATCTCCCCATAAAACTTGCAAAATGCAATTCACTGGGATCAGAGCAATTGGCTTGAGCATGGTCAAGTTAATCGCTGGGAGTGCACACGATTGTGAAGACCTAGAGGGTGAGGCCGCGAATGAAGTTTTCACAATGCATTTCGATGAGGAGCCCTGGATCAATCACGGTATCGGGGCCAAGTGAATTCATCCAGATGCCATTCATCAGCAGGGGAAACATGAAAAGTGCTGCAGCTGTCTTGGCGTCGCAGGGGCGAAACTCGCCGTCGTCGATGCCGCGCTGAATGAGTTTAGCGAGGTTTTCGATCCCGCGTTCGGGCACTTCGGTTCGAAAATAGTCAGCGATTTCCGGGAAGCGTCGCGATTCAGCCACGACCAGCTTCAAGATTGCTCCTTGGTTGGTGTAGGCAAGGGTGTGCCCCAGGGTGTGCGCTTTGAACCTCAAAAAATCAGAAGCGGGCCCTTCGAAACTTTCCATTTGCGAGATGGTTTCATCAACCATGGGCACAACGTTTTCGCGTATCAGGGCAAAAAACAGGTCCTCTTTGCTCTCGAAATAGAGATAGATCGTTGCTTTGGATACACCGGCCCGGTCCGCAATATCTTCCAATCGGGCAGCTTCGAAACCCAATTCACAAAAGAGTTCTATGGCGGCGTTTAAAATTTGACGTGGTCGTTCGTTGTTGCGCTTGAGAGTGCTTGTCTTGGGTGGCTTATCTTCACTGGCGACTATTTTAAGATCCATTTTGAACTCCCGACATGCGTGCCTGACTATACTGACTGGTCAGTCATATCCTGTCAAAAGGAAACAAACGTCGCGTCACCCTGGTATTCATGTGATGAATATTAGAGTTTTTTCAAAATATCAGCCCTGTCCCCGTCCAGCGCAGGGGCTGCCGGGCGTTTTGAAGGATCTGCAAAACCAGAGATTTTGATGGGGTTTCCGGCCATCTTTAGGGTGCCAATATCCGGGTCATCGGTGCTGATCACCATGTTGCGCGCCAATATCTGCGGGTCGTTCAGTGCTTGCTCAACATTGTTGATCGGGCCGTTGGGAACACCTGCAGCGTCCAATATATCCAGCCAGTGGGTTGAAGGCTGTGATTTCAGGACGCGCTCCATTATTTCAGCCAACACGATGCCGTTCTCGCACCGCAGTTCATTTGAGGCGAAGCGATCATCGTCAATGAGCTGTATGCATCCAATGGCTTTGGCCATGCGGGCGAAGAGAATGTCGTTGCCAGCTGCGATGACGATGTGCCCATCAGCTACTTCGAACGCCTGAAAAGGCGCGATGGAAGGGTGGCGGGAGCCAAGGGGGCCGGGAATTTGTCCGGTTGCCACGTAACGCGCGACACCGTTTTCTAGAATGGCCAGTTGGGAGTCCAGCATGGAGACGTCGATCCTCAATGCTTCTTGTGTCATGGCGCGGTGGTACAGGGCAGAACCAATGCCTATGGCTGTAAAGAGGCCGGCTGTAATATCACCAATGGAGGATCCCACGCGGGTTGGTGGATTACCTTCGTGCCCGGTCAGACTCATGATCCCTCCCATTGCCTGCACGACCATGTCGTAAGCCGGTTTTTCCTTGTAGGGGCCGGTTTGTCCAAAACCACTGGCGGAGGCCAGGATGAGCTTTGGATATTTTGCATGGAGGGTCTCCCAGCTATATCCAAGCTTATCGAGCGTGCCAGCCCTGTAGTTTTCGACAAGAACATCTGCCGTCTCGAGCAGGGTTTCAAAGGTCTTGCGGTCCGCCTCGTCTTTCAGGTTGAGGGCGATGGATTGTTTGCCCCGATTGAGGGACATGAAATAGGCCGATTTTCCGTCAATAAAAGGGCCGATATGACGTGCATCGTCACCGCGACCGGGCATTTCAACCTTGACGACTTCGGCACCCAGATCAGCCAGCACCATGGTGCAATAAGGGCCTGCGAGAACTCGGGTGAGATCGATCACTTTTAGACCGGAGAAAGGTCCAGCCGGTGTCGTGGGGGCGGTGTCGGTCATTTGTCGGTCTCATGTTTGTCGGAAAAAAGGGTCGGCTTAGTTCTTAGGGCCGCGTTGATGGTCGTCGTGCAGTTTTTTGCGTCGGGTTTCTTCAAGCTTATCGCGTTTCTTTTGTGCACCCGTGCGACCAAAACGCGCGCGATTTTCGGCTGCCTTCTTTTCCTTTTCGGTCCGGGCTGCGTCTTTAACCTTTTGGCGGAGGTTTTTTCGCGCATGGCCGAAATCGACTATATTTTTCCCTTTAGAATCCATAGGTTGTCTACCAATCGCTATGCTGCAGAAGGTGTTGGGGGTATCACCATTTGTGGCACGATAGCGCATAATAAGGGGCGAAGAAGAAAATCGCTCTCGGGCACGTGGAGCCGCATAGGGTGAATACAGTTCTTTCTTACATCGCGGGACTTTTGGTTCTGTTGCTCTTTGCCGCGCTTGTCGGCCCGAGCATCGTGGACTGGAATAGTTTCCGCGGCGAGATCGAAGCACAGATATCAAATGCGATGGGGCGGCCTGTGGCTATCGATGGTGATATTAACTTTGTTATTTTGCCCGCGCCGCGCTTCAGCCTTCAAGATTTGAGCATAGAGTCTTTGCAGGGGGGCGACCCGCTTGCCGAGTTCGGCACGCTTGAGGGGGAGGTGGCTCTTGCGCCTTTGCTGCGTGGTGAGGTCGTGGTTACCCGGATACGTGCGCTGAATTTTACAGCGCGCCTGCTGAGAGATGGCGATGGTAATCTAAATTGGATCGATGACGAGGAAGCCAATTTCGCGGCGGCGCTTGATCTGGATACGATTAGTCTTGAGGCGGCGCATTTTGAGCAAGGCTCCATCATCTATCATGATGCGGAAACCGGCCATGAATTTGAACTTACAAATGTGGTTGGGGAACTCAAGGCGACGTCGCTTTTGGGGCCGTTGAGGTTCGATGGTTTTTTTGATCTTGCAGAACAGCCGTACGAAGTTACCGCGAGTGTTGGTGTCTTTGGTGGTGATCGCGCTTTTCCGGTGAATTTCGATCTGCAGGCACCAAACAGTTCTTGGCAGGCATCCTTTACCGGACTGGCGACGGGCGTTACGGCGGATGCGCGACTTGATGGAAGTGTTCAATTTAATTTCGGTAAGTCTGAGGTTGCTCCAGGAGAAGAGGACATTGCGGCTGTTTTGAGCTTGCAGGCGGGAGCGGTGATAAACCGAGATGCTGCGACATTGCGAGATGTTGAGTTGGCTCTTGTGGGATCAGTGCTGAAAGGGCAGTTGAGCTTGGCCTACGATACGGTGCCGACACTCACTGCCGAATTTGCGGGCGCGAGACTGTTGGTTGGTCAGTTGTTGCGTGACATAGAACAGTTGGACCTTCCTTTTCCAGCCCTGCAGATTCCTGAACAATTGGTGGGGACCATTGATGTGCAGGTCACCGACCTCGCGTTCGATGCTCTCCACGCGGAAAATGCGACGAGCCATTTGGAGATAGATCAGGGCACTCTAAAAATCGTCTCATTCCGGTCTGAATTTCCCGGTCAGACAGAAGTGTTGGCTACCGGCACTGTTGATTTTTCTCAGGAGGAACCGCGGTTCCATGGGGCGATGGAAGCAACAGTCGCTGACTTTCCTGCTTTTGGTCGATGGATGGAAAATACGTTCTCTCCTCGCGGGGAAAGAGCGACCCCTTTGCCGGTACATACGAACAGACCGGGCGCTGCAGGCGACATCACTCGATTGCACTTGCAGACGGAGCTGGCGCTGAGGTCCTCCCTTTGGCAGGCCTATTCTCTTGTTGCCGTCTTTGCGGATGGGAATGGTGATTTGGCACCCATGACCGGTGGGGTTTCGTTCGCACGGCGTGCACGTCCTGCTTTAGGCATCGAACTTGAAGGGCCAGTATTGGATCTCAACTTTCTGGCGCCGTTCCTGTTGCCGAACAGGCTGGGTGATCTCCCAGATTTTTCCACTTTCGATGCCAATATCGTTGTTTCCGTCAACCGGTTTCAAATGCGGGATTGGTCTCTGACGGACCTCGAGTTGACGGCTGCTCTCAACGAGGGACATCTCTCCATCGACACATTTGAAGCGGCCGCCAATGCGACTGATGTGGGTGCTTCTCATCATCTGTCTTTTTCCGGATCGCTTGAAAATATTGGCCAGTATCCTGTTGGAGGAATTGAAGGTAGCGTCAGTGCAGCTTTACTGGCTGAATGGGCAGCGTCGTTCGGAGGCTCGTTTCTGAAGGCCCGCGATGGCGACCTTTCCTTCATCTTGCGGGGAGAACGAGCGGAAGAGCGGCATCTTCTGGCGTTGGATATGTCAGGCACTGTTGATGGGTCTGAGGCCTCTCTTGTTTTCAAACAAGAACGCGACATGGCAGATGAGCGGCTTCTGCAGACTAATCTTCTCATCTCCCTCGACAACGCAAACGCTGGCGAGCTTACGCATCAAATTGGGCTTGGCAGAGGCTTGGACGGGGCGGAGGGTGARGGGGCCGCTTTGCTTGTTCAGTTATCCGGCGCCGGTGATGGCCCGTTCGATACAAATGTGCGGCTGMGRGCGGAYRAAACYAYTTTYTCRATRACGGGSAAARTWGSTTCRRYGRCYGRTRRWGAAGAMMRTWNNGNGTTCAGCTCGCCCCGGTTTTMYGGRCGTTTTGAAGCATCRTCAGACMGRTTTGAATCCMTWGCKGCKGTTGCTGGCYGGSGTGGYGCRYTGGYGGAKYTGATTTCGGCGAATGGGCRTGGWGGTGCTGTTATTGCCGGGGGYGGRCTTGAATGGACATYGGAGCGGTTTGCTCTCTCCGAGCTTGAGGCYGTKGCGGGTACYTTCCGGGTGTCMGGYMRMGSRTCCTATTTGAGCGCWGAWGGRCCTGCAAAGATCGAYGCKRCGATTGAACTCGGGCAYRTCTYGCTTGAYCCTCTGTTCCTGACAGAAGATGGGTCYGCATGGGATGCACGACCGCTYGCRTGGCANAGCCTKRRMKRMKNTTGAAGGTAATATCCGGGTGKCCGCATCYACTGTTGCTGTGGYGGGCCTTGTTTTCTCTCAGGTTGAGGCCAACGCTTCRCTTGCKGAMGGCGTGCTTTCGTTCACACCSGTAACAGCKCAATTTGCMGATGGTCGTCTGACCATGGGAGGSCGATTTGARGGCGGGCAGAGTATGCCGGGTCTTAGTCTGACGGTTGCCATGGAAGATGCAGAGATTGGCAAGGCAAGCGTGTTGCTTTTTGACACACCGCTTGGTGCGGGGAAAGCCACAGCAAGTCTCCAGCTCGAAGGGCGCGGCCGTAGTCTGTTGGGGCTTGTTTCCGCTCTGTCAGGTCGTGGTACGCTGGCGTTGGGCGAGGGAAACCTGTCCGGGTTTGATCTTCCAACTTTTCGGGTTGGACTTGATGAGCTCGAGGACATGGAAGGGTTTGAGGCGTTGGTCGCACAGACGTTGCGTCAGGGGACAACCGATTTTGACAAGATAGAGGGGGCAATCCAGGTCGAAGACGGCGTGTTGCGGTTTGTCCCAACTGTGTCTGAGATAACAGGAACGACAGAGGTGCAGGTGAATGCACTCGTTGATCTGGTGCGTCTTGAGATGGATGTTGAGAGTGAGATCACCCTTGCAGGGGATGTTCCTCTGCCACCCCTGACAATGGTTCTTGGGGGTGCTTTGCACGACCTGGGTCGTAGGACCGACACCCTTGCCTTGCAGTCGGCGATAGCGCGCGTGCTTCTGGTTCGCGAAATGGAAGAAGCGGGTGTTGAGGAATTGCCGGAAGAATTGAGAGAGCTGATTGAGCCGTATGTGCCTGGTGAGAACCTTGACGCCCCCCTTGAAGGGGTGGGTGTTCCCCCTCAGCTGAACGTAGCGCCTGTTCCTGCGAACCGTCCGGTGCACTAACAGATTGGTTTAGTGCACTCAAGCGGATGGGGTCGTGTTGACTGTCAACCGTTTCAAGATGAAAACCCGCACAGCGCTGGTCAACGACCCTTGTTCCTCCCGCTTCGCATCAATGCGACGGACAAGCTCCGTTACCGATGCGTTTTCGGCGCTCGCGATTTCCTCGAGCGCAGTCCAGAAGGGCTGTTCAAGGGTGATGGAGGTGCGGTGACCGGCAATGGTCATGGAGCGTTTTATTTGCGCTGTCACAACTCTGTTTTCGCCATTTTATTTCGGGCCGATCATGTCTTCTGGTCGCACCGCTGCGTCAAATTCCGCATCGGTCACATACCCTCCGCCGACGGCTTCGTCGCGCAGGGTTGTTCCGTTCTTGTGGGCGGTTTTTGCGATCTTGGCTGCATTGTCATAGCCAATTTTTGGTGCCAGTGCGGTGACCAGCATCAAAGAGCGATTGAGGGCTGCCTTGATGTTGTCTTCGCGGGCTTCAATTCCCACCACGCAATTGTCGGTAAAACTCACGGCGGCATCACCCAGAAGTTGCACGGACTGCAGGAAATTGTAGGCCATCATGGGATTGTAAACGTTGAGTTCAAAGTGTCCCTGACTGCCGGCAAAACTCAGTGCGGCGTTGTTTCCCGCAATATGGGCACAGACCTGAGTAAGTGCCTCGCACTGGGTGGGGTTCACTTTGCCGGGCATGATTGAGGAGCCGGGCTCATTTTCGGGGAGAGAGAGCTCGCCGAGGCCGGAGCGCGGCCCTGACCCGAGAAAACGAATGTCATTGGCGATTTTAAACAGGGCGGTCGCAGCCGCATTGATGGCGCCGTGGGAGAAAACCATGGCGTCGTGAGAGGCGAGGCTCTCGAATTTGTTGGGGGCGGTGATGAAGGGCAGACCCGTAATAGACGCGACACTGTCTGCGACTTTTTCGGCAAAGCCGATCGGGGCGTTCAAGCCGGTCCCAACAGCTGTGCCGCCCTGGGCCAGCTGCAGGAGGCCCGGCAAGGTCAGCTCAATCCGCTCAATGGCGGAGGCGACCTGTGCGGTGTAGCCGGAGAATTCCTGCCCCAACGTCAACGGCGTTGCATCTTGCGTGTGGGTGCGGCCGATTTTGATGATATGGGAAAAAGCTTCCTGCTTTGCCAGAAGAGCCGCGTGCAGTTTCCTCAACGAGGGGATGAGACCATGAACAATCCGCTCCACGCAGGCGATGTGCATCGCGGTGGGGTAGGTGTCGTTTGACGACTGGCTCATGTTCACATGGTCATTGGGATGCACAGGATCCTTCGTTCCCATCGTGCCGCCCAGCATTTCGATGGCGCGGTTCGAAATGACCTCGTTTGAGTTCATGTTGGACTGGGTGCCGGACCCGGTTTGCCAGACCACCAGAGGGAAATGTGTGTTGAGTTTCCCCTCGATCACCTCTTGAGCGGCATCGATGATTGCTTTGCCGATCTTGTCATCCAGATTTCCCAGAGACATGTTGGCCTCGGCACAGGCCCGTTTGACGATGCCCAGACCCCGGACAACCGACATGGGTTGCTTTTCCCAGCCAATTTTGAAATTCCCGAGAGACCGTTGAGCTTGGGCACCCCAGTATTTGTCGCTGGGAACTTCAATAGGTCCGAATGTGTCGGTTTCGGTGCGGGTCTTGCTCATAGGTCATTATCTCCGGCAGGCTAGCTTATGGTCAGCGTAAGCGGTTTGTGTGCCGCTGCTTTACCATGAGGGCATCCAGGTCGCCAAATCGTTGTTGGTAATCTTATGGGAGCGGTCAGCGATCCTTGCGGAAAGAATCGAGACTCACGACTTCTCCAGCAGGTGTTTCTCCACCAACCCTGGGGAGGCTTTCACTGTCTGAATCAGTCGAGGTGGCCTCGGGCAAGGTTGCCAAATCGTCGCTGTCTTCCGCCCCTTCGGGGGTGAATTGCAGGCCGAATTGCACGCTTGGGTCAAAAAAGCTGACCAGGGCTGAGTAGGGAACAACCAACCGCTCTGGCGTCTTGTCGAAGGATAGGCCGACGGTGAACCCGTCATCGCTGACCTTCAGATCCCAAAACTGGTGTTGAAGAACGATTGTCATCTCGTCGGGGTACTGGGACTTCAGGCGATCTGAAATGTCGACCCCCGGCGCACCGGTCTGGAACGATACATAGAAGTGGTGGTCGCCGGGTATGCCTTTGGTGGCGGCAATAAGAAGGGCCTCGCGGACGAGGGTCCGTTGGGCTTTTTGGGTTAGCAAGTCATACCGCATCAGATCATCAGCCATTACGAGCTCCACAGGTTTGAGTGGCTATTGAAGCAGCGATTGGGAGGGGCGTCCAGTGCTGCGACATCTAGATATTATCCCTGCGGCAGCAGGTTTCGGATGAAACGGACTATATTGGCGCCCATTACTTTTCCAATTTCTTCGTTGGTGAAGTTTGCCCGGCGCATTTCTTCCGTTAAGACGGCAAGTTCAGACGTATCAAACCGGACCGAGGTGCTGCCGTCATAATCCGATCCCAATGCCACATGATCGACACCCAGAAGGTCAATTGCATATCTCAAGGTTTTGACGATGCTCGCTGGCGTATGATCGCAGACAGCGCCTTCCCAGTACCCAATGCCGATCAGGCCACCTTTGGCTGCAATGTTGCGCATCAAGTCATCATCGAGATTACGAGGTGAATCGCAGGTTCCCTGGATGCCCGTATGAGACACGACGAGTGGGCGGGTCGCTATTGCCAGGGTATCGCGGACAACTGCTGGGGAGGAATGGGCTACATCAACAATGATTTCCAGGCGCTCCATCTCGCGCACGGCATCTTTACCGAAATCAGTAAGGCCCGCCTGGCTGATCCCATGCAGGGAGCCGCCCAGCTTATTGTCGAAAAAATGGTGGAGCCCCATCATCCTATACCCAAGTGTGTGGAGGGCTTTGATGTTGGCTAGATCGCCCTCGAGGGCATGGCTGCCTTCAGTTGCGAGCAGGCCACCGACCAAGTTGCCGCCACTTTCGTGCGTTGTGAGGACAGTATCCAGGTCGGCTTGTGTTTTTATGACCCGCAGAGCATCGGGATCATTCTGTTCGGCAGCGAGCAGGCGCTCGCCCTGGTAATGGGCGCGTTCATAGAGACTGTCCCAGGTGCGCAGTGGCCACAGTTGGAGCTGCACCAGCAGCGTGATCTGATCGGAGTCGCCTGTATTGCTGTCGTAATTCTGACCGGCAGGTGCTTTTGTGACGGCGGAGAATACCTGAAGAGTGACATTGCCTTCCTGCAGGCGCGGAATGTCCACATGGCCAGTGGTTCCACGGGCGAGAGGGTCACGGCCCCAGAGCAATGTATCTGAATGCAGATCGGCGACGATCAATTGCTCGTGGAGTGCTTTTGTTTCGTCGGAAATCTCATAGGCATCATGGTCTTCAACGACATTGATGGTGCTTTCAAACACGCCTGGTACAACGAAATAGAGAAGTCCAAAAGCAACAAGTGCCAGAACGCCAAACCCGATCAGAATACGCTTCACAATACATCCCCTTGATACTCAATTTTCCCAGGGGCGCACTTTATGGTGCGTAGGCCGTCATCTCAACCGGTTTGAATGTCGTTTTGATACCAGGCGCGCCATTTTTCGAGCAGAGCCTGGGTATCGCTGTCRTTGGGRTGGAAGGAGGGGYGRTAGTAGGGRAGGACGCCAAYCAGKATGCGKCGCCAAACGCCCGGYYTKCCCCAGAGRTARTTGAAMGACCGTGCCCAGGARCGCCARTTGGTCAGYTCCCCSGCCTTYGMCATKAGATATATCTGATTACYAAGGATYRMCAGATTGAAGTYGAGGGTTGTGARKGTCATGACSAGRAYCCGKCGYAGATAKCCRCGMASYCCCGGGTCGACAGTTTTCATGACRTCAAACGCRACGGCYTTGTGTTCGCTTTCTTCCATRGCRTGCCAGCGCCAGAGATTGGCAAACTGRGGATGWGCYCCYTCCATCRCWCGCGGGTCTGCCAGAATMACTTCGGCGAAGAGGGCGGTGTAGTGTTCGAGCGCGCAGGTGATGGCGAGTTGTGACTTCAGAGGCAGTTTGCGGGCGATTTTGAGGCCGAAGGTTACGAGGCGTTCTATTCTTTCCGGTTCCAGCCCTGCGACCGCCAGGTATTTGTTGTAGGCGACATGCTCACGGGAATGAATGGCCTCTTGTCCTGCAAAACCACGGACATCTGCTTTGAGCTTTGGGTCGTCGATCTGGTTTGCAAAGGCACGGACACTGTCCACAAAGAATCGCTCACCCTCGGGGAAGGTAAGCGAGAGCCCGTTGTAGAAATGGGAAATGGCGGGGTCGCCGGAATGCCAGCTTATCGGCAGGTCATCGGCGAAGGTGAAGCCGGGGTTGCGGAGGGTGATGGTGGCGGATGGCGCATCGGTCATTTGGCACTCCCAAGGGGAACAAATGAGGGGAAATTAAGTGGAGGCTTCTGTTGCCAGGTGCCTCCGAACCCCGCCTAAAAGTGCTAACCCTCAGGACTTAATTTGAAACCGTCGCACTGCTTACGCAGCGAGACGAGCCTCAGCGTAGTTGTCATTTGCAACTATCATATGGCCCGATAACGGCGGAACCATGCCGAGCGAAAGTAGATCCTTTACACCCTCGTCGATCCTGTTTCGCCCCCCTGAAAAGCTCAAAATATCTGGTTGCCCAGGGTTTGAGTTTTTGGTGGAGGCGCCGGGTACTGCCCCCGGGTCCGAATGGTTTATTACGAAATCAGTTTATCGCCATAGCTGGTTGCCCAGCAGAACTAATATAGGGGCTTAAAGCTCTGAATTAAAGGTTAGCGTGTGGGCCACCTGATAAGTTGGTGTCAAGCCGTTTGAGACGTACCTTGTGGGGTGAACGGTGTAGATGAGGGGCTTGAGGTGGATTTAGCTGATGGAGGGACATTTCGCGTCACCTCTCTTTCCCATCCGGTGAACCTGAGCGCGGCTCTGGCCTTTCGGCCGGGCGAAAGCGTTGTCATCTCCGGGCCGTCTGGATCTGGCAAGTCGCGGTTTCTGCGGGCTCTGGCGGACCTCGACCCTAATGATGGTGAGATGTCGCTCAACGATGTGTCGCGATCAGATTTCACGGGGCCAGAGTGGCGGGCGCGAGTGACCTATGTCGCTGCTGAACCCGGCTGGTGGGGTGACAGGGTCTGCAACCATTTTGCCGAAGCAGAGCGTGAGGCGGCTCGCGGAGGTTTGGCTGCACTGGGTTTGCCGCCCGAGGCGCTGGACTGGGATGTGGCCCGACTGTCGACGGGGGAGCGCCAACGGCTTGCACTTTTGCGCGCATTGGTTCAGCAGCCGGATGTGCTGTTGCTCGATGAACCGACAGGCCCGCTTGATGAGACAGCGACCCACATGGTGGAAGCTGTGTTGGCGGAACACCTGCAACGCGGAGCTGTTCTCCTTCTCATTACCCATGATGCCGCGCAGGCAAAACGGCTTGGTACGTGGCAGCTTGAGGTTGCCGACTTGGTGGTGAGGTCGGTTGGCCCATGAATTATGAACTTCTAACAGTCTCTGACATTGCTCTGGCTGCTTCGCTGGTGGTTGCCAATGGCATTCTTTCCATCGTGCTCAAATTGGGCCTCGAGCGGCAATTGCTTATCGCCAGCGTGCGCATGGTGGTGCAACTCAGCCTGGTGGGGTTCATCCTGCAAACCCTTTTTGCCCTTCAGTCACCGTTTTGGACGGGATTTGTTGTGCTGGTTATGCTGCTGTTTGCAGGTCGCGAGATTGCCGCGCGGCAGGATCGTTCGTTCTCCGGTCTGTGGTCCTATGGATTGGGAACTGTAACCATGATGGTGGCGACGGTTATTGTCACCCTGTTGACCCTCACCACTCAGGTGCAGCCTGACCCGTGGTACGACGCGCGGTATGCGTTGCCGCTGCTGGGAATGATCATGGGCAACACGATGACGGGTGTCAGCCTCGGTCTGGATACGCTGACCAGCCGGGCCGGGCGGGAACGGGCCAGCATTGAGGCTCAGCTGGCGCTTGGTCAGCCTCGTGAGGTGGCCCTGCGATCGCTGGTTCGCGATGCCTTGCGGGCGGGATTCATGCCGATGATCAACGCTATGGCCGCAACGGGGCTGGTCTCCTTGCCGGGCATGATGACGGGGCAAATTCTTGCCGGTGTCGACCCGGTTGAAGCTGTCAAATATCAACTCCTCATCATGTTTTTGATCGGCGGGGCAACCGGGTTTGGTGTGCTGATGGCTGTGCTGGGCGGTGCCTGGCGGCTGACGGATGAGCGCCATCGGCTGCGGCTTGATCGGCTGCAGGCCTCTCGCAGCCGGAATGGTTAGAGCTTGWGAGGTTTGGGGCGATGACCTTCGATCAGGTCCTTGGCGTCATCCAGCGTTTCGTAAAGATGATCGAGCAGGGCACGGACGCGGGGCGTTTTGCGCAAGTCCGAATGTACGAGCATCCACAGGTCTAGATCAGGCATGAGGTCCGTGTCCGGCACGCGGTAAAGGCCCGGGAAGCTGTCGCCCTGATAACAGGGCAGGGTTCCCATGCCGACGCCGTCTGCAATCAGGCGGGCGGTGGCGTGGGCGCTATCAACGGTCACAACCGTTCGGGCGGGAATGGGTGGTGTTTCAGAGGGGCCATAGGTCAGCTTGATCCAACGATCCAGCTTGGGCCGGTTTTTGAGATAGGCCTTGGAGGCAAAGCAGGCGAGAGGGCTGGTCGCGATTTTGCGTCCCACAGCACTTTCAGGCGGGGTTTTTGTGGCCCGTACCACGAGATCAGCTTCTCGTTGAGCGAGATTGGCCAAGCGCCCGGTTGCGTTGATCTCCAACTCGATCATTGGAAATTTTTTCTGAAAATCTCTCAAGCTCGTATGCAGTATTGAATGAAACAGAATGTCGTGGATCGAAAGCCGCACGACCCCGGCCATGCGCGTGTCTTGCGCAAAGAGCTGCCTGTCTATGGTCGCCATCTCTCGCTCAATCGTGAGAGCTGTCTCCATGATGGAATGCCCCGCAGCGGATAAAGCATGGCCATCGACGGTGCGTTCGAACAGCTTGGCACCCAGCTTTTCCTCCAGCCCGCGCAAGCGGCGCGACACCGTTGCGTGGGTGATGGACAAATCCCGTGCCGCACCACGGATCGTGCCAGCGCGTGTGGCGGCAAGAAAAACCCGAATGTCGTCCCAATCAAACATGGATCAATAATAACCCATTTTGGTGCAAATTTGGTGAATTTTCTCTCCATCAGACACCGGGCAGTCTCCGTCGCTCTGTAACCGCGATGGAGGAAGCTGATGGACTATGAAGTCACTCTGATTGAAGCAGATATCGAAGGCCCGATGAGAGGCAAGATGGTTCTTGGGCTCGCGCACGAGGGCGGGCAAACCGCGCGGGTTGAATATTCTTGGACGGACAAGGAGTTTGCTGCCCGTTTTGTGGGTAACGCGGCTGTGCTTCCTGTGCCTGCTCATCCGACCACATTTATTTCGGCACCGATCGCAGCCATTCAGGCGTTGAAGGCTCAACCAACAGACCTGCCGACCAGCGTTTTTCAAAACCACAAAGTATTCATCAACGTTGCGTGATCCCTCACGTACGAAAAGGAAACCTGTAATGGAACTTTCATATCGACATTTTGTCTTTGCGCTGAGCGCTCTGACGCTCTCTTTTGTTGCTTTTACATCGTCGGCATTTGCTAGCTCACCGAGCGGTGTGATTGCCCTCTACGACGTGGCCGATGACGCGGTTTTCGACGACGCCCTCAAGGGCTTTGAAAGGTCGCTCAAGGAACAAGGGTGTGTTGTGGCCCGTGAGGGACGCGTGGGTGGCGGTCAGGGCAATATCGGGATCGAAATGCCGAACTGGATGCTGCATCTGACGTGTGAGGGACCGGTCCTGGACACCGCGGAAGGCCGTGCTGTCTTCAATCGTTTGGGTGGCTCGGGCACAATGATTGCCCTTCTTGAGGGGCGGTATCTGGGGGCAGTTTCGCAAGATCAAGATCCAGCCGCTGGCCGGGCCTATCTGTTGAAACTCAGCCGCTATTCCAACTCTGATCCAGACGCGCGAGATCGTGATTTGGCTGCGTTGGGGGCCCGGGTATCAACCCTTGCGGATGCATATCGCAATGAATCGGTTGTGGAAATTCACCGTGCTGTGGGAATGCCGACGCCGGATGAAGCTGTGCTGCTCTATTATGCGACACCGGAGGCCGGTGAGCGGTTCCGGGACAATAATCAGGACCTGCTGGAGCAGGTTGGGCAATTCAACCGTGCGCATCTGACTGAGTTTGCCTACTACTTCATCGCGCCGATCCGGTGATTGGCCGTTGAGAAGCTCAAGGCCCAGCGGCTCTCATGACGACGCCACCAGCGATGAAGCTTGGTGGCGTCGGTGCGTCTGTATGTCGTTCGCGCGGTCAATCTGCGCTGGCGGTTGCCGTTTGCTGACCGGTTTGCCCGGTGGGCTTCTTTTTGTCTATTGCCTTCAGCAAAGCAGGTAGCAACAAGAAGTCCAAAAGCAGGGCGATGGTGATGGTGATTGCCGTCAGAAGGCCCATGTCGGAATTCAACTTGAAGGGTGACAGGGTTAGCACCATGAAACCTGCCACCAGAACAATCGTGGTGATAGTCAGGGCTGAACCAACCTGTTTGAACGCATAGTCGATTGCAGCTCCCGCATCCAAACCCTGCTCACGTCGTCCCCGCAGGTATTTGCTCAAGAAGTGGATGGTGTCGTCCACCACTATGCCCAAGGTTATGCTGACAACAGGGGCAAGCGACAAGCCGACTTCGCCTATCATTAAGCCCCAGATGCCAAATGCAATGCTGATGGGAAGCAGATTTGGGAGCAGGCTGATCAAGCCGATCTTGAATGATCGAAGTACGACAATGAGAACGGCTGAGATCAGCACAAGCGCGATGACCGCTCCCCCGATCATGCTGCGAGAGCTGCGCTGTCCAATATGGGCGAACATGAGGTTGGAGCTTGAGGCTTCAAACTGAACGCCGGGAAGGTTCTGGTGAAGCCAAGTGTCAAAGCGCTCTTCCAGCTCAAGCATCTCCCGGGTGGTCACCTCCTTGAAGCTGACGGTGACACGGGTAGCCGATTTGTCGAGGTTCACCTGATTATTGAGATCCAATCCATAGGGAAGAGACAGTTCGTATAGCAGCAGGTACTGGGCGGCGAGTTCCCGGCTGTCGGGCAGGCGGTGCCATGCCGGATCATCCCCATGCATATTCCGGTTCAGGCGCATCATCGTGTCTGTGATGGAGAACACGTGGTGCACTTCCGGCTGGGTTTGCGCATAGGTCACGAACTTCAACACGTTGGCCAGAAATTCTGGCTTGTTCACATCGCCCTCACCCCCGGCATGTATCGAGTACTGGATGTTGTTGGGGCCGATCAAATGGGCGATTGCRTAGTCTGTGTCCTGGCGGAACTCGGTGCTTGGRTCGAAATATTTGACGTAATTGTCGTTGAATTCGTTGAGCGGAATGAACGCAACAAAAACCAGGCTGATCAGCGCGGTGCTGGTCAGAATAAACCGGTGATTGCCTTGCACCATGCGGCTGATGGCACCCATCACTGTGTTTKCTCGCACCTCCCTGACTTTTACRCGGACGGGGAGAACGGCCATCAAAGCTGGCAAGAAAGTGACGCTGAGAATGAAAGCACCTGTAACACCGGCTGCGACAATGTTCCCCAGATGTACGATGGGGGGCACCTCGGATGTATTGAGGGCCAGAAAGCCAATCACGGTTGTGAGCGAGGTTAGAAATATYGGCTGAAAATTGATCCGRAGGCTTTCTCTAATGGCCGCTGTTTTGTCCTGCCCGGCGCGCATCGCGGCGAGGAAGGTGATCAGGAAATGCACCGTGTGCGCCACTGCAATCGTCAAGATGACGTTAGGTGCWGAGGCAGAGGGYGGCGTGATTTTGRACCCTGACCARCCAAACACACCCATGCCGACAAGGATCGACATGAACAACATTAAGGTTGTTGCGATTGTGGCGGTGAGGCTTCGCAGGAGGAAGCCCAGCAGAACAATGACGACAACAAACATCAGGGGAACCAGTGTTGTGAAGTCCTTGCGRGCATTTTCTCCAAACGCATTGTTGAACATCACCATGCCCGTGAGGCCGACTTCCAGATTTGGGTCTCTCGCCTCCATYCGGKCGGCGAGGTCTCGGGCGAATGCGGCRACTTCTGGCACCTCACYCGGTGATTTTCGGAGCAGGTTGATYGTYACATTGACCCCGGTGACGGTTGCTTCGCGATTGACGAGACGRCCAAKAATGAGGGGYTCTGCAAGGGCGATGTTCCKGACTKCTRYCAGGTTCGCCKGGGTCATRYTKGCGGGATCTAGAACGAGATCCGTCACCAGCAAATCGTCACCYTGTGCACGGGAGTGCTGAAAGTTGGTGATGGAATCCGCACGTGAGGAATAGGGCGTCTGCCATGCCTGTTCRGTCAGCCATTTGATGCTTGCCAGGGTCTCCCTGGTAAACACGTTCCCGTCACGTGGGGTTATTATGAAGACGACATTGTCGGCTTTGTCGTAGCTCGCCTGGAGTGCTTCAAATGCCTGAAGCTGCGGATTATCAGCTGAGAAAAAGGCGCGATAATCTGTTGTGAAGCCGAGAAACCGGCCCCCACTTGCTGCACCTGCCACTGCAATCAGAGCAGCTAGAAGGACCAGCCAACGCAGCCGGATGATGGCGTCTGCATATTTGAGGATCATTGGAAGTCTCCTGTTATCGAGAATGCGTGGTGGGCGTGCCGCAAAAATGAGGGCTGCGCGCTAGACCAGACCAACGGCCCTCAGGCCAATGAAAATGGTTGCGGCCCAACTCACCATGAAACTGACTGTTCTCAGGAGCGGAATGCCCATGCCGTAGCAGAGGTAGTGGGCGATGCGGGCAAAGCTGTAGATGAAGGCGACGGCGGTGACAGTGAACGTGACAGAGCCCGACATGTTTGCTGCCACGCAGACGCCGACGAACGCTGCCAAGTTTTCGGTGGCGTTGGCATGAGCCTGCTGCAAGCGCGTCGCCCATGCTGGCATTGGTTTGGTGTCTGCTTTGGGATCGCCCCCCAGGACCGATAATGGTCCCCGAACGATTGCGGCGGCAGAGAGGTAGGGCAGCCACATAACAACGGTCATAAGGCATGCGAAAACAATGGCTTCCTGCATTGGTGTTTTCCTTCTTGGGGCTCGAGAGTGGTACTGTTGCTAAATGCAACTGTCTATCTAGGGCGTATAGTTGTATATTGCAACCATTGGCGCACAAAAAAGTCGCTGGTTAGCGCAAAGCCTTAATCGACCAGGTTATTGGCGAGTTTGATGAGGGTGCGGCGGGTGGTCTCGATGTCAGCGTCATCAATACCCTGCAGTGCCCCAGATGCCATTTTCTGGATGAGGGGGAACAGCTGTCTTGCGATGTCTTGACCTGAAGGGGTGATGGAAACGGTCAACTGACGGCCACTTTGTGCATGCGTTGCCCGACGTATCCACCCCTTGCCCTCCATGCGAGAGAGAAGCCGGGTGACGTTTGTCTTGTCTTTTCTGAGCCTGATAACCAGCTCGCTCTGGTCAATATCGCCTTTTGGCAATATTCCCAGCGTCACCAGTTCTTCGGGGGTGATGTCCACGCCTTGTTCTTGAAAGACAGAACGCATAGCTGTCTTGAACAGATAACTTGATTGGTGGAGAGCGACCCCAATCGTTTTTTCGACGTCGAATTTTTGGTTTTTTGTCATTCTGAATATGTAGGGCGCCTGTCTCGTGAGTTCATCAAATCAAAGATACCTTCCATTATATGGGCGGATAGGCTGATTTGTGGGTAAATATTCTGCGCTGATCTCGTTGCTGGGGAGGGGCGTCATTCAAGTGACCCGAATCGACAATGGGGCTAGGATGGGAGCAATCAATCAGGAACCTCCTCTATGCAGCAATATCTTGAGCTTATGCGCCTTATCCGTGACGAAGGTGTGGAAAAGACCGACCGGACCGGAACCGGCACGCGGTCCGTTTTTGGCCATCAGATGCGCTTTGATCTGGCCAAGGGGTTTCCCATGGTCACGACCAAGAAGCTGCATTTGAAGTCGATTGTTCACGAGCTGCTGTGGTTTATCGCGGGCGATACCAACATTGCCTATCTCAAGGCCAATGGGGTCCGCATCTGGGATGACTGGGCGGATGAGAAGGGCGACCTGGGTCCGGTCTATGGGCATCAGTGGCGCAGTTGGCCGACGCCGTCGGGCGGTAGCATTGATCAGATCAAAAACCTGTTGCAGCAGATCAAGGCGAGCCCGGATTCCCGGCGTCTAATTGTTTCGGCGTGGAACGTGGCGGACGTGGACAATATGGCTTTGCCACCGTGCCACTGTCTGTTCCAGTTCTACGTGGCGGACGGCAAACTGTCCTGCCAGCTCTATCAACGCTCGGCAGACGTGTTTCTGGGGGTGCCGTTCAACATCGCGTCCTATGCATTGCTCACCATGATGGTGGCACAGGTGACGGGGCTGGAGCCAGGCGATTTCGTCCACACATTTGGTGATGCGCACCTTTACTCCAATCATCTGGAGCAGACGGACCTGCAGCTCTCTCGCGAACCGCGCACCCTGCCGACGATGAAGATCAACCCGGAAGTGACCAGCCTGTTTGATTTCACCTACGATGATTTTGAACTGGTGGGTTACGACCCGCATCCGCATATCTCTGCGCCCGTGGCGGTCTAAGACACATGCATATCTGTCAATTTGTGGCCATTGCTGAGAATGGTGTTATCGGCAAGGACAATGGAATGCCGTGGCGGCTTTCCGGCGACCTGCAATATCTCAAGCGCATGACGATGGGCAAGCCGATCATCATGGGACGCAAGACGTGGGAGAGTTTTCCGCGTCGTCCACTTCCGGGACGCCCCAATCTGGTGGTGACGCGCAATGCGGACTATGACGCGCCGGGGGCGACGGTGTTCACCGATGTTGAGGCAGCGCTCACACATGCTGAAAGCCTTGCGCCGGAATTGGGCGTCGACGAAATTATGATCCTGGGGGGCGCGGAAATTTATGCGGCGACCTTGTCCCGGGCCACGAGGATTTATCTGACGCGGGTGCATGCCTCACCAGAGGGGGACACGTATTTCCCCGAGTTTGATCAAGCCGAATGGCGTGAGGTGCGCAGTGTGCGTCAGTCGCGCGGGGAAAACGACAGCGACGATTATTCACTGATCGTTCTGGAACGGGTGTAGCGTCGGGCTCTGGAGGATTTTATGGATTTCAAAACATTCAAACTGACGCGGAAGCCCAATCAGTATCTGGTGGCGCCGGAAGGGCTTTGTGAAAATGCGACACCCCATCGCACAGCTCCGGTGTTTCCTGTTGATCCGCAAAAACTGGAAGATGCTTTTGCTGACGTGGCACTTGCCGAGCCGAGGGTGACGCGGAAAGCCTCTGACGATGGTCAGCGGGATTTTGTGCAGCGCTCTGCGTTGATGCGCTTCCCTGACACGATTACTTTTGAGGCGATTGATCTGGGGAACGGTAAGTCGACGCTTGCCATCTACAGCCGCTCTGCGATCGGCCATTCTGATCTGGGTGTGAACAAGAAGCGGATTGATGCCTGGCTGAAGAAGCTTGAGGCAACCCTCTAGAATTTATCTAACACACGGTGTTGAAGGAGAGTGCGAATGGACGTGCGTGCGGCGGTGGCATTTGAGGCGGGCAAGCCTCTTGAAATTGTGACRGTYCAACTGGAAGGYCCMCGGGCGGGCGAGGTGCTGGTTGAGATGAAGGCGACCGGCCTTTGTCACACAGATGCCTTTACGCTCTCGGGCGACGACCCGGAAGGCATGTTCCCTGCCATCCTGGGCCATGAAGGAGCCGGTGTTGTTGTTGAAGTCGGGGCGGGGGTTACGTCGCTTGCGGTGGGAGATCATGTGATCCCGCTCTACACGCCGGAGTGCGGCGAATGTGAGTTCTGCAAGAACCCCAAAACCAATCTCTGTCAGGCGATCCGGGAGACCCAGGGGCGCGGTTTGATGCCTGATGGTACGAGCCGGTTTTCCTATAAGGGTGCGCCGGTGTTGCATTACATGGGGTGTTCGACCTTTGCCAATTATTCGGTCGTGCCCGAAATCGCGCTGGCGAAAATTCGTAAAGACGCGCCATTCGACAAGGTCTGTTACATCGGTTGTGGGGTGACGACGGGCATTGGTGCCGTCATCAATACGGCCAAGGTGGAACCGGGTTCAACGGTGGTGGTGTTYGGYCTSGGCGGCATCGGTYTSAATGTGGTGCARGGCGCKCGGATGGCWGGWGCCAAACGCATTGTCGGCGTTGATCTCAAYAATGACCGCAAAGCGCTYRGYGAACARTTCGGYATGACGGACTYTGTGAACCCCAAAGARATTGACGGTGATGTGGTGGGGCACATTGTCGAGTTGACCGGCGGGGGTGCCGACTATTCATTCGAGTGCATTGGCAATGTGACGACCATGCGGCAGGCACTTGAGTGCTGTCACAAGGGTTGGGGTGAAAGCATCATCATTGGTGTCGCCGGTGCGGGACAGGAAATTTCGACACGGCCTTTCCAGCTGGTGACAGGACGGACCTGGAAGGGAACCGCATTTGGTGGGGCCAGTGGGCGCACCGATGTGCCGCAGATCGTTGACTGGTATATGGATGGCAAGATCAATATCGACGATCTTATCACCCACACGATGCCCCTTGAGGACATCAACAAGGGATTTGACCTGATGCATGAAGGCAAGTCGATCCGCTCTGTTGTGATCTATTGATCCCTCTTGCGTCGAGCCAGCATGGATGCAGCGAGAGCAACATAAAGCCCGAATAATGCCTTGAAAGCATACTGGACCGACTGGGGAGCATGGTTCGCCACGCTGAAGCCCCAGGGAATGCCAGCGATGAGCCAAACACCGTAGCCGGTGTATAAAAACAGCCCTTGCGCGACTGAAAGCCCGAGCAAGAAGATCAAGACCCAGCTTTGCCAGTCTTTGAGTGTTGGCGTTGTGAATGTGCGGTTGCCGACAAGCAGGCCCGATAGGAAGCGCATCGCGAGCGCAAGGATTATGCTCGCAAGAAAAACGGTAGTGAGCCAGCCCAGCGTCGTGAGTAAGCGCCTCTGATCTTGTTGATCTGTGCAGGCCGCCGACAGCAAACCAATCTGATAGGACTTGTTCCAGTAACAGAATGTCTCATCGATGAGTGCTTCCCCGCTTTCGGAATTGGTGAGTACTACCAACCCGTCGCCAGATGTGGGCGAAAATTGCACGCGCGCCTTCCATCCTCGATTGCTGCCTCTATGGCCGACAAGTTGACCTTCTTCTTCGATAAAGAAACCCAGTCCCATCTGGTTGCCAAGGCCGGTATTGATAATGGGTGTATGCATTTCGCGCAGCGTTTCACGCGTGAGCACAGGATTGTCGCTCATGTTGGCGATGGCAAATTTGCCAAGATCTTCCGCACTGGTGTGCAGGGAGCCTGCCCCTTGGGCGGCAAGGCGGTAGTTGGGGATGGTGTGGCGATGAAAATCATGTGCTTGTGCTATCCGCGCGAGCATCTCTTCGTCAGGCAGGTAGCTGGAACTTTCCATACCCAATGGGAGAAGAATATTTGCCGCCATATAGTCGGCGAAGGGCTGGCCGGAGACTTCCTCAATGATGAGGCCCAAAAGCGTGTAGCCGCCACCTGAATAGGAGAACTGCTCCCCGGGTTGTGCAACCAGCGCGAGGGCGCCAGAACCATTCGTCGCGCCGGATAGAGAGCTTTCAAATGAGGGAAGTTCTGCTGCCGGATCAAAGCCAACATAGGAGGGAAGTGAGAGACCGGCAGTGTGGGACAAGACCCGGCGAAGGGTCACGTCGTCGTCCCTAAAGGAGGAGGGGGGAAGCTGCCACCTGGTCAAATATGTGGAGACAGGTGCATCCAGATCAAGCCTGCCTTCCTGCACCAGCCGCATTATGCCCCAGGCTGTAACAGCCTTTGAAATTGAAGCCGCCTGAAAAACCGTGGCGCTATCAATGGGGATTTCGGTGAGCGTTGATTCTATGCCGAAAGATGCCGTGTGTGTAATGCGGTTGGCCTGGATGATCGCAATTGCAGTGCCTGCGACATTGTTTGCATCCGCGCGCTCGGCAACGAACAGGTCGAAGTCGGTCTCCCTTTCCTCAATTGTCGATGCACTGGCTGTCGAGATCCATGTACATGCCAACAAGAAGGTGATGGCGAGTTGTGCAATGTGGCGCATGAAGAGATGCAGCCTTTCGTTGAGCAATTCAGTTGACGGACCGGGCTTCCTGTTGGACCCTCCGCCCATAAACATACAACAGGAGAGACGCAATGCAGATGGAAGAAGTCGCAAATGGCCTTGAATTTCCCGAGGGGCCGATTGCCATGCCGGATGGCAGTATTCTTTTGGTGGAGATAAAACGCGGGACGCTCACGCGGGTGCAGCCGGATGGGTCTACGGAAGTTGTAGCGGAGCTTGGCGGCGGGCCTAATGGTGCCGCTATCGGTCCCGATGGTGCTGTTTACATCTGCAACAATGGGGGGTTCCAATGGCACGATATTGAGGGGCTGATTATCCCCGGTGACAAGCCGGACGATTACTCCGGTGGGCGCATTGAGCGGGTTGATCTGAAAACCGGCAAGGTCACGGTTCTCTATACCGAGTGCAATAGCGTTCCCTTCAACGGACCGAACGATATTGTGTTCGATAAACAGGGTGGTTTCTGGTTCACCGACCTTGGCAAAACCCATGACCGGGTGAAGGATCTGGGGGCTCTCTATTATGCAAAGCCCGATGGGTCTTCCGTCGTGCAAGTTGTGTTTCCCATCGATACGCCGAACGGCGTGGGTCTGTCCCCTGACGAGAGCGTTGTGTATGTCGCCTCAACAGAGGCAGGGCGTTTATGGGCATTTGATATTCTGGAGCCAGGCGCAATCAAACCCGCTGGCCCTCCGAACCAGGGACGGCTTATCGGGAACCCTTCTGGCCTCAATTATTTCGATTCTCTGGCGGTTGATGCAGAGGGCAATGTTTGCGTTGCAACCATCTTTAATGGCGGGATTACGTCAATTTCGCCGGATGGTGCGATGGAACATTTCCCCACGGATGATTTTATCACCACCAATATCTGTTTTGGCGGGGCTGATCTGAAAACGGCCTACCTGACCCTGTCTTCCACAGGGCGGCTGGTGAAATGCACCTGGCCACGGGCAGGACTTGCGTTGAACTATCTCAATACGTAGTGCGTGAACGGAAGAAATTGCTTTCCAAAATGGTTAATGCTGTGCCAGCATAACTGCCTATGGGGTACGAGCGTCACCAATCTGGGAGATTAGGATGCGATTTTTTATCAGTTTGATCGTTGCGACATTTGCACTGACCGGGGCTGCTTTCGCTGACCCGTTTGCTAACTTTTACGGCAATACGGTGAATATCGAAGGGCCAGCGGGGGCTCGGTCTGTTCATATCAATAATGATGGGACCTATACCAATACGCTGGCTGATGGCACAGCAGTGTCTGGTACATGGGCAATGGATGGCGACAATGCCTGCTTTGCCACCGGGGCTGATACGCCGCCTTATTGTGTTCCTGCCGTCGCCCGCAATGTGGGTGATAGCTGGGAATTGATGGCACCAGATGGTGCTGCCGAAACGGCAACATTGGTTGCGGGTATGTGACGTTTGTCACTTATCGTTTTGGTGCACTGAAATTCAGACGGTCGGGCTTAAATGCCCGGCCGTTTTTTTGTTTACTCGGGTTTGCCTATTCGATGATGACCTTTGGGGCGGGGCGGGTGCTGTCACCTGCCGCCAGTCTTGTTGCGAGATCCTCTGCGAGGCGGGCATAGGGGGCTGCCTCTTCGGACTCTGGTGCGGTGGCGACAATTGGCTTGCCCTCATCCATGCCTTCGCGAATGGCTGTGTGGATGGGGATTTCGCCGAGAAAAGGAACGCCCAATGTGTCCGCTGTGCGCCGCGCGCCGCCTTCGCCGAAAATGAACGTCTTCTCGCCGGATCCGGGGCTTATGAAATAGGCCATGTTTTCGACAATGCCGAAAACCGGGACGTGGGTTTTTTCAAACATGGCGATGCCGCGACGGACATCGGCCAGGGCAATTTCCTGCGGTGTTGAGACGATGATGGACCCCGCGAGCGGCACCTTTTGCGCCATGGTGAGTTGGGCATCGCCGGTGCCGGGCGGCATGTCCACCACCAGTACGTCGAGTTCTCCCCAGACTACATCATTCATCATCTGCATGAGGGCGGACTGAACCATGGGGCCGCGCCAGATCATGGCGGTGTCTTCATCCACCATGTAGCCGATGGACATGGTTTTGATGCCGTACTTTTCGTGGGGAATAAGCTTTTTATCGCTTGAGGTTTTTGGTTTGTCGGCAATTCCCATCATGCGGGGCACAGAAGGTCCGTAAATATCGGCGTCCAACAGGCCGATCTTCAAGCCGCGTTGCCCCAGAGCAATGGCCAGATTGACCGCGACGGTTGATTTGCCTACGCCGCCCTTGCCGCTGGCGACGGCGATGATTTTTTTCACGCCGGGGATGTTTAAGGGAGCTGCAGAGGCGGGTTTGGACGGTTTTTTTCGCTCATCCGGGGCGGGGCCGCTGTGGGCAGTCAGGACGGCGGTCACAGAGAGCACGCCCGCGACCTTGTAAACGGCCTCTTCACAGCTTTTTCTGAGTGATTCGAGACTTGGACCCCGGGCCGGATCAACCTCGAGTGAAAACAGCACGTGACCTTCGCGGATCGTGATGCCCTGCACCATTTCGAGGGCCACAATATTGCCCCCACGGGCTTTATCCTCCACCGAGGAAAGAGCTTTTAGAATGTCAGCTTTTGCTGGCGTGGACATTATGTGGTGTTTCCGGTGAAATTCTTTGTGATTGGGGGTGGCAGAAGGTTCGTCCTGTGCCAATTTACTAGATAACGTGCGCGTTGCACGGGAATGATGAGTGTCATATAACGCCGACATGGCTGAATTGCTATGAGGCTAAGTGTGGCGGTGTGCTGCAGGTGCTTCTTGGCGGCACGCAATTAGACATTTTCCGCATAATCTGCGGAGCGGCGGCGAAGTTTTACGGATAAAGGAAGTTCTATGCCCTGGAACGATCAGAATGGCGGCGGTAACGGTAATGGCGGATGGCAAGGTGGCGGCGGTGGTCGCGGACCATGGGGCCAACCTCCCTCAGGTGGTGGTCAACAACCGCCTGATCTTGAAGAGTTGATACGCAAGGGGCAGGAGCGACTTCGGAGTTTCATTCCCGGCGGTGGCGGTGGTGGAGCAGCCATGGGCGGTGCGAGTGGTCGCGGCGTTTGGCTTATTGCARCACTTGTTGTGCTGGGTTTCCTTGCTTATGGCTCGGTCTACCGGGTGAAYACWGAYGAGCAGGGYGTTGTYYTKCGGTTTGGCAAATATGTSTAYTCGACCSCTCCTGGGYTGCAYTTCAAATTGCCGTATCCGRTTGAGAGYGTSYTGACSCCCCAGRTYACRKCGGTGAACCAGATCAATATCGGCATCCCATCGGCGGTGCGTGGYAATGACCGGAAYGCTCGYTCGATCAGYCTGTCGGAAGCGCAAAAAGAAGGTCAGATGCTGACCGGCGATGAGAAYATCGTCGAYATCAACTTCACWGTTTTCTGGAAGGTCAGTGACGCSGCTGATTACCTYTTCAATGTGCAAGAYCCTCAAGGCACGGTGAAAGCCGTKGCTGAAAGTGTGATGCGCGAAGTGGTTGGYCAGTCKGAGTTCCARGWGCTGCARACCACAGGYCGGTTGCAGGCGCAGGTGGCRGTTCAGGMGCGCATGCAGGGCGTTCTGGATGGTTACGGGGCCGGTATTTCGRTCACGGAAGTAAAACTGGCAAAGGTYGATCCACCYTCRGCGGTTATTGACTCCTTCCGGGATGTGCAGGCRGCSCGTGCYGACCAGGAACGGCTTCGCAAYGAAGCTGAAGCCTATGCCAATACGGTGGTGCCTCAGGCGCGTGGTGAATCTGAAGTGCTCATCCAGGCCGCAAGCGCCTATCGTGAGCAGACGGTGGCGCAGGCTCAAGGTGAGTCTCAGCGCTTCCTYTCCATCTACAATGAATACCGGCAGGCAAAGGACGTGACGCGGCAGCGGATGTTCCTTGAGACCATGGAGCGGGTACTTGGCAGTATGAACAAGGTCCTGATGGACGGTGGTGCCGGTGGTGCCATTCCTTATCTGCCGCTTAATCAACTCGTACCTGGCAGTACCAGCAGAAATGAAGGGCAACGCTAATGAACCGTACAATCGGATTTGTCGCTGCGATCGTGACGCTTTTAGTCGTTGTTGTGGCTTACTCGGCGCTCTTCACCGTTCGGATGACGGAGCAGGCGCTGGTGCTTCAGTTTGGTGACCCGCGGGTTGCTATTACBGAGCCTGGCCTTAACTGGAAAATYCCCTTCRTTCAGAACGTGATYTATTTCGACAAGCGCATTCTCAATCTGAATTCGCCGGAAGAAGAGATCATTGCCGGGGACCAAAAACGYCTRGTGGTRGATGCGTTCGCGCGCTACCGCATTGTYGACCCSCTGCARTTCTATCAGGCGGTGCGYGAYATTCGYCARGCTGARACMCGGCTSCGTCCKATCTTTGTTTCYTCGCTCAGRAACGTGCTTGGTGAGGAAAGCCTGGAGACCTTGATCCGTGACGACAGAGACGGATTGATGGTGCGTATTCAGGCTGAATTCAACACAGCGACGGTTAAYCTGGGTGTTGAGATYGTTGATGTGCGYATCAGGCGTGCCGATCTKCCAGAAGCCAATAGCCAGGCGATTTTCCGTCGCATGCAAACGGAACGTGAGCGGGAAGCYGCTGAGCTTCGKGCCCAGGGYCAAGAAATTGCCCAGCGGGTYCGYTCTCGGGCTGACCGTGATGTGACGGTTCTGTTGGCGGAAGCMCARMGGGAATCWGACACGATCCGTGGTGAAGGMGATGCAAAGCGAAAYRAGATTTTYGCTGATGCCTATGGCARGGACCCTGAGTTCTTCTCTTTCTAYCGGTCCATGCTGGCYTATGARRYYGGGCTTAATGGCGAYACSACAACRATGGTGMTTTCACCGGAARGCAATTTTTTCCGCTATTTCGGTGATCCAAGCGGACGAGGCCGGCGGTAAATCCCCCCTGCCTTGATGTCCCTGTTTTGAGACGAAAGCCCGATAGCACATGAACGATCTGATTGTTGCTATCGGGCTGGTTCTCGTTCTGGAGGGGATGTTGTATGCGGTGTTTCCCGGCGGTCTTAAGCGCATGATGAGCCTGGCACAGTCGCTGCCCGATGAAACGCTTCGGCGTTCGGGACTTGTTGCGCTTGCTCTCGGTGTTGTGATTGTTTGGTTGGTGCGCGGATGAGCCGTCGGCTCGTTCCGCCTCAATTCGCCCACATTCTCCACCAAAATGCAGGGCGAACGAGGTTTTGCTGCTTGAAACCGTCGCTCAGGTGTTCGAATTCGGTGTTGTTAACCCCGATTGAACGACCTGCGCGGCATGGTCGGGCGGAGTTTTAGGGTCATGCGAGGACCTCTTGGAGGGCTCGTAGAGATGGAGAAGGAGTTGAGTGTGAAGCACCTGATGGCAGAAATTGGAATGGGTCGCTTGTTCCAGAGCGTAGGTGGAGCCAATTCCGGCCTTGGCAGGATCGCAAGCGCGGTAACGGGCTTGATGTTGATTGCGGCTGTGACAGTGCAACCCCTTGGTGTTACCCCGGCCTTTGCGCGGGGCGCGCCTGACAGTTTTGCCGATCTGGCTGAGCGTCTTTCTCCCGCCGTTGTCAATATTTCAACGTCACAAACCGTTTCAGCGCAAGGTGGACGACAACGACCACCGGGTCTTCCAGACGGTTCTCCGTTCGAAGATTTCTTTGACGATTTTATGGAGCGCCGGGGACGTGAAGGTATTCCGCGTCGGGTCCAATCTCTGGGCTCTGGCTTTGTTATTGATCCTTCTGGGTATGTCATCACCAACAATCATGTGATTGAAGGCGCTGATGAAATCAAAGTTATTTTTGCAGACGGCACTTCGTTTCCTGCAGAGCTGATTGGCCGGGATTCAAAGACCGACCTCGCTGTGCTCAAGATTGAGACTGAAAAAGATCTGCCTTTTGTTCCGTTCGGCGATTCCAATAGCAGCCGTGTTGGCGACTGGGTGATGGCGATCGGTAATCCGTTCGGCCTG
Organism: Rhodobiaceae bacterium; assembly: GCA_002746275.1. GTDB lineage: Bacteria > Pseudomonadota > Alphaproteobacteria > Parvibaculales > Parvibaculaceae > Mf105b01. The sequence goes on along the minus strand of NVWR01000001.1, from coordinate 997,799 downwards.
GGCGGTACGGTGACGGCGGGCATTATTTCGGCGATCAATCGCGACATTAATGCCGGTCCCTATGATGATTTCATTCAGACCGACGCTTCGATCAACCGGGGGAATTCCGGCGGACCGCTTTTCAACATGGAAGGTGAAGTGATCGGCGTGAACGCGGCGATTATTTCGCCCTCAGGTGGCTCCATCGGTATTGGCTTTGCCATCCCCTCTGCAACGGCCATCGCTGTGGTTCAGCAATTGCGTGAGTTCGGTGAAACGCGGCGCGGTTGGCTGGGGGTTCGTATTCAGTCGGTGACCGAGGAAATTGCCGAGGGCCTGGGCATGGATGAACCTCGTGGCGCACTGGTTGCCGGTGTTAATCCACAAGGCCCCGCACAGGAAGCCGGGATTGAGCCGGGCGATGTGATTGTAGAATTTGACGGGAAAGCGGTTCCGGAAATGCGGGACCTGCCCAAACTTGTGGCTGAGACAGATATTGGTCGCAAAGTCGACGTTCTGGTTATTCGTGATGGTCAGGAACAGGCGCTAAAAGTTGAAATTGCGCTTCTTGATGAGACGGAAACGGCTGAGGCCGAGCCTGATGAAGGTGACAAGGAAAATGAGGCTGGAACCGTTGAGGTGCTAGGGCTCGGCCTGTCGTCCCTGACCGCATCAAACCGCCAGAAATACAAAGTTCCGGCAGATGTTGATGGGGTGGTGGTGACCTATGTTGATCCCGCCAGCGCTGCGGCACAAAAGGGTATTCGCCCCGGAGATGTGATTGTTGAGGTCGCGCAAAACGACGTGCGGCGCCCAGGTGATGTGGTTGATCGTGTGGCGGAAGAAAAAGCGTCGGGACGTAAGTCCGTTCTGCTTTTGCTTGCAAGCGGCGGAGACCTTCGTTTCGTGGCCGTGCGGATCCGCGACGCCAACTAGTCAATTGGTTCAGGTCAGGACGTGGTGACGATGTCGTCGACGCGGTAGCCTTGAATGTAGAGTAATGCTGAGAGGTCGCCGTGGTTCACTTGAGCCGCGGCGGCCTTTCCCACAATAGGCTTGGCGTGGAAAGCAACACCAAGTCCCGCCTCGCCAATCATGGCCAGATCATTGGCACCATCCCCCACAGCCATTGTTTCGAGAGGGTCCAGGTTCAACTCTTTCGACAATTTCTTCAGGGCGGTGAGCTTGGCTTCGCGGCCCAAAATTGGCTCCGCCACCTCTCCAGTCAATCGTCCGTCAGCGACCATCAGCGTGTTTGCCTGATTGGATGTGAAACCGACGGCGGCGGCGATGCGTGAGGTGAAAAAGGTGAAGCCGCCAGACACCAGAGCACAGGTACCGCCATGCTTTTTCATGGTGGCGCAGAGAGCGCGACCGCCGGGCATTTCTGTGATCTGGGTGTCGTAGACGCGCTGCAATTCTGTTTCCGCCAGACCCTTCAAGAGCGCCACGCGCTCACGCAGGGCAGGGGCAAACTCAAGTTCCCCCCGCATAGCACGCTCGGTGATGGTTGAGATCGCGTCGCGCAGGCCCAGAGCGTCGGCCAGCTCGTCGATGCATTCCTGTTCGATGACGGTGGAATCCATATCGGCGATCAGGAGCTTTTTGCGCCGGTGGCCTGTGGGTTGTACGACTACGTCGATGGCAGCTGATCCGAGCGCTTTGCGTGCCTTGTCCAGGACAGTCTCACGGTCTGTGGTGTCCAAAGCCAGATCGCAGGCGTGGCCGGGTTTTAGCCAGTCAGGTGCGTGGGGGGCACCAACAGCTTGCGCCACCGCCTGGACCTGCGATTGAGTAAGATCTGTGTTCTTGCTGCCGATAAGGGTAAGAATTTGAGACATGAGATGAGATATGAGAACCGACTGTTGAGGAAATACTTTTGAGCCGCGTGAAAGATCATCCAGAAGGCCCGTTTGCGGTTCTTATCGCAGGGCCGACAGCGAGCGGCAAGTCTGGCGTGGGCTTGCGGTTGGCAGCGGAGCTGAATGGCGAGATCGTGAACGCGGACTCCATGCAGGTTTACAAAGACCTGCGGACCGTGACCGCTAGACCCTCTGAGGCAGACGAAGCCAGCTGCCCCCACCATCTTTATGGCCATGTTCCGGGGAATGAGGTCTTTTCCACTGGACGGTGGCTGGCGGAGATGGTGCCGGTCATTGAAGACATCAGGGAGCGGGGACGGGTGCCGATCGTGCTGGGGGGCACGGGGCTCTATTTTCGGGCTCTGACCGACGGATTTGTCGAAGTGCCGGGCATTCCAGACGATGTGCGGGCTGAGACCCGGGCAGAGGTGGAGGCTATTGGGGCCTCAGCGGCGCATCAGCTGCTGTCAGAGGTGGATGCGCGGTGGGCTGCAAAGGTGCACGAGAATGACCCTCAGCGGATTGCCAGGGGGCTGGAAGTCTACCGGGCGACAGGTCGGGCGTTGACCGACTGGCATGATGACCCTGTGCAGCCAGCTCTTGCCATGTCGTTTTTGAAGATTGTTCTAGAGCCCGACAGGGCTTGGCTGTATGACCGGATTGATCGCCGGTTTGCGATGATGATGGAGCAGGGAGCCTTGCAAGAGGTTGCCAAGCTGCTCAGCCTTGGTCTGGCGCCGACCCTGCCTGTCATGAAGGCACTAGGGGTGCCTGAACTTGGCAGCCATCTGCGGGGCGATATGGCCCTGGAGGAGGCTATTGCGCTTGCTGGGACCCGGAGCAGGCAATATGCGAAACGCCAGTCCACATGGTTCAAACAGCAAATGATTGCGTGGAAGCATCTATTTGAGCAAGATTTGGAAAGCCAAATAGATAAAATCTTTTCATTTATTGACGATTTTGGGTTGACCCCTCGTACCTGAGTGGATAATGTGCGCCTCGTTTTCTGGGGTTTCATGCCGAAAAACCCTAGAGAATTGGCGGCTTTATTGATCTTCGGCAAAACAGTTTTGTTGCAGGGGCCCCTATTGGCCCATCACTCAGAGAGGAAGTTCCATGTCCGGGCAAGAGATGACAGGCGCACAGATCGTCATCCGCGCGCTGATCGACCAGGGCGTCGACACCATTTTCGGTTATCCGGGTGGGGCGGTGCTTCCGATCTATGATGAGCTTTTCAAGCAAGAGGGTATTCGCCATATCCTGGTTCGCCATGAGCAGGCAGCGGCGCACGCGGCGGAAGGCTATGCGCGCTCTACCGGCAGGCCCGGCGTGTTTCTCGTAACGTCCGGCCCTGGCGCAACAAATGCCGTCACCGGGCTTACAGACGCATTGATGGATTCGATCCCCGTTGYTTGTCTGACAGGACAGGTTGCTACTCATCTGATCGGTTCGGATGCGTTTCAGGAATGCGACACGGTGGGCATTACGCGACCCTGCACAAAGCATAATTGGCTTGTGAACAGCGTTGATGAGCTGACCCGCGTCATGCACGAGGCCTTCTATGTGGCCACCAGCGGGCGCCCCGGACCGGTTGTGATCGATATTCCCAAAGACGTTCAATTTGCCAGCGGCACCTATGAGGGGCCGGCCAATATTGTGCACAAGACCTATCGCCCTCAGATCAAAGGGGATGTGGGCGCGATCACCCGTGCGGTTGAGTTGATGGCAGGGGCCAAGAAGCCCATTTTTTACACGGGCGGCGGGGTTATCAATTCAGGTCCGGCAGCGAGCCAGTTGTTGCGCCAATTGGCCCAGATTACTGGTTACCCGGTAACCTCAACCCTGATGGGTCTGGGAGCGTTTCCGGCTGATGATAAGAACTGGCTGGGCATGCTGGGCATGCACGGCACGTATGAAGCCAACAATGCGATGCATGATTGCGATGTCATGATCTGCGTTGGGGCGCGTTTTGATGACCGGATCACTGGGCGGCTTGATGCGTTCTCACCAAATTCAAAGAAGATCCATATCGATATTGATCCGTCCTCTATCAACAAGACGGTTCACGTGGACATTCCGATCATTGGCGATTGCGCCCATGTGTTGGAAGACATGATCCGTATCTGGAAATCGAAAGTTGCACAGCCGAACAAGGACGCACTGGCTGACTGGTGGCGCCAGATTGATACGTGGCGGGGCCGCAAATCGCTTTCTTTCGTGCAGAAGAAAGAGGGGCTGATTAGGCCTCAGTATGCGATTGAGCGACTTTATGAGCTGACCAAAGATCGTGAGCCGATCATTACGACGGAAGTCGGGCAGCACCAGATGTGGGCGGCTCAGCATTTCCATTTTCAAAAACCCAATCAGTGGCTGACATCAGGCGGTTTGGGCACGATGGGCTATGGATTTCCGGCTGCCATCGGAGCGCAGATTGCCAATCCAGATGCGCTGGTGATCGACATTGCCGGGGAAGCCTCGATCCAGATGAATATGCAGGAAATGTCGACGGCTGTTCAATACAGGTTGCCGGTCAAGATTTTCATCGTGAACAATCAGTATATGGGCATGGTTCGCCAGTGGCAGGAATTGCTACATGAGAGCCGCTACTCGCAGACTTACTCTGAAGCTCTGCCGGACTTCGTCAAACTGGCGGAGGCTTATGGGGGGACGGGGATCCGAGCGACCAAACCGGGCGAGCTGGATGACAAGATACTGGAGATGCTGGCAGCTCCAGGCCCGGTTATTTTCGACTGTGAAGTGGACCCGGCGGAGAATTGTTATCCAATGATCCCGTCGGGAGCGGCTCACAATGAGATGATCCTGGGAGATGGTGTGGATGAGCCCACTATCACCGAAGAGGGAAAAATGCTGGTTTAGGCGTGATTTTAGGCAAAGGGGTACACCCGATAGGGGTTCGCCTTTTGCCCCTAATCGGCTATAAGCCCGGCGGGTGCTGATGCATTGGCACCGAGATTTCTTAGAAGTGTGACGTGATGACTGAGACGAGCAAATCCGAGCGACATGTACTGGCGGTTCTTGTGGACAATGAGGCCGGTGTTTTGGCGCGCGTTATCGGGCTTTTCTCAGGCCGGGGATATAATATTGAAAGTCTGACGGTGGCTGAAGTAAATGCCGTTGAGCAGATGTCACGCATCACCGTTACGACCGTTGGCACGCCAGCTGTGGTTAACCAGATCATTGCCCAGCTAGAGCGACTTGTGCCAGTGCACAAAGTGGTGGACCTGTCGGTGGATGCGCCGTCGGTGAACCGCGAAATGGCGCTGGTGAAAGTGACCTCAGCGGGAGATAAGCGTGTTGAGGCGCTGCGGCTTTGCGATGCCTTCCGGGCACGCGTCATTGACACGACCCACACGTCATTTGTGTTCGAGGTAACGGGCACACCTGAGAAGATCGAAGCCTTTATCAACCTGATGCGGCCGCTCGGCCTTGTCGATGTCTCCCGCACGGGTGTCGTCGCCATCGCGCGCGGTGCGGAAGGCATGTGAGGCGAGAAGACTAGTTTTTGACGAATAGATTGGAGCGGCTTGCTGCCGCTAGCTCGAGACGAGAAGGATAAAGACCATGCGCGTTTATTATGACCGCGACGCAGATGTTAATCTGATCAAAGGCAAGAAAGTTGTCATTATCGGATACGGTAGCCAGGGCCATGCGCATGCCCTGAACATGCGTGATAGCGGCGTGAGCGAAATAGCCGTTGCGCTGCGTGAAGGCTCTGCTTCCGCGAAAAAAGCTGAAGGCGAAGGCCTGAAAGTTATGAGTGTTGCCGACGCTGCCAAATGGGCTGACGTTTTGATGATGGTGACGCCTGATGAGCTGCAGGGTGACATCTATCGCGACCATCTTGAAGCCAACATGAAGCCCGGCGCAGCGCTCTTGTTTGCGCACGGGCTGAATATTCACTTCAACCTTCTGGTGCCACGTAGCGATATTGACGTGCTGATGGTTGCCCCTAAGGGTCCTGGTCACACAGTGCGCGGCGAATATGCACGCGGTGCAGGCGTGCCTTGTCTGATCGCTATTCACCAGGACGCGACGGGCAATGCCCACGATCTGGGACTGTCCTATGCTTCTGCCATTGGCGGTGGTCGTGCCGGTATTATCGAGACAACGTTCAAAGAAGAGTGTGAAACCGACCTCTTTGGTGAGCAGGCTGTTCTCTGTGGGGGGCTCTCCGAGCTTATCAAAGCTGGTTACGAAACATTGACCGAAGCTGGCTACGCGCCGGAAATGGCATATTTCGAATGCCTGCACGAAGTGAAGCTGATTGTGGACATGATGTATGAAGGTGGTATCGCCACCATGAACTACTCCGTGTCCAACACAGCTGAATATGGTGGATATGTTTCCGGCCCGCGCGTTATTACGCCTGCCACCAAAATCGCCATGAAGGAAATTCTCAATGACATTCAGACGGGCAAATTCACCCGCGACTGGATGCTGGAAAACAAAGTCGGCCAGACGAGCTTCAAAGCAATTCGGGCACGCAATGCGGCGCATCCGATTGAAGAAGTTGGCGAAAACCTTCGCGCCATGATGCCTTGGATTGCAGAAACCAAGATGGTCGATAAAGAGAAGAACTAAAGCAACCTCGCTTAGCCACATATTGATAGGGGCTTTCGTGAGGTTCACGAAGGCCCCTTTTTTTGATCCAATGCGCTAATCAGCGCTACACTATGACTGACCAAGGTGACAGACATGATCCCGTATCGCTCACGTACATCGACCCACGGCCGCAACATGGCGGGCGCTCGCGCTTTGTGGCGCGCTACGGGCATGGAAGATGGAGATTTCGGCAAGCCGATCATTGCCGTGGTTAATTCGTTCACGCAATTTGTGCCGGGTCATGTGCATCTCAAAGACCTTGGCCAGCTGGTGGCGCGGGAGATTGAAGCGGCGGGTGGTGTCGCTAAAGAGTTCAACACGATTGCGGTGGATGATGGTATCGCGATGGGGCACGACGGGATGCTCTATTCTCTGCCGTCCCGTGACCTGATTGCGGACTCCGTTGAATACATGGTCAATGCGCACTGTGCGGACGCGATGATCTGCATTTCGAATTGCGACAAGATCACGCCGGGCATGATGATGGCGACGATGCGTCTCAATGTGCCGACTATCTTCATCACTGGTGGGCCGATGGAAGCGGGCCATGTGGACATCGATGGGAAGAAGGTTGCGGTTGATCTGATCGACGCGATGATCGAGTCCGCCAATCCAGATCGCACCGACGCGGAAGTGGATGAATTCGAGCAGAATGCTTGCCCAACATGTGGATCGTGCTCCGGCATGTTCACCGCCAATTCGATGAATTGTCTGGCTGAAGCCTTGGGATTGGCTTTGCCTGGTAATGGAACGGTTCTGGCGACCCATGCGGATCGTAAAGGTCTGTTCCTGCGGGCCGCGCGCCAGATTGTGGAGTTGACGGAGCGCTACTACAAGCAGGGTGACGTTCGGGCAAGCCCACGGGGTATTGCGACGTTTGAAGCGTTTGAAAATGCGATGGCGCTCGATATTTCCATGGGCGGGTCCACCAACACCATTCTTCATCTTCTGGCGATTGCACGGGAGGGGGAAGTCGATTTCACGCTCGAACATATGGACAAGATGTCACGTAGAATTCCTTGTCTGGCCAAAGTGGCGCCAGCGGTTGCCAATGTTCACATCGAAGATGTTCATCGGGCCGGTGGTATTATGTCCATCCTCGGTGAGCTGGATCGGGGTGGTCTGTTGAACAGGGACGTGCCGACCGTGCATTCAGCGACAATGGGCGACGCCCTTGATAGCTGGGACATCACCCGTACCAATTCGGAAGAAGTTCATACGCTCTACAAAGCAGCGCCGGGCGGGGTGCGAACCACTGTTGCGTTTAGCCAGCAGAGCCGGTTTTTGGAACTGGATACAGACCGGGTGGGCGGTGTTATTCGCTCGGTTGAGAACGCGTTTACAAAAGATGGTGGCCTGGCGGTTCTCTTTGGCAATCTTGCAGAAGAAGGATGCGTGGTGAAAACGGCGGGCGTTGATGAAAGCATCTGGACGTTTTCCGGTATTGCCCGAATTTGTGAAAGTCAGGATGAGGCGGTAAAGCGCATCACGACGCGTGACATCAAAGAAGGCGATGTTGTTGTGGTTCGCTACGAAGGGCCCAAAGGCGGTCCTGGCATGCAGGAAATGCTTTATCCCACGTCCTACCTCAAATCCATGAAGCTGGGCAAAGCCTGCGCGTTGATCACCGACGGGCGGTTTTCTGGCGGGTCTTCTGGTCTGTGCATCGGGCATATGTCCCCGGAAGCTGCCGAGGGCGGCAACATTGCTCTGATTGAGGAAGGCGATATCATTGAGATCGATATTCCCAACCGCACGATCAATGTGAAGCTGAGCGATGAGGAACTGAGTGCGCGTCGTGCTGCGATGGACGCCAAAGGAGCCGACGGATGGCGCCCCAAAGAACCCCGTGCGCGCAAAGTCTCTGCAGCGCTTCGGGCCTATGCAGCGATGGTATCCAACGCCTCGAAAGGGGCGGTGCGGGACGTTTCACAGATTGAACGTAAATAAAAATGGGCGTGACAACGCTCCGTGAGCGGTTTAAGAAGGCGATATGAGCAACCAGACCCCATATTCGTACGCGATCCAGTCGGACATAGCCTGTGCTGCGTCTACCGCGCTCGCGATTGCGAAGCCTGCCACCGTCGTGGCGGGCCTTCTTGTGGTGGCAAAACTCAAAAGCCTTGAACACACCTAAAAGCGATCTAGCGACAAGCCGACTTAGTCAGGCCCCCCGCGAAAGTCGCGGGGGGCTTTTTCTTTGTGCTGAATTTAAAGGAGAACCCCATGTCCAGCACACGCACTGCAAGCCTGATGTTTTTTCATACATCGCCTGCTCACATTGCCACCTTTAACGCGCTACGCGATGCGCTGGCCCCCAACAGGGACATTGGCCACATCGTGCGCGAGGACCTTCTGTGTGCTGTGCGCAAAGCGGGGCAGGTGACAACGGCGATTGAAATTCGGCTTGCGGAGGCGCTGAACAAAGCAGCCGAAGAGGGCGCGACGCGCATTGTGTGTACCTGTTCCTCATTGGGCGGTGTTGCTGAGGCAGCAGATGTTGCCGGGGCAGATGTTATGCGGATTGACCGACCTATGGTGCGACAGGCGGCACGGATTGGTGGCCGTATTGCTGTGTGCGCTGTGTTGGCAGAGACATTAGGACCAACCCTGTCGCTGGTGGACGAGGAGGTTACGGCGTCGGGCCGCGTATCTGAAGTGCGCCCACATGTCTTTGAAGGTGTGTGGGACGACTTTGTTGGCGGGCGTCGCCGGAACTATTACGAGGGGATCGCCGCGCGACTTCGCGAAGTTGCTGTGGAGGCTGACGTCATTGTTCTGGCGCAGGCTTCGATGGCACCGGCGGCAGACCTGTGTGCCGACATTCCTGTGCCGATCCTTTCAAGCCCGCAGCTGGGCTTTCTGGCAGCAATTGCATGAAGTGAGAGGAAGCCTCGCACATTGGGTGTGAGGCTTCCTTCCCACTAGATGTTTTCCAAYCGGCARTTGCGGGCTTCCAGAATGGGGCGCATTTCRCGAAAGGCGGCGGCGTTGCGGTTAAGCGGAATRCCGGGGTGCAGGTGGTGGACRATGTGATGTTCCATCCCAAAGGAGATGAYGTTGCCAAACCAGTAATGGAACCCGCGCGTATTGCGGTAGCGGCCCTGCTCGTTCATTGGATGGTGCGGGAACCAGCTTAGAAACAGCGAAATGTAACTGCTGCCGATTTGCTTGGGCAGCCACCACAGGAAGAAGGCTTCGAGGGCAAAGCCCGACCATGCGAGCGCGGTGAGGATTATCCAGTAAGAGAGGCCCTGGAATAGGGCTTCAATCATTGCCTTTTTGGCGCCTTCGTCTCCGGCTGCGGCTTTCTCCTGCAACAGAATGCCATAAGGATTTTCCCGGCCAGGCTGTGTCCGGACKATGCCTAGGATGATGGTCTGCCACCAACTGTCTGCCTTGACCCCGTAATCAGGATCGCGGAGAGGGTCATTGGTATAGGTGTGGTGATCCATGTGGGTGATCCGGGCWGTCTTGAATGGCAAGACCAGTGGGATCGTGGAGACATAGCCAATCAGTTCGTTCAACCAGCGYAAVGGCTGGCCGCTCTGCGCATAGTTTGAGTGTTGTGCTTCGTGTGAGGGCAGATAACAAAGCGCAACATTTAGGGTCGCGATGATGAAGCCGAGCCAGAGCGGAACAATTCCGGTCATGACGAGGGGCCAGAGCGCCAGCCAGCAGGCAAGGTTTGTCAAACCCCAGATGGCCATTACGAAAGGGAAACCGGCCAGGTATTTCCGAGCAATCTGCATTTCAGAGCGCGYGAGTTGGCGGTCGCTGTCAGGGTCATCTGCGATGGGTGTGGTGTCTGTTGCGATGCTCATACCCAGCTTCCTCTCAACTTGGCGATGAGGCCGAGGCTTGCGCCGATGATAAGACCCAGCTGGATTTCAGTGAGGCCAATTGGCGCCGCTATACCTGTTTCCGCCATGACCGTGGCGATGAGGGGCGCAAGAAAACCAATTCCGAAAAAGACGGGTCCCCATGGAAAAAGGGCTTTGAGTAAGGCCATACTATTTGTCTCCTGGATCAAAGTTCTTTTGTTGAAGCGGGGATAACGCGTCGGATGATTTTCGCGGCTAGGTCGTTCAGTTCTGCTTCGGTGAGATGGGCGTCGGCATGGTCGTCGATAAGCATGTTGGCCGCGCCGAGTGCCGTCGCGCTGCTGAAGATCACGAGTGTTTCCAGGTCTTCGTCTGGATGCCAACCTGCAGCCTGTGCAGCGGCGGCTGCCGCGCGGACGGTTTCGCCATAGGCGACTCTGGCTTCTTCCAGTGCACGGGCAGAGTGCCGTTGAACCTCGGGATGGTGGATCGCACTGAAATAGGCAGGGTTCCTCAACGCAAAGCGGATGACCTCGCACCCCAGCGCGTTGTACCGCGCAACAGGATCATCCCCGACGGCATCTGCAGCGGTGTTGAGTGCGTCGGTCAACCGTTGGTGCCCCTCGGTTGCAAGAGCGGCGAGGAGGGTGGCCCTATCTTTGAAATGTCGGGAAGGGGCGGCGTGAGAGACACCAAGGTCACGAGCTAGTGCCCGCAGGCTCAAGGCGTCTATTCCCTGATCCGCGATCACTATTGCTGCGCGGTCCAGCAATTCCTTGCGAAGATTTCCGTGGTGATACGTCACGTGGACTCCCATGTTGTCGCCGCCAACATATAGATCGATCTTTTATGTTGTCAATGACAACTTCGAAGGTTTCGATCAGGAGCTAGAAAATATCGGAACATCCGGGTGAACAGGGGCCATTTTCGATCTGCACTGTGGCGTGGTCGATATTGAATTTGTTGCGCAAGCGATTGGAGATGAGGCCAAGCACAGCATCTGTCTGGGCTGAACCATTCAGGCGGGCGTGCAGGGTCATGACGGTCTGATTGGCGGTGAGTGACCAGGCATGAAGATGGTGCACATCTTCTACGCCGGTGATGGTGTGGGTGAGGTCAGTGCGCACCTCATCCAGATCAAGGCCCGCTGGCGTGCCTTCCATAAGGATATGGCCGGACTGCCGCGCGAGGGTTATGGCGGATCGCAGGATGAGCAGTGCCACCAGGATGGAGAGGAGCGGGTCGATATATGTCCAGCCGGTTGCCAGAATGATGACCGCTGCTGCAATGGCTGCCACGGAGCCGAGCAGGTCTCCCATCACATGGACGGCTGCACCGCGCATGTTGAGGTTTTCCCTGTCGCCGGTGTGCAGCAACCAGAAGGAAAACACATTGACGACAAGGCCACCGGCGGCGACCCACAGCATCAGGTCAGCGATCACCTCCACTGGGTCAAAGAAGCGTTGCACGGCCTCCGCTATGATCCAGATGACAAGGCCGATCATGGCGAGCGCGTTCACAAAGGCAGCCAATGTTTCAGCGCGATGATAGCCATAGGAGCGAACCGGATCAGCGGGGCGGGCAGACAGGTGAAAAGCGTAGTAGGCCAGACCAAGAGCGGCAGCATCGGTCGCCATGTGCCCCGCGTCTGCAATGAGCGCCAGGGAGCCGGACAGTATGCCGCCGATGATTTCCACCCCCATGAAACCTGCCGTCAGACACATGGCTCCCAGTGCGCGCCGTGAATTTTTTTTTGTGACGTCGGGGGCGTGGGAATGTCCAGCCTCATGATTGTGGTCATGACCGTGGCCGTGATGTGAATGAGAGGTCATAACTCTGCCTCTCTCACTTCGCTGACGTGGGCGATCATGTCGTCGATGACGCAAGCCACGTGGTGATCATGGATCTGGTAATGGACTTCGCGGCCTTTGCGTTCGTGACGCACGATCCGTGCGCCCCTTAGGAGCCGCAGGTGATGGCTGACGAGAGACTGGGAAAGGTCGAGCTTGGCAGCAATGGTGCCGACGGGAAGGGGACCGTCGAGCGTGGCCAGCACGATCCGCAACCGCGTTGGATCGCCCAACAATCGGAACATGTCAGCCAGGTTCGCTGTTTGGTTTTCTGTCAGCGGTGCTGTTTTGACGGCCATTCTCATTCTCTCTTATATATGAATAGGTGTTCATATGGAGATATATTCTGCCTTGTCAAGGCGGAAATCGAAACCGACTGCCTGTCACAACACGCCGCTGTGTTTCGTCATGCCTATGAGATCAAAAAATGGGAGACAGGCTGATGCGCATATTTGTTCTGGGGAGTGTGAGTGCCGCTCTCGTGGTGGCGGTTGTTCTATTGGCCCTGGCAATTCCTAAGAGTGCGGGGCTTGTGGATGTTGCCTTCGACACGACGCAGGGACTGTTGATCCKGGATGTYCRRCTGTTTGATGGTGTYGAKCCTGAGCTTCAGCCKGTGGCGGGTGTGCGTATTGACGGAGATATAATCACAGCAATCTATCGTGATGACATTCCAGAAGTCGAGGATGCAGCGGTCGTGATTGACGGAGAAGGTCGGGTGCTTATGCCAGCTTTGATCGACTTTCATGCCCATTTCGGGATTGCGGATGGCGCGCCCCCGTGGGCGACTTCTGCAACAGAACTGCCAAGTCTGGCGCGTCAACACGAGACGACCCTTTATGCAGGGGTCACGAGCGTTGTGGCCGGATCGACAAATCCGATGGCGTCGTTTTCGCGACCGCCGGTGTTGTCACCACGAGTATACGCTGCAAGCCGATCTGTTATTGCCGCAGAGGGGCATCCGGGTCCCATGATCCGCGAAATTGTTCCCTGGCCTTTCAGTGAATGGACGTTGAATGGTCTTTTGTTCGAAGCCGGTCCTTCAGGAATTGTCACGGCAGAGCTAGAGGAAGCGATCCAGGATGGTTCGCACCATATGAAGATCATTTTCGATGATGCTATCCCGTGGAACTCTCCGCGTCTGACGCCGGAGGATGTTCATCTTGCTATTGAGATTGCGCATCGAAACAACAAGCCAGCCTATGTGCATGTGGGTGATCCGGAAGAGGCGGTAATTGCGGCGCAGGCCGGAGCCGATGTGTTGATGCATACGCCGTTTGCCGAGGCGTTTACAGAAAGCCAGCTTGAGGCTCTTGTTGCCACGGGTGTTCCGGTTGTGAGTACGTCGCAGATATGGTTGTGGTTTGCGCGCGGTATGGACAAGGCCCCCGCATTCACACCTCTCGAGACATTTCTCATGGCCCCCCACGTGCGAGAGAGTTTTGATGCGTCCTGGGAAGAGGTGAGTAGAGATTATCCTACTGGTGCATTCGGCAAATTCTACATGGCCCGCATTCCGGGTTTTGATCGTCAGATCAATTCGAATGTTGTGGCGATGCACCGGGCTGGCGTGACGCTTCTGGCGGGAACGGATACAGGTGTGCCAGCCCTTACCCACGGAGCCTCCCTCGTTTTTGAGCTTGAGAGATTGCAGGAGTTGGGTCTTGAACCGTTTGAGGTTCTGAGATCAGCGACATCGGTTCCAGGCAAGCTTTTGATGGAGGATGGTGTTGGTTTGGGGGTTATCGAACCCGGGGCCCATGCAGAGCTTCTGCTTTTGCGGGAAAATCCGCTGGATGATGTGCGGGTGTTGCAGTATCTCGATCTGATTATTACGCAAGGCAAGGCTTTGCGCCGAACTGTTCCTTTGGCGAGGATGCCTTAGATCGGGAGAAGAACTGGCCTCAAGAAGATTGGTCTGATGGCGGCGCTCATGTAAAATGGGGATACTTCATTTTGTCCGTCTAGGAGACCTCATGCGTATCGGTACACCCCTCAGCTCAACAGCCACAAAAGTCATGCTGCTTGGTTCCGGCGAACTGGGCAAGGAGCTGACGATTGAGTTGCAGCGTTTTGGCGTTGAGGTGATCGCGGTGGATCGGTATGCCGACGCGCCGGCGCATCAGGTGGCTCATCGGGCACATGTGATCGACATGACGGATGGCGTCGCCCTTCGCAAACTCGTTGAGGCAGAACGACCGGACCTGATTGTGCCTGAGATTGAAGCCATTGCGACTGAGATGTTGGCGGAGATTGAGAAAGATGGGCTCGCGGAAGTTATCCCTACCGCGCGGGCAACACAGCTCACCATGAACCGAGAGGGCATTCGCCGCCTTGCTGCGGAAGAACTGGGTCTGCCCACATCACCTTATGCCTTTGCTTCCAGTGTTGAAGAGATGCGGGCGGCGATTGAAGGGGGCATTGGGTTTCCCTGCTTTATCAAGCCGGTCATGTCTTCGTCGGGCAAGGGCCAGAGCCTTGTGAAGAAGGCCGATGATATTGAGGCTGCCTGGGATACAGCCCTGTCGGGCGGCCGGGTTGCGCAAACCCGGGTCATTGTCGAGGGCATGGTGGATTTTGATTATGAGATCACCCTGCTGACGGTGCGCGCCAAAGGAGCGGATGGCGCCGTTGAAACGCATTTTTGTGCGCCGGTCGGGCATATCCAACAGAACGGCGATTACGTTGAGAGCTGGCAGCCCCAAGCGATGAGTTCGACGGCGCTTGCATGTGCGCAGGAAATTGCATCCAAGGTTACGGACAGTCTGGGGGGGCGCGGCATTTTTGGTGTGGAGCTTTTCATCAAGGGCGAAGAAGTCTGGTTTTCCGAAGTTAGCCCGCGGCCTCACGATACGGGTCTGGTTACACTGGTGAGCCAGGCACAAAGTGAGTTTGCGCTTCATGCGAGAGCGATTTTGGGGCTGCCCGTAGACGTGCGTCTTCGAGAACCCGGCGCCTCGGCTGTGATTTACGGCGGTATGGACGAGAAGGGGATCGCTTTTGAGGGGCTGGATCGAGCACTTCAAGTCGCTGGTTCGGAAGTCCGGTTGTTTGGGAAGCCCGAAGCCTATCAACGTCGACGGATGGGAGTGGCTCTTGCAACTGGGGCGGATATAGCCGAGGCCCGAGCGCGTGCCAAGGAAGCAAGCACCCGGGTTATTCCTGTTGCCAGTATTTAGCTAACGGGTGCCATCGTTCCACTGTCGTTTTGTGGTGCATCGGTTGGGGCATTGTCCGATGGTTTGAGTTTCTGCATTTGAACTTGAATCGAATTTGGATATTGGTTCATCGCCCCTGATGCGGCATCGACTCCAACGCCGATAACACCGCCAATCAGAACGTTGCCCAACGTCATTCCCTCAAATGTTGAGGAAATTGTTGTGATGCCATCTGAAAAACCATCCTTGGTGCATTTCACAGCAAGATCGTGTTTGCTCTTTGAGACAGTGACTGTCCCAGGTGTTGTCACAAAATACTGACCGTCTGGCGATTTGAGCTCGCAGCTGGCACCATTTGCGTTAGGTGTTTGGACAGATATCTGCTGACTTGAACCGTTCACGATCGTTGAGCATCCCCCTAAGGCGGCTACGACCATCAAAACGGCGAGACTTTCTTTGCACTCACTGAAATTCATCGAATTATCCCCTGTACACATGACACATAAACTTGTTATTTTTTCACGTAACGACGAATTTTCCAACATCAAACTCCAAGTTGCAAATTCGCAGAGTACTTTTTGCAAAAATAAGGTGATGATTGTCACAAAGTCCGGTAAATTCCCTGGAGATAAGGGAAAAGACCATGAATTGGGACGATCTTCGCTATTTTCTGGCGGTTGCGGCGGCAGGTTCCCTGTCGGGGGCGGCTGGCCAGCTTGGCGTTAATACAACCACTGTTCTGCGGCGGGTCGCTTCTCTGGAAGAAGATCTGGATGCGCGCCTGTTTGACCGGGAGCGGACGGGCTACAAGGTGACGGCTGCTGGCGAGCGGCTGTTGCAGGCGCTTGAGCCGGTGGACCAGCGCCTTTCTTCTCTCGCGCGCGATTTCGCAGCGTCAGGTGCCAGCTCAGAAGGCCAGGTGCGGATGGCCGCGACAGAAGTGGTGTCGGCCTATGTCCTTGCACCTGCTTTACCCGATTTTCGGAAAGCGCACCCCTCACTTGACCTTGAATTGCTGACGGACCCCCATTTGATGGGACCGACCTCTGCACCGCGCATCATGAACCCACTTAAGGATGTGGATGTGGCGATCCGTGCCGCGCGGCCCACTCAAGGCGACATGTTGATGCGCAAGGTGGGGGATATGGCGTATGGCCTTTATGCGACCCCAGACTATCTAGAAAAGACCGGGCGCCCTGCAGACATGAGTGGGCTTAAGGGCCATCAGTTGATTGGATTTCCCCACACCGAAAGCCCGCTTGGCCCGGTCTGGTGGTTATCACGGGCTGAAAAGGGCTGCGAGACGGCGTTGCGATCCTCCAGTGCTGTGACCCGGTCGCAGGCCGCACGGTCCCACCTGGGGCTGGCAGCCTTGCCCTGCATTATGGGTGACCGGGCTGAAACCCTGGAGCGGGTGATTGGGCCTGAACAATTGGGCGCTTTTGAACTCTGGTTGATGGCGCGTAATGATCTTGCGCAAATGGCGCATGTTCGAGCGGTCATGGATTTTGCCGTCGAGGCAATCCGAACAGCCAAGGGTGCTTTGATTGGGAGCAAGCGGACGATAATGGAGCATGCTCCTGCTCGTTGAACCCAAGTAAACTGCCGTTTTCTCGTTTCCGATTGCTTGCACCAGGCGGCGCTTCGGCCTAGAAAGGGATCGTTCTGGGCCTACTATCGTGATTAACAGGGTGTTAATCACGAGCCGCTTAACCTCCGGTATGGAGGCAGGTTTTCCTGCTGTTTTGGTTGCCCAGCACCATGAAGGACCACCAGATGAGCCAGCATCACACCGACCCACAGGACGCGAACCGGGTTCTGATTTTTGACACCACATTGCGCGACGGTGAGCAGTCGCCCGGTGCCTCGATGACGCTGGAAGAAAAGCTGCAGATTGCAGAGCTGCTGGACGAGATGGGTGTCGATATTATCGAAGCGGGATTTCCGGTCGCCTCGAATGGCGATTTTGAGTCCGTGCAGAGCGTCTCTCGTGTTGTCAAGAACGCTGTTGTGTGTGGTTTGGCACGGGCGGGGGAAAAGGATATTGACCGCGCTGGCGAGGCGCTGCGAGACGCCAAGCGACCTCGCATTCACACCTTCATTTCCACAAGCCCTGTTCACATGAAGCACAAGCTTCAAATGGAACCGAAAGAAGTCCTTGGCGCGGTGATTTCGAGTGTCACGCGTGCACGCAACTGGACAGACAATGTTGAGTGGTCGCCAGAAGATGCTACGCGGACAGAGCATGATTACCTTTGTGCCTGTGTTGAGGCAGCAATCAAAGCTGGGGCGACCACGATCAACATTCCCGACACGGTGGGTTACAGCGTGCCAGAGGAATATGGTGCTCTTATCGCCATGTTGCGTAACCGGGTTCCCAATATCGACAAGGCGGTGATTTCAACCCATTGCCATAATGACTTGGGACTTGCAGTTGCCAATTCCCTTGCCGGCGTTGCCAATGGTGCCAGGCAGGTCGAATGCACGATCAACGGTATGGGCGAGCGCGCAGGCAATGCAGCGCTTGAAGAATTGGTGATGGCGCTGAAGGTGCGTCAGGATGCCATGCCTTTTGACACCGGGATAAAGACGGAGCTGATCGCGCGCGCTTCGAAGCTTGTGTCGACCGTGACTGCTTTTCCCGTTCAATATAATAAGGCAATCGTTGGTCAGAATGCTTTCGCCCATGAGAGCGGCATTCATCAGGATGGCATGCTCAAAAATACCCAGACATATGAGATCATGACACCGGAGAGTGTCGGGATCTCAAAATCTACGCTGGTGATGGGAAAACATTCTGGTCGCCACGCCTTCCGCAACAAGGTGGCGGAGCTTGGCTATGATCTTGGTCAGAACGCCGTCGAAGACGCGTTTCGCCGCTTCAAGGATTTGGCGGATAAGAAAAAGCATATTTTTGATGACGATATTGTTGCGCTTGTTGACGACGGAATTTCGGCGGGAGAAGGGGATATCCAGGTTGTGGCCCTCAAAATTGTCTGCGGTACGGAGGGGCCTCCAGAAGCCATTTTGACCCTCAATATTGCCGGTGAGGACAAAACCGTCGTTGCAACTGGTGATGGCCCCGTGGATGCGACATTCAATGCTATCGGACAGCTTTTCCCACACTCTGCTCATCTTCAGCTCTATCAGGTCCACGCCGTGACAGAAGGAACCGACGCGCAGGCGGAAGTCAGTGTTCGGCTGGAGGAAGACGGAAAGACGGTGACAGGGCGCGGTGCGGAGACAGATACGCTGGTTGCCTCAGCCCGGGCCTATGTGAGCGCTCTCAACAAGCTTGTGGTGAAGCGCAAAAAATCGGCACCTGAGGCTCTTCGGGCTTCCTAACGGGGCTGAGATAGCAAAAAAATGTGCGCTGATGGTATTTCTCGCCATTGTCGCCCTTTTTATGCCGCCTTTTTAGCGCTATTAACTATTTAATCACCATGTTTGGTGACACTTCATTTGTTATTTAAGGGCAGTTGCGAGCTCCGCATCCGCGGTGTGACTCTCCTGCCACAACAGAACGAGACGACATATGTTTCAGCGTCTACTTGGGATGCTCTCCTCCGATATGGCGATTGACTTGGGGACCGCGAATACGTTGGTCTACGTCAAGGGGCGAGGCATTGTGCTTAACGAGCCTTCAGTCGTGGCGATCATTGAAAAGAACGGCAAAAAGCAGGTTCTTGCTGTAGGCGACGAAGCAAAAATGATGCTCGGCCGGACGCCCGGCAACATTCAAGCAATCCGGCCCATGCGGGACGGCGTTATTGCAGATTTCGAAGTTGCTGAGGAGATGATCAAGCATTTCATTCGGAAAGTGCATAATCGTCGGTCTTTCGCAAATCCCCTCATTATCGTTTGTGTGCCCTCCGGCTCTACCGCTGTTGAGCGGCGTGCCATTCAAGAATCAGCGCTTTCAGCGGGAGCCAGGCGCGTCCATCTGATTGAAGAGCCAATGGCTGCGGCTATTGGTGCTGGTCTGCCGGTGACAGAGCCAACAGGGTCCATGGTTGTGGACATTGGTGGTGGGACCACGGAAGTGGCCGTTCTATCCCTTGGCGGTATTGTCTATTCGCGCTCAGTGCGTGTGGGTGGCGACAAAATGGATGAAGCGATCATTGGCTACATCCGGCGTCATCACAATTTGCTGGTGGGTGAATCCAGTGCCGAGCGGATCAAGAAAGAAGTTGGATCGGCTGCTGTGCCGCCAGATGGTGAAGAAGGACTGACGATTGAGATCAAAGGTCGCGATCTGTTGAACGGTGTGCCCAAGGAAATCAAAATCTCTCAGCGCCAGATCGCCGAGAGCCTGGCGGAGCCTGTTGGCGCCATCGTTGAAGCGGTGAAAGTTGCTCTTGAGGCAACGCCACCGGAACTAGCGGCTGACATTGTTGATAAGGGCATTGTGTTGACCGGTGGCGGTGCCTTGCTTGCCAATCTGGACCAAGTGTTGCGGGATGAAACAGGGCTGCCGGTCAGTATCGGCGATGATGCACTTTCCTGTGTGGCTCTGGGGACCGGCAAGTCACTGGAACACATCAAGACCATGAAACACGTTCTGTCTTCAGTTTATTGAGAGCATTTCTCGTCTGAGGGGGATTACTTGGAACGCTCTCAGTTTTTAGTTTGTCGCATTTTCCGACCGCAAAACGATGAACAGTTTGGCAGAGAATGCTCTATGCGGCTCAGTTTCAAGAGCTCACAAGGGGCGTTGATCTGTGATTGATCAAGCAAACAAGCCAGCGCTTCCTATCCGTGATGTCTCTGGTCGCGTGTCGCTCATCTTTATGGTGACGCTGGCGGCTGCCCTTCTTTTGCTTGGGCGGGCTGAAACTTATGTGGTGGACCGCGCCCGGCAGGTTGTGACGGATATGGCCGCTCCTTTGCTTGAGCTTGCTTCTCGGCCCGTGGCTGCGGCGCGCAGGGTTGTGGAAAGCACAGATCAATACGCTTACGTATTTGATGAAAATGAGCAGCTGCGTGAAGAAAATGCTCGGCTGCTGGCCTGGAAAGAAGCTGCTCTTAAACTGGAGGCGAAGGTTGCCCGGTTTGAGGCGCTGCTCAATGTTCAGGTTGAYCCTACAATTAGCTATGTAACRGGCCGCGTTGTTGGTGACAGTGGCGGGCCTTTTGTTGAGACGTTCATCGTGAACGTGGGRTCYGACCAAAAYGTTGAAAGTGGCCAGGCCGTTATTGATACGGAYGGGCTTATTGGRCGGATCGTTGCGACGGGTGCTCGAGCAAGCCGGATACTTCTCCTCACAGATTTGAACAGTCGCGTTCCGGTCACTATTGAACCATCAAGAGCCCGTGCGGTGCTTGCTGGCGACAATAGTTCATGGCCGCGTTTGGAGTACGTTCCCGCAGGAGCACACATTGAGCTAGGAGACCGGGTTGTTACGTCTGGGCATGGTGGGTTGCTGCCGCCAGGTCTGCCGGTTGGCATTGTCATTCAGACTGACGATGGTTTCCTTCGGGTGCAATCTTATTCCGACCGTTCACGCCTCGATATGATCCGGGTGCTGCGGTATCAATTTCCGACCGAGGTGGATCGTCAAGACCCTCCACTCGTGCTCACACCTGAGGGCGCTGGCGAGATCCCGCTTGAACAACCGGGCGCTTCCGAAGGCAGCTCGAACGATGACGGGGAGGGGACGACGTGACTTTTGAGCCGATTGGTCCAACTCCCGCAGCCAGGGCTGGAAAACTTGCTCTCTTGGCCTTGCCCTTTCTTGTTGGTCTGGCCTGCGTGTTGCTGAGTTTTGTTCCGTTGTCCGCCATCTTTGATGCTGACGTGGCTCCCGCTTTTGGGTTGATGGCGATTTACTATTGGGCCGTTCAGCGCCCAGATGTCTTTCCGGCCTATGCGGTTTTCACGGTTGGGTTGCTTTACGATCTTTTGTCAGCGGGTCCATTAGGCCTGTGGGCTTTGGTGTACCTGATCGTTTACGGCATTGTCGTGTCGCAGAGGCTTTTGTTCATTGGTCAGGCATTCACGTTATTTTGGGCGGGTTTCCTTGTTTCTACAATGGTCGCGGGTCTGCTTGGTTGGGGGTTGGCGTCGCTTTATTTCAGCCAAATCCTGTTGCCAGGGCCGGTTTTGACGCAGATGGCCGCGACGGTGGCGCTTTTTCCTCTGTTTGCTACACTTTTTGAGTGGCTGCAGCGGCGACTTTTGGCGCAGGGGTGATTTTGAATGCTGACGGATAGCACTGGCAATGTGAGGTTCAAGACCTTCTCTCGTCGCGCGGCGATTGTTGGTGGTGTTCAACTCGTTGTTTTTGCTGGCCTGGCCAGTCGGATGTACTACCTGCAAGTTCTCAAGAGTTCTGAATATCAGATGCTTGCGGAAGAAAACCGGGTGAACATGCGTTTGCTTGCGCCGCTGCGGGGAGAAATTATCGACCGATTTGGCGTGGTGCTCGCAACGAACAGACAGAATTTTCGTGTGCTCCTTATTCCAGAGCAGACACCAGAAATAGAAGAAACGCTTACCAAGCTTGGCCGAATTGTGGAGCTGTCGGAGACCCAGTGGAAGCGGGTGTTGCGTGATGCACGCCGGTCACCTGCTTTTATGCCGATCACGGTGTCAGAAAACCTGACCTGGGAGAATTTTGCGCAAGTGAATATTCATGAGCCAGATTTGCCCGGTATTCAACCAGATGTGGGTGAGACGCGACACTATCCACACGGATCTGCGTTGGCCCATGTGGTTGGGTATGTGGCGGGTGTTTCTGAGCGTGACCTGGAAGATGAAGATCCGCTTTTGAAGTTGCCGGGTTTTCGAATTGGGAAAAGCGGGCTGGAACGTCGGCTGGATCTCGAGTTACGAGGGAGTGCTGGGGCAAGCCATGTCGAGGTGAATGCCTTTGGGCGGGTTATTCGGGAGCTCTCAAAAGACCCGGGTACGCCAGGCGCGCAGGTGGTGCTCACGCTTGATATGGATGTGCAACAATTTGCTACCGAACAGTTGGCGGGGCAGGCGGCGAGTGCAGTTGTGATGGATATCCACACGGGTGACATTATCGCCTGTGCCTCTGCGCCAGCCTATGATCCCAATGATTTCAATGTTGGGTTGAGCCATGCGAAGTGGCAGTCGTTGCTTGATAATCCTTTTCACCCACTGGTCAATAAAGCAATCGCAGGGCAATACCCGCCGGGATCAACTTTCAAAATGGTTGTGGCTTCAGCGGCTGTCGACAGTGGTCTGATTGACCCCAAACAGCAGGTGCATTGCTCAGGTAAGATAACGCTCGGCAATCATGACTTTCATTGCTGGAAACGGCAAGGGCACGGGTTTGTTGATATGCAAGGGGCCCTCATGCACTCGTGTGACACCTATTTTTATGAGACGGCGAAGCGGATTGGTATCGACCGGATTGGCGAAATGGCGCGCCGGTTCGGTTTGGGTGGGACACTTGGTTTTGAGGTGCCGGGTGAAAAGCCGGGATTGGTTCCGACCCGCGGCTGGAAGCGAGCAACTACTGGAGTTCCCTGGCAGCAAGGGGAGACACTGATTGCAGGCATCGGGCAAGGGTATCTTTTAACGACCCCGTTGCAGTTGGCGGTGATGACCGCGCGGCTTGCCAATGGGGGGCTGGCTGTGGAGCCGCGCCTGGTTCGGTCGGTTGGGGGGCAAGAGGCTGAGAGAAGCGTTGCGGAACCTATTGGTGTTTCTGACAAAGCTCTCGCACTTGTTCGTGAAGGTATGAATTTGGTTTCCAATAGTCCCCGAGGGACAGCATTTAGAGCACGCATCAAAGAGCCAGGCATGTCGCTGGCAGGTAAAACGGGAACAGCTCAAGTGCGGCGGATCACACGGGCGGAGCGGGACTCTGGGGTTTTGTCCAACAGCGAAGTTGAGTGGCGTCGACGCGACCATGCTCTTTTCGTTGCGTTTGCGCCGGTGGAGCGGCCTCAATATGCGATTTCTGTTGTGGTGGAGCACGGGGGAAGTGGCAGTGGCGTAGCCGCACCGATTGCGCGCGACATCATGAGGCGTGTGCTGGAGCGTGATCCCACGGGAGAACATGGCGTCGGTCAAACCTCTGCCGAGAGTGCGCGACCGAATAGCGGAAGAGAGAGCTGACCGATGGTTGATGCTTTTTTTAACAGCGGCGGTGGCCGCGAGATGAAGCTCAGAGATAAGTTCTTTGAATTCAACTGGGGATTTTTGCTGCTCATCTGTGCGATTGCATCGATGGGAATCGCGATGCTCTATTCTGTGGCCGAAGGGAGCTTTGATCCGTGGGCGTCTCGTCAAGCAATCCGATTTGGGGCAGGGCTCGTAATTCTTTTCGTTGTTGCTTTTGTTGATATCAAAGTTTGGATGAGCCTCGCTTACCCCGCATTCGGGGTGGCGCTGCTGTTGCTCATCGCAGTGGAGTTTGTGGGCTTCAGGGGCATGGGCGCACAGCGCTGGATTGATTTTGGGGTGATCCAACTGCAGCCCTCAGAACTTATCAAGATTACCTTGATCCTGGCTCTTGCACGCTATTTTCACGGGTTGACGCTTGATCAAGTGTCGCGGATCCGCTTTCTGATTGTTCCCGCTGTGATGATCGCTCTCCCATTCTGGCTGACATTGCGCCAGCCAGATCTTGGCACGGCTGTTCTGATCGTTGTTGTTGGGGTGACACTTCTCTTTATGGCCGGTCTGGCCTGGCGGTACTTTGTTCTAGGTGGGATTGGCGTTATTGGGGCTGTGCCGGTCGCCTGGAGTACGTTGCATGATTATCAGCGTCAGCGCGTGCTGACCTTTCTTGATCCAGAGAGCGACCCTCTTGGGGCGGGCTATCACATCTTGCAGTCAAAGATTGCGCTGGGGTCTGGCGGTGTCTTCGGCAAGGGGTTTATGGAAGGCACACAGTCGCACCTTAGTTTTCTGCCGGAGAAGCACACGGATTTCATTTTTACGATGTTGGCAGAAGAACTAGGGCTGGTGGGAGGGCTTACGCTTCTTGGGCTCTATTTCATGGTGCTGATGTTTGGCATTACGGTCGGGCTTCAGACGCGAAATCAGTTTGGCCGCTTGCTGGCGATGGGCATTACCATCAATTTTTTCCTCTATGTCTTTATCAATATCGCCATGGTGATGGGGCTTCTGCCCGTCGTTGGTGTTCCACTCCCTCTGGTTTCTTATGGGGGGACAGCGATGCTGACGCTGATGCTGGGCTTTGGTCTCTTGATGAGCGTCTATATCCATCGCAATCAGGAAATCACCCGGACGCCTGCTGCCTTCTGGTAGGGATTGGGATGCCCGATCCCGTTTGAGCGGTAAGGACGTATCGTGATGAACTCAGACGTGCCGAGCGCGGCAATGATGGTTCCTGTTGTCAAAGTCGCTCGCTTCATGGAGACCCTGCAGGGCGACGTCCTGGATGACGTTTTCGTCGACGAAGGGTTGGTGATCGTTGAGAACTTTGCGCCTCACATCTTCAGTGGACCCACTGCGCGCCGGGATTGGCAGCAGGGCTTTGGTGTGCACGCGAGGGGCCTGTCGGAGCTTGTCCATTCATTTGGGCCGGCGCAGGATTTTTCATGGACGGGGGATTTGGCCTACTTCTCGCTGCCCACGCGCTGGGGCGGCAAAGTTGATGGCAGAGATTTCGCGGAAGAGGGTGGGTGGGCTTTTGTGCTCGGAGGCGAATCAGGCATCTGGCGCATCAAAAGCTATGTCTGGGCGGTGACCTGTTTCGAACTCTCCTCGCCCGACGTTTAGGTGGGCTGAATAGTGCTGGAATCCCGGGCGTTTTGGGGTGCTTGCAAGTTTCCGGAGGCTTCTCTATAAAACGGCCTCTGCATGGCGGGCATTTTTGTATCCTGCCACGGTGGGGCCGTTAGCTCAGTTGGTAGAGCGGGTGACTCTTAATCACTAGGTCGCAGGTTCGAACCCTGCACGGCCCACCAGTTTCACGATTTTGTCTGCAGATATTGTTCTGCGCTCAAAGAAAAGCCGCTGGATGTGGATACACCCAGCGGTTTTGTCTTGATGTCCGCAATTGTTGCAGGCGTTATTTTTTGACGCCGAGCTGACGCAGGAAACCGTCAACATGGCCCGACATTTTTTCGGACTGTTCACTCAGCTCAGCGGCTGCTTGGCGTACCTGTTCGCCAACAGCATTGTCGTTCGTTGTCTTTCCACCCGGGGGAGATGTTTTGCCCAATCCATGAAACTTAAGTAAAGTTGAATGGATAGGGCGGTTTTTGAATAACCATTTTCCCTTTGTTGTGTTCTTCGGCGATAGACTTTCCAAGAACGCACTTCTATTTTGTGTATAAAATCCCCCTATTCTTTCCTATTACTTATGAACTGATGACAGATTTAGTATCTGCATGGATTTCCCGTGAAACGTACGAATTCTAATTTGACTTCCGGCAAGTAAACGGGTGTATTCGTAGGGATGACGAACCCGTTAGATGCAACCGTCAGGGAAGGGTCAGCTCTTGAGTGAAGATAGTGATTTGTTGGAGTTTGGTGTTCGGTTGCGCGAAGTTCGCAATTCAATGAACCTCAGCGCTTCCAAGATGGCTGCCTTTTGGGGCCTTGAGCGCAAGACCTGGGAGCGCTACGAGCTGGGTGCGGGAATGCCCAAAGCGAATGTTCTGATAGATCTCGCTCGGTTGGGGATCAATGAGGTCTGGTTGCTGACGGGGAAGGGCGACATGGACGCTGTGGACGTTGATCGTGCTGACACGATCAACGCGCGTGCCGCAGCGGTTAAACCGGCCGCAGCACGCGTCGCTGTCTTCAATGTTGCTTACCTGCTGGCGCAGGAAAGCCCTTATATCAATCTTGACCCAGACGACTTTGCCCTGACATTTCAGGATCTTTTCGATCAACTTCTGGAGCAGGAAGGCGAACAGGCAGAGCGGGTGGTGTCATTTGCAGTCCGGCGCCTACTTCGCGGAGGCGATCGTTCATCCTGACGTAAAGCTCCGCAGGATCAGCGGGTGCCAGGTACCCGACCTCGGGGATAGAAACACCGCTGATGATCCGGTTGCGATGGACGTGTTCGGAAAATCCACTGGCCTTATAGGCGTGGCGGATTTTATTTTCCTCGAATGCCCAGAGACAAGCGGGCCACAAATCACGCTTCAATAAGAAGTGGATCATCCGGTCGAGCAGATGAACGGCGATTGCGTGCCCCCGGTATTCCTTGCGAAAATAGATTGCATGCATTTCACCTTTTGCCTCCGGAATGTCGGGGTCCGTGTTTGGTAAACAGTTGCAAAAACCTACCAAAACGTCCCCATTCCATACGGTGAGGATCAAATGATCRGGGTCTGGRTTGSWCAGAATTTCYAGCCACTCTTCGTACCGATAGGCGTATGATCGGTTWTTGTGGACGAGTGRGGGCATGAATGTGTAGGTATCTTGCCAGCTGTCCACGTGTAGTCGCGTGATTTGAGCCACATCATCGAGAGTGGCGGAACGAATGTCGAAGTTCATCGTTATTCTCCCTTGATGATTGCGCAATGTGCACAATCGGAAATTTATGGTAGAACTTATGTTTCGCAGGGAGGGGAATTTATGCTAGATGCAGCAATGCAGGCACGTGGCAAGGCGCACATGAAGCGCGTGCTCGGTCGACCGCAGCGCTCTCCCAAAATGATTTGGTCGATGGCTGCCGTGCTCGTCGTGTTTGGTGGCTTGAGTTTTTATTTTTGGCCGACGGCTCCGGGAGATGACCAACTCGGGCGTCTTGCCGTTCTATCATCTTGTGATGTGCACACACCCGGTCAGGCATGGCTGGCGGCACGCTCAGCCGTTGGCGCGGACGGCAACGCCCTCACGTCAGGTCAACGTCGTGCAGCCTTGGACTATCTACTCGGTGACCGGGCTGACGGTGTTTGTAATAGCTCTGGAAGTGATGACGATGATGGGGAAACGGTTGCTTTTTCTGAAGGCGACTAGCACGCCGAAGCTGGCCCGTTCGTAGCGAAAGAGGCCTTCGCTTTCTTCAAATTCAAGAATCTTCGAAATCAGATCCTCTGACAAAACCGTTTCGGGCGGGGATGCCGCAATGACAGCGCCGGTGTCTGTCAAAATCGCTCCACCACACAGGCTCATGCACCAGTTGAGTGGCTCACGGAGTTTCCGYGGGTCAATGATGGCTGTGAACACTGCGTCGAGTGATGGCTTGAATACGGAGAGGGGAGCGAAAGGAACGCCACTGGTTCGGCCGACAATTGCTTCGCCGAATTGCAAGCCTGGTTTCTCTAGTGCGTTTCGAATGTAGTGACGGTTTGCTAAGTTGACGGATGGTGCTGGATACGCAAAAGCATCGTGCAGAAGTTCGCCATCCCGCCCAACGACCAATATGGAGCGCGCGCCATCAATTCGTTCCGTCGTGGCCTGCAGCTCAGCTTGAATGACAAGTGGCGGTGGGCCTGCTTCTCCCAAGAAGGTTGCAAGATAGTCGAAAGCAAACGAAATGGCTGTTGCGAGTGACTCAGTGTGTCTTAACGCCTGATCCGCCGCTCTGTTGGTGTCGGTTTCCAGAGCACTGAGAGAGGTATGGCTGCTCGCACTGGCGACTGCGGAGCCCCACACCAACTGGCTACATGTGAGCAATGTGCATAAAAGAAGGCGCATCAGCAAACTCTTCCTACCAAATCATAAACTCTTGGAGTGTGCCTATTTCCTGATGGTCTCTTCTCACTCATAGACTCTGACATCACTCCTGAAACTTCCTGTTCGACGATACGGGTAGGTGGTCACGAATTCTATCTTCTACCCTGTTACATTCATTCTACCATGAATGCTGCATGTGCTCAAATGAACGGCAGATATACGTTAATTTGTCGAGTGAGCATTTTCTGGTTAAGGATGAAATTTAAGGTTGTGGAGCCGGTCTGTCACCCAATTAGGTAGATATAGAACTATTTAGGTATTCGGAAGCCCATTTTTGTCGTTGTCCTTTTGAAAAGAGGGACAAATTACCTAGCTTCTTCGCAAGCCTTAATACGATTACGGGCGTGACGATGATGGTAGACGCCGCGACTCGTTATACCTTGGCCCTATTTCAATGGGCAGAATAATTAGGAGTGAGCGGTGAGCGAAACCAATAAGGCGCAAAGGGAATATTGGAACGGTGCAACCAGCAAGGGCTGGGTTGCAGGACAAGAAAGCCTTGATCGATCCCTCGGCGGTGCAACGGATAAGTTGCTTGAGAGAGCGGCTATCGCTGCGGGTGAGCGGATCATCGATATTGGTTGCGGTACCGGACAGACATCTCTTATCGCTTCTGAGAAAGTCGGCGCTGATGGCGCTGTGCTGGGCGTTGATATCTCCGAGACGATGCTCGCCCATGCCCGCGACCGAGCGAGTGCAGAAAGTCTGAACAATGTGGCCTTCCAAGTTGGGGATGCTCAGACAGATGCCCTCATGCCAGATGCAAACCTGGCCATGTCCCGGTTTGGTGTCATGTTTTTTGAGGACCCCACAGCGGCCTTTGCCA
This sequence comes from Rhodobiaceae bacterium, assembly GCA_002746275.1. Classification (GTDB taxonomy): domain Bacteria; phylum Pseudomonadota; class Alphaproteobacteria; order Parvibaculales; family Parvibaculaceae; genus Mf105b01. The sequence continues at coordinate 969,037 of NVWR01000001.1, read as the reverse complement.
ATATCAAAAAGCACATGGTGGATGGAGGGCGGCTTTGCTTTGCTTGCTGGCAGTCGCCCCAACTGAATGATTGGGTTTCCTTACCAGGTCGTATTGCCCGCCAATATGTGACCGATGAGAAGCCTGGTGACCCCCATGCTCCCGGGCCCTTCGCATTTGCGGATGAAACAAGGGTGCAGCGCATTTTGGAGGATGCTGGTTGGCGCGATGTTGTGTGTTCTCCTGCCTTCTTCGATATGTGGTGGGGTAAAACGCCTGAAACAGCTGCGGAGAGCCTTATGGAGAGAGGGCGGCTTCCTGCTCTCATTGCGGACCTGTCGGACGAGACGATAGAGAAAATTCGCGAGGAACTTACAGCGGGTCTGCTTCCCTCTGAAGACGGTGTTTCTCTTGAAGGCGCGATTTGGATCGTGACAGCTCGTTCTGGTTGAGGTGTGCCCGGTTCCTGCTAGCATGTGTTTTTGGGAAATTTATTGGGGGCAGGCATGAGCGTTTCAGGACCGGGCGTGAAGTTTGACATTATTGTCTGGGGTGCCTCAGGCTTTGTTGGGAAGCTGATCTGTGAGTACCTTGTGTCGAACTATGGACGTGACCCGGGTTTGCGTTGGGCTATGGGGGGACGGTCGCAGACAAAGCTGGAAGCCGTGCGAGACGGTCTTGGCCCGGTGGCGGCAGACATCCCTATCCTGACTGGGGATGCCGCAGACCCGGTTGCCCTTGAAGCTATTGTTAAACAAACAAAAGTGATGCTGACCACCGTTGGTCCTTATGCAAAATATGGTTCCGAACTTGTGGCTGCGTGCGCCCGGCTGGGCGTTGATTATGTGGATTTGGCTGGGGAGGCGCAGTGGATCCGGCGGATGATTGATGCCCACCAGACAGATGCAGAAAAAAGTGGTGCACGGATTGTGCCTTGTTGTGGGTTCGACTCAGTGCCTTCAGACCTCGGTGTCTTTTTCCTCAATGCGCAGGTCAAAAAGAAGACCAATGCACCCTGCACGAATGTGAAGATGCGCGTCAAAGCCATGAAGGGTGGGGCGAGCGGCGGTACGATTGCCAGCATGATCAACATGATGGAGGAGATGGGGCGCGATCCTGAGGTCGGCAAAATTATGCGTGACCCTTATTGTCTGGCTCCAGAAGGATTGCGGGACGGCCTTCGGCAACCGAGCGATGCACCGGTTGAATATGACGATGATGCCCATGCCTGGATTGCACCGTTTGTGATGGCGGGGATCAATACCAGGGTGGTTCATCGCACGAACGCCTTGCTTGATTATGCGTATGGCCAGGACTTTCGATATGGCGAGGCCATGATGATGGGGTCGGGCATGTCTGGTCGGCTGTCATCCTACGGGCTTGCAGGAGGTTTGGGAGGCTTTATGGCGGCGGCGTCCTTTTCTCCGACGCGGACTTTTATGAGTCGGTTCCTTTTGCCAAAACCCGGTGAGGGCCCTTCCAAAGAACAGCGCGAAAACGGATTTTACAATCTGGTCTTTTTAGGAAAAACGGAAGACGGGCAGGAGTTTGTCGCGCGTGTGACGGGTGACAAGGACCCGGGCTACGGGTCGACGGCCAAAGTCATTAGTGAATGTGCGATTTGTCTGGCAAAGGACATTACGTCGGAGCAGACGGGTGGTGGCTTGTGGACGCCGGCGGCGGCGATGGGCGATCAGTTGCTTGACCGCTTGGTCAAGAGTGCCGGACTGACATTTGAAATGGAAGACGTGGGCGAGCAATATTAGAGCTGACAATTTGCGGCTTCAGCGGCTTTTCAGCACATCGCTATTGAAAATGCTCTAGTAGATCGTCTTCTTCATGTGCTCGGGATATCCGCGATCATAGGCGTCTCCGTCGAACGGTTCGTTGGACATTGCTTCGGCCATTTGCCCGGCTGTTGGCAATGTCTCTCGGGGTACCTGTGCGTCGATGCTCCACAGGTTTGATCGGGCGAGTGCCTTTTGGCACTGGAAGTAGACCCGGTCGATGGAGATGACGAGAACGCTCACGGGGTTCTTGCCCTGCATCGCAAATGAGGCGCACAGGTCGGGATCTGTCACGATTTTGGCGTGGCCATTGATGCGCAGGGTTTCGCCTACACCGGGAATGAGAAATAGAAGCGAGACGCGCGGATCACGTACAATATTGTGCAGCGTATCCAGACGGTTGTTGCCGCGCCGGTCTGGCAGCATGACGGTGTGTTGGTCGTGGACCCTCACAAACCCTGCCGGATCGCCACGGGGTGTGCAGTCCAACCCCTCGGGTCCGCTAGACGCAATAACGACAAAAGGGGCAGCTTCTACAAAGGCGCGATAGTGGCTGGAAAGATGGTCCAACTCTTTCGTTAGCGAGCGCGGGACTGGTGCTCCGTACAGAGCTTCCAGCTCTTCGACTGTGCTGATGGTATCGTTTTCTGTTCCGAGACTCATATCTGCGACCTCCTCGCTCGATCAGCCATCTATATCACAAGGTCGATGGATCAGGCGATGCGTTGGAGATGGTTGTCCCATTGCGTATCTGCAAACGAGGCGGTGGGGGTGAGACTGGATGGGGACGATTGCGCCGCCAGCTGCCCTCCTGTCACAACAAATTCACCGGGTTGATTGCCAGGAGCAACGCCGCAGGCATCGACTATTGTTTGGCGTCCTAACGCTGCCCCCGATGTTGCGTCCCAGAAACTGATGAGATTTCCGCGAGGGCAGGCCAGAGCCACGATTTCCCCACTTGGGTCGTGGGCGATGCTGCCTGCATAATTGCGCATTGCACGGGCCTCGGAGGCGGGCGTCTCGATGAGTTGCAATGTCTGTCCATTGAACAGTGCCAACAGAGGCATGGTATCGGTTTTGGGCCCTTCATATTGCAGGGCCAAGGCGATGCCGGATGGGCCAACCGACATGTGCCGAATGGAAAGCTGATGTTTGTCTGCTGCCAAATGGTGATCCGCCAGCAATTTCCCAGTCTCACGATTGATGAAAGTGAGCGAGGGAGACATGGTGTCGAGGTTTAGTTTGGTGCGACCAAGCTCCGGTAGAGTGCGGATGCCTCCATTGGCAACAGCGAGTGTTAGGCCGTCAGGCATCAATGCAATCTCATGTGGGCCGATCCCGCCGGATGGGAAGGTGGTGATGAGGGCGAATGCATCTGTTGCATCGCGCACCGCGATCACACCCTGTCCAGTCCCCGTATCATTCTGTGTTGTGTAGAGAAGGTGCCCATCGTTGGAGAAGCAGCCGTGACCATAAAAGTGATGATCTATGCTGGTGGTAATTTCGTGCACGACTGAGCCTGTGTCGAGGTCGATCACGAGTATAAAAGTCCCTGGTCTGCGGGCCATGACCAGTGCATGCCTGCCGCCTGGTGTGGCAACGATGCCGTGGCCGCGTCCGGGCAGGGGAATGTTGATATGAACCTTGCCGGTGCCGTCAAAAAGAGAGGCGTAGTGTTGTCCTTGGACCAGTCTGCATCCCATCCAGCGCGCGCCTGGATTGCTCGCAAGGGATGGGCGCACAAGCGTTGTCGAAAAAATGGCTGCGCTGCTCGTCTGCAGAAAAATTCGACGGGTTTGTTTCATTAGTCGCCATCTGTTGCGTTGAAACCCGGCACCAATGCCAGGTCGGCGGCAACATGCTCCTGAATGAGTGACTGCAAAGTGCGAAGTTTTGTGAGGAGGGCCTCAAGCTGGGGACGGGAGCTCTCATCTTCTACAGAAGTTGAGAGAGGTGTGTCGAAATTCTCCAGATCGGTAGCAATATCCGTGAATAGTTTTTCGACGCGCTGTGCATTATCGTTACCGGGCAATTTTTCGAGGAGACTATTTATGCCCCCCGGCACAGTGAAGAAGGCATGGGCTGTTTCTAGATTGAGAGTGATATTGCGAAATGAACGTCCGCTTCTCCGGCTTTCCACACGGGACCGGCGCGCACTTTCGACGGTGAGACCCATGGGGCGGTCGAGTTTTTGCAGCCGTACAATTTCCAGGGTGCCGATGACACTGTTGAGAAAGGCGCTGGCTGCTTCACGTTCGTCAAAAAAGGCCTCTGTTCCATTGGCTGAGCCGATTACCTGGTCGCGAAAACCTGCTGGCTTGGTCCAGTCCTGGAGCAGAAGGGCGGCGCGGCTTCTTTGCAGATCGGCGATGGCGTTGGCATAGGCGCAGCGGAAGGGGTCGTTGAGAAGCGTGGTTTGGGGATCGTCAAACAACACATATTCCAGTGCCTGAAGGTCGCCAAGGGCAACGCTTTTGGCTGCAAGTGTTTGGGCTGTCAGTACGCGGGTGTTTTTCGTTGTCAGGATAAGGCGTAGCTGCCGCTGCCCGGTCCCGCGTTTGTCTGGCCAGAACTGAAACCTGGCTGGCCCCGGTGCGTTGAGCACAGGGCCGAGCAAAATTGGGCGAGCCTGCGCCCAGGCATCCATCGTGTCGTGAAAGCGCCGGGTGACGGTCTCTGCCGCCACCGTGGTTGGCTGTCCGCAAAAACTTTTCAGTGTTTCGCTGAACACGCTTGTCTCAATGGCAAAGCGCTCGTATGCGGGGATTACAATCTTGTCCGTCAACGCCTCGACGAGACCGATATAGTCCTCTGGTGCGAAAGTATCGGCTGTCGCAGGTGTTGCCCACATGGCAACAGCCAGTAAGGGTGCGGCTACTTTCTGTACAAGATTTTGGATCACCCTTTGGCTCATCAAGTTATAGGCTTTCGAGGAAGGTGATCATGGCCTGGCGATCTGCTTCGTCCATTGTGCGGAATGCTTCGCGTGAAACTTCGGCTTCGCCGCCGTGCCATAGAATGGCCTCTGTGAGGTTCCGGGCGCGACCGTCATGCAGAAAATACGTGTGGCGATTGACGCGCTCTGTAAAGCCGATCCCCCAGAGTGGTGTTGTGCGCCATTCTGACCCTGTTGCTGTACCTTCAGGGCGACCGTCGGCGAGACCCTCTCCCATGTCATGCAACAGGAGATCGGTATATGGCCAGATCAATTGTCCTCGAAGGGCAGGTTCCACGTCATCATCTGTGCGGGTGGCATGTTTGGGTGTGTGACAGCTGGTGCAATTGGCCTGATAGAATAACTCTTTGCCGCGGAGAACTTGAGGGTCGCCTGCATTGCGTCGCGCCGGTACGGCAAGATTTCGGGAATAGAAGAAAATTTTCTCCATCACTTCGGCTGGAGCTTCTACAGCTCCTTCCGCGTCGCTGATACCCACAGGGGCTGCCAGGCATGTTGGCTGGCTTTCAGTGCAGTCACCGTGGTGGACGGGGAAGAGCGGATTGGAAACGCCAATGTCACCTGCCATTGCATCGGATGACTGGTCGGCGATCGTTGCATTTCCCGCCTTCCATCCGAAGCGTGCGAGCATGACGCGGCTTTCCGCGCGACTCCAGATGAGTTTGGCGGTGCCGGAAATACCATCTTCGTCTGCGTCATCTGGATCGGCGACAGCTAGAATATCATCTGCCGCAATGGCCTCGAGCAGCCCCAGGCCGATCATGGGAGGGGCGATGCGCGGTGAGAACATGGCATCGGGATGCATGTCGCCATATCCAAGATCGACAAAATCATACGTAGGTTGACGTAGGTTGACCGTGGCACCATCTGCGAAAGAAATTTCGACATCTTGATAGTCAACTGTCATGCGTCCTTCTGCGGCGTGTCCGGGGATCGCAATGTCTTGAAGCTGCCCGCCATAGGTTGGCTCAGGCACAATGTTTGCCATGTGATTTCGAATGGCGTCGGCTTGTTCAGCGTTCTGGGGAGGGATGGAGACCCGTAAAAACATAGACACTGCGCTGTCGCTTGCGTTTTCTGGTGGATGGCCGCGGCCGTCTTTGAGATGACAGCGCTGGCAGGCGCGCGCGTTGTAGACGGGTCCCAACCCGTCAGCTGATGTCGTTGAGCTAGGTGCCGTTACCCAAAGGCGACGGAAGAAGCCATTCCCGATGAAGAAATTGCCGCGGTCAGCAAAACTCATGTTTTGTGAGGGCTGTGAAAAGGCCTCCCGGTCAAACCGCCTTGTGTTGGTCGTGCTGCCACCGGGTAAATTTTCATGAAGCTCGGCCACACTGAAGTCAGTGGTGGGAGCCAAGATGGCTGCGCGTTCGCTCTCCTGCGGTGCGGCATGTACCGCATTGCTCACACAGGTGAGGGGCAGGGCGAGGGCTATCAGCAGAGAGAGTGTGTGTTTCATCGGAACACTATAATTCTATAGATTTTGGCTGTGAAGCGGCCTGGTGTCGCAGTCGGGATAATCTTAGTACCTATTAGAAAATCCGATGATTAAAGCCGCTTCACATATTGTTGTTATGTCTGTTTCCTATTGAAAAACAGCTCCAGGGTTATCAAGGCTGTCGGATCCCTCGATGCTGATTTCGTTGAGCTCAATAGCAGCGACAATGCGCTCGATGGTACGTGTCTGATCAACAAGACCATCAATTGCAGCCTGAACGATGGCATTTCCAGCTTCATTGCCTTCGCCGATCATCTGGTCGTAGGCCATGGTTCCATCATCTGCTGTTTGCTTTAGGACACTCATTGCAGCTTGCGTTGCGTCGAGCTTGGCTGTCATCTCCGCATCAAGTTCTGGGGCCAATTCACGCATGAAGTCAGAGAGGCTGGCACCGGTGACAATTGTTCCATCGATGCGGGTGTAGCTGCCTCTGTAGACGTTGGATATGCCGAGAGCATCGTAGTAGTGCGAGTTGTGAGTGTTGTCGGAGAAGCAGTCATGCTCTTCTTCTGGATCATGCAACATAAGTCCCAGCTGCATGCGTTCACCAGCCAACTCACCGTATGACAGGCTACCAAGGCCCGTCAGAATGAAGCCAAGGCCCTCTTTGCTATCGCCAAGAGCCAGCCGAGCGGCGCCATCGTCGCCCCAGGTGCTGACCATTTCTTCAAGGTCTGAAATCAGCAGGTCTGTTGCGGCAGTGAGATAGGCGGCACGTCGATCACAACGCCCACCTGTGCAAGCATCACCACTCATGAAATCGGATGCTTGACGATTTCCTGCGCCCGGGCCCGTTCCATTCAGGTCCTGTCCCCAGAGTAGGAATTCGATAGCGTGATAACCCGTTGCGACGTTGGATTCGACTTCGTCAACTTCGTGAAATTTGCGAAGCAGGTCGGGGTTGATGTCGCTGGCGTCGATCTCGCGACCAGCAACGGTCAATTTTTCACTGGCAATCAGGTTGGCAGCATAGAAAGCATTTTCATCACTTTCGCCACCGTACTGCGCCTGATCAACATAGTCGATCAAGCCCTCGTCAAGCGGCCAAGCGTTCACTTTGCCTTCCCATTCGTCAACGGCAACATTCCCAAAGCGATATGCTTCGGTCTGTTGGTAGGGAACCCGCGAGGTCACCCATGCAACGCGGGCGGCTGCCAGCGTTGCATCTGATGGTGTTTCGATCAGGGTATCAATGGCTGCTTTCAGCGAGTTGGCTGTTGTCAGCGAGTCCTGATAACCCGCCTGCGCGATATTGGCATACGTCTCCAGAATATCGGCAGGCTCGGCCGCTGCCACAGGTCCTGCGATCAGAGCCGAGGCGATCAAAGTGGCAGCGGTTGCTGCTGCGTAGCGTGTAATCATTTGAGTGCTCCTTGGGAGAGTTGTCAAAAATGAACCGGGTCTTATGGGAAGGAGGCTGACAATTCGTATGTGAAGAGGACGCCGATGACATGCGTGTCAATGGCTGCTTCTTCAGCGAAGCGATAGCCCAGATCAGCGGTGAAGCCGTTCTCGAACTCATAGCCAGCACTCAGCTGATAAAGGGTGTCATCAACATCAGGCGTACCAGCTGTATTTGGATCAGTTGAACGACCGGTATAAGACGCTGAAAGGTTCCACGGTCCATGCAGAAGAGCACCGCTGAGGGTCAGGTAGTCGGTATCCGCAATGGAGGCACCCGCATGGTCCAGATGTACCCATTCGATCAACGGTTCAAAAGTTAGATCTTCTGACAGTTCGAAGCTGGTGAATGCGCCGACGACATATGCTGTTTCGTCATCCGTGTCACCTTCGCCTGCTGCCTGGTGGGCAACACCCAGCGTGTAGCCGATGCCGCCAAGTGCTGGAACACTTTCACTGTCGAGGCTGAGGGAGAAAGACGAGAGGTCTTCCGTATTGCTCGGACCGCCGCTGCCACCGCGTGTTTCGCCACGACCGGTGATTGTTGACTGGCTGAGGAAGGAGGTGTCTGCAAAGAAGGTTGCAGCTGAAAGTGTATGTTCACCAGCTGCTTCACCGCCGAGCGTTACATTGGCACCGAAGCCGACCCGTTCAGCCAACTCATAGTCTTCTGCGAAATCTACACCGTAGATGCCGGGCGCTTTGTCCCATGCGACACCGAAAACAGGGTTGAACTTACCAGCGATGATCCCGAAACCGTCGCCTTCATACTGCACGAACAATTGCTCGAAATAGATACCTTCATCGTCGAAAAAGCGGTCATCAACTGCGTCCTGAACTGGTTCAAAGACCAGACCTGCCACAACCGWAATCTGCTCTGAAAACTGTACCGTGATTTCCGGCTCAATCGTTGCAAATGTGTCATTGAGTTCTGCTGTTGGATCATCCGATTCGTAGGCATAATCATTCTGAATTTCAATGGGGATGACGATTGAAATTTGCGGGTAAGAACCGTCGGCCATAGCCGTTCCTACTGGGAGTGCCATTAGCAAGCCGCCGACAAGTGTCTGGAATTTGAGTGATTTATTCATGTTGCCCTACAAAAAATACGTTTCCTCTCTGAGAGAGGTCCTATTCGATGAAGTAGCTTATTGCGCTGTTAAGACTTATTACCAAGTACATATTGACGCAGGTGCATGAAACGAATGCAAATGTATCGCAACTGCAACAGATTAGGGTCTGGAATCGCGGGTGTAGCGGGTGAGCATCAAAGCAGCCATGAGCATCATGAGTGCTGCAAGAAAATAGGGTGCCCCCGGGAGGTCAATCGGCGCGTCCACGCCTGTGAAGCTGCTGAATAATTGGGTCATGATCAGGGGGGTGGCGATCATTGTCAGGCCCATGAGGCTGGCAATGGCACCTTGCAGTTCGCCCTGGGCATTGTCGGGCACACGGGTTGTCATCAAGCTTCTGATAGGGGGCATGGCAAGCCCCATGAAAGCCATGGGGACCAGAGCTGCGTAAGCCATCCAGCTTTCGGTCGCGAGGCCGAGGGCTGCAAATCCCAATGCTGCAACGATCAGGCCGATATAAGCCGTGTTAATTTCGCCAAATGTCTTGACGGTCCAGCGGATCAGTATTGTCTGGGAAAAAATGACAGTCACACCGACGAAGGTTAAAGCGAAGCCGATATCGCGCTCGCTCCAGCCAAACTTGTAGATCGCATAATAGGTAAAGATAGCGGGATTGGCATCGCCTGCGATCTGGAAGAGAACCATGACGATGGCCAGGCCAATAATGAGCGGATAGGTGCGGAAGTGTGCAAGAGCTCCAACCGGGTTTGCCCGTCGCCAGTCAAATGATCTGCGGTTTTCCTCTGCTAGCGTTTCTGGCAACACCAACAAGCCGTAAATGACATTGCAGAAGGCAAGGCCTGCTGCTGCAAAAAAGGGGATGCGTGGCCCGATCTCTCCCAGAAACCCACCGATGGCGGGTCCGATGATAAAACCAAGGCCCCAGGCTGCACCGATGAGGGCGAATGCCTGAGCGCGCTTGTCCGGCTCCGTCACGTCGGTGATGTAGGCATTGGCGGTGGCGAATGTGGCACCGAAGAGGCCTGCGAAAACCCGACCGGCGAACAGCCATGCAATGGAGGGGGCGAAACCCATTACTAGGTAATCAACTCCCAGGGCAGCCAAAGATATGATCAAGATGGGTCGTCTGCCAAACCGGTCAGACAGGTTTCCCATCAGCGGCGCAAACAGGAAATGTGCTGCAGCGAAGGCGAACAGCATGACGCCGCCATACCCCGCAGCGGCTGAAATCGGTTCTCCGGTCAGCTCCATGACAAGTCGGGGCAGGACAGGAATGATAATGCCAAACCCGATCGTATCGATCATGACCGTGATRAGRACGAATGCCATKGCATTSCGGCTGGGCGTKCGCATSGKTGRTCAGTCCGCYGCAACTGGAATATGGACGCCYGAAGGTCGTGSYTGTGCGCCGCGGATRAGCKTGCCGTTCAACTTGCCTGTTGGCACGCCACTYCGGAAGGCAACCTGACCCGAAACGATTGTCGCTGTGTAGYCGTCGGCCTTTTGGATAAGGCGCTTCCCTCCGGCGGGCAGGTCGTAGACGATTTCAGGCGGATGGAGGCGGAGATTGTCAAAGTCGATAATGTTGATGTCTGCTTTCATGCCTGCGGCGAGAACACCGCGATCCATCAAGCCAACGACTTCAGCGTTTGCTTTGGTTTGTCCTTGGATGAGCCATTCGAGGGGTAGTTTGGGACCCCGTGTTCGATCCCGTCCCCAGTGGGTGAGGATGGTTGTGGGAAAGCTCGCATCGCAGAGAATGCCCACATGGGCCCCGCCGTCCCCAAGGCCGAATGCGATGTTGGGGTGGGTCATCATGGTGCGGACATCGTCGAGGCTGCCGCCCCCGTAATTCATCAATGGGAAGTAGAGTAGGGAGTGACCGTCGCGCTCTAACATCCAGTCGAGGACGATCTCGCGTGGTTCTTTACCCGCGCGTTCTGCAACAGCACCAGCGCTATCAGCGGGGGCGGGTTCGTAGTTTGGCGGATCACCCAGGCGAAACATTTTGTGATAGGCGGTGCAGAGCATGGTGATGATCTGCCCGTCAGGGTAATCAGGCTCTTCTGCGAGCAGACGTGCCCGGAAGGCAGGGTCTTGCAACTTCTCTACTTGTGCGTCCAGCGGCAGGTTGGCAATCTCCCGGAAAGCCGGGTGCAGGAGGAACGGGTTGAGTGTTGAACTGAGCCCCAGTAGAACGCCCGTTGGGCGAGGGGGAACCTGGCCGCGCATGGGCAGGCCTTTGTTGGCAGCGTCAGCGATGCCATCCAGCACATTCTTCCAGATTTCAGGATGGCGGTCGTCTTGCTCAATGGTGAGGGAGAGGGGGCGACCAGACACTTCAACCATGCCGCGGATCAGGCTGAACTCGCGGTCAAAATCCCAGAAGTCCGCGATCAACTGTATGACACCCTTGTCGGCTTTGCCCATGGCTGACGCGATGCCATGAAGCTCATCGGTTTCCGCCTTAAAGCTTGGTGTGTGGGCACCATTTTTGTCGCGGTGTTTTTCGGTTCTCGAAGTCGAAAAACCCAGGGCGCCTGCCTCAAGTGCGTCCACAACTAACGCTGACATTTCCTGGATGTCGTTCTGGGTTGCGGGTTCCAGATCAGCGCCGCGTTTGCCCATCACGTAGGCCCGTAGGGCGCCGTGCGGTACTTGCAGGCCGACGTCGAGAGCGAGCGGGGAATTTTCCACGGCTGTCATGTATTCAGGGAAGCTCTCCCAGCGCCAATCAATACCTTCCGCCAGGGCAGTGCCTGGAATGTCTTCGACACCCTCCATCAGGCCGATCAACCAGTCCTGCTCATCAGGTTTGCAGGGCGCAAAACCAACGCCGCAATTGCCCATAACGGCGGTTGTGACACCATGAAAGGTGGAAGGCTGGAGGTAGGGGTCCCACGTTACCTGGCCGTCATAGTGGGTATGAATGTCGACAAACCCGGGCGTTATGATCTGGCCGGTTGCTTCTATTTCTTCGCGGCCCTGGTCTGTGATCTCGCCAACGGCTGTGATGGTCTGTCCGTCGATGGCGATGTCTGCTTTGTAGGGGGTGCCGCCGGTTCCGTCATAGACGGTGCCGCCCCGTATAACCATGTCGTGCATGGAAGCCTCCTCCCAAAGGAAATGTCGATGGGAGGAGCTTACTCTTTGCAACGAGTGAGGGCGAGCTTGGGGATTGGAAATTTGTTTCCCTCGCGTTACCCGTCCTTTTAGTTGGTCTGCTTTTGGCCTCGTTGGCGAATGCCTTCGCGACGGCTTTCCAACGCATCGGCAGAGACTTTTGAATTCGCTGCCCCTGAGACACGTCGTTCGGTTGCGATGCCGTCGCCGAAACTCTGTGCGTACCCCTCGTCGATGAGAGCCTTGTAGGCTGGTAGGCATTCGGGCACGACGCTCAGCATATCTGTGGCGAGTGCGCGTGCCGTGGACAGAAGTTCTTCTGGTGCCACGACGCGGTTGACCATGCCCCATTCGGCGGCTTGCTCTGCACTCAGGAAGTTGCCCGTGAGAGAGAGCTCTTTCGCACGGTAAATACCCAGAGTGCGGGAGAGCTTCTGCGACAGGCCCCACCCGGGAAGAATGCCGACGCGGGCGTGGGTATCTGCAAAGCGGGCGTTGGTGGACGCGATCAGAACATCGCCCGCCAGTGCGAGTTCAAAACCACCCGTAATGGCAACGCCGTTGATGGCACAAATGACGGGGCCAGTGAATTGTCCGATAGAGGTAACGGGGTCCTGGTGTGTCACGGCATTATTTGAGCCTGAGAGGCCTTGTTGTCCCAGTTCTTTCAGGTCGAGACCAGCGCAAAAGGCTTTGCCTGCGCCAGTGAGGATGGCGACCCTGATATCTGGATCGGCTTCGAGTTCCTGAAAAGTATCGGCAATGGCGTTGCGCAGATCCTGGTTGAGCGCATTCATGGCTGTCGGGCGATTGAGCGTCACGGTGGCGATGGCGTCTGATTTTTCGACAAGTAGAACGGGGTCTGACATGAGGTTTCCTTATGGGCTGAATTTTGATTGCCCTGTCATAGCAGGCGGTCTGCTCAAATTCCATGTGTTCCGCTTCCATGTGTTCCGCTTCCATGTGTTCCGCTTCCATGTGTTCCGCGAACCTAAGAGTTCCGGGACAGGCTAGTTTGGCCGAGGCATACTTGGTCAACTTGTGAACAGTGAGTCGGGCTTGGGAGGTGGGGTCATGCGGACGGATTGGTATTGGGTGAGGCAGGGGACCACTTCTCAGGACGCTGGCCGCTATGAGGGACGGCTTGACCTGCCAACTGTACCGCCTGATGCGGTGGTCGCTCGACGGTTAAATAGCCGTCTGCCGCGAGGGGCTGTTTGGCTGACATCACCTCTCGCACGGGCGCGGGCGACGGTTGCGGTTCTTGACCCGTCTGCGAATGCCGTGAGCGTTGAAGAGATGACGGATCAAGACCTTGGCGCGTGGACGGGACGCCGACGGGCTGAGGTGCACAAGGCGAACCCTCAAATTGACTGGACGGCTCCGGCCACAATTGAACCAGAGGGGGGTGAAGGGTTTTCCGGTGTTGTTGATCGTACGGCTGCGGTTATAGAGCGGCTCATAGGGCATTATGCAGGACGGCCTCTCGTTGCCGTCAGCCATTCAGCGGTGATACGTGCGGCGATTGTGCTGGCTCTCGACCTGCCCAATGAAGCGGGGCATTTGATCGATGTGGCACCTTTTTCTCTGACCCATTTGTCATGGACTGGGCCGGATGACATTTCTGTGCATTCCGAAGAACGCATTGGGACGTGGCGTGTGCACACGCTCAACCTAACAGTCTCTTAGAAGTCAGCTTTTGGGAACACTAGTCGAAGAGCGCGTCGACGCTGCTTTTTTCTGTTATTTCATTTGGAAGAATGTCTGCAAACTGCAGATCATCCAAATCGACCTGATCGTTAGGGGCTTCGGTTTCTGCTGACTCTTCAACCTCAGATGTTTCTCCAACCTCAGGTGTTTCTTCAGCCGCAGACATTTCCTCAACTTCAGATGCTTCCTCAGCCTCAGATATTTCCTCAGCTTCGGATGTTTCCTCAGCCTCAAATGTTTCCTCAGCCTCAAATACTTCCTCAGCTTCAGATGCTTCTGCAGCCTCAAATACTTCCTCAGCTTCAGGCGCTTCCTCAGCCGCAGATATTTCCTCAGGCTGTTCCGCGCACTCTTCTGTTTCACTCTCGACTTCGTTTTCATTCACGATTTCGTCGGTGAGGTCGTCAGCGGCATCCACGAAAATGTCATCAATTTCGTTTTGTGAAGGAGCTTCCGCGTCCAACTGGGGGCCGTTCAGAAGATGTGCGTCTGGTCTGGTTTCATTGGGGTTACCGGAGCTGACGGCTGTTGGTCCATCTGTGCTGTTATCCGTTGCCTTGCCCCAAATCTGGATCATTGAGTCAATGCGGTGCTCCAGATATTGAAGAACCTGGACCACCTTCGTTGTCCGCTGGCCGGTGATGTCCTGGAACGAGCACGCCATAAAAATTCCCGTCGCGTGGGATTCCAACTCATCGCACAGGTCTTCATCTGCCTTTTGCTCACGGAGTTTTTCTGAAATCTCCTGAATGCGTTCTGCACCGGTCAAGATTTCTGATGTTGCCCGTTCTGTAGCAATGAGAATGGCGTCAAGCTCTTCCGTTGCCGCCATAATGCGGTTGTCTTCGGATTCGCCGGGTTTAATGGCTGTGATCTCTGAACGGGTTTGCTGGATGGATGCGCTCATCTCCTGCAACTCGCGGCGCAACACGTCTATTGTTTCTGGCGTGTTTCCGTTGGAGGCAGACTTCAAGGTGTTGATGGCGCTGAGCAGTTCGTTGGTGTCGGCTGTTCTGTTCCGCCGGGTAAATTCCTCGACGAACCATCGGCCCCGGGCTGTCTCCATGACGGCTCCCAGGATGGACTCGTATTCTTCGTCTTGCGACTTGGTATTTGGTTCACCCGTCATTGCAACCACCGTTAGTTGAAGTATCTGTTTTTCAGTATTGGGGGTTTTCCTTGCTTAATCGTTGACCGCAGCGAACTTTCGTCTCAGAACGCGAGAATTGTTTGTGCAGACGTGGTTTTTTGCAGAAAATACCACCTATGGTGCAAAAATGGGGCGCATTTTGCGGAGCAGTAGACCGTATTACTTTTGTCGTTTTAGGCAAAAGGTATGAGACCTAGTCCCAATTGTGAGAGAGATGTGGGGAGATGACCGAGGTTCAAACTTCTATATAAGGAGGCATCTCTCTCCTGCCTGGAAGTGCTTTTGTCTAAGGATTGATCCCATATGTCTGGTTTGCAGCTCCCCATCGATATCGAAACCATTAAGGGGTTTCTTGACCCTGAAGAGGGGCGCGCGCTCTACCGTGCGGCATATGAGGTGGGGCACATGGGTCCTTGCCTTGAGGTTGGATCTTATTGTGGTAAGTCGACGGTCTATTTTGGCCTGGCCTGCCAGGAGCAAGGCTCTGTTCTCTACGCCCTCGATCATCATTTAGGGTCTGAAGAAAATCAGGCTGGTTGGGAGCATCACGACACAAGTCTTGCCGATCCGGAAACCGGTATGCTCAACACGTTTCCGTTGTTCCGACGTACCTTACGGATGGCGAAGTTGGAAGACACGGTGGTGCCAATTGTTGCATCGTCTTCAGTTGCCGCAAAACACTGGGCGACCCCATTGGCGATGGTATTCATCGATGGAGGGCACGCGATTGAGCACGCACTTACTGATTATCGATTGTGGGCGCCGAAAATAATTCCAGGTGGGGTTCTGGCCATTCACGATGTGTTTCCAAACCCGGATGACGGGGGGCGGGCACCGCATGAAATTTACAAGATGGCGTTGGCGTCTCAGCTTTTTGAGGAGATCGAAGCCGTGAAGTCGCTCCGTCTACTCCGCCGCCTCGGCCAAAGTACGCTCAGCGAATAGGTGTGAGGCGGGAGTCATGCCGATCACAGCGTCGGTGGCCAGAATGACAGCTGCGGCTGTCCATGCGGGGCGTTCCTGTGGCCAGGCGACCTTGTCTTCGAATTGGTATCCCATCCAATAGGCGCCACAGTCGGCGCGCCATTGATGCTGCCAGGAGAGCAATTGCTCCGCTTTGGTGCGTTGACCGGAGACCAGAAGCGCCATGACCAGCTCAGCGGATTCAGCGATGGTGACCCAGGGTTGATCAACGACGCAGCGACAGCCCTTGCCGGGCGCTACAAACATGTCCCACTTGGAGGCGAGGCGTTTTACAGCTGCCTCTCCCGTCAGGACACCCGCCAGAACTGGATAGTACCAGTCCATCGAATAGCGGGTCTTGGGCTCCCAGGTTCTGTCGAACCGGTGCGGTTTGTCGCGAAGGGCTTCACCGAGGCGCTGACGTGCGACAGCCCACTCGCGGGTCGGTTCGTTCATCACACGGGCAATGTGGATCGCGCACTCAATGCTTTTGTAAATTGAAGAACAGCCAGTGATAAGCGCGTCATCCTCCGGCGTATGTGGGTCGTCGGCCGCCCAGCGGATTTCGCCATGTTCACTCTGGTAGGAGAGAACAAATTCCATTGCCTTTTTGACATGAGGCCATAGGTCTGTGAGATGGGTTTTGTCACCGGTCAACAGGTAATGGTGCCAGGCACCAGTTGCGATGTAGGCCGCGAAATTTGTGTCGCGGACCGGCTTTCCAGCGCCTTCTTCTCCACCGGTATAGCATTGCTCGTCTTCATCCATGGGAACCGCTGAGCCAAGCTCACCCCACCAGGAGCCGTCGTCGAGCTGGGTTTCGATGAGGTAATTGAAGGCACGTTCTGCGGCATCCATTTCGCCAAGAACGGCCAAACCCATTGCAGCTTCTGTGTGGTTCCAGGGGTCAATGACCCCGCCATCGAACCAAGGTATGGCGCCATTATCGCGCTGCAAATCCCGGATGCGCGCAATCGATCCTTTGAAGAAATCGTCTGGAAGGCGGTCGCCCTTGGTCAGCAGGGTCATGACGAAGAAGCTGCCTTCTTATTGAAATACAAAACAACACTCTTGCCCATGAGGGGTGAGGCGATGGCTTCGAGCGCCCGGGTTAACAGAGGTCGCTTGACGATGTCCCACACAAGAAAGCGATGGTAAAAATTGACGATCCAGGCGTCTGTGCGTTTGACGCCGACGGCACACCGCAGCCACCAGTAAGGGGCGTGCAGGCCGTGAGCCCAGTGTCTGTAAACGAAGGAAGGACCAGCGGCTTCCACATCCCGTTTGAGCTGTCCGGTCCGGAAAATACGCACGTGCCCGCCGGGTTCATTGTGGTAATCGTCGGACAGTGCCCAGCAAATCCACTCCGGCCAGTAGCGCGGCACGGAAACCGCGAAAGTGCCGCCGGGTTTGAGCACCCGGCTGATTTCGGAGAGGGCCTGACGGTAGTTGGGAATGTGTTCCAGCACTTCGGAGCAAACGATCTTGTCGAAGGCATTGTCCGCGAAGGGCAGGGTGAGTGCATTGCCGACCGCCAATGTGCAGCGTCGCTTGCTCTCAGGGTCCAGGTCGGGACAATGGGAAAACCCGTCGCGTGTTTTCTTCACATCGTCAAAGGCCAGATCAAGGCCAACGACATGACAGACTTTGTGATGATAGGCGGCGTGCACATGCCGACCTTCGCCGCAGCCAAGGTCGAGCACATATTCGCCGTCCTTAAGCCCGAGCTTGTTTAGATTGATTGTCTGCATCTTGCATCGCCTGGCGGTAAATATCGACGACCTGACGTGCTGTTCGTTCCCATTTGAAATGGTCGAGAACACGTTGACGGGCTTTGAGGCCCAGAGCGTCGCGTTTTGCGGGATTGTCGAGGAGATCAGCAATGGCAGCTGCCAAAGCTTCAGGGTTTGAATGGGGCACGATGATGCCTGCGTCGCCCACGACTTCAGGCAGCGAGCCGCCAGTGGTGGCAATGACAGGTGCACCGCAAGACATTGCTTCTCCTGCGGGAAAGCCAAAGCCTTCATAGACCGATGGCGAGATGACCATGGTTGCCTCTGCATAGGCATGGGTAATGTCGTCGTCCGTCATGCCGGAGATGAACTTCACCTTATTCATGAGACCACGGCGCTCTAGCTCTTTCTTGGTGGGACCATCGCGCAGTTTTCCGATGACGTGCAATTCCAGATCGGGGCGGTCTTTCAGGAGTTCTGAATAAGCCCGGATGAGGAAGATAAGACCCTTGAGAGGTACGTCGGCACTGGCACAAACAATGAGCCGATTGTCGACGCGCTTTACTTCCGGCATGGGATAGAACTGGATGTGATTAATGCCGTGGTGGACAACCTGCATCGTATCCAGGGGAAGTCCAAAGTCGCGGGAGACGTCCTGCCTTGTGCTTTCAGACACAACGATGATCGGGTCGAGTTCACGGGCCACTTTAATCTGCATATTGAGGAATGTGTACCAGCGCCATTTCAGGAATTTCATCCAAGGGTTTGGCATGGCCGCAATGTCGATGCGCTTGTCCATCGTGATCGGGTGATGGATGGTGCCAGCGACGGGCAGCCCCATATCGCGGACTTTCAGCATGCCCCAACACAAGGTCTGATTGTCGTGCATGACGTCATACTGGTCGATCTTGTCTTCCATGTAAGCGGCAAGTCGTTCGCCGAACGTGTAAGGCTCGGGGAAGCCGCCCCAATTGTGGCTCCACCATTCGAAAAGATCGACTTTGGATTTCAGCATCCAGGGACGAAACGCGCGGATGGGACGTTCGGTCGCGTAGAGATCAAGAGAGGGGAGTTTGATCAAACCAACCCGAGGGTCCAAGTCTGGATAAGGCGGACCGGAGATGACATCTACATGATGGCCCAACTCAACAAGCGCTTTGGAAATGTGGCGCATGTAAACGCCTTGGCCGCCGGTCGTGGGATTGGAGCGATAACTCGGGAGAAGAATGCGGAGCGGCTTGTCTCCTCCGCGTAGAGGGGCCACGGTCCCTTCGTTGCGCTCCTCATTATCGGTGGGCTCGGCAGCCGTAGCGAGGGCCTGGTTATCCAGTGCCTGCGACATTCGCCTCTCCTCTCGTTCTTCTTGTTTGTGGACCGCTTCTCAGGCGTATCGTGGGGCAATAGAGAGGATTTTTCTCTCTGCCGCGTCGCGGGGCCTGTCAGTGCGGTCTCTATGATTGGTGAACATCAATCAGGCCGCACAAATTGCTCCATGCAGCCAGACAGTTGCTCGGTGGCCGGGATCATACCCAAGGCGCGGCGGTGCAACAAGCGCTGGGTAACAGAAATGTAAGTTAGTTAATGCGACGTTCTGGCACGTAGATTTCTTTGCGAAAATACTCAGTTCATCTGGCGTGGTGCCTCGTCTTCGTCTGCTTCCGGAGGAGCTCCTGTGGGACCGGATTGATGATGGAACAAGGACCACCCCGTGCCCTCCCGGACGAAGAAATTGGTGGCAATGAACCATTCCTCGCCGATCCGCTCGTAACAGGTCACGAGGCCAACCTGAGTGTCGATAAGGTGTGCCGTCGTGGCAACACATTCAATTACGGGGGGGCTGGGCCCCCTGATGATGCGGAGCCAACTCTCCATGACGTCTTTGCGACCATGCAAGGGGGGCCAGCCTGGATGCAGGCAGGAGGCGGGGGCCGTGACGGACCAAAGTGCGTCCAGCATGTCGAGGTCCCGGTCCGAGACGGCCCGGTAGAAAGCCTCGTTTGCAAACAGAAGGGTTTCGATTTCCCGCATAAGATTATGTTTCTGTGTTCAAAGCCCACCCGCCTTTGCGCGTTGCGACACGCAAACCCAGGTAGAGAAGAAGGCCGAAGGGGCCAAGCATCAGGGTGAAAAAGAGACAAGGAAGGACAAGCCAACGATTGATACCACGGCGGCTTGCGTCGCGGGCCTCCCAGGCGCCGACAAACAGATCGAACACAATGTAGTGGAGCCATCCGGCAACAGCTGCCTCGGGCACCTGGAACGCATCCATAATGGTCTGCAGTGTGATCGGGCCATTGCCGCCTGCACTGAAGGCGCCCGTGGCGACATAGGAGGTGTAGCCTATGCCGATCACCACAGGGATGACCGCAGAGTGCACAAGTGTCTGCGTCCATTTCCAACCTGGTGCCACCGCCAGCAAGACCCAGAAGGGCATGATGCCGTATGTGGCGATGAGGAATACTTGATCCGGTGTCATAGAGCCTGCTCCCAAAACTTTGAGGCAAGCCTATTGTGCAATGATCGGCTTGGCGAGAGAGAAGGTGTCAGGCGAACCGTCTTTTCAGCCAATCCGTGATGAGAGCGTTCAACTCCTCGGGTTTTTCTGACTGTGTCCAGTGTCCACAATCTTTGATGATGTGCTTTTCCAGGTCGGCGATGTAATCTTCCATGCCATCCGTCATTTCGGGGCGCAGGACCACGTCGTTGGCAGCCGAGATCATCAGGCAGGGTACGTCGATTTTGTCGGCAAAGCCGGCGGATTTTTCCCAGTTTCGGGTGAAATTCCGGTACCAGTTGATGCCGCCTGTGAAGCCGGTCTTTTTGAAAGCCTCCACGTAGAAATTGAAGTCTTCAGGAGACAACAGCGGTTCGCCGGGCCACTGGTCTTCTGGTGCTTTGAATGCTTCTACAAGGGCGAGGCGCTTGTTCTCGTCTGGCTGGGCGTCGTAGTCAGCCAGTGACATGGTCCAACGGCGGTACCAGAAGCGCATGGATTTTTCGATATCCTCTCCGAAGAGAGCATCGGCGACGCCGTATTTCTGGAAGAAGACAATGTACATGTCTTCGCCAAACGCCATTTTCATCAGCTCAATTGGATCCATGGGCGATCGGGCGGTGAAGGGTGTGTTGACGCCAATGACACCGGCCACGCGGTCTGGGTGTTGTAATGCCATCTGCCAGACAACAAACCCGCCCCAGTCGTGGCCGCAAAAAATTGCTTTGGACAGACCCATCCCGTCCATCATACCCACCAGGTCACCCAGCAAATGCTCCATGTCGTAGAGCGGTACGGCATCCTCTCCTTGCGGGCCGCCTGTGCGTCCATAGCCGCGTTGGTCGGGCGCAATGGCGTGGAAACCTGCTTCTGCAATGGCGGGGATTTGGTGACGCCAGGAAAAGCCTAGTTCTGGAAAGCCATGACACATGATGACGGGAAGACCGCTCCCTTGTTCATAGACGGCCATTTCCAGTCCGTTGGTTTTGACGATGCGAGGGTTGGAAAAGTCGACCATGGTGTTTCCTGTTTTCTATTTTTCATTCTTTTGTGCTCACGCGCCCGCGTGTTTCCGACAATTGTTCGCCTATCTTCAAGTGGCGCTAGATCGGCTGTTGGGGGCTTAGGCGGCCTCTTTGTGACGTTCCCAATCCACCGTAGGGGAGAGGTTCAGGAGAGCAAACATCTCGTGGCGTTTGGGGCCAAGCCGTGGCGTGTAGTACGCCTGATTACGCTTTTTACCGCGTGCCCAGATCCACATTACCTTGAAAAAATTGCGCGGCTTTTTGAGCCAGGCATCTGGATGACTGAGCATGTGGAAGCCGTGCATGGCTTCGCGCAACAAGCCAATGTCGGAGCGCATGGCAATGGTGATGGCGTCGTTTATGAAGCTTTTGAGGACTTTGGCCTTTATGCCGGGGGTATAGGTTGGATCAAGCTCGCGGGCTGCGCGCTTGATCGCTGCCTGATCCAGCTTTCGCATACTGTCGTAGTAGGGCCTGATTTCCCGGGTCACGGTTTTGTAATAGTGCAATGCCTGCGCAACTGATCCCTGTTTTGTCTCAAGGGCTTCTGCGAGCGCATGTGCTGCAACAGCGGCGAACGAGCAGCCGCGCCCATAGAGCGGATTTGACCGGATGAGATTATCTCCCAACGGATAATAATTCAGAACAACAGGCTTGCCGTCTTCAACCATGTGTCGCCACTGACTCTTGAGTTCTCCCATGCCGAAAACGCGGGAGGTGGGGTCCACTCGGGTTTCTTCAATCCATGGCTCGAGAGCTGGAAGGGCGCGGCAAATTGCGTCGAACACTTCTGGGCGTACAATTTTGGACCGCAGTTCCATTTCGATGTCCGGAACTGCAAGAGTGATGGAGAAGCATCTGTTGTCGGCGGGGAAGAGGCCGTACTTGACGTAGCCCAGGTCTGCGCCTGCAGGCAGCTTGCCCTTTGGCGGTTCTTCCTGCCCGTCTTTCAGTCGGTAGTGGCGGGTGAAGTATAAAATCCCTGCGTTTTCCACCTCAGTGCGGATCTGCACGCCTTCGGCCTTTAGCCAATCAAAGCCGAGGGCATTTTTGCCACCAGCGTCAACGACGAGATTGGCCTTTATGTCTTCTGCTTGTCCGTCGCGTTCGATTGTTGCGCCCGTGACGTTCAAAGTCCCATCTTCGGTTCGCTCGTGAAGTAGTCCTTTGACCCTCGCATTAGGGACAATTTGGACGCTGGGCAGTTTTGACACATACCGGCGCATGACAAATTCGAGTGTCGTTCGGCGGCTGGTCAGGATTGTCAGGTCGTTGTCTTCGGGAATGGCTTGGTATTCCTCGCGCAGTGTGGCGGGAACACCGTCTTCGAACTTTAGTTCCCGACAGCCGGCTTCTAACAACTCGCCCAAAAGATCAGGGTACTTGTCTCGGAGCAGCAGGTAGAGCCTAGCCAGGAAGGCATGGCTGTGACGCAAGTGGCCGACGCCGCGACGTTCCCAGACATCAAAAGCAGCTTCGGCAGAAGCTTCTGGTGGCGGAGGGTCGCGCTCGATAAGGGTCAATGTTCGGCCAGGAGAGGCGAGTGCAAGCGCCGTGTTCAGCCCGGCTATGCCCGCTCCAATGATGAGAATGTTCTGTTGGACCACCGCTTGTCTCCCGATATTGCTCACCAAACACATACAAAACACTAAATCCTATAAATGGACCGTGGTCTATAAAAATATCTCGCGGGATAGATTGCCTTTAGTCGAGACGGTAAGCGGCAACTGCAAGGCAGAGCCAGCCGATGAGAAAGGCGACCCCACCGATAGGTGTTACGAGGACCAGCGAACGACTGCCGGTGATGCCCAGATAGTAGAGCGACCCAGAGAAGAGCAGAATGCCAATGCTAAATCCCCATCCTGCTGCCGTCGTTAGGCTCGTGGGAGCCTGGCTGGCAACCCACGCGAGGGCCAGAAGCGCAAGTGCGTGATACATGTGGTACTGCGCGCCGGTTTCAAAGGCGGAGAGTTCGGCAGCGCCGGCACGGGCTTTTAAGCCATGTGCCCCAAATGCACCGAAGGCGACGGCGAGCAGGCCGTTTACCGCCCCCAATAGAAGCCAGATTTTCATGAGCATCGTCTCCGGTTGTTGTTTTCGATGTCGTGGGTTGGTGCTTATACTTTGCATAGAACCGCACAGGAAAAGTAGCGGCATAACGAGATCACAAGGAGAAAATCTATGTGGGGTGATCCTTCGGTTATTGATTTGGGGCTGGAAAGCCGTGCTGTCAGTTTTGAAAACCCGACCGGTGYGCGRGRNAKMWKKARGKRMAAGMMRCMWTKSMCSCRRKKSTGCKYCCMGYAWSYCGWTWCRKKCGGGWRARMMMRKKMTTNCTTGCGGATATTGAAGGGCCGGGGACCTTGCGCCATTTCTGGATGACCATTCCTCCGATGGCACCTGAGCTGATGCGGGCCGTTCGGCTTGAGGTCTTTTATGACGGCGCGGCTGAGCCGTCTATTAGTGTTCCTGTACTCGACTTTTTTGGTGTGCCACTCGGAAGGCCCACGGCTCATTCGACGGGGCTGACGGCGGTGCAGGAAGGCCGTGGTTTCAATGCCTGGTTTCCGATGCCGTTTGAGCAGCGGGTGCGCGTGGAACTTACCAATGAAACAGATCGGCAGTTTCCTCTCTACTACCAGATCGACTACACGCTGGAGAAAGAGCGGAAGGGTGACGCGAGTTATCTGCATGTCACCTTCGCCCGGGAAAACCCGACGGTAAAGAAACAGGATTTCGTCATTCTGGAAGGCCTGCAGGGTCCGGGTCGGTTTCTGGGGTGTGTGGTTGGTATCCGCATTCTGCAAGACCGGGTATTTGCCTGGTACGGCGAAGGAGAAGTGAAAATGTTCATCGACGGGGATGATGTACTTCCGACGATCTGTGGCACCGGTCTTGAGGATTATGCGGGGACAGCCTGGGGAATGGGGGAGCACCAGACAGCGTGGCAGGGCGTGCCTTTCGATATTTCAGACCCGGACGTGTC
Organism: Rhodobiaceae bacterium; assembly: GCA_002746275.1. Classification (GTDB taxonomy): domain Bacteria; phylum Pseudomonadota; class Alphaproteobacteria; order Parvibaculales; family Parvibaculaceae; genus Mf105b01. The sequence continues at coordinate 945,138 of NVWR01000001.1, read as the reverse complement.
GCGACCGATGCCGGATCTGACCGGGTTTTATCGTTGGCATGTTCCAGACCCCATTCTCTTTCGAGACACTCTGAAAGTTACTATTCAACAGATCGGGGCTGTTTTCGTTGGTCATGGTGATGAGGAAAAACGCCAGACCGTAGAAGATACATATGGTCTTGCGGGGCCTGGCTGGCAGGGAGCACGTGGCACGCACATTGCGGACTGGGGCATTGCCGAAAGGTCTGACGATTATTCGGCAGCTGCCTTTGTCTATTGCCGCACACCGCAGGCTGTTCCGCGCTATGACGCAAATTTGGCAACGGTTGATATTGGACGCCTGCCTTATGAAAAACCCGGCGCGTTTGAACAACGTATGGCAGCCGTGGGCGCGAGCGTGTCGGAAGGGACGTAGGGGCAAAGGTGAGATTTGACAGGGGCAGCATTTTTGCCGTCCCTAGTGAAAACAAACCACAACGCGGATCGGACTAACCGGTCGAGGGAGAACGGACATGCTCACCAAGGGAGATGAGTATCCTATTCATCAAACACCGGAACCGATTGCCTATTCCGGTACCGATCGAAATTTTTACGACCGGTATTTTTTCAATGGCTACAACAAGGATGGCTCGATCTTTTTCGCCGCCGCGCTTGGCGTCTATCCGCATGTGAACGTAATGGATGCGTCTTTTTGTGTCGTGCATAACGGAGTGCAACACAATGTGCATGCGTCTCGCATATTGCATAATGAGCGGATGGACACGCGGGTTGGTCCCATCGCTGTTGAGATACTTGAACCCTTGAAATCTGTGCGGGTGCTGGTTGATGACAATGAGTATGGCATCCGGGCTGATCTCACTTTTCACTCACGTGCGCCTGCGATAGAGGAGCCTCGCTTTATCAGGCGTAATAACTCGCGGGCGATGATGGACGTGACCCGCATGACCCAGAACGTGACCTGGGAAGGCTGGATTGAAGTGAAGGGCGAACGCATTGAGGTGACGCGGGACAGTTTTGTCGGCACGCGAGATCGCTCATGGGGCGTGCGGCCCATCGGGGCTCAGGATGCACAATCTGTTGTGCCTGCTCAGGAGGGGCAATTCTACTGGATCTGGGCGCCGCTTAACTTTGATGATTGTATCACGCTCTATCACGTCAACACGGATGCGGCTGGTGCGCCATGGAACACGGCGGCTGTCATCTGTGGGCTGGGTGATGACGCTGCGGCGGAGCATACAAGGTCGTGCTGGTCGAAGCTGGTGTTCCAGTCAGGCACGCGCTTTGCCAAATCCGCCGTGATCGAGATGGAAAACCACCGACGCGAAAAGACATTTATCGAGCTGACGCCAAAATGGAATTTCTACATGATGGGTCTTGGCTACATGAATCCGGAGTGGGGGCATGGCGGGTTCAAGGGTGAGCTCGCCGTTGGTTATGAGAGTTTCCGTACCGACGAGATTACAAGCGCAGAACCTCCCTTCCTTCATATTCAAGCCTTTGTGGAAGCGAAGATGACCTTGCCAAATGGCGAGGTGAAAATGGGCTCGGGTATCCTGGAGCAACTTGTTATTGGGAAGCATGAGCCCTCCGGGTTCAAAGAGCTTCTTGATATGGCGCCGTGAGGATTTGTCATGGATGAACTCAATGAAAAGATAGCGACCTATCTCTCCCATGTGATGCCCGCTGCTGTGGGGCTGGAGGTTGCCAATGTTTCCCGTATCCACGGGGGTGCCAGCCGCGAGACGTTCCGGTTTTCCGCCACATGGAAAGAAGATGGTGAAAGCAGAAGTCGTGCGCTCATTCTTCGGCGTGACCCTGTGGCCAGTCTGATCGACACGGATCGCGATGTTGAGTTCAAGGCTTACCAGGCTTTCCATCCAACGGGGTTGCCGGTGCCCGAACCGCTTTTTCTTGAGACCGAGTCAAAGTGGTTGGAGCGCCCCTTTTTTGTGATGGAGCAGATTGAAGGATGTCTGGCGGCATCGCCCTTTGCTGCGGACCCTTATGGGCCCTTGGCAGAAAAAGTAGGTGAACAGTTTTGGCGGCACCTTGGGACCATTGCAAAGCAAGACCCGGCGGATATTGGGTTTATGCAGACATCAGATTATCCCGCTCTAACGAGTTGCTGGAAGACGGCGCTTGATTATTGGGAAGGGGAAATTGATGGGGACACTTTGTGCCCGCAGCCGATTGTCAAAGGGGCCATTCGGTGGCTCCGGCGCAATCCTCCACCACCGCCCGCCCACGTCAAAGTTGTTCATGGCGACTATCGGACAGGCAATTTTCTTTACAATGAAGACGGGGACATTCAGGCAATTCTCGATTGGGAAATGTGTCATCTAGGTGACCCTCTGGAAGATGTTGCGTGGGCGATCGATCCCCTCTGGGGATTTAATGATCCACGACCTGGCAGCATGATTGATCGGGACCGGGCGCTTGCGCTTTGGTCAGAGCATTCAGGGCTTGAACTTGATCCGACAGCATTGCGCTGGTGGGAGGTTTTTTCAGCCGTGAAGGGGCTTGCGATCTGGATATCGGCGGCCAAAGAATATGATGCAGGCACAAATGTTGATCCGATACTGGCCTTTTCCAGTTGGTATTGTACGGATTTTCATAACCGCCAGTTGGTGGGATGGATGCAGGATTTGATTGCAGCGGAGGAACGGTCATGAAACCCGATGTTCAAAAAGTTATGGTCCGGTCGTTTGCGCGTATAGCCACCGACATAGCGCCAGCCATTGCGGTGGAATATGCCGCGGGCAGCGCGACGGTGATTGGCCTGATGATGTTCCAAACCGCAACCGAGTTCGACCGTGCTGCGGAAAACTTCGTTCAGGAGAACAGAGCCTTCAGGGCGATTTTTCTGGCGGCGTTAGCGCATGTTGAAGCGGCCGAGCTGAAACCTAAACTGAAAGCGGCTGCGGAAACGAAAGATGGCAGTTTGCGAATTAGTGATCTGGATGAGGCGAATAATGCGCTCTCTGCGCTGCTCATTGAATTGCAAACCCATGTCGAAACGCAAAAAGGCAGTTGGGCGCGGGACCTGGAGACGCAGATATGGGCGGAGCTTGTCCGAGGCGCTGAAGCGCGGCGTTTGCCTCACCCCATGGTCGATTTGTCGTGGGCTGAGTAGCGGGCTCTGCCTCAAAGCTCCGTTTGTAGAAGAGACAGTTAGTTTTGCTGCACAGGTGTGCCCGTGCTTCTTTCCTGCTCGAACAGTGGCATGATGATCTTCAAAAGTGGGGGGATGATGAGCAGCGTCAACACTGCTGATAGCATCAGTCCGCCGATCACGACCGTTCCCAAACCGCGATAAAGTTCAGATCCCGCACCAGGGAAGAGCACCAGCGGTGCCATGCCGAAGATGCTGGTGAGGGTGGACATGAAAATAGGTCGGATACGGTTTTTTACCGCACCGGAGACCGCCTCGTCGAAACTCTGACCTTCTTCCCTAAATCCATACAGTGACTGGTGAACCAGCAGGATGGCGTTGTTGACGACAATGCCGATAAGGATGACGAAGCCCAGCAGGGTCAGCATGTCGAGTGCTTGGAAGGTGAAAATGTTCAAGATGACAAGACCCGCGACACCGCCCGCTGTTGCAAGCGGCACCGATAGCATAATGACCAGGGGGTAAATGAAGCTCTCAAAAAGCACGGCCATAACGAGATAGACGATAACCAGTGCCAGCCCCAAATTCATAACCAGCTCGGTCCATGCCTGGTCAAGCTGGTCTGCTGACCCGCCCAGCCCCATGCGTATGGTGGGGGGCACGCCTTCTTGCTCCAGCTCGTCGATCACGCCTTCTAATATTTCCAGCGCTTCTTCCAAAGGCATCTGCGTGTCTGGTTTCACTTGCAGGGTAATGACCCGGAAGCGTTCCAGATGGTTGATCTCTGATGGCCCGACGGTGATTTCGATGGTGGCCAGCGAGCGGGCAGGGAGGATGACGCCTGACCGGGTGACCACGGGCAGGTTTTCGATACTCTGGGTTTCGTTTGCCTGGGTGAAGCTGCCATAGAGGGAGAGGTCCATGCGGCGGCCTTCGACGGTGATCTCGTCAACCCGCAATCCGTCATTGAAGGCATCGATGGTAATGCCAAGTTCTGCAGCGGAAAGTCCGTTGTCGCCCAGGGCGATGCGGTTAGGAGTGATGCGGACCTCAGGGGACCCTAGTTCAAGCGAAGGCTGCGGGCGCATTTGGTGGCCTTCAGATCGTGGCAGCAGCACTTCGACCTTGTCTGCCGCGCGCCGTGCGACTGCGACAATATCGTTGGTGTCTGTACCTGCGATCACAAAATTGACCTGCCGACCGCCGCCAACACCGCGTCCAAAAAGAGAGCGTTGTGAGAAGAAGCCAAAAGTGCCGGGCTCCTGCATCACCGCGTCGCTCATGATCGGCAGAAGCTCCCGGGCCCGGTCCGCGTCTTCAGGGTAAGCACCCACAAAGGCAAAATTGGATGAGGCGAAGAAAAAGAAATTCTGCATCCAAGGACGATCATCGGGATCCCGATCCGCTGGGGCCATGGGGGCCCAGAGATGCCGGGTGGCGTCCTCCACACGGCCTGCAATGCCAAGGGCGGTTTCCAGATTGTATCCCGGAGGGGGGCTGATGTAGCCAAAGACGAATGCCTGGTTGCCGTCGGGGAGGTAATCCAGTTTGGGCAAGAAGAGGTAGGTGCCAAGTGCTGCAACCCCGCAGATGGCGGCAACAACGGTGCCGCTGCGTTTGACCGTTTCGATCATCCACGTGACTGCCCCCAGAACCCTGTCCACAAACCGCTGGGCGAGCGCATCGATCCGGGGAAGTTGAAACAGCGCCTGGTCCGGTCCGTCGCGGGGCAGAAGCTGTGCGGCGAGGGCCGGAATGACTGTGACAGACACCAGCAGGGAGAGAGAGACGGCAACGGAAATGGCAACCGCAATGTCGCGGAACAGCTGGCCGACCTCTGCTTCCATCAGAAGGATGGGGGCAAACACGGCGACGGTTGTTGTGGCGGAGACAAGCACCGCACTCCAGACCTGCCGGGTGCCTTCGTAGGCGGCAGTTTTTCGGTCATGCCCTTCGGCTTGCAAGCGGAAGATATTTTCTAGCACAACAATGGCGGCATCAACAACGAGGCCGACAGCAAAGGCGATGCCAGCCAGCGAAATAACATTGATGGAACGTCCCAGAGCGGCCATGGCGACAAAGGAGCCGATAATGGAAACAGGGATGGAGAGAGCGACGACGGTTGTCGCGCGCCAGGAACGCAGAAAGAGGATGAGCACAATGACCGCGAGTGTGCCACCGACGAGAATGTTCTGTCGTACCAGGTCGATAGCCGCTTCGATGTAGATGGTCTCATCGTAAGACTGGGTTGCCTTCAGGCCGGCATTAGGGAGTTCATACTCATTTAGTTCATCAATGGCCGCGCGGATGCCTTCCATCGTGGTAATGACGTTGGCGCCGGATTCTCGAACGGCGTTCACGGCCATGGCGTCTCCACCGAGGCTGCGGAATTGTCCGTTGCGTTGTTTAAACCCGAATTCAACAGTCGCGATATCGCCAACAACAACCCTGCCGATGCGGCCGGAAATTTCATCAAGGGTGGTGCGCAGCACGACGTTTCGCACCTGATCGACGGTTCTTAGCTCACCATCTGTTCGCACAATGTAGGCGCGTTTGCCTTCTTCGACCTCGCCRGCAGAGACAGAGGCATTGGCGGCTCTGAGACGACGCAGAACGTCGGGTACCGTCAAGTTGTAACGCGCGAGCCGGTCTGGGTGGATGACGACCCTCAACTCTCGTTCGGTGCCTCCGAAAACATTAGACCGGCTGACCCCTGCGACACGTTCAATGCGTTCCTGAATAACGTCTTCCACGAAATCGCCATAGGAGTTCATGGGGTTTTCGTTGCCGGGCAGTCGGGTGATCACAATCCAGGTTATGGGATTGTCTTCTGTTCCTGCTGATCTCAGGACAGGTTCGCGGGCTTCGTCTGGGTAATTTCCGATCTGGTCAAGGCGGTTTGAGGCCAGCAGCATGGCGCGGTTCATATCGGTGCCGAGCGCATATTCCAGGAAAACCTCTGCGCGGCCTGAGCGTGCCCGGCTTGTCATCTGTGTGACGCCTTCAAGCCCTTTGAGGTTTTCTTCTTGGCGATTGACGATTTCGCGTTCGATCTCGACCGGGGAGGCGCCCTGCCACTGGGTGGTGATGGTGAGGAGCGGTTTTCTCACATCAGGAATGAGCTGAATAGGGATGGCGCGTAAGGCAACAAAACCAAAGACGATGAGGATAATGACGCCGGCCAGAATGGCGGTTGGCCGCTCAATGGACGTGCGGATCATATTCATCGCTTACGTTTCTCCCTCAACGCGAACCACTTGGCCTGGGCGTAGCCGCTCATTCCCCCGAATAGCGACGTTTTCGCCTTTTGTGAGGCCTTGCAGGACAACGAAGCGACTTCCCACGGCTTCTCCAAGCTCGACGGTTCGCAATTGTGCGGTGCTGTCCGCAATGATAAACACGATGGTCTCGCCGAGCCGATCAACGATGGCGTCCTTATCAACGGTCGTGACGTCGACACGTTGACCAATGGGGACATAGACAATGGCGGTCTGATTGGGCGTGAAGAAAGAGGGAATTGTGCCCTCAAGGGTAAACCGGACGGCGCGGGTGCGCGTCAGCGGGTTTTCCTCTGCAATAAGGGCACGGACAGTTGCAAGTGCTTTTGTTCCTGCGATTTCCACGGTGATCCTTCGGCCTATGGTCAATCCTTGCATACGGTCTGAGGGAACGTCGGCTTCTGCTTCAAGTGCCTGGTCATTTACGAGGGCAATGACAGGGGCGCCCAGCGTGACGTAAGCACCGGCCTCGGTGTAGCGCAGGGTTACCGTGCCGCTATAGGGCGCACGAATGTTTGCGTAATTTAGATCAAGTTCGGCGAGGGCCCGGTCTGCTTTTGCTTCAATGACACCGCTTTCGAGAGTAGCGACTTCGAGCCGCTTGTCGTCATAGCGGCTCTGCTGGAAAGAGGCAGAATTTCGGAGCCTGCGCAGGCGGTCCATTTMGYWWMRGNKRWTRGCAMRWWCWSMCTMTRMYSKKKTTRKWGCRGCTTSKSSKCNKGCGGRYKKYYYWSTCCAGGCCATCGGCAACAATCTCGGCAAGGAGATCGCCTTCTTCAACGCGGTCACCAACTTGGACATGCATGCGGGCGATGGCCCCCGCAATGCGGGCCGCGACAACACCGGACTGGCGGCTGACCAGACGGCCAATCACAGGCGCGGTCTGGCCAAAAGGTTCAACGATCACCGCATCTATTCGGACGAGGGAAGGAGGGGGACCGTCTTGTTCCTCTTCCGCCACGGCAGTCGTGGGAGCGAGGCCCAGAGCTGAGACCATCACAAAGGTAGGCAAAATAAGAAGAGCCGCTACCACACGGGTAGCCGCTGGGGGAATCACACAGAGTTTCATCGGCTATTACAATGTTGTTTCGTTGGGCAGAGCTTAGGCGTGTGGGGAGAGGCATACGAGCGGAAAGTGATCAATTTGGCGTGGGCAAGGCCAGGATTGGTATATTTTATCCCCAAACGTCGGGTCCGACCGGACTCATTTCGCTTCCCCGATAGATGATCCCCGGCGAGCGGTCTTTTGTCAGCAAAAGTGGACCGTCCAGGTCAACAATGTCATTCGATTTGGCGACTAGCATGGCAGGCGCCATACCAAGGGATGTGCCCACCATGCAGCCGACCATGATTGAAAAACCGATATCGCGGGCCGCTCGTGCAGTGGCGAGAGCTTCCGTCAGGCCGCCGGTTTTATCGAGCTTGATATTGACCATGTCGTAGAGGCCCACCAGCCGCGCCAGCGAGGCGATGCCATGACACGATTCGTCGGCGCAGAACGGCACAGGGGTATTGTAATCACGCAGCAGGCTATCCTGGTCTGCAGGAAGAGGCTGTTCGATCAACGCAACACCATACCGGGCCATCGCTTCTGCGTTGGGGGCCAGTGTTTCTGGGGTCCACCCCTCGTTCGCATCGACAATCAATCTTGCGTTGGGGGCTGCCTTGTGAATGGCGGCGATGCGAGCCTCATCACCTGTACCCCCCAACTTGATCTTTAGTATGGGTCTTGTAGCTGCCGCTGCGGCGGCCGCACCCATTTTCTCCGGCGTGTCGAGGCTTAGGGAAAAAGCAGTTGTCAGTGTGTTGGGGGTGCCACATTTCGCCAATTCCCAGACCCGGGTGCCTGTGCTTTTTGCTTCAAGATCCCAGAAGGCACAATCCAGCGCATTGCGGGCGGCACCTGGGGGCAGAAGAAGCTGCAGGTCTGCGCGGGTCAGGCCGTTGGCAATGTCGGGCGCTACAGAGCGAATGGTCTCGGCAACCTCGTCCAAGGTTTCTCCGTACCGGGCGTAAGGCACGCATTCTCCACGACCTTTGTGGTCGCCATTCTCCAAGGTCGCCACGACGACCTGGGCTTGTGTTTTGGCACCACGAGAGATGTTGAAGGCGGTGGCAAGCGGCCAGGTTTCAATTGCTGTGGTGAGGATAGTTTGGCTTGTGGTCATAGGGCCGGATCATGGCGATGGATAACGCATCCGCCAAGTATTTTGTCTCCGGTCATGACTTATGGTTAGCCCGCGGCGGGGAGAACAATCACCTGTGCGTTCATCGTCGGTTGGTGGTCATCGCAAATGATGTTGATCGTACCGGTCTTCACGCTTGGGATATCTACTGTTTTGACATATCCGCGATCCAGTTGAAGGTGGGCATCCACACCTTCACCGATGACCTTGATCGTATGATGTGCGCCTTGTACGCCGACAAAATGCAGCCGTATATGATCGCCTTCTCGCGCGATTATCTGCGCAGGCTCAAATATAAAGGTGCGTATCTTCCAGGCACCTGTTGCATCGGGTGGTGTCAGTGCGACGCCTGGCCCCTGGGAAGACTGGTTGAGAGGGAAGGCTTCGGGCGGATGGTTTGCATCACCGTGGATGTTGGTTTTGCCATCCACATGAACCGTCGTGATGTAAAAATCGAGGGTCTCTGCTGCACCGGCGGGCGCAGCGAAGAACATTGCCATTGATCCAACGATGGCCACCAACAATCTAAACTGACTTTTTCGATAGAACATTTGTGCAGACCTCCCATGTTCGGAAACCGAGCAAAGGCCTGCGACAAACCTGTTTTTTCCGTCGGCGCGGCAATTGCTACACCCTACCAATAACAGGACAACTCAATGTCTAAGATCACAAGTGCTTGAGGGGAGGGCTCTGTTGCTTTGCAGAGAGGAAGGACAATGTGGTTGGAAGACTGGCTCTAGAAGCGACCGGCGTAATAGGAGCCGTTCCAGTTTTCACCGGGCGGTTCTTTTTCCAACTGGCGAATGCGGCCCTCGTAAAAATCGTAGAGGGTAGGAATGGCACCATTGAGACCACGGCAATGCGCGAGAGATTCTCTGGCCGCACTCCAACGTTGATTGCGGTAAGCATCGAAGAGTTGGCGATGTCCGTCTTCAAGGGCTCGGAATTTCGGGCTCGCGCGGACGATGGAGTCTCCCAAAAGTGCATAGGCGCGCCAGCCGTCTGGATGGCGTGGCGTTGAGACGAGGTCGACCTCGAGCAAGGCGAACTTGTCACCTACTGCATCTTTGAACCCATCACCCACAATGACGGCCGGGCCGTAATCGATCGCGTGTGAGCGCAGGTAGCGGGCGATGCTGATGGGCTCGCCCAGTACCCCATAATCGTATCTCTGGGTTGCACCCATGTTGCCCACAATGGCTGAGCCTGTTTCGACGCCAATGCTGACTGACAGCGGGATGTGGCTCAGGTTCTGGCGCTTAGCATCTTCCTCAAGAAACTCGTTCAGTGAATCCAATTGTTCGCGCATGCGCAGTGCAGCATCACAGGCTTTCATCGCGTGGTTTTGCACATTGAGGGGAGCGTTCCATATGGCGAGCAGTGTATCGCCCATATAACGGTCAACCATGCCCGAGCGGTCGTGAACGGTCTTGGTCAGTGGAGTGAAAAAGCGGTTCAGAATGTCGGCGTAGGCAATAGGGTCTTCGAGATACCGGTCTGCGATAACGTTGAAGCCACGCAAGCCAACCACGAGAGAGGTTACGTTCCGCAACGACCCGTGTTCGGGGAGAAGTCTTGGACGGCGGATGATCTTGGACAGTGTGCTTGTGGACAGTCGCCGGGTCATCTGGTTTTCAACAAACCGGACCTCTGCTTCAATACGGAAACGATTGACGATTGCTGTTGTTATAAAGATGAATGCAAGGGCAATTGTGGGGAGAGTGGGATCAATGAGCCATCCCTCGGTATCAAATAGGAACCATGCGCCATAGCTACCTGCACTGATGCTGGCGAGTAAAAATAAGAAACCCCAAATTGCGCGAGTTTGCATAATCAGGATGATCAGGATTGCGCCCACAATCAAGAGCACACCTTGTTCGGCGTTGCTTGCCCAGGCCGGGCGAACCAAAAATGTGTCAGAGGCAATTTGGTCGATGGCTTCGGATACAATTGCACCGGAAGGCAATGGTCCAACGATGGTGTCGTATGTCTTTTCTGCTCCATTGACGGAAAAGCCAATGACAGCAATTTTTCCGTTGAAATCAAGTGTCTCGGTGTCGTCGAGAATACGCCAGGCTTCGTAGGTCGATTGTTGCGACCGGGAGCGGTAATAGAGGCGAAGAGCGCCATCAACACCCGTCTGTACAGACGTATCGGTACCATCAATTGTGATCTGATCAATGCCAGTGGTTTCGCCAATGACGAAGCCGCCTTCGGGAAGCGCTACATGAGCAAGGTAGCCAGTCGCGTTTTGATCGACGCGCAAAGCTTCCAGTGCTGTGGACGGCACGAGTTTGCCACCCAGATTTGCGAGCATGGGCAGTGTGCGTATGCGATCTGCGTAGCGGTGGCTGGGTAGCCCAATGCCTATACCGTGTGTGCCCCCGAGTAGCCGCCCAAGCGTTGTCGCCCACNNNTRATCGWANWRGGSRKYATNAGNCGCNASRKATKRSCNNRCMGCWMTNKWGYARNGGGNGAGAWTGKCATGCGCGTTGCGCCGCCGGTTCCTTTGCCAGGCGTAATGCTGACAACGGATGACCCTTCCTTCAGTGCTTGTGCCAATAAAATGTCATGGTCAGGCAAGGCGGACAGAGCCGAAGCGAGATTGGTGATATCGGTGCCGGGCGGCAGGGGTATCCACAATTTGAGTGCCTCGCGCGGCGATGTGGCGTCAGGCTCTGGCAGGGACATGTCGAGTACAATTGTATCTGCGCCTGCTTTGCGGGTTGCCTCAACAAGCTCCGCAAGACGCGCACGTGGCCAGGGCCAGCTGCCGTACCGTGCAGCGGAGGCGGTGCCTATATCGATATAGACCGATTTTTGCGCATCGGATGGGCGTGGCTTTATCTGTTGGTAAATGTCGAAAGTGCGGTCAGAAATCGCGGTGGCAATGCCCTTTGGATCATAAAGGGACAGGCCCAGCGCCCCTAGGAGAACCAGGGTGGGCAGGAGGGCTGCGAGGCGCCGAAATATGGTTGTGGACTGCATTTACGCGAACTCTTTACCGACTTGATTGTTGTTTTACACACGTCTCTATGGCTCCCCAACCAACTTGAGCTTAAGTCAATCTGTCCCAACTTGGAACGGTCGAGGAGCATGTCTAGTTGGATTTGCACAAACTGTTCCACATTCCGGCCCATTTTCATCATTTGTTTTGGAGAAGCACAGGCTCTACCATGCGGCTCAAATCGGCGGCCAGAATGGAATTTCCGCTTAATCGATGTGAAAAGGGAGTGAGAGCATGAGTTGGGTGGTGAAGGGTTTTCAGACGCTGGCGATTTGGGCAGTTGTGGTGCTGACCGCCTCGACGAGCACTTTCGCAGAACCAGAGCGGGTTTTTGTCACAGTGGGCACTGGTGGTGTCACGGGCGTCTATTACCCAACAGGGGGAGCGATTTGCCGGTTGGTGAACAAAGAGCGGAAAGTTCACGGCATTCGTTGTTCGGTTGAAAGCACTGGAGGATCGCTCTTCAATGTGAATGCGATCCGGCAAGGCGATCTCGACATGGGCGTGGCCCAGTCGGACTGGCAATATCATGCGTATAACGGGACCTCTAAGTTTTCTGAGGTCGGGCCGTTTCCAGAGCTGCGGTCTTTGTTTTCGCTCCACCCGGAACCTTTCACCGTGGTGGCGCGTGCAGACGCTGGCATTCAATCGTTTGAGGACCTTCGGGGTAAGCGGGTTAACATTGGCAACCCAGGCTCTGGTCAGCGAGCCACCATGGAAGTGGTGATGGAAGCTCTTGGCTGGAGCGTCAATGATTTCTCTCTCGCGTCTGAGTTGAAGTCAGCCGAACAGTCAATGGCGCTGTGTGACAACAAGATTGATGCCATCGTCTTCACGGTCGGGCATCCAAGCGGATCGATCCAGGAAGCGACAACCACTTGCGACACGGTTTTGGTGAATGTGACGGGCGAGGCTGTTGATGCATTGATTGCGGATAACAGTTTCTATGGGCCTGCCACAATTCCCGGCGGCATGTACAACGGCAATCCAGACGATGTGTCGACATTTGGTGTCGCGGCGACATTTGTTTCCTCGACTGCAATGCCCGATGAAATCGCCTATCAGATGGTTCGTGCGGTGTTTGAGAATTTTGACGACTTTAAAAGACTGCACCCGGCTTTTGCTGTTCTGACGAAAGAAGGCATGGTGCATAACGCGCTTTCCGCACCGCTGCATGCGGGGGCGGAGCGGTATTACCGCGAAGTTGGGCTGATCGAATAGTCGGGCGCAGACGATGACATCCCCCACAGTTGCAGATGAGCTGGTTGCTGCCGAAACCGGCGCGCGTGATCACAGTGGTTCAACCGGAAAGGTGATTGCTGTTATTGCAATCGTCTGGTCGCTGTTTCAACTGTGGTACGCCTCACCATTGCCGTTTCTATTTGCGAAGTTCCTGCCGGTTCTGAACGACACGGAAGCGCGAGTGATCCATTTGGCCTTCGCGTTCGTGCTGGCGTTTGCAAGTTTTCCCGCGTTGAAGAGGTCGCCGCGAGACCGGGTGCCGCTCTCGGATTGGGTTCTTACGGTGGTTGGGGCCGTATCGGCTGGTTATCTATTTGTCTTCTACGATGCGCTGGCGAACCGGCCAGGCCTTCCCACCACGCTTGATTTGGCGGTGGCGGGTGTGGGCATGCTTGTCTTGCTGGAAGCGACCCGGCGCACGCTGGGGCCACCGCTCACTGTTATGGCGGCTATCTTTCTTGGCTATGTTTTCTTTGGCGACATGGCACCGGATATTATTGCGTGGAAAGGGGCTTCTTTCTCACGCGCCATGAGCCATATGTGGCTCACCACGGAAGGCGTGTTTGGCGTTGCCATCGGCGTGTCCACGAGCTTTGTGTTTCTGTTCGTGTTGTTCGGTGCCTTGCTGGACCGGGCAGGGGCGGGACACTATTTCATCCAAGTCGCCTTTTCGTTGCTGGGGCATATGCGCGGTGGCCCGGCCAAAGCGGCGGTGCTGGCATCAGGCATGACGGGGTTGGTTTCCGGGTCGTCGATTGCCAACACAGTCACCACCGGCACATTCACCATTCCGTTGATGAAGCGGGTCGGCTTTTCCGGTGAAAAAGCCGGGGCGGTGGAGGTGGCGGCGTCGGTCAATGGCCAGATCATGCCGCCGGTAATGGGGGCGGCGGCCTTCCTCATGGTCGAGTATGTGGGGATCTCCTATCTTGAGGTCATCACGCACGCATTTTTGCCGGCGATCATTTCCTACATCGCGTTGCTCTACATCGTTCATCTCGAGGCGTTGAAGTCGGGCATGGAAGGTCTGCCGCGCGCTGTGCCGGTGGGAAGCTTTGGGCAGCGCCTGCTCAGGACAGGCCTTGGGCTGACCTCCTTCGCGATTGTCGCGGGGGGCTGGTACTACGGCATTCTGGCAGCCCAGGCTCTTTTAGGTGATGATGCGCCTTATGTGTTGGCGGGTGGTTTTGCTCTTTTCTATATCGCGACGCTTGGGTTTGCTGCGCGCCATCCCGATCTTCCAGAGGATGATCCGGAGGCTCCTGTGTTGATGACGCCCCCGCTTGGGGAAGTTGGGCGCACGGGCCTCCATTTCATATTGCCTATTGGTGTGTTGGTCTGGTGCTTGATGGTGGAACGCCTGTCGCCGGGTCTGGCGGCATTCTGGGCAACTCTTGCGATTGGTTTCATCCTGGTCACGCAGAAAGCTGTTCTGGGTATAGCCCGGCGCGAGGGTGAGGTTTTGTCCAACCTTCGTGCGGGGGCTGAAGCGCTTATTTCGGGACTTGATCTGGGTGCCCGAAACATGGTCTCGATTGCAATCGCAACCGCAGCGGCGGGTATTATTGTTGGCTCGGTTTCACTGACGGGCATCGGACAGGTGCTGACGGAGCTGGTGGAAATCCTGTCCGGCGGTAACTTGCTGTTGATGCTGGTTCTGGTGGCGGTGCTGTCCATCGTGCTGGGCATGSKMSKKMSKACNWSGRCNMACTRYMTKGTTGNGWMSRMTCWGWTKKSSRRWGKRGKSRTNRGAKYTTGGCGCGCAAAATGGGTTGGTGGTGCCGCTTATTGCGGTTCATCTCTTCGTCTTCTATTTCGGGATCATGGCAGACGTGACCCCGCCGGTGGGCCTAGCCTCGTTTGCGGCCGCGGCGATTTCGCGTGCGGACCCCATTCGTACGGGGATCATTGCTTTCAAATATTCGTTGCGGACCGTTGCGCTACCCTTTTTGTTTATCTTCAACACCAAACTCTTGCTGATCGGTATTGAAGGGCCCGTTGATCTGATCCTGACTGTGGTGGGTGCGGTGACAGCGGTGCTGGTGTTTGCAGCGGCGACCCAGGGCTATTTTGTTGCGCGCAGTCGGCTTTGGGAGTCGGCTGTATTGCTGTTGGTCGCCTTCTCTCTGTTTCGACCGCAATATTGGATAGATATGGTGCAGCCTCCGTTCAAAACGGTTTCTTTCGTAGAGGCCTCCCCTTTGATTGAGGCTGCTCCGGCGATGAGCGATGTGCGGCTGATTGTGCGAGGCGAAACGCTGGAAGGCGATATTAAGACACGCACCGTCATATTGCCGCTTGGCGCGCGCGCGCCACTCGATGACCGCCTGAAAAGTGCAGGCCTGGTGTTGCGCTCCGAGGCGGAGGGCGTTTTTGTCGACGATGTTGTCTTTAAAGGTCCGGCAGAAGCGGCGGGAGTGGATTTTGATTGGCAGATAGTGTCGGTCGAGCTGCCGCAAGATCAGCCCAATGCCTATCTGGTCTATTTTCCAACAGGACTATTGTTGGCAGGCATTTGGTTTGTTCAGCGCCGGCGTCGTGAGGACTAGGCGCGTCTGCAGTGTCGGAAAGAGCAAAAGGCGGCTCGAAAGCCGCCTTTGAACATTCTCAATAGCTCATAACGGGCGCGCTTATTCAGCAGCAGCTGCGCCTGTTTCCTGACGCAGGAAAGCGATCAAGTTGATCCGCTGACTTTCTTTGCGCAGTCCGGCGAATGACATGTTGGTGCCGGGGATGTAATCGCGTGGTTTGGTGAGATAGGTAGCAAGGGTCTCATCCGTCCAGGTGCCAATTTCTTCGCCTTTTGCGCTCATCGCATCGGAATAATTGAAGTCCGTTGCAGAGGCTGCGGCACGCTCAAAAAGGCCATAAAGGTTGGGGCCGATCTTATTGGCACCGCCTTGTTCAAGGGTGTGACACGCTTGGCATTTTTTGAAAACTTTGGCGCCTTTGCCCAAATTTGGTTCATCGGCCTGGGCCGCAAGAGGGAGTACCAGACTCAATGCGACAATACTCAGACCTTTAGCAAACTGATTCATAATTCTTCTTCTCCAGTCCGGCGTTTGAAATGAACGCCCGTACCCCTTATGTGGCCGACAAAACGTTGCGTGTGGTCACGCAATACTTCCTCTGAACTTAAATGTTCTACAGACATCAAGCAATGTGGCTGTCTGACGCGGTTTATATGCTAGGAAAGGATAGAATGAAATTCGGTCGAAATTGGGGCCGATGCAGTCAATGAGAGGCATAGGCGGCAAGGTGGAGACGGGCGGAACAGCAACGCTGGAGACTGAGGAGACCGATGCCGGTTATCTCGTCCGCGCGGGAGGTGTTTGGACCGTTCGGTTTGTACGCGGGCTGGATGCGCCTTTGCGGGACCTGATGCCCAAACGGACCCGGGGTCGTGATGCGGTGATCGACCTCACGGGCCTGAGCCGGTTGGACACAGCGGGTGCCTGGATGCTGCACAGGACCGCCGAGCAATTGCGTGTTGCCGGGCTTCGGGTCAGTTACCTTGGTGAAACTGCGGAATTTAGAACATTGCTGAATGTCGTGGCCACTCAACGGTCCGGCTTCAATCTTCGGTTACCTCCAGCGCCGTTTTTCCAACAACTGGCGGAGAGAATTGGTGGCCTGATTGTAACGGCGGGTCACGAGGTCCGTGGTCTGGTCGGCTTTTTTGGGCTTCTTCTTCAGGCTTTATGGCGGACGGTCAAACACCCGAGCCGCTTGCGCCTGGTGCCGTTTGTTCATCACATGGAGCGAACTGGCTTTGATGCCTTGCCGATTGTCTGTCTTATCACCTTCCTGATCGGAGGCGTGCTGGCCCAGCAAGGGGCTGTGCAATTGCAGCGCTTTGGGGCTGAGATCTTTACGGTGAACTTGGTTGCGATCACGTTTCTGCGTGAGATTGGTATCCTTTTGACCGCGATTATTGTGGCGGGGCGATCGGGCAGCGCCTTCACGGCAGAAATCGGGTCCATGAAGATGCGCGAAGAAGTGGATGCAATGCGCACGCTGGGTCTTGATCCGATGGATATGTTGGTGGTGCCGCGGGTTCTGGCGCTGATCGTGATGTTGCCGCTGCTTACCTTCATTGCTGACATGATGGGACTTCTCGGCGGAGCGATGGTGGTGTGGCAGATGCAAGGCACGTCTCCGGGCATTTTTATTGTGCGCCTGAAAGAAGCTGCTGACTTCTGGACCTTCGGTGTTGGTATGATCAAAGCACCGTTCATGGCTTTGGTGATCGCGATGATCGGATGTTATTCCGGATTGAAAGTGACGGGGAGCGCTGAGTCTGTTGGTCAGGAGACGACCAGATCGGTGGTCAAATCCATATTCATGGTCATCGTGCTGGACGCCTTGTTCGCCATTTTCTTCACGACGATGGGGATATAGGCCATGGATAGTGAAGAGCCGATCATCAAGGTGCGTGGCCTCAAAAACCAGTTTGGCTCCCAGGTGGTTCACGACAATCTCAATTTAGATGTCTACCGAGGAGAAGTGTTGGGCATTGTTGGTGGGTCTGGTACGGGCAAGTCTGTTTTGTTGCGGTCGATTGTCGGGCTGCAGCGTCCGACTTCTGGAAGCATCAGTGTGTTGGGGCAGACTATTTCACAGATGGATGAGGATAAGCGCCGGCTGCTGGAGCAAAAGTGGGGCATTCTTTTTCAAGATGGCGCTCTGTTTTCTGCCCTCACGGTTGCTGAGAATATTCAGGTGCCATATCGCGAGCATTTGCAGCTGTCCGAGACCTTGATGGATGAGCTGGCAGCGTTGAAAATTTCCATGACGGGATTGCCGCTGGAGGCAGGCACGAAGTACCCCTCCGAGCTGTCGGGAGGGATGCGCAAGCGTGCAGGGCTCGCGCGCGCTCTAGCTCTCGATCCTGACATTCTCTTTCTGGATGAACCAACCTCAGGGTTGGACCCGATTGGGGCTGCCGCCTTTGATACACTTATCCGCGATTTGCAGAGCACACTTGGTCTAACCGTCTTCCTTGTTACTCATGACCTGGATACGCTGCATGCCACATGTGACCGGATCGCGGTGTTGGCGGATAAACATGTTACGGTTCAAGGAACGATGAGCGATATGCTGAAATGCGATCATCCTTGGGTTAAAGAGTATTTCACCGGGCCTCGGGCTCGGGCTGCACAAATGTCTGCGAGCGGGTAGGACCACAAGCGATGGAAATCAAATCCAACAATGTTYTGATCGGTGCATTTGCRCTGGGTGGTATYGCMCTGTTYTTTCTCTTCGCYYTRTGGATYGGGCGGGTGCAGCTTGACCGGACWTAYACYTAYTAYGARATATTGTTTTCCGGGTCGGTATCGGGGCTCACRGAGTCGGGRGTTGTTCAATATAACGGCATACCYGTTGGCCGGGTGATCGACCTGCATTTRGCGGAAGACGACCCAAGCAAGGTCGTGGCGATGGTCGAACTTGATGCGCGCACACCGGTTAAAGAGGATACCACCGCGCAACTGGAACTTTTTGGTCTCACAGGCGTGGCGTTGATTGAGCTCAAAGGAGGCAGCGCAGCGTCTCCTCCGCTAAAGCCAAGCGCCGGAGCGTCCTATCCGGTCATTGTTGCCGCACCGTCGGCCTTTCAGGAACTTTTCTCGAGCGCGCCCGATACACTTCAGAATGCCAATGCGCTGATCTCAGACGTGCGATTGTTGGTGCAGGAAAATCAGAAGTCCATTGGACGCATTGTGGCGAACCTAGAAAGCCTGTCTGTGGACTTGTCAGGCAATTCCAGCAACATCGCGGGCACGCTTGAGAACATCAACACAATTAGCCGGGATGTTGCGGCGGCGAGTGGCAAGCTCGAGAACCTGGCGGGCACCGCCGACCGGTTGCTAGAAACAGATGTGACGGAGTTGGTGCGGGAGGCGAAAGCTGCTGCTGTGTCATACCGTAAGGTGGCTGAAGAGCTTGAGCAATTATTGTCGAATAATCGCGGGTCGTTGAATAGTTTCGCGCGCGATGGTTTGGGGCAATTACCCTTATTGATTGAAGAGGCACGGGAAATGGTTGGCTCCCTTGAGCGCTTTGTTTCGCGTGCCGAAGGTGATCCGGCACGCTTTCTTCTGGGGCGTGATACGCCAGAATATGACCCGGACTAGAGGCAGACGATATGCAGAGAAGAGCTAAGACATGGGGTCGGTTGGTGGTGTGTGCGGTGCTGGCCATCGGCTTGCAGGCTTGCGCGCTGGCAGGTGTTGCAATTGAGGCACCGCCCGACATTTATGTTCTGACAACACCAGACAGCAAGCTTGGGGCTGATCGGCCTCGGCTGTCTTTGTTGCTGGTTGTTGATGAACCTTATGCGCCCGCAGCTCTGGATTCCAACCGGATCGTTTATCAACCTTCGCCAAATGAAATCAGCTACTTCGCCAATGCACGGTGGTCTGACCGGGTTCCGCAAATGGTTCAGGTTTTGCTGGTTGATACGCTCGACCGGTCGGGCAAGTTTCAGGCGGTGGGACGCCGGGCTGCCGGCATGCGCTCTGATTATCTTGTGCGCCTTTCAATCCTGACATTTGGTGCGGAAGCAGGCAGTACGGACGCAGAAACAGTACGGGTGGTTCTCAACGCTCAATTGGTCCGCCGGTTTAGCGATGAAATTGTTGCCGGACGCCGGTTCGAAACCGTTGCCCAACCAGAAGGCAGAGGCATGATAAATGTTATCGGGGCGTTCGATCGTGCAGCATCTGCAGCGCTCGGCGATATTGCAGTCTGGATTTACGATGAGGCGGTTCGTGCGACATTGGCTCCTGAAGGATAAGTCCTTTCCGGAGAAGGTTGCTCTGGCGTCAGGTTAGATGGCCTGTTGCCTGGGCGAGCAGAAGGTAGACTTTGCCCGTGTCTGAGGTGAGGTAGGTTTCGATCAAGATACCTTCCCGGTCCCGTTCAGCGGCTTCCAGAAGAAGCTGTTCGAAAAGATTTGCAAACTTATCCACGTCTTCTCGGAATTCCCGTTCAGCGGCATATTTCTGCGAAATCTGGTCGTAAAGTTCGCGGCCCTGCAAATTGTACAGGCGCCGGGCGAAGACATTGCGTTCACCCGCCTGATAGCGCTGCCACAAGTCGGCTGGTGGGCTTTGTTCCAGCGCCCGGTCAAGGTCGATGGCGATGGACTGCAGGCTTTCGATAATATGGAGCGAGCGCCGATGTAGTTCGCCGCTGCCTGCTTTTTTCTCAGACGGTTCTGGATGCCCGACGGCTGCGAGGAGTTCGGAGATGCCCCAATTTCCGCCTTCACGGGGGCGGGAACCAGTTAGGGGAGCTGATGTCGTGGGGGTTGCTGAGGCGCTGCGCGGTGGCGTGGCACGGTCGAGAGAGCGAGCATGGCGCACCACAATTTCTGCGATCGAGGCGAGGGCTGATACCTGGTCTTCCAGCACTGTTTGGAGCGCCTGAGCGCCTTCGGCTGCTTCCTCCGGTAGATCCACCATCCGCTTTTCAAGCTCTTCACTGGCGGCGTAGAGGGCGCGCCCGGCTTCTTTGGCGGCGCCGCCAATGCCGAACATGGCAGCTCCCAGTTTTTCACTTGCGGTTTCGGCGCTGGTTGCCGTCTTCTCCATTTCAGAACGCAATTCACCTATGCGGGTGTCCAGGTTGCGGGCGGCGGCATTTGAGCGGGCGGAGATGGCCTTTTCAACTTCAGCGGCAGCTTCGTCCAGGGTTGTGACAGCGGACTTAGCGGCTTCTGCTGTGTTGGCTGTTGCGGCCCCAAATGAGCGCGTTGCGGCCTCAATACTGTCCTTTGCGCTCCGTGACGCATCGCCAACGGCATTGGCTGCATCGTTGGCGGCGCGGGTGATGGTGGTGACTTCGCCTGCAAAAGTGCCGCCCAGCTCTTTTGCGCGGGAGGAGGCAGTTTCCATTGCATGGGTCAGTTCACGGGCGAGGCGGGCGACGGCTTCGTCAATGTCTTTGGTGCGGGCTGCAAGATCACCAGACGTGTTTTCGATCAAGGTCCGGTGTTTCTCAAAAGAGGCATCGAGGCGGTTTCGCTCTGTTTCCAGAGAAAGGGCGGTCTCTGCAATTGAATTGCGCTGTGTTTCATAGCGTTCCGACAAGCCGTCTGCCTTTGACAGGGCTGTCTGGGCCACGACTTCCAGCCGCGAGGACTGCCGGTCCAGCATGGAGGTGGTTGCATCGGCGCCAACAATGGCTGCCTCGCTTGCGCGCGACAGGTTTTCGGTCTGTTGGCGAAGGGTTTCGCTGGCGGCTGCGATTTTCTGTTCGGCGGTGGAGGTGACACTGCGTACAGCGGCAACCTGTTCGTTCATCATCTGGGTGACGGTGTCGGTTTCTGAGCCCAAGGATAAAGCCAGGTTTTCCAAACCTTCCTTGTGTTGCTCCAACAGGAGATTGAGGTGAACGGCGCGTTCCTCTGCACGGATGCTGCCCGCGTCAATGTCGGCTATTTGGGTTTGCAGCAGTTCATTGAGGGCAGTTGAGCGGATGACAGTCGCTTCCAGCCCGGCACTCATGGTTCCCAGATGGCCTGCGACGGCTTGCCCCAGACGGGACATGTCGCCGATTGCTGTTTCTWCGGGCTCTGTGAGGCGCAGGGCTGTGCGGGCGAGCGCGTCGGCCATCAACCGCATTTCCTGGCTCCGCCAAACGGTGAAGGCGACAAGCCAGATGACGGTCAAGGGGGCGAGGGTTGCTGCCGCCAAAAGAGCCAATTCGGCGCGGGGCACAGCGACAATTCCGTCAAACCCGTAGAAACCGCCAACATAGGCTACCAAGGCGCCGACCCACACAATTGTCAGGGCGAGTGCTGCTCCGGGAATTGAGCGGCTGGGGCGTCGCGACATGAGTTTRTAGAGCTGGCCGGTTGCYGCTGAATCTTCGTTTGCCGGCGATGCAGAGAGGCTGGGCTCTCTTGTGACGGACGGCGAAGGAGTGGGGCGATCTACTTGTTTCATAAGCTATTTTTCTTTTGGCCTCGGGTGCGGTCAAGCGTGTTGGAACGGCGCGCGTGAGTCAACTCTTGTTGATGATTGGGGCGTCTGAAGAAGCGGACTTGCCGCCCGGGCGCGAAAGGTTCAAGTTTTAGCCTTCAACTGGTGCGTTGCGTATGGCCGGAGAAACTGCCGGGACGTCAAAATGGCCGATAATGGGGATTTGGGGAGTGCTGAGGAGAGTAGTGCGGCAACGCGCCCTGTCGACCACAACGTCAAACCAACCTGGGCGCAAATCCGATACCTGATCCGTGGCCTGAATGAACCGGGCGGGAAGCTGCCGCTTTTCGATGATGAGGGGCAGGAGATTGACCTGCGAACGATCCGATCCTGCATTGTCCGCGGCTGGGCTGAGCCCTGGTTTGCCAACCCGGTCAAACCCAATTGGCTGGTCTGCAAGCTGACGCCGTCGGGGTATAAAATTCTGGGGACAGCGAGACCGCAGGGGCGTTGAGATATTGATGAGGCGCATGTAAATGCCCCCGGCGTTGGGGGGCGCCGGGGGCTCTACGAGGGGTTTTACGAGTCACGAGGCTGTGCAACCTCCCTTAAGTATTTACCAAAAATTAACTATAAAAGCAAGAGAAATCGATTTTGATTCGTGATTCTGTTAGTATGTCAACTAGTTAATGACGATTCAGTATTGAATTAGGCGCAGATTTCCAAGCAATTTTGCTTGTTTCATTTCGTTAATACTATCGCCGTTTTTTTGGCGACAGATGGCTGAAATAGACTGCAAGCAGATGTTTAGTAAGCTTTGCCAGCAATACTGACCCCCGAATTGTCAAGTTTAGTGGAGTTTGCGTATGTCCGGGGGACTAGCTATGCGGGCCGAAGTGCCTGCCTGTGTTGGGATCAGACGAGAGAGTGTTCTTGTCGATCTGGTTCATCTTTCAAAATATACGCTGGGCGACCGCTCACTTGAGTGCGAGCTGCTTGGCCTTTTCAGAAGCCAGTCTGGTGTCTATCTGCAGCGTCTCGAAACGGCGGCGTCGCTCGCCGAGTGGAAAGACGTGGCGCATAGCCTGAAAGGCTCTGCGCGGGGCATTGGTGCCTGGGCGGTTGGCGATCAGGCAGAAATGGCTGAGCAAATGGCCGATCTGGATGGTGCTTCTCGTGAAGACGCATTGATCAAGGTTCGTGGTGCCATCGACGAAACGATAGCCCATGTTGCGGTTTTGCTCGCGGACTGATGCTTATTGCTTCAGTAGGCCCGCGACGTAATCCCCGATTGCTAGTGAGGCCGTGAGGCCTGGGCTTTCAATTCCCATCAGATTGACGAGACCTGGCACCCCATGTTCCGTCGGGCCGTCTATGCGGAAATCGTGCGCTGGTTCGCCCGGTGCTTGCAGCTTTGGCCTTATCCCCGCATAGCCCGGTTGCAGACTGTCGTCTGGCAGGTCCGGCCAATAGTCCCGAATAGCGGCATAGAAAACGTCACCCCGCGCGGGATCGACGGAATAGTCAGGGCTGTCTACCCATTCCACATCAGGACCAAAGCGCGCTTGTCCTCCCATATCGAGGGTCAGGTGAACGCCGAGCCCGGCTTTTTCAGGCACGGGATAGATCAGCCGTGAAAAAGGTGCTCTGCCTGTGAGGGTGAAGTAATTGCCCTTGGCGTAATAGGCAGTCGGCACGTCTTTGGCTTTCAGGCCTTTGGTTTTGGCTACCAGAAGTGGTGCTGAGAAACCGGTTGCATTGACCACTGTCTGGGCGAGGACGGTTATCTCTGTCTCGCCGCCAACATGAACGATGATGCCGGCGGAGGTTGCTTCCAGCTCTGTTACTTCGCTCATGAAGGCTATGCTTCCGCCTCTTTCTTCCAGATCACCCTGAAGTGCCAGCATGTATCCATGACTGTCGAGAATGCCGGTGGAGGGGGACAGGAGGGCGGCGCGGGCATTGAGCGCTGGTTCCATTTCCTGCAGCTCAGCGCCTTCGACCAGCCGCAGGTCATCAACGCCGTTGCGGGCGGCACGGGCGGCGATGCTGGTGAGTTCGTCTCGTTGCGCGTCACTGGTTGCGACAATGAGCTTGCCGCATTTTTTGAATTCGACTCCGTGTTGCTCCAGAAATGGGTAGAGGTGCTTGCGGCCCTCCACGCAGAATCGGGCTTTGAGGCTGTCGGCGGCATAATAGATGCCGGCGTGGATAACTTCTGAATTGTGCGACGAGGTTTCGCTGCCGATCAGCCTGGCTTTTTCCAGCACCACGACATCGCGGCCCCGCAATGCCAGCGCGCGGGCGACGGCAAGTCCCACGACCCCGGCACCGATCACCACACAGTCCAACCGTTCCACCTGAACTCTCCCGCAAAAATGTCTTCTGCTTCAAGGTGTGCCGAATTAGGCTGAAGAAAACAAGCTCAACAGGCACCAAGGGGGGAAACCATGCTCATTTCACCAGACAGACTTCAAAAAGTGGTCGAGGCCGTTTTGATGGGTGGGGGCAGCACGGCGGAAGAGGCGGAGATTGTCGCTTCTCATCTTGTTCGCGCCAATCTCACCGGCCATGACAGCCACGGGGTGGGCATGGTCCCGGCTTACGTGTTTATCCAGCATATGGACCTGCTGAAGCCCAACACGAGCGTTAAGCTGGTGCAGGATGATGGGGCGATCCTGCGGTTTGATGGCGGACGCGGCTATGGGCAGGTGGTGGCGCGAGAGGCTATGGACCAAACCATTGCGCGGGCCAAAGAGACGGGCATTGCGCTGATGAGCCTTGCCAACGCGCATCATATTGGCCGCGTCGGCACCTATGGCGAGCAGGCGTTGGCGGCGGGCATGGTGTCCATCCATTTCGTCAATGTGGTGGATCACTCGCCGCTGGTCGCTCCTTTCAGGGGAAGCGACGCGCGCTTTGGCACCAACCCGATCTGCATTGCGGTGCCGGGTGGTAATAAAACCGAGAACATATTGCTCGACATGGCGACATCCAAAGTGGCGCTGGGCAAGGTGCGGGTTGCCATGAACAAGGGCGAGCAGGTGGCACCGGGCACGCTGCTTGATACGACGGGCGCACCGACGACCGACCCTTCGGTGATGTTTGAGGAGCCGCGCGGGGCATTGCTCACCATCGGCGACCACAAGGGCTATGGCCTTGCCTTCATGGCGGAGGTGTTGGCTGGCGTGCTGACCGGCGGGGGGACGATCCAGCCCGGCAATGAGCGACACAATTCGATCATCAATCACATGCTCGCAATTGTCATCGACCCATCGCGTCTGGGAGACCGGCAATGGATGGCGTCGGAAGTTGACGCGATGGTGGAGTATTTCAAAGCCTCGCCTGCACAAAACGCGGATGAGCCGGTTCTGTCGCCGGGTGATCCCGAACGGATTTCAGAGGCCGACCGACGGGCGAACGGCATTCCCATTGACGACAAGACATGGAGCGAGATCGTGGAAGTGGCGAAAGCGAATGGGGTGAGCGCGGAGCAGATTGAGGGGATAGTGGGGTGACAATCCAAAGTTCTCTAACTGAAACTGAATTGCTCACGCATACAATTTTTTCTCCTCTTGAGATTGAGAGGTTCGGGGTTGCAGCTGAGCTAGGGAAAAGGTTTGTTCATTATTCGTCAGCAGAAGCGGCAATGAACATTTTAGAAAATCGCGAAATTTGGATGCGTAAGCCAAGCCTCATGAACGACTTTACAGAGTTTAAATACGGCAGGGAGCTTCTTCTCAATGTGTATGGCCATCACGATGTTGGAAAAAAATTCCGGTCTTTGTTGAACCGCATGTTTCCGGGTTTTTGTGATGAGCTAGAGAAAAAAATTAACGTATGGCTTCCTTGGTTCCGCAACGAAACCTATATCCTTTGCATGTCTGAACATCTCCCAGAAGAGGACGAGATTGGCAGGTTGTCAATGTGGCGAGCCTACGGAGGTGAGACGGGAGTCGCTATAGTTATGAAGAATACGCCATTCGTCCAGGTTACGGATAAGCTAGCAGCTTATTCTTCTCCAATATCTTATGTGAACAAAGATGGATTTTTGAATGCGTTCAAAGTGATGGTGGACGCAATGGAAGTGAATTTTGATTTTGTTAAATCGTTGTCACGCGGAGTGGTCATGAATCATATTTTTGAGATGATGCGGACGAAGATTCTTTGTACGAAACACCCTGGATTTCATGAAGAACGAGAGTGGCGCATATATTATTCTCCGCCATATCAGATGTCAGAGACGATAATACCAGATTTAAAGATCATTGGAGGTGTGCCTCAAACAATTCAGAAAATTCCACTCAAGAACGACCCGGAAGCGGGGTTGTACGGGGCTGACATTCCTAACCTTTTGGACCAACTGATCATCGGYCCAACTGAATACTCTGAGGCAATATTTGAGGCGTTCGCAAAAGTTCTAATGAACGCTGGTGTCAAAAACCCCTCAAGCATGATATCTGTTTCGGACATTCCACTCAGGCGATAGTTCGTTTGTTCCCCTCGTTGAATACTTAATACCTCGGTGCGACCAGTTCCCCACCGACCCGTCGTCGGTTAACGCGACAAGTTGGTTTGTGGCACGCCACTAAATACACCTACTAACGTCATTGCCGGACTTGTTCCGGTAATCCAGGGGCGGCAGCTCAGGCGATGGAAAAATGCTTCTACGTCTATCTGATGGCAAGCGGGCGCAATGGCACACTCTATTGCGGTGTTACGAGCAACCTTGCACGCCGGATTCATGAACACCGGACAGGCGCTGTGGAAGGTTTCACATCACGTTATGCTGTCAGGCACCTCGTCTGGCTTGAAGAATTCGGTGATGCGCCTTCCGCCATCCAACGGGAGAAAACGATCAAGGCTTATCCACGGCAGTGGAAGCTCAACATGATTGAAGAGCGCAATCCTCAATGGTGTGATCTCTTCGACGATCTGAACGCATAGTTATGCGGTGCACCTAACCCTGGATTGCCGGAACAAGTCCGGCAATGACGGTGGTGTGTGTGGGGGTTTTCAATACCTCGACGCGGCCCGTTCCACCGGGCCATCGTCTGTCAATGTCACATGGGTCAACATCGCTTCGTCGTGCATCATGCGCCATGACAGGAGCTTTTGGGCGAACTCCAGCACCAGAGATAGATAGGCGGGATCGTTCGCACAGTTGACCTGTTCGCCTGGGTCTTTTTCCAGATCGAAAAACAGCGGGGCCATGTTGGTGAAGTGAACGTACTTGTACTTCTCGGACCGGATCACATTCATGGAGCACTGATGCAGGGTGAGCCCGAGGGCGCGTTCTGCTTTGTCATCTGAAGGGTCACGGAAGTCGAACTCCCAATGGGCCTCGGTGCGCCAGCGCTTGGGCGTGGTGCCGCTCGCAAGGAACGGATCAAGTGACTGCCCGTCGCATTGCGGGGGCACGTTGACCCCGATGGCGCTCAGCATGGTGGGCATGATGTCGACATTTTCTGTGAATGCCTCAACGCGGGTGCCCCGTGTGGTGTTGGCGCGGGGGTCGCGGATGATGAGCGGGATGTGATAGGAGCCATCGAAATAACCGCACTTGCCAAGGAGCCAATGGTCGCCCATTTGCTCGCCATGATCTGAGGTGAAAATGATCAGCGTGTTGTCGTACTGACCACTCTCTTTCAGAAACGTGATCAGCCGCCCCAACTCGTTATCCACCTCGCTCATGAGGCCGTAATAGACCGCCTTCATGCGGCGCTGCTTTTTGTCATTCTCTGGCGCGCGGTAAAGCTGATTGTCCAACTGGTGGGCGAGCCAGGGATGGATCTCTGCTTCGGCTTCCACCGTGTCAGCGCGGGTGTATCCCGGCAGGCTGGCGGGGTCGTACATGCTGGCGTAGGGCTCTGAGGCGACCCAGGGCGGGTGCGGGCGCAAGAGCGACAGGTGGGCGATGAAGGGTTGTCCTGCTTTGGCCGTCTCATCCATGTAGTCAATGCAGCGGGTCACCTGATAGGCGGTGTCATTGTCCTCTGCGGGATAGATGAGAGGCTTTGGTGTGGCGCGGCCATGTTCATAGTCCGGGCCTTCTTCGCGCAGGCCGCAGGTCTGACGCAGATCGTCCGGCAACGGATAGCCTTTTTCCCGAAGATAGTCCGCCCAGGGGCCGGGCCATGTGCCCATCATGGCAATGGGGCGGATGCCGGGCAGGGGGCCTTCGTAGGTTTTGAGCCACGGGCTGTCATCTTGTAGCCCTCGCGGATCGTTGGCCGTGTCGGTGTAGCCGATGAGGATCGGGTCGTAGCCGATCTTTTTGGCCTCAAGCGCCCAATTGGTGTGCCTTGCATCAAGCGGTGTGCCGTTGGTGCAGGCGCGATGGTTCTGCAGATAAAGCCCGGTGTGCAGCGAAGCGCGGCTGGGGGCACAGGGCACCGCATTGGCATAGTGATTTTGAAACAGCACACCGTCCGCCGCCAGCGCATCCAGATGGGGCGTTTTCACCACGGGATGTCCGCGTGAGGACAGGCAATCGCCGCGCCACTGGTCTGCGGTGATGAAAAGAATGTTGAGGGGCTTGGTCATTTATGCGTAATCCCGGTATGGCTCTTTTACCGCAGTTGCCTTTAACCCAACGGGCGGGCGACGGGCATTCCTGCTTCAATAATGTCGGCCTGGGTTGAGCGAAAAAAGGACCGATACTTCGTGAAAGGTATACGGGGAAAAGCGTGATGTACTCCATGATAGTTTTGTTGCACATAGACCCATGTCACAGCTGTGTCCAACCAGTTGGGGAACACAAAGACGCGGGTGTTTTCAAAACGCGCGCGCGCCTTGTAGGGCGTATGAACGAGATAGTCGAAAAAGATGCCCAGCGTCATTGAAGCGAAAGATGCCGGTATGAAATATCCGAAGAGAGCCAATTTCCAGTCTACAAAAATTGCGATCAGAGCAAGGAGCCCAAGTGCCAGCGAGGTGTCGCGCAAGCCAATCCAGAAAGCGTGGCGCATCTTCTTATCGTCCCAATGGTTGCGGCAGTAGACAAAATAGCCGACGAAAAGAGCCATGCTGCGCAATGCGGTTGTGACGGGGTTTGCGCCGTTGACCCAGTGGTCCGGATCATGATCAGGATCATTGGTGCTGCGATGGTGGGTCAGATGGATGATTTTGTGCATCTCGTAGGAATGCAGCAGGAAGAATGCTGACAGCGTTCCCACAGCTCGGTTGATCCAGGCGAGATCTTTTCTCAGGCCTGTGACGTTCTGGTGAACGCTTTCATGTAGCGCCGTGTAGCTCAGATAAATGCAGGTATAGACAATCACCGAGACGGCCCAGAGAGGGAGGGCCTTCATCGCACCGAGTATCATCGTCGCAATGATGATGGCGGCCCCACCCAAGGATAGAGCGATGGTCTGCCAGACGACGCCGCTAATCGTGGCGTTTGCGTTCGTCGCCATGGCGCTGCTGTGGGCTCGGTGTTCAGGAAGCATGTGGTCGCCTTGTTCTTCGATTGCTGTTCAGCTCACGATGTGCCGGAGGACAAATGTACGTCTGGGGTACGTCTGCGGTACGTCCGCCAAAATACTATGGTCGTCGAACGCGTGGAATTGCAAACGATCCTCTAAATGTGATGACGGGCTACTGGCGGAAGGGGACGTTGCCGCATAGCCTTCGTTTTACGTGAGCGGCACTGTTGTTGCTTTGACAAAATTGGGGGGAACTGAAATGAGACGATTGGCACCGCTAAAGCGGGAAAAAACAGAAGGCCTGGACGACATATTGGCGCTGGCAGAGGGCGGCATGGGTTTTTTGCCCAACAGCCTGCTGACCATGGCGCGCCGGCCAGAGCTGGTGAAAGCCTTTGTCGGGCTGATGGCGCAGATTAATTTGGGCCATGCCCTGACCGGGGGACTGGACCGGATGATCGCCTTCATGGCCAGTCAGTCGGCGGGGTGCCTCTACTGTCAGGCGCACACCCATCACGGGGCGGCGAAGGCGGACGGGCTGGAAGCCGAAAAACTTGAAAAAATCTGGGAATATGAAACCTCACCCCTTTTTTYCGAAGGGGAACGGGCGGCTTTGCGGGTGGCGCAGCTTGCAGCACAGGTGCCTAATGGGGTCACGGATGCTGATTTTGAGGCGCTGAAACCTCATTTCGATGAGCTTCAGATCGTTGATATTGTTGCGATTATCTCGGCATTTGGCTTTCTCAACCGGTGGAATGACACGTTTGCCACGGCGCTGGAGGACGAGCCGATTTCTCATGCCCAGTCACATTTGGCGAAAACTGGCTGGACGGCGGGTAAGCACGCGTGATATTTCCCGGCCTGTCGGTTTTTGTGGCCGATAGGTGGAGGCTTTCGGTAAAGTCCCTCTTGAAAAATAGTGACACAGGCGTCATTTTCATGGCGCGGGCAGGCAGAAGCGGGCCTGGTAAAAACAATTTCAAAAGGTCCGACGGGAACAATGGCAAAAATCACTTTTATTGAGCACGACGATACATCTCACACCATCGATTGCGAAAACGGCATGACCGTGATGGAAGGGGCGATCAAGAACTCCATTCCGGGCATTGATGCCGACTGCGGCGGGGCGTGTGCCTGTGCGACTTGTCACGTCTATGTGGATGACGCATGGAAAGACAAGGTCGGCACCGCAGAGCAGATGGAAGAAGATATGCTCGATTTCGCGTACGACGTTCGCGACACCAGTCGCCTGTCGTGCCAGATCAAAATGTCAGACGAGCTAGACGGGTTGGTTGTGCGCCTGCCTGAGAAGCAATTCTGAGCCAAAACACGCATTAACGCGGGGTTTACTCTGCTAAAGCGCCTCTTTCCGCAGGAAAGGGGCGTTTTTTATGGTTAAGAGGCGGTTTCGAAAGATGCTGTTAACCATCTCCGTCGCATTCTAAGGGGTGAGAATTTCGAGGCAGATTTCGTGCCTCCTTACCCTATTGGGGGACCCCAAGCCGACACGCTTTGGGTCTTCGGGAGAATGGCAGCGATGTTAGAAATTTCTGGGATTGAAACCTCTGGCGCGGGTGTAGAGGCAATCGAAGACGTTTATGGGCAGGCAATTCGCAATTGTGCCGCTCGGTTGGACGGTGATGATCCTCGCTTTGCAGCAGAAGCCTTGCAGGATGAACTGGCGCGGCTTGCACGCGCTGCGGAACGCGGTGTGGTTCGCCCTCGACATGTGCTGGTGATCGGTGGTGCGGGTTATGTCGGATCTGTGATGGTGCGCGAACTTTTGAAGCGCGGTTACGCCACCCGGGTTCTCGACAATTTTCTTTATTCCAATTCTCTGTCGCTGGAAGGCCTTTATGACGAGCCGGGCTTTAGCCTGGTCATGGGCGACCTGCGCAATCCGGATACGCTCGACAAAGCTCTGGACGGTATTACAGATGTGGTGCTTTTAGCCTCGCTTGTTGGCGATCCCATTTCAAAGAAATTTCCAGACCTCACAAGGTCAGTCAATCAGGACGGCTCCGAGACTGTGTTCCGGGCTCTGGAAGGGCGCGGCATTCACAAGTTCGTTTTCACGTCCACATGTTCCAACTACGGCATGCGCGACAGTGACGAGCCTGCCGATGAAACATCAGAGCTGAAGCCCCTATCAATTTATGCCGAGACCAAAGTGGGCTTTGAAAAATTCATTCTCGACAATGTGGATGACGCTGACTTCATCCCCACAATTTTGCGTATTTCCACAGCCTTTGGTCTTTCGCATCGGATGCGTTTTGACCTGACGGTGAACGAGTTTGCCGCAGCGCTGGCGCGCGGTGAAACCCTCGACGTTTATGACAAGGACACATGGCGCCCTTATTGCCACGTGCGCGACATTGCAGGAGCCGTGATCCGGACACTTGAAGCTCCCGAAGCCAGTGTGCGCGGCGAGGTGTTCAATGTTGGTGCAGATGAAAACAATTACACCAAGGCGATGATCATTGATGAAATTCTCAAGCATGTTGACGGTGACGTTCGCTACGTTGAAAAGGGAAGTGACCCGCGCAACTACCGGGTGTCTTTCGCCAAGATTAAGCGTGTGCTTGGATTTGAACCCCGCCATTCTGTAAAAGCGTTCGTGCCTGAGTTGATTGAGGCCGTTCATTCCGGTCTTTATCTCCGTTCAGCAGAAATTCCTGGATATTACGGGAACTATGATGTGCGTGAGGAAGCGGCTGCCTGAGGAGAGTATCCATGGCGCTCGCGCCGCGATTTGATGACACCCATACGGTCGACCCCGCTGCGGTTGTTGCTGCAATCGGTGAAGCGATTGGTGCTGCGCCGGATCATGATTTCATTCCCTTGCATATTCCTCATTTCGAAGGGTCGGAATGGGAATATGTAAAAGAATGCCTCGACACAGGCTGGGTTTCTTCCGTTGGCTCGTATGTTGATCGTTTTGAGGCTGAAGTTGCTACTCATTGCGGTGCTGCGCACGGTGTCGCGGTCGTCAATGGTACGGCTGCTTTACAAATTGCACTGGAAATTGTCGGCGTTGGGCCCGGCGACGAAGTGTTGATGCCAGCGCTTACGTTTGTTGCAACGCCAAATGCTGCAACTTATCTCGGGGCCCTACCCCATTTTGTGGACAGTGACCCGGCGACCCTTGGTCTCGACCCTGCCAAGCTTGATGCTTATCTCAGCGACATTACCCAGCGAACGGCTGCAGGACCTCGAAACCGRCTGACRGGAAAGCGCATCGGRGCTGTGGTGCCRATGCACACATTYGGYCAYCCGGTWGATATGGAACCGCTGATCTCTGTCGCTGCGCGTTACGGTATTCCCATTGTCGAAGATGCTGCCGAAGCTCTTGGCAGTGTCTACAAGGGAGAGAAATGCGGATCGCTTGGCCGCGTTGCTGCGATCAGCTTTAACGGAAATAAAATTGTCACCACGGGTGGGGGCGGGGCGATTGTTACTGACGATGCAGCCCTTGCTGCACGCGCTAAACATCTCACCACCACCGCGAAAGTGCCCCATGCGTGGGAGTTCAATCACGATGCGGTTGGGTATAATTACCGGATGCCAAACTTGAATGCGGCTCTCGGTTGTGCGCAGTTGGAAAAGCTCGGCACCTATGTTGACCGGAAACGCCAGCTCGCGACACGGTACTCGACGGCTTTCGCAAAGCTGACCGGAATTGAAGTGTTTCATGAGCGTTGTTTTGCACGCTCCAACTATTGGCTGAATTGCCTTTTGCTTGATGCGCCAGATATGGACGTGCGCAATAAGGTGCTAGCTGCTGCGAATGATGCGGGATTTATGGCGCGACCGACTTGGACACTTATGTGTGATCTCGATATGTATGCGGATGCGCCTTGCATGAACCTGGATGGTGCGCGGGAGATTGAAGCCCGGCTGATCAATGTGCCTTCAAGTGTTTCTCTGGGACCTGCGTCGTGACGAGGCGCCGGAAAATATCCGTCGTGACGGGGTCGCGGGCCGAGTATGGGCTGCTTCATGGCCTTTTGCGTGGCGTGGACGGGTCAGACCTTCTGGACCTTCAACTGATTGTCACTGGTACGCATCTCTCCCGTCGACACGGGCATACGATGGATGAAATCGAGACGGATGGTTTCGAAGTCGCTGCTTGTGTTGATATGAACATTGAGGGTGATAGCCCTGCGGAGCTTACGCGGGCGATGGGCCGGGCACTCATCGGGTTTGCTGATGTTTATGCGCGGCTGCAACCAGATATGCTGGTGGTTCTGGGGGATCGCTACGAGATATTGGCGGCGGCGGAGGCTGCTATGCTGGCGCGCATTCCCATCGTTCATATTCATGGTGGGGAAGCAAGCGAGGGCCAAATTGACGAAGCCATTCGCCATGCTCTCACAAAAATGGCGCACTATCATTTCGTTGCGGCAGAACCCTACCGTGCACGAGTGATCCAGATGGGCGAACAGCCCGCGACCGTCTTCACCGTTGGGGCACCTGGGCTTGACGCGATTGTCGAAGCTGAAGTGATGCCATTTGACGAGGCGATGGCGAGTGTTGATTTTGAACCTCATCACCCCTTGTTTCTGGTTACGTATCACCCTGTAACGCTTCGCTCTGGTGCGGCGGATGATGCGCGGGCTTTGCTTGCTGCGCTGGACCGGTTCCCAGAGGCGTCGATCATCTTTACCGGCACGAATGCAGATGCGGACGGGGACGAAATTTCACACCTTGTTGATGCCTACGTTGATCAGCATAAGGGACGAGTGATGCAGATCGCCTCATTTGGTCGCAAGCGATATGTGAGCGTCCTTAAAGGCGCTGACATTGTGATCGGTAATTCGTCGAGCGGTATCATCGAGGCACCTGCTGTGGGCACGCCGACTGTGAATATTGGCGCGCGGCAACAAGGGCGACTACGAGCACCATCCATCATTGATTGTGCTGTGGACGCTGCTTCAATCGCACAGGCGATTGAGACCGCGATGAGCGCCTCATTTCAGGATCGTGCGAGCGCATGTGAAACGCCCTATGGGCGGGGCGGGGCATCCAAGCGGATGGTTGATCTGATCGAAACCCTGTCACTCGACAATGTGTTGATGAAAAAGTTCCATACTTTGGAGGTGGCGTCATGACACATGTCACCATCATTGCAGAAGCCGGGGTCAATCATAACGGGTCGCTCGAGAGAGCCCTGGAGATGGTTGATGTGGCAGCGACCGCTGGCGCAGACGTTGTAAAGTTTCAGACCTTTAATGCGGCTGCGTTGGTGACGAGCAGTGCTCCAAAGGCGGACTATCAGAAAATCACCACAGACGCGGGCGAAAGCCAACTGGATATGTTGCGGGCGCTTGAGCTGGATGTGGATGCGCATCGGGCTCTCATGAGCCGTTGCGCCGAGAAGAACATTGAGTTCCTCTCAACACCTTTTGATCTGGCAAGCCTGGACCTGCTGGTCGGGGAGCTTCAGCTTCCGCGCTTGAAAGTCGGGTCTGGAGAATTGACCAATGCCCCGTTGGTGCATGCCGCTGCCACAACAGGTCTCGACATTATTTTGTCAACAGGCATGGCAACGCTGGCAGAGGTGAGGGCGGCACTTGGTGTGCTTGCCCATGGGTATCTCAGAGATTCCGATCCTTCGGAAACAGGTTTTGCTGCAGCATTTGACAGCCCGGAAGGCAGAGAAGTCCTTGAAGCACATATCACACTGCTTCACTGCACTTCTGCCTATCCGACACCAGACAAAGACGTGAACCTGGGGGCGATGAAGGCGCTCAGGGACGCATTTGGATTGCCCGTGGGGTTTTCAGATCACAGCGAAGGGACAGTGCTGTCCATCGCGGCGGTTGCGGCGGGCGCTATGATGATCGAAAAGCATTTTACATTGGACCGCTCCCTGCCAGGCCCTGATCATAAGGCGTCTCTTGAGCCGGGGGAGCTAAACGAGCTTGTGGCAGGTGTGCGCCGGGTTTCGACAGCCATGGGGGATGGCCGAAAGAACCCACGCGASATTGAAAGGGCGACGGCAGATGTTGCTCGCAAGTCCCTGGTGGCAAGCACCGCAATTGCTGCAGGTGATGTATTTACACAAGATAATTTGACCGTGAAACGACCGGGCACGGGGCTTAGCCCGGCGCTCTACTGGTCCCTTCTTGGGACACATGCGGCCCGACCTTATGAAACCGACGATCTTATCGTGCAATAGGTGGCTTTGATGGCTGACTGGAAAAAGACGATTGTGACATCGACCGCCAAATTGGGCGAAGCGATCCGCAATCTTGATGAAAGCACTCTCCAAATTGTTCTGGTTGTGGATGATGCGGGCATGTTGCTTGGCACCATCACGGATGGCGATGTGCGCCGCGCTATCTTGCGGGGAGAAACTCTCGAGGCGTCTGTCGCAGACGTGATGAAGGCCAATCCGATTACCGCCGGGCCTGAGATTGATCGCAAAACAGTTCTACGCTGGATGCGGGAATATCAGATTGCCCAGGTGCCGATCGTGGATGAATTGGGGGCACTCACAGGTCTGGAGACTCTGAACCGTATCTTGCAGGATGACCGCAGTGGTAACTGGGTCGTTATCATGGCGGGTGGACTGGGCACACGGTTGCGCCCATTGACGGAGACCGTTCCCAAACCGCTGATTCCTGTGGGGGGCAAGCCGGTCCTTGAGAGCATAATTGTTCGACTGGCGGACCAAGGGTTTAGCCGGATCTTCCTTTCAGTGAATTATCAGGCGGAGAAGGTGGAGGCCTACTTTGGAGATGGTTCTCAATGGGGGGTTGAGATTTCCTATTTGGAGGAAAACAAACGTCTTGGCACTGCGGGAGCTCTTTCTCTCTTGCCTGAGGCACCTACGGAACCGTTTCTCGTCATGAATGCGGATCTGGTGACAGCGATCAATTTTCGCCGTCTGCTCGACTTCCATCTGGATCAAGAGGCAGATGCGACGATGGGGGTGCGTGAATATCGTTTTCAGGTGCCTTACGGGGTGGTCGAAATGAGCGGCAATCAGATCACTGAGATCAATGAAAAGCCGACCCAGAACTATTTTGTAAATGGGGGCATCTATGCTCTCTCGCCCTCCGTCCTGCGTTATGTGCCGGACGAGGAGATGTACGATATGCCAACATTGTTTGATGCGGTGATAGCGGATGATGGATTGGCCAGTGCTTTCCCAATCCATGAATATTGGATTGACATTGGTCAGTTTGATGATCTGGACCAGGCACAAAAAGAATTTGGCAAAGTGTTTGGCAACAAGGCATCTGCATGATGCGGATCTGCACCATACTGGCTCGTGGCGGCTCGAAAGGTGTGCCGGGTAAGAACATTCGCTTGCTTGCGGGCAAACCTTTGATCGCACATTCGGTGGAGCAGGCCCGTGCCTGTGGTCTGTTTGATGTGATTGCTGTTTCCAGTGATGACCCCGACATTTTGTCGGCCGGCGAACAGGCCGGTGCAGATGAGCTTGTTGTGCGACCTGCCGAGCTTGCGTCTGATCAGGCGGCGAAGCTGCCGGCTATTCGACATTGTGTGGAAGCGCTTGAAACCTCACGCGGTACAAAATTCGATGTGGTTGTTGATCTTCAACCAACCTCGCCGCTGCGTCTGCCCGAAGACATCATCGGAGCGGTCAAATTGTTGGAGGAGCGCGGGGCGGATAATGTCATTACTGGCTCCTCGGCCAAGTGTTCTCCCTATTTCAATCTTGTTGAAGAACGAGCCGACGGCACTGTGGGGCTGTCGAAACCGACCGACCCGCCGATTATTCGCAGGCAAGACGCTCCCGCCACGTTCGATATGAATGGATCGATTTATGTGTGGCGTCGCGATGTTCTGATGGAGGAGGTTGGGTTGTTTTTACCCAAGACCCAGCTCTTTGAGATGCCTGAAGAACGCTCAGCCGACATTGATACAGAGCTGGATTTCCAGTTCGTTGAGTTTCTCGTGACTGGCATGCTCAGTTCTAGATAGCGTGATTGCGACTGCTTAAACCGTCTTCGCCGCTTTTTTCTCCAGCATGTCGAACACGCCGAATTCGTGCTCAATGCTCTTCTCAATCAAGAGCCGCCAGACTGGCTCGGCGATGGCAGCTGACAGGCCAGATTTCTCAGCTTCTGTGAGAACGTTGGAAACCACCTGTTCGATCCGGGCTTCATCTCGAACCTGATCGCGTTTCGGTTTAATCCGACCGGCTTCCTCCATCATGGCCTGACGCAACGTCAACAGCGTCACCAGTTCACGGTCGATACGGTCGACCTCTTTGCGGACGTCGGCCATGGTCTCGCACTTGGGCATCAATAACTCCGGAATAAGGTGAGGGTGGGGCTTTATAACTGACCACCCGATATCTGCCGGTAACATACGCATTAACTGTCATTTGTCACGGAGGCACTGGGTCGCAACCTGTTTAAATAACGTAAAAAATATGTTATTAGATTGTTTCTACACTTGAAAATGTTTTTTAAGTGATTATTACAGTCATACTTCGGTCTTTACCGATGAGCGTAGCCTTGCTATTGGCACGCGCAGTTGTATTAGCGGACCTTGAAAGGGCTGGACGCACATGAGCCAGGACACGATTTCGACGGATGTCATCATTATTGGCGCGGGGCCTTGTGGGCTCTTCGCATTGTTTGAACTGGGGCTTCTCGATCTGAAAGCTCATGTGATCGATATTCTTGATCGTCCCGGCGGCCAGTGTGCTGAACTTTATCCTGAAAAGCCGATTTACGATATTCCAGGTCTCCCCATCGTGTCCGGCCAGGAGCTAACGGACAATTTGATGGAGCAAGCCAAACCGTTCAGCCCGGAGTTTCATTTCAATGAGATGGTTGAGCAGGTTGAAAAGTTGCCGAACGGCAAATGGCAGGTCAAAACCGATGGTGGTCTGACATTTGAAGCACCGGTGGTGATCGTGGCTGCGGGTGGTGGGAGCTTCCAGCCGAAGAAACCACCAATCCCGGGTATTGAAGCTTATGAGGGCACGTCTGTTTTCTATTCCGTGAAGAAAATGGACACGTTCAAGGGTAAGAACATTCTGATCTCTGGTGGTGGCGACAGTGCGCTGGACTGGACGATTAATTTGCAGCCGATCGCTGAGAGCATGCAGCTTATTCACCGTCGCGATGGCTTCCGGGCGTCACCGGATTCCGTCAACAAAATGCATTCGCTTGTTGAAGACGAGAAAATGCAGTTTCACATGGGGCAGATCACGGAGCTTCATGGAGACAATGGGCAGCTGGAAGGCGTGACCTCCAAGGCGAAGGATGGAACGCTCACTCGGATTGAGTGTGACACGCTGTTGCCGTTCTTTGGTCTGACTATGAAACTTGGCCCGATTGCCGAGTGGGGGCTTAACCTGAATGAGAACCTGATCCCCGTGGATACGGAAAAATTCGCCACCAATGCGGAAGGTATTTTCGCTATTGGGGACATCAACCACTACCCCGGTAAACTGAAGCTCATTCTCTCAGGCTTCCATGAAGCGGCTTTGATGGCGCAGGCGGCCAAAAAAGTTGTCGACCCGGACGCAAAGGTTGTTTTCCAGTACACGACATCTTCATCCGCTCTGCAGAAGAAGCTTGGTGTCGCCTAATCCGTAAAGAGGGTTACCGATGAAAATCAAAGTCGCGGGCCGCGATGGCACCGTTCAAGAACTGGACGCCGTTGAAGGATGGCGGGTGATGGAAATCATCCGAGCGCACGGGCTTTCGCTTGGTGCGGAGTGTGGTGGTGCCAGCGTATGCGGTGAATGCCGGGTCCACGTTGCCAATGAGTGGCGCGACCGCCTGCATGAGCCCCACCCGGAAGAGTTGGAACGCCTGGATGAGCATTTTGCAGAAGACGATGAACGGCTCTCCTGCCAGCTGATTTTCTCCGAGGCGCTGAACGGTCTGACGCTTCGTCTGCCGGATGCTGCCTGACGGAACTTGCTGTTCCTCTCAAGTTCTGATTATCAGGATAACAATTGGGTGTTCCGCTCTAGAAGGGTGGGATGCCCATTTTATATTGGGTAGCCGTCATGCTAGCTTAGAGCCTCATTTCACAAAAAAATCGATGGGGCGAACAATGGCGGGTTTTGATGTGCGGCGCGCAGGTATTCTTGCTTTGAGTATTCTGGCCGCGGGCGTTTTGATGCTCCCTTATCGCGTTCAAGCAGGCCCCTTGATCGCAACCCAGATCACAAGTGAAAATGCTGTTCAATTCGTGCAGTCCGGTCCTGATGCTGCAGGTGGGGTCGGCGATTGGGTTCTGAGCAATGGTTCTGTCTGTGCCATTGTCAGCGACATTTCCCACGAGAGCGAATTGTCGGTGCGGGGCGGGGTTCTCATCGACCTTGGATATTGTGGACGTGCGGACGATCACTATGTTGGCGCACAGGATCTGATAGACAGCTCGCGCGAAACGCCCGTCAATATTGACCGGATTGATGCCAAAGTTGGCCCCTCCGCTGCCGTTATCCGCACCTATGGCGGACAAGGTGGCGTGATTGTCGAGACCAGCTACCGGCTTGATGCAGATGAGCCAAACACGCTGTTCATTCAAAAGCGCCTGACGCAACGTGAGGGCCTGGCCAGCGTTGGCCTCTATGCGAGCGTGTTTTTTAACTTCTATTCTCTCACGCCCTTTGTCGCCTCAACACGCGATCCCTCCAGGTCCAACGGGTTTATTCAGGAAAATTTTGTCAGCCGGGGCCCAACGGAAATTGCGACCTTCGCCCGAACGGCTGATCTTATCATCGCGCTCAGTCCTTCTGATGCCGATGCCCCGATCACCTATGGATGGCACATGCGATCCGTCACGCGCCAATCACCGGGAGAGGAGCCGGTTGAGTTGCCATTTTATGCGCTCGCTGATTTCTCAGCGCTTTCGTTTCTGGCGCTCTCCGAACCGTTCTTGTTCGGGGACGGGAGTGAGATTGGTCTTCTCGAGTTGCTTGAGGTGCCGTTTACAGATCTTGCCCCCGGGGATGAGATTGTTTTTGACGAGGCTTTGATGCTGTCGCCGCGTGCGGA
Organism: Rhodobiaceae bacterium; assembly: GCA_002746275.1. Classification (GTDB taxonomy): domain Bacteria; phylum Pseudomonadota; class Alphaproteobacteria; order Parvibaculales; family Parvibaculaceae; genus Mf105b01. The sequence continues at coordinate 904,980 of NVWR01000001.1, read as the reverse complement.
GGTTTCAGGCATTACCGATCAAATTTATGCGAGCTCACCGAGTGTTTCTGGATCGGTGTCGGAAGCCGCTGCCGTTGTGCATGTTGATATGGCTGACGGCACACCTTTCACGCAAAGCCGGGCGGATGAGCAGGGCAGGTTCTCCTTCCATCTGCCGGAGGGAGACTATGCTCTGCGCGTGGTGGCTGCTGGCGGAMSNCAMYKRMRCKSKWYWWKMWCKRYKSSTKGYKYNAGWYGYSGWKCTTGATCTCGTTGAACTCGACACGCCTTCTCGGGTGCTGTTGCCGCAGGGCGCTCCCATGCGTCTGACCTTCAAAGGTCTTGATAGAACACCGGACCCCGCGTTTGGAGACAGTCTTTTGGGGGCTGTTGAGCATCACGATGGTGGGAAAATGATCCTCGGTGGGATCAATCAACTCTATTTGATGGGCACGGACAATGACCCTGCCTACGCCATCCTGCCAGCAGGTCATTACCGTATCTATGCCACCCGAGGGCCTGAATTTTCTCTTGAACAGGCAGAGCTGAATGTGGTCGTGGGGAACGATGCTGTTCTCGAAATTGCTTCACCTGTGCGCGCCGTGGCGACGCCGGGCTTCATTTCTGCAGATTTCCACGTTCATTCGGGTCCAAGTTTCGACACGGTGATGCCGCCAGCGGCCCGTGTTGCGACATTTGTCGCGGAAGGCGCAGAAGTGCTTGTGGCGACGGAGCATGAAACGATTTTCGACTTTCAAGATGTGATCAATCGACTGGGTGTTGCTGACCGGGTGGCGACCATCACGGGTAGTGAAATTACCGGTGAAGTTCAAACCGACCGCACGCCTTATACGTTGGGGCACGCGAATGCGTTTCCGTTGGAGGTGCAACCCTTTGCTTTTCGGCGCGGCGCATTTGCCAATGAAAACCGACGCTGGCGTGAAGTGATCGACGATCTGCGCGCGCGCGACGCGGTGGCCGTTATCCAGCTGAACCATGCCCGCAGAGACGACCGGTTTGCACCTGATGGTGACGCCTGGGATGAAGATTGGACCGGTGATCGTGGCAGCTTCCTCGACCATTTGGGTGTTGGGCATTCTTTCAATGCCGGAATTCCCATCACGGAAGCGGGCAATGCCCGTTTGGTTGAGAGAGATAGTGTGACAGGAACCCGCGACATCGATTTTGACGCGATGGAAATTCTGAACGGGTCTGCGAAAGAGGCAGAAACGGCTCTGCGTCGGGACTGGCTATCGCTGATCGCACAGGGATTTCGATTGACCGGAACGGCCAACAGTGATTCCCACACGGTTTGGGAGCAGGTCGGAATGCCGCGCAATATGGTCGCCGTCGCCGATGATACGATCCAAGGTTTTGCGGCAACAGAAATTGCGGATGCGGTTCGCGAGGGGCGGCTTTATGGCACGACGGGGCCGTTGCTCAATGTGTCATTGAACGGTTCGGGGGCGAGTGCCTCGATGGGTGATACAATTTCGGGTGCGCAGGCCACGCTCCGGGTTCGTGTTGCGGCGGCGGACTGGGTGGATGTGTCATCCTTGAATGTGGTCGTGAATGGGGAAATTGTGCTGACGGTTCCCATAACCCGAGATGAATTGTTTGAGGTCCAGCTGTCGTTCGAGAAGGATAGCTTTGTGATTGTTGAAGTCAGCGGTGAGGCGGGGGCTGACTATCAGGCGGTCTATCCGAAGCTGCGGCCTTACGCATTCTCGAACCCGATTTATGTTGACGCAAACAGTGATGGTATCTGGACAGCGCCGGGATTAGGCGGGTAGAGGCCTCTGAGTTGGACGCAGAGGAGAATTTGTTTTGAGCTTTCGTATTGAGACCATTGACGGTGTGTCCTTTCTTTTGGGAGCAACAGCCGACCCGAGTGCGCAGGGAGCTGGGGTGGAGACTGCCCTGGACCTGGGTGTTTCTCGTCTGAAGTCTCTGTCTGGAGATGCGATGTCTGATCTTCATTTGGTATCCGGTGGATCGCTGGACGTATTGCCGCGTAGTGAAGCAGCGCGTGTGGCACTTGAAGCTGCACGAACCGCAGCCCATGCGGGTCATGCAGAACATTCCGCAATGGCGGCACGGTATGCGCTCACCGGCGCGCTCGCCGACCAGGCCCTCTCTGCCATGCGGTCGTCAGATACCTCTCTGATGGCTGCCTATGTTGCGAGCGGGGAGTGTTGTGCATTTGTGATTGAGGAAGGGACTGCTTTGGATGTGCCTGCTGCGTCCCGGGGTGCCCTCTGGCTTGAAGTCGTCCGTGCTCTGCAACCGGGTAATGCGCGGGGTGGCATTGCGGTTGCGGGCTCGCGTGTGCCTGAAAGCGCAGATGGGGACGCGGACGCCGTGGCCGTCTATGCGGCGTCAACAGCCGAAGCTGCTCTTAGTGCCGTCCTGGTGGCGGATGCAGTGGAGCTGTCGGCAATGGCCAGCCGTCCTACCATTCCCTCACCGGAGGATATCTGGGAGGCCTTGTCCAAAGGCATTCGAACCCTCTCGCCTCTCAGGCAAGCGAACATAGTCCGCGGGGGAATTCTTGCGTTTCGTGGGCGTGGGCGCCTTGTTGGCCCCATTTCCGGCGATGGACTTCTGCGATTTGGTGTTTCTGACTGGCGCTGACCCACTCTTTTTGGCCTATACTCCGCCCAAATGAAATTGGGAGGATCTGATGGGCTTTTACGAAAAATATATTGTACCTCGCATCATCAACAGCAAATTTGCCTGTGGTGCGCCGCCAATCGCATACCAGCGAAAAAAGGTGGTGCCGCTTGCCGAGGGCCGGGTGCTGGAAATCGGCATTGGAACAGGCCTCAACCTCGAACATTATGATCCGTCCCGGATTGAAAAAGTGATCGGCCTTGATCCCTCAGAGGAAAGTTGGAAGATTGCTGGCAAACGCGCCGAGGGCTTGGGTTTTGATGTTGAGTTTATCGGTCTGCCGGGAGAAGAAATTCCGCTGGAAGCCAATTCGGTTGATACGGTTCTTGTGACCTATGCTCTTTGCACTATTCCCGATACGCACAAGGCCCTGGAGGGGATGCGCCGGGTGTTGAGACCTGGTGGAAATCTCATCTTTTGTGAACATGGGCTTGCCCCCGACGTGAATGTTCAAAAGTGGCAAAGCCGGATTAATCCGATTTGGAAACGTTTGGCGGGCGGGTGCAATGTTAATCGCGATATCCCGGCATTGTTGGAACAGGGCGGATTTAAAGTTCGCAATCTGGAGACCATGTATTTGCCCAACACTCCGCAGTTTGCGGGTTTCAATTATTGGGGCACTGCCCAAGAAGCCTGAATCTTTCTAAAAATGTAGTTTGGAAAAAATGACAAATCTGTTCGCACCGCTTTCTTTCACGCGGGGCCCGGACATGAAGAACCGCTTCATGCTGGCACCCTTGACCAATACTCAAAGTCATGATGATGGTCGTCTGTCTGATGAGGAATTTCACTGGCTCACCATGCGGGCCAAGGGGGGCTTTGGCCTGACTATGACCTGTGCCGCACATGTGCAGGCTGTGGGCCAGGGATTTCCAGGACAGTTGGGTATTTTTTCCGATGATCATCTGGAAGGGCTTATGCGATTAGCGGCCGCCATTAAGGCAGAAGGCAGTGTTGCTGTGGTGCAGCTGCATCATGCGGGTATGCGCTCGCCTGCCGATTTGATTGGGGAGAAGCCTCATTGTCCCTCAGACAATGAGGAGTTTGATGCCCGCGCGATAACGACCGTTGAAGTCGAGCAGTTGATTGAAGATTTTATCACTGCTGCGGAACGGGCAGAGAAGGCGGGCTTTGATGGCGTCGAACTGCATGGGGCGCACGGGTATATTCTGTGTCAATTTTTAAGTCCGGGGGTAAACCTGCGGGATGATCAATATGGCGGCTCGCTGGAAAACCGGGCGCGTCCACTCTTTGATATTATCGACGGTATACGTGCCCGGTGTGGTGCTGATTTTCAGCTCGGCGTGCGCCTGTCGCCGGAGCGGTTTGACGTCAAGCTGGACGAAATTGTGGACGTCGCGCAACGGCTGATGCGAGACGACAAAATCGACTATCTGGATATGTCGCTGTGGAACGTTTTCAAGGAACCAACCGACGAGGCGTTCAAAGGCCGGACGCTCATGTCCTATTTCACCGAGCTGGACCGCGGCAACGTTCGGTTGGGTGTTGCTGGCAAAGTCGCACGTCCTGAAGATGCACAACGGTGTCTGGAGGAAGGGTGTGATTTTGTTCTGTTAGGACGGGCTGCGATCCTCACCCATGATTTCCCCAATCAGCTGGCTGAAGCCTCAGACTTTACGCCTGTCGTTGTTCCTGTCTCCGCGCAGTATCTGCAGGACCAGGGGCTGAGCGCGCGGTTCGTCGACTATATGCGCCAGTGGAAAGGGTTTGTGGAAGCCGAAGGATAGTATATAAAGACTTCTTTATGTCTTTATATGGATTCTTTCGATGGTGGACGCTGAAACCCATTACAGAGAATTGCTGGCCGCTGATTACCTCACGGAGGTTGGCGATTTTGATGTGCGTGTGCGGAGGGACAAGGGCCTTTTTTGCGGATTTGATCTGGAATGCGAGACGGGACGGGCACGGGCAGTGGACCTGGGTGCCGGTCCCGGGTGCCAAAGTGTAGCGCTGGCCGAACTTGGATATCTGGTCACAGCTGTGGACCTGTCAGAAGAGCTGCTGGCTGAACTGGAACGTCGGTGCCAGGGGCTCAATGTTCGGGCGCTGAGGGGCGATATGACGGCGCTGCTGGGCACGCTGATGCCGGGCTTTGAATTGGCCGTCTGTCTGGGAGACACGCTCTCTCACCTGACAGATAGGGACGCTGTCGACCTGTTCTTTCAAGCGGTATGGGCAGCGCTGGCACCACGGGGGCAATTGCTGTTGAGCTTTCGCGATCTGACCGTTGTTCTGGAAGGGATGGACAGGTTTATTCCCCTTGCTGCGACGCAGGATCGCATCATGACCTGTTTTCTGGAAGACCGGGGTGAGCACGTGGAGGTGCACGATCTGATCTACCGCCGGGAGGGCGAGAGTTGGACGCTGCACAAGAGTTCCTATCCGAAATTGCGACTGGGGGAGAACCAGGTCCGGACACAGCTCAAAGCGGCTGGATTTGAGATTGTGCACGCGTCAACGGCGCAGGGGCTGGTGAAGATGCTGGCGCGGAAGGCCGCTTGACTCTCTCTTATTTGAATGAGAACATAAAGAGAACATAAAGAGAACATTAGGTTGTGTTCCATGCTCTCAAGAGAAAAATCTGAACTGGTAGCTGGTCTGCGTACGCAGATTGCAGCATTGGAAGCTTCGCCCCAACAACAGGCGGAGACACGGTTCAAGCTTGGGCTTGAGGCGGTTGATACCCGTCTCCCCGGTGGTGGATTGGCGCGCTGTGGTGTTCACGAAGTGACAGCGCGTGCTTATGGCGATATGGGGGCGGCCATTGGCTTTGCGGCAGCCCTTGCGGCGCGGGCTTCTCAAACGTCTCTGGACGCACCCCCTCACGGCCCGGACATGGCTTTGGGAAAAGAGGGGTTGATTGCCTGGTGTCAGCAGGGCTGGGGGACTTATGACCAGGGGCCGCTTTATGGACCGGGGCTTGCTGCTTTTGGAATTGATCCCTCCCGGCTGCTGCTCGTGAACCCTGCACGGGAACCCGATATGCTCTGGGCGCTGGAGGAATGCGTCCGGGCGGGCGTGTTTGCGGCGGTGGTGGGAGAAGTGCCGGCCACATCACGACATTTTAATTTGCGGGCCAGCCGACGTCTTCATCTGGGGGCGGAGGATAGAGGGACACCTCTGATCTTGTTGCGGGGACATGGAGAAATGTTGAGCCCGAGTGCAGCGCTTACACGCTGGAAGATTTCAGCAAGTCCGACTGAGGGAGGCGTGCCCCGACAAATGACAGCAGCGTCTTGTTGGCAGGTGGAGTTGGAAAAATGCAAGGGAGGTCAGTCGTTCTCTACCTCTCTTTCCTGGGATGGGCTGGTCGGTGCTTTCAGGCAGGTTGTCAATCCTCCGCAGCGGATACTTGCGCCAATTGTTGTGCGCTCAGCAGAACAGGTGGATACGCCGATGCGGGAGGTTGGCTGATGGAAAATTTAATACCAATAAGGATAGCGATAGCGCTGATGGGGCCAACGCCAAGGGCTGAAAGCGTTGCGCTGTGTGTTGTTCAGGGCTCTGGTTCTTGCTTCCTGCGCACGGATTTCTTTCAGGCGCAAAAGGCAATTGGCAAATCCTTCTGTTGCCGGATTAAAGCCTAAGCTTGAGCATTCCATATTATCTGTGGTGCGTTGGGTTTTAGCTTTGGCGGTACGCTCCTGAGGTGTGCTGCAAGCGGCCAGCAACGCCATGAGCGCCAGACTTGCAATGAGATTTGTCTGTTTCATCGCTTAAAGCCCAATGCCAATGCCGATCCCAACGCCGAAGCTTGGATTRTTGGGTTCTTTTTGTGCTGCGCGGATTTCCTTCAGCTTGAGGCGGCARTTTCCATAGGCYTCTGTTCCYTCTTCGAAGCCGAGGTCGAGACAGTGATGGWGRTCRGTSCGATYRAGCAGGGCTTGTTCGCGGGCGCGGTCTGCAGGACTTGCGCAGGCAGCAAGCAAGAAGCCAGTGAGGATMAGCAGCGAAACGGGGGMAAARCGGGTCATGTAGGTCTCCGATGAACAGGCAGRTTTTMAGCATACTCGAAAACAGACTCGCCTTAAGTCACGCTTTCCGGCACAYTCAARTGTTCCTATTTTGTTCTCTTTTTNCARAGAGATTTTGRYRGCTTTCAGYRGGTTGRTGATGAGGCGAGYKCAGAGATCAGAAAAACGGGTCTTGTCGATCTGGGYGCCAGACTGGCCGGTGCACCGCCTTGTYCGGGCAAGCGGTCTYGATGSCACAMARCCYYTGGCTCTTCGGGCCTCCCGMCAGGGGGGGGAGCGTGTTGTGGCTTTGAACAATGCCGCGCGGGCACTCGGTGTCTCACGGGGGCAGCTGCTGGCGGATGCTTTGGCGGTGGCGCCGGGGCTTGGGGTGCATGAGGCGGATGTGCATGGCGACGCCCGGATGCTCAAGCAGGTGAGTGACTGGTGTGGTCGCTATACGCCGTGGACAGTGCCGGACCCTGCCTCCATGCATGAAGAACCCGATGGTATTCTTCTTGATATTGCAGGCTGCGCGCACTTGTTTGGAGGAGAGGCGCGCATGGCTGCCGACATTGTGTCGCGCTTTGCCGGATTTGGTTTTCCGGCCCGTGTCGGCATTGCGCCCTGTCCGGGGGCGGCCTGGGCGATTGCGCGGTTTGGCACTTCGTCTGGGGAGCGGGCGGTTGCCCTCATCGCAAAAGACCAGGTGGCTGTGAGCCTTGATCCTTTGCCGCTGGCAGCCTTGCGGATCGGCATGTCTATGGTGGACGATTTAGCCCGGTTGGGGGTGAAGCGGATAAGCGACCTTCGCAAGCTTCCGCGCGCGCCTCTGGTCGCGCGGTTTGGCAAGGTGCTGGCGGAACGTTTGGACCAAGCCTTGGACCGGGCGGCTGAACCCGTGTCGCCCGATGTGCCACTGGTGGTGTTTCGCACACGCCGGACATTTGTTGAAGGGCTCATGGTGCTGGCCGACATTGAGCAGGCCATCCGGCTTTTGAGTGACGACATGGTGCCTCTGCTGAAGGGCACTCAGCAGGGGGGCCGAGCCTTACAGCTCCATCTGTTTCGGACCGATGGTGTGCGGATTGAGGTTCAGGTTGGCACCAGCGGGCCGAGTGATGACGCGGCACACCTTGCAGCGCTTTTTTCAGAACGGCTGACGGGGTTTGGTCATGATCTGGAAATCGGACTTGGTATCGAGGCCATGGTCCTCACCGTGACGGCGGCAGACCCGCTTGCACCAACTCAGGCTGACATGACCGAGGCGAAGAAGAGCCGCTTGAAACGACGCCCGGCTGATTTGGGCTTTCTTGTTGATCGGCTGGGCAATCGCTTGGGCTTTGAACGGGTGGGGCGGTTTGAACCACGCGAAAGCCATATGCCCGAACGTGCAGTTGTTTTTGTCCCCGCCGTTGCCGGCATTCGCCCATTGGAAGAAGACAGAAAGCCCCCTGATTGGCGCATGGAAGAGAGGCAGCGCATTGGCCGTCCCTTGCGCATGCTGCTGTGTGCAGAGCCTGTGGAAGCCATTGCCGAAGTGCCTGACGGGCCACCCCGTCAGTTCCGCTGGCGGCGGGTGACATATCATGTGGCTAGGTCAGAAGGGCCTGAGCGAATTGCCCCGGAATGGTGGCGTCAGCGCAGGCCCGCGCATGTGCGGGACTATTACCGGGTGGAAGATAGAGAGGGTCGGCGTTTCTGGTTGTACCGGGACGGGTTGCTGGGGCGTGAAACAGATACGCCCCAATGGTATGTCCATGGTGTGTTCGGGTGAGTACTTTCGCGGAACTGGCCATCACCAGCAATTTTAGTTTTCTGCGGGGTGCGTCACATGCTGATGAGTTGGCGAACACCGCTAAGGAATTGGGGCTGAGTGCTATCGGGGTGGCAGACAGGAATAGTTTTGCCGGGATTGTACGCGCGCATAAAGCCGCGAAGGAGATCGGGCTGCGCTTTCTGCCCGGTGTTCGGCTCATCACCCAAGATGGGTTTGAAGTGATTGCCTATCCGCAAAGCCGGGACGCTTATGCACGGCTTTGCCAACTTCTGACGCTTGGCAATCGGCGTGCGCCCAAAGGGGAATGCTATCTCACCCTTGCCTACATTTATTCCCATGGTGAGGGGCAATGTTTCATTGTCATGCCGCCCCTTATTCCAGGGCCGTCTTTTTTGTCTTCTCTTGGGGAGCTTGCTGCTCACTTTCCAGACAATGTCTGGCTTGGGGTGAACCGGCTTTACAACGGTGATGATGCGCGGCGGTTTCAGCAATTCTTGGATATTGCTGATGGAGCCCGCGTGCCTCTCGTGGCGACGAATGATGTGCTCTATCACGTGCCGGAACGCCGACGGCTGCATGACATTATGACGTGTATCCGCGAACACTGCACCATTCGTGACGCTGGCTTTCGGCTGGAGGCCAATGCGGAGCGTCACCTGAAAGACGCGCGGGAAATGCTCCGGATATTTTCAGGATTTGAGACCGCCGTGGCGGAAACGACAAGGATTGTCGAGCGCTGTTCCTTTTCGCTTGATGAGCTGGCGTACGAATACCCTGACGATGTGTTTGATGATGAGCTCTCCCCTCAAGCCCTTCTGGAAAAACTGACATGGGAAGGGGTTGCGACGAAGTTTCCCGATGGCATCTTCGAAAAACTGCGCCAGACACTTGATCATGAGTTAGCTCTGATAGAGCAGCTGAAATTCGCGCCCTATTTTCTCACGGTGTACGACATTGTGCGCTTTGCCAATGAGCAGAAAATTCTTTGTCAGGGGCGGGGGTCCGCGGCCAACTCAGCGGTTTGTTATTGCCTTGGTATTACGGCTGTTGACCCTACCGAGATTGACCTTCTGTTCGAGCGGTTTGTCTCCGCTAATAGAAATGAACCGCCGGATATTGATGTCGACTTTGAGCATGAGCGACGTGAGGAGGTCATTCAATACATCTATGAGAAATACGGTCGGCACCGGGCAGGGCTGGCTGCGACGGTGATCACCTATCGTGCGCGCAGTGCCATTCGTGAAGTAGGCAAGGCGATGGGGCTGTCGGAGGATATTGTTGGGGCGATGGCACGGATGACCTGGGGCTGGTCGTCAAAGGGTGTTGCGGCAGAGCAGGTGCGTCAGGCCGGACTTGACCCGGACAATCCATTGATCGCCATGGCGCTTTCGATGGCGGGTGAGCTGATCGGATTTCCACGGCACCTGTCTCAACATGTGGGAGGCTTTGTCATTACGAAGGGGCCGYTGGATCAGATTGTTCCTATCCAGAATGCRGCGATGAARGAYCGCACSATTGTTGAATGGGACAAGGATGATCTGGATACGCTTGGCATTTTGAAGATWGATGTTYTGGCGCTTGGKATGYTGTCCTGCATCCGYCGGGCTTTYGATCTGCTGGAAACAYATTATGGGGTRCRRCACGGGCTGCGCACGGTCCCTCAAGGYGACCCGGCTGTTTAYGACATGTTGTGYGARGCGGAYWCGGTGGGTGTCTTTCAGGTGGAAAGCCGGGCKCAGATGTCCATGYTRCCGCGCCTTAAGCCWCGGATTTTTTACGACCTGGTGGTGGAGGTGGCGATTGTACGGCCTGGCCCYATTCAGGGTGACATGGTGCAYCCCTACCTGCGTCGYCGGAACGGGGAAGAAGCTGAGGACTATCCTTCYGAAGARTTGCGCGAGGTSTTGAGCCGGACMAAAGGKGTGCCGCTTTTCCAGGAACAGGCGATGAAGATCGCGATTGTTGCAGCAGGCTTTACACCACAGGAAGCAGATGGGTTGCGGCGTGCGATGGCGACATTCCGGCGCAATGGAACGATCTACAATTTCAAAGAGAAGTTTATCRATGGAATGGTTGCCCGCGACTATGAACAAGATTTTGCGGAGCGGTGTTTCAARCAGATTGAAGGGTTTGGYGATTACGGATTTCCGGAAAGCCATGCGGCTTCWTTTGCGCTGCTTGTGTATGTGTCGGCYTGGCTCAAGTGTCATTATCCAGATGTGTTTTGTGCGGCGATCCTCAATTCTCAGCCRATGGGCTTTTATGCGTCTGCCCAGCTTGTCCGTGACGCACGGGAACACGGCGTGGAGGTGCTGGCAGCGGATGTGAACAGGTCTGACTGGGATGGCACCTTGGAGAAGGTGTCGCCCTCCGAGCCGCAGGGGGACGGGCATGTCTTCAATCTTGAGAAGTGGGGGACAAAGCCCAAGCATCATTGTGCTGTGCGGTTGGGGCTTCGGCAAATCAAGGGATACCGGGCAGACGCTGCAGAGGTTCTCGTCGAGAAACGTCAAGGTGGATATGATTCCGTTCGTGACCTTTGGTTGCGGACCGGGTTGAGCCCACGGGTTATCGAGGTTTTGGCGAATGCAGATGGGTTTCGGTCCATCGGGCTTGATCGTCGTGATGCTCTTTGGGGGGTGCGCGGGCTTGGCGGGTGGGGGCGCCACCGCGAAGGACAGAATGGCAAGTCGCCTGCAGCCTTGCCCTTGTTCGATCATCTGGAGCAAAAAGGTTTTCAGGATGAGGCAGATGTTCACCTGCCGCCCATGCCGCTTGGCGAGCATGTGGTGAATGATTATGCGACCATGCGGCTTTCTCTGAAAGCGCACCCGATCTCGTTCTTGCGGAGTTCTTTCACATCCAGGCGGGTGATTAGCAACGCGCAGCTCAGCACGGTCCGGGATGGCACGCGGGTTAATCTTGCGGGGCTGGTGCTGGTCAGGCAGAGGCCGGGAACGGCCAGTGGGGTAATTTTTGCCACGCTCGAAGATGAAACAGGCATCGCCAATATTATTATCTGGCCGAAGATTTTTGAACGCTATCGCAAGACGGTGCTTCAGGCTCGTTTGTTGGCCGTGCGAGGTCGGGTGCAGAAAGAAGGCCTTGTTATTCATGTCATCGCGGACTGGCTGGATGACTGGACCCATGAACTGACATGTCTGACGGACGGCTCAGCGGAAGCGAGGTCAGATGAGCAGGGGCTGCAAAGACTTTATGAGCGTCAGCTCAGAGCGGCGCGCCTTATGCCCAAGAGCCGGGATTTTCACTAATCCCGTTCAGTCGGCAGGCTGGGCACCAAACAGAGGCTTGTGCCAGCGTAATTCTTTCCCCGGTTCCGGGTGCGTTGGGATCAGTCGGGAAAACGCAAGCGATATGGCCGCCATTCCCGCTCCAAGCAGAAATACAAGACTGGGGTTTACCAACCAGATGAGACCAAAGGCGGCGGGGATCACCACGGCCGCGATGTGGTTGATCGAAAAAGCCACGCCGGCTGTTGGGGCAATGTCGGCAGGATCGGCGATCTTCTGGAAGTAGGTCTTCATGGCAATGGCGAGCGCAAAGAAGGCGTGGTCGATCACATAGAGCACAGCCGCGAGCGTTGCATCTTCCACAAAGGCGTAGGTTACGAAAATGCCAATCAGGCCAATATATTCGAAGGTCAATGCGCGCCGTTCTCCAAAGTAGGCAATGAGGGCCCCGATTTTTGGGGCGAGGACCATGTTGAATGCCTGATTGACCAGAAACAGCAAGGTGATGGCGGTGACGGAGTAGCCGAATTTCTCCACCATCATGAAGCCCGCGAAAACGACAAATATCTGGCGTCGCGCACCGCCCATGAAAGTCAGGGCGTAGTACAGCCAGTAGCGAGACCGCAGGACCAGCGTTTTGCGTTGAGGGACAGGGGCCTCAAACTGGGGAAAGGCCAGCCAGGCGACGAGGGCTATCACGGTGGTTATTGCACCACCTGCGAGGTAGACCCACTTGTAGTCGAGCTGAAGCCATTCCCAGATGATGAAAATCAGACCATAGGCGATAAGGCTTGCAAAACCTCCTACCGCCAAAAGACGGCCCAGCACGACGGGGGTCTCGCCCTTGGGCAACCATTGCAGCGCCAGGGACTGTTGAGCTGTTTCGTAATAGTGATAGCCGATCGACATGAGGACGGTGGTGCAATAAAGACCGATGGCGCTGGGAAAGAAGCCCGTGAGGGCTGCGCCAACGCCAAGCAGTGCGAGGGATATCAGCGCAAAACTTTGCTCTTTCAATATCAGCAAGATGAAGACAAAGGTAAAAGCGAGAAAGCCCGGCACTTCGCGCAACGATTGCAACACGCCCATCTCGGCACCGGTAAATGCAATCCGTTCGATGGCAAAATTGTTGAGAAGAGACTGCCATGTGGCGAATGACAGGGGCACGGCTGCGGCCATCAGCATGAGCAGAACTTCAGTCCGGCGCCAACGACCTCGGCTCAAGGATTTCACAAACTTTACCATTCAATGCCCCTTTTCGCCGGAGATTACAGGTTTACCCAGGGTTCGCCAGATCCAATTGTGCAAAATGGTTTGCTTTGTCGCTCGTTGATTTGGCTGTCAGCCTAACGTGGCAGATGGCCTGAYTTGGAATAGAGAAGACARCCTTCKTCGCTTGTGACTTCGTGRGWACTTCYGTGCTSCTGCCGWACCCAGGTTCCCTTWTTGTAGGTGCCATTRGCRTCMGAGAGYGACCCCTCWATCACGTAGAATTCTTCYCCRCCCAYATGTTCATGCAGAGGYAYYTTTGTGCCTGSCGCAAACCGGAAAAAGCYWACCTGTTCGCGYTCGTCCTCGTGGACACGAAGGACCGTGAGCCCYGGGACACCTGTTTCCACATAGTCACCTTTGCTCGTGTCGATGTTCACCTGRGTGCGATCAYYCCGGTCCATCTGGCGGAGYTTGACCAGGATCGTRCARCCRYYTTTKGARTGAGGRCGRTGACGGGAGCCGGGCGGGTTSCGKACATAAAARCCRGGGCCGAAATCRCCGTGYTCGTCKGAGAAAATRCCTTCRAGGACAACATACTCCTCCCCCATRTCGTGRAGGTGGGCATCGAAATAGCTCTCTGGSGCATAGCGCACRATGGTGGTTGCGYGCGCYACTTCTTCACCGTCGCGCTCCARCATACGGCGCTCAACACCGGGGAGAGGCGAGGGGACCCAGTCAATTGTTGAGCTATCTACGACAGCGCGCTTTGTCAGATCTGCATTCAGTTRCATATGCATTCTCCTCTGCTCTGAGAGAGGTAAGAGTGAGCTCGCGATTTGTAAGGGTCTTGTCCTCACGTTCTTGTGAGACGGCCTGTTGCCTGAGTATAGGCCAAAATACGAAAAGGCCCCGCAGTGGGGGCCTTTTCGCTAATGGTTTGTTTCGAGCGCGCTGTGCTGTTCAGGTTGCGCGGGACAATTCTTTCATCGCCCCATCCAGCCCCTCAAGCGTGAGGGGGAACATGCGGTCCTGGAAGATCTGTTCAATGACCTGAACAGAAGGCGTGTATTCCCAGTGGCGTTCTGCCACGGGGTTCAGCCAGATGGCGCTTTCATAGACTTGCTGCATCCGTTCCAGCCAAATCCCGCCTGGCTCTTCGTTCCAATGCTCCACGGAACCCCCTGCATAGGTGATTTCGTAAGGAGACATTGTGGCGTCGCCCACGAAAATGACTTTGTAGTCCGACGGGTATTTGTGCAGCACATCCCAGGTGTTCATGCGCTCTTGATGGCGGCGGTGATTGTCCTTCCACACGTATTCGTAAAGACAGTTGTGGAAGTAGAAATATTCCATGTTCTTGAATTCAGTGCGCGCCGCTGAAAACAATTCCTCACAGAGCTTAATGTGGCTGTCCATGGAACCGCCAACATCGAAAAAGATCAGAACGTTGATCTTGTTCTTACGCTCTGGGACCATCTTGATGTCGAGATAGCCCTTGCGAGCGGTCGAGTTGATCGTATCTGCAAGGTCGAGCTCGTCGGCATGACCTTCGCGAGCAAACCGGCGGAGACGGCGCAATGCCATTTTGATGTTGCGGGTGCCAAGCTCGACACTGTCGTCGAGGTTCTTGTACTCGCGCTTGTCCCAGACTTTGACGGCTTTGCCGTGGCGGCCTTCTTTCTGGCCAATACGGACACCTTCAGGATTGTAGCCATTTGCGCCGAACGGGGASGTGCCCCCTGTYCCGATCCACTTGCTGCCGCCTTCGTGGCGTTCGTCTTGCTCWTCAAGRCGTTTTTGCAGCTCYTCCATRATTTTTTCCCAACCACCCAGCGCTTCGATCTGCGCCTTTTCTTCTTCGGTCAGGAATTTTTCAGTGAGTGTTTTCAACCAGTCWTCRGGAATTTGAGCAAGATCGCYTTCCTCCAGCGWATCCAGRCCCTTGAAGACRTGGGAGAAAACRCGGTCGAAYTTRTCCAGATTGCGCTCGTCYTTAATYAAGGCYGAGCGGGAGAGGTARTAGAATTCCTCMACCTTGTTCTGGATTACATTYTTRTCCATCGCTTCAAGCAATGTCAGATATTCGCGGAGTGAAACCGGCACATTGGCCGATTTCAACTCATGAAAGAAATGTACGAACATATCTGCCTCCGATTTCGTTTTGCTCTAATTCCGTTCCCGRCGGGCGAGGAAGGCAAGGCGYTCGAACAGATGGACGTCTTGCTCGTTTTTGAGCAATGCRCCGTGGAGCGGCGGAATAAGCTTGGTTGGATCGCGCTCTTTCAGCATTTCCGGGGAAATATCTTCGGACATGAGAAGTTTCAACCAATCCAACAGTTCGGATGTTGATGGCTTCTTCTTCAAACCTGGTACATCACGAATTTCGTAGAAAATGTTGAGGGCTTCCTGGATGAGGCGACCTTTGAGCTGCGGGTAGTGGACATCAATGATCTGTTTCATCGTGTCTTCGTCTGGGAACTTGATGTAGTGGAAGAAACAACGGCGCAGGAACGCGTCCGGCAGTTCTTTTTCATTGTTGGACGTGATGACCACAATGGGGCGCTGTTCTGCTTTGATTGTTTCGCCGGTTTCGTAAACGAAGAACTCCATGCGATCGAGTTCGAGTAAAAGGTCATTGGGGAATTCGATGTCTGCTTTGTCGATTTCGTCGATCAGAAGCACAGGGCGTTCGCCCCGGCTGAAGCTTTCCCAGAGTTTTCCGCGCGAGATGTAGTTGGAAATGTCTTTGACGCGTTCGTCGCCAAGCTGGCTGTCACGCAACCGTGAGACAGCGTCATACTCATAGAGACCCTGCTGCGCTTTGGTCGTTGATTTGATGTGCCAGGTGATGAGTTCGGCGTTGAGCGCTGTTGCCATTTCTTCCGCCAGAACTGTTTTCCCTGTTCCGGGTTCACCCTTGATGAGAAGGGGGCGTTCCAGCGTGATGGCTGCGTTCACAGCAATGCGCAGATCGTCTGTGGCGATATAGTCTTTTGTACCTTCGAACTTCATGCTTCCTCGGCTGATTTTTGGGGCTTTTTTGATCGGCTGATCTGTCGGCCCAGTTCCCTGTTGCTAATTGTCACAGAACCTAGGGGTAGCGGCTCAGCCATTCAAGCAAAAGGCCTGTGCATATACGGACAACCTGGAGGTTGACGTGGCGTCGGCCTTGCCAAAATGCATAAGAAGATTGGTTTGCGAACGGGGAGTGTATCTTTGCCGGGTTGCGGGAGAACAGGCAGAAATTGCCGGGTAAGATTTGGTTTTTGCCTTGTTTGCCTAGGGGCGAATTAGCCTAACTCATTGAAACTACTTAGATAAATATCTGGCCCATCCCTTGCTTTTAGAAGGCCAAGGTATTTTCGGGTTATGCCCGGGTAGTTTTAAGGAGATTGGAAAGATGAGCTTTAACGGTGCGATATCGACAGCCATTTCGGGTATCCGAGCACAAGCCACTGCGTTGGCCCATATTTCAGACAATATCGCGAACTCGCAAACGACGGGGTTCAAGCGGACGGACACGAGTTTCTATGATTCCGTCACAGCAAGCGGTCAAAATTTCCATCTGCCAGGTACGACCTATGCGCAGCCCGCCTACACAAACAATGTGCAAGGTGCGGTCAACTCCAGCCCGGTGAAAACCCATATTGCTATTAATGGACCAGGGTTCTTTGTCGTTTCAAAGCCAGTCGGTACGCTCGACAATCAGCCTGTTTTGCTCGATGTTGATCGATACACCCGCCAGGGTGATTTTGAGCTCGACCGAAATGGTTACCTTGTGAACAGCTCAGGGTATTTCCTTCAAGGGGTTGCCATCGACCCGATAAGTGGGAACCCGGTTGGTAATGTCACAAGCCCTATCAACATCAACAGTGCTTTTCTTGAAGCGAAGGCGAGTACAACCGTTGAATATGAAGCTAACCTTCCGAGCTATCCAAAAACTGTAAATGCTGACACCGCCGTGGTGGGCAGCGAGCTTGTGCTGGGCGCGGGTTATGCCAATGACCCAACCACGATCACACCCGGCGCGGGTAACGGTTTTGTTCAGGCTGCAGATGAAAGCCAGTTCTTGGACAGCTCTCTCTCTGGTGGTTCGATCACTCTTTATGACGCTCTTGGGGCACCTACGCAGGTTCAGCTCCGCTGGGCAAAGATTGATAATGAGGCAAATACCGCCGGTACGGGTGGTGGTGATACATGGAACCTGTTCTACAAGAACAGCGACAGTGCAACAGGTACAGCTGCCAAATGGACCAATGTGGGTCAGGATTACGTTTTCTCCGGTGGCCGGCTAGTACCTGCGGTGAATTCGACGACAGTTACGGCCTTGACCGTCAACGGGACCAATCTGGGTAATATCACGCTCAACCATGGCTCGTCCGATGTTACCCAGTTTGATGCCTCCAGTGGGACAGTCACTGTGAATGCACTTGATCAGGACGGTTATGCAGCCGGCGCATTGATCGATATCGCAATGTCCAACAATGGTCGGATTGTGGGTACCTATTCCAACGGGAAATCCGTTGATCTGGCGGAGGTGAGTGTGGTGCGGTTTAACGACCCCAATGCACTCCAGAAGGCGGACGGTGGGGCTTTTCTTGCCACACAGGATTCTGGTGAAGCATTGATCGGTGGGGGAGGTGACATCGTTGCCGCCGCGCTTGAAGGGTCAAATGTCGACATTGCGGATGAGTTTTCGAAACTGATCATCACGCAGCAGGCCTATTCGGCAAATACTCGGATTGTGACGACGGCTGATGAAATGATCACCGAAGCTCTCAATATGATCCGATAGTCGATCAACTTAAGCCCGCTTGGCTATCTCCCTCTGACGTAACGGCAACACAATGACTCTGACCAACGCGCTCAATTCCTCCATTAGCGGTCTGAAAGCGACGCAAGCTGGGATTGATATTGTTTCGCGGAATATCGCGAATGCAAGCACGCCCGGTTATTCTCGTAAGTCAGTCACAACCTCAAGCGTGTTGGCCAACGGTCAGAGCATTGGTGTTGCTTTTTCAGCGGCGCAACGGGACATTGATATATTCCAGCAACAACAGTTGCGGATCTCCCGAGCGGACACAATCGCCTCTCAGACCCTCTCGACATATCTCAACCGTATTGATTCAGCGCTGGGAGCTCCTGAATCGGGGCTGTCTCTCGCTGGACGTTTAGCTGACTTAACTACGGCATTTCAGTCGCTGGCAACGACGCCGGAAAATGCGTCCATTCGGGCGAACGTTCTTGCGGAGGCCGATGATTTTGCCGATGCGTTGAATGGCTCATCGGAGCTGGTTCAACAGTTGCGGCTTGAAGCGGAGCATGGTCTCGCCAATGCGGTACGCGAGGCTAATGAACAGCTAAAACGTGTGGCGAGCCTCAACAATCAGATCGTCCTTGGGCACGCGACAACGGGTGAGGCAGCTGATCTTGAGGATCAACGAGACCTCGCCATTGACCGTCTCTCACAGCTGATGGACATCAATGTCGTAAGCCGGGATGACGGTGCGGTTAGTCTCTTCACGGGGGGTGGTTTTGCTCTCCTTGATTCAACATCTGCGGATATTTCATTTGATGAGCGAACATCGATTGGGACAACATCTCTCTACAATTCCGACCCTGCGCTGCGCAATGTTGGGACAATTACGCTCACCTCCGGTACGACCAAAATAGATTTGATCGCATCGGGGGCGTTTCGGTCTGGTGAAATCGCGGCGCTTATCAACCTACGCGATAATGTGTTGCCTGAGGCACAAGCTCAGCTGGATGAACTTGCGTCGGAACTTATTCTGTCCTTGTCAGCGGAGACAACAGCTGGGACAGCTGCTACAGCGGGTGCCGCCACAGGATTTGAAGTTGATACTGCCTCGCTGCTTTCTGGCAATACCATCAATCTGACCTATACGATTGGCGGGACGTCAACCACGGTAACGATCATCAAAGTTGAAGATCCAAGCATCTTGCCGCTTGCCAATAGTGCGACCAACAATCCAAACGATATCGTGATTGGGATCGATTGGACGCAATCGATTGGTGATATTGTCAACGACCTGAATGCGGCTTTGCCGGCTGAGGTGGTTGTTTCGAACCCGTCGGGTACGCTGCTGCGGTTTGTTGATGATGGGGTTGCGGGGACGTCCGACATTGATGCTCTGTCTACCACTGTCACCCCGTCAGCCCTTATTGATGCGGGAACCGGCATTGCTTTGTTTGTCGATGGTAATGCTCAGAGGATCTATTCCAATAGTCTCGACAATGGCGGACAGAAACAAGGCTTGGCGCATCGTATTCGCGTCAATCAGAGTTTGGTGGCGGACAACTCGCTTCTGGTTGTTTACAATACAAGTCCGGCTACGGATATCGGCGATCCGACACGACCTCTCGATTTGATCGCTCGACTAACCAGCAATTCACGGACCTACGCTTCAGATTCCGGTATTGGCAGCAGCACGTCGCCGTTCTCCGGGACAATTGACTCTTTCACCCGTCGGATTGTTGATTTCCAATCGACGCAGGCGGCGAATGCAGAAAATGCGGTTGAGTCCAACAAGATTGTCAGTGATACGCTCCAGGCCCGGTTTAATGAAAGTGTCGGTGTCGACATCGACACGGAACTGTCGGACCTTCTCATTCTGGAAACCGCTTACGCGGCCAATGCACGCATTCTGTCGACGATCAAAGATCTTATGGACATCATGCTGACAATCGGCAGATAAGGACAAGGGGAATAATCCCATGGAAATACCATCGCTCTCACGCACCTTGCGGCTGCAGGCAGAAGTGGTCTCACTGAAGCGCATACAGGACGACCTGTCTCGACAGTTGGTGTCAGGCAAAAAAGCTGAAACGTTCGGTGGTCTTGGCGGAGATGCCGCCGTCGTTTTGTCCCTTCGAGACCAGATAAGTTCGCAGCAGAGTTACATAAAGACAATTGACCTAATCAGTCTACGCCTTGGTATCCAATCTGCGACGCTTACTCGAATTGATGATCTTGCATCCAAATTGAAGACGGACTCTCTCACGGCTTCCTTTGATCTTACTGGATCAGGGCAGACCCAATTGCAGCTGAATGCGGTCTCTCAATTTGATGAAATCGCTTCGTTGCTGAATACAGAGATAGCAGGGCGACACTTGTTCGCTGGAACTGACACCACAAATTCACCAGTGGCACTGCCTGCTGTGATCCTGGATGGAGATGCGACACGTGCCGGGTTTCGGCAGGTGGTCTCAGAGCGTTCCCAAGCCGATTTGGGTTCTGATGACCGCGCTCGTCTGACTTTGAACACAACCGCAGCGACATTCAGTATAACTGAAGATGCAGATCCCAGTGTTTTTGGGGCCAAGCTTTCTGGCGCGACATCATCCTTGTCGGGAACAACTGTCACCGGGCCGGTGGGATCGCCCCCTAATATTGACATCGCCTTCACATCTACTTTGCCGGAACAGGGGCAAAGCATCACTTTTGAATTTACGTTGCCGGACGGAACAGTCGAAACTCTGAGCTTCAAGGCGACGACTGTTTCGCCTGCTGGGGAGGGAGCATTTCTGATTGGTGTGGATGAAAACGCGACAGCAGCGAATTTTCATACCGCCTTTGATGCGGCCTTGCAGGACTTCGCAAAAACAACGGTGAAAGCTGCATCGGCAGCGCAGGCTAGCACTGATTTTTTCGACAATAATCCGCCTCAGCGAGTGAGTGGTGCCCCCCTTACGTCGGCAACAGCTCTGACAAATGGCACAAGTGCGGATACGGTCATTTGGTATACGGGAGATGCATCCAGCAGCGCACCGGGGCTGGCGAAAATCGGGGATAATGAAATTATCTCTTATGGTATTCGGGCAGACGAGAAGGCGATCGTCGCTCTTTTGAAGACGACGGCACTTCTGACAATTACAATTTTCTCAAGCTCAGATCCGCTTGCTGCCGACAACTATAGCGAGATGATCGAACGTGTTGCCGATACAGTGTCTTTCAAGGGAACACGGTCGCCTGTGGATGCCCTCATCGAAACGGGATTTCTGCAAGCTAAGCTTGATGATACAAAAGAACGGACGGAGAGTTCGATCTCAGTATCTTTGGGACTGGTTGCAGATGTTGAAAATGCGGACCCATATGAGATTGCAGCGAAGATTGGTGTTGTGCAAAGCCAGCTTGAGGCAGCCTTTCAGGTTACAGCGCGGGTGAATGAGCTAAGTCTGTTGAACTTCCTTCGGTAGGAATAGGTTCCGTGAGCACCTGCATCAGCTTTGGAGCTCTCTCAAAACAAAAAGCCCAACATTGTGTTGGGCTTTTTTGCTGTGTGCTGAGAAAATTAGCTCGTTATGATCTGGGAAGTCCGACCGGCTTGGGCTGCTGGGATCGTTGGAGCAGCCTGAGTTGACAGATTTTGTTTTTGGAATAGACCGGCTGCGATTTGTCGATTGATGTTGATGAGTGAATCAAGCTTTTGAGGATCCGAAGATGCCTGTACGGCGACGGTTTGCTTGAAAACAAACAGGGCCAAATTCGCGAGGTTTTGCCGAATATCTAGGGGCAGTTCATTGCTTTCATCAGTCACAGCTGACGCGAAAATCGTCCAGATCTGTCGGTTGAATTGTAGTGCTGCGCTCAGGTCTTTGGATCGTGGATCCCAATTGTCCTGATGTTTTTGGAGTCGACTGGCCGCCTGGATCAAAAGGGTTGCTTCCAGCTCGCGCGGATCGCTCCCCAGTTTGACTGTTTTTCCATAAGCATCGGTCGGATTTCTCATCAAAGAACGCCTTTACACATTGGTAATAYACTCAACGTCTGTGGTTGGAGTTTATGGCGYTAGAGTTAAAAATGAATGATTGGAATCATGTCAGGCTTTTGTGTCTGGCTACGAGAAACGGCGGAAACCGTAGTTTCCGCCGTTGATTTTTTGTTTTCGTTCGAACTTATTAGAGGAACGAAAGAACCGATCTGTCTGCCTGAGCGGACAATGACAGAGCCGTTGTACCCAGAGACTGACGTGTCTGCAGAGCAAGAAGGTTGGCACCTTCCACGTTGGTATCTGCAAGTGTCAGGCCGCCTGCACCTCGTTCCAGAACGCTGATCAGCGAGTTGGTGAAGTTTTGACGGTTTTCCACCACGGCAAGATTGTTACCGAAGGAAGAAGACTGAGTTCGTAGCTTGTTCACGGCAGCGTCAAGTTTCGATGTAACAGCCTTGATACCGGCATCTGTGCCGAAGGCTGTGGTTGACGTGTCGCTGAGACCAAGACCAGCAGCGTTGAACGTGACACCAGTGATGGTCAAAGAAGATGATCCATCTTCGTTGAACTTGGCTGTCAGGTCGTTGCCGTTCAACAGGTTCACCCCGTTGAAGCTTGAGTCAGTAGACAACTGGTCAATCTGATCCAGGAGGTTGTTGTAGTCGGTGACCAGGCTGTCACGGTTTGTACCGTTGTCGAAGGTTCCAACAAGACCAATGTCCGTAGCAACGGAACCAGTTGAACTGGCGATTTCCACTGACCGACCGCTAGCAGCCGAGAGATTCAGTGACGTGCCTGAAATGCTTGCACTGAGCCCCGTGATAGCATTGAGCGTAGAAGCAAACTCGGAGAATGTCAGGCTGCCAACAGTAACAGATGTCGTTGTGCCATCCACACTGACGGTGAACACATCTGTACTTGTGATAGCAGCGATGGATTGCAGCTCCTGGTCGATGTCTGACACCGCGACGCTGGCGGTAAAGTCATTTGCCGTAATTTTCGTGTTCAAGGCAGAGTTGGCAGTTGATTTGGCCTGTTCCACGAGTGTGGAGAGACTATCAATACCAGCGGAGGCTGCATTGAGTGTTTCGATTGAAAGACCAACGTCATCCTGCAGTGTTGCCAAGTCAGATGCCCGGTTGGACAGGCCCTGAGCCGTGAAGAACGCTGTTGGATTGTCGATCGGGCTCGAAACTTTGAGGCCGGTAGACAGACGGTTGGTTGTTTGTGAAAGAAGGTCGGCGGTGCTTTGCAGAGAAGAAAGGTTCTCGCGAACAGCGCTCGAAATAGCTATATCACCCATTACTCATTTCCTTTTCTAGGAATTACAATACCAAGCTCGTTCTGAGCTGATGTCATCCTCGCGCTGGAGCGCTTAAGGAAATCTAAAAATGAGGCGGGGAGCAGGGAGGAGAGGGCGACCACTTTTCTTTGTAGTAAATCCAGGCTTAAGTAAAATACTTAACAGACTATTTAGATTTGGATTTTATCAGCCAGCAGATGCCTCTGAATCTTCTTGGTCGTCGAGGGTTCCTGACAAGAGCTTTGCTTCGTAGTTGATCAGTTTTTTTGCAGCTTTGAGCGCTTTGTACATAGACCCGTTCAGTATCTGCTCGTTTACATCAGCGATATAAGGCGCGGTGCTGGGGGCTGCCTCTTGCACTTCTTCTATTACCGAGAAATAAGTTTCATGATGTCTCCGTGGGTCAGGCGACAGATACATCATCTGTACGAGTAAGTAGATTTTCTGACAGGGAGTGTTGGCATCTTCCACCCTCATGACGTCTTTTTCGCGGAGAATAGGTGCGTTGCCTTCGATAAAGAGGCGGGTGCGCTGAGTGTCATTTGTAATAACGCTGTCGCCAAGAATGAAGCGTTCACCTGGTTTAAGCTCGACTTTGAGGGCCATGAACGAGATCCTGTTGCCTGTGTGTTGATCTGGGGAGCCAGCTCTTGACCAATCTACGCCAGATTCGTTCCTCTTGAAATGTAGAACTCAACTGGTGCCGATATGTGGGCCTTAGAATAACGAAAAGGCGGGGGTTTTATCCCCCGCCTCGCCGGATGTCGTCGATAGAGTACTCTTACCGAAGGAAGGAGAGAACCGACTGGTCTGCCTGAGAAGACAGTGACAGAGCTGTTGTACCCAGAGACTGACGCGTCTGCAGAGCAAGAAGGTTGGCACCTTCCACGTTGGTATCTGCGAGTGTCAGGCCGCCGGCTCCTCGTTCCAGAACGCTGATCAGCGCACTGGTGAAGTTCTGACGGTTTTCCACCACGGCAAGATTGTTACCGAAGGAAGATGACTGAGACCGCAGCTTGCTCACGGCAGAATCAAGTTTTGAAACGACAGCATTGATGCCGGCATCCGTGTCGAATGCTGCATTTGTGGTGTCATTGAGACCGATACCAGCTGCATTGAACGTAACACCAGTGATGGTCAAAGAAGATGAACCATCTTCGTTGAACTTGGCTGTCAGGTCGTTGCCGTTCAACAGGTTTACCCCGTTGAAGCTTGCGTCACCGGCCAACTGGTCAATCTGATCCAGGAGGTTGTTGTAGTCGGTGACCAGGCTGTCACGGTTCACACCATTGTCGAACGTTCCTACAAGACCAATATCAGTAGCAACAGAACCAGTTGAACTGGCGATTTCCACTGACCGACCGTTTGTGGCCGTGATATTCAGTGACGTGCCTGAAATGCTTGCATTCAGCCCCGTGATAGCGTTGAGCGTAGAAGCAAACTCGGAGAATGTCAGGCTGCCAACAGTAACAGATGTTGTTGTGCCATCCACACTGATGGTGAACACATCTGTACTTGTGATAGCAGCGATGGATTGCAGCTCCTGGTCGATGTCTGCCACCGCGACACTGGCGGTAAAGTCGTTTGCCGTAATTTTCGTGTTCAAGGCAGAGTTGGCAGTTGATTTGGCCTGTTCCACGAGTGTGGAGAGGCTATCGATGCCGGAAGCCGCTGCACTCAATGTCTCAATCGCCAGAGAGATATCGTCCTGCAGTGTCGACAGGTCAGACGCGCGGTTGTTCAGGCCCTGGGCCGTGAAAAACGCAGTCGGATTATCGATCGGGCTCGAAACTTTGAGGCCGGTGGACAGACGATTGGTTGTACGTGAAAGAAGGTCGGCAGTGCTTTGCAGAGAAGAAAGATTCTCGCGTACCGCACTCGAAATAGCTATATCACCCATTACTCAATTCCTTTCCTAGGAGATGCATAGGTATGCATTTACGACGCTCATCCTGAGCTGTGACCACCATGGGGGTAGATGGTAAAAAAGGCGTAAACGCGAGTAGCTGTAATCTCCGTGGTCCTTCCACCTTTTGTTTATGGTTAGTTTTGGGTTAACGGGATATGCCCGGCGGAACGCTATATGTAACGCCGAATTGGCTGTGCGCTGTGGAAAAGTCACGGCGAGTAACGGTAACGAACGGTTACTTGGAACTCTGATTTCGTGTGAGGGGGGTAACACTTTGTTTAGGCTTCGCTTGTGATTGGACAAATGCGAATGGCCAGGACGCCCAGTGTGGGGCGGAAGCACAGAAAAAGGAGCGGATGATGAGTCCGCTCCTCAATATCAATTTGGTACGACAGATTATGCAGGTTTTTCTATTAGAAGAGCTGCAACACGTTCTGCTCAGCCTGGGCGGCGATGGATAGAGCTGTCGTGCCCAGAGACTGCCTGGTCTGGAGAGCCAGGAGGTTTGCACCTTCTTCGTTGGTATCGGCCAGTATTAGATTGGCTGCGCCTGTCTCCAGCGTATTCACCAGTCGTTCAGTGAAACTTTCGCGAATTTCAACCACCCCGAGATTGGCACCAAAGGTTGAGGCCTGGGTGCGTAGCGCACTAATTGCGCCATCAAGCTGAGCGATGAAATTCCGAATATTTGCCTCGATCTTGAAATCATCTGTGGTGACTTCGCCAATTCCCAGACCGGCGGCATTTACTGTCACTCCCTGAATGGTAATCTGACTGGTCTGTGACTCGTTGAAATTCACAGTCAACTCGTCGGAGTCCAGGAGATTCACGCCCTGATAGGAGGCGTCACGTGCGAGTTCGCTGATCTGGGTTCTCAACTGGTTGAAGTCAGTTTCGAACTTCGTCCTGTTCTGTCCATTGCTGAAAGTACCGGCGACCTGAAGGTCGGTTGCAATGGCGCCCGTGCTGCTGGTAACGACGAGATCTGACCCATCATCTGCTTCGATACGAAGTGACCCGTTGGTTGTGATCGAGGCTGAAACACCTGTGAGACCGTTGAGCGAACTCACAAACTGTGAGACCGTCAAGCCACTAGCAACCGTGACAGGTTGGGCTGTCCCACCACCGTAGGAGATGGTGATGACCTCGAGGCTTGCGATGGACGAGAATACTGCAGTGAGGTTCAGCGTCTGGTTGGTAAATGTGTCACGTGGGCCTTCGACGAAGGATGGATTGATCGGTGTATCGAGAGCCTGGTTGGCGCTCGCCTTTGCCGTTTCGACAAGTTTTGTGAGCGCCTTAATACCTTCATCGGCTGCCCTGAGCGTTTGGATCGCCTGATCCATCTGATCAAGCAGATTGGTCAGGTCGGTCGCCCGCGTGTTCAAGCTCCGAGCTGTAAAGAAAGCAGTCGGGTCATCGACTGCGCTGTTGACCTTAAGGCCGGTCGCTAGACGAATGTTTGTCTCTGCGAGCAATTTTGCTGTGTTCTGAATACTCAGCAGGTTTGCGCGAATTGCACCTGATAGAACCACTTCAGCCATTGTTTAAACCCTCCGGGAATTTGCCGGTCTGTCCCGTTCCGGCACGGCTCGTATACTCGGAGTTAATCATTAATGCCGCGTAAACATTGTTCCAATCTGACACAGCGGCTGTCGAGCCACTGGCAGTTGAATTTTTGATCAGTTTACGGATCATAACGTTCTCCTAACCAGCGGGATGCTGGTTTCAGTTGACTTGAGCTTCGCAAGCTCTAGGCCAGTTTGGAAAAACGTTTTAAATCAATGAGTTATGTCTATTTTTAGCATCTGAGTGGGGGTAGTTTTTTCCCCCACGAGGCAGTTTTTTCCCGGTGCTATGCGGTCATTGCCGGGCAGGGGAGGCTATTTATCCCCGTGCGCTGGCTGTTTCCAGCGCTAAGGCGACAATTTTGTCCACTGACTGCTGCAATGGTTCGTTCCATTTATGACCAATCCATGTGACTGAGGGATACCAGGGGAAATTGTCGGCTCCCAGACACATTGGRTGCTGATGGGCKCCGTACATRTATGTKGGAACMCCSAGWGCRCCTGCCATRTCTCCRACTGACGTYCCTGCTGAGATCACMATGTCCATGGTAGMAGCGAGWGCTGCTGCYCCATCMAGGTCATTCATAAGGTCYARYCCCYCAACAACGTGGATGTTGGCGTTTAACCGTGTGTTCGCATCCTCGATTTCGGCGGTTGCGTTGCCATACTGGAGGTTGATCAGTTGGATATTTTTTTGCTCGAAGAGGGCCTGCCATTCGCTCAACTCGGTATAGAAGCGGCGACGGCTGGACGCCATGTTTTTACTTCTCCAGGCAATACCGATCTTTAGTCCTGATCCCAGAGCATCAATTTCGTCGCGGAAAATGTCTACTTGGGTCTGTTTTGGCTTGAGATATGCGTTGGGGTGTGGGAAGTCGCCAATAGATTGGCGGAAAAGCGAGRGGAGGCTGCCCGCGGCAATATCGAAATCGATTGTCTCGTCCTTTGACACCTCTCCTGGTGCCCGGACTGTGGCTGTTGGAAATGATCTGGCATAAAGGGTGATGAGCCGTGGAYCTGTCTCGATGATGACACGCCCGTCTYCGGCCGCCGCTCTTGCCAAGAGATCCCCCAGGCAAGAAGCAAAGCGGATATCGTCGCCAACACCTTGTTCGCGCCATACAAGAAGCGTTTTTCCGTTCAAAGACTCTCCGTGCCATACCGTCTTGCCGATTTTTCGGTGGCGAACGTGACTCTCGGTTTCTCCAAACCGCGCTTCGTAGAGTTTCCAGCCYTCRACWAGYTCRCCRGTGGCRAGAAGRSTGGTCGACARGTCGCCTCTRTAYRYCGMATTRGCTGGRYTAAGGCYTATTGCKGTTCGRTATGARRCGATTGCCTCGTCGAAACGCGTCTGTCCCTGAAGAACTGTTCCCAAAAGGTCATGTGCGTCTGCATCTTTAGGATCTTCGATGATTAGGTCGCGATACTGCTTCTCTGCCTTATCCAGTTGGATCAGGCTCTTCAGGATATTGCCGCGATTGATCCTGGCATTTCGTGAGGTAGGATCGGATGCCAGCGCCTTGTCTGCGGCCACCATCGCTTCGTCCAATTGATCGTTGGCATGGAGGGCACCGGCAAGATTGATTTGCGCCGCTGGATAGTCTGGATCAAGACGGGCTGCTTCCTTATAAGAAACAATTGCCTCATCATGCTGACCATCGGCCATCAGCGTATTGCCAAGGTTGTAATGTGCTTTGGAGTGCTCTGGCGACATGTCGATGAGGTCTTCGTAGGCATCAACGGCGGCGTCTAATTTTCCTGCGTCGCGCAATGTTCCTGCGAGCGTCATCAACGCATCTACATAGTCCGGCTTTAGCTCTAAGGCTTTTTCCAGAGAGACGACGGCACTGTCAAAATGTCCCATCCCCCGCTGGGCGGACCCCTGAACCATCCAGGCACTTGGCATGTCTGGCTTGATGATGAGTGCTCGCCGAATGGTCTCCAGCGCTCGAGTGTTCTTCCCAAGGTTCAGTTGGGCATCTGCCAGGAGACTTAGTGCGGTGAGCTCTTGGGGAGCTTTCTTCAAAACCTTGGTGTACAGCCTGACCGCGTCGGAAAAATCTCCCCGACGGTGTGCCAACATGCCTGTCTGGATGAGCTGAGCAGTTTTGTTCGCAATTTTTGATGGCTCAGACGCGGTGAGCAGGGCGTTTTTCGCAGTCATGGCGTTAATCCTTCAGAATATCCAAATAGGCGCGGACGTCGTGRGTYAYGGTYKCAATMATYTGSYGWTGRTYNTCTKRTNTCKAYMARCGRRTAGAGGCGRRYNTTCGGGNAACCAGGGCATGTGGTCTGTTCCCAACGACATTGGATGACGGCTCATTATGTACCCAAAGGTTGGAATTCCCAGGGAGCCCGACATTTCTGCCACCGATGTGGGCGAACTGATGACAAAATCAACTACTGAAGTAAGGGCAGCCGCGCCATCGAGATCATTGTAAAGATCAAGGTCCGGCATTTGATGAACGGTGATGCCATGTTTTTCGTTCAGGTCTTGTAGCTCTTTATCGACATTGTCGTATTGAAGGTTGATGAAGGTCACGCCCGGCGTGCTTAGCAAATCAGACCAGTCATCTATCGCGGTGTGATAGATGGCGCGTGTCTTGGTCATGAGTTTGGAACGCCATGCAAAACCAATTTTTGGACCGGGGCCAAGCGAATTTAACCAATCTGAACAGCGTTTTTGAGTTTCTGAGTTTACAGCCAATGGGAGTGTACTGGTTGGGAAATCCGAGAGTGAACGGCGGACAAAAGATGCAGCCATACCGGCAGGTGCTGTGACGTCGAAATCCGGTTGGTCCATGTTTCCGAGGCCGGTACTTGTGAATGTTTCTTTGCGTACCGTCGCATTGGGCCAAGTGCGTTGGTATAGGGGCACCAGGCGTTCGTCTGTCTCAATAATGAGATGTCCGGCCTTTTTATACAGGTCGTGAAACACTGTGGAGAACCGAAGGTCGTCGCCTATGCCTTGTTCACGCCAGATAAAGAGCGTTTTGTCACTTACATCTTCGCCCTCCCAGAGGAGCCCGGGGAAGGGACGATAAGGTTTACGTTGTTTGCTCGTGAACCCGTAACCAAACAGGCTCCAACCTTCCTCCAGGCGCCCAACCGAGAGAAGGGCCAATGCCAGGTTCCAGTAACCCATGTCCATTTCTGGTTTAAGATTGAGCCCTATTTCATACGCTTTGAGTGCATTTTCGGGTTGCCCGATGGTCTGCAAAATGGATCCGAGATTAACATAGGCTTCAGCAAACTTGGGAGCGATCTCTATTGCTTTTTGGAATGCTGCGAGGGCCTCATCATTCATGGCTTCCGCGCCAAAAACTTGACCGAGAGTACAATATGCTTCTGGGTAGTCGGGGCGTATTTCGAGCGCTTCTTCGATCCAGTCAACTGCTTCTTGAAAGTTTTTCAGATCATGCGCCAGGTTTGCGAGATTGACGCGGGCTTCCGAGCAATTCGGGTCCAATTCAATCGCGCGCTCTAATACTTTTTTTGACTCTTCCTGGCGATCAACATTTTTCAGGACGCTACCTAGATTGCATAAGGTACTGATGTCGTCGGGTTTTAGGCGGAGGGATTCTTCGTAGTGCAGAACTGCTTTTTCGTATTGGCGGGCATCTCTTAACGCGTCCCCGTACTCGAACTGTAAGATCGCATCGTCGGGACGCAATTCAATGGCGCGTTCAATTGCCTCCAGGGAGGCCTCCTTATCTTTGAGGGCGCGTAAGGTCCGTGATCTGTTTTTGTGAGCAAAGGCGTTTGCTGGTTGGATTGCGAGGACGATGTCGTAGCACCGCAATGCTTCTTCAAACCGGTTGTCGCGGAAGAGAAGGTTTCCCAGATTCAAAGCAGCCTTGGCGTTTTTGGGATCAATGTTGAGTGACTGGTAGTAGGCCGCTTCAGCTTCTTCCATCTGCTTCTCGGCCTCATGAATAAGGGCAAGATTGAAATAGGCATCGGCAAACTGTGGGTCTAATTCAAGCGAGCGGCGAATGAGTTTTAGCGCATCGGTGTTCCGTCCTGTCTGATGAGCTAAGACGCCCATAAGGTGGAGTGCACCTGAGTGGTCAGGGTCGGCGTCCAGAATTTTGACGTAGCGTTTCTCCGCCTGCTCATGGCGCCCTTTTTCGTGTAATCGCATGGCCTGTTTGAGGGTGCGATCAATGTCTAGACCATGGGCCTGGACGGGAAGGGACTGTGAGCTCATTTGTCTGCGGCTCCTCTTGAGATTGTCAAATCGATGCTGGGCATCGCTGACTTCATTCAGAAGTCTCAGAATAGGGTTAGTGAAGAGTTAACAGCTGCAGAAAACTGGCAGAATTGTAAGGGTTAAGTGCGAGGGCACGGGGCATGTTTCAAATACAAGCATCGTAGGACAGCGGAATGCTGCGATGGGTGTTTTGAGCCATTGTGCCGCTTTTTGCGTATCCCGTTTGTGGCGCTTTGTTGCGGGTCGCGACCTTTGCGACGGTTTTGACAATACCGTCAGAAATAGACTTTGCAGCCGTCAGTAGTTTTCCACTCTGGTCTGCTGCCTGATGGAGGGTTGCCATGGCGGCTTTCAGGGCCGTCACCCGAGCTGCTGGTGCACGGTCGATCAGGAGGGGGAGTTTTTTGATGGCATTCATGCGCAGAGCAAATTCGTTGGTCAGCCGTGTCTTTTCTTCGTGGAATTCAACGACCTTCGCTGGTTCACGAGCCTTGAGGACGCTGGCTTCGGCGTTCAGTACCTCGTCAAGACGGATCGCGATTTGGGTCAAGCGTTCCACCAATTGTGCTGGGTCTTGCTCGATATTCTTGAAGGTTGGGTCGGTTGTCATTGTGATGCTTCCTGAATTCTGAGGATTTCCTGGAATACAGAGTCGGCAATGCCAACGCCTCCTGAGCGAGACATCGCGGCGCCATATTCCTGGTTGAGGAGGGATCGGAACACGGTTTCGCCTTGTCCACCGCCAAAAGGCCCATCCGCTTTGATGCCGGAGAACATGGACTCAACGAAAGTTGCGAGGAAGTGTGCTTCGAAACTGTCCGCCGCTGCGCGCGCTTCCACTTCATTTTGCGTGGCTTTCAGCGTTTTTGCAGATGCCCGATCAGCTTCGGCAATTTGGCTGGTAAGCCGAAAGGGGGTGGGGAAAAGTGTTTCAGCAACCATTACAGCACCTCAATTTCGGCCTGAAGGGCCCCAGCAGCTTTGATCGATTGCAGGATGGTGATCATGTCGCGAGGGCTGACCCCTAGGGCGTTGAGACCATCTACGAGAACTTGCAGAGAAACAGAGCCATCGAGGACAGCCAGTTTGCGGTCCTGACTTTCATTCACCGAAACTTCAGTGCGGGGCACAACTTCTGTTGTTCCTGTCTGGGAGAAGGGTGACGGTTGACTGACTTGAGGTGTCTCTGTGACGGAAATCGTGAGATTTCCTTGTGCAATGGCAACTTGGCTTACCCGAACATCGCGTCCCATGACGATAATGCCGGAGGCTTCGTCAACCACGACGCGGGCCGGGGCATCGGGTTCGACGCGCAATTGTTCAATGTCGGTCAGGAGATCAATAGCGGTGCCGCGAAAATCCTGCGGAACCGTCAGTACGACAGTTGTTGGGTTTTGTGCTTTGGCTGCATTGCGACCCAAAAAGGCGTTGATTGCTGAAGCGATCCGACGTGCAGTCGTTAAATCTGGGTTCCGGAGGGCGAGGCGCAGAACGCCAAGATCTGCCATTTCGAAAATGATCTCTCGTTCCACAATGGCGCCATTGGAAATACGGCTGTTGGTTGGGACACCACGTGTCACTGTGGCGGCGTCGCCTCCGGCTGAGAATCCGCCAACGGCTACTGGTCCTTGCGCAACGGCGTAAACCTCACCGTCTGCCCCCATAAGAGGGGTGACGAGAAGAGTGCCGCCTTGCAGACTTTCAGCATCCCCTAACGAGCTGACGGTTACGTCGATCCGGGTTCCCTGGGGGGCGAAGGCCGGGAGGTGAGCCGTTACCATGACAGCTGCAACATTTTCCGTTTTGAGGTTTGTGCCGCGGGTATTGACGCCGAGACGCTCCAGCATTGATGTCAGACTTTGGAGCGTGAACGGGGCGTTATTGAGCGTGTCGCCGGTACCGTTTAGCCCCACGACCAACCCATATCCGATGAGTTGGTTCTCACGGATACCTTCGATGTCGGCAATGTCTTTGATGCGTGATGTGGCTTGGGCTGTGGTGGGGACCACCAAGCTTATGGCGATCAGCAAAGCGACCACTCGAGTGGTGCTTTGCTGCATCCAAGAAAGCCAATCAATGTAAAAACGCATACTTGGGGCCTTTGTTCCAACCGGTGGGCACACGGGTGCCTAAATTCTCCCAACTCCCCTAGCGAAGGATGTGCCACTTTGCAGGCTGACTCTGAAAATATGTAACTAGTTGAAAATGAAGAGAAAACTTATATTTTCTTATGTGAATGTGCGTGTCCGACCGTGGTGTTGGGGACAAACCTGCGGCATGAATTGCCACTTGCCCGGCAAAATGTGCCGAGGGGGTTTATGCTTAACGGCCTGTTAATTCTGCAGGATCATGCTGGTGTTTCAGGCCGAATTTGTCCCGTTGATTGGTGGTGGGGAAGGGGCTGAAACCGGAGATGATTATGAAGGTCGTTTCATCACAGCGGACGGTGCCTTCGAAAGGCAGCGCTAAAACATCTGCCGCTAACCCTACCGGTGCGACATTCTCGCCGGATATGGGAGCGGTAAGTGCTGGAACGTCTGCCGGTATCGCAAGCGTCTCTTCACTGACCTCAATTGAATCACTCCTTGCTGTTCAAGCAGCGCAAGGGCCGGATGATGCGCTGACCGGTAGAGGGAGGGCTGTGGCAAATGCAACGGAAACCCTCGATATTCTGGACGACATAAAGCTGGATCTGCTCGCCGGCGAGTTACCGCTCAACAAGCTGCAGCGGCTTCTCGAGCGTGTGGAAACCGAGCGCGATGATGTGGAGGACCCTGAGTTGGAGAACCTCCTGGATCACATTGAATTGCGCGCGCGGGTCGAACTTGCCAAGTATGGCAATTGAGTCGTGGAACGTTGATTCTCTCTAGAAGAGCAATATACACCTAATGGTGTAGTTTTTCGTATGGTTGTACAACGCTCAAGTCATTGATTTCACGTCATTTTCATCAAAAACCCTTGAGGGCTGGTTGTGTGGGTGAAATCCCCTACATATACTCCCGCCGCATCGTGGGTTGTTGCCCACATGTCTACGCTTTAGGGAGAGAGTGCAAGAATGAGTGTTCGCTTACCGAAAAATTATGCCCCAAGCGAAGATGAGCCTTTTATGAATAAGAGGCAGAAAGAGTATTTTCGACGGAAACTTGAGAATTGGAAAGAAGACATTCTCAGGGAAAATCGGGAAACTCTTCAGCATCTACAAGAAGAATCCGGACATCATCCTGATGTTGCGGACAGAGCTTCAAACGAGACAGAACGTGCTCTTGAATTGCGGACACGTGACCGGCAACGCAAGCTCGTGTCTAAGATTGAGTCTGCGATGGGACGGATTGAGGATGGCGCTTATGGCTATTGCGAAGAAACTGGCGAGCCAATCGGATTGAAACGCCTGAATGCGCGGCCTGTTGCTACCTTGTCGATCGAAGCACAAGAACGGCATGAACGCAGAGAGAAAGTTTATCGCGACGACTGATTGTACACTGTGTGTCAACGAAAACGCGGGCCATCAAGGGCCCGCGTTTTTTTGTGAGAAATAGCGAGAGGTCAGAAAGGCATCAAAATGTCGTAGACTTGCTGACCGTAGCGCGCCTGTTGAACATCGGTCAGTTGACCCCGGCCGCCATAAGAAATGCGGGCTTCTGCAATTTGCGAATGGGCGATTGTGTTGGCCGCCGTGATGTCCTCGGGGCGAACCACGCCAGAGACAAGCAACTCACGGACTTCAAAGTTTACGCGGACTTCCTGTCGGCCTTCTATCACCATGTTTCCGTTTGGCAAAATCTGAGTGACGATGGCGGCAATGGTGAGGGCTATGGTCTCTTTGCGGTCAACCGTACCCGAACCGACGCTGGAGCTGGCACTGTCAAACCCGACAAGGCTGCCTGGAATTACGGCGTCTGGGAGAATGGACCCCAGTGATCCCTCGTAACCTAAAAAGTTGTCGAGGCCAGCTTCTTCACTGCTCGCTCTGGTTCGTGTTGTTTCGTTGTCGACACTGGCACTATCGGTGATGTCAATTTTGACTGTCAGAATGTCCCCTATGCGAGAGGCACGTTGGTCGCGAAAAAATGCCCTAGCTCCCGAACGCCACAAGGAATTGGGTTGGTAGGTGATCCGTTCCGGAGTTGGCATTGGCAGCGATACTGGCGAATAACCGGCCTGAGCTGTCGGATTTTCAATTGATGAAAGAGCAGGAGCAGCGCCGATATTGGAAAGTCTGTCGGCGACGGCGCATCCGGACAAGGCAAGGCCTATCGCCACAAAGGCGACCATCTGTAAAATTGAGAAGCGGTGCGTCGGGCTCATGATAAATGTCTTTCTTGAAATCTCTTGTCGGATCTAAATCAGTTAAGAGCACTTAGTTGTACGGGTCTGGTAGGGGCTATCCGCGCTTCGTTTATGCCAGTCACTTCAACCTCAATGGTGCGATGTGAGCGTTGGTTTAGCACTTTGATGGTTTCGCCCAGCGCTCCATCCTCGAGCGCGCGTCCTCGGGCTGCGAGGTTCATGTTCGCCAACACGTAGGTGATAGAGACAATGTCTCCCTTCACGACCAAGCGCGGCGGTTGGACATCGTTGGCACGAATGAGCTCGCCGGGTCGGAGGCTGCGCCGTGGTGTGAAACCGATCAGGCTTTTGGTGTTGTCGATGATGTTTTGTGAAACACGAGTGGCAGGAACCCGGAGCCAGTTGATGTCGTTTTCCGTAATTTTCTCGCCAGGGGTCATTCTGCGTATGAGAACGGGAATATCCAGAGCAGGAAAGGCACGACCTGCCAAGCGATGAAGCGTTCCGGTGCTCTCGTCAGCGGGGACACGGACGATCGCTTGAAAACGGCCTGAGCGGCGATCAAACCGAATTTGCTCTACCAAGAGTGTTGGCATTTCGTCTTCGGCTACCATGAGCTTGTTTGAGCCAGCGGTAATGACTATTTCGATAGTCCCTTTGGCCGCGATCGAAGGGGCCTCTTCGGCGATGGCTGCGGCCAATGCAGTGCGTGTTACCTCGGGAGCCAGCCGAATGCCGATTCTAGAAACAACGACGCGGGTGAGGTTTTGTGTGTTGCGCCAAGCTATCCCGTTCCGGCGAGCGACCTGGGAAATGCGAGAGACAGAAATCGCGGTCGGTGTGCCGGGGCGGGGTGCTGTGGCGATAACAACATTGCTTGCCTCTCCCGCGTCGTCGAATAAGTCGCCAAGGGTTACAACATTTCCGGTCACGGAAACGGCGGGCAGGAGAACAGCCGCCTTGGCGTCGGTGAGTGAAAGAAGAATCCACAACGCGATGACTACGTTGAGAAGTGTCCATGTTTGTGAAAATGGGAGGCGCGTCATGATGGTTCTTCCTTGATCTTGGATGGCGTTAACGCAGGTTCGATGTAACCGACAGCATTTCGTCGGAGGCTGTGATCATTTTTGCGTTCATCTCGTAGGCACGTTGCGCTGTAATGAGGCTGGTAATTTCACTTACAGCGTTGACGTTTGAAGATTCGAGATATCCCTGCAATAGGGACCCAAAGCCGTCTGACCCTGGATCGCCGCCATTTGGCGTGCCGCTCGCGGCCGATTCAATGAACATATTGTCGCCTACAGGGTCCAACCCTGCGGGGTTTTGGAAGGTTGCGAGTTCCAACTGTCCGACAACCTGAGGAGCTGTCTGTCCGGCGAGGGTCACTTCGACCTGACCTTGCAAATTGATTGCAACATTGATTGCGTCGTCAGGAATGCTGATGCCGGGTTGGACCGTGTACCCATTGGATGTTACCAATTGACCCTCGGCACTTGTGCTGAAGTTACCGGCGCGAGTGAATGCGTCATCACCGCTGGGTAACTGAATGCGGAAATATCCACGGCCCTGAATTGCCAGGTCGAAGTCATTCTCGGTGATGTCCATGTTACCTTGAGCTGTGATGCGTGTGACGGCGGCGGTTCGAACACCCATGCCGACCTGCACACCGGCAGGAACGATGGTGCCTGCATCTGAGGACGTTGAGCCAACACGACGCAAATCCTGGTACATCAAATCTTCGAAAGAAGCGCGCTGGCGCTTGTAGCCAGCGGTGCTCATATTGGCGACATTATTGGAGATCACCTCGACATTGAGCTGCTGTGCCATCATTCCTGTGGCGGCGATGCTAAGCGACTGCATGGAGTGGATCCTTTCTATTGTGTCTTTGGCTGAATTGGAGCGGNTTAACGGACGTCGGCTAGTTTGGAKATCGCGGTGCGTTGCAATTCATCGCTCTTCTCAACGATATTGSTGGCACTTTGGTAGGCCTGCATGACGGAAATCATGTGGGTCATTTCCAAGATGGGCTGAACATTGGAGCTCTCAATTGCTCCTTGCAGGAGTGTTGGGTTTTCGACAGGTAGTTCAATCTGGTCGGTCGCGAGGAGGGTCGAACCGGCCTTTTGCATGTCTCGTTCATTTTCGAAACGGACAAGGCTCAATTGGCCACGTTCTCCTTGATTGGTGGAGATCGTGCCGTCGCTTGCAATTGAGATGGGACCGTCTTCGACGGAGAATGTGAAGCTGGTTCCTCCTGCGGACAGGATTGGATTTCCGTCACCGGTAACGAGACGCCCCTGCGCGTCGAGCTGAAAGGCGCCATTGCGTGTGTAGCGTGTGCCCTCAGGAGTTTCGACTTTGTAGTAGCCTTCACCTGTTATGGCGACATCCAGAGGATTTTCGGTGACCTCAATCCGGCCGGGTGATGAGTCTCGGATCATCCCGTAATCTCGAACGAAGGAAATCGTATCGTCAGGGCTGGCCTCTGATGCGTTCGGCACCATGTATTCTTCAAACAGAAGCTGTTCGGTTTTGTAGCCTGTTGTGTTTACGTTCGCGAGATTGTTCGCGATGACAGCCATTTCTCGCCGAAGCGCCATCTGTCGGGTCATGCCGATCAGGAGAGCGTTTTCCATCTTGTGTATCCGTCTCTTGTTTTGCCGGAGCATTTGCCCTTGCTGGAAGCTTTCGCTCCCGAATTCCCACACGTCGTGTTGCAGCCGGCGTGCCAGATGAAAACTTGTTTGAAAACAATGAGATAGCTTGCTGTTCGGGCGGCAATTATCGATGGATGGAAGGGCTTGCCCGGCAATTTTTGCCGATAAGGGCAATGACGGGGCCCTCAGCAACTGTTCGTTAACCACCATAGGCGAAGATTTCCCCCGGGTTAGAAGGTTCCACAATCGTTTGTTAACGATCTTGCCTTTCAGAGGACATTCGCGATGAGCGATACAGATATTGATTTTGACGATAGCACTGGCGATGGAGAAGAGGCCCCAACCAAGAAATTGAGCGGCAAAGTGATGGTTCTCTTTATCGCTCTGCCGGCGATTGTTGTTATTGGTGGAATTGTTGGTGCGCTGTTTGCCTTCGACGTTTTTGGTGGCGGCGAAGGAGATATGGAAATGGTTGAAGTTGTGGAGGAGGAGCGCGTGCCTCCCGTCTTCTTCGATATGCCTGAAATTCTCGTCAACATGAGCACCAATGGTGGGCCATCACGCTATCTCAAAATGCGAGTTGCGCTGGAAGTGCCTGATGAAGATGTAATTGCCGAAATTGAATTGGTTATGCCGCGTGTGGTCGATAGCTTCCAAGTCTATTTACGGGAATTGCGTCCTGAAGACATGGAAGGATCGGCCTCGATTGTGCGCATGAAAGAAGAACTGCTTCGTCGGGTTAACTTAGCGGTGGAACCGATCCACATAAATGACGTTCTCTTCAAGGAAGTTGTTGTCCAGTGACGAACCTATCCCACTACGCCTATTTGAATCCCGGAGACCACCATGGCAGATGATGAAGATCTCGGCGAAGATCAAGACGAGATGGCCGCTGCCTGGGAAGCCGAGGCAGGCGGGGAGGATGATGACGAAGATCAAGATGCGATGGCTGCTGCCTGGGAAGCTGAGGCAGGCGGGGAAGATGATGACGAAGATCAAGACGCGATGGCTGCCGCCTGGGAGGCCGATGACGAAGAGGCTGAGGGAGAGCTTGAGGCTGGAGGGGCTTCCGAGCGTGTCCTAAACCAGGACGAAATTGATAGCCTGCTTGGGTTTGAGGTTGATGAAGATGAAGATGGCGAGCGAACTGGTATTCGCGCCATTATCAATTCTGCATTGGTGTCGTACGAACGTCTGCCGATGCTGGAGATTGTTTTTGATCGCCTCGTGCGTTTGATGACAACGAGCTTGCGTAATTTTACCTCTGATAATGTTGAAGTTAGCCTCGACAGCATCTCGTCTATCCGGTTTGGTGACTATCTCAATTCAATTCCGCTGCCTGCGATCCTATCCGTGTTTAGGGCGCGGGAATGGGACAATTACGGGCTGTTCACTGTCGATTCCAATCTGATTTATTCAATCGTTGATGTTCTGCTTGGGGGGCGCCGTGGGACCGCTGCGATGCGGATTGAAGGACGGCCCTACACGACAATCGAGCTCAACCTTGTTGAGCGCATGATTGAGGTTGTTTTGGCGGATGCGAAGACCGCGTTTGAGCCATTGTCTCCTGTGGTCTTTGAGCTTGATCGCATGGAAACCAATCCAAGGTTTGCAGCCATTGCACGTCCGGCCAATGCGGCAATCCTGATCAAGTTGCGTATTGATATGGAAGACCGGGGTGGGCGCATCGAAATGTTGCTGCCTTACGCGACACTTGAGCCCATTCGCGAACTTCTCTTGCAGATGTTCATGGGCGAAAAATTCGGTCGAGATTCAATCTGGGAAGGCCATCTTGCCACTGAACTTTGGTCCACAAATGTACAGATTGATGCTGTTCTTGACGAACAACAAATGACTCTTGGCGAGGTTATGAAATTTGAGGTTGGGCAGACATTGATGTTGAACGCGAACCCGAATTCATCCGTTGAAATAAGATGTGGAGACATTCCGCTCATGAAAGGGCGGATGGGACGGTCTGGCGGAAACGTGGCCATTCGGCTGTCGGGAGGCATCCCTGTCCCCGTGCACAAAGAAATTTCGGACCTGGCTGAGGAGAGTGCCGCCTGATGTGGAATATTCCGACAGATTTGATCCTGGATGCGCTGGTTGCCATTTTGCTGGCTGCCACCATTTTTTATTGTGCCATGCTGGACCGTCGTCTGAAAGCCCTGCGCTCAGGGCAGGACGGCTTTAAAGCAATCATTGATCAGCTCAATACAGCGACTGCGCGTGCTGAAATGAGCATCGGGCAGTTGAAGCAGGCGAGTGGCGAAGCGGGTTCTGGTATCATTGAACAGCACGAGAAAGCGCGGGCTGTGGCCGATGAGCTTTCTGTGATGATTGCATCAGGAAACAATCTCGCGGATCGGCTTTCTCAAGACCGCTCCTTTGAGCCAAAGATGGATAGGACT
Source organism: Rhodobiaceae bacterium (assembly GCA_002746275.1). GTDB lineage: Bacteria > Pseudomonadota > Alphaproteobacteria > Parvibaculales > Parvibaculaceae > Mf105b01. The sequence continues at coordinate 865,031 of NVWR01000001.1, read as the reverse complement.
GACCGGGTCTCGCTTCAGGCTGAGGAAAAGGTCGTGTCCTTCATCGCTGACACTGCTCCGAAACCAGCTACGCCGGCTAAAGAACTTGAGAGCGGTCTCAATCAAACTCTCCTCGAAGCGCTGAAGAAGGCCAGATAAATTGATGAAGAATTCTGTTTCCAAGGTGCCACAAATTCGCCTGTTGCCGTCTGTGATTATCTGCGCAACGGCACTGCTCGCATTGAAGTTGGTTGGGCTAGGGATCGGGCTCGAAGCGATTGTCGGCGGTGTTCAACCAGCCTACGCGCAGGCTCCTGCGGTAGAAGAACAAGCGGCCGAAGGAGAGCATGGCGAGATGTCAGAGGGGTCGCATGACATGGCTGAAATGGATGAAGCGCCAGCCATGGATGTTGTTCTGACGCCTGAGGATTTTGATCGTCCTTCTGCGGCGGAAAGAAATCTGCTTCGCTCTCTCTCCGAGCGCCGAAAGGAACTGGATGCCCGGGAACGCGATATTGCCCTTCAGGGGCGGCTTTTGGAGGCGACTGAGCGTCGCGTAGAAACGCGGATCGATGAACTGAAAGAAATTGAAGCTCGTATTGAATCTCTCTTTGGAGTGCATGATGAGGCGCAGGAGCAGCAATTGGCCTCCCTTGTGATCATGTATCAGAGTATGAAACCGAAGGATGCGGCCCGTATTTTGGGGCAACTTGATATGGATATTCTGATCCAGGTTGTGCGGAGAATGAGCGAGCGGAAAATGGCGCCTATCCTGGCGGCTATGGATCCTGTTGCGGCTCAAGAACTGACGGTGGAATTGGCGACAGGTGGGCGTATTCCCGACGGATTTGATATGACGGCGGTTCTGGAAGAGGCTCCTCCAGCACCCTGAGGGAAGGCTTTTTGATCCGGCGTATCGCTCGCTTTTTGTGGGCCGGAGGCTTGTTTCTTAACGACACGTTTACCGCGCCCTCCTTAAGCTTAAAGCAGTAATAAACGCGCCATCCTGCTTCGCAAAACCTCCAAAATCCGGGCATTCTGGGTAATGGGTGAGAGCGATTCGGAAGCGGGTCGCGCAATCGACGGCTAAGGGAGCCGGGCAGGCAAAGGTGACGACAGGCGAACAGCGACAGACAGACATGGCAGGGTTTGATGGAGCAGGGCAGAAAGAGACCCCGGCGCCCGGCGCTTTGCTGCGTTCTGTTGCCGGTGATTTGTCTGCCGATGAGGACGTCGTTCTTGAGCAAGAAGCGTTTGACGTTACGACGATGCTCCAGCTGTCATTGTTTTTGATGTTGCTTACTTTCTTTTTGGCGCTGAGCGCTAACACAACCTTTGATCAAAGCCGCGTTGGTCCTGTGATCGGTGGTATTCAATCGGCATTCGGTGTTTTGCGTAGTGGACAGAGGGACGATGTGAACGAGGCGAATGGTGCTGCCTTGCCTCTACTGCAAACGGGGGCTCAACCTGCATCGGGAGCCTATGCTGCTGAAATCGAGACTGTATTTTCTTCGGTTGGAAGTCAGCGGCCAGCAACCGGATCTGTTTCATTTGATATGGGGGTCGACCCTAGTCTTTTGTTTGTGGATGGGGCCGCGGCCGTGCGGGCGGACCAACGGTCTCTCTTTCACGAGATAGCCCCGCTGCTCGCAAAAAATGGGGACCGCCGTCACTTGGCCGTGCTTGTCCCTGCGACACCTGCGCAAAGGCTGGATGTGCGCCGCGCAGCATCGCTTGCTCGGTTATTGCTGGCAGATGGGGCGCCACCAGAACAGATCGCAGTTGGTGTCAGGGAAACTGCGGAATCTTTCGTCACATTTCGCTTCTATGTTTTGCCGGGGAGTGACAAATGAACGCTCCTTTGTCAGGTGTGGCTGATGAAGCCCCGACGTCTCCCTTATGGTTGCTGACGTTCGCTGACCTCACCGCAATTTTGGTTGCGCTTTTTGTGCTCATGTATTCCATGTCAGCCCCTTTTTCTGAAAAGGGGAGTGGCACGCGCATAGGTGGGTCGACAGCGACGGTTCTTTCCACGACTGACAATTCAGCTGAACGATATTCAGCTCGATCAGACCCTCTGGCTGATCTGACAATCGGTTACTTGTCTGCGGTGCTATCTGATCGGGGTATTGTTCCGATTGTGCAAAATGGTGGAGAGGTTGGCCCTGTTACCCAGTCGATTGAGGGCGACCGCCTTATTCTTCATATTGCCTCAGATTTTGCATTTTCTGCAGGCGGGAAAACACTGAAACCCATGGCGCTTGGTCTGGTATCTGATCTGGCGGTTGTTTTGTCGAATGTTGCGAACCCGGTCAGCGTGTTTGCAGCTGTTCCTGAGAATGATTGGGTGCTTGCTTTTGATAGAGCAGACGGTGTCGTTGGGGCGTTCCGTAAGTTTGGATATGGTGCTCCCGTTGAGCGATTTGTGACACCCGGTGTGTCCGGTGATGCGCTGGTAATTGTTGTTGGTCGAGCAAGGGGGGAGAGGTCGTGATGGCTGGACGTTTTCTTTTTCTCGCTCTTCGCGGTTCACTGGCAGCTGCCTTTTTTGCGGTCGCTTTTTCCGCCAATGTGGCTGCGGCTGATGCCGTGTTGCTCGAGGGTGTGGAGAATGACGGCTATGGACGCCTGGTTATTGCCTGGCCAGAGCAAGCTGCCCCAAGCGAACCAGGTGAGGTTGACGAACGCCTCCCCGGCTATGAAGCATTTATCTCGGCTAGCGTGCTTGTTGTTACATTCGACCGTGCTGTGGAGGGCGATACTGAAGACCTGTTGCGAGGCATGCCACGGTACTTTGCGCTCATCCGAGCAGATGAAAACGGCAAAGCATTCCGGTTTGCGATGAAATCTGATTTCACGCTGCTTGCTCGCCCTGCAGGGTACGAACTTTATGTCGACTTGCTACCGGCGACATGGACAGGTGCCCCGCCGCCGCTTCCCGCACATGTATTGCGGAGGTTGGCGAAAGAGGAGGCAGAAAAAGCACGTCTTGCAACCGACTGGGTCGATGATACGCCTCGCGCCTTGGAGATTGCAGAAAACCCGCCAAGTGTTGTTCTGCGAGTTGGTGCCCGTCCCGGAACGACGCGGCTTGCTTTTGAATGGGACCGTCCGGTTCTCTATTCCACGGCATTTCGTGATAATCGGATTACGATCACCTTTGACCAGATTGCAGATCTGCCGCTTGCGGCCCTTCGCGTTGATCCTCCCGCTTTCATCAAATCAGCAAGGACAACGGAGTCTGAGGGGCGCCTCACGGTCTTTATTGAAACGGAACCGGGTGTCAAAATTCGCGATTTTCGCGAAGATTTAAGTGTTGTGTTGGATGTGTCGCCTGTACTTGGGAACGTTACCAGGCCGATTGCGTCGGCACCGCCAACGCCACTATTACCCATTCCTCATGCACCATCAGGACCTGTTGTTCAGCAAGCTGATAGCGCTCGGGCCATCGAGGCGCAGGCGGCTGCCGCGCAGGAGGCATCGGGAGAGGAACAGCCCGTACATGCTGATCATGCTGCGCAGGTGGTGGATGTGCACGACCCGGATGATGTGGATAACCCTTCAGATGAATTGGCCGCAGAAGAGCCTGACAATCACACAGACGGCCATTCCAGTGTCGCAGAAGCAGAAATGTCCCATGAACCCGATGTTGAATTGGATCATGAAGCAGAGACGATGCAGCACGGTGATGCCGTGGAGTATGACGATGCTGTCACAGGGGGTGGGAACGATGGTCATCTCACGGTCAGTGCCGAACTCATGGGGAAAAGTGTTCGGTTAACTTTCCCTTGGTCGGCGAAGGTTGATGCAGCCATTTTCCAGCGTGATAACCGGGTTTGGATATTATTCGACAGGGAGGCGGAATTTGACCTTTCTCAACTTGATCCGCTGGTCGAAGAGAGACTCGGCACGATTGATGTTCTTCAGTTGCCCCGGGCGAGTATTTTTCAGTTTACTCCACCAGAGCGCATGCTCGTCGCTGCAGCAGAAAGGGACGGTCAGTGGATCGTAACGCTGGGCGATGTGATCGTAGAACCGACGCGTCCGGTTGCCATTTCCCGTACCTGGGACAATACAGGTGATCCTCACGTCCTCTTCGATCTCTCCGAGGCAGGCCAGGTCCACTGGGTGCGTGACCCTGTGATTCAAGATCTTGTTGCGATTGTGACTGCGGCGGGGCCACCGCAGGGCTTGCTTGCACCGAGGAATTTCGTTGAATTTCAGGCTCTCGCGACAGCGCAAGGGTTGGCTTTTGTTTCGCGGGCTGATGATCTTTACGTTCGAACTTCCGAGGAAGGGGTAAGCGTTTCGCGGGGATCGGGCTTGACGTTGTCAGCCGCAGACGGGCCGGCCTATTCGGGCGTTCCTGTGATCGTAGAAAGGCCGGATCCTGAGGAAGAAGCAGAGAACTCGGTGACGCCTGTCCGGCTGGATTTTGAACGCTGGCGGTTTTCACCGGGTAGAACATTTATTGAGCGCAAGCAGTACCACCAGTCGGCAATCGTGGCGGCGACGGAGGAGACAGTCACCTTACTGAGGATGCGGTATGCAAAATTCCTCTTGAGTTATCGTCTTGGCGTTGAAGCTGATGTTGTCTTGGAGGCGGCTTTGCGTGATTCCGAGGACCTGGACACTGACCTCGGGTTTAGGGCTTTGCGGGGGGTCGCACGGATAATGAGAGGGTGGCCAGAAGAGGCCGTTTCTGATCTGTCCGTCCCGGCACTGGCAGAAGAGCCGCACATTGCCTTGTGGCTCGGGGTTGCCTATGCGGAGTTGGGTGAATGGCAGGAAGCCTGGGCTGCTTTTGAAAGAGCAGAGCAGGCGTTTGCGTTCTATACGCCAGATATTCAGGCGCTATTCCGGGTTAAGGCCGCAGAGGCGGCAATGGCATCTGGAGACTTTGGTACGGCGGAATTTAACCTTGACCGTGTGCCAGCTGAAACGGAAGAGCGGCGTTGGATTGCGCAGGCTGACCTCACGCGGGCGCGGATATATGAAGCATCAGGGCGTATTGATGAAGCGTTGGAAATCTACGATGCGCTGAAAACATCTGATTATAGAGGTATCGCCGCTCGGGCGTATTTCGCTCATGTCCTTCTGAGGCACCAATTGGGCGCTCTTACGGACGACGCATTGGCTGAGGAATTGGAGTCACTGCGGTTTAGGTGGCGCGGGGATGATCTGGAGCTAGCCGTTCTTGAACAACTTGGTGAAATTCGTGTTGCTCAGGGAAGAATTGCTGAAGGCTTGAGAGTTTGGCGGGCGGCTGTCGGGAGATTTTCAGAAACTCAACGGGGACGTCGGATTGCATCCCGGATGTCTGAGGCATTTGCTGAGCTTTATTTGGGAAGTGATGCGGGCAAAATGGACGCCGTTGAAGCCCTCACAATCTATTATAATTTTCGCGAGCTGACCCCGATCGGCAGGCGTGGGGATGCGCTTATTCGCCATCTTGCTGACCGGCTGGTTGAAGTTGATCTTCTGGACAAGGCCGCCGGGTTGTTGCGTCATCAGGTGGAAAATCGCTTGAGGGGGACGGCTCGGGCTCAGGTTGCTGCGAAGCTTGCCCTGATCGAACTGATGAACCATCAGCCTGAAAATGCTCTGCGAGCGATCCGTTCGACGAAGCAGGTTCGACTGCCTGAAATGCTGATGCACAGGCGCCGGTTGCTGGAAGCCCGTGCGCTGTCGGACATTGGACTTTACGATCACGCGCTTGATTTGCTCTCCGAAACAGAGGGGGAAGAGGTGGCTGGTCTTATCGCTGATATCTATTGGGACAGTCAGCAGTGGGATATTGCGGCAATTCGTTTTGAAGAAGCTCTTGGCGAGCGCTGGCGCGATCCTTTGGAACTGACGGCAGTTGAGCGATTTGGTGTGATGCGGGCCGCGATAGGGTTCTCCCTCTCCGATAACGCGGAAGGACTGGACCGCATTCGCTCAAAATATGGAGATTTAATGCGGGCGAGCTCTGATGCAGCTGGGTTTGCTGTCGTCACCGATCCGATTGGAACACAGGGCGTGGCATTCCGTGAACTGGCTCGCAATATCGCGGCGACAGATACACTCGACCTGTTTGTTGAAAGCATGAGAGAGAGTTTTGCCGAAATGCCTGACGATGAAGAGACGGCAATTAACTAAGACCACTCAGCTAGTAACTAAGACCACTCAGCTAGTAACTAAGACCACTCAGCTAGGCACTATGACCAGCTAGCTAGGCACGAAGTGTGCAGAACTGACATGCTGTGTATCAGGTGAAAAGGCTTTGGCCTCAATCAATAGCTGACCCATAAACGAGTGATTGTCGAACCAATTGTCGCGGTGCCCCATTGGGGGAGTTAGTGATGTGGGACGCGCGTGTGGGGGACCTGAACTGGTTTACTAGCGAGGGCATTACATGCCGAAGCTTTTAACCAGTGACCCCGCGATCAGGTACCAACCATCCACCAGAACAAAGAAAATTAGCTTGAACGGAAGTGAAATAATGATGGGTGGTAGCATCATCATACCCATAGACATGAGGACGGATGCGACGACCAGGTCGATGACAATAAAGGGCACAAAAATAAGAAAGCCAATCTCAAAGGCTCGTCTCAATTCACTGATCATGAAAGCCGGAACCATAACGTGAAGAGGGATGTCCTCGGGGCTTTCCACAGTCGGGGTTTTTGACAGGTCCATGAAAAGTTCGAGGTCCTTTTCACGCACCTGGGTCAACATGAAGGCGTGAAAAGGTTTACTGGAATGGGAAAAGGCTTCCCCGATTTCGATTTCCTCGTTTAGCAGTGGCGCTATCCCCGTTTCATAGGCGGTCTCGAAAACCGGTGCCATCACAAAGGCTGTGAGGAATAGGGAGAGGCTAATAATCACGGAATTAGGGGGTGATTGTTGAACACCTAAGGCTGTGCGGAGCAGGGAAAGCACGACAACGATGCGTACAAATGAAGTGACCATTACGAGAATTGAAGGCGCAAGGCTCAAGATTGTGACGAGCGCGATGATTTGAACAACCTGCTCCGTCAGGCCAAATCCTTCAGAGAAGTCGACATTGATGGTTTCGGCGGCTGCCGGAAAACTGAAACTCACGAGAACGAATAGGCTCGCGGCAACAAGAGTAGCAATACGTATTACTGGATGACGGTTATTCACGCGCGATGCTCCCGCAGCAGAGATACAACTTTTTGCATCTGACCGGCGACTGATCCGGTTAGATGCTGGGTGGACATGTTGGTTGTGGAAGGGGACTTGGCTTTGGCGTCCAAATCGGTGCGCGCGGGCAGGCCTGCTTCCAAGATTAAATCCTGTTCGCCAAGCATGATCAGATGTTCGCGATCATCATGGCGGATAATCAGGAGCTTGCGTTTTGCGTCGATGGCGAGTGTCTCCACAACAGCTAGCCGACTGCCCAATGACGTCTTCCCAGCGATCTGCATGAGCCCCAATCGCCGCGCACCCCAAGCACAGACTGCAATGAGGCCGACCACGAAGAGCAGCGCTGATGCGAAGCGCAAAATGTCATTGATTTCCATGAACGTCCCCCGGACAGAAATAGTTAATGGCGCATGCATTTCATGCGGTAACTGGGCAGATGTTGCCGGGTTTATGCTTAAGAACAGGTTAAGCGGATGGAAAGAGGTAACAGTTTCAAGGGAGCTGTCATTGAGGGCAAAACCTGGGGACAAATCGATTAAGGCAAAATTTACCTAGTAGAGCGAAACTTGCTCTCAAGAACGCCGCAAGGATTGCGTTGCATTCGCCTWMTTYTCTTTTACGCGTGGTCCCAGAAAGGGTTGCAACACGCGGCAACCCGCACCCTTGGGGTGCCTGGATCGGGACGTGCGACCTCATGCTTCTTGGTGATTCACCCATCTTTTCGATGATGAAGGAACGCATGCATTGGCTTGCTGACCGGCAACGTGTGATTGCAGAAAATGTGGCGAATGCGGATACACCCAATTACATCGCGAAAGATCTAGCGGAGCCAGACTTTAGCGCAATGTTGCGTCGGGGATCGTCTTCAGCGTCGGTTCTCTCTGCGGTGCAAACCAATCCCCTACATCTCCGCGGCAACGGTAGTGGCGGTTCAAGTTCTGCCGCTCTCACACGTCGACCCGACTTTGAAACGAGCCCGACGGGCAACAGTGTTGTGCTCGAAGAGCAGATGATTAAAGCCGCCGGAAACCAAATGGATTACCAGACCGTAACAGGCCTCTACAAGAAAAGCCTGGGCATGTTGCGGATTGCGCTCGGTAAGGGCTGAGCCAAACTAAGGAATAGGTCAATGGATCTTGTGAAATCGATGATGATTGCAGCTTCCGGCATGCGGGCCCAGAGCGGGCGTATGCGCGTGCTAGCAGAAAACATTGCGAACGCCCAATCGACGGCAACAACTGAGGGTGGCGAGCCCTACCGTCGGCAAATTGTGACTTTCCGGAGTGAGCTGGACCGTGAACTCGGTGCGAACGTTGTGAGGGTGGGCAAGCCCATTCAGGACCAATCCGCTTTTGAGCTGAAATACATGCCAGGTCATCCAGCTGCAGATGAAAATGGGTATGTGGAGATGCCCAACGTGAACGGGCTGGTGGAAGCGATGGACATGAAAGAGGCGCARCGYTCTTACGAAGCYAACCTCAATATGATCCAGGTTTCGCGCCGTATGCTTTCGCAAACCATTGAATTGTTGCGCCGCTAAGCCGTTTTCTGAAGGAGGCTAGATATGAGTATTCCAACAACTGTTGCGATGAATGCCTATGCCACTGCTGCCCGACAGGCGACCAATATCTCCGGCGGTCAGCAGGACGGTGTGTCGGGTCTTGGTGGGCCTGGGGGCGCGCAAGGGTTTGGCGACATGCTGCGGGGTGTGGTTGAAAACATGACGTCCACCAGCATCAATGCCGAGCAGCAGACGGCGTCAGCGGTTGCTGGTACTGGCGATCTGGTCGATGTCGTGACTGCTGTGGCGGAGGCCGAGGTGACGCTTCAAACCGTTGTGACAATTCGTGACAGCGTGATCACCGCGTATCAGGAAATTATGAAAATGCCGATTTAACGGCGTTTTTTACAAGAAAAATGTGGGGGAGTGAGTATGACTGGTCCAGAAGTCTTGGATGTTGGCCGAGAAGCAATTTTTGTCCTTCTTAGGGTGTCGTCCCCCCTCATGCTGGTGGGGCTTGGGGTCGGCTTGACGATCGCGCTTTTTCAGGCGCTGACGCAGATTCAGGAAATGACCTTGGTTTTCGTCCCCAAGATTTTGGCAATCTTCCTCGCCCTCATCATTCTGTTGCCCTTCATGGGCACAACGCTGGGCAACTACATGTATTTCATCGCCGACAAAATCGTAACGGGCTGATGAAACAGGACATGGATTTTGATTTTTTTGGAAACTTGATGACATGAGTTTTGATGTCGCGCCTCACGTAGCCTATGTATTTATCCTGGTGTTCTCGCGTATTGGCACCATGGTTATGTTGATGCCTGCTCTCGGGGAAGTGAGTGTTTCAGCGCGGGTGCGGCTCACATTCGCCGTGGTTTTATCAGTCCTGATGTTACCATTAGTGGAAAATGCCTATGCGCCGATGTCTTCCAATATGGGCGGTGTCTCATGGGCCATCATTTCCGAAATATTTGTTGGACTGTTTGTTGGGGGTGCCGCGCGTCTTATTATGAGTGCGTTGCAAGTGGCAGGGACGGTCATTGCTTTTCAAACCGGACTAGCGTTCGCGCAGAATGTGGATCCAACACAGGGTGTTCAAAGTGCGCTGTTTGGTTCATTCCTCTCCATACTTTCTGTGACCATGATATTTGCAACCGACCTTCATTTTTTGCTGATCGGTGCTATTCGTGACAGCTACGTGTTGTTCAAACCGGGTGAAGTCTTGCCCTTGGGTGATTTCGTTGAAATGGCTGTGGCGACAGTAGGGGGTGCCTTTCAGCTTGGCGTGCAGATCGCAGCGCCATTTCTTGTTTTTGGTCTGATTTTCTATTTGGCGCTCGGTATCCTCGCGAAGCTGATGCCCCAAGTGCAGATCTTTTTTGTAGCAATGCCTGCCAACATTTTGTTGGGCTTTGCCTTGTTTGCGGTTTTGATGGGGGCGCTAGTGACATGGTTCCTCACCTTCTTTGAGCAAACGATGGGCCGTTTTCTTGCCTAGCCGGTTGGGCTAGGGAAGAGGAAAGGCAGCTGGAGAACCGATGTCAGATCAAGGCGATGACGAAAAAACAGAAGAACCAACCTCCAAAAAATTGGAGGACGCCCATAAAAAAGGAGACGTCCCCAAAAGCCAAGAGGTCAATACCTGGTTTGTGATGTTGGGAACGACGCTGGTTATCGGTCTTGCAGCCGATAACACGGTGATGGATTTTTCTCGATCGTTCCGGGTTTTCTTGGAATCACCCCACGATATTAGTGTCGATCAGGGGAACCTGTTGCGTGTTTGGCAACAGCTTGGCACGATGGTGCTGACCTACATGGCGTTGCCCATGATCATTTTATTGATCGGTGCAGCTGCGGGGGCCCTGGTTCAGCATGCCCCCGTGTTCAGCGCTGAGAACATGAAACCCAAGCTCAGCAAAATTTCTCCTGCGGCAGGATTGAAGCGTCTTTTTTCTGTCAAAAGTCTGATGAACTTTGCCAAGGGGATCGTGAAGCTTGTTTTGGTCGGAACCGCGACTTTTCTTATTATTTGGCCTATGCGCGACCAGCTTCTCATCATTATGACGATGGACCTGGGAGCTCTGTTGCCTCTTGTGCAAAGTGTTGCCGTCAAAATCTTGATGGTGGTGCTTGCCATTCTGATAGTGCTTGCTGCTATCGATTTTTCTTTTGAGCGTGTGCAATGGAATAAGAAGCAGCGCATGACGATCAAAGAAGTCAAAGACGAACACAAGCAGATGGACGGGGATCCGGTGATCAAGGCCAAGCTCCGTGCACTTCGTATGGAACGTGGTCGCCGACGTATGATGGCCGATGTGCCCGATGCGGCTGTCATTATCACTAACCCGACCCACTATGCTGTGGCTCTCAAATATGAGCAGGGCATGGGAGCTCCCATTTGTGTGGCTAAGGGAGCGGACGCGATCGCCCTCAAAATTCGTGAAGTCGGTACTGCTCATAATGTACCGATTGTGGAAAGCCCTCCTCTCGCCCGTGCTCTGTTTGCGTCGATTGATTTGGGCGATGCGGTTCCGCCGGAACACTATAAAGCAGTGGCTGAGGTAATTGGTTATGTGATGCGTCTTAAGAGTAAGATGGGCGGGAGAGCATTGGCGCGATGATTCGAAGCATCACAGGTAGCTAAATGCTCATAATTTTGCATTTGCACGCATTTGACTTGCACGAATTGATCGAAGCAGATGAGCGAAACAACGCTGGAGATATCACCAGAGGGTGGGGTTCCAAGTAGCCCGGGTGATGGCAATGGTCGGGAGACGCCGAGTTTGCCGCCCAAGAAGGGGGAGCAAGGGCGCTCCTCATTGGGCCTTGTTAGTCTGGTCGGCCTTTTTCTTGCTGGCGCGGCAGGCGGATTTTTCTTTTTGAATATTGGTGTTGCGGGGCCTGCTGGATACCTCCTTGTTGGCGGTTTGCTTGCCGTTGGATTTTTCTCCGTTGTCGCCATGGTTGCAGGTCGGTCGGGCGCACGAGGACCCGGGCGTGGCAAGCTGTCGGGTATCGCTGCCGATGCACTGGAAAGTCTGCCGGACCCCTGTTTTGTGACAGACAATAAGGGTGTTGTTCTTTTTGCCAATCAGGCCTACCGCCACCTGGGTCTGGATGCGAACGACAGGGCGATGCCGCTGGAGCGGTTACTCGCCGGTCAGCAGGGGGTGGATGAGAAGCTCTACCAACTTGCACAAGCCGCACGTCTGGGATTGGCAGACGAAGAGGAGCTGCGTTTCGTGCCGCCTGCCGGGCAGGGACGCGAACGTGTTTTCAAAGCGGCGGTTCAGCCGTTGAGTGGCGCCAATGCGCGTGCTGGAGCAAGCATTTGGCTTTTGCGGGATATGACAGCTGAGCGGCTTGCGGCTGCCCAGGCGCAGACGGGCCGGGATCGCTATCTTGCTTACCTGGATGATGCGCCGTTTGGCTTTTTCTCTGCCTCAGAGACGGGGCGTATTGATTACGTCAACATGACGCTGGCGACCATGCTCGGCCGGTCGGCGGATGATCTGGTGGCGCAAGGGGCAACGCTGGGCGATCTGTCTGCGGGCGACGTGACCCCCTTTGTTCAGGCCATTGCCGGTGGGGATGGAGCCCAGACAGTTGATGTTGACCTGGTAGGCAAGGACGGTGTTCTGCCTGTCCGGATTGTGCAGAACTTCGCTTTACTGGCTGATGGCACACCTGGTGCTTCACGCTCCGTGGTTATGGTGCGGGAGGAAGAGGAGGACACAGAGGCGCATTTGCGGGACGCTGAAATGCGGTTTGCGCGGTTCTTCAACAATGCGCCCATTGGTGTTGTGACGCTTGATTCGGATGGTGTCGTGGGGATCGCCAATGGGGCTTTCGTCTCCTTGGTTGGAGGAACGCCTGATGCAGGCACGCGGTTTACGGATCTGGTCGCTGATGAGGATCGCAACGCACTGACGGATTTTCTGGGGGAAGCTGTCTCCACGGGAAACTCTCAGGGGCCGATTGACCTGAAGCTTAAACAGAAAAATTCTGAGGGAACGGAAAAGACGGCGCAGCTTTTTGCAAGCTATTCAAATACGACAGACGGCCAGCCATCCATTATCGCCTACCTTATCGATACCAGTGAGCAGAAGTCGCTTGAAATGCAATTCGCCCAGTCGCAGAAAATGCAGGCCGTTGGGCAACTCGCCGGTGGCGTGGCCCATGACTTCAACAATCTGTTGACGGCGATCATAGGGTTTTGTGATCTGCTGTTGGCGCGCCATCAGGCGGGTGATCCCAGCTTTGCTGACATTATGCAGATCAAGCAAAATGCAAACCGGGCAGCTAATCTGGTGCGGCAGCTTCTGGCTTTCTCCCGCCGCCAGACTTTGCGGCCGAAAATATTGCGGCTGACAGACGAGCTTGCGGAACTGTCCAATCTGCTGGGCCGACTTTTAGGTGAAACTGTTGAGCTTAAAATTACCCATGAGCGGGACCTGGGGCTGGTTAAGGTCGACCAGAACCAGTTGGAGCAGGTTATTATCAATCTAGCCGTCAATGCACGTGATGCGATGGAAGACGGGGGATTGCTGACCATCCGCACCGCCAACGTCTCTGAAGACGACGCGAGAGCGCTGGATCACACGCTTATGCCACCGGCTGAATATGTGTTGATCGAAGTGAGTGATACGGGATGTGGTATTCCCAAAGAGCATCTTGGCAAGATATTTGAACCCTTCTTTACGACCAAGGACGTGGACAAAGGGACCGGGCTCGGGCTTTCCACGGTATATGGCATCGTGAAGCAGACCGGCGGCTACATTTTCGCCTTCTCAACCGTGGGGAAGGGGACGACGTTCCGCATTTAYCTGCCACGCCATTTCGAGACGGAAGAAGAAGCCGCAGCCAAAAAGGCCGAAGCTGAAACTGTGGAAGTTGTGGCCGACCTGACTGGTAAAGGAACGGTTTTGCTGGTGGAAGATGAAGATGCCGTTCGGACATTTGCTGTTCGCGCCCTCCAGACCCGTGGCTATGAGGTCCTGGAAGCAGAAAGCGGTGATGTCGCCCTGGAGCTTGTTGATAGCTACGAGGGCACGATTGACCTAGTGGTGAGTGATGTGGTGATGCCCAATATGGATGGGCCGACCATGGTAAAACGGTTGCAGGAAAAGCGTCCCGGGACCAAGATTATCTTTATCTCGGGGTACGCAGAAGACGCCTTCTCCAAGAGCCTGGATTCCAGTGTTGATTTCCGTTTCTTGCCCAAGCCGTTTAGCCTCAAACAGCTGGCTGCGGCGGTGAAAGAAGAAATGGGCTGACCCGGATTGCTGGGCGACTGGTTGTTACCCTGGGGTGGGCGATTCTTGTTTGTTCCGCTATATCACGATGAAAAATGGCGAACAATTTGCGAACATGTATCATTTTTATGTTTATAAACAATGGTTTATAATATTTCTTGCATACAAGAACAAATGAAGTACATTTGTTGAAATTGCTTCTGCGGGACCCGCATGAATTTAAGGGGATGATGCTCATGGCGCGAGAAAATGTAGTTAGCCTGCTTGGTAAAGATAAAGACTCTACAGATAAGCAAAAGGCATTGGATGCTGCGCTTGGCCAGATTGAACGGGCGTATGGCAAGGGATCGATCATGCGGCTCGGGAAGAACGAGCAGATCGTTGAGATTGAATCTCTGCCAACCGGGTCTCTCAGTCTGGATATTGCGCTGGGCATTGGTGGTCTGCCGAAAGGCCGCGTAACAGAGATTTATGGTCCAGAATCCAGTGGTAAAACCACATTGGCACTCCATGTCATTGCTGAATCCCAAAAACAGGGGGGGATCTGCGCTTTTGTGGATGCGGAACATGCGCTTGATCCCATCTATGCCCGCAAGCTTGGTGTTAAACTGGACGATCTTTTGATCTCGCAGCCTGACACTGGTGAGCAGGGGCTGGAGATTGTCGATACGCTGGTGCGCTCTGGCGCGGTTGATGTGATTGTCATCGACTCTGTGGCTGCCCTGACACCTAGAGCAGAGCTCGATGGGGATATGGGTGACAGTCTGCCAGGACTGCAGGCGCGGCTTATGAGCCAGGCGCTTCGCAAGCTTACGGGCTCAATTTCCAAGTCGAACTGCATGGTGATCTTTATCAACCAGATCCGGATGAAGATCGGCGTTATGTTTGGCAGCCCGGAGACAACGACAGGCGGGAATGCCCTGAAGTTTTACTCTTCCGTCCGCCTTGATATTCGCCGGATTGGGGCGATTAAGGACCGGGATGAGGTGGTTGGTAACCAGACACGGGTAAAGGTCGTCAAAAACAAGGTTGCGCCACCCTTCAAGCAGGTTGAGTTCGACATCATGTATGGCGAGGGGATCTCCAAGATGGGCGAGGTGATCGATCTTGGGGTCAAAGCAAATATCGTTGATAAGTCGGGTTCTTGGTATTCCTACGACAGTCAGCGGATTGGCCAGGGCCGGGAGAATGCGAAGACCTTCTTGCGCGAAAACCCGGATATGGCTGCGGAAATTGAGGCAGCTATTCGATTGGATGCTGGTTTGAAGTCAGATCTGTCCCTTGAGAGCTCGGCTGCTAAAGAAGATGAAGAAGACAAGGCAGCCAGCTGAGTTTTTAGCAGTTCTTAGATTGAATTGGGCGGTGCTGACATTTGGTCTGGCACCGCCTTTTTCTTTGGTGGGACGTGTCTGGACCATTGTGTTGAGGAAAGCGGGC
This sequence comes from Rhodobiaceae bacterium, assembly GCA_002746275.1. Classification (GTDB taxonomy): domain Bacteria; phylum Pseudomonadota; class Alphaproteobacteria; order Parvibaculales; family Parvibaculaceae; genus Mf105b01. Next base: position 849,707 of record NVWR01000001.1, on the reverse strand, counting down.
CAACGGGTCTTTCCTTAACTGGACAGGTTCCCTTCAGACAGTTAGAAAAAGTCATAATTCCAAGGGGTTGGCGCTGATTTTCAGGCCAATGGGACATTGTGACGTGGTGGATAGTTAGAGCGAAATGACCGGCCTTAATCAGATACGAAAAACGTTTCTTGAGTTCTTTGAAAAACAGGGTCACACCATCGTGCCGTCTGCTTCTCTGGTGCCGCAGAACGATCCAACCCTCCTGTTCACGAATGCCGGCATGGTACCGTTCAAGAATGTGTTTACCGGTGTTGAGCCGCGCGACTATGTGCGCGCGACGTCTGCCCAAAAATGTGTGCGGGCCGGTGGAAAGCACAATGATCTCGACAATGTTGGGTACACGGCTCGCCACCACACGTTCTTTGAGATGATGGGCAACTTCTCTTTCGGCGACTATTTTAAAGAAGAGGCCATTGCATTCGCTTGGGAGCTGATCACCAAGGAATTTGATATTTCGAAAGACCGATTACTTGTCACGGTCTATTCGGAAGACGAAGAAGCTCCAGACATTTGGAAAAAGGTTGCGGGCCTGACGGATGACCGGATCATTCGCATTTCGACGTCAGATAATTTCTGGTCCATGGGAGAGATAGGGCCATGCGGTCCTTGCTCCGAAATCTTCTTTGACCATGGCGATAAAATACCAGGTGGTCCTCCCGGAAGTGCAGACGAGGATGGTGACCGGTTCATTGAAATCTGGAACCTGGTTTTCATGCAGTTCGATCAGCAACCAGGTGGGGAGCGGGTTGCTCTGCCGCGGCCATCCATCGATACCGGCATGGGGTTGGAACGTGTTGCTGCACTGCTGCAGGGCAGTCACGATAATTACGATATGGACCTCATGCGCGCGCTGATTGAAGCGTCTGCCCATGCCTCCAGTACCGACCCGGATGGCGCACACAGTGTTAGTCACCGAGTGATCGCGGACCATTTGCGTTCATCAAGCTTYCTGCTYGCGGATGGYGTGATGCCYTCGAAYGARGGGCGGGGATATGTGTTGAGGCGGATCATGCGYCGSGCYATGCGYCAYGCGCAATTGCTSGGYGTYCARGATCCGSTGATGTGGAAGYTGGTGCCRACCCTTATCCAYGAAATGGGGGATGCRTATCCRGAGYTGCGTCGYGCSGAGGCYCTTATCACMGAGATGYTGAAGCTGGARGAARCACGCTTTCGSGAAACGYTGGYGCGYGGYCTGAAGCTTCTTGATGAAGCGGTGTTGGAACAAGGTGGGAAAGGTGATCTGGCGGGTGAGGTGGCGTTCAAACTCTACGACACTTACGGCTTTCCTTTGGACTTAACGGAAGATGCGTTGCGTGAACGCGGCATGGGTGTTGAAAAAGCCGGGTTCGATGCAGCAATGGAAAAACAGCGGGAAGCGGCGAGAGCGAACTGGGCTGGTTCCGGTGAGGCTGCAACAGAAACCCTTTGGTTCGATCTGAAGGAAGAAGTTGGTGCGACTGAGTTTCTTGGATACGCAACGGAGGCCGCCGAGGGCAAGATCGTTGCGATCATCAAGGACGGGGCTCAGGTACAGGCTCTTGGCGCTGGAGAAGAGGGCATTGTGATTGCCAATCAGACCCCGTTTTACGGAGAGTCTGGTGGGCAGGTCGGTGATACAGGCGGCCTTTTCACCGGTGCGGGCGCGGAATTTTCCGTTGCGAATACGCTGAAAAAGCTGGGTGTTCTGGTTCTACACGTTGGTACGTTGACACGAGGCACGATAACCGTTGGAGATATTGCCGAGTTCCGTGTTGATGGAGGCGCGCGCACCGCGATCCGGGCTAATCACTCTGCCACTCATCTTGCACATGAGGCGCTTCGCCGAGTTCTGGGAGATCACGTTTCCCAGAAGGGAAGCCAGGTGGGACCGTCTCGCCTTCGTTTTGATTTTTCCCATCTCAAAGCGATGACAGCTGAGGAGATTAGTGCGGTCGAAGATCAAGTGAATGCGGAAATTCTGGATAATGCGGAGGTAACTACCCGCTTGATGAGCCCGGATGAAGCGATGGATGCCGGTGCGCTGGCACTCTTCGGGGAAAAATATGGAGACGAGGTCCGGGTGCTTTCCATGGGCTCTCCTCGCGACGACGGAAATTCTTTCTCGGTGGAACTTTGTGGTGGCACCCATGTGCGTCGCCTCGGAGACATCGGTTTGTTCAAGATYATCAGYGARGGGGCTGTKGCGTCGGGTRTTCGGCGYATTGARGCSCTGACKGCRRAAGGCGCGCGGARCTATYTGAYCGAYCARGARCGYATTGCSCATGATGCGGCAGCGCTGCTCAAAGTCACACCGGAGAAATTGGGCGAGCGGCTCACGGCTCTTGTGGATGATAAGCGTCGGATGGAGCGTGAGCTCTCTGAGGTGAAGAAGAAACTGGCCCTTGGAGGGGGAACGGCAAACGGTGGTGCCCCTGAAATTGAGGAGGCCGGTGGTGTCAAAATCATTGCGCGTGCGATGGAAGGGATCAGCCCTAAAGACCTGCGCGGCTTGGTTGATGATGCAAAGAAAACAATCGGCTCCGGTGTTGTTGCTCTGATCGCCCTGTCGGAAGATGGCAAGGCAAGCATTGCTGTAGGGGTGACGGATGATCTAACCTCGCGCTTGTCCGCGGTGGATCTCGTGCGTGTGGGTGCTGAAGCGCTTGGCGGCAAAGGGGGCGGCGGACGCTCAGATATGGCACAGGCGGGCGGGCCCGATGGTGCCAAAGCATCAGCGGCGTTGGCCGCGATTAGAGAAACGATTGGACGTCTTGCCGAACCAGCCTGACAATCTCCCAAACCAATCTGGTTCGATGCATGGCAATGGTGCGTCGACCCTTCGTCGGCGTCTTTATGTGATTTTGGAGGCAGGTAAAACAGGGGACAGGGCGAGTTCTATTTTCGACCTGTCGATGGTTTTCCTCATACTGGCGAATGTGATTGCCTTTGCTGCCGAGACGGATGTGGCGCTTGCAGCCGAGTACGGTGTGGCTTTTGATCTGTTCAATCTCGTATCGATCGGCATTTTCACTGGTGAGTACCTGCTCAGGCTGTGGGTCTGTATCGACCATCCGCCTCTCCGACGCTTTGGTCCGGTTGTCGTGCGTTTTCGCTGGGCGCTGACGCCGTCGATGTTGATCGATTTGGCAGTTATTTTACCCTTCTATCTCAGCCTTCTGTTTGCGATTGACCTCCGGGTTCTGCGTATTTTCAGGTTGCTTCGGTTTTTGAAGCTGACGCGGTTTTCACCGGCGCTTGATACGCTGGGGCGTGTTCTCTACGGGGAACGGCGCGCCATTTTTGGCGCCTTGATCGTGATGTTTGGGCTTCTGCTTTTTTCCTCGAGCATCATCTACGCTCTGGAGCATGAAGCGCAGCCAGAGGCGTTTGGGTCGGTTCTGAGATCAATGTGGTGGGCGGTGGCGACGCTAACCACTGTGGGATATGGCGATATTGTCCCGATTACTTTTCCCGGCAGGCTCTTTGGGGGGCTGGTCATGCTTTTTGGTCTGGGCATGTTTGCCTTGCCGATTGCCATCATCTCTAGTGGTTTTGCACGGGAAATTCATCGCCGCGACTTTGTCGTCTCCTGGGGCATGGTTGCGCGGGTCTCCTTATTTCAAGAGTTGGCACCCACGATTTTGGCAGACCTTGTCGAAATGTTGGAGGCGCAGGTTGTTGAGCCGGGTGCTGTGATTGCCCACCGGGGGGATGTTGCGGATGCGATGTATTTTATCGTGGTGGGGCGGGTGCAGTTGAAATTTGAAAACCGGATTCTGGAGCTCAGCGAAGGCGATTCTTTTGGCGAAATGGCTCTGATGGATGAGCGGTTGCGGTCGGCCACGATTACGACAATGGCGCGTTGCCATTTGCTGGCGTTGCCAGCACCGGAATTTCGGAAACTGATTTCCCTACATCCGCACGCACGCGAGCTGATTCAAAAAATGATACGTGAGCGGGGGCTCTCTGCTCAGACCGATAATTTGGAAAACGAAATTGTCGAAGATCGTGCTGCGGAAAAAGACACCTAGCGTTGACGCTCTCTGATCGTTCCAGCGTTCCCTCAGCTTTTGGACATGGCCTTATCGAGGTTTTCACTAACCTTGTCGAGAAAGCCCGTGGTCGATAGCCACTTCTGCTCAGCACCGACCAGCAATGCCAGGTCTTTGGTCATGGAACCGCTTTCCACTGTCGAGACGCATACATTTTCAATGGTCTCGCCAAATGCTTTCAGAGCTTCGTTGCCATCCAGTTTTGCGCGATGTTTCAGTCCGCGTGTCCATGCAAAAATGGAGGCGATCGAATTGGTGGACGTTTCTTCACCGCGCTGATGGGCACGGTAGTGGCGCGTCACAGTGCCGTGAGCGGCTTCAGCCTCCATCGTCTTCCCGTCCGGCGTGAGAAGCACGCTGGTCATCAGGCCCAGTGATCCGAAGCCTTGCGCTACTGTGTCAGATTGCACATCGCCATCGTAGTTCTTGCAGGCCCATACATAGGCGCCGTTCCATTTCATGGCTGATGCCACCATGTCGTCGATCAGGCGGTGCTCATAGGTCAGCTTGTTTTCTTCAAACTTGGTCTTGAACTCAGCGTCGAAAACTTCTTGGAACAGATCTTTGAACCGTCCGTCATAGGCTTTCAGGATGGTATTTTTGGTGGAGAGGTAGACCGGGTAATTGCGGTCCAGGCCGTATTTCAGGCAGGCCCTGGCAAAATCACGGATTGAATCGTCCAAATTGTACATGGCCATGGCAACGCCGGCACCGGGGAAGTCGAACACTTCTCTTTCAATTTTACTGGATCCGTCGGCTGCTTCCCACTTTATGGTGAGCTTGCCTTTGCCGGGGACGAGAAAGTCGGTGGCGCGATATTGATCGCCAAATGCATGACGACCGATCACGATCGGCTCTGTCCAGCCGGGGACAAGGCGGGGAATGTTGCGGCAGATGATTGGCTCGCGAAAGACGGTTCCACCCAGAATATTGCGGATTGTGCCGTTGGGGGATCGCCACATTTTTTTAAGGCCGAATTCTTCAACCCGGGCTTCATCCGGGGTGATGGTCGCGCACTTTATACCAACGCCGTATTTTTTGATCGCTTCGGCAGCGTCAATGGTCACCTGATCGTCGGTCTCATCACGGTATTCCATTCCGAGATCAAAATATTTTATGTCGAGGTCGAGATAGGGATGGATCAGCTTTTCCTTGATGAGTGTCCAAATGATGCGGGTCATCTCGTCGCCGTCGAGTTCGACAACTGGGTTTTCCACTTTAATTTTGGACATGCGATAGGACCTCTCAAGCAATGTGCATAGCGGCGGGGAGCCCCATAAAACAGGGCAGTGCCGCTCACCGTTCCAGACGAACGGGATTTTCCAGGGTATTTGACGCCATTTCGATAGAATCGGCCGCAAAAGCCAGCATCCCCTGGAACCTTCGTATAACACTGGCAGCGCGTTGATTAAAGCGCGGCAATCTCTTATCACCGCTCAAATAGTATGTGAATGAAAGCAATGTGACATGGCGGGAACAGACCGTTCGAAAGCTGACGCTACGTTAGGGCTGGCCCCMGCGCCCGCTATCATATTGGTRCGACCCCAATTGGGRGCCAATATTGGTTCWGCGGCCCGGGCAATGCTGAATTTCGGCCTGACCGAACTTCGTCTGGTRGCGCCGAGAGACGGTTGGCCCAACGAGCATGCGCTGAAAGCGGCATCYGGAGCWGACGAGTTGATTAAGAAAGCCCGTCTTTTCGACAATGTGCCGGATGCCATCGCCGATCTCGACTTTGTGCTCGCAACCACGGCCCGACCGCGGGATATGGTGAAGCACGTCTATACGCCGGAAGAAGGGGCTAGACACTTGAAACAGGCCATGACGGAAGGTGGCCGTCCCGGCGTTCTGTATGGCGCTGAGCGAGCGGGGTTGCACAATGATGATATCGCGCTGGCTGATGCGGTGATCACAGCACCGCTCAATCCCGGATTTTCATCGCTTAACCTGGGGCAAGCCGTGTTGCTTTTGTCCTACGAATGGAGCCGGTTGCAGGACACAACGCCCGCCGACAATTTGGTGATGAATGACACGCGGCCAGCGACCAAGGAGGAGCTGGGCGGTTTCTTTGGACATTTGGAACAGGCCTTGGATGAGACTGGATTTTTGCTGCCGGAAGAGAAGCGCCCGGGCATGGTGCGCAACATTCGCAACATGTTCCAGAGAGCAGAACTGACCGAGCAGGAAGTGCGAACGCTTCGAGGCGTGGTGGCGGCCCTTACCCTCCATGCCGAACGGCGGGCACGGGAGCGGCTCGCTCGCGAATCCAAGTAGAAGTCAAATCTGAGAAGTCTCTTTTTATGTAGTAATTACAGTGTGTTGTGGGYTGTTTTTCCCRATTTGATTCAGRGRCRTRWGAGCCCYAATGGGCGTTTGACTTTGGGYGKCTGGTGGCTATAGTCCGGCCATCGCGCGGGTCATYACGGCCCGCGTTRTTATTTAGACGCACCCGTGGGRAAGATCGAACGCATCGATATTTTCCTGTCAGCTGAGGTCCGGAGTTTCCGGGTTCTGCAGAGGAGGGCGCGTTTCCTGATTAWTTGAGCKTTRAAGGAAACAGCGATGACGAAGCGTATTAAGTCCAAGTACAAAATTGACCGCCGTCTGGGCGARAAYATCTGGGGTCGGCCGAAAAGCCCGGTCAACCGTCGTGAATACGGTCCTGGTGAGCATGGCCAGCGTCGCCGGGGCAAAGTCTCTGACTTTGGTCTGCAGCTTCGTGCCAAGCAGAAGCTCAAGGGCTATTACGGCAACATCACCGAAAARCAGTTCAAGCGCACTTAYCAYGAAGCGTCMCGCATCAAAGGCGAYACSGGTGAAAACCTGGTTGGTCTTCTTGARCGCCGTCTGGACGCTGTGGTTTATCGCTCAAAGTTCGTTCCGACMGTCTTTTCTGCKCGTCAGGTCGTGARCCAYGGCCGCATTCTGGTYAAYGGCAAGCGGGTCAACATCCCTTCCTACCGTGTGAAGGAAGGCGATGTGATCGAAGTGAAAGAAAAGATGCGGRCCAAYGAGAAATTCCTYGAAGCAACGCAGAGCGCYGAGCGTGAYACGCCGGATTATCTCGAMGTTGATCTCGACAAGGGAAGAACGACTTTCATCCGGRTCCCTARTCTGGCTGATATTCCTTATCCCGTTCAGATGGAACCAAATCTGATCGTCGAATTYTATTCCCGCTGATACWTAAATTCAGCGAACATGAAAAAGGGGTMCGGTTTCGKACCCCTTTTTTATTGCGTKGRWTTTGGTGGTTGGCCAGTAGACCAACTAGGCGTTTAGCGACTGTCGGGTTAGGCGTTTTCCAACACGATCTCTTTGGAGCCGAAATAGTCGCGCAGTTCGCCTGCTTCGAACATTTCCCGAATGATGTCGCAACCGCCGACAAATTCGCCCTTCACGTAGAGCTGCGGGACTGTTGGCCAATCCGAGTAATCTTTGATGCCCTGGCGGATTTCGTCGTCTTCCAGCACGTTGACGCCTTTGAACTGCACGCCGAGATGGGTGAGAACCTGCACGACGGTGTTTGAGAAGCCACACTGCGGAAAGACCGGTGTGCCTTTCATAAAGAGCACAACATCGTTGCCTTCCACTTCTGTGCGGATACGTTCTGCGATTGCTTGTTCACTCATTTTATTCTCCTGACCAAGGGGTCATTTCACGTTTAGGTGGTTGGCGCAGAGGTTTGCAATGCGAGCGCATGGAGGTCGCTGTCCATGCTGCCTTTCAGCGCCTTGTAAACCATCTGATGTTGTTGCACACGATTTTTGCCTTTGAAAGACGGAGAGACAACGGTCGCAGCATAGTGATCACCGTCGCCAGCCAGATCGCGAATTTCAACTATCGCATCGGGCAGGGCCTCTTTTATGAGGCGTTCGATGTCACTTGCATTCATCGCCATAAGATCGTCTCCACATCGTCTTTAACTCAAGTACGGAACCACGTTCTGGCTGCGTTACGGTGCTGCCATATAGGTTGGCAACCAAGCTTCGTGGGCTTCAACGAGGCGTGCCAATGATATGGGCGCAGACCCCTCTACTGTCAATTCGGTTCCACCTGTGGTTCCAAAAGCTTTTGCAGGCACACCGGCCGTTTTTGCCTCTTCAAGGAAGATTTTAGCGGTTTTGGAAGGCAGCGCCACAATATAGCAGGCCTGATCCTCACCAAATGCCCAGGCGTGCGGTGGTAAATCCCCACTCGGTGTAAGGGTAGCGCCGACGCCGGACCCCATTGCCATTTCGGCAACCGCGACCAGCAGGCCGCCATCCGAAATGTCATGGACGGCACTGACTTTCCCGGCCCGAATAGCCTTGCGAATAAAGTCACCGTTCCGGCGTTCTGCGGTCAGATCCACTTTGGGGGGGGCGCCCGCAACTTTGCCCAGGATATCGCGTTGATAGATGCTCTGGCCAAGATGGCCTGCACGTTCACCCACCAGCACGATGGTTTCTCCCACCGTTTGGAAGCTTTTGCCGACGCGCTTGGATATGTCCGGCAGGAGACCGACGCCGCCAATTGCAGGCGTGGGCAAAATCGCCTGGCCTTTGGTTTCGTTGTAGAGCGAGACATTGCCCGACACGATGGGCATGTCCAGAGCCACGCAAGCCTCTCCAATGCCTTTAATGCAACCCACCAACTGGCCCATGATTTCAGGCTTCTCCGGGTTGCCGAAATTCAGGTTGTCGGTGGCAGCCAGAGGTTCTGATCCCACAGCTGTCAGGTTCCGCCAGCATTCGGCGACCGCCTGCTTGCCGCCTTCAACCGGGTCGGCCTCGCAATAGCGCGGTGTCACATCAAGGGTAAAGGCAAGGCCCTTCGTTGTGGCATTGACGCGGATTACAGCAGCGTCTCCGCCCGGGCCGGTCATCGTATTGCCCTGAACCAGACTGTCATATTGTTCCCAGACCCAGCGCCGCGAACACATGTCGGGCAGGCCTATGATTTGTACGAGTGTGTCGCCAATGCTGGACGGGGCTGGCACATCGCCGGGAGCAAGGATCGCTGGCTGCGGTGTTGCCACCCAGGGGCGATCATATTCCGGAGCTTCGTCTCCCAACTCCTTGATCGGCAGATCAGCCATTAGGTCGCCATGATGGGTGACTTTGAAACGCAGGTCATCAGTGGTTTTGCCAACCACGGCAAAATCCAGGTCCCACTTGCGGAAGATAGCTGCAGCTTCCTCTTCCTTTGCCGGGTCGAGCACCATGAGCATGCGCTCCTGGCTTTCTGACAGCATCATTTCATAGGCGCTCATGCCGTCTTCGCGACAGGGTACTTTGTCGAGATCAAGAAGGACGCCGAGATTACCCTTCGCTCCCATTTCAACCGCGGAGCAGGTGAGGCCAGCAGCGCCCATGTCCTGAATGGCGATGACCGCACCAGAGGCCATCAGTTCAAGGCTTGCTTCAAGGAGCAGCTTCTCGGAGAAAGGATCTCCGATCTGTACCGTTGGGCGTTTCTCTTCGGAATCATCGTCGAACTCTGCAGACGCCATGGTTGCGCCATGAATGCCATCGCGACCGGTTTTAGAGCCCAGATAAACGATAGGGAGGCCGACGCCTTTGGCTTCTGACAGAAAGATGCCGTCTGCTTTTGCCAGACCAGCGGCAAATGCGTTCACTAGGCAATTGTCATTGTAGCGAGCATCGAAGTTCACTTCGCCGCCGATTGTGGGGACACCAAAGCAATTGCCGTACCCGCCAACGCCTTCAACGACGCCGGACACGATGTGGCGTGTCCGTTCATTGTCGGGTGCGCCAAAGCGCAGTGCATTCAAGGCAGCGACGGGACGTGCGCCCATGGTGAAGACATCGCGTAGAATGCCGCCGACACCGGTTGCGGCCCCTTCGTAAGGGGAGATGAAGGAGGGATGGTTGTGGCTTTCCATTTTGAACACCACAACATCGCCGTCATCAATGTCGACGACACCGGCATTTTCGCCGGGGCCGATGATGACGCGAGGCCCTTTGGTGGGAAGCGTGCGCAGCCATTTCTTGGATGATTTGTAAGAACAGTGTTCGTTCCACATGGCTGAAAAGATACCAAGCTCGGTATAGCTAGGTTCCCGACCGATCAGGTCCAGAATGCGCTGATACTCGTCGGGCGTGAGGCCGTGTTCGGCAATCAGTTCCGGTGTTATGTCGATCTCGTTCCGGATCACGCGATGGCCTCCAACAGACTGGCAAAAATTCCCTGACCGTCGGTTCCGCCCTGGGCGGCTTCGATCAGGTTTTCAGGGTGTGGCATCATGCCGAGAACATTGCGGCGTTCGTTCACAATGCCTGCGATGTGGTGGATGGACCCATTGGGATTGGTGTCGGGCGTATAGCGAAATGCGATACGTCCTTCGCCTTCCAACCGATCAAGGGTTGTTTCGTCGGCAAAATAGTTGCCGTCGTGATGAGCGACTGGGCAGCGGATGACTTGCCCCTTGGTATACGCCTTTGTGAAATCGGTCTCGTTGGAGGTGACTTCCAACTTCACTTCTTTGCAGATGAATTTCAGATGGGCGTTGCGGAGCAGTATGCCGGGCAGAAGACCGGTTTCTGTTAGGATCTGGAAGCCGTTGCAGACGCCGAGTACGCGCGTGCCCTGGTCGGCCTTTTCCTTCACCACTTTCATGATGGGAGAGAGGCCTGCAATTGCGCCGGTGCGCAAGTAGTCTCCGTAGGAAAATCCGCCAGGAAGGACAACCAGATCAACCTCAGGGAGGGTGGTTTCCTGATGCCAGACCGCAACGGGCTTGTGACCTGTGACCTGCTCTAATGCATAGAGCATGTCGCGGTCTCGGTTTGATCCCGGGAAAACGATTACCGCCGATTTCATGGGCCTTACGCTCCGTCGAGTTCGATGTCGTAGTTTTCGATCACCGTGTTTGCGAGGACACGTTCACACATTTCCTCAACTGCACCACGTGCCTTTGCCGGATCGGTTTCTGCAATATCGAGTTCGATATATTTGCCTTGTCGAATATCGCTTAGGCCGTCGTAGCCCAATTGGCTAAGGGCGTGGCCGATGGCTTTTCCCTGCGGATCGAGAACACCGTTTTTGAGAGTGATTTTGATACGGGCCTTCATGTCAGATTTCGGCTTTCAACAGAATTTGAGGATCAGGATTTAACGAGGGTGGGGCCGGAATGCTTGCCACCTTCATTTTCAAACAAGATGCCCAAGCGTCGGGCAACTTCCTGATAGGCATCGACAAGGCCGCCCATGTCGCGGCGGAAGCGGTCTTTGTCGAGTTTTTCATTGGTGGCTGCGTCCCACAGGCGGCAGCTGTCGGGGCTGATCTCGTCTGCCAGCACAATGCGCATCATGTCACCTTCATAGAGCCTGCCAAAYTCRACTTTGAAGTCGACRAGTTTGATGCCGACGCCGATGAACAGGCCGCTCAGGAAATCATTGATGCGGAGAGCCATCGCCATCATGTCATCGATTTCCTGGGGGCTTGCCCAGCCGAAGGCGGTGATGTGTTCTTCTGAGACCATGGGGTCGTGCAGATCATCGTTTTTGTAACAGAACTCTACAATTGAACGCGGCAGCGGCGTGCCTTCTTCGATGCCCAGACGTTTGGAAATGGATCCTGCCGCGATGTTGCGGACGATCACTTCGATGGGCACAATTTCCACTTCGCGGATCAATTGTTCACGCATGTTGAGTGAGCGAATGAAGTGGGTTGGTATGCCAATGTCGTTTAGCCGGGTAAAAATGTACTCGGAGATGCGATTGTTGAGCACGCCCTTGCCGTCGATCAGCTCATGTTTTGTGCCATCGAACGCGGTTGCGTCGTCTTTAAAATGCTGAATAAGTGTGCCGGGCTCGGGGCCTTCATAGAGAACCTTTGCCTTGCCTTCATAAACGCGTCTGCGGCGGCTCATATGGGTGCGTCCAATCGGTTGGGCCCGCTCATATCCTACGAATGCCGGGCGAGGCCGACGGAGGTAGGAGGAGGGGGCGTGGAGCGTGGCTTTGAGGCGGTGGAATCGCCTCTATATTCCGGCGAACCTATCTCATGGCGGGCGTATATTCAATCKGGATGGTGAGGCAAAATGGGTACGAAAATGGGTGCAAATAGGCCTGTTTTGAAATCTTATTGGTAAAAACCGGGTCTTGAGGCCTATTGCGGCTATGCGCCTGTTGATTTCGCGAAATCAGGCGGCTATGCCTACCTAAATTGCTGAAACGCGCGGGCAGCAAGCCCTGTGCACAGGTATTGAGGAGCGGTAGCCCATGTCCACCTTTGATAAGCGCGAAGAAGGTTTTGAGAGCAAATTTGCCCATGATGCGGATTTGCGGTTTAAGGCTGAAGCACGGCGGAACAAGCTTGTTGGCGCGTGGGCGGCAGACCTGATGGGTCTGAAGGGCGATGAGGCAATAGCCTATGGCAAAGAGCTTATCAAAGAAGACCTGAAGGAAGCTGGGGACGACGATGTGTTCCGCAAGCTCCGGGCTGATTTTGATGCCAAAAAAGTTGAGCAGTCTGATCACCAAATCCGCCGCACACTGGATGAGATGATGGCGCGCGCCGTTGAGGAAATTCAGTCGAAGGGCTGATACTTATTCCGGTTTAGATTTGCCCGCCGAGCAGCTGTTCGGCGGGTTTTCTATTAGAGACTGGCCTGTAGGGCACCTGCAAAGGCTCTGGAGGCCAGCTCTTGGATGTCGTCTTCTGAGAGTGATCCAACCGCCTGTGCAGCATGACCTTCCCGATGGCGGTGCATGGCTGCCCAGGACAGGATTTCCAGCCCCCCCCTAGCAACGATGGCTAACGCATGGCGATCCTGGTTCGAACTGCCTCCGGCGATCAGGAGGTCAGTCAGGTTTGCCACGACGCCACCGCGTACTTGATCAACATGGACGGGGGCAATTTCATAGAGTTCGGAGGCGATCCGATCGAGGAACAGGATTGCTGCCTTGTGTCTGGCGATGAGATCGTAGATTTCCTCGCCAATGGCGACCAGTGTGGGAAAAGTAATGTCGTCGTTCTCAATCGCGCGTTTGAGTGTTGGCCAGCGCGCCCAGGTGCCTGCCTTCTTCATAAAAGCGTCGGCGAGGTCATTTCGCGAAATTGACTTGAAAGGCAGGGGGAGTGTTTCCAAATCCTGGTCATTAGTCAGCCGCTGCGCGGCAAGACCAAGCATTGCTTCTTTGTTTTCCACGTAGTGGTAGAGGGTGCCTGCAGAGATACCGATGCTCTTGGCGATGTCCGCCATTTGGGTCTGACGATAYCCAAAACAGGTTAGYTGYGTGATGGCAGCGTCAGMAATCTCTGTGAGCGTGGTSGTTTTTTTTCTAGGCATTYMGCGGYTTCTTGTTGGATAGRCGTTCTTGTARCTCGAACTGYCTTGCATTCACAGTGAAAGTAAATATATAAATGAACAGTTCATTTATAAAGGTATTTCAGATGCATTTACAGCGATTTTTGGYGGCTTGCGTAGGATTTTTGTGGATTTGGGTCGCACCGGCATCTGCAAGCGATTGGGGTCACTATGGTGGTGATGCCGGAGGCAGCCGCTTTTCGTCGCTGGATCAAATCACCCCGCAGAATGTGGACGACCTTGTGCAGGCTTGGTCCTATTCAACCGGCGATATGGCATCTAAATCCCGGGCGGTCATGGCGGACAGTGCGCTTGAAACGACKCCKATYCTGCRCGACGGRCGGCTCTAYTTTTGCTCYGCTTTCAACGAAGTTATTGCACTTCACCCAGGTACGGGAGCCGAGATTTGGCGTTTTGATCCTGAAGTTGCTCTCAATCGGCGACCTGCCAATCTTTACACGTGCCGAGGCGTTGCCTATTGGCGCGATGCTGCGGCAGAAGACGGGACGGTGTGTGCAACACGGATTTTGACGGGAACCGTTGATGCACGGGTCATTGCGCTGGATGCGGTCACGGGTACGCCTTGTCCGGGCTTTGGGAAGGGCGGCACGGTGCAGATTGAGCCAGAAATTGAGCTTCTGTGGCCRGGCGAATTTCAGATTACGTCGGCRCCCGTCATYGTRGGWGAYAGTGTGGTTGTCGGGTCGGCGATWGGRGACAATGCSCGTGTCGCGGCACCCAARGGRTCRGTTCGYGCCTTYGATGTACGCAGTGGMACYCCRGTSTGGGACTTTGAYCCGATCCCACGGCARGCGGATGCGGCAACGGCTGATAGCTGGAGTGAGGCAGGGCGCGCCGTTACAGGTCACGCGAATGTCTGGGCGCCCATGTCGGTAGATGAAGAGCGAGGCCTGCTGTTTCTTCCAACCTCAAGTCCAAGCCCGGATCATTTTGGGGGCACACGGCCCGGGGATAACCGGTATGCCAATTCTGTTGTCGCTCTAGACGGAACGACAGGTGAGGTGGTCTGGCATTTTCAAACCGTGCACCATGATGTCTGGGATTATGATCTTCCCGCACAACCGAGCCTGATTACACTGGAGCGGGACGGGAAGCCTGTCGATGTTGTGGCGCAGGTGACCAAGACCGGCTTCATGTTTGTCCTGGACCGAGAAACCGGTGAGCCCTATTTCGGAGTTGAGGAGCGGCCAGTACCGCAGAATGGGGCACCGGGCGAATATCTCTCGCCCACACAACCCTTCCCCGTTGCGCCGCCCGCCTTTGTTCCCCAAACGTTGAGTGCGGACGAGGGGTGGGGAATTCTTTATTTCGACGAGCGTTCATGTGAAGCGCGGATTGCCGCACTTCGCTCCGAAGGGCTGTTCACGCCACCAACCTTGCAGGGCACGCTGGTGTACCCGTTCATGGGCGGTGGTGCTAATTGGGGCGGCATGTCGTTTGATCCATTGCAGAAGATTGCCGTGGTTCGCTCCATGCGGATTGCCATGGAATTGCGCCTTGTCCCGCGGGATGAAAGCGACGGYAATGTSGTCGTYCGMGAGACCGATGAAGAAGCACCGCAGACAGGGGCAGACTATGCCATGACACGGGGCATTATGTTGTCCGCTCTGGGTGTTCCCTGTTCGCCGCCACCGTGGAATGTTTTGACCGCTATTGATCTCACGGACGGAACAATCCTGTGGGAGAAACCACTCGGAACGATTGAGAAAATCGCGCCACTGCCACTGCCGATTGCTTGGGGCGCACCCTCGATGGGGGGATCAATCAACACCGCTGCAGGGCTTGTTTTCATTGCAGCTGCTGCTGATGACAAGCTACGGGCGTTTGATGTCAAAACGGGAGACATTTTGTGGGAGGGTGAGCTTCCTGCAACTGGCGCTTCCACGCCTATGACCTATATGTGGGAGGGGCGCCAGTATGTGGTGATTGCAGCCGGTGGGTTTGGTCGCACGCCGTTTTCCCTGGGAGATGAAGTCGTCGCCTTTGCTTTGCCGGAGTGAGATTAGGGGCGGGGCTTTGTCCCCGCCTTTTTTGATATGCGTTCTGCGATCATTTCGAGTGCGGTCAAATGCACGTCTCGTTTGGCTGGGTCGTAAGCTGTGATGTTGACGCCGCGAAGGAGCGTGCGGTGATGGTCGCCTGTGTCGGGGTGGGTATCAATGTCAATGATGTTTACGCAAGCCGTGTTCTGCTCAAACGTTGCGAACGCTTTGAGGCTCGCGCCAGTCAGCCAACCGAGTAAGGCGCGGTTGACGCCGCCATGGGCAATGAGTGCGAGGGATTTCCAGTTCGGGTCGGCAATGAGTTTCTCAAGGCCTTCGACAACACGTGTTTCAAAGTCGGAAAACTTTTCGCCGTTTCCATACGTGGCGCCAGGTTCGTGCGCATTGGAAAATGCATAAGCAACGTCGGCTAAATCTGTGAGCGCTTTGTAGCGGTTCGGGTCAGATTTTATTTCTTCGAAGGCAGGTGCTATTTCTATCTTGAGGTCGCGGTTTCCGAAAACGCCATCTGCGGTCTCAACCGTTCGGGGCAGCCCTGAACAGATAACGCGATCCACAGGAATGTCTTTCATGAAGGTGCGCATGTCTGCTGCCTGTTCACGGCCCCAGTCTGTCAATGGCACTGTGCGGCTGTCGGCCACGCGGTTGCCTTTGTCGTCGACATAAGAAACATCGCCGTGGCGAAACAGGTGGATACGGCGGCGGTGTGATCCATCAAAGGCTTTGCGCATGAAAAAACTCCCGGGAATGATTTGTTCCCGGGAGTATATCGAAAGTGCAGCAATTGTGTGACGTGGTTTAGCTGGCTGTTGCCGTGCCAAATACGCGTTTGAAAATCGTGTCCACGTGCTTGGTGTGGTAGCTGATGTCGAAAAGCGCATCGAGATCACCAGCTGAGAGCTTTGCTGAAACGTCAGCATCTGCTTTCAGAAGCTCGAGGAAGTTGCCTTCGCCGCGCCAGACTGGCATGGCGTTGCGCTGTACCCAGCGATAGGCGTCTTCGCGGGCGGCACCCTTTTGAGTGAGAGCGAGCAGGACGCGCTGAGAGAAAATCAGACCACCGAGACGGTCCATGTTCTTTTTCATGGTCTCTGGATAGATCAGCAGTTTGTCGATGACGCCGGTGAGGCGCACGAGTGCGAAGTCGAGAGTTACCGTCGCGTCCGGGCCGATCATGCGCTCAACAGACGAGTGCGAGATGTCGCGCTCATGCCACAGAGCAACGTTTTCCATAGCCGGGTTCACCGCCATGCGCACGATGCGCGCGAGGCCGGTCAAGTTTTCGGTCAGGATCGGGTTGCGTTTGTGCGGCATGGCTGAGGAGCCTTTTTGACCCTCAGAGAAGAACTCTTCTGCTTCCAGAACTTCGGTGCGTTGCAGGTGGCGGATTTCTGTCGACAGACGTTCGATGGAACTGGCCACGACGCCAAGGACTGCGAAGAACATGGCGTGGCGGTCGCGCGGAATAACCTGTGTGGAAACCGGCTCGGGCCTGAGGCCCAAAGCCTTAGCGACATGTTCTTCAACGGCTGGGTCGATGTTGGCAAAGGTTCCGACAGCGCCGGAAATGGCACAGGTCGCGATTTCTTCGCGGGCAATGACGAGGCGTTCGCGGTTGCGTTCAAATTCGACATAGGCCTGTGCGAGCTTGATGCCAAAGGTGGTGGGCTCTGCATGAATGCCGTGGGAGCGGCCAATGGTGATTGTGTCTTTGTGCTCAAAGGCTCGGCGCTTCAACGCTGCCAGCAAGCCATCGATGTCTTCCAGCAGCAGGTCTGCAGCGCGGACCATCTGCACACTGAGGCAGGTGTCGAGCACGTCTGATGAGGTCATGCCTTGGTGCACGAACCGGCTGTCTTCACCGATAAATTCGGAGAGATGGGTCAGGAAGGCGATGACGTCATGTTTGACTTCACGTTCGATCTCGTCGATCCGCGCCACATCGAACTTGGCAGCGTTGCCTCGTTCCCAGATGGTTTCTGCCGCCTTCTTGGGAATAACGCCCAATTCAGCCAAGGCTGTGCAGGCGTGGGCTTCGATTTCAAACCAAATACGAAACTTGGTTTCGGGAGACCAAATGTCGGCCATTTCCGGCCGGGAGTAGCGCGGGATCATGTTGTACTCGGCAATTATGTAAGAAGAGCGCCCGATGTAGCAGATCAGGCGGCCTTGCTCAACCGGCTATCCGCCACTGAGGGTTAGTTGCGGACCTGTATGGTGGCCGCATCGCCTGCTTCCCGGCAGTGGAACTCTACCAGATCTATCAATTCTGTCAGGGCTTCATCTGGTTCTGTACTGGGGGTCCAGACGGCTGCGAAGCGCGCGATGGCCCAGTCSGGYACGTCTTTGCAGGMRAGRGCRATCAGCCTGCCTKCTTGMAGGTCCTTTTCCACAAGRTTTCGCGCCATATAGCCCCAGCCGAYGCCCTGGACCAGAAGTYGCCGCATCAGCTCCACATTGTTGACGGCCCAAATGTCGGTCACATGGACGGAATAATTGTAGCGGRTGACRTCTATCGCTTCCGCCGAGAGGATGAYCTGTCTGTGATTGTCCAGATCGGACAGGGGAAAGGGTTCGTYGACCTGGGCCAGRGGATGCTCCGGAGCGGCCACCAACATGATTTCCCTCAGAGTGATCTGACGCCCGTCAAAATTGCGCATGGGCATGGTGCTGCGCAGRCCAATGAAGCCGAGTTGTGCGGTRCCGTCTTTCAGATGYTTTTCAACCGCGTCRGAGCCGCACTCCTGAAGAGAAAAYTGRATTTGGGGTCGMCGCTGGGAAAACTCAGCAAGGGCCAGCGCYARAGGTTGCAGGGGGAARAAAGGGTCGAACATCAAYGTGGCATTGATGAYGATGTTTTGGCGYARTGCCTTTGCTCGCGCCGCAAACCGGTCGGTTCTGCGGGTAATTATCTCAGCGTCCCGCAAAAGCGCYGTGCCCTCTGGGGTGAGGAGRGGGCGGTAGCCTGACCTGTCGAACAGGGTGAGATCCAACTGTTCTTCCAATTGTCCGATGGCGTAGCCAATGGCAGAGACCGTTCGGCCTAGTTCTTTGGCAGCAGCGGAAAAGCTKCCGTTTTCTGCTATRGTTTCGAARATCAGCAACTGRTCGAGCAAATTGGGATGCATAAGAWCCTCTAAAAAACTGCAYAAGATCAGCGAATATATMTTGTTTTATCGGACATCTCCATARGCCATATTGCCTGYGGTGGGGNGTCAACCTCGGAAATAATCAATTGGGAGAGACAAATGGATCGGCGTGACTTCTTGCGTGGGACGGCTGCGGCCGGTGCTCTGGCTGTTGGTATGCAAAGCGGTGGTTCTGCTTTTGCGCAGACCGATCCGTTCGTTCGTCTGGAYGGGACAGCCCAGGCAGCRCTGGTGAGAAAGGGYGARGTTTCMCCTCTYGAAYTGGTYGATGCGGCSATYAATCGGATYGARAAGCTCAAYCCGCAGGTGAAYGCTGTTGTCCATACAATGTTCGATGAAGCTCGTGAGTTGGCAGCGAACGGTGCGATACCGGAGGGGCCTTTTAAGGGCGTGCCTTATCTCATCAAGGACCTGTCTGAACTTGATGGTCAGCCGCTGACCTACGGATCACGTTTGTTTGCAGGCAATATTGCTGACCGAGACAATGGGAGTGTCGTGCGGGCCAAAGAGGCTGGCCTTGTTATCCTGGGTAAAACCAATACGCCTGAGTTTGGGTTTCTGGGCACCACAGAATCCGAGTTGCTCGGACCTGCCCATAACCCATGGGACCTTGAACACCATACGGGTGGATCAAGCGGTGGTTCTGCGGCGGCCGTGGCTTCTGGCATGGTGCCCTTTGCTCATGCGAGTGATGGCGGGGGCTCGATCCGCATTCCAGCATCGGTCTGTGGTGTGGTGGGGCTCAAGCCAAGCCGGGGGGCGATGTTCACCAACCGTGTCTCGCCGCTGGCGGGCGACATCGGCACGCGTTTGTGTGTGAGCCGTTCGGTGCGGGACACTGCTCGGTTGATGGATGTGAGCGAAGTGAAGGGTGATGCGGCGGTTGTCACGCCAACAGGATTTATCGAGGGACCCTCTTCGCGTCGGTTGAAGATTGCTTTCAGCACCATGAATTATGCGGGGAAAGAAGCGTCGCCTGAAGTGAAGGCCTCGCTGGAGGCGACAGCGAAACTTTGTGCTGACCTCGGACATGAGATTGTTGAAGCGCAGCCAACGCTCAATGGAGAAGAATTCCTTGAGCACTTTATGGGCATTTGGGCTTCGTCGCCGTCTGAGCTGGTTGCGAATGCGTGGCTTATCGGTCTGACACAGTTCCGCTGGACCAATGCAGAGGAAGGGCTCGAGCCGTGGACTCGTGGGCTTGCTGAATGGTTCGACAAGAGGGAAGCAGAAAACCCAGGCGTCATTGAGCGGGCTCTGGCCTATTTCCAAAAGGTGGAGACCGACTACGAGACCTACTTTACAAAAGTGGATGTGGAACTGACGCCGGTTCTGCGTACGCCGCCAGTTGTTTTGGGCGTGCAATCACCTGAGGTGCCTTTCGATACATTGTTTGAGCGCACCGTCGACTATGTCAGCTACACGCCTCAACACAATGTGGCGGGCACACCGGCTATCTCATTGCCACTGCACATGAGCAGCGACGACCTTCCCATCGGAAGTCAGTTTGCTGCAAAGAAGGGGGGAGAAGGCACGCTGCTGGAACTCGCCTACGAATTGGAAATGGCATTGCCCTGGGGTGATCGCTGGGCGCCGGTGTCAGCGGCGAACCTGTAGGGGGTCATGTGAGAATTTTTGTATTCTTTTTTGCTGTTTTGTTAGCCACGGCGGCACAAGCGGACGAAGCTGCCAACAAAGTGCTGGTGCTGGATCTCTATGAGAACGTTATTGCCGGCGGCGATATTGCGCGTGCCGACCAGTTATTGCGGGCTGACTACATTCAGCATAATCCGAATGTTCCCACGGGACGTGAAGGGTTTAAGACCTACTTCTCAGAGCTCCATGAGCAGGTTGATATCGCACTTGAGGTCCTTGATATTCGGGCGGATGGCGACATGGTGATGATCCATGTCCGCCAAGTCGTTACGAGTAGTGTGGGGGAGATTTCGATCATTGCCTATGACCGGTTCCGCATTGAAGATGGAAAAGTTGCGGAACACTGGGATGTGATTATGGGCGAGAGTTTCTGGGATCGGTTGCTTCTCGAAATTATGGGATGATAGTCGGCCCTGCTCGCCTAAGGGCTTGGGAAGAGATTGAAGTCCTGTCCAATTTTGTTGGCTTCAGTCAGATCAGCCCTAAGGATTTGAAACTGGCATGAGAGCCTTTTCCGATCACCAGATGATCGTGAACAGAGACGCCAAGAGGTTTGGCACTTTCGATTATCAGCCGGGTCATGTCGATGTCCGCCTGGCTTGGTGTGGGATCGCCTGAGGGATGGTTGTGCACCAGGATGATAGCTGAAGCTCCCAGCTCCAGTGCTCGTTTGACCACTTCGCGGGGATAGACCGGCGTGTGGTCAATGGTGCCCTTTTGTTGGATCTCGTCTGCGATGAGTACGTTTTTGCGATCCAGGAAGAGAATGCGGAACTGTTCGGTCTTATTGTAAGCCATCGAGGCCGTGCAATAGTCGATCAGCGCTGCCCAGGACGAGAGGGCAGGCCGGTTGAGGACTTGTGCTTGAGATAGGCTCAACGCCGCTGCCTGAACAATTTTGAATTCACTGACGACAGCGTCGCTGATGCCCGTCACTTCCAACAGTCGGGCGGGGTCGGCTGCCAGCACGGCACCGAAACTGCCAAACCGTTCGATCAGGTTTTTTGCAAGAGGTTTTACATCGCGGCGGGGGATGGCCCGAAAGAGCACGAGTTCTAAAAGCTCATAGTCGGCGATGCCTTCCGCACCCGCTTTGGCAAACCGTTCACGCAGACGTTGGCGATGCCCCGCATAATGTGGTTTCGAGGTGGTGGCGTCGCGCGTCTTGTCAGGCATAAGGTGGATGATCAAACCCGGCAGGTGATTTTGTGAAAATCTCGGGCCCGTCGGCAGTAATACCGATGGTGTGTTCAAACTGCGCTGAAAGAGAGCGGTCACGTGTGACGGCAGTCCAGCCATCGTTCAGAACTTTTACTGCAGCCTTGCCGAAATTGACCATAGGCTCGACCGTGAAGAACATACCTTCGTGCAGGGCCATTCCTTCGCCCGGTTGTCCGTAGTGCAGAACGTTGGGCACGTCGTGAAATACACGGCCAATACCGTGTCCGCAAAACTCGCGCACGATGGAGCAACGTTCCGCTTCGGCAAATGTCTGGATCGCCGCACCCACGTCACCCAGTGTTGCACCAGGGCGGGCGACGGCAATGCCGCGCATCATTGCTTCATAGGTAATTTCACAAAGGCGTTCGGCCTTGCGGTTTACCTTGCCGACAAAATACATGCGGTTGGTGTCGCCGTGCCAACCGTCTTTGATGAGAGTCACGTCGACATTGACGACATCGCCGTCTCGCAGCACGCGGTCGCTTGGAATGCCGTGGCAGACGACGTGGTTGATGGAGGTGCAGCAGGATTTGCGAAACCCGCGATAGTGGAGGGGTGCCGGCAAGCATTCATGCTTTAGAGCATATTCAAAGACGAGCCGGTCGATCTCGTCTGTGGTCATGCCGGGCACAATTTTGTTCGTGAGCATATCGAGAGCACCCGCCGCGAGCTTGCCAATGACGCGCATTTTTTCGAACGCCTTGGGGCCATTGATTTTAAGTTGGCCTATCGTGCGAATGTCATGCTCGGCGAGGTCGGTCGTCATATTGCTGGTTCTTTCAGTGAAATAAGCGGGCCGTCATTCTGTCAGGCAGTGTTCGGGGCATTGGATAGTGAAACGTCGAGAGGGCCATCTAAGTCTATGCCTTCTGGCGTGATTTTACAGGAATAGCAAATGACCTCAACGCCTGCAGCAACAGCGTCGACAAGGCTTTGCGCATAAACCGGGTCAATATCGGCGGCGGGGCGCATTTTGGTGCAATCTGTTCGCTGAACCAGGAAGAACACGACCGCGCGATGGCCGCTTTTGGCCATTTCSGCCAGTTCRTTCATGTGTTTTGCWCCCCGGSTGGTTTTKGAATCCGGAAATTCGGCCAACCCAGGAGTGCGSGAGAGYGTCACRCTYTTAATCTCYACATATGCKGAGGGGNWCCNCGRCYTTTTCCAACAAGATGTCGATTCTGCTGTTTTGACCGTATTTCACTTCCCTACGTGCGGTCTCATAGCCTRTGAGCTCTGGGATTTCCCCTGCATTGATGGCTGCYGCTACCAAAGCGTTGGGGCGGCCCGTGTGCACRCCGACAAGGGTCTCKCYGACTTCYATCAGTTCCCAGGACCAGGCGAGTTTGCGCTTGGGGTTATCGCTTTTTGASAGCCAGACGGTGGAACCGGGAGTGCTTAAACCCATCATGGACCCCGGATTTGCGCAATGAGCCGTGGTTTCGCTGCCATCGTCAAAGCGGACGTCTGCGAGGAAGCGTTTGTACCGCTTGAGGAGGGTGGCTTGGATGAGGGGTGGGGAGAATTTCATGGGCGGACACTACGAAGCGGCGAGGAAGGCCGCAAGAAGCTTTGAGCGGGAGCTGGATGGGTTATATGCTTGTACATCTTCCTTTTGTTGGAGTGTTCCCTTTGTCCAAAGCCGAYCCGACCCGTCTTGTYACYGCCGCCGTTCTGTTGATCGGCGATGAGATTTTAAGTGGTCGGACAAAAGATGCGAACCTCACATTCATCGCCACSTTCCTGGGCAAYATGGGYATYCAGGTTCAYGAAGTGCGTGTGGTGMGGGACGAYCGTRATTGTATTGCYGAGGCGGTCAACGYGCTTCGCGCWACATACGACTAYGTTTTTACAACCGGTGGCATTGGCCCCACTCACGACGACATYACTGCGGATTCCGTTGCTCATGCTTTCGGYGTGCCCATTGGTCTGCATCCRCAAGCGATGGAAATYCTCACGCAGCATTATGAAGAGACCGGKGGAGAGTTCACCGAGGCGCGCCAGCGYATGGCRCGKATTCCGGARGGNGSGMANCCTYGTTGCYAATCCRATCAGCAAGGCGCCKGGGTTTCAGCTYGAAAATGTTTTYGTCATGGCCGGTATACCGATCATTGTGCARGTGATGATGGATGAYATTGCTGRCCGGCTGRAGGGSGGTGCGCGGATGMTCWCKCGCACCATTGATTGYCATGTTGGAGAAGGRACRATAGCGATTGATCTSGGKGAGGTTCAGGAACGGTTTCCGCTGGTCATTATTGGCAGCTATCCGTTTTTCCGYGACAAACAGTATGGAACATCGCTGGTTTTGAGGTCTATCGAATCGGAAATTCTGGATAAAGCTGTTCRRGCAACCATGGAAYTGGTTGAGAAGGTGGGKGGMGCYCCTGTCGARCRGAGYGCGTCTTAACCTTGATTTCSASCGGAATCCCTATGCCAGCCYTGTTCTTTGTCGCCTTTGTGCAACATTAACCTCAACATTACGAAGTTTTCAGCTGTGCGATGGGGYGTTTTCGGTACAATCAAGKCACARCTCGTTACTGTGCTYCACGAACGCTCATAAGTAGAGGGTCGCTAGACTGRAGCTGGCACTGGGTGCCGCAAGGGAGATCATTGTAATCTCCGGCTTAGTCTGCAAGTCTCTYGTGGAGGGGGTCTCGGGTAACACTKGAGACTCGAGCGAYAATGGATCGAGGCGGGCGATTTGGCTCTGGATRGACAGATTTGAAAAAGTCTGGATAATCAGAATYTGAAGAAGACCACGAGATCTGAACAAATTGCGGGTACTAAACACCCTGAGGGAGAACRCTAAGATGAAGAAGTTTGCTGCCGTTGTGGGGATCGCTGCAGGCCTGTCGATGATGACGGCCGGTGCGATGGCGCTGGATTCRAACTTCGACACGATGTCTAAAGCTGGCAAGCATCAGTTCTATGTCTGGTGCACAGGTAAAGAYGATTATGTCGAAGCGGCTGATGGTTCTGACGCAAAAGATGCGCAGTCCAAAATTGCCGCCGCTGCTGGCAACAATTGCTGGCCGGTATGGCAGGGCATGGTCAACTAAGACCTGTTTCGCCTTTGAGTATTTTGGAACGGCGGTCCTTCGGGGCCGCCGTTTTCATTTGAGCGYTANTTTTNGTGYYYGGYCAATTTCATTTGCCCGRYGGGCGCACTATGGTGACGCCGCGCGGACCGATGCTGAGTCGCATCGCTCTGTCCCGCTCCTTTGCGGGGCCCCATGGCGAAATTGGTATACGCAGCAGACTTAAAATCTGTCGCCCGTAAGGGCTTCCCGGTTCAAGTCCGGGTGGGGCCACCATTTTTCRRAWKCGCKAAGGCGGTGACCTAATCCATAAGTCAGCGCCGTGTGATTGAATGTCTGTTGACGGCGTTGCTGCGGTATCGCATGAAGCAATCCGGGAGAGATGATGGAAGAAATAGTTCAGCAAAACGCCGTGCGGATCACGGTGGCCACGCCCGATGATCTGGAGGCGATCATTGCGCTTATCGGGCAGGCGCATGGCGAGAGCCGTTACGCTGCCTATCCATTTGCCCAGGTGCGGCTGCGGCGCTATGCGATGCAACTTCTGAGTGACTTGGAGGGCAAGCAGGCGCGCACGTTTCTGGCGCGGGTGAACGACGAGACCGTGGGGATGGTGGCAGCGAGCGCCAACCCGTTGATCTATTCCACAGCCGTGGTTGTTTCCACCTTGCTCTTCTTTGTGGTGGGGGCTCATCGTGGTGGCAGTGTTCCGCCTCGGCTTTTGAAGGCACTGGAGGGATGGGCGCGGGAAAAGGATGCGGTTGAGATTTCCGTCCACGTCACTCGCGGAGAAGACGAGGGCGCAGAGCGCATCAACGCCTTCTTCCGTGCCAAGGGTTTTGAGGCCTCGGGCGAGAACCTACATTTGAAGCTTTGATGAATATGGTTTTTGCGTCGACGCCCAAGCTTTGAGCTGCTAATTCACCACCGGCTTGTCTTTCGCCTCAGCCTTCGCGCCTTCCCCAGCCTTGGTGCCCTCAAGCGTCACGATCTTGCGTTGGCCGTCTTTGCCGGTGGCATGCATGCGGAAGCTTTGGCCCGCAAAGACAGTGTTTTGCAGGTCTTCCAGCATCTTGTCCTGATGGCCAAAGGGCGCGATGAGTTCCACCAGCCACAGGTGGGGGCCAGAGTTCCATTCATTCGGCGCCAAACGGTTGGACCCGCCTTCAAGGCGCGTAACAGCTTCATCAGAGAGTTTCGCCCAGAGCGCCACGCCGAGCGGCTGGTCCTTGCCCGGAAAGATGCGGAACTGACGCAGCAGCAAAGGCGGCATGGCCAGCCATTCCAGATCAGAGACGAAGAAGTTGCGATGCCCCTTGGACTGGGTCATGAGCCATGTGACCTGTCCGAAAATATCGGAGACAGTGGGCACAGGCTTTGATGCTGTTTGCGGATTGGGCGCTTCTGACTTTTCTACCGACTCACTCATAGGCCTCATCCCGTCTTGCGTTTTGTTCAATCACTGTTTTGCAATCTAGCACATGGGCGCCGCAGTGCGCCCGCGTACGCATAGGTGTTTTTTTGTCTCAAAGCCCCACCGTTCGATCTATGTGAGCCAAGTTTGTCCACAGCTTTCTGCACTCATCACAGAATTACAACTTGCCTTCCCCCTATGGTGGAATGCAAGCTTTGTTTTGAGGTACGCGCGGCTTGGCAAGCAGTGCGTGAGGTAGGGGTGGGAAAGATTCGGATGTTTTGCAAGTCTCTTGATATTCGACTAGTTCTTTTTGTGTTGTTTGTTTGTCAATTGAGCGCGTCAGCGGCTTTTGCATGTGTCAATACGACCGACCCGAGTTCACTTGAAATTCGKTACTGGGACGGRTTTTTCTTCGGTGAGGAAAAGGCAAAGCGCGTCAATARTTTTGARGAAATTGTTGATATAGGAAAACGCWACCTTACGGGCACTTTTTTTTGCGGAGATGAAGCAGTCCAGTTTGAGCTTGGTGTTCACACTGAAAGTTCAGATTTGAATACTGAGATTGATGCYRAACAGAGCTAYTGGAATGTAGCCGATTTTGCTGTTGTCAAAATCGATGATGTCTTCGCGCACATCACAACATYTCAMGGGAMWCCATGGMGTAGCCGGACCMGSTTATGYTTGGAAGCCGACCTTCAAAAYGGAAYAGAGMARTTGGTMGTRTTCCAGGATGTTTTRTGGAACRGAGCTGATGTSCARRYAGCGCCGACAAGTGTTGTTTTYAATTGCCCGAATGCGGGRTTTGAAATCGAGATTGCATTTCTYTTTCTGARGTCRGGTAGTTTCCCCTGCTATATCTCGGCGAGAGACGGTGCAACCGAGCTTGTTTTTTTTCCAAAAAATTTCTGTGACCCTTCCTCACCACAAGCGACGGTGAATATGGCTGTGAGTTTGTTTTCCCTTTTAGAGATGATTTAGCGGGCAGTTTGAAATGGATATCAATGCATCAATGAATTCTGCACAGGTCGGAGACAGTCTCACCGACCAGGACTTGTACATACTTTCAAGTCTGAAGGAGGCAGGAAACTACGGCGCCGCATATCAATATGTTCACAATAGGCTCGCTCCCGACGCGAATGACGAACGGAATTGGTTCAGTAATGCAAGTCTGATCAATGCAGGGGTCGGCGAGGGTTCAGTTTACGCCCGAGCGAAAACAGAAACAGCGAATTGGCTTTGTGGAGGTTGCGTTACAAGGACATCGCAAGAGCTGTCGAATGACATCGCAGACGCTGTGTTAGACGCAATGATACGTGAAGAAAAATTTATTGGGATTGATAGCATCTACGTAAACGAGGGGAATGCCGTCGTCGTGGAGGGTGGGCTGCCGCGACATCTTTGGACATTTACAGGTCTCGTTGCCGCTATCACGTTCGAAGGAGATCAAATCGCCGCCGAAAATCCTCAGCAGTGGTGGGAACTTGCCCAATCTGAATTTTTTTCGCTCTCAGAAACTGGTGCTTTCATATTTGGCGATCCCGCATTCAGCGGAATTCCGGGTGGAGGAGGCTTGCCTGGCTGGGGCGGTTCGGCCGCTGCAAACTCGTATTTTGTCCGCAAACACGAAAAACGTGAAGAATTCGACGACGACATTCTTCACGAATATGACAGCTTTCATATCGAGCAGGGAAACTTGCTGCCGGGAGAGCAAAGCGATAGTGGGCAGATTCAGGTTGTGTATGCCGGCGATTGGGCTGGGATCATCGATGTTCTTCTAAACACGGAAGGCGGGATTGATATCGTTACAACGCTGTCAGCTTCTGATCCTGTTGTTATTGCTGCTGCTGCTCGAATAGCCGGAGGTGACCTCAACCACACAGTCACTATTAGAAGTACGTCACTGGTGACCATCCAGAATGGAGACACGCTGAGCGCAATCGCAGCAGCCAACAGTACAACAGTGGCAGACATTCTGGCGGCCAATCCTCAGATAGATGACCCGAATGCCATTTTCGCGGGTGATAACATTAACTTGCCGAGTTCTTCAACTGAATTCAGGGTCACCGATTCTGAGCGGGTGGCGCTGCTCAAGCAAAGCGCGGATGACCCTGTTGCTGCGGATCAGATTTTTTTCAATGATGAAGCGTTCAGCGCATTTGCCGCTGATGCCATTGTCGATTTCGGTGGGCAGCCGCGAGGACTTGCTGAGCTCAATCAGGAATTTGGGGTTCTGCTTGGTCAGTTGGAAGCAGTGGTGAAGGCCGGTTCGATTGCCACCCAAATCTCGCCAACCGGAGAAGTGAGCTACATCGAAGCGGACGGTGGCCGCTTCCAACTTATTCTCAAAGACACAGATAACAACGGCGTACCTGACAAAGTGGAGAAGCGTATCTTCTTTGGTGAGGGTGATGATGCCTACTTGGATGTGGATCTGCTGGATACCAATGGCGACGGTGAGCTTTCACTGGAAGATACTGGCGCGAACTTTCGTGTGAAGGAAGTTGAGAACCCCAGTATCACCGGCGCGCAAATCGGGCAGGTATTTGGTTCCTCGCTTGGTCAATATATTGCTGGCGATAATGCTTTTGCGCAGGTGGCTCTTGGTGCTCTGTCGTCGACTTTCTTTGGCAGTGTTGGCGGTACCATTGACGGTCTGCTGGACGGCGAGAGTTTTGACGAGGCTGCCAACGGGGATGGCACAAGCCCCGGAGGGTTCTCCGGTTTTGGAAAGCGGCTGGGTGCGACAGCGGCGAACTTGATCATCGGGCAGATCAGCTCCTTCATTGTTGGTGAGATCATCGGTGGGGACAGTTTTGCAGCTGACTTCGGGCGCGCGACAGCCAACTATTTTGTATCTTCCGCCCTCTCTCAGACGGCCGGGTTTGCCGTTGCGGAAACAGGGACAAGTTTCGTTGTCGGCGGGTTTAACTTTGATCCTATCACCGCAATTGCTGGTTTTTTTGCCACACAGCTTGCAAGCTCAATTGTAACACCGGAAACAAGCGAGGCAGCGCTGGTCTCAGGGGCGCTGACCACTGTTGGGGCAATCTATGGCGCCCAGATCGGTACCGCGATTTTTCCAGTAGTCGGGACCTTTGTTGGAGCGTTTGTCGGAGCGTTTGTCGGAGCGATTGTTGGGACGCTGTTTGGTAATTCCGTTTTCGGTGGTCCGGGCACCCCCCATGCCTTTGCCTCCGTCACACTGCAGCCGGACGGCACGCTGGACGTGCCGGGTCTCGGTTGGGCTGAAAACGGGGGCAATGTTGCTGACGCCATCAACATCGCCAACGGGATTATCAATGGTCTGAACCCCATTCTGGGCCTTCTGGGGGGAGATGCACACTTTACCGGTGGGACGACCTCTGGTGTAAATCAGGACTGGTATCTGGAAATCGGATATCGGGCAGGCGAGGGCTTTCAGTGGAACAAGCCTGGCGTGGGATATGTTTCTATTGCTGCCTTTCCCGATCTATTTGCTGACATAGCCAATGAAGTGGTTGCCAACCGGTTGGAAGGAGGGGATGGCTTTGGCCGTCGCATTTACTTCTACAGCGACTGGACGACTGCCGAAGAGTTGATGATCAATCTAACGGTCGCGTCGGACTATCGATCATATCTCGAAAACCGCGCGATCATTGATGCGCTGATTGAGGAGGCACCAGACAGTGCATTCTCAATCGGGTGGCTCACGACCATCGCCCAGGCGATTAATCTCGGTCTCACCAATCCGGATGCCCTGCAGAACAAAATTGAGGGCACGTCGGCAAGCGAAACCCTGGTTGGTACAATCTACAATGATGAGATAAGTGGTGGAGCGGGCAACGACACACTTGAAGGCGGACTTGGTAATGACCTGCTGCGTGGCGGCGCGGGCAACGACATTCTGCGCGGTGGAGATGGCCAGGATTCCGTTTCCTATTCGGAATTTACCTCCGGTGTCGTGATCGACCTTGTCGCTCTAGCCGTCACTGGTGCTGGCGGAACGGACGTGCTTGAGTCTATTGAGCGCGCCTTCGGGTCGCAGGGTAATGACACGATTATCGGCTCGGATGGTGCAGAGATTTTGGCAGGCCTTGCCGGTGCGGATGCAATTTCCGGCGGCGACGGCGACGATGCGATTGAGGGGGGCGCTGGCGCCGATGGACTTGATGGCGGGGCGGGCTTTGACCTTGCCAGCTATGCGGGCTCGGATGCTGGTGTTCATGTGCGTTTACAGACATCTCCGACAGTCGCTGGAACAGGTGTTGGTGGTGATGCGCAAGGCGACACGCTACTGGGCTTTGAGGGACTTATTGGCTCTCTCTTCAGTGATATTTTGATTGGTAATGCAGAAGACAATCTGCTGATCGGCAATGGCGGCAATGACTTCTTGGAAGGCGGCGCGGGCGCTGATGAACTGCTTGGTGGTGATGGGGCCGACTTTGCTGTTTATACTGGATCATCCGCGGGCGTGAATATCAACCTGGAGACAGGCATCAACTCTGGCGGTGACGCTGAGGGCGACACGTTTGACTCCATTGAATACGTGATTGGCTCCGCGCATGACGATACGATTATTGGCGATGCTTTTGCCAATGTGATCGAGGGCGGCGCTGGCGCAGATGTGCTGGACGGCGGCGCGGGCATGGATGCAATTTCCTACGCCAATTCGAGTGCTGGCATTCACATCGACCTTCTGAACCAGACCGTTCGCAGCCTGAATTTTGGGGAGGTCAGTGACGCAGACGGCGACACGATTTCCAATTTTGAACACGTCATTGGAACCCATTTTGCTGACGTTATTATCGTCGGGCACGACAATGCGGTTATTCTTGCGGGCGGTGGTGATGACATCATCACCCCCTTCAGTGGCAATGTGTCTATCGATGGGGGCGATGGGTTCGATACGGTCGACTTTAGCCTTGTCGATAACGGAGGAAGTTTTCAGCCTCTCTACGCCAGGGCGGGATTGTTTACCGGGTCGCAGGCTGATGACACGATCATTTATCAGGGCAATGATATTTATGATGTCTGGACAGATGCCATCGCAGGCGTTGCCGTGGATAATAATAGCTTTGCAACGATCACCAATCGTTATGACATCCGGCTCAATTCGATTGAGATGTTGCGTGCGACGGAATTTGATGACCGCATCGCCTTCAATGACATTAATCAACATGTGGATGGTGGCGGAGGAGATGACCAGATCATCGGCAAAGAAGGTCACGACATCTTCTACGGTGGGACAGGTGATGATATTCTTCAGGGAGTGGCTGGCAATGACACGCTGAGTGGAGATGCCGGTGCAGACGTTCTTCATGGTGGTGCGGGAAACGATACGCTCTTTGGCGGTGACGGGGATGATGTCCTCATCGGGGACACGGACCTTGGTACCGACAACCCCTACGCGATTTACATTCTTCCTATTCAACCGGAGACGCCGGGCAATGATCACCTGGACGGTGGCGCTGGTAACGACACGCTGAAAGGCGGCGCTGGTAACGACACGTATTACTTCGGTCGTGGTTATGGCCAAGATGTGATTGTCGATCAGACTTTCGTTGAAGGCCCTGCTGCAGGGAAAATCCCGTTGCCCACTGTGGAGCTTTCTGAAGCAGGCAATGATACTCTTATTTTCAACGAAGATATTCTGCCGGGTGACCTTTCTGCTGTTGTCGAAGGTGATGATCTGGTCATCAGTATTGTTGGGACCACCGACCAAATTCGCCTTTCCAACTTCAACAATGCCTTTATGGCTATTGAGACTGTGCGATTTGCCGCGACGGGCTACCAACTTAGTCTCGCTGGCCTAACGGCAACTGTTGCTGCTGCGAACCTTTCGGCTATCGGCGACGGGTTGCTTTCTGGGACGGGCAATGTGGATGCATTGGTAGGTACCAGCGGCAATGATGTCATGAGTGGCTTTGCATCGGATGACACTATTCAAGGTGGCGCTGGGGATGATGCTCTCGATGGTGCTGGAGGGAACGACTACCTGCATGGCGGCGCCGGGAATGATTTTCTTACCGGCGGAGCGGGGGATGATCGCGCGATCTATTATGGTAATGCGCAGGACTACACAATATCGGAAGTGAGCGGCACTTGGACCATCACCGATAATAACGTTGCTGATGGCAATGAGGGAACGGATACCCTGACCGGTGTGGAGGAAGCTTATTTCAACGGGCGGATTGTCCAGCTTGATGGGACGAACAATACGCCTTTCGTCATTGGAGCTGTGCAGAGCCACGAGATCGAGCGAAATGCGGCATTCTCTTACGTCCTGCCAGCGAACCTTTTTCATGATGTTGATCAGAGCGACACTCTTTCCCTGTCCATTTGGATGGCGGATGGAAGCGAAATTCCAAGCTGGCTGACATTCGATGTTGCGACGCGCACTTTGTCTGGAACCCCGGGCGATGATGACGTGGACGTTCTTGATGTGTTGGTCGTCGCCTCCGATGGTAGTAAGAGTGCGACCATTAACGTCAGCATTGCGGTGCTCGGCGAGGTTCTGGGCACGGAAGGCGACGATGCGGGCGATACCGCTCTCCAGGGCCTCGGTGGGCACGAACGTATATTGGCGGGAGGTGGGGATGATACGCTTCTTGGCAGCGCTGGTGCGGATATTCTGGATGGCGGCGCCGGGACTGATACCGTCGATTACTCCGGATCATTCTTTGGTATTGAGGTGGATCTGGGAACGGGCCTTGGGTCAAAAGGGGATGCTGCGGGAGACCGTCTATCAAATATCGAGAACGTGATCGGCACCCGTCATGACGACATTATTTATGGCGATAGTGGCGATAATTTTATTGACGGTGGTACTGGTGTCGATTTGATCGACGCTGGGGCTGGAAACGATACGATCATCGTTTCTAGTATTGATTCATACGTTATTGGCGGAGCGGGCTGGGACATCGTTGACTACAGTGGCTTTGTCAGCGTGGGCGGTACCTTCGGCCTTTGGGCTCAGATATCTACAGTCGATCCGACAACATTGCCCATAAAAATAGGCGCCTACGCACATTCAGTTGAGGAACTTATCGGCACGAATTGGAATGATTCACTCACGGGAGACGACAACGCAAACATACTCCATGGCTTGGCTGGCGATGACGGCCTGCATGGATTGGGTGGCAATGACATTCTTGAGGGCGGTGCTGGTGCTGATATTCTCGCTGGTGGCGATGGGTTTGATACGGCGAGTTATGTGGGGTCGAGTGCTGGTGTCTCCGTCGATCTACAATCCGGGGCTACTCTTTACGGTGAGGCGGCTGGTGATGTCTTGACATCCATTGAAGCTCTCTATGGCTCGGCGCACAGTGATTGGCTGTATGGTGCGGCTGGGGTCAACCACCTCTATGGCGGAGGTGGCAATGACACGATTTATGGTCGCGATGGCGATGATGGATTGTTCGGTGATGCAGGCGATGACTCTCTGCGTGGGGGTGCTGGAGCTGATGTGCTGGACGGTGGAGCCGGGATTGATATTGCGCATTACGATTTGTCGACAGCTGGGGGGGTTACGATTGATCTTGCAGCAGGCACAGGTGTTGGTGGCGATGCGCAAGGCGATACGCTGACGGACATTGAGAACATCTACGCGACGAATTACGCAGATGTTTTGACTGGTGATGGAGCTGCGAACCACCTTTATGGACTTGGAGGTGCTGATACAATCAATGGTGGTGGTGGCGACGATATTTTGGAAGGTGGCGCCGGTGCTGATGTGCTTGATGGCGGAGATGGGATAGACACTGCCCACTATACTCAGTCGACTGGCTCGGTGAATATCAATCTGTTTCTGACGACGGCTCAGTCTGGTGGAGAAGCTGCGGGCGATGTACTCAGCAACATCGAAAATGTTGTGGGGTCTTCCCACAACGACACGCTGGCAGGTGATCACAGTGTGAACGTTCTGTCTGGTGGAAATGGCGATGACAGTTTGTTTGGCAATAATGGCGATGACACACTCTACGGTGATAGTGGCAATGACAATCTGTTTGGCCAAGGTGGTGCTGACTACTTAGACGGTGGTGCAGGAATTGATACGGCGAGCTATGTCAATTCCTGGTCTGGCGTCTCTATCAATCTTGCTACCAATGTAAATACCGGTGCGACGGCTGAGGGTGATCAACTCTTCAACATTGAGAATGTCAGCGCGTCGATCTACGACGACATTTTGATTGGCGATGCAGGTGCCAATACGCTTTGGGGGCTAGACGGCAATGATGTTCTTGAGGGCGGTGCTGGTGCTGATATTCTCGCTGGTGGCGATGGGTTTGATACGGCGAGTTATGCTGGCTCCTCTGCCGGTGTCACGATTGATCTTCTAGCGGGTACGGGTGTTGGTGGCGATGCTGAAGGCGATACGCTGACGGGTATCGAGAATGTCGTGGGGTCATCTCATAACGACACGTTGTGGGGTGATGCTGGCGCAAATACGCTGACCGGTGGCGATGGAGATGACAATCTGATCAGTGGCAGGCTTGCTACTGTTCTTGATGGTGGCAACGGAATTGATTGGGCTAACTATATACGGTCTGCTACGGGTGTAACCGTGAACCTTGCAACGGGTTCTGGCAGTGGCGGTGATGCTGAAGGCGATACGCTGATCTCCATTGAGAAAGTGTATGGGACGAACTATGCGGACAGCATAACCGGCGATGCGGGCGTCAACATGCTCTACGGTCTAGGTGGCAACGACGTCATTATTGGTGGAGATGGTGATGACTTGCTCGAGGGTGGTGCCGGTTCTGATGTTCTTGATGGTGGAGACGGGATTGATACGGCTCGCTATATCGGCTCCTCTGCCGGTGTCACGATTGGTCTGTTGGCGGGTATAGGTATTGGTGGTGATGCTGAAGGCGATACGCTGACGGGTATCGAGAATGTTATTGGGTCATCTCACAACGACACGTTGTGGGGTGATGCAGGCGCAAATACGCTGGCCGGTGGCGCTGGAGATGACAATCTGATCAGTGGCACGCTTGCGACTGTTCTTGATGGTGGCAGTGGAACTGATTGGGCTAACTATATTCAGTCTACTGCAAGTGTGACGGTGAACCTTGCGACGGGTTCTGTCAGCGGTGGTGATGCTGAAGGCGATACACTGATCTCGATTGAGAAATTGTATGGGTCTGCCTATGACGATGTGTTGACCGGTGATGCAGGCGTCAACACGCTGAGAGGTCAGGATGGCAATGATATTCTTGAGGGGGGAGCTGGAGCAGATGTTCTTGATGGTGGTGCTGGGGATGACACAGCGAGCTATACTGGCTCAGACGCTGTTGTCATCATCGATCTTAATCTAGCGACAAGTCAGGCTGGTGGCGATGCGCAGGGTGATACTCTGACGGGTATTGAGAACATCATCGGGTCTGCGTTTGATGACCAAATCACAGGTAATTCCGGTGCGAATACGCTGACTGGAGGAGATGGTGCGGACCAACTGTGGAGTCTTGGAGGGAATGATACGCTCGAAGGTGGTGAAGGTAACGACACGCTGGTTGGTGGATTAGGGGCGGATACGCTTGATGGCGGTGCTGGTGTGGATACGGCCAGTTATGTAAGCGCAACTTCACGCATCGCAGTGGATCTAATTTACGGAAATACAGATACGGGTGCAGACGGTGCTGTCTATGGTGAATCTGAGGCAGTAGGAGATACGCTGATCAGCGTTGAGAATGTCGTCGGATCGTCTTTCGATGACAGTTTGACCGGCGATGCCGGAGCGAATGCGCTATTTGGGGGTGGTGGTTCAGATTGGCTTAACGGTCGTGACGGCGATGATATACTCGATGGAGGAGCTGGGGCAGACGGTTTGGATGGTGGTGGTGGCATTGATACCGTCAGCTATTCTTCTTCATCAGCAACTGTGAACATCGACCTGTCCCTGACCACGGGTCAAACAGGCGGGGATGCGCAGGGAGACACGCTGCTCAACATAGAAAACATCGTTGGATCTGCTTACGGTGACGTTTTGGCTGGTGATGCTGGCGCTAATGTGCTTTCAGGTGGTGATGGAGATGACAGTCTGGCTGGTGGTGGTGGTGGCGACGACACGTTGGATGGTGGTGCCGGGACTGATACGGCTTTATTCAGCGGTAACTTTGCGGAGTATGCACTGTCGATTGATGGTGCGAGCGGCACGATTATCGGTGCTTCTGGAACAACGACGATTGTTGATATTGAGACTCTCACTTTCGCGGATCGCTCAATCAACCTAGATGCCGTGAACAATGCACCTATCCTGGTTTCCTCTGTTGATGATGCCACGTTGCTGATAGGTGACCCGCTGTCGCTTAATCTGGGAAGCAAATTTGTCGATATTGATGTATCCAGCACTCTCACCTATGCGGCCACCCTTGCCGATGGAAGTGCTCTTCCGGCCTGGATGGTATTTGACATCGCTACGGGCATTCTGACCGGCACGGCGGTACTGGCAGACATAAACCTACTTTCCATCAAAGTGACTGCAACGGACGGCACTGGCGCCAGCGCCGAAGCTCTCTTTGATCTCAACGTCACCCGGCCCAATGTCGCACCGGTGCTTGTTAACGCAATGACTGATCAGACCCTCTCGGAAGACGCAGCCTTTTCCTTGATTATTCCTACGGGCACATTCACCGATGCTGATGTCGAGGACAGTAGTTTAACCTTGTCCGCTGTCCTGGCGGATGGTGCGGAGCTTCCTGCGTGGCTTACCTTTGACGCAGGCACGGGTACTTTATCGGGCACGCCTGAAAATGGCGACGTGGGAAGTATTTCGGTAAAAGTGATCGCAACAGACGGTTTGGGAGACACTGCAGAAACGATTTTTTCGGTGACAGTTGAGAACGTAAATGACGCACCGACAGCCGCAGATGTCGTATCCGATGTGGATGAGGGGCAGACTTATACAGTCGACCTGGCGACGCTGACAGAAGATATCGACGGAGATGCGCTCACCTATACATTGACGTCAACACCGGCAACGGGGACCACAACTCTTAACGGCAGTATTCTGACCTATCAAACGCTCATTGGAACGTTTGATCCGGCCTCAATTTCCTACCAGATTGATGATGGTAATGGAGAGATGGCTGTGGGCACGATTGATCTCACAGTGAATGACATCAACTTCGCGCCCACCGTCTCTGCGGTCAGCACATCGGTTGACGAGGGACAGAGTGTCTCGATTGATCTGTCGGCTTACGCCTCTGACCTGGATGGTGACACGTTGAGCTACAGTCTTGACGGCACGCCGGGCACTGGATCGGCATCGATCAGCGGCAGTACATTGACCTATAATTCGTCCGTTGGCGGATTTGGCGCGCAACCTATCAGCTTCATCGTGTCGGATGGCAATGGAGGGAGCGTCACGGCTGACGTCGACATTACGGTCAACAATATCAACTTCGCCCCGACTGCTGGAAGTGGCAGCGGAACTGCAAATTTGGGTGAAAATTTCTCCATCGACTTGGCCACACTCACGGCGGATATTGACGGAGATAGTCTCACTTATTCAATTACGAATGCACCAAGCTCAGGCTCAGCGACGATTTCCGGATCCACGTTGACTTATTCCTCCGTTGGAGGATCATCAGGCGACTACAATATCGGATATACAGTTTCTGACGGCCAGGGCGGAACAACAAACGCGAATATCTCAGCCAGCGTTATTGATGCGAACTCTGCACCAACTGTGGGCGATGATTCCATCAGTTTTGTTAACGGTTATGTCGGTGTCTATATTACCTATAGCGAGCTCACATCGAATGATACAGATCCCGATGGTGACGTGCTCACAATTGTCTCGTTTTCAAATTTTGTGGGTATTCAAAGTGCTGTATATCAGGCCGCAACCACCGAATTTCTCATCTTGCCTGAACGGGTTGGGGTAGTGGTTACGGACCCTTCAATTTCTCAGATTCTCTCTTTTGACTATACGGTGGACGATGGCCATGGACATACCGATACAGCCACTGTCACAATTGACTTCTCACCCTTACCGCCAATCTCCAAACCCATCGTGCTCGATCTCGATGCAGATGGTATTGAGCTTGTCGATGCAGACGAAGTCGACATCTTCTTTGACCTGAACGGTGACGGGATTGCGGAAGATACGGGGTGGGTCGACAGCGATGATGGCCTGCTCGCTTACGACAAGAATGATGATGGTCAGATCACAGATTTCGATGAAGTCTCCTTCGTTGGCTACAAAGAAGGGGCGCGCACCGACCTTGAGGGCCTGCAGGCGTTCGATACCAATGGAGATGGGGTGCTGGATGCCTCCGATGCGGAGTTCGGCTCCTTCAAGGTCTGGCAGGACGCCAACCAGAACGGTGTCTCCGATGCGGGGGAATTGCGATCCCTTGCGGCAGCCGGGATTGCGTCTATTGCGCTCACCTCGGATGAGACGGTCAGGCTGATCGGCGACAACGTATCCTTCGGCATCGGTGAATTCACAAAGACGGATGGAAGTACTGGCCTCTTCTCCGATACAGGGTTCGGGACAGGACAGGACCTGCAAGACCTTGCTTCCGGCG
The DNA here is from genome assembly GCA_002746275.1 of Rhodobiaceae bacterium. GTDB lineage: Bacteria > Pseudomonadota > Alphaproteobacteria > Parvibaculales > Parvibaculaceae > Mf105b01. The sequence goes on along the minus strand of NVWR01000001.1, from coordinate 811,316 downwards.
CCGATGAGAGTGGCGCATTTGGGAACACGAACGTCGTGCAGCTCCACGCCTCCTTGGATGAGGTGTTGGAAGGGCAGTTCCAATCCAGCCTTATTGTTTCCAGCGAGGCTGGTCCGGTTTTGTCGGAACTGGATGTGAACATCTCACCCCTCATCTCCGCGATGGCGAGTTTTGATCCTAAATCGTCTGGCGAAGCGCAGATCGGTATCACTGAAGACAATAGTCAGGCGACAGCTCTGGCTGCCTGGGCAGGTTAGAACGACGACAGAGACCCGTGGGTGAGTATTGATGAGTGAGGTCTGACAATGAACGACATCGCAACGCAGCAAGCTAAAGCGGCGACACCTTCGTCGGCGGTACGGGTAAGACTTGCTGAAGGCGAGGCTGACGAGCGGGTTATTTTCGATCTGTGCGTGTTGGCGATGAGGGAGAGTAAATACAAAGACCTCCCCCTTGCGGCAGATCGGTTGCGCCAGCAAATTCATCACGACATTACCGCGAAAAAAACCAACGGGATCATACTGGCGGAACGACTAGGGCCTGATGGCAACCCGGTCGTGCTTGGCTTACTGAGTGCGATCGCCGGTAGGCTTCAGTTTTCTGAGGCCATCTCGTGCGCGGCACTCATCTTCTATGTGGCGCCGGAAGCACGCAACAGCCGGGCAGCACTGCTCCTGTTAAAGGCGTTTGAGAAGTGGGCTTTGAACCGAAGTGCCTATGAAATTGCGGTGCACGTTACGATGGGTCGGGAAGATGATGCACGGGTCAGTGTTCTGCTTGAACGTTATGGTTTCCTAAACCCCGGTGGTGGAAGTCACTTCAAGAGACTTTGAAAGAAGGTGAGGCTAGTTTTTCTCAAAGCGACCGAATTTCATGATGCCGTTAGGCCCCGTGTCACGGCTTATGGGACACAAGCTTAGCTCTACCATCAAATATGTGTGTGCTCCCTTTACCGTGACAGAGACCAGCTCGGTCTATGAAAAACCCAACAACCTCGTCGAAATAAAACATCTTCTTTCACAATGAAACAACGGTGCTGTAGGCTGTATACAACCTAGGCGACATAAAAGGTTGCACGGGGAGTTGATAGGTTCCGAAGGGTGAGGGTGCGTGGACAGTGGAATGGGATGTATTGCGTTACTGACGCAATACTATCGGCTGCCTTTTGAACCGTCTCAGGTTACCCATGATCTTGGGCTGACAGACGGTGTTGGTAGCGTTGAGGATATGTTGCGTGTCGCGAAACATATCGGCTTTCGCGCGCGGAAAGTTGCATCGTCTTTTGACCGCTTGGCGCAGGTCTCCTTACCAGCTATTGCACTCAAAAAAGATGGGTCATTCCTTGTCCTCGCCAAAGCAGCGGAGGACAAAGTTCTCGTTCAAGACCCCGGCGCCCAGGCCCCGCAGGAGATGACTGAGGAAGAGTTTTCCGACGTCTGGTCTGGAGACCTTGTTCTTTTTACAACGCGTGCAAGCCTCGCGGGAGAACAGCGTAAATTTGATGTCAGCTGGTTCATCCCGGCGATTGTCAAATACAGAAAACTGTTTGGGGAAGTGCTGGTTGCTTCGTTTTTCCTGCAACTATTCGCCCTTGTAACGCCATTGTTTTTCCAGCTAGTGATCGACCGGGTACTGGTACACAGGGGCCTGACAACACTTGATGTGCTTGTCTTTGGCCTGGTGGCGATTTCGATTTTTGAAGTCGTGCTGGGTGCGCTCCGCACTTACACATTCAGCCACACCACCAGCCGGGTGGATGTTGTTCTGGGAGCGAGCCTTTTCAAGCATTTGATGGCGCTGCCGATCAGCTATTTCGAGTCGCGCCAAACGGGGCAGACCGTTGCCCGGGTGCGCGAGCTGGAGACCATCCGGTCATTTCTTACTGGTTCGGCTCTCACCCTGGTTATCGATATTTTCTTCATGTTTGTTTTTTTGGCGGTGATGTGGCTCTACAGCCCAACCTTGACGCTCATTGTGCTGGGGTCGATCCCGTTTTACGTTCTTCTCTCCATTCTGGTGACGCCGATGTTGCGGGCGCGGGTGGAGGAACGGTTTCAACGGGGGGCGGAGAACCAGACTTTTCTCGTTGAGTCCATCGTTGGGGTGGAGACGCTAAAAGCCATGGCGGTCGAGCCACAGATGCAACGCCGCTGGGAGGATCAGCTAGCGGCCTATGTGACAGCAAGTTTCAAGGCATCGAACCTCGGCAATGTCGCAGGCCAGGTGGCTCAGTTCATTAACAAGATCGTGATTGCCCTGACGCTTTGGGTTGGGGCGAGGCTGGTGATTGAGGGTGACATTACAGTTGGGCAATTGGTGGCATTCAACATGTTGTCCGGGCGGGTGAGTGGTCCAATCTTGCGGTTGGCACAGCTCTGGCAGGATTTTCAGCAGGCGCGTATTTCAGTTGATCGGCTGGGCGACATTTTGAACCAGCCCACGGAGGCAACCGGCAGCAATGCACGCTCCAATCTGCCTGACCTTAAAGGCCGCGTGATGTTTGACCATGTGACCTTCCGCTACCGCCCTGGGGGGCCGGAGGTTCTGAAAGACGTCACGCTTGATATTCAGCCGGGCGAAGTACTTGGTATCGTAGGGCCTTCAGGATCTGGCAAGAGCACGCTGACGAAGCTCGCGCAGCGGCTTTATGTGCCGGAGAGTGGCCGTGTGCTGGTCGACGGTGTGGACATCGCGATGATTGACCCGAGCTGGCTGCGGCGCCAGGTCGGTGTGGTGTTGCAGGAAAATATGCTGTTCAACCGTTCGGTCCGCGAAAACATAGCGCTGGCTAATCCGTCCCTGCCGATGGAGCGGGTGGTGGCTGCAGCCAACTTGTCGGGCGCGCACGAATTTATTCTGGAACTGCCCAATGGGTATGATTCAATTCTGGAAGAGCGTGGTGCCAACCTGTCGGGGGGGCAACGGCAGCGCATCGCCATTGCGCGCGCGCTGGTGACCAACCCCCGTATTCTCATCCTGGATGAGGCCACGAGTGCGCTTGACTATGAGTCTGAGTATCTCATTCAGAAAAACATGGCCTCGATCTGTAAGGGCCGTACGGTGATTATCATTGCACACCGGTTAGCGGCGGTGCGCAATGCCAGCCGTATTATCACGGTTGAGGCTGGCCGCATTACCGAATCCGGCACCCACGAGGAATTGCTCAAACTCGACGGTCGCTACGCTTCTTTGTATAGGCATCAGACCGGTGTCCTCGACCAGCCGGCGGAATAGCACATGAGTGAATTCTGGGAAGAGATGAAACGCTATTGGGAGATCGCCCGGGTCACTTGGGAAGATGAGGTGCGGAACCCCAAGCCGCCTGCACGCACAATGTCGGAACGGGCTTTCTTGCCCGCCGCAATTGAGATCACGGACACGCCGGCCTCTCCTGCCGGGCGCATTCTTGCCAGCCTGATTGTCGGGCTTTTTGTCATCACCATCGTCTGGTCAATCTTCGGCAAGATAGACATCAATGCAACGCTCGTCGGTCGGATTATACCAACCGGTCAAGTCAAGGTAATCGAGCCTCTGGAGACAGGCACCGTGCGCGCGATCTATGTACGGGACGGGCAGCAGGTGGTGGCGGGTGAATTGATGATTGAGCTAGATCCAACGGACTCCACGGCGGACAGGGAACGGCTGGCCCATGACCTGATGGCGGCGGAACTGCAGGCTGCGCGGCTGCGCGAGACGGTGCGCGCTGGTCGCGATGGTTTAGGCCCCCGCGAGGTTGCGCTCAAACCCGACATCCCGGTCGATATAGAAATGCTGGCCATGCAGTCGGAAGTGCTACTGCGTACGGTGGCCTCCCATCGTGCCTCGCTCGCCAGTCTGGCGGGGGAGCGCGAGCAGCGCGTGGCCGAACTTGCCCGTATCGCTGGCAGCATTGAGGAACGAGAGAAACTCGTTGGCGTTATCGCAGAGCGGGTGGATATGTTTAAGACTCTGCTGGAGCGTGCAACGGGCACCAGAGCCGGCTATTTGCAGGTGGCTCAACTTCTTTATGAGGAGCGCGCAAATCTCCGCACCGAGCAGGGGCAGGCAGCAGAAGTGGAATCGGCGATTGCAGCAACCTTCCTGCGTGAACATGAGACGGTGGCGGTGTTCTTGAGCCAGGCTGTCACCGATTTGTCCGATGTGGAGACACGCATTGCCGGGCTCACTCAGGAGCTGATCAAGGCAACACGGCGGGAGGCGCGCAATCGTCTGCATGCGCCGGTCGCGGGCACGGTGCGCCAGCTTGCCGTGCACACGGTAGGGGAGGTGGTGACCACCGATCAGCAGCTGATGATCGTGGTACCAACAGGCGGTGGGCTGGAGGTGGAAGCCATGCTTCTCAACAAGGATAAGGGCTTTGTGCTGATGGAGCAGGCCGTAGAGATCAAGATAGATGCCTTTCCGTTCACCAAGTACGGCACGATTGACGGGCTGGTGCTGGATGTGTCCAACGATGCAATTGAGCAGGAAGGGGTGGGGCTTGTCTTCCCGGTGCGTGTGTCAATGGACAGTCTCACCATGCGTGCGGCGGGCGAGGACAGGGCGCTGACGCCCGGCATGTCCGTTACCGTGGAAGTGAAGACGGGCCATCGTCGCGTCATTGAATATCTGTTGACGCCGTTGCTGCGCTACCGCGATGAAGCGATCCGGGAGAGGTGACGCCGGGTCCGGCCAGAGAAACATCTAAAGTCCTTTGTCCAAAATGATGTGGGGCGTGTCCTATTCGCAGACGGTGCCTCGCCATTGCTCTCAACAGGCACGGTGGGGGCTGGCACTTTTTCCCGGGCTTCGCCCCTTCGAGAGACATTGAGGTCTCGTGTGGAGAAGTTATCTGGCCAAAGTTTCCATCTTACGAATGACTAATGCCCGCAATCAGCTTTATTATGTGACCACGGGCATTGGCGTTCTTCAGAATTGTTTGTCGACGACTTACCAGGAAATACCTTCATAGCCCCGCTCGTTGGGGTGCTCGTCATACAGTCGAACCAGGTCGATGACCTTTGTCAGGTCACGACGGCATTTTACGGCTTGCTGGTAGACATCGTTTTTGTGCGATACGACCAGCAAATCGCACTGTCCCAGAATGGTCGCGATATTGGGGATGATGAGCTGGGGTAGGCATTTTGTGATGCCTGAAAGTTCCGGCTGCGTGCGGCCAATGTAACGTAGCTGAGATTCCATATTCGCCGCGTTGTTCAGATTAACATCGTGAGCCATGATCGTATAATTGGCGTCGTGCAGTCGAGCCATGACGGCCAATGTAGGGCTTTCGCGTAGATCATCCGTATCTGGTTTGAATGTGACGCCTAAAAAGCCAATACGTTTTCGATCCGTTTTCTCGATCATGTCGAGAACACTCTCTATCTGCGCCAAATTACTTGGTGTTAGGCTTTTCATCAAAGGGGTTTTGATCCCCATTTTCATCGCCATATGTTCCATGGCGCGAACCTCTTTCGGCAGGCAGGATCCGCCGAATGCAAACCCGGGCTTCAGGTAGTAGGGAGACAAGTTGAGCTTCTTGTCTTGTATAAAGACATTCATCACCTCATGGCTGTCGATACCCAATTCCTTGCAGAATCGCCCCGTCTCGTTTGCAAACGTCACCTTTGTTGCATGCCAAACATTGTCCACATACTTCACCATCTCCGCAGCACCGATGCTGATGTGAAGAGGGTGGGCGTCGACGGTACGATAGATATCCGCAAGCAAGTCGGCAGAGCGCTGGTCGGATGCGCCAATGACTGTTTTGGGCGGGGAAAAGAAATCGGCGACCGCCGTTCCTTCGCGTAAGAATTCTGGATTGAAACAGATCCCAAACCCATCTCCCAAGCGTTTGCCTGAGGACTTTTCGATTTCCGGCACCATCACATCCATCGTTGTTCCGGGTGGTACCGAGCACCGAAGGACTACCACATGATAGTCAGATTTTACTCGTATGGCCTCCCCGATTGATCGCGCCGCGGCCTGAATATAAGAGATGTCGCAGCCGCCAGATTTCGATGTGGGCGTGCCCACAGAAACAAATGTGATGTCGGTTTGAGCGATAGCTGTTTGGAAATCTTTGGATGCAGAAATTAACCCGTTACCAAGCCCCCGGCGCAGCATATCCTTCAGCCCAGCCTCAACAATTGGTGCGTCCCCATTATTGATTGCATCGACTTTACGTGTGTCCAGGTCGATGCCTTGAACTTTGTGTCCTAGCTTAGAAAGACACGCCATCGAAACACACCCAACATACCCAAGCCCGATGATACTTACGGATGACTTGTGGGGAGATTGGACGGGACGGATGTGTATCTCATCAAGCCTGCGTGAGATGCCGAAATCGCGCCTGCAGTGGGGCGTTTCCGTCCGGGCCTGTATGTGGATGTTCATAAATTCTCTCCCATAACCAGTTGACTACAGGACCTACGTTTCAAACTTCGTGCCGGAAATTGTCGCAGGAAAATGGTGGAATACGGAGTGTTATTCCGATGTGATAGCGAAAGATATTTGTCGTTCGCAACAAAAATGCGATTTGCGAATGGGTAATGTATAGGGAAGGGCTCAAGCGCGAGTATGAAGTCTCCATCCAAGAAGGTAGCGAGACCGTCATTGTGACGTTGTTTCGAGTCATTTCCCATAGGGCCAGGTCTATCGCGATGCGCGTGCCTTTCCGTGAGGGATACAGGCTCTGGAATTGTGGCTCTTGTCACGTACGGGGGACGGGATCTGTGCGCAACGCAATTTTCAAGATTGCTTTTGCGAATGCATCCATTGCAGATGGCAATTCGTGGTTGTGGGGTGCCTAACGGTTTGTGGATGAAAGGTTCTGGCACAGGCTTTGCCTATCTTTCATTAGGTCAAATACGAGGAGGTAAATCTCAATGATGAAAATTGTTCCTGTAATTCTGGCGGGTGGGGTGGGTAGTCGTTTGTGGCCGCTCTCTCGAACTCAATGCCCAAAACAGTTTCAGAACTTTGGGCGTGACTATTCGATATTCCAGATGACGATCAACCGTTTTTCTCAGGGGAATTTCTGCGATCCTGTTGTCGTTACCTCCGATCAGTTTGAGGTTTTCGTTCAGAGCCAACTCAGTGAAATTGATGTTGTGCCGAGCCTTGTCATTTCTGAGCCCGCTAGTCGGAATACAGCACCGGCGATCATTATGGCGGCTTTGGCTATCCGGCGGCGGAACCCAGATGCATGCATGCTTGTCTTGCCCTCCGATCATCTTCTCAATGAAGAGGATGGGTTGAATGAAGCGGTTGCGATTGCAGTTGAGCAGGCGAAGAAAGCCAAGTTGGTGACCTTCGGTGTTGAGCCAACTTATGCAGAAACCGGGTATGGCTATATTGAATGCGGTGTGGATCTGGGTGAGGGAGCCAAAGTCGTTAATGCATTCGTTGAAAAACCCGGTCCAGAGGCCGCGCAACGCATGATTTCCGATGGCGGTTATCTGTGGAACAGCGGCATGTTTGTGCTGCCCGTCCGCCCCTTCTTGGCAGAATGCCAACGGTTGATGCCTGATCTACTCGCCGGCTGTATTGAGGCCTTAGGAAGTGGGCAGTTTACAGGAGACATATACCGCCCCGAGGTTTCTCTGTTTAGCAAGCTGGAGAGTATCTCTATCGATCACGCCATTATGGAAAAGACGGATCTTGCGGCCGTTGTTCCACTGAAATGTGACTGGACAGACTTGGGCTCTTGGCACGCGGTTTGGCAGACAGGTGAGAAGGATGCATCTGATAATGTTGTAACCGGCGAGGTCGTTCTCCTTGATACCCGTGGGTCTCTCATTCACAGCCCGGATACGTTGACGTGTGTTTCAGGTTTGAGCGACGTGGTGGTGATCAACACTGGAGACGCCGTGTTGGTGGCGAGCCGCGACGGGAGCCAGAAAGTTAAGGACCTCACGGAGGTATTGAGAGAACGTGGTCGGGTGGAGCTAGATGTTCCTCGATTGGTTCATCGYCCATGGGGCACTTATCAGACTGTCGATGCTGGCAAGGAATTCCAGGTGAAGCGAATTGTCGTAAAACCGGGGGGCATTCTTTCACTACAATATCATCTGTATCGCTCGGAACATTGGACGGTGGTCTCTGGCGAGGCAACCGTGACTATCGGCAAGCTCGAGAGCCAATTGGTGGAAAACGAGTCCGCTTTCATACCAATCGGTGAGGTGCACCGTCTCAAGAACGAAGGGGATAGTCCCGTTGTTCTGATTGAGGTGCAGTATGGTAGCTATCTAGGAGAAGACGATATTGTGCGCCTGGAAGATGTCTATGGGCGTGTTGCGGATGTCTCCCCTGAACTCATTGTCGCTGACTAGGAGTGAAATGTGATGATCTGGACTGTCGAGGAACGTGAACAAGTCTATTGCAATGACCATGGAATTAGTGTTTCCCGACAGGTTGTTCAACTACCGAATGGGGACATCATCCCAGACTATTTTCAGATTGCACTGCCGGATTTTGTGACCATCGTTGCGGTCACCGACCGCAGGGAGGTGCTTGCCATACGACAATACAAACACGGCGTTGGTCGCGTAGCTCTCACCTTGCCTGGAGGCGGTATTGAATTGGGTGAGGAGCCGTTAGCTGCAGCTGAAAGAGAACTACTGGAAGAAACCGGATACACTTCCGACGCATGGACCTCATTGAGCCATTTCATCCTTGGCGGCAATCAGCATATTGCATCCTCGCACATGTTTTTTGCTGATAATTGTCGGCAGGTTGCGGAGGCYAAYTCRGGGGATTTGGAAGAGATGGAAATCGTGCACATGGGGCTTGATGAAGCTGTCGAAAAGACGTGCGCTGGGGCATTCCCCATTATCTCTCATACAACGGCTCTGAGCTTGGTGGTTCTACGCAAACTCGTCTGACGTGACAGGGACCGCTGCCGCGAGGTCCAATTTTTCCCAAGCTTCGCGTTTGCGATAAATAGTGGAGGGGCTGACATCTAGTTCCCGCGCGGCTTTTGGAATGCTTCCTCCGCAATAGGAAATAATTTTTTCGATAGCTTCCCGCTCGACTTTGAGCAGGCTTTTGCCAATGACAGACACGGAAAGGGGATCGCCGGCGGTGCTGGGAGCAGAACCTGACATCGTCGGGATGTCTGATGTTGCGGCTAGATCTGTAGCCATGGCTCCAGGCACCGTGTTAGCTGAAGGTCGGGTTGGAGAAGTGTTGAGGGACAGGCCGGTTGAGAGCATTGAGAAGTCCACCACTTCCCCTTGGTTCATAACAACGATGTTTCGCAACATATTTTGCAATTCTCGCACATTGCCGGGCCATGGGTGATTTTCCAAAGCCTGAATTGCTTCTGGGGAAAACCGTTTCAGGTTCTTGTTTTCCTCTGCGGCATAGGTTTCGAGGAAATGTTGGGCGATCTCAGAAATATCATGGCCGCGCAAGCGAAGTGGAGGTAACTCAATGGGGACCACGAAAAGCCGGTAGTAAAGATCTTCTCGGAATCTCCCGGACCGAACTTCCTCTGCCGGGTTCCTGTTGGTTGCGCAGATTACGCGAACATCAACTTCCTCAAGTTTACTAGAACCAACCCGTTGGATGGTACCGGTCTGCAGGAACCGGAGTAATTTTGTCTGAAGGGCCAGATCCATCTCGCAGATTTCATCGAGGAATAATGTACCGCCATCGGCCTGCCCGGCGGAGCCTTTTCGATCCGCTATCGCGCCCGTGAAGGCACCTTTAAGGTGCCCAAAAATTTCTGACTCAACGAGATCTTTGGGAATTGCCCCGCAGTTTAACGGTACAAAGGGTTTGGATTGGCGTTGGCTGCGTCGATGAATAGCCTCCGCACATACTTCTTTGCCAGTGCCGCTTTCGCCCGTGATGAAAACTGTCGCCTGGGAGCGGGCTACATTGTCGATCGTCTTGTATACGTTCTGCATTGGGGCAGAACTGCCGATGAAGCCAAAATAGGTGTTGCGATCAAGGTCGCTGCGAATTTGCTCTCCCGATTGGCGGAGCTCAATACTCGAGATTGCATTTTCCGCTGTTGAGAGAAGACGTTCTTTCGAAAATGGTTTGACCAGAAAGTCGTAGGCGCCAAGGCGCATCGCATCGATAGCAACATTGATCGAACCATTCGCCGTGATGATAACAATCGATGTTTCAATTCCCTTCTTTTTGATATGAGCCAGGATGCTCATACCGTTGGAGTCAGGAAGCCCCAGATCAAGAAGAACCAGCCCATATGGGCGATCTGCCAGGTGACTGACGGCATCTGCTGCTGTCTCGACATGGTCGCACGAATATCCAGCGCTCGACAGACGTTCTATGTAGACGGTTGCGAGTGAGAACGTGTCTTCGACGATGAGGATTTTGGGAGTTTCGTTTGTGTCCTGATTACTCATTTTCTATCCTATCCTTGGTGATAGAGAGCTTCTGAAAGGCGCTTAACGACTGGTGCGCGAGGTGGGAGAGATTTGAAATCATCGCGTGGTTGGGCGGTTCGGAAGATGCTCTGCAGTAATTGTTGAACTCAGCGGCACGACGTTGCAGGCGGATGGCACCAAAAGTTCCACTGACACTTTTGAGGACGTGGCTCTGCCGCTCGATCTCAATAATGTCCGGGTCCCCCACGGCAAATTGATTCAATATCGATGTGGCTGCCGACAGGTCTGCAACAAAAGATTTGCACAGGCGGATGCGAGCGGTCATTTCGAACTCTGAAAGTAGAGAGCCCAGAATTTCTTGATCAATCAGCTCTTCAGTGGATGTGGCTGATCCGGGGTTTCCAGAGAGATCATGTAGATGGATGTGATCAAGTGCGTTCTTGATGGCATGAAAGAGTTGGCTTGCGACAATTGGTTTTGCCACAAACCCATTCATGCCAACTGCGTTGATTTTTGCCAGATCCTGTTCCATTGCATATGCGGTCAATGCAATGATTGGGAGTGTCTCGCCAAACCTCTGTCGTAGCTTTGTTGTAGCCTCGTACCCGTCCATGACGGGCATGTTGATGTCCATCAGGACGATGTCATAGGCCCGGCGTGACGCAGCATCAATCGCTTGTAATCCATCATCTACTGTGTCGACCCGGCACTGCATGTTTTCGAGCAGATGTTTGGCAACTATCTGGTTGGTCGTATTGTCCTCCGCCAACAGCACTCTCAGCGGTTCACCGTCTGCGTGGCAGAGAGTGCGGGGAGTGGCATCGTCGAAGTCGGACTCGGGAAGCAATTCTTCGGAGTTTCCGGTTTTCAACGGAAGCGTACATTTGAAGCTACTGCCCGTGCGTAACTGGCTTTCAAACGACACCGTCCCCCCCATCATTTCTGTCAACTTTCGACAGATGGCCAGTCCTAACCCGGKGCCGCCGGACCTTTCGTGTGCTGGGGTGCCCAGCTGATCAAAAGCGCGAAAGACCCGCGCGTGATTGTGGGTGCTGATGCCTCGACCTGTGTCGAGAACAGAGAATTGGAGTCCTGGGTTTATTGGATCGTTGGTGGCCGCATCAACAATGATTTGGATGTGTCCCGTATCCGTGAACTTCAGAGCATTGGAGAGGAAATTGTTCAGGATTTGGCGAATACGGGCGGTGTCGCCCAGCACAATCATTGGGACCGCCTCTGAGAGTTTGATCTCAAATTCGAGCCCTTTCCCCTCGATCGCTGGCCGCCAGAACTCGGCAATGTCAGACATCAGGAGCCGTGGTCGGAACGAAACATTCTCGAAATCCAAGTGTCCGGCCTCGATTTTTGAGAAATCCAATACATCAGACAACATGAGGTTGAGAATTTCACCACTCGACATCGCGAGACGAACGAGGGACCGTTGTTCATCATTCATGGCAGATTGATTGAGAACCCCGAGTGTTCCCAATACGCCGTTCATTGGCGTTCGGATTTCATGGCTTATCATTGCCAGGAATTCAGATTTTGAAGCGGACGCTTGCTCAGCTTGGTTTTTGGCGTCAACGAGTTCTCTTTGCACATGCCGCAGTTCGGTAAAGTCCTGGACGGTTCCAGTGAATTTGATGACTTCTCCGTCGTCGCCCAATTTTGGTTCACCGCATGCGCGTACGTGTTTTACCTCGCCTGAGTCGACAATGATTTGATAGTCGATCTCATAGGGGATGCCTTGGGTAAAAGCTGCCGTTGCGACTGAGAGGGCGTGGTCGACCTGATCTGAAGTGATCATGTTCCTCAAAAGAGTGGCGTCTGGGGCGGTTGTCTTAGGGTCGAGTTCGTAAATTCGGTAGAGCTCGTCCGACCAACTGATGGCACCCGTTTTCGCATCCCACTCCCAACTGCCAATGCCGGCAATCCGCTGGGCATCCTTGAGGTTGCGCTCGTTGATTTTTAGAGTGGCTTCCCTGTGCACACGATCCGTGATGTTTTGTACAACGCCAACGCGAACGCCCTTTTCAAGATCGATGTCCTGAATTTCAGCATTGGACAACCAGAGATTTTGAATGTCACCGGCGGACGTGATTGCTCGAAATTCGATGTTAATACTCGTGCCGTTTTGCACGGCGTCTATTGTTGCTTCCGTAATGCGTTCCACGTCGTCTGGGTGGACTCGATCAACAAGAGTTGCGTAGCTGATGTCGCCGTTGGCGGCCTCGAGGCTGGGAGCAATCGCAAGCAGACCTTCCGACAAAAATGTCGTTTCCAGGGTCTGAGGATCCATGATGAAGTAGCCCAGGTGGGCCAAATTCTCCACTGTCGATAGGACAGCCTCCTGACGCGTAATTAGGTTTTCGTGATGTTTGAGATCGGATATATCCGTGCATATTTCGACAAACCCACCGTTTGGCAGCGCGCGCCATTCAATTTTGGTCCACCGTCCCCCATCCAGATGAAGTTCAATAGGATCATGTTCCACGGGGGGGGCATGATTGCCCATTTCAGGTACGCCGTAGATTGAGACGACGTCGGACCACTTTGTTCCTGTGGTTAGGTTCTGCTTATTCAGGCCGAGAAGGTGTGCGTATTTGTCATTGAACAGGGTCAGTCGCCCGTTTTGATCAAAATGAGCGATGCCATGGCTGAGGACAGCCAGAAAGTCTTCCATAGTTGGTCTTGTGTCGGTGGCATCTCGACGGGGCATACCAGTCTTCCTTTGCAGCTTGGCTACACGATTGCTATTTGCAAACGCAGAAATCGGGCCAACGGTCGAACCGCTGAAATTGACCAGATAACCATCTGAATGACCGCTGCTTTAAAAGGTACGCCTTAATGTCTGTGCAAATTGCAAACGTGATTTTGCCATACGCAATTTCGCGCGATGCTAAATGCAATTCTTGAACTGAAATGGATTTATGCATCGCGCAAAGAAGGCAACAGAGTGTGCGGATGGATGGTCCGTAAGTCGTTGTTTTTATTTGTATTTTTAATTTTTGGAGATGGCACGAAGCTTGAAACAATATGTTCAAGCACTGACAGCTGCGGCCTCAAACACGCCTGAATGCGGCGATCAGAAAGGGCAGCGGCTGTGTTGCACATCTACTGGCGTGGTTAGCAAAGCCTTAAGGGAGGACGAGGCCATGATGTATTTTCTTGCGGGTCTGGTGATGACACTTTTGACCTACCAAATGTATTTGATGAGATAATTGATCGGGGTCGAGGTCCGGTTTCACCGGTTGTCGGAAAAAGCGTCGATGATCTCATTCAACTGAGCGGCCAATTTTTTTGTGTCTTTGGAGCTGATCGCTCGGTCGAGCCGTGTGTTGATCTCTTTGAAGGGGATGTGTGCACGGTCGAGCGTGGTACGACCATTATCGGTCATTTCAAGCACCCAGTTGCGTCCGTCCTTTTTGCTGCGGTGGCGGGTGATGAGGTTCGCTTTTAGCAAACGTTGCACCATCGCTGTCATTGCAGACTCATTTTGATGCAGACGCTCGGCGAGTTCGCGCTGGTTTACCTCTGTGCCTTTTGCAATGAGGTTAAGCACGGCGACCTGCGCTGTGGTGAGGCCTGCCTGGTCAAGCAGGACATTGTCTGCCTTTTTGCGAAGCCGATGAGCCGCCATTTGCAGGAGAAAATAGATACGTTCGTTGGATGCTGACATGGGACCACGATAAACCCTTGTGTGAGGTAGGAAAACATCCTAATACTTCATTAGTGAAGTATTAGGAGAATCCCATGGGTGCGATCGATGCTTGGGCACAAATCACGACACCGCGAATGGCGGAGCGGCCATGGTTGGCGACATTGCTTCGTTGGACAGGGCAGACCGAGAGAGCTGTTGTCCCCGATGTTGAATCGACCATCGCAGCCATGGACAAGGCTGATGTCGATATCATGCTGCTCTCTGCCTGGCATGGCCCGGAAGGGTCTCTCATAAGCAATGAAGAGGTGGCGGAAACCGTTTCAAAAGCGCCGGATCGATTTAAGGGCCTTGCGACCGTCGATCTAAATGACCCCGTGCAGGCCGTGCGAGACATTCGTCGATGGGTGGATGGCACGCGTTTCGTTGGTGTTCGTATTGTCCCATGGCTCTGGGATTTGCCACCGAATGACCGGCGTTATTATCCGATCTATGTTGCGTGCGTGGAAGCGGGTGTGCCGTTTTGTACGCAAATCGGGCATACGGGACCGCTATGCCGGTCTGAGCCTGGGCGGCTCATTCCCTATCTGGATGATGTTCTACTCGATTTCCCCGAATTGAAAATTGTTGGGGGCCATGTGGGATTTCCGTGGATTGATGAAGTCGTGTCTCTTTGTCACAAATACCCGAACTTCTTCATCGACACGTCTGCTTATGCGGTGCATCGCCTGCCGAAGGATTTCGTTGAATTTATGAAGGGGGCAGGGCAGTCACGGATTTTGTTCGGCACCAATTGGCCGATGTTGTCGCCGCGACGGGCTTTAGAAAAGCTTGATCAACTCGGGCTCTCAGCGGAAGGGCGAGAGCTTTTCCTATCTGGAAATGCTCGGCGCGTGTTCGGTCTCACATCCTGATCGTCCTAGGATGCTTCTGCCCAGGCGGCTCCGGCAGGAATTGCTTCGGCGTTCCCCAGCGTTGAGTCGTGGGTGTAAAGCGTTGAGCAATAGGGGCAGACGATTTCTGTCTCCTCGCCCATGTCTAGAAAAATGTGCGGATGGTCGTTGGGAGGTGATGCGCCCATGCATTTGAATTCTTTCGCACCGATGCGAATGGCTCGTTCACCACTGTCGTTGCGGAATTTGGGGGTATGTGAGCCGCTGGCCATGGACCTGACAACCTTTTTTGCGTGGCTTTCGCACGCGTCATTGGAACTGGCGACACCCTAGTGGCCCGCGACGTCGATTTCCAGCCCCTTATGGTCAGAACTCGCCGTGCGGGGGACCTTGAACTCACTTCCATGTCATGTTTATCGCATTTGCTGGCATGCGAGGGGCTGTTCCGCCTATAATTTGCTCAACGCCGCGACAAGTTGACCAACAGACGGCTGAACATGGGAGGAGGCTGGATGGCAGGAGAGGCCAACCAAGGCGGCAGTGCGCTCAAACGGAGGACGCTTTTTGCGTTTGCTCTGCCCGCTGTTCCCATTGCAGCGCTGGGGTTGCCACTTGTTGTTCACATCCCCCCCTTCTACGCGAAAATCACAGGCCTGGACCTTACCGCCATTGGTGCGCTGTTCATGCTGATCCGTTTTTGGGATGTTTTTACCGATCCCGTCTTGGGCGTTTTGTCCGACAGGGTTGAAACGCGATGGGGACGACGGCGCCATTGGATAGCCGCCTCAGTACCGATTGTGATGGTATCGGTTTACATGATTTTTATTCCACCGTTTGAAACCGTCGGGCCAGTCTATTTATTCGGTTGGATGGTGGTTCTCTATATCGGTTGGACCTTGCTCACGATTTCCCACATGTCGTGGGGGGCTGAATTAACGCCGTCCTACAACGAGCGATCGCGTGTGCAAGGGGCTCGTGAGATCGCTCTTATTCTGGGCATGGTGTTTGTTCTTGCTCTGCCAATCGTGATTGAACAAATGCAGGCGGCTGATCTCGACCGTGCCCGCGTTGCTGTGATGGGCTGGTTTGTTGTCCTACTGCTACCGATCACAGTGTTTATTGCTCTGAGGTCTGTGGGGGAACGCCCGACGCCGCGCCCCRAACACGTGGGGTTCAGGGATGCGATTGCGATACTAGGCCGCAATCGTCCGCTTCGGATCATCTTGCTGTGYGACTTGCTGGGCGGCATTGGTGGTGGGCTGGTGGCAAGCCTGTTTCTCTTTCTGACAGAAGACACACTCCACCTCGGTGCATTTTCCGGGATATTGCTGCTTTGCTATTTCTCCTCAGGCGTTGTCTGTATCCCGTTCTGGATTTGGATATCGGGGAAGATCGGCAAGCATCGGGCGACCGCGGCGGCAACGGCTTTTAGCGGCATAACACTTCCCATGGCGCTTTTTGTACCAGAGGGGAATGCAATGGTCGCTCTTATTGTCTGGGTGGTTTTCGGCCTTAACATGGCTGCAGGGCCTTTTCTCTATCGCTCAATYATGGCGGATGTKGCWGAYCAYGATGCCATCGAAACAGGGCAGCWGCGCACRGGTCTGTTTTACTCGCTGCTCACGATGACSAATAAGGTGGGSGCRGCCTTTGCYATCTTCATCGGGTTTRCTCTCCTYGACCAGATTGGTTTTGTCGCYGGAGGYGAGAAYTCGCTGCAGGTGCTCGACCAGATACGGCTTATTTACGTTTGGCCAGCGGTTGTTGTGAGCGCCATTATTGTTTTCCTTATCTGGCACTTTCCGATTGATGAGGAGACCCAGGTGAAGAACCGGCAGATACTGGAGCGCAGAGCGCTTGACGCCGCTGCGGCGGCTATTGCTGATCGCACAGGTGCGCCCAGTGATCCTCAATCGTCCGGCGTCATGGCGGATTAAGAGAAACAGTCATGACAATATTTTCAACTGGCGCCTGCGACATTGCCTATGACGATATAGGTGATGGGACACCTATTCTCTTGCTGCATGGCTTTGCATCTACGCGCGTCGACAATTGGTCGCGTACGGGGTGGTACGGGACGTTGGAGAAGACCGGACGTCGGGTGATTGCGATGGACTGGCGTGGCCATGGGGAGAGTGCCAAGTTCCATGATCCAAACGACTATGCCGCAGAGCTGATGCTCGGCGACGCGATAGCTCTGCTTGACCATCTGGAAATTGAAAAATGCGAGGTCATGGGCTTCTCCATGGGTGCGGGCCTTGCGCTGCAATTGGCTTTGCAGCAGGGAAAACGGATATCTCGATTGGTCCTGGCGGGCATTGGGGGAAAGATGCTGGAAACCACGTCTGGTTCTGCCGGGTTCGGAAATGTATTTGATGCGGCGTCCGCCGATGATATTTCCGATCCCACCGCCAAAGGTTTTCGCTTGTATGCGGAGAAGCTGGGGCAGGATCTGAAGGCCGTTGGTGCTTGTGCGAAGGCTAAACGGGAAGCCCCAAAAGTTGACGATTTGGTGGGTGTTCGTGCGGAAACTTTAGTGGTGGCTGGCCAACGTGATGACTTGGCGGGTGACCCATTGAAGCTTGCCGAAGTTATTCCCGGCGCTAAGGGTGACATTATCCCCGGTGCTGACCATATGTACCTCCTTACCAATGGTGCCTTCAAAGGGACCGTGATCGATTTTCTTACCGGATGGCTCTGACAATGCGACGTAATCGTCCCAATGTTTGGAGCAATTGACCCATGACAGGAAACACATGTCCGAAGAACGGCTAAGCGCGTCGAAACTTATGACCTTTGCAGGTCCAGCTATTCCCATCGCCGCTCTTGGGCTTCCGCTGACAGTTTTTATCCCGCAGTTTTTTGCCGGACCTATGGGGCTTGGGTTTGCCACCGTTGGGACGATTTTTCTGATCGCTCGTTTTTGGGACGTGATCACGGATCCCATCATGGGGGCGGTTTCTGATCAGATCAGCTCAAAATGGGGGAGGCGACGGCATTGGATTGTCGCGTCGGTTCCTATACTTATTGTCTCCGTCGTGATGATTTTTTTCCCGAGCGGGCAGGTGAGCGCTGGCTATCTTTTCGGATGGCTGATTGTGCTTTATGTCGGGTGGACAATGCTGACCCTGTCGCATCTCTCTTGGGGGGCGGAGCTTGATGACGACTATAATCAGCGCTCGCGTATTCAAGGATTTCGCGAGGGTTTCACGATTCTCGGCGTTCCTTTGGTCATGCTCATTCCGGTATTCATCGAGTCGGTAAGCTCTGCACGTGATCCCCTGCCTGATCAGGTTGCGGCCATGGGATTGTTCGTCATTATTCTGCTGCCAATTGCGGTTGGGCTTGCTGTTTGGCGGGTGGACGAGCGAGCGCAGTTCAAGAACCTGCACCGGCCGGTCAAAGACGAGTTTAAGGACGTCCTTGAACGGCTGTCATTTTCAAAAATCAAGGCTGCGCTCGAACCCCTCAAGAAAAACCGGGCACTCCAGATTGTTGTTATATGTGATTTTTTTAGTGGTTTTTCCGGTGCCTCGCTTGGGACAATGTTCATTTATGAAGTCCGGTATGTTTGGGAAATTGAGGCATGGGCCGGGCGCTTGCTGCTTCTCTACTTCTTCGCGGGTCTGGCATTTGTTCCGCTTCTTTTGCAGTTGAGCTATCGGATAGGCAAACACAGGGCGTTGATCGCAGCCGCAGGGTTCAGCGCCTGCTTTGTCCCGTTGATTCTGCTTATTCCGCCCGGAGAACCCTACATTGCGGCGGGCATGCTCATTTTCCTTGGGGTGAATGTGGGCAGCGTAACGATCCTCTATCGAGCCATTATGGCTGATGTGGGAGACCTGGATGAGGTTGAAACAGGAAAACGCCGCACTGGGCTGTTCTATTCGTTGCTGACCTTTACCGCGAAGACCGGCGCCGCGATTGCCGTGGGTACGGTATTCTGGACGCTGGACATAATTGGCTTTCAGTCCACGGGTGACAACACGCCTGAGGCCGTGCGGGGATTGTCCTATCTCTTTGTTGGCATTCCCGTCGTCTGCAACAGTATTGTTGTGTTGATGATGTGGAAGTTTCCGCTCAACTTTGAAAAGCAACAGGAACTTCGTCGGATTATCGATGAGCGCAAAGTTGAAGAATGGGAATCTGACCAGGGACAAATTCTTTAAGGGAATTTTCTAGCAGCAGCCGCAACCGCCCAATTCCGTTAAACCATTGGGATGGTAAGCCGCCCCGACTGAACGGGCTGAGCTTTCAGCCGTTTCAGCGAACTCTGCTTTGGCGGCGTCCTGCATTTCTTTGCTCGTCATAAAATCAATGGCGGTCATGGCCAGTGATTTGGCACCGTCAAGGCAGGCTTTGTCTCCGAGGTCAGATGCGGCCCAGCGCGCAAATTCTGGGTTGTGGATCACCACGCTTGGCGGGGCCGAGGCGATCATTGGATGGATGGAGGGTACGCGGTGGCTGACATTACCCATGTCGGTGCTGCCTGCGGAGCCGGATGGCATTTTGCTCAGAGGGAAAAAATCGCGCCCGAGTGATCGTGCATTCGCTTCATAAGCATTGGCGATGGGCCAGCTTGTTTTCATGTCGAGATAGTCGGCTTTTGCCCARCGKATGTCGRCTGTACAACCGGTYGCYARSGCRCCCGCCTCAAAACAGGCGTGAACCCGTTTYTTCARTGCYGCCAGCTCAATGGCATCKGCAGCGCGTACATARAARACMCCGCGCGCATGCTCTGGCACGATGTTRGGGGCGATGCCRCCYTCYGTGATGATGCCGTGGATGCGTTCCGTTGGTTTGATRTGYTGGCGCAGCTGCGCAATGGTTTGATAGGCCGTGATGAGGGCATCCAGMGCGTTGACRCCTGCATGTGGCATKGCGGATGCGTGGGCACTTTTGCCTTGATAGATGATTTCAACTTCTGAGACACATATGCAAGGCATGGTCGTAAGATCGACGCCTGCTGGGTGCACCATCATCGCAGCGTCAAGACCATCGAACGCGCCTTCTTGCGCCATCAGCTCTTTGCCACCGCCTTGCTCTTCAGCAGGGGTTCCAAGGTAGCGCACACGTCCCGGCAGGCTTCCGTTCAGCTTTGATAGGGCGAGAGCGGCACCCAGGCCTGTCACTGCGATGATGTTGTGGCCGCAGGAGTGACCGATGCCCGGCAGAGCGTCGTACTCCGATAGGATGCCTACAGTGGGGCCTTTGGTGCCGAACTCGGTTGAGTAGGCCGTCTCGAGACCAAAGGCCTCGCGTGTGACGGCAAGGCCCTCTTTTTCAACACGGTTGGAGAGGAGCTTTGCGGCCTTGTGTTCTTGAAAAGCCAGTTCGGGGTTGGCGTGAATTTCGTGGGAAATGGTGATGAGTTCATCGGCCATGGCGTCGATGGCGCTGCAGACGTTCTTTTTAAGGGTTGCGGCATCGGTCATGGTCAAATTCCTGTATACAGCTCAACGATGAGCTTTTCCTGGGGCTCGGAGGCTACTCTATCGAGTAGAGCGTGTGGTTTCCAGCCTGGGGCGGTGCAGGGCGTTTTGGAGGTTGTATGGAACATTTTCTCTCGGACAATGTCAGGATTGCCTACCAGGTTAAAGGGGCAGGCGACCCTATTGTGTTGATCCACGGATTTGCCTCCACCCACGGGGTTAATTGGGTTGAACCCGGGTGGGTAGACTGTTTGGTTGAGGACGGTCGACAAGTCATTATGCTTGATCTCCGAGGGCATGGGGTGAGCGAGAAATTGTTTGATCCTGCGGAGTATGATCGCAGTGCGATGGCGCAGGACGTCGCGAACCTTCTTCAACATCTGGGCCTCGAGCGTGCTGATATTATGGGCTACTCGCTCGGAGGTGTGCTGGCGCTACGGCTAGCCCTTGAGGTGCCCACTGTCTGCAGACGGGTGACCCTTGCTGGCGTGGGGGACGTTATGTTTGCGCCTTCCCATACGGCAGAGCCGGTGGTGCAGTCCCTTCTTGCCAATACCACGCGCGAGGCGACGAGTGCGGTGGGGCGCGCGTTTCGTGTTTTCGCTGACAAGAACGGTCAGAACCGACAAGCGCTGGCGGCGTGCTACAGCACACCAAGGCGCGTTATCAGTCCGGAAGAGATGAAGTCCGTTGAGATGCCCTTGTTGGTTGTTMCCGSYSASMRSRAYSNTSAKYRCSRNNNGCGCRCMGRKGCMWMWSRCTGCAGCGATGGGAAATGGCGAGGCGTTTGTCATCCCCAAGCGAGATCATATGCGCGCGGTTGGTGATGTGGCTTACAAGACGGCAGTGTTGGAATTTCTGAGGCGGGCCTAGACCCGCCCAGACTGTCGTGCTTAACGGGCGGTGAGAGGTGCAAACCCCAAATGCATGCCAGCGTCGGTGATGAGCATTTCGCCGGTGATGTGATCTGACCCTTCACCTGCAAAAAATACAATCGTTGCGGCAATATCTTCCGGCGTCCCGGCACGCTTCAGCGGTGTGCTTTCTTCCTGGCTGGCAACAATGCTCTTGAACATGTTCTCTCCGAATTCGTCCTTGAACCATCGTGTGCCGATGAAGCCTGGGCATACCGCATTGACCCGAATTTCTGGAGCCAGAGCGCGGGCCAGAGACAGGGTCATGGTATTCAGAGCGCCCTTTGATGCCGCATAGGCAACGGATGAGCCAATGCCGGTTACGCCAGCGATGGATGACACGTTGACCACGGAACCTGCCCCTTGCTCTTTCATGTAGGGCGCGCAGGCGCGGATCATCTGGTAGGCACCGATGACGTTGACGCCATAAATTCTGTGAAAGTCTGCGGCTTGCAAAGCATCGAGGTCGTCATGATCGGCGAATTGTGTCGTTCCGGCATTGTTTATGAGGATGTCGACGCGGCCCCATTTGTCGATGACGGTCTGGACGATCTTTTTGCAGGCGTCGTCGTCTGAAACATCTCCCTTGGCCATGACGACTTCGCCGCCGGCTGCCTCAATGGCGCTGAAAACGTCTTTGGCTTCCTGTTCGGATTTTGTGTAATTGATGGCAACTTTTGTGCCTGAAGCTGCGAGACGTATTGCTGTCGCTGCGCCAAGTCCCGCTGCTGATCCTGTTACAATGGCAACTGCACCGTCTAACTTCATGGAACCTCTCCCGTTTGCATTTTCATTTTGGGCGAGTGTAGCGGTGGAGCGACGTCGAGTCGCGCGCAGAATATGGCCTATGTCGCTATATAGAAGAGTTGGAGGTTAGTGCTGAACGCGGCGCGCAGGATCTGCCAAACGATCCGTCATGAATTGCTCGTGGCTCATGGTGGGGTGTAGGCGAATGCACAACAATCCGGCGCTATAACGAATGCTTGTGCCGTGGGCAAAACCAATTCCCGGGACACTCAGTGCAACAGACACATGGAGAGCTGGCAGGGGCGTTGCTTCAACAAGGGCACCCGTGGCGGACATTTGTTTGATGAAGCATTCGGTATCGACACCGCGATAGACAAGGCGACCGTATATGGAGGTCGCGACACGGCGATTTCGCCGCCTCTCATTATCGAAGCTCTTATCCATCCCAGAACCACCTTGTTACACCCAAGGCTTGAGGGTGGGGGATAATCTCTAAAAAACATTGAATTGATTGGACCAGACTGAAACACACGGTAAGTTTTCCCCAAACAGCATGGAATTTCTCATATTCACAAAATCGACGGGGTTGTCATGACGGATTTGTATCAACTTATAGGCGCGGAAATTTCCCTCTATACGGGCAAGGTGCGGGCTTATTTGCGCTATAAGGACATTCCCTTCGAAGAAGTCCGGGCAACGCAGAAAGTCTATCTGGAGACAATTTTGCCGCGCACAGGCGTGGCAATGATCCCGGTGCTCATTTCGCCGGACGACATCGCAGTTCAAGACACCAGCGACATTATTGATTTTCTGGAAGTGCGGTTTGCCGAGCCCACGATTTATCCAGATACGCCGCGGCAGGGCACTGTTGCGCGTCTGTTCGAGCTTTATGGTGATGAATGGTTGTTGATACCGGCGATGCATTACCGTTGGGCGTTTAATGAGCAGGAGATGTTTCTGGAGTTCGGCAGAGGGTCTCAACCGGACGCGAGCGAAGAAGAGCAGATCAAGCTGGGGGAAGAGCGCTCCCGGCCCTTCAGAGGGGCGCAACCCATTTTGGGGATTACGCCCGCGACCATTCCTGCCATTGAGGCCTCCTATGAGCAATTTTTGCGTGATCTAGATGCGCATTTCGCCGTTCACCCCTATCTGCTGGGGACGCGACCTTGCATTGGTGATTTTGGGCTCATGGGGCCGCTTTACGCGCACCTTTACCGGGATACGGAGTCGGGCAAGATCATGAAGCGGATCGCGCCTCATGTGGCGAAGTGGGTGGAGCGGATGAATGCGCCTGAACCTAAGTCCGGCTCCTTCCTTGCCAATGACGAAGTGCCTGAAACCCTCTACCCGGTTCTCTCTCGAATTTTTGAAGAACAGTTTCCGCCTCTGCGTGAAATGGTATCAGCGCTTGGCGATTGGATTAATAGTAATCCCGGTGAGAAAATCCCGCGGGCCATCGGGAAGCAGGCCTTTACGTTGAAAAATGCAGACGGTACGCCTGTTACCGGTGAGCGCGGCATGTTCCCGTTCTCCCAGTGGATGTTGCAGCGGGTTCTCGATTTCTACCAACCCTTGTCTGCTGATGAGCGCCAAAGTGTCGACACATTGCTTGATCAGGTTGGGGGCCTTGAAGCGATGCAGGTTGATCTGAAACGGCGGGTGAACAGGGAGAAAAATGTTCTCGTGGCAGAGGGATAGCTAAATGTTTAGATGGGTCGTCATATTGGGTGGTTCGTTGTGGGCTGCTGCGTTTCTTGGGTCTGTTCAGGCGGCGGAAAATACCAGTCGCTATTCGGATCTTGATTTTGCGGTCTGTGAGATCGTTGAGGAAGATTCCGAATTTGGTTTCGTCCAAATGAAGTGCCCCGGTGCTCACGGGTATGACGTGTATGCAACCGAAGCTGATCTGCGGATTTATCTCTCATTCAAGCCAGAAGACTTTGTCTCCGTGGACCCGACAACGACTGATGAGGGTGGTACAGAAGAAGTAGATGGTATCGGTCAGACGTTGCCGCCTTTTAATACGCTGGGTCCGAAACTTGAGTGGCGTGCGGCGAATATCGTCGGCGCAGAGCCCTTTGCCACGATTGTCCGTTACCACTACCAGACCATGGATGAAGCGGGGGCCTCTGGAGAAGGCCAGCTATTGGTCGTGTCCCGTTTCAGAGAAGGAGAGAGCTGCCATGTTGCTTACATAGACGCTCTTGCCAATTCAAATGCCAACCAGATGGCGCGCGATCTTGCTGACACGTTTGCTAATAGTGGAACGTGTCCGGAGGGTGCGGTGCCTGTTCTTGGAGCCGGCGCTGAGGCATTTCGTTACTAGGGTCTAGGTCTGCTTTGACAAAAACTCGTTGATGGTTGCTTCGAAATCAATGGCGTCCGAGAGCCCTCTGACGCGGCCAGCGGTCAGTCCTCCATCCACGGCAATAATTTGTCCGGTGATAAAGGTGGAAGCATCCGATGCCAAGAAGAGGGCCATTTCAGCAATATCGTTGGGTATGCCGGAACGTGGGACGGGCTGGAGTTTGGCAAGCCGGGGCTTCATGAACTCTGCGAATTCGTCAGCGGCATTTGGGCCGAGGTCCAAGGCGTTCGCAAATATCGGCGTGGCGATGCCGCCCGGGCAAATGGCATTTGAACGGATGTTGAAAGGGCCGAGCTCCACAGAGGCGGTTTTCGCCAGATGGGCAACGGCCGCTTTGCAGGCGGAGTAGACTTGCGGTCCAAAACCCGCTTGCAGACCGGCGACGCTCGCAGTTGAGATGATTGATCCCGCGCCCTGATCTTTCATTATCGGGATGACATGCTTGTAGCCGAGGAAGACGCTTTTCAGGAGAACGCCAATGGTTGTGTCGAAACCGTCCATGTCGATTTCGTGAAGCTCTCCGCCAACACCCCCGAAGCCCGCATTGTTGAACAAGCAATCCACCCGGCCAAATTTTTCCACGGTGTGGGCGATGAGCGCTTTGACGTCAGCTTCCTGCGATACGTCGGCATACTGGTAGGAAAAATCCGGCCCCAGGCTCAGGGTCATTTCTTCTCCACGATGGTCCTGCACATCGCCGACGACGACTTTGGCGCCTTCGCTTAAGAACAGATCGACGGTCCCCCGACCGATGCCACTGGTGCCACCTGTAATGATGGCAACCTTATCGCGCAGGCGTTCTCCCATGATGTTCTCACTCCCCGTTTCAATTTGATTGATGAATTATTTTCCTTTGAAGACCGGCTTGCGCTTTTCCATGAAAGCGGCTCGGCCCTCTGCATAATCGTCGCTGCCAAAGCATTCGGCGATCAGACGCAAACAGGCTTTGGTGTCATAGCCGTCGGTCGCGCGGATGATCTCGTCTATGATTTTCTTTTCGTTCTGCACGGTGAGAGGCGCGTTGTCATCGATCTGCGCGCAGGTCGAGTGTATGTAAGTTTTCAACTCTGCCTTGGGCAAGACCCGGTTGATGAGCCCCATGTCCAATGCTTCCTCATGGGTGAAGCGGCGTGCTGTGAAGAATATTTCCTTGGCGGAAGACGGGCCGACAACATCAACCAATCGTTTGGTCGACGAAAGGGGGTAGGCGAGGCCCAGCTTGGCGGCTGGAATGCCGAAGGTTGATCCTTCCGCTGCAATGCGCAAGTCACATGCTAGCGCTATGCCCAGACCGCCACCAATGCAGTATCCATCAATCATGGCAATGGTCGGGCATACGCAGGAGGCAATTCGATCAAAAGCGGTTGTCGAGATGTCTTCGTATTCCTGAACCTTTTCGGGGCTGGAGCGGGTCTGCTCAAACTGAGAAATGTCGGCTCCCGCGACGAAGGATTTTTCCCCAGCGCCGGTGAGCACGATGGAGCGTATCTCTGGGTCTGCTTCGAAGGCGTCAAGGATGGCTGGTACGGCCTGCCACATGTCCAGGCTGACTGCATTGTGCCGCGTGGGATTGTTGAAGATCATCCATCCAATGGCGCCTTCTTTGCGGGCGATCATCTTGTCGGTGGGTGATGTTATTTGCGACCCCATGCGGGCATACTCCTCAAACAGTGCTGGTTCACATAAGCGTTTTGTATATTGAGTTCAGGTTTCGTCAAGAAATGCGATCATAGCAGGTATGGCCGTGCGGTCCTGAGGCATGAACAGGTGCCCGCCTTCAAACAGAGCAAGGGTCGCGTTCGGAATGCGGCCTGCCATTTTTGTCTGGGTTTCCGGTAGAGCGATGCCGTCATACTTTCCGCCACAGATCAAAGTGGGGTGGGGGATGTTCGGCAGGCGGTCCCAGGTGTCGTGGTGTCTGCGTGCTTCCAACTGGCGGGCCGCACCCTTTGCGCGACCTGCTTCGCCGCTGAACGGGTCATTGGCRGCRAATGCCACCATGGCCTCGTAGGTGTCTGTGTTCACGGCGGCCCAGTCCTTGTCCTGTCGGGTGTCTGCGAYGGGGATCATGTGGCGTGCGCGCACGTCTGGTTTCATATCCTGCAGCTCGTGGAGAGGATAGGAGGCTCCCCCATCGCCACCGGGTGAGGTGCAGGCGAGCACCAGACGGTTTATCCGGGCCGGATGACGGAGAGCTAATTCCTGCGCCACCATTCCGCCAAACGAGACACCGATCACATGGGCTTGTGCCCAACCGATGGTGTCCAGGATTGCGGCTGCATCATCTGCATAGTCGGCCATCGAATAGGGCATCTCGGGTTTTTCTGTTTGCCCCAGGCCGCGCTGATCAAAAGCAAGAGTGTCGAAATGTTTGGGGGCGGGGCCGTCCATGAAATTAGGTTTATTGCGCAGGTCCGACCCTGTCCCGCTGATGAACAGAAGGGGGGCACCGGATCCTGTCCGTTCGTAATAAATCTTCAGGGTAGACGTTTGAACAAGCGGCATAGGCGGGGCTCACAACTGTAAAAATTACGATGTTGCCGGGGAGCCTAACAATTGCGCTCCATCTGGTCACTTTGTATTGATCGTAAAATRCACTCTGGTGCGAGGTTTACCCGATTTTGACGATAAACAGTTGAACTGGGGCGGGTGGGACCTTATGTGCTATCGTCATAGTGATCGGGGACCTGAGGTCGGGAGAAGGAGGACAGTATGTCCAAGCCCATCGAAGCGGTAAAAGCCATTGATCCCGTCTGGGACAGGATGCGCCGGGAAGCGAGTGAGATGGCGGCGCATGAGCCGGTTCTTGCGAGCTCAATCTTTGCAACGATCCTTAATCATGATTCGCTGGAGGAAGTGCTGAGCTTCCATCTGGCCCGCAAGCTGGCCAATGTTGAAGTGACGGCCATGGGCTTGCGCGAAGTATTCGAAGACGCTTACGAAGCTGAGCCAGGGATTATCGATGCCTTTCGCGCCGACATTGTTGCGGTGTTTGATCGTGAYCCGGCTTGTGATTCCTACCTTCAGCCGTTGYTGTTCTTCAAAGGGTTTAACAGTCTGCAGGCCCATCGTCTTGCCCACTGGTTGTGGGGCCAGAACCGTCGACCAATGGCGCTGTTTATTCAAAGCCGCGTTTCGGAGCTTTTCGCTGTGGATATTCATCCCGCTGCCAAGTTTGGCAAAGCCATCATGATGGACCATGGGACGGGCGTGGTGATCGGCGAAACAGCCGTGGTTGGCGATGATGTTTCCCTACTGCATGGGGTCAACCTTGGTGGCACGGGTAAAGAAACCGGCGACCGGCACCCGAAGGTGGGTAGAGGCGTTCTGCTGGGCGCAGACAGTAAAATTCTCGGTAACATTACGATCGGTGAATGCGCGCGTGTGGGGGCCGGGAGTGTGGTGCTTCGCGATGTGCCTGCCAACTGCACAGTTGCAGGTGTGCCTGCCAAGGTCATTGGATGTGCCGGCTGTGATGAGCCCTCGCGCGCTATGAACCAGATCATCGAAGAAGATGGCGAAGACGGTGGCGGGATCTAGCCTGCCGCGGCTTTGTACCCAGGTTGGACGAGCCTGTTAGGGCAGGCGATCTTTCAGTGCATAAAAAAGCATGCCTGCCACGAGGCCCGGATAACGCAGAAGCGTTCCACCGGGGAAGGGCATGGCTTTAATGCTTGCCATCAAGTCGAACCGTTCTGGTGCGCCGCCAGTTCCCTCCGCTTCTGCTGCGACAGCCTCTGCCAAAAGTTTTCCGCCCAGCGTAGCGATGTTGATGCCCTGGCCGGAATAGCCGTGACCATAGAACATGTTGGGAGCTAAGCGCCCGAACTGCGGCAGGCGCTTCATTGTGATGGCCAATGTGCCGCCCCAGGCATAGTCAATGCGCGTGTCTTTGAGCTGGGGAAAGACGCGCAGCATCGGCTTTTTTACAAATGAGGCAATGTCGCGGGGGAAGCGGCTTGAGTAATTTTCACCGCCACCAAAGAGCAGCCGACCATCCGCTGACAGTCGATAGTAGTCGACGACAAATTTTGTATCCTGGATTGCGACATTGTCGCGGATGAGGGCTTTTGCGCCTGCCTCTCCCAATGGCTCGGTGGCGATGATGAAATTGTTGATCGGCATGATGTAGCCGCTGACCCGGCGTTCCAGATTTCCCAAATATCCGTTGCAAGCCAGGACGACTTGCTTGGCTGTCACGGACCCTTTGGCGGTTACGATTTTTGCCGGTGCGTCATGGGTGACGTTGAGAACACGGGACTTCTCAAAAATTCTAACCCCGTGACTTTTCGCTGCCCGCGCAATGCCCAGTGCATAGTTCAGGGGATGAAGATGTGCGCCGTTTTCATCCAGCACGCCGCCCCAGTAGCGCTCAGAAGCAACCATGGTTCGGATTTCGTCTCGCTCGACGATGCGCAGCTTGTCATATCCATAGGTTGCTGCCATGTGCTCGGCCTCTTCGCGCAGCCAGGACATGTCACCTTTTTTCCAGGCGGCGTGCAGAACGCCGGGAGTAAGGTCGCAGTCGATTTTGTACTTTTCGATGAGAGACTTTACCGTCGCAACAGATTCTTGCGCCAGCGCCCACATGTCGCGAGCAGGGCCCATGCCCATTAGTTTTTCGAGCTCAGCCTGATCCTTGCGGTGGGTCGTGCCGAGCTGTCCGCCATTTCGTCCCGAAGCGCCCCATCCAATGCGTGCCGCTTCAAGAACAATCACGTCGTAGCCGCGTTCTGCGAGATGCAAGGCTGCGGAAAGGCCGGTATAACCTGCGCCGATGATACAGACATCGCACGAGAGGTCGCCTTCAAGCGCGTTGGTTTCTGCCGTGTCCGTCATGGTTGCGGCGTAGTAGGATTGCGGGTGGGTGGTTCCGGCGAATGCGTTGCGTGTCATAGGGTCATGATAAAGTGCGCTGGGCTCGTATTACCAGCATTCTCGTCCGTTTTGCGTTGGGTCAGGTTATGATTTTAAACGTCCGAGATGTCACGTCATCAGAAAATGTTTCGTTCAAATCCATGGCGGCTTCCCAGGGGGCCGAATCTTGAGTTTCCGCCAACTGAGCGGCACTTTCCCATTCGCTCAAAAACAGAACCGTGCCGTTCTCCTCATCCGCATAGACCCGCAGGGCGAGAAACCCGTCCGGTGGAGACCGGTCAAGTTCGCGTTCTTTGTATCCGATGGATTGGGAAATGACTGTATCGGGCGAAGTGGTTTTGTAGGTGATCAGATGAGCGATTGCCATGCGGTGCCTTTTTTGGTCGGGGTCGCCTTTGTCATATCAAGCGTTGGTGCCAGACAAAAGTGCTTTTTCTTCTTGTTTCCACCCTGGGTGATCTCCCAATATGCATCCAACAAAACAAACAAGGGAGCGTGTGCGATGGGCCGGTTGGATGGAAAAGTTGCAATTGTTACAGGGGCGGCCAAGGGAATTGGCGCGTCCACCAGTGCTCTTCTGGCAGCGGAGGGGGCTGCGGTTGTCTGTAGCGACATTGATGCGGACGCTGGGGAAAAAATTGCGGATGCCATTCAGAACGATGGCGGACGGGCGACATTTGTTGCGCATGATGTGACAGACGAGGCGGCGTGGGAGCGTGTTGTCACCGCCGCTCTTGAGGGTTTTGGGCAACTCGACATTCTCGTGAACAATGCAGGTATCGCTCCAACAGGAGAGGCGATTGAGGATCTGACACTTGAGTCTTGGCACCAGGTTATTTCCATTGATCTGGACAGTGTTTTTCTGGGTTGCAAACATGCCATTCGAGCCATGAAAACCTCTGGCGGTGGTTCGATCATCAACATCTCATCGATCATGGGGTTGATTGGCCAACCGAGGGCGGCTGCCTATAACGCCGCAAAGGGGGGCGTGCGGTTGCTCTCTAAGGTTGCGGCGCTTGAGTGTGCCGAAGCTGGCTATGGCATTCGGGTGAACTCAATTCATCCGGGGTTTGTTGATACACCGCTGGTGCGCAAAGCGGTTGACGATGGTGTTGTTAGTGGACAGATGGGCAGCGCGAACGAAGCGATAGAAATGCTGACCATGCTTCATCCTATTGGCCGACTGGGTGTGCCGCGCGATATCGCAAATGCGATACTGTTTCTGGCGTCGGAAGAGTCCGCTTTCATGACGGGATCGGAGCTTGTGGTCGACGGTGGATACACCGCTCGTTAAAGACGCCGTGTTTAGTGCCCGTGGTGCTGCATGTTTTCGCCCATGTGATCGGGGTCCACGGGCTCCGGGGCATGCGCTGGAGGTGCAAGGCTCACTGTTGCGGTGATGGTCAGGCTTCCGGCTTCTTCAAAGATCAGAGTCAGAGGAACTTCGTCCCCACTCTCGATGGGTTCACTAAGACCGATGACCATGATGTGGATGCCACCTGGGGCCAGTGGCACCGTTGTGCCCGGAGCGATATCGAGACCCTCGAGGCGCCGCATGCGCATGATGCCGTCTTCCATGCCCGCTGTATGTATCTCAACTGAACTGGCGTGAGGTATTTCAGCAGCGACCAAACGATCAGCTGCTGTTCCGCTGTTTGTGATTGTGAGATAGGCAGCGGTTGTGCGTCCGGCACCAAGGGTTGGCCGGACCCAGGCCGAGGAGAGGCTGAGATTTACCTCAGCTGCGTGGGAGAGAGCCGCGACGGCACCTGCGGTGATCAACACGGCGACCATAACGAACCATTTTGTTGCTTGCCGGTTCATGTAAGACCCTTTTTGATGGCGCGCATTGATTGCATTTCTTGAACGGGACAATCGCGTAAGCGAAACAAAACTTGCCATTTCCCCGGCTTTTTCGCTCTCTGTCCGATCATTTCATGGTGAAGAGCCAGTGCCAATTGGACCAAGCGCCGCAGGGGAAAAGGGAGAATGGGCTGCCAAAGGATGTGCGGACCGATTGTCCGTATTTGCGCCTATGTGAATGAACCAGTACAACACGGGTATCTAAAGTCCCACATTTATTACCAATTACCAATGCGGAGCACTCTTACGTGGATAAAACTGAAATCAGCCGGCTGCAATCTTATTTCCGGAAGCTCTTCGGGCTCGACACCATTGTGGTTCAAGGGCGCGTGAAGAATGATGGCTCAGCAGAAGTCAGCATTGGCGGTGAATTTATCGGCGTGGTTTTTCGCGACGAGGATGAGGGCGAGGTTTCTTACGCTTTCAATATGGCGATTTTGGAGATGGATCTTTCAGACGATTGATCGTTTTTTTTGACTTACGGGGGGTGGCCAAGCTCATGGCTGCCGCGTGGCGTGGGGACGCCGCAACGTGGAGGGTGGTTTATTGCTTAAATTGATTGAGAACATTTTGTTTCGGTTGAAGTTCCTAGTGTTGTTTTCACTAGCGATCTTCACACTGTGGATGGGGTATCAGGCGGTTCAGCTGCGGTTGGATGCAGGTTTCCTGAAGCAATTGCCCACGGATCACCCCTACGTCGAAACCTTCATAGACTATCGGGACAAACTGCCCGGGCCCAATGCCGTCATGGTTGCTGTTGAAGCGACGAGTGGCAATATCTGGACGCCTGAGTTTATGCAGGTGATTTACGATGTCACGGACGACATTTTCTATCTGCCTGGCGTTTTCCGCAGCTCCGTCACGTCGATGTGGACACCCAACACGCGTGTGTTCCAGATCACGGAGGAGGGCTTTCTTGCTTACAACCTCATTCCGGCGCACGTCACACGGAACAATATTGATGCCGCTGCGATCGAGATAATACGAGAGGATGCAGACAGGTGGGGATTTAAGGGAAAACTGTTTTCCAATGATTCATCTGCAGCTCTGATCCGCTTCGAACTTCAAGAAATTCATCCGATCACGCGAGAGCAGCTCGATTACATCGATTTTGCCCAGCGGATCGAGACGAGTATTCGTGACAAGTATGAGAGTGACGAGATTCGCATTCGGATCATTGGCTTTGCCAAAATGATTGGGGATATTGCGAACGGCGCGGCTGATGTCGTTCTATTCTTCATCGTTTCGTTCCTGCTGACCACGGCTGCTGTGTATATGTATTGCCGTTCAGTTATGCTAACTGCGCTTGCGGTGTCTGCGTCTCTGGTGTCGGTGGTATGGCAATTTGGTATTCTCAGCCTGCTTGGGTTTGGGCTTGATCCTCTTGCTATTCTTGTTCCGTTTCTTGTTTACGCTATCGGTGTTAGCCACGGCATCCAGCAGATTAATCTGATCTCGGCGCAGATCGTCGCCGGTGCAGATGCGGAAACAGCCGCTCGTGTGACTTTCTCGCGTTTGCTTGTGCCAGGGTCGATGGCACTGGTCACTGACCTTGCGGGTTTCCTTACGCTCTATCTGATCCCTGTTCCCATGATCCAGGAGCTTGCGTTGGTGGCCTCTATCGGGGTTGCTCTTAAGATTGTTTCAAACCTGATTATGTTGCCGCTCGCCGCCGCGTACTTCCCGATCCCGGAAGGCTACGCCGCTCGTGCGGCAAAACTGCGCGAAGGCCGGATGCGGTGGATGACGCGGCTTGGTCAAATTGCCCGCCCCGTGCCCGCCACCATCACTGTCATCTTGATTGGGGCGTTATTTGTTGTTGCCGTCTATGAGAGCCGTGGTCGTAACATTGGGGATGTGCACCCGGGCGCGGCGGAGCTTCGCGAGAATGCTCGCTACAATGTCGACTCCCGGTTTATCGTTGAGAACTTCAACATTAATCTCGATGCCTTTGTCGTCATTATTGAGACACCGGAAAATTCCTGCATTCAGTGGGATTTGATGAAACCGGTTGAATTGTTCGGACACCATCTTTCGAATATTGATGGGGTTCGCTTTATCGTCTCTCTGCCGGAAGCATCGAAAATTGCCTACACCGTATGGATGGAAGGCAATCTGAAATTCCACGAATTACCTCGTAACCGCTACACGCTTGTGTTGACGACGAGTGGTATTGCGCCCAGTACCGGGCTGACCAATTTTAGATGCAATTTCATGAGCGTGATTGTGTTTACACAAGATCACAAGGCAGAGACGATCAATCGGCTTGTCGCAGGTACCAATGATTGGATTGCGGAAAATGGGGCGGACTATCCTGACCTGACTTTCCGACTTGCGACGGGGAATGTTGGGTTGATTGCCGCAACAAATGACGTGATTGAGAGTTCGGAGCTGCCGATCCTGCTTTACGTCTATGGGGTGATCATCTTCCTTGTGCTTATCGCCTATCGCGATTGGCGGGCGATTATCTGTTGTTGTGCTCCTCTGGTGGTGGCCACATTCCTTGGCTACTGGTTGATGAGTTGGCTTGAGATCGGTCTCAAAGTTTCGACCTTGCCGGTACTGGTTCTCGCGGTGGGGATTGGCGTGGATTACGCGTTCTACATCTACACGCGGCTGCAGTTACATCTGGAAGCCGGTCATGATGTGGTTGAAGCATTTGTCCGGGCCATGCAGGAAACTGGTATGGCGGTGATCTTCACGGGCGTGACGCTCTCGCTCGGTGTTGCGAGCTGGGTCTTCTCCGGTCTGAAATTCCAGGCCGATATGGGGCTGCTGTTGAGCTTCATGTTCTTTGCCAACATGATCGGTGCTGTGACCGGGCTGCCGGCGTTGGCGGCAATACTGCACCGGCGCTTCCCGAAATACACCGTGAAGCAGGTGCCTGCTACTGAGGTGTAGTGCCTTCGTTGAGTTGTGGGTCAGCTGTTGCCGGATTGACGGTGATGTCTGACCCGCCCTCGTCGGTGCTGATATCGCCCGTTTCGTTTGCCACGATAAAACTTTCCACCAAAGCCGTAATCGCTCGATCAATCGTCTCCCAGCGTTCCATCTGGGTGCGCTTGTAGCGATAGGTCAGAGCAACGGTATCGTTTATCTGAAAAGTTCTGGTGCAGTTCGGGCTGAAGATAATTACTGTTTCGCGGAAACAAAGTAGGAGGAGAGGTTGTGCTGCTCCTCTTTCATCGACGAAGAGGTCCTGGTCCCGGTAGCCAGAATTTTCTGAAAAATCATATCGCTGAAGACCTGTTGGGCCTGGGGCAGGGACCCGACTGGCCAGATGTCTGGAATAAATTTCATCGAAACGACGTGATGCTGGCAGTAATTTTTTGGCCAGATGGATTTTTATATGCACAACCATTGCGTTTGATGTGTTGTCCTCGAATGCTTCGCGTCGCTCAATCGAGTAGGGCGCTAATTCTGGCAGAAGAGCATGCAGGTCAATTTCGTTCTGGGTGCCTCCGACACGTTGCAGTGGGTATCTTGTGAAATTGGAGGGCACTAGAAACTGACTGTCGCCAATCATCATGTCTACTTTTTCGCTGCTCTCGCTGGCGCGGGGCGCAAGCCCCAGGAGTTCAGATGGTGTTGGGCCGAAATAGTAGTAGGCAAAAGCCGCGGAAAAAACCGCGATGCCTGCAGCGACAATGAGAGGGATCAGCCAAGCTGGCCGCTCTTGAACCATCTGATCAGAATTGTCGCTCATGCCGTTTGGCCTTTCCTATAGACGCTCGTCCTGTACTGCGTGCGGATTAGTCCGAGTACCATATTCTCGCTGGCTCCGCATGTGTCCCAAATTGGGACGAGGGTGACCAACAATGTCATCAGATTGGGACGCCCGTTGTCCAAAACTGTCGGGGTGCACTATCCAACCAATTGATTTTTAAAAGGTTTCTCGCATCTGCTCATCTTTAAGCAGGTGGTACGGCCCTTGCGATCACTTGGGGGAACAGTTTGGGATATTGGCTTGTATGAGCATATTTGTCGCTAAAATGCTGACTATTTTGGGTTTTGTCTTCTACGCAGGAGGACCTGTGGATGCTCTGCGGCTTGCTTTTGTGGGACCAGCGGAGACGGGGCCTTTGAGTGTGACTTGTGAAGCGTGTGAGCGAACAGCCGCGCTTGATATCACAATTGGCCCGGATGCTCAGGATGTTGGGCATAATCGTAATGGCAGCGCTAGTGCTTTATCAGGGGGCTCCGTGGAGCACCTGAACGGGCTGCTGAGGGAGAAATGATGATAATCGCTTTTATTTGGACACTCATTACGGGTGTTGTGACCGCTGGTCTTGTCGCCAGTCTCTACCGGATGGTGACGAGCAAGCCGCCGAGCTTCCAAATGTGGCAGGAAACCACCCTTGGGCTGGTCGGGGGGGTCGTTACGCTGGTTCTGGCTGGCCCCAGCGTGATCATGCGCAATGCCCTGCGTGCCCAGGTGATTGAGAACCGTCCGCCGGCATGGTTGGTCCTGAGCGCCTTGATGTCCGGCCTCTGGTCTTTTCTGGTGGGGATATTTGTCCTCAACATTTTCCTCATATAGCCATTAACCTGTTGGAAACGTTGAGGAAACAAATATTTCCCGAATCTCGGCATAAGACTTGACTAATTGTCAGTTCATTCCTATTTAGTCTTCTGTGCAGTGCGAATGAATTTTGCTGCACTGCGACAAATAGGAGTGATCCCCCCAATGCGCTCTCTGATTTGGAATTTCTTTGCTGTCGCTGCCGTGGCTGCCGCCGCTATTGGATTTGAAGCTGGCTATATGGCTCCTGGCGATGCTTTCTTCATCGCTTTCACGGTTTTGACGCTCTACACAGCAGGGCACCTTATTGCCCGTGAGGAGCAGCCTTTGGGCGAAGCTTTGGCATCTATTTTTGTCAAACCCGGCGGCCAGAAATGGTCGGTCAGCCATTTCTCAGGTTTGCTTGTTACCGGGCTTGGTACGGGTGTTGTTGCTCACTCGCTTACCTTTATCTAAGGGCATAGCGAACTCAGCGCACTTAAAGAAATCGGGACAGTTCCTGCGGTCGTAAGACCCGGTTGAACACTTTTGGAAACGAAAGAAGGTCCCACCCTAAATGGAAGCCCGCGAGGTTCTTTTCTAAGAACTTCGCGGGCTTTTTTGTTGGGCAGCCTTTTGCTAGGCAGATTGGGTCCGCCGGACGCGGCGTATCACACGACGGGTTCCGGCTCCGAATATCAGTGCAACGATGGCGCTGCCTATTGCCCAAATCCATTGCAAGACCCACAGCATCAGATTTGTGAATGTCTTGAAGGCCCGCAGGCTGGTTTTTCCGGTTAGCGCCATGACGCCGCGGGTTTTGACACCAAGCTCACCACTCATCTGTGCGACCCGACGCAGGTCATTGCCTGTTTCCACCCGCGTGAGCAGGCGCACGCTCTCGGCAGGTCCGGCATTGCGCTGAAGTGTGGTCATGTTGTCCAGCACCGGTGTGAGGCGGCTGAAATCAACCTTGGAGGCGTAGGTAGAAACAGCTCGTCTGGTGGTTGCACTGTCGCTCAGGCTCACAGTGTTGAGTGTTTTGCGAAGTTGGGGAAAGTTCACCGCAGCGCGAATGATGCCACCAAGTTCCCGCGCAAAGGCTGTAGTGAGGGCGCCGGTCCGCTTCGCAATTTTCATCAATGACACACCGATTTTGACGGGCAGGGCCCCGCCACCGGTTGCCACGGTTGCGCCTGTTGCCGCAACACCAACGACAGAGAGCCCCAAGATGAGTTCTGAATAATCTTCGCCAGCGACGAGCTTGGCACCCTCCCGGCTGATATCCCGCACATCACCCACCACTGTCAGATCAGAGGTGATGGCTCCCATGAAGCCAGCTGTATCGCTGCCCTCGCCGGTGAGAAAACCCTCAAAGAAGCTACCAGTGTCTCGTGAAATACGGAGGATGAGTGACCCGGCACCTTCAATTCTTGTGCGTGTTTCATCGCTGAGCGGGATACCCGCATAAGCAGCGATCTCTGCATACATGAGGGCGTCTTCATAAGCGTCGGTGTCGAGCGCCTGATTGATAACAACTTCCAGGTCCTCAGACGACACGGTCGCGGCTAGTTCAGCTTGAATGAAGGGGCCGGCRGGAATGATGTCTTCGTCGACATAGTCATCCAGGTACCCCCGCTCGAAAGCCAGTATGAATGCCACCGGCAAAGCGATCAGCACCACAAACAACAGATTAAAAAGTCGCATCCGCACTCCCTCGTCTCTGCCCCCCTGCGATATGCCTACCGCTGATGACAACAGCTTGGGGCACAGAAGGCGATTTGCCAAGCGGCGTGGTTAACTCACCCGCGCGCGGCATTATCCTCCAACCGGACCGCCTTTGGTGCGCCTGATGGCCATGACTGAAGGGCGGGGCGGCATGTCTGGTTTGAAGTCAGGCCATCTTGTTGCGGGATCGGCGTAGGTGGATTTTCGCTCAAAACCGGGAAACGCTTCAGCGCCGTCTGCAGCTGGATGTTGCACAGCGACAAAAAGCGTTTCCCCGTCATCTGAAAAGCGTGGTCCGCACATTTCGGCTCCCACGGGTACGCGGAAGAACATGGATCCTTTGCCCCGCAATTCCCCTTGCGTCTCGAGCGCCCAGATCCCGTCGGCGGTGCCGGATGTCTTCGGCCAGGCTTTTCCCTGGTCTGTTGCTGCCCACAGTCGGCCCGAGGGATCGACTGCTAAATTGTCTGGGCAGGCAAACCATCCGTTCTCACTGGTCGTGCTGTTCCAGGAGGCATTGACGGCCGGCTCGGCCGGATCGCCACACACGACCAACATGTCCCAGGTGAAATTTCTGGCGGCATGATTTTCAGCCTCGGGCGAAATTTCAACAATCTGTCCCCAGAAGTTTGGGCCCCGTGGATTGGCGCCATCAGTTTGTGCGTCGGTTCTCAAAGAATTGTTGGTCAGAGAAACGTAGACCTTGCTGGTCTGTAAATTGGGCTGGACATCCTCGGGCCGGTCGAGAGGGGTTGCGCCGAGCAAGTCGGCGGCACGGCGGGTTTCGATCAGCACGTCGGCCTGGCTTTCGAAACCGTTTTCCGCCGTCAGGGGACCATTGCCATAGATGAGGGGTAGCCAAGTGCCCGTGCCATCTTCGCGCAGCTTTGCGACGGAAAGGGTGCCGTGGTCGAGCAGGCCGAAATTGGCTTCGCGGTTGTCGGGGCTGACCACATTGTCGCTGACAAAGCGGTAGAGATATTCGAAGCGCTGGTCGTCGCCAGAGTAAATGACAATGCGGCCCAAGGGACAGAGGGCGGTCTCGCATCCCTCATGCTTGAAGCGTCCGAGGGCGGTTCTCTTGATGGGGGTCGATGTGGGATCAAGCGGATCGACTTCAACAATCCATCCAAACCGGTTTGCCTCGTTTGGTTCCTTGTTGATGTTGAAACGAGCGTCGTAGAGACCCCACGGATAGAACTGGCCGGGAATGCCCATGCGGGCAAAATTTCTGGCCTCAGAGTGGTCTTCGAGTGTTCCCATGAAATAACCGTGAATGTTTTCCTCGGCCATCAGGTAGGTTCCCCAAGGCGTGATGCCGCCCGCGCAATTGTTGAAAGTGCCAACGACCTTCGTGCCGCTTCGGTCCTGGGAGGTTTGCAGACGCGGGTGACCGGCAGCAGGGCCGGAGATGTTCATCTGTGTTGTTGAGGCGGTGATGCGTCGGTTGAACGGACTGTTAGCCACCGGGGTCCAGCGACCATTTTTATCTCGCGTGATCTCAACAATAGACCCGCCATGTGCGGCCATGGAAATTTCTGCGATTTCTCTGCTGTAGACCGTGCGCGGGTCTGCCACGCCAGCAAAGACCGGATGCATCAAGTCGTCATTGGTGAATTCATGATTGACGCAGAGGAGGGCGTGATCCTTCAGGGGCGATCCGAAGGGCAGGGGGATGAACCCGATAAAGTCGTTATTGTAGCCAAATTGTTGAGCCTGCGCGGCGGCACTCTGATTGTCTGGATCAAAGGTTGGCGCGTTCGCCGTGACCGGATCTCCCCAACGGATCAATATGTCGGCCTCGTGATCGGGAGCAACATGATGGGTCTCGTCGACACCATGTTCGATCTCAATAAAACTAAAGTGCTGATTCTGGTCGCTACAGGCAGCAAGTGACAGGGGCAGGGCGATCCCCGCGGTGGTGAGAGCGGCAGTGCTTGCTGACCCTTTGAGAAAAGTCCGGCGGGTGAGACGGCCTTGCCAAATGTCGTTTAACGTTCGGCCCATCGGGCGGTGGATGGGCGTGTCATCGGAGGTCTCATAAGGTTCGATGGTCATTTTTTTTACTCGGCTAAGGCGGTCACGAATATCCAAAAGTGTAGCGTGGGAATTGCGACCCCGCTATGACAATTGAGAGAGGTGGCAAATGAGACAAAGGCGCACCGATCATGCGATGGTATCGCCAATTATCAACTTGGAGGAGTGGATAGGACATGCCGATTTATGCCCTTGGAGATAGCCAACCGATTCTACCTGCAGAAGGTGCGTATTGGATCGCCCCGGACGCGCAGGTCATGGGAAATGTGACACTGGAACGCAATGCTAGCGTGTGGTTCAGCGCGGTGCTGCGTGGTGACAACGAGATGATCACGATCGGTGAAAACTCAAACGTACAGGACGGGTCTGTCCTTCATACGGACCCTGGGTCGCCATTGACGCTGGGAAAAAATGTCACGATTGGACACAAGGTCATGCTGCACGGATGCACGATTGGGGATAATAGTTTGATCGGCATTGGCAGCATCATTTTGAACAATACAAAGATCGGGAAGAACTGCCTGATTGGCGCAAACACGCTTATTGCTGAGGGGAAGGATATTCCTGATAACTCGATGGTCCTGGGCTCCCCCGGCAAAATTGTGCGGACCCTCAGTGATGACCAAGCTGCAGGGCTGATGCTTTCGGCGGCACATTATGTTGAGAATTGGCAACGTTACGCACGTGAGCTGAAGCGTCTCGATTGAGATGGACAATCTCGCGCCCAGGCAGGATGCAATGTACAGGAGACGGTGATGAGCGAAGCGCACGATGTAACCAGCGACGACAATGAAGTTCTGTACGATGTGTCTGATCACATTGCGACAATCACACTGAACGCGCCGGAACGGATGAATACAATTTCAGGGCCGATGTTGAATGCTCTGTCGGTGCGGCTCATTGAGGCGAATGAAGATCCGGAGGTGCGTGTTGTTATCCTGACAGGCAACGGTCGTGCGTTTTGTGCGGGGCTTGATGTCAAGGCTCAGACCCAGGGCAAAGGGCTCTCAATCGGCTCTGCCGGGTTTAGCCGTCTGGATATGCGCAACACACCTCCCATTGTATTGCAGGCGATGGACAAGCCGACGATCTGCGCGGTAAACGGCGGAGCTGCCGGGTATGGCCTGGATACAGCACTGGGGTGTGACATTCGGCTGATGGCGGACACGGCTAAACTAGCGGCGGCGTTCACCAAGCGCGGTGTGGTGCCAGAGTCGGGGGGGACGTGGATATTGCCGCGACTGCTGGGCTGGTCAAAGGCGGCAGAGCTGATTTTCACGGGTCGTACCCTGAATGCTGAGGAAGCTGTTGAGTGGGGGCTTGCCTCTGAAGTTGTCCTAGCCGCCCAGTTGATGGAGCGTGCGCGGACGTTGGCACGGGAAATTGCAGCAAATGCTCCGCTGGCTGTTCAATCGGCGAAGCGAATGATGCGCATGGGACTTAACGAACCCTTCGCAGAACATGTGCATCATGTCTATTTGCAGCTGCTTCCTCTGATGCGAACAGAAGATGTGAAAGAAGGCATGTTGGCTTTTGTTGAAAAGAGAGCACCCAATTTTAAAGGTCAGTAATGTGCCCACCCATTTGATGTGGGCGCTTGTCTTTCTGGTGGGCGTGCTGTCGGCATCGCCTGTATTTGCTGCTGACTTCTCCGGTCAGTTTGACGGCATTGGGGCTGCCGTTGGTATGAAACTGACACTGGAGGAAGTAGACGGTCGTGTGGTTGGCCGGTTTTCTTCTGGCCGGGGTGACCCGTTTTCGTTGAATGGCCGTCGGACGGGTGAAGCAGCACAGGGTTCTGTTGTGCGCACGGGTCAGCAGTTCTTTTTTCATTTGGAACTTCGTCCTCTCGGTGTGCAGTTTTTGCTCATTCCCCGCACCCCTGACGGGGGCCCCGATATCTCGGGGGGGACGGACTATTCTTTTGTCCAGCATGGTCTTCAGGTGCCACAACCCTCGGCTTACCGGGCAGCCCCGCCGCGGGGTATCCAGGTTGATGTTGTTGATTTTATTGATGCGTTTCGTGAGTGGCAGCCCGCCGACATGGCGCGGATCTATGGATCGCTTGATAGTCGCTACAAAGAACTCCTACAGCTTTTCGACCATGCCGCTGCAGAAGTATTGTGGCGCGTTTGTGCAACCAATCCACCAAACGGCGCTTTCCCTTCAGCGGAACTTGAGCGGCTCCTCGAACGACAGAATACGAGTTGCGCGCCCTATCTTTCAGCTGTTGCCTCGGTTCGCGATGCGGGGCTGATGAGCGAGTTTCTTCGCAAGGCCAATTTCCAGCTCGAGCTCATTCGGGAAACCGTCAAATGTGATCGAGGGCAGTCGCCAGAGACCAAATGCGCAGACGTCGGAGCGATGAGTGGCCCCCTTATGCTGCGCTGGAGGCGGGCCAGCGATATTATGTCATTGTTGGTGGGGGATGTGAGCCCGGTTGAAGGCGTTGGTCCTGAGCCTGCGACACAGGTCCCGGCGGCATCCGTCGCTCTCAACGAGCAACCTCGTGTTCAGGTTGAGCCGGTTAGCGACCTGTCATCTGTGCCGCGACCCAGGTCGCGTCCAGGGACACGATCAGTGTCGTCAGAGGAGGCTGTGTTGCCACAACTGCCTGTGCCGCGGGAACGACCGGGTGCACGGTTGGGACACTGACTTCAGAAGTCTGGGACTTAAAAGAAGCTGAAAAGATATTAGACGGGGCGGCGCCACACGCGGCGGATTTTTGCGTCGGTTTCCGGGCCGAAATTGAACCAAGCTGTTCTGTCACGGGTCGCATCGGCGACGAACAGTCCATCTTGCTTAGAGACAATTTTTGAGAGCTGATTGAGGAGACCGGGAGCGGTCCCCGCACAATTGACGACCCAAGCGTTGTTCGCGACTTTCAGTGCTGCACCGAGCGACATGATGGTTTGCTCGAGAGTTGCCCCATGGCGTGATTTTATGTCCGTGATGATTAGAAAGTTTGATGTGTCGGGGCGTTTGCGCCGATCCACCTGGCCCTTTTTGGCCCCGTAGACAGTTTTGCGATCCTGGGGGTGAGAGGGCGTGCTTGAGGTTTTGTCCGCGCGGTCCRTGTCGAAGAAGCCAGCGAAAACCAAAACGTCTTTTGCTTCCTGCCAGTCCTGAGTGCCGGTTGGGGCGATTGTTGAGTGGCCCGCCACTCTGCCTTCAGCGATATAAGTTTCCATCGCCTCGTAGGTGTAGGGGCCGTAAATGTCGTCACCATGTTTGAGTGACCAATGGCCGTCTGCGAGGACCCTGCCGTCAGCGGCATCGGCGTCTTCTTTGGGAAGATCGGTCTGATCCGCTTCGGCGTTTTCTGAACTGTTTTGCATCACGCGCTTTTCTGCATTGTGGGTTGCCTCTAGAAGTCGATCTGGGGCTGTCCCTTAACATCTGCGTTGAGTATGGGCCGGGACCGGTTCACACTTTATGAACGCATGGTTGCCAAATGGTTTCGACAATGCGCCGGTTCCGTTGCGTTTTCGCTGGGCCAGTTGCGGGCCGTGATTGCGCAGGGCACAGTCGCCTCAAGCAAGCAGGTAGTTTTGCACCTTAAGGAGGCACTAATGACGGATTATGAACATTGCACGGTCGAAAAAGACGGTCGTTTGTTGATTGTCACCATAAACAGACCCAAACGGATGAACGCGTTGCATCCGCCCGCCAATTTTGAACTTGCGAAAGTATTTGATGATTTTGCGGCTGACCCTGACCTCTGGGTTGCGATCATCACAGGAGCCGGGGACCGGGCATTCAGCGCTGGCAATGATCTGAAATGGCAGGCTGAAGGTAATAAAATTGAAGTGCCGCCAAGCGGATTTGCCGGTCTGACCTCTCGTTATGACATGCCCAAGCCCGTGATTGCTGCGGTGAACGGTG
The DNA here is from genome assembly GCA_002746275.1 of Rhodobiaceae bacterium. Classification (GTDB taxonomy): domain Bacteria; phylum Pseudomonadota; class Alphaproteobacteria; order Parvibaculales; family Parvibaculaceae; genus Mf105b01. The sequence continues at coordinate 768,072 of NVWR01000001.1, read as the reverse complement.
TGGCGATGGGAGGTGGTTTTGAAATCGCTCTTGCCGCCGATCTGATTATCGCCTCAGAAAACGCCAGCTTTGCTTTGCCTGAGCCTAAAGTTGGGCTGGCAGCACTTGCTGGTGGCCTCCACCGGCTGCCGCGCCAAATTCCCGTGAAACAGGCGATGGGCATGATTTTGACCGGCCGCGTGGTTCCTGCCGCAGAAGGGCAGACATTAGGGTTTGTGAATGAAGTCGTTCCGGCGGGTGACCTTATCGCTGCTGCCAAACGCTGGGCGGAGTTGATCATGGCGTGCTCGCCCATGTCTATTCGGGCGTCCAAAGAATCCGTCTACCGGGGGCTTGATGAGGCTAATCTTGAGAAAGCGGTCACCGGGCACTATCCCGCCGTTGGTGCTTTGTTCAAGAGTGAGGACCTGATTGAGGGTCCGATGGCTTTTGCGGAAAAACGCGCGCCGCAGTGGAAAGGCCGCTAACGCATTTGGTGGTCAAGGTCCGGCCCCGCTGTGTGTGCAGCAGGGCCGGTCTCGACAGGATCAACCCCGGGTGATGAGCTGATCTGGGTGATTTAGGACGCGAGCGAAGGACGAAGTCCGCTTGCGGTATAGAATGGTTCAGCTATTGGTGCGCCAAGCGACGGGCTCGCACCTGGGCCAAACTCCGGTAGCATGAGAGAGGCGCTTTTGCCGCCATTGCCCGATCCCAGACGGACCCAGACGTAAGGATGTCTTCGCGACTGTCGCTTGACCCATGTATAGGGCGTGTCTCGCCAAGCGTTGATATGTCGGGTTTTGTTGTCCAGAACGAATTCGCCGCGATCTGTCACAACCAGTAGAACAGCATGTCCGGCGCCGTTTCGCTCTTTGACGACCGAAATCAGCAGGGTATCTGCGGGCCAGCCACGCTCAATAAGCATGCGGCGTTTCAACAGAACAAAATCTTCGCAGTCTCCGCCCTGAGCGGATGGATAGGTCCACCATTCCGGCTTGTTGTACAGGTCTGCGTCCTCGACCGGTCTGACGGACCGGTTGACCTCGGCATTGATCTGCTCGATGTCGCGCCACCTAGCGTCAGTGAGGCGCATGGAAGCGGGGCTGACAGCTGATCCACTGCAGTCGGCTGGATGTCTTCGGCAGAAGCCGACAAAGCCGAACGGTGGCGGTGTTTCCGCACCTGTCGGCATCGCGCTGCCACCCGACACAAATGTGGGAGGGGGGGAGGATGACGCAAATGGCACGTCGCTTTGGAGTAGGCCCAGGGCCGCTGTGGAGTTGGGTGTTCCACAGGCAGTAAGGAGGAGAGCCACACACAGGCTCGCCGCAATATGTAGTATTTTCATGTAATCAATCCCGATCTGTCGATCTAATATTGATTACGATGACTTCATTGTTTTTATCTCCGTGTAATTTTACTTCACTGTATTTAACTGTATTTTCGAATATTTATATTCGAATTTTCTTTTATTTTTAGAATACTTAATTCGATTCAAATTTTCACTTTTGACCAGACGCGCGGACGCTGATGTCGGGGATGCGCCACGGTGGAAAATACCGCTGAAAACTGCGGACTTCTGGGTGTGTGTCGTGTGTTGGGGCCTAGCGGCGGGCGTTAGCCGTCAACGATTTTCCAACTGCCATTCGGCTGTCGGCAGGCTACTCCGATCCCCGTTTCGGGATTTCCATCGATGTAGATTATTTGCTCAAACTGCCGACAATTTTGGCCGCGGGCGTTCACATAGGTCTGTGTGGGGGTCACAGTGCCCCAATTACCACTGTCGGGATTGTTCCAGGTCGCCGCCCGACCGCTTGGATATTGCTCCAACGTCGATTGTGTCGTGCCGTATACGGCTCTCTGGTCCTGGCAGGTGAGGTTGGTGACAGCTTGGTTTCCCAGCAGGCCCCCTGCGAGTGCGCCGCCTATGGTGGCGACGGTTCGGCCACTTCCACTACCGATTTTGGAACCAAGAAAGCCACCAAGAGCTGCGCCAGCGATGCTGCCAATAACACCTTCGGTGCTCAGGGGATCGCATCCAGCTTGTGCGGTATTGGGTGAAATCAGGACTGTTATCAGTGCTGCGGCCACCAGGGTACCACTGCGCTGTCTTGTCCTATTTGTCCCAGAGTACATGAAGTTTTCTCCGCGTCATCTTGCGAACCAGCCCTATGGAGAATCCTAAACCTCCAAAGGCTGGGTCACCAGCTTTTATGATGCGCCGTCAAATGATGAAGAGTCAGCGGTAAGACCTGCATTGATGCTTGCGACTGTGCTTGCGTTCAATTTAGCCTTGGAATTCGCGAATGCTGGTTGAGGTAGAGCTCCCAAGCGTTCAGCGACTGCCATGGCTGTGTCGAGCAGTTGGTCAGCCTCAACAGCCTCATCCAGAAAACCGGTCTGGGTTGCTTCCTCGGGAGAGAAAAGCCGGGCCTGTACCGTTGCCTGATGGAGGGTTTGTTTGGGCATGCGGTCGCGGGCAAAGTCGAGCAAAAACTCAGGTGTTGTCATGCCAATCGCAACTTCGTTGAGACCGATACGGTAGTCTCCACGTGTTCCCACGCGATAATCAGATGCCAGTAATAGTAAGCCGCCAGCAGCAAGGGCATGGCCAGTACAGGCCACAATGATGGGAAGCTTGAAGGTATAGAGGCGCGTGAGAAAGTTGGCGCCGCGGGTGACAAGTTTTGTGACCGCTTCGGGWCCGGCTGCCATCGCTTTTAGATCAAATCCAGCACAAAAACGATTTTCACGGCCAAGCAATACCACAGCTTTTGCCTCGGCTTCAGCACGGTCGAGTGCTTCTGACAGTGCATCAATCATGTCGTGGCCGAGCGCGTTTGCYTTGCCATCGTCCATATGCAGGACGGCGATATCGTTTTTCAAATTATAGTTCAGGAAAGATTGGGACATTGTGCTCCTCGCCTCTTTGTTTGGCGGGAGTGTACCCATGCTGATGTCAAAAGGGGAGCATCTTTGATGTAAATGCTGCGGGCTTTACCCAGCCGTTACGAACTCAATCCCGATGCCTTCGAGGGTGTGACGCATCACGCGACCCACCATTCTGCCAACAGTCACATGAGTACCCAGTCTTGGGCGTTTGTTGGTTTGGACGTGAGCGCCGGTTACGGATATGTCCAAAATCGTGCATTGGATTTTGGTGCCGGTTTCAACTGTCATGGAAGTGTTGTCGCTGAGTTCTATTTGCGCGGGGATGCGTCGGGGAAAAAAGCGGCGCTCCGCATCTGTTTTTTTCTGTTTCAGCCATTTTATCCGGTCAACCAGACGTTGGCGCTGGTTCGCGACAAGTTGGGTCTCAATGGCAAAACCATTTGGGATGAAGCGGATGATCTGTCCTTCAAATCGACCGAGATCATCGAGATAGACGATGATTTTGTCGCCGAATTCTGTTTCGACAGGGCAAGTTAGTGCAATGCCACCTTCTGAAATATCGACCACCTGACAGGTATGTTCTGCGCCCGAGGGTAGCAAGAGCCGACCGGCCACAGGAACGAATGACCGCTCATACTGACGACGGTCAATGCCATCCCGGGTCTGTTCTTTTGGCGATGATATATGTGGTGAAGACTGCAGCATGGGCTCCCTTGATCTTCCTGGGCGGTTGGCCTGGTTGGTTACATCGGACATATTGTCGGGAAAGCCTAGGAGGGCGCGGTTAATGTCTCCTTATCAAGCCTGGTACACGGCGAACTGGTCAGAGCATCTTTCGACAGCTATAACCGAGCAGCGCAGAGCGCACGGGGCAAAATACCAGATAAGTAAAGGGCGGATTTCATGTTGGCAGTATCATTGCTGAGGTTACCCAAAATTAACCATAATTCCAAAATGCGGGTTGGTTTGGGCCAGATGGCGCGTGCCATGGTCCTGGGAATTGCTGGTTTGGCACTGGCTGGCTGTGCGTCACTGGTGGATGACGCCCGCGACATGAACCCCCAGGGATCTGCTTTTCAGCAGGCGCTGTATGAGCACTATGTCGATCTGGCAGTCGGCCGGGATGACAATTGGAATAGCGATGAAGGTGCCGAATTCTATGCGAAACGGGCCATTGAAGCCGCCAACGGGGTCGATGTCGCTCCGACTACAGTGCCATCTGGCGTTGCCGCCACGGCGGACCTGCAGCGCGCCCGGGACAGGCTGCTTGCTGCTTTTGCTCAAGGGGGCAAGGAGGAACTTCCTGACCTGATGGCGCGGGCGCAGGTTGCGTATGATTGCTGGGCCTATGAGATGTCGCAGGGCGCGCCGAGCGTTCAGGTTTATCAGTGCCGTGCTCGGTTTTTGACCCTTATGGGCCGCATTGAAGTGGATTTGGCCCCTGAAACCGTCCCGGTTGCAGCCGCCTTGCCTGATGAAGCGAATTTCATTGTCTATTTTGGGTTTGATGAGTGGTTCCTGTCTGCGGAGGCGCTGGAGGTTCTTTCAGCCGCCATTGACCGGGCTCGGACGGATGGCCACAGCAGAATAATTGCAGGCGGACATACAGATACCAAAGGGCCTGCGGACTACAATGATGGCTTATCTGTTCAGCGCGCAGAGATCGTCCAGATAACCCTTGTTGAAATGGGGGCTTTGCCGGAAGCCGTTGAAATTATTGGTTACGGTGAGTCTCGGCTGGCCATTGAAACAGGGGACGGGGTGCGTGAGCCTCTGAACCGTCGAACAGTGGTAACGCTGCTTCCGTAGGGGTGGTGGGAACTACGCACTGCAGCTACTCAAAACCTTGGAAAATAAGGGATTTGTTCCCTATTTCTTGGGCTGAAATCAATGTTGACGCTTGCGTCATAATTGAACTTGGTCGAATATCGTCGCCAAATACAGAGGGGTGGCCTGAACAGACATCTGCCGTTTTCGCAGGGTGTGATCTGTTCGGTTTACTCCCGTTGACTGGGAGAAGATCAGAATGAGCGAATTTGATTACATTATCATCGGTGCGGGCAGTGCCGGGTGCGTGCTTGCCAACCGGCTTTCTGCGAACCCGAATAACAAGGTTTTGTTGCTTGAAGCCGGGTCTAAAGACAGCAACATGCTCATCCACATGCCAGCCGGTGTTGGGACGCTTATTGGGTCAGACAAGGCGAACTGGTGTTACGACACTGAGGGTCAAACTCATCTGAACAACCGTCGGCTGTACTGGCCACGCGGCAAGGTACTGGGTGGATCTTCGTCCATCAACGGCATGATCTACATCAGAGGTCATGCGCGCGACTATGACCATTGGCGGCAACTTGGCCTTGAAGGCTGGGGGTTCTCCGATGTGCTTCCCTATTTCCGCCGTTCTGAAGGAAATGAGGATGGTGACGATGAGTTTCATGGTGGTGACGGCCCGCTGGGCGTCTCCAATCCCACGGGCGGCAACGCTTTGTTTAACGCGTTTATTGAAGCCGGCAAGCAGGCGGGACACCCAGAGACGAAAGACTTTAACGGTCGCCAACAAGAAGGCGTTGGTCCTTACCAGCTGACTATCAAAAACAATCAGCGTTGTAGTGCTGCCAAGGGATATCTTGTTCCTGCACTCAGCAGACCCAATCTGAGAGTTGAGGTTGAAGCGCTTACGTCCCGGATCATTTTTGAGGGAAAAAGAGCTGTTGGTGTTGAATACACTCAGAAGGGCAAGACCCATCAGGCGCGTGCGGGCAAGGAAACCCTTCTTTGTGGTGGTGCGGTCAACAGTCCGCAAACCCTTATGCTGTCAGGCATTGGTAAGGGTTCTTATCTGAAGAAATTCGGGATTGATGTGGTGGCTGACCTGCCTGGTGTGGGACAAAACCTTCAGGACCATCTCGATGCGACGGTTCTACAAGAATGTTCGCAGCCGATTACGCTGCACAGCCAGACCAATCCGCTGCGGATGCTCATGACCGGTATGCAGTACACGTTCTTCAAAACGGGAGCGGGCGCAACGCAGGGTTTGGAGTCTGGTGGGTTTCTGAAAACACGGCCTGAGCTGGCCATGCCTGATGTACAAATTCACTTTGTCGCTGCGATGATGCAGGACCACGCGCGGGTTAAATCTGATCGGCACGGCTATACAGTGCATGTGTGCCAATTGCGCCCCGAAAGCCGCGGGTTCATTGCGCTCAAATCAACTGATCCGACTGAACATGCGTTGATCCAACCGAACTATCTGGCCGAAGAGAGCGATCGTACGGTAATGCGCGATGGCGTGAAAATGGTCCGAAACATTCTGGCGCAAGATGCATTGACGCCTTACAGGGGCCCGGAATTCTCTCCCGGTGAGGCTGTTCAGAGTGACGCTGATATTGATAAGTGGATCCGTGAAACTGCGGAAACCATCTATCATCCCGTGGGTACTGCGAAAATGGGCAAGGACGAAATGGCTGTCGTTGATACTCGTTGTCGGGTTCATGGTTTGAAAGGGCTGCGGGTGATCGATGCTTCGGTTATGCCGACCTTGGTTGGCGGGAATACGAATGCGCCGACCATCATGGTGGCTGAAAAAATCGCGGACGACATCCTGGGAAAAGCACCTCTGCCGGCGGAACATGTGCGTATTTACGAAGATGACGCTCACGCCGCTGCTTGAAGGTTAACGCGACTTAAAGATTTGGGCCTTCCTGCTGCAAAGCAGGAGGGCCTTTTTGCGAGTTGCTGCGCGCACCAGGGCTTTACCAAATGTAAATCACGCATCCTCAGTATGGGGAACAACCTGCGAAAGGGAGCCGTATGTCCGGGTCGGACGATAAATTTGAGCGGATGGATATCGAGCAGCTCAAAGCCGCCTTGCAGCAACATGTGCGGTACATAAAGCGCATAAATGGCGGTGACCGACTGAACTTAAGCCACAAGAATGTCGAACGCCTTCGATTTGACGGATGGGATCTTACGGACGCGGAACTGGTTGGTCTGCAGGCTGCAGGGTCCAGTTTTAGTGGTGCGTGTCTCGAGCGCGCAAACCTTTTTGCAGCAGATCTCACTGGTGTTGATTTTTCCGGAGCTAACCTCAAGCGGGCAGACTTGCGAGGGGCCCGTTTCACCCGGGCCAATCTGGAGGGGGCAGATCTCACCGACAGCGATCTTCGCGAAGGAAAAATTATGAAACAGTCGTCGGAAGGCGATGTTTCCTACCATGACAATGGTGATACAGGCACGCGGTTCGACAGTGCCAATATGCGTCATTCCACTCTTGAGAAAGTACGTATGGGTCGCGCATTAGGCGCGGGCACTGATTTGTTCCAGGCCAATCTGAAAGGTGCTCGGTTGGCGGGGTGTGATTTTTCGGGGTCTGATCTAAGTGGGGCCGACCTTGAAGGCGCGGATCTCACCGGTGCAAACTTGTCTCGGGCCAGTCTTCGGGGCGCAACTCTCATTGGGGTGGTGTTGGACGGTGCTTGTCTGGATGGGGTGGATCTGACGGCCGCACATTTCGACAGAGCACAGTTGATGGCCGCCAAGTCGATGGAAGGGGCCATCATGCCGCGCACCGCTGCCGACCTTGGTATCCCGGTGAATGAACTGATGACTAAACACAAGGCGTGGATGACCTCTGGGGGCGCCAAAGGCAAGCAGGCTGTGTTTAAGGGAGTGGACCTAACGGGGTTTTCTCATCCGGGTATTGCGCTGTCTGCTGCAGAATTTAGTGATGCGATCCTGGTCGGCGCCAATTTTGAGACCGGCATTTTTTCGATGACGAATTTCTCGGGCGCGGCTCTCTCCAACGTCAATTTTTCCCAGTGCGATTTGCGAGGGGCCAAATTTGAGTGTGCGAACCTCACGAATGCCAACCTTGCTCAAGCAGATCTTTCGGCGATGCCGATCGCTGGCGGCGGAGGACGGACTTGGCCGACCAATTTTCGCGGGGCGATTTTGACCGGTTCAGATTTTTCCGGTTCCGATCTCTCGTTCTGTGATTTTTCCGGCGCTATTTTGCGCGACGTAAACCTGAACTCCGCCAACTTGGACGGAGTGGTGTTTGACGAAGCTGATCTGACGGGTGTCAGCCTGTCAGGTGCTAATATCGGTAGCTGTAAGCTTCAAGGCGTGAAGGGCGTTGTTGTGCCCAAAGTGGTGCCTAAGAAAAAGGCCTCCTCGAAACGCTGAGTTGCCCCCGTTGTCCTATTTTGCTTTATCAATTTCCAGCTGCTCGCCTTTGACCAAGCGCAGGTATGGTCGTTCTGCTGCGGAATTTCGGCGCCGAGTGCCCAGGCTTGGCACAGGGGCGGGCCTTGGTGGCATGGCGCTGGCGATCTTTCTGGCCGCATGGGTCAATGGAGGAGCGATGGTCAGGTCGGCTGGGTCGACACGACGCACTCTGTCCGTCCATTGACGGACAAGCATGTGATCGCCAACCCAAGGGAGGTCATCGACGACGACGGCGGCACCCAATACACGGGTTACAGCGCCATTATCCTGCGCGAGGGGCAACAGCACCATCTCCATAGAGACTTGTCTGTTGTCTGGTGTCTCGGCGGTATAGTCAACAAAACCGACGGTACCGCTGCCCGTTACCTCGTTCAGAACCTTGAGAACTTCCTGCTGGCTTTCGTCCTGCCACAGCGCCGCCATATTGTGACGGCGAAATTCCATGCCATAGACATTGCAAAGCCCGGTGCCTGCGAGGCGGAACCGATATGTCCACTGATCGTTCCGTTCCAGGATAAAGACATGGGGCAGTATTCGCTTTATATCGCGGGGCTCAATTTCGGAACGTCTGGGTGCAGGGCGGCTACCTCGCAAGTCGTTCCAATAATTAACCAGCGCCTGTACCGTTTGATGCGTCATTCTTCGTTTTCCAAGTTCCGGGCAAATGAGCGTGTTGCTCTTCAATTGCCCTGTCCGTCCTACTGCCTGGACCGTGCCGTTCTGATACAGAGCGGATAAGTCCCGGTGCGATTGCCCTCTCCTCAGCGAAAAGCGTGCCAAAACTTAACGAGAACCCTGAGACGTCTGCTCGAAGAGAGGGGGTGTCCTGAAAAACCTATTTATTTCAAATGGTTAGATAAATTTCCCTTCTGGTCGATCAAGTGGCATCGTTAATGAATGGTTGCTGGTCTCCGCAAAACAGGTTGGTCTGAGACCGTGCCATTTTGTAGATTTAGTCAGAATTGATGCGGAGATGAAAACGGCACGGCTCCTGCATTGTCTGGGATACCAACCCCAAAAGCCCGCTAAAAGGGCTGAAACATCTCTCCGGAGTGCCAAAATGAAACGACTTTATGTACTTCTCTTTCTTGGTCTGTTCGCTTTTGCGGCAGGCGTCGTGCTTATGACTGTTACAGCAGATCAGGCTCAGGCTTGTGGCTGGGAGGACGACTGCGCCGATGACAATTGGGACGACGAATGGGATAATGATTGGGACGATTGTGGGTGTGATGAGGGCGGTGATGGCGACGTTGATGTTGAAGTGAACGTCGATATTGATGTCGACCTGGACGTCAATGTTGATGTGACCAACAACAACACGAATAACAACACCAACAACAATACGAACACGAATAATAATACGAWCAACAACACCAATAACAACACCAATAACAACGTCAACAATATCACGATCGTCACTGACGGTGGTGGCAGTGGTAATGTGAACATTGATATTGCCAATGAGGCTATTGCCAATGCCAACGCTCTTAGCGCTGCTGCGGCTGCTTCTCAGGCCGGTGGTCGTCTGAGTTCAAACAATCTGCGTGACAGTGTGTTTGGTCGTGAGCGTCGCGGTGCAGGCGGAACCATTGTTAATGCCGCTCGGGCACCCATCACCATCGGGCCGCTTCGGGTCGTTGTTAAGCAAGAGCGTGTCTCCAGTCGTGCCGTGCGCGGTGTGTGTTTGGATGCGAAGGGGCTGGAAGAAGCAGCCTACYTGRCGACAAGCGCYTCKCATGTGAATGTCRGCGAAGGCAGTGGYGAGTTGATGTATTGCCAGATGGGCGAYGCGCTGGTYGCAACAATTGGYGAAGTGAGCGAAATRTCCGGACAGGCTGACTACAGCATGGGTCAGGTTATCGARTGYCTKGATGGKCAGTCKCTKMGGTTTGGYAATGGTGGRCGYCTGGCATGTGGSRCYGCAAGCAATGCTTACTTTGCGGGKTCWGCTCGMMGCTCTCATGCACGRTTTGCAGAARTCTTCCTSGATCGTAAGTCGAGTGGATATCTGCAGGAAGAAGTGTCTTATCGCGGAGCGACAACGTACAACGGGGGCGTTGGCTACTAACCCATCATTTGGCAATTCGGGGTGGGTGGTAGAAGGGGGCTCTTTGGAGCCCCCTTTTTTGTGACGCTCTAGCCCTGGTTTGGTCTGGTTGCCGCTTCAAGGAGCCTGGTGTTCTGGGTGATCTGGCGCTGTACCAAAGAGAGGTTGTTTGGGCTCCCCTCGGCATCCTCCTCAAGGTGACGGCGTATCGGTTCCCAGCAGAGGTCCAGGAAAGTCGAGGTAAAAAGGTCAGCATCCAAGGTGCTGCACAGGTGATTGGTTCGCTGCATCGATTGCAGGGCGGCTGACAGATGAAGTCGCAGCCGTCGTTTGATGTTCGCCACTTCAGCAAGAGCTTCGGGGGGGCCGTTGGGAAAGAGAAAAGTGCGCGCGAGGGCAGGCTGATCCAGAAGCGTGGCTGTCATGAGATGGACCAGATGGAGCAAGACTGGTGCACCCCGCTGGTATCCGCGCAGTGATGCGATCGTTTCAGAAAATGCACAGCATAGGATCTCCTGGTAGAGGCCCTGCTTGCTTCCAAAATAATAGTGGATCAACGCCACATTGACGTTTGCCGTCTTTGCCACACGACGCAATGTGGTCCCGGCATAGCCGTTCTGGAAAAACAGGAAGCTTGATGCTTGGACAATATCTTCACGCCGGTCGGTGTGTTTGTCCGGTCCGTTCAAGGCTGGCCGGCCACGCTTGCGCACATGCCGGTTATCGGCGCTCGTATCTATACGGTCGCTCGTCTTTATATTTATACTCATAGGCCCTCGCTGCAAAAACAAGGGCCGGTCAGTCATCCTCACGGGGACTATAGCACGGATATCAGCAGATAAAATCCGGGGCAGGCCGGTGACGGCCTCCGCGTGCTGGACTTAAGGTTTGTACCAGATTGGCGAAGAGTAGGCGCGCTCCTGGATGGTTGCAGGGCCCTCGTAGGGTGTCTCCATACTCAGTGCTATGGCATCCAATTGTGAGTGGCGGATGGTTGGGATCTGCAATACACGCACGTAGTAGAATGCGCTTTGCGCGGCATCGAAGGTGGGGTCTGACCACACGGTTGAAGGTTCTGACGATCCAATATCATTGGTGTAGGCACCCGATGATATGTCGACTGTGTTGCCCACAGCGGGAAGTTTGCCGTCCGCCTCGGGGACCCTGTCGTCGGACCAGGCGACATCGTAGACCTGTTCATGAGAGGTGCCATTGCTGTCCAGCCAGCCCTTGATGACTTGCACCCGGTCGAGGTTTGCCCCCATCGGATCTTTGGTGGCGCGGATCAACAGCTGAAAGCCCTGACCGTCGGGTGCGTTGGTAAGATCGCCCCCCATCGGGACACCACCGGCGTAGCCGACATCGGCGAGGTCCGTCGCCTCAGCGGCGCTTGCGTCATAGTTCCATCCGCCAAACACACGCAAAGCCATGCGGGGCCCGGTGGTCGCATAGACTTCCTTGCGGGTGAAGGCGTCGAAGATGCCTTCACGGGTATTCTCTGTTGCCCACACGGCGGCCAGCCCCTGAGCAGACATATTCCAGCCGTTGATCGTTTCAATGCCGGTTGTGAACTCTGGATTGAGCAATCCCTTGCCGCGCTTGTTCTCCGGGATTGAGTCTGTTGCGAGTTTGCCCCAGAAGTTGGGCTCCTCTGCGGAGGCGATGCCCGTGTGAGAGTCTGTCGAGCCGATCAGGCCGAACTGATAGGGGTTCACGCCAACCCGTGCTTCAATTTCCAACCCACGGCGTAGGGCAGGGCGGATAAAGTCACCAATGTTTGCCTGATAGCTTGGGCCTTGGGGCGCGCGTTGCAAATAGAAGGAAAATTGTTCGAAGTCGGCGAACTCATCGTCTGGCGATAAGTCTGGATGGGTTTCGGAATCGCCTTTGATCTGGGTGACTTCCGCCACCGGTTCCCATTCCGCACGCGTGCGCGCGTAAGTGGCGGTGATCTCATTCGTGTTCACCTGGGTGGCGCCGAACATATACCCTTTGGAAATGTTGGAATTGTGCGGAATGGCAAGGAAACGGGCTCCGGTTTCTTTTGTCAGTGCTGCAAGGCCAGCCCAGAGGTCTTCTGGATAAGGTGCTTCGTCAGACCCAACAGGATCCATGTTCGCTGCCTGCTCGCCGCTCAGTGTTGACATGACCACCCGGTGCAGGTTCACGCCGTTGGTCGTCTGGGTCCATTCCCATCCGATGATCGGAGTGAAGACGCCCGGTTCATAATGTGCGTCAGCAGCGGCCACTGATTTTGACCACATGCTGGCACTGATGGCGCTTGCGACTTCTGGCGGGATCACTTTTCCCGATCCAAAACCGAGAGCATTGCCCGCGCCGGTGGTGATGGGGTCTCTGGTATCACCTGGCTGGATGGCGGGGACGGGGAACAGTGCGAGGAAACCGGCTGTCCCGTCCAAGGGGTCTTCCATCATGGCGCGCAGCCGGTTGATGATGAAGGCTGCCTTCCAGCGTTCCCAGAACCAGCTATCTGGTAGTTCAGGGGTTTCCCGATAAATCTCGCCCATCACTCCAAGTGACTCTGCGTGATCTGCGACGACGAGAAAGTCGAGGGGGCGTGCAAGCTGAACGCGGGTGCGATTGTAAGGGTGGATGACGGGCTCGCCCTTGGCCAGGCGATAGGCGGTGTCCGGGTCCGCGTCGCGGTTGCCCGCTATGAAGGCATCTGTGGAGTAAGACGAATGCAGATGCGTGTCGCCCCAGAGGAGCTGCGTCTCAGCGGCCAACGTGGCCGTAGAAAAACTCGTTGTCGCCAACAGCAACCCGATCAAAACGGATTTCATGTTCATCGTCTTCTCCCTCTACATCCCCAATCATCCTCCATGCTGTTTACACATGTCTTGGGTGAAGGGATTGCAGGGAGTCTGCTAATTCCGAAATGCGGAATTACGGTTTGTACCAGATCGGGGAGGAGTAAGCGCGCTCCTGAATGGTTGCTGGGCCCTCGTAGGGCGTCTCTATACTCAGGGCTATGGCATCCAATTGTGAGTGGCGAACAGTCGGTATCTGCAACACACGTACGTAATAGAACGCGCTTTGCGCTGCATCGAACGTGGGATCAGTCCACACGGTAGAGAGTTCTGCCGATCCAATATCATTGGTGTAGGCACCGGATGAAATGTTCACGGTGTTGCCGACGGCAGGCAGCTTGCCGCTGGCACCGGGGACCCTGTTGTCGGACCAGGCGACATCGAAGATGTGCTCATGCGTCGTGCCCTCACTGTCCAGCCAGCCTTTGATGACCTGAACGCGGTCGAGATTGGCCCCCATTGGATCTTTGGTGGCTCGGATCAATAGCTGAAAACCTTGACCCTCGGGCGCATTGCTGAGGTCTCCGCCCATTGGTACGCCACCTGCGTAGCCAATGTCAGCAAGGTCGGCAGCGTCGGCGGCACCTGCCTCATAGTTCCATCCGCCGAACATACGCAAAGCCATACGGGGGCCGGTGGTGGCATAGACTTCCTTGCGGGTGAAGGCGTCAAAGATGCCCTCGCGGGTGTTTTCCGTTGCCCAGACGGCGGCCAAGCCTGAGGCGGACATGTTCCAGCCGTTGAAATTATCGATGCCGGAAACAAAGCCGTCCTCGTCTGTCTCTCGACGCTTGTTTTCAGGTATTGAATCGACCGCGACCTTGCCCCAGAAGTTTGGCTCTTCTGCAGAAGAAATGCCTGTGTGGCTGTCGGTTGAGCCGACCATTCCAAACTGGAAGGGGTTGACGCCAACGCGCTCTTCTATCTCCAGACCTCGCAAAAGGGCAGACCGGGCATAGTCACCCACTGAGGCGACATAGTTTTCGCTTTGCGGCGGACGCTGCACATTGAATTCAAACCGTTCGAAGTCGGCGAATTCATCGTCTGGTGAAAGGGTCGGGTGTGTCTCACTGTCGCCCTTGAACTGGGTTACTTCCATGACAGGTTCCCACTCCATGCGCGTGCGGGCAAAATCGGCGGTGATATCCTCTCCGCGGATCGTTCTATCCGCGAACATGTATCCTTTAGACCGGTTGGAGTTATGAGGGATTGAGAGGAACCGAGCGCCGGTCGTCTGGGTCAGTGCGTCGAGCCCGGCCCAGAGGTCCTCCGGATAGGGAGCGTTATCTCTTCCTAGCGGGTCAATGCCGGCAGCCGTGGTTCCGTCCATGGTCGACATCACCACGCGGTGCAGGCTCACGCCGCTCGCGGCTTGCGTCCATTCCCATCCGATGATGGGTGTGAAGACGCCGGGTTCGTAGTGAGCTTCAGCAGCAGCAACAGACTTCCGCCACGTGTTGGCGGATATGGCTTGGAGTGTGGCCCGAGGGATGATCCTGGAGATGGGCCCGATGCGCCCCTCCGATGCACCGGCTGCCACGGGGTCGACGGTGCTTCCTGGCTCAATTGTTCCGTCGGGCATTCGAGATGTGAAGTTTGCTACGGCGTCTTCCGGATCTTCCATAGCGCTTCTGAGCCGATTCAAGAAGAACGCGGATATCCATCTTTGCCAGAACCAGGATTCGGAGAGGTCGGGATCTTCTGTGTAAATTTGTCCCAAGACGCCCATGCCTTCCGCATGATCGGCGACCACAAGGAAATCGAGAGGGCGGCTTAACTGGACACGTGTGCGGTTGAAGGGATGGATGACAGGTTCGCCTTTGGCCACGCGGTAGGCGGTGTCTGGATCGGCATCCCGATTGCCCATCATAAAGGCGTCGGCTGAATAGGAAGTATGAAGGTGGGTGTCACCCCAGAAGAGCTGGGTCTCAGCGGCCAACGTGGCTGTAGAGAAGCTCGTTGTGGCCAGCAATAGCCCCGTCAAAACAGATTTGATACTCACCATGTTCCCTCTATCTCCAAGTTACGCCTGAGAATTTTTACACGAAGATGGGGCCTGGCGGGTTTTGTGGTATTTTTATTCTGACAGGCGGAATTGTAGTGGTTGCCTAAATGGCCAACCTGGATCAGGTCTTGAACGGCACATCCCAGTAGGGTGCGTCGCCACCTAGGGACATTACGATGAAGTCGAGGAAGGTTCTCACCTTGTAGGGCAGGAACTGCTTCTGTGGATAAAGAGCGTAGAGGCTGGTCGCTTTCATGTCGTAGTCGCCAAGTACCTGGATGAGGCGACCGCGTTTGATATCGCTCCAGGCGACAAACGTCGGTAGCCGTCCAATGCCAATTCCGTTCAACAGTGATACCCGCAATGCTTCGCTGTTATTGACCTTGTAATTACCCGATAGGTGGACTGCGTATTGCTTTCCCGCCTTTTTGAAAAACCACTGATCCACGGGGTTCGAATATGAATAGAGCTGGCAATTATGTCTTTTCAGCTCATTTGGCGTTCGAGGGGCAGCGTGTTCTTTCAGATAGGCTGGTGATGCGCAGAGTACGCTTTTTAGAGGGCACAATTGTCGTCCCACTAGCGAAGAGTCAGGCAGGTCCCCTGACCGGATCGCCAGGTCGAACCCATGCTCGAGAAGGTTTTGCATCTGGTCGTTCAGAACAAGGTCGATGCTGACTTCCGGGTATTGTTTTAGAAAGCGTGGGATCAAGGGCGCGATGTGCGTTTGTCCAAAAGACATTGGCGCAGATATTTTCAGTTCGCCCTTCGGCTCTTGTTGTAGCTCGGCCGCCGCATTCTCGGCACTTTCGATGAAAGACAAGCCTTGAAGTGCGTGCTCGTAATATCGCATGCCCGCTTCCGTCAATTTTAACCGTCTCGTTGTTCTGTTGAGTAGTTTGACCCCCATCGACAGCTCAAGTTGGGCGATGCTTTTGCTGACCTTTGACTTGGTTATGCCTAACTCATCGGCAGCTCTTGAGAAACTGTTGTGCCGGATCACTTCGACAAAGATGGGGATGGTGTTCAGGTCTGTTTTGGCCACTGTCCAGGTTCTCCATTATTGTTTCTATAATGGAAACAATCATTTTCATTTGTGGCTGTCAATAAAACAAACGCCAATCCCTACGTTGAGGAAGACACAGGAAAGGAGACCAAGATGATACGTATCGAGCATGTTAATCTGGTAGTGAAAAATATAGATGTGACCCGCGCGTTTTTGCTGTCGGCGTTTCCGCAATGGCGGGTGAGAGGCGGTGGTCGCAATACATGGTCCGGGCGGGAACGGAACTGGTGCCATGTCGGCGATGACGATTACTACATTACGCTTAATGACAACGCGGAAGGCGAAAACCGCGACCTGTCGGGCCACGCGCCGGGCCTCGCACATATTGGTTTTTCAGTTGATGATTCTGATGCGATCAAAGACCGTCTTATCAAAGCCGGGTATGAGGTTCGCACCTATGGTGCCGATCACCCCTATCGTAAAACCGTCTATTTTATAGATCCCGAGGGTTTTGAGTTTGAGTTCATGGAATATCTGAGCGATGTGCCCACTGAGAAAAACCAGTACGGCGGTGAGACAAGCACGATCACTCGGCCCGAGCCAGCATTGGCGGAATAACAGGGATGCCGGTTATCGCGGAAAACTCACAAAAAAAGAGGGAGGGCCAATGCCCTTCCTATGTTACTCTCAGCGAACTCAAATCGTGTATGAGGGGTGGCCCAATTGGACACTTGTGATTGGGGTGGATGACAGGTTCGCTCTTGGCGACGCGGTAGGCGGTGTCTGGATCTGCATCCCGATTGCCCATTATAAAGGCATCGGCTGAATAGAAGTATGAAGGTGGGTGTCACCCCAGAAGAGCTGCGTCTCAGCAGTCAACGTRACTGTAGAGAAGCTCATTCACAGAAACCAATAACCCGATCTTCCCYCTCAGCGGATTGCATCGACCATGCGTCGGGATCTCGTTCTTGGTAACGACAAAGTGGGTCTTCTAGCTGTTAGGCCTGAGGTTGCTTGGAACTGAGTAATGACCGTTTGCTTGATTTTCGTAGAAGAGTTTTTGGAATTGTAGCGAACTTGTACAATTTTCTTTCCYGCTTCTTYCAAATAAGCTTCCACAGCGAGATTGTGRGGYTTGYTRCCCCARTCTTCCCCGATCACGAAAATATCGACATYCAGTTCCTGRCAAGCAGAAACATATTCAAGGTCATRATAGGGACGYACGATGTCMACACAGCTCAAAGCTTYGAGCATYTCSAYCCGCTGRTCCAGKGGGATGAYAGGGACRTTCGGTTTRTAGAGGTTTACRACCTCGTCYGAAGCGACSCCAACGGCAACGGTGTYGCCTAATGTTTTRCAACGGTTKAGCAAGGCAAGGTGGCCAGCATGCAGCAAATCAAATGTGCCAACGGTATAGACAATCATTCCCGGGTTTCGTCCTTTATCAAATTCGTTCTTGGTGCTATTGAACGCCGTCTGTTTTTCTGTCCCAGAACAAGTGTTCCTATGTTCCCAGCCGTTAGGGGGATCACACTAGGTTTACATACAAGTCTGAGGCGAAGGAATGTCGTAAAAACTGTAAGCTTTCAGAGCTTTCAGAGCTTTCAGAGCTTTCAGAGCTTTCAGAGTTTTCAGAACATTCGGAGCGAAATACAGATTGTGCCCGTCAGTTTTACTGAGGGACCTGGGTCTATTTAACTTATAGGACGTGCCATGACAACCGAAAATTCAGCTCCCGAAGAATTGAAGCCGAAACCAATTCTTTCCTATATCGGGGATCTTCCGAATATATGCTCCCTTGCTGGGCTTGGTTGTACGTTGCTGGCCATTTATTTCATCATATTAGAGGTCTATTCGGCGGCAATGATTGGCATGATCTGGGCTGTCGCATTTGACTGGGCCGATGGGCTTATTGCACGCAGAATGAAAGGCAGAACAGGCGCTGACCGAATGTTTGGAGGTCAGCTCGATTTGCTCATAGATATCGTAAGTTATGGTGTCACGCCTGCCATTTTGGTTTTGAGCTACGGGGAATTTGACCCGATTTTTCTGCCCGTCGTATTCGCGATGCTGATCGCCGGGGTGATCCGTTTGAGTTATTTCAGCACATTCGGTCTTGCCGATGGCTCCAAATATACCGGACTAGCAATCGATAATAACAGTATATTTCTTGTCTTCATTTTCTTGTTTGAAAGCCTATTCAGTGCGCAGGTGTTTTCTATTGTTCTCGGCATCACCGGCCTAGGACTTGCGGCCTTGAATGTGTCGCAGATAAAAACACCGAAGCTTTCTGGAAATCCAGTGAACGTTTTTCTTCTCGCTGCCTACACTCTTGGCATAACAGCCATCTATGGCTGGATGCTCTTATAGGGAAGTAGGCAGAGAGATTGTCGCAATGCGAATGACCGTTGTTTCAAACAATCGAGGGTTACAGGTACAGAACAAATTGGATTGGTGCGGCGACGTCGTCGTTCGTACTCAAAACCTTCGTTGATCTTGGATTTTTCCGTAAACCGCGCTTTGCCCGCCGTAATCCAGGAGTGATCTAAATGCTTTGCCAATCTGAAGGGCAGCCATTTGGGTTCATTCGGATTTCCCTAACGCTGCGTCCCAACTTCTCGTTGCAACGCTCGAACAGCTTCACTGCTGGTCATTCCCGGYGCGAGCCAATCTCCGTACAGGAACTCCAAAACTCGGAGACCATCGAGCATCACCCCGTATTTTCTGGCAGGTCCTCCCGCAGGATTAGTCGCAAAATTGATAATGGGCTGATAGCTGGAATAACTGCGAAACCCCATCATCCGGACCACACAATCTGCCAAATATATCTCGCGATCCGGTCTGCTTAACTCTGCATCAACAAACAAAACAAACTTGCTAATTTCTTTGTTGTCACCGGTATACCGGATCACCCGGCAGCCGGTATTGGTTTTGCCATCTACAAAATCACGCTTCATCTGAATGATCCAGGGTGGAAAATCATCTTGTTGCTCGGGATCGTTCAGAGCTTCGCGTTCACTGTCCTTATCTTTCTTGGAGAACAGCACTATCTGCATGTTGGCAAAACGCCGAAGCGTGCTTGACTCAAACTCAACGCCAGTGAATTGGCCTATCTGAGTCAAAATGCTGGAAATGAAAATGGCGTCATCACCGGATCTGTCAGCCAACCAGTCAGAATTGCCGCCAATCCAATAACTAACGTTGTCGCCCCACTTCACCACGGTCTTCYGGCAGATCTCCTGAAGCTCCTGCATATAGACTCGTGTGTTTCCGCCCGGTGGTTCGGAGGCATCAATGCCGCATCCGAGTATAATATTCAGAAGGAGGTCCCGGTCAGACCGAGTACGCGACATCCGCTCTCCACTTTGCAGGTGAACAGTCGAAAAATCCAAAATAAAACTGGAAGCCAGAACTGGTTCGGCAACGGACCTATTCACGGTGAATAAGAGACCCGCAGACAAGCAAAACAAAGACAGCAACAGCTTCGCAGGCCAATGCCTAATTGATACCGCAGCAAATCTGTCCATCGACTACCTCACTCTGACACTACAAACAATCAATGCAGTGTGAACACCGAACGTCTGAATTTTGAAACAGAGTGTGCGTTCTACTATGCGGCGAACGCAAGTTACAATTGAGCCTACGATCAAATTTCTTGTGGCTTAGGTTGGGCGGCATAGATCATTGGGGATGAGCTTAGTGTGCCATTGCACGGTCGCCCGAGCGCGCAAAAAAAGAGGGAGGGCCAATGCCCTCCCTAAGTTGCTCTCAACGAACTCTAGTAGTGGATGAAGGGGCGGCTTGTCGCCCGCTTCGGTCTCGAAATTCTCAGTTATATCCGCCGCGAAGACGGTCAGAGAAGATTGGTTCAGCGTAGTAGCCGTATGGGTCATTCATGACCGGTGCGGCAGATGTTGTGCGGATGACTGGTGCTGCAGCCTGCGGAACCGTGCGAGTGGCAGGGGCTGCTGCATTCACAGCCTGGACAGRCTGGSGNTGGNNNNANGYGTTGCGGTAGTGGATTTCRCCAAGYGGGTCRCCAKCKGTGCCGAAAGASTGGCAGTTGGMAGGRKYRACRYYATAGAGMGGGACRATCATTTCCAGGATGGCGCGTTCGATGACTGAGCGCACACCAAGCTGCAGTGGCTCGTTGGCACGCTCGCCAGCGCCGAGGTTGAATGTGTTGCCGTTCAGGAAGTCGAATACGCCAGCGACAATTTCGCGACCGATGATCTGCTTCTGGTAGGAAACAACATGCACAACTTCCAGCGTGCGGCTGTCTACGAGGCGAAGGTCAAGGCCGACGTTCATGACTGCAAGGCGCATGGAGAAGCCGAGGCTGCCACCGGTTGCATCGAGATCTGAAAAACCAGCTTCAACGCCGCCGCTGCGGATGTCGAAGTTCAATTCGGTGATGCCACCAACRAGGTAGTAGTCGCTGCCRCGGATGGAACCGGCAYGGATCTGACGGAAGGCGTCTGGRTCGGCRTCGCCAATCAGGCGGTCGTTTGCATATTTCAGTTCCAGCTCAGCAACKGATGTATCAAAACGYTCCACCAACCGGACACCGGCTTTTGAAAGACCGGAGATGGCCATMAGGGAAGCTCCCTGGGTCAGCTTTGCGCCGCCCTCGAGTTCAACCTTRCCAGTGTAATCCTTGATGTTGCCCACGGCGATGCGYGGTGCGTTCGCGCTGYYAGTCATGCGGCTGCCGATGCAGCGCAGGGCGCTYGARTAAGGTGTCTCATTATTGATCACTGGKGCGTTGCCRATAGGAGCTGTGTAGCGTCCRTCGCTGCCTGCTGTTGGGCTGATGCAGCCTGTCAGGGCKRCGCCGAGGCCGAGCAAAAGYGCGGCCTTTTTCAGGCTATTGGCTGTGATGAGAGTATTTTTTTTCGTCGAGAACACGRTCTGTCTCCACTTACTTGTTTCGTTGTTGAGCTATTAGTTAGCAACAAGCGTTCCAGTTGCAGCCCGATTGGTTTTGTTGTTTTGGGTCTGCGGAGTGCTCAGTGCGGCTTCAACGGGTGTTGCCATTTGGCTTTCACGAACATCAGCGCCGTTCTGGGTCGCAAATGCATCGTCCGCAAGAAGCGGAAGAGCCAGTGCGGCTGTCAGAGCGAAGGCAATGCTCAGATTGTGAAAGCGGGTCGTCATGGTCGTTGTTCTTTCCGTTGTAGTTGACCTAGAGGATTGCAACCGCTGTGCCACGTACCTGATCCCGTTAACGATTGGAGAAATTTCGCAGTTTTACTGGGATTTTTTCCGATAGTGGGGCGGTGGGCTCGCGCGACAATCCGGGAAATTGGCCCGGTGAGACACGGAATTTCTTAATCGCGCCGGTTGATCTGTCCCGGTTTGGCACAARMTKSWGYTGSYSWGKYCRCSRGKRGMSCCAWWSKRMSAWTSMRWYSMMYKGWKGWKKSSRMWRRGCCACACTCCGGCGCGGTATGCATTAAGAAGGTGGAATGAGATATGGCGGCGCTGGAGTTCTATTTTGACTGTTCGAGCCCCTGGACATACCTCTGTTTCAGCCAGATTGAGGCTTTGGCAGCCCGATCGGGTGCTGAAATTGACTGGAAACCTATTCTTGTCGGCGGTGTCTTTAATGCCGTTAACGAACAGGTCTATGAAACCCGTGCCAACCCTCATCCCGTGAAGTCTCGCTACTACGTTAAGGATTTGCAGGATTGGGCGCGCTTTTGCGGTGTGAAAATAGGCCAGCCGCCGGTTTTCCCGGTTCGGGCCATTAATCCCATGCGGGCTGCCCTTGTGGCGCAGAGTGAGGGAAAACTGCCCGCTTTCGCTTGGGCCACGTTTGAAGCCTACTGGGGAGACCTCAAAGACATCTCCCAGCCGGACATTCTGGCCGAGATATGCAACAAGGTGGGGCTGGACCCTGATTTTGTTGCGCGCCGGATAAAGGAAGACGATATCAAGGCGCAACTTCGGCAAAATACCGAAGAACTAATCGGGCGGGGCGGGTTTGGCTCGCCGACCATGTTTATCAATGGAGACGATATGYATTTCGGCAATGACCGTCTGCCCCTGCTAGAGGACGCCCTTAACCGTGGCTGAACTTGATCAAAACCCCCCGGCTTTTAACGTTCCTGCTGTTGTTGTTGGCCTGATAGGCGCATTGGTCGGTGTGCACCTGATTATGGTGTTTTTGGACCCGGCAGAACAAAACCGCATGATTGCCTATTTTGCCTTGAGCCCCGCGCGCTACGCGCCGCAGCCGGACGGTACTTACGTGCTACTCCCCGGTGGTTTGGTTAACGATTTGCTGGGTTTCGTCAGTTACATCTTCCTGCACGCAAACTGGACGCATCTGTTTTTCAATTCGATCTGGTTATTGGCTTTCGGAACGCCGGTTGCGCGTCGCATGGGGGCTGTGCGGTTTCTCTCCTTCTTCTTTTTCTGCGGCATTATTGGCGCGATTACCCATGTGGTTCTCCACGCGGGTGAGTTTGCCTTTGTCGTGGGGGCATCCGGCGCTGTCAGTGGACTGATGGGCGGCGCGGCGCGGTTTGTTTTCCTTACCGGCGGCCCGCTTGGACTGATGACCGCACGTGATCCGTCGCTCCCTGGAGCACCGCGGGCACAGGCGACGATCTTTAAATCTCTGACGGACCGCCGAACGCTTATCTTTGTGGGTGTTTGGGTAGGCCTTAACTTCCTGTTCGGGCTCACCGGCATCACTCTGTCGGGCGAGACTGTATCCATTGCCTGGGAAGCGCATCTGGGGGGCTTTGTGGCTGGGCTGCTTCTGTTCGGCATGTTTGACCCCATGCGCAAGTCGCCATCGGGTGGGCCTGGCAATGTTGGATACGGAAAATGGCGGGGCGATTAACCCCTGGGTTTGTGTGTTTGTTAGTTGATTAGGGGCGAATAATCCCCACTTCTATGGGGCAGCGCAATTCGCGCGCCTAATCGAAACCGACAATGACCGGAGAGCCCCCTATGAGCGATGCCTCAACATCTCCCGATACGGATCAAAAAACCATTGAAACAGATGAGCGGGAGCCCTTGTGGCAACGCCTGCTCTATATGCTTGGTTTCTGGTTTTTGGGTAATATTGCTTTTTCCCTGTCCATTCTTCTCGGTGCCGTCCAACTTGTTGTTGCGTTTCTGGGTGGCAATAAGAATGAAGAGCTGGCGAAATTCAGTCGGCGCCTCGTCACTTACGTTTATGAGTGCCTGAGTTTCATCACTTTTGACCAGGACGAGAAGCCGTTCCCATTTGGTTCGTTCCCCGACGCTGGGCGGACCGATACGAAGTGAAGCCTGCCTGTGACTAGCTTTCGCTGATTGGTAGGGCCGGCCAGATGTCGCGCCCTTTATCGGTCAGCAGGCCSGCWRNGAYGGNASCSSGKSAGYRGRWYSAWCCRMMRTTMGNNAATGNCKTGGNTTTCRNGKRMMMMYGYCANTKSSARGCTSSNCRWGGCSWTGWWSTSYNTRSCCAGAAGATGGCCGTTACCTCTTCCGTATCAATGATGGGGTCGATCAGACCTTCACGCTGACAGGCGCTGACGCAGCCTTGAAGAAAACGATAGGCCCGCTGCCGGGCGATGCCCCGTGCGACCGGTTCATCTGTGGACTGCCACTGAGAGACGGGCAGGGTGGAGGAAATCATCAGCGCGTAATAGGCCGGATGGTTGAGGGCAAACTGGCGATAGGCAGCTCCCAGTCCGGCCAGCCATTGCAGCGGGTTTTCCAGTTGGGGAACGCTTTCCTGCATTGTCGCCATCCGCTCAAAGGCTTCTTCATACAGAGCGGCAATGAGACCGTCTTTGCCGCCAAACGCGGTGTAGATCGCCATGGTTGACGTGCCGACGGCGCTCGCGAGTTTTCTCAATGACAACGCTGCCGGGCCCTCTTTGGCCAGCATTTCACTGGCGGCGTCCAGCAGGGCCGCTTTCTGCGCCTCGGCGGAGATGCGTCGGGGTTTTGAGCCGACCTGTTTCCGCCTGGTTGTGGTGCTGTTCATTTTTGTCTCTCAGCTCAACGATCACTGTTCAAGCATCTGTCTTGATGTTTTTTATAACACTGTTATGTTTTGGGCAACAGACAAAGCCAGGGAGGTCGCCCATGTCTAAGCCGTTTCCAAATAATCCTGTTCTTAAGAACAATTTCGCGCCTGTTCAAGCCGAGTGCGACGCACCGGATTTGATTGTTCACGGTGAGATACCCGACGCGCTGAACGGCACATTGTATCGCAATGGACCGAACCCGATGTTCCCGCCGCTTGGGTCTTCACATCACTGGTTCCTTGGCGAAGGCATGATCCACGCTGTGCATGTTGAGGGTGGCAAAGCCAGCTATCGCAATCGCTGGGTGGGAACCGATCAGTACAATCGCCAACGAGAAGCCGGAGAGCGCCTGGTGGGCACGACGTTTGGCGGTGACGTGAAGCCAGGCTCGGAAGATATTGTGCGCAATGTGGCCAATACGAATGTGGTTGTACACGCTGGCAAGTTGCTGGCGTTGGATGAAGGCTCAAGCCCTGTCCTGATGGACATGAAAACGTTGGAGACCGAAGGACCCTCCACCTTTGGTGGAAAGTACGCGGGGCCCATGACTGCGCATCCGAAGTTTGATCCGAAAACCGGCGAGATGCTTTTCTTTGGGTATATGGCGGCGGGGCCGGGCACGCCGGACATGTCCTACAATGTCGTGGCGGCAGATGGATCACTCACACGCACGGAAACATTCCAGGCTCCTTATGCCAGCATGGTGCATGATTTCATTGTCACCGACGAGTATGTTCTCTTTCCCGTCTTCCCGGCGACGATTGACGTCGAGCGGATCATGAAGGGCGGGCCGACCATTGCCTGGGACCCAAGCCAGTCGAGTTGGATTGGTATCATGGGGCGGAACGATGGTGTTGATAGCATTCGCTGGTTTGAAGGCGACCCTTGCTACGTCTACCATCCGATGAATGCGTACACGGTTCACGAAAAGGGCCGGACTAAAATCATTGCGGATATGATGAAGTATTCGCGCGTTCCGCTGTTCCCGGATGTGAACGGCAACAAGATTACTGATCTTGGAACGGAGTTGGCGACGCTGGTCCGCTGGACTTTCGATCTTGATGGCAACACGAACAGCTATACCGAAGAAGTTCTGACCGATCTTGGCGGCGAGTTTCCCCGCTTTGACGAGCGCTTCGTTGGTCATGAATATCGCCACGGTTTTTATGCCTCGATCCTTGGGCCTCATGCGGAAGGCTCTCCTTTCGACAGCCTTGTTCATCTGGATCTGAAAACCGGAACCCGGAAAATATATGAACCGGGCGAGGGTTGTTTTGTGCACGAGCCGATTTTYGTGCCGCGTWMCGAGAARGCTGMRGAGGGTGAYGGSTAYCTTSTGTCRCTSATCTATRACAGCGMGCGCAACAAYTCSGAYTTTGTGGTTCTGGAYACRGACGACATTTCAAAGGGRCCRATWGGKCGMGCWGAAYTGCCRAYRCGGGTACCGTTTGGTTTCCATGGCAACTGGGCGAATGCAGTCTAAAACAAAGGCGTGTCGTAGATTTTCTCGCCGTCCATCATCAGTCCTTTGATGGCGGCGTCCCCCTCTCCGTTCAGGGCGACAATGACGCCGAGCGCGCGTTCGTTTCGGTATTCTTCGATCTCGCTACCCGTTCCCTCAGGCACAAAATAGTTGTCGAGGGGGTAGGAGAGATGAATGATCTGGCAGCGCGTGCATTCCCGCTCCGCAAAGCTCTTTTGTATCTGGCTGACCCGGCCCTTGATCGCTGTTTCATTGTCTCCCAGATTGTCGGGATAGGCAGTGAGCACCCGAAAGGGTGTTGCGTAGGGACTTGTGATTTTTAACACTACGTAGGCGTCGTCACCTGTCCT
Organism: Rhodobiaceae bacterium; assembly: GCA_002746275.1. Classification (GTDB taxonomy): domain Bacteria; phylum Pseudomonadota; class Alphaproteobacteria; order Parvibaculales; family Parvibaculaceae; genus Mf105b01. The sequence continues at coordinate 742,217 of NVWR01000001.1, read as the reverse complement.
TAGCGTTTCGTCTATGGGAATTTCTCCGTATTCTAACGACGCGATCGCATAATTCAGAATTACATAGTCGCCGCGAAACAAGTCACGCGGATCGACCGGGGCGGATTCGAGGACCACTTCTGTTGGTGAGCGCAGAAGCGTGATTTGGGCCCACACCATTTGCGTGAGAATGGCGGTCTGGAATGTGACGGCGACCAGGAGCCCGATGATGATGCGTGTTCGGGTCATGACGATGCCTCCGTTTGTGCTGCGGTTGCCCGGCTTCGCAATCGCTCCCAGACAAAGCCACCTGCGATCAGCAGCATACCCCCGATGGCGAAGAATGCCGCTGTGTCGAGCAGGGTGCCGAAAGTCTCTAGATAGAGATAGAGCGCTTCTCCCCCAAAACCGGCAAACCCAAGATTGATAAGAAACCTGTTTTGAAGCCGGGTCGCGAAGGCGATCAGCCAGACACAGAGAATGAGAAGGGACGGCGCTGAAAACCAAAGAGGGGCAGCCCCGTCTGGGGTCATCAGCAACCCGATGATCAGAATGCCCGCTGGAAAGGTCGTGAGAGCGAGGGCATCGGTCAGATTCACTTCTTTAACCCGCTGAGCGGTGAGGAAGGCGAATGCAAAAACAATTCCCGTCCCGAGCACTGGAATAATCAGCGTAGACCCTGCCGATAATTCTTCATAGTTGACTTGTGCGGTCCAGAACAAGGCAAGCAATGCCAGCCCTCCATACCCTTGTAGAGCACGGGCAAACGGTTTGCCCTTTTGTTCCGCTGCGATGCCTGTGAGCATCAAGACGGCGAAGAGGGATGTCAGCAGAGACAGAAGTTCGAATCGACTCCAGCCGATGGTTTCAGCGAGTGGTTCGCCGTTGCCGAGCAGCCAGAAGATAAGGCCAATCAGAGCCAGGTGCTTTGCAGGTGCCCAGTTGAGCCTGATTGCGAGAGCAGCCGCTGCTGCCCAGGGGACCAAGTAGGAAAAATGGAGCGCACTGTCGGCGAACTCGTTGGTGGCCCAGCCCATCATTAGCAACTGTGCTGCGATGAGGGCTGATTTTGACTTTACCGTCCAGGCGGTGATCAGTGCGCCAAGTGACCAGACCAAAAGGCCCGCGGAGAAGTCGGAGGGGAGATGATACATCTGACCCACCAGCATGATGCTGGCACCGAACACGCCAACCCCAATAAGCAGGGCTGCTTCGGCAAATCCGGATTGCTTTCGAAGGTGTAAGACGGCAGCGGTGCCGTAGGCGCTCCACATGGCGATGGCAAGCAGGGACAGGCGCAAAGCCTTTGACATCTCGGTCCAGTTTGCCCCGACAAAGGCCATAACGGAAAAGCCGATCAGGACGGCGCCCAGAATTGTAATGACGACGGGCAGGCGGCTCGGTGTTTTGTCGCCTTCAAGAGAGGCGCGGATGGCGTTTGCATTTTCTGATGTTACCCACCCTTTGGTCGTCCAGGTATCAAGGTCTTTTGTGAGTCGTTTAGAATAGGGCGCTAGCCACATGGACATTTCTCCGATAGCGGACAATCATGACGATGCCGTCAGCATTGCGATATATGAGCGAGTGTCACGAAATCTGAGGCAGAATTGCGGCAGAAATGCTGACGCGTTTACGTAAAAACATACTAGACCTTGCGTTGTAGTGTGCAGTCCCCCATGATTCATAACAATGTGCGCCCAAAGGTGTGGATACGTGGAAACTCTAACAAGTTTCTTCCGCCTGGACTGGCTCGCAAGCCCGCATATGAGGCGGGGAGCAGACCGGCGATAGACCTGAATGGCGTATTTGAACCCACTATCTGGGAGAAAACGTGATGAATGTTGAGGTCATTTTAAAGGCAAAAGGTGCCGATGTGACGACGATCACATCGAGCGAGACGCTGGGTGCAGCTGTCGAACTACTTCATAAGAAAAAAATCGGAGCGATTGTTGTGGTCGATGCAGGCCGCGTCTGCGGCATCCTGTCAGAGCGGGATATTGTCAAGGCGTTGGCTGCTGCGGGTGCGGAAGCGCTTGATCTTCCGATCGCTCAGGTCATGACAGCAAATGTGGTCAGCTGCAAGCTGAGCGATACCATCGACCAGTTGATGGGCGCCATGACGGGCGGACGTTTCAGACACATTCCGGTGATTGAGGATGATGAGCTGATCGGCATTATCTCTATTGGTGATGCGGTGAAGCACCGAATTGCAGAAACAGAAATGGAAGCCGAACAATTGCGGCTCTATATTGCCACCGGCTGATTGTCGCTGATGTCTTCTGTTCCGTTTAGCCGCGTCAGCGCATGCTCAATAAAAGGGATTGCGTGAGCGGCTGCGGCTTCGCCTTGAGTGATGAGTTCTTCTGCTTTGTCGAAGTCGATTAGGCCGATGTGTCCAACATCCGGAGCAATCAAAACGTCAGGGGGGTCAGCGGCGAGCCTGGAGCGCGCCATACGGTCCTGCATAATATTGAGAGCGCCCATCATGACATTGGTCAGACCGGGAGACTGCTTTTTGGTTCCAAAAAGCTGGCGCGTGACCGATTGAGTTTTCCGGCTGCTCTCCGTTAATCGTCTCTTCCACTTTGTATCATGAATGTCGGCATGAATGGTTTCGACCATGTGTCCGTCAAAATGATTGCTCAGGCCGATCGCGTCATTGTTCAGATTGACGGCGATAACAAGTCTGGCTCCCAGTGCCCGACAAACCGAAACGGGGATGGGATTTACGAGTGCACCATCGATCATCCACCGGTCCTCATGCATGACCGGCTCAAAGAGACCGGGGAGCGCGTACGAGGCTCTCACCGCGTCAACGATTGGTCCTTTGCGCAACCAGGCCTCATGACCGGTCGCAAGTTCCGTCGCTACTGCAACGAAAGTGCGACTCAGATTTTCGATCTGAACGTCGCCCAAATGTTCCTCCATTAGCCGAGCAAGTCGCTTGCCACCGATGAGACCGGCACCTCCCAGGCGCAGGTCAAGCAGGGTGATAAGGCGTCTCCCGTGGAACTTGAGAGCAAATTCTTCTATCTGTTCGAGCTTTCCGGCGGCAAAACTTGCGCCGACCAGAGCGCCGATGGATGTGCCTGAGATAATGTCGGGATTGTAGCCTGCCTTGACCAACCCTTTGATGACGCCGATGTGGGCCCACCCACGGGCGACCCCAGAACCAAACGCAATACCTATCTTCATCTTAGCCATCCTGGCTCCTAACTGGTGCTCAGTATCGCAGACAGGGCTTTCCAAAAAGCAAAGGAATGGGAGGGGGATTCTGCCCCAAATTTGAGGCAAGGCCTTGGCGCGCCGGAATTTGTTTACATTTCCTTCAGGAATTCATCTCAGAAATTCTGGGGACTTCCAATTCCGCTGAGCACCTGGAGACAGGGGAGACGGCTAAAGCTTTTCCTTGTCATTGACCAGTTTTGCTGGCCCCGTGGTTTGGCCGATGGGAGCGGAGCGGTAGAAGCAGGATTGATAACCGACGTGGCAGCAGCCTCCGTCGCCCTGGGGCTCAACTTTCAGCCAGACCGTGTCCTGATCACAATCCGTGCGGATTTCGATGACTTTCTGGATTTGACCGCTGGTCGCGCCCTTGTGCCACAGCTCGTTTCTGCTGCGGCTCCAGTACCAGGCCTCGCCGGAGGCGATGGTGCGCGCCAGGGCTTCTTCATTCATCCAGGCGTGCATCATAAGCTCGCCCGAGCGGGCGTCTGTCGTGACAGCGGGGATGAGACCCTTGTCATTGAACTTAGGCGCGAAAAGGCCACCTTCTTCAATCTCGGCCTTTGTCGCTTGTTTCGTAAATGTCGGAAGATCGCTCATGGGCGAACGCTCCATTTGTCTGTGGGAGCGGGGATCTGACTTGCTGCCGGCCTTAAGCCCGGAGCATGGTCAGAAAACGCCGTTCCATATTCGGGTCTTCTTTGAAGACACCACTGAACTGGGTTGTGATGGTGGCGACATCAGGCTTGCGGATGCCCCGTGTGGTCATGCACTGATGCTTGGCCTCGATGAGGATCGCAACGCCCTTTGGTGCCAATACCCGGTTGATGGTATCGCAAATCTGGGCAGTCATGGTTTCCTGGGTCTGCAGACGCTTGGCATAAATTTCGATCACGCGCGCAAGCTTGGAAATGCCGACGACGCGGCTGGTTGGCACATAGGCAATGTGCGCCTTGCCAAGAATGGCGACCATGTGGTGCTCGCAATGGCTTTCCAGCGCGATGTCGCGCAGCATGACCATGTCGTCATAGCCTTCGACTTCCTCAAAGGTTTTGCCAAGCACTTGATCGGGATCTTCTTCGTATCCGGCAAAAAATTCTTCATAAGCCCGGACAACGCGGTTGGGCGTTTCGAGCAGGCCTTCGCGTGACGGATCGTCGCCTGCCCACGAAATCAATGTGCGGACCGCGCTTTCAGCTTCTTTGCGGCTGGGGCGGGTGCTTTTGTTGCTAGCTTCGACCAAGTCTTCAACTACAGAATTCATATCCATTTCAACCAATCTCTCTTGGGGTTTCCCCGCAGCCCGTGGTTGCCCACGCTGATGTACTGCCGGTTCAAGTCATCGACGGGGAGAAGGACCATCCTTTTTCCCGTCCATTTGCCCATCAAGCACGGGTCTTATGCCATGCTGCGTCCGATGCGACACCTTCTAAAGGATGCATATAGCGTTGCATAAAACGACTATCAAGTGAGCATTACCCTTACCTGACGCAAAGCTTAACGGATGCAGGCGGGTGAAAATTTACCCCCGAAGTCTATGTGGGCTTGATTATGAGGGGGCCGGTTGGCTAATCTGACGTTCTGGAGAGTGATTATGACCTGTCGATGTTATACAAAAACCAAGCAGAATCACTAGCTTAGGTGGCTCACGTTGATTGTTTTTCAGCAGTTTGGGGTCCATAAGCTGGGCCCCTTTGTTGTTTGACAGCTGGATTAAGACCGATGAACGCCACCACTCCTGACCTCACGCTCTACAACACCCTGACCCGTCAAAAGGACAGATTTGTCCCTTTGGATGAGAAGCGTGTGACGATGTATGTGTGTGGACCGACTGTCTACAATCACGCTCATATCGGAAATGCGCGCCCTGCGGTGGCGTTTGATGTGTTGGTGCGGGTGCTGCGCCGCCTCTACCCCCAGGTCATCTATGTGCGCAATATCACCGATATTGAAGACAAGATCATTGAGATGGCGCAGGCAGAGGGCGTTGAGATCTCAGTCATCACGGAGCGCTACGCCGATATTTATCGGGCCGACATGGGCGCGCTGGGGGTGGCTCTGCCCGATGTGGAGCCGCTGGCGACAGAGACAATTCCGGAAATGATTGCGATGATGGAACGTCTGATTGCGGCGGGCCATGCCTATGAAGCCGAAGGCCATGTGCTTTTCGATGTGCCGAGTTTCCCCGACTATGGCGCGCTGTCTCGCCGTCCGATGGATGAGATGATTGCCGGCGCACGGGTGGAAGTGGCGCCCTACAAAAAGAGCCCCGGTGATTTTGTGCTCTGGAAGCCGAGCACGGACGAACAACCCGGATGGGAGAGCCCGTGGGGGCGGGGGCGTCCGGGCTGGCACATTGAATGCTCCGCTATGATTGAGAAGCATCTGGGGGAGACCATTGATATTCATGGCGGCGGGATCGATTTGCAGTTTCCTCACCATGAGAATGAACTGGCTCAGAGCCTGTGCTCCCACGAAGGCGCACCTTTTGCGCGCTATTGGCTGCACAATGGCTTTGTGAACATGAACACCGAGAAGATGTCGAAGTCCCTGGGCAACGTGCTGCTGGTGCATGATCTGATTGAGGCGGCGCCCGGAGAGGCGATCCGTCTTGCGTTACTGAACGCTCACTACCGCCAACCACTGGAGTGGAACGACGATGTGTTGCCGCAATCCAAGGCGATGCTGGACCGGCTTTACGGGGCCATTCGGAAGCTTGGTGATGTGACAGCTGTGACCGATGACGTGGTGCCGGACGCCTTTCTGGAGGCGTTGCTGGACGATCTGAATACGCCGAAAGCGCTGGCTGAATTGTTTGTCATGGCCAAGAAGGCCAATGTGGCGACCGACGACGGAGAGCGGGCGCAGCTCAAAGCGGCCCTTGTCCAGTCAGGTTTTCTGCTGGGGATTTTACAGCAGGATGCCAATAGTTGGTTTGAAGGGGAAGCTGCTGGTGCCACAGACCTTGATGCGGCGGCGATTGAGGCCCAGATAGAAGCCAGAAAAGCGGCGCGGGCGTCCAAGGATTTTGCCGAAGCGGACCGTATTCGCGATGCGCTGGCGGACGCTGGCGTTCTGATCGAAGATGGGCCTGAGGGCACAAAGTGGAAACTCGCAGGCTAAAGCATTTCCAGGAAAAGTGCGCTTGCGGTTTTCCGTCCGGAAATGCACTGGAAAAATGGATAGTTGATGCTTGATGACATTTACAATCAGCGCATTCTGAAGCTTGCGGCAGACATTCCCCGCATCGGGCATCTGGACGCGCCGGACGGTGCGGCCACGGCTGTCTCCAAACTCTGCGGTTCCAAAGTGAGCGTCGAGGTGAAGATGGAGGGCGACGTTGTCACCGACTTTGCTCATGACGTGAAAGCCYGTGCGCTCGGCCAAGCCTCCTCCTCGATCCTGGCGGCTCACGTGGTGGGCTCGACATCAGCGGAACTGCACGAGCTGCGCGATGCCATGCGGGCGATGCTGAAAGAGGGGGGAGACCCGCCCGGCGGCAAATGGGTGGACACAGAAGTGCTGACCCCCGTTCGCGAATACAAAGCCCGTCACACCTCAACGCTACTGACGTTCGAGGCCACATGCGATGCGGTGGATGCGGCGCTGGCGGGTGCTGCTGCGGCTGAGTAAAACTCGGGCGCGTTTACCTCTTGGTCAAAAGCCTGATATAGGATGATCCCATCAGAGGGTGAGAGATGAACTGTTTTGCGCAAAATCTGGGTTGGACGGGTGCTGAAATTGCATCTGTGACGACCCGTGCGCTGACCACCACCACCACGCTCACTATCACCGGCTCGGCCTGATCCCGAGCCTGCAGTGCTGGGGCTTGCGCCCCGATTGCTCAAAAACCCCATAATTTCACGATTTGCGCCGTTTTGAGCGCTCTTTGGTTTCGCGAGCCTGTTGAGCGGTGCGGATTTACCCGATAGTTAGGGCATATGGATTTTTGCGAATCCTGTGCGACCACATTTGAGGATCACATCCATGCGGCGTAGCCCGCTCGCCTACCTCCTGCTGGGACTGGTTCAGCTCTATCGCTGGACCCTGTCACCGCTGCTGGGCCCGAAATGTCGGCATCTGCCGACCTGTTCGGAATATGCCCTGATCGCGGTGCAGTCTCATGGAGCCTGGCGTGGGGGCTGGCTGGCATTGTCGCGTATCACGCGGTGCCACCCGTGGGGATCGCGAGGGTTTGATCCGGTGCCGGAGAGGCTGGAGGCTCAGCCTTTCTACGCGCCATGGCGATATGGCCACTGGTCGACCACGCTTCGCGACGAAGAGCCCGATCGAAAAGAGCAGCCGTGTTCTCATTGAGACGCAGCTAGAAGGAAGAATGAGATGATTAAGCTGACAATGCCCGACGGATCGGTACGCGAGGAAAGCGGGCCCATTGACGGTTTTCAACTGGCGAAGAGCATTTCCAATTCGCTCGCCAAAAAGGCGCTTGCGCTAAAAATTAATGGTGAGTTGGATGACCTGTGCACGGTGATTGATCGTGACGTGGCGATTGAGATCATCACGGCCAACACGCAGGACGGTGTTGAATTGCTCCGCCATGATGCCGCCCATGTGATGGCCGAAGCGGTGCAGGAACTTTTCCCCGGCACGCAGGCTACAATTGGTCCGGTGATTGAAAACGGCTTTTTCTACGATTTTGCGCGCGACGAACCTTTCCATCTGGACGATCTGGAGAAGATCGAAAAGAAGATGAAAGAGATCGTTGACCGGGATGAGAAAATTACTCGGGAAGTCTGGGGGCGGGATGAGGCTGTCGCCTATTTCAAGAAAATTGGCGAGAACTACAAAGCCGAAATCATCGCGGGCATTCCAGCGGGCGAAGATGTGCGCATCTATCGTCAGGGCGATTGGCTTGATCTGTGCCGGGGGCCGCACCTGCCGTCCACGGGGAAACTGGGTAAGTCTTTCAAGCTGACAAAACTGGCCGGTGCTTATTGGCGCGGTGACAGCAACAACGAAATGCTGCAGCGCATTTATGGCACTTGCTGGGCAAGCGACCGTGAACTCAAACAATATATCCGCATGGTGGAAGAGGCTGAGAAGCGCGATCATCGCAAGATCGGTCGTGAGATGGATCTGTTCCATTTCCAGGAAGAAGCACAAGGTTCTGTCTTCTGGCATCCAAAAGGGTTTGTGATTTTCAATCAGCTGGAAGCCTATATCCGTCGGCGTCTCGACCAGTCCGGCTACGAGGAAGTGAAGACACCGCAGTTGATGTCGTCCAAATTCTGGGAGCAGTCCGGGCACTGGGACAAGTATCGCGAGAACATGTTTGTCGTGCCCGATGAAGTTCCAAATACTGAAGATGATGGACCTATCCTGTCGGGTAAGGCGGATCTGATGGCGATCAAACCGATGAACTGTCCGGCCCACGTCCAGATTTTTAATCAGGGCATTAAGTCATACCGGGACCTGCCGATGCGTATGGCGGAGTTCGGCTGTTGTCACCGCAACGAGGCCCATGGTGCATTGCACGGGCTGATGCGGGTGCGACAAATGACCCAGGACGACGCGCATATCTTTTGCACGGAAGAACAGATCCAGTCAGAGACTGAGCATTTCGTTCATCTGCTTTTTTCTGTCTATGAGCATTTGGGTTTTGCGGATGTCGTTATCAAGCTTGCAACACGCCCGGAAAACTTCGGCGGGACAATTGAGCGTTGGGACGCGGCGGAGAAAGCACTTGGCGCTGCCCTTCGTGCGACAGGCCATGATTTTGTTATCGCGGAAGGTGAAGGTGCCTTCTATGCGCCGAAACTAGAATTCCATCTGAAAGATGCTATCGGTCGTTCCTGGCAGGTTGGCACATTGCAGCTCGACTATGTTTTGCCTGAACGTCTTGATGCGACTTATGTGACGGAAGATGGGTCGCGCAAATATGCGGTTATGTTGCACCGGGCCATTCTTGGAACTCTGGAACGCTTCATTGGCATCATGATCGAAAGTTATGAAGGCAAGTTTCCTCTCTGGTTGGCGCCGGTTCAAGCTGTTGTTGCCACCATTACGTCAGATGCAGACGATTATGCAAAATCTGTCATAGCCGAACTGAGGGCCGCTGGCCTGCGTGTTGAGATCGACACACGCAATGAGAAGATCAACTACAAAGTGCGGGAGCACTCTGTGGGCAAAGTGTCTGCGATCCTTGTGGTTGGTCGCAAAGAGGCGGAGGAGAAGACTGTCTCTGTGCGGCGTCTTGGTTCGAAGAACCAGACGGTCATGAGCATTGAAGAGGCCGTGGCGATGCTTCGGGACGAAGCTTTGCCACCAGACCTGGCTCCTGCTACTGCGGTGGCTGCTGCCGCGGAATAGAGGATGGTGATGGGGTTAGAAACGATACCAGAAAGCGAGCTTGCCCCCCGTTTCCCTCAACACGTTGCGTCCGAGGAATGTTCTGAACGCGGCCACTTCAATGGAGAAGCCGGGCTCTAGTGTGTGGACCACGCTGAACTCGCCTTTGCTTGACCAGTAGTGGCCGAGGGGAGACGGGGTGCGGCCAATGGAATTTATGCTGGAGGATTTCAGCATGGCAAGCCAGGCGTCACCAAAATTCACACCCATCGTGACATCTACCCGGGCTTCTGCGGGGCGGATGCCGGGGCGATACCGGTAGGCAATTCGGGTTTCGCTGAAACTGTCTAAACCCAGAATGCTGTCGGCTGCGCCAGTGGTAATGCCGACCTCGTAGTCCATGTCCCCGGCATGGGAGGCTGCAGGGTCGTCTCCTTCACTGGCTGTGTGACGAATTGCCAATGCGTCGATTGAGTAGAGGGTGTCCTCCCAGGTGACAATGTAGGCGCGGGCGCCCAATTCGACAGTTCGGAAGGCGCCGTCGGTGAAGCGTTGGCCGAGTGTCTCGGTTTGATGGGTAGAGCGGATGATTTTGCCRATGGCGGTGATGCGGNGGGTGATGCCGTGTTCCACATACAGCTGTGTCTCAATTTTCCGGAATCGGCCTCTGGAGGCCGTATTGCCAGCCGGGTCGAACTGTTGATGGGCTAAGGAATAGGATGTTGAAACGATGATGAGCGTTGTCCCATCTGGTTGGGGCCAGGCACCCGCCAGAACGCTTGTCGTGGTCGCTGAGATGTAGGTGATGACGGCAGTACAACTCAATATCAACCACCGCATGTATTTCTGCATTGAAAAACGATGGTTTTATTTTGCAGATGAGTCCAGAGAAAATGATGCGAATGATTTGCAACTACGCTGTGTCTTCCTATATGCAGGTGTGTTCTTACCGGGTGCGAAGGGGTTTTTATGTCTGAGATGATCGATCTGCTTTTGACACGACGTTCTGTGGTTGCGGGAAGCATGACCCAGGAGGGACCAACCGAGAGCGACCTGCAGTCCATTCTGGCGGCAGGGCACCGGGTTCCGGATCATGGCAAGCTTGGCCCTTGGCGGTTTATTCTCTTTCAAAATGAGGCACGAAAGGCCTTTGGCGAGGTGCTTCGCGACGCCTATTTTGCGGCCGAACCGGATGATGGTGAAGAGCGAGCCAGCCTGGAGACGCTTCGGTTTTTGCGGGCACCGACCGTCGTGGCGGTCATCTCACGGGTAACGGCAGGCATCAAAATACCGGAATGGGAGCAGCAACTTGCGGCGGGAGCGGTGTGCCAAAACATGCTGGTCGCAGCATCCGCACTTGGCTACGCCTCGCAATGGCTGACTGAATGGTATGCCTACAACGAAACCGTTGATGCGGCTCTGAAGCTTGGCGAAGGCGAGCGCGTTGCCGGGTATATTTACTTAGGTGGGAAAGCGGAACAACCAGGTGAGCGTGTTCGCCCTGACCTGGAGGAACGCATTTCGCGCTGGACTGCCCCGTAAGAATTTGAGGAATGTCCCAATGGTTAGCTTCGGGGCGGTGGGGCGCCTGCAATGGCCCCTTCCTCACGCATCGCCAGGGCGCGGGCCTGCCGGACACCGACGCTGAGATTACTCGAGGGTTTTTCTCCCACATGCGCGCGGTTGCCAGCCTTTGATCTGCCAGCCAGAAGCAGGGGAATGACAACGACCAGTGCCAAGGCACCGACGATGGCCCCCGCAAGAGGGCTTTGCTGATAGACGCTTAGCGCTGCAAAACCGCCTGCTGCCACTAGAAGTGCCGCTATCAGGTATCTGAAAATAGCCATGGTGCGATAATCTCCCTATTCAGATCAGGCCCCGTTAAGCCGTCGTTCAAGTGTAGCAGGGCAACCACCAAAAACCAGCTTTGCGCCTAAGTCTTGTCCCAAATCGACGAGAAATTGGCTCCACTCCCGAGCAATACCTGTGCGGGAGACTGCTTGTCGATATGGCCGATAAGGTCGTGGTAGGTGCCGAAGCCACACAGTTCCTGCAGGCGTGGCGAGAAGTTTTTCACGAGATCAAGAGGGATGCCCAGTTGCTGGTTTTCCTGTTGGCGGATGAAGCCAGCGCAATAGTTCATTGCCAGGCCGATCCGTCTTTCCTGTGTCGTGTTCTCCCCACCGCCATGCCAAAGGGACCCGTTCCATATAAGAATGCTGCCGCGTTTCATTTCGGCAGCGATGGAGTCGTAGTGAATGTCTGGACCAAACTCGGGGAAATGATCCAACTTATGTGAGTTGGGAACCAGTCGGGTGGCGCCATTTTCCTCGGTGAAGTCTGTGAGAGCCCACATGGAATTGCAGACAAGAGGTTTGTGAGGGCGGGCCAGGGCGATGACCTGGTCGTCTGCATGGATTGGCTGAGGCGTCTCACCAGGCGCGATGGCGATGGAAGAGAGGGACGAAATAAGACATCCTGCGTCCAGCACACCTTCTACAATGGGCAGGACATTTTCGTTGACGGCGATTTTTTGAAAGATGGCGTGTTTTGCAAGCAAGTTGTAGATGCGAACGGTGCTGTGCCCCTCGAAGAGATTTTCCGCCGGGACGATCTCGTCCGATTTTTCAATGTTGGCAAGAACCTGACAAATCTCGTCAGCCAAACCTGCGTCGAATGCATTCTCGACGACCGTGTAGCCTTGGTCGCCAATTTCGCTGAGGTGGGTCTGCTTTTGCTTGTCGTTCAATGGTCTCTCCCCCGCTGTCGCGCTAGCTGTTTGTGGTCTGTGCCCGCGCGATGAGTTGTTCTGCCTGTCTTAGGTGCGGCCGATCCAACATCTTACCATCAAGGGCGATAACGCCCGGATTGCCAGCGTCTGCAAATACTTTAACGACGGCATGGGCTTCTGCCAGGTCGGCATCTGATGGTGTGAAGACCGTATTGATGATGGGAACTTGCGCTGGATGGATGGCAAGCTTGCCTGTAAAGCCATCGCGGATCGCGTCGCGGGCTTCTTCCTCCAAGGCCTGGTCATCACGGAAGTCTTTGCAGATGCCGTCAATGGGCATGATTTTTGCCGCGACGGCACCGGCCAGACAGAGTGTTCTCGCCAATTGATAGGGAGCTGTATAAAGCCCGGCGGCATCGCGGTTGGAACGTGCACCAAGGTCAGCCGACAGATCTTCTGCACCCCATGTCATCGCGAACAGTCGATCACTGACCCCGCCATAACTTCCCAGATTAAAGAGAGAGGCGGCAGTCTCCGTTGCCACGTTCATCAGTTTGGTGGATCTGACTTTCAGTGCATGCTGCTTTTCGAGCTCGGTCAGATGTTGGCAGACCGTGGCAATGCACGCGCCTGAAATTGTTTTGGGGACGAGGATTGCATCGGGGCTGGCCGGAATGATTTCGGCTAAGTCCTGCTGCCAAAACTCTGTATCGAGGGCGTTCATGCGAACGATCAACATTTGTCGACTATCGGTCGGTCGATTGTTCAGAAACTCAACAGCGCCTGCGCGTGCGGCAGGTTTGTTGTCGAGGGCGACGGCATCCTCCAGATCGAGGATCAGGGCATCGGCCCCTGAGCCCAGGCCTTTGGCAAGTTTGCGGTCGCTGTCTGCCGGTACAAAGAGAAACGAACGCATGAATTACCCTTCCGTTTCCGCAATCATGAATGCTTGGCGGGTGCACAGAGCGATAATCTCATCGCGGTGATTGATGCCTTTATGCTCAAACGTGACGATGCCTGCTTTGGGCCGAGACTTGGAGCGCCGTTTGGAGAGGACTTTTGTTTCAACCCGCACCGTGTCGCCATGAAAAACCGGGTTGGGGAACGAGATGTCCGTCATGCCCAGATTGGCGATGGTTGTGCCGTGGGTGGTGTCRTGGACMGAGATGCCGATAATCAGYCCYARKGTGAAGAGGCTGTTGACCAGWGGTTTGCCGAACTCGGTCTGTGTTTCTGCATAATGGTGGTCCAGGTGAAGGGACGCAGGGTTCATGGTCATGGCAGAAAACAACGTGTTATCTGTTTCTGTAATGGTTCGGTGAATGGCGTGTTTAAAAACCTGGCCTTCTTCGAACTGCTCATAATAAATACCGGGCATTTTTCCCCCTGTCGGTCGTCGCGGCCTGTTGTCCGTCTGGTTCTTTGGGTAACTTATAGCGGCAAAATGGTTTGGAGGGCAGATTTTGGATTTTGGGTTTTCAGATGACCAGGTAGCGATCCGCGATGCGGTGGCGAAGGTCTGCAGCAAATATGGTGATGATTACTGGCTGGCGCGGGATACAGACGGCGTGTTTCCCGAAGATTTTGCGGCTGACATTATCGCAGGGGGCTGGTTGGGCGTCGCCATGCCGGAGCAATATGGGGGGGCAGGGCTGGGGGTCACAGAGGCCGCTATCGTCGCCCAGACCATTGCGCAATCGGGAGCCTGTATGTCAGGYGCTTCTGCCGTTCATATCAATCTGTTCGGGCCGATGCCAATTGTTGTCTTTGGCACGGATGAGCAGAAATCCCGTTTCCTGCCACCCCTGATTGCGGGACAAGATCGTTGCTGCTTTGGGGTTACGGAACCTGATGCCGGCCTCAACACGACGGCGATCACCACACGGGCCGATCGGGATGGGGATGTATATGTTGTACATGGGCGAAAGATGTGGACCTCCACTGCCCAGACAGCCAACAAAATACTGCTGTTGGCGCGAACCACCCCAAAAGAAAATTGCAAAAAGTCGACGGAAGGTCTGAGCCTTTTCTATACAGACCTGGATCGCGGTGGCGCGACAGAGGTTCGCGAAATCAGCAAAATGGGTAGGAAGGCGGTGGATTCCAACGCGGTTTTCTTTGATGGTCTGCGCGTTCCTGCTGCAGATCTCATTGGCGAGGAGGGAAAGGGGTTTCACTATCTTCTGCATGGGCTGAACCCCGAGCGGATTTTGATCGGGGCAGAAGCCATTGGCATCGGACGCATTGCTCTGGAAAAAGCGACTACCTATGCCCGCGACCGGGTGGTGTTCGGTCGACCGATTGGACAGAACCAGGCGATCCAGCATCCACTGGCAAAATCATGGGTGGAACTGGAGGCTGCCGACCTCATGGTCTTCAAGGCGGCGGCACTGTACGACGCGGGCACTGCGTGCGGTGCAGAAGCAAATGCTGCGAAATACCTGGCAGCTGAAGCCGCGTTTAAAGCCTGCGAAACAGCGATAATGACCCATGGTGGCATGGGGTATGCCAAGGAATTTCACGTTGAGCGTTACTTGCGCGAAGTGATAATTGCCAGAATAGCACCAGTAAGCCGAGAACTTATCCTAAGCTTTATCGCAGAACGTGTACTGGATTTACCCAAATCTTACTGATTGAATACTTTCAGTGAACTATGTATTTTCTTGCGACTGAGTCGTGAGTGTTTCGAGTGCGAGGGTCGGGCAGTTTTTTGGGTAGAGGGGTATGCCGTGCTGCTTTTCAGGAATGGCAAACGCTGGAATGGTTTGGTGGTCGGCCTGTTTGGGGCAATTGCCATCACGGGGTGTGTGAACTCTGTTTTACAGCTCAGCCGGTATGGCATGGAGATCGAGGAACGCTTCAGTGCGGGAGACCAAACGATGATCGCGATCTGGCTTGCATTGCTGGTTCTCTGGTCACTGGTACTTGGTCTGGCGCTGGGCGTGTTTGCAGGACGACAATTGTACGGGGCTAGCGCTCACGGTGGATCGATGACATCTTCTGATTGATATGTCAGACCTGTTTGAACTTCACCCGCGCCTTGCTGCGGATACATTTTTATTAGCCGACTGGCCGTTGTGTCGCGTCTTGTTGATGAACGACACGCGCTTTCCCTGGCTTATCCTTGTGCCCCGTCGATCTGCGCTTCGCGACTTTGACGAAATTTTCGCAGACGATAAACCGGTGTTCTTACACGAGATTGATCTGGCGAGCCGGGCGCTGCGGTCTGCTACTTCCGCTGAAAAACTCAATGTCGCGGCGCTGGGAAATATGGTCCCTCAACTTCATGTGCATGTGGTCGCTCGCTTTGCGGCGGACGCTGCCTGGCCAGCGCCGGTCTGGGGGGTGGGTGAGGCGGCGCCCTATGCGCCGGATGTAGCCCAAGGACTAATGGGCAAGATCGCTGACCTTGCCCAGGCTGATGGTCATTAGGTCGTAGCTTGCCCTTGCCGGTCTGCGATGATGTGGCCTCTGTCAGAGCGCACACGTAACATCAAAATGAAGCCGATCCCGACGATCACAGGAGCCACCATGAGACCATATCGCTCGCTGTCTGTGACGTAGGTAATGAGGGCGACCAGGGCGGGACCGGTAAAGGCAACGGCGTTACCCGCGAGAGCCATGATGCCGAACCATTGTCCCACATGCTCTTTTGGTGCGATGCGCGACATCATGGTGCGTCCTGAACCACCCGCTGGCCCAATACCCAGCCCGAGCAAGAGGGCTACCAGAAGAAAACTACGCTCCTCTGTTGTCGCCAAAAAACCCTCATTGACGGACGTTGATGGTTCGATGGATAGAAGAACCACGAAACCGGTCATCAAAATGGCCAGGGCAATCAGGATCGTTCCCTTAGCGCCAATCCGGTCGTCTATGCGACCGCCAACGAAAGCCCCGGCGGCGGCGGACCCCAGAACGCATATTCCGAAAACGGCCAGCTCTTGCGTGTCCCACCCGAAAAGGCTGGCGGCATAGATGGAACCGAAAGTAAGGGCGACGCCGATGCCGTCTTGATAGATCACGCGGGCGATGACGAACCGGGCAATTGCGGGTTCGCGCCGCATGGCGCCGATGGCGTTCTTGATGACACCTCGAACAATGCCCGCAATGGGGAGAGACGCTCTGCGCCGAGGGGTGGGGGGCGTCAACCAGATCAGGGGTTGTACAAAAAGGATGAGAGCGGCAGCGGCGATGGGTCCCGAAATCCTGCTGTGTTCGTAGGCAGTCCGGTCGAGACCGAAAGCGGCATCCTCACCTAGCAAAAAGGCAAATATATAGAAGCCGAGTAACAACAGCCCCCATGTGATGCCCAAGGCAATCGCCGTGCCGCTCAGGCGACCAATGGTGGCCGGGGTCCCCAGTTTTGGCAGAAGAGCGGAATATGTAATCCCGGCCAATTCCACACCAATCATCAACGTCACCGAAATAGCCGCCAGGATGATGAGGCCAGCCATTGGGAGCCCCGGGACTGCGAACCACAAAAGAGCGCTTGAGACGGCCCCTATGGCTACAAAAATAGCCAGAAAGCGTTTTTGGCCTCCGACTGTGTCAGCAATTGTTCCAAAGGTCGGACCCAACAATGCGATTGATATGCCGCCTATCGCTGTAACCAGACCCCAAATCGCTTGAGCATTGGCGCCGCCGCCCAGAACCGTTTGGGTCATGTAGGGCGCGAAGATGAAATAAAGCAGAAGGACATTCGTGGTTTCTATGCCGGGGGCAAAAGCAATCCACGCTTTGCGGGCAAAAGGGTATGCTTTGGTATCGTACAGAGTGTCGCTGGTCATGTGCCTGGACCTTTCATGAACTGGTTCAGGGCCTACATGGCGGGCTTTGGTTTTTCGGTCTTGTTCATTGTTCCTGTGGGAGGGGCGATTCTGAAATCGGCTGGATTTTTGGCATTTCGGTTAGATTTCTATGGTGAGAGCAGCGTTGATTTGGAGGGGGGAGCACGCGATGCTCGCTCTGGCAAAGAGGACGGGTTGGCATGAGCATTGAAATTTTTGACGGTATTTTCCGCTATGGCGCGATGACACTGTTGTTGCTTATTTGCGTGTTTCTTTTGAGATCACACAGGTCGATCTGGCCTGGACGTTTGGGGGCGTCGGCGGCTTTGTGTACCGCTGCCTATCTGGGGTGCACGGTGGCGGAACAGGATTGGGTCATCCTCCTCCTGCTTCCAGCCTGCATTGCGAATTCCGTTTTTGTCTGGATGTTTGGGTTGTCTCTCCTCAAGGAGAGATTTCGTCCGGGCTGGCCACATTGGGGATTGATGGTTCTGATTTTGACGACGGGGCTGTGGAGGAAATTTTTCGCGGACGCTGACCAGATGATTCCGGTTGTCCTTGAGTGGGCGCATCAGTTCATCATCATGGGGATGGCGCTTCATCTTTTGTGGGTGGCATGGAGTGGGCGAGCGAATGACCTGATTGAGGCGCGTCGTCGGTTCCGGTTGTATTTCATCGCCTTTACGCCGGTGACGATGATCGCCATAGCTGTGATCGATCTTTGGCTGACACCTGATGTCGCCCCGTATTTTCTAATGGCGCTGCAGTCCTTCTCGATTTGGGTTTTTGCCATGGTCATTCTTCTTCAGGCAGTTCAGCTGGTTCCTGAAGTGCTGTTTTTTCCGGCCGTGGTGCTTGAGAAAAACCTACCCAATGTGGTTTCGGCGGTTGATCAGATTGCTGCCAGGGATCTTGCGACCTTGAACGCATGGATCGAGGCGCGTGATGGCTTTTTCGAGACAGGTCTCACCATTCGCAACCTTGGCGACACAATAGGTATCCCCGAGCACAGGCTTCGGCGTCTGATCAATTCGGAAATCGGGTTTCGGAATTTCAATGATTTTCTAAACCACCACCGGATTGAAGAGGCGCAAAAACGTTTGCTAGATCCGACACTGGCGCGCTTGCCGATCCTGACCATTGCTATGGATTTGGGGTACGGGTCGATTGGGCCGTTCAACCGCGCGTTCCTGGAACGGGCAGGGCAAACGCCCAGTCGTTTTCGTCTGCAGATGCCACCGGGCTCGTCTTAGTCTCACAGCCAAGTTCACCGGTGTTGCATCCCGATCATGGTTAACACTTGCTTCAGATATCAGCACTAGCGTTGTCTTCTGATCGGGGTGCCAAGCACTCCTGTGTTCGAGGACGTCTTATGCGTATATGCCTCATTGCTGATCCATCACACCTTGCACGCCGCGCCGCAGGGCGTGTCTGCAATCGTCTGGGTTTTCAGTCAATGGAGGTGAGYTCTGCRGATGGTTTGCGCAAGGCACACCGACGCTTCAACCCGGCCCTCACATTGGTGGATATTTCTCTCGCTGAGAACAGTATCGGCGCGTTGATTGTATCGCTTCGCTATGGGTTGGGGGGTGGCAGCGGCACAATCTTGCTCACCGGGCGCGACCTGGATGCATCCGCCATTGATCAGGCGATGGTCGCAGGGGCCGATGATTATCTGCGCAGACCGCTCGATGACGCGTCCCTCGCGCAGAAACTCCGCCAAATCTCAGGGGCTGAACGAATGGCTGTTGGTCAATCTGATGGGTGGTCTCTGGCCCCTCGTAAAGGGCCTTCTTCCGACGCGAGCGGTGTTGTCGTTCAGATCTCAGATTGGCGCTAAGAAGCAGCGGCAAGTGCTTGAAAATGAGTCTGAATTTGGAATCATCCACAGGATGAAAATCGTCCATTTCGCACTCTCAACAGCCACCTGTAACCAATTGAAATTGCTCCCTAACTAACCTTCGTTGACGCTTATCCATTCGGCGACGCGGCGGCGGCTTTCTGTGTATGGCTTGAGCCCCGCCATGCCGATGAAGCCACCCGCCACCAGGATGATTGCGGGCAGATAGGCCAATGAATATCGCAGCATCATTTCGTCGCCATAGTAGAAGTCAGTCATCCCGGCGACGGCAGACGGGCCCAGTCCCAGACCGATCATGTTGATGACAAAAATGAGGACTGCGGACGCAAACCCTCTCATCTGATTGGGCATCAGTTCTTGGATGGCCGCTGCGCCGGGGGCCATGGCAAATGTCGAGAAAAAGGTACTGCCGGCCAACAGGACGAAGACCAGCGTGATGTTGTCGACCAGGGGGTACAGGAGGGCGAAGGGGGCTACCGCAAAGGACCCCACGACCATGACTAACAAGCGACCATTTTCGCGGCCCATGGCGATTGCCTTGTCGCCTGCCCAGCCTCCGGCAACGACGCCCGCCGTGCCAAAGACCATGATGGTGGCACCGTAATAGACACCGGCATCGACGATCGACCAGCCGTGGGTGCGCAGAAGGAAGGTCGGTACCCAGGCCGCAACGCCGTAGGCCATCATGGCTGCCAGTGCATTGCAGATATTGTGGGAAATGAGTGTCCGCCGATTAGACCACATGAAAGCGACAACTTCACCCAGCGGTAGGGGCGCATGTTCTTCTTTTCCGTCCGCGCTGGTTTGTGTGCGCATGTGGCCACGCCGTGTGGGCTCTTTGATGGTTTTCACCCACAAGGCGATTAGCAAGCCCGGCAGACCGACGGCCAGAAACAC
Organism: Rhodobiaceae bacterium; assembly: GCA_002746275.1. Taxonomy (GTDB): domain Bacteria; phylum Pseudomonadota; class Alphaproteobacteria; order Parvibaculales; family Parvibaculaceae; genus Mf105b01. The sequence continues at coordinate 722,428 of NVWR01000001.1, read as the reverse complement.
CACTTGCCAGGGGAAAATTTCACCGATGATCGGCAGAAGGGTCGTGCCTTCCGCCCCAACGACCGAAATCACCTGGGCGCCGATGATGAGGGCCAGGCCCGCACCGATGTAAACGCCCATGCCATAGACGCCGAGCGCAAAGCCCATTCGCTCAGGTCTGAAATAGTCGGCCAGCATGGAATAGGCGGCTGGCGACAGGGCGGCTTCACCAACACCGACCCCCATCCGATAGATGAAAAGCTGCCAATAGGAGCGTGCTGTTCCGCACAGCGCCGTCATGATGCTCCAAACAAGAATGCCGATGGAGATGATCTTGACCCGGTTTTTGCTGTCCACCATGCGACCGATGGGCAATCCGACGATGGTGTAGAAAATGGCGAAGGCGAACCCTTGCAACAGGCTCATTTCGAAATCCGAGATGCCCAGATCCCGTTTCATGGGCTGCACGAGCAAGCTCAATATCTGGCGATCGATAAAGGAAAAAGTGTAGGCGAGAACGAGAACGGCGACGACGTACCACGCGTAGATGGGATTTGGATAAGGCTTCTCGTGGGCATTGCTCGTCGTTTCAGCCATTCTTGGTTTCCCCCCAAATATTGCTCCGCTTTGAACGGAGAGAGCTTCAAGGTTGGGGCGGGTTATGGCAAGCGTCGCGCCCGTTTTACTTCCGCAAACTTTCGAGAGGACGGCGTCTTGGGTCTGGCACAGAGCTTGCGAACCTCTGGGGTGGGAGAAGAGAGACATGACGACTATTTCGATGGAAATTGCCGCTTCGCCCCGGGAGGTAACCCGGGCTGTGGCGCGCGCGAGCGAGGCAACAGGGGTCGATTTCGACTATCTGATGCAGACGGCTCAGCGCGAATCCGGGCTTGAAAACCTAGCAAAAGCAAGGACTTCGAGCGCTGCCGGCCTGTTCCAGTTTATTGACCAAACGTGGCTCGACACCGTGAAGCGGAACGGGGCTGACTTTGGCTTGGGCGACTATGCGCAGGCGATTGAGACCCGGGCAGACGGGCGGCACTTTGTTACCGACCCGGCACTGAAAGAGGAAATTCTTGCCGAGCGATACAACCCCATCAGCGCGGCATTGATGGCAGGGGCCCTGACGCGGGGGGCTGAGACCCGGATGACATCGGAACTTGGCCGAGATGTGAGCAATGGTGAACTTTACATGTCCCATTTTTTGGGAACGAGTGGGGCGATCAATTTTATCCAAGCAACTGAAGTGGCACCAGGGCGTCAGGCTGCGGATTTGTTTCCCAATGCGGCGGCTGCCAACAAGCCGATTTTCTACGATGAGGCAGGACGTCCTAAAGCCATGCGCGAGGTCTACCGGGACCTGATGGCCAAGCACAGCGATTCACCGCGCACCGCATCACCGGCTCTTCCGGGGGATGAAATTACACCTCCAACGCCGCGCCACATGGCGCCCGTTCGGGTCCAGGTGGCAAGCGGGTATTCACGACCCATTATGGAGCTCAGCCCGGTGGTCGTGAGTATTCTGGCGTCTCTTGAGGCGCCAGCTCGGGCAAACGACGATGAGGAAGCCGGTTCAGCCTATAATCGGGACCGTGAGTTCGACGACCTTCGTGCTCGCGCGTCTTGACGTCAGGCGACAGCGCCTGAGGCTTTCAACGCCGCCCATTCCTCATCCGTAATACCCGCGGCCTTCAACACGTCTTCTGTGTGCTCGCCTAGTTCGGGGGCGGGTTGTTTGATCCCGTCTTCAACGTCTGAAAACCGGATGGGAGAGGCGGGAGAACGAAAAGCTGGTTTGCCATCCGGTCCTGCAATATCCACAAATGCGCCAGCGGCTTCTGCCTGCGCGTCGGCGACCACTTCGGAAGGGTGCTGCATGGGAGACCAAATCTGGTCTTCTGCATCAAGGCGTTCGCGCCAGTAATCAAGATCATGTTCGCGGAACGCGGCATCGAGAATGTCCACCAGCGCGGCCGCATGAGTGCGTCTTGCTTTGGGGCTCACGAACCGCTCATCTTCGATCAGGTCGGGATGCCCCACCACGCGGCAGACGCCCGCCCAGTCTTTCTGACCCTGACGGGGTACGAGAGCGATCCAGTGATCGTCCTTGGTCAGGAAGAAATTGGAAATCGGGTTGATGGCTTCGTGGCGGGTTTTTGATGAGGCCAGCTTGCCGTACATAAGTTGGATCGACATGTCGGACCCACCCGCATAGATGCCCGTGCGGAGCAGGGAGGCTTCGACCAAACGACCTTTGCCGGTGCGGGCCCGCTCGATGATGGCGGCAAGGATGCCCGACACTGTTGCCATGGCGGTGGTGTGGTCGCCGTTGGCCATGCGCAGAGGAGCAGGCTCCTGTCCCTTGGGTGTGGCCATGCGGCCAATACCCGAGCGTGCGTAAAAGGCAGCCACATCAAAACCGGGCTTGTCGCGATCGGGGCCGGTCAGTCCGTAGCCGGTGACGCTGGCATAAATGAGCTTGGGGTTCACGGCTTTCAGGCTCTCATAATCAAGGCCCGCCCGTTCCAGCCCTCCGGGTCGCACGTTGGTTAGAAAAACATCTGCGCCCGCCACAAGTTTTTTCAGGGCGGCGACACCTTCGGGTTTTCCTGTGTCGAGCGCGACACCTTTTTTTCCGCGATTGTCGATTGTGAAAACAGGATTTCCGGCCAGGCCTTCTGCGGCGATGTTGGAGAGAAACTGGCGCATGGGACAGCCGTGCAGAGGCTCGACCTTAACAACGTCGGCTCCCCAGTCAGCCATGATGCCGCCAGCGCCGGGCGCTGCGATATATGTTGCCATTTCGATGACGCGAATGCCCTTGAGCATGTGATGTCCCCCGGCGCAAGTTTGCGCGCGTTATTAAGTTGCTGTTGGCGGCGGATCATCCACGAATCCGGCATAGTGTCAAAAGGTGTCCTTTTCTGCGGTTCTACCCCCCATGGTAGATTGCAGGATGGGTGTCTGGCCGATTTGAGGCTGAAAGCTGCGGAGAAGACTAGTTTGAAAAATGACGGAGCATTGTGGCTCGCTAAAGCCGATGAATTTGTACCGTTTCTGCGGACCCGCAATGAGGAGATAGAGCAATCTCGACAATTGCCGTCTGACATTGCGGAACGGTTTGCGGAAGCGGGCTTTTACTCTCTGCTGGTGGCGGATGCCTATGGCGGGGGTGAGGTTTCTCCACCCACCTTTTTTCAGGTGGTTGAGCGGCTGGCGCAGGGAGATGCCTCTGCTGCCTGGTGCGTCATGGTGGGAGCAACCACTGGTCTGCTGTCTGGCTATATGCCGCCGGATGTGGCGCGCGATGTTTTTGCTTCCGACAAGAAAGTGATCACTGCAGGTGTGTTCGCGCCACGAGGCAAAGCAGTGCCGGAGGGAGACGGCTACCGGGTGAGCGGTGAGTGGCAGTGGGGTTCAGGTACGCCCAATGCGAATTGGGTGGCTGGCGGCTGCATGGTGATGGACGGCGGCAAGCCGAAAGTGATGCCCAATGGCATGCCGGTCTCGCGCATGATGCTGGTGCCGCAAAAGGATATCGAGCTTCTCGATACCTGGCATGTCTCTGGACTGTGCGGCACGGGCAGTACCGACTTTGCCATGAAGGACCTCTATGTTCCCGCGTCCCATGCGATCTCTTTGGTGGAGGATAAGCCACTTGATCTGCCTCTCTATACCTTCCCGGTTTTTGCTTTGTTGGCAGCGGGGGTGAGTGCTGTGGCTCTGGGTATTGGCCGCGCCGCGATTGATGAACTGGTGGGCTTTGCATCAGCCAAAACCCCGCAAGGGGCGGTGAAGCCTTTGGCTGCACGCCAGGACACACAAGGTGCCATCGCAGAAGCGGAAGCAAAACTGCGATCTGCCAAGGGGTGGCTTTTTGATGTTCTTTCTCARGCYTGGGARGAGACCAACGCKAAGGGGCAGATGACGCTTGAGCATCGTCGGGACATTCGCAATGCAGCCTCGTTTGGTGCCCGCACCGCAGCGGAGGTTGTGACAATTGCCTATCATCTGGGAGGAGGGACATCGGTCTATCGCCGCTCTCCCCTGCAGCGTCACTTCCGGGACGTGAATGTTGCGACCCAGCACATGATGGTGGGAAAGCCGATAATGGAGCAGGCCGGACGCCTCTATTTGGGCCTGGAGACCGATATTTCTACATTCTAGGTCTGGACTAGGTCCGGAATTGATTCTCCTCATTTACCTCGTAGGGACGGGTGTGCGAAGAAAACAGGATGTTTTCCTCGGGCTGGTTTGCCGTGATAGGTTGCCACATGGATGAGTGGAGCGATGCGGATATTGCCGCTTTTGGGGCGAAGCTGGAGGCACTGAGGCTTGAACTGGAAGAGGTTCGGGTGAAGGCCAAAGGTGCTAGCGATATTGTGCTGCTCGACCAGCAAAGCGTGGGGCGATTGAGCCGAATGGATGCGTTGCAGAACCAGGCAATGGCTCAAGAGACCGAGCGACGGCGGCAACTGGATTTGCGCAAGATCGAGTTAGCGTTTGCGAGAATTGAAGAAGGCGAATTTGGATATTGCGCGGTGTGTGGTGATCCCATCCGGCGCGCACGTTTGGATATCGATCCTGCGGCGGCGACATGTGTGGCACATGCCAAATAGATAGCGGCGACGGGGAGAGGGTTTGACAATGAGTGTGGCGGAGAAGGGTTCTGAGATGGTGGAGCGGGTGAAGTTTGTTGTGTCGGTGATTGTTTGGCCGGGTTTGCTTGCGACGGCACTTTTGTTGACGTCTTGGGGGATGACCACGGAGACCCCGATCCTCCTTTTTAATCTGATTTATGTGAGCTTTGCGCTTACGGTTGGCGCGCTCGAACGCTTCATGCCCTATGAAGTCAGCTGGCTCAAAGATGACAAGCAGACCTTTGCTAATTTGGCGCATACGCTTCTCAGCAAAGGGCTTGTTCAGGTTCTGATCGTCGTGACAACAATCGTGGGGATTGCGGATGCTGTGCAGCCCGCTGCCGGATCGACGGAAGGATTGTGGCCGGGTGATTGGCCGATGGTTCTTCAGGTCGTGCTGGGGCTGTTTATCGCTGAATTTGGTCTCTACTGGGCACACCGGCTTGCTCATGAATTTCCGTTTTTGTGGCGGTTCCACGCGGTGCACCATTCAGTGACGCGACTGTGGTTCATCAATACCGGGCGCTTCCATTTTGTGGATTCTATTTTCAGCATTGTCATGAGTCAGCCGCTTTTGTTTTTGCTCGGTGCGCCGATGGAAGTGTTTTTGTGGGTGAGTGCCTTCACAGCTTTTGTGGGTGTGCTGACGCACTGCAACATTGAAACCCGCACGGGGGTGCTCAACTACGTGCTGAATACACCCCGTCTGCACCGTTGGCACCATTCGATGGCGCCGGAAGAGGGCAATACGAATTATGGGGAAAACCTGATGGTTTGGGACCTGATTTTCGGGACCTACTTTGACGCGGACCGCAGGCCACCTGCGGAGATTGGTATTGAGGGGCCGATGCCCGCCAGCTTTGCCGGTCAACTCTTTCAACCGTTCAAGAAGGAAGGTCGTCAAGAGATCCCACTATCGTAGTGATCATGTGACGAAAGCCTGCGCCCTTTAACCATGAATATTTTGTGCATGCCTTAGAGGGCCTCGGGATTCGGTCCAGAAACCCGCTCAAAGCCGGGAGTTTTGGAGCGTTTTTGTGTCACCTTTAAGACGGTTTTGAAGGGGAAGACAGAAGGGTTTGTTAACCGACGTTTGCTAGATTGTAGCCAATTGACCCATTGAATTGCAGATGCGTTCTGGGAATTGCAGATGCATTCGGACGGTATGTTCTTCTGGAAAGGGTGACGGCTATGGTTCCTGAACTTGAATTGAGCACATTTGATGTTGCAAACCTTGAGGGCGATGCGTCGCCCGAGGCTAGGGCAGCTATTGGTGCCAAAGTTGCGGCTCGGTTTGGCAATGTTCTCATCACGTCGCGTGAGAGAGAGATTGCCCGCGAAATTCTTGCATATCTCGTTCAGGATGCAGCTGAGTTGGTCCGTGCGAGCTTAGCGCGGTCACTGTGCCAACTTCCTGGGGCCCCCAAAGACATCATTATCTCACTGGCATCTGATATCGATGAAGTCGCTCAACCCGTGCTTGAGGCATCGCCGGTGCTTGAAGATGAAGATCTTCTGGCGATTGTTCGCAAAGGGTCTGCTTCGAAACAAACAGCGATTGCTGGACGGTCGACCGTGTCGGCTGTTGTGTCTGATGCCCTGGTTGCATCCGAAAATCGTTCTGTTGTTGCGCGTCTCGTCAGAAATGATGGGGCAATTTTCCGGGATGAAACTCTCATCAAGGTTGCTGATCGATATGGTGATGATGACCTGGTGGCCGAGAGCCTGGTTCGTCGTGAAGACCTGCCGGTTACCGTCATTGAAAGACTGGTAAGTGCGGTGTCCGACGAACTGCGCAACTACCTTGTTGAGCGCCACAAGATGACACCAGAAGTTGCCTCCCAGCTGATGCGGGAAAGCCGCGAACGGGCCACTGTTGATTTGGTGGACGGTGTTGAAGGCGATGATATACCCAAACTTATTCGACAATTGTCGAAGAGCGGTCGATTGACCCCTTCGCTGATCCTTCGGGCGGTGTGCATGGGGGAAATGCGTTTCTTTGAAGCTGCGATGGCAGAGCTGGCCGATATTCCAGAGGCCAAATGCAGGTCGCTCATCCATGATGAAGGCTCGCTAGGACTGAAGGCGCTGTTTGTCCGGTCTCGGCTACCACAGGTTTTGCTTCCCGCCTTTCGGGCTGCAGTTGGTATCTACAAGGAAATGGAATACACGGGCGCTGACAATGACCGGCAACATTTCCGCTTGTTGATGTTGGAACGCTTGCTCACGAGCTATGATGAGCTTGAGGGCGATGACCTTGATTTTCTGTTGGCTCGCATGTCGCGCCTTTCCGATCTTGAGCATGATGGCAAACCGGCCCTCGCTGGCTGAGGTCTGCGTTGAGACCTGAAATGTTCCGACAAAACTGATAGTCTGTAGGCTTCCCGACCGGTGAAGCGAGGCTATTTTCATGACCCATTCTAGAACTGACGCATTTATTTGTGACGCTGTCCGCACGCCGATTGGGCGATATGGCGGAGGCCTCTCTTCCGTTCGTCCAGATGATCTTGGCGCAGTGCCTCTTATGGCGCTGTTGGAACGTAATCCCAACGTAAATTGGGACCGGGTGGACGATGTTATTTTTGGATGTGCCAATCAGGCTGGCGAAGACAACCGCAATGTGGCGCGGATGTCGGCCTTGCTTGCTGGCCTGCCGGTCGGTGTTCCTGGGTCAACGATCAACCGGCTTTGTGGATCGGGCATGGACGCCGTTGGTACCGCCGCCCGGGCGATCAGGTCAGGCGAAGTGGACCTGATGATTGCGGGAGGTGTTGAGAGCATGTCGCGGGCGCCATTTGTCACGGCAAAAGCCGGCACAGCGTTTGCGCGAGACGTCAAGATGTATGACACGACCATTGGGTGGCGGTTCGTCAATCCGCTGATGGACGCGCAGTATGGTACGGACTCCATGCCTGAAACCGGTGAAAATGTTGCTGAGGATTTTCAGATAGGCCGAGCGGATCAGGATGCGTTTGCTTTGCGCAGCCAGCAGAATGCGGGTGCGGCGATTGCGCGTGGACGGTTTGATCGCGAAATTGTTCCCGTCACGATTTCTAGCCGGAAAGGGGAGACGGTGGTGAGCGCTGATGAGCACCCACGTCCTCAAACAACAGCGGCTGATCTGGCGAAATTGAAAACACCCTTCCGAGAAGGGGGGACCGTTACAGCGGGGAATGCGTCTGGTGTGAATGATGGGGCCTGTGCGCTCCTGCTGGCGTCGTCGACGGCTGTTGATGACTACAGCCTGACGCCAATCGCGCGCGTTATTGGCATGGCCACTGCTGGGGTTCCTCCCCGTGTTATGGGGATAGGACCCGCCCCTGCGACCCGGAAGGTCCTTGCCCAAACCGGCCTTACCCTGGAAGACATGGACGTCATCGAATTGAACGAGGCGTTTGCGGCGCAGGGATTGGCTGTGATGCGCGATCTTGGACTGCCGGATGATGCCGCTCACGTGAACCCCAACGGGGGAGCTATCGCGCTCGGTCATCCGCTTGGCATGAGCGGGGCCCGGCTCATTATGACGGCTGCCTACGAGTTGCAGGAGAGAGGTGGAAAGTACGCTCTGTGTACCATGTGCATTGGCGTTGGTCAGGGGATCGCGACCATCATTGAGCGGGTTTAGGGAAGAACCGCTAAGAGGGGTTCTACAGGCTCCTTGGATTGATTGTCTGAGCCTGATGCTTCATCTGCGGACGGCTCTTGATCGTTTTCGGGGTTTTGATCTGTAGCGGGCAGGATCAAGAGGTCAGGGTCTGCGATGTTGGCGCGTGCGCGCGCGAGTGTATCTGCGCGGGCAGGGCGTTCATTCATTACAACTGGTATGAGCCAGTCGGATGACCAAGTGCTGAGACCTTCAAAAGTATCTGGATGGCGGATGAATGTGCCTTGGGCGGCACTGAACCCCATGTCGGCGAGGGGTTTTATTGTGTCGATATTTTCAATGCGGGTGGCTGTTACCGTCAAGCCTTCGCGGGTGGCGATGTCGAGACGTTCGGCCACAATGCCTTTATGGGATCGCTCGATATTACGAGCGAGCTTGATGAGGCCCGGTCCCCCCATTTTGAGCTCTGAGAAATAGGCGGCGGTAATTCTTTCGGGGGGCAGAAGGTCAATACCGGAAGTTTCCAGCGCGATGTGAATGCCGCGCCCTTTCAGCTCCTTCAATACCTTAAGACGTTCATCCGTTTTGACCGTTAGGGCCGCCTCCGGAATATCAATGGCGACAGCTTCCCTTGGAATGGCATAGGCAGTTGTCAGATCATTCATCCGCTGCACAAAGTCTGGATTGTCTATGTCGGTTGCGCTGATATTGACGGTGACTGTCCAGTGTCGGCGGTCTGACCGCCAGAGTGAGGCAACTCGTGCGGCCTCATGCAACATGAGATCGCTTAGATCTTCCATGCGCCCGGCGGACGTTATGAATTCAAGAAACTCTCCCGGCAAGAGGGTTCCGAGTTCTGGGTGGTGCCAGCGAATGTAACTTTCAACGCCCAGGGTGCGACCGTCGATCAAAGAAATTTTCGGCTGAAACACAGCTGCGAAATAGCCTTGCGAGAAAGCGAGGTCCAGATCGTCGTTGGTCAATGGGCTTGAGCTGTTATACATGGGCATCAACATTTGGGTGGGACAGGCAGACGACAAAGGTCTGGTTCACCTTTAACGTAACGTCGCCCGGGTTAGGATGGCGTCAAATTGACGGCGTGATTTGAGACAAATTGTTCCTATCGACCCGAGAAAAACATAGGGAACGCCTCGCAAAAAGGGGATGTGCGTGAGCAAAGAGAAGACGAATGCGCTGATACCGGCAGCGACGATTATGCTGGTGCGCGATAGTGCTGATGGCCAGGAAGTTTTTATGGTTGTGCGCCATCATCAGATTGATTTTGCCTCTGGAGCTCTTGTTTTCCCCGGCGGAAAACTGGATGCAGGGGACCAAGATCCAGCTATCAGAGCACGATGTGATTGCGATGCAGCTGTTGGTGATGATGAGTTGGCCATTCAGGTTGCCGCCATTCGCGAAGCATTTGAAGAATGCGGTGTGTTGCTCGCGCGGCCAAAGGGTGATGATCGTTTCGTAGACGCTGCCCGCCTGGAGAAGCTCGATGCGTGGCGTGATCGTTTGCACAAGGGCAAAGCCAGCATGGTTGAGTTTCTTGAGCAGGAAGATTTGCATTTGGCCTGCGATGCCTTGATCCCGTTTGCTCACTGGATTACGCCGTCGATGATGCCGAGGCGGTTTGACACCTATTTTTACTTAGCTGCGGCCCCAGCGGATCATGTCCCTGTGCATGATGGTCATGAGAATGTGGACTCGATTTGGATCAGGCCGGCTGACGCGTTGAAAGACGCTGAAGAAAAGCGTCGCACGGTTATTTTTCCAACACGCATGAATATTGAAAAGCTGGGCCGGTCGGGGAATGTTGCGGATGCGATTGCTGCTGCGCGCGCGAGCAAAGTAGTGACCGTGGAGCCAAAGATGGGAGAGAAGGAGGGTGTGAAGATGCTCTTTATTCCGGAAGAGGCTGACTATTGTGTCACTGAGGAACGGCTAGATCAGATCAACTAGCGCCGCTGGCCTGAATGTCAGAGACGGCCGTTTCAAGCTCGGTTGCGAGGGCTCCGGCGGTTTGGTTCGTTTCGTCGCGGATTTCATCACGAACGGCGGCTCTGACAGCGTTGACGTGACTTGTTGTGAGTGAGGTTATTTCCTGCCAGTCGAGCCCGTTGATGCTGAGAAGCTCGCACAGAGACGCGGCGATCCGTCCAACGATGGGATAGCCCAAGGTTGTGGCTTGGCCTTTAAGATCATGAGCGCGACGGAATAATTCACTAACGGCTGCAGGATCTGTCGGTGTTTTACACCATTCCGCGAGGGCGGTTGTTAGGTCGTCGATTTCTTCTTCGATCCATTCAACGAATTCATCACGCATGCTTTCCAGAGCGACTTCTGCACGGGATATAAGCTCCTCGCGCGGGATACGCGCAGGACGTAATGCTTTCGATTGAGCCAGATTTTTTCGCGCCATCACGCTCAAGATCCTATTGCCCACAATTGGGTGTCAGCCTGCTCAAGCAGGTGCTTGAACACTTGGATCAAAGATACAATAGCGAGTTTAACAATTTGTTATTGATGACAGGCTTTATGTATTAAGCCATTGATCTAATTAAGAAACTGCTCTCTCAGGATGCGTTCGTCGAGGCTGTGGCCCTCGTCAAACATCATCAGAAGTTCGATGGACTGTTCGGCTGCAATGCGAACGTCGACCACGTTGCGGACTTCTGTGTGGTCAGCAACCGCAGAGACAGGCCGCTTGTCGGCTTCAAGGATTTCAAAGCGAACTTCGGCGGTATGGGGCAAAAGGGCACCGCGCCAGTGTCGGGGCCGGAAAGCACTGATGGGGGTCAGGGCCAGGAGTTCTCCCCCGATGGGGATGATGGGGCCTTGAGCGGAGAGGTTGTAGGCGGTGCTTCCTGCGGGTGTTGCCAATAGCACGCCATCGCAGATGAGCTCTTGCATCCGCTCTTTGCCATCAATGTAAATCCGGATTTTCGCGGCCTGATAGGTCTCGCGTAACAAAGCCACTTCGTTGATTGCGAGGGCTGTGTAGTGCGTTCCATCGGCGACCACCACATCCATTTTCAATGGATGAAGGGTGGTGATTTCCGCTGCGGCCAGGCGAGCGGGAAGGTCGTTACCCTGATATTCGTTCATCAGGAAGCCAACGGACCCTCGGTTCATGCCGTAGATTGGGATCCGGCGCTTTATGTGAGCGTGAAGGGTTTGCAGCATTAGGCCATCACCGCCCAGGGCGACGATAACGTCCGCTTCGCCCGGTTCGGCATTGCCATACTGCTCACTGAGTTCGGCAAGAGCCTTCTGTGCTTCCGGCACGTTGGTTGCCACAAATGCAATTTTGCGGAACTTCATGCTGTGCTCCGTTCTTTCTGTCTCGTTAACGTCACGGCCATAGATGCGACGCGTACTATAACTTTTCAAGTGGTTTTGGTAAGGGGGTGAATTCTGGCGATGTTTGGCCGGTTTATTTCAATTGCTTGGCGCCTGAGACGTTTCGTCCCGCTGACGGAGCTGTAGGGTCGTGCTAGGTCATAAGCTCTTCAAAGTGGGGTGGGTATGGGGTCCAGATCAGTTTCCAAAGCACAGGCGAAAAAGGTTTGTCGGGGTGATACCCGGCGGCTGATTGTTGCTGTGTTCGGCGTTTGGGCTCTGATGCTCCAATCGCTGCTTCCCACGGCAGGCGCGCTTGCGGCTCAATCTGGCAATGGGTTGCTCATTGAGCTTTGCACCGCTGCCGGATTTCAGACCCTTGTTATCGATTCTGACGCGGACGATGGCGAAGAACGGCCAACCCCATCGAAAAGTTCCGCCGGGTGTGATGTTTGTGTGACCTGTGGCTGCTCGATGGGAGCAGGGTCCTGTGGGGCGATGGCCTCACTGACGGGATCGGACTGGATTTGGGTACGCTGGGCCGTGCCTGTGTTTGGCGTGGATACGTGGCAGAGCCTTGCGGGCTTTCAAGCGCGTGGTCCTCCGACAGCATAACGGAATTCATTTTGTTGCCGCGCCCTTAGAGCGCGGCCTATTTCGTTATCTGCAGGATTTTCAATAATGACTTATCGTTTTGTGCGCCCGCGTGGCCACATTGCGGCGGCGTGTGTTGCGCTGGCCGTTGCTTTCCCGTTTTCTCCCTCCGCGTTTGCGCATGAGGGCGTCAACCATGACCCTGATGCATCCAATGCCTACGCACATGCGCCGATTGGGGTGATGGGGGACCATTTACACAAGCAAGGCGAGTGGATGTTCTCCTATCGCTTTAGCCACATGAACATGTCAGACAATCGGGATGGGACCAATTCACTTAGTCCCGAGGAAATTGTAAGTGGGGTTGCTAACCGGTTTGCGCCGCCTGCGAACCTGCGGATCGTGCCGCTTGAGATGAGTATGGATATGCACATGGTGGGCGCGATGTATGCGCCATCCGACATTGTCACCTTGACGGTGATGGGCATGTATGTGGAAAAAGAGATGGAGCATGTGACCTTTGCGGGGATGGCAGGCACCACCCGGCGAGGCACGTTTACGACCAGCAGCTCAGGTATTGGCGATACGAGTGTTACTGCGTTGGTGCGGCTTCATAATGAGGAAGGACATTATGTTCACGCCAATCTGGGGGTCAGCCTGCCAACAGGGTCGATCCGCGAAACAGGTCAGATTTTGACGCCAATGGGGGCAACTCCCACGGTGCGATTGCCTTATGCCATGCAACTGGGATCGGGCACTTATGATCTGATGCCGGGACTTACCTATTCTGGCGACCAGGCCAATTGGGGGTGGGGGGCACAGTGGCGCTCAACCTTGCGTCTTGGCACCAACACCGAAGGTTATTCCCTGGGCAACCGGCATGAAATCACTGGGTGGGCTGCCTACCAGTTCCAACCGTGGATCAGCCTGTCAGGACGTCTGGCCGCGCGCTCAGATGGCAAGCTTGATGGGATTGATCGATTTATTTCCGGCCCCGTGCAAACGGCTGATCCAGACAATTATGGCGGTGAGCGGGTTGAAGGCTTTGTCGGTGTGAACCTTGTCGGCCAGTCCGGGTTTTTGAAGGGTCAGCGTGTTGCTATTGAATTTGGCGCGCCGCTCTATCAGAGCCTGAATGGTCCTCAGTTGGAGACGGACTATCGGCTGACGGTGGGATGGCAGAAAGCGTTCTAGGCTGAAGTCATCCGCCGGTGAGGGACATGTGTCGCTTGACGGCGGGGGCACTGTTGTTGCGATCTATGACGAAGTCGTGGCCTTTTGGTTTGCGGCCAATGGCTTCGTCGATGGCATCTGCAAGAGCCTCCGGCCCGTCGTTGCGCAAGATGGCGCGCAGGTCAGCATCATCATCTTGGCCCAGGCACATGAACAGCTGACCCGTGCAGGTGAGGCGTACCCGATTGCAGCTTTCACAGAAATTGTGCGTGAGCGGCGTGATGAAGCCCAGCCGTCCACCGGTCTCTTCGATTTTCACATAGCGCGCGGGCCCGCCTGTTCTGTCAGGCAGGTCGGTGAGGGTCCATTTTTGTTCCAGGTCGCGACGTACTTTTGACAGTGGCAAATATTGGTCTGTTCGCTCGTCGTCGATCTCGCCCAGAGGCATTGTTTCGATCAGGGTGAGTTCATGGTCACGCGCGTGGGCCCACTCAATCATGGAGGATATTTCCTCCTCATTGGTGCCCTTCAGAGCCACTGCATTTATTTTTATCTTGAGGCCAGCTTCAACGGCGGCGTCAATACCATCCAAAACCTGGGGCAGGCGGCCCCACCGGGTGATGGTGGCGAATTTCTCAGGGTCAAGTGTGTCGATTGACACGTTCAGACGCCGGACACCGGCGGCATAAAGGTCTTTTGAGAACCGGGTGAGTTGCGAGCCATTGGTGGTGAGGGTCAGCTCTTCCAGATCACCGGCCTTGACGCGCGCGCCCAGGCGTTCGATTAGAACCATGACGTCTTTGCGGACCAGGGGTTCTCCACCGGTCAGGCGGATTTTGCGAACGCCCTTGTCGATGAAGGCCCCGCAAAGGGTCTCTAGTTCCTCGAGAGAAAGCACGTCTTTCTTTGGAAGGAAGGTCATATGCTCGGACATGCAATACACACAGCGGAAGTCGCAGCGGTCGGTTACCGACACTCGCAGATAAGTCACGGCTCGACCAAAGGGGTCGATCATGTTCTTCGCTGGCGCTTTCAACATCATTTTGTTCATGCACGCATCCTAGCAGACTGATCGCTCAGCAAATTGATCTTCTTCAATTGGCCCTTCTGTCATCAGGGAATAGATGAAGGGACCCCTCTTACGGTCGATATGGGGGTAAACCACCACTTTGCCAAGGCTTTCAGTCGCGTTAGGGTTCATGAAAAGACCAAGGAGAGCGGGATGGCCCAAGGTGGCGACAAAAAATATGTACTGAGCATTGACCAGGGGACCACCAGCACCAGGGCCCTGCTGTTTGATCGTGAGGGCGTGCCTGTCCATATTGCGCAAAAGGAGCTGCCGCAGATATTTCCCGCTGATGGATGGGTGGAGCATGATGGCCGCCAGATCTGGGCAGATACGGTTGAGTTGTGCCGGGAGGTGCTGGCTTTGGCCGGGGGGGCAGAGACTGTTGCAGCAATTGGCATCACCAACCAGCGCGAGACCAGCCTCATATGGGACCGGGAGACGGGAGAGCCGCTTTATAATGCGATTGTCTGGCAAGACCGTCGGACGGCTGATCTGTGCACCCGGCTGAAGGAGGAGGGGAAGGAAGCGACTGTTCAGGAGAAGACCGGTCTGCTGCTCGACCCCTATTTTTCCGGCACCAAACTGGCCTGGCTGCTCGATAATGTTGATGGTGCCCGGGCGCGCGCCGAGAAAGGCGAGCTTTGTTTCGGGACCATCGATTGCTGGCTTGTCTATAATTTGACCGGCGGTACGGCCCATGTGACCGATGCCACCAATGCGTCCCGTACCCTGCTTTTCAATATCGATACCCAAGATTGGGATGATGAAATTCTGGGCTGGCTTGATATCCCCAGAAGCCTGTTGCCCGAGGTGAAGGATTGTTGCGCTGATTTTGGCGTGACAGCGCCTGGCCTGTTTGGGACCTCTCTTCCCATTGCGGGCATTGCAGGGGATCAGCAGGCGGCGTCTGTGGGGCAGGCCTGTTTTCAACCGGGCATGATGAAGTCGACCTACGGGACCGGCTGTTTTGCACTGGTGAATACGGGGCAGGCTCATGTGCATTCGCAAAACCGCCTTCTCGCAACGGTTGCTTACCGCCTCAACGGAGAAGTGACATATGCCCTTGAAGGCTCGATCTTTATGGCGGGCGCGACGATCCAGTGGCTGCGGGATGAAATGAAATTCGTCTCCTCGGCAGAGGAGAGTGAAGCGTTGGCGAAAGCGGCCGACCCGGAAAGCCAGGTCGTGGTGGTTCCTGCCTTCACGGGTCTTGGGGCCCCCTATTGGGACCCTCATGCGCGCGGCGCCATTTTGGGCATGACGCGGGATACGGGTGTTGCTGAAATTGTGCGGGCGGCGCTTGAATCTGTTTCGTGTCAGACGCGCGACCTGATGGACGCAATGGGGGCTGACATGAAGGGGGCGGGGCTCACGGCACCTACGGAGCTGCGTGTTGATGGGGGCATGGTCGCCAACAATTGGTTTGCCCAGAACTTGAGCGATTTACTGGGACGCCCCGTTGTACGTCCGAAGGTTCAGGAAACCACGGCACTGGGGGCGGCTTATCTGGCGGGCATGCAGGTGGGCTTTTTCGGGGGTCTCGAAGAGGTCGCCGGCCAATGGCAGGAAGAAGCGCGCTTCAATGCCTCAATGGATGAGAATGAGCGAGACGCACGCTATGGACGCTGGCAGACTGCAGTGGGGCGGGTTTTGACAAGTTAGCTACGGCACGCCGGAGGCTTTGGGAGGAGAGACAGATGACAGACTTGATTGACAGGCTCAGAGCAGCGCTCGGAGACGCCGGGGTTCTGACGGGGGCCGATGCGGAAGAAAAAGCGCAAGGGGGTTGGAGCCCGCTTGGTGTGCCTCTCTGTGTGGTCCGTCCGACGTCGACGGAAGAAACTTCCATTGCGTTGAAACTTTGTCACGAAGCGGGGCAGGGTGTTGTTGCGTGGGGCGGCAAGACCGGCCTCGTCGAAGGCGGCTATGCCGACGGCATGGTGGCGCTGTCGATGGAGCGGATGACCCAGGTTGAAGAGATCGACACCATTGGCGGCACGATGACGGTACAGGCTGGGATACCCTTGGAGGCGGCTTGCAATGCGGCAGCTGAAAAAGATTTCTTCTTCCCGCTTGATCTGGGGTCGCGCGGGACAGCGACGGTGGGGGGCAACATTGCCACCAATGCCGGGGGCAACCGGGTGCTGCGGTACGGCATGATGCGGGAACTGGTGCTTGGTCTTGAGGTTGTGTTGGCGGATGGGACAGTTCTCTCGGCGATGAACCACATGCTGAAGAACAATGCGGGCTATGACCTGAAACAGCTTTTCATCGGTACAGAAGGCACGCTGGGGATTGTCACGCGCGCCGTGTTGCGGTTGCGACCTGCATCAATCAGTCAGGACACGGCTTTTGTTGCCGTCGACGATTTTGACAATCTCCCCAAGCTGCTCCGGCATATGGAAGCGGCGATGGGCGGGACGCTGTCGGCGTTTGAGGTCATGTGGGAGAATTTCTACAAGCTGGTGACGCGCCCGCCTGCTGCTGGACGTCCCCCTCTGGCTGATGGGCATCCCTATTACGTTTTGCTGGAGGCGATGGGGGGACATCAGGAAGAAGACTCAGCACGCTTTGAAGCGGCTTTGATGCAGACGTTGGAGAAGGGTTTTATTTCAGATGCGGTGATTGCCAAGAACCAGGGGGAACGTGATGCCATGTGGGCGTTGCGTGATGATGTTTCTCAGGTCGCGCAGAACTGGCCGATCTTCACCTATGATGTGAGCCTTGGCATCGCACAGATGCAGCAATATGTGGAGACCGTGACCGAACGATTGAACGCAAAGTGGGACAACCCCTCGCTCATCATTTTTGGTCATTTGGGAGATGGCAATCTGCATTTGATTGTCGGTGTTGGGGATGGCGAACTGCCTGCGCGACGGCAGGTTGAGGAGATTGTTTATTCTCCGCTTCGCGATGTTGGTGGCTCTGTGTCGGCGGAACACGGGATCGGGCTGGAGAAGCGGCCTTATCTAAGCTGGTCACGAACGCCGGAAGAGATCGCCCTGATGCGGACGCTCAAAAACACTTTGGACCCCAAGGGTATCTTGAACCCAGGCAAGGTGCTGGAACCTGAACTCAGTAAAGCGGCAGAGTGAATTTTATATTGGGAAGAAGTGCCACGAAGCCAATGCCAATGAGCAGGCAGAGCGGTGAGTAGTAGATGCGATTGTAGCGAACAAAGGGATCGCCCGGCAGCAACCGTTTGAACCAGGGTGTCAGGCCAATTGCCCCTCGTCCCAGAAATACGAATATCAAGGCGTAGGCGCCCAGCGGTATCAAAGGTTCTGGCAGCAGCGGAATCACAATTGCGTGCAGCATGACGAATGGCCAAAGGGCTGCCCCCATGAGGCAGAGCGCGACGAGGGCCGATTGCCACTTTTCCGGCATGACGGTTCTGCCGGGGTCGCCCACAACGGTCTGCGATAGGTCTCTGTCGTTTTCCATTGGCCACGGACTGCCCAGGGCCCAAGCGCCATGCAGAAGAGCGATGAGGCCCAAGGTCAGGCTCAGTACGATGGAAATCCAGGCCATTTAGGCACCCCTTCAGTAACAATGCAGTCAGCATAGACCGGGTTTTACCTATGGTGTGGTGTTTTTCGGCAGTGAGTGGATGGGTCACAGCCGGGATTTGCAGCAGGGTGGTTTGACAGGGACAGGTCGCGTGGCCCACTGTTGTCTCAACCACATATTTACTGGAGGAAACCACATGTCTGTAGCTGAAGACACGAGCCATGTATCTGTTCGCGAGCAAGTCTCTGATGCCGAATGGCAGGCACGGGTTGATCTTGCGGCCACTTATCGACTGGTCGCGCATTATGGATGGTCGGACCTGATTTACACTCATATTTCGGCCCGCGTACCCGATACGGAAAACCAGTTTCTGATTAATCCCTATGGCATGACATTTGACGAAATCACAGCGTCCAGCCTCGTGAAGGTCGACCTTGATGGTAATATCATCATGGAAACGCCTTACATGATCAATCCGGCAGGGTTCACCATCCATAGTGCGGTTCATGCAGAAGGCAAAGACGCTCATGCGGTGATCCACACCCATTCAGACGATGGGGTGGCAGTCTCCACCCATGCAGATGGTCTGTTGCCACTCAGCCAGACCTCAATGGTGGTGATGGCTGATCTTGCCTATCATGACTATGAAGGGATCGCGCTGGACCATGACGAGCGGGTGCGGTTGATCGCTGATTTGGGCGACAAGCATGCGATGATCCTGCGGAACCACGGACTTCTCACCTGTGGCGCGACCTGTGCTGATGCTTTCCTGCGGCTGTTCTTCCTTGAACGGGCCTGCACGATGCAGGTTAGAGCCCTGGGCGGAGGCGTCAAGATCCAGCTGCCTGCACCTGAAGTGATTGAGAAGGTTGCCGGACAGGCCCGGTTCCAGGATGCAAATGGCATTGGCGATTTGGCGTGGCCTGCATTGCTTCGGACCATAGACAGGGTTGATCCTTCCTATCGGGATTAATATCTAAGGAATAGCGCTGAAGCCGTGGCGGCATGCTGTCACGGCTCTCACGTGTTGCATTTTGTTTTTTTGAGCAGGAGGGATCACCAATGGTGAAGTTTGGTGTTGGACAATCCATGAGACGGGTCGAGGACGACCGCCTTATCACGGGCCATGGCCGGTTTACGGATGATGTTTCCCTTCCTGATCAGGTTTATGCGGTCCTCGTTCGCTCGCCCTATGCGCATGCGAAGCTTGGTGAGATCGATATCGCGGAGGCACAAGCAGCTGAAGGCGTGCTTGCGGTCTATACCGCTGCGGATTTTGATGCGGCGGGATATGGCGAAGTACCAAACGTCGCCTATGCGATGGTCAAAAATCGCGATGGGACACCGATGTACAAAACAACACGGCCCATCCTCGCTCGGGACTGCGTGCGCTATGCAGGTGATCCGGTGGCGGTTGTTGTTGCGACCTCAGAAGCTCTCGCGCGGGATGCGGCTGAATTGGTGATGGCTGACTATGATGAGTTGCCGGTCATTGTGGATACACAGAAAGCAGCTGCAGCAGATGTCCCTGTGGTTTGGGCGGAGCATGGTTCAAACATTGTGTATGACTGGGAGATGGGCGACGAGGCCGCGATGACCGAGGCGAAAGCGAAGGCCGCTCATATCGTCAAGGTAAGCCTCATCAACAACCGTATTGTTGTGAATGCGATGGAGCCGCGGGCGGCACTTGGTTCCTACGATGCGGAGGCCGACAAGTATCTGCTGCATGTGGGCAGCCAGGGTGTGCATGGGATGCGCGCGCGTATCGCGGAAATCTGCCTCAAAATTCCAGTTGAGAAACTGCGGGTTATTTCCGATGACGTTGGCGGCGGGTTTGGCATGAAGACCTTTGGCTACAACGAGTACCCCATTGTTCTTTTTGCCGCCAAACAGCTTGGGCATCCGGTGAAATGGACCGCTGACCGCAGTGAATCGTTTCTGTCGGATACGCAGGGGCGTGATCATGTGACGGACGCGGAACTGGCTCTGGATGCTGACGGGCATATTCTGGGTGTTGAAGTGGTTACGATTGCCAACCTTGGGGCGTATCAAAGCCAGTTTGCGGCTTTTATTCCCACGCTTGCACCGCGTGGCATGCATGTGGGCGTTTACAAGGTTCCGGTTCTCTACAATCGCGTGAAAGCGGTGATGACCAACACGGTCCCGGTGGATGCCTATCGGGGAGCGGGACGTCCCGAGGCTTCTTATGTGATTGAGCGGTTGATGGATGCGGCTGCGCGTGAACTGGGTATCGGGCCGGATGAGTTGCGCAGGCGGAATTTCATTCCTGCCGCAGACATGCCCTATAATAATGCGCCATCGCTTCCCTTCGACAGCGGAGACTTTGACCGCAATCTGACGGATGCGTTGCAGGGCTCTGATTTTCAGGATTTTGAAACACGTCGTGCCGCGTCCGCATCGCAAGGCAAGCTCAGCGGGATTGGCCTTGCCTATTACGTTGAACGCACCGCTGCGGGCATGACCGAATTTGCCCGGCTGGAAGTCGATGGTGATGAAGGGATGGTCCACGTCTATACCGGTTCTCAGACGAATGGGCAGGGGCATGAGACGGTCTGGACACAATATGTCTCCAGTCGGCTTGGTGTTGACGTTGAGAAGATCAAAGTTCACGCGGGCGACAGTGATGTGCTGGCTGGTGGTGCAGGAACTGGTGGCTCAAAGGCCGTCTATATGGCGACTGGCGCGCTGGGTGTTGCGTCAGATACGCTGATTGAGAAGGGGCGTGAGATCGCCGCGAATGAACTGGAAGCGGCGGTTATCGACGTTGAGTTTCGCGGAGCTGATGGCGAGGCCGTGTTTGCGGTTGTCGGTACCGACCGCCGGATCGATCTCTTCCGTGTTGCCAAAATTGCCGAGACACAAGTTGATCTGGGCGAATTCAGCGCGGATGGTGAATATGACCAGAAGGGCAATACGTTCCCCAATGGTGCGCATGTGTGCGAAGTGGAAATTGATCCTGAAACCGGTGACCTGGAAATCGTTCGCTACACGGTCGTGGATGATTTCGGCACGGTGCTCAATCCCCTCATTGTCGCGGGGCAGGTGCATGGTGGCATTGCTCAGGGGCTYGGACAGGCRATGGGTGAGCACACGGTGTAYGATGAGGARACAGGTCAGCTCATCACRGGYTCTTTCCAGGATTACTGGATGCCTCGTGCYGAYGAYATGCCGRACTTCGAYTYCWSCTAYAATGAGATACCYGCRAAATCMAATGAGCTTGGGGTKAAAGGKGCTGGCGARGCGGGMACSGTTGGSGCTCCGGCTGCGTTTATCTCWGCTGTGMTTGAYGCCCTGAAGCCSTATGGCGTCACCTCRATCGACATGCCGGTGACACCGCAAAAGCTGTGGCGGGTYATCCATGAGGCGCGYCGTCAGGCGGCTGAGTAGGTYTATTACMCAGCCTGTCTGNTTSCGGTTACCAGKTGGTGCCGAGRGCGGAGTGTTGTTCYCCAGCCTGKGCTTGGGAAATCGCTTCGGCGAGTTGTTCTGACTCGTCGCAYGCRCCRCATAGCTTGGTAAGGGTTTCGAGYTGCGTTGCGGCGTCGTCCAGCTGCCCGGTCTGGACATARAGCTCACCTAGATATTCGTGTGCCTGCAAGTGCTCGGGGTCGAGTTCAAGCGCCTCTTCATAAAACTGAAGTGACAGGTCGTGSTGGCCAAGCTGCCGATGTGCGTAGCCCAGATAGTTGAGAGCGTCTGCACCWGCCCCRATGCCATTRTAGATAYTCATSAGCCGRKYRATGGCRTCGCCAAACTGACCTGCCTCGATCARSGTTACCGCCGTTYTCATATCTTCTTCTTCCTGCGCCAATTCSTCCTTRGAGATGCTGGCKGCAGCTYTGGTGCTGGTGTCCGTTGCTGTCAGCGTGACAAGAAAAATAGCCGCGATGGCGAGAGCTAGAAAGGTGCCTCTCCGGCGGTTGATTGACTGCTGCATGGTGGTGATCTCCTGCTGATCTGAAAGCCTGGTGGGKAACCATAGCGTGCAGTCCGCCTGATGCCCGATTGCGTGGATCAACAATCTGTGACCGGGGCGGGCGAGTTTGGTCTGTCAGGCCGTCGAATCGATTGACGCTCTGACTTTGTAAGGAGAGGGTGCCCCTTCTCGTTGAAACCTGTGAAATGTGATTTTGTCGCCATGCTTGTTGTTGTTTCTCCCGCCAAAGCGCTGGATTTTTCACCCTTGGAACGGCCTTTGCCGGTGAGTGTGCCGCGTCTGTTGGAGGACGCAGCGCGGGTTGGCGCGGTCGCCAAAAAGCGCTCACGGGCTGACTTCAGGAAGCTGATGAGCCTGTCGGAAACCCTGGCAGATCTCACCTATCTGCGTTTTCAGGCATTTGATGTGTCGGACCCGGCGAGTGATGCGAAACCAGCTGTCTTTGCTTATGCAGGCGACACTTACAAAGGGTTTGATGTTGCTCAATTAGATGAGGCGGAGCTTCTCTATGCTCAAGATCATTTTCGCATTCTCTCCGGTCTCTATGGGTTGTTGAAACCCCTGGACCTTATCAAGGCACATAGGCTGGAGATGGGGACACGGCTGAAAAACGAGCGCGGGGCTGATCTTTATGCGTTTTGGCAGGACCGKATTTCMACTCTGATGAAYGAGGATTGCGARGCRTCCGGYGGTGCCAACGTCGTGGTCAATTGCGCSTCSGTTGAGTATTTCAAATCAGTTGATCGCTCCGCACTAGAGCCCGACGTTTTGACAATGGTGTTTAAAGAAGAGCGCGCAGGTGTCGCCAAAATCGTGTCCTTCTATGCAAAGCGGGCACGGGGCATGATGGCGCGCTTTCTGGTGCAACATCAGATTGATCAGCCAGAGGGTCTCAAGGACTTTGCGGAAGACGGCTATGTCTTTCGACCTGCACTGTCGGATGCTTCAAGCTATGTGTTCACGCGCCTGCAAGACTGAGTTCTGCTTTGGGAGCTTTGCCATAATTATGTGGTGTTGAATGTTGACAAATTGTCAGATTCAACAAACACTCTGCAAATGACAAATAATCATGCACACCAAGATGGCGACAATGCAACCCTAACTATCGATGGGTCAGAAGAGGCCGCTGCTCCAGCGCCCTCCAAACGGCGTTTGGAGAGTAGGAAGCGCATTCTTGCCGCTGCCCGAAAATTGTTTGTGGAGCGGGGATATCACGCGACACGTCCCCAGGATATTTCCAAACTTGCGGGTGTGGGCCACGGCACGTTCTATCTGCATTTTGCTGACAAGTTTGATTGCTTTCTCTCGTTTGCGGAGGACGCGTCGGCGGAGCTGGAAGCTTTCATCGAGGAGCATCTGGCGGACGTCAACACGCTTGATGAGGGTATTAGAGAAGTCCTGAAAGCGATCTTTGAATTCTCGGCTGAAAACGCAGGTGTTCTTGCTGCCGCCCTTACCGATATCAACGTGCTGGCGACGGGTGAGACAGACAAAAAAATGCCGGTTGATCGCTGGGCAGAGCAGTGGGCGGACATTGTGCGCAAATGGAGCGAGGAGGGTGTTGCCGCAGCGGATGTTGATCCGATGTTTGCGGGACACTTCATCGTCGGGATCATTCGTCAAGGTGGTGCGTATGCCCATCGTGCGGGAATAGATCAGGCGGAAGCGATTGAAAAGATGAGCCGTGCAATCACACGCACGCTGAGACCAAATAATTAGATCATCATAGGGTCGGCAAAAAACCACGATCACGCTGACACCTGGACACTGACCAGAGGAAGAGCCAATGGACAAACTTATTTACAGCCGCGACGAATTGATGGCGGATCATGATTATGCCCGTCAGCAAAAAGAAGTCGGATACCTGCTGCATGGAGGGTTTGACGAAGCTGGGACCTATCTGTCGCCAAAGACGTTGCACCGGTGGCCCGCCATTCATGCCTGGCAGGCATCCTTGAAAAACAAGGGCTGGGATTTGGTTGAGGCGACGTTGGATCTTCTGAAGAGGGGCAATTTCCCCAACTTGGAACAGCAAAAATTTCTGATCAACAATGGGTATGGCGAATCTTTTTGGAACTCATTGACGATCACCGGGATTGTTGAAGCGCGAGGGCAAATTCTCTGCACAATCGATGCACCGGATTTTCAGAGCATTATTGTCGACGATATTTCCGAGACCGCGACCGGACATCTGCACAAGGGCCTGCTTTATGCGCATGGGGCGGATGAAGGTGGTGATCCGGCCAAGCCGGAATATGGGGCTCATGATGCGATGTGGTTCGCCGCGCGCGACCTGATTTTTGGCAAAGATGCTTATCCCCTTGTTGAGCCAACGAACTCGATTGGTCGACCTGATGAAGGGCGGCTGATGCCGCAACTTCCCGAAGGTTTCGAACAGCTTATTTTGCTGCTCATGAATGTGCTGATGATTGAAGTGCGGGCTGAAGCTTTTTTTGCGCACAGCATGGATCTGATGAACGATGGCGAATTGTTTGGGTCTCGGAAAGAAGATGCTGACATGGCAGCGACCATGGTGGGGCGCATCCGTATCGATGAGGCTGTGCATGTGGGCTACTTGCAAACCGTGATATCGGAAATGCGGAGCTTCACATTCAAAACCGTTGATGGCGGCACTGTGGCGGGGACGGATTTGATCGACCCAATATGGAACAACATGGTGACCTGGCACGGGGTGACACAGTTCGATCTGTCCCGCGATCAAAGTTATGAGGCGATCAAGGAACGATTATTGTTGAAGGATGACGGCAAGAAATTGCTGGCGGCATTTGATGCTCTGGATACATACAAACAGAAAGCAGCTTGATGAAACACCTGGAAGGTCGGACGGCCTTTGTAACCGGCGGTGCGAGTGGCATCGGATTGTCTATGGCACGTTCTTTTGGCAGAGCGGGCATGAACGTTGTTGTGGCTGATATTGATCCCGAGGCGATCAAAGTTGCCCTGGCCGATCTGCACGCTCGACAGGTCAAGGCGATCGGTGTTGAGTGCGATGTCGCGTCTCGTACCTCTGTTGAACGTGCTGCGCAGGAAGCGCTTGATGAGTATGGAAAAGTCCATGTGGTTTGCAACAATGCCGGTGTTGGCGTTGGGGGTCCGATCGAGGACATGCGACCTAAGGATTGGAACTGGATTGTCGACGTTAATCTGATGGGCGTTGTGTATGGCACGGAAGTCTTTGTTCCGATTATGCGGGCACAAGGCGAAGGCGGTCATTTTGTCAACACAGCTTCAATGGCTGGCATGGTGTCGCCTCCGGGGATGGAACCCTATACCGCGACCAAGTTTGCTGTTGTGGCGATGTCAGAAGGCTGGCGTGGTCAGCTGGAACCCCTTGATATTGGGGTGTCTGTTTTGTGTCCTGGTTTTGTGAAGACACGCATTCATGAATCCGGTCGGGCACGCCAGGAAGAATATGGCGAGACGGTCCCTGCTGAAGATGCTGACATGACAGGTGCAGCTGAGTTTGTCCTGAACGGTCTTGACCCTGACCGGGTTGGGGCGCGTGTTCTGGAAGCTGTACGCGACAACGAGCTCTATATCTTTACGCATCCTGATATGCGCCCTGCAGTGGAAGCGCGGTTCAGCGATATCATGGCAGCGTTTGACAGGGCGGAGCAGAGTGAGGCTTTGCAGGGCTCAGGTTATGTGTCGCCACAGGATTTGAGCACTGTCGGTCAAAAGGCCGAAGCCTAGAAAACACAGACAATCCTTGAAGGGGTCGCTGCAACGGGATAGTGGAACGCTGCTGACCCCCACCGGATGGATACGTATCAAGGGCCGCCATTGTGCGGCCCTTATTATGTTTGTCGATGATCCTGACATAGGAGGCGTGGTCGACCGATGTATCAGTTGGCATGCGATGTGCGTAGGAGAGCGGGAATACTTGATTGTCCCTCGAAATGGTCCTTAGCAGGACATGGAGTCTCTAAATGAAACAAACACGCATGATGATCTTTGGCGCCATGTTCGCTCTTGCCACAGGTACGGGCGCTCTGCTCATGACATCAGAACCAGCCTATGCTTGCTCTGGTGGTAGCGGTGGCTCCAATGACTATAGCTGGTTCTTTTCCTGGGCTAATTGATTAGGGGTCGGCTCGCGGGTACGCCTCATGGAGTGGGGGCTCCGGCGTTAACCGCTGATAGCTGATCTCGGAGAACCGGTCCCTTTATGGGGCCGGTTTTTCTTTGTGTCACACAGAGACGTCTTTTTAGGATCCAACCTTCAGTTGTTTCTCTGCCATGCCCCGGTAAGTGTCTTCCACCGACATGATTGTTTCGAGGAATTCGAAATAGGGTTCCGTTAAAAGGCGCGAGTCCCGGATGCGGTCCATGACGGCGCAATAGTCCGGCAGCGAGCTTGCGGAAAACATGAAGACGTCGCTGCACTGACTGGTGAAAGCCTCCGCATCAAAATACCGAAGGGTGACTGTCGGAAACGGTGCGAGACAGGATGCAAATTCGCCCTGTGCATAGGCCGCCCGTTCTTCATGGGATAGCAGCAGCCAGGCTTTTGTGGCGCGCACCAAGATAAAGATTGTGTAGGTCTGTTCCATAGTATTTCTCACAAAGAGGCGCTTGAAAGGGATGGCCATTGATGGGCCCAGGGGGTGGCTTGCTCCAGCTCATACGCAAGCTGCAGCAGCATGTCTTCGCGACCAAGCCCGGCGGTGAACTGGCTTCCGATGGGGAGCTTCTCTCGGCTCTTAGAGAGCGGAACCGACATGGCAGGGACACCGGCCACATTCTGCCACGGCGTATGAGGTGCATATGTTTCCAGACGCCCCCATAAAATTTCAAAAGAGACCGTTGGGGCCAGATGACCGAGGGCGGGTGGGGGTGTCGACAGAACTGGCGACAGATACAGATCGATCTCTCCAAACAGGCTGTGGACCTGTCTTTCGACCCTTGTGAGGAATGCGAATGCGGCTGGGAGAGCTTCCGTCGGCAAGCCGTAGAAATAATTCGCAAAAGCCAGTGTGAAAGGTTCGAGCACGGTTTCGTCCGGTATTCTTCCTGTCTGTTCCTTGTAGCGGCCGACAATGCCAGCAGCGCCCGCTGCCCAGACGGTTTTGAACTGGCGGATGAAGTCACTCTCGGAAAAGGGAAGCTCAATCTCGACGAGCGTGTGTCCTAAATCCCGACACAAGAGGGCGGTGTTTTCAATCGCCGCTTTCACGTCAGCGTGCATGTAAGACTGTTCGAGGGTGCGTGGTGACCACCCAATGGTGCGCCGTACTGTTGTTGGCCCTTCTACAAACCCAGTGGGCGCAAGGAGTGCCTTTTCCTCTTGGCGTTCGGTCGCTGCCAACAGGCGGGCACTGTCGCGAATGGAGCGGCTGAGGCAATGTTCGACGCTTAGGTCTGGCGTGCGATCATAGGTGCGGGATTTGGGCTGGCGGCCGCGTGATGGCTTGAGACCGAAGAGGCCACAACAGGAAGCCGGGATGCGGATCGACCCACCACCGTCGCTCGCATGAGCAAACGGCACCATGCCCGATGCAACAGCAACGGCGGCACCACCGCTTGAGCCACCGGCTGAGTGCCCTGTGTTCCAGGGATTGGGTGTGGGTGCATCGAAAACGGGTTCGGTGGAGGGGATAAACCCGAATTCCGGCGTCGTTGATTTTCCAAGAACAATCAGCCCGGTGCCATCCGTCCTGTCGATATAGGGAGAGCGATAAGTCGACATGTTACCGGTCGTCATTTGGGAGCCTGAGAGCATGGGCAGACCGGGATAATCGATCAGGTCCTTGATCAGATAGGGCACCCCTTTGAAAGGGCCATCGGGGAGGTCGCCTGACTGAGCGCGCGTGCGTGCCTGTTCGAAGCCCATGCTGATGAGGGCGTTGAGTTGGGGTTCCAGCTGGTCAATCCGCCGGATGGCCGCATCGACAAGCTCAAGGGGGCTCACCTGGCCCTTGGCAACCAGGGATGCCTGGGCGGTGGCATCCAGCCTGGCGTAAGGATCGGTGGCAGCCAAAAGCTGATGGGGAGCGAGAGACGAGAATGCGGCGGCAGCGCTGAGGGCTGTTGTTCCGCGCAGCCAATCGCGGCGGGTGATCTCTATTGTCATGTCCGGTTCCTTCCAGTTTGCAGCGTGGAGGGAACTTGGACACTATCCATTGTTCAAGTAAGTCATATAATATTTCACTACACGTTCAAAAATACTGGAATGTCAGATGCATCCAAATGCACTCGAACAATTGAGGGTTTTTCAGTTGATCGTTGAAAAAGGGAGTTTTTCGAAAGCAGCCAAGTCTCTTGGACGGGCTGTTTCTGCGGTGAGCTACACGATCAACACGCTGGAAGAACAACTGGGCTTTATGCTTTTTGACAGATCCTCCCGGCAACCGTCTTTGACGGATGAGGGGCGCACATTTGTACGGGAAACGGAGATGCTGCTGCGCCACGTCGAGCGCATGGAAGCCCAAATTCATTTGATGCGGTCAAAAGTGGAAGCCGTTTTGGCAATTGCTGTTGATGCAGCCTTTCCTCAATCGGTGCTTGTGTCAGCCTTGGCTGGCTTCGATGAACTCCATCCTCATGTGGCGCTCAATGTGAGCCGGTCTTACTCCAGCGGAGTGATCGAAGATGTGCGGAGCGGTTGCGTGGGGTTTGGCATTGTTCCTTTGGAACGGGGCATGCAATGGGATGGCATCGACGGCACGCAGATCGTTCGTGAAGTGATGACCCCGGTTGCAGCCCCTCATCACCCTTTGGGCAGGGCTGGATCTGCCATCGGGCTTCGGGAGTTGGAGGATTATCGTCAAATTCATCTGGCAGAAGGTCCACCGGGCACTGACGTGATGGATTACCGGGTGCATCACACGGATGTTTGGCTGGTGGATGGTCTGCCGCTGCAATGTGACTTGCTGGCTGCGGGGCTCGGGTGGGGTTTTGTTCCCTCTGATGTCGGGTTCACTTTGATTGAGGCTGGGCGGCTTGCAGAAATCGACTGCAAAGAAATTGCACAGCTTCCTTCCCGCCGTTTCTCTGTTATCTGGGCGACGGCGCGGCCACCGGGCTTGGCTGGGACCAACCTGGTTGAGCAGCTGAAAAAGGGGGGCGCCGTTTTTGGGACCGCGGCCACGACGCTCACGCCCTGACTGACAGATAGGTTATGGTTTCAAAACAATTTGAAACTGGGAAGATCGGGAGTCTCTATCAATATGATTATGCAGCTTGCTAAACCACGCATGGATATTGGGCTCTCGACGAACAATGCAGACGCCATGCTTTCCTTCTGGCAGGAAGATGCGGGCATTCCGTTTGATCATCTGTTGAAAGTTCGACGCGGTCAGCATCAGCATCGACATGATGTGTTGGGATCGGTGTTGAAGATCAATGATTTTGTCGATCCGCTTCCTGAGGTGGCTGCCAGCGGGTACCGGGAATTGTTGATTGCCCGGAAAGGTGAGGGCGCTGTGCGGCCTCTCGTGGACCCGGATGGCAATGCACTGTCGCTGGTGCCGCCGGGCACGATGGGTGTTGAACAGATCGGCGTGCGGCTTGTCGTGCGCGATCTTGATGCGCATCGGCGGTTCTATAGCCAAGCWTTTGGGTTTCCAGAAAAACCCTATGGACCAGGTATTGCCTTTCAGGCGGGAGAGAGTCTGATCTTGCTGGAGGAGGGGGCGGACGCGCCTTCGGACGCAGAGTTCAAAGGCAAAGGGTGGCGATACGTCACGTTTCAGGTTTTCAAAGTGGATGAAGAACATGCGCGCGTGCTGGATGCCGGAGGGCGAGAAGCGCTTGCGCCGGTTACGCTTGGAGAAACCGCACGGATTTCGATGGTGCGCGATCCAGACGGCAACTGGATAGAGCTCTCGCAGCGCGCGTCCATTGTTGG
This sequence comes from Rhodobiaceae bacterium, assembly GCA_002746275.1. GTDB lineage: Bacteria > Pseudomonadota > Alphaproteobacteria > Parvibaculales > Parvibaculaceae > Mf105b01. The sequence continues at coordinate 692,686 of NVWR01000001.1, read as the reverse complement.
ATCGCTGGATTGATGTGATCTGAGCGAGTGGTGCCAACTGAGAGGCCCGAAACCGGGGGGCCGTCTGGGTGAAAAACCCTAAATTTGCTATGCTTATAGGGATGATCTAAAATTACCCGAGGTTACCAAGTTAGTGAAACCTATCTTGGTCGTAGAGGGGATGTAGGGGTGTGCGTAACCAAATTTCTGTGAGCGTCGATCGGTGGGCCGCCTGGGCGCCTGGTATTGAAACGCGAGATGAGTGGAAGGCGTGGGCGCGTGGGGAGAGGGTGTTGGGGCCACCTGATGCAAAGCCGGAAGTCTCATTTGTAAAACCAATGGTGCGCCGACGTTTGAGCCGCTTGAGCCGGATGTCGCTTGAGGTGGCTGAAGCGTGCCGCATAGACGAGGCTCGCCCATTCTATGTTTTTTGCTCCAGGTATGGTGAATATAACCGCACCGTTGAGGCGTTGAGAGGAATGCTTCGAGGTGAGCCTATGTCGCCGGCGGCTTTCAGCGGATCTGTCCATAATACTTCAGCCGGGCACTTTACGATCATCCATAAAGATAGAACCTCATCAACAACGGTGACGGCGGGCGAGGCGACTTTTGAAGCGGGAGTTTTGGAGGCGTGGACGGCGCTGAAGAATGGAAAATGCACGCGCGCTCTAGTGGTCTACCACGATGAACCACTGCCCACGTTCTATGGAAACCCCTCTCCGGAGTTGAAAGCCCCTTTGGCGATAGCAATTTCTATTCGGCTTCCTCAGCCCGAGGAGTGCCTGTCCTTGAGTTGGCAGGCGTCCTCTACTGCTGCGTCGACTACAAATTCTACAGTTGATGTGGAAGAAGAACATCCGGTATTGCGTGTTCTGCGGCTTCTTCTTGGAGGAAGTGAAGCTGTGGCGGTGAAGACGCGTCGGCTCACCTGGGAGTGGCAGCGGCATGTTCACTAAATTCAACTATTATTGGCGACTATTTGCGACCGGGCTTTGCTTCACGCTATTTGGGTTGGGCGGCATTGCTATCGGCTTTCTGTTGTTCCCCCTCATTCACCTTTTCAGTTCGAATAGAGTGCGTGCCCAAAGGCGTTGTCAGTATGTTGTGCACCGGTCTTTCAAATTGTTTGTTTGGACCATGAAAATTGCTGGCGTTCTTACCTACAAAATTGAGGGGGTAGAGTTTCTGGAGGATGACTCATCGGGAATTGTTGTCGCCAATCATCCATCGCTCATTGATGTTGTTTTTATCGTTGCGTGCATTCCCAACGCACTGTGTATTGTCAAAAAGGCAGCATGGTCTAATCCATTTATGATGGGTGTAATGTGGGCTACCGGATATGTCTCCAACGATATTCCAGAGCGTATGCTGGAGGAATGCATTGACCGTGTTCAGGGTGATGAGAAGTTGGTGATTTTCCCAGAAGGGACGCGTACTGTGCCGGGGAGACCAATGAAACTTATGAGAGGGGCTGCGTCCATTATCGTTAGAAGTAGAACACCGTTCATACCCATAACGATAACGAATAATCCAACCACGCTGACTAAGGCGGAAAAGTGGTACCAAATTCCATCCAAGCGCATGCATCTGCGCATGGATGTGAGGGCCGCGATTGACCCAGGCCCCTATATCATTGAAGGGGAGAGCTTGAGTTTAGCCAGCAGGCGAATGAACAAAATGCTTAGGGAAATTTTAGTAGAAGGGGTTGAACGACATGAGCGAGCTCATTGAAGAAATAAAACACATGATTATCGAGACGCTCGACCTAGAGGAAATAGTTCCAGCTGATATTGTTGCAACAGACCCTTTGTTTGGTGAGGGCCTTGGTCTTGACTCGATTGATGCTCTAGAGCTTGGATTGGCGCTGCAAAAAAAATACGGGCTCAAAGTTGATGCCTCCGCCACAGATTTGCAGGAGCATTTTTTCTCAGTTAACACGCTCGCAAATTTTGTCACCTCGCATCAAATGGCGTGATGTTGGATTGAAGCTGGAGATTGAGATGAAAACCCGCGAAGAATTATTTGAAAAGCTGAAAAACATATTGGTCGAGAGCTTTGAACTGGAACCCGCTTCCATTGTCGAAAGTGCCGATCTCTATGAAGATCTGGACATTGACAGCATTGATGCGGTTGATCTCATGATTGGCCTGAAGGATTTGACAGGCAAAAAAATCGAGCCGGAAGATTTCAAAAAGGTACGCACCGTTGGGGATGTGCTGGACGCGCTCCACCAATTGGTGAGCGCATAAAACGATGGGGCCGATGGGAGCGGTGATCAAGGCGGTGTTTGCTGCCATTCTGCTTGCATACCCGCTATTGGTATATTTCGGGCTCAATTATCTCGACATCCGCGTACTTGCACTTCTCCTCATTGTTTTGGCAATCGCGCGGGTCGTTGGCATTTTGAGTGCTGGCCCCTCTGCGCCCATGCAGAGTCAAATGATCTTTGCGGCCTTTGTATTGGTCATAGTGGCCATGACGTCTTTTCTGTTTGAGAGCATTGACGCACTCCGCCTCTATCCCGTTTTTGTTAGTGGATTGTTGCTCGTTCTGTTTTCGGTTTCCCTGTTCTATCCGCCAACTATTATCGAAAAACTCGCACGGCTTTCTGAACCAGATTTATCACCAGAGGGGGTGGCCTATACACGAAAGGTGACGATGGTCTGGTGTGTCTTTTTTGTGCTGAATGGGGCGGTGGCTTTGTACACTGCGCTGGAAAGTAGTTTCGAGGTGTGGACCTTCTACAATGGGTTCCTATCCTATCTTTTGATGGGAGGGCTTTTCTCCATCGAGTATGTGGTTCGTCAATGGGTAAAACGGCGTCGGGTGATGACGCAATGACGACAACACCGTTTCTGCCTCTTGATCAATTGTTTCTGTCCGCCCGAGGTGAACAGACACCCGTCGCGGTGCGTGGATTGGAAGAATACAATTTCTCTAATTTCAAAACGGCAGTGTCCAGACTGGCGGAAAGTGTCGCCCAAAAGGGCGGTGGTGATTGGTTGATTATTTATGAGGATGGTTGGGAGCTTGCGGTTGCGATTTTCGCGGTTCTGCATGCTGGCGGACGTCCGGTTCTGCCGGCCAATCATCAGGACGGGCACCTGGCGGAGATTGCTGCCGGGGTGGACGGTGTGATTGGACGTGAGCTGCCGGGCCGAACCTGTCTCTCGCTGTCAGGCGGCAGAAGTGGACATGTGCTCGGTAGTTTTGATCCCAACGTGGCGGAGATCATCCTTCATACATCCGGGTCAAGTGGTAACCCTGAAGCATTTGTAAAACCGTTTCATTGCCTGCAGGCGGAAGTGGCAACACTTCACGCAACATTCTCCGAACTTTCTTCTTATACAATTTTAGCTACGGTGCCTGCTTACCACATTTACGGCTTGCTTTTCCGTATCCTTTGGCCGCTCGCCGCCGGGTGGGTATTCGATGCAGATATGATCCGCTACCCCGAGGAAGTTCCATCGCGGTTGTCGGTGCACGAGAATTGTTTCCTTGTTTCGAGCCCGGCGTTTCTCAAGCGTGCAGTCGCTGTGATGGATTGGCAGTCTCTGCAGAGGCTGAAGGGGGTGTTTTCGTCGGGTGGGCCTCTCGCGCCAGATGTCGCCGCTGTTTACAACGCACGTCTCTTACATCCCCTTCGTGAAGTCTATGGGAGCACCGAGACGGGGGGGATCGGTCACCGGGCTGTCTATGATGCGGGGGTGGCCACCTATTGGGCACCGCTCGAAGGTGTTGAGCTATCATTGAGTGATGATGGGCGGCTTCGTGTGGCCTCACCCCATATCACTGCGGGTGTTTTTCAGACAGAAGATCTGGCGGACATGAGGGACGATGGAAACTTTCTACTCAAAGGTAGGGCGGACCGGATTCTTAAAATTGAGGAGCGACGTATTTCTCTTTCCGAGATTGAAATGCGTCTGAAATCAATGGAAGAGATCGAAGAGGTGAAATGCGTTCCTCTTCAGCGAAACTTACGAGTGACGATTGGGGTTTTGGTCGTTCCTTCCGCATTGGGGTGGAAAAAGCTACGAGATGTTGGAAAGAGGGATTGGGTAAAAAACCTACGCGCCACGCTTGGACAGCACATTTCCTCCGTGGGTCTTCCGCGAAAATGGAGGTTTGTCGGTCAGCTTCCCGAAAACGCGCAAGGTAAGATTACCGAGGCTGCAGCTCAAGCCATGTTTGAGCGGGTATCGACAGACCCCAACATTTTGTCCGAAGACGTAACAGGTCAAACGGCCCGACTGCATTTGGAAATTTCCGCTGACCAAATTTGGTTTGATGGACATTTCGATATTGCACCAGTCTTGCCGGGGGTGGCGCAAGTCACTTGGGCAGAGTGCGCGGCGCGGCGATTGTTTGTTCTTGGAGGTGATTTTGAGAGATTGGAGGTTATCAAATTTTTTGAAATTATTTCTCCAAACACAAAACTGCACCTTGATCTCTCCTATGAACCTGAAAAGTCACGTGTCCTCTTTCGGTATTGGAGCGAAGATGCGGAACATTCGAAAGGGCGTATCGTCTTTGCAAGGGGGGACGATGGCTGATTTTCATCCTTGCATCATCATGCCCGTATACAATCATGGTGTGTCGGCAAGGCATATGGTCACCGAACTACTTGACCTCGGATTGCCGCTTTTCCTCATTGATGATGGGAGCGCTGTTGAGGTGTCCGCGCTGGATGATGCTTCCACCGATCCGCAGGTCGAACTTTTACGGCATGACAGAAATTTGGGTAAAGGAAGTGCCGTGATAACCGGGTTGCGAGCAGCGCAGGACGCCGGATTTAGTCATGCCTTGCAAATTGACGCTGACGGKCAACATWCAGTTGMRGACATTCCGAAGTTTCTGGYMRRGGGCRAARCCGAGWYARSTKCTGTCTTYTGCGGTCGWCCGRTCTTTGAYGATACSGTKCCAYTRGGKCGYCTTRTTGGTCGRTACATRACGCATGTCTGGGTGTGGATTGAGACRYTGTCTTTYGAGATTCAGGATTCCATGTGTGGGTTTCGCTTGTACCCTCTGGCAGAAACCATTCCCATCCTGAACCACAGCCAGCTTGGCCGGGGGATGGATTTTGATACAGAGGTTCTGGTTCGATTGAGTTGGTCTNGCGTACCGATATATTTCATCCCGACCAAAGTGGTGTATCCGGAAGGGGGCAGGTCCAACTTCAGGCTGCTGGCGGACAATTGGCTCATTACAAAAATGCACACAAGGCTGTTCTTTGGGATGCTGCTGCGCCTACCACGTCTCCTTTTGAATAAACCGGTGAGGAGAATATGAGAAACTTCTTTGGCCGGACTGCAGAACCCACCCATTGGGCTAGCTTTGAGGAAAGGGGCGTCTACCTGGGACTGCGTATCATGCTGGGAGTTTACCGTGTTCTGGGGAGAGCCGGTTTTTCCGTTTTCCTCATGCCGGTGGTTTTCTATTTTTTCTTATTTTCAGGTCAAACACGTCGCGCGTCTCAGAACTTTCTGCAACGTGTTTATGAAACACCTACTGAGAATCCGGCGTTGAAAGATCAGCCAAACTGGTCCAGTGCTTTCCGCCATTTCTATGCGTTCGGCCAATCAATACTGGATAAGATTGCGGCATGGGCTGGCGACGTTCAGATCGACGACATTACCTTCGAGAACGGAGATATATTTGATCGTCTGGCGGAGAAAGGCCGGGGAGCCGTGATGATCGGGTCCCATCTTGGAAATATGGAGGTGTGTCGTGCGCTCAGTCAGAAACACAGAAATGTTAAACTCAATGTTCTGGTTCACACGAAGCACTCTGAAAACTTCAATCGCTTAATCCGTGATGTGAACCCAGATGCTGGTATCTCATTGATCCAAACCACGGAGATTGGACCTGGAACCGCCATGCGCTTGCAGGAGGCGGTGGATAGGGGGGAGATTGTGGTCATTGTCGGTGACAGGACGCCGCAGAGTCGGTCTGATCGACACGGCTGGGCCCCTTTTCTCGGCAAGCAGGCTCCCTTTCCGCAAGGCCCCTACATTCTGGCATCGCTTTTCAAATGCCCTGTTTTGTTGATTTTTTGCATCAAGCAGGAGGATGGCTATCACATTAAGCTGGAGCGGTTTGCTGATCAGATCGACCTACCACGCAAACGGCGCGATGAGGTGCTTCAATCGCATATTGCCAGGTTTGCTAGGAGATTGGAGTTCCACGCTCTCAGATCGCCCTACCAATGGTTTAACTTTTTTGACTTTTGGAAACAAGCAGGCAATGACCTCAATCAAAAGCAGCGAGAAGACGAAGGAGTATGAGTAATGGAGTATCTGGCAACAGGATGGGCAGCCACATGAGCGCTCGTGAGCTTATTGTGATTGGTGAGAAACCACTGACAGTTGAGGATGTCTGCCGGGTTGCCAAGGGGCAGATGCAGGTTGTTCTTTCGCGGAACGAAGACTTTCTCAATCGTATTCGCAAGGGGTCCGAGTTTCTTGAAAAATTGATCGAGGAAGATGGGCGTGTTTATGGCGTCACAACAGGTTACGGGGATTCTTGTACGGTAGATATTCCAGCGGAGTTGGTGGAAGAGCTTCCTCTGCACTTAACGCGTTTTCACGGGTGTGGTCTGGGTGCGCATCTAAGTCCACAAATTGCAAAAGCTGTGCTCGTTGTTCGCCTTGCTTCCCTTGCCGCCGGTTACTCAGGGGTTCGTCTGGAACTGCTCGAACGTCTCGTTCTGTTCATCAACGAAGATATTGTGCCGCTGATCCCCGAGGAGGGGTCTGTTGGAGCCAGTGGAGACCTGACGCCACTGTCGTACGTGGCCGCAATGCTTATCGGGGAGCGCGAGGTTCTACATAAAGGCGTATTGAAATCTGCCGTGAAGATGCATGATGAGCTGGCAATCACGCCATTGGTGCTGCGACCCAAAGAAGGCCTCGCCATCATGAATGGCACGGCTGTCATGACGGCGTTGGCGTGCGATGCATTTGTCCGTGCGGGCTATCTTGCGCGTATGGCCGCGCGGCTGACATCACTCGCAACTGTTGCGATCGATGGGAATGGCTTTCATTTTGATGAGCGACTGTTCCTTGCCAAGCCACATCCGGGCCAAATGCAAATTGCGGCGTGGGTCCGTTCTGATCTTGAGACTGGTGAGCCTCCTCGCAATCCGGAACGTCTGCAGGACCGTTATTCTATCCGGTGCGCCCCCCACGTAATCGGGGTTATGCAAGATAGTCTGCCGTGGATGCGGCAATTTATTGAAACCGAACTTAACAGTGCAAACGACAATCCGATCATCGACGGGGAAGACGAACATGTTCTTCACGGTGGCCATTTCTATGGCGGTCATATTGCGTTTGTTGCCGATAGTCTGAAAAACTGCGTTGCGAATGTGGCTGATTTGCTCGACCGGCAACTTGCGCTGCTGGTGGATACGAAATTCAACAACGGCTTGCCAGCCAACCTGTCGGGTGCAACGGGTCCACGCACCGCGATCAATCACGGATTTAAGGCTGTGCAAATTGGTGTATCAGCATGGACCGCTGAGGCATTGAAGCTCACGATGCCGGCGAGTGTTTTTTCCAGATCGACCGAGTGTCACAATCAGGACAAGGTGAGTATGGGTACAATCGCGGCAAGGGATTGCCTGCGTGTTCTTCAACTGACAGACCAAGTCGTCGCAGCTCACCTGTTGGCGACCATTCAGGCGGTGCTGTTGCGAGGCCGTATCGCCAAGGGTGGCAACAAGCTGAGTAGTGATTTGAAGGAATTTGTCGAGAGTATCGCAACAGAGTTTGAATTTTTGGATGAAGATCGAGCTCTGGAGCAGGATCTGCGCCAGTTCGTTGATTTGATCCAACAGGCACACTGGCCGCTTTACGGGGAATGCGTATGACATCCGATCTGACTTCCTGGCCCGAGGCCGAGGCAATCGTTCAGGTACCTTTCCATGATGTCGACCTTATGGCGGTGGCGTGGCACGGCCACTACCTGAAGTATTTTGAGATTGCGCGCGGAGCACTGCTCGACAAGTTTTCATATAACTACCAGGAGATGAAAGATTCCGGGTACGCGTGGCCCGTCATTGACGTGCATCTGAGATACATCAAGCCAGCCCGGCTGGGGCAAAAATTGCGGGTGCTTGCCAAATTGGTTGAATATGATCTCCGTCTCAAAATTGCCTACGAGATCAGGGACGAGGCAACCGGCGGGAGACTAACAAAAGGGCATACGATTATGGTGCCGGTCGATATTGAGACAGGTGAGTTATATCTTGGTACACCCGCCGTCCTTTGCGAAAAATTAGGAGTAGCCTGATGTATTTTCGGCGACTTTTGTCTTTAACATTGCTGGTTTTTGCGCTGTCTATCTCAGCGGTGGGGGCTGCCGAAACAGGTGGTTTGGCAGAAATTTCCGATCGGCTAAGCAAGTCCCCGATTGTCCGAGCATCCTTTACTCAAAAGCGTCACGTGGAAGCTCTCACAAGGCCACTCCTCACAGAAGGAAAAATGGTCTTTGCTGAGAACCAGGGGCTTGCCTGGCTGGTCGAAGCACCTTTCAAAACCAACCTCTCTTTGACGCGCTCTCATGTGACAGAGTGGAATGAGGAAACAGCCCGTCAACGCACACCGCTTTCAACGCGTCCTGCACTATCTGCTTTGGTCACAATTCTTATGCCAATTCTCTCTGCTGACTTTGAAGGGTTGGCGGAGAATTTTGTTGTAGAAGAAACAGTGTCCGAAAATTCCTGGGAGGTCGTGCTCACCCCGAGGGGCACTGCGATGTTCAACATCATTTCTTCGATAGAGATTTCTGGCGATAGCGTCGTGAGGGAACTTGTGGTGCGGGAAGCGAGAGGCGACTGGACCCAACTTCTGTTCACCAATTATCTTCCGGATGCTACTCCCTTGAGTGCTAAGGAGCTTCGCTATTTCCAAGAATAGTCAAATTCTTGCTGGCGCAGCACGGTGGGGGTGGGTCCTCATTGTTTTGGCTCTGATGGGAGCTGTTTTCTTACGGGTGCAATCTGGCGACAGTTTGAGTGTTGATCTGATCCAACTATTGCCCATAGATGACCGCTCTCCCGCCGTTGAAAGGGTTGTGAAAGAGAGGCGCGAAGTTTTTGAACGCCGCATCATCCTTTTGGTGGGTACCAACGAGTTGGATCAGGCTTTTGAAGCGGCACGTCTGGTTGAAGAGGCGTTTCCAGTTTCCCTGGGGTTCACTCCTGTTCGATCTTCGGGGCAGGTGGATCAGAAGGAACGGTTTTCGTTCTTTGTCGAGCATCGACATGGGTTGATAGACCGGCATATGTCGCAACTCTTGAAGCAGGGCGATGTTGACGACATTACCACGCAGGTTGTGCGTCGATACTCAGACCCTTCGACCATTTTGACTTCGCAATTAGTCCGAGCCGACCCGCTTTTGCTCCTGCCACCTTATCTTGCGGATGCCTTTCCGGTTTCGCCAGAAAACTTGCGTATCGAGGACGGTAGGGGATTTTTTGAATATGAGGGGCGCGTGTACGTCGCGCTGGCCTTCAGTCTTTCCAGAAGTCCCTTTTCCATTGACATGCAAGAGGCGTTTCAGRTGGCGCTTGCACAGGCCCATCTGGACCTGACACAGTTTTCGCCGGAGACCACGCTGTGGAGTGCCGGTGTGGTGCGTCATGCTGCCAAGGGTACAGAAACAGCAATGGCCGAAATTTCCACGGTGGGCCTTGGCTCGCTAGTGGGTGTTATTGCACTTGTACTGTTTGTATTTCGCTCAAGCCTGCCTCTGGTGGCCAGCCTGCTGTCGATTGGTGTTGGTGCTTTGGCGGGATTTGCATCGTGTCTCTTCATCTTTGGGAACGTCCACCTTCTGACGCTCGTTTTCGGAGGGAGCCTGGTTGGGATTTCAGTTGACTATGTTTTCCACTACTTTTGCGAACGGGCAGGGCCGGATGGAAACGTCTCTGGCAACGAGGCGTTGTCTCGCGTCTGGGTGGGGATAACACTTGGCCTTGTGACAACCTTGATTGGGTTTGTCGGAATGTGGATTGCGCCGTTTCCGGGTTTACGCCAGATGGCGACTTTTTCGGGGGTGGGGCTCACGGCCTCCTACATTACCGTTTGTCTTTGGTTTCCACGGTTGTCGCGTGGCCTACGCCCCGTAGCACCAGGACCTTATCAGGGTGTGCAACGCTATTTGGCGTTTTGGCGGGACCTCCCAAGAACTCCAATCATCATTGTTGCGGTTGGTATGACATTTCTTTCTCTGCTCGGTATCACTCAACTTGAGCCGCAAGACGATGTACGTCTTTTTCAATCTCTCAGCAGAGATCTTCTGGCTGAACAGGAGCAGATCACTGATGTCGTCGGTGAGCGCTCGGTCAGTCAGTTTCTTCTGGTAGAGGGGCGCACAACGGAAGAATTGTTGCGACGCTCTGAGGTGCTCACTGAACGCCTGAGAGCGATGGGCAAAAGCGATTTTGTGACACTCAGCGATTTTGTTCCTTCTGTGAATACACAGAAGGAACACCGAGCTCTGGTTTCTGCCTATCTGGATGCACCGGGCGTAATCGAAGAGTTGGAGGGGCGAGTAGGGCTCACAGCGGAAATCGTGGACAACTATCTTCAGTCAATTGCTATGACACGTGCGCCAGTCACATTGGACCAATGGTTGGATGATGATGTTTCGATTTCCTTTCGGGATCTATATCTCGGCGAATGGGAGGGTGTTTACCGTTCTGCAGTGACACTGAGGAGCATTTCCGATATTGGCGCATTTGAAAAGCTGGCCTCAGACTTGGAAGGTGTCGAATTCGTCGACACCGCAGGTTCCTATTCTCGCTTGTTCGCCCAATATCGCGAGCAGGTCATGGTATTGGCAATGTTCTCCTACCTATTGGTAATGACGCTTCTGGCGTGGAGGTACGGAGTAAAAGGTATGGCCGCCGTAATGGCTGCGCCCTTCCTGGCGGCAATAGTGAGCCTTGGGGTGATAGGGTTCGTGGGAGGGACATTTTCTCTTTTCCACATCATGGCCTTGATTCTGGTGTTGGGTATCAGCGTCGACTACGGGATATTTTTCCGGGAAGCTGGTCCAGAGAGTGCCACAACCTTGTTGGCCGTTGTGCTGTCAGCATTAACCACGATACTTGCTTTCGGGTTGCTTGCTTTTTCAAGTACCGCAGCCATTCAAGCTTTTGGCACTACGATATTTGTGGGTATTGCGATATCGTTGCTGGTCTCGCCTGTAGCCGGGGTGAGTTTGAGGGGGGGCGGGGAAAATGGGAAGTACTGAACGCTGTAGCGTTGCGATTATTGGTGCCGGCCCGTCAGGTACCGTGGCTGCCGCCAACCTTGCGCGCGCTGGCCATGAAGTTGTTGTCCTTGAACGCGAGACGTTCCCACGGTTTTCCATTGGCGAAAGTCTGTTGCCCCAGTCGATGACTTTTTTGGATGAGGCTGGATTGCTTGAAGCGGTTCAGGCCGAGAATTTTCAATACAAAAATGGTGCCGCGTTTGAGTGTAACGGGCGGCGTGCAACTTTCAATTTTGCTGATAAGTTTTCAGCAGGTTGGGACACGACCTTTCAGGTGCAACGCGCTCGATTTGACAAAACTCTTGCAGATGGTGCGTCTGCCGCCGGAGCGGATATTCGCTATCGCCATCAAATCGAAGCGGTAGAACCTCAAGAAGATGGCATCATCTTAGAATATACAGATGATGCAGCTGGTCGAAAAATTCTACATGCTGATTTCTGTCTGGATGCGAGTGGTTTTGGGCGCGTTCTTCCCCGTCTTTTGGGATTGGATCGCCCCGCCGACTTCCCCGTGCGCCAATCTCTTTTTACGCATATCAAAGACAATATTGCCGATCAGAATTTCGACAGAGATAAAATTCTCATTACAGTGCATCCCGATCATCGCGACATATGGTTCTGGCTTATCCCCTTCTCTGATGGGACGTGTTCTCTTGGGGTGGTGTCGAAGGTGGAATTCCTGGAGGCACGCAATGGAGATGACGGAGAGATACTGAGAGGGTTGATCTCGGATGTCGGTAGTTTGGCTAAGCTCCTGGAAAATGCTGAATACCATATGCCCACACGCAGTCTTGTTGGCTATTCAGCAAACGTATCCTCCTTACACGGGCAGAATTTTGCACTTCTGGGAAATGCGGGTGAGTTCTTGGATCCTGTTTTTTCCTCTGGTGTGACGATTGCTTTGAAGTCGGCTTCCCTCGCCGCAAATCTTTTGTCTCGTCAGATTTCTGGGGAGACAGTTGATTGGCAAAAACAGTTTGCGGACCCCTTAGGACGCGGGGTCGAGACATTTCGCCATTTTGTCACGGGTTGGTATTCTGGTGAGCTTCAGGACATTTTCTTTGCATCCTATCGGGACCCAAAAATCCAACGCATGATTTGTTCGATCCTAGCGGGGTACGCATGGGATGAAGAAAATCCATATGTCGCAAAACCAGCCAGGCTGTCGGTGTTGGCGGAATTGTGTCGAGGGGCATCGGCATGAGTTTCCGGGCTGTTCTTTCTTGTTTTGTCTTGGTCGCGATTTGCGCGTGTGCCCCAGCGCGAAATTTCGATAGTGCGGCGCTAAGCCGACAGGCATTGGTAGAACTGTCTCCGCAAAGTCTTCGTTCAAACCTAGCTCTAAGCCAGTCTGTGAAGGGCGAATTGTTAGGGGAGGGGCGATCCGTTCGTTTTGAGTTGGATATAGAGAATGATCGTTTGGTTTTGGTCGGGCTCACCCATACCGGGGTGCCGCTCTTTACTGTTACGCAGACCGGGGACAACCATGTTTTCACCTCTACAATTCCTCAAAATATTGCCTTTGCGCCAGAGTTTCTGCTGGCCGACATAAAGTTTGTCTACTGGCCGATTGAAACACTGAACCTTGCAATAGGCGCCCTGCAGTCCCGTGTGGTGGAGAGCAGCGTGAATGGTCATCGACACAGAGCACTCAAAGACGAATTTGGGCAGACGGTGGTAGATGTGTCTTATCCAAAAACCGGTCTCGCGTCCGGCACTCTTGTCGTGCGCCACTACGACATACCCTACATTCTGCGGATAAAGACACTGCCAGCCCAAGGCGGCGAAGCAAGATGACCGGTCGGCCTGCATTTCTTACCGCTTTAGGAGTTGTTAGTGCGCTYGGAAATGGCCCGGCAGAAGTGTCTGTAAATTTGTTTGCGGGGTCGCRGGACGGAATGCGTCGTCGCGATGATCTGTTGATGGATGGGCAAGCCACTTTCGTCGGAGAGGTCTCTGGCGACTTGCCCCCCATACCCGAAACACTCTCGATGTATGGAAGCCGGAACTTCCAAATTGTGATGATGGCGGTTGAACAGATCAGGGGAGAGTTGGATGCCGCTATCCAGAAGTATGGAGTTGGGCGAATTGGCGTGGTGATGGGGAGCAGTACGTCCGGAATTGATCGGGGTGAAGTGGCTTTGGCGGAATTGGAAAAGACAGGAAAACTACCTGCGGCGTTTGATATCCGCATGCAAGAGCTCGGGTCAGTCGGCGAAGGTCTTGCCGCTTATTTGGGACTTGAAGGACCGGCCTACACGATTTCTACGGCTTGCTCCTCGGGCGCACACGCGCTCGCGGCTGGAAAGAGGATGCTTGAGACAGGTATTGTTGACGCCGTTATTGTTGGGGGAGCTGATACGCTGTGTCAGCTGACCCTCAATGGATTTCAGTCGCTCTCCGCGTTGTCTTTCGATCTTTGCAATCCCTTTAGCAAAAATCGGGGTGGCATAAACATTGGAGAAGGGGCGGCGCTCTTCCTTATGCAGCGGGAAGAATCTGACATAGCCTTGTGGGGTGTTGGGTCGTCCTCAGACGGATACAGTATGACCTCACCGGAGCCTGAAGGAGAAGGTGTGGAAACGGCGGTTCGCGCAGCGCTCGACGATGCTGGATGCGACGTGACACAGATTGATTACGTTCATCTCCACGGCACGGGAACAGAGCAAAACGATCGCATGGAGAGCAAGGTCGTCAGCCGTGTGTTTGAGAACGGCGTGCCTGCAAGTTCCTCTAAAGCACAAATTGGCCATACGTTAGGTGCTGCAGGGGCCATGGGTGCGGCACATTGTTGGCTGGCTGCTCATCCGTCGAACCATGAGGGCAATCTTCCGCCACACATTTGGGATGGCGAAGAGGCGGAGGGGCTTCTGTCCGGCACTCTTGTGGAACAAGGGGATCGTTTGTCCGCCGGGGCGCGCCGATTGTTTCTCAGTAACGCATTTGCATTTGGTGGGAACAACGCCTGCCTTGTGATCGGACGCTGAACATGAAGACGTTCTCTTGGACAGTCGACGAGTTGGTGCCCCATAAGGCAACGATGTCGCTTCTGGACGAAGCCCTTGAAGCTGATGATGAGCATGCGCAGGCCGCCGTGCGGATTGCAGAGGACACGCTGCTTTATGACGCCAGACTGGGTGGTGTACCTGCGTCAATTGGCATTGAGTATATGGCGCAGACCATTGCTATGTTTGCGGGAGCTCAGGCGCGTCGGTTGGGGCAGGGGCCTGCTGTTGGATTTTTGCTTGGGTCCAGGCGTTACGTTGCGCATGTTCCCGTTTTTGGACTAGCGGCTCGTTTGATGATCGATGTAGTACAGGAATTGAGAGATGGCCAGATGGCGGCATTTTCCTGTCRGATCAGTGAAAAYGRAGACCTTCTGGCGGAAGCACGTCTCAGTGTATTCCAACCGAATGATATTGAGGCGTTTCTGGGGGCGGACAAATAATGGGTAGACGGGTTCTTGTAACAGGTGCCAGCCGAGGAATAGGGCGCCAGGTAGCAGAGCGCCTAGCTGCAGCGGGGTTCGATATCGTTGTGCATTACAACGCACGACGGGATGCAGCAGAAGAAACAGTCCAGGCTGTTGAAAAGCATGGGCGTAGTGCAAGTCTGGTCGCGTTTGATATTGCAGATCGCGCCTCTGTTCTACAACAACTTGAACGTGACATTGAGGAAAATGGCCCCTACTACGGCGTTGTGTGCAATGCGGGCATTCATGCGGACAATGCCTTTCCTGCCATGCCCGGTGAAGAGTGGGACAGGGTGCTGCGAACAAATCTCGATGGGTTTTATAATGTTTTGCACCCCATCATCATGCCGATGATAAGGACACGCAAAGGTGGACGTATTGTTGTCATGTCATCGGTATCAGGTTTGATGGGAAACCGTGGTCAGGTAAACTACAGCGCGTCCAAGGGCGGGTTAATTGCAGCCTCAAAGTCCCTTGCGATTGAACTGGCAAAGCGACGTATTACGGTGAACTGTGTGGCCCCAGGAATCATTGAGACCGAAATGACGAAGGATGTCGAAGTGGACCGTGTCATGGAGATGATCCCAGCACAGAGATTTGGAAAGCCGGAAGAGGTGGCGAGCCTCGTCGCGTATCTCTTTTCCGATGATGCGGCCTATCTGACCCGACAAGTGATTTCAGTAAATGGTGGGATGTTTTGATGAAGCGGGTAGTGATTACGGGGATGGCTGGTTTCTCTCCCATCGGCAATGACATTGAGACAGCTGACACACAGTTGAGATCGTACAAAAATTGCGTCCGATTGATGCCGGAATGGGAAATCTATGACGGGCTCAATACTCAGCTCGCAGCGCCCGTCCCTGAGTTTGAACTTCCCAAACATTATAATCGAAAACGAATACGCTCGATGGGGCGTGTGTCKATCATGGCAACRCGYACATGTGAGCTYGCCCTKGAGCAAGCAGGGCTTCTAAATGATCCYATYCTGCAAAGCGGRCAGGTGGGYGTYGCYTATGGTTCGTCMTCGGGAACGCCRGATGCRATYGGTGATTTTGCYAGYATGTTGTTCCAAAACAAAACSGATCATMTTAAGGCCAATACYTAYATCAAGATGATGTCTCACACGACGTCGGTAAATGTKGCGGTCTTTTTYGGCYTAAARGGCCGCATGATTCCGACGTCGAGCGCATGCACGTCGGGGTCACTCGCCATTGGCATGGCATACGAAGCCATTCGTTCAGGTCAGCAAAAAATTATGCTTGCTGGTGGGGCTGAAGAACTTTCGGCTACCCAGGCAGCTGTATTCGACACGCTTTTTGCCACCAGCACACGCAACGACGCACCTGATATGACACCGGCGCCTTTCGATGCAGACCGGGATGGACTGGTGATTGGCGAAGGTGCGGGTAGTTTCGTTCTAGAAACTTTAGAAGGTGCACTCGAACGAGGCGCTCCAATTATTGCGGAAGTGGTGGGGTTCGGAACGAACTCAGATGGACAACATGTGACACAACCCGCAGCGGAAACAATGAGCATGGCCATGCAACTGGCGCTCACCGATGCCAAGCTCGCTCCTGAGCAGATCGCTTATGTTAACGCGCATGGTACTGCGACTGACTTGGGTGATGTTGCTGAAAGTCAGGCGACGCGAGATGCGCTTGGATGGGGAGTGCCTATCTCTTCTCTAAAGAGTTATATGGGTCATACACTTGGTGCATGCGCGGGCATTGAGGCGTGGTTGACTCTACATATGTTGCAGGAGAAATGGTTTGCGCCAACCATCAACTTGAAAAATATCGATCCACGCTGCGCAGATCTTGATTATATCCGCGATGAAGGTCGGACGATTGACGCTGAATACGTGATGTCGAACAATTTTGCTTTTGGCGGTGTCAACACATCATTGATCTTCAAAAAATGGTTGGGGAGTTAGCCCGTTTTTCCGAAGGCGGCTCGTGTCTATTGCTGCCGCAGAGCAACGTTGATTTTTTCGATCATGAACTTCACCCACCTATTATAGTTCCGGTGAATCTGGGTGCCGTTGTGAAGCAAGTTTGATGAGCTTCGATAATTGACGCTATAGGCTTTGTCGTCGAACGTGATATCCACCTCGGCCATGTGACTGCGAACAAAAATCTGCGCAACGATATGTCCGGGTGCTTCGTCACGCACCTGCCAACCCTTTGCTGTTGCGCCAGCAACAATTGCATCATGGACATGTTGTTGTGTTGAGGGCTCACCACTAGCGGTGAAAGCCGTCATGTTTTGTACGTTGTAGACAGGCTGGATCCGGCCAAGCGCTGCATACCCGCTGTTGGATGAAATGGCGACGAGTAGAAAAGCTGTAAGCAATGTGCGGATCATGGGTTATTCCAAGCATCTGAAGTGGATATGTTTCGTCAGAACTTGGGAGTTTACCACAAGATTGTCGCACAAACACTTCTGTCGATTGAAATATATGGTGCCGGCTGCAGGAGTCGAACCCGCGACCCCCTGATTACAAATCAGGTGCTCTACCAACTGAGCTAAGCCGGCCAACCTGATTTCCGAGAGAAATCAAGCCGCTGAGCGGTGTTTAGATTGCTACAAATACAAAGTCAAATACTGGATTGGAGAATWGSGGASTTTTGYNGKYCTMAGSGNCYRYGTRKSYCTGAARCCYAGRYAATCTCYSCYTTMATCRSCAGAYTYCRGCTCGCCWGGRSYTCTYKRCRGGCGCAAMATCATCSTCTCGYAAAATATTTKCCGAAYGCGTGAACCAAACCCRNCCSTCNGCGCAACTGTAGGGGTNGTSAGACGCGGCAACAGGNACTTGAGATGAATAGGAAGTTTGAGACTGTTTTAGGCGAGTTGCTGGTTCTGCGAGCGCAGGAAGGCGAAGAAGCGGCGTTCCGCAGGCTGGTTGATACGTGGTCCCCACAATTGTTGCGATTTTGCCGACGGCGAAGTGACAGTTCGGATATGGCGAGGGAGATAGTGCAGGTGGTTTGGCTTCAGGTTGTCAAAGGGCTGCGCAGGTTGGACGATCCAACTCGGTTTCCGGCCTGGCTGTTTACGATCGCCGCGCGTGCCTGCGCCAATCAGGTGCGTGCTCAGGTGCAGACGCGAACACTGGCGGCGCACTACAGAGATCTCGCTGTGTCGAGTGATCGGGCCGATGAGGAGGCCCTTGATTTGAAGGGTGCCATTCAGGCCCTGCCAAGTGACCAGAAGCATTTGTTGGTTCTCTACTACCAGTACGGATATTCCGTGGAGGAAATTGGAGAGCAGTTAAAAATTCCAAGCGGCACAGTGAAGTCCCGATTGCATAAATTGCGCGAGGAACTTCGCCGACTACATGAAGGAGACTCAGATGAAGAGCATTGATGATGAAATCCGGGCTGTCTTGAGCGCGGAAGAAATGGAAGAGCTCGAACGGCTGACCGGTGAGCAGGGCATTGTCGACATGATTGCAGAGACGTTCCGGTCGAGGATGCGTGTGTGGATCGCTATCGTCTGGTTTTACGGATTTGCATCGTTTGCTGGAGCGATATGGACGGGATTGCGCTTTTATGAAGCGACGGATGTACGCGAGATGGCGATTTGGGGCGGGGCCTGCCTTGTGCTGGTCCTTGTGCTGGTTCTCGTCAAGATCTGGTATTGGATGGAAGTGAATAAGACCAGTGTAATCCGTGAGATCAAGCGATTGGAACTGCAGGTTGCCTACCTCGTGAAGTCGCTTGCGAAGAATTGAGAGCCACAAAAGGGTATGCGGCGTGTTGAGTAAGCGCGCCGCACATCTGCCATCTTCTCACGGGATCAGGCGGGCGAAGCACCGAACCCTATAATGGTCCCCATGAGGGCGAAGCTGATGATGAAGCAGCCATTATTGATGAAGGCTGTGCGATAGGACTTGCGTTCGAAAATCACTTCGATCCAGTTTGTCGGCATCACAAATCCGGCCCAGACCAAAAGACCAAGAACCAGCCCCTCCACAGCAGTTGAGATGCCAAGGCCAGCTGCCAGGACCGCCAAAATCAAGGCGTTGATAATGGCGGGGATGACCACAAGCGCCATTGCGCTCCCACCACCCTCCATCTCCTCGGGCGTTCTTCCGGTTGAGGCAATCCAAGCCTGGCCAGCAACGAGTGGGGAATACCAAAGCCCTCCAACGGCCATGTTGGCGACTATTGCGCCCAAGACGGCGATCCAATTGATTGCTTCGAGTGATATGGACATAGTAAGGCCTCCCAAACCGCAATGTCGGTGGGTAAAACGTATAAGCATGTCATTAATAAAATCAATGATTAATTACTGGTAAGAGGCCCGTCGAGCGGCTGAGCAAATTGCGATGCTGTCAAACGGGAGGAGGTTGGAATGGTGGTACGGGTTGGGATATTGGGGGCGTCGCAGATTGCCCCGGTGGCGATTATCGCCCCTGCTGTAAACCGCACCGACGTCTCCATTGTGGCGGTTGCCGCGCGGGACGTTGAGCGGGGTAAGGAATTTGCGGAGCAACACGGGATAACTCGGGCTTATTCAAGCTATTCAGAGCTCATTTCTGATCCTGAAATTGATCTTATTTACAATGGGTTGCCACCATCATCTCATGTAGAACTTTGCATTGAGGCGCTGGCTGCCGGGCGCCATGTTTTGTGCGAAAAACCGTTCGCGCTGAACGCCCAGGAAGCACGCGCGATGGCTGCGGCGGCTGACCAGGCAAAGCGCCTGTGTATTGAGGGGTTTCACTATTTTTACCACCCGCTCTTTGCGCGCGTTCAGGACATTGTCTGCTCCGGCATTTTGGGGCCGTTAAAGTCGCTGTGGGGTGTTTTCGATGTCGCTGTTCCCGATGTAGCAGGCAACATTCGCCACGACCTGTCGCTGGGCGGCGGCGCTTTGATGGATTTGGGGTGTTATCCCCTTCATATGCTGCGGCAGATTGCTGGATGTGAGCCGGAAGTGATTGAGGCCAAAGCAAAAGAAGGGCGCGTGGGGATTGATCTCTCAATGGAGGCGAGGCTCTCATTTGACGGGGTGCCCGGTACAATCTCTTGCGATATGAGCGAAGGGGTCGATGTTCGGGCTGCCATCGAAGTGGTGGGTGAGAAGGGACGCCTTCACGTCAACAATCCGCTCCACCCCTATCTGGGGCACCTGCTGACCCTGGAGGTCGACGGTGTAAAAACCGAGGAAACCATTGAGGGGAAAACCACCTTTGAGCACCAGTTGGATGTGGTTGTTGCCGCGATTTCCGGTGAAGGGGCTGCTCACACTGGCGGGACAGATGCTATCGGCAATATGGTTGCCATCGATGCAATCTATCGGGCCAGTGGTCTCGCTCGGCCAGGGCTGTAATTTTGGCAGGGCTTCAGGTTTTGCGGGCGAGTTCGTAAAAGGCAACGGCAGCGGCGTTGGACACRTTGAGGCTGCGCATGGGGCCGGATGCAGGAAGCTTGGCGAGCCAGTCRCAATACTCCCGGGTYAGACGKCGCAGTCCTGCGCCTTCGGCACCGAGGACCAGGGCAACCGGTCCGCTGAGGTCGAGAGCGCTCAGCTCATCACTTGAATCTCCGTCTAAGCCAATCATTGTAAACGATTGTTTTGCCAGCATTTCCATTGATCTAGCAAGATTGCCTACTCGGCAGATCGAGATATGCTCCAGCGCCCCGGATGCGGACTTTGCGAGCACGCCTGATTGGGGCGGGCTATTGCGTTCGGTCATGATAATCGCCGAAACCCCAAAGACAGCGGCTGATCTCAAGATGGCGCCCACATTGTGGGGGTCTGTGACCTGATCCAGGATGGCGATCCGGGCGTTRCTTTGWGGKGCGGYGCCGAGTTCWGCAATCGTGCTCAAATCWGGTTCRAGRAGAGRSGGKGTTTTSAGGGCGATGCCYTGGTGAACRGCTCCSGGYGGCAGSAGGGCRCTGATYTCACTCCCGGTKGCAATGTCGGGTTTGATTCGTAGGGTCAACCGGGCCTCCACCAGATTATGCGAGACCTGGGTGGTGCAGACCAGTTGCTCAAGACTGCGTGCGCTATTGGCAAGCGCCGCTGAGACGGCATGAAGGCCGTAAAGATAGGTGTCCTGCGAGGCAGAGCGGGTTTTGCTCGCTTTGCGGGCTTTGGTTTTCTGGTGAGTTGGGGCTTTCCGGCGGTTTTGGCTGGATTTACCTGTGTCCCGTGCATTGGGCTGCTTGCGCTTGTTCATAGAGAGCCTTATATTCCGGCTTCACGAGTTTAGGCAATCAACAGCTGTCACGGCGCTGCATCTTTCTTTGGAAATCCTTGGAAATGAAAATGTAGGGACGTTGCAGGCGTTTGCTTGTTTTTTTAGACGAATTTTGGTTGACACACCGAGAACTGACGGACATAACCCGATCTTAAATCAGTTGGGTCCCTGCTCGGGTCCTGAGTGGCGCGAACCCTCTGCGTTTAAAGAGGAATTTGTATTTGTATTTGGAGGGATGCCCGAGCGGTTAAAGGGGACGGACTGTAAATCCGTTGGCTATGCCTACGTTGGTTCAAATCCAACTCCCTCCACCATTGATTTTGTTGGTGGATTTTCGGGCGAAACGAAGATGGTGGGCGATGGTTTCCGAGGCCGCTCGGATCTTCGTTTGTGTTGCAAGAAACCGGTCGGCAGATGACTGCTAGATGGTTTCTTGAGAAGAAGGAAAAAGGCGGGTGTAGCTCAAAGGTAGAGCAATAGCCTTCCAAGCTGAAGATGAGGGTTCGATTCCCTCCACCCGCTCCAGCTCTTGGGGGGCCAGTGTAGGGCCAGAGAGCGACAGAAGAACTGGACAATAAGGCGTGTGGCCTTGGGGTCCGAAGGTAGTTAGGCCGGGAATGGCATAGGCCAGTTCCCCATTTAGATGAAGGTTCGACGAGGCCATGGCCAAAGAGAAATTTGAGCGTAATAAGCCGCACTGTAACATTGGAACGATTGGTCACGTTGACCATGGCAAGACGACGTTGACAGCAGCGATTACGAAGGTGCTTGCCGAGAGTGGCGGCGCGGTGTTTTCTGATTATGCAGACATCGACAAGGCACCTGAAGAGAAGGCGCGCGGGATCACGATTTCAACGGCGCACGTTGAATATGAAACCGAGAAGCGGCACTACGCTCATGTGGATTGCCCAGGCCATGCTGACTATGTGAAGAACATGATCACAGGCGCTGCTCAGATGGATGGCGGTATTCTGGTTGTGAACGCAGCTGACGGCCCGATGCCTCAGACCCGCGAGCACATTCTGCTCGCCCGTCAGGTTGGTGTGCCGGCGCTTGTTGTTTACCTGAACAAAGTTGACCAGGTTGATGACGAAGAGCTGCTTGAGCTTGTTGAAATGGAAGTTCGTGAGCTTCTGACCGAATATGGCTACCCGGGCGATGATATTCCGATCATTCCTGGCTCTGCTCTGGCCGCTCTTGAAGGCCGCGATGATGAGATTGGCAAAGAGTCGATCAACAAGCTGATGGAAGCTGTCGACAGCTTTATCCCACAGCCTGAGCGTGCGATGGACCAGCCGTTCCTGATGCCTATCGAAGATGTGTTCTCGATCTCTGGTCGTGGCACGGTTGTGACGGGTCGTATTGAGCGCGGTGTTATCAATGTTGGTGACGAAATTGAAATCGTCGGCATCAAAGATACATCGAAGACGACTTGTACGGGCGTTGAAATGTTCCGCAAGCTGCTTGATCGCGGTGAAGCTGGTGACAATGTGGGTGTTCTGCTTCGTGGTATTGACCGCGAGCAGGTTGAACGTGGCCAGGTTCTTTGTGCTCCTGGTTCGATCACACCCCACACGAAGTTCAAGGCAGAAGCTTATATCCTGACGAAGGATGAAGGGGGACGTCATACACCGTTCTTCACGAACTACCGTCCACAGTTTTACTTCCGTACGACGGATGTGACGGGTGTTGTGAACCTTCCAGAAGGCACCGAAATGGTGATGCCTGGAGATAATGTTTCGATTGAAGTTGAATTGATTGCACCGATAGCGATGGAAGAAAAACTCCGCTTCGCTATCCGCGAAGGAGGCCGGACAGTCGGCTCCGGTGTCGTCGCTTCAATCATTGAGTAAGTGAGGGAGTGGCCTCGAATGACTGGGGCCACACCATTTTCTTTAGCCCAAGGGCGTAAGGACTGAACATGCAGAGCCAAAATATTCGCATTCGGTTGAAAGCATTTGACCATCGTGTGTTGGACAATTCGACCAGAGAAATTGTGAATACCGCGAAACGAACAGGCGCGAGCGTACGGGGGCCAATTCCGCTTCCAACGCGGCTGGAAAAGTTCACGGTGCTTCGCGGACCGCATATCGACAAGAAGAGTCGTGAGCAGTTTGAAATTCGGACGCACAAACGGCTACTGGATATTGTGGATCCGACGCCACAGACGGTCGATGCGCTGATGAAGCTAGACCTTGCTGCTGGTGTAGATGTTGAGATCAAGCTCTAAGGAGACGTTGTCTCCAAAAGATAAAGGATTGGGACCCATGCGTTCCGGTGTTATTGTTCAAAAGCTGGGAATGACCCGCCTCTTCACGGAAGAGGGTCAGCACGTGCCTGTAACGGTACTTCGCCTCGACAACTGTCAGGTTGTTGCTCAGCGCACAGAAGAAAAAAATGGCTATACAGCAGTCCAACTGGGCGCTGGTAAGGCCAAGGTGAAGAATGTCACCCGCGCTCAGCGTGGTCACTTTGCGGTGGCACATGTTGAGCCAAAGCGGAAGCTCGCTGAGTTTCGCGTTAGCGCCGAGAACATGCTCGACGTTGGTGCGGAAATCACAGCTGACCACTTTGTTTCCGGGCAGCATGTTGATGTGTCTGGCACATCGATCGGTAAAGGTTTTGCCGGTGCGATGAAACGGCATAACTTCAGCGGACTGCGAGCTTCGCACGGTGTGTCTATTTCGCACCGTAGTCACGGGTCGACTGGCCAGTGTCAGGATCCAGGCAAGGTCTTCAAGGGTAAGAAGATGGCTGGCCATATGGGTTCTGTTCGAGTGACGACACAGAATTTGGAAGTGGTGAAGACCGATCTTGATCGGGGCCTCATCATGGTCAAAGGCGCGGTACCTGGTTCTAAAGGTGGCTGGGTCTTCCTTCGGGATGCGATTAAGAAGCCGCTGCCTGAAGGTGTTCCGACACCTGCTGCTATTCGTCAGTCAGCTGCTGCGCAGGAAGCACCTGCAGAAGATGCGTCTACGAGCGACGAGAAGAAGGATGACGCATCATGAAGGCCGAAGTGATCACACTCGACTCCAAGAAGGCCGGTTCGGTTGAGCTGCCGGATGACGTGTTCGCGCTTGAGCCGCGTGCCGACATCTTGCACCGGATGGTGACTTATCAGCTAGCCAAGCGGCAGGCTGGTACACACAAGACCAAAGGTCGCTCTGAAATTCAGGGCACCACGAAGAAAATGTATCGCCAGAAGGGCACCGGTGGTGCGCGACACGGCAACAAAAAGGTTCCACAGTTCCGCGGTGGTGGTAAGGCGTTCGGACCTGTTGTTCGCAGCCACGCGATTGCGATGCCTAAGAAGGTTCGTACCTTGGCGCTGAAGCACGCTCTCTCTGCGAAAGTAAAAGCGGAAAAGCTGATCGTGCTGGACGAGGCCAAATCGAAAGATGGCAAGACAGCCAGCCTTCGGGGCGCTTTGACTAAGCTGGGACTGAAATCTGTCTTGATTATCGATGGGGCAGAAGTTGATGACAAATTTGCGCTCGCGTCTCGCAATATTCCAGCGATCGACGTACTGCCAGTGCAGGGCATCAACGTGTATGACATTTTGCGCCGGGACACTTTGATCCTGACTAAAGCGGCGCTTGAAAGCCTGGAGGCTCGGTTCAAATGAGCGAAGCCCGTCACTACGATGCCATTCTTTCACCGGTGATTACCGAGAAGGCAACATTGGCGTCAGAACATAATCAGGTGATCTTTCGTGTGCCGCTTGATGCGACGAAACCACAGGTAAAAGCTGCTGTTGAGAAGCTGTTCAAAGTGAAAGTCAAAGCGGTGAACACTTTGCGGCAGCAAGGCAAGCTCAAGGTCTTTAAAGGGGTCAAGGGCAAGCAAGTTGATTTTAAGAAAGCAATTGTGACGCTTGAAGAAGGTCACTCGATCGATGTGACCACTGGTCTTTAAGAGCAGCGGAAAAGAAGAAGCGAAAGCGCAAACGTTATGGCACTTAAAAAGTACAAACCTTCAAGCCCCGGGCAGCGTGGCCTCGTTCTCGTCGATAAGTCGGCGCTTTGGAGCGGTAAGCCCGTCAAGAAGCTGACAGAGGGGCTCTCGAAGTCTGGCGGCCGGAATAATCACGGTCGGATCACGTCGCGGCGTCGTGGTGGTGGGCACAAGCGGACCTATCGCATCATCGATTTCAAGCGGACGAAGTTTGATGTGCCGGCGACTGTTGAACGCCTGGAATATGATCCGAACCGGACAGCCTTTATTGCGCTTCTGCGTTATGAAGATGGCGAGCAGGCCTACATTATTGCACCGCAGCGCCTGGCGCCCGGTGACACGGTAATCTCTTCGGAGAAGGCTGACGTTAAGCCCGGCAATGCGATGCCGATGAAGAACATGCCTGTTGGGACGATTATCCACAATGTGGAGTTGAAGCCGGGCAAGGGCGGTCAGATCGCACGGTCTGCTGGTACCTATGTTCAGCTCGTTGGTCGTGATCATGGTTTTGCGATTGTCCGTCTCTCATCTGGTGAGCAACGCCTCATCCGTGGTGAGTGCATGGCAACCGTTGGTGCGGTATCAAATCCGGATCAGTCGAATATCACACTTGCTAAGGCGGGCCGTAATCGCTGGCTTGGCAAACGTCCATCGGTTCGTGGTGTGGCAATGAACCCCGTCGATCACCCGCATGGTGGTGGTGAAGGTCGGACATCGGGTGGTCGGCATCCGGTTACGCCTTGGGGCAAGCCAACTAAGGGCAAGCGGACACGTAGCAACAAGTCGACGGACAAGTACATTGTACGCAGCCGTCACCAGCGTCGGAAATAGGGTAGTAGGTCATGACACGTTCTGTCTGGAAGGGTCCGTTTGTTGACGGATACATCTTGAAGAAGGCTGATGCGTCTCGCGAGTCGGGTCGTAAGGAAGTGATCAAAATTTGGAGCCGCCGCTCCACGATCCTCCCTCAGTTCGTCGGGTTGACGTTTGGCGTCCACAATGGCCGCAAGCACATTCCTGTGGCTGTGACGGAAGACATGGTCGGCCATAAGTTTGGTGAATTTTCTCCGACGCGTACCTATTTCGGGCATACAGCAGACAAGAAAGCGAAGAGGAAGTAGCCATGGGTAAGACTTCAATACCACGGCGCCTGGGCGAGAATGAGGCGATGGCCAAAGGCCGGATGCTTCGGACAAGCGGTCAGAAGCTGAACCTGCTCGCGCAGTCCATTCGTGGAAAGAAGGTTGATCGTGCGATTGCTGATCTGACTTTCTCACCGAAGCGGATCGCTAAGGACGTGAAGAAAGTGCTGGAAAGCGCGATTGCAAATGCGGAAAACAACCACGATCTGGATGTGGATGAGTTGGTTATTTCCGAAGCATTCGTCGGTAAGAACCTTGTGATGAAACGCTGGCGCCCTCGGGCTCGTGGCCGGGTCGGCAAGATTTTGAAACCGTTCAGCGAAATTACGATTATTTTGCGGCAAGTTGAGGAACAAGCCTGATGGGTCACAAAGTAAATCCAATCGGCCTTCGTTTGGGCATCAATAGAACGTGGGATTCACGTTGGTATGCAAAGGGCCATGAATACGGTCAGCTGTTGCACGAAGACCTGAAAATCCGGACGTTCCTTGAGAAGAAACTCAAGCAGGCTGGTGTCAGCAAAGTTGTCATCGAGCGCCCGCATAAGAAATGCCGCGTGACTATTCACTCAGCAAGACCTGGTGTCGTGATCGGCAAAAAGGGTGCTGATATCGAAAAGCTTCGTCGCGAAATTGGCAAGATGACGGACTCTGAGGTTCATTTGAACATCATCGAAGTTCGTAAGCCTGAGATTGATGCGATGCTTGTTGCCGATAACATCGCGCAGCAACTTGAACGACGGGTTGCTTTCCGTCGGGCAATGAAGCGGGCGGTTCAGTCTGCGATGCGCCTGGGTGCCAAGGGCATTCGGATCAACTGTGGCGGCCGGTTGGGCGGTGCAGAAATTGCGCGGACGGAATGGTATCGTGAGGGGCGTGTACCGCTTCACACGTTGCGGGCAGATATTGATTACGGCGTTGCTACGGCTCATACGGCCTACGGCACGTGCGGGATCAAGGTTTGGATTTTCAAGGGCGAAATCCTTGAGCACGATCCAATGGCACACGAACGCCGCGCCCTTGAAGGATCAGATAATAGCCGTCGTCGCCATTAGGGCTGGCTGCTAAGCGAAGAGAGTTAAACGATGCTGCAACCGAAACGTACAAAATTCCGCAAGGCCCACAAGGGTCGGATTCATGGAATTGCAAAAGGTGGCACCGCGCTCAATTTTGGAGCGTTCGGTCTGAAAGCACTGGAGCCAGAGCGGGTTACGGCGCGACAGATTGAGGCCGCTCGGCGGGCGATTACTCGGCACATGAAGCGTGCTGGGCGTGTGTGGATCCGGATTTTTCCTGATGTGCCTGTGTCCAAGAAGCCGACGGAAGTTCGGATGGGTAAAGGTAAAGGTACGCCGGAATATTGGGCGGCTCGGGTAAAACCCGGTCGTATTATGTTTGAGATTGACGGCGTTCCAGCTGACATCGCAGAAGAGGCGCTTCGCCTTGGTGCGGCAAAGCTACCGATCAAGACACGGTTTGTGACACGGCCTGGTGAGCAGGCTTAAGGGTTACAGCCCACGGTTGAGAAGAGGATGAGGCCATGAAGGCCAGTGAAATTAGAGATATGACGCCAGACCAGCTCGATGATGAGCTCGTGAAGCTTAAGAAAGAGCAGTTCAACCTGCGTTTTCAATCAGCGAGCGGTCAGTTGGAAAATACGGCGCGCATTCGGCGAGTACGTCGCGACATTGCTCGGGTGAAAACCACCCAGCAGTCGCCAGTTGCTCCAGCCGGTAAGTGAGGGTTCGATAATGCCGAAGCGAATTTTGCAAGGCGTCGTGGTTAGCGACAAAAACGACAAGACTATAGTGGTCAAGGTCGAGCGGCGGTTTACCGATCCGCTGCTGAAAAAGACCATTCGTCGGTCAAAGAAATATCACGCGCATGACGAGACAAACTCTCGCAAAGTGGGTGAGAGGGTATCGATCCGGGAATGCCGGCCGGTATCTAAGAATAAAACTTGGGAAGTAATCGGGACAGAAGCGTAAGTCGCAAGACTTTCCTTCTATCCACTGAAAACAGGCACTAGCCATGATTCAGATGCAAACAAATCTGGGCGTCGCTGATAACTCAGGCGCAAAACGTGTTCAGTGCATCAAAGTATTGGGCGGATCAAAGCGGAGATACGCTTCTGTTGGCGACATTATTGTTGTCAGCGTGAAAGAAGCCATCCCCCGTGGTCGTGTGAAGAAGGGTGACGTCATGAAAGCCGTTGTCGTTCGTACCGCTAAGGATATTCACCGCGCCGATGGCAGCACGATCCGTTTTGATGGGAATGCTGCAGTTTTGATTAATGCGCAGGGTGAGCCGATCGGCACTCGTATTTTTGGACCGGTAACACGTGAGTTGCGTGCGAAAAACCATATGAAAATCGTGTCGCTCGCACCGGAGGTGATCTGATGGCTGCGAAAATTAAAAAGGGTGACAAGGTTGTGTTGCTTGCTGGTAAAGACAAGGGCAAGCAGGGCGAAGTGATCGGTGTGTTTCCACAGGAAGGTCGTCTTCTTGTGCAGGGTGTAAACCTGGTGAAACGGCACGAGAAACAGAGCCAGACAAACACAGGTGGAATTGTATCGCGCGAAGCGAAGCTTGACCTATCTAACGTCGCCTATGTTGATCCCAAGTCGGGAAAAGCGACGCGGGTTGGTTTTAAGGTCTTGAAAGACGGCAAGAAAGTCCGTTTTGCGAAGGCATCAGGAGAAGTGATCGATGGCTGAGGCTTATCAACCCCGCCTCAAGGGCGTTTACCAGAATGAAGTTCGCAAGGCTCTTCAGGACAAGTTTGCTTATGCGAATGAAATGATGGTGCCTAAGCTGGACAAAGTTGTTCTCAATATGGGCGTCGGCGAAGCTGTTGCTGACTCCAAGAAGATCAAGTCCGCTTTGGCAGACCTCGCACTGATCGCAGGCCAAAAGCCAGTGGCGACCAAAGCGAAAAAGTCGATTGCGACTTTCAAGCTTCGCGAGGAAATGAATATCGGCTGTAAGGTTACCTTGCGCCGGGACCGGATGTTCGAATTCCTGGACCGCTTGGTAACGGTTGCATTGCCGCGTGTACGAGATTTTCGTGGTCTCAATGCGAAGAGCTTTGACGGGAATGGCAATTTTGCGATGGGCCTTAAAGAGCACATCGTTTTCCCGGAAATTGACTATGACAAAGTCGACGAAATTTGGGGTATGGACGTAATCGTCTGTACAACAGCGAAGACAGATGACGAAGCCCGAGAGTTGTTGAAGGGGATTAATTTCCCATTCTCGAATTGAAGATTTATGCGCTGATCTGCACCAGATTGTGCAGGATCACCGGAGGTAAGAATGGCTAAAAAGAGCAGCATTCTAAAGAATGAAAAAAGACGGCGTCTTGTTGCGCAATATGCAAACAAGCGTGCTGCCTTGAAAGCGGTCGCAGAAGATAAGTCTCTGACCGTAGAAGAGCGCTTTCGGGCCCGGTTGAAGCTCGCGAAGTTGCCCCGTAACTCGGCAGCGACTCGTGTTCGCAATCGTTGCGAATTGAGTGGTCGGCCGCGCGGGTATTATCGCAAGCTGAAGATGTCGCGTATTGCGCTTCGGGAATTGGGCTCCAAGGGCCTTATCCCCGGCTTAGTCAAGTCCAGTTGGTGAGGAGATAGATCTAATGACAATGACAGATCCCCTCGGAGATATGCTGACACGCATCCGCAATGCGGCAATGCGCGGTAAGGGCAATGTAAAAACTCCGGCATCGAACCTACGCGGACGCGTGCTCGATGTGCTTCAGGAAGAGGGTTATATTCGCGGTTACTCGCGGACAGATTTCGATGGCGGCAAGGCCGAATTTGAAATCGAGCTCAAGTATCATGACGGCCAACCGGTTATCCGGGAGATTAAACGTATCTCCACGCCAGGCCGTCGGGTTTATTCATCGGTGAAAGATATTCCGTCTGTGCACAATGGACTGGGTATTTCCATCCTCTCGACACCGAAGGGTGTTATGTCGGACTCCGCTGCACGTGACGAAAAAGTCGGTGGCGAAATTCTCTGTCGCGTCTTCTGAAGACGCAAGGCAAACGGACGGTTTAGGAAAACACCATGTCGCGAATTGGTAARAAACCCATCACTGTGCCTAGCGGKGTTACGGTCAATCTGGACGGTCAGAATGTGTCCGTTAAGGGACCAAAGGGTGAGCTCACTCTTACTCTGGTAGACGATGTGAGCATTGAAAATGGCGAGCAGGGACTTGTTGTCGCTCCTCGGACCGAAACTCAGCGCGCGCGTGCTATGTGGGGCATGCAGCGGACTTTGGTGCAGAACAATGTCACCGGGGTCAGCGAAGGTTTCGTGAAGAAGCTTGAGATCAACGGTGTTGGTTATCGTGCTCAGATGCAGGGCAAAGACCTGCAGCTTCAGCTCGGTTTCAGCCATGAYGTTRTTTACAARGTYCCGGAAGGRATTGAGATCAAGACCCCGAAGCARACTGAGATTGAGGTTTCGGGTATCGACAAGCAGTTGGTTGGCCAGGTGGCCGCTGATATCCGCGCGTATCGCCCGCCGGAGCCTTACAAGGGCAAAGGTGTGAAGTACGTGGATGAATATATCTTCCGCAAGGAAGGCAAGAAGAAGTAATCGAGCCATGGGCAAGAATCTTACACTCCAAGAGCGCCGTAAACAGCGCACCCGTACTAAGCTTCGCAAGTTGGCCAATGGTCGCCCGCGACTTAGTGTATTCCGGTCATCCAAGCATATTTATGCACAGGTGATTGATGATCTCGAAGGCCGGACGCTTGCGTCTGCGTCGACGAAGGATAAGGAATTCAAGGGTGCGAGGGGGACCGACAAGGACGCCGCTGAAGAAGTTGGCAAACTTGTTGCGAAACGTGCTTCTGATGCCGGCGTTAAAGACGTGGTGTTTGACCGCGGCGACTACATTTATCATGGCCGGGTGAAAGCTCTGGCAGAGGGTGCCCGCGAGGGCGGCCTGAACTTCTAAGGGAACGGTATCGTGGCACGCAGAGAATCTCGAGATCGTGGCGAACGCGACAGCGAATTTGTGGACAAGTTGGTTCACATCAATCGTGTCGCCAAGGTTGTTAAAGGTGGCCGTCGTTTCGCCTTTGCCGCTTTGGTGGTGATTGGTGATCAAAAGGGCCGGGTCGGATTTGGACACGGTAAGGCGCGGGAAGTCCCAGAAGCCATTCGGAAAGCAACTGAGGCCGCGAAACGGAACCTCATTCGGGTTCCTTTGCGCGAGGGCCGGACGTTGCACCATGATGTTTATGGTCGTCACGGGGCTGGCCGTGTGCTTCTTCGTGCAGCACCTCCCGGCACCGGTATTATCGCTGGTGGCCCGATGCGTGCTGTGTTCGAAACACTGGGTGTGCAAGATGTTGTCGCCAAGTCGCTTGGATCAGCTAACCCTTACAACATGATACGCGCGACATTTGATGCGCTTAATCATGAGCAGAGCCCTCGTATGGTAGCGGCGCGCCGGGGCAAGAAAGTCACCGATATTGTTGGCCGCCGGGCTGATGGTGCTGGTGAAGCACTGGCCAGCGAATAGGCACTTGAGCGGGAGTTAGAGGATTAAGTCATGGCAGCAGCGAAGAAAAAAGCAGCAGGCAAGACGGTAACAGTCAAACAGACTGGTAGCCCGATCCGCCGGCAACCTGATCAGCGTCAAACACTGGTCGGCCTGGGTCTGAACAAGATGCACAAGGTTCGGACACTTGAAGACACACCGGCTGTGCGCGGCATGATCCGCAAGATCAGCCATTTGGTAGAAGTCTTAGACTAAGCATAATACTGGGCCACTTGGCGCTGAGATGTATCAGGTCAAGTTGCGCGATTAGAGGTAAGAAACATGAAGCTCAATCAGCTTTCCGATAATGCGGGTGCACGCAAAGCGCGCACACGCGTCGGGCGCGGCATCGGATCCGGCAAGGGTAAAACCGCTGGCCGGGGTGTGAAGGGGCAGAAGTCTCGTTCAGGCGTGGCAATCAAGGGTTTTGAAGGGGGGCAGATGCCTCTCTACCAACGCCTGCCAAAACGCGGCTTCACTAATATCTTCAAAAAGGACTACAGCGAAGTCAACATTGGTCGCATTCAAGGCGCGATCGATGCGGGTAAGCTAGACGCTGGCAAGCCGGTCAATGGAGATTCATTGATTGAAGCGGGCCTGATTACCAAACTTGGGAAAGACGGCGTTCGGTTGCTGGCAAAAGGTCAGCTAAGTGCGAAGCTTCAGGTTGAAGTGACTGGCGCATCGAAGGCAGCCATTGCAGCAGTTGAAAAAGCTGGTGGAACGGTCAAAGTAAAAGAAGCACCGGCAGCAGCCGAGGCGTAATACGAAAATTGGGCCGCGCGATGTGGCCCATTGGGTATCCTGAGCTTCCGGAGTCATTTGAATGGCGTCAGCCGCGGAACAACTTGCTGCCAACCTGAATTTCTCGTCCTTCGCGAAAGCGACGGAGCTGAAGAAGCGTATTTGGTTCACGTTGGGCGCTCTTCTCGTCTATCGGTTGGGTACTTATATCCCCATTCCAGGGATTGATCCGGCTGCGCTCGCTGCGATATTTGAGCAGCAGCAGAGTGGCATTATCGGCATATTTAATATGTTCTCCGGTGGTGCTGTTGGACGCATGGCGATCTTTGCGCTCACGATCATGCCCTATATTTCGGCGTCGATTATCATTCAGTTGATGACCACTGTTAGCCCTCATCTTGAGCAACTCAAGAAGGATGGGGAGCAGGGGCGTAAGCAGATCAACCAGTACACGCGCTACGGCACGGTGTTTCTCGCCGCGCTGCAGGGGTACGGGATATCAGTCGGGCTTGAGGGCGCGGGGGACGTCGTCCTTGATCCAGGCATGTTCTTCCGGGCGACCACGGTGATCACCCTGGTCGGGGGCACGATGTTCCTGATGTGGCTTGGTGAACAGATTACCGCACGTGGCGTCGGGAACGGGATTTCGCTGATCATCTTCGCGGGTATTGTTGCTGAACTGCCGTCTGCGCTTGCAGGTACTCTGGAGTTGGGTCGCCAAGGGGCTCTCTCTACTGGCGTCATTCTTTTGCTGATGGTGATGGTCACGGGTGTGATTGCCTTCATCGTCTTCATGGAGCGCGCTCAGCGCCGGCTCCTGGTGCAATATCCCAAGCGGCAAGTGGGTCAGAAGATGTATGGCGGGGATAGTTCCCATTTGCCACTCAAGCTGAACACCGCAGGTGTTATTCCGCCCATTTTTGCATCTTCTCTGCTGTTGTTGCCGATAACTGTGGCGAATTTCACCGCTGGGCAAGGCCCTGATTGGTTGAATACGATCACCGCTTGGCTTGGCCACGGGCAGCCGCTCTACATGCTGCTTTACGCATCAGGAATTGTATTCTTCTGTTTTTTCTACACAGCGATTGTGTTTAATCCTGCGGATACCGCGGATAACCTGAAGAAATATGGTGGGTTTATTCCGGGCATACGGCCTGGTAAGCGGACGGCGGAGTATATCGATCACGTTTTGACCCGTCTGACGGCTGTTGGGGCGATTTATCTGACCTTTGTATGCCTGTTGCCGGAGATACTGATCTCGCGCTACAGCATACCGTTCTACTTCGGTGGTACATCGTTGCTGATCGTGGTCAACGTGACCATGGATACGGTCGCGCAGATCCAGAGCCACCTTTTGGCGCACCAATATGAAGGCTTGATCAAGAAGTCGAAGCTTCGGGGTTCGCGTCGATGAAGTTGATATTTCTTGGACCACCCGGTGCTGGCAAAGGCACCCAGGCGGAGCGCATTCAAGCGGCTCACGGGCTGGTACAGTTGTCGACAGGGGACATGCTGCGTGCGGCCGTTGCTGCAGGCACAGAAGTGGGTAAACAGGCCGAAGCACTGATGGCACGGGGTGATCTGGTACCTGACGAGGTTGTTGTCGGCATTATTGCTGATCGTACGGAGCAGCCAGACTGCTCGAATGGCTATATTTTGGACGGTTTTCCTCGCAATGTTGCGCAAGCGGAAGCCTTGGACAAGATGTTGGCGTCTCATGGGGCGAAGTTGGATGCTGTCATTGAGCTGGGAGTGGAGGATTCTATCCTTCTCGCCCGGATCGAGAAACGGGCGGCTGAGACCAATGGTAGCGCTAGGGCTGACGATAATGCGGAAGCTCTGAAAAAGCGGCTGGCTGTCTATCATGAACAGACAGCACCGCTGATTGGGTACTATAAGAACGTCGGCATTCTGACGACTGTCGATGGCATGAAAGAGATGGATGAAGTGACCGCGGAGATAGAAGCGGCACTCGAACTAAAGGAAAAGGATAACGCAAGCTAAGCGGTTGACCGGGAAGGGGAAATTCCTATAATCCCGGCCAGCGCGACAGCAGATCCAAAGAAACTATCGATATATCATCGGGAAACGGCAGAATTCTGCAGTATTTCGACGATTTATCCCGTTTTTTTGTTTGGATTTCCGGTTTGCGATTCCTTTCTGCAGGAGAAAAACGTGGCTCGTATCGCTGGTGTCAATATTCCCACTAATAAGCGTGTGGTTATCGCCCTCACTTATATTCATGGGATCGGGAATAGAAATGCGGCAGAAATCTGCGAAACAGTAGGCATTGAGCGCGCGCGGCGCGTCAATGAGCTGTCAGACGCGGAAGTCATTCGCATTCGGGAGTCAATTGACCAAGGTTATCTTGTTGAAGGTGATCTGCGTCGTGAAGTGGCCATGAACATCAAGCGCTTGATGGACCTTGGCTGTTATCGGGGATTGCGGCATCGCCGGGGACTGCCTGTACGTGGTCAGCGGACCCACACCAATGCGCGTACGCGCAAAGGGCCAGCTAAGGCGATCGCAGGTAAGAAGAAATAGGAACGGGCTCTGACGGGACGTCCCGTTCGACAGAAAAGGTTACAGGATGGCGAAGGAAAAAACGCGCGTTCGGCGCAAAGAGCGGAAGAACATTACGTCCGGCGTGGCGCATGTGAATTCGACTTTTAATAACACCATGATCACCATCACAGATGCACAGGGAAATACAATTTCCTGGTCATCTGCTGGTACAATGGGGTTTAAGGGCAGCCGGAAATCAACGCCGTTTGCTGCGCAGATGGCCGCAGAGGATGCTAGTAAGAAAGCGCAAGAACACGGCATGAAGACCCTTGAGGTTGAAGTTAGTGGTCCAGGGTCTGGACGTGAGTCTGCTCTGCGCGCGCTGCAGGCGTCTGGTTTCACAATCACGAGTATTCGTGATGTTACGCCAATCGCACACAACGGATGTCGTCCCCCTAAACGGCGGCGTGTCTAACACTGGTTTTGTCGAGCGTCGCGTTGTTGCGGCGCCGGCATTGATCTTTCGACGGTTTATTCGTCGCTGCATTTGCTAAAAGCTGAACGCGATGTTCGGGGCAATGCAATAACGGTACGAGGTTCTACAGGTGATCCAGAAGAACTGGGAAGAACTCATCAAACCGACCAAGCTGGATATCCAGCCCGGTCATGATGCGAAGCGGACAGCTACGGTTGTAGCTGAACCACTGGAGCGAGGCTTTGGTCTCACTCTGGGTAATGCTGTTCGTCGGGTGTTGCTCTCATCGCTGCAGGGTGCAGCTGTGACAGCAGTGCAGATTGATGGTGTGTTGCACGAGTTTTCATCTATCGCGGGCGTTCGGGAAGATGTCACAGACATCATTTTGAACATCAAGCAGATGGCGCTTACGCTACATAGCGAAGACCCCAAGCGGATGGTTCTGTCCAAGCAGGGGCCTTGCACCGTGACTGCGGGTGACGTTGACGCTGGTTCTGATATTGAAATTTTGAACCCCGACCTCGTTCTTTGCACGCTTGATGAAGGTGCAAATATTCGTATGGAGTTCACTGTTAGCAACGGCAAGGGTTATGTCGCGGCTGATCGCAATCGGCCTGAAGACGCRCCMATCGGATTGATCCCGATTGATAGTCTTTACAGCCCGGTTCGCCGTGTTTCCYACAAAGTGGAAAACACYCGCGAAGGTCAGATCCTTGACTATGACAAGCTGACACTTCAGCTCGAAACAGACGGATCTGTGACCCCGGAAGATGCTGTTGCTTTTGCAGCGCGCATTCTTCAGGACCAGCTTCAGGTGTTCGTCAACTTTGATGAGCCAAAAGAGGTTGTTGTCGAAGAGCAGCATCCAGAGCTTGAGTTCAACCCTGCCTTGCTTAAGAAGGTTGATGAGCTCGAACTATCGGTTCGCTCGGCTAACTGTCTCAAGAACGACAATATTGTTTATATTGGCGATCTCATCCAGAAGACAGAGTCTGAAATGCTTCGGACGCCGAACTTTGGCCGTAAGTCACTGAACGAGATCAAAGAAGTACTGGCTCAGATGGGCCTCCATTTGGGTATGGAAGTTGTGAGCTGGCCGCCAGAGAATATCGAAGATCTGGCAAAACGCTTTGAAGATCATTATTGAATAATCACTTGCCGCGCCGAGAGGCGCCGCCGTTTGAATGAGGAGAGGGTCATGCGTCACGGGAAAGCCCGCCGCAAGCTCAACCGGACAGCTAGCCACCGCAAAGCTATGCTTGCGAACATGGCTGTTGCGCTGATTAAGCACGAGCAGATCATTACGACGTTGCCTAAAGCAAAGGAGCTTCGCCCCTATGTGGAGAAGCTTGTGACTTTGGCGAAACGCGACGACTTGCATGCTCGTCGTCAGGCCTACTCAAAGCTCCCTGAGCTGAAATGGGCAGGTAAGCTTTTTGATGAGCTTGGACCTCGCTATAAAGAGCGCAATGGCGGTTACACGCGCGTTCTTAAAGCTGGTTTCCGCTATGGCGACAATGCACCAATGGCTGTGATCGAATTTGTTGACCGCGATCTCTCCGCCAAAGGTCAGGACTCTGGTCCGGTCATGGTTGATGAGGATGTTCTCGAGACCGTTTAATTTGGTGTCGAATACGAGTTTGGACGGGGTAGGGCTTAATTGCATCTGCCCCGTTTTCTTTTGCGCTGTTTACTCTGAAACAGCCTAATTTGCTGAAATGCTTGCCATCTGGCCTCATGCCTTACAGAATTTGGGATGTTGCCGGGTTGGCTTATATTGAGCTCTCCTGGCCGGTTGGATGAGCGTCAAGGTGTTGGAAATGATGTCACAGTCTTGGTTTACCGTGATTTGGTTTGCGGTGTCGTTTGCGCTCGTTGGCGGGTTGTCGCTTGTGCTCAGTGAGCCTGCACGGTCTGATACAATCGTCCCGGGCTCCCAGGCGCAGATCCAGCTTTCCTTTGCGCCGGTCGTGCGCGATGTCGCGCCTGCCGTGGTCAATGTCTATTCCAAACGGGTGGTCCAGGAACGTCCTGCAAGTCCGCTTTTCAATGATCCGTTCTTCCGGCAGTTTTTTGGCAACCGGTTCAGCTTCGGCATGCCACAGGAGCGGGTGCAGCAGTCGTTGGGGTCCGGTGTGATTGTTGGCTCAGAGGGGATCATCGTGACCAATAATCACGTGATTGCGGACGGGGATACTTTCACGGTGGCGTTGTCGGATCGGCGGGAATATGAGGCTGAGTTGATTTTGGCCGATGAGCGAACTGACTTGGCGGTGCTGCGGATCAACTATGATGGGCCGCCTTTGCCGGCGCTCAGTTTTCGCGATAGCGACACGCTAGAGGTGGGGGATCTGGTGCTTGCCATTGGTAATCCTTTTGGGGTCGGACAGACCGTCACCAGCGGGATTGTGTCCGCGCTGGCACGAACACAGGTGGGAGCTACCGACTACCAATTTTTTATCCAGACGGATGCAGCGATCAATCCGGGTAATTCCGGCGGTGCTCTGGTGACGATGGATGGGAAATTGGTCGGTATCAACACAGCTATTTTTTCACGGTCTGGCGGATCTGTTGGYATCGGGTTTGCCATTCCCTCCAATATGGTCGCAGCGGTTGTTAAATCTGCCGTGGGAGGCGTGGAGATTGAGCGTCCTTGGCTTGGCGCGTCACTGCAGGCGGTGACCTCGGACCTTGCAGAGTCCCTTGGACTTGATCGTCCGGGCGGTGCGTTGATCCAGAGAACATATCCAGGTGGCGCCGCAGAGCGGGCGGGCCTGCGCACCGGGGATGTTATTTTTGAGGTGGAAGACCGGGGGGTCATGGATCCGCAGGCGGTTCGTTACCGGCTAGCGACCAAAGGGCTGGGTGGTAAGATTGCGGTTGGTTATCGCCGGG
This sequence comes from Rhodobiaceae bacterium, assembly GCA_002746275.1. Taxonomy (GTDB): domain Bacteria; phylum Pseudomonadota; class Alphaproteobacteria; order Parvibaculales; family Parvibaculaceae; genus Mf105b01. The sequence goes on along the minus strand of NVWR01000001.1, from coordinate 654,467 downwards.
ATGGGAGCGTTGGGGTTGCCAATGTCGCACTGGAGTCTGCCCCCGAAGATCCACCACGGCAAATGGTGAACCTTAGCGGGCGTCATCCTTTTTCCGGGGCAACGGTCGGCAACTTGTCACCTGCTTTTGCTGATGAGTTGCGGCTCGACCCGTTCCTGACAGGTGTCGTTGTGCTTCGTATTCAACGTGGAAGCGCTGCCCATCGGCTGCGCATTCAGCCCGGGGATATTATCAGGGCCATTGGGGGAGACGAAGTGGATGATGTTAGTCGTTTGCAGAGCCTTACCGGTGGTCGCCGCCCCGAGTGGGAGTTCACCATTGAGCGGGGAGGGGAGCGGTTCTCAGCACGGGTTCGTGGGTGAGATCAGTCCCTAAACGTGGTACATCACAGAGATGTCCGACCTATTTCAATCTGAAGGTGATGAAAAGAACGACCGACGCCCGCTGGCTGATCGGTTGCGCCCGGTCGCCTTGTCGGAAATCGTGGGGCAGGACCACTTAATTGGTCCTGAGGGGTCTGTGGGGCGGATGGTGGCGTCTGGGCACCTGTCTTCGATCATCTTCTGGGGTCCTCCGGGAACCGGCAAAACCACAACTGCTCGGCTGTTGGCGGATGCGGTGGGGCTTGCGTTTGAGCAGGTGTCCGCCGTGTTTTCTGGTGTTGCTGATCTGAAGAGAGCCTTTGAGACGGCACGGATGCGCCGGGGGCAGGCGGGCGGCAAAGGTACGCTCCTCTTCATCGACGAAATCCACCGCTTTAACCGGGCTCAACAAGATAGTTTTTTGCCCGTGATGGAAGACGGGACGGTGATCCTGGTTGGTGCGACAACCGAGAACCCTTCCTTCGAGCTTAACGCTGCCCTTCTGTCTCGGGCGCAGGTTCTGGTGCTACATCGTTTGGATGAGGAAGCGCTGGAAGAACTGCTGGTGCGCGCGGAAAAATTTGTCGGTGCCTCTCTTGCCCTGGACGCTGAGGCACGGGTCGCCCTGTGTGCCATGGCAGATGGGGATGGGCGGTTTGTTCTCAACCTGGCCGAGGAAATTCTTGCCCTGGCACCTGACGCGCCGCTGGACCCCGCTGGCCTCAGTCATCTGGTTCAGCGCAGGGCACCGATTTACGATAAGGGGGGCGAAGGACACTACAATCTCATCAGCGCCCTTCATAAGGCAGTACGCGGTTCGGATGCTGATGCTGCTCTATATTGGCTGGCGCGAATGCTGGATGGGGGGGAAGACCCTCGTTTCATCACACGGCGGGTTGTGCGCATGGCGGTTGAGGATATCGGGATGGCTGATCCGCAGGCGCTGGTGCAGGCAATGGCCGCCAAGGACACATACGAATTCCTTGGCAGTCCGGAAGGGGAACTGGCGCTGGTGCAGGCGGTGCTTTATCTCACGACGGCACCGAAGTCGAATGCTCAATATGTGGCTTTTAAGTCTGCTATGCAGACGGCGCGGGAGACAGGTTCATTAGCCCCGCCTGCCCATATTCTCAATGCGCCAACCAAGCTGATGAAAGAGCTTGGATATGGAGCGGGATACGAATATGACCATGACGCACCGGGTGCATTTTCAGGCCAAAATTTCTTTCCTGACGGTGTGCCAAGGCGTCAGTTCTATAAACCGGTAGAACGTGGTTTTGAACGCGATGTGGCAAAGCGCCTGGCCTATTGGGAAAAACTGAGAGGGGACAGGCAGTCGTGAAAATGTTGCTTGCAGTGGCGTTGGGTGGGGCTGTTGGTGCAACGGGGCGGTATCTCTTTGCCATGCAGGTTTTCCGATTGATGGGTCCGGGCTTTCCCTGGGGCACGTTGGGGGTCAATCTGGTTGGGTCATTCTGCATGGGCGTGTTGATTGAGAGCCTCGCCTTGCGGTTTCAAGTCTCGCCAGAGTTGCGCGTGTTTCTTGTGACCGGTGTGCTTGGTGGTTTCACAACGTTTTCAGCGTTCTCGCTGGATGTGTCTCTTATGGTTGAAAAGAAAGAATTTTTGTTAGCAGCATTCTATGCGTCGGGCTCTCTTGGAGGGGCGGTGCTTTCGCTGTTTATTGGTCTTTGGGTTGCACGGATGGTTCTTACATGAGTGGCGTTTCGCAAATTAGAGTTGTTGAAGATGATGATGGTGTGCGCGTTGACCGTTGGTTCAAACGCCACTATCCGACGCTTGCGCGCGGGCGGTTGGAGAAACTGTTGCGCAAAGGACAGGTTCGGGTTGATGGCGGACGTGTGAAAGCCAATACCCGACTTGCTGCCGGGCAGAGCGTGCGCGTGCCGCCTTTTGGGGCTGAAAATGAACTGCGCGAGATGCCAGCAGAGGTGACGAAGCCAGCTTACAACAAGAAGGACGCAGCCTTTATTCAGAGCCTGGTGTTGTACAAGGATGCCTCGATCATTGTGTTGAACAAACCGAGYGGWYTGGCYGTYCARGGKGGSACCAAGACKGARCGGCATYTKGATSKSWTKTTKSAMKRSKYRMMGWKKSWTSTKYMRRASCRKSYYSGCSYKRWTMAKSGKCKMGACCGTGACACGAGTGGTGTTCTTCTTCTCGCGCGAACGAGTGCGGCCGCGACAAAACTAGGTCGCAGTTTCAAGGAACGCGATACACGCAAGATTTACTGGGCGCTGACTGTTGGTGTTCCCCGCCCAGGCCATGGCACCATTCGCATGTCACTTGCCAAACAGCCGGGACGGATGGGCGAGCGCGTTGTGCCTGTGCCAGATAAAACACCGGGCGCGCAATCGTCAGAGACGCACTTTGCAACGGTCGCACGCGCCGGCCAGAAACTCGCCTGGGTTGCGTTTATGCCTGTGACTGGGCGTACGCATCAGCTTCGCGTACATGCGGTTGAAGCACTTCAATGCCCTGTTGTTGGAGATGGAAAATACGGGGGATCGGCGGCTCACCCTGGCGGAGAAATATCGACGGGTCTGCACCTTCATGCACGGTCCATCGAGATCTCGCACCCAAAGAGGGGCCGGTTCTCGATTTCTGCGCCTTTGCCACCACACATGGTAGCTAGCTGGGATCTTTTAGATCTTGATCAGAATGATGATGGTGATCCTTTCGAGGAGTTGGACGGATGAGCGGGCGCAAGCTTGTTGTGTTCGATTGTGATGGCACGCTGGTTGATAGCCAGCACATGATTGTTGCTGCTATGGATCGGGCATTTGATGTGCATTCATTGCCCAAGCTGCCCCGTGCACAGGTTCTTTCTATCGTTGGCTTGTCTCTGCAGGAGGCTATAACGGCGCTCTTGCCTGAAGAAAACGCGGCGACGATCACTCTTGTTCAGGAGAGTTACCGTCAGGCTTTTTTTCATTTGAGGGAAGATCCGTCTCTACATGAACCTTTGTTCCCGGGGGCACGGGAGGCGCTAACGGCGCTGGCCGAGCGAGATGATATTTTGTTGGGGGTGGCAACGGGAAAATCTCGTCGGGGCTTGCGTTCCATTCTGGAGCTGCATGACCTGAAGGGGATGTTCGCCACATTACAAACTGCGGATGATCATCCTTCAAAACCACATCCTGCCATGTTGCTTCAGGCCATGACGGAAACCGGTGTCGCGGCAGGTGACACGGTGATCATTGGCGATACAAGTTTTGACATGGTGATGGGAGTAGAAGCTGGTGTTCGTCCCATCGGTGTTTCCTGGGGGTACCATAAGTCGTATGAGTTGACGGAACATGGTGCGGTTCACGTACTGGAACAGTTCGATGAACTGATACCATTTCTCGCGGCTGAATGGACTGGGGTACCCAGTTGAGTGACGGCTGGAAGGGGGAGGGCAGATGAAGCGATTTTTTCTTTCGATATCCGCCATCATTGTGATTGTCACGGGCGGCCTGCTTGCGCTGACCTTTGTCGACATTGATGAATACAAGCCAGAGATAGAAAAGATTGTGGAGGATCTAACCGGTCGGACTCTACGGCTGGAAGGCACTTTGCATATTGGTTTTTCTCTCACTCCCGTCGTTGTGATTGAGGATGTATATTTCGGGAATGCCAAATGGGGTTCACAGGAGGATATGTTCACTGCCGAACGGGTCGTGGTGAAGCTCTCACTCCTGTCGCTTCTTGTGGGGGACATTGATGTCCGTCGGTTGACTGTTAGTGGAGCAAAATTGTTGCTCGAGACGGGCCCGCAGGGCGACGGTAATTGGGATTTCGCTGGCGGTGGCGATGAGGCCGCCGCAGGGGCTGATGCGACAATCCTGAACTCTCTTCCGCATGTGGTGATTGAAGACTTGCAGCTTGTCTACAAAATAGACCTGCATGATTCTGGAACGGAAGTCTTTTTCGAACGCGCGGACATCGAGCCGCGAGGTGACGGGTTTGGTATCGGTTTTAGGGGCGCGCTAAACAGCCGCATTGCCTCGTTCAATGGATTTCTGCAAGGCGATGCCCGTGCATTTTCGATTGGTAATTTGCAGGTGGGTTACGACGGTCTATCGCTGACGGGAAAATTGAATGGGACGTTGCCTGGTGCTGGTCGACCCATTGAAATTGATGGGGAGTTGGTCGCCGACGAAATTTCTCTGGATAGACTGCTTGATGTGCCCGCCACTTCTGAAACACCAACGGATGATGGGCTCTTCAGTGACACTCCCTTGCCATTTGATTTTCTGGATGTTGTCGACGGGCAAGTTGATGTGTCTATTGACCACTTATCCTACCGCTCATTCGGTCTGACCGATGTGCATGCTGTTGTTGCTTTGGAAGATGGGGCACTCAACGCACCCATCTTTGCCAACTATATGGGGAGCCGCTTTGAGGCTCGATTTACTGCGACTTCGGGAAGTCGTTCTGGAGTGACTGTGACGCTCAATGCACCTGGTTTGGACATTGGGCAGGTTCTCAAAGAAATCGATGCGACCGATCTGGTTGATGTGAGAGGGCATGTCGGGCTTGACCTCAGCGCACGCGGTCGCTCCGTGAAGGCACTTATGTCCAGCCTTAACGGCAAAATTGATATTGCTACGGGGCGCGGGATAATTGATTCAGACGCTTTTGAACTCGTTGCAGAGGATCTTCTCTGGGCCCTTATCCCAAAAGGGGGAGATGCGGATACTGCCGAGTTGACGTGTTTTATTGGGGAACTGGATTTTGCAGAGGGAGTGGGGGAGGTAGCCGCTCTTGCTCTGGTAACTGATAAAATCAGAACTTCGGGAGAAGGGACGATAAATCTTGGGACAGAGCAGATTGATCTCACTCTCCACCCCCACCCCAATGACCCTGGATTTTTGAGCTTGGCGACGCCGGTGCTGATTGTTGGAGCACTTGCTGATCCGAGCGTCTCTCCGGACGCTGGCTCATTGTTGGCGGACCTGGCTGTCGCGGTGGGGGCTGGTCTTTTGACCGGAGGAGTGGGGGCAATCCTTCCGCTCATAAGCACAGAGAATTTCGATGCAGAGTCTGCTGGCGCCTGTATGGAGGTCATTGCGGGCAGCCGTGGTGGTGATGCAGGTGTTCTGGAGGGTGCTGTCGATGGTGCCGGGGGGCTGGTTCGCGGTGTTGGTGACATTCTTACGTCGCCGTTTGATTGAGGTGCGGTATGTCGGACGAAGTTGAGCAGGAAAAGACGCCGGATCGGTTCCGGTCTCATCCCGGACAGGATTCAAAACGCAAATTGCCGAAGCGCTTTTACACTCAGGTCGGAGTGAAGAGCGAGGCGGGGGTGTTTTTGATTGAGCTTGATGGTCGGCAGGTGAAGACACCTGGTCGCGAACCTCTTGCCGTTGTCTCGAAGGAGCTGGCTGCCGCCATTGCGCAGGAGTGGGAGGCACAGGAGAAAGAGATTGATCCTGAGAAAATGCTGCTGACCAAGCTGGCCAATACGGCCTTGGACCGGGTAGGCCCTAGACGGGAGGTGATTGTCGATGAGATCACAGCCTTTGCGGGGTCAGACTTGCTTTGCTACCGGGCTGAGGAGCCAGAGGGTCTTGTGAAGCGGCAGGCCTTGGCCTGGGACGCGGTGTTGGGCTGGCTGGAAACGCTGACCGGGGCCAAACTGAAGGTGACGTCAGGGATCGTGTTCATGACACAATCTGAGGCAAATATTGGCCTTTTGCGGGCGAATGTGGCTACACGGGGTGATTTTGAGCTCGCAGGCCTGCATCAAGCTGTTTCGTTGACTGGGTCGCTGGCGCTCGGGCTGGCCCTTTTGGACGCTCACATTGACGCTGACACAGCGCATGAAATGTCCACGATTGATGAGGCTTGGCAGATGGAGCAGTGGGGCAGTGATGAGGAGGCCGAAGGGCGCCTGAACCACCGCCGGAGGGAGCTGTTGGCTATTGGTCACTACCTGGAACTGCTGCGGGGCGCTGCGTCACCTGAGTGAGTGAGGATTGATCTGCAAAAAGCACCATAAGCCATTGGCAAATGTGGGTTTTCGGTGCTATTTAGAGCGCCTTAAGGGGCTTCGATGGCTTGTTTTCGAGCCCCCAAAAGCTTCAAATCGAAGCGATTATCTGATCACGTTTGTAGGACCGCATTCCTCCGGGAAGTGCGGGCCAGAGGGGGCCTTGTGAAGGAAATCATACGCCAACTTGAGGAGCGGCGCGCGGTAGCCCGAATGGGCGGCGGCGAGCGGCGGATCAATATCCAGCACGGCAAGGGCAAGCTCACGGCTCGGGAACGGATCAGCCTTCTTCTGGATGAAGATAGCTTCGAAGAGTTCGACACATTTGTTGAGCATGATTGCACTGATTTTGGCATGGCAGACCAGAAATTCCCTGGCGACGGGGTCGTTACAGGGTGGGGGACGGTCAACGGTCGCCCTGTCTATGTTTTCGCAAAAGATTTTACGGTGATGGGCGGGTCGCTCTCCCGTAGTCACGCAAAGAAGATCACCAAAGTTCAGGATATGGCGCTTAAAACCGGCGCMCCCATTATYGGYCTTTTTGATGCGGGCGGCGCTCGYATTCAAGAAGGKGTYGATGCGTTGGGTGGKTATGGTGAAGTCTTCACGCGCAATGTGCTGTCGTCKGGGGTTATCCCGCAAATCTCTGTGATTATGGGRCCKTGCGCRGGGGGMGATGTCTATTCGCCCGCAATGACCGATTTCATCTTCATGGTGCGCGATACGTCCTACATGTTTGTGACGGGTCCAGACGTTGTGAAGACTGTGACCAATGAAGAAGTGACAGCTGAAGAACTGGGCGGGGCATCTGTTCACACGACCAAATCGTCTGTTGCAGATGGTGCGTTTGAAAACGATGTGGTCTGCATGACACAGATCCGCCGGTTGATTGATTTTCTTCCGGCATCRAACCGGGCAGAGGTTCCAGAACGGCCTTTCTTTGATGACCAGGACCGTGCGGAAGACTCCCTCAACACAATGATCCCCAGCAATCCCAACATGCCCTATGACATGAAGGAGCTGGTGCGCAAGGTTGTTGACGAGGGTGATTTTTTCGAAATTCAGGAAAATTTTGCCAAGAACATCATCACGGGGTTCGGCCGTATTGAAGGCCGCACCGTTGGTGTGGTTGCCAATCAGCCCATGACCCTTGCGGGCGTCCTGGACAGCGATGCCAGCCGAAAGGCCGCGCGGTTTGTGCGCTTCTGTGATTGCTTCGAGATTCCGATTGTGACTTTTGTAGATGTCCCTGGTTTCTTGCCTGGAACAGCTCAGGAATATGGCGGGCTTATCAAACATGGTGCGAAGCTTCTGTTTGCTTACACAGAAGCGACTGTGCCGAAAGTSACYGTCATYACGCGCAARGCCTATGGCGGAGCCTATGACGTGATGTCTTCCAAGCATTTGCGCGGGGATCTCAACTACGCGTGGCCCACGGCTGAAATTGCTGTGATGGGAGCCAAGGGTGCGGTGGAAATCATTCACCGCAAAGACATTAAGGATGCAGACAAGATTGCTGCACACACCAAAGAATATGAAGACCGGTTTTTGAACCCTTTCAAGGCGGCGGAACGTGGTTACATTGATGAGGTCATCATGCCTCACAATACGCGCCCCCGTGTTGCCCGGGCACTGGCCCTTCTCCGCGATAAGCAGTTGGAGAACCCCTGGAAAAAACACGACAACATTCCGCTTTAAGGAGGCGATCACATGTTCAAGAAGATACTGATTGCCAACCGTGGCGAAATTGCGTGTCGGGTTATCAAGACGGCGCGGAAGATGGGCATTGCAACTGTTGCTGTCTATTCCGATGCGGACAAGGATGCTCTGCACGTTGAGATGGCGGATGAGGCGGTAAACATTGGTGCGCCAGCATCATCGGAATCCTACCTAGTGATCGACAAGATTTTGAAAGCGGTCAAGGAAACCGGTGCTGAAGCCGTGCACCCGGGGTATGGCTTTCTGTCGGAGAATGCTGCATTTGCCGTGGCCCTTGAAAAAGAAGGCATTGCCTTCATTGGGCCGAACGTTAGAGCCATCCAGGTGATGGGTGACAAAATTGAGTCCAAGAAATTCGCAAGTGCTGCCAATGTGAGCACTGTGCCTGGGCACCTTGGGATTATTCAGGATGCGGAAGAAGCGCTGAAGATTTCAGGTGAAATTGGTTATCCTGTGATGATCAAAGCGTCTGCTGGCGGCGGCGGGAAGGGCATGCGTATTGCCTGGAGTGCCGATGAAGTGGCGGAGGGTTTTCAGTCTGCTGTCAATGAAGCCAAGTCGAGCTTTGGCGACGATCGGGTGTTTGTCGAGAAGTTTATAACCGATCCCCGCCACATTGAAATTCAGATATTGGCCGACGGAACAGATGCGATTTATCTGGGGGAGAGAGAGTGCTCCATCCAGCGTCGCAATCAAAAAGTTATTGAAGAAGCTCCTAGCCCCTTTTTGGACGAAGCAACGCGTAAGAAAATGGGTGAACAGGCTGTGTCTCTCGCGAAAGCGGTGGACTATTGCAGTGCAGGGACGGTCGAATTTATTGTCGACAAGGAACATAATTTCTATTTCCTGGAAATGAACACGCGCCTTCAGGTTGAGCATCCTGTGACGGAACTGATCACGGGTATCGACCTGGTCGAACAGATGATCCGGGTAGCGGCGGGCGAGAAGCTCACAATCGCCCAAAAGGATGTGAAGCTCAACGGCTGGGCAATCGAAACGCGGATTTATGCGGAAGACCCTTATCGGGGGTTCCTGCCGTCTACGGGCCGACTTGTTCGCTACCAACCGCCGGAAGAGCTGACCACGTCGGACGGCATCACTGTGCGAAATGATACGGGTGTCTACGAGGGCGGCGAAATTTCGATCTATTATGATCCGATGATTGCAAAACTCTGCACTCATGCGGAGACGCGCGAGAAAGCCGTGGAGGCGATGTCGGTTGCTCTGGATTCGTTCTACATTGAAGGCATCCAGCACAACATTCCTTTTCTCGGCGCTATCATGGAGCACGAGAGGTTCCGGTCCGGAAACCTGACGACTGGGTTTATCGCGGAAGAATTCCCCGATGGCTTTGAAGGGGTGGCTGTTACTCCCGAACGGGCTGACAAGCTTGTTCTTGTTGCGACCTTCATGAATGAAATTCACGCTCTGCGTGCCATTCAGATTAGTGATCAATTGCCCAACCGTCCGCGCACCGTGCCTGAAGAGTGGGTTGTTGCTCTTGACCGGGAGCACGCTGTTTCTGTTCGCACAGAACCTGACGATGATTGGCTGATTGTCATCTTGCTGGATGATGATGGCAATGAACGCAGTCGGCATTCTGTTTCGAGTGAGTGGCGTCCCGGTGATGCGATTTTCGACGGAATAGTTGATGGTGAACAGCTTACTGTTCTCGTTGAGCGTGCGACCGGGCTGCAGGGCTACAATCTCAGCTATCGCGGATCGAAAATTAATGCCGCAGTGCGAACGCATAATGCGCACGAACTGGTTCAGTACATGCCTGAGAAGGTGGCGCCTGATACCTCTCAATTCCTGCTTTGTCCAATGCCGGGACTGGTTGTTTCTATCAATGTCGAGGTTGGTGATGAGGTGAAAGTGGGGCAGGCGTTGGCCGTTGTCGAGGCGATGAAGATGGAGAATATCCTGCGTGCGGAACGCGATGGGGTTATCGCCAAAGTAGAAGCAGCGGCAGGGGACAGCCTTCAGGTGGATCAGGTCATCATCGAATTTGAGTGAACTGCCGTATAATTGTTGCTGAGCGCCCGCCGGGTTTCATCCCGCGCGGGCGTTGTGCTTTTTGGTGTGCCGTACGACAATGGGGAAAATGTCGGCGGTGGTGTGGAGCACAGTATGATGAACCGGATCTGGCTTATTTCTCTTTTCCTGGTCTGTGGGCTGGGGGCGGCGGCGCGTGCCGATGAGGCAGTGGTGCAGTGGGAAAGTGACGACGGGCTGTTCCTTGCCGGTGCAAACATTGTTGTAACTGAATCGGTTGAAGGTGATTTGCGGGCGTCCGGTGATTCCATCGTCATTGCCGACGATGTGACGATAGATGGTGATGCCTGGTTGGCTGGACGTCGAGTTGTCGTTGATGGTGCGGTCGACGGTGATCTGGACATTCGGGGGCAGTCGGTTCTGGTCAATGGTCCGATTGATGGCAATGTGTCGGTCTGGGCTGTCGACCTGACATTGGGTCCCGATGCGGAAATTGACGGCGATCTGATCTATTACACGAATGAAGCTGCCGACATTGCTGTCGATGCCCATGTTGATGGGGAGACAGAAGCGCATTTTTTTTCGGACGGCGACAAACAGCCTGACGCTTTGCCCAATGACTGGCGCGGAGAATGGGAAGGCTATCAGGGACAAATTCGTTCGTTTGAATTATCGCTGCCAGGCGTGGTCGTCTTGGCATTCTTTGCGGGGCTGATCTCGTTGGTTGCGCCGCGTTGGTCTGACGGTGTGCAACTGGCGGCACAACAGACACCGGCGCTTGCAGTCTTTTATGGCCTTGTATGGATGTTGGGACTGCCCGTTGTCGCGATCTTTGCAGCCTTCACGATTATCGGCATTCCCTTTGCCTTCCTGTTGATTGTTCTCTACGGCATCGTCTTTCTTGTTGGGACAGTGGTTGCCGTTCTGGTGATCGGAGGGTTCTTGACGGGCCTGTTCGGCCAGACTTTTGGAAACGGTGCCGGGGAACGCGTGGCACGGGTGCTCATTGGCTCGCTTGTCCTGTGGGCCGGCGCGGCGGCTCCGTTGCTGGGCGGATTTTTCTGGTTTGCGACAATCTCAATCAGCATTGGGGCGATTTTGATCGCCGGTCGCGTGCGCTATGAGACCGTCTAGCTTTTTTTCTGATATGTGCTTCAGAAGATTTCCTGGAACGTTCTTCTGAAGGCTTCGTCGACGTCGGCTGTGGACACATTGCGGCCCAGGTCTGACAGGCTGGTGACGCCATGTTCGGAGATACCGCAGGGCACGATGCCTGAAAAATGCTCCAGATCAGGATTGATGTTCAAACTGACCCCGTGAAAAGTCACCCATTTGCGGACACGTACACCGATGGCGGCAATTTTGTCTTCTCGTGTGAGGCCCAGTTCTGGACGTCGTACCCAGACACCAACCCGGTCGTCGCGCCGCTCGCCGACAACATCAAAGGCGGCGAGGGTTTGGATCAACCATTCTTCGAGATTATGGACAAAGGCCCGAACGTCGGGCTCGCGTTGCTTCAGGTTGAGCATGACATAGCCGACACGCTGATCTGGACCATGATAGGTGTACTGGCCCCCTCGGCCCGTGTCGAAAACCGGGAACCTGTCTGGCGTTAACAGGTCTTCGCTTTTGGCGCTGGTTCCGGCGGTATAGAGCGGTGGGTGCTCAAGCAGCCAGACACATTCTGACGCTGTTCCCTGGGCGATGTCGTTGGCACGCTGTTCCATGAATGCCAGAGCTTCTGCATAGGGAATTGGGGCGTCGGAAATGCGCCATTCCATTGGAATGGTTGTGATTTTGCCTGCGGCGGGAAGGGGATTAACCATGTGATAACCCTAGCATGGAATGCTGTGCTTTGATCCATTGGTGGCGCGGAACACGTGTTTGCCATTCACCGTCTCAGGGACAATATCAGTGAACGCTGTAGAGAAAGTATACGTCGAGCTTTCCGTGGTTATCGGGCGGTCTAAAATGCCGATCAATCAGCTTCTCAAGATGGGGCGTGGGGCGGTGATCGAACTCGATTCCCACCAGGATGATGAGGTCTGGATTTTGGTGAATAATGTTCCCATTGCGCGGGGCGAGATCGTTGTTCAGGAAGAGAAGATTGCTGTCTCTATCACCCAAAAAATAAGCAACGCTGCGTCTATTCGGTAAAATGCTCATTTCCTATACGGTTGATTTGTTGGCTTGTTTGACAGTCAAATAAACAGTAAAAAACTGTTATATAATATATTTTACGACTGAATATTGAATTTTGTCGAAATCCCCCTTATCTCTGTGCACAATAGGCCGCAAGATCATTGGCTGATTGTCCGGAGACCACCTCCATGTTGCCCATCGTATTTGATGTAAACGCAGGTTCCATAGTCCTTGTTGGGGACGGGGAGCCTGTTGAGCGACGTTTGGCGCTGCTGGAGGCTGCGGATGCTGACGTCGTGGTTTACTGCTCTAAACCATCGACAGCCCTTATTGAGGGCGCTGGAGACCGGCTTATTCGTCGCGACCTATGCTCGGATGATCTCAAAGGGGTTGCGCTGGTTTTCGGGGCAGGGCTGGAAGATGCCGCAGCGTCGGATCTTGCCGGCATGGCGCGAGACGCGGGTGTGCTGGTGAATATTGAAGATTCCAAGCCGCTTTGCGACTTCCACGTGCCTTCATCGGTACGGCGAGGCGACCTTATGATGACGGTTTCAACGGCAGGGCGCTCTCCCGGTCTTGCTCGCCGGCTCAGGCGGCACCTGGAGGGCCTGTTTGGTGATGAATGGGCGGAACGGCTTGAGGTTATAGCGAAGCTTCGCGAGGGATGGCGTGCCGATGGCCTGGGTCTCCAGGAAGTCGCTCAGAAGACGGATGCGTATATAGATCAGCAAGGATGGTTGTCATGACGATAGCAGCAGACGTAAGGGCGCCAAGAGGCCGCCCAGCAGCGATGGACACCCCGACGATAACCTCGCCGCGACTTGAAATTCTGCAGGACAAGTACGCGGGCCTGACAGGGTCTGTTTTGCTTGAGGCGATGATTAAGACTGAATTTCCCGGTGAAATTGCTGTTGTGTCGTCTTTCGGCGCTGAATCAGCTGTTTTGCTGCACATGGTCGCTGAAATTGATCCGTCGGTTCCGGTCATATTCCTCAACACAGGCAAATTGTTTGGCGAGACACTGAGATATCGCGATCGGCTTCAGGAGAAGCTTGGTCTGACGGATTTGCGTGCCATCGGTCCTCTGCCCTCAGATCTGGCTGCGCAGGACCCCAACGGGGGATTGTGGAACCAGGACCATGATGCCTGCTGTTTTGTGCGTAAAGTTTTGCCGCTGGAACGAGCACTTGCCCCGTTTAAGGCGTCAATTACCGGGCGTAAACGCTTTCAGACCTCGACGCGGACTCAGATGAGCACGATTGAAGAAGAGCGCGTTCGGGTCATAGACGGGAAAGAACCTGTCGGGGCGACGCGGTTCAAGCTCAATCCACTCTCCCTGTGGGGGGAGGCGGAACTGAGCCAGTATCTTGAGGATCATCGTCTGCCACGGCACCCTCTGGTGAAGGACGGGTACCGGTCGATTGGCTGCATGCCCTGCACAGACAAGGTGGCCGAGGGCGGTGACTATCGCGAAGGCCGCTGGAAGGGAAGTGACAAGGATGAGTGTGGTATCCATCTTCCCGCCAATATTGACGGGGATGGTATCTGACCAACCTGTGGGCTGAGGGAACCTGTAGCCAAAATGGCAGCTATATCAAGAGAGTGCTTGCCGCCGCGCCGTTGATTTGTTACATGAGCGCCTTCATACCAGTCATGTGATTTGCGGACGTGGCGGAATTGGTAGACGCGCAGCGTTGAGGTCGCTGTGGGGTAAAACCCGTGGAAGTTCGAGTCTTCTCGTCCGCACCATCACTCACTGGCAGTCGAAATACCGGGGTCCAAAGCCCCGGTTTTTTGTGGCCAATCGATGCTATAGGGGGCTTCCCGCAGTAGCATGATGGCTTGCTTTCAAGCACACTGAGCAGCCTTGAGAATCAGGATGTCAGTCGACCCCCCGATTTCCCACTATCTGGCCTTCTCAGGTCCGGATTTTTCATCTTGCAGCCACAAGGGAGCCTCCTGCAGTGACCGAAATTGCGCCATCAAGCGGTCAACGCGACGAGTGGGACAGCCCTCTTACGCCTGATTTCGTTCGCCGGGTGATGCGTGCTCTTGACCGGGAAGATGTCCCAACCCTGCGCGCCTTGATGACGCCTTTGAAGGCGGCTGACCAGGCTGAGCTCCTGGAACTGGTTCGGTCAGATGATCTGCGGGCTCTGGTTCAGGCATTGGGCCCTGACCTTGAACCGGATGTGCTGAGTGAGCTGGATGAGGCGATCCGGGATGATGTCATCGACTTGATGGCACCGAAAGACATCGCTGCTGCTGTCCAGGCAATGGATTCCGATGATGCTGTCTATGTCCTGGAAGACATGGACGAGGATGAGCAGCGTGAAATTCTTGAGCAGATGCCTGCAGAAGATCGCGCTGTCATTGAGCGCTCGCTGGAATATCCAGAGGATAGTGCAGGTCGGATGATGCAGCGAGATCTCGTTGCTGTGCCGCCGTTTTGGGATGTGGGCCAGACGATTGACTATCTGCGGGACGCGAAGGACCTGCCTGACGAATTTTATGAAATCTTTGTGACCGACCCTTCCTATCGGCCCGTGGGAACTGTGCCTTTGTCGCGTGTGATGCGGTCCCGGCGCCCGGTGCTCATTCACGATGTGATGGAGAACGACCAGACGTTGATTTCTGTCCAGATGGACCAGGAAGACGTGGCGCGGTTGTTTGAAAAATACGACCTCATCTCCGCCGCGGTCATTGATGAAAACGAGCGATTGGTCGGCGTTGTCACAGTTGATGATATTGTCGAAGTGATTGCGGATGAAGCGAGTGAGGACATCCGTCGTCTGGGGGGGGTTGTCGCTGAAGAAAGTGTTTCCGACACGGTCATCGAAACCACGCGGAACAGGTTTTCGTGGCTCTTTGTCAATTTGCTGACGGCCATTTTGGCATCTGCGGTCATTGCGATGTTTGATGGAACGATCGAGTCCATGGTGGCACTTGCCATTCTGATGCCTATCGTGGCGTCGATGGGGGGGAATGCCGGGACGCAGACGATGACCATCGCTGTTCGGGCCCTTGCAACACGTGATCTCGGGCCGCTTAATGCAAGCCGCATTGTGACACGTGAAGTATTGGTCGGCCTTCTTAATGGTATTGTGTTTGCGGTGTTGATGGGGGCTGTTGCGGCTCTATGGTTTCAGAATGTTCCTCTGGGATTGGTGCTTGCGGCTGCGATGATGATCAATATGATTTTCGCGGGACTTGCCGGTATTCTGGTGCCGCTGGGATTGGATCGATATGGATATGATCCCGCTGTGGCGTCTAGTGTGTTTGTGACGACGGTTACGGATGTGATCGGCTTTTTTGCATTTCTCGGGCTTGCGGTTTTGATTTTGTTTTAGGGGTGATTTTCATGGAGAAAAACCCATGCGTGTGTTGATAAAATTTTGTGTGATGACGGGTGCACTGTTTCTGTCCGCGTTTCCTGTTTTGGCGGGAGAGTGGCGTGAGGGAGCGCCGAGTACAACGCGGCAGGCTTTTTCGGCCTCTGCGCTTTTGGGTGATGAGATCTATGTCGCCGGTGGCGCTGGGATCAGCACACCGCAATCCTCCTTTGAAGCCTATGACATGATCGGTGATATCTGGCGGTCTATGCCAGCTCTGCCGAAGGGCGTGCAGCAGGCGGCGATGGCGACCGTCAATGGCCGACTTTATCTCTCCGGTGGATACCATGCGGAAAGTCGTGGTCCCGACAATGCGACGTTCTGGATGTTTGACCCCTCAATTGGATTTTGGGTTCAGGGGCCTGACATGCCGGGGCCTCGTGCCTGGCATCAAATGGTTGGCGTCGAGGGCAAAGTCTATGTTGTCGGAGGGGTCGGGTCTCACCCAGACCGTGTGTTTGTCTTTGACCCGGGAACCGACAGCTGGGAAACCATGACCTCACGGTTTCCTGCCGCTCGGTCTGCGCTGGCTCTTATCGTCAAGGGGGGCGATGTGATCGCGCTCGGTGGACGTCTGACAAATGGTACTGCTACTTCTCGAGTGGATATTCTTGATTTGCGGACGGGCAAGTGGCGCTCGGGCCCCGCCCTTCCTGAGCCACGGGCGGGACTGGGGGCAACGGTCCTGGACGATGAGGTTCATGTTGTCGGGGGCGAACAGGTTTCACCGCCTCGGACGTTCTCAGACCATTATGTGTTAGATGCCGACGGCGTGCGCTGGACCCAGGCAGAACCTTTGAATACGCCTCGGCACGGTTCCGCTGTGGCGGCCAGTGGCGGGCGACTATTTGTTGTTGGGGGAGCGACGGGGCCTGGCGTCTATACCGTTTTTACGGTCTCTGATCTTGTCAGTATCTATCAGCCTTAAAGAGAATTGTTCCAATGACCACGAACTCCTATCCCACACTCAATTTTGATCTTGGCGAAACTGTCGACATGATCCGCGAAACAGTGCGGGCTTTTACGGCTGACAAAATTACGCCGCGTGCGGCCGAGATCGACGCAACAAATGAATTTCCGAGAGACCTTTGGCCACAGCTTGGGGAGCTTGGTCTTCTCGGCCTGACGGTTGAGGAAGAAGACGGTGGATCGGGGCTCGGTTATCTCGCCCATACTGTGGTGATGGAGGAAATTTCGCGCGGGTCGGCATCGGTTGGACTTTCATACGGTGCGCATTCGAACCTCTGTGTGAACCAGATCCGTCGTTGGGCAACGCCTGAACAAAAGCAGGCCTATCTGCCGAAACTGATAAGCGGTGAGCATGTGGGCTCATTGGCTATGAGCGAGGTGGGGGCAGGGTCCGATGTGGTTTCCATGAAACTGCGCGCTGAAAAGAAGGGTGATCGGTATGTGCTGAACGGCACCAAAATGTGGATCACCAATGGACCTGACGCGGACACTCTGGTGGTGTACGCGAAAACAGACCCTGACGCAGGGCCGAAAGGCATTACGGCATTCCTGATTGAGCGGGGGTTTAAAGGGTTCTCGACGGCGCAGAAACTCGACAAGCTCGGCATGCGTGGGTCAAGTACTTGCGAACTGGTGTTTGAGGATTGTGAAGTTCCTGAAGAGAATATTATGGGCGGACTTAACAGTGGCGTGCGCGTGTTGATGAGTGGCCTTGACTATGAACGCACGGTGCTCTCAGGCGGGCCGCTTGGCATCATGCAAGCGGCAATGGACATCGTTCTTCCCTATATCCATGAGCGCAAACAGTTTGATACGCCAATTGGCATGTTTCAGCTCATGCAGGGAAAAATTGCAGACATGTACACGACCATGAATGCGAGCAAGGCTTACGTCTATGCTGTTGCGAAGGCGTGTGATCGAAACGAGACGGCGCGCAAAGATGCTGCTGGGGCTATTCTATATGCAGCGGAGAAAGCGACATGGATGGCGCTTGAGGCGATCCAGGCGCTTGGCGGCAATGGGTATATCAATGACTATGCGACGGGCCGTTTGCTTCGGGATGCTAAGCTTTATGAGATTGGTGCGGGGACAAGTGAAATTCGCCGCATGTTGATCGGCCGTGAATTGTTCAACGAAACGGCATAGGGCCGCCCAAAAATTTTGTTAATTGTCACCTCGGAATTTGCTTTGGATTAGTACTGAGCAAACTCCGAGGTGTTTTTTACTTATTTCCCAATCCGAACCAGTCGGAAGGCAAATGGTGCGACTAGGGTCATGTAGAGCGCCAGGAACAGCGTCGTGATGTAGCTGGCATAAGCGCCCAGACCGACGGCGTCGGCAGCTTTTCCAACACCGCTAAACAACATGAACAGACCTGCAATGCCCAGCACAGCCGCCAGGGCTGCTCGCCACCATTGTGGATGCCGCTGAAAACCGATGCTGCGGCGGTCAAGGTTGGCACCGGCCCACCAGCCTGCCAGAAACAGACCGAGGGATATGCCGGGAGTTGCACTTTCGTTGTTTGGCCAGAGATAAATGAACGCGGGCAGGAATGCCAGGATGATGGCCACCTGCAAGACCGGGTTCAGATTGTGCCATGTGCGGAACCGGTCTGATACCAACCAACTGAAGATGAAGAGGCTGGCGAACCCGATCGCGAGGCCGACAACAACATCTTCGACGTCATGTACGCCAAGATAGATGCGACTGAAAGCAACACCACTTACCAACACGGTTGCCGTGATCCAGGCCCATGTTTTTTTGATTTCCCAGGCGAGCCAGAACCACATGACCGCTGCCACCTGCGCGTGCCCACTTGGTAGACCGTAACTCTCGCCAACGCCCCCATCCAGGCGCAAGTCGATGGATGGCCTAGCGTCCTGCCAGTAGTCTTTCAGGAAGGAATTGACCACAGCTGACAGAATGATCAGCACTGCGAGGCGCGTGATTTTCTCTTTGTCCCAGAGCCAGTAGCCCAGAGAGAGGAATATCATGAAGAAGGGCAGGTAGCCCAGCCAGGTGAAGCCTTGAAATATCGGCGTTAGAAAAGGGGTGCGTAACGGGACCACCCAACTAATATCGTGAAGTAGATTTTCCATCTTCGGCTTTTCTCTCAATGTTGTAGATTAGATGGGGCTGTGGATTGGTTGATTTGTTTTTTTGTCAGCGTATCTGATTGCGGTCGGCAAGTTCAAGTTAGAGGAAATTATGGACATGAGCGAGATGGACAAAGACCCGATTGTTATTGTCAGCGCTGCGCGGACCCCATTGGGTGGGTTTCAAGGGGACCTGTCGTCTGTTGCGGGCCCAGTGCTGGGGGCACACGCTCTGTCTGCCGCGGTCGAGCGAGCTGGTCTGGCGAGTGATGCGGTGGACGAAGTCTTTATGGGCTGTGTTCTTTCGGCGGGTACGGGGCAGGCGCCGGCGCGGCAAGCCGCTCTTCGTGGGGGGCTCGATCAATCTGTTCCTGCAACGACCATCAACAAAGTCTGCGGGTCAGGCATGAAGACCGTCATGCTTGCCGCCGATGCCTTGGCCATGGGTCGGGCTGATGTTGTGGTGGCTGGCGGAATGGAGAGCATGAGCAATGCGCCTTATCTGTTGCCGAAAGCACGCGGTGGATTTCGATTGGGTCACGGCGAAATCAAAGACCATATGTTTCTGGATGGGCTGGAGGATGCCTATGAAGGTCGTTTGATGGGCACATATGCAGAAGAGACGGCGAAGCACTACCAGTTTTCCCGGGAAATGCAGGATGCCTATGCACTGACATCGCTGGCGCGGGCCAAGCAGGCAACGGAAGACGGAAGTTTCGCATCAGAGATCGCACCCTTCACGGTTAAGGGGCGCAAGGGTGATGTGATTGTTGATAAAGACGAGCAGCCGCTGAAAGCACGCCCTGAGAAAATCCCTACACTCAAGCCTGCCTTTGCGGCGGATGGGACGGTCACAGCGGCCAACTCTTCTTCCATTTCAGACGGCGCTGCGGCGTTGGTCATGATGCGGCGTTCGGAGGCAGAAAAACGTGGTCTGGATATGCTGGCGGTGATACGCGGGCAAGCGGGGCATGCGCAGGCCCCGGCGTGGTTTACCACGGCGCCGGTTGGCGCGATCAACAAACTACTGGAACAAGTGGGCTGGCAGGCGGGAGATGTTGATCTCTATGAAATTAACGAGGCCTTTGCGGTGGTGGCCCTCGCCGCGATTCAGGAACTTGATCTTGATGCCGAGAGGGTCAATGTCTTTGGTGGTGCCTGTGCGCTGGGACATCCGATCGGCGCTTCTGGCGCGCGTATTATCGTGACGCTGCTCAATGCGATGGCGCGCAAAGGTGTGAGCAAAGGAGTTGCCTCCTTGTGTATTGGGGGCGGTGAGGCGACAGCGTTGGCCGTTGAGCGCCTCTAAGGTGAAAGCCAGCGACAATGCCCCGGGGGCGGTTTGAATCACTTCCCGAGGAGAACCCGTCAAGGCGCTGAATTTGTTGGATAATTTGCCGCGCGCGAAGCCAAAAAAAGACCTTGGCTTTGAAGGCTGGTTGCTTATTCTCCGGAGCGTAGGGCGGGCTGGTCATGACCGGTCTGAGAGGATGAAATAGCTCGGGGGGCTTTGCGGCATATGGCCGTTATCAAGAGTACAATTTCAACGCGCGACGATCGCTTCAAGGAAAATGCTGAGGCGATGGCTGCGCTGGTCGATGATCTTGATCAGCAACGGCTGACGCATGGACAGGGCGGTGATGAACGCTCACGGACGCGCCACACCGGGCGCGGTAAAAAGCTTCCCCGGGACCGGGTCTATGGGCTGCTTGATCCCGGGACACCGTTTCTAGAATTGTCACCAATGGCCGCTCATGGCATGCATGGTGGAAAAATCCACGGGGCCGGGATCATTACCGGCATTGGGCGTGTTGCCGGGCAGGAATGTGTTGTTGTCTGCAATGATGCGACCATCAAGGGCGGAACCTATTTTCCCGAAACCGTGAAGAAGCATTTGCGGGCGCAGGAAGTGGCGCTGGAAAATAATCTGCCGTGCATCTATATGGTGGATTCAGGTGGCGCAAACCTGCCGAACCAGGCGGATATTTTTCCCGACAAAAATCACTTTGGTCGGATTTTTTATAATCAAGCGAACATGTCGGCAAAGGGTATTCCCCAGCTCTCTATCGTGATGGGATCTTGCACGGCGGGCGGTGCCTATGTGCCAGCCATGTCGGATGAGAACATCATCGTGCGCGGGCAGGGAACAATTTTTCTGGCGGGCCCACCCTTGGTGAAGGCCGCGACAGGCGAGATAGTGAGTGCCGAAGACCTTGGGGGCGCCGACGTGCATTCGCGCACCAGTGGTGTTACCGATCACTACGCCGCTGATGATGATCATGCGCTTGCCCTGATGCGGCAGATTGCGGGCACGCTAAACCGCCGCAAGAATGTAGATGTCAAACTGCAAGAGCCGGTGGAGCCTCGCTACGATATTAGCGAGCTGGACGGGATCGTACCATCGTCCCTCGCTGTGCAGTATGATGTGCGCGAAGTTATTGCCCGGCTTGTTGATGGGTCGGACTTTGACGAATTCAAGCCGCTCTATGGCAGCACGCTGGTGACAGGGTTTGCTCATATTCACGGCATGCCCGTGGGCATTGTTGCCAATAACGGTATTCTCTTTTCGGAATCAGCGCTCAAGGGCGCGCACTTCATTGAGTTGTGTTGCCAACGCAAGGTGCCGCTTTTGTTTTTGCAGAACATTGCGGGCTTTATGGTTGGCCGTGAATACGAAGCGCGCGGCATCGCTAAAGATGGTGCAAAGCTTGTTACAGCAGTTGCTACTGCACAAGTGCCCAAGATCACGGTTGTGATCGGTGGGTCATATGGCGCTGGCAATTATGGCATGTGCGGTCGCGCTTACAGCCCCCGTTTTCTCTTCACGTGGCCCAACGCCCGGATCTCGGTGATGGGAGGCGAGCAGGCCTCCAGCGTGTTGGCGACGGTGAAGCGGGATGGTATGGAGGCGCGCGATGAAAGCTGGAGTGCTGAGGAAGAAGAAGCCTTCAAAGCACCCATCCGGGCTCAGTACGAAGAAGAGGGGCACCCCTATTTTGCGACTGCCAGACTTTGGGATGACGGGATCATAGCGCCGCAAGAAACCCGCCGGGTGCTTGCTCTCTCGCTTTCCGCAACACTTAACGCCCCCGTGCCGGACACAAAGTTCGGCGTGTTCAGGATGTAATGCCACATGTTTTCATCTGTATTGATTGCCAATCGCGGGGAAATTGCCTGTCGGGTTATCCGAACAGCAAAGGCCATGGGGCTTCGCACCATCGCCGTTTATTCCGACGCGGACCTTAACGCTGCCCATGTGGCGCTTGCCGATGAGGCGTACCATATTGGCCCGTCGCCTGTAGGCGAGAGTTACCTCAAAGCTGACACAATCCTGGATGTTGCAAAGCSTAGCGGCGCGGACGCCATTCATCCGGGCTACGGATTTCTCTCCGAGAATGCCGGGTTTGCTGATGCGTGCGAAGCTGCGGGCGTAATCTTCATCGGGCCGACCGCCGATGCTATTCGGGCAATGGGTCTGAAGGATGCCGCCAAAGTTCTGATGGAAAAAGCGGATGTGCCGGTTGTCCCTGGTTATCACGGTGAGAACCAGGATCCGACATTCCTGGCCCATCAGGCAGATGAGATTGGCTATCCAGTTCTCATCAAGGCGGTTGCGGGTGGCGGTGGCAAGGGGATGCGGCGGGTTGATAATCCGGCTGACTTTGACAAGGCCCTGCAATCTGCGCAGCGGGAGTCCGCCAGCGCTTTTGGCGAAGACCGGGTGCTTGTTGAGAAATTTGTCTCTTGTCCCAGGCATATCGAAATCCAGGTGTTTGCCGATGAGCACGGAAATGCCGTGTATCTGTTTGAACGGGATTGCTCGTTGCAGCGGCGCCACCAGAAAGTGGTGGAAGAAGCGCCAGCGCCGGACATGCCCGAGGACATGCGGAAGACGATGGGGGAGGCTGCTGTTGCCGCTGTAAAGGCGATCAGCTATCGCGGGGCGGGCACGATTGAATTTATCGTGGACACGTCTGACGGGTTGAAAGCGGATGCGTTCTATTTCATGGAAATGAATACGCGTTTGCAGGTTGAACACCCAGTGACAGAAATGATCACGGGGCAGGATCTTGTTGAATGGCAGTTACGTGTGGCGGCGGGTGAAAAACTCCCTGTTACGCAGGATGAGCTCTCGATCAATGGACATGCGGTCGAAGTTCGGCTGTATGCCGAAGACCCCGCAAAGAAATTCTTTCCCTCAACCGGCACACTGCACAGGCTGCGCCTCCCAACGGAGGATGCTTCTGTTCGTGTAGATACGGGGGTGCGCGAGGGCGACACCGTCTCGATGTTTTACGACCCGATGATCGCCAAATTGATTGTCTGGGACGAGACGAGAAAAGGGGCTGTGCGGCGYATGGCGCGSGCSCTTGARAGYRTTGARATYGCTGGRTTGMGATCCAATACGGCTTTTCTTGCGCAGATCATGCAACACCCGGAATTTGTCGCTGCCAATATTGATACTGGCTTTATCGACAAGCATCTTGCTGATCTCGTTCCAGCGCCCGGATTGCCGGAAGCCGAAATTCTTGTTGCTGCAGCGCTGCACGAGCTTGTTGCGCGCCAGATCGCGCTTGTGGCTGGCGATGATCTGCATTCTCCATGGACAGCGGGTGATGGCTGGGCACTTGGTGGGGGGCGTCTGGAAGCTGTGCCTCTTGAGGTGAACGGAGAGCTGCTGGGTATCACGGCGCGGACGGTTGCGGGCAGCTGGCAAATCCATTTGGACGGCACGACATTCAGTGTATCTGGATCTCTTGAAGAAGGCCGGCTGGTTGCAGAAGTGGATGGCCGACGCATTGCCTTGGGCGTGATTGAGCTGGGGGCCGGGTTTGTGCTGATGCACAAGGGTGCAGCCTATGAATTTACGCGGCCAGACCCATTGGATGTTGACCTGGATGAGCAGGGGGGTGGTAACCATTTTACGGCGCCGCTGCCTGGAAAAGTGATCCAGGTTCTGGTGAAGGTTGGCGACAAGGTGAGCAAGGGCGATGCGTTGGTCGTTCTTGAAGCGATGAAGATGGAGCAGACCATTCAGGCACAGAGCGATGGTGTTGTGGAAATCGTTGCTGTTAGTGAAGGTGATCAGGTTGAGGCGGGTGCCACACTGGTGAGCTTTGAAGAGAGCGACGATTGACCGTTCATCTCATTAARCTRTGCGTTGGTGTGGAAGACCCGGAAACGCTTCGGGAATACCATCTGATGCGATTGGCCCAGAAGAAGAAAGCCAAACAGCCGCAGGAACTGATGCATGTCACCCGGATGACGCCGAAGCGCACATCGGAATTGCTGGATGACGGATCGATTTACTGGGTGATGAAGGGCGTTGTGCGTTGCCGTCAAGCCATCCTGGAACTTCGTCCCCTTGTTGATGACGAAGGTAAAAGTCACTGCGGTCTGGTTCTTGATCCGGAAATCGTGCTGACAGAACGGCTTGCCAAAAGGCCGTTTCAAGGGTGGCGTTATCTGGAGAGGCCGAACGCGCCCAAAGATGCGCGCATGGTTGACGGTGAAGATGATATGCCGCTGGAAATGCGGGAAGAACTTCGCGAGTTGGGACTTCTCTGAGGTCGCTCTGCTGTTTTAGCTTTTAACCTCAATCGCCATATTGTCCAGCAGGCGCGGTTTTCCAATTTTGGCAGCTACCAGGATGCGTGCAGGCTTTGTGATGGCATCAATTGGTGCCAGCGTTTCCGTATCGCGCACCGTCAGATAATCTACCTGACTAAACCCTAGATCCAGAAGCCGGGTCTTAGCCTTCTCAGTAGCCGATGAGATGTCGGCACCGTTCGTCACGGCAGTCGCGGTCTCCCGTAAAATGATATTCAGTTTTCCGGCGGCAGCTCTTTCGCCCGGGGTTAGATAGATATTGCGTGACGACATGGCCAGTCCGTCAGGTTCGCGCAGGATCGGACCACCCAAAATTTCGACGGGCAGGGCGAGGTCCCGTGCCATCTGGCGGATTGTGAGCAATTGCTGGTAGTCCTTTTCGCCAAAGACGGCACAGTCGGCTTGAGCGGCAATCAACAGCTTGGCGACGATGGTAGCCACACCGTCGAAGTGGGTGGGCCGCGCTTCTCCCTCCAGCGTGTTGGTGACGCCACTTACTGAAACTGCGGTGGCATATCCTGTGGGATACATCTCAGCTGCATTCGGCGCGAAGATCAAATCGGCTTGGCCCACTAGCTTTTCAGCATCGCTCGCTTCTGTGCGCGGATAGGCCTCATAGTCTTCTCCCGGACCGAACTGGGTTGGGTTGACGAAAATGGAGACGATGATTTTCGTTGCGCCCTTGTCCTTGGCAACTCGGATCAGGGAAAGGTGCCCGGCGTGCAGAGCCCCCATGGTTGGAACAAGTGCCACTTTTTCGCCAGCACCGTGCCATCGGGCGACCAGCTCCCGCATATCAAAAATGGTCCGGGCAACCGGCACGTCGTGGCTTGTTGTATCGAGGGGCATTGTGGATCTCAGATTGTCAGGTCAGGGTGCCGTTGATGGCTTTTTCATAGAGCTGCTCATAAGCCCCACGTGTCATTGATACAGGATTTCCCCCTGTGCACGGATCCTCCAGGGCCATCGGTACCATCTGTTCAATGAGGTCCGTTGTTATGCCAAGCTCGCCGAGCGTGTTGGGGATTTGCAATTGTTCGCGCAAGGCCAGCACCCAATCCACGATACTGGTGGCAGTGGTGCCTATATCCAGATACCGGGCAAGGGCGCAAAGTTTCTCATCAATCTCTTTGAGATTGTGGAGCAGCACATAGGGCATCACGACCGCATTGGTGAGACCGTGATGAGTGCCCTTGAGGCTCGAGCAGGGGTGGCTCATGGCGTGCATGGCGCCCAGACCCTTCTGAAAGGCAACAGCCCCCATGGAGGAAGCGGCGAGCATAAATCCCCGCGCGTTGACATTGTTGCCATTGGCGGTTGCCTCGGGCAGCCATTCTTTCACAAGCCGCATGCCTTCAAGCGCGATACCCTGACCCATCGGGTGCCAGGTGGGGCCGCAATAGGCTTCCAGCGAATGGGAGAGCGCGTCCATGCCAGTGGCGGCGGTGATGGCGGGTGGCAGGCCGACCATCAACTCCGGATCGGAGATCACTTCGGCCGGCAGCATCTTGGGATGGAATATGATTTTCTTGGTGTGGTCGCGTTCGTCGGTGATGACCGATGCGCGACCCATTTCGGAGCCTGTGCCGGCTGTTGTGGGCACGGCGATGACGGGAGCGATGCCCGCCGGGTCGGCTCGGGTCCACCAGTTTTCACGGTCCTCGAAGTCCCAGATAGGGCGGGACTGACCGCTCATGAAGGCGATGGCTTTACCGGTGTCGAGCGCGGAGCCACCACCAAAAGCGACAACGCCATCATGATGCCCCTGGCGGTAGAGGGCCACGCCCGCGCTGACATTTTCGGCGACGGGGTTGGCTTGCAGGTCGGTGAAGAGGACGGTGGAAAGACCTGCTTCTTCTAGACCGCTCAGCGCATCGGTGACGATGGGGAGGGAGGCCAGTCCGGCATCGGTAACAAAAAAGGGTGATCGTATGCCAGCCCCGCGGCAAGCGTTGGCGAGCTCAGCTATCCGGCCGGGTCCAAAACGGACAGTGGTTGGATAGCTCCAGTTGGCGATCAGGCTTTGATAAGTGTCGATCATGGCTCATTTCCCCATGCGGAGGTGGTAGCTCTTTGGCCGGGTCAGAAATTCATATCCGACAGAAGACAGGGTGGCACCACGTCCACTGTCTTTGACGCCAGTCCAGGTTAGCGCTGGGTCTAGGTAATCACACCTGTTCATGAACCAGGTGCCGGTTTCAACGTCATCACCAATCCGCTTGGCGGCGTCTACGTCCGTCGTCCAGATGGACGCTGTGAGACCGTAGCGACTGTCATTCATCAGGCGCAGCGCTTCTTCGTCTCCGGCAACTTTTACGATGCCGACGGCAGGCCCAAAAGTTTCCTCAGTCATTATGTCCATCGAATGATCGACATCGACCAGAACCTGAGGGCCCAAATAAGGGGAGCCTTCTTTGGACATTGCATAATGACTTTCGGGGATGAGCGATTTCGCGCCCGCGCGAACAGCATCCGCAATTTGGCCTCGGACAAAGGTCGCAGCCCTTGTGCGCACCATGGGGCCGATGGTTGTGTCGGCATCCAGCGGATCGCCAAGCCTGTAGCCCTTGGTCAGCTCAACAAATTGTTCGACGAACGTGTCATAGACTTCTGCCGCCACATAGATACGCTCCTGCCCACAACAAGACTGGCCGGAGTTGAAGAATGCCCCGTCCACCAGGTTCTCAACTGTAAAAGCGATATCGGCATCTGCGCGAACGTAGGACGGGTCTTTGCCACCCAGTTCTAATCCCACGCCGATGAACCGGTTGACGGCGGCCTGCTGTATAGCATGGCCCCCGGCGACGGACCCGGTGAAGGCAACATAAGAACAGGCCGGATGCTGAATAGCCCTCGATGTCAGGTCGTGGTCCATATGGAGTATCTGGAAGAGAGCGTCTGGTGCGCCCGCCTGTTCGAAGGCCTGCATCATGCGCTCTGCACAGAGCGGTGTTTGCCCAGAATGCTTCAGCACCACCGTGTTGCCAGCCATCAAAGCGGGAACAACTGAGTTTACGGCGATGAGATAGGGGAAATTCCACGCGGCGATGGTGAAAATAACCCCGAGCGGGTCCCGCTTGATGTAGCGATCAAAGCCGTCGATAGGTGCTGGACGCACAGGTGCGAGAGCTTCCTCGGCGATGGAAATCATATACCGCGCCCGGTCTTCAAATCCCTTTACCTCGCCAGCGCCATAAGCGATGGGGCGACCCATCTGCCAGGCAAGCTCTGGCACGATGTCATCGGACAAAGCGACAAAGGCGTCGATAAATTTTCCGAGTAGGGCAGCTCGCTCTTTCAATGGGACGCGTTTCCAGGCGTTTTGTGCTTGCGCCGCCTGGGTGAACGTTGCGTCGACATCGGCGGCGGACGCGAGGGGGCGTTCGACATAAATTGAGCCATCGACGGGGGATATTAGTTTCAGCTTGTCACTCATCCGCGTTCAAATCCTCGTAGCAATTCCCAGTCGGTCACGCGTCGGTCAGACTCAGCCTGCTCCCAGCGCCCGGTATGGACATAGTGGTCGACAACTTCGTCGCCTAGAGCCGCGCGCATGATCGATGAGTTTTCTAACAGATTGAGAGCCTCGTTCAATGTCTTGGGAAGAGACCTGATGTCATCTCGTGAATAGGCGTCACCGCGAAATTCCGGTTCCAGTTCTAATTTTTTGTCGATCCCGTGTAGTCCTGCGGCAATGATGGAGGCAAAGGAAAGGTAGGGGTTCAGATCAGCCCCTCCGATACGACATTCGACGCGCAGAGCTTTGCCGCGGCCTACCACCCGGTAGCCCGCCGACCGGTTGTCTTTGCTCCACACGGCTGTGGTGGGGGCGAAAGACTTGTCGGCGAACCGTTTGTAGGAGTTGGGGCTCGGGGCGAGGAAATAGGTCATTTCGCGCACAGTTGCCAATTGTCCTGCGATGAACTGGCGAAACAGAGGGGACATGCCTTCCGGATCGGAGCTGTCGAAGAATTTGGCATCGGTGCTGGTCTTGTCCCACAAAGAACAGTGGGCGTGACTGGAGTTGCCAGCCAGATCATTGTGCCATTTGGCCATGAAGGTGACCGATTTTCCGTGCAGGTAGGCGATCTCCTTAATGCCGTTTTTCAGGATCACATGACGATCCGCCATCTCAAGCGCCTCGGTGTAACGCACATTGATTTCTTCCTGGCCCGGTCCCCATTCGCCCTTGGAATTCTCGACCGGGATGTTGGCGCCTTCCAGCCCGTTGCGGATGGCGCGCATRATCCCTTCCTCTTTGGWGGTCTGGAAGATGTGRTAATCCTCAATGTACCAGCTGGCKGTTTTCAGGTCGCGATAGTGCTTTTCGTGGGCGCTCTCGAARCTCTCATCAAACAGGTARAATTCCAACTCGGATGCCATGAGMGCCGTYAGGTCGCGTTCGGCCAGCCGCTTCAGCTGTTTCTTGAGRATRGCGCGGGGCGCGACCGAGATTTCCTGYCCGTCATGGTCGAGCGTGTCGCAAATGACCAGGGCRGTGGCYGGCAGCCAGGGAATGCGKCGCAGGGTATTCAGGTCTGGTTTCAGCGCAAAGTCGCCATAGCCTTTTTCCCAGCTGGCTGACTTGTAGCCGGGGACCAGTTCCATATCCATATCGGCGGTGAGCAGGTAATTGCAGGCATGGGTTTCCTCAACCACGCTGTCCAGGAAAAATGACCCGGTGACACGCTTTCCCACCAGACGCCCTTGCATATCGGGCATGGCGACAATGATTGTGTCGATGTCGCCGCTTGTTATCAGGTTGGAGAGTTGATCTAGGTCGAGTTTACCGGTCATGGATTTTCCCTATTCAGGTGACATTTAGGGTTCAAGTGAGTTACGGCGCAGGTTGCCCCGCCAGAGCATTGCAGCATCCCGCAAAAAAGGGTCCGTCTGCAACATCAAGTCGAATAGAATATTGGTAAGTGAGGTCGGACATGCCATCGGAACAGGCATTTGTCTCTTCCAGAACGGCAATGACGGATGCGTTCGAGGGTTTTTGTCGACCGCGGAATGACCAGATGATGGGCACTCCGCCAGGGTTCCGTACCGTGTCGAACTGAAGTGTGGCCTTGCCGTGTGCAAGAGAATCCAGCACCCCTGTTTTTCCGGTGAGCTGAAACCCCCAAAAAGGCTCGGTCCCGCTGCAGGAAAGAGGCGCGCGGAAAAAAATTGGCTCGGGGGCGGAGGTGGCGCGTTGTGGGGTGAGGAAACGTGCGTTCACCCACCCTGTTTGGTTCTCAATACGTATTTGCCGCCACTCAGCACTGCCGACGATCCGAGGGGAGCCCATGGCCTGCACGCCGGTTGTGTCATGGGGCAGGGTCCACACCTTCTCAGCTGAGGGGTGGGGCTGTGCTCGGACATTCAGCACATCGTTTTGCGCGACGCCGGTTACGCTGAACAGTGCGTCCGCTGCCTGTGCCTGTCCGCCCAATAGGCTCAACATCAAGGCCACCATCAGCCAGCGAAGATATGTCTCAAAACCCAAATCGCCGTGGCTTCTTAATTGTGGTCGCGCGAAGGGCATGGAGCCGTTGGCCTGTCGTTAAATGCTGGTTTTTGACAGGGATAGTCTATCGACGCATAGGGATATAAGACAGGCTCAAATGGTCGTTTTCGACTGTATTTCACTTTGTTGACTTGTTGAGGGGCTCGGCAGACACTCCGGCAAATCCGGGCGGCGAGTCGCTCTTTTTTGAACTTGAACACAGATAGAGACACCCCAGAATTGCCATATAAAACGCACACCATTGTGCTCGGCAACGAGAAAGGCGGGTCGGGCAAAACGACCAGCGCCATGCATGTGATTGCCTCCATGCTTAAAGAGGGGCTGACTGTTGGGTCTATCGACCTTGACAGTCGTCAGCGCTCGCTTACCCGTTATGTTGAGAACCGTCGGAACTGGAGCGAAGCCAATAACGTCCCTCTGGCACTTCCGGACCATCGTGTCATTGATCGCTCTTCGCTGGATTCGATAAAAGACCAAGAGCGGGAAGAACGTTCAAGGTTTGAGGGTGTGTATGCGGAACTTGTCGCAGCCAATGACATTATCGTTATCGATAGTCCCGGAGCCGACAGCTACCTCTCTCGTCTCGGTCATTCTGTGGCAGATACGATTATTACGCCGATGAATGACAGCTTTGTCGATTTTGACCTGCTTGCACAGGTAAACCCCGATACCTACGAAGTAAGCCGCCCGAGCCTTTATGCGGAAATGGTCTGGGAAGCCCGGAAGAGAAGGGCTATGGCGGATGGGGGAACGATCGACTGGGTCGTTATGCGGAACCGATTGTCATCCCTGGACGCAAAAAACAAACGCCGTGTTGAGATGGGTCTTAATTCTCTTAGTCAACGGATCGGGTTTCGGATCGCGCCGGGCTTTGGCGAACGGGTCATCTTCCGCGAAATGTTTCCATCAGGTCTGACGCTCCTTGATCTCAAAGATAGCGGGACCAATCTCTCCATGTCCCATGTTGCTGCGCGTGCCGAAGTGCGCCAATTGATAGCAACGCTGGAATTGCCAATATTGACAGAGCGGACCACGGCAACCAAGCAGACGGCTTGAGAGCCATCCTGATCAAAGCGCCTTTTTCAGAGGTGTTGGCTGGCAGGCACTTGGCACAGCAGCCCGGGCGCCCCATTTATTGCTATAGTAGCTCTCATCCAATGCCGAGCGGAGAGCAGATGGCAAAAGACCAAGGAAAAGTACCAGCACGGGGTGGTCAAGATAAGGTTGATGCCTTTCTTGCCAAAGTGGCTGCTGCGCCTCTTCCCGTGAAGACAGGTTCGCGCGGCAAACTCATTTTTGCGATGGATGCAACGATGAGTCGGGAGCCTAGTTGGGATCGGGCGATCGCCATACAAAGCGAAATGTTTGACGCGGCAGCTGATCTTGGTGGGCTTGATATTCAGCTCGCGTGGTTTCGTGGCTTTGAAGAATTCCACGCCAGTTCCTGGRCGGCGGACGCACGGGCGCTGGGTCGCGAGATGACAATGGTGCGTTGTCGTGGCGGTTATACGCAAATTGGAAAAGTTTTTGCTCATGCCCTGCAGCAGACCAAAAAGCAGACCGTCAATGCGCTGATCTATGTTGGTGATTGCATAGAGGAAGATATTGATGCGCTTTGCGCTCAGGCGGGCGAGCTTGGCCTGCGGGGTCTTCCTGTGTTTGTGTTCCATGATGGTGGTGACCTGGCAACCGGAGGGGCCTTCAAAGAGATCGCGAGGCTTTCTGGTGGCGCCTATTGCCGGTTGGATGGTACGTCTGCATCGCGGCTCAGGGACTTGCTAAAAGCGGTCGCCATCTATGCGTCGGGCGGGTCTCGCGCTCTTCTGCAGCACGGCAAGCAACAGGGCGGTGACGTTCTCCGGCTCGCCCAACAGTTGAAAAAAATATGAGTGTATTTCTTCTTGGTCTTGCCATTCTTCTATCCTTGTTCATCGCGCTCAACATGGCTGCTCGCGCAGACCCTGCGACCCTTTCAAAAGTGATCCGCTATGGTGGTGCGACCCTGGCTGGAATTGCAGCGGCGGGGTTTTTGTTCACGGGGCGGATGGGGTTTGCGATGCCTCTGTTTGCTCTCGTGTTCTGGCTGCTCGGGCGGCCGTCGTCTCTTCGGAACTGGGTGGGTGGAAACTTCTCTGCAGCCAAATCGCCTGGCCAGTTTTCGGAAATACGCACAGCGTTTTTTCTGATGCGTTTGGATCACGACAGTGGGGCCATTGAAGGTGAAATTCTTGCCGGTCGTTTTGAGGGGCAAGCGCTTAATGCGCTATCACCTGATGACCTCCGTCGTCTTCGCGAGGAGGTCATCACAGACCCTGATAGTGTGCGGCTGTTGGACTCCTATCTCGATAGWWTGGRANNRSRSGAYGGRMSRGANMKWWKCKRCGGRTGCAAACCRCAGASAAGCATCASSSGGWCCRATGACCCGYGAMCNGGSCSTNTGRTGTTYTGGGGTTGAGAGCAGGYTSYACGCSKGARCAAATTAGACGTGCSCACAGAGARYTGATGRTCAARYTACATCCTGACCATGGTGGATCTACGGACCTGGCAGCGGAAGTGAATGCCGCAAAGGATTATCTGCTGGGAGAGTAGTTAGCCGCCATAAAGAGCTGTGCGACCCCAGCCACGCGGCGGGATGGCGATGCAGCTGATATTGACTCTGGTAAGTTCAACACAGGCGCTGCGTGCTGCCGTTTTTGTCAAATTACCGATGCGCGAGCGATAAAGGGTCTGGCTGTTTGACGATACGGGCATTGTGATCGGGACGGCATTGGCAAGCTGCATGGGAGCGGCATTGATCGCTTCGCGAATGCGCTCCACAGCGAGAGAGGGTTCAGCGTAAGCCCCAACTTGTACAACCCAGCTGTTCCGATCAAAAGCATCAGCTTCTGATGGGTAGGTTGTGGAGCGCAAACCTTCGATTGCGGCCACTCTGACTTCGGCTGGAAGATCAAGCGTGGCGCTTCTATCTCCCTGTGGTGGTGGGGCCGGGAGCCGTGTGTTCGACGCCAGCGAAAGTCTGGGCGCTGTTTGCGTCCCTGGCCTTGAGCGAGGGAGTGGCATGGACGCAAAGCGTGTGCCGAGATCAAGCCGGGCGACTGCGGAATTCCAGGCGCGATCCAAGATCGATACCATGTGATCGTCGCGGGATCGCGCAGACCGTCCCCCCAGGACGACACCAATCAGATATTTGCCATCGCGCTCAACGGTCGTGGTGAGGTTGAAACCGGATGCGCGCGTGTAGCCGGTTTTGAGACCGGTTGTGCCAGCATAGCGCCCGACCAGATTATTGTGGTTGGTGTAGCGACGGCCGTTGAAGCGAAATTCGGTAATTGCGAAATAGCCGTAATAGTTCGGAAAATCTTCCTGGACGCGGCGGGCGAGGGTCGCCATGTCGCGTGCCGTGGTCAGCTGTCTGCTGTTGGGCAGGCCAGAGGCGTTCATGAAGCGGGTTCGGCGCATACCGAGGGAGCGGGCTCTGGTGGTCATGCGCTGGGCAAAACGGTATTCGCTGCCGGAGATATGTTCTGCAATAACGACGGCGGCGTCGTTGGCGGACTTGGTAACGAGCGCTCGCAAGGCTTGGTCAACAGTGAGACTCGTTCCTCTCTCCAGGCCCAATTTTGAGGGTGGCTGTGAGGCTGCCCGGGCGGATACGCGCATGCGTGTGTTCAGGGATATGCGACCGGCGTCCAGTTCTTCGAAAAGGAGGTAGAGTGTCATCACCTTGGTGAGAGAGGCGGGATATCTCGGGCGGTCAGCGTTGCGCGAGTAGACTGTGCGACCTGTGTGGCCGTCAATCACCAGCGCGGCGTACCTGCTGTTTGCCTGGGCAGGGGAGATCTGCATTGCGCCTAAAACGCAAAGAGCAGCCAGGATGGAAACGGATATGGACCGGAGAAGGGCTGAGAAGGCTGGCGTCGTGTTTAGGGGATGCGAATCAAGACGCTTCAGTTGTGCCATTCTCTGCCTCTTAATGCCGCCTGTGTCGCCACTATTGGAGTGACAGAAACGCGAGTACAGAAACTGCGAGGCTTCCGGCGAACTCGATGGGATCGCCTAAAAAGCTCAATTGAGCAAAAAGATGTGCCGCTTCTGTTGCTTCAGGTAGTGCCAGTATCAACATGATCAAATTACGCGGGGCAGAGACATGTTCCTCTGACCCAGCGTCTCCACTCGCCCATTCGCGTAAAACACGCAGAAACTCGGGCATTTTTACTAAGATACTGAGGGTAAGCATCGATCCTTACCACAAGGTTAACGATGCCCCAGATGGCGGGGATTGCTCTGCGGAGATTGGCTGATTTCCCGGCTGCTTTTCCCTCCTGTTCCTCCAAGTGTGTGCCACACAGCATGTTGGGTGAAAATATGGCGCCCTACTTACAAAAACCGCAACATGCCCTATCTTAGGGGGAGTAATATTTGTCGGTACCAATGGTGATCCAGGGGAGGCCGATGGGGGTTCCCTGAAATTATTTAGAGTGTCTTGAAACCGACAAGATGGCTGACAACGAACGCAATGATGACGACACGGGCGGTAACTCCAATATTGGGGTTCTCACCCGGTCTAAGCCGAAGACGAAAAAACCTTCTTTGTATAAGGTTTTGTTGCTGAACGATGATTACACCCCGATGGAATTTGTCGTCCATGTGCTTCAGCACTTTTTTGGTAAAAGCGCCGATGAAGCCACAACAATTATGCTTCACGTTCATCAAAATGGTGTGGGGGTGTGTGGTGTTTTCACCTATGAAGTGGCCGAAACCAAAGTTGCCCTTGTTGTGGATTCTGCCCTTCAGAACCAGCACCCCCTGCAATGCACTATGGAGCGGGAGTGAGAGATAAGGTGAAACACAGGTCCAATTCATTTTCGCCACTGTGCTGGGGATGGACAAGGGCTTGAATGCCGCTAAGCTAAACTTCTGAGCCCGAGATGTTTGGCTTGAGAGAGGGCGAGGGTAGACAATTTCTGGAAACGTCCTGTTTTCAGTGCAGCCAACAGAAAGGGACGACGTGCCATCACTGTCTCGTAGTTTGGAAGAAGGCCTTCATCGCGCGCTGGCGCTTGCCAATGAGCGGAACCACGAATATGCGACACTGGAGCATCTGCTTTTGTCGCTTTTAGATGATCAGGACTCTGCGGCCGTCATGCGTGCCTGCAATGTAGACCTGGATGCGCTCCGACAGCAGCTTCTTCATTATATTGACCACGAATTGTCGAGCCTCATTGTCGATGGAGATGATGAGGCGAAACCAACCGCTGGGTTCCAGCGGGTGATCCAGCGTGCTGTGATCCATGTTCAGTCATCGGGCCGGGAAGAGGTAACTGGTGCGAATGTGCTGGTTGCGATGTTTGCCGAGCGCGAGAGCCACGCTGCTTACTTCCTGCAAGAGCAGGAAATGACACGCTATGACGCCGTAAACTACATTTCACATGGTATTGCAAAACGTTCCGACATGAACGAGACGCGCTCCGTGCGGGGTTCCAGTGAAGATGATGATGCGCCCTCCTCGTCGGAGGAAGGGAGCACCAAAAGCTCTACGGAAGCCCTGGATGCTTATTGTGTGAACCTCAATGTGAAAGCTCAGAAGGGCAAGATTGATCCGCTGATCGGGCGTGACAAAGAGATCGAACGCACTATTCAGATCCTTTGTCGTCGGCAGAAAAATAATCCGCTTTTCGTTGGCGATCCTGGTGTTGGTAAGACGGCGATTGCCGAAGGGCTTGCACTCATGATTATCGAGGGCAATGTTCCCGAYGTGCTGGCGGAYGCRACGATCTTCTCYCTTGATATGGGCACGCTGCTTGCKGGMACCCGGTATCGCGGTGATTTCGAAGAGCGCATYAAGCAGGTGATCAAAGAGCTYGAGGACTATCCCGGTGCCATCATGTTCATTGATGAAATCCATACTGTYATTGGRGCTGGTGCRACCAGYGGGGGSGCGATGGATGCCTCYANRKCKGCNCAMGSYTKMYSTGKSSANGMGSGWGMYKRYGGTGWNTGRKCTCNAWCGRSSTNANCAAKRMMYAKCNNNKSSMRSWKTTYGAGNMGSANYKSRCGMWTKTGNGSCKGYTSCRSRMRMTSGRYSTKRMGNSMGCCNWTNYTSTGSYSSWSRYAANNYYWRAATYSWTNCWGSKTMTNNWGSCCTNTKRCGWRSWAWTYSRCRKGYTGCGCTACACCAATGAGGCGCTCAAATCGGCTGTCGATCTGTCTTCCAAATACATGCATGACAGGAAGTTGCCCGACAAAGCGATTGATGTGATCGATGAAGCCGGGGCGCGACAAATGCTGAAGCCGGAGACCCGGCGGAAGAAGGTTGTCGGTGTTCGCGAGATCGAAGAAGTTGTGGCGACAATGGCGCGCATTCCACCGAAATCTGTCTCCAAAAGCGATACTGAAAAACTCAGAGATCTTGATGTTGAGCTGAAGCGGGTTGTGTTTGGTCAGGACCAGGCCATCGAAGCCTTGGCGGCGTCGATCAAGCTCGCCAGGGCCGGCCTTCGGGAACCTGAGAAGCCGATTGGCTCTTATTTGTTCTCCGGCCCAACAGGTGTTGGCAAGACAGAAGTTGCCCGCCAGCTGGCTGACATAATGGGTGTCGAGATGCTGCGGTTCGACATGTCCGAATATATGGAGCGGCATACGATATCGCGGCTCATCGGTGCCCCTCCCGGGTATGTCGGCTTCGATCAGGGTGGCCTGCTGACGGATGGTGTAGACCAGCATCCGCATTGCGTGCTGCTGCTTGATGAAATTGAGAAGGCCCATCCAGACCTGTTCAATATTCTTCTGCAGATCATGGATCACGGGACGCTTACAGACCACAATGGCAAGAAGATCGACTTCCGCAATGTCGTGCTGATCATGACGACCAATGCGGGCGCGTCTGATATGGCGAAAGCCCCGATCGGCTTTGGACGGACGAAGCGGGAAGGTGAAGACGAGGATGCCATCAAGCGTCTGTTTACACCGGAGTTCCGCAACCGGCTTGATGCGACGATCCCGTTCAAGCACTTGCCTGAAGAAGTGATTGCTCGGGTTGTCGAGAAATTCGTGTTGCAGCTGGAGGTTCAGCTTGCTGACCGGAACATCACGATTGAACTGACAGAAGATGCCAATCACTGGCTCGCTAAGCGCGGGTATGACGAACAACTTGGCGCGCGGCCTCTTGCCCGTGTGATCCAGGAAAGCATCAAGAAACCACTGGCGGATGAGGTGTTGTTTGGACAACTCACCAAAGGTGGGGCGGTTCGCGTCATTGTTGATGACGACAAGGATGAGTTGGCATTTGAGTTTGAGCGGCTGCAACCGAAAATTCGCAAACCGCGCGCGAAAAAATCGGGTGGCGGTGACAGTGAGAAAAAGGGCCCCAAGGATGGACCAGAGGGGAATGATGGTTCGGTGCCTAAAGTTCCGCTAATGGTCGATTAAACCTGATCTAAAACAGATAAGCAGCCGGCGAATTCGTCGGCTGTTTTTGTTTGAGGAGGAAGAAAGTATGGCCGCGGAGAAAGAAATCGAGGGAGCTCAGGCCTGCCTTGATGCTTTCATGCTTGCCTTCAATGCACGAGACCTGGTGGCATGGGAGAAGACGTTCAACTTCCCCAGTATCCGTCTTGCTTCAAATACGATGGTGATGATCGATGGGCCGGGGTGGCACAAGCCTGATCTATTTGAAAAATCACTGGGCGACGGATGGCACCATTCCGCCTGGGAGCGACGTGAGATCATTCATGCAGGTGCGGACAAAGTACATATCGATACGCGCTTCGCCCGCTACCGTGCCGACAACAGCGTGATCGGGCATTTCGATTCCATCTATATCGTGACCCTTGAAGAGGGGCGCTGGGGGATCAAGTGCCGCTCAAGTTTTGCCCCCTAAAGCGCCTGGCCAAACCGGATCAGGTTGCCGGATGGATCGATAAGATGGAATTCCCTCATCCGCCACGGTTTGTCTTCCGGCGGCATCACCCGTGGAATACCTTCCGGCTTAGTAGGTACATGGGTCGCCAGACCTAACCAGTCGTAAATCGCATCGACGCTCTCACCTCGAATATAGGCACCACAGTAATTGGATTTCGGATCCAGATCTGGGTAGGGGAAGAAGTGTAATTCGATGGGTCCTCGGCGCAGGATGAGATAACCACCGTCTCCTGGGTCCAGGTGAATGGTTTCAAACTCCAGCTTTTCATAAAACGAGACCGTCTCGTTGAAGTCCTTCGATGCCAGAACAGGAAGCGTGTCTGCTTGAGGTGCGCCGTCTGTCATTGCCGGGTCAGCCGGTAAATGGCGGCCTCTTTGTCTGCGGAAAAATATACGTCGCCGTTGTTGGAGACAGCTACACCAGTTGGGATGTAGACGGGCAATCCATCCGTAGGGCCTGCAAAGCCGATGGGCAGGTCTGTTGCCAGAATGATTTTGGTACCATCTTTCGGATTGATGGAGACAATTTGATGTTTGCCAACTTCTGCCACATAGAGTGTGCCGCTTGCATCCCGATCAAAACCTTCTGGGCTGCTCAGTCCGTCGACAATGATGGTCCGGTCGCCGGTTGTGAGGTCGATTTCTGAAATGACCCCACTCAGGTTCTCTGACAACAGTACTTTCCCCTCTGCAAGGGCAAGGAGGGCAGTGGGGCCGGCCAGGCCTGTCGCTATATCGGTTCTGGTGGTGCCGTCGGCATCAAGGCGCACGAGGGCGCCACGACCAAATTCTGCAATCACCATGCTTCCATCCGGCATAGGAAGGGCGTCGGTTGGCGCGGCAAAGCCGTGATGGATGCTTCCAAGCTCACCCGTCTGTGGGTTGAAGTGCTGGACCATGCCGGCTGACCAACCAGACAGAGCAATGTCCGTTCCGTTGACGCCGACGCTGATGGGATAATCAATATTGGCCGCCCATGCGCGCCCGATCTCCGAGACCTCACCGGTTGCGATATCCAGTTTTCGAAAGGAAAAGAGATCGCCGATGTAAAGTGTTTCTGTGCCGTCAGCATCGCGTACGAAGGCAATGTCAGCGGCCACGGCCAACTTGCCGGTTACGATAGGGGTTGCTTCTCCCGTTTCCGTATTGATTTCGATTATCGCGTTGTCGGCCATATTGCTGATGAAAAGCCGGTCATTTGAGTCAAAAGCCAAATTATCAATCGACGGAGCGACCTGGGCGACAACGGTTTTCTCCCCGGTTGTTACATCAACACGGATGACCTCGCCCCGTGCGGTGTCCACGACCCAGAGGTTTCCTTTTGAGTCGAAATTGACAGCAGCAGGCACATCAAATCCTTCTGCAACGATTTCGAGTTCAGCAGTGTCTACATCGACCCGCGCGATGGCGCCTTTGAACCAGAGAGGCCCATAGAGTTTGCCATCCGGCCCAAAATCAAAGCCATTGAGACCGCCCATGCCCTCCATGATTTTTCGCGGAGGGTTGCTGCCGGTGGGATCCAGTTCGTAGAGCGCGTCGCCGAGGAACACTTGTGTGGCAAACAATCGGCCATCTGATGTCCAGGCTGTGGAGTTCAGGCCGGGCAATCCCTCAGCGAGGGTGAGCGTTTCGCCATCAGGTTTGCGCAGATAGTATTTTCCGTCCAGGAAGGCGGTCCACCCAAGGGATCCGTCAGGGCCTTCTTCCAGATCGTCGGCCATGCCTAAGGGGGAGTCGATATAGATGGCGGTTTCGCCGGTTGAGACATCTATCTCGTAGATCGCGCGTCCAAGAACACTCCCCGCGAGCAGCCTGTCTTCTGATGTGAATGTCAGGCCGTGGATGCCGTGAAAGGCGGATCCCGGGACGACGGTCTCAAGCTTGTAGGTCGGACTTTGTTCGTCCGAGCAGGCAACAATTGACAATGCGCCAGCGATTGCAGCCATGGTGAGGAGCGTGGTGCCGAATGATTTTTTCATGGTGATCTATCCCCCTTGGTCGTGTTGTCTCTAGAGTGCGGCGCGTATCCGTGCCGCTTGTTCTTCAAGAACCTTTATGTCGGCTAATTGCCGTGCATGGAGTTTCATATCAATGCCATCCCAGCGAGGGATGACGTGGTTGTGGATGTGAAAAACGGTCTGGCCTGCTTCTGCGCCGTTGAGCTGCGCAATCATGAGGCCCGGTGATCCGATTGCCTGTTTTACCGCGGCAGCAATTTTCTGAGTGGTTTTGGCGAGTGCTGCATAGTCATCCGGCGTCATGTCGAAAATGAACTCGGCGGCAACCTTCGGGATGATCAATGTGTGGCCTTCCGCCTGTGGCATGACATCCATAAAAGAAAGAGTTGCGTCGTCTTCGTAAACTTTGACACAAGGAGCTTCCCCTCGCAGAATTTTGGCGAAAATATTGGAGTCATTGTATGCCATCTAGTCGTCTCGCTGTTCATTCGGTTGCGGGGTATCCGTTGTGCGGAAGGGAGTGTGCCTGCTGAGTGCGGCGATGTCATGGTCCACGTGATGCCGCTCCTGTTCAAGGTAGCCTTCCACAGCCTCCCGAAAGCTTGGATTGGAGATGTAATGTGCTGAATAAGTGTGGGTCGGCAAATATCCGCGCGCGAGCTTGTGAGCTCCCTGGGCACCGGCCTCCACGCGTTTGAGGCCGCGGGAGATGGCGAAATCTATCGCCTGATAGTAGCAAACCTCAAAATGCAGGAACGGGTGGTCTTCGATACATCCCCAGTTTCGACCGAACAGAGTGTCTGACCCGATGAAGTTGAGGGCACCTGCAATGTATTGACCTTCTCTCTTTGCCATAATCAACAAAGTCTGGTCTGGCATGTTTGCGCCAATGAGGGAGAAGAACTCGCGGGTGAGGTAGGGCGTTCCCCACTTGCGCAAGCCGGTGTCTGTATAGAAATTATAAAAGGCATCCCAATGGGCTTCGGTTAAATCCGATCCGGTTACCCACTCAATTTCGATCCCGCTCTCGAGTGCCCGCTCTCGTTCCTTGCGGAGGTTTTTGCGTTTGCGTGAAGTCAGGACGGTCAGAAAATCGTCAAATGTTTCAAAGCCTTCATTCAGCCAGTGAAATTGCTGATCGGTGCGCTGGAGAAAACCAACATCTCCCAGACGTTGCCATTGTGCTTGTGACAAGAAGGTGAGGTGAACAGAAGACACTTCCAACTGTCGGGTGAGCTCCACCATTCCGGCAATCAGTTGATCCTCCGTCTGCTCCTGAAAAAGGCCAGGGCGTGCAAGAATGCGACGGCCAGTGGCGGGAGTAAACGGGACAGAGACCTGGAGTTTTGGATAGTAGTGCCCGCCCGCTCGTTCAAAAGCATCCGCCCAGCCGTGGTCGAAGACATATTCACCCCGACTATGGTTCTTCAGGTACATCGGCACGACGCCAGCCAGACTACCGTCGGGGTCTTCCAATACCAGATGATGGGGAGACCAGCCTGTGCGCGCAGTGGCAGACCCACTCTCCTCAAGTGCGAGTAAGAACGCGTGCGACAGGAACGGGTTGCTGGGAATCGCGCCCCCTGGATTGGCGCAGCTATCCCAAGCCTCTGCGGATATTTCCGAGAGACGCGGGACAACCTTCATGACAATTTGTTCTTGGTCACCCATAGTCACCCATATTTTTCTTGGTCACCCATATCAATTTTTGTTGTTTTTTAGAACGAGGTTTGCTGCTTGTGAAGAGGGATCAGGATATTTCAAAGACTGCATCTACTTCGACTGCGACATCGAAGGGCAGAGAAGAGGCGCCGACAGCAAACCGGGCATGGGTTCCCTTGTCTCCAAAAACTTCCACCATTAAATCAGATGCTCCGTTGATCACCGCCGGATGATCGCCAAAACTCGGCTCCGAATTAACAAATCCACCGAGTTTCACACAGCGCACGACGCGCTCCAGATCGCCATCCACAGCGGTAGACAGTTGGGAGATGATATTGATTGCGCACAACCGTGCTGCGGCTTTTCCTTCATCAACCGAAAATGTGGTGCCAACTTTCCCCTGATATTCCAAACCAGCTTTTCCCAGTGGAACCTGACCTGAAATGAAGACCAGATTTCCTGTAACGATATAGGGGGAATAGTTTCCTGCGGCCGGTGCCGGGGTGGGAAGGCTGATGCCGATACTGGTCAGCCGGTCTGCTACCGTGTTGCTCATCCAATTTTCCTACGTGTCTTGTTTGGGGCCTTTATTATTGTGCCTAGTTTAGGGCAGAATGGGCCGTCCGGTCAGTGTTTTGAGTAATATTTTGGGGGTGCAATGGAAGACTATCTTCAGTCTCCGGTGGGCGAAGGTTTTTTTCTGCCAGGTGAGTGGGAGCCACACCGGCGTTGTTGGGTGCAATGGCCCTCAAGGGCGGAGAGATGGCGCGATCTGTTGCCTCAGGCCTATGCGGAAACGGCGGAAATAGTTCGGACAATTGCCCGGTTTGAACCGGTTTATGTGATTGTTCGGGCCGAAGACATGTCGCAGGCGCGCTTTGCTTGTGGACGCAATGACGCGATCCATTTCGTGGAATACCCGATTGATGATTGTTGGGCGCGCGATACTGCCCCGATGTTTCTCACCAATGGTGTGGACAAAATAGCGGGGATCGCCTGGTCTTTTAACGGTTGGGGGAACGCGGTGCATGGATTTGCGCGCGATGCAGCGCTGGCCACTGCGGTGCTTAAAACCGAACAGATCCAGAGTTTCTCTGGTGACATGGTTCTGGAGGGGGGAGCCGTCAGCACCGATGGTTATGGGACACTGCTGGTCACCGAAGAATGCCTGTTGAACGAAGACCGTAACCCAGAGCTGCGGCGTCCCGAGATTGAGGAACGGCTCGCACTTTTTCTGGGGGCTCGCAAAGTTATCTGGCTAGGAGGAGGGTTGGGGGCTGACCCAACTCAGGGGCAGGTTAGTCGGGTGGCTGTTTTCGCGGGGCGAGGGACTGTTTTGGTCTCTGAAGCAGGAGACATGGGCGATCTGGACCGGGTTACGCTGGACGACAATCGGGCGCATTTGGAACTAGCCAAAGACGCAAAGGGAAACAGCCTTACCGTGACGGCGGTTCCGCTTCCTTCAATCCCTCAACTGGATATGGATGGCCGTCGCCTGGCGACGAATTATCTGGACTATTATGTCGCAAATGGGGCGGTGATCATGCCTGCATATGGTGACGCGAACGATGATGTTGCTGCTGGCATTGTTGGTGCCGCATTTCCGGACCGACAGTTGGTACAGGTTTCTGCGACTGTGCTTGCCATGGGCGGGGGCGCCATCCGGCGGCTGACCCAGCCAGAGCCTTCTCTAGACAATATCTGATTTTCTGGAGTGAAATGTTCAGCGTGATTTGCGCTTCTCGCGGTACATCGCGCGGTCAGACTGTGCCATTAGCTCTTCAAATGCAGTGTCGCGGTTATAGTTTGCCAGGCCCATACTGGCATGGACCGAGATGGTTTTGCCTTTCCAGGGGACCTTCAGGTCATTGAGCTCAACGAGCATCGCGCGGGCGCGATCTCGTGATGGGATATGGTCTGCGCGAACAAACAGTATGGCGAATTCATCGCCGCCCAAACGAGCTGCAAAGTCGGTTGAGCGGATGTTTGTTCCCAATTGGCGACCCACAGCGCAGAGGACTTCGTCGCCGGCGGCGTGCCCAAGGCTGTCGTTAATTTGTTTGAAGCCATCAAGGTCAATATAGGCAAGGACACCGGTCTCATTATACCGGACCGCTGAAGAGATTTCTCGACGGACAACATCGTAAAAGCCCCGCCGATTGAGCAGCTTGGAAAGCTCGTCGGTTTTGGCTAAAGATTCGAGAGTGCGCACCCGTGCGCTCAGAGAGGCAATTCGCTCCTCGGCCTCGGCTGCGTATTCTAGGGCCTTCATGACGACAACTCCCGGGTCAGCGGACTCTTGTGCTTCGCGCAAAAGTTCACACCGCAAGCGCATTTCGAGTGTGTCTATGACAGGATGAATTCTGTCATTCGAAATGGGTGCTGGGATAGCATCCTGCAAATATTCGCCCATAGGTCTCTCTCCTTTGTGCGCAGATGATGAAAGTCATCGCGCACTTTCCTGCTGAGGTAGCAGCAAAGGGCGTGCCATGATGGGAATGGCGGAGAGACGGTAGAAAAATGTC
Source organism: Rhodobiaceae bacterium (assembly GCA_002746275.1). Taxonomy (GTDB): domain Bacteria; phylum Pseudomonadota; class Alphaproteobacteria; order Parvibaculales; family Parvibaculaceae; genus Mf105b01. The sequence goes on along the minus strand of NVWR01000001.1, from coordinate 610,607 downwards.
CCATTGGGTGGCCCAATTTCGCACAGGCGGCAGAAATTGCCGGGTCAGGTTCCCCGTATTTGTTAAGTTTGCCTAGGCTTAACAAGATTGGGAGGAGGGTTCCCCGCAAAGAAAGCATCCAGATTGTCCAGAGCGCAAAAACCCATCGCATCCCGTGTTTCCTGGGTGGCACTTCCCAGATGTGGCAACAGGAACGTATTCGACAATTGTCTGTAGCGAGGGTCAATATTGGGTTCGCCTCGATACACATCGAGCCCGGCAGCTGCTATGCGACCCGACGTCAATGCTTTGATAAGTGCTTCGTCGTCAACGAGATCTCCTCGGGCGGCATTGACGAAAATGGCACCGGCAGGTAGCAGGGCGAGGGTCTCCTGATTGACTATGTTCCGTGTCTGAGGCGTTGAAGCTGCGTGAACAGACAGGAAATCACTCACAGAGAACAGAGATTGGGGCGTGTCGTGATAGTGGGCCCCGAGTTCTTCGTTTGCCGGTAATCGGCTTCGGTTGTGGTAATGGATTTCCATATCAAAGGCGCGAGCGCGGCGCGCGACGGCTTGCCCAATACGTCCCATCCCCAAGATGCCGAGCCGCTTTCCGGTTACCTCTGTCCCCAAATACCCGGTTGGAGCCCAGTTGGTCCACGTGCTCTCTCGTATCGCGGCTTCCCCCGCATGTGCGCCTCTGGCCGCCCCCAGCATTAATAGCAGGGTGATGTCTGCTGTCGCATTTGTTAGGACGTCGGGTGTGTTGGAAACGACAATGCCTTTTTCTTGTGCAGCGAGGACGTCGATTTGATCGTAACCTACCGAAAAAGTGGCGATCATTCGTACGGATGAGGGCAGTTTTTCAACAAAAACCCTATCAATCTTGTCGGTTACCGTGACAAGGAGCGCATCTGTATGCTGTGCTTTTGATAGTAACTCGTCCTGTCCAAAAATATGATCAGTTGGGTTAAGGTGAGGTTGGTAGTCTTGTTTGAGTCGCGCTTCCACCGCATATGGTAGTTTTCGGGTAACAAGAATTTTTGGGCGTGACATACAATTTGCCTGGCTGATCGGTGGGCAGGAACAATAGTTGGAGATGCAGCATTGCGAGTAATTGACTGGACTGCAAGAGGACTTCTTGTTGCTGGAATTATGGGGAGTGCCTATCCGGCTTTCGCTGCCGAACTGGTGGCGCACAGAGCTGTATACGAACTCGAACTTTCACGGTCACAATCCAGCGCGGATTTGGCGGGTCTCAGAGGGCGCATGGTCCTCGAGTGGGCGGGAAGCTCCTGTGAAGGATACACGTTGACCCAGCGCCTTGTAACCGAGATCTCGGATTCTGACGGTGGCCGGATGGTGCGTGATTTGCGGATGAGCTCATGGGAGAGTGGTGACGGCGACGAGTTTGTGTTTGAGATGAAGCGGTACGTGAACAATGTTCTGGATGAAACAATATCTGGTTCTGTGGAGCGTTCTGATGGAACGGCTATCGTGCACTATACAAGTCCAGCCGATGGTGAGCTTGCATTGCCGTCCTCAGTTGTTTTTCCCAGCGAATTTGTTCGAGATGTTATCGATGCCGCGGAAAGCGGGAAAACCCTGGTGACGGCGGAGGTGTTTGAGGGGGCAGAAACTGATAAGTATTTTCAAGTCAGTGTTTTTACCGGACGATCCAGTGTTGCCGAGACTGATCTGGCGAAGCTCTCTGGGGACGGAAAACTGCTTGCAGGAGAAGCATCCTGGCCGGTTCAGGTGAGCTATTTTCTTCCAAACGACTTGCAGGGTGTACCGGACTATCAGGTCTCTTACCGTCTATTTTCCAACGGCGTATCGTCCAATATGAAGCTTGATTATGGAGATGTTGTTATTGATGGTCGGCTGACGGAACTTACCTATCTTTCTTCCGACCCTTGCTGACAGGCGGTGTTGATTTTTTAGGTGCGGCTTTAAAACCGCGACCTTTTTTGATTGCGCCGTCTCCAAATTTTTCTCTCACATTGTCCATGGCACGCTCAGCGACTGCGCGCCTTGTGGCGTCTGGATCCAATAGGTCTGCAGGGTCTGCCAAATCGGCGTCGGTCAGGGAAGAAATGCCAACCCCCATCAGACGAAATGCAGTTCCGTCTGTCTCGGATTCCAGCAATGGAAGAGCCGTGGTGTAGATCACATCTGCAAGTAGGGTGGGGTTGGGGAGTGTGCGGCTTCTTGTCCGCGATTTGAAGTCTGCTGTTTTAAGCTTCAGGGTGACGGTACTTCCGGCGATCTGAGATTTTTTTGCCCGTCGCGCAACACGCTCACAAAGTGGCCAGAGCCTGGCTTTCAATTCTTCCGGGCTCATGATGTCGTCGAAAAAAGTTGTTTCGGCAGAGATGCTCTTGGCCGCACCGTGTGATTTGATTGATCGATCATCCTGACAGTGTGCCAATCGCCAGAGTCTCTTTCCCATAGAACCGTAGCGCGCCATTAGCGCAGATTCTTCGTATGCCCGTAAATGGCGCACGCGGGTAATGCCGTCTCGTTTCAACTTTGCATTAAACGCCTTTCCAACACCCCATATGATGGAAACCGGTTTGTCGGCGAGGAAGTCCATAGCCTCCGTTTCTCCGATCACAGAGAAGCCGCGGGGCTTGTTGATGTCGGATGCAATCTTGGCCAGGAATTTGTTGAAGCTCAATCCGACGGAGACCGTTATCCCGATTTCTGCCTCTATCTTGTTGACAAGACGGAGCATGGTAAGGGCGGGTGGGGCGTGATGTAGGCGATGGGTTCCGCTGAGATCCAGAAAAGCCTCGTCGATGGATATGGGTTCGACGAGCGGGGTGAGATCACGCATCATCGCCCGTATCTCGTGACCCACTTTGGAATATTTTTCCATGTTTGGTTTTACCACGACGGCATCTGGACAGGCCTTCAAGGCTTTGAACATTGGCATGGCCGAACCGACGCCGCGGGTGCGGGCGATGTAGCAGGCTGTGCTGACAACACCGCGTTTGCCGCCCCCGATGATCACTGGCTTGTCTTTGAGCTCCGGGTTGTCTCGTTTTTCAACAGCGGCGTAAAAAGCATCACAATCAAGATGGGCGATACTTAGTTTGTGAAGTTCTGGGTGATGCAGGATGCGGGGGCGCCGGCAGGCGGGACATCGTCTCTCCCCTGTCTGAACCGGGGTGAGGCAATCACGGCAATAGCCGCCGGTGGGTGCCGAAAGGGTGTCCATTTACGGCCCCGAGTCTGGCCAGAGCCAAGCTGCTCCCCGGACACCACTGGAGTCACCATGTTGGTTGCACCGAAGTTTTGTGGCGACCGTATCGGAGAAAACATAGTCGCCCCATCGTTGGGGTACCTGCTCATAGAGTGAAGCGATGTTTGAGAGGCCGCCTCCCAGAACGATGACTTCCGGGTCAATGATGTTAATGACGCTTGCGAGCGCGCGCGCCAGCCGGTCTGTGTATCGGTCCAGAGCACTGATAGCTGCGGGCTCTCCGGCTGCTGCCATCTCGGCGAGACCAAGGGCGCTTTCTATTTTGGTATTGCCCCCGTCTGCTTGTGTCCCGTCACGCTCAAGTGCCGGGCCTGAGAGCCAAGTTTCGATACAGCCCTGACGCCCGCAATAACATGCAGGGCCGACCTGTTCTACGGACGTGGGCCAGGGGAGGGGATTGTGTCCCCATTCCCCGGCGATTGCATTGGGCCCGGACACGAGGTTGCCAGCGATGACAATGCCACCGCCAACGCCGGTGCCCAAGATTACACCGAAGACGGAGTTCGCATCCGTTCCCGCGCCATCTGTTGCTTCTGAAAGGGCAAAGCAATCCGCATCATTCGCCAATCGAACATTGCGGCCCATCTCATCCATCAGATCTTTGTCGAGAGGCCTGTTGATCAGCCATGTGGAGTTGGCGTTTTTTATCAATCCTGTTGCAGGGGAGAGCGTGCCCGGTATGCCAATTCCAACAGGCAAATCGGTGGGAATGTCACGACTAATTGCGGCTACCAAGTCCGCAATAGATCGCACCGTCTTGCCGTAATCTTCTTGCGGCGTGGACACCCGTTTGCGCTCGACAATGGTGCCGTCGGAGCTCATCAACACGGCTTCTATTTTTGTTCCACCGAGATCGACACCAAGCCGCATTTTGTGTTTCCTAAAAACCTGAGGTGCTTAGCTCTTCTTCTATGAAGGTTTGAGCGTCGGGCCAATGACTGGAATGGAAGTGGGAATGCTCAGAGGGGGGGAGCAATTTCGCGAGCCGTTTGTCTGCAATAAAATGCAGACGCCGACTGGGCTCATGTGCTTCCGCAACAGAGCGAATATTATGGGGAAGGTCATCCAGGAAAAAAGTCGGTCCACTGGTTTGCTTGGCCAGGTAATGAACCGCAGCGCCCTTTAGTCCCTTGTTGGCGATGACAGGGTAATCCATGCCTTGGCGGGCCAAACTTTCTGCACGTGCGTCCCGCTGAGCAAAGGGAATGTTGGTGAGAATGATGATTTGAGCGCGACCGGACAGTGTTTTTAGGGCGCTGGCCGCATGCTCGACGGCCTCCAGTTTACCGGCTTCCGACACAAAAAAGTCGGCCAGCAAATCGGGTGTTCGCTCGATGGGGACCGGCTTATTGGTGACCTTTTCTTTGATGTTTCCAGAAAGTGCGAAGGACTGTAGGTCCAGCCACAGGCCCTGACGGTCGAGATACAGCTCTAGACCAGCGACGAATTGAAGCAAAACCTCATCCGCATCGGAAATAATGAGGGGGCGCGCCGGATCAAGATCGAGCGCCTTGAGTGCCTTTTCTACCTCTGGATCGAGGGCAGAACGGTCCATTTCTTTGGTGGGGGCGTCACTCATGTCCAATGCACTTCTTCGCCACCTGGCAGCGACTGTCGGGCCTGTTTTGGCAGATCTGGTGCTATGCCTGCTTCTTCACAAAAGGCGACGAGGGCTTTTTCGTCGCTCAACAAAAAATCGAGGACTCCGCCGAGGAATGCAGGTTCCGTCAAATGGTCTTTCAATTCATTGGTGCTCAGGCCTGTTTGTGCCAGGAAGCCAGCCATTTTGTCCTCATCTGATGCGATGTAGGCCAATGCCTGTAAAGCTATGGTTTGAGCCGTTTCGGCGGGGAGAGGCTGGTGCATTTTGTTTTTGAAACCAATTATTTATCAAGTGGTGGTGAAGTGCTCATATTGCCCGATCTCACCGAAACCTTAAAGGATTGGTTAAGGATATTGAGGTCATATAGATACCAGAAATCGGGCTAATTTTGTGCCTGTTTTTCAGTCGCCACCCGGTGACACTGCTGCTTACCTGCAGGCTCAGTACGGAGTGTTGGAGTTATGAAAGCGATGTCGAAAACGGTTCTCATCGTTGAAGACAACGAGTTGAACATGAAGCTTTTTCATGACCTGCTCGATGCCCACGGATACCAGACTCTTCAAACGAAGGATGGTATCGAGGCGCTGGAGATTGCGCGCGCCAATCATCCCGACCTGATCCTGATGGACATACAGCTCCCCGAGGTTTCCGGTCTTGAAGTCACCAAGTGGATCAAGGAAGACGATACCTTAAAGTCTATCCCTGTGATTGCTGTCACGGCGTTTGCCATGAAGGGTGACGAGGAGAAAATCCGCGAAGGTGGATGTGAAGCGTATATCGCCAAGCCGATATCGGTGACCCAATTTCTGGAGACGGTCCAGCGTTTTTTGGATTAGATCGTGACCGCCAGAGTCCTCATAGTCGATGATATTCCAGCCAATTTGAAGCTGCTGGAAGCCAAACTCTCCGCTGAGTATTTTGAGGTGATTCAAGCCTCGGATGGTCTGGAGGCGATTGAGCTTGCGCAACGTGAGCAGCCAGACATTGTGCTGCTCGACGTCATGATGCCTGGCATGGACGGATATGAAGTCTGTCAGCGTCTAAAGCAAATGCCTGAAACTCACCATATTCCCGTGGTCATGGTGACTGCTCTCGACCAGCAATCTGACCGAATTATGGGTCTTGAAAGCGGTGCCGATGATTTTCTGACCAAGCCGATCAATGACATTGCGCTGTTTGCGCGTGTAAAGAGCCTGGTTCGGTTGAAAACACTGACGGACGAGCTACGCATGCGTGAGTCCACAGGGCAGCGGATCGGGGCTCTCGATAATGCGTCCTACACCGCGCCGGTTGATTTGGGCGGTCGTTGCCTGGTCGTGGATGACCGCGAACGGCAGCGCGCACGACTTTGTGAAATGCTTGGCGCTGTGCACGAAGTGACAGTGGCTGAAAGCTCCGCCGACCTCATGGAGCTGGCGGCGCACGGTGATTACGATCTCGTGCTGGTGTCACTCTCTCTGCAAGAGGAAGATGGGCTCAGGCTCTGCTCACAGCTGAAGTCACTGGAAGCAACACGTCAGACCCCCATACTTGTGATTGTGGAGGAGGGTGATACGGAGCGTCTTGTTCGCGCACTTGATATGGGCGTCAATGACTACCTCACGCGCCCTGTTGAGCGTAATGAGCTATTGGCACGATGCCGCTCACAGCTTCGTCGCAAACGCTATCAAGACCAGCTGAAGGACAATTTTCAGCGTAGCCTGGAAATGGCCGTTACGGACTCTCTAACGGGGCTCTATAATCGCCGGTATATGACCAACCACCTTGCAACGCTCGTGGACGAAGGCGCGCATGGCGGAAAACCACTGGCTCTGATGATCCTGGATATTGATTTTTTCAAAGCGGTGAACGACACGCATGGCCATGCTGCGGGAGATGAAATTCTAAAAGAGTTTGCCAATCGGCTTTCGACGAATGTCCGAGGTATCGATCTTGCCTGTCGTCTTGGCGGGGAAGAATTTGTGATTGTTATGCCGGATACAGATGCAGACACGGCGATGACAATTGCGCAGAGATTGCGCACGCGCATCGCTGAACGCGCTTTCAAAACCGACACTGACCAGATGATTGATGTGACGGTTAGCATCGGTCTGGCCGTTGCCCACTGGCCCAATGACGATGCTGAGGCGCTATTGCAGCGGGCAGACCAAGCGCTCTACCGAGCAAAAAGTGAGGGTCGAAACCGCGTGAATGCGGAAGCGGCCTAGCCCACATTCTGGCTGTTTTTACCCAGATATGCAGTCATTTCACAGGCTCGTTAACCTTAATTTTTTATTATAAATCAATGGTCTAGCTTGAAGCGTTAGACCAATTCTTTATGTTGCGGCTGCGTGTGCTATGATGTACGTCACAGTTTAGCGGTTGGGGGCCGTTTTTGTTCTGGCAGACATGCGAATGCGTTTTTGGAAAGCGCTTTGGGATGCATCGTTGCTGAACTAGGGTCTCACAAGAAACGATAGAGCGAGATTGATCTCGCGTGTGCTCAGGTCCGCCGCATCTCCTGGGTCCGCGGGACAGGTCGATCGGGGCGTGGTAGGAGTGGCCTCCTCTGTTACGTCACGTGTCCGGTCGACCACCCTTTTTTCCAAAATTGAGTGGGTGAGCTCCCGATGTACTTATGTACGTCGGAGGGGTTTGCGCTAACCGCAGGGTCGTTCGCCTCATTGTCTCTCTAAAAACTTGGCGCGATTGTCAAAGTATCGCTCGTTCCTTTTCCATAGCCTGATCGCATTGGATTAGGAGTTCATCGTGAGAATAGAGATCAACGGCAAATTCCTGGCGGTGCCGGCGAGCCTTAGCGGCATTACCTTACTGGATTTCATTCGTGATTTTGTAGGCCTGAAAGGCACAAAATTTGGGTGCGGAATGGGGCTCTGTGGAGCCTGTACCGTCCATATTGACGGCGTGGCTACTCGATCCTGTCAGGTGAGGATTGATGACGTGGGCGCCAAGGCGATCACAACCATTGAAGGATTGGCTGCAACGGCTTCAGCAGGTCCCCTTCATCCAGTGCAAAAAGCATGGGTTGAAGAAAGTGTGCCGCAATGTGGCTACTGCCAGCCCGGGCAGATCATGACCGCAGCTGCATTTCTCAGTCGCAATCCTGATCCCAGCAACAACGAAATCAGGCAGGAGATGAGTGGCAACCTGTGCCGCTGCGGAACCTATGAACGGATTCGAAAAGCCGTTGCCCGGGTTGCAAGAGAGGGTGAAAACAATGCCCACGATTGATGCAAAATCCATAAGTCGACGTCATTTTCTCAAAAAGACGGGCTGGTCGGCGATCGGTGTGACTGTTGTTTCTGCCGTCGCTCTCCCGTTGGGTGGTTGTGTCATCCCCGCGTTGCCCACCCGAAATGATCCGGTGCTCGAAGATGGGTTGGCGTGGGTGCAAGCACTGCCGGACGGCCGCATTCGGTTTTTCTGCCCGCGCATGGAGATGGGGCAAGGGGCGACGCTCGGATTGTGCCAAATCGTGGCGGAGGAACTGAATGTCGAGCAGTCACAGATCGATTGTGTGCTTCCGGATACGGACCAGGTGCCGCCTTTCAAGATGACGGTTGGCAGCGAGGGTATTTCAAAATCCTTTGAACCGGTTTCATTCGGTGCCGCGCTGTTGAGAGAAAAACTTCGCAAGATGGCGGCCACGAGAGAAGGTCTCTCCGAAGAACTGGTCAAAGATGGCCAGGGTGGGTTCGTTCTGCCATCGGGAACCGAGCTTGGGTATGGGCTGTTGGCGTCTTCGGAGACGGTTGTTTTATCAACGTCGGATTATCAAGCTTCTGGCGTGGAAGTGCCGAGATATGCTTTCGAGCGCAAAACGAATTTCCGGGCCATTGGCCAGAGCTGGAAACATCACGACCTGCACGCAATTGTCACCGGGCAGGCTGTCTATAGCCGGGATGTCTCCGTGCCGGACACGTTGTATGGGCGGGTTCTGCATCCACCAGCACTCGGTGCACAATTGCTGGGTATAGAGGATCGTGCTGCCGCAGCGATGCCAGGCGTCACGTTGGTCGTTGTTGATAAGAACAGTGGTTTTGTTGGCATTGTTGCGGAGACCCCCTTCGTGCTGTCTGAAGCGATGGACGCGCTTGAAGTGCAGTGGGAAGTGCCTGAAGACCTGAACCAGGCCAAAATTGAAGGGGACCTGGACGTAGAGAAATTTCGTGCCCGCAACCAATTCGAACACACGCTGGCTTCAGAGGGTGACATAGATGCGGGGAAAAGCACGGCTCAATATCAAACCGTTACCCGCTACGACACCTCATTTGCTGCGCACGCAGCGATGGAGCCAAGGTCCGGTACCGCCTGGGTAAGGGAGGATAAGGTTGAGCTTTGGTGTGGTGGTCAGGACCCGTTTTTCGTTCAACAACGTGTGGCAAAGGCACTTGGTCGTGATGCGGACGAAGTGATTGTTCATAGCCATCGTATGGGCGGTGGATTTGGTGGTCGGGTTATTTGCCAGGCCACAGAAGAGGCGGCGCTTCTTTCTGCTGCGGTTGGTCGTCCTGTGAGGGTGCAGTGGGACCGGGAAACGGAATTTCAGAACAACTATTTTCAACCCGCCTTCTCTCATCACATTGATGCTGGTGTAACTGATGATGGCCAGATCAGCCATTGGCAACATGATTTTGTGTCGGCGCCTATTCTTACGGGAATGGTTCCTCAGCCGATCGGATGGGTGCTGGATCAGGTGACGGCGGATGGAGGTACAGCCCGGGGCAGTCTGCCGCAATACCAAATGATGAACCGGAATATTCGCTACTCGGATATTCGCACGGCCATTCCCATCGGGGCGTGGCGTGGCCTTGGGTCTGCGCCGAACGTTTTTGCTATCGAGAGCATGATGGATGAACTCGCGGCGGGTGTTGGGAGAGAYCCTTTGRCCTTTCGGCTGCAAAAYYTGCCACCGGCAAGTGACAGGCTYGCTACCGTGTTRCGYCGKGTMGGYGAAATTGCTGAGTGGGGGCGCTCCGYCCCGTCYGRTGTTGGACGCGGTATCGCTTGTGCYGTTTAYAAAARCGAGACAGCAGTGGCGATCATTGCGGAGGTTCTACTGGATCGCGAAGCACGGCATCTGCAGATCACCAAAATATGGTGTGCTCAAGATAGCGGTCTGGTGATCAATCCCGACCAGGTTGAGAACCTGGTCATGGGTAATATTGTCTGGGGGTGCAGTATGGCGTTGAAAGAGCGGATCACATTCGAGGCGGGTGCCGTCGAGCAAAACAACTTTCATGCCTACGAAATTCTGCGCCATACCGAAGCGCCTGAAATGGAAGTGGTTCTTGTCGATCCGGGGGATGCGGCGCCCGCTCCGGTAGGRGAGTCTGCTCTTGCACCCGTTGCACCAGCCATCGCAAACGCCATATTTGCAGCGTCAGGCAGGCGCGTTCGGTCCTTGCCGGTGGATTTAGACAGTGTTTTTTCAGACATGGCTGGGTAGCCCAAGCTCACATTGGCAGTTGATATCAGAGCTGGTCTGTTCTTTCCTGATTGGTGAAAAATCTGGTCGTGGCGGGTTGTGTCGAGAATATATGAGGAGAGTGCTCCATTCGTGATTTTGCCCGGTCAAGTATGATCAATCTTGTTGTTCACAGGCTCAGGAAAACCCACCCAGAGCTGGTGCCACAGGACATGAACGCTGTTGACGCGGTGCGAGAAGCGCATGTTCCAATGACGTTCAAGCGGGACTTTCTCGACTTTATCTGGCGTAAAACGGGTCCGAAGATGTTGTTGTCTGTGGGACAAGAAATCCTGAACGTCAGCCATGACCCTATATGGTACGCAGCTGTCCGCTCAGGAAGCCCGGCGATGTTGTTTGATAAGTGGCAGCGGTTCGAGATATTTGGCCATTCGAAAAACCGACTGCGCATTGAGCAGATTGACGACAAATTCGCTTCATTCCAAAGGTACGCAACGGATGGTAAAGCACCTACCACCCCAGAAAATCTTCTCATTTGCGGTCTGATTATTTCTCTGATGAAAGAAATCGGCTGCATAGGTCTTTGTTGTGAGATGCAGGTTGGCAATGGTGAGGTATTTACTGTTTTCGAGGATGGCTGTTTTTCTGTTCCAGAGGATACCAGCAGTCTGGTAACCTCCGTTTGGACCATACGATGGAAGTCATTTTCTCCCCGGGCGGAGAACGTGACGTTGAGTGCGGAGCTTCTGGACTCCTGGGTGCCAGAGGCGTGCGACCCAAAGCTGAAGACCCTAATTGGAACAGTGATCCTTGTTTTGATGAGTGATGTTGCGCGCCAGTGGAAAGTAGGTGAGGTCGCCCACGAAGCATGCTTGTCGACAAGATCTCTCCAGCGAAGACTACGTGGTGTCGGTCGCAGTTTTTCCAGCCTTGTCCGTCTGGTTCGTATCCATGAAGCGTGCCGCCTTCTGAAAGACTGCGATGCACCGGTTACAGCAATCGGCTTTTGTTCCGGGTTTTCCGACAGTGCTCATTTCAGCCGTGACTTTCGCGCCAGTATGGGCATGACACCTTCTGACTATCGCGCTGTGTGTTGAGCCGGTCCAGTGGTACGCCTCAGGTCTGAGAGAGGGCCTGCCTGATGTGTTGGTGAACATCGATGAGGCTTGTGCATTTCAGATGGCACAATGCTTCCACGTCGGGCTCTGGCTGTTTGAGGGACGGCACCATGATGGGAATGGTGCCCGCCCCATGGGCAGAGATAATGCCAGCCTCGGTATCTTCAATTGCGAGGCATCTTTCTGGCGGGACATTAATTGCGCTAGCGCCCGCAAGAAAGGGTTCAGGATGGGGCTTCCCATTTGTCACATCGTTTCGAGTAATGACCTGGGAAAAATAGTGCCGCAGACCGGCGATCTTGAGATAAGTTTCAGCGCTGGCACGGGTAGCTGAGGTAACGACAGCTAGCCGCTTATTTGTGGTCTGCAAGTTATCGAGTAGTTCGACCACACCTGGCATCAAGGGGATATTGGCTTTGAGCCTGTTTGTGATTCTTGGTCGCCATTCTGCTGCATGGGCGTCAAYGTTGAACGTTTCGCCGAAAGTYTCCTGTAGTAGTTTAAGGCAATCGTTGGTTGGCCTGCCGAGAAATTGATCGCGCAGGGTTTGTGAAATCTCAAACCCTTGTATTTTTGCRGCCCGTTGCCATTCCTCCATGTARATGATCTCAGTGTCGATCAGCGTGCCATCCATATCAAACAAGACGGCATCAAATGAGGGGAGGGTCATGGGAGGTCAACCTATGTCATTTGGATTTCGATTTGAGGGCACCCAATATTGTACGGATGGTTGCTTTTGCTTGCTTGAGGGTTAGCGTTTTGTCGTCAGCTCTGGCGACACTATGGGCGGCCTCCATAATGGCACCCAGGAGGACCTGGGCCAGGAGGTCAGGGTTCGGCGCATTGATGATTTCTTCCTTTGCGAGGAGGGCGATGGTGTCCCTCATGAGGCCGAATGCATACTTGATCTCGATCTCACGCCATTCTTGTATGCCGACAATGGTTGGTGCATCTCTGAAAACTATCTGCTGGATGTCTGGACGTGCGCACACTTCCAATGTGTTGAGAATGCTGGACTCGAATGTATCCCACAGAGATTTGGACGCTTGAGTGGCAGTGGTGACTTCGTCGAGGATGGTCTGTTCCAAATGCTCGGCAACAGCGATGAACAGGCCCTTTTTTCCGTTGAAATGATGGTAGACCGCGCCGGTTGTCACGTTGGCTTTGTCAACGATCTCGGCAAGGGAGGCCTTGGCGTATCCGTCGCGGGCAAACACTTTTTTCGCGACACTGATAATTCGCTTTTGCGTACCGGCGCGTCTCTCTGCCTGCAATGCCACTTTGTTATCTGCCTCTCTTGCTGGTGCCGGTTTGTATCATTTTACCTGCACGCCGTATATCACAGTTGAATAACATAATTATGTTATGTATATGTGAAGAACGCGAATAGCTTCACCAGAGGAAAGGGTTGTGAAATGCATACATTGGATGTGGCTGATGTGTCCCGAGACACCAAACAATTCGTCGGCACCACCGTCGCCAAAATGGCATATCTGGAAAAAGGAGACGGTTTTCCGGCAGTTTTTATCCACGGCCTTGGGCTGAGTAGCTACTTCTGGCGTCATCAGCTGGGAGACCTTTCAGCCGAGCGGCGGTGTATCGCAGTGGACCTGATGGCTCACGGTGATACCGAAGCGGGCCCTGACCAGGATGTTAGTTTTCGTGAGCAGGCTGCCATGATCCTCGAGGGGTTAAGCGCCATCGGTGTTGAGAGCTTTGACCTGGTGGGGAGTGATAGTGGGGGTGCGATTGCGCAGATTATGGCTGTCTCTGCGCCAAACCGAGTTCGGTCATTGGTTCTGACGAACTGTGACGTGCACGACAACTGGCCCCCCGAAGCACTTGGCGAAATTCGAGAGGCTGCACGTGCTGGATTGCTCGCGGACCAATTTGCCCAATTCCTTGATCAGCCCGAATTGTTCCGTGCTCCGACGGGTATTGCTCCGATGGTCTACGAAAACCCTGAAATGTCGACGGACGAAGCCATTCGCATTTACCTCGCTCCTATTGTTTCGTCGGCTGAACGTAAAGCAGCTTTCAATCGTTATGCCGGGTTGCAGGACCATTCACAGCTCACCGCCATCGAAGACGGATTGCGAAAGCTGCAAGCCCCCTGTCTTATTGTATGGGGAACCGATGACATTTTTTTCCCGCTGGAATGGGCTTACTGGCTAAAGGAGGCACTACCCAATGCCCGTGATGTTGTTGAGCTTTCAGGTGCCAAGCTGTTCTTTCCGGAAGAACGCCCGAAAGAATTGAACCAGCACATGAATACTTTTTGGAGCAGCCTGTAATGTTGGACATTTTTGTACAGGCTGTTCTCATCGTCTTTGGGCTGTTCTTTGCCTACACAGCGATCATCAGTTTTCGCCGACCCAAATCGTTTGCAGCCGCGTTGGGGCTGACGACTATCGGGAGATCCGGTGAAGTGGAAATTCGTGCGCAATATGGCGGGTTTTTTCTGGCAGCGGCCATTTGCCAATTTGCACCCTTTGTAACCGATATGGCTTCGACGACCGCGTTGGCTGTTGGCCTTGTCATATTCGGGGGGCTGATCTTGGGGCGTTTGGCTGCATTGTTCAGCGGCTCAACCGATGAGCAATTGCTCCCCACTGTGCGCGCTCTTTATTGGATCGACGGGGGAGGCGCCCTTCTTGCGCTGACGGGCTTATACATGACGTAGAGGCTGATACAATCGGGGGTGGGTTGATCACTCAAAAGAAAAGGCAGGCTCAAAAAGCCTGCCTTTATCGTATCTAACACTCAAGAACCGTTGGTTACTTGATCTTGGTTTCCTTGAACTCGACGTGCTTGCGCACAACCGGGTCATATTTTCTAACAACCATCTTCTCGGTCATTGTCCGCGCATTCTTGGTTGCGACGTAATAAAAACCGGTTCCGGCGGTGCTTTCCAGCTTGATTTTGATCGTGGCAGGCTTCGCCATCCCGAATTCCTCAATAAATACAGGATCTTGGGGAAATTCCCGAGAATCCTCTTCAAAAGTTGCCGCAGATTAGCCCGAAGGGCCGGGAAGTCAAGGCATCCGGTGTTGGTGGTTTATTCGCGGGAGCCTGAATTTCTGGCACCTGACCACCGCCAGCCCACGATGAGCAGATAGAGGGCACATATGGAGGCCATGGCGATGGCCAGCCCATGCGGGTCCCAGATGTCCATAGCGGCCCCTGCGATGGGAGGGCCCGTCAGGGCGCCAACGGCATACATCAAGACAAAGGCGGAGTTGGCGGCCGCCAGATCCGCTCCTTTGAAGCGTTCTCCCAGCATTGTGAGGCCAACGGTGTACATGCCGACCACAACCCCGCCAAAGATGAACAGGGTGGGGAGGAAAATCATGATGTTCTGAGAGATGACCGGGAGCAGGGCTGTTCCGACAAAGCCAAACGCTGCACAGATGAGAAGAACCGTTCGCCGGTCAAAGCGGTCCGAGGCCATGCCAATCGGGATATTGAAAACCATGTTCCCAACAGCGAAAACCGCGAGGATAAGAATAGCCGTCTCTTCCGTCAGGCCAACCCGCATGCCGTATATGGGCAACATGTTGAGAATGTTTGTCTCGGTTGCGCCATAGACGAGACCGGCAAGTGTGGCGGCAGGGGCAACAGCGAGAAAAGCCATAAGGCCCCGGCTTGGCTTTTCCGTCACCTGTGGTGCCAGAGAACGGGCCGTCAGGATAGGAATGCACGAAAGCAGGGTCAGGACGCTGACCACCAAAAAGGGGCTCAGGCCGTCCGGTCCAATGGTCAGAAGGACAAGCGGCCCGACAGCAAATCCTGCGGAGAGAATTGTTCCGTAAATTCCCATTAACAAGCCCCGGTTTTTGTCGGTCGCCAGTTGGTTGATCCAGAACTCACTCACGACAAACAGTCCTGTCAGAGCAAGCCCGTTTACAAACCGAATGGGAAACCAGATCCATACGTCGGGAAAAATGAAGTAGAGCGGCATACAAGCAGCTGAGACACCCAGACAGATGAGCAGAAAGGTGCTGGTGGACATCCGCCTTAGGAGGGGTGTGATGAACGGGGTGGCGACGAGCGTGGCCAGGGCTGGCATGGCTGTGTTGAGGCCGATGAGCGTGCTTGAGACGCCCTGACGCTCCAACAGGATGGCAAGCAGGGGGATGGAGACACCCAGGCCAATGCCAACCGATGTGATGCACGCGATGGCCGCCGCGAGGCTTATGCGCCTGTCACGTTGACTTAGCTCGCCTGTTGCTGAGGGCTCGCTGGCCATGGTCTCGACCTTTTAAAGAGCGGTTGATGGGCGTGCTAGCGGGTTCTGGGGGTAAGCACGCGTGGTTTGCCGTTTAGGTAGCAGTATAGAGGGGGCAGCGCTCTGTGGGTGCCCTCAAGGGCCTCTTTTAGTCCTTCCAGTACAAATTTCGTCACATCGATGATGGGCAGCTTCAGCGCATCTGAGAGCGGGTACCAGTCAAGCTCCCCCAGTTCTCCGCTTCCCTTCAAGGTGCCAGTTAAAGCAGATGCCGGTGCCTGGAAAAAGCGTGCATGAAAACGCACTGGGCTATTGGCGGGCGTGATGGCGCGAGCGATATATGAAACATGATGGAGAGCCGGTGCTACCTTCATGTCGCGGAACATGCCCCATGTCTCGCCTGTTGCAGCTGTGCCGACATCGCCTTTTTCAGCGAGAAGAAGACCGGTTTCTTCAAACGTCTCCCTGACGGCGGCCATCGCCAAGGCAATGGTTTTTGCTTTCCCTGCTCCTGTGTGTGCGAGGTGAGGGTGGTCTTTTAAAGCGGTGGCTGGTCTTGCCTCATGGTCATGGGGATCAAGCTTGCCGCCCGGAAAGACAAATGCGTCCGGAATGAACTTCATCTTTGCATGCCGTTTGCCCATGAGGATGCGCGGCTCAACGCCGCTGTCATCCACGAACACAAGGGAGGCAGCGTCACGTGGTTTCACTGCCGGCGTGCGAACGGGCGATGTCATATTCATATAGTGTCTCTGATAGGCGAGGCACCACGGAAATGAACGAAGGGCACAGGGCGTCGGGCCTGCGCGGGTTTGGGCAAAGCGAGGCGTTCTTCAAGCTCACTCAGGATCATCCGCGTGATGTTGGGAAGGTCCAGGTCTCGAGCTTCATCAATTTCCAGCCAGTGGAGCTCCAGTAGTTCGCCAGATGCTCGGCCCGTGTCGTGCATGTCTCCTCGGATCTCTTCTGCATCAATGGTGAAGAAGCGTGTGTCGAAGCGACGCGTCCGGTAGGGCGGTGTGATGGCGCGCGCAATGAACTCGATTTTGGACAGGTCAGGGGCAACATGCTCGTTGTAGTAGGCTTGCCATTCCGGGTTTCTCGTCTGGTAGGGCTCGCTTACCTGTTTGCCGATCACGAGGCCGGTCTCCTCGAATGTCTCGCGGATGGCTGCCATAGCAAGGCCTTGTGCTTTGCTGGCGCTGGGGCGTCCGCGCATCCGGTCGAGCAAGCGGCGTTCAACCGGTGCGCGTAATCCTTTATGGGCCTTCATGCGACTGTCAGCAGGGTCAAGGCGCCCTCCGGGGAAGACAAATTTGTTCGGCATGAATTTGTGGCCAGCAGCACGCTTGCCCATGAGTATGCGGGGGTGCTTTGCGTCGCGGCGTATGATGAGGAGCGTTGCCGCTTCTCGCGGACGAACGGCGGCGGTTTTTCCGTCGCGGTATTCTTGGTCTCGTGATTTCTTTGGATCGAACGGCGCCGCGTCTTTGTTCTTCTTGCTTGCAGCCATAGTTATCTACACCCCTCACAAACATCAAAAAGGGCGCAATGCTATTACGCCCTCCCGTTCAATTTGCCCCGGTGGACTGAGTCTGTCCAGTCGGCAGGTTTTGTCAGCTGCAAATCAGTCTTCGTGCCCACCAAAGCCGTGCATTCTGAGTGCCCATTGCAAACCGACGACGGCACCTTTGGTGATGGGGAGGATCATGAGTGCCAGGGTCAGGGTCAAAGGGCCCCAGATGGCCGAATGAATCCAGAGTTCTGGGCGATACGACATCTCAACCCACAGCATCAAAGGCACGATAATATGCCCCACGATGAAAATCGTGAAATAGGGAGGGGCGTCGTCGGCGCGGTGATGAGACAGGTCTTCGTCACATGTGTCGCAGGTATCAGCGACCTTCAGATATTTGCGAAAGACGTGACCTTCGCCGCATGCAGGACATTTGAAAATCGCACCACGGCCCATCGCGTTCCAGACCGAACGGGGATTGCCTTCGTATTCGATTGTATCCGTCATGTTTTTCTTCCGACCACTCTCATGTGGCACAAGATGGCTGCTGACACTGAATCTGCCAATGCGTCAGGGTGACGCGCGCGATGTCTTACCTTTTTCCGCGCCCGCGTGATTTGCCGCCACCTTTGTACCCGCCACGGCCTCCGGGCCTTTTCCCCGTGTTCCGTCCGCGTTTGGCCCCTTTGACGACAGTGCCACCTTCAACAATTGTAAATTTCATGCCTCCGGTTACAGGCACTGCTTCTTCAAGGCGTACGCTCACAGGGTCACCAATGCGAAAGCGAATGCCTGTGCGGTCTCCGATGAGCGCATGACCTTCTTCGTCATGGTGGTAGAAGTCATTGTTGAGGCTGGAGATGGGAACAAGTCCGTCTGCGCCTGTGTCGGTTAGCCTAACGAAAAGGCCAAACCGGGTGACGCCTGAAATGCGACCGTTAAATTCCGCACCGACCTGTTTCTCCATATAGGAAGCGATGTAGCGATCATTCGAGTCGCGCTCAGCGACCATGGCACGACGCTCTGTCTGAGAAATATGCTCCGCCGTCTGCGCAAGTGATTTTATGTCGTCGCGGCTCAAGCCATCGTCGCCTAAGCCCAGGGCKCCGATGAGCGCRCGGTGGACGATCAGGTCTGCATAGCGCCGGATAGGAGAGGTGAAGTGGGCGTAGCGGCGCAGGTTGAGGCCAAAGTGCCCCAAATTGTCAGGCGAATAGATGGCCTGTGCTTGGCTGCGCAGAACAACGTCACTCACCATCTGTGAATTTTCACTATCCTTGACGCGAGCAAGAATGCGGTTGAAGTGCTCCGGTCGCATCACCGCGCCTTTGGCGAGCTTGATGTCGAGGGTTGCTAGAAACTCGCCCAGCGCCATCAATTTTTCACGGCTTGGTGTGTCGTGGATGCGGTAGATGAGGGGAGAGCGCTTCTCCTCCAGGGTCTCGGCAGCGCATACGTTTGCCTGGATCATGCACTCTTCGATAACGCGCATGGAYTCAAACTTCTGGGCGATTKTGATGTCGTCAATGCAGCCGGTTTTGCGATTWAYRATGATCTTGTGTTCGGGCAGGTCGAGCGCCAAGGGGCTTCTCTTATCCCGCGCCTTTGCCATTGCCTGATAAGCCGCCCAGAGCGGTTCGATAACATTTTTCTGCAAATGCTTGATCCGGGGATCTGGATTTCCCTCAAAGGCGGACTGGGCGTCTGCATAAGAAAGGCTTGCGGCGGAGCGCATCAGGCCACGGATGAAGCGATGGCTTTTCTTTTGACCGTCGCGATCAAAAACCATGCGCACAGCGAGGCAAGGCCGCTCAACCCCTTCACGCAGTGAACACAGATCGTTTGAAATGCGCTCCGGCAACATGGGGACAACACGGTCTGGAAAGTAGACCGAATTGCCGCGCTTTACAGCTTCCTTGTCGAGAAGATTGCCGCTCTGCACATAATGAGAGACGTCGGCAATGGCCACGTAAACAACCCAGCCACCTTCGTTTGCAGGATCATCGTCGGCTTGAGCTGCAACCGCGTCATCATGGTCCCTTGCGTCTGGGGGGTCGATGGTGATGAGGGGAAGGTCGCGCAGGTCGTCTCGACCCTTACCCATTTGTACTAGTTCGGCGGTTTCGGCGGCGACAATTACGTTTTCTGGAAACTTGTCTGGAATGCCATGGGCATGGATGGCGATCAGGCTAATGGAGCGCTGCTCATCGCCTTTCCCATAGCTTTCTTTGACCTTTGCCCGCTTGGGTCCGTAGCGTGGACCCGCCAGGGTTTCAGCGAGGACAAGGTCACCGTCCTTGGCATCTCCTACATGGGGGCGCGTCACTTCAAATTCATTGCGATTTTTCTTGTCGACCGGGATGATGCGGCCCCCCGCGGGGTCCTTGCGGAAGATACCCAGGACCGTGTCTGCGCCTTTGCCGATGCGTCGGATGATACGGCCTTCGTAAGGGTAATCAGCAGGGCCGTCTGAGCTGGCTTTTGTGGTGTGTGCAAGGACGCGGTCGCCAATGCCTACCGGGGAACTACGTTCACGCTCGCCCGCAGGCATTATCACGACGATCGGAGGATCGCCTTTGCCCTCCCAGTTGACCGGGGTGCCCAACAGCTCACCATCTTGATCTCGTTTTGTGATGTCGAGGACTGATATGGGAGGCATGCCATCGGTTGGTGTCAGGGACTTGCGATCAGATTTTTTGAGCAGCCCCTCATTGGTCAGCTCTTTCAGGATACGTTTTAGGCCGATGCGCTGAGCGCCAGAGATACCGAACGCCTTACCGATTTCGCGTTTGCCAACAATGGTCGGCGAACTTTCGACGAACTCAAGGATCTGTTCGCGGGTTGGCAAAGTATCATCGGCACGTTTGGGCTTGGGCGTGCGTTTCTTTTTACCGGGGGGCGGATTTTGGGAGGAACTCACCGTGGTTAGTCCGCCGACCCGGTTGTTTCTGCATCAGTTTTTTTTGCAGACGTTTTTTTGGCTGTTTTCTTTTTTGCCGTTTTCTTCTTGGCCGTCTTTTTCTTGGCTACTTTTTTCTTAGTTGTTTTCTTTTTGGCGACTTTCTTTTTTGCAGCCTTTTTCTTTTTGGACGGACCTTTTGCCGCTTTTTCAGCGATCATTTGCACGGCTTCTTCCATCGTCACGTCTTCCGGCTTTTTGCCGCGCGGAAGGGTGGCGTTGATTTTGTCGTGCTTCACATAAGGTCCATACCGACCGTTCATCACATTGACTGGCCCACCGAGCTCGGGATGTTCACCCAACTCTTTAAGAGGCTTGGCAACCTGGCGTCGACCGGGATTGGCTTTCTTTTCTGCGATGGCAGAAACAGCCCGGTTGAGACCGACGGTGAAGACTTCATCTGGACTGTCCAGATTAGCGTAGACACCATCGTGCAGGACGAAGGGGCCAAAGCGGCCGAGACCTGCGGTGATCATTTTGCCGTCTTCTGGATGCTCTCCAACGTCGCGGGGGAGTGCCAACAGCTGCAGGGCTTTCTCCAGGTCGACTTCATCCAGCGCCCAGGTTTTAGGAATGCCTGCGCGTTTGGGTTTCTCGTCTTCTTCCACCGCATCCATGTGGATGTAGGGGCCAAAGCGACCATTCTTTAACTCAACGTCCAGGCCCGTGTCTGGATGCAGGCCCAAGACCTTGTCGCCAGTGGGACCTTCACCGTCCATTCCCTTGGTGAGTTGACGGGTAAATTTGCATTCCGGGTAATTGGAACAGCCAACAAAAGCGCCGAAGCGACCGACTTTGAGAGATAGCTCGCCTTTCTCGCAAGAGGGACAGCCGCGCCGTGGGCTGCCGTCTTCTTTTTCGGGGAAGACGTGCTGTTCCAGCTCTTCGTTCAACCTGTCGAGCACCTGTGTGATGCGCAGATCTGCGGTGCCTTCGACCGCTGTCGAGAACCCCTCCCAGAATTCGCGCAGCACATCCTTCCAGTTCAGCTCGCCGGCTGAAACCTTATCGAGCTTTTCTTCCAGATCAGCGGTGAAGTCGAATTCGACGTAACGCGCGAAGTAGCTCTCCAGGAAGGCTGTGACCAGCCGGCCTTTGTCGTCGGGGATGAAGCGCTTCTTGTCCAATTGGACGTACCCGCGGTCCTGCAGAACAGCGAGGATACTGGCATAGGTTGACGGACGCCCAATGCTGAGCTCTTCCATGCGTTTAACGAGGGATGCTTCAGAAAAACGCGGTGCTGGCTCAGTGAAATGCTGGTCGGCACGAGCGTCGGAAACCCCAAGCCGATCACCGGCTGCTACTTTGGGCAAGCGCCGTGCATCGTCGCCATCATCGGGGTCGTCAGTGCCTTCCTGATAAAGTTTCATGAAGCCATCAAAGATAACCACCGACCCTGTTGCGCGGAGCCCAAGCGTTTTGTCTTCACAGTTCATTTCGATGGTGGTCCGCTCAAGGCGTACACTTTCCATCTGACTGGCGATGGTTCGGTTCCAAATCAGTTCATAGAGGCGCGCCTGATCCTGATCGAGCAGGGCGGTCACATGTTTTGGCAGCCGCGCCAGATCGGTGGGGCGAATGGCTTCATGTGCCTCTTGTGCGTTCTTTGCCTTGGTCTTGTATTCCCGCGCTTTGTCCGGGAGATAGGCTTCACCAAACTCATTGGTGATGACCGTGCGTGACTGGGCAATCGCTTCTTCAGCAATCTGCACACCGTCTGTCCGCATATAAGTAATGAGACCTGTTGTCTCTCCGTCAATCTCAAAGCCTTCATAGAGGCGTTGTGCGACCTGCATGGTCCGACTTACCGAGAAGCCGAGCTTCCGGGACGCTTCCTGCTGGATGGTTGACGTTGTGAAAGGGGCTGGTGGATTGCGGCGAGCGGGCTTGCTCTCAACGGATTGGACGGAGAAGGGTTCAACGGCGATGCGCGCCCGCACCGGCTCGGCCAACTTCTCCTCCGAAAGATCGAATTTCTCGAGCCTTTTGCCGTTGTGTGAGACCAGGCGAGCGACGAATTTGTCGCCCTGACCAGTCTTCATATCGGCTTCTACGGTCCAGTATTCCCGAGGTATGAAGGCTTCGATCTCAAATTCCCGGTCGCAAATCAGGCGCAGGGCTACGGACTGAACACGGCCAGCGGAACGACTGCCCGGAAGTTTGCGCCACAACACAGGTGAAAGAGTGAAGCCCACCAGATAATCCAGCGCGCGGCGGGCGAGGTAGGCGTCGATCAATTGTTTGTCGAGATCGCGGGGATTGTCCATGGCTGCTAGGACGGAGCGTTTGGTGATCGCGTTGAAAACGACCCGCTCAACGGGCTTGTCGCCAAGTACCTTTTTCTCTTTCAAGACTTCCAGCACATGCCATGAGATGGCTTCACCTTCCCGGTCAGGGTCAGTTGCGAGAATGACTTTGTCAGCGCCCTTAACGGCCTTGGCGATATCATTCAGACGCTTTTGAGATTTTGCGTCTGTGGCCCATGCCATTGAAAAGTCTTCGTCCGGCAGGACCGATCCGTCTTTAGACGGCAGGTCGCGCACGTGCCCATATGAGGCAAGGACGATGAAATTCTTCCCCAGATACTTGTTAATCGTCTTCGCCTTGGAGGGCGATTCAACAATTACAACGTCCATTTATGTCCTGAACTTCCACAGTTTAGAGGGGCCAAAAAGGAATTTTCTGCCACTTTTGTAGAGAAAATATGATCGCCAGCNGMYSSTYWAGATCGGCAGGAACATGGTGAAAAGGTTCTTGCCTGTCAAATACGCTGTCAATTTTGGCGGTTTTGGGGCGATTGAAAGGAGAAAAAGCGGGTGGTCTGTGCTGCTTCCCGGTAAATGCAACTAAAACGTGTGTTGCGTTTCAATCGCACCAATAGGTAAATTGCACTAATGGTTTTAGCTCAATCAGCCTAGTGATTCGATCCTAAGCAGTTCATAAGGATTATACGGTGACCGACTCGAAAATCGAGACTTCGAAAACGTCGACAGGGCAAAGAGGCTCGAAGCGAAGCGTTTCTGCGGGAAAACACCCGGCTAGAAATCGCGAGAATGCGGATGATTTTGCCTCATATGCTTTTGATATGCTGCAATCTCTTCGAGAAGCAAGTACCCGCGAAAGACACGCTTTTCTGCGATACCTGATGGGTTTGGCAGCGGAAGAAGCAATTCGGCTTTCTGAGGGGCATTCGAGTTCGATTGCCACCTACAATACGCCACCAAAAAGTAATTAGATGCGCGGAGCTGATCCATTAGCTGTCTTCTTCATCGCTTTGTTCTATCAGCGCTATTCGCTGGCCTGTATCGCGAAACAAACGTCCCGCCAGATCAAGTTCCAGCAGAATGGCAATCACCACCTGTGCTGAGAGCCCTGACAGGCGAATGAGTTCATCCTGTTCAACGGGTGTCGGGCTCAAAAGTGACAGCAGATCCCTTCGATCGGTTTCGCTCAGGGTGGGCGTTTGTGCTTTTGGGGCTTCGTAAAGCATCTCTTCCCCTTCGGAAAAAAGCGATCGTGGCGCTTGTTCCAGCCACGCTAGAACATCTTCTGCGTCCTCAACGAGCGCTGCTCCTTGTTTGATTAGACGGTTGCTGCCGCGGGCCCGTGGGTCGAGCGGCGACCCGGGGACGGCCATGACCTCGCGGTTCTGTTCCAGTGCAAGACGTGCGGTAATCAGCGAGCCTGAACGCAACGCCGCCTCGATGATGATCACACCTCGAGATAGGCCTGAAATTATGCGATTACGCCGAGGAAAATGCCGACCTTGCGGTTTTGTGCCCGGGGGCATTTCGCTTACGAGAACACCCTGTTCTTTGATCGTGTCGTAGAGGGCTTGGTTTTCCAGTGGATACACAACATCGATGCCGCCAGCGACAACGGCCACGGTGCCTGTTGTTAAAGCGGCCCGGTGGGCAGCAGCATCAATGCCCCGGGCAAGACCGGAAACGATCACAAAACTTTTGGTGCCAAGGTCGCGTGCCAGAACGGTCGCCATACGCACACCGGCGGCAGATGCATTGCGGGAGCCAACAAGAGCAAGGGATGGTTGGCTCAACAGGTGTAGCGCACCTATTGCAGCGATTACGGGAGGGGGTGGATCAGCTTGAGCCAGAAGGTAGGGATAGTCCGGCTCCCCCACGAACAGGAGAGTGGCTCCGAGTTTCTGGACCTCGTTCATCTCGTGGGTCACTTGAGCGATGCCGGCGACTTTGATTGCACGTTTGCGTCCGCCACGATGGGCTAGGTCCGGTAGAGCGCTCAAAGCGTCTCCGGCAGATGCAAATTGGTTCATCAGGTCGCGATAGGTGACAGGCCCGACATTTTCGCTGCGGGTGAGCCTCAAACGATTGAGGCGTTCTTGATCGGAGAGCGAGGTGGACACGTAGAACTCCCGAGCGCTGCGCGCCCGAGCTCCGTGAGAGCTCTGTCAGGCGTCGTCTTTGTTCCCAATACGTGGTTCTGTTCCCGCCAAAAGGCGCGCGATGTTTTCCCGATGGGCAAAAAAGACGAGCATCACCAGAACCACACTCATTTCGACCATTTGCCACTGATCGACCCAGGCAAAGTAAACTGGGGATAGCAGAGAGGCAACCAGTGCTGACAAAGAAGACATGCGGAATATGAGAGCGACAACGGCCCATGTTGCGCAAAAAAGCAGGCCAACGGGCCATGCGAGCGCCAAAAGGATGCCGATATAGGTCGAAATGCCTTTGCCGCCTTTAAAACGGAGCCAAACAGGAAACAAGTGACCGATCAAAGCACCGAATGCCGCGATAACAGCCGTGTCCGGTCCAAACTGTTTCGCAAGGAGCACAGCGAGGGCGCCTTTGCCTGCATCCCCCAGCAGCGTCCCAATGGCCACCCAGCGGTTGCCGGTTCTGAGTGCGTTGGTGGCGCCAATATTGCCGGAACCGATGTCACGAATGTCACCGAGGCCTGCAGCTTTAGTGAGGATAAGGCCGAAAGGAATGGAGCCGAGCAGATAGCTCACGATAAGGGCGACAGCGTAATAGGGGGCGGCTTCCGCCCAGCTCATTGGATCGGGCATATGTCAGCGCTCCCCTTGGACGTACACGGCTTTCCCGCCAACAATGGTGCGAATGGCGCGCCCCTGCAACCTGCGTTCATCGAAGGGCGTATTTTTAGATTTTGACTTCAACTGTTCCGGGTCGAGTATCCAGGGAACGTTGATGTCTGTCAGGGTCAAATCCGCAGGAGCTCCCTTTTCAAGTCGCCCCGCATCCAGTCCCATCAAAGAGGCGGGAGCTGTCGTCATAGCCGCTATGACGCGGGCGAGGGGAAGAGTGCCCGCATGCACGAGAGATAATGTTGCTGGGAGGAGCGTTTCTAGACCGACGGCGCCAAAGGCTGCCTGAGCGAACGGCAGGCGTTTGGTTTCYGGATCCTGGGGRTGATGGCTTGAAACAATGACRTCRATGGTACCGTCGGCGACACCTTCSACCACRGCRACSCGRTCATCCTCATGTCGGAGMGGMGGRGMGAGCTTCATGAAGCTGCGGTAGCTYGCGACATCGTTTTCRTTCAGCGTGAGATGGGCTGCSGAAACACCGCATGTTACGGGYAGYCCYGCTTCTTTTGCGCGGCGAATAACATCGACAGATGCTTTGCAGCTCACTTGTGCAACRTGGTAGCGCGCRCCTGTCAGTTCCACCAAGCGGATATCTCGCTCGATCATGATGGTTTCGGCKGCGGATGGYGCRCCCTTCAGGCCCAGGCGGCTTGCCAGTTCKCCTTCATTCATGACGCCACCGGCGGCAAGCTCTGTGTCTTCGGCATGTTGCACGAYGAGGGCATCAAAAAAAGTTGCGTAGCTTAGTATTCTGCGCATGACGAGAGGGCTGGAAAGCGATCTGTCGCCATCGGTAAAGGCAACGGCTCCCGCTTCTTTCAGGAGGCCAATTTCTGTCATCTGCTCGCCAGCACAGCCCCGCGTCAATGCGGCCATTGGATGAACGTTGACGATGGCGGTGTCGCGGGCACGGCGTTTGATGAAATCAACAAGGGCCACATCGTCGATGACGGGATCTGTATTGGGCATCACGGTAATGGTGGTGATGCCGCCGGCAGCAGCAGAGAGGCTAGCACTCCCAAGTGTTTCGCGGTATTCGGTGCCGGGCTCGCCTGTGAAAGTGCGCATGTCGATCAGGCCTGGTGTGAGCAAGTGGCCACCACAATCGACGCTCTCTATCCCATCTGCTGAAACAGATGCACCAAGGTCCGTGATTTTGCCGTCTTCGACGAGCAGGGTGCCGGTCTCATCCAAATCACGAGCGGGATCAAAAAGCCGCGCATTGATGTAGGCGGTACGGCTCATGATTGTGGCTCGTTTGGTAAATTGCGCGAGAGGGCATCCAGGGCTGCCATGCGCACGGCGACGCCCATCTCCACCTGCTCGCGGATGACGGACCGGTTGATGTCATCGGCGACGGCGCTGTCGATCTCCACACCCCGGTTCATCGGGCCAGGGTGCATGATGAGCGCATCGGGTTTTGCAACTTTGAGCTTTTCATAATCAAGTCCGAAGTAACGGAAATACTCTCTGACTGAGGGCACAAAAGAACCGTGCATGCGTTCCAGTTGAAGGCGGAGCATCATGACGATGTCGACATCCTTCAATCCTTCGTTCATGTCGTTGAAGACTTCGACGCCCATGCGGTCAATGCCGATGGGGAGCAATGTTTTGGGTGCAATCACCCGGACACGTGCGCCCATGATGTTGAGAAGCAGGATATTGGAGCGCGCCACGCGGCTGTGAAGGATGTCGCCACAAATCGCAACGGTAAGGCCCTCAAGGCGACCTTTGCGGCGGCGGATGGTCAGCGCGTCCAACAAAGCCTGTGTTGGATGCTCGTGGCTGCCATCGCCGGCATTCAAAACAGCGCAGCTTACTTTTTGTGAAAGAAGTTCGACCGCGCCACTGTCGCCATGCCGCACGACAATGAGATCGGGATGCATTGCATTCAGGGTGGCTGCGGTATCGATGAGGGTCTCACCCTTCTTTATCGAAGAGGAACTGACCGACATGTTCATGACGTCTGCACCCAGCCGTTTCCCGGCCAGCTCAAAAGAGCTCAGGGTTCTGGTCGATGCTTCGAAAAAGAGATTGATCTGAGTGCGGCCACGTAGAACCGAACCCTTTTTGTTGATCTGTCGATTTTGATCAACGTAGGTGTCGGCCAAATCCAAAATCGAACTGATCTCCTGTGGAGTCAGGCCTTCTATCCCAAGCAAATGCCGATGGGGATAGTTCACATCAATGGTGGTTTTGTCTTCGTGCATTAAGATGGCATTCTATAGAGAGGTCGATGGGTCTTGGCAAGAACGTAACGATAGCTTCAGGAGAAAGAAATGGTACATCCGAGCGGTTCATTTGAAACCCACGAGGTGACCAATCAGCCCCCGGCGTTTGAGAATATTAATCTTTTTGAAACGGATGCCTGTCTGAGAGACGCGGTTAACCGTGAAGGAGAAGGCGACAAAACGGGTGCGCTTTCTCGCTTTGGTGCCCGGGTCGGGTCGGCTGAGGTGGTTGATCTGGGGCGACAGGCCAATGCTTACCTGCCGGTGCTGAAGAGTTTTGATCGATTTGGGCATCGTGCCGACCAGGTCGAGTTTCATCCCTCCTATCACGCCCTGATGTCTCTTTCCGTAGAGCAAGGCCTCCATGGGTCACCTTGGGAACATTTGCCAGAAAAGAGTGCACCTCAGCCGGGACGTAATGTGACGCGCTTGGCAGGCCTTTACATGATGGTTCAGGCAGAAGCCGGACATATGTGTCCGATTACAATGACCAATGCAGCGATCCCGGCGTTACAAGCTCAACCTGACCTTGCCGCAGAGTGGATACCGCGCATTCTTTCTCGTTCTTATGATCCCTCCTTCAAACCGTCGGACCAAAAGCTGGGCGTTACCCTGGGCATGGGAATGACCGAAAAACAAGGTGGGACAGATGTGCGCGCGAACATGACGCGCGCCGATCCTGTCGATGGGGGTGGTCCCGGAGGGGAATACATTGTCACGGGGCATAAGTGGTTTTTTTCCGCGCCGATGTGTGATGCGTTTCTTGTTCTGGCGCAGGCACCGGGTGGTCTTTCTTGTTTTCTCATGCCTCGTTTCCTCCCCGACGGCACGGTGAATGCGATCCGGGTTCAACGGCTGAAAGAAAAGGTTGGAAATAAATCCAACGCCTCTTCTGAAGTTGAATTTCAACAGGCGCATGCGTGGCTCATTGGCGAGGAAGGGCGAGGTGTTCGCAACATCCTTGAGATGGCGACCCACACGCGGATTGATTGCTCGGTTTCATCGTCAGGGTTGATGCGGCAGGGATTGGCTCAGGCGCTCCACCATTGTTCGCACAGACGTGTTTTTCAGAAGAACCTTATCGATCAACCGCTGATGCAAAACGTTCTGGCGGACCTTGCATTGGAGGTTGAGGGCGCAACGGCACTTGCCTTTCGGGTTGCGCGGGCTTTCGACAATGCGGACAGCAATAGCGACGAAGCGGCGTACCGGCGGATCATGAACCCGGTGGCGAAATATTGGGCGTGCAAGCGAGCACCCGGTTTTACCTATGAGGCGATGGAGTGTTTAGGAGGCAACGGATATGTCGAAGAGGGCATTGTCGGGCGCCTTTACCGGGAAGCGCCGGTCAATGCGATCTGGGAGGGATCAGGCAACGTCATGTGTCTTGATGTCCTGCGCGCCATAAGTCGCGATGGGCAGGGACTGGAGAGTATTCTGAATGGGTTTGAAACGGTTCGCGGACGTCAGGGCGATTATGATCGTGCGCTTGACCAGCTGAAAGATGGATTTACAGACGTTGGTTCGCTGGAGCTTCGAGCGCGGCAGGTCATCGAGAGTATGGCAAAAATCGGAGCGGCGGCTGTCCTACTTGATGGCGCACCGGGAGCAATTGCTGAGAGCTATTGTCGAACGCGGCTTGGGGGAGAGGCGATGTCTCTTTACGGCGGACTGCCTGCCGATTTGCCCCTCCGAAGTATTTTGGACCGTGCCATGCCTGCCGAGTGATTGCTCAGCTCAAAATTACGAGCATGAGTGGCATTGTGAGGGCAGCCAGAAGTGTTGAACCGGTGATGAGACTGGCCATCAAAGTTGCATCTCCTCCAAGTTGTCTTGCCAGGATATAGGAAGACGTGGCACCCGGGACGCTGCCACAGAGCAGAATGACAAGCCGTGCCATACCCTCTACTTCAAACACCATGCACCATCCCAGCATGAAGAGAGGCATGACAATGAGTTTCAACGTGCTTGTGAGAACAACGATCCCTTTGGTCTGAAAA
Organism: Rhodobiaceae bacterium; assembly: GCA_002746275.1. Classification (GTDB taxonomy): domain Bacteria; phylum Pseudomonadota; class Alphaproteobacteria; order Parvibaculales; family Parvibaculaceae; genus Mf105b01. Next base: position 581,183 of record NVWR01000001.1, on the reverse strand, counting down.
GCGTGATCGAGACGCAAGCCTGCGCCGATGGCAAGCAGCCCAATAGTAAGGGCTGCTTTGCCAAGAATGTCTGCGGTTGGGGCAAGAGGACCTGGCAACCGTATCCCGGTCACATTGAGGAAAATGCCTGCTGCACATGCCAGGATGAGCGGATTTTTGGACAATAACTTCAACACCGTGACGAAACCTGCGGGCGTGTCACCTGCGTAGCGCGTGAGGATAACGACAGAGAGAATGTTCACTGTCGGCACCAGGGCGGCAAAGGAGACGGCGGCAAGGGCAACACCTTCTGGTCCATAGAGCTGACCAATGGCGGCGAGGGCGACGAAGCCGTTCCAGCGCGCAGCCCCTTGAAAGACGCTGGCGAATTGGGGGCCGGTTAGTTTTGATGTCGCTCGCAGCACCATCAGGAGAGCTACCATGGAAAACAGACCCGCCCACAATGTGTAGGCCATCGGCCAGACGTCGAAGGTGGTGAGATCGGCAGTTGCAAGCGTATGGAGCAGCAGGGCCGGGAAGAAGACGTAATAGGTCAACCGGTCAAGAGGTTGCCACAGGCCTTCGCCCGGAAAATCAAAACGCTTGATTGCAGCACCCAGGGCAATAACCAGAAAGACGGGAATGAGGGCATTTAGGATTGCGATCATGACATGCCGCGCAATCGCTCCAGAGCACCCTGCATGATGAACGAGGCTGCCAGCATGTCGACGACCTGTGCGCGTTTCTTGCGGCTTGCATCCGCCTCGATGAGGGTCCTGGTGACGGCCACGGTGGACAGGCGCTCATCCCAGAAGCAGATCGGGATATCGATTTTCTGGGCAAGGTTGCGGGCAAAAGTGCGGGTCGATTGCGCACGCGGACCCTCAGACCCGTTCATATTGAGTGGAAGACCCAAAATCAGGCCGCCAGACCGGGTTTCGTCGATTAATTCGACCAGCCGGATTGCATCCTGCCCGAATTTGGTCCGTCTAATGGTTTCTCGGGGAGAGGCAACGGTCCATAGGGGGTCCGCAATGGCTATCCCTATGGTTTTTGTGCCCAGATCAAGCCCGATCAGTGCCCGACCATGTGCGCGTTCCCTGAACGTCTCTATATCTACAATGTCGGCTGTCATGGGCTCATTTTTTCAGGGAAACAGAGGCTCATGCTTGTAGTGGAAGTCGGCCAGGTCTGCAATCTGCCCGGACGTGTTGCGGGGGCGGGGGTGGTCTGATATTTTCCGCGCCAAATCAAGGCATCAAGGTAATTTCAGGCCGCAGTGTGCCGCATTTCAGAAAAGAGAGGCCTATGTCGGTCGATGAGAACACAGTCCGGGGGATTGCCCGGCTCGCGCGGATTGCGGTGAGTGAAGAAGAATTGGCTCCCCTGGCGAAAGACATGTCGGCCATCCTTGATTGGGTGGAGCAGCTTGGTGAGGTGGAAACGGACAATGTTGCCCCTCTGACCAGTGTTGTTGAGATGGAAATGAAGATGCGCGAGGACATTGTGCAGCACGAGAATATTCAGCGCGAAGTTACTCAGAATGCAGCCGTGTCCGAAGACGGCTTTTTCACCGTCCCCAAAGTTATTGAGTAGGAGCGGGAACATGTCAGATCTTACAAAACTCACCCTTAGCGACGCCCGGGCGAAGCTGATGTCGAAAGAAATCAGCGCGGTCGAGCTGACGCAGGCTCATGTTGAAGCAGTGGAAGCAGCGGTACCCCTTAATGCCTATGTCACGCCTACGTTCGAAAAAGCGTTGGATATGGCTAAAGCATCCGATGAGCGGATTGCGAAAGGCGAAGCCGGTTCTCTGGAAGGCTTGCCGCTTGGCATCAAAGACTTGTTTTGCACCGAAGGCGTGCGCACGACGGCCTGTAGCAATATTCTTGATGAATTTACGCCGACTTATGAGTCCACCGTCACCTCAAACCTGTGGCGCGACGGGGCGGTGATGCTGGGCAAGCTCAACAATGATGAATTTGCGATGGGGTCGTCGAACGAAACCAGTCGCTTCGGTCCCTGCATCAATCCCTGGAAGGCGTCAGGCAGTGATGCTGATCTGGTTCCCGGTGGCTCTTCTGGTGGGTCGTCTACTGCTGTTGCTGCGCATCTAGCGCTTGGGGCGACGGCGACAGATACGGGGGGGTCAATTCGACAACCTGCGTCTTTCACCGGCACGGTTGGTCTCAAACCTACCTATGGGCGTTGTTCGCGGTGGGGGATCACTGCATTTGCATCTTCCCTCGACCAGGCTGGCCCGATTACGCGCTCGGTTCGTGATGCGGCCATTATGTTGACGTCGATGTCGGGACATGACGCCAAGGATACGACCAGCGTTGATATTGCTGTGCCTGATTTTGAAGCGGCGTTGACCGGCGACATTCGTGGCCTGAAAGTGGGTATTCCCAAAGAGTATCGCATTGAGGGCATGTCGACCGAGATTGAGAAGCTCTGGAGCGACGGCATTGATTGGTTGAAGAGCGCAGGCGCAGAGATTGTTAATGTCAGCCTGCCGCATACCAAATATGCGCTCCCGGCTTACTATATTGTGGCGCCTGCTGAAGCTTCTTCAAATCTCGCCCGATATGATGGCGTTCGTTACGGCCTGCGTGTTACCGGCGATAACATTACAGAGATGTATGAAAAAACCCGGGCAGCCGGGTTTGGTGACGAAGTCCGTCGCCGCATCCTGATCGGCACTTATGTGCTGTCTGCTGGTTATTACGATGCGTATTACATCAAGGCACAGAAGGTCCGCACGCTTATCGCGCAGGATTTTGCCGAGGCCTACAAACAGGTGGATGTACTGCTCACACCGACAACACCAACGGCGGCATTCGCTATCGGCGAAAAAATCGATGATCCGTTGTCTATGTACTTGAATGACGTCTTCACTGTGCCGGTTAATCTCGCCGGACTGCCGGGCATATCAATCCCGGCGGGGTTGAGCTCGGAAGGGCTGCCACTTGGGCTGCAATTGATTGGCCGGACGTTTGATGAAGAGACTTTATTGCGTGTTGCAGGCGTTTTGGAAGAAGCGGCCGGATTTAACGCCGAACCTTCGACATGGTGGAGAAACAAATGAGCGAGAATAAAAATCTAGTCGAAGGCGCGACGGGCTCTTGGGAGATCGTTTTGGGCCTTGAAATCCATGCACAGGTCCTTTCCGATGCAAAATTGTTCTCCTCTGCGCCAACTAAGTTCGGTGCGGAACAAAACACACAAGTGAGCCTTGTTGATGCAGCAATGCCGGGCATGTTGCCGGTGATCAACGAGGAGTGTGTGCGCAAAGCCGTGCGAACGGGGCTTGGCATCAAGTCCAAGATCAATTTGCGCTCAGTCTTTGACCGAAAGAACTACTTCTATCCGGATTTGCCACAGGGTTATCAGATCTCGCAGTTCAAATACCCCATCGTTGGGGAAGGTGAGATTGAGATCGACTTGAAAGGTGGTGCGACGAAGCGGATTGGTATTGAGCGGCTGCATCTTGAGCAGGATGCGGGCAAGAGCATTCATGATCAGCACCCGTCATTGAGTTATGTTGACCTCAATCGCTCCGGTGTGGCGCTTATGGAGATTGTCTCTAAGCCAGATATGCGCTCGTCTGAGGAAGCGCAGGCCTATGTGAAGAAGGTGCGTGCGATCTTGCGCTATCTGGGTACTTGCGACGGTAATATGGAAGAAGGGTCGTTGCGTGCGGACGTTAATGTGTCTGTGCGCCGACCTGGCGAGCCCCTTGGTACGCGGTGTGAGATTAAAAACGTTAATTCAATCCGGTTTATTGGGCAGGCGATCGAGCATGAAGCGCGTCGGCAGATTGATGTGCTTGAAGATGGAGGCTCTGTCAGGCTGGAAACCCGTCTTTTCGATCCGAAGAAGGGTGTTACACGGGCCATGCGCTCGAAAGAAGAGGCGCACGACTATCGTTACTTCCCTGATCCCGATTTGTTGCCGCTGGTGATCTCGCAAGAGATGGTTGATGCACTTGCAGCTGATTTACCTGAGTTGCCTGACGAGAAGAAGGCACGTTTTGTACGCGAGTACGGATTGTCTCCATACGATGCAGGCGTTCTCGTGTCCGAAAAAGTATCGGCGGCGTTTTTTGAATCTGTTGCAAGCGAATGTGATCCCAAACTTGCCGCGAACTGGGTGACGGGAGAATTTTTTGGTGCGTTGAGGAAAGCTGGAGCGACTATTGAGACCTCTCCAGTGAGTGCAAAACAACTCGGCGAGCTCATCAATTTGATCTCTGACGATACGTTGTCGGGGCGAATCGCTAAGGACGTTTTCGAGATAATGTTCGAAACAAGCGATGATGCCGCAAAAATCGTTGAAGAACGGGGGTTGCGTCAAGTGACCGATTTGGGTGCGATTGAGAAAGTAATTGATGAAATCATCGCCGCAAACCCAGACAAAGTGGAGCAAGTAAAAGCGAAGCCTAAGTTGATGGGTTGGTTTGTTGGTCAGGTTATGAAAGCTACTGGCGGTAAGGCAAACCCGAGCTCCGTAAACGGACTATTGTCCAAGAAATTGGGTCTCTAATCCGCTCGCTGACAGTTAGCGTTCGTTTTTGGTAAACGTTTTGTAAACACATTTTCCAGACTGTGTTGCGCGAAGGGCTTTGCGCAAGTCAAGCAAACTGTTGCCTGCGCGCACACAGTTGCTCATAGTAATTGTGTTCTGCGTCCTGAATTGAGGGGGCGTTCATTTAAATGTGTGTGTGAGTCCTATTAGTTCCGAGGTTACTGGAACAGCACATCAGGAGCGAAAACGAATATGGCTACGAAACCAAAAGCGAAAAAGAAGGCTGCGCCTAAACGCAAAGCCGCGAAGAAAAAGGCTGCGCCTAAACGCAAAGCCGTGAAGAAAGCAGCACCTAAGCGGAAAGCTGCGAAGAAGAAAGCAGCTCCTAAGCGGAAAGCTGCGAAGAAGAAAACTGCCAAGAAGAAGGCAGCTCCTAAGCGGAAAGCCGCGAAGAAGAAAGTTGCTAAGAAGAAGGCAGCTCCTAAGCGGAAAGTCGCGAAGAAGAAAACTGCTAAGAAGAAGGCAGCTCCTAAGCGGAAAGCCGCGAAGAAGAAAGTTGCTAAGAAGAAAGCAGCTCCTAAGCGGAAAGCCGCAAAGAAGCGGAGATAGTCACTCTTGTTGGCGGGCTTTTGTCCGCCAGCTAGGTACGGGACATCTCTTCAGGCCGCAGCATGTGTGCCGATCTTTCCGGGGGGAAGCATCGGTAATGGTTTTGCAGTCTGTAATATCAATAACTAGTAGGGCGGGCGCGGTGATTAACACTGTACCCGCCCACTTCGTATTGAAATCGCCCTAAATTGTCTTGATATTGAGAACTACACGCTTGCCGGGCCAATTTTGGGCATTGGCACACGCCCTCAGCTTGCTCAAGATCAAATCCCAGGCGAAAACAGTGCGGTAAGCGCGAATTCTTGCGGGTTCTGGAGACAGGATCGCTTGATCCTGCGATCTCAATGAGCCTAAGCTTATTTCGACGGGCTTTATGCTCCCCTTTGTCTGGTCTGGGCTTACATTATGCGTCTCTCTTTAGTGTCCATGGTTTTGTCTGTTTCTGTTGTTTTTACGACGCCGGCTGTTTCGGTCGAACGCCTTACTGGAACCGGAACCCGTATTGAAAATGATACCTATGGAACCACCAAGTTTTGGGGGCGGTCTCTTTCCGTTCCCCGTACGGGAACAATTGTTCGCGTCATGGGGGGCACGTACGGCTTTCAGATTTTGGATGAGAACGACAAGGTTGTGGGCGACTTTTTGTTTCCAGAACAAGCGATCGGTTTTTCCCTGGCTGCTGGAGAGTACGCGGTTCTACCCCTCGTTTGTCGGATACACCGACATCATCATGTTGAAGTGACGGTCGAATACTAAGATTTCTCGTAATTCTGATGTCGCTTCCTATATGCGGTTGAGAAACATGCTTGGCCTTTTTTTGGAGGCCATTTTTTTCATATAGGGTTTTTCATATAAGGGAGGTCGGACCTTGATCGATTTGTATACGTGGACAACGCCAAATGGCCGCAAAGTGTCCATCATGCTGGAAGAAAGTGGCCTGGACTATCAGGTTCATCCCATCAATCTTCAARAAGAAGAGCAGTTCTCACCAGCGTTTCTGAAAATTGCTCCCAACAACAAAATACCCGCCATTGTTGATCATGATGGACCTGGCGGTCCCATTTCTCTCTTTGAATCTGGTGCCATCCTTGTTCATCTCGCGGATAAGAGCGGTAAGTTTTTGCCCGCCGATGTCGAAAAGCGGGCCAAAGTTCTTGAATGGCTGTTTTGGCAGATGGGCGGATTGGGCCCGATGTTTGGTCAGGCTGGCCACTTTATAAACACCGCACCAGAACAGGTTCCCTATGCAATCGACCGGTTTGTGACGGAGTCGGCACGGCTGATCAAAGTTCTCGATACGCAGTTGGCGGCAAATGAGTTTGTTGCTGGCGATTATTCGATTGCAGATATGGCCATCTACCCTTGGCTGGTTCCCGCTTTTGAGCCGATTAAGGCGGCGAAGGCAGATGTGGTCGGAGAGGCCGGTCATGTGGCCCGGTGGATGGAAGCTCTGGCTCAACGGTCTGGTGTTGTGAAGGGCATGCTTGTTCCGGAAATTCCAGAATAATTCCAATTTGTCGTAAAATTAGATGACTGTTTAAAACGGCGGGGCACAAACCCGCCGTTTTTTTATTCCCGGCGTTAACTAAATTTTCAATGGCTGGATGATCTCCTTAGGCAATGCAAGGGAGGCCTTGCAGTTGGATGAATGCGCACAGATGAGTAGAGGAGTGGTGCGCCACACGGGAGGAGGGCAAGATGGCCAGAAGAGATATTGATCTGCTGCAGAAATGTGAGCTCGCAGCAGAAGCAGGAGCGCCAGATGCGCTTTATAACCTTGGTTTGATTTATGCGACCGGGAACGGTGTTGATACGGATTTTATCAACGCACATAAGTGGTTCAATCTTGCGGCCTTGCGCGGTAGTCATGCAGCGCGTGACAGTCGTGCGGAACTGGCTCTCGAAATGGAGACGGTGCAGATATCAGAGGCACAGCGGCTTGCACGCGAATGGTTGTCCTGCCACTGATGCGACCCATCGAGTTTTGGGGAATACCCTTATGACATGTGGTTTTTTTGGTGTTTCTTTGTCGATGCAACCGGTGGTGACATAGGCGGTCACTCGGCATATGGTCCGCCCAGATTTCCACAAAAACGGACGGACTGGCATGAATGACGCGGTAGAAGATTTGATCGCGCTTCTCGATCTTGAGCAGATAGAACTCAACCTATATCGCGGGCACAGCCCTGAAACGAGCTGGCAGCGTGTGTTTGGTGGTCAGGTTATTGGCCAGGCGCTGATGGCGGCCTACCGAACTGTTGACGAAGACCGCATCTGTCACTCTCTCCACGCCTATTTTATTCGACCTGGTGATCCGAAGGTGCCGATCCTTTATGAAGTTGATCGCGCTCGCGACGGACGGAGTTTCACCACACGCCGGGTCATTGCTATTCAGCATGGTCGGCAAATTTTTAATCTGGCAGCCTCGTTCCAGGTTAAGGAAAAGGGTTTTGAGCACCAGGCGCCGATGCCGACTGTTCCTGCACCTGAAGACCTGCCGACAGACCGGGAGCGCCGCGAGGCGATCATGGATCGGCTGCCTGAGGAGATGCGCACCCATTTTGCGCGCCCACGGCCCATTGAAATGCGCGCTGTCAGCCCGCAGCAGTTCATCGATCCATCGCCTGCAGATCCTGAATTCAAAGTCTGGTTTCGTTCTGCGATCCCTATGCCTACTAGTGTTGCAATGCAGCAATCAGTTCTCGCCTACGCCTCTGATATGACACTGCTGGATACCTGTATTCGGCCGCACGGGGTTAGTTGGCTGTCCGGTAAGCTGCAATCTGCAAGCCTTGATCACGCCATGTGGTTTCATCATCCATTCAGCACGGACGATTGGATGCTATATGTTCAAGACAGTCCCAGTGCTGTTGGCGCACGAGGCTTCAATCGCGGAAGCATATTCACCCGCGATGGTCTGTTGGTGGCATCAGTCGCCCAAGAGGGACTTATCCGCTATCGCGGATAGGTCTGCTCCCGGGATTGGACGGTCTGTTTATCCAATCAGCTCGTAATCGTTCAGATCAACCTTCGAGGTGGCGGCTGCATAGTCACGGGTGTGACTGGACCAGTTTTGTGTGATCCGGCCCTGTGCGTCCTTGTACCAGGACGCGCAGTCGGGATCTGCCCACACGGTTTTTGATAAATCCGCCTGAATTTGTTTGTTAAAACGGTCCTGGGCGGCCTTGCTGGGCATTAATGCGCTTGCGCCAGCTTCTTTCAATGATGCGAGCGCCTTCACGGTATACGCGACCTGTTGTTCGAGCATGAAGGTGATTGTGTTGTGGCCAAGGTTGGTGTTCGGACCATAGAGCACAAACAGGTTTGGGAAGCCGTGGGCTGTGATGCCGAGATAAGCTTCGGGAGCCTCTTCCCAGAGGGCGTTCAGTTGTTGTCCCCCTTGTCCGGTGACTTCCATCGACCAACGCCATCCCGTGGTTTCAAACCCGGTTGCGAAAATCAGCGCATCGCATTCATGTTGAGCGCCATCGGTGGTTCCCACACCGGTCGATGTGATTTTGGCGATGCCGTTGGTCTCTAAAGAGACGTTGTCCCTCATCAAGGTGGGGTAGAAATCATCCGTGATGAGAATGCGTTTGCATCCGATGGGATAGTCCGGCGTTAACTGAGCGCGCAGGGCTGCATCGGGTATCTGAGCCTCAAGATGGTTACTTGCCTGCTTGGTGAAGGCTGTACGGCCCTCTGGCGTCCATTGAAAGGCCTTCCAGAAGAAATGGTCGGCATTATCGTAAATCAGCTGACGGTTTCGTTTTGCGACATCCATGGCGAATTCAGGTTCGCTCATCGCTAATGCTTTGTCTTCGGACGTCACTTCACGGTCGAGGCGGGGAATAACCCAATTGGGGGTTCGTTGAAACACGGTGAGATGTGCTGCTTCCTTCGCCACTTCTGGAATGAGTTGAACGGCGCTTGCAGCGGACCCAATGACGCCAACACGTTTGCCTTTTAGGGAAACACTACTGTCCCATCTGGCGGAGTGCATTGTCGGTCCGCCAAATGTGTCGCGCCCCTCGATTTCAGGAATGGAGGGGCGGTTGAGTTGGCCCATAGCGGCGATGACGGCTTTTGCTTCGAATTCTTTCCCGCTCTCAGTGGTTAGGTGCCAGCTGTTGCTGGTTTCGTTCCAAACAGCACTTTTGACACCGTCCCCAAGGCGCAAATGCGGTGTGACCTGAAAACTATCTGCAACATCCTCTGCGTAGGTTTGGACTTGCGCTGCGCGAGGGAAAAGGTGGCTCCAGTTCATGCCCGGCGCAAAGGAAAATTCGTAGAGCGCGACCGGTGTGTCGCAACAGCAACCTGGGTATTTGTTTTCGTGCCAGACACCACCAACTTTTTCATTGCGATCGAAGACCAGAAAACTATCTGTCCCGGATTCTTTGAGTTTGATGGCAGCACACAGACCTCCAAGTCCCGCACCAACAATTGCGACCTCTAATTTTTCCACCGTTTTCCTCCCGTTCGAATATTTGTTTTGAGGGAGGTTATCGCAAAGAACAACAATGGCCTAACTGACGCCTTTGTAAGAATAATAGCTGCAGGTTGACGTAAGGGGATGTCTTGTTTGGCGTTGATATATAGCGGTCAAAGTGGAAAGCTCTCGTTCAACGATTAGAAAAACACGAAAGCACCCCTGTTTGTGCGGGAGGCATAGGAGAGCGAGATGAGTGGTTTTAAACTTCTGATTAATGGCGAGCTTGTGGATGGGGACATGACGATGGATGTCGTGAACCCGGCGACGGAAAAAACGGTGGCAACTTGCGCACGCGCCTCCGAAGACCAGTTGAACCAAGCTGTGGCTGCCGCAAAAGCAGCTTTTCCCGCATGGTCTGCGACGTCGATTGATGAGCGGAAGAAAGCAATCAATGCCATTGCCGATGTTATCGAAGCAAATGGTGAAGAGCTGGCGCGGCTTTTAACGCAGGAACAGGGAAAGCCTCTGGCTGATGCCACCGGGGAGGTGTTTGGAACGGCGGCCTTCTTCCGTTATTTCACTTCACTCGATATGCCAATCAAAGTGCTGGAAGATAGTGATGGACGGCGCGTGGAAGCGCATCGCAAACCACTTGGTGTCATCGGTGCGATTGTGCCTTGGAACTTTCCAATGATCCTGATGGCCTTCAAATTGCCACCGGCACTTCTTGCGGGGAACACTGTGGTGCTGAAACCCGCGCCAACCACGCCCTTGACTTCCCTCAGGCTCGGCGAACTGATCAAGGATATTCTGCCTGCAGGTGTGGTCAATGTGATCGCGGATGCTAATGATCTTGGGGCGCCTCTGACAGCTCATCCCGACGTCCGAAAAATTTCCTTCACCGGGTCCACGGCCACCGGCGCGAAAGTTATGGCAGGTGCTGCAGGGCTTCTGAAGCGCATTACCCTGGAACTGGGCGGGAACGATGCAGGGATTGTTCTGGAGGACGTTAATCCCAAGGAGACAGCTCCTCTGCTTTTTGCAAGTGCCTTTCAGAACAGCGGGCAGGTCTGCATTGCGATGAAGCGTCTCTATGTTCATGAGTCCATCTATGACGAGATGTGCGATGAGCTGGCCACCCTGGCTGATGCCGCAATCATTGGTGATGGGTTGGAGCAGGGCACGCAACTGGGGCCGCTGCAGAACAAGATGCAGTTTGAGAAAGTAAAAGAACTGATCGAGGATGCAGGCAAGACCGGAAAAATTATTGCCGGCGGTGTTGTGCCGGATCAACCTGGCTACTTCATTCGTCCCACTATTGTGCGCGACGTGACAGATGGTTCGCGCATTGTGGATGAAGAGCAGTTTGGTCCTGTTTTACCGATAATCAAATACTCAGATGTAGACGATGCCGTCGCGCGGGCAAACAGCTCTCCCTATGGTCTTGGCGGATCGGTTTGGTCCAGCGATACAGATAGGGCCTATGCACTGGCGGACAAGATGGAAGCGGGGACGATCTGGGTGAACAAGCACGCAGAACTTGATCCCTCAATTCCATTTGGCGGCGCAGGCATGTCAGGACTTGGTACGGAGCTAGGTGCAGATGGGCTTGAGGAGTTTACTCAACTCAAGATCATCAATATGGCGAAATAACCAGCCATCCGCGCGATGAATGCCCGGCCTTGCAGATATTGCGAGGCCGGGCTTTTTACTATGATGCGTCGCGGTTCATGAGGTTAGCGCTGACGAGAAGCATTACAGTCAGGATTGCTTCGATTGCGATGAAGGTAGTTGCCAATTCCGCACCGTGAAGCGCCCATGCGGTGGTCCGGAAGATTGCAGCCCCGCCCAACAGCAGTACTGCACCGTAGAGCCAGGTTGTATTCTGGCGCAGGGCACCCAGAAAACACATGAGCGCTGTGGCGACGAAGAAGGCCGTGAAATCGCCTACCTGTGTGCTGCGACCGATGCCATCTAGAAGTGGCATGCCAAGACTCTCGGCTGTGTCGGCTGGCTTTATGATCCACATGACCGCATTAACGCCCATGGCAAGGCCGGGCAGAACGGCCAAAATACGTGCAAGCATAGTTTTTTCCCCAATTGGATGTCTAAGTGCGTCCAATGTGGTCGATTCCATCCCGAGAAGAAAGCCCTGTCACATAAGACCCACTTGTCGAATACCAGCAGGGTCAAAATCAGCTTCTCAAGGAGGCTAGTTTTTTCCTCTGGGTTCCCGTTCCATCGAAATTGGACGGGTTAAGCCAGGCCTCAAACGCGTGCTTCACTTTTGGCCACTCATTGTCGGTCATGGAATACCAGCACGTATCTCGGTTCTCGCCCTTGACCACCATGTCTTGGCGAAAAGTTCCCTCGTATGTAAATCCAAACCGTTCTGCAGCTCGCTTGGAGGCAGCATTGTTCCCGTTGCATTTCCATTCGTAGCGACGGTACCCGAGGTCGTCGAATATTGTTCTGGCCATCAAGTACATGGCCTCTGTTGCAGCGGGGGTGCGTTGAAGGGTGGGGGAGAAAATGACAGAACCGACCTCGGCCGACCCATGTTCGGGGCGAACACGCATGTAGCTCGCCGTGCCAAGCATCTCACCCGCTGGTGAGCGAAAGACGTAGGTCAGCCAATTGTGGTTGGTTTGGCAGAATGTAAAGAAGCCTTCCAATTCCTCTGCCGAGCTAAAGGGGCCAGCGGGAATGTAAGTCCACAGCGAGGCATTTTCTCCAATGGCATCGAAAAGAGGCTGGGCATCTCGTGATGCCTGGAAGGGCTCGGCTCGAACGAAGCGGCCGACCAGAGGTGATTGGCCTGGACGGGCACATTTGCTCCAGTTGGATAGATCGGTCATGGCAATTGCTCCCGGGAGGAATTCATCCTCCCCAAAAACGGGATTAGAGTGCCCTGGTCAATGTCCATTCGCGTTCTTCGGGCGGGCCAATCCCGACTTGTGTTTTGCCCGCGCTGCCAGCACCCCGTGTTTTTGTGTTGTTTCGTGTGAATTTGCTCGGGAGAAATACTCAAAAGAAGCTTGAAACGTGAGGGTTCCTAGGGCATACACGGCGGTGGAGAGGTGGCCGAGTGGCTGAAGGCGCGCCCCTGCTAAGGGTGTATACGTTCATAGCGTATCGAGGGTTCGAATCCCTTCCTCTCTGCCATTCCTTTTTCCTATCTGGCTTTGTCACGAACTCCAACTTCGACAGCTAGAGAAATGCTTCGCGGATTGGCTATGTGGTAACCAGCCCACGACAGAACGCATACACCGGATCGCGTTTGGAGCAATGTTCAAACGTTGAAACCAGATGCCGACATGCTGCCAGTTCCAACTATCTTAAACCCGCCGAAACGACGAACGAGGCTGAACTTGTGACAAAGTAGCAAGGTTGTGTGAACTTGTTGTTTTGAATCGGGTGTTGGAATGCGGCGTTTCTTCAAACGGGTTGGATTGGGATTAGTTGCCGTAACCATCGGTATATATGTCTATCCGTGGATTGACACCCAGCGGGAGCAAGATGGATGCTCATTCGGCTCCGTCTCCAATGCCGAGTATCGCGAGCTGCTGGCGGAGGCGCACCATCTCAAGCAAACGGTCTGGGCACCTCTGACACGAGAAGAAATTCGCAAGCATATTGATGGCGGTGGACGCCCAAGAGGTATTCCAGGGCCCGACCAGCGTCTGTCGTTGAGAGCATTCCAAGATGGCTTGAGTAACTTGTTTGCTGCGCGCTTTCGCACGTTGGTTTTGAAACAGGACAGCGTCGATGGCCAAGTGGCAGCTGCTCATGCTGTGATGCGTGCATCTGGGCTCTTTTTGAGTGGTAGCAACGAGAGTCCCACTGCGGGCCCCCAAGCGGGTTATTCATCGGGTTCCGGGTATAAGCTAGATGCGGGTCGTATTTGGCGCTTTTATCCCTTCTTGCGATGGGTAAGTTTCAGCGTCCGCATTTCCGTTGCTCCAGCCGCACCGGACAGACCTGTTCCAACAGTGGCCGGATATCCCGGAATAGTTCGTGCTGGTCAACCTCGACCACCTCATATGAGCGTGAGAGCCCAACTGCCTGGGTACTATGATGGCTTTCCAAGGAAGCTGTTCTATTTCGGAAATTATGGATGCCCGGTGATCCCGAGTCGCGCCCTTTCTTCGCCAGCCTCTGATCCTCAAAAATAGATGGAGTGATGCCGTGTTGCAGATCTATATCGAGTCCCGACCCGCGGGGGGCAGCAGTATAGGTCTGCTGTCGCGAAACTCTGGACTGAGGGGGAGGCCTTTCCTAGGCACGGGAGTGGCTCTGTTATTCGCAGTTCTGTACTTCGCTCCAGGTGTGGCGCTCGGGGCGGAGATCGAGGCAGGCCCAACTGAACGGGGAGGGCACATGAGCGACATATCCGAAATCAATTTTTGTGACTACGAGCTGTCGGATTATGATTTTCTCAAACCGATTGTGGAACGCCTGCTGCTTGAAGACCCAACAACTGTTCGAACTCAAGAGTTGTTGAAGACCATTCATGGTTTTGAAGCCGGCAATACACAGCCACTACCAAAGATAGAAAATGGCCGCTTTGTTGACGAGAGTGGTAACCCTATTGTTCAAGGAGACCAAATATTCCTTTCCGGTGAGACGCTGTTTGGTGGTGTAGTTGTTTGTGAAAAGGAATTTCGAAATCAAAACCGCTGGCACTTCATCCTTCACGAAGGAGTGGATGGGGGCATTATGGATGTCGACTTTTTTGTTCTTATCAAAGATGAGAATTTTGCCAAAAGAGGGGTGCCCTTGAGAGTACAGTACCTAAGCAACCGCAAAGAGTTGGCAAAGACCATTCACAGCATAATCAGGGAGCTGGATCTTGATATTGGAGATCTAGTAGAGCTGATGCTCACCGACGGGTTGCATGTTCGAAAGTCTGTGGACGAGCGGACTGGAAATTCTCGATACTATTTCACGGGGGAAAATACCCGGCATTGGCATAGAGTTTTGCCCGCGCCCGGCGGAAATGGTGGAATTGTAACCACCTCAATTCGGGTCGATGCGGACGGCGAATACATAGATCAATTTTGAGCAGATCGTGTAGATTCTTATGGCTGAGATTGGAATTGAAGGGTATCGAAGGACTGTACGATAAAGGACATGTACCACTTCCCGAGTGCTTGCATTGGAACGCGAGGGTGCAAATCTTAAAGACAACTCTCCGAGCTGGTTGGAGAACTCTATTCGGCGGCGGCTCGTACTTCTGAAAGTGCTATGTGCTCGAAGGGGCCCTGGGCGTCATTGCCCAAACGGATTTCCATGTTCCCGGCCACCAAGTCCATGGTGAGTGAGCATACCGTACCCATCTGCCCCAGCGGCTCGCGTTGGCGGTAGGTTTGGCAGATCGCGTTATTCGGGTTTTCGGTGTCTGAAAGCATTTTTTCCATGGTCTTGCGGTCGCGCGGGGTGTGTTCGCTGGCAAGATCACCGGCCCGGTCGAAGCGGATGATCGAGTTGGCGTAAGACGCTGGTACTTTGTACATGTCAGAGTCCATATAGTGATTTGTGTGTATCAGCACGTCGCCTTTGTCGTCGATTTCAAACTTCTCGTCTGCTGCGAATTCCATGTCAAACCGAGAGCCTGTTTTGTCTGCAACCATGATGTTGGCAGAGCGGCCATTGCCCGCGCGCTTGATGACGTCTCTTGCTTCGGTGAGGGAATGCGCATCAAGGATAGCGCGCAGGAGAATGTGGATCGGCACGCCGCGAGTTGGTTTGTTGATGTGCAGGAAGTTGAAACAGACGCCCAGCCCCGCACTATTGAGGCCGATTTTTCCGATGATCCCGGGCTCTGTCATCATCAAAACAGAAGGAGCGTCATCACGCTCAATGCGAATGAGGGAAATGAGTGGCTCGAGCCGTTCTTCCCAATCCCAGTTCTGACCGAGCAGGGGGGTACCGTCAAAATGGAGCACGGTGCACTCGGTGGCTGGGACATAGGAGAGGAACTCGCTCCGCGCGTTTAATGCATAAATCCAAAGCGGATCAATGTCGGCCGCGCCTGCAATGGCTTCAATTTCGACAGCATAGTCTGCATTGAAATCGGCGATTACAGGTTTGAAATGTTTAGCGATCTCAAAAATATCGCCCGCCGACCGCCCAAAAAATTCCCCGTATACTTGTGTCATTTGGTGGATGCGCTCTTTGAGTGCAGTGCCGTGCTGCTCGCCTCTGCTTTTTGCATTTCCGGTCAGGGTAACGAGTGGCAGTTCGGCGGGGTTATTCATCGTGTTTCCTCCAAAATATTCTCCCAAAAGTAGAGGATTTCGGCGGGATATGCCAGCTTCTCCAGGTTAGAGGGGCGCACAAACTGCACATTTTAAGATAAGTGTTTTGCTCGAAAACTCAGTATTGCAAACAAGAACAGCGGTTATTGCGCCGCAGCATGATCTTTATGCGTATCAATACTTCATTCAATAGTCTGTGAGACTCTGAAGCTCAAATGTAGGGGAGCTCAGACTGTGGTGGCACGTCTGAAGAACAACTGGGTGGTATGGGTTTTCGTTGCGGCGCTCGCAGCGGCCTTTTGGGCTGTGGTCGTTCTGCCGGCGGGGGCACCTGCTCGCACGAGGATTGCTAGTGCTCCTCATGTTGCCGAAATTGTTCATGATCATTCCGGAGATTTGGACGCGCAGGCGGTCGACCTCACACAGTGGGATTTCAGCAGACAAGGCGGCGTTGACCTTAGTGAGGGTTGGGCCGTTTTTCGAGATGAGCTGGTTGCGCCGGGTCAATTCCTGGGGACAGGTTGTCAGCCTTCAGTAGAAAATTCCCATTACCATCCTGTTTCTCTCCCGGACCCTTGGGGACTCGCGTTTACCACCGATGTTGCGACCGGGCACGGTGTCGCGACCTATTGTCTCGAGATGATAACGGGCAAAACCGATCAGTCACTGGCCTTAAGACTGGGCACATTACGCTCGGTTACTTCGGTGTATGCCGTGTTTGAAGACCCTGATGTGGGACGGGAACGGGTTACGCGACTGTTTCAAAATGGCGACCCGGTATTGAGCCCTCATAAAGATGTCGGCAACCCATCGACCTCGGTGATGGTTCTTCCTCTAAGTGCTGGGCGTCTCAAAATTATTGTCCATCTTGCGAATTATATTCACAAGCAAGGGGGCATACTGGACGTTCCGGTGGTGGATTATCATGAACACCTAAGGTCGCGCTTTCGGCGCGACGGGGCTTTACCAACGGCTCTCGTTTTGGTCTTGCTTTTGACATCGGTGGGAACCTTTGTTGTGGGCAGGTTTCATGATGACAAAATGCGCTACAATATCTTTGCTTTGCTGTCGGCGGCTTCGGCATTCCGGGTTCTTTTTGTCAGTGACATTGTGTGGGACTATTTCCCCTCATTCTCACTGGCGCGGAAATACGACCTGGAGTACGTCTCCCTTTTCCTGGTTCTTCCCGCCTATTACGCATTTATTCAAATGCTCTTNCSCGGNGKKMWWMTCASWYYSTTTGATATTTTCGTCTATGGTCTCACAGGGATACTCACAGTGTTTGCGCTTTTTGTAGCGCCCTTTTTCCCACCAGGCACGATCACGCTGGTGCGGGAGCCCTTCCAAATTCTCTGGGCCACAATCGCAGTAGCTGTTGGTTACACAATTATAAAAGCTTTGGTTGTGGACCGTGGTCAGAAGTTAGATGCAGCACTGGTCTTGATTGCGGCCGTGTCGATGTCTGGCTATGAAGTTCTCTCCGGGCTTGGAGTGATTTCTTCGTCCATGGAATGGTCTCAAATACTTGTGTTATTCGTGACACTTCTGCACGTGCGCGCCTTCCAGTTGAACTTCAGGGAAGTTGAACAAGATCGAGATCGTCTCAATACGAATTTATTGGAGATGAACAAGAACCTTCAGGAACAGGCTATTGACCTGAAATTGGCTCTCGTACAGGTAGAAGATTCATCCCAGGCAAAAGACGAGTTTTTGGCCACGATGAGCCATGAGTTGAGAACGCCTTTGAACGCGATCATCGGGTTTTCTGAAGTCATGCAAATGCAGATGTTCGGGCCGTTGGGAGATGAACGGTACAAGGTATATGTGGATGATATTCTGGGTTCGGGTAAACATCTTCTCACCATTGTGAATGACATCCTGGACCTTACTCTCATTGAGAATGGCAATGATGAGATGTACGAAGAAAATATCGATCTGGAGGCCCTTGCCGTGTCTGTCGTTCGCTTGGTTTCGGCACAAGCGCTCGAGAAGGATGTTGTTTGCAGGATTGACTGTGTCGGTGTGCTTCCTGCTCTCTACGGAGACGAGAGGAAAATCAGACAGATACTGATCAATCTCATGAGCAATGCGATTAAGTTCAATTTACCTGGCGGCAGGGTTGATTTGCGTTTGCTTTATGAGGCGGAAAGACTGTCTCTCATTGTTACGGATACCGGAATTGGCATGAGTGCTGAGGAAATTCCCATTGCTCTCGCGCGGTTCCGGCAGGTGGACGGGGACCTGAGCCGAAAATATGAGGGGCTTGGTCTTGGCCTGTCATTGGTACAGGTGCTGTCTGAACAACACGGGGCTAAGCTTGAAATTGCGAGCGAACCAAATGTCGGTACGACCGCCACGGTGACATTCCCGGCCAGGCGGACCCAATTGTTGGAGAAGCAGGCAATCTGATGACGCTTGGCAGTATCAGGCTTTTCATTGTGTCGGATTTTTTACCCAACTGAATTGATGCTGTCGTCGCTGGGAACGATTTTCCAGACTAACTCCCCATTTTTGTACGTGCTCTGATCTGTGCTGATGTGCCATGCTGTTGCCACGCTTGATGGGTGACGGGAGCCGGTAAATCTGGCCGAGTGGGGGGATGGATGAACAAGTGGCAAGTGGGCGATATTACGATCACCCGTATTGTGGAGATCGAGGTGGCGGGGGGCACGAAGTTTCTGCTGCCGGATGCAACGCCCGAGGCTGTGCGCGATTTTAAATGGATGGCGCCCCACTTTATGACGCCGGATGGGCACCTCATTATGAGCGTCCATGCGCTTGTTATCGACACAGGCGACCGGAGAATTATTGTCGATACATGCATCGGCAATGACAAAGAACGGCAGATCCCCAGTTGGAACAATCTGCAATTACCCTTCCTGGATGATTTGACCAAGGCCGGATATGCGCGGGAGACAATAGACACCGTGATGTGCACCCATCTGCATGTTGATCACGTTGGCTGGAACACCATGATGGTTGGTGGCGATTGGGTGCCGACGTTTCCAAACGCTCGCTACTTGATGGCTGAGAAGGAGTTCTCGTACTGGCAAGCACAGGAAACTGATGAGGGTCAGAAAATGGTTTTTTCTGACTCGGTAAAACCCGTGTTTGATGCCGGCCTGGTTGATCTCGTGGCGCTTGATTACAAGATCTGCGAGGGCGTCTGGCTTGAGCCGACGGTCGGCCATACGCCGGGACATGTGAGTGTGAGAGTTAGCTCCCAAGGAGAAGACGCAATTATCACAGGTGACTTTATCCATCATCCTTGCCAACTGGTGCGGCCAGACTGGTGCGCCACGGTGGACTTTGATCAAACGCAGAGCGAAGCGACGCGCCGTGAGGTGTTCGACAGATTGGCGGGCACCTCCACATTGGTGATCGGGACGCATTTCGCCACACCGACAGCTGGATACATCAAGCGGGATGGCGATGGGTATCGTCTTGATGTCTAGGCGAATGACGCCTTAAGGTAACTACGGGCGAGGGGGGGGCGATGAAAATCATTC
This sequence comes from Rhodobiaceae bacterium, assembly GCA_002746275.1. Classification (GTDB taxonomy): domain Bacteria; phylum Pseudomonadota; class Alphaproteobacteria; order Parvibaculales; family Parvibaculaceae; genus Mf105b01. Next base: position 561,864 of record NVWR01000001.1, on the reverse strand, counting down.
GGATCACACTTATTGGTGTTGGTGTATTGCTTGTGGGAGTGATTTCTCTGGTCGCGGTGCTTCTCGTTCTGCATGAAGAGCTTTCTCCTTTCGACACCTTTTTTGCGGGCTCCGAGCCTGCGGGCGAACACACACTCAGTGTTCGCTATATGGGCAATACCAACCTGCTGGTCACTGACGGGGTGACCTCGCTCATGGTCGATGGGTGGTTTACGAGGCCATCGACCCTCTCGCTGCTGATCGGGGAAATAGAACCCGACATGGATGCGATTAGCGATGGGTTGGCTCGTGGTGACGTTGGAGAACTTGCCGCTGTCATTCCGGTTCATTCTCATTTTGATCATGCGATGGACGCGCCAGAGGTTGCGCGACGCACGGGGGCTCTCTTGGTTGGATCTGAGTCCACGGCCAACATTGGACGGGGGTGGGGGCTTTCTGAAGATCAAATCTGGACTGTAGTTTCTGGTGAACCACTTCAGTTTGGCGACTTCACTGTTACGCTCATCAAGTCCCGACACTTTGAATTCCCCAACCCTGCGATGCGTGCTGCCGCTTTGAATGACCCGGTTATCTCTGAGCCATTGGTGCCGCCTGTTGCCGCCATGGACTACAAGATGGGTGGAGCGTATTCGATCCACATCGAACACCCATTGGGATCGATCCTTGTTCAGGGTAGTGCTGGCTATGTCACAGGCGCATTGGACGGCCTTCGCGCGGACGTTGTTTTTCTGGGGGTCGGGGGATTAGCCGCACAGACAGAGGCTTATCAGCGAGATTATTGGGAGCAGATCGTTCGTGTGGTGCACCCCACGCGCGTATTCCCCGTGCACTGGGATAGTTTGACAGATCCGCTCGCTGATGAGCCGGTCATGCCAAGTCTGTTGTGGTCAAGGGTGCTTGATTTTCAAGCGCGGGCTGGCATCGCCTATGCGATTGATCACGCGAACGAAGACGGTCTTGACGCGGCGCTTCTTCCGATGTGGCAAAACGTGGTGCTGTTTCGCGAAACTAACTAGTGCTTTCCGAGCCTGGATAGAAACCCATCGATGGCGGTGGTGACTTCAGGTTCATCCAGAAAGGGCGCATGACCCCGGTCTTTGGCTGTCACAAGCTCCATGGCGGGATGTGCAGATTGCATTTTCTCTACAGTCCTTTTGGATAGAAGGTCTGAGTTTTCCCCCCGGACCAGCAGGAGCGGTATGTGGGTGAGTGTGTTGAACTCCTTCCACATCACGGGCACGTTTCCTCGCAGGAGTTTTGCTGCACGGCGCAAACCAACTCCAATTGCCGGATCGTAATCCATAGCCGGGCAGCCCTCTTCGTCCTTGAATGTCATGTGCGCAAAGGCGTGCCATTTTTCGCCGGGCATGTTTGGGAAATACCGATCGTTCATTTGACGCAGTGTGGTGGCCGCCTCGTCCCAGCTGGCAGGCGCTTCCATTGTTCCGGCATAGCCCATGATGCGGGTGATGCCAGCCATATCAACTTCGGGTCCGACATCATTCATGATTACGGCTTTGATCGCTGTGGGACGATGTGCACCCATGTTCATGGCGACAATACCGCCCCGTGATGTGCCTATGAGAATGGCGTGTTCAATGCCAGCGGCAGCCATCAAGTCGAATGTGTCGCGCATTTCGGCGATGGGGGTGTAGTCGGTCCAACCGGGTGCGTAGTCTGATTTTCCCCGGCCTCTGAAATCTGGGCAAAGCACACGGCGGTCTGTCGACAGATGTTCTGCCAGGGCGGCGAAATCTTTTGAGTTCCGTGTCAGGCCGGGCAGGCAGAGGATGGGTGTTTTTTTGGATGCACGGGAGCCATAGTCACGGGCGTACAGACGCAGGCCTTCTTGCGATGTGAAGTAGAAGTCGTGAAAACTCATGGCCGCCCCCAAATATTCTTAGTCGTTAGCTGGATAATCTGGTGTATGGGGCATTTTCGCAAGACGTTTGCTAGCAATTTCGTGCGCCGTCAGCTTTCGTCGAAAATTGGAAGCATTGTGCCGGGCTCAAGAGTGACGGCCGGGGTATCGGGTGAGGTGTCAGAATAGTCAGCAGGTGCCCGGGGACGATCCAAACTATCAGGCGATGCGAGAATAGCTGGCGGCGTTAGATGGACCGGCGTTGTGTCACGCGCGATCGCCAAAGGTGCCGGGACCGGAGGAGCTTTGACCGAGGGAGTTGCGCTTAAGGGAGTGCTGACGGGGGAGGAAGGCGTATTGCTCTCGATTGGCGGGGAGGCAAGCTCAACGGGCGTTGGCGCGGGTTCTGTTAGCAGAGGGGCGCGTGGTGGTGCTGTCGCGGGTGCCACTGGGATGGACGCATGTCGTGCGGCTCGGGCCGCGATATCCGCGCTGTCCACTACCGGCAGCATTGCGCCGTCGGTGCTGACGGGCGCTTGCTGGGCAACATCAGGCGTGGGTAGGCGCGTTGTCACATCTGTTGGAGCGTTGAGGCTGCTCAGCTCGGTGACGGGTGTCGCCAGGGTCGCTGGAGCTGAAGTCACAGGCGCTGTTGCCAAGACCGGTGTTGGTTCTGCAACGCGAGGTGCAGGTGTCGCAATCACAGGTCTATTTGGATTGGGTAGTGGCAAGTCAGCCCTGGGGGCTGTTGGTGCCGATATTTGTGGCAGGTTCGCCACCGTCGTTGCCTGCGGCACAGCCAAAGGAGGTGCGGGTGCGGGTGGTACAGGGGCAGCCGCCACAGGGCGTGCTGTCAGGACGGCCAATGGTTTTGGCGCGACGTTGATGATGGGGCTGCTGCCGTCGTACCGGGCAATGTCTTGCTCGATACGCAAGCTAGCTGTCTGGTTTGCCAAGCGGGCACGATAGACCTGAATATTTTCCATCACGCGCTGCACGTAATTGCGGGTCTCGGTGAAGGGGATGTTCTCCATCCAATCAATAGGGTCGACGGCTGGGCTCCGTGGATCGCCATAGGCTTCAATCCACTGGGAGACCCTGTGGGCACCGGCGTTATATGCCGCGATAGTCATGATGTAGGAACCGGCAAAGTCATCCAGCAGGTCGCCCAGGTGAGCGGAGCCGAGCATGGCATTGTAGCCAGGATCACTGGTCAATCTGCTGCGGCGGTAAGGAACACCGATCCCTCTGGCCACGGCACGCGCCGTGCGGGGCATAAGCTGCATAAGCCCCCGGGCGCCCGCATGGCTGACCACATCGGGGTCGAATTCACTTTCTTGCCGCGACAAGCCGTAGACGAACGCGCGCTCGACAGGTGTTCCTACTTGCCGATAGCTGGGCAGAACCGCCGTTGGGTAGCTGCGTTCCGCCAGCAGAATGCCTCGACCGGCCGCAATTTTGGCAACCCTGACCGACAGGTTGGGATGGTCACGCTCCACCATCAAATCGGCGAGTGCCGCGAGCGAAACTGCGTCTGGCAACGTCTTTGATAGTTCAATCATGAAGCTCCGTGCCAAAGCTTTCTCACCAGCTTCGTTCAGCAGTTCGAAAGCGCGGACCATGCCGTTGTTTGCGAGAGCGCTGGTTTCCAGGGGAGTGGGAACCGGGTCGTTGCTCAGCTGTATGAGCGGTTGTCCGTTGGTTGAGAGCCGGGCGATAGCCAATTGTCCGTAGAAGGTTGTGGCGTGCAGGCTGGCTTTCGTGAAATARSCYMTMGYGWCGNWWKKRMSYMCGGYTGNNNCYTCANCTSMKYKTYSMAYMYARTMGNKCANSSRYGKKMCCKRMTKWTGRRTGTTTTGACGCCGGCTTCAAGGGTTTGAAAATGCCGGAAGGCCGTATCGGGGTTGTTCAAATATTGTAGAGCGATCCACCCGGCCAGGAATTCTCCTTCAGCAAAAGCAACGCCTGACTCATGTCCATGACCGGTCGCTAGATAGTAAGCTTCCTGGTACTGGCCTTCAGCAAGGGCTTTACGGGCCAGTATCTTGCGCTCGGTCCACCAACGTCCCGGATTTCCGATATCATTGGGCGCACTGGGGCTGGTGATAAAGAGAGGAATTGCGGTCTCGTTCTGACCGCGTCGACGTAGGTATCTCGCATGGTCGAAAAGAAGACCCGTGTCGGCTCTCAGGTGTGCCGGGACGCGGGCAAGTGCACTTTCAGCCCCTCTGGATCGAGAACTGAGTTTTAGTCGGGCGTCGGCCACCGCGCGGGCCTGTGCATTGACTAATTGCAGCATCCGCCGACCATCTGAGAAACGTTGTTCCCAGATTAAGCGGTTGAGCCGGTCCTCGTGTGCTTGAGAAGAGAGGTGTCGGGCGTGCTTGCGCAGGATTTGAGATTCCCTGCTTCTGGAGAACTGATGTTCCACCCATGCCTGTTGGATCCAGTTTGCTCCCTCGTCGGTTCGTCCGCTGTTGAGGAAAGCTTCGCCCAGGCGGATTTTGCCCTCGCCCGTTAGAGGATCGCGGGTTGCAAACCAGGCAATGACGTCCTGATCGGCCATGGGATAGTCGGTGAGGGCGTTTTCAGCCCGGCGGGACAGCAGGTTTTGCCGTGGCCAGAGAGGATGTGCCTGCTGGAAGGCCACAATTTCTGCGACGGTGGAGCCGGTTCCTTCCTTTTGGAAACGGAGCCAGTCAAGGATGCCTTTGGCCGTTGGATCGGTGATCTGCCGGGAGAGAGCCCGCACATTTCCCCATTTTCCTTTTTGGCGGGCATCGAGCCCGTCCCAAAAAGCGTGGCCGTCGGCGTCACTTAGGAGAATTGACGGGGGAGGAGGGGCTGGGCGCGCCAGAGGTGTGGGCACACTGGCCTGCGCTAAAGCGCTAAACGCGCATGTCAAAACTGCGCTGACAATCAGTCGATGGACTGACTTCAGGGCAGAATTTCTCCGTAGGCCAGCGAAAATGGACCGCACTTTCCGAACACCCTCTCGGCTAAAACTCAAACCGCTTCCAACGCAGGCCGACCTGCACTCAAGAAACCGATATTTGCTCTGACCCTGCGGTTGGAATCAGACACCAGATTTCCATCCAAAAAGCCTACAATTGTCTGCGATGACTTGCCAGTCACACTATTGAGTGTGCATCGGTCTAGTTAATTTTGTTGGCTAAGCCGCTCATTTTGTTGCGATTTGGCGGGATTTGACTGTATGGTCCGCGCCTTATAACCAACCAGCGGAGTGGCGCCTTTATTGTCCTCCGCTTGGTCAACCGGGAGCTGCCCAAGATGTTTAAGGGGTCTATTGTCGCGCTTGTCACACCGTTCAGGAACGGTGCTGTCGACAAAGACGCTTTTGCGCGTCTGGTTGAGTGGCATGTTGCCGAGGGAACCCATGGTCTTGTGCCTTGTGGGACGACGGGCGAATCTCCAACATTGAGCCATGAAGAGCACATGGCGGTTGTAGAACAATGTGTTCAAGTCGCTGCTGGTCGGATACCGGTCATTGCAGGGGCTGGCTCCAACAACACGGAAGAAGCCCTGCGCCTGTGCCGCCATGCTGCGGACGTTGGTGCGGATGGCGCGTTGGTCGTGACGCCGTATTACAACAAGCCAACCCAAGAGGGGCTTTACGCCCATTTCAAAGCGATCAATGACGCTGTCGACCTTCCAATTCTCATTTACAATATTCCAGGCAGAAGCGTGATCGACATGTCGGTGGAGACAATGGCGCGCCTTTATGAACTGAAGAATATTGTTGGGGTGAAAGATGCAACCGGCGACATAGCGCGCGTTGCCAAGCAACGTCACGCGATGGGCGCAGATTTTTGCCAGCTTTCTGGTGAAGACATTACGGCACTCGGGTTTAATGCTCAGGGCGGACAGGGGTGTATCTCTGTGACGGCAAATATTGCACCGAAGCTCTGCGCCCAGTTTCAGAACGCATGTCTGCAGGGCAATTATGCGGCGGCTCTGGAAATTCAGGACAGGCTGACTCCCCTGCATGTGGCTCTTTTCATTGAGGCCAACCCGTGCCCTACCAAGTATGCCCTGGTGCGCCTTGGTCTATGCGAAGAAGATGTGCGCTTGCCGATGGTGCCCATTCAGGCTGAGACGCGTAAGGCCGTTGATGCTGCTCTTGCGCATGCCGGATTGATTGGTGGTTGATAGGCGATGTCTTCGAAAAGCGGTGGCGCAAAAAAACGAGGTGTTATAGACGGCAAGAAGGTTATCGCTGATAACCGGAGGGCCCGCTACGACTATACGATTGATGAGGTATTCGAGGCTGGAATAGTGCTTCGCGGTACGGAAGTAAAAGCACTGCGTGACGGCAAAGCCAGTCTTGGCGAAGCCTATGCAGAGGTCAAAAATACTGAAGCTTTTCTCATCAATGCCTTTATCCCTGAGTATTTGCAGGCCAACCGTTTCAATCACACGCCCCGGCGCCCCCGCAAACTGCTGCTGCATCGGCGCGAGATCGATAAATTAGCGGCTTCCATTCAACGCAAAGGGATGACTCTCATCCCGCTCAAGCTGTATTTTGATGATGTTGGGCGTGTTAAAGTTGAACTGGGACTTGCGCACGGTAAGAAGCAGGCGGACAAACGCCAGACAGACAAAGACCGTAGCTGGCAACGTGATAAAGCCCGATTGATGCGTGAGAAAGGCTGACAGGTCAGGAGAGTTCGATGAACGACGACCAAGGCGCTGGCGAAGAGCCGAAAGGCTTATTGGGCCAGATCAAAGAAAAGCTGATCCTGTCGAAAGAAAAAACGGCAGCACAAGGGCGTCACCTTACAGGCGCATCCGATGCGATGCATGCCGACCGGTTGCCACCTGGGCAGCGGCTGGTTGAGAAGTGGCCGGTGCTTGATCTTGGCATTCAACCTGATGTGCCGAAGGAAAGCTGGCAGCTCATTGTCGATGGTGCGGTGGAAAACCCGATTGTTTGGAATTGGGATGTGTTTTCTGCCCAACCACAGACTTCATATGTGTCAGACATTCACTGTGTGACGACGTGGAGCCGTTATGACAATCGGTGGGAAGGCGTTTCGTCCGCGCATCTTCTGGATGTTGTGAAGCCCACGCCTGAGGCCAAACATCTCATCTTCCATAGTTATGATGGGTACACGACCAACGTCTCGTTGGATGTCTTTCGCGATGAGGATGTATTGCTCGCCCACAGCTGGGAGGGCGCGCCTCTGACCCGGGAGCACGGCGCACCTGTACGTGTCATTATTCCGAAATGGTATTTCTGGAAAAGCGCGAAATGGATACAGCGGATTGAATTTTCGGCTGTGGACCAGCCCGGTTTYTGGGAAGTGCGCGGCTACAATAATGAAGGYAATCCCTGGAACGAAGACCGCTATTCAAGATAGCGGCCTTCATAGCGGTCTTTGATTTTTCGTGGCTTTACGGCATCACGATTTCGAACCAGAAGTCGAAAGTGTCGAGAAGCTCAAGCAGGTCTGTGAGTGCCTTTTCATTCCCTTCGATTGTCAGCGTTTCGTCATCGATCAGATCGGCGACGGACTTTTCCTTAAGGGCAAGCGCTGCTAGGGACGCTCGCGTGATGGCGAGGGTCGCATCCGCATTGTCTGCGCGTTTGTCCGGCTCATGGTGCAAAACACCATTCGTCAGAGTGACGAGGTAGGTTTCCTTGGTGTCGGTCACTGTCAGGTTGAGAGTGATTTCCTGTGCACCAGCCTTCAGGCCATTCAATCGGACTGAAAGTGAGTCCAGCAACTCATCAGCGGGCAAGCCGCGGACGGTATCGCCACCGGCAGGGCGTGGCACGTCAGAGGGGGGACGAGGGTTGCGTAGTTCCATGGCGGCCGTGAGATAGAAGGCACGCCAGGGACCGGATTCCGCTTGGTATCCCAATTGCTCCAAGGCGTCGGCTTGAAGGTTGCGGGCGGCCTCGAGGCCTGGCTCTGCAAATACCAGATGGTTCACCAGTTCCGCGACCCAGCGATAGTCGCCGTCGTTGAACGCCGCTTGCGCTTTTTCAAGCAGGGCGTCGGCACCGCCGATTGCAGCGACATACCGGCGTCCGGCTTCTGCCGGGGGCCATTTGTGGAGGTTTGCCGGATTGCCATCAAACCAACCCAGATAGCGCTGATAGATCGCCTTGGTGTTGTGGCTGAGTGTGCCGTAGTAGCCGCGCGTGTACCATTCTGCTTCCAGCGTTGGTGGGAGTTTGAAATCTTCTGCGATTTCTAATGGCGTCAGCCCGTGATTGGCGAGCCTCAGTGTTTGGTCGTGAATGTATTTGTAAAGGTCGCGTTGTTTTTGCAGGAAGGTGATCGTGATGTCTTCTCCCCAGCGTGGCCAGTGATGACTGGCGAACAGAACGTCTGTGCGGGAGGCGAAGAGATCAATGGCCTCGTTGATATAATAGCTCCACGACTTGGCATCGCGTATCTGCGCACCGCGTGGTGTGATGATGTTGTGCAGATGGCAGGAGCAATTCTCGGCCATGCAGAGCGCTTTGAACTGGGGAAAGTAGAAGTTCATTTCCGCTGGCGCTTCTGTGTCAGGGGTTACCTGGAAAATGATTTCAACGCCGTCTACGGTCAGGGTTTCGCCTGTCTCGCAAATGCTGACGGTGGGGGGCACCAGACTTACTTTGCCGAAGGATACGGTTTTGCCGAGCCCGGCATCCACATGGCCCTGAGGTCCCGGAGGCAACATAGAGCCATACATGTAGGTTGCGCGGCGGCCCATGGCATTGCCTGCGAGTACGTTTTCGCTGACGGCAGCTTTCAAAAATCCTTCGGGGGCAATGATCTGAAGGCCGCTCGCAATGTCCTCATCACTCAGCACGCCTTTTACGCCGCCATAATGGTCGACATGGCTGTGAGTGTAGATCACTGCAACAACGGGTTTGTCGCCTCTGTGCTCGCGCATAAGGGCGAGGGCGGCGGCGGCTGTCTCGGCAGAGATGAGAGGATCAATGACGATGTAGCCCGTGTCCCCTTCCAGAAAAGTGATGTTCGACAGGTCGAAATTGCGAACCTGATAGACGCCGTCGGTGACTTTGAAGAGGCCATGAAATGAGTTGAGTTTGGCCTGTCGCCAAAGGCTCGGGTTCACGGTGTCGGGGGCGTCGTCCTTGATGAAGTCAAAGCGAGACATGTCCCAGACGGGGTGGCCTGCCTCGTTGAGAATTCGGGCATCGGGAATGGTGCCAATGAATCCCTTCTGGGCGAGGTCAAAATCCTCGCCAGTATCTATGGGAAGGCTGGCGACCGTGTCAGCTTGGGCGCGCCTGGTGGCATCGGTGGCGTTTTTTGGTCCGGACATGTTTCCCCCTTTTTGCAGCAATGTGGTCATTGCCATTTTTTGCAAGTGTAGCGGGGAATGACGTGGTGCGCACTGCCGGAGGTGTATTAGGTCGCGAGAGCATCCCGGGCTGCGCGAAACACATCGTGGAACATTTCTACGGTCAGGCGACGTGTGTTCGTGTTGTATCTGGAGCAATGGTAACTATCGAACAGTGTAAGGCTTGGGCTCACCTCGTGGCGGGCGGCGTGGCCAAAGGGAAAGGCCGTCCGTTTAAGCTCCAGGGTACTKAYGAYGTTGTTATGGGCGATYGTGCCCAGCGCRATGATRGTGGTCAGRTTGGGCAGGGCGTCGATCCGYGCTTTCAGAAAACCACGGCAGGTTTTGGCTTCTGGACCTGTGGGCTTGTTCTGCGGGGGGACACAACGCACTGCGTTTGAAATCATGCAATCGACCATCTGCAGGCCATCATCGGGGCTGGCTTTGTAAGTTCCGCTGGCAAAGCCGTATTTGATCAATGTCGGGTATAGGAGATCGCCTGCCCAGTCTCCCGTGAAGGGGCGGCCCGTCCGGTTGGCACCCTGCATTCCTGGGGCGAGCCCCACGACGAGCAAACGCGCGGTTTCTGGCCCGAAAGAGGGGACAGGCGCGTTGAACCAGTCTGGATGGGCAACTTTGGTCTCGGCGCGAAATTCCGCGAGGCGAGGGCATAAAGGGCAATCGAGCGGTGCTTCGGGGCTATAGGCGATGGTCATTTGGCTTGAAAACCCTTTTGGGGTGAGCTTGAGTACCGCCATCTGATAGACCGGCAGCCAATCGACAACAAGGCAATGGGTCTGGGCGTCTGGTTGGTGAGGAGAAATGCGATGATTTTGGTGGCACTGGGCGCCAATCTACCGGGTTCCTGGGGAGCGCCGGAAGCAAGTTTCAAAGCGGCCCTGGAGCAGTTTCCGACCTATGGGTTGCACGTGGAGGCGATATCTCCATTTTACCGAACCAGAGCTGTAACTCCCTACGCGCAACCGGACTTTGTTAACGCGGTGGCGCGCATTTCCACCGCCTTGGCGCCCTCGGCTCTGCTTGCCCAATTGCACCGTATTGAAGCGGCATTTGGGCGGGTACGGGAGCAAAGGTGGGAGGAACGGACGCTGGATCTGGATATTCTCGATTTTGACGGCCTCATCCAACCAGAAGGCGCTGCGAATCAGCTGATATTGCCGCACCCCAGGCTTTCTGATCGGGCCTTTGTTCTAGTGCCTCTTGCCGATGTGGCTCCAAACTGGTGTCATCCGGTGACGGGAGTGGCCGTTTCCAAGCTATTGGGGGCATTAACCACACAGGATAGAGAGGGTGTTGCGCCACTTCTTTGAAAAGTTGATAAACACTCAAAAACATGGGCTAAGGCGCTGTTTTTCCTTGCGTTTGCCCCTCAACCTGCCTACATAAGCGCAAATTCCTATTCTCTCTCTAGCGCCCGGAGTGTGACTATATGGCTCGCGTAACAGTTGAAGACTGCGTGGACAAGGTCCCCAATCGTTTTGATCTGGTATTGATGGCTGCGCAGCGCGCCCGTGCCGTGGCGGCCGGTGCTGAACTCACGATTGATCGTGACAACGACAAAAACCCTGTTGTTGCCCTGCGCGAAATTGCTGAATCGACGGTTCTTCCTGAGGTACTTCGGGAAGCTATCATTGAAGACATGCAGAAACGGGTTGATGATGATGAGCCCGAAATGGCAGCAAATGCAGAGGATTCAGATGAAGCCAATGCAGATACACAGCTTGGCGAAGGCGACCGTATGAGCGAAGATGAGTTGTTGCGGGCTTTGCAAGCGCAGATTGATGCTCCTGCACCGGCACGCACCCCCGAGACTGAGGAATATGATTGAGCCGCGTTGCTGAAAAAGAATTGGATTGCTCTGCAATCTATTGTGTAAGCGCCGCCCGGCTTCGGCTTTGAGGGCGGCGTTTTTCGTTTTAGCGTCGAAAAACGCAAATTTGTGGGCGTAAGCCCTTTAGAAAGGTGAGAGCGCATGCTGCGCCAGTATGAACTGGTGGACAAAGTGCTGGCCTACGATCCGGCGGCGGACGAGGCGCTGATCAACCGTGCCTATGTTTTTGCAACAAAAATGCACGGCAATCAGTTGCGCCACTCTGGCGACCCCTATTTCTCACATCCGATCGAAGTTGCGGGGATATTGACCGAGTTGCGGCTGGATGCGGCGACGATCATTACCGGTCTGCTCCACGACACGATTGAAGATACAGACGTCACAACAGAAGAAATTTCGTCCCTGTTCGGCGGTGAAATTGCCGAACTCGTGGATGGTGTCACCAAACTGTCCCAGCTTGAGTGGGACAGTGAAGACGCCAAGCAGGCGGAGAACTTTCGAAAACTCCTGCTCGCTATGTCCAACGATATTCGCGTGTTGCTGGTCAAGCTTGCCGACCGTCTGCACAATATGCGGACATTGCATCACATCCCTAAAGAAGCGAAGCGCCGACGTATTGCGCAGGAAACGCTGGATATATATGCGCCGCTTGCAGGGCGCATGGGGATGCATGAATTTCGGGAGGAACTGGAGGACTTGTCCTTCAAGGTCATCAACCCCGATGCCCGCAGTGCGATTGAGGTGCGGCTGGATGATTTCCGTTCTGAAAGTGGTGACGTCATTGAGCGGATACGCACTCAGATTGTTGGCCTTTTTGAAGGCGGTGGGTTGGACATTGAAGTTCACGGACGCCAAAAACGTTCCTACTCAATCTGGCGCAAGATGCAGCGCCGGGCGAGTTCTCTTGAGCAGCTGTCCGACATATTCGCCTTCCGTGTTCTAGTCGCGGATGAAGCCAGTTGCTACCAGGCCTTGGGAGTCTTGCACCGTCGTTGGCCGAGTGTCCCCGGCCGGTTCAAAGACTATATTTCGACCCCAAAGAACAATGGCTACCGATCCATCCACACAACCATTGTTGGGCCAGAGCGCAAGCGTGTGGAAATTCAAGTTCGCACACGGGAAATGCATAATATTGCAGAGCACGGGATCGCGGCGCACTGGATTTACAAGGACTCGGGCTCGAAAGAGCCTAAGGAGGCCTATGCGGATACATTTGGATGGTTGAGGCAGCTCGTCGAAATGCTGGAACATGGCAGTTCAGCCGAGGAATTTCTTGAGCATTCCAAACTGCAATTGTTTTCCGACCAGGTTTTTTGTTTTACGCCCAAAGGTATGTTGATCAATCTGCCGCGCGGTGCGACGGCCCTTGATTTTGCCTATGCCGTTCACACCGAAGTTGGCGACAGTTGTGTCGGGTGTAAAATTAATGGACGCCACATGCCGTTGCGGACACAGCTTGAAAACGGTGATGAAGTTGAGATCGTGCGCTCCAAGGCGCAACGACCTTTGGCGATTTGGGAAAATTACGTCGAAACGGGAAAGGCCCGATCAGCCATCAGGCGGGCATTGCGCCAAACTCAACAGATAGAGTTCGAGCTTCTTGGGCGCCAGATGGTTCAGTCGGTCTTTGAACGGGAGGGAAAAGAACCGGAAGACAGTGTGGTGGAACGTGCACTTGGTGGCCTCGGGCATGACCATCTGAACGATCTGTTTGCTGCCGTCGGAGAAGGTGTTCATTCCGCTCAGGAAGTCCTGGAGCAGGTGTTCCCGGAGGTGGCAACGGGACGAACAGCTAAGAAAGTGAAGGCTAAAAAGCCCGCCGACAAAGACCCGCTGAATGCCAAACCACTGGTGCAATTACGTGGTGGTGTTCGCGGGCAAGCGATCCGTTTTGCGAAAGATACATTTCCTCTCCCTGGCGACCGGATCGTTGGCATTGTCACGCCTGGTGAGGGAGTTGTTATTTATCCCATCTCGTCGGAGATGCTGGAGAAATTTGAAAACGAACCGCAACGTTGGGTTGATGTTTCTTGGGACGTCAGCGATGAAGAGGCCGCAACCTTTGTAAGCCGGTTGGAGGTTCGCGCGTCGAATGAAGTGGGCGCGCTGGGAGCTATTGCCACATTGATCGCTGACTATAGTGGTAATATCAACAATATGATCTTGGCTCGTAGAGACATGGATTTTTACGATATTGAGCTCGACATTGATGTGTTGGACCTCAAACATGCAAACCGAATTGTGAATGCGTTGAAGGGGCTGTCTGTTGTGAATGTTGTGGCACGCGTTTGATGTAAAAAAGAGAGATCTTTAAGGGTCTACAAACCAAAATCGGATATTTATTAATCATGGACGAAAAACGGGTTTTGAAGGAATTCTCTGACGCAGGTGCCTTGCTTGAAGGGCACTTTGTCCTTTCTTCCGGGCTCCATTCCAGTAAATATCTGCAATGTGCCCGAGCGTTGATGGATGCCGAACGGGCTGCCCGTCTTTGTAGTGCTCTGGCAGAAAAGGTCTCGGCTGAGATCTCAGAGCAGATCGACCTTGTCGTGTCACCTGCCATGGGTGGTGTGATCGTTGGATATGAAATGGGCCGCCAGCTCTCGGTGCCGGGCATTTTTCTGGAGAGGGTCGAGGGTGAATTCATTCTTCGTCGGGGATTCGATATTCCCGAAGGTACACGGTGCCTCATGGTTGAAGATATTGTGACAACAGGTCTCTCATCTCGCGAAGCCATTGGCGTTATTCGCGCTATCGGAGGGAACGTTGTGGGGGCTGCGTGTCTGATCGATAGATCAAACGGCACAGCAGAAATCGGTGTTAAGCTGGTGTCGTTGGCAAAGCTGGCCATTCCAACTTTTGATGCTGACAAATTGCCCCCAGAGCTTGCCGCTATTCCAGCAATTAAACCCGGAAGTAGGGGGTTAAAGTAGGATCTCATGTTCCGCCGCCGTATTGAGCTTCACCCTCTGCAACGCCTTCGTGAGCTGGTTTGGCCACGATTGGGTTGGAAGCGTGCTTTCCAATACGGATGGCGCCGGGTTTGGCGATTAAGCGGTACGCCGCACGCGATTGCGATCGGGGTTGCTGCTGGTGCATTTGCCTCATTTACCCCATTTCTTGGCTTTCATTTTGTCATCGGCTTTGCCCTTGCCTGGATATTCCGAGGTAACTTGATCGCGTCGGCCTTTGGCACTTTCATCGGCAATCCTTTGACGTTTCCGTTCATCTGGATTGGAACCTACGATGTTGGGTATTGGCTGTTGCAGGGGTCGGAAGCGCCGAGCGAGCCGGAACTGAGCATCAACATGTTCTCCGGTCAGGCAATCGATGCAATCCTACCGGTTCTGGTGCCAATGATGGTTGGGGGCATTCCATTGGGTCTTGTCTGTGCCGGCATTGTCTACTACCTCATTCGCAGTACGGTTGAGACCTATCAAGCCAAAAGGCGGGAACAAATTGCCAAAAAAGCAATTGAGGCCGGCATTGATGAGAACGGTCCATCTGCCACCGCTAAGTCTTAAACGAACACGGAGTTGATGCATGTCCGGTACGCATAAATTGCGGCTTGGGGTCAACATTGACCACGTCGCGACGATCCGTAATGCGCGCGGAGGTAATCTTCCTGATCCGGTGCGGGCGGCTCTGCTAGCGGCTGAAGCTGGGGCTGACGGTATTACGGCTCATTTGCGTGAGGACCGGCGACATATTTCCGATGGTGATATTGAGCGGTTGATGGATGCGCTAACCGTGCCTTTGAACTTCGAAATGGCTGCAACGCCGGAAATGCTTGAAATTGCATTGCGGCACCGACCTCATGCAGTCTGCATCGTCCCGGAGCGACGGGAAGAGCGCACAACAGAAGGTGGGCTAGATGCTGCGGGCTCACACAACCGCCTTGCGTCTATGGTAGCGGAGCTGGCGGACGCATCTATCCGTGTGTCGCTTTTCATCGAAGCCGATCCAAGGCAGTTGGATGCAGCAACGTCGCTGAACGTTCCTGTCGTAGAGCTGCATACTGGCGCTTACTGCGAGGCGTGCTTTGCGGGGGACGGTGTTGCTGCCGGACGGGAACTGGAGCGCCTTACCCAGGCATCAATAGAGGGAGCTGGGATGGGGCTTGAAATGCATGCGGGGCATGGCCTGACTTTTGAGACAGTCGCCCCCATTGCCGCGCTGGCTGATCTGCACGAATTGAATATAGGGCATTTTTTGATCGGTGAGGCGATCTTTGATGGTCTTGAGGGAACGATAAAGAAAATGCGGACCTTGATGGATGAGGCGCGGGCGGAGACACTGGTCCCACAATCCAGTTGAGGAGATTTCATGATTCTCGGTATCGGAAACGACATTATTGATATCAAGCGCATTGAGCGCACGTTGGAGCGTTATGGGGACCGTTTTGTCGAACGCTTGTTCACTGATATTGAGCGTCAGAAATCGGAACGTCGACGTAACCGTGCGGCGTCATATGCCAAGCGTTTTGCTGCAAAAGAGGCCTGTTCAAAGGCGCTGGGAACGGGGATGCGCCAAGGGGTATTCTGGCGGGATATGGGAGTGGTCAATCTGCGGAGCGGCCAGCCCACAATGGCACTGACGGGGGGTGCGGCAGCGCGCCTGAATGAGATGACCCCGCAGGGAATGCAGGCGCAAATTCACCTCACCATTACGGACGATGATCCTCACGCCCAGGCGATTGTCATTATTTCGGCTATTCCCGCGGATAATGGGTGATGTATCCCAACTGTTACGTGCCTTTTCGCCAATTATGATATGGTCCGGACCATTGGATTGTGGAAGCTGGATTGTGAGTGAAAATTGATGGCGATGACGGATAAAGTAAAAAGCCTGCGAGAGTTGGCGTGGGCTGAGAATTTTAAGACGATTGGGTACGCGCTGCTGATTGCGCTCGTCATTCGGACATTTTTCTTCCAACCGTTCAATATCCCTACAGGGTCGATGATCCCAACTTTGTTGATTGGGGATTATCTGTTCGTGTCGAAGTTTTCCTATGGATATTCACAACACTCATTTCCATTCAGTCCTGGACTTTTCAACGGCAGAATTATGGGAAGTTCGCCTGAGCGTGGTGATATTGCAGTCTTCAAATTGCCGATCGATAATCGGACAGATTACATCAAACGGGTGATTGGACTTCCGGGTGATGAAATTCAGATGCGTAATTCCATCCTCCATATCAATGGGGTTCCTGTTCCACGAGAACGGATAGAAGATTTTGTTGAGCGCGATGCTTACGGCAATGTGCGCCGGCATCCGCAATATGTGGAAACCCTGCCAAATGGGGTGAGCTACACGACGCTTGATCTGGTTCCGAATGGACTTGGGGATAATACCGGCGTTTATCGTGTTCCGGCTGGGCATTATTTTATGATGGGCGATAATCGGGATAATTCGAGTGACAGTCGGGTACCAAGTTCGGTTGGGTATGTTCCATTCGAAAACTTCGTTGGTAAAGCGCAGATCATTTTCTTCTCAACAGACGGGACTGCACCAATCTGGGCATTCTGGCGCTGGTTTGATGCTACGCGGTGGGACCGCATGCTTGATGGGCTCTCTTGAGGCAAAATGGCAGACACACTTGGAGCATTAGAAGACCGGATTGGATACCGGTTTTCTGATCGTGAACTCCTCCATCACGCTTTGTCTCATGCAAGTGCGGCATTGGCGGAAGGCACATTTGGCTACGAGCGGTTGGAATTTTTGGGCGACCGGGTTCTGGGACTGGTGATTGCAGACCTGCTGTACCAGGGTTTCCCCTCCGAGCCTGAGGGTGACCTGGCAATGCGGTTGAATGCGCTTGTGCGTGCAGAAACCTGCGAAGAAGTTGCCCGGGAGCTGAACCTGGGTGCAGCATTACGAATGACAAAGGGTGAGGACAAGGCCGGTTTGCGCGACCGGGGAAGTGTTCTCTCTGATGTCTGCGAGGCATTGATAGCAGCTCTCTATATTGATGGTGGGATGGGGGTTGCACGAGATTTTGTGGAGAGGCATTGGTCTGCGCGGCTGAGTACAACGACGATGCCACCCAGGGATGCTAAGACACAGCTGCAGGAGTGGGCCCAGTCACAGAAAAAAGGCTTGCCTGTCTATCGTGGGGTTGGCAGAAGTGGCCCTGACCACGCTCCTCAATTTGATGTAGAAGTGGTTGTTGAGGGAGTGATCCCGGCCAAAGGGAGCGGGAGCTCTAAACGGGCGGCAGAACAAGCCGCAGCCACCGCGTTGTTGCGGTGTGAAGGTATTCAGTCATGAACGATAAAAATTCTGAGAAGAGACGGTGCGGGTTTGTTGCGCTGATTGGCGCGCCCAACGCAGGGAAATCGACCCTGCTCAATCAGATGGTGGGGGCGAAAGTCTCCATTGTGACCCATAAGGTGCAAACCACCCGCGCACGTATTCGAGGTATTTCTCTGCTGGGAGATGCGCAGATTGTCTTTGTCGATACGCCGGGCATTTTTAAGCCCCGCCGCCGTTTGGACCGAGCCATGGTTGAGGCCGCCTGGGGCGGTGCATCCGATGCAGATGCTGTGGTTCTTTTGATCGATGCGGAACGAGGCATTGATGAGGACGTTGATCGTATTCTGGCGGGCCTCAATAAGGATGGGCGCTCTGCTATTCTGGCGATCAACAAAATTGACCTGGTGAGGCGCGAAGACCTCCTGGCTTTGACGGCACGTTTGACGCAGTCGCACACATTCACCGAGGTCTTTATGATCTCAGCTGAAAAAGGTGATGGTGTTGAGGATATGAAAACGCATTTGGCTGGTTTGATGCCGCTGGGGCCTTGGCATTATCCGGAAGACCAAATTGCGGATGTTCCTCTGCGGTCAATGGCGGCTGAAATTACGCGTGAAAAACTCTATCTGCGTCTTCATCAGGAGCTTCCCTATTCGCTGACCGTGGAAACGGAAAAGTGGGAAGAACGGAAAGACGGTAGTGCTCGTATCGAGCAAGTGATTTACATCGAGCGCGAGAGCCAGAAGAAAATTTTGATCGGGAAGGGTGGCCAGTCTCTCAAGACCATTGGTCAACTTGCGCGAGAAGAGATGATGGAGCTGTTTGGACACACGGTGCACCTTTTTCTGTTCGTGAAAGTGCGGGAGAATTGGGGTGATGACCGTGAGCGTTTTCGTGAGATTGGGCTTAATTTTCCGACCGACTGATCTTTCAGTGTTGATACGGAACCGCGGGAGGTGGCGACGTGGAATGGCGTGACGAAGGCGTGGTCTTATCTGTGAAGCGCCATGGTGAGACAAGCGCCATTGTTGAACTGTTCACTGCGGAACATGGGCGTCACGCGGGGCTGGTTCGTGGCGGGACGTCGCGACGGCTGAAGCCCGTCTTGCAACCGGGGAATAGCGTTTCCGTTGTGTGGCGCGCCCGATTGCCTGATCACCTTGGAAATTTTACACTGGATATTGATCGGGGCCGAGCAGGGGTGTTGATGGACGACCCCTTGTCTCTTGCGGGCTTAAGCGGTGCTTGCGCCATTGTTTCAGCGCTCCCGGAGAGAGAAGTGCATCATGCTCTCTATGATGCCTTCGTCGTCTTGCTTGATGCGCTGGAGCACCCGGAAATTTGGCCAGCGGTTTTTGTGCGCTTCGAACTGGGACTGCTTCAGGAGCTGGGGTTTGGTCTAGACTTGTTCAGCTGTGCGGTAACGGGGGGGACAGAAGATCTTATTTATGTGTCGCCACGTACGGGCCGGGCGGTGAGTGGTGATGCGGGTGCTGAATACAAGGATCGGCTCTACCGACTGCCACAATTTCTTATCGGTGGGCGCGTTACCGAAGCGACGTTGGAAGACGTGATGAACGGATTTGAACTTACCGGCCACTTTCTTGAACGTCATCTGTTTGGCCCGTTTCACGGGCGACTGCCGGACGCGCGGTTCCGTTTGATGGAGCGTGTTGCGAAGAATACACAGATGATCGCAGGCGGTTAGCGACTATTGGCCAACGCATGATTGGTGAGTGTTTCGAGCGCGGTCAATACCATTTTCGTCGGTGGGTCGAGCCGAACGCTGAGCGTTTCTCTATTAAACAATGCGTCAAAATGGGCAACGACAATGCCGTTGTCGGCTGTTTTTTCAGCAGGCAGTTTGGATAGGTACTTTATCAAGGACAACGTGATCCTTGCGACTGGAATATGGTCGAGAACTTTTGCCACTGCGTTGATATTTTGTATCTTCTCTAGGAGTGCTTTTCGCTGGGGTGTCTTTCCCTGTCGGATAAGGTTGAAGACGGGCTCTATTTCCTGGATTTTCTTGTCGAGTGTTTCAACACAGACGGTCTGATTTTTCTCGATAATGGTACTCATCTTTTTCAGGCGACCTGAGTCGAAAACAAAGTCTCCTTTTTTGACGCTACGCACCTTCGCCATTTCAGGGTTATGGGTGACTTTCGCCAAAATGAGGTTGGGTGGATCAATGAACTCGCACGGATCCCCTTTGGGGTTTTTTCTCGGGCCTTTACCAGACGAGCGTTCGCCGTCCGCCTTGTTTGGCGGGGCCTTCTCGCGATCACCATTCTTTTTGGATATGGTGGAGGTCATTTCCCAAAACTTTCTTCTGCCTGAACAATCAAGCCATGACAATGGAGGGTAGGTCTACTAGATGACCCACTGTTCTTCGGATTTACTATCGACGGTATCTGTGGATTCACTGTCGACAGTATCTGAGGATTCACTATCGACGGCATCTAGGCCATCCCGGCGATTGTCGCCGAAGAAAACGTCATCAGTATGCCGACGGCGGTCTGGACCAAAATAGTTGCCGACCTTGACGAACTGTCGTGGCTGTTCAATGACGCTCACGACACGTTGATGAAGACTGGCCGCCGATACCGGTTTGGCCAAATATTCGGTAACACCATTATCGCGAGCCCGTTCAATATTTGCCATTTCGACATGGCCTGAGAGCATAATAATGGGGATGTAGAGATTGGGGTTTGATGGATCTGTGCGGATGCGCTGCACAAATTCGTATCCATCCATCGGCTCCATGGAAGCATCCGTTATCAAGATGTCGGGAACTTCGTCCTTGTAGAGCACGAGTGCGCTCTCGCCATCATTTGCTGTGATGACCTTCCCGAAGCCCATAGCGATCAAAAGATCATGTATCAGCCGACGCATGTAGGGACTGTCATCCACAAACATGGCTGTCAAAACACTGAAATCATATTCATTGCTGCGCATAACATTCCCGCCGTACCACGTGTCTGGGTGGTCTTATCCCCACAATGGTGCAAAGGAATTAAAATCGATTAAACGTTTCAGTTCGAATTTGAGGAATTGAAACCTGGAGTTGCAATGCTCACTAAAATGGGGAAAGAGCCTATTTTTGGGGAAATTTTGCTTGGTAGTTACGATTTCTCATCTACTGAGACGGTGAGATCGTTAACAAGGTCTGACCAGGCGGCGTCATAAACGGGCGTCCAGTCGTCCTGGAGTATGTCTTTGAACGTGTCGACAACGGTTGTGAAGAAGGTGGTGAAGACCTCTGGGGGCACACCAATCATTTCATGGTTGACCCGCTCGCAAGCGATCAGGTTGGCTGCATAATGTTGTTTTCCGGTGAAATCCATAAAGCACTCAAGAACCTGGGACAGCATGTTCCCCTTCACACTGTTGTCTTTGTCCAGCAGGAAAAGCGGTTTCATATCTGGATGTTGGGCAAAAAGGCGTTTGTAGACCAGTTCCGTCGGGTCGCCACATTTGTCCACCACGAGTTCAAGAGAGGCCACGATAGGGTCTGATGCTGCTGTGCATGCTTGTGTCATGTTTTCTCTTCCAACTCAGTTTTGATGGTTTGGTTTCGACCGTTGGGTTCTATCCAATGCCCCATGCGCTCCATTCCACGCGAGGGAGCCCGTGATGACAAGCGCCGAATCGCAAGCTGCTTCAAATTGCCGCTTTTGGTGCTTGTTTTCTTCAGCGATGTGCCAGGGCGCGGTTCTGCCGAAGGATTGTGTCTGACCTTCCAAATAGGGTGGAGCATAGGCTCCGAATCTCTTTATATATGGGCGCTATGACAAAGGCCGTTCTGCCCCCCGAGACACCCAATCAGGAAGTGAACCTGCGCGAAGCGCTGGAAGAACGCTACCTGGCCTATGCGCTTTCCACGATCATGCATCGTGCACTGCCGGACGTTCGCGATGGACTGAAGCCCGTTCACCGGCGGTTGCTGCATGCCATGCGACAGCTGAAGCTTGATCCCGGCTCTGGTTTTAAGAAATCAGCCCGGATCGTGGGCGATGTGATGGGTCGGTATCACCCTCATGGGGATCAGGCGATTTACGATGCGCTTGTGCGTTTGAGCCAGGAGTTTGCTCAACGTTATCCKCTYGCTGAGGGGCAGGGGAATTTCGGSAATATTGACGGTGATAACGCYGCCGCCATGCGKTATACGGAAATYCGCCTGACGGARGTGGCCCARCGGCTGCTGGATGGCATTGATGAAGACACGGTTGATTTTAGAGAGACCTATGACGGGGAAGAAAAAGAGCCCGTTGTTCTGCCAGCTAATTTTCCCAATCTTCTCGCCAACGGATCAAACGGTATCGCCGTTGGCATGGCGACGAGCATTCCGCCTCACAATGTAGGCGAGCTTTGCACCGCTGCTCTGCACCTGATCAAACACCCGAACACGACGGCTGCGAAGATGGTGGAGATGGTGCCGGGCCCCGATTTCCCCACAGGTGGGATCATTGTCGAGAGCAAAGAGTCGATCACAGAATCTTATGCGACCGGTCGCGGTGGCTTTCGGCTTCGTGCCCGATGGGAAAAGGAAGATGTGAGCCGAGGTGGCTGGCAGATCATCGTCACGGAAATTCCTTATCAGGTACAAAAAGCCAAACTGATCGAGCGGATCGCTGATCYTCTGCTCTCACGGAAGTTGCCTCTCCTGGACGATGTTCGTGATGAGTCTGCAGAGGACATACGGCTTGTCCTGGTGCCCAAAAGCCGGAATGTGGACCCTGCACATCTGATGGAGTCTCTGTTTCGGACCAGTGATTTGGAAACGCGGGTCTCTCTCAATCTGAATGTCCTCTCCGCTGGCCAGGTGCCCGGGGTGATGAACCTGCGGGATGCGCTCAAAGCCTGGCTGGATCACCGCAAAGTGGTGTTGGCGAGACGCRGTGCTTTCCGTCTGGACAAGGTGGAGCGGCGTCTTGATGTCCTTGCTGGTTACCTCATCGCCTATCTCAATCTGGATGAGATTATTCGTATCATTCGCGAAGAGGACGAACCGAAAGCCTTCATGATGAAGGCCTTTGGTCTCAATGACACGCAGGTTGAGGCGATCCTCAATATGCGATTGCGGGCTTTGCGTAAACTCGAAGAAATTGAGATCAAGAAAGAAAACAAGGCGCTGAAGGCGGAAGCCAAGGAGATCAAGGCCCTTCTGAATTCCGATGATGCGCAGTGGAAGCGAATTTCAGGCGAGATCAGTGACCTTAGGAAAGAATACGGACCCAAGACCGAACTTGGTCGTCGTCGCTCCACTCTTGCAGATGCACCAGAACTCGAAGATGTGCCGATTGAGGCGATGATTGAGAAAGAGCCCATCACCATTGTCTGTTCGGACAGAGGATGGATCCGTGCCTTGAAGGGGCATATGGAGAATGTGGGTGATCTAAAATACAAAGAAGGTGACCGGGAGCGATTTGTCTTCCATGCCCAGACGACCGACAAAATTCTGATGTTTGCCACCGATGGACGGTTTTACACCATCACGGCAGACCGGTTGCCGGGAGGGCGTGGCAATGGCCAGCCCATTCGCTTTTTCATCGATCTGGAAGAGGGGCACGATATCGTCTCTCTCTTCATCCACAAACCGGGTCGGAAACTCATTGTGGCTTCGCGCACGGGGCACGGGTTTGTCGTGCCTGAGGATGAACTGATTGCGCTTCGTCGCAAAGGCAAGCAAGCGCTGAATGTGTCCGGTGACAATGAGGCTTTAGCCTGTGCAGTGGCGGATGGCGATCATGTGGCTGTGATTGGTGAAAACCGGAAGCTGCTGCTTTTCCCAATCAAAGATGTGCCGGAGATGAGCCGGGGCAAGGGCGTGCGTCTGCAAAAATACAAAGACGGCGGGCTGAGTGACGTGAAAGCGTTCACTGCCAAAGAAGGCCTGACACTCTTTGATCGCGCTGGCCGGGCTCGCACCTTTGCTAAATCGGAACTGAAAGAATGGTTCGGTGCACGCGCACAAGCTGGCCGACTTCCGCCCAAGGGATTTCCGCGCGGTGAGAAGTTCGGCAACCGGTTCGAGTAGATAATCGCGTAAGTGGGTTCTACCGGCTGGAGCCCAGATCCAGATTTATTTTTTGGGTTGTCATAATGCTCCAGTAGCTGACGTGTAGCTCGTAGCTGCTGTCGGTCCGCAGGCGTTTTGCATCAATGTTCAGGATGAAATTTTCACTGGTGTTGTGGTTGCCTTCGAGAGTTGCACTCATGACGACCTGTGGGCAGATTTCCTCTGGCTTGGCCTGAACAAATTCCCGATTGCTATCGAGAAGCAGCCATTTGAAGACTTTGCAGGGGCTGGGGGCGCTGAGCTGTAGCTCGTCATCTGTGCGATTGATCAGTTGTACGGTGACGTCCAATGGGATGATATCACCGTCCCTAGGGAGTACGTCTATCTCTAGCATTACCTCGGTCTCGGTCCCCAAATCGACCAAGCCATATTCGACAGAGACGCCAATGACGATGATCGCCACGAAAATGATGAGCGAGCTCGACATCATGCGAGGCAGGCCGCGACCGGGTTTTAAGAAATTTGGAATACGCATGAATTCAACCTATCAAAAAAAGGTGACACATTCACCCAAAGATTACCTCAGGCAGCCATGTGGCGATGATCGGGAAATTGCCAATGATGATGAGAGCCAGGATTTGAATGAGAACAAACGGGATAACCCCGCGATATATCTGAATGGTCCTGACCTCATCCGGTGCAACCCCGCGCAAATAGAAGAGCGCGAAGCCAAAGGGAGGGGTGAGGAAGGAGGTTTGTAAATTGATCGCCATCATGACCCCCAGCCACACCGGGTCGAAACCCAGAGCCAGGAGCACAGGCCCAACGATGGGCACCACCACAAATGTTATCTCGATGAAGTCCAGAAAAAAGCCCAGGACGAACATGACGGCCATGACGATGACGACCGGCGCCATGGGTCCGAAGAGATAGGTCATCCAGCTATCGGCATCCTGGATGAGGAAATTCTGCACTGTCTCGTCGCCGCCCAGACCGCGAAAAACGAGGCTGAACATGGCGGCTCCGATCAAGATGACGAAGACCATGGAGCTTGTCCGCGCGGTTGATCGAACGACTTCGGTGAGAACCGAGGTGCGAAGCAGGCGTGAAGTGCTGACCACTACGCCCCAGATGATCCCGGCGACAAAGATCAATGCGATTGCGATCTGAATGATTCCTGCCGTGTCGATATTGCTGCGTGCGATGCGGAGATCGAAAAAGGCTGTTAGGAACAAAATGGCGATGAGGCTGACCGTCGCCACGATCATGGAAACATTGCTTCCTGGCTGGCGGTAACCGGCAAGGATCAGGGCACCGACCGCACCGACGGCGGCGGCCTCGGTCGGCGTGGCAATGCCGCCCAGGATTGATCCCAACACTGAGATGATCAGAACCAACGGGGGGACCAGTGCTCGCAAGATTTTGCGATAAAGCGCTGCCCGATCAAGCGTTTCGTCGGGGGGCATGGCGGGGCTGGACTCCGGGTCGACCACGGCTCTGTACACCTGATAGAGGATATAGAGGCCGACCAGCATGAGGCCCGGGAGCAGGGCTCCCGCGAACAGATCCCCAACAGACATGGTGTCGGGCGTAAAGATACCCTGTTCCAGTTGAGCCTTCTGATAGGCATTTGAGAGAACATCGCCCAACAGGACGAGAACGATGGAGGGCGGAATGATCTGACCCAGTGTGCCCGCAGCGGCAATGCTGCCGGTGGCGAGGGGAATGTCATATCCCCGCCGGAGCATGGTTGGCAGCGATAGCAGACCCATGGTCACAACTGTTGCGCCGACAATGCCGGTTGAAGCAGCGAGGAGTGCACCGACGATGGTGACTGAGATGCCGAGACCGCCGCGCAAGCTGCCAAACAATTGGCCCATGCTTTCCAGAAGCTCTTCCGCGACTTTGGAACGCTCCAGCATCGTGCCCATGAACACAAAAAGCGGGACGGCAATGAGGATCTCATTGGTCATCGTGCCGAAAATGCGCGATGGGAGGGCGTTGAGGTATCCAAAATCAAAAACGCCGAGCCACATGCCGACCAGGGCAAACAGAAGGGCCACGCCCCCAAGAGTGAACGCGACCGGGAAGCCTGCCAGAAGCATGATGCAGGCAACCGCAAACATGACAATGTCGAGAATATCCGCTGTCATGGGGTTCTAAATGCTCGCGCTGTCGTGGGGGGAAGACGGGCTGCCCTCACCACGCAATATGGTGAGGGATCGAATGACCGTTGAAAGCCCTTGAAGAGCAATGATGAAAGCGAAAACAAGGATGGCCGTTTTCAGCAAAAATACAGCCGGAATGCCGCTGGTCTCTCTGGACCCCTCAAGCACTTTCCAGGAGAGGGCGACATAAGGCCATGAGGAATAGGCGATGAGTGTGCAGACAGGCCAAAGAAGGAGGAGGGTTCCCAACAAGTCGATGGTCGCTTTGTATCGGGCGGACGCTTCGCGGTAGAAAATGTCGACACGGACGTGACCATCGCAATAGAGCGTGTAGGCAGCGGCCAGCAAAAAGAGCAGGCCATGCAGATAGAGAATACTCTCCTGCATCCAGATGCTCGACAGGCCAAATACATGGCGCATCAACACGACACTGAACTGGATAATGACCATCGCAAAAGCAGCCCAGGCGATGAAATGCCCAGTGTGGTTTGAGAAAGCGTCAATCCTGTCAGCAAGTTTTGTGAGGGACAACAAATGACTAGCCGCGTGACAGGGTGAATGCTTGATCGGAAATGTGTGTCCAACCGCGTGATGCTTCAAGCGATGTTTTGTAGCTGTCATACACACGCCGGGTTATCTCATCCGTTTCCACAACTTCGGTGAGCACGGCTTCTGAGGTGGCTTTAATCCCCG
Organism: Rhodobiaceae bacterium; assembly: GCA_002746275.1. GTDB lineage: Bacteria > Pseudomonadota > Alphaproteobacteria > Parvibaculales > Parvibaculaceae > Mf105b01. The sequence continues at coordinate 535,687 of NVWR01000001.1, read as the reverse complement.
CCATGATCTCGGGCGTGAATTCGCGCAGTTTCACGCCGTGGGCGCTGACCAGCGTTTGCAGAGATGTGGCATTGAAATGATTGAACTCGGCGAGAGAATAATTGTTCTCAGCCATACACGCTGTTTCGATGGCGTTTTGCTGGAACGGTGTCAGAGAATTCCACACATCCAAATTGAAACCGGTTGCTAGTGCTGAGCCGGGCTCATGAAAACCAGGCCAGTAGTAATAAGGGGCAACCTGATAGAAGCCGAAAGCCACATCGTTCCATGGGCCAACCCATTCAGTGGCATCAATGGTGCCTGCCTGGAGGGCCTGGTAGATTTCATTGCCGGGAAGGGTCACGGCCGCTGCCCCCAGACGTCGCATGACTTCACCGCCGAGACCCGGCATGCGAATTTTAAGGCCTTTAAAGTCCTCGAGTGAATTGATCTCTTTGCGGAACCAGCCGCCCATCTGAACGCCGGTGTTGGCGCTCATGAAGGGTTTGATGTTGAAGCCGGAGGCGAGCTCATCCCAGAGCTTCTGCCCGCCACCCCAATAAATCCACGCGTTGATTTCGTTAGCCGTCATGCCAAAGGGCACAGCGGTGAAGAAATTGTAGGCAACTGACTTGCCCTGCCAGTAATATTCGGCACCATTGTAGAGATCAGCTGCACCGCTGGCGACGGTATCGAACGCTTCAAGGGCGGGGACCAATTCACCAGCGCCAAACACTTTGATCTCAATTTCTTCGTTTGTGAGAGCTTTGATCCGTGCCGCGAGACGTTCTGCTGAAACGCCCAAGCCGGGGAAGTTTTTCGGCCAGGTGGTGACCATTTTCAGCCGTCGTGTGCTGTTGGCAATGGCAGGCGCAGACAGRGTKGCKGCGGCYGTTGCYGCCACGCCAGCACCTGTCAAAAAGGAACGTCTTTTCATGCTGAGCTACTCCCCAAAAATTACTCAAGTGACCTGCAGCATTTCTCGTCTAAAATCCGCGTGAAAGCTTGATCCCCAACTGGCCGCCAGTATAGGCAGCGGCGGGCGACACGCAATCCCGGTGGTCGTAGATTTTAGGCGTTTGAAGGGGAGTTGGACGGGAGAAGAGGACGATCTTGTGCCTATTCTTCCAGGAGCGCCCATCCGTCAGATCGCAGGCCCTCGACTGGTTTGAAACGGGCTTTGTAGGCCATTTTTGGCGAGCCCTTAACCCAATACCCAAGATAGACGTAAGGCAGCCCCAGTTGCCGCGCTCTGACGATGTGGTCGAGCACCATGTAGGTTCCAAGGCTTCGGGAGGGTTGGGACGTATCAAAAAACGAATAGACCATCGATAGGCCGTCTTCCAGGCGGTCGCTCAATGCCACGCCGAGAAGGTCTCCCTTGTCGTCCGAGGCCAGATCTGTGCGCCTTCGATATTCCACCACAGCCGTCTCAACGGGCGTATCTTCAACCATGGAGGCGAAGTCGAGAGCGGTCATGTCCGACATGCCCCCGTCTGAATGGCGCTCGTCGAGATAGGTTCGGAGCAAGCCAAACTGCTCTTCGGTTGCGTTGGCGTCGGTGATTGAACGGATCAGGTCGGTGTTCGCGCGTATGATGCGCCGAAAGGACTTTGTCTCAATGAACTGGTCCACCCGGACACGAACAGAGACGCAGGCTGAACATTCATCACAGGCGGGCTTGTAGGCGATGTTCTGGCTGCGCCGGAACCCGCCGTGGGTGAGCGCGTTGTTGAGCACGTCCGCATTTTCGCCCATGAGGTGGGTGAAGACTTTCTTCTCGTAACAACCTTCCAGATACGGGCACCGGGAAGGAGCCGTAATATAGAATTGTGGAAATTTTGAACCAAACTGTGTGGTCACGAGATATTCTGCCTGATGAAAAGGTGGTCAGATATTATAGTACCACGGGGCGAAGAGAGAGAAAGTGATCCATAAAACGATGATTAAGGGGCCTCCGACCCGCATAAAATCTCGAAATTGGTAGTGCCCAGGGCCCATCACGAGCAGATTGGTCTGATATCCCATCGGGGTGGCGAAGGAACAGTTCGCCGCAAAAATAACCGCATAAATGAAGATCATTGGATCAACGCCCAGCTCCTGCGCGGTGCCGACAGCGATGGGGACAAACAAAACAGCCGTTGCATTGTTGCTGACCAGATTGGTCATGATGGCAACGAGCAGGAAAAAGACCGACAGAACAACGGCGTTGCCCGCGCCTGAGAATAAGGCGACCACGGTGTGGGCCAGATATCCGGCCCCGCCGGAAAATTGCAAAGCGGTGCCCATGGCCAGCGACGCCCCGACCAGCAGGAAGATACGGCGATCCACCGCACGGGACGCTTGGCGTATGTTCAAAACATCAAATGCAATCATGGCTGCCGCACCACACAGAGCTGCGACTTCGATGGGAACAATGCCGGAGACAGCGGCAACAATGGTCGCTCCGAATATGGCGCGTGCGCGCCAGGCGCGGCGGACATCGGGTATTTCTGTTGCCGACCATTCAAGAGGGATCACATCGCGGTTTAACCGCAATCCCTGAATATCAATGGCGTCGCCGAGGATTAGCAGGACGTCACCATCTTCCAAGCGGATATCGCTCATGCGCGCCCTGATCATCCGGCTGCGACGCTGAACCCCCATCACGATGCAGCGTGTTTGGTTGCGGAAGCCGATTTGTTCGATATTGCGACCGATCATGCGTGAGCCGGGGGCAACGACAACTTCGACTAACGTTATTTTTCCAGACCCGACAGATTCATCATCGCTGTCGCCGCCGAGTAGATGTTCTTCCAACATGCCCTGGAAGACATTGGCGCGGGAAAGGAGCGCGTCTGTCAGGCTTTGGCGGGTTGCTGCAATAATAATCGTATCGCCCGGCAGCAGGGAGACATCATCAAATGGCGGCAAAATGGGATGCTCACCGCGTTGAACCATGCGCACCGTCATGTCCTTCAATGAAGGAAACATGCCAGCGACAGATTTTTCACCGACCAATGGGTGATTATAGGTCAGGTGGATTTGCGCGATGTACTGTTTGCCAGATCCGTGTCCCATATCATCTGACAGTCCCTCATGATTTGGAAGCAGCCGAGGTGCGATGAAGAGGACGTAAATCATTCCGACGCCCGCCATCACCAATCCAGGGATTGTGAAGTCGAAAAATCCAATTTGGCCCAAGCCGATGCGAGCGACGATGCCCGCCGTTAGTAGGTTTGTTGATGAGCCGATAAGGGTTGTCATCCCACCGAGAATGCACATGAAGCTCAACAGCATCATGACCTTGCTGGGCTGGCGCCGGAGTTGTGCTGCCAACGTCACCAAGACCGGAATAAACATTACGGCGACAGGCGTGTTGTTGAGAAAGGCACTTATGAGTGCGACCAGGAGCAGGGTTGCGGTCAGGGTGGTTCGAGGGCGTCCGCGCCCAATGGAGGCAATCCATTGTGTTGGCGCCTCCAACGCGCCTGAGTGAAAAAGACCCTGACCAACAACCAGGAGAGCGAGAACAGCGATGAGCGCAGGGTTTGCAAATCCTGCCAGCAATTGCGTGCTGGAGAGGATATTTGCGCCGTCTGCTCCGATAACCGGGAACAGCTCAAAGAAGATCAAAAAGAAGCCAACGACAAAGAGCGATGTCAGCTCAAGCGAAAGCCGTTCGGTGCTGTAGAGAATAACGGCACCGGCAATGGCGGCAAACGTGATCCACATTTGCCATGTTTCGGGAGAGAGTGATTGCATTTGGGTTCGCTTGATTTGGTGATAGCTGCAGGTTCAAAACAGGCCATCATATCGCAAATTAGCGAATTGCAATTCGGAATTTTGGATATCAGGTACTTATGGTCCTGGAGCCACGCGAATGAAGACAGAACCCGTAAAAAAATCATGGAGACATCTTTTGCGTGCATTGAAAAGAGCGACAGCGAGAGAGAGCCCGAAGAGGGGGGTCGCGGTCAAATAAAACAAAAACGTTTGTACAAATGCCTGTACGTAACCGGGCTTTAGACCGTCCCAGGTGCGCATTGCTATCCCCTGCCATTGCATGCCCGGTGTGGCTGCGTTGGCTCCCCCAAGGGTCAGGGTGAAGTAGGCGAAGAACAAGACCGGGACGATGAGGCCAAAGCCCGGCCAGAGAAGCCCCAAACTCAATATTCCCAAGATGCCAAAAAGGATAGAGGCCCCGAAAATCAGGACGCCTATGATGGCCAAATCAGCAAAAAAGGCCAAAACCCGAGACCTCAAGAGGCCAGAAAATGCTGCGGGATTGTCTTGAGGATTGGGTGCGCCGTTGGCCCCAAAACTGTTTTTGAAATACTCACTCGAGGGGAACACGCCACGGGCGTCATCCATTTTCGTCTCCCAACAGCGCGCTTTGCGCTTTGTCATCTCTAGCCAGATATTTGGGGAGACGAAGGCAGATCCGCAAGAGGTGCCTTTATGGGGCAAACCCTGGTGGAACAACGGGGGCCTCGTTTAGCAGAAGAATACCGATCCGGCGATTTGCGGGAAGGTAGGGGTCTTCAGGGAACAAAGGTTCGGTATCCGCTTTGCCAGAGACCTGCGCGATCTGGTCTGCGCGAAGCCCTTTTTCCTGCAGAATGCGGCGTGTGGCGTTGGCACGATCGGCTGTGAGCTCCCAATTGGAGTAGCCGGGAGTATTTTCAAGCGGGTTTGCGTCCGTGTGGCCCGTGATGATCACTCGATTGGGTAGCTTCTGGATGACCAGCGAAATTTGTTCGATTACCAATCGTGTGCGTTCATAGGGCTCCGCATGGCCGGGAGGGAACATGGAACGACCGTCCTGATCGGTCAGCTGTATGTTCAGGCCTTCGGGAGTTTCTTCTATGATGATGTTGCGGGACAGTTCCGCAATCTCCGGCATGTCCTGCATCGACTGGCGCAGGCTTTCAGCGGCACTCTGAAAGGCGTCATTGGAACCTGAGTTGCTCTGCACACTGCTATCGGGTGAATCCTCGAATTCGGTTGTGCCGGGAGCATCGCCATCAGCTGATTCCATACCGTCGGATGTTTCGGCTGTCCGCTGGTTTTCTGTTTCGGGGCTTTTGGGTGCGGCCGGCGTTGCAATGGTCATCATGACCTTGGGGGCGGAACCAGCCATGCGGGCACCATCGACGTCGAACGCTGTTCCTCCCATAACGCCTCCGGCACCAGAGCTGGAACGTGAAATGTTGGCAGGTGCGAAATAGTCGGCCAGACCCTGCTTTTGTTCTGGCGTTGTCATGGCAAGCAGCCACATCAGAAGAAAGAAAGCCATCATCGCCGTCACGAAGTCAGCATAAGCGATCTTCCAAGCGCCCCCATGGTGGGGATGGCCGCCCTTCTTCACCCTCTTGATGATGATTGCTTGATCGGGATTAGTGGCCACGGTCGCGTTCTTTTCTTCGTTTAAGAAGTTGGGATGGTTAGGGAATCTGTGGATTCTTCCACTTCAGCGAAGGTCGGCCGGTCATTGCTCATGACAGCTTTGCGTGCGAACTCAATGGAAATGGCTGGGGCATATCCGTTCATGTGTGCCAGCAGGCCAGCTCTCATAGAGAGAAAATATTTGCTCTCTGCTTCATATGCGGCCTTTAGCGAACTCGCCATTGGGCCGAAGAACCCGTAGGAAACGAAGATGCCGAAGAAGGTTCCGACCAAAGCGCCACCGATCATGTGACCGAGCACTTCCGGGGGCGCATCGATGGAGCCCATTGTTTTGATAACGCCCAGAACAGCGGCAACAATACCAAGTGCCGGTGTGCCGTCCGCCAGGGCCTGCATGGCACTCACGGAAAGTTCTTGTTCTTGATGGTGCGTATCCAGTTCCTCATCCATCAACGCTTCCATCTCAAAGGCATTCTCGGTGCCCAGGGTAATCAAGCGCAGGTAGTCACACATGAACTCGACTGCGTGATGATCTTTCGCGAAAGTCGGGAATTGGTTGAAGATGTCAGAATTTTCCGGATCCTCGACATGGGCTTCCAGCGCGAGAGATCCTTTGGCTTTTGCAAGCTTAAAGAGCGTGTATTGGAGGCCAAGGAGTTCCAGAAAAGAGTCTTTGTTGTATTTCGACCCTTTGAACATGGTCCCCAAAATACCGCCCATGTTCCTCAAGACAGAACCCGGATTGGCGATGATAAAGGCACCGACGGCTGCACCCAGAATAATGACGTATTCCCAAGGCTGCCAGAGCACGGCCAAATGTGCACCCATGGCGGCATAGCCACCAAAGACGCACACGTTCACAAAAACTATGCCGATAATGAGTTTCATCGCGACAGACTGCCCTTTATTTCCTCCAGTGCGGTTACCACTACTTGCCCGTTTGGTAGCCGTCCTGGCCTTTACCCGTTCTGGCGCCATTGTCGGGGCGCATTGTTAACATGGCGTTGAAGTTGACAATATGAGGGCCGAATTTTGCCGCTAAATTGGGGGACAATCGCCAATAGGGGCTTTTTCACCAGCCCTGCTGGGTTGCGCCGAACCTGCAGCTTGCCTAAAAGGGCTTCGGTTGGTCTCGTTTACTTTCTCGAAAGAATTGTGAAGAGACTGTGCTGAGAGAGATCAGAGCAGAGGGACGGCATTGTGATTCAAGACGATCGGGCATTTCGAAACGCTCTGGGGGAGTTTGCGACGGGTGTGACAGCCGTGACCGTTATGACGGAAAAGGGTGAGCCTCTGGGTATCACCGTCAACTCATTCTCCTCTGTCTCGCTTGATCCCCCCCTCGTGTTGTGGTGTCTCGACAAGAAGTCAGACACGTTGGATGTTTTCAACGCCTGCTCGGGTTTCACAATCAATGTGCTGAGCGCGCAACAGCAAGACCTGTCCAACCGCCTTGCTCAGCAGGGCGCGCACGGACTGGATAATGTTGCAACGACGGTCGGTGTGAATGGCTGCCCTTCAATCGACCAGGCGCTGGTGTCGTTTGAGTGCAAAATTGAATCCCGGCATGATGCGGGTGATCACATCATCATGGTCGGTCGTGTTGAGGCTTTCCAGTGTGGTGATACGGAACCGCCCTTGATCTATCATCGCGGCGGGTATTGCGCGCTTTCCGACTAGCTTTTTGTCTGGGTATCAGCAGGGGTCATTTTTTCGAGATTGGCCTGCATTGTCCGCATGTATTTCAGCAGATTCTGGTAATCGGTTTTGCCCATACCCTCAATAATGCCTTTGTGAAGCTCCATGACGATCTTGTTCCCGCCGCCACGCAGGTCCTGGAGCAGTTGCGTCAGGAAAATGCATTTGGCGCGCCCGTCGAGAGGGTGTGGCCGTCTTTCCACCAGACCCATTTCTTCTAGTTCAGAAATATAAATGCCTGTCGAGACTTTGTGGATGCACAGTTCAGCCGCAAGGTCGGTTTGGGTCTTCCCGTCAGATTGCAACAGAGCAATGATCACGCGTGTTTGATTTCGGCTCAGACCACTACGGCTGTCATAGTTGTGCGCAAGCAAACGTCCGACATCTGTGAAAAGCTCAATGAAATAGAACGCGTCAACTTCGTCTTGATCGCTTATTTCGGATGAGGTTTTCTGCTCAGTGATGCTGTCGGTTGCATCTGGCTTCTGCATGTGCAGTTCCTCTTTGTCGTCTGGGTCAGTGTGTGGCCTGGCACTTCTAAATACACGGGGGAGTGGTACTTTATCTACAGGCTTGGCATCAAGTGGGCTGGTTTACCATTTCGTAGGGTCGGGCGGTTTGTTCAAAAAATCAGGTTGACGATTGCGCGTGGTCGGTGTTCTAGTAAATGCACGTTACTAATTTTCCGGTCTGATAGCAATCAGATCGTCTATGTGAGGGGGAGTACTGGTCCGTGGCTGATGAGCAAGTGAGTGCGGTAGAGAGTGGTGTTGCGGGCGGGAGTGCCGAGGCGGAACAGTTAGGCGAATTGCTCAGTGGCAATGCGGGACTGGATGCCGCCGCTGCTGGGGCAGATGGGGGCATTTTCTCGATTGTGCCTCTCATCGACAAGGGGGGACCCATTGTCATCATCTTGATGTGCATGTCGGTTCTTTCTCTTGCGATTATTCTTTTCAAAATCTTGCAGTTTTGGCGGGCGGGACTGGCGCGGCGTGCCTTTATTGACGCTTCGATCAGCAARATTACGTCTGGCGACAAGGCTGGAGCGGCGGCTTTGCTGCGCAAAACACGYTCNSCYSATNGCNYKCAMWTYKSYYGSCNGKGTNWRRKGSSTYRWYAYKGRSYRMMAMYRYTGAGGAAGAAATTGCTCGCGTTGGGGGCAATGAACTCGGCGGACTTCAAAGCTATTTCCGGGGGCTTGAGGTGATTGGGAACATCTCACCATTGCTCGGATTGTTGGGAACCGTGATCGGGATGATCAGCGCTTTTCAGCAGCTTGAAAGTGCGGGGAGCAAAGTTGATCCAGCAATCCTTTCAGGTGGTATCTGGGAAGCGCTTCTGACAACGGCAGTTGGTCTGGCGGTGGCTATTCCCGCCATTTCGGCTCTCAACCTTATGGAAAGCCGTGTTGATGTGGCGCGTCTTGCTTTGCGCGATGCCTCCTCACGTCTCCTGACTGCGCTGAAATTCGCATAGGTGCCATATGTTTGACGTACCTGTTCATAAAAAGAGAATAGTCAGCCTGACGCCGTTGATCGATGTGGTGTTCCTTCTGCTGATTTTCTTCATGCTGGCAACGTCCTTCATTCAGACGCAGGCGCTTGCGGTTTTAACGCCCGCTCCAAGCCCTGAAGAAGTGGAAACAGACCGCCATGTGGTGGAGGTCTGGGTCCTGTCGGATGGGACGCATCGTCTGGATGGAGAGGTGATTACGTTGGAAACCCTAAGTGACGGTATTCGCCGCAATCTTGGGGGTGATCCGGAGGCTGTCGTTTCTATTCTTGTGGAGAAGGGCGCTGCAGTTCAGCCTCTTATCGGAGCGATTGAAGCGGCTCGTAACGGGGGGGCTCAATCGATCGGAACGTCTCGTGTGGAGAAAATCCGGTAATGATTGATTTTGACGAAGAAACTCCGCGCCGACCGTTTGAGACAGTGGTTCCGCTCATCAACATCGTTTTTCTGCTGCTGATTTTTTTCATGCTGGCGGGCACGTTGCAACCAACTGATGACATTGAGGTCGACCTCCCCGCTGGGGTGGTTGATGACAAACGCGCCTCGGAAGATGTGGTGCTTTATGTCGAAGCCGATGGGTTCGTCCATCTTGGTGATTTGGTGATGGATGCGGCGCTGGCGCCGTACATGCTTCGGAAATTTCTTGATGATGGTGGGATTTTCAATGTTGCCATCAAAGCAGACGAGAATGCTCCTGCACATAGTCTGATCCAACTCATGGAAGGCTTGCGCAATGTGGGCGTGCGTGAGGTCAATCTGGTGACGGAGCAATCAGAATGAGTGTTGCTGAAGCAGATGATTTTGATCAGTCCAGTTCACCGAAGCTCCGGACCTTCTTGCTGGCTTCGCTGGGTGTTCATATCCTGGCGCTGCTTCTCTATTTGGGGACGGGCGGTATCTTTGGCGTGCCAGGTCCTGGGGGTGGGGACGCGTTGCGTTTTCAGCTCGCGGCGGGTGTCGGCAATGATGATGATGCAGCTGCCAATATTGATGGAACGGACTTGCAGACCCCATCATTTGCAGATGTGGATGTTGATCCTGTTCCAGAGCCCGAACCGGAGCCGGAACCAGAACCGGAGGTTAAGCCTGAGCCCAAGCCAGAGCCGAAACCAGAAGTCACGGATCAGCTTCCCACACGGCGCAACGAAGACGTCCAGCCCCAAGCTGCCACAACCCCTCAGCGTGGTGAGCAAGATATTGTAACGCCAGGCGGTTCTGTTGGGACAGTCGGCAATGATCCATTTGGTGCAGGTGGCAATTTGGAAGAAACCATTCGCAATCGTCCAGGTAACTCTCTGACGGGCAATCAGATCAGCGCGCGCCTGACAGGACACACGCTGCACCTGGAGATGGGACGGCTTGATATTCAAGGTGGCAACCGGCTTACCAACACGACCATCAAGCTCAACCCCAATGGGACCAGCGAAGTGAGCCTTGTCTATTACCATTACAAGACGTTTCATCAGGAACGTTCGTCAACCACGTCCAGAAGCTCTGATGGTCGGTGGTGGATTGAGGGAAACCGCTTTTGCCATCAGGCGCAGGTGATCGACTACAATACGAAAAATTGCTACGATATGAACTTGGATGGCGCGGTACTGAACCTTTACTACTCGTCGTGTGACCGCTTCTCATCACCTCATTGCAAATCCTATCGCCTGGCTGCTGAGGGATCTATTCGGTAGCAGGTTGCAAATTGAAGGTTGCAACGACATCGATTTTTTCTCTCACGGTCTGGATCGCGATGCTTTCCCCGACTGTCCAGCCGCTTGCAAACATGTCGTAGTCGGGTGAATAGGGATTGCCGGATTGTCCCGTTGAAATCATAAACCGTGATGCGTTCAGATCGTTCAGATCGTAGACAGCGCGGAACCCAGCGGCATGAATATTGTCGTATGGGCGTTCGTTGCTGATCACATGCTGGCCGCGATTGATGGTGTGGTTTCCGCCAGCCGAAGGCCGACTGATGGTGAGGGCATCGCCGAGTATCGGTAAAAATGATCCGGGGATATGTCGGTTAACGACCGGGTGGGCATTTTCCCAATGCCAGTCATTCATGTTCTGACCATAAGTTGAGCGCAGGTACTCAAGCGCTTTCACCAGCGCTTGATCGACAAGAGGGCCACAGGTCTCCTGAACATCTGCGGTTTCGGTGTTGTCGCACCAGATTTCTGTGCCGTCATCGGCGGTCAGAACAGCCTCCATGAAAGTGGAGTGAAAACGCCAGTGCCGTGGAAACTGATCCTGCAATTCATCGGCGTAGACGGCACGGGTCAGCTCTCGCATCCAGGCCGTGAAAATGAGCGGCTCTGCTTTTTCTCCATCCATCAGGTGGGTCCATGCTGCCAAGCGTTCACGTGCCTCCAGGGTCGCCGGGAGGTCGGATGCATGGGCCAACAGCAGGGCGGTGAAACGTTCCGCAAAGCTGGACCCATTGTCCATCTGCATGCTTAGGAAGCTCTTCACCGTGTGGTCGCGGTTTGCGGTCAGGAGTTCCTCAATGCGCATGGCCCGGAAGGGAAGGTCCCATTGGCGGGTGATCGAGTAGGGGTAGTTATCGGGGACGATTTTATTGTTCGCCGTCACTATGTACCCGCGCGAGGGACGGTAGCTTTGCGGTAGCTCCTCGAATGGAATAAGCCCGGTCCAGTCGTTTTCGGGTTTCCATCCGGGAGTTGGGATCAGGCCTGCGGTTTCATTTTCCTTAGCTCTGATGGGCACGTTCGCCGGGGCGATAAAACCTATCTCTCCGTCCACGTTCGCAAACACCATATTCTGCATCGGTGCGACGTAGGTTCGCAGTGCGGCCTTGAAATCGCGGAACGTTCTTGCCCGCGTAATTTCATGGCCGGCCTGGATGGTCAGGTCGGGGCTGGCCAGTGCTGTCCATGCCAGTGCGATTACATGCTCGGGGGGGATAACCTTGTCCGCGCCAAAAAAGGTGTCGGGGAGAACGGGGCCGTGCCGCGTGGACCGCACGATGAGTGTTTCGTCCTGACCGAACCGGACTTTCAGAATTTCGGTTCGAACCTCGAACGTCGCATAACCATCCGGTGTCAGATATTCGTCCGGATTGTCAGGGTTGAGCTTTTCGACATAGAGGTCCTGGGTGTCGGGACCGGTGTTGGTATACCCCCACGCGATCCAGTCATTGCGGCCCAATATGACACTGGGAACACCGGCGACGGTGGCGCCAACGACGTGGCGGTCGGGATAGGCAAGGTGAGCGAGATACCAGATGGAGGGCGCCAACATTCCTAGATGCGGATCATTGGCTAGAAGCGGTTTGCCACTGACGGTCCAGCTTCCGTCAACAACCCAGTTGTTGGAGGCCCCCTTGGGACCGACATCCGGGATAGATGCTGCCGCCTGCTGGATGGGGGCCTGTGCGTAGAGACTTGCATAGTCAGGCAGCGCGACGGGCGCATCTCCCGGGTAGGGCGGAGTGAACTGAGCCAACTGATCGGGCGATAGGACCGAGGCGAGGTGCGCGCGGGAGAGTTCCCGCGTAGCATTACCCGACAGGCCAAGTGCCAGCAGCTTTATCATGACGACCGAGTCTGCGGCTGACCAGGGCTCGGGCGCGTGGGCCAAAAACAAAAACTCTGGGGGAAGCGGATTGGGTCGCGCTTCGAGATAGGCATTCACCCCGGCCGCGTAGGCGTTCAAAATGGACAGGGTTTCGGGTTTGAGGTGCGGGAGGGTTTCCTCCGCCAGACGGTAAAGTCCGAGGGTGCGGATATACCGATCTGCGGGCAGGGCGGTGCTGCCCAGAAGTTCTGCAAGGCGACCTTGGCCGACACGGCGAAACAATTCCATCTGCCACAGGCGGTCCTGCGCATGGGCCACGCCCAGTGCGAAGCTCACATCAGCTTCGCTGCTGGCATAAATGTGCGGGACCTTGTTGGCATCGCGCAATATTTCCGCGTCGCCTTCCAAACCTACCAGACTGAGGGTGCCGTCATGGGCATCAACGGATTGGCGGGCCGCGCTAAAACGGTCGAGAACAATCAGCCCGACAATGCTGATCAGCGCAGCAACGGCGATGCCAGACCATTTTGCAATTTGACGAACCCGAGACATGTTCCTCCCCAGAAACTTTCACCCAGACTTTGCCTTTATGACCAACCCTCCGGTACAAAGATCACCAGCATCAAATGCAACGAAGAAGGACGGGTCATGAGCAAATCTGTAGCGTTTATCGGCCTTGGGGTTATGGGATCCCCGATGGCTGGCCACCTGAGTAAAATGGGGCATGCGGTCACAGTTTACAACCGCACAACTGTGAAAGCGGAAGCATGGATTGCTGAGCATGGTGGTAAGATGGCCCCAACCCCAGCGGACGCCGCCAAGGGTTCTGAAATCGTCTTTGCCTGTGTGGGAAATGATGATGATTTGCGATCTGTGACGATGAGCCCGGAGGGCGTGTTTGCGGGCATGGATGCAGGCAGTGTCTTTGTGGATCACACCACGGCCTCGGCAGATGTTGCGCGGGAGCTTGCTGCTTTTGGGGCCGAGAAAGGGATTGGTGTTCTGGACGCTCCCGTGTCGGGCGGGCAGGCCGGTGCAGAGAAGGGTGCCCTGACAGTCATGGTTGGTGGCGAAAAGGCTGTGTTTGATCAGGCGCTGCCCCTGATGAATGTTTTTGCACGCTCCGTGCAACTTATGGGTCCCGCAGGGGCTGGCCAGCTCACCAAAATGGTGAACCAGATTTGCATAGCCGGACTTGTGCAGGGCCTGTCAGAAGGCATCCAGTTTGCAGAGCAGGCAGGGCTCAACCCCACAGCTGTTATTGAGGTGATTTCCAAAGGGGCGGCTCAGTCCTGGCAGATGGAGAACCGGTACAAGACGATGATTGCGGGCGAATTTGACCACGGGTTCGCCGTTGACTGGATGCGCAAGGATCTGGCGATCTGTCTTGAAGAAGCGCGGCGAAACGGGGCGCAACTGCCGGTCGCAGCCCTTGTCGATCAGTTCTACGCCGATGTTCAGCAGATGGGCGGCAAGAGATGGGACACCTCAAGCCTGATCGCACGGCTTAAGCGCTGACTGATTACCGATCGTTCAACAATTTGGCCACGTCGCGAGCGAAATAGGTGAGGACGCCATCGGCGCCTGCGCGCTTGAATGCCACCAGGGCCTCAAGAACCACACGATCCCGGTCGAACAGGCCTTGGTCAATGGCGCTGGCGAGCATGGCGTATTCGCCAGACACCTGATAGGCGAAGGTGGGCATGCCAAATTCGTTTTTCACCCGTGCCAGAATATCAAGATAGGGCATGCCAGGCTTCACCATCACCATGTCGGCACCCTCGGCTATGTCGAGGGCAACCTCACGCAGGGCTTCGTCGGTGTTGGCCGGGTCCATCTGATAGGTGCGCTTGTCGCCCTTCAATGCGCCGGTTGATCCCACTGCATCGCGGAAAGGGCCATAGAACGCTGAAGCGTATTTTGCGGCATAGGCCATGATCTGTGTGTTGGTGTGGCCAGCACTTTCAAGCCCGTTGCGAATGGCGGCAATGCGCCCGTCCATCATGTCAGAGGGGGCGATGATGTCGCATCCAGCCTCTACTTGCACAAGTGACTGTTGGACCAATATTTCGACGGTTTCGTCGTTGAGGATGGTGTCGCCCTTCATCAGTCCGTCATGGCCGTGGCTGGTATAGGGATCGAGGGCGACGTCACACAGGATGCCGATGTCGGGGACGGCTTGCTTGATCGCRCGGACGGCGCGGCAGACAAGATTGTCAGGATCTGTCGCCAGGGCGCCGGTCGGGGTGCGAGCCTCCGCATCTGTGTAGGGGAAAAGAGCGATGACGGGGATACCGAGCTTGTAAGCCTCCTCGGCAGCGCGAACAGCCTCGTCAATCGACAGGCGGTCCACACCCGGCATGGTCGCAACGGCCTGGCGGCCTGTTCCCTCAAAAACGAAGAGAGGCCAGATGAGATCGTCGACGCTCAGCTGGTTTTCTGAAACGAGGCGGCGTGACCAGTCATGCCGACGGTTGCGGCGCATGCGGATTGAGGGAAAAGAAGGCGACATTGGCACGGGTGGTGGCTTTCGGTTCTTGGGACTAATGGATAGTTTCCATGGATATGTTGCTCCTGTCTTAGCCTTTGAGGCGCGTTCGTGCAACGTTCCGTAGGGGCAGGTGGGGGTGGTTTGACAGGGTCGATTGGGGCTTTTATCACCCGCTTTGTGGGCATGGTGAAGCACGCCCACGTTGAAATTGCGCGAAGGGAGGCCGTTTATGAACTTCAACCTGACAGAAGAGCAGCAAGCGTTTCAAGATGTGGCGCGGGGCTTTGCCGCGGACGAATTGGCACCCTTTGCAGCCGACTGGGACCGGGATGAATTCTTTCCTGTAGAGACGCTCCGAAAGGCAGCAGCGCTGGGCTTTGCGGGCATCTATGTTCGGGAAGATGTGGGTGGTTCTGCTCTGACGCGGACGGACGCGGTGCTGATTTTTGAGGCACTGTCGGGAGGGTGTACGTCGACGGCGGCCTATCTCTCCATCCACAATATGGCTTCGTGGATGATTGACAGTTTTGGATCAGATGCGCAGCGCACCCAATGGCTGCCTGATCTCACCTCCATGAAAAAGATTGCCAGTTATTGCCTGACCGAGCCGGGGGCCGGATCGGACGCGGCCTCCTTGAGCACCAAAGCTGTGAGAGACGGTGATCATTATATTCTGAATGGTTCGAAAGCCTTCATCTCCGGTGCTGGCACATCGGACATTTATGTCTGCATGGTGCGCACGGGTGAAGAGGGTGCGAAAGGTGTCTCCTGTCTGGTGGTTGAAAAGGGAACGCCCGGTCTTTCGTTCGGTGTGCCTGAAAGGAAGATGGGCTGGAACAGTCAACCAACGGCGGCGGTCATATTTGAGGATGCAAGAGTGCCGGTTGCCAATCTGATTGGCGAGGAGGGGCAAGGCTTCAAGATCGCCATGTCGGGCCTCGACGGCGGGCGTTTGAATATTGGCGCATGCTCACTTGGAACCGCGCAAGTGGCGTTGGATACAGCCAAAACCTATATGCAAGAGCGCAAACAGTTCGGCAAACCCCTTGCTGCATTTCAGGCATTGCAATTCAAGCTCGCCGATATGGCAACGGAATTGGAAGCCGCGCGTCTGTTGCTCTATCAAGCGGCTGCAAAGGTGACTGCAAAGGAACTGGACGCCACGATGTACGCCGCGATGGCCAAACGGTTTGCGACGGATGTTGGGTTTAAGGTTGTGGATGAAGCGCTGCAAATTCATGGTGGATACGGATACCTCAAGGACTATCCGCTTGAGCGCTATTTGCGTGATGTGCGGGTGCATCAGATCCTTGAAGGCACGAATGAGATCATGCGGGTTATTATTGCGCGCGAACTTCTGAAGGACTGATGTTTGATGAGTGTTGAGGCTGAAATTCTGTTTGAGAAGCGTGGGGGCGTTGGTCTCGTTACGCTTAACCGTCCTAAGGTTTTGAACGCGCTCACCTACAATATGGTGAAGCTCCTGCAGCCTCAGCTTGAAGCATGGGCGGCGGATGACACGATCAAGCTTGTTGTCATCAGAGCTGCTGGCGAAAAGGCATTTTGCGCAGGCGGTGATATTCGCGTGCTGCACGACCAGGGGAAATCTGGGTCGCCCGAAGTGATCAATTTTTACCGGGATGAATACCGCCTCAACCGCTACATCAAACAATATCCCAAGCCCTATGTGGCTCTTATGAGCGGCATCAATATGGGCGGGGGCGTGGGCGTGTCGGTGCATGGCAGCCACCGGATCGTTTCCGAACGACTTCTATTTGCGATGCCTGAAACAGGAATTGGATTGTTTCCCGATGTTGGCGGCACCTATTTTCTGCCTCGCTGTCCGGGTGAGGTAGGCATGTATCTGGGGCTGACGGGTGCGCGCCTGAAAGCAGCGGATGCAGTCTTTGCGGGGATTGGGGACGCATTTATTCCCGCTGACCGGCATGAGGCGCTGATTGACCGCTTTGCCCAAGGTGAGGCAATCGACGCCGCTATTGATGCGGAAGCGCAAGATGCAGGGGAAGCGCCGTTGGCCAGTCGCCTGGAGACAATCAACAGATGTTTCGGAGGGGACAGCGTGGCTGACGTTCTGTCGTCTCTGGACGCGGATGGCGGAGAGTGGGCGGTGAAAACCGCGCAGGTGATCCGTGCCAAGTCGCCTCTTTCCACCCGTGTCGCCTTTCGGCAAATACGAACTGGCGCAGGCCTGGAGTTTGAAGACTGTATGGCGTTGGAATTCCGTCTCACCAATCGGTTTATGAGTGCGCCTGATTTTTATGAAGGAGTGCGGGCCGTGGTCATCGACAAGGATCAGGCGCCAAAATGGGAGCCGTCTACTCTTGAATCAGTGACGGACGAGATGGTGGAACGCTGTTTTGGATCGTTGGGTGAAAACGAACTCACATTTTAAAAAATCTAATCGGGTAACGAGACCCAACCGGGAGAATGAGAATGGCAAAGATCGGATTTATCGGACTTGGCAACATGGGCGGTCCGATGGTGCAAAATCTCATCAAGGCGGGGCATGACCTTGTCGTCTTTGATTTGTCTGCTGACGCGATAAAGAAGGCAACGGATGCGGGGGCTGCTTCGGCCACCAACGCAGCGGATGTTGCGCGTGGAGCCGAAATCGTTGTCACCATGTTGCCAGCGGGCAGCCATGTCTCATCGGTCTATCTTGGCGACCAGGGGCTCCTAGCGGTCGCAGCCAAGGGAACAGTGTTCATTGATTCATCAACGATCGATGTCGAAACCGCCCGAGCTGTTGTTTCAGAAGCTGAACAGGCAGGCATGAAGATGGTCGACGCGCCGGTGTCTGGTGGGGTCGGCGGTGCAGAAGCTGGCACGCTGACCTTTATGGTTGGCGGTGAGAATGCGGCATTCGAGGCTGCAAAACCCTATCTCGATATTATGGGCAAAAATATCTTTCATGCAGGTGGTGCGGGGAACGGACAGGTTGCGAAGGTCTGCAACAATATGCTGCTCGGCATTTCCATGATCGGTGTTGCTGAGGCATTCGTGCTGGCAGAGAAGTTGGGGCTTGATGGCCAGACGCTATTCGACATCTCTTCCACCGCGTCGGGTCAGTGTTGGTCCATGACATCTTATTGCCCGGTGCCGGGGCCGGTGCCGTCATCTCCTGCGAACCGTGACTACGAGCCTGGGTTCACGGCGGGTATGATGCTCAAGGACTTGCGCTTGGCTCAGACGGCGGCGCAGGGGGTAAAGGCGGCAACGCCTTTGGGCGCACAGGCAGCGGCCCTCTACAGTCTGATGGAGGCTGGAGGGCATGACCAGGTGGACTTCTCCGGCATCATTAAGCTGCTCAAAGGCACGCTTTGAGTATCGAGGTTGCGTCGTTTAATAGAACTTTAGTCTGTAGGACATAGCCTGAACTCGCACAAAGCGAGGGAATGAAGAATGACGCCTATGGACCGGATTCGTGTTCAAGATAGTTTTGAAGCCGTAAAGCCAATTACCGAAGAGGCTGCCAGATTGTTTTATGGCCGTCTGTTTGAAATTGCTCCGGAAGTGAAGCCACTTTTTTCCGGTGATATGGAAGAGCAAGGCGTCAAGCTGATGAAGATGCTCACAATTGCAGTTTCGGGTCTTAACGATCTGGACTCGCTTGTGCCGGCTCTCCAAAAGCTCGGGCAAGGCCACGTGGCCTATGGTGTAAAAGCTGACCATTATCCAAAAGTGGGTGAAGCGTTGCTCTGGACATTGGAGCAGGGGCTTGGCGATGCCTTCACGCCGGAGGTTAAGGCATCGTGGGTCTGTGTTTACGGTATTCTGGCAGACACTATGACCTCTGCGGCCTATGCTCAGGCTGCTGAATAGCGCCTCTTCAGGTTTGATTTACCTTGAGAACAAATCCTCTTCCAATTGAAGCCAAATGCGATGTTTTGATTAAGCCGTCATTAGGACGGGGTGTGTAGATTCACATTTCGTTTGAAAGGCGGCAGGGGTCCTGTCACCACAGAACACACGGTTAGTAGAGGTTTGTTCCATGAGTGCGATGATCAATGACGCGGAAACGCAAGAGCCACGCAGCCAGTCTCCGGAAGCTCGCGAAGCATATCTGACAGCGCTGACTTATGTGGAAAGGTTGCATCGCCGTTTGCTGGACGTCATCAAAGACGAGCTTGATCGCAGCGGCAGTGTCGAGATCAATAGTGTGCAGGCTTTGCTGCTGTACAATATTGGCGATCAGGAAATGACAGCTGGTGAGTTGCGGACGCGCGGCCATTATCTTGGCTCCAACGTTTCGTACAATCTCAAGAAGCTTGTTGAATCTGGTTACATCAATCATCAGCGCTCAGAATCGGACCGTCGGTCTGTTCGCGTGCGGCTGACGCAGAAGGGTCGTGATGTCTGCGATACGATCAACGATCTCTACAATCGCCATGTCGATACGATTGCAGAAGTTGGTGATGTTAGTCAGGACGAGCTGGAAAGCATCAATAAGACGCTTAACAAGCTGGAGCGTTTCTGGACTGATCAGATCCGATTCCGCCTCTAGATCCCTCCTGTTATCCCTTTTCGCCTGTCTTGGGGGATATGAGGGGCCACTTCCTGCCCGCCCGGAAAACCGTACATCACCTTTTTGTGAGTACAACGCGCTCGTCTGAGTAGGACAAATAGGAGCGTTTGCAGCGTAAACTGCCTCAAAACGGCTATTTACCCTATTTGGGCTTTGACTCCAGCGGTTTGAAAATGAACGGTATGTTGGTCAAAGAAGTGATGAGGCGAGCGGTGTCATGAAGACAATTTCGATTGCAAGGTCTGGACTGTTGCTTATGGGGAGTGCTTTCCTCATGTGCGGCCTCGTGATTTTTTCTTCGTCGCCTGTGTTTGCCGATGGCAGTTTTGACCCTTGGGAGCAGGAATGGGTCGATCCCTGGAGCCCTAGCTCTGAAGCGAGCATCATCGATACACCCACCTCTCTTTCGACAGTTCCCACGCTTGGCGATGCTGGCTTCTGGCCGCTGCTGCGCGCGATGTCGATGTATGAACAGATTCAGGAGTGGGGCGGTTGGGAAGCCATTCCCAGCGGTGAGCGTATCGAGCTTGGAGACCGTGATGACCGGGTGCCGTTCATTCGAGCGCGTCTTGTTGCGACCGGTGACCTGGCTGTCTCTGGCGGCGACCCGGCGGTCTATGATGAATTTGTTTTTGAAGGAGCCAGACGGTTTCAGAGCCGCAATGGATTGACGCCTGACGGTGTTATCGGGCCTCGTACACTTGGTGCCATGAACATCCCTGTCGCTCAGCGGATCAAACAGCTGGCGATCAATCTGCAACGGTTGAACAAACTGTCGGAGTCTCTGGGGCGGCGCTATGTGTTTGTGAATATTGCAGGGCAGGAAGTCGAGGCTGTGTCCGACGGGAAAGTTGAACTTCGTCGGCGGGTGATTGTTGGCAAGGAAGACCGACAAACACCGGAGCACACCAGCGCCATTACGTTTGTTGCGCTTAACCCGTACTGGAACGTACCGATCAGCATCGCAGAGCGGGACCTGATCCCCAAGGCGAGGCGTAATCCCGGCTATCTTGCCCGGTTGGGGATCCGCGTTTATCGCGGGGGCCGTGAAGTGAATTCCCGGACCGTGAATTGGTCACAGACGTCTGCGCGTGACGTTCGATTGCGCCAGGACCCAAGCCCGCGGAATTCGTTGGGCACGGTGAAAATCCATTTCAACAATCCCTATGCCGTCTATTTGCACGACACGCCGTCTAAAAGCCTGTTTGGGCGCTCGGCACGGACTTATAGTTCGGGCTGCGTGCGGGTTCAGGATGTTCACGACCTGACTGAGTGGCTGCTCAACGAAACACCTGGTTGGGATACGCGTGAACAGATTGATGCAGCCCTCAATGCGCGTAGACGTATTGATGTGCGGCTAGCAGAAACAGTGCCTATCTATCTGCTCTATCTGACCGCCTGGGTAGATGAGTACGGGGTGSTGRMYYYMYSKSWYRAKAYWTRKSASAWMRWCMRKYGRKYWSGRRMSKCTTSAWTGACNWSSGTWKYSMYKYTKMCWWGSKSCTGATTGCCCTAGTCTGATTTTGGCAAATCAGATTAAGAGATGATCTGATTTTTTACACAGATCAGGCGGGGTAGAAGACGTGACAAGGCCAGCGAAATTTCCATATCTAGAGTTTTCCGGACTGTTGGCTTTTGCCCACCGGGGGGGGACGAGCGCTCATCCCGAAAATACGATGCCGGCTTTTCAACACGCGGTTGATCTTGGGTATCAATTTATCGAAACCGATGTTCATGCAACGCGCGATGGCGTTCTTTTGGCTTTTCATGACGAAGAACTTGACCGGGTCACGGATAAGACCGGGCGTATCGATGAGCTGGATTATGCTGAGGTCGCAGAGGCACGTATTGATGGCAGAGAGCCGATACCGCTCTTTGCGGACCTCCTGGCGGCATGGCCGTATGTTCGGATCAATATCGACCCGAAGCTCGATAATGCCGCTGAGCCCCTTGTGAAGGCTCTCAGGGACGCAAATGCATTGCACCGGGTATGTGTCACCTCCTTCTCGGGGCAACGTACGAAATGGATACGGGAAGAGCTCGGACCGGACCTGTGCACGGGTCTTGGCCCTATGGGGGCCCTAAGATTGCGGCTCTCAAGTCTCTTCAAGCCATTGGGAGGGAGTTGGAGAGGCACCGTGGAGGGGTGTGCTCAAGTCCCGGTTCAACAAAATGGAATGAGGCTCGTGGACCAGGGATTGGTTGATCGTGCTCACGAACTGGATATTCAGGTTCATGTCTGGACTATTGATGATCCCGAGGAAATGAACCGCTTGATCGACCTTGGGGTAGACGGTTTAATGACCGACCAACCTGAAATCCTGAAATCAGTTTTGGAAAACAGAGGAAAATGGCGATAAATTTGTTCTTTTTGGTGCTCTAGTCGGATGTCTGCGACAATTCGCGGGTGGCATTGGCTTATCCGATTTTGCAACATTGTCATTCTCTCGGCGCTGTTGTTTACTTAGTGTAAACCATAAAAACCACTCGTATTGGTGGTGTTGCTGGTCAAAACTCAACCATAAGTGGATACCTTGATGGATTATGCAGGCAAGCTTTCTGAGGCACTCGACGCACTCAAAAGTGAGGGACGTTATCGCGTTTTCGCCGACATTGTTCGACACCGGGGAAGTTTTCCCCGAGCAACCTTCCACGGGCCTAGCGGTGAGGATGAGATCGTTGTGTGGTGTTCTAACGACTATCTAGGCATGGGGCAGAACGAGCTTGTGACGGCCGCTATGCACGAAGCCATTGACCTGGTTGGTGCGGGTTCCGGTGGCACGCGCAACATCTCCGGCACGACGCACTATCATGTTGAGCTGGAAGAAGAGATCGCAGATCTCCATCAGAAAGAGGCTGCTCTCCTGTTTACGTCGGGATACATTGCCAATGATGCCACTTTGAGCACGCTGGGACGTATTTTCGGCGATAGCCTGATTATCTCAGATGAACTCAACCATGCGTCCATGATTGAAGGCATTCGTCGGGGGGGCGGACCCAAGCGGGTCTGGCGTCACAACGACCTGGAACATCTGGAAGAGCTTCTTCAATCGGTTCCGTTGGATCACCCGAAGATTGTTGCGTTTGAATCTGTTTATTCGATGGACGGGGACATCGCGCCGATCGAGGCGATATGTGATCTGGCGCACAAATATGGCGCCCTTACTTATCTCGATGAAGTTCACGCTGTCGGCCTCTACGGGCCACGCGGTGGCGGCATTGCGGAGCGTGATGGTATTCTCGATAAAGTCGATATTATCGAAGGGACGCTTGCAAAGGGGTTCGGGGTCATGGGCGGCTATATTGCAGCCAGCTCAGCGGTCGTGGATGTCGTACGATCATACGCACCAGGGTTCATTTTCTCAACGTCCTTGTCGCCGGTTCTTGTTGCGGGTGTGCTGGCCAGCGTGCGTCATTTGAAGTCGAGCAACGTCGAGCGTGAAAGGCACCAAGAGCGGGCAACAAAATTACGTCGGATGCTGCTGGATGTCGGTCTTCCCGTCATGATGTGCGAGAGCCACATTGTGCCGGTGATGGTCAAAGATGCTGTTCTGTGCAAGCAGGTGGCTGATGACCTGTTGAGCGATCATAAAATCTATGTGCAGCCGATTAACTACCCGACTGTCCCGCGGGGGACAGAGCGGTTGCGGTTCACGCCATGTCCGCTCCATACAGATGAGATGATGGATGACCTGGTGCGTGCGCTTGACGCCGTATGGACCCGTCACAACATCAAACGAGCGGCCTAACAACCTCCAGTGGATGGTTTGGAAGCCGCTGGGGCGGTTGAGGAGGGGCAGATTGACCTTGGGTAAAGACGATTCAGGCAGAGAAATCTATTTGGAATTCCTGACCGTTGGCGATTCGATGAAAGTGACAGCCATCGACAGCGCGACGGGAACGGAAGTCTCGATCGTCGGGCCCGTTCGCGCACCGCGAAATGAGCTCGAACGGGTAGCCATCGATAAACTGCACTATGTCTTGGAACGTCGTTCTTCAGATGGATCCGGTTCTGATGAAGAGCGGGCAGCAAAAGAGGGTGGAACCGGATGGGTCGTGTAGCGATTTAGCTTTGTCCGCGTGCCCGGCGTGGGGCACCGCTTTGACCAAGACCTATCTTTTTCGCAAGTTTTGAGCGCTGGGCCGCGTAATTGGGCGCAACCATCGGATAATCAGCTGGTAATCCCCATTTTGCCCGATATTCCTCTGGTGATAGAGAATATCGAGACCGAAGATAGCGCTTCAACATTTTGAGCTTTTTGCCATCTTCCAGGCAGATCAGGTAGTCCTGAGTGATGGATTCTGTAATCGCAACTGCAGGACCCTGATTTGTCGTAGAGGCCTGCTGGTCTTGTCCCAGGCCATCAAGCGCCCCATGGACCAACCGCAATATGCTTGGGATTTCCTCAACCGCGAGGGCGTTGTTGCTTACATAAGCTGCAACTATGTCGGATGCGAACCGCAAAATGACCTTTGGGTCAAAATCGTCACCGTCACGCGTCATCTTGGTATCCAACAAAATCATAAGATTCGAGCAAGCAATACTTGGGCTTTATATGACAAATGACGCACCAATTATCAAGTATTTCTTCGACTTATTCAAAAAGTGATGGGAATGCTTCTCTTAAACGGGGCGAGCATGCAGTGTATCCTTGGTTATTCAGAGTTGTTTGCAGTGTTTCTCAAGTTAATCGTTTACTTGGTATGTCCTGAAATTCCCGGCAACTTGGCCTGCCAGATGACTCTTTGTGGAGCCTTGGCGGGGCCTGTCTATATGTGGTAACTAGCCCGCTTTATCAGGTACGGAAACGGGCAAACCGTCGCTCTAGAGGCAATGGCGGTAAGACTCGGAAAGTCCAATGAAGGGATCACGGTATGGCGGTTTCAAATTCTGTCGGCAAAAACGAGGCGGCATCATCCTTTTTTGGTCAGTCACTTGCGGATAGTGATCCCGATATTTTTTCAAGCATTGAAAATGAACTTGGTCGGCAGCAAAACCAGATCGAACTGATCGCGTCGGAAAATATCGTCTCGCGAGCGGTTCTTGAGGCGCAAGGTTCTGTTTTGACCAACAAGTATGCTGAAGGATATCCGGGGCGGCGTTACTATGGTGGTTGTGAGTTTGTTGATGTTGCCGAAACACTTGCGATTGAGCGCGCGAAGCAACTTTTCAATTGTACTTATGTGAACGTGCAACCCAATTCAGGCTCACAGGCCAACCAGGGTGCGCTGATGGGATTGATCAAGCCCGGCGATACCATTTTGGGGATGAGCCTTGCTGCTGGCGGGCACCTCACCCACGGGGCAGCACCTAATCAATCTGGCAAATGGTTCAACGCGGTTCAGTACGGGGTGCGCAAGCAAGATCAGCTTATCGATCTGAACGAAGTGGAAAGCCTTGCTAAAGAACATAAGCCCAAGGTCATTATCGCTGGTGGTTCCGCCTACCCGCGGATCATTGATTTTGCTGCTTTCCGTCAGATTGCAGATAGTGTGGGCGCCTATTTGATGGTCGACATGGCGCATTTTGCGGGGCTGGTAGCTGGAGGTGTTCATCCAAGCCCATTGCCTTATGCGGATGTGGTGACCACCACCACCCACAAAACTCTGCGGGGGCCTCGCGGTGGCATGATCCTGTCTAACAATGAGGCGTTGGGGAAGAAGTTCAATTCGGCGATTTTTCCGGGCCTTCAAGGCGGTCCGCTTATGCATGTTATTGCTGGTAAGGCTGTGGCCTTTGGGGAAGCCCTGCGGCCTGGCTTCAAAACTTACGCGCAACAAATTGTGAAGAATGCTCAGATGCTAGCTGCAACGCTTGTTGAGCATGGACTTGATATTGTTTCTGGAGGAACAGACACTCACCTGATGTTGGTGGATCTGAGACCAAAGCAATTGACGGGCAATATTGCTGAGGCAAGTCTGGAACGGGCGTTCATCACGTGTAACAAAAATGGCATTCCGTTTGACCCTGAAAAACCAATGGTGACGTCGGGCGTCAGGCTGGGTACGCCAGCAGGCACCACGCGCGGGTTTGGCGAAGATGAGTTCCGGCAGGTCGGCGAGTTGATTGCGCGTGTTCTGGATGGGCTTACCGCAAATGGCGCAGACGGAAATGCTCAAGTAGAAAATGCGGTGCGGGAGGAAGTGGAGGCGTTGTGTGGACGTTTTCCGATTTACGCAAACAACTGAGGTGAGTGCCCTCAAAATGGGGCATGATGGTGCGGAGCAGTCACAAGGGGAGCTTGAACAAGCATGCGGTGTCCATATTGCGGAAACAACGATACGCAGGTGAAAGATTCCCGACCGACAGAGGACAATACAGCGATCAGACGGCGACGGTTTTGTCCCGGCTGTGGGGGGCGGTTTACGACCTTTGAGCGGGTCCAGCTTCGCGAGTTGACCATCATTAAATCCAACAACCGGCGGGTGCCGTTCGATCGGGATAAACTCATGCGCTCCGTGCAAATCGCTATGCGCAAACGCCCGGTTGAGGCAGAACGGACGGAGCGTATGGTGAGCGGTATTGTCAGACGTCTTGAAAGCATGGGTGAGCCCGAAATACCGTCTCAGGTTGTTGGCGAACTGATAATGGAAGGGCTACGGTCTCTGGATGATGTTGCTTATGTTCGCTTTGCATCGGTCTACAAAAACTTCCGAGAGGCAAAAGACTTCTCAGAGGTTCTCGATGAGATATCGGGTCCTGAAGACGACGATTGATACGATCTGCGATTCTCCTTTTTCGAAATTCATAAATGATCGCCCGGGTTATCTCCGGCTGGGCGCTCGAACTGCCTGTGAGGCATAAGCGTGGCTACAGCATTTGACGAGCAGATGATGCAGATTGCACTTGGGCTAGCCGAGCGCGGTCTGGGAGATGTTGCGCCCAATCCTGCGGTCGGGTGCGTTCTCGTCCAAGGAGACGATGAGAGTGCACAGATCGTTGGACGCGGGTGGACACAACCCGGTGGTCGACCGCATGCAGAGACGGAAGCCATTCGCAGAGCGGGCGAGGCAGCGCGGGGCGCTACGGCATACGTGACGCTTGAACCTTGCGCTCATCACGGGAAAACACCTCCTTGCGCGCAGGCACTCATCGAGGCTGGTGTGACACGCGTTGTCAGCGCCCTCAGAGACCCAGACCCTCGTGTGTCGGGCGCGGGGCTTGAGATGCTTCAGAAGGCTGGTATCGACGTTGAAGAGAACGTGCTGGAAGAAGAAGCGGCGCGATTGAATGAAGGTTTTTTGCGCTGCATCACGGATGGTCGTCCGATGGTGAGCGTTAAGCTCGCCAGTTCTCTGGATGGGAGAACCGCTACGCACTCTGGCCACAGCCAGTGGATTACCGGAGAGCGGGCACGCAACCGGGCGCACCTGATGCGCGCGCGTGCTGACGCCATTCTGATTGGAAGTGCGACGGCCATTGTTGATGATCCTGAGCTGACCTGTCGGTTGACGGGGTTGGCAGGACGATCCCCCATTCGCATTGTTGCGGACGGTCGACTTCGGTTGCCACTGACATCAAAGCTGGTTCGCACAGCGCAGGACGTCCCGCTTTGGATTTTCACCCTGCCGGGGGGAGATGTTGCGCGGCGGAAGGCCTTTGTGGATTGCGGCGTGACGCTTATTGATGTTCCGGTTGGAGACGAGGGGACTATGGATATGGCAAAGGCCATGTCGATCCTGGGCGAGCGGGGGATTACACGCCTGATGGTTGAGGGCGGATCACGGCTTGTGTCTTCTCTGATGCGGGCTGGTCT
Organism: Rhodobiaceae bacterium; assembly: GCA_002746275.1. GTDB lineage: Bacteria > Pseudomonadota > Alphaproteobacteria > Parvibaculales > Parvibaculaceae > Mf105b01. The sequence continues at coordinate 508,785 of NVWR01000001.1, read as the reverse complement.
GGTCGACCGACTGGACTGGTTTCAGGCACCAAAGTTGATTGGCGGTGACGGATATCCGGCGTTGGCGGGGCTTGGTGTTGATACCGTGGATGACGCACCTGGATTTGAACTTCTTGAGGTTCTGTCCCTCGGTGAAGACACCCTTCAAAGCTATAGTTTCAGAAGGTAAGGCGTTTATGTTCACCGGTATTATTACAGATGTTGGAAAAGTCTCTGCGATTGAGAAGACGGGCGATACACGCTTTGTAATCGAAACCGTCTATGACCCCGCCGGTATTGCAATGGGCGCTTCGATTGCCTGCGATGGCTGTTGTCTGACTGTTGTCGAGAAAGGCGTGATGAATGGCCGCAACTGGTTTGCGGTTGAAGCGTCAGCGGAAACGCTCGGGTGCACGACGTTGGGGTCTTGGACCGTTGGGCAAGGGATTAACCTTGAGCGGGCAATGAAAGTGGGCGACGAGCTGGGCGGTCATATTGTGAGCGGCCATGTGGACGGCGTTGGCGAAATCGTGGCTATCCGCGAGGAGGGTGACTCAAAGCGTTTTACGTTCAAAGTGCCCGAGGAACTCAAAAAATTCATAGCGCCAAAAGGGTCCGTGACCCTTGTCGGCACGTCGTTGACCGTCAATGAGGTCACTGGCGATGTCTTTGGTGTTAACATTATTCCACACACGCAGGGCGTTACGACCTGGGGCAGCGCAAAGGTTGGCGATAAGATCAACCTTGAAATTGATGTGCTGGCCCGCTATGTCGCGCGTCTGACACAAGAGGATTAGGTCTGTGTACAAAGAATTTTTGTCGTCGATTGAAGAAGTCATTGAGGATGCCCGCAACGGCAAGATGTTTGTTCTTGTTGATGCAGAGGATCGGGAAAATGAGGGTGATCTTGTCATTCCGGCCCAGATGGCAACGCCCGAGACTGTCAACTTCATGGCGAAATATGGTCGGGGTCTGATCTGTCTGACGCTCAGCTCTGATCGTGCCAAGCAGCTCAATCTCGAACTGATGTCATCAAATAACCAGTCGCGTCATCAAACCGCCTTTACGGTTTCGATCGAAGCGCGAGAGGGGATTACGACGGGCATCTCCGCGCACGATCGGTCGCATACCATTTCGGTCGCCATTGATCCCACCAAAGAGGCCACTGATATTGTCTCGCCGGGACACGTGTTCCCTCTTGTGGCGCGTGATGGGGGTGTTCTGGTCCGTGCTGGTCATACGGAAGCTGCCGTTGATATTGCGCGGCTTGCCGGCCTCTATCCAGCCGGCGTGATCTGCGAAATCATGAATGATGATGGCACGATGGCGCGGCTGCCGGATCTGGTTCAGTTCGCACAACTCCACGGGCTTAAGATTGCAACGATTGCTGATCTCATCGCCTACCGTCGTCGCCATGACAATCTGATCCACCGGGCTATTGAAACCGAAATTGATAGCGAGTATGGCGGGACATTTGATCTCAAGGTCTATCTGAACACAGCGGAATATGCAGAACATATCGCACTGACGATGGGGGATCTCACGACACCCGAACCTGTTCTGGTGCGCATGCACGCGATCAATGTGTTTGACGATATGCTGGGTGCCAAAGGCGGGCGTACGAATTTGATTCAGGAATCGATGGATGCCATCGCCAAGGAAGGGCGCGGTGTCATTGTCCTGATCCGCGACACGACCGCGACTGTGGTGTCCGACATGCTGCTTCACAAGGGTGAGTCCGAAGAACACGGGCCCAGGCGTCTGCGCGAGTATGGTGTTGGTGCACAAATTCTGCTCGACCTTGGCGTGCATGACATGATCTTGCTGTCTGATACGCCTCGCCAAATTGTGGGCCTGGACGGATATGGTTTGCGTGTGGTCGAACAGCGCTCTGTCAGTGGGGCTCCTCACGCAGAACAGAGCAAGGAAGCCGTATCATGAGCGGTAAACCGCACATTCTGATTGTTGAGGCGCGTTTTTATCAAGACCTTGCCGATGAATTGGCACGGGGTGCGATTGCGGAGATCGAAGCTCACGGTGGGACCTATGAGCGTGTTAGTGTTCCCGGCGTGCTGGAAATTCCTGCTGCCGTTAAAATTGCTTTTGAAGCAAGCCGGGGTGGAAAACTGGACAAACCCTATGATGGCTATGTGACCTTGGGATGTGTTATTCGCGGTGAAACAACTCATTATGAGATTGTTTCGAACGAATCCGCGCGGGCGCTGATGGATCTCACGATCAATGACAAAATAGCGTTGGGAAACGGTATTCAAACTGTTGAGAATGATGATCAAGCGTGGGCGCGTGCGCGCGTTTCCGATAAAAACAAGGGCGGCGGTGCCGCCGCAGCAGCATTAGCAATGGCTGCTCTCAAACAGCGCTACGGCGCGGAGGCCTGAGACGAATTTATGTCATCAACTTCTTCAGATAATTCACCCCCCAAAAAGGGCGATGGCTCTAACCATCGTTCCGGTCGCAGTGCTGCCCGTCTCGCCGCCGTTCAGGCGCTCTATCAGATGGACGTTGCGCAGACGGACCTGGACGATGTGATTGACGAATTTGTGCAACATCGGCTTGGACAAGAGGTGGAGGGCGCTCTCTATCATGAGGCTGAGCAGCCCCATTTTGACGATGTGGTTCGGGGTGTGGTGCGCGAGCAGCGTGACATTGATACGCGGATCAATGAGGCGCTGGCTAAAGGCTGGGTTCTTGCTCGCCTGGATAGCACATTGCGGGCAACGCTTCGGGCGGGAACGTATGAAATTCAGCGCTGCAAAGATGTGCCCGCGAAAGCGATCATCAACGAATATGTTGATGTGGCTCATGCTTTCTTTGAAGGGGATGAGCCCGGTGTTGTGAATGCTGTTCTCGACCGACTGGCGCATGCCCTTCGGCCTCAGGAGTTCGGGCAGACGGAGGCCTGAATGAGCACTCCGGGWGGCAAAGATGGCCGACTGGATGAGTTTTCACTGATCAAACATTTGTTCGCTTCACTGGCTGGCCCGGGGGCCTTTGGCCTTACCGATGACGCGGCGCTTTTGCAGCCGACGCCAGGGTTCGACCTTGTTCTCACCAAAGATGCGATTGCGGAGGGGCGGCACTATTTACCTGATGATCCGCCGGGCGATGTCGCGCGGAAGTTGCTGCGCGTCAACCTGTCTGATCTCGCCGCCAAAGGAGCGCACCCCAGGGGGTATCTGCTCGCCTGTGCCTGGAGTGAGGCAACGCCGCTGGCGTGGATGGAAGCGTTTGCAGCAGGTCTCGCAGAGGATCAAGAGCGGTATGGCATATCGCTTCTGGGGGGCGATACGATCAGGATTGAAGGACCGAGTGTTTTTTCGTTGACGGCACTGGGAGAGGTGCCAACGGGCAGAATGGTCCGTCGCAAGGGCGCGCGTGCCGGAGACCAGCTTTATATCACGGGCACTGTTGGAGACGCTGCGCTGGGCCTGCTGGCCGCAACAGGTAAGCTTGCCTCAACGGATGAGCAGACCCGGTCTATCTTGATAGAACGATACCGTGTGCCAGCCCCCCCGGTGACTTTCGGCATGCAGCTGTCACAAGTAGCAAGTGCAGCTATTGATGTGTCTGACGGCCTGTTGGCTGACCTGCAACACCTTTGTGAAGCGTCGGGGCTTGGGGCAGTGATTGAACGTGATGCAATTCCATTGTCAGAAGGAGCGAGTGAGCTCGTCGCTGCAAACCCCGACTTGTGGCAGTCGGTGTTGAGTGGGGGAGATGATTATCAAATTCTGTTTAGCGCTCCCGCCAACGCGAGTTCGAAAATCAAATCAATTTCTGAGAAAACAGATGTGCGTATTACCCCCCTTGGGGAGATGGTCGCTGCTCCCGGCGTTTCGGTACGGAGTTCAACGGGAGAATTGATCGCTGTGGACCAAACTGGCTTTTCCCACTTCTGACCTTGAATGCGCGCATTTTGTCCTTGGGCTCATATTGCCTTTCCAATAGCGTCGCCCCATGAGTGAACAGATAGAGATGCCCATGGATGACAGCCGGGCGAAACGCAACACGCGGCTGCTGGCGGCCGGGCAGGCGTTGTACGGGTCCAACGTTGCGATATTGGTCACGTTGAGTGGCTTGGCTGGCGGATACCTTTCGCCGGACCCTGCCTATGCGACCTTGCCGATCAGCGCCATGGTGGTGGGAACCGCCGCGTCAACTGTTCCAGCTTCTCTTTTCATGCGTCACACCAGCCGTCGTCGTGGCTTCATGGCAGGCGCGGCTTGTGGGGTGCTGGGAGCTTCGCTGGCTATGTCAGCGCTCTTTGGCCATTCCTTTGCACTGTTTTGCGCTGGCATGTTCATGTGCGGCATCTATCAGGCTTTCGCGGGGTACTACCGTTTTGCAGCGGCGGACACCGCAAGCGACGCTTTTCGCCCACGGGCGATCTCTTTGGTGATGGCCGGTGGGGTGGTCGCGGCATTTGTTGGAGCACAACTGGTCGCTCAGACGAGCGAGTGGCTGGGGCCTGTTCCGTTCGTGGGAGGATATGCAAGCTGCATAGTGCTTGGGTTCATCGCTTTCGCGGTGCTGTCTTTTTTGGACATTCCACCACTTGGTCACGATGAACGGGCTGACAGCGGACGGCCATTGCGCGAGATACTGACGCAACGACCCGTTATGGTCGCGATTGCCTGTGCCATGGTTGGCTACGGCATCATGACTTTGGTCATGACGGCCACGCCGATTGCGATGATCGCTCACGACTACACCATTACCGATGCGGCCGTGGTCATCCAGTGGCACATCTTTGCGATGTTTGCGCCCAGCTTCTTCACGGGCAACCTGATTGTCAGGTTTGGCGTGATGAAAGTCATCGGGGCTGGATTGTTGCTGCTTGTGGGATGTGGAATTGTCGCCCTGGGGGGCATGGAGTGGTCGCGATTTTTGGTCGCCCTGGTCCTTCTGGGCCTTGGATGGAATTTCACTTTCATTGGTGCGACGACCCTGTTGACGAACTGGTACGCACCCGCTGAGCAAAACAAGGTGCAGGCCGCGAACGATCTGATGGTATTTGCGACGGTCGCCGTTGCGTCTTTTGCCTCTGGCGGGCTGCTCAACGGATTTGGCTGGCAGGCCGTCAATATTGCCCTGTTCCCATTTGTTGTGGTGGCGGGAGCGCTGGCCCTTTGGTTTGCGGTCAAACACCGCTCACTTGTGTAGGTGATTCGACCCCGAGATTGCTGAACCCGTCCCTTCTGCAGGACTAACTCCTTGTCATTGCACGCAACTTTCGTCATTCCGGCTGTTGCGTCCCCCCTTCAGGTTTGGCAAGGTGACGCCACCTTAGGGTAGGGGGGATTGGCTTGGAGGCGGCCAGCGAACCCTTATCTCATTTCAGAAGATCATCCTTCAAAGGGATAAGGAAAAACTATGAGCACTTCATTGTGGGCAATCATCGGTTGCGGTGTCCTGGCTGTTCTATACAGCGCGTGGGCATCCCGTTCGGTGATGGCAGCCGACGCGGGTAACGCGCGGATGCAGGAGATCGCGGAAGCGATCCAGGAAGGCGCAAGCGCTTTCCTCAATCGTCAATATCGAACCATTGGCATGGTCGGTGTTGTTATTTTCGGACTGCTTGTGTGGCAGCTTGGGCTGATCGTCGGGATCGGTTTCCTGATTGGGGCTATTTTGTCAGGCGCTGCCGGCTATATCGGCATGCTGGTGTCTGTGCGGGCAAACGTGCGGACAACCCAGGCAGCGAGCGAGAGCCTTGCGGCTGGTCTTGCTCTGGCATTTAGATCGGGCACTGTTACCGGCATGCTGGTTGCTGGTCTGGCGCTGCTTTCGGTTGCTGTCTATTTTGGCATTCTGACGGGACCAATGGAATTTGACGCTGGCTCGCGGACTGTTATTGATGCGCTGGTGGCACTTGGCTTTGGGGCATCGCTCATTTCGATCTTTGCCCGTCTCGGTGGCGGCATCTTTACCAAGGGTGCGGACGTTGGGGGCGACCTGGTCGGCAAGCTCGAAGCAGGTATCCCTGAAGATGATCCACGGAACCCGGCGACGATTGCCGACAATGTAGGTGACAATGTGGGTGACTGTGCCGGTATGGCCGCTGACCTGTTTGAAACCTACGCGGTGACGATTGTGGCAACCATGGTGCTGGCATCGATTTTCTTTGCTGGTGACATGATGGTCAACATGATGACCTATCCGCTCGCAATTGGTGGCGTGTGCATCATCACATCAATCATCGGCACTTTCTTTGTCCGACTTGGCAAAAGCCAGTCGATCATGGGCGCGCTTTACAAAGGCTTCATTGCTTCATCTGTTCTGTCACTGGGGGCATTGTATTATGTCACCGACCGGATTGTTGGCTTTGCAACGGAGTTCACCGTGGCAGACCAGACCTTCACCGGTCAGGACCTCTACCTGTGTGGCGTGTTGGGCCTTATCATCACCGGCATGATCATTTGGATCACAGAGTATTACACAGGCGTTGATTATCGTCCTGTGCGGTCCATTGCCCGTGCTTCTGAAACAGGGCATGGCACCAATGTGATCCAGGGGCTTGCGGTTTCCATGGAATCAACGGCTCTGCCTGTGCTTGTGATTGTGGTTGGTATTGTCGCCACGCATAGCCTTGCGGGCCTCTTTGGTATTGCGATTGCCGTGACGACGATGCTGGCTCTTGCGGGCATGGTTGTGGCGCTCGATGCCTTCGGTCCTGTGACGGACAATGCAGGCGGTATCGCTGAAATGGCTGACTTGCCAGAAGATGTGCGTAAAACAACGGACGCGCTTGATGCGGTTGGTAACACAACGAAAGCTGTTACCAAGGGTTATGCGATCGGGTCTGCTGGTTTGGGCGCTCTGGTTCTCTTTGCGGCGTACACACAGGATCTGCTGTTGTTTGCGGCTGATCCTGATACCTATCCGTATTTTGCAGGGGTTGTTGCAGACTTCTCGCTCTCTAACCCTTACGTGATTGTGGGTCTCTTCGTTGGTGGTATGTTGCCATATCTCTTCGGCTCGATGGGCATGATGGCCGTTGGCCGGGCTGCGGGCGCGATTGTTGAAGAAGTTCGCCGTCAGTTCAGAGAGAAGCCAGGCATCATGAAAGGCACGGAAAAGCCAGACTATGGTGCAGCTGTCGATCTGCTGACCAAGGCTGCGATCAAAGAGATGGTGGTYCCGTCTTTGCTGCCTGTGCTGTCACCTGTCGCCCTCTACTTCATTGTGCTTCAGGTTGCGGACAAGTCAGCTGCTTTCTCAGCACTGGGAGCGATGTTGCTGGGGGTTATCGTCACGGGYCTCTTCYTGGCTCTGTCCATGACCGCCGGTGGTGGCGCATGGGACAATGCCAAAAAGTACATTGAAGATGGCCATCATGGTGGCAAGGGGTCAGAGGCTCACAAGGCCGCGATTACCGGTGATACGGTTGGCGATCCTTACAAGGATACGTCCGGCCCTGCAGTGAACCCAATGATCAAGATCACGAACATTGTGGCGTTGCTGCTGTTGGCTGTTTTTGCTCACCCCTAAAYCGTCCTCAGACAAARAYAAACCCCGCGAGGAGCGATCCTTGCGGGGTTTTTTGTTGTGCCGTCCTGGCTTCTTAGAGAGCCAGCGATCTGCCGGTCGAGCCCAGATCGTCACAGGCAATGATCAGGCGATCGATGATGCCTTCTTCGCCTTTGCGCAACCAGGCACGCGGGTCGTATTGTTTTTTGTAAGGCTTATCTGTTTCCGGGTCGATTTGGTATTTAAACGCCCGGGCATGTTCCTCGACATAGCTGCCGACGCGTTCTGCGAAGGCAAATTGAGTGTCGGTGTCGATGTTCATTTTGAAGACGCCGTAGCTGACTGCTTCCTTGATCTTGGCTTTTTCAGAGCCCGATCCGCCATGAAAGACAAAATGGAGAGGGTGGTTTCCAGTGCCCTCAGCAGAGGACACTGCTTCCTGTGAAGCTTTTAGAATTTCTGGGCGCAGTTTCACATTGCCCGGCTTGTAAACCCCATGCACGTTGCCAAAGGCGGCAGCGACGGAGAAATGACCGAGAGGCGACAGGCGCCGATAGGCCGTCAATACCTCGTCGGGCTGGGTGTAGAGCTTGTCATTGTCGATCTCATCCAGGTCTTTGCCAACGCCATCTTCCTCACCGCCGGTGACGCCCAGTTCGATTTCCAGGCTCATGCCGATGGGGGCCAGCCGCTTCAGGATGCGTTCGCATTCGCTGATATTGTCTTCCAGGCTTTCTTCTGACAGGTCCAGCATGTGAGAGCTGAAGAGCGCGCGACCGGTGGCCTTGAACCGTTCCTCGCCCGCATCAATCAGAGCATCAACCCAGGGGATCAGTGCCCGGTTGGCGTGGTCTGTGTGGAGGACGGCGCAGATGCCATATGCCTCTGCAACCCGGTGCACGTGTTCAGCTGCCGAAATTCCGCCCAGTACTTTTGCTTTCTCAGCATCTTTGATGCCCTTGCCGGCATAAAATTGCGCGCCGCCGCCAGACAGCTGGATGATGATGTCTGATTTGGCTTTAGCGGCGGCTTCAAGCACGGCATTGATTGAGTCGGTGTTGACCACATTGACGGCGGGTAGGGCATAGCCTCCCGCCTTGCAGGCGTCGACGAGAGCGATGTAATCGGTGCCGGTTTGCACGCCGGGTTTGAGTTTGGAAGCCATGGTGTTTGAACCTGAGTGGTCTGTGGTGAGTTAAATCAGTGTGACAATGTCACTCGATACATACATTTTGAAAATCAGACAAAACAGAGCTCGAGCTCTGTTCCGCCTCTAGAGCGTACTGATGCTTATGAGCAAGCTGGCACCGAAATTAGGGTGCGCTGTTTTGGTTGAACCGGCCCAGATTGCCAAATATTTGGCCAAGCACCGTCAATTCCTTGCCTCGTGTTGGTGTTTTTCGGGTTCTAAAGTCAATCACCTGACCGTCCTCAAGACCGTAATAACCAACTTCCTCGACGGTATCTGTTTCATCAAAGTAGATGGCAACGACTTTGCGATCGATTTCCTCAGGCACGTAGAACATCAATTTTTCGAAGGTCGAAGAAATATAAAACCAAGCTTTTCCGTTGACCGCCACGATGGTGGAAGGGGTGCCGAGAATGTCTTCAACTTCTGCCTGACTGGTGAGTCCGGCTTCAATTTTCTCAAAATCTCTCTGATCGTAGACATAGCCCCGCTCTTCGATAACTGGGGAACAGGCGCTGACAGACATGCCGCCGAGGGCAATTGCTAGAACAACAGGCTTGAACGGAGTAAATAGAGCGGCTAAATGCTGTCTCATCGAATTATCTTTACGCTCCAGGTGAGTGTCATGATGGTGATGTCGGAACAATGGCAGGTATTGCTCAATTGACCTACCTGTAACGACGTCTCGTTTCAAGTTTTGCCGCCAAAAAGGGGCGGATTTTGTAGAAAGCATGCTCATGTCTTGGAAACAATGGTTTGGATTTTCGTCAAAGGACGATAGCGCTTATTTGCTTTATCGGTCTCTGGTCAATCAGGCCCGATCACCTCAATTTTATCTGAATGTGGGCGTTCCCGACACTTTGGACGGGCGTTTCGACATGATTGTCCTGCATATGGTTCTGGTTATTGATCGTCTTTCCGTGGAAGGCAGCTCGGCCAAGGAGCTGCGGCAACGGCTGTTTGATGTGATGTTCGACGATATGGATCAGGCGTTGAGGGAAATGGGCGTCGGCGATCTGTCTGTTGGCAAAAAAGTGAAAAAAATGGCGCAGGCGTTCTATGGGCGCCTTGGGGCGTATGATGAAGGGCTTCAGGCAGATGATGAAACGGTGTTTGAAGAGGCATTGAAGCGCAATATTTTTCCTGAGATTGATGTGGCACCTGGGCAGATCAAGATGCTGGCAAATTATGCGCGGCAGACACGGGAAATTCTCAAAGACCTCTCCCTGAATGCTCTGACCCGTGGCGAGATCGTTTTTTCTCCTGCACCTGAAGCGCAGCCGCAGGTCGAGGTGGCCTCGTGAGTGACGATATTTCGACACCGTCTGGGTTTTCGCGGGTTGTGCTGCGCGACGACGTGCCCGCAGCTGGCCTTCGTCTGAAGCTGGATGCGGACAGTGCTGCGTGTGCTGTCGTAGCCGAACGGTTGGGGTTGTTGTCTATCGATTCGCTTTCCACCCAGGTGGAAGTGTTTCCTTGGCGTAAAATGGGGTTGACCGTAGAGGGCACTTTTTCAGCCGATGTCACGCAAGCCTGTGTGGTGAGCCTGGAGCCTGTGCAGGCCTCGCTTAGCCAGACGTTCGTTCTGCGATATCGCCCGTTAGTGCTCGAAGGTGAGGGGAACCGGGAGGTTGCGGTCAATCCCCTTGAGGATGAGCCGGAGAATCTGCCTGAGGCGGGAATTGATCTAGGCGAAATAGTCGCTGAACAATTGGTTCTAGCTCTCGACCCTTATCCAAAAGCGCCCGAGCATGTGCGGGCAAAGGCTGCGCATAAGCCAATGGTAGGTGCTGAGGACGTAGGGTCCAGCGAGACATTAGGAAAAAAAGATAACCCCTTTGATGTACTCAAGAATTTCAAGCTGAATGGCGATAAATAGGTGTGAATTTTAGCACTGTTTTCGGTTGTCTCGGCGATCAGACTGAGTATTGTCGGGGCGCGCGGCATGCGGGAAGCGCTTTGGGCTGATGCTCGGTGTCGGTTTCGTATCCTGCAAACTCTGTTAGAGGACGGTCTGACCATTGGTTCGCGAACTTACGATCTCTCTTGATGCGATGGGAGGGGACATTGGTCCCTCCGTTATCATTGCGGGTGCTGAAATTGCACATGTCCGTCACCCCGAAGTGCGGTATCTGCTGTTCGGTGACGAAACTCAAATTCGGCGCGCGCTGGAGAATTCACCGCGCGTCGCTGATGCCAGCACCGTTATTCATACCGAGGTTTCGATCTCGATGGATGACAAGCCCAGCCAGGCTTTGCGCCGGGGGCGCAAGACGAGCAGCATGTGGCAGGCAATCTACGCTCTTCGTCAGGGTGAGGCACAAGCTGCCGTCTCTGCGGGGAACACCGGTGCGCTGATGGCGATGTCCAAAGTCATCTTGAAAATGATCCCGAACATCGACCGGCCAGCACTCGCGGCCATTCTGCCAACGACGCGTGGTGAAAGCATTGTGCTGGATTGCGGGGCGACCATTGGTCCTGATGCAAAGCAGCTTGTGCAGTTTGCGGTGATGGGAGAAGCCTACGCCCGGGTGTTGTTTGGCATTGATCGTCCAAGCGTTGGCATTCTGAATATTGGCGAAGAGGAAATGAAAGGGACTGAAATTGTTAAAGACGCTGCTCAGGCCCTGCGCACATCCAATCTTCCGATCAAATTTCACGGGTTTGTCGAGGGCGACGACATCGCCAAGGGAACTGTTGATGTCGTGGTGACGGATGGGTTCACCGGGAACGTCGCTCTTAAAACGGCTGAAGGCACGGCCCGGTTGATCAGTAGTTATTTGCGCGAAGCGATGTCCCGGACGATCTTTACGAAACTTGGATATTTTTTCGCCCAGACGGCATTTAACATGCTGCGGGCCCGGCTTGATCCCAATGTTCACAATGGCGGTTTGTTCATGGGGTTAAACGGTTTGGTGGTGAAGAGCCACGGGAGTGCAGATGCTGCGGGTATCGCGTCTGCTATTGATCTTGCTGTCGATATTGCGTCTGCAGACCTGGTGACGAAAATTACCGCAGACCTGCAGCGCATGGATGAGCTTAGAGAGGGTGTTGGCACTGCCGACACAGCGACACAAGGTGAGGCTGCGGTATCGTGAGTGTTAGAAGAAGTGTGATCGCCGGGGTTGGTTCTTACCTCCCTGAGCGCATCGTAACCAACGATGATCTTGCCAAATTTGTTGATACGAGCGACGAGTGGATCGTTGAGCGTTCTGGCATCCGGCAGCGTCACATGGTGGCCGATGGCCAATTTACATCAGACCTTGCGATAGCTGCCGCGAAAGCAGCACTTGAAAATGCCAACATGGATGCGCAGGAGATCGACCTGATCGTCATGGCGACGACGACACCGGACAATACGTTCCCGGCGACGGCAACGATTGTTCAAGACGCTCTCGGTATTCATCACGGCGCTGCCTTTGATCTGCAGGCCGTTTGCTCTGGGTTTGTTTTCAGCTTGTCGACTGCAGACAATTTTCTGAAGGCGGGTCAGTTCAAAAATGCGTTGGTGATCGGCGCGGAGACTTTTTCCCGGCTTCTGGATTGGGAAGATCGTACGACCTGCGTGCTGTTCGGCGATGGTGCAGGGGCTGTTGTACTGAAGTCAGAAGAGGGTGGCGACGGCACTGTTGCCGACCGAGGTATTCTGACCGCACACCTTCACAGTGACGGGCGTTACAAAGATAAGCTTTACGTAGATGGCGGACCTTCGACAACGCAGACGGTCGGCCATGTGCGGATGGTTGGTCGCGATGTGTTTCGTCATGCGGTTGTGAATATCGCTGATGTGATCAATGAAGCGCTTCTGGCGACAGACCTTACGATTGAGGATATTGACTGGTTCGTGCCGCATCAGGCCAACAAGCGCATTCTGGACAGCACGGCAAAACGAATCGGTCTGCCGCCTGAGAAGGTGGTTATGACCGTTGCAGAGCATGGAAATACCTCTGCGGCGTCTGTGCCGCTGGCGCTTAGCGTTGCAGTCGCTGACGGTCGGATCAAACGCGGTGATCTGGTTTTGTTGGAAGCCATGGGTGGCGGCTTCACTTGGGGATCTGCGTTGGTGCGCTGGTAACCGGCTCAATGTGTCTGGACACTTGAAGTGCCAATTTCTACTTAAACACTTTCACCCATCTCATTGATATTGACGGGTTAATTCGCCTAGCCTAGGGTCTAGATTAAGGCGAGAGGATAGTCATGGGGCAGACAATTACCCGCGCGCATCTGAGCGAGGCGGTTTATCAGGAAGTTGGATTGTCGAGGAACGAATCTGCAGATCTTGTGGAATCAGTTCTGAAGGCGATAGGCGACAGCCTTACGGACGGGGAGACGGTCAAACTCTCATCGTTCGGGTCTTTTTCCGTTCGCCAAAAAGGCGGGCGCATGGGACGCAATCCAAAAACAGGTGAAGAGGTTCCGATCAAGCCGCGGCGCGTGCTTGTTTTTAGGCCGAGCCACGTGTTGAAAGAACGAATTAACAAGGCGCTGACAGCGCTCAAAGCAGTGACATCGGCGGATCATGCAGCGGATTGATTTGCTGTCTGGACGTGCCTGCGACACGGGGATGCCATTTAACCCGGTATGACGGTTATTGAGACAAGCGGTTCACGCAAATCACCAGATGCCTTTCGCACGATCAGCGAAGTGGCCGTGGATCTGGATGTGCCGCAACACGTCCTGCGTTTCTGGGAAAGCAAGTTCGCTCAGATCAAACCGCTGAAGCGAGGCGGGGGGCGCCGCTATTACCGGCCTGAAGATGTGGACCTGTTGCGTGGCGTAAGAGCGCTTCTCTACAAGGATGGCTACACGATCAAGGGCGTCCAGAAAGTGTTTCGGGACCAGGGCGTTCGTTTTGTTATTGAGACAGGACGTGCGGCGGGCGAGGAATCAGTCGCTGGCCTAGCTCTGGCTTCCGTGCAGCGGGCAAGCGAGGGGGCTGCGGGCGGAGTAGGCGGGGCCTCGGGTCTCGGCAGCGATGCACGCGCAGTTCTGGGTGGTATCGCCAAACGCTTGGCCGATTTGCAAGCTGAGCTTGATAAGTCTGTCGCCAAAGATTCAGCGGACCTGTAACCAAAAAATTCGTTTGATAGTACCGGTTTTGCCCGTTGATCGCGGGCAAGCACCCCCCTATAGTGCGGCACCTTTCGGGGATGTTTTCCCTTGAGGGTTTTTCGGAGCGTAGCGCAGCCCGGTAGCGCACTTGTCTGGGGGACAAGGGGTCGTGGGTTCGAATCCCGCCGCTCCGACCAACGAAAAGCCGTCCTCATGGGGTCTTTGGATCTTTTGAGGGCGGTTTTTTTGATGATGTGAGATGACGCAGTGAGCAATCTGGACAGGTGTGCCCCTCTCGGGCATTGTCCGCGCAACCCGCTACGCTCGGGTTTTGATTTTTGATAGATGGAGCGACCCTATGACCGCTGTTTACGCAATTTGCGCTTTTCTTGTTGTGATGCTTGTTCTCAACAAAATGTCGTTTGGTCGTTTCGACTGAACGACCTGCTATGAGGTCGGCTCGTTTGGCCTCTGCATCCACACGATGAGATATTTGGCCGGGAACGCCCAGGCGATGCCGGCCACGGGATAGAAGACAAGGTGTACAGCCCAATGGTCTGGCAAGGCGCTTGTCACAAGCCAGACGGCGGCGATTGCATAGACGATCAAGCCCACCATCAAGATCAACATGCCGAGGAACTTGCGCGCGCCGATGGGCAATTGAGGGGATTTGCTTGAAGTCTGGGCCATGCGGCGTCCTTTAGAAAATTTCCACTCTTCTCTACGGCATATGCTGGCATCCGCCAAGCAGCGCGCGCGAGCCGCAGCATGATTTGGTTCACACCTTGTTGCTGACCCTCAGTCGCGCTATGTCATGCTTCCAATGACAATAGATGACGTAGATATCCAACCAAAACCAACTGAACGGCAGATTGCTGCTCGCCGGGCCATTGCTGTCTGGCTGTTTGTGATCTGTGCGCTTGTGGGATCGATGGTTATTGTTGGGGGGGCCACACGTCTCACAGACAGCGGCCTGTCGATCACCGAATGGAAGCCCGTGACAGGGGCTGTTCCCCCCTTGGATGAGGCGGCGTGGGAATCTGAGTTCGAAAAATATCGCCAGATCCCGGAATATATCCGCGTTAATCGCGGCATGAGCCTCGAGGAATTTAAGGCAATTTACTGGTGGGAATGGGCGCACCGTTTCCTCGGGCGTCTTGTTGGGGTTGCCTTCTTCTTTCCCTTTGTCTGGTTCATGGCAACCAAGCGCGTAGAGCGACGTCTGGTGCCGCATCTTTCCGCCATGTTTGTGCTGGGAGGGCTGCAGGGCGCGCTTGGCTGGTACATGGTGATGAGTGGGCTGGTGGAGCGTATTGATGTCAGCCAGTACCGACTTGCGGCRCACYTGGGGCTYGCGTTYCTRGTTTACAGCTACATGTTCTGGTGGGCGCTGCCGCTCTGGCGGCGTGAGATGCCGGGGCCGGTGCGCTTCACAGGTATGGAACGGATCGGCGTGATTATTGTTGCTGTGATTTTTCTACAGGTGATCGCCGGAGCGTTTGTTGCGGGACTGAATGCGGGTTTTGTTTTCAATACCTGGCCGCTGATGGACACCAGCCTGGTTCCGCGCCATCTCTATGCGCTCGAACCGTTTTGGACGAATTTCTTCGATGATGTACGCACGGTTCAGTTCAATCATCGGATGTTGGCCTATCTCATCACCCTGTTTATCGTTTGGCATTATTGGATGCTTCGTAACGCTGATGAAAAACTCATCAAGAGCGGGCACGGCTTGATGGTGGCTCTATTGGTGCAAGTCTGCCTTGGTATTCTGANCATCATTTCCGTTGTGCGTATTGATCTGGCGCTGCTGCATCAATTTGGCGCCCTGCTACTTTTAAGTGTTGCGATTTCCCATCTTCAGGTGCTGGGGCGGGCAACGCGGTAAATTTGGTGGGGCATTTCGATGTGAGCTAAGTTGGCTTGCGTGTCGTTATTGCGACCCAGGGACCTTTTTTGAGTTCGTATCCACCACCACCGGTATATTCGATGGCTGATAGGACTTCCCAGCCTGCCGACCACTCATAAAAATCAATCATCTCTTCACGGGCCAGATAATTATAGTAGCGCGCGCGGTCGTCCCGTCCCTCTGTGCCGCCGCCTTTGAAGCTCGCGAAATGCAATCCGCCGGGTTTGAGCGCGTTGAATATCAACTTGAGGATCGCGGACAAACGGTCGCGYGGCACGTGAAGAAGGCTCGCATTTGCCCAAACKGCRTCATAKGYGTTGGTGGCATCCAGTTGATCGAAGCGCATCACGCGCACATCGCGGCCCAACCGCTTGGATGCCACATGTGCGATCTCAGGCACACCGTCTGTCGGGTCGACATGAAAGCCAGCGGCCATCATCGCCTCTGCATCTCGTCCAGCTCCACACCCCAGTTCGAGAATAGAAACTGCGGGAGGGAGCTGGGAGAGAAACGAATGAAGATGGCGGCTAACACCGTCTGGACGGCTTCCCAAATAGGTCTCAGATGTTTGCGAATAAAAATCGAGCGTCTTTGGGTCGTATACTTCCGGCATGCCAGGTCGCCTGTGATTGTGGGTTATGCCGACAGAGCTTGTTCCAGATCCGCAATGATGTCGGCCGCATCTTCCAATCCAACAGAAAGACGCACCACGTCGGGTCCAGCCCCTGCCGCTTTTTGCTGTTCTTCTGAGAGCTGCCTGTGGGTCGTTGATGCGGGATGAATAATCAGACTGCGCGTATCGCCCACATTGGCGAGGTGGCTCAGCAGGTTGACGTTGTTCACCAGTTTGATGCCGGCGTCATAACCGCCTTTAACACCGAAGGTAAAGACAGCGCCCGCCCCATTGGGTGTGTATTTTTTCATCAATGCGTGGCTCGGGTCGTCGGCGAGCCCGGCATAGGAGACCCAGCTGACGGCGTCATGGGTCTTCAGAAACTCTGCAACCGCGAGCGCATTCTCCGTGTGACGTGCCATGCGCAGGGGCAGGGTCTCGATGCCGGTGATGATCATGAAGGAATTGATGGGGGAGATGGCAGGTCCCAGATCCCGCAGGCCCAGAACGCGGCAGGCGATGGCGAAGGCGATCTCCCCGAACGTGTCGTGAATTTTCATCCCATGATAGCTGTCATTGGGAGCAGACAGGGTCGGGTACTTATCCGAGGCCGACCAGTCAAACTTGCCCCCATCGACGATCACGCCGCCCATGGAGTTGCCGTGACCGCCCAGAAATTTGGTCGCGGAATGCACGATAATATCTGCGCCATGTTTGAGTGGCTGGCAGAGGTAAGGCGAGGCCAATGTGTTGTCGACAATAAGAGGGATACCCGCTTCGTGTGCGATGTCGGCGATGGCACCAATGTCGGTCACCAGACCACCGGGGTTGGCGATGCTCTCGATGAATATGGCTTTTGTCTTCGGCCCAATGGCTGCCTTCATTGATGCCATGTCGGTGGCATCGGCCCAGTCGACATGCCAGTCGAATTTTTTGAATGACTGGCCGAACTGCGTGATGGAACCGCCGTAGAGCTGGCGCGCCGCGACGAAGTGGTCGCCTGGCTGCATAAGCGTGTGGAAGACGACCAGTTGTGCCGCGTGGCCGGATGCGAGCCCAACACCGGCAACACCGCCTTCCAATGTCGCAACGCGTTCTTCGAGAACGGCGGTCGTTGGATTGGTGATACGGGTGTAGATGTTTCCGAACGCCTGAAGATTGAACAGGCTCGCAGCGTGATCGACATCGTCGAAAACAAACGAGGTGGTTTGATAGATCGGCGTTGCCCGCGATCCGGTTGTCGGGTCTGGAGCAGCACCGGCATGAATGGCAATGGTGTTAAATCCGTAATCACTCATTTGTTTTCCTATCGTGTTTGCAGTTTCTTGTGCTTTGGTTTAGCGAGCGAGGCGCCTTGTACGTCGGCTTGAGATGATGTTGGAGGGGAGGCCCATCCAACCCCCTTCACCACATAGACGGCTGTATTCCACTTTCGGGCAACGGTCCATGATGACGGTCAATCCGGCACTCTCTGCACGCGCGGCGGCAGGTTCGTTGATGATGGCGAGCTGCATCCAGACGGTTTTTGCGCCAATAGTGATGGCTTCATCGGATACCCCACCAGCAGCTTCTGCATTGCGGAAAATATCCACCATGTCGATGGGGTGGGTTATGTTCGCCAATGCCGCCACCACAGGACGGCCTAGAATTTCGGTACCGGCTGCGCGCGGATTGACCGGGATCACATCATAGCCTTTGCTCAGCATATATTTCATGACAATGAAACTCGCCTTACGCCAGTCTGCACTGGCTCCCACCAGGGCGATGGTTTTGGTTTCCCGCAGGATACGCGTCAGCAGATCGGGGGAGTAGGTGCCATAAGCCATCCCGCGCTTACCTGTCTTCCCACTTGGGATCGCGTTTTTCGATAAACGCATTGATGCCTTCTTCGGCATCGTGGGCCAGCATGTTTTTCACCATCACTTCGCTTGCATAGGCGTAGGCGTCTTCTATKCCCATCTCCAGCTGGTTGTAGAAAGCCTCTTTGCCAATYGCCAGRGTGAGGGATGATTTGGAGGTGATCTTGSYRGCCATTTCCTGCACRGCGYTGTCCAGGTCTGCAGMTGCAACGGYYTTGTTGATRAGGCCRATGCGKGCCGCATGGGCCGCGTCGATCATGTCGCCGATSAGCARCATYTCCATTGCATGTTTGCGGGTCACATTGCGCGACARGGCAACCATGGGGGTTGARCARAACAGCCCAATATTGACGCCGGGKGTTGCRAACATGGCATCGTYTGCYGMGATGGCCAGATCACAGCTGGCGACAAGCTGACAGCCCGCAGCCGTAGCGATGCCGTGAACCCGGGCAATCACGGGTTTGGGCGAGCGCATGATGGAGAGCATCATGGTCGAGCAGAGTTTCATGATACGGGCGTAATAGGCGCTGCCGCGATCCTCGTTGGCACGGGCGGCGGTGAGTTCTTTCAGGTCATGGCCTGCACAAAAGCCCGGACCGTTTCCGGCCAGAATGACGGCGCGTACGGARGGGTCGGTGGCRATGGCTTYCATCTCGGCGGTCAGMGCCTGCATCATGGCTTCTGACAGGGCGTTGCGTTGTTTGGGCCGGTTGAGGGTCAGTCGGGCAATGCCGTYCGCATCGTCTCKTAAGAGGATGGATTGATCTTGTGCTSGYGCTGTCTGGGCCATSGTGCGTCCCTCTTGTTATTTGGCAGCATGWTAGGGAYTTGTCGGGSGCGCGTCAGGGCYGATTTGCTGCACATAAGCTGTCCCGCTAGGGTGCAGCGGATTTGTAACTGAGGAGATTTTGCGTGGGGCACACATTGAAACCCGTCATGACGGTGGCGGAATTGTCAGCGTTTTTTGTCAAAGCCTTCCCGCAAGCGCTGGCGGGCGAGGAGGGGAGCAGTGACGTGGGGACCCTCATTGAAGAAATCGGCCCCGGTACGGTTCGCGTGCGTCGCAAAGTGTCGGAGGCGAACCTGCGTCCGGGCGGCACGATTTCCGGCCCCACCATGATGGCGCTGGCGGATCATGCCATGTACGCCGTGATCCTGGCCCATATCGGCCCTGTGGCGCTGGCTGTCACCACCAATCTCAACATCAATTTCATACGCAAACCAGCGCTTTGTGACCTGATCGCGGAGGCCAAGCTGCTGAAGCTGGGCAAACGTCTGGCGGTGGGTGAAGTGTCGATTTATAGCGCTGGGGAGGAAGACGCGCCGGTGGCCCATGTGACCTCGACTTATTCGATCCCGCCGACCCGATAATTTTACGGTATTTAAATACCGTATTTCTAAGCGATTGAATTTCTTCCGGTTTTCGGATCCAAATGTGTTGACTTGGCTCATTCGCTCCCCTAGAAACCTCGTCAACGGGCGCCTTTGGAGGTGCCTTTATCTGTTTTATGAAGGTTTAGGCAAGGGTCGAGATGAAAACCTACAGTGCAAAAACCGCCGATATGGTGAAAAAGTGGATCGTTATTGATGCGGAAGGCCTTGTTGTTGGTCGTCTGGCGTCAATTGTTGCGATGCGTCTGCGTGGCAAGCATCTGCCGATCTTTACGCCCCACATCGACTGCGGTGACAACATTATTATCGTGAATGCTGAAAAGATCGTGATGACCGGCAAGAAGCTCACGGACAAAAAATACTACCGTCACACCGGTCACCCCGGTGGGATCAAGGAAACCACGCCAGAGAGAATTCTGGGCGGCAAGCACCCGACGCGGGTTGTTGAACTGGCCGTCAAGCGGATGCTTCCTGGTGGACCTTTGTCCCGGAAGCAGATGTCGAGCCTGCATATCTATGCCGGGGCCGATCATCCGCACGAAGCCCAGAAGCCAGTAAAACTGGATGTGGCCGCCATGAACTCTAAAAACACGAGGAGTGCGTAATGTCTGAAGAAACACGCACACTGGAAGACCTGAAAGAAGTTGTGACGCCGGTGGAAGAAGCRCCAGCGCCAGTAGAACCCAAGATTGACAAGTTTGGTCGYKCWTATGCYACGGGCAARCGGAAGGACGCGGTCGCTCGTGTCTGGATCAAGCCGGGTTCAGGCAAGATCACGGTGAACGACAGAGAGCTGGACGTTTACTTTGCGCGCCCTGTGCTGCGCATGGTGCTTCGTCAGCCGTTGAACGCTGTTCAGCGTGACACGCAGTTCGATATTGTCTGCAAAGTTAAGGGTGGTGGATTGTCAGGACAGGCGGGTGCCGTACGTCATGGTATCTCCAAGGCACTGACTTATTTCGACCCAAGCCTTCGTGCTGTATTGAAGAGCGGTGGGTTCCTTACCCGCGACAGCCGTGTTGTGGAACGTAAGAAATACGGTCGCCCAAAAGCGCGCAAGAGCTTCCAGTTCTCCAAGCGTTAATCGCAACAGAGAACAAGGTTCAAAGGGGCGCCGCAAGGTGCCCCTTTTTTTGTTAGTGGGTGTCTGGTTTTGTTATGCTGCATGCGACGAACGATTGGTGAGAGAGATGAAACGGATTTTTATCGACGGTGAGGCAGGAACAACGGGGCTTTTAATCCGGGAACGGATTAGTGGTCGCCCTGATCTGGAACTGTTGCAGATTGATCCTGCTTTGCGCAAAGACGTGGATGAACGCAAACGGCTGCTCAACACCGCTGATGTGGTGTTTCTGTGTTTGCCTGATGCTGCCGCCATTGAAGCTGTGTCGTTGATTGAAAATGCCGATGTCGGTGTCATTGACGCCTCCACCGCTCACCGGGTGGCGGAGGGATGGACCTATGGCTTTCCGGAGATGACAAAGGGCCATCGGGAGACTGTCGCTGCGTCTAAGCGGATTTCAAATCCCGGTTGCTATCCCACCGGGGCAATTTCGCTCGTGCGGCCTCTGGTTGAAGCCGGGCTGTTGCCACATGACTTCCCGCTCACCGTCAATGCAGTGTCAGGCTACAGCGGCGGCGGTCGCACCATGATTGAAGATTTTGAAGGCGGTCCCACGCCAACGTTTGCTGTGGCGCAAGGCGGACAACCGTTTCATCTTTATGGCCTGACGCTTGCGCACAAACATGTGCCGGAGATGCAGACCTATTGTGAACTTACCCATCTGCCGCTTTTCAGTCCGGCGGTGGGGCGCTACAGGCAGGGCATGCTGGTGGAGATCCCGTTGCAATTGTGGGCCCTGAAGGGGGACGTCACGGCGGCGATGTTGCGCGACGCTTTGTCGGAAGCCTATCTGGGAGAACAGTTTGTTACGGTGGCAAGTGAAACTGAGACGGCAGAGATGGCCAATCTTGATCCAGAAGGGCTCAATCATACCAATCAGATGAAACTGTTTGTCTTCGGCAATGACAAGACGCATCAGGTGCGCCTCGTCGCGCTGCTCGACAATCTGGGCAAGGGTGCCTCAGGTGCCGCTGTGCAGAACATGAACCTGATGCTGGGGCTGGACGAAGCTGCGGGGCTTGTTGTGGGGAGCTAGAGTTTTCCTTGGTCCCTAAAACCGGATCAAGGCGACACCTAGTGCAACGATGATGGCTGCCGCGATGCCAATCCGGCCAATTGGTTCTTTCAGCATGTAGGCAGAGAGCAGAGCCGCGAAAATCACGCTGGTTTCCCGCAACGCAGATATGGGGCCAAGCGGGGCCACGCTCATCGCCCAGATGACGATGGCATAGGCAACCATCTGCAGGACGCCGCCGCCGAAGGCCACTGTCCAGACGGACCGGGTGGCCCGCAATGATTTCCAGCCTCGCTGGTGGAGCCCAATGGCGAAGAAAACGGTTCCGTCCAGCAGAAAAAGCCAGAAAACATAGGTGAGGGGTGTTTCTGCGACCCGGCCTCCAATCCCATCAGACATCGTGTACGTGGCAATGAAACCCGCCGTGATCAGGGCGTAGAGGGTGGCTTTGCGTTCTTCTGCTGTTCCACCCCGTTTTTTCCAAGCCAGGCTCATGATGCCGCCGGTCACAAGGACCAGCCCGGCTATTGCCCAGAGAGACAGGGTTTCCCCCAGAAGGAGAAAAGCGCCGATGGCCACCAGCAGGGGGGCAGACCCCCGGGCGATGGGATAGACGTGGCCCAAATCACCATGGGTGTAGGCGCGGGCGAGGAAGAGCTTGTACCCAGTGTGGGGGATCAGGGTGAAAGCAAGAATGGCCCAGGTTTCCAGGTTCGGGAGCGGCAGGAAGGGCAGAACCGGCAGAGCCAGAAGGGCTGTGGTGCCGGTCATGAGGGCGAGAGAACTTAAGCGGTCATCGCCCGCGCGGACCATGGCATTCCAACTGGCGTGCATCAGCGCGGTCAGCAGAACCAGGCCGATCAGGGTGAAGCTTAAGTCAGTTGTGAAACCAGATGTCATGAACGAGTCGCTTGCTGGAAAGTGGAGGCGCGGACCATAGACGGGGGATAGGTGGGTGCCTATGGCTCATTGTGGCAGTGGGGGCTGCGAAAATCCGGGGATATGGATTGCACGCGCGCGGTCGGCACATAGTTAATTCAGAATGGTATAAAATTTTCTTATCAATTTGATATTGTTGAGTTTTTCTTTGTTCTTCATGCCTTGCATTATTTGTTCTTCATGCCTTGCATTAAGAGTGTGAGCGAAGAAAGAACCACTGAGGAAGAAGGCTGCATGATGTGGTGTTGCACACCGACCTGGAGGGTCAAAAAGTAAGCGTGGTCAACGGAGTCGCGCACTGTCTTCAATTGGATTGTAATTGCTTTTGTCGCGGGTGCGTCG
Source organism: Rhodobiaceae bacterium (assembly GCA_002746275.1). Classification (GTDB taxonomy): domain Bacteria; phylum Pseudomonadota; class Alphaproteobacteria; order Parvibaculales; family Parvibaculaceae; genus Mf105b01. The sequence continues at coordinate 485,882 of NVWR01000001.1, read as the reverse complement.
TGCAATCGAAATCTCTTCGAAAGACATGAAGGTGCTTCGAAGAAAAGTCGTAAAAAAGCCGGGTACCCTCTGGTTACGCCACGCGCGTTTATAATATAGAATGACGACAGTATTATTCTGTGACCCGCGCTATGGAATTTCACAATGAACTTTCGGCGGGTATCAAAAGGGAGCGGCCCATGCTCGGTCACGTGTTGGGGGCGTCAGTGATGACGATGTGTCAGATGAACGATCATAAGATTGTTGATGCCGGGAAGGCGGCGCTGACCGCTGGTAAGCGGGCCGGTGCTATCTTGCTCATCGCCGGACTTGCGGCCTGTTCGACGGCTCCTGACTGGGCGCGGCCTTCGTTGATTTATGGGGACGATGCGGTAGCAGCTGCGGCCGACGCCTCAGAAGACAAGGATTTTCCCCAGCTTGCAGATGTGCCGGACAAGCCAACGGGTATTAGTTCAGTTGAGGAGCGGCGTCGGGTATCCGACGGTCTAGCCGCCGACCGGGAACGCGCGCGTTATACAGATGAAGTCTTGCGGGGGGGAACAGAAACACCTGCTCAGGCACCGCGCAGTGCTAAGCCAGCTCCCATTCCTGTGATTGCAGCGACAACGGTGACCCCTGCGCCAACGACAGCCGTTGAGACGACGAATACTCAAAATCTGGCGGAAATTGGCGTTATTCCGGTGCCTGCGCGGGGTGGGCATTCACTCCCAGGAACCGAACTTGCCACTCAGGTGGAGGCGCCTGCAACAAGACCTGCTGCCACCACCGAGGTGACGGTTGCTCCTGTCACGGTTCCGGCGCCGGTTGCTGCTGCTCAGGCAGTGGTTGAGCCCAGCCCAGTTCCTGTTGCGGCTGAACCTGTTGCCCGTGCCCGAGTTGCATCGGCTCCCGTTCAGCCTGCTCGCCGGGCCGCCGTGCCCGCGCTGCCAGAAAGTGAGCGTCGTGCCCGCGTAGAAACAAACCGCACGATCATTGATGACCGGGTTAGTGCTGTGAATCCAGCGTCTGCCGCGGTGCAAGCACCTGCGCCTGCACCCGTGGCGACTGCCGTACAGCCAAGCACACCTGCAGCTGTTGTTGCGACAAGTACCAGTCGTCCGCAGGATCGCTTCGAGCGGTCAACGGCGCCGGCTTTGACACATGAAGCGTTGGAAGCCGCCGGGTCGGTGGTTAGCGCGCGTTACGGCGCATCTTCTGGTGCTGTAACCGGGACGGCTGATCCGCAGGACCCTGTGCAGGTTAATATGGACGCTCTTTTGGGTCTTCCTGGGCCGGGTGCCTCGTTGCAGCCATCAAATAGGGTTGTGGCTCCTGCGATTTACGCAAACCAGGGCGGACCGGGCAATATTCCCCCGTATGTGGTGAATTTTGGCCATGGATCGGTACACCTGACATCGGCGGATCGTCAGACCATCACTCAGGCGGCGAAAGCTGTCGTCGATCTGGGGGGCGTTGTGCGAATTGTTGGCCACGCTTCCAGCCGGACAGGAGACCTAGACATTGGCAAGCATCTGCTCACCAATTTCAGAGTGTCGCTTGACCGGGCAACAGCCGTTGCCAATGCGTTGATCCAAAGCGGGGTCGACCCGTCGCGGGTGTTTGTGGAGGCCAAGGGCGATGCTGTCCCGGTCTATTACGAATCCATGCCTGCGGGAGAAGCGGGTAACCGGCGCGCCGAGATATTTATCGAATAACGCGCTGGTTTTGCTGATTTCAACCGCTATTCGGCCGTTTTCAGCGGTTTATTCTTCCTATTCCTGATCTATCGCGCCGCGCGATCCCTTGTTGCCGGAAACTCATAGTCCCGGCAATTTATTGGGGGTATAAAGCGCACTATCCCGTATGTTTCATGCCAAACCGGGCCTTTTTTTGGCTCACCCACATTTTTCCAAGGCTATCCAGCCGGAGTTCTTTGAGATGACAGAGGAATTTCACCGCATCAAGCGCCTCCCTCCTTATGTTTTGGAGGTGGTCAATCGGGCCACAGCGAAGGCGCGAGCGGAAGGCCGGGATATTATCGATTTCGGCATGGGCAATCCGGACATGCCGACGCCCCAGCATATTGTCGATAAGCTGGTTGAAACTGTGGCTGATCCGCGGACCCACCGTTATTCGTCCTCGCGGGGCATTCCTGGCCTCAGGCGGGCCCAGGCTGCCTATTATGAGCGGCGGTTTGGGGTGAAACTGAACCCGGAAACACAGGTTATCGCCACACTTGGCTCCAAAGAGGGGCTGGCGAACCTTGCGCAGGCAATTTCCGCGCCGGGTGATGTGATCCTGGTGCCCAATCCCAGCTATCCGATCCATGCCTTTGGGTTCATTATTTCCGGTAGTGTTGTCCGGCATCTGCCGGGTGAGCCTGGAGAGGACTACCTGCGGGCACTCAACCGGGCGTTGCGCCATTCTGTTCCGGCACCTTCTGCTCTGGTCCTGAATTACCCTTCAAATCCAACGGGTTACGTGGCTACTCTCGATTTTTACAAAGAAGTCGTGCAGATAGCCAAGCAGCATAATTTGATTTTGATCTCTGACCTTGCCTATGCGGAGATCTATTTTGACGATACGCCGCCACCGCCTTCCATTCTGGAAGTGCCGGGCGCGATTGATATTGCGGTTGAGTTCACATCATTGTCCAAGACGTTTGCGATGCCGGGCTGGCGGATGGGCTTTGCCGTGGGTAATGAGCGTCTGATCGGGGCCCTGGGCCGGGTCAAATCCTACCTGGATTATGGCGCTTTCACGCCAATTCAGGTGGCGGCKACWGCRGCRCTYAAYGGRCCRACGGASTGTATTGAGGAAATTCGYGGGATTTATCAGGYRCGTCGCGACATTCTGATCGARTCYATGGCKCGGGCCGGRTGGGATATTCCCAAGCCRAAGGCTGGYATGTTTGCCTGGGCGCCGATCCCTGAGAAGTTCAAACACCTTGGGTCTTTGGCTTTTTCCATGCTTTTGCTTGAGCACGCGGACATTGCCGTCGCGGCTGGTGTCGGGTTTGGTGAATATGGCGACGACCATGTTCGCATCGGGTTTGTTGAAAATGAGCAGCGGATCCGACAGGCCGCCCGGAGTGTGAAAAAATTCCTGGGCGATGCGGATAAAATCCTGGCGAACTATGATCCGTCAGGCGGAACCGTTGTTCCTTACCCCGAGCAGAAAGCGTAATTGATGACAAAACCACTGCGTATTGGCCTTGCGGGGTTGGGCACGGTCGGCGGTGGCGTCGGCAAGATATTGGAGCAGCAGGGTGACCGTTTGGCCTCTCTGGCGGGACGACCGATTGTAATTTCGGCTGTTAGTGCCCGTGATCGCTCGAAAGACCGTGGTTTTGATCAATCTGCTGCGGTCTGGTTCGACGACCCGATTGCGATGGCCGGGCAAGCCGATATTGATGTCTTTGTAGAGCTAATGGGCGGGGCTGATGGTCCGGCGAAGGTCGCGGTTGAGGCTGCCCTGGCCGCTGGCCGGCACGTTGTTACTGCCAATAAGGCGCTTGTTGCCCATCACGGAGCGAACCTGGCGGCCATTGCCGAGCAGAGTGGGGCGGCTTTGAACTATGAGGCGGCGGTCGCTGGTGGCATTCCCATCATCAAGGCGATGCGTGAAGGGCTGGTGGCGAACAGCATTCATTCTGTCGCGGGCATCCTCAACGGCACTTGCAACTATATTTTGACGGAAATGGAGGCCACGGGTGCCGACTTTTCTGATGTCCTGGGAGACGCACAGAAACTGGGATATGCGGAAGCAGACCCGAGTTTTGATGTTGGTGGCATAGATGCGGCCCACAAGCTTGCGATCCTTGCCAGTATTGCGTTTGGCACACGGGTGGATTTTGGCTCTGTCTATGTTGAGGGCATTGAAGCGATTGGCATTGATGACATCCATTTTGCAGCTGAATTTGGCTACCGGGTCAAATTACTCGGCATTACCACACTGAACGACAAAGGGCTGGTTGAGCAGCGGGTTCACCCTGCTCTTGTGCCCCTGACGTCACCTCTTGCAGCTGTCTCTGGTGTGACGAATGCTGTTTCGGTGGAAGGTAGCTCGGTGGGTAATGTGGTGCTGGAAGGCCCTGGTGCCGGTGAAGGCCCCACAGCCTCGGCTGTAATCGCCGATCTGGTGGATATTGCCCGAGGGATTGTATTTCCTCCGTTTGGGTTGCCGCATTCCGCCCTGAGCGCTCCACGTTCTGCCGACATGGCGGACCATTCTGGCTCCTACTATCTACACGTGAAAGCTGCCGACCGGGCGGGGAGCATGGCCGAAATTACCAAAGCCCTCGCAGATGCGGGCGTGTCTATCGAACAGATCGTTCAGCATCCAGATCGAGGACAGGGGGGAGAATGGCTGCCTGTTGTGCTCCTCACTCATGAGACGCGGGAAGCGACCATGCAAAAAGCTCTCTCCCTGCTTGAGGAACATGCGGATGTGGTGAGCGCACCGGTTGTGATCCGCATAGAAGATCGCTAAAACTCGCCCAACAAAGATCAATGAAACGTTTGAGATAGACGGGGACCCCGATGACAACGAAGAAATCCACTAAAACGACAGGTTTAAGCCGCACCCTGGCGTTGGAGCTTGTCCGGGTCACTGAACGTGCTGCTGTCGCTGCTTCCAGGCTTTCAGGCCGGGGCGATGAGAAGGCTGCAGACCAGGCAGCCGTGGACGCCATGCGACAGGAGCTGAACGCACTGGATATCGATGGCGTCATCGTGATTGGCGAAGGCGAACGAGACGAGGCTCCGATGCTTTATATTGGGGAAGAGGTCGGCACTAAAAACGGTCCAAAAGTTGATATTGCCCTCGACCCCCTGGAAGGCACCACGCTTACCGCAAAGAACATGCAGAACGCTCTGGCCGTAGTCGCCATGGCGGAGGGCGGCACGCTTCTCAACGCACCTGATGTCTATATGGACAAAATTGCCATTGGTGGGGGTTTCCCTGATGGGATCGTCGATCTCGATTCATCGGCTAGCGATAACATCAAGGCTCTGGCGCAGGCTAAGGGTGTGGACGTTGGTGAGATTTGCGTCTGTGTGCTTGATCGTCCACGTCACGCCAAACTGATTGCAGAAATTCGCGAAGTGGGCGCGCGCGTGGCGCTCATCTCTGACGGCGACATTGCAGGTATCATCGCCACGACCGATAGCTCAACCGGCATCGATATGTACATTGGCGTTGGGGGCGCACCGGAAGGTGTGCTTGCCGCTGCTGCGCTGCGCTGCATTGGTGGACAGATGCAAGGTCGCCTGATAACTGATAATGACGACCAGAAAAAGCGTGCCGCACGCATGGGCGTCAAGGATTTCAATGCCAAGTTTTCGATGATGGAAATGGCAAGCGGCGACGTTATCTTTGCAGCAACTGGTGTCACTGATGGATCGATGCTGGACGGCATCAAAGTGACCGCAGAAGGTGTCTCCACCCACACGGTTGTTATGCGATCACTGACTGGGACAGTTCGGCACATCAAAGCCTTTCACCGCGCTGATTCAAAGTTCGCAAACGATTGATAGTGGGAGCTTGTCTCTCTAAGGAGGCGATGTGGACTACGAGCCAGACAGTGGGTTTCTTGGCGTTGGGCGGTCCCTAACCGGGCGTCGCTGGATGCCCCGGCTGTCTGACGACCGTCTTGCACTTCAACTTGCTCAGCAGACGGATATTCCAGAACTGCTTGCGCGCGTACTGGCAGCGCGTGGGGTGACAACGGAAACGTGCGAAGCGCATCTTAATCCGACGTTAAAAACATTTCTTCCAGACCCCTCGTCCCTCATAGATATGGACAAGGCGTCCGAGCGTATCGCAGACGCGATCACGTCCAATGAGCACGTTGCAGTGTTTGGGGACTATGATGTGGATGGGGCAACCTCATCGGCACTTCTGAAACGCTATTTCGAAATGGCGGGGGTCCCGTTGCGCATCTATATTCCCGACCGGATAAAGGAAGGGTATGGCCCGAATGCGCCCGCCTTCCTGAAGCTGAAAGAGTTAGGTGTCTCGCTCATCATCACCGTTGATTGTGGCACCATGGCGCACAAGCCTTTGGGAATTGCCAAGGAGCGTGGCCTGGATGTGGTGGTTGTGGACCACCATCAGGCAGAAGTTCTGTTGCCGCCTGCCTTTGCCGTCGTTAATCCCAACCGGCTGGACGATACCAGCGGCCTTGGCCAATTGGCAGCAGTAGGCGTGGTTTTTCTTTTGCTCGTGGCACTCAACCGGACACTGCGCGCGCGGGGCTGGTTTGAGGGGGATCGGGCTGAACCAAAGCTCCTCGATCTGCTCGACCTGACGGCTCTCGGGACGGTGTGTGATGTCGTGCCGTTGACCGGGCTTAACCGTGCGCTTGTCACACAAGGGTTGAAAGTTCTGGGTGCTCGCAAAAACATTGGGCTTGCGGCGCTCGGAGATGTTTCAAAACTGGAGGGTACGCCCGGTACTTATCATGCGGGCTTTCTGCTGGGACCACGGGTGAATGCCGGGGGGCGTGTTGGTCGCGCTGATCTGGGCGCGCGGCTTCTTACCACCCATGATGCATCTGAGGCGGACGAGATTGCCGCTGCTCTGGATACCTACAATCGGGAACGCCAGGCGATTGAGGCGGTGGTGTTGGAGCAGGCTCTTGAGCAGGTGGAGGTTTCGCTTGCGCGCTCCGGGGCAAATCAGCCCCCTCCGCTGATTATCGCTTCAGCGAAGGGATGGCATCCGGGGGTGATTGGTATTGTTGCCAGCCGCCTTAAAGACAAATACGAGCGCCCGACATTTGTGATCGCCTTTGACGGGAAGGGCGTGGGAAAGGGGTCTGGCCGGTCGATCCCCGGCGTGGATCTTGGGCGTGCGATAACCGCCGCGCTGGAAGCAGGACTTTTGACCAATGGCGGGGGGCATGCAATGGCGGCCGGACTGACACTGGCGGAGAACAAGCTGGAAGCGTTCCATGAGTTCCTGAGTGCTCGGATTGCAAATGATGTGCTGTCGGCGGGTGAGACGCGCCTTTTAAAGCTGGATGGGGCGCTGACGACCCAGGCGGCCTCTCGGGAGATGTTTGAGCTGTTGGAGCAGGCGGGGCCCTATGGAGCCGGAAATCCTGAGCCTCGTTTTGCCGTCCCGCGTGCCCGGGTGGTGCGTGCTGACCGGGTGGGGCAGAATCACGTGCGCTGTATTCTTGCCGGAGATGAAGGCGGACGGCTGAAAAGCATTGCTTTTCGGGCGGCAGATTCGCCTCTGGGAGAGGCTCTTTTGAACGGAAGAGGGGCTCTCTTTCATATTGCCGGGCGCCTGCGGGCGGACGATTGGCAGGGCCGACGGGACGTGCAGCTGCAGATAGATGACGCGGTTCAGCTTTAGTTGCAAGAATCCCCGTAATATCTGGAAAAACAGGGGTTTATGCTCTTGCATTCCCCCAATTGAGCCATTATTAAAGCCGCACTGTGCGCCCTTCGTCTATCGGTTAGGACGCCAGGTTTTCAACCTGGAAAGAGGGGTTCGACTCCCCTAGGGCGTACCAGTATCTCCCCCTCCCAAATGAATGTTTGGATGCCTCGGCTGCGTGTCGAATTGCGGCTCCGCAATTGGCATGGTCCCTTTGATCTGCCAACATGCATCCACAAATTCATTTGGAGGATGAGAAGCCATGAAGGTCGAAGGTGGATGTTATTGCGGTGAGGTGCGTTACTCAGTTGAGGGCGACGCCCTGTTCAAGGCTCAGTGCCATTGTCGCGAATGCCAGTATATCGCCGGGGGCGGTCCTAACTTCACCATGGGTATGCTCGAAGCTGCTTTCAGCTACACCAAGGGTGAGCCAAAGGAATTCAAACGCACAGACATTGACCCTGCGGTCACGCGCGAATTCTGCGGGACCTGCGGCACAAGTCTTTCGACGCGGTCACCGGCCGCGCCAGGTGTGGTTTTGATCAAAGTGGGTACGATGGATGATCCCACACTCTTTGAAGGCCCCCAGGTGGCGATCTATACGTGCGACAAGCAGGCCTTCCACATGATCCCCGAAGGTGTTGCGACCTTTGAAGGACTGCCGGGCTAAGGCTCTCAGCGCGTGGCGTTGATGTCAAAATGGATGGTGACGTCGCTTCCGACCATGGGGCTCAAGGCACCTGTCCCCACACCGTAGTCGTTTCGGTCGATGGTGAGGGCGCCCATGACGTGGGCGGCGTCCCCCTCAATGCTGAGGCTAAACGGCAAAGCCACATCCTGGGTCGTTCCTTTGAGGGTGAGGGTGCCGTTGGCGACGTAGCCTTCCTCTGTTGTCTGTATGTTGGCTGCGACAAAGGACGCGGTGGGATGTGCTGCGACATCAAACCAATCTGAACCGGGAAGGGCGCCGTCGCGTTCAGACGAGCCGCTACGGGCGCTCGCGGTGTCAATTGTGACTGTGATCTCTGCGGCCTCCAGCGCGTCGGGATCAAAAACAATATCTGCCGCGAAACTTTCAAACTGCCCCTCGAAGGGAGCCCCGGCCTGGGTGCCTGAAAAGGACAATGTGCTGGTGTCGGGGGTGAGTGTCCATTCGCGGGCAAAAGCACTGCCAGACATCATAAGGGTCGCGATCAAGGCTCTGAAAAACATACCGATATCCTGTTGACGATTGATCCGATGTCAGTGTGCGCCTGGCAACATGCGACGCAAGACGTCATCTCTCAATAAAAAGTGATGCCTGAGGGCTGCTGCCACGTGCAGGAAAACCGCAGCGGCGGCGGACCAGGCGAGTAGCCAGTGCGCCCACTCCCCAAACCCCAACCACAGATCTTTGTCAGGATTGGTGGCAATCAGTTCGATGTGTGGAAGGGCGATGAGGTCGAATATGCGCGTGGGAATGTTGAAAGGGGAGGCGGAGACAATGATCCAGCCGCTGAGGGGCATGGCAACGAGAATACCGTAGAGACCAACATGGGTGAGCTTGGCGGCAACCTGTTCCCATAATGCCATGTCGAGGGGCATTGCCGGGCTCGTGTCGAGGAGGCGCCAGGTGAGACGGAGCATGACCACGAGAAAAATGCAGACACCAAATGACTTGTGCAATTGGTAGAGCGGGAAGAGGTCGGGATCGGATAGTTCCAAGCCTGACATGTAAGCGCCGAGCCCCAGGTTTCCCAGAAAGAACAAGGCGACTGTCCAGTGGAAACCGATGGCAGCCAGGCCATACCGGGTTTCGCTATTGCGCCATGATGTTTTGCGAGCCACGCTAGTTGGCATGACTGACGCCCGGAGGAGCCCAGTAGCTGGGGACCCAGTTGCGGGCCAGTTCCTTGCCTTCCAGGCGCTCTGTGAGCGTGATGGAGCTGATCAGATATTGTTGTAGCCCATCCCCCTGCTCGATCACCCCGAGGGTGAGGCGAAGCGGGTTGACGTCATAGAGGCGCAGCCACTTGCCCACCTCAATAGGATTTTCGTCGGGGCCGAGCCCAACGGCATACAGTGAAAGTAATGTTCGTTGTGCTTGGAACTGCCCTGCTTGGGCGGCGCGCAGGACCCAGGTTTTTCCATCTTCGAAGCTCTGTGAAGAAGCTACTGTTTCGATATCAAAAGCCGCCCCTCGTTCAGATGGCAATCCGCCCATCGACATGAGGCAGAGCCCCAAGGCATGTTGTGCAGACTCATAGCCACGACCGTTCATGGCAATAGGCTGAAGACGTTCGATGGCACCTTCGCAATCCCCTTCGTTCTTGAGCTCGAACCCTTCCCAATAGGCTGCCTGGGGGTCGCGGTAGTTTGCCCGGGCACGGACATCCAGATGAGGGGAAACTCTGGGATCCTCTAAACCATCAGCGGCAGCGGTGATGGGGCTGCTGACAATGAAGACCGCCAACGCAAAGCTGGTGAAAACGCACGAAAAGGCCGGGGATACATGTTTCATACTCAAAATGTATCCCGGCCTGATTTCGCTTTCAATGCGTTCTATGGCACGAAATTCAGCTGTAACGCTGAAATCACCGATAATGGATCAAGTAACGACTGCCGCTCACCACATATCCGGTGCCGTGGGAGTTGTAACACATGGTGCCGCCAACCCTGGCCGGGCGTCCATTCCAATGACCGTATTTGTTGACCGGATGGCAGCCTGAGTTGCCCCCGCGGGTTTGATAGGTCTGTTGGTGGTACCCATTGCCGCCACCGCCTGAGTAGCTGTAGTGGCGCCGTGTGTGGCCATGGTACCGCCGCGGTGTTGATCCGCGATAATGGTGTCCGCTGCGGTGCCGCTGTGGGGCATAGTAGGGGCGGTGATGCTGTCCATAGCGATGGTGCTGTGCGCGTGGATATCCATACCCGCCGCTCCAGCCAACAATAGCGCCCACGACAGCACCTGCTATGAAGGCACCGCCATTCCCTCTGCTGCTATGACCTCGACTTCGATGACTGCCGCCTTGGTGTCCACGCCCGCGATGACCGCTCGCGTGGTAGCCTCCGCCATGGCCGTTACCGTAGCCGCTGGCTGCGAAAGCCGAACTCGACATGCCGGCCATTGAGCCCACCACCAGGCAGGCACTCAATGCCAATTGTACCAGTTTCATCATACATCTCCCGTTCCCTAGGCCGACCAGAACTTGGAGATCGGCGATTTGTCGTCATGGGGAAGGGTGATGTTTTTTGCTTGAACACGAAATGAACAGGTTGTTCAGGTTGGCTCACCAGTGGCCAGTATTCTCCATGGAAGCCCAAGGTTCCTGTGCTGGCAAAGGGGCACCCGCCTGAAGCAGTTCAACGGATACATTGTCGGGGGAACGGATAAAGGCCATGCGTCCATCGCGCGGAGGACGATTGATTGTCACCCCTGCTTTTGCCAGGCGATCGCAGGTTTCGTATATATTGTCTACTTGATAGGCGAGGTGGCCGAAATTCCGGCCTTCGTCCAATTCTTCGGCGTCCCAATTGTATGTGAGCTCAACCTGGGCTTCTTCCTGTCCTTCTGGCGCTAGAAAGACGAGTGTAAAACGACCTGCTTCGACATCGAAGCGCCCGACGTTTTTGAGACCTAGATGATCGCAGTAAAATTTTAGTGAGGCGTCAAGATCTGTGACGCGAACCATGGTGTGCAGATAACGCATATTTTCAGGTGGCCTTCGGATAGGGGTTGGCAATAGGGGTTTGGTTTTGGGTATCATTTCCCGTGTGAGCCGTCAGGTCAAAGAAACTGGCGAGAAAAGTGAATGTTTGCGGAGGTAAGACCATGTCTGTGGAGCTAAAATCCCTGATTGACGAGAGCAAGCGTGTGGTGGCCTTCACCGGGGCGGGCATTAGTACAGAATCAGGCATTCCAGATTTCCGCAGTCCCGGCGGTCTTTGGACGAAAATGGCGCCGATTGATTTTCGGGACTTTATGGCCTCAGAAGAAATGCGTATTGAGGCCTGGCGGCGTAAGTTTGGGATGGACGGCCATTTCTCATCTGCAGAGCCCAACAAGGGACACATGGCACTTGCCAAACTGGTGGACACGGGAAAAATCACGCACATCATCACTCAGAATGTCGACAATCTGCATCAGAACTCAGGGGTTCCTGATGCGCGAGTGATCGAACTGCATGGCAACAGCACCTATGCAACCTGTCTCAATTGTGGTGTGCGCTATGAGCTGGATGAAATTCGCACGCATTTTGAAGCACATGGGCGGGCTCAGGATTGCACCTTTTGTGCAGGTATTTTGAAATCAGCGACGATCTCTTTTGGTCAGGCGATGCCCGAAAAAGAAATGCAGCTGGCGAGTGAGGCGACCTTGAACTGCGATCTCTTTCTTGCCATCGGATCATCGCTGCAAGTCTATCCTGCGGCAAGCTTTCCGATCCTTGCAAAGGAAAACGGCGCGCGTCTCGTGATCCTCAATCGGGAAGAGACGGACATGGACCCGATAGCGGATCTTGTTCTCCATGCTGAAATTGGAGCAACCCTGGCCCCGATTGCGCAATTGAACTAACGCGCGTTTGCCCAACCGCCTGCGAGTGGGATGACCTGCCCGGTGATGAAGCCCGCTTGAGGCCCCGCCAGAAAGGCAATCAGAGCTGCGGCTTCTTCTGGTTTACCCAGGCGTCCCAGCGGAATGTTTTTCAGGATTTTTTTGCGGGTCGTTTCATCAGCCATAAGTTCCGGCGGAAAATAGTCCGGGCTTTCAATGAAATTGGGAGCAATGGCATTCACTTGAATATTGTCCCGTGCAAGCTCGCGGGAAAGCGACAGCATGAGGGAGTTGGCGGCTCCCCGCGCTGAGGCATACATCGAATAATTGGGCAGTCCGTTTAGCGGTGCGGCGGAAGTGAGAAAAATTATTTTTCCCGACCCAGAATTTTTCATGGTTGGCACCACGGCGCGGGTGACGCGAAAAGGTTTGAACAGGAGAGCCTCATACGTGGCTTCCAGGTCCTCGTCCTTGGCGGTGTCGACAGGTGCGCGCAATGCGGGGAAGGCGTCGTTGTTTATAAGGACGTCAATGCGGTTTGCTTCCTCGAGAACGCGACCTGCGGCAACAACCGGATCGGCACCGGCGACGGCTTTGAGACCTGGTAGGGCCGCTTCTGCTTTCTCCCGGTTTTGCGGGTCAGCAAAAGCAGGGTCTGTTCCATAGACCGTTGCGCCTGCGTCAAGCAGGGCCTTGGCTCCCGGGCGACCGACAAAATGTTCGATGTCGGTGATGAGAATATTCAGTCCCTCAAGATCGCCCATAGTCCATCCTCTGTATTTTGGTTCCGCATTTTTCATGTAACATTGTCGGAACGTTACATGAGGGAAACGGAACAGTATATGACCGACAAGAACCAGACGCCCTGGTGGAAGGGCGCGGTTGTCTATCAGATTTATCCCCGGAGTTATTTGGACAGTACGGGCTCCGGGATTGGTGATCTGGACGGCATCAGGCGACGGCTTGATTACATTGCTTCTCTTGGGGTGGATGCGGTCTGGCTTTCCCCAATTTTTCCCAGCCCCAATCGCGACTTTGGTTATGACGTCGCGGACCATTGCGATATAGCCCCTGAAATGGGATCGCTGGAGACCTTTGATGCGCTTGTGGAAGAGACGCATGAGCGGGGCCTGAAACTCATTCTTGATCAGGTTCTTGCCCATAGTTCAGACCAGCACGCCTGGTTCAGAGAGAGTCTTCTGTCTCGCGATGGTGAAAAGGCCAATTGGTATGTCTGGGCCGACGCACAGGAAGATGGGACACCGCCCAATAACTGGATGGCGGCTTTTGGCGGTCCTGCCTGGTCGTGGCATCCCTTGCGTCGTCAGTATTATCATCACAAATTTTTGAAACAGCAGCCGAAGTTGAATTTCCATGAACCAGCCGTTGTTGCTGCGCTCATGGACACATTGCGGTTCTGGCTTGACCGGGGGGTCGATGGGTTTCGGTTGGATGTTGCTCACGCCTATGTGCATGACGCGTCGCTTGCGGACAATCCACCGGTTCCCCTTGACGACCGAACGGCTCTTGATTGGTCACACGCACCCCGGTTGCAACGTCATGTGCATGATTCAGGCTTGGCCGAAAACCGGATTGCGATGGAGAGCGTGCGGGCGGTCATGGACGAGTATGAGGACAGGCTGGCATTTGGGGAGTTTGCTGAAACACCGGAGATGATCGGGACGTATGTGGGGGAGCCCGACCGATTGCATACGGCCTACACGTTTGATTTTCTTGAAGACCGAACGCTGGCTCCCACGATCTTTCAGTCCTACTACGAAAATGTGATTGAGAAGAACGGCAACCCTTGGCCCTGTGTCACATTTTCAAATCATGATATCACGCGTCCTGTGACCCGTTGGGGTGGCAAACGGGGGGATGATGCGCTTGCCAAGTTTGGGCTGGCATTGTTGTTGGCACTCAAGGGCACTGTTCTTTTGTACCAGGGTGAGGAGCTGGGGCTGCCGGACGTGGATCTCGAACAGAAAGACATTCGAGATCCGGTTGGCGATCTCTATTATCCTTTTGGCAAAGGGCGGGACGGGTGCCGGACGCCGATGCCTTGGGTCGCGAAGGCACCACAGGCGGGCTTTACCGGCGGCGTGCCGTGGCTTCCTATTCCCGATTATCACGGATCGCGCGCGGTGGATGTTCAGGAGGCGACTGAGGGGTCGGTGTTGAAATTTGCGCGAGAGGCGATTGCCTTCCGGTCACGCTTCCCAGCGCTTCAAACTGGCGAAATCAAATTTTGCGCGCATGCGGGCGATGTACTTGCTTTTGAGCGGGCGCTTGGAGACGAAACAATTCTCTGCGTTTTCAATTCCAGCACGGGACCCGCCACCTGGGAGAGTGATGTGGTTTTGGAAATTGGCGACGGGAAGCGGGGCCCCTGTGGCTTTATGGCAGGTGAGGTTGAGATTGGTGAGAGGCGCATGGTCCTTGGTCCGCGCAGCGCTGCCTTTTTCTCTACCGCCTAATCCCTGTTCAGTCTTTCCAGCATTTGTGGCGTGTCGATGTCGGTAAGGGCACCGTGCCCCGCCACGGCAACTTCGCAAACCAGATCGGCATTTTCTGCGATCAAATGTTTGGCGCCGACATCGCCCTCCAGGGTTTGAAGCTCTGGAAAGAATGCGGCATCCCACAAAACAGGGTTGCCGCGTTTTCCATCGACGGTCGGCAAGCAGATGTACTTGTCTTCGTCCTGATTGTGCGCAGCGATCAACTGATTAATCAGATCAGCATCAACCCATGGCATATCGCCCAGCAGGATGATCGCGGCATCCACCGGCGGTATTAGCTCTGAGACGGCTTTGATACCGGCCCGCACGGACCCACTCTGGCCGTCATCAAACTGGGGGTTGTGCGCATAGGTCATGGGGCGTCCCCCCAGAGCTGTCAGCACCTCGTTCTTTTGATGGCCTGTGACGAGAATGATCTCGTCGGCCTTGGACGAGAGGGCCGCATCTGCGACGTGAGCCACCATTGGCCTGCCATTGACCATTTCGGTGAGCTTGTTGATCTTGCCCATACGGCGGGACTGACCCGCGGCCAGAATGATGGCCGCAACGCGCGGGTGTGATGTGTTGGAAATTTTGCGTGCCCTTGGTTGCGGTCTGGAAGGAATTTCTTTCAGCAGGCCGCCGACCCCCATGGCCTGAATATCGGTCGCGCGTATTTCCAGCCCGGCAGCCAGACGTTGTAGCACCCAGTCGGTGCCGTTTAGCCGGGGTGAGCGGGCGCAGCCTGGGAGACCCAGTACGGGGCGCTTTCCAATTGAAGCGAGGAGCAACAGGTTGCCGGGATCAACCGGCATACCAAAATGTTTGATTGTGCCACCTGCTGCGACAATACCCGCGGGGACAACATCGCATCGGTCTCCGGTGGCGCTGGCTCCGAGGATAAGAGTGATGTCACTTCCATCAGGTGTCTCGGCCAGACAATCTGCAACCTCTCCTTCGTCGTGGGCGCAGTGACGGACGGAGGTGAGTTTGATGCCCAGTGCCTGCAAGCGATGTGCAATGACATGTTCTGCCTTGGTGAGCAGGCTAGGCTTCAGGTGGGGTTGGGTGGTCAGGATGAGGTCTGCCCGCCGCATGGCAAATGGTGCGACGGAGACGACGTTTGTTTTTACCGCTGCCAATTCCAGAGTTTGATCGAGAAGTTCCTGGGACACGGCAAAGGGGATTATTTTGACGGTCGCGAGCATCTGTTGATCGTGCACCATTTCCCGGTCTGTGAGGGTGGCTACGGTGATTGCTTCATCCACGGCGTTGATTGCCGAAATGAGATCTTCATTCAGAGTGAGCACGCCACCTTCGGTCGCATGGATATTGGCCCGGCCGGTGAACGGCGCGTTTGCGTGGGCATGTTGACCGGCGAGGGCATTGGCAAGATACGCGGCCGCCTCGTCCTCCGGCACATCGGTTTCGTCCAGGCTGGCCGCATAGACGGTTTTGTGTCCTGCCTGAGTGAGAGCCTTGATGTCTTCTGCGCGGAGTTTCAACCCTTTTTTCAAAAGCTGATCACTGCACCTCACAGAGTGGGCGAGGATCATGCCTTCGGTTTCTGTAACAGGAAAAGCGCCAAACTTCATGAGGAGACCTGGCGCAGGGTYTGGGTGATTTCGGCCAGAATRGAGATGGCGATTTCGGCGGGGCTTTTTGCSCCAATGTTSARSCCGACYGGCCCATTGATGCGTGAAAGCGCATCATCCGCGAGGCCTGCTGCCGAAAGCCGTTCCCGTCGTGCGCCCTGCGTCTTGTTGCTGCCCAGTGCGCCGATATAAAAACAGGGTGAGGTGAGGGCGATCTGGAGAGCCGGGTCATCCAGTTTTGGATCGTGGGTGAGCGTAACAAGTGCGGTGCGTGCATCAAGGTTGAGCTCATTGACAGCCTCATCCGGCCACGCAACTTTGAGCGTCACATCTGGGAACCGGGCGGGTGATGCAAAAGCTTCTCTTGGATCGACAATAGTCACATCATATCCGGTCGCACGCGCCATTGCCGCGAGAGGCTGTGCGATGTGCACCGCGCCGATGATGATGAGGCGAAGCGGCGTATTGTAAATATTGAGAAACCACTCCTCTCCGTTGGGCGCCTTGAGGACCCGGCTTTTGTCGGTGCGCAGCGCGTCGTGTGTGGCACTTGCCAGCCACTCAGGCGCCTCCGTATTGGTCGGGTCGATGAGCATTTGCTCGTTCGTGGTGAGGTTGGTGCCAAGAGCGAGAGGGCGCTTTTCACCCTGGCCGTCCACAATCTCCTTGAGTGTCTCTCTGTTCATGTGTCTTGCACCGGTTCCAGGTAGATCCTGATCCTGCCACCACAGGCAAGGCCCACTTCCCAGGCGCGGGTGTCAGCGACACCGTATTCAAGAATTTCGGGTTTGCCCGTCTCCAGCATGTCTGCGGCGCGGGTSACMACRTCYCCTTCGATGCAGCCGCCAGAGACCGAKCCGACAAARCTTGCATCGTCGCAAATGGCAAGCTGGCTGCCGACGGGTCTTGGGGCGGATCCCCAGGTTTCGATGACTGTTGCGAGCGCTACTTTTCGCCCGGCCGCTAGCCATTCGGTAGCCTGGACCAGGACATTGTCGTCGCTGTGTGGCTCATTCATCATCAAGCTGCCTTGTGTCTTGAGTTGCCGGATCCGTTGAGCGCGGTCACGAGGTCTGCCAGCGAGGCGACATTGTGCACGGGCCTGAACTCGTCCACATGGGGAAGCATGGTGCGGATGCCAAGGGCCTTTGGGGCGAATTGGTCGTAGCGCAGCAGGGGATTGAGCCAGATGAGGCGGCGGCTGGAGCGGTGCAGGCGCGCAATCTCTTCTTCCAACCCTTGGCCTGCATCCCGGTCGAGACCGTCTGTCACCAGCAACACGGTTGCCCCCTGACCCAGAACGCGGCGCGCCCAGTCCACGTTGAAGCGGCGTAGGGTTTCGCCGATGCGGGTACCACCATCCCAATCTTCGACAGCGCTGGAGACGGCTGCGAGGGCTTCGTCCACATCGCGGTGCCGCAAATAGCGCGTGACATTGGTGAGGCGTGTGCCGAACAGGAAGGTATGGACACGAGAGCGGTCGTTGGTCAGCGCATGCAGGAAGTGTAGAAAGGTGCGGGCGTAAACACTCATTGATCCGGAGATGTCACACAGCACCACCAGGGGTGGGGGCTGGTGTCTGCGTTCCCGCCTTTTCAGAGGAATGATGTCACCGGCACGGAGTGACGCCCGCATGGTTGCCCGCATATCAATCAAGTGGCCGCGCTCGGAGGGGCGAGTCCGGCGCGTTACAATTTTGTCGTGGGAGAGACGAAGTTTCTTTAACGCCTTATGGGCCTCGTCCAGCTCTGCTACCGACATTTGCTCAAAGTCTTTTGTGCGTAGGATTTCCAAATCAGAAAGGGTTTCGCGGGCATCGACATCAAGATCGATTTCATCCGGCATGTCCGGCAGGTGATTATCGTTCAACAGGGCTTCGGCCAACCGTCGACTGGTTTTTTCAGTCTCTTCCGTCGGTGGTGTCGCTATTTCCGGCAACATGAGGGCCATCATGCGCTCCAGCAGGCGCGGGTCGCGCCAGAACACGTGAAACGCCTGATCGAAAATTTCGCGCGCATCATGTCGGTTGATCAAGGTTGTGTGCAACGCCCAATAGAAATCATTGGGGTTTGAAAAACCAATATGGCGAACGGCCTCAATGGCATCGAGCGTCTNNTTAGNNYCRACGTTSRMWYMARYYMTSYKMANKYANCMCGYGCWRMRKGCACANTNTNGTCNGGCRRTGWRGCCCNRACKKMTKCKCTKRGYTRGTGATGTGGCGCGAGGCATTTTGGTGCTTTCAGTCAGCTGCAACGGGCTTGAGGCTGGCCAGAATTTCTGCGGCCTCTGACCCGCGAACCTTGGCAATATCGTCCTGATACTTAAGCAGTGTTCCTAGTGTGTCGTTGATGCTGCTTTCGTCCAGGGAGACCGCATTGAGCTGGGTGAGGGCTGTGGCCCAGTCGAGTGTCTCGGCAATACCGGGTTGTTTGTATAGGTCACGCTCCCGGAGCGCTTGTACAAAGGCGACAACCTGGTTGGCGAGGTCTGCGGCAGCATGGGGCGCTTTCAGCCGTACAATCTCCAACTCGCGCGCGGCATCGGGATAGTCCACCCAGTGATAGAGGCAACGACGTTTTAGCGCGTCGTGGATTTCACGGGTTCGGTTGGACGTGATGATGACGATGGGAGGCTCTTTGGCTTCGATCGTTCCGATCTCGGGTATCGTTATCTGATAATCGGAAAGCACTTCCAGCAGATAGGCCTCAAAGGGTTCGTCGGTGCGGTCGAGTTCATCAATCAACAGAACCGGCGGGCCGTTCTCATCGGGTTCTAACGCCTGCAACAGAGGACGTCGGATCAGAAATCGGTCGTCAAAGACATCTTTGGCCAGTGCGTTGCGGTCTTCCACGCCCTGTGCTTCCGCCAGACGAATTTCAATCATCTGTGCCTGGTAATTCCACTCATACACGGCGGCGGCAGTATCGAGCCCCTCATAGCATTGCAAGCGGATGAGCTTGCGGCCAAGCGCACTGGCCAGAACTTTTGCGATCTCGGTTTTGCCGACGCCAGCCTCGCCCTCCAGAAAAAGAGGGCGCTGCATGGACAGGGCAAGATAGACGATGGTGCCAAGCGAGCGGTCGGCGATATAGGAACCGCGCGATAACAGCTCGACCGTCTCGTCAATGGAGGCGGGAAGGGATGTGTTCATGGGTCTCAGTCTAAACGAAAAAGTGGCATCGTTACATTGTGGCGGCGACGGCCCGTTTTGCCATCACGGTGATGAGGTGGCTGCGATAGTCGGCAGCGCCGTGCAGATCGCTCAAAAGCCCGTCTTCTGGCACTTTGATGTCCGAAATTGCTTCGGGTGACCAATTTTTGGCGAGGGCTTCCTCCATCTGTGTGACCCGGAAAACACCGTTTGCGCTAGCGCCTGTCACGGCAACGCGAATATCGATGGGAGTTTTTGCAACGAAAACCCCGACCATGGCGTAGCGGGACGCGGGATTGGGAAACTTCTCGTAGGCTGCTTTTTCCGGATGCGGGAAAGTCACCTCGATGATGATCTCATCTTCCTCCAGGGCCGTTTCGAACATGCCTGTGAAATACGGGTCAGCATCGATCAGGCGCTTGTTGGTATGAATTTTGGCATCGAGGCCTAGGGCCGCTGCAGGGTAATCTGCGGCCGGGTCGTTGTTGGCAAGTGATCCACCCAGTGTGCCACGGCTGCGGACGGCCGGGTCGCCGATCCCGGCGGCGAGTGCAGCCAGGGCGGGGTTGTGTCGCTGAACATCGGCTGACACAGCCACGTCTGCATGGCAGGTGATGGCACCAATGGTGATTGCATTGCCTTCGGCACGAATGAAATTCAAATCGCCGAGGGGCCCAATATCAATAAGAGTGGCTGGCATGGCAAGCCGCTGCTTCAGTGTTGGGATGAGTGTCTGGCCACCGGCAAGCAATTGGTTTTCGTCATTGGCGGCGAGGAGTTCCGCTGCCTGGGCGACGCTGGTAGCGCGGGTATAATCAAATTTGTACATGGCGATGATCCTCAGTTAGCAAGCTGATGGCTGGCAATCGCCGCCCAAACGCGGGCGGGGGTTGCGGGCATTTCAATTTCGCGGACGCCCAGAGCGTCCGTAATGGCGTTGATGATGGCGGGCGGGGAGGCGATGGACCCTGCCTCGCCACAGCCTTTCATGCCCATCGGATTTGACGGGCAATCTGTCTGTGTGAAACCCAGTGTGAAGTTCGGCAAATCGTCGGCTCTTGGCATGCAATAGTCCATGAATGACCCGGTGAGGAGCTGGCCTGTCTCATCGTAGTGACAGCCTTCAAGCAGCGCCTGTCCGATCCCCTGGGCGATGCCGCCGTGTACCTGGCCTTCCACGATCATCGGGTTGATGATGACGCCGAAATCATCGACGGCGACGAATTTGACGATCTGTGTAGTGCCTGTCTCTGGATCGATTTCGACCTCACAGATGTGACAGCCCGACGGGAAGGTGAAGTTCAAGGGATCGTAGAATGCGTTTTCTTTCAGGCCTGGTTCGATTTCGTCTGTGGGAAAACCGTGCGCCGTATAAGCGCTCAAAGCGAGTTTCGCCCAGGGCAGTTCTTTGTCAGTCCCATTGACGGTGAACAGGCCGTCTTTGAGCGTGATGTCTTCGGCGGCAGCTTCCATCAGATGGGCGGCGATCTTCTTCGCCTTGGCTTCAATTTTATCCAGGGCATTGGAAATGGCGCTCATGCCGACCGCGCCAGACCGGGACCCATAGGTGCCCATGCCGAACTGCACACGGCCTGTGTCGCCATGGATGATCTCCACGTCCTCAATCGGGACCCCGATGCGTTCGCATACCAGTTGGGCGAAGGTGGTTTCGTGCCCCTGACCATGACTGTGAGAGCCGGTGAAGACTTCTATTTTGCCCGTCGGCGTCACCTGAACTTCGGCGCTTTCCCACATGCCAACGCCAGCACCCAATGATCCAACGGCGGCGGATGGAGCGAGACCGCAGGCTTCTACATAGGTGGAGAAGCCGATGCCGCGTTTTTTGCCACGTTTCTGCGCTGCGGCCTTGCGGGCGGAAAACCCTTTGTAATCAATGGTCTCTAAGGCTTTGTTGAGAGCGGCTTCGTAGTCGCCAATGTCATAATTCATGATGACAGGGGTTTGATAAGGAAACTCGCGGATGAAGTTTTTCCGGCGCAGTTCGACAGGGTCATAGCCCAGCTCGCGGGCGGCAATCTCAACGATGCGCTCAATCAGATAGGTTGCTTCGGGACGACCGGCGCCGCGATACGCGTCGACCGGCGCTGTGTGCGTAAAGACACCGTCGACTTCCACATAGATGGCCGGGATTGCGTATTGGCCCGACAGCAGTGTGCCGTACAGATAGGTCGGGACGGCTGCGGAGAAGGTTGAGAGATAGGCGCCCAGATTTGCTTTTGTCTTCACATGCAGGCCGAGGAACGTGCCGTCTTCGGCGACGGCGAGCTCCGCATGACTGACGTGATCGCGGCCATGGGCATCAGACAAGAAGGACTCGGATCGTTCTGCGGTCCATTTGATGGGCCGTTTGACTTTCGCAGCCGCCCACACGCAGGCGGTTTCTTCAGCGTAGACAAAAATCTTTGAGCCAAATCCGCCTCCGACATCCGGGGCGATGACCCGCAGCTTGTGTTCTGGGGCGACGCCCACAAACGCCGATAGAATGAGGCGTGCAAGGTGAGGGTTCTGACTGGTTGTCCAGAGCGTGTACTCGCCTGTCCCGGTGTCGAAGTCACCGATCGCTGCACGCGGTTCCATGGCATTGGGGATCAGGCGGTTGTTGGTAAGATCCAGCTTGATGATGTGAGCGGCTTGTTTGAAGGCTGCCTGCGTCTCGGTCTGGTTTCCAAGTTCCCATTCAAAACTGGTATTGGCCGGTGCTTCGCCATGCACTTGTGGCGCATCTGGCGCCTGGGTGGTGGCGACATCGGCTATGGCTTCGAGCACCTCATAGTCGACGTCGATCAATTCGGCGGCTGATTTGGCCTCAATGTAGGTTTCAGCAACCACCATGGCGACGTGATCACCAACGTAGCGAACCGTGTCGAGGGCCAGAATAGGGTGCGCGCCGAACTTCATTTCCGACCCGTCTTTGGAATGAACGGTCCACCCGCAAATCAGTCCGTTGAGCCCATCTGCCGCGACATCTGCGCCGGTGAAAATGGAAACCACACCGGGTGCTTTTGACGCTTCGCTCAGATCAATTTTTTTGATCCGCGCGTGGGCGTGCTGGCTTCGCAGGAAATAGGCATGCGTTTGTGCTGGCCGGTTCAGGTCGTCGGTATAGCGGCCCGCCCCGGTGATAAACCGGTAATCTTCTTTGCGACGGACAGACTGCCCAATTCCAGACTGAGACATATGCGTTTCCAGCTGTGTTGTGAAACCCTTTCAGGTGGCCCGCCTAGGCGTTCACTTTCATTTCGTCAGCGGCGGCGAGGATCGACTTGACGATATTCTGATACCCGGTGCAGCGGCAGATATTGCCTTCCAGTTCTTCGCGAACCGTTTTTTCATCAAGGTTTGGAATTCGCTCGATCATGTCGACAGCGGTCATGATCATGCCTGGCGTGCAGAAGCCACATTGCAGACCGTGATGTTCTTTGAATGCTTCTTGGACTGGGTGCAGCGTGTCTCCCTCTGCGAGCCCTTCGATTGTCTTGATTGTGCTTCCTTCAGCCTGCAGTGCCAGCACGGCGCAGGCTTTGACCGCACGACCATCAACCTGAATGACACAAGCACCGCACTGGCTGGTGTCGCAGCCTACATGTGTGCCGGTGAGGCCAAGTTGTTCGCGAATGAATTGGACCAGTAGTGTGCGGCCTTCGACGTCACCGGATACCGGCTTGCCGTTGACCGTCATGTTGACGACGGGCATGGACACCTCCCTAGATTGTATTTTCGGCGATGATTGCCGAGATGGGCCTCAAAATGTAAGCCCTTGGTGGTTTGTCTAAAGTGTCGGCTGTTGGACCGGATTGGTCAAGCAACCAGGGCCGGTGTGGTCACATCGTGAACAGATAGACTGTCAGAATTGCACCGGCAATGACGAGGGTGCCCCACATCCATGGCGAGAGAGAGAGGCCGACATCTTCGTCTGGCAGAAGCGGAATATGGGTTGGCGCGATGGCATCGACGTGATCCTCGACATCCGTTCCTCCGGCGATGGCAGCAAAAGTGGTGAAGAATTCGTCGGCCATCTTTTTCGCTGTTGCGTCAATGAAACGTTGCCCGACCTGCGCGAGCTTTCCACCAACGGTTGCATGCACCTCATAGGTGAGGAGAGTGCCGTCCCCGGCTGGTGCCAGTTTGACGATGGCTGATCCTTTGGCAAAACCTGCGGCCCCGCCAGAGCCCTCACCACTTATCTTGTAGCCGTTGGGGGCATCGATCTCCGATAAGGTGACGTTGCCTTTAAACTTGGCGCTGACCGGTCCGACTTTCGCTTTAACGACAGCTGCAAACTCTGTGTCGCTGGTCTTCTCAACACTTTGTGCGCCGGGAATGGCACGCTGCAGGACTTCTGGATCATTCAGGGCATCCCACACCTGGTCTTGTGGTGCCGGGATAGTGAATTCACCAGTCATTTCCATAGGGCAATGTCTTTCTCAAGCTGCGGAATAAGGCCTACACTCTATATATAGGTAATGATGAGCGTTACTCCAAGGAGCACCGCAATCCATAATACCATAGTTCCCGTGGGCCAGGCGCGTGCCAGGCTGCCCTGGGGGCTGTGTGCCTTTTGCAGAGCGACAAAGCCTCTGTTGAGAGCGGTGCTGCTGGCACCCATCATGCCGCCCCAAATGCGGGTAAACAGTGTCCGACATCGCCGGATTATTGCGGGTGCCAATTTGCGGTAGGTCCAGTCGAAATCCAAGTTTACCAACCGCATTTCCGGCGGGTAAATGCCAGTCTTCATCAGTACGGTAAATGCGAGCGCGGAGAAGAACAGCAGCTGCAACTGGGTGATGACGTGAGTGGTGGTGTAAGGCACGTATTCCACATCATAAGGCAGCAGCGCATAAAGCGGCTCTGGATAGACGCCGATGCCAATACAGAAAACCGACGTGATCCCCATGGCCAGGAGCATGTTCCATGGCGCTTCCTTGGGCCGCAGACCACTGTCGTGGGCAAAGAAAGCAAAATACGGGATCTTGATGCCGGAGTGATGGAACACACCTGCAGAGGCAAAAAGCAGAATGCCCCAGACAATGTAGTGGCCTTCATGCACAGAGGCCGACAGGATGAGCGACTTGGTGACAAAGCCGGAAAAGAGCGGGAAGGCTGAGATTGAAGCGGCGCCAATGACACAGAAGATCATGGTCAGTGGCATGCTCTTATAAAGACCACCGAGCTCAGAACCTTTGACGGTGCCGGTGCGGAACAGCACAGCGCCCATGCTCATGAACAGAAGTGCCTTGTATAGAATGTGTGCAAACGCATGGGAGGCGGTGCCGTTGAGTGCCAGGGGTGTGCCAACCCCGATACCGACAACCATAAAGCCCAATTGATTGTTCAGGCTGTAGGCAAGTACCCGGCGCAGATCGTTTTCGATCACCGCGTAGAAAATCGGAAACAGCGTCATGGTTGCGCCGATATAGATCAGCAATTCTGTGCCGGGAAATCCGCGGGCAAGCGCATAGATGGCAAGCTTGGTGGTGAAGGCGGAGAGGATGACGGTGCCTGTCACCGTTGCCGCCGGGTAGGAGTCCTGCAGCCAGTTGTGTAACAGCGGGAAGGCGCACTTGACGCCGAAGGCTAAGAAGATTGCCCAGGTGGCGACGCTGCCGAGGGTCATCGCTTCAAAAGTAATTGACCCCGTGTCCTGATAGTGCAGCACTGTCCCGGCGAGCAGGACGACACCTGACCCCACCTGGATGATGAGATAGCGCAAACCGGTCCAATAGGCGCCTTCGGTCCGTCGTGCCCAGATCAGAAATACGGACGCAATGGCTGTGCCTTCCCAGAAGATGAAGAGGGAAATGAGATCGCCGGCAAAGACCGCACCAATGGCAGCGCCTGCATAGAGAAGCGATGTGGTTTGCTGCACCGTGTCGCGAATGTGCCAGGCGTAAAGCAGACCGAGGAAGGCAGCGAGGGAAAAGATCAGCCCGAAAATGGTGGAGAGCTTGTCGACCCGCAGAAGGGTGATGTCCCATCCCGCCAGCACAACCTGGCCATGCAGCCCATCGGGCAGGAACCAGATGAGATAGGCGCTGATGATGGGAATAAGCAGAGAGAAAAGCGCGCGCGGATTGCCATTGGGAATGAACGGCAACAAAATTGCGCCGGCAACATAGACGAGGAACGGCGGAAATAAGTCAGTCATTGATGGTCTTCCGGCTCAACTGGTCTTCCGGGTAGGCTTCGCTCTCAATATCGTGGGGCGCGTAATAGTCTTCCGGGCGTTTCAGGATGACCCGCAGGGCACGGGCGCAAATTACCAAAGCGGCGCACATGAAAAATCCGTAGAGCGCATAAAAGCCCGGGACGGCCTCGATCTCGACTGTGATGTGCTTGTGGTAGAAAAAGTCTGCGGCAAACAAGCCCGCGCAAACCACGAACAGTGCGTACACAATGCGATCCACATTCTTCATGTCATCGAGCCACAGGAGCTTGCGGCCAAGCCAGGGAAGAGATGCGGGATCGGTGTCAGGTTTTTGGTTCATGTCATCGCTCATGGCAGACGCCCTCCTTCGGGAAATGCAACCGGCTCGATCAGCGTGTAGATATCGCCCGCAAAGAAGAATAAGACGAGACATCCAATCGCTGTGAGACAAGGAGGCACAACAACCCAGATGGGGGCCTCCTGAAGTCCTTTTTTGATGGGAGCGGCGGCGGCCCCCAACGCATGGGCCGCTGTTTCGGTGTATCCGCTAAAGAAGCCCCGGGCGACGACGGGCAACAGATAGGCCACGTTGAGTAGGGAGCTCAACATCAAGACCCCAACCATGACGATCTGGCCCGTGTCGGCTGCACCTAACATCAAATACCATTTGGACCAGCTGCCCCCCATGGGCGGTAGTCCGATGATGGAGAGAGCCCCGATGAGAAAGGCCATATAGGTGAAGGGCATCACCCGGCCCAGTCCATCCATCTCGCTGATTTTTGTTTTGTGCGTGGCGATGTAGATTGCGCCCGCGCACATGAACAGAGTGATCTTGCCCATGGCGTGCATGGCGATGTGCATGGCCCCGCCCATGACCCCCAGAGAGGTCGCCAGCGCCATGCCCAATGTGATGTAGGACAATTGACTGATGGTTGAGTAGGCCAGTCGCGCTTTCAGATTGTCTTTCGTCAGAGCGATAATGGAAGCTGCGAGAATGGAGAAGGCAGCAAGCCACATCAGCCAATCCGATGCGCCGGTCTCCGCCAGCAGATCAATGCCGAAAATATAGACGCCGACCTTGAGCATGGTGAAGACACCGGCCTTCACCACCGCCACGGCGTGGAGCAGGGCACTCACCGGTGTCGGTGCTACCATGGCAGCGGGTAGCCAGCGATGGAACGGCATGAGGGCGGCCTTGCCGATGCCAAATGCGTAGAGTGCCAGCAGGAATGGCAGCAGGGTTGGATCAAACTTGTCGCGCAGGATGCCCCCAAGCTCAAAATCAAGGGTTCCCGCAACCGAATATGTCCAGATGATCGCGATCAATTGGAAGCCGATGGAGGTGCCGATCAGGATTGCGAGATAGGTCCGGGCACCGCGCCGGGCTTCCTTCGTCCCTTTGTGCGCCACCAGGGGATAGGTCGACAGCGTCAATATCTCGTAGAAGATAAAGAGCGTGAACATGTTGGCGGCAAACGCAATGCCCATCGCCGCCGAAATGGCAATGGCGAAGCAGATATAGAAACGGGTCTGGTGTGCCTCGTTGTTTCCGCGCATGTAGCCAATGGARTAGAGCGCYGTGACGATCCACAGGCCMGCKGCGACGGTCGCAAACAACATGCCCAGRGGTTCGATYTCAAAGGCAATRGGCAGGCCCGGMAGSACGCTGACCCATTCCACKGCWGGYCGYGCGCCATCCARSACATCCTGYARAAGWCCCARSACAAYAAGRAAYARAGTTGCCGCYGCYGTCARGCTGACGGTTTCACGAAGATTGGGGCGYTTGTCCAGWAGGGCAATAAGAACGGTTGCGCCGATGGGCAACAAGATCGTCCACGCGATGGCAATTTCAGGTGTCATTGGCCGGCTCCCCCGCTGACGATTTGCTGTGGGGGAAGAAATGCATGGGCTGCCTGGGAGGCGGCACTGCTGGTGAGCTCACTGTTGACCCCGAAATACAGACAGGCGGCGATGAGCGTCCAGGTGGGGATCAACATAGAGAGCGGTGCTTCGCCTTTTTGCCGTCCTGCGGGGGCAGGCTCCAGATAAAGGGTCTCAACCATGCGCCAGACATAGACCACGGCGATTAGCGATGACATGACAATGAGACCCGCAATAAAGAGGGACCCGGCTTCCAAGGATGCGCTGATCAGATACCATTTGGAAATAAAGCCCACGGTGAGCGGCACACCAATGAGACTGAGGCCCCCGATGACGATTGCAGCGCTTGTCCAGGGCATGAGACGGCCCATCCCCTTCAGGTCGCTCAAACGGCTCGATCCAATCTGATAGACGAAACAGCCGACGGCCAAGAACAAGGCCCCTTTGGTTACGGCGTGGTTGAACAAGTGGATGATCCCGGCGGTGAGGCCGGTATGGTTTAGTAACGTCACGCCCAAAAGGATGTAACCGATCTGCGCGATGCTTGAATAAGCGAGCAGACGTTTGATGTCTTCCTGGAACACAGCGGCGATGGAAGCTGCAAACATGGCGATAATAGCCAGCGGCATCACAACATATTCGAGTGTGAGTGTTTCAAACGAGAACTCGAAACCGAAGATCGAAAAGATAAACCGGAGCAGAACATAAACGGCGACTTTGGTGGCGGTCGCTGCAAGGAAGGCTGTTATAGCCGACGGTGCATAGGTGTAGGCATTCGGCAGCCACAGATGGAGAGGGAACATGGCAAGCTTCAGGCCCAGCCCCACCAAAATGAAAACATATCCCACATGCACTGCTCGATTGTCGCCAAGGGCCGCCAGGCGTTCCGACAGGTCCACCATGTTGAGAGTGCCCGTCATCATGTAGAGCAGGCCGAGGCCGATCACGAAGAAGGTGGCACCGATGGTTCCCATGATCAGGTAGTTGTAGGCAGCGGTCAGGGCGCGTTTGTCGCGGTCTGCGCCGAACGCGACAAGTGCATAAGTGGATAGGGAAGAAATCTCGAGAAAGACGAAGACGTTGAAGGCGTCGCCGGTAATCGCCACACCCAGCAGGCCGGTGAGGCACAGCAGATAGCAAACGTAAAAATAGGTGTGGGTCGAACGATCGAATTCTTTCTCGATGCTCCGCCGTGCGTATGGCAACACGATTGCACCAATAAGGGACACGATTAGGAGAAGAAACGCGTTGGCTGCATCAACCCGGTATTCAATGCCCCAAGGAGGTGCCCAGCCGCCAATCTCGTAAGAGATGATAGATCCGTCGAGCACGCTTGCGAGTAAAAGGCACGCGATACCAAAAGAAATTGAGGCGGCTGTGAAAGCGATAACCCAGGCGAGGTGACGGTTGCCGAAGAGCGCACACAAGGGCGCTGCAATAAGCGGCACGATAACCTGCAATATGGGCAGATGGGGTTCGATCAGGCTAAACATAAACTACCGTTCTCCACCCTGCACAATGGGGCTATGGCTTTCGGGCTGCCCGGCCATTTTCTGTTCGATATCGAAAATTTCGTCTTCCTCAATCGTGTCGTATTGCTCGCGGATACGAATGACCAGCGCGAGGCCCAACGCTGTGGTGGCGATGCCAACCACAATTGCGGTGAGGATCAGAACGTGAGGCAGCGGATTGGAATAGACCTCATCGGGATTGTCCGTGAGTATGGGAGCCGTGCCCCCGAAAATTTTGCCCATCGAGATATAGAGCATAAAGACGGACGTTTGGAACACGTTGAGGCCGATGATTTTCTTTACCAGATTTCCACGGCTCACGACGATGTAGAGACCAATCATCATTAAGACGATGGTCATCCAGTAATTGTAATGGCCGACAAACCAAGCCGACGTAAACGTGTCCAACATTACCAGTCGGTATCCTTGATGTCGGGGGAACGGGATGCGAAGGCTACAAAAATGGCGATCATGGCACTGGCGACCGTGAGGCCGACGCCACCTTCTACGAGCAAAATACCAAGATGCTGTCCATGTTCCGCGTGGCCTGGCTCTGCGAGGGCGGCGTAGTCTAGATAATTGTACCCTCTCAAGAGGGAGTAGACGCCGGTGCCTGCATAGAGGAGCACGCCGAGCGCCATGCCTGCGCGCAGCACGGCAGGTGGGCACACGAGGGTCAGTGTTTCAACGCCGAACACAATTGCGTAGAGGATGAAGGCAACGGCGAAAATGACGCCGGCCTGAAAACCACCGCCCGGCCCAAAGTCACCATGAAACTGCACGTAGAGCGCGTACAGCATGATCGGCGGGATCAGCATTTTGGAAATAACTCTGAGAATGAAGTGGTGTTCCATCAGGCTTCTTCTTCGTCCTCATCTTCTTTGCGGCGACGACCACTGGAGCGGTGAAGCAGAACAATGACGGCAATGCCTGCGGTAAAGATGACCGTTGTTTCGCCAAGTGTGTCAAAGCCACGGTAGCTTGCCAGCACGGCAGTTACGATGTTGGGCAGTCCGATCTCGTGTGGTGTGCGTTCAATATATTCTGGTGCGACGTGGAGCTGAACGGGGGTGTCGGGAGAGCCGAACGGTGGCAGATCAGCGGTGCCATAGATCAGCGCCGCGCCCGTGACGACAACCACCAAAATGGGAAGGGCGCGCGAATGTTGCGGTGGTTTTTCCGTTCGGCTTGTGAACGCCATGGTACCGAGCATGAGCACCGTCGAGATGCCCGCGCCTACGGCAGCTTCGGTAAAGGCAACGTCCACCGCGTCGAGCGCCACAAAGAGCCCCGCAGATAGCAGACTGAAAACGCCAGATAACATGACGGCCGCGAAAAGATCGCGCAGCACCATGATCGCCAGAGCGGTGATGATAAGGAGGGCGAAGAGAATGATGTCAATATAGGCTTCTATGACGCGTCTCCTTCAGTCGTCGGTTTTTCGTCATCTTTGATTTGGCCAAGCGGGCGAAGGCCCGCGACGTGCGCGGCATTGGCGACCGCGTGCGTGCCCGTTGGGCTCGTCAGGAAAAGGAACAGCCCGATCAGCGCCAGTTTGATTGTCGTCTGGGTCAAGCCAGCCTGAAATGCCATGCCGAGCAAGATGAGCTCTGCGCCAGCGGTGTCGATAATGCCGGCACCGTGGAGCCTGGACCAGAAATCCGGCAGACGGATCATGCCGACAGCTCCCACGATTAGAAAGAAAGCGCCAAGAGCAAATGAAACCCAACTGGCTATGTCGAGGGCAAGGTCCATCATTCGGATGCGTCCGCCGTGCTGCGTCCCAGACCGCGGTATCGGAAGAATTTCAGAATGGCGATGGTGCCGACGAAATTGATGAGTGCATAGAGAAGGGCGATATCCAGAAAATCCGGACGGTCGGTTACAAAACCAATCAGCCCGATCATCAAGACGGTCACAGTGCCAAACGCGTTTACCGCCAGCACCCGGTCATAGAGCGTTGGACCGGCCATCGCGCGGATGAGAATAAGAGCCATGCTTATAAAGACGGCCGTGATAGCTGCGACAAACATCAGGTTCTGCTCTCCACAGCGCTGACGCGCGCGCCCATGTCAGCCAAGGCGGCATGATCAGCGGCGTCATCGGTTAGTGCGTGAACCAAAAATCCATCCTTATCAGTCTCTACCGTGATTGTTCCGGGCGTCAGTGTGATTGAATTTGCGAATGTCACCTTGCCAACGTCGGTACTCTGTGTGGCCGATACATGGATCATGCGCTGCTGAATAGATAGTCGTGGCGAGAGGATTACTTTAGTGACTGCCCAGTTTGCTTTGCCTATCTCGCGAGTTAGCCAAAAAATGTACCCAAATATGCCTAACCTGAACTGCAGCGGCATGGATTCATGGTCCACAACCTCCATGCGAGCGGCGATGTAAACGCACACAAGGCAGGACGCGACGCCGAATCCTAACAGCAACGCATTGTCGTAAAACCCTGACAGTAAAAGCCAGAGTCCGAACAGACCAAACACCATGCTAATCGCGTGACTCATATTTTGACTTTCGCAGCGATGCAATCAGAGAGGGAAACCTCCGTTCGCATACGACTGGGGATGTGTTGAAGACTCGTGATTTTATTGAGAGCCTCCACAAAGAATGTATGTCTTTTTCTAGTCGCTCAACCGGATGCTCGCAAGTCGCAGACCGTAGAAATTGGTCTAGATCTAAAAGTGGTAAGGTTGGGTTTCATCAAAGACGAAAATTCTGTATAGTTAATCCTTGCCTGTGGGGGGCATGGTCGATTTTAGAGGACGACCTGAGCAACCGGAAGTTGGGTGTATTCACTCAAATTGCGAAACACGGTTGCATCAGGATCGGGGTGGGGATGGAAGAACGATTCGAAACCTCCGGGGAAACTCCCGAGACAACGGTCGAAGTGACCGGTATTGTTAAATGGTTTGATTCCGTAAAAGGCTACGGTTTTTTGGTTCCTGATGACGGGTCGACAGATGTCCTTATACATTCGTCGTGTTTACGTCAGTTTGGTCGGGAGCACCTTGAAGAGGGCACAGGCATTGTTTGTGAGGCCGTGCAAAGGACAAAGGGCCTGCAGGCATCCCGAATTATAGAAATAGATGACAGTACGGCGATCCGAACATCGACCATTCGCGATGTTGATCGCAGTCCGGAGACCGCCGTCGTCCCGATCGGTGAATTTGAGCCGGCAACGGTGAAGTGGTTCAACCGCGCACGCGGCTACGGGTTTGTTACCCGGGGTGACGGAACTCCCGATATTTTTGTCCATATGGAGACATTGCGGCGATTTGGAATCCGCGAGCTTGTTCCCGGACAGGTCGTCAGCGTGCGATTCGGCGAGGGTCCGAAGGGGCTCATGGTCGCGGAAATATCCGCTGACATCAAATTTGAGACCCCAAATTAGGTTTTTTTGCTGTTTTCAGCGATCAACTAAATTTGATAGTTCTTGGGTGGAGCCTCTGGGCTGCCCGCAGCTAGGTGCGTTTTTGTACCTTGTGCACCAAATATTCGCGATGACAGAATCCTTGCGGAAGAGGGACGTTCCCCAAAATAGAAGCCTCCAAATCAAAAGTTGGACAAATGGACGAAGAAGACATGCCGTTGAACCCGCCAACCGGGTTTCAACGGTCGACAATGCGAGGCCCTTACACGAGCCACAATGGCCCCTTTTTCCATAAAACCACCGAAAATGGGTTCTGGCACGGGGTGCGGGTCCAAAAACGCCACTGCAATTCGCGCGGCATCACCCATGGCGGCATGTTGATGGCCTTCGCTGATGGTCTTTTGGGGACGGCGGTCTATTTGGAGACCAGAACCGTGGCGTTGACGGTGCGCATGAACTCGGACTTTCTCTCTTCGGCGCGCGCAGGCGAGTGGTTGGAGGGGACCGCATGGGTCACCAAGGCCACCCGTTCCGTCGCGTTTTGTGAAGCAGAGCTTCTTGTTGGCTCTCGATCCGTGATGAAAGCGACGGGGATTTTTAAGTTAATGACGCGTCACAAGCAGGTTGATGCCGATCCGTCGTAATTAACTAAATTTCGTCGTTGCGTATGAGCGCAAGGAGCGCTAACAAGACGCCGTCGGGGCATGGCGCAGCCTGGTAGCGCACCTGGTTTGGGACCAGGGGGTCGTAAGTTCGAATCTTACTGCCCCGACCAGTTATCTTCCCAAAAGCATTTTGATTTGGATCTGTTCGCCTAGACAGCGAACAGCGTCGGTGCGCGTTCATCCAGAGTGGCGATGGAAAGATTACCCCCCTAGACTAACCCTCAACTAAGAGGGGGACTTCATGCGCTGGCTGGTTCGAGGATTAATGGGGCTTGTTGCCATAATAGGAACGAGTGGTCTGTATCTGTGGTTATCGGCTTCGCCGCCACGCCCGGCGGTTGGCAAGGCACGTGACCTTGTCGGTGCTGAAGCCACCCAGGGCTACTATGTCGCTGGCACGGGCCCCACGATTGTATTGCTGGCCAGTGCGGGGCGTGCGGCCAGCGATTTCAACGAACTTGTTTTGGCGCTCAACGCGGCAGGGTATCGGACAATTGCCATTGATCCCTCCGGTGTTGGCACCAGCACTCTTTTGGAGATCAAGGGGCTGACTCAACACGACTTGGCGCGCGGTGTGCACGAGATCGTTGAAGCGGAGGTACCCGCTGGCGAGCAGATCGTCATTTTGGGGCATGCCTTCGGAAACCGAATTGCCCGAACCTATGCGACTGATTATCCGGAACGGGTTGCGGCCACGATCCTGGCTGCGGCAGGAGGTAAGGTGGCCATTGCGCCGCGGATCAATAAGGCGCTTTTGCGCAGCTTCTGGACTTTCATGCCGGACTGGTGGCGTGCCATGGAAGTCCGGTTGGCATTCTTTAGTGGCGACAATCCTATTCCGGATTATTGGATGGGAGGCTGGAGCCTTCAGACCGGACGGCTTCAAGGGGCTGTGACGCGCAATACGCCGGTTGGTGAGTGGTGGAAAGGGGGCACGGCCCCACTGCTCGTCGTCCAGGCTATGGATGACACAATCGCGCCACCGGAACACACGGCTGTGCTGTTGAAGCAAGAGTTCGGCGATCGGATCACTGTTGTCGAAATCGAAAATGCTGGCCATGCATTGTTTCCCGAACAGCCGGAAAAAATAGCCTCCGCCATGCTTGGATTTCTTGCCCAACACTTCCCGGCGGTGCATTAGGCGGCGGTGGGCAAAGCCTCATCTAGTGGTTCTTCGGCCAACCAGTACGCCCGGTTGATGAAGCGTTGCAGGTGATAAAGCGGATAGTACGTTTGGCCTGATGAGCTGTGGTGGGGGGAAAGCTCCAGCACAAACTCAACATCCAGCCAGTTGAAACCCAAATTCTGCAACATTGTGGTGACTTCAACGGCGGTGAGGCCAATATTTCGTGGGGGGAAGGTATTGGGCATCRTGGGGACCTTGAAGGTGGGGCAAATAGAGTTGGTCGCAGGGGTGGAATAGCCCGGAGCTGTGGCAGTTGTTTAACGGACCTATGATATTTGGGTGACGGCGGGGGGCATTTGATGACCCTCAAGGCCTTGTTTTTGGAAGCAAATCAGGTGATACAGGGCCTGTCTGACAGCTTCGATTGGATGGGAAGGCTCACATGCTTGCGCGTATTTACAGACCGACGAAAACAGCCATGCAATCTGGCCGAGCGAATACCCACAAGTGGGTTCTTGAATTCGAGGCTGAGACAGCGCGGTCCATTGACCCGTTGATGGGTTACACCAGTTCGGGTGATATGAATTCGCAAGTGGTGATGCAGTTTGAGGCCAAAGAACAAGCGATTGCCTTTGCCGAAAAACATGGGCTTGCCTATCAGGTGGTTGAGCCTAAAAAGCCGACTCGATTGATCAAAGCTTATTCTGATAATTTCAAATTTGGCCGGATCGGCCAGTGGACCCACTAGGGGACACGTGACGACCATGCAGATTGGTTTAGGTCCCGTAGCTCAACTGGATAGAGCACCTGCCTTCTAAGCAGGGGGTTGCAGGTTCGAGTCCTGCCGGGATCACCACTTTCCATTTACTTGTGTTTGGAATTGTCGTCGTCTACCTGATCAAAGTGCCCGTCAAAACGCTCAACTAGTTTTCGAACGAACTGGGATACGGCAGCTTCCTCTGTCATGGAAAAACGCTTTTTCAAGGGACGGGCAACGCGCCTTAGCTGATCGTCAAGTTCGACGGGCAGATGGATGGTTCGCGCTTTGAGCCGTGGATAGGCGCCTGGTTCCAACTTTGCGCGGGTTTTGGGGCTCACTGTCTGGCTGGAGGCACATGCAGGACATGTTTTGATCCGCCAGGGGATACGCGCATCGCAGGCTGGGCATTGTTTCCATTTTGTCTGAGTGAGGAAGCTCAACACACCTAGGGTGGTGAAACCGGCGACCACCGACATTTCCGCGAAAAGCCTAAAAGTTGAAAAAGCAGATTCGCTGCCGGTTAAAACCAGATCCCGTGGGTCAGCCAGACCGGTGAGGGCGATCACTGAAATGGGAAGCGTCAGGGCCACGAATTGAGCACCAGCTGCGATCGCGCTCCAAATGACGGCGCTTCGTCCCTTAAAGTGGGCTGCGAAACAGCCCGCAAGCAGGATAAAGCTCAGGATTACGGCGGTTAAAAGCGCTAGGCCAGCGATTTCAGGCTGATCTACGCCAAATTCCGACAATTTTTGCGCTGCAACAGACACAGATATGTGACCAATCGTTAACTTGGCAAAGGGCATCGCGCTCGCCAATCCTCTAGGGTGACATATGCCACCGGGTGACATCCTATCCGCTGCCTTAAATTATTGGGTAAACGACCATGACAGAATTCCGAAATAACGAGAAAAACATCACAGGAAGACGCTTCCGTGGCGCAAGAGCGATTGGTCAGGCGGACCAGCGGGCCTGGTTTCCGCAGATTGCCGTGCTGACTTTTGCAGCTCTTGTTCTTGCCGTGACCGTGGCGGCAGCCACGATAGCTGGCGCGGCTGATGAGAGCGTTGCGGAACCGGCGACTGAAGCCGTTGGGTATGATCTCTATCGGCGAGGTTTCTATGAGGAAGCCATGGCTGTCTGGACGGTTGCGGCTGATGAAAACGGTGATGTCGGCGCGGCATTTCGGCTAGGTGAGGAACATTTCGACGCCAAGGTCGTCGAGCGCGATGTTCCGTTGGCGGTTAAATATCTGAGAATGGGAGCTGAGGGTGGTGATGAGCGCGCTCAGCATGACCTCGCGACAATGTATGACAATGGGTGGGGTGTTGAGGCCGACGTAGATGAGGCCGCCCGCTGGTATCTTGCTGCAGCTCTGCAGGGGAGTGCCGTCGCGCAATACAATATTGGTACGATGTACGAGAGCGGTGAAAGCGTCGAGCAGGATATTGAGAAAGCCTACATGTATTTCCTGCTCGCTGTGGAGGGCGGATTCCCCCATTTTTCAACCAATGCGCTAGAAAAAATTTCGCTTGAGATGACAGCTCAACAGATCAAGGATGCCACGGTTATGGCGCGCCAGTTTGTGCCGGCCCAAGACGGGGCGGATGACAATTCAGACGAGGGATGATGTCGGTCACCTGCGGTAACTTGCCCCAGTTGCTGGTCTGACAGGGACGATTATGTCTGCTAGACTAAAAGGTGTATTGCCTGTCGGGTGGCACGGGAAAACCGTGAGAATATCGACCCCTTGTAACGCCTCCCGAGGCTTGAGTAGCGAATAACTCAAACGAGAGGTGTCATATTGTTTAGAACAGCAAATCCTTCCAAAGGTCTCATCCGTTGCACACTCGCGATTGGCATGAGCTTAGGACTATCCGTGTCAGCGTTCGCGGGTGTGAGCGAAAGCGAAGCTGCCCGCCTGGATAGCGATTTAACCCCCATGGGGGCTGAGCGTGCCGGCAATGCAGCTGGCACTATTCCAGCCTGGACCGGGGGCCTTTCCACGCCACCGGCCAATGTTACTTACTCTGCAGGCGATCACCATGCCGATCCGTTTGCTGATGACCCGATCCTGTTCACGATTACGCCGGAAAATGCGGCGTCGTATGCAGAAAATATGACGGTGGGTCAGCTGGAGATTATGGACGCGTACGACACCTACAAGATGAATGTGTATGCGTCGCGTCGTTCCTGTGCATTTCCAGAATCGATTTACGCTGCTAACCGGCAAAATGCGGTGAACGCTCGGCTTGTTGCTGGCGGGAACGGTGTTGACGGTGCGTTGCTTGGCACACCATTTCCTATTCCTTCTGAAGGTGTGGAAGTGGTTTGGAATCATAATTTGCGTTATCGCGGCCATAAACTGACACGGCAGTTTTCTGCATTCTCGCCTTCTTTTGGCGGGGGATTCACAGCGATTGTGGTGCGTGATCAAGTGATCTTCACCTATGCCGACCCAGCGAAGGAAGCTTTCGCTGATCTCAACAACATTTCTCTGAAATATATGCAAACAGTGATCTCACCTGCACGGCGCGCGGGCGAAATTATTCTTGTGCATGACACGATCAATCAGGTCGAGGGCCCGCGGAACGCATGGTCATATAGTCCAGGCACACGACGTGTGCGTCGGGCACCAACGATTGCCTACGACAATCCGCAGAGCTATTCGGATGGTCTTCAGACGGCTGACAATTTTGACTTGTTCAATGGATCGCCGGATCGATACACGTGGGAACTGTTGGGCAAGTTCGAAAAATACATCGCCTATAATAGTTATCGGCTGGGTAGCGATGCTCTGACTTACGAGCAGATCGCCCAAGAGCGGCATATCGATCAGGATTTGGTCCGGTATGAATTGCACCGGGTGTGGCAGGTCGAAGGCAAGCTGCGGGAAAACCAACGTCACATCTATAATCGGCGCGTAAAGTACTTTGACGAAGATAGCTGGACGATGGCCGCTGCGGATCTGTATGACGCTCGTGGTGAGCTGTGGCGTATTCAAGAAGCCCACATCATTCAGTATTATGATGTGCCTACATGCTTCAACGGATCAGAAATGGTTTATGATCTGATCATCGGCAGATACACGATCCAGGGCCTGAAGAACCAGGAACCCATGATCAATTTCTTTGCAGATGAGCTGGACGAAAGTCAGTTTACACCCTCTGGTGTTCGGGCCTCAGCAGCACGCTGACGTTCGTCGCGGAGTACAATACGAGAAAAAATAAAGGCGGGTGCGTTGCTAACGTGCCCGCTTTTTGTATGCTTGAGTTCTGGATTGTCGATGTAGAGCTTGTGTGACGAGGGGGTGGCATGACGGAGAAGACGCAGACGGACGTGTGGACCAATTGGTCAGGTTGGGTGAAGGCAAATCCGACGAACATTCTCGAACCAAGTGATGAGGCAGCCCTCGTGGAGGGGGTCAGAGCAGCTGAAACGCCAATACGGGTTACCGGCTCAGGACATTCCTTCACGCCTATTTGTGAAACCTCTGGGACACTTATTTCGCTTTCAAATATGTCGGGGCTGATTTCTTCCGACAGCACAACAAAGCGCGCGCGGGTATATGCCGGTACAGGCATCCGGGAGATGGGGCCTCTTCTTCATGGTCAGGGCCTGGGGCTCCCTAATCAAGGGGATATTGATCGACAGACAATTGCCGGGGCCGTGGGCACCGGGACCCATGGGACGGGAACGACCCTTGGCAGTCTGTCTGCGGCGGTCATGGGGTTTCGGCTGGTGACCCCTTCAGGAGACGTGGTGCAGTGCTCACGAGAAGAGAATGCTGATCTATTTCATGCGGGCCGCGTCGCCATGGGATCCCTTGGCATCATGAGCGAGATCGAGCTTCAATGTAGAGACGCTTATGCGCTGGAAGAACGTGGCGGGCGGATGTCTGTGTCCGATTTATTTTCTTCGCTTGATAGGCTCAGCAAAGACAACCGTCATTTTGAATTTTTCTGGTTTCCGTTTGCTGACGAGGTTCTTGTCAAAACGTTGAATGAGGTGGATGCGAAACCAAAACCTCGCAGGCGAGCGCCTGATGGGTCTATTGGACCGGCAGATATCGCATTTCGTCGTCTGTGCGAAATCACGCGCTTTGCCCCTTTTATGCGATCCCGCTTTCAACGGCAAATGACGGAGCAGGGGGGCGCGCGGTACTCGGGGGATGAACCGGGAAGGGCGCGGTGGTCGCATGACGCGTTCCCGAGTGACCGGAATGTGCGCTTCAATGAGATGGAGTATGCGATCGCTGCTGAGAAGGGCCCTGATTGTGTGCGCGAAGTCGCGGAACATATGCGCACCTGTGGCGTCAATTTTCTCTTCCCGATCGAATATCGATATGTTGCGAAAGACGATGCCTGGCTTAGCCCGTTTTACGAACGTGAGAGTGTGACGATCTCTATTCACCAGTATCACAAGCAAGCTTACAAAAAACTGTTTGATGGTGTGGAGGCCATATTCCGCAACTATGGCGGGCGCCCTCACTGGGGAAAAATTCACACCCTGGGTGCAGAAGAGTTGTGCGAAATCTATCCTAAGTGGGATGCATTTTGTGATGTACGAAAACGGATTGATCCCGATGCTCGGATGCTCAACCCATTTCTCAAGCGTATTTTTGGTGTGAGTTGAAGGTCACGCGTCGTCCATGATGGCGATTACCTGCTCTTCCTCAACGGTATCTTCTTCCGCCACAAGAATTTCAATGAGCTTGCCGTCTGTGGGTGCCATGACGGGAATTTCCATCTTCATAGATTCTAAGATCAGGATGGGATCATCTTCGGCGAGCACATCACCAGGTTTGGTCTCTATCTTCCACACCTTGCCGGTGATTTCGCTTTTCACTTCGATCTTTGCCATTTGCGTGGTCCTGTCCGACAAATTTTTGATATGTGTTCATAACATGAGAGTTGGTTTTCAACGAAGTCCGTCGAGATCGATATCACTCGCCAATACAACAGCTTTGAGAAGAGCCCAGATCGGCATTCCCGGCTGCAGGTTCATTTCTTCGACTGCGCGACGGGTGACCCTTGCCCACAATGTCGGCGTTCCATCTGGACCAAATGGTCTCACCAAAACATCTATCTGAGCTGGTCCTGCCTCGGTCATGGTGCCCACTTCGCCCGCGATCACATTGCGGATCGAGAGCCCGTCGGGGGCGGCTGATGCCAGTACAATGTCATGGGCGTGCAGCCGAAGCCGTATGTGCTGTCCTGGCGCGCCAGAAATTTCCGGCGCGGTGAGGGTGCCCCAGGGTGTGTCGATGTCGTATAGCCCATCATCGTGGCGCGCCCGAATGGTGGCGGACACAATCGTGACAGGCTCTGGATGACGGTCGCCCGCCAGACCGCCAAGAATTAGAGATTGCACATCGATCCGGCTGAGAACGTTTTCCACTGCGCCCTCGGCCACCACTTCACCATGATCCATCACCAATACCCGGTCGGCGAGGCGGATGGTTTCATCCAGATTGTGCGACACATAGAGTATCGGGACCTTGAAACGTTCTCTTAGCATTTCCAGAAACGGCATCACTTCGCGGCGGCGTGCAAGATCTAGGTTAGCCAACGGTTCGTCCATTAGCAGGGCGACGGGCGCTGAAAGCAAAGCACGGCCGATGGCAACGCGCTGCTTTTCACCGCCGGAAAGATGATGTGGTCTGCGTTTGAGCAGATGCGACAGGTTCAGAAGCTCAACAATCTCGTTGATCGCAGCGAGAGGAGGTCGATCGTTTCGGCGTGCATAGGTCAGGTTTGACTGCACGCTCATATGGGGAAAGAGCCGCGCATCCTGGAACACAAGGCCGAGGTCGCGTTTTTCGGGTGCCAAGTTGGTTTTGGTTGTGCTGTCGAAAAGTGCCTTGCCGTTCAGAACAATTTTTCCGCTATCTGGTCGAACGAGTCCTGCGACAGTGTTGATGAGCATTGTTTTCCCTGCGCCTGACGGCCCGATGATACCGGTTATGCCATCGCCGATTTCGGCATCAACCGTCAACGCAAAGGAGCCGACTTTTCGTTTGATGGCGAGAGAGAGGTAGGCGGTCATGAAGTTTGCCCTGTCAGTCTGCGGTGCATGGCCCGGCTCAACAATTCAGATGCCGCCAGTGTCACGATCGCCAGGATGACGGATAGCATGACCAACCGGTAGCCCATCTGCTCGCCTCCTGGCGTTTGAAGCGCGCTATAGAGTGCCAGAGGCAGGGTCTGGGTCTCGCCGGGGATATTGCCGACAAAAGCGATAGTGGCTCCGAACTCACCGAGGGCGCGCGAGAAGGCAAGCAGGCAACCCGCTATCAATCCGGGAGAGACCAGCGGGAGAATGATGGTCACGAACACGCGTGTGGGAGAGGCACCGAGACTTCGCGCAGCCTGGATGAGGCCAGTGTCGATGGCTTCGATGGAGAGGCGCAACGCCCGGACCATCAGAGGAAACCCCATGATCGCCGCGACGAAGGCAGCACCCTGCCAGGTGAAGACAAGACGGATGTCAAATTGCGACAAGAGCCATGAGCCGATTGGTCCGTTGGTGCCGAAACTTACGAGCAGGATATAGCCGGTGGCAACAGGAGGCACAACGAGGGGCAGATGAACAAGCCCATCGATCAAAATTTTGCCGGGAAAAGATGTGCGCGCCAATATCCAGGCAATGCCGAAGCCGAATGGCAGGGAGACGATCACCCCTGTTAGGGCGACCTTCAGGGACAGTGAAAGGGCAATCCATTCTGCTGGTGTGAGGTCGCTGATCATTGAGTGACAATCCGCCGAAACCCATGATCTGAAAATGTGACCGCAGCGGGATAGGATTGAAGATAGTCGTAGAATGCTTTTGCCGCTTCGTTTGGTACTCTTCCAATGAGGGCGAGTGGGTAGACGATGGGGTGCGCTGGTGAAGCGGGGAAAATGCCTGCGATCTGGATGCCCTCTTCAATTGTCGCGTCTGTGCGATAGACAATGCCCGCCGGTGCTTCGCCCCGTGCAACCCAGGCGAGGGCAACCCGGACAGAAGCTGCCCTGACTGTCTGGTTCTCCAAGATCTGTGACATGCCCAATTGTCGCAATACCTCCGCCGCATAGCGTCCGGCGGGGACACTGGCCGGGTCGCCAATGGCCAACCGGCCGTCCTTCAGATACGCGCTCAAACTGTCGGCGCTTGTGATTTCCAGACGTGTAGTTTCAGCGCCTTTGGGTGTGATGAGAACAAGGTCATTTCCCAGAAGATTGATGCGATTTCGGGCCCGCACCTTTCCCGACTGCTCGAGCCAGGTGATCCATTGCGGGTCGGCGGACAGGAAGAGATCGGCAGGGGCTCCGGCTCCTATTTGCCGTGCAAGGGTGCCGGAAGCTGCAAACACCGTGGTGACGGAGCAGGCGGTTTCTCGTTCATATTCTGCGGTGGCGATCTCAATGGCATTCGTTGTGCTGGCGGCAGCAAAGATCGCGATTGGCTCACAAGCTTGGTCAACCGCAAATGCAGACGTTGAGAAGAGCAATGTTAGCGCGATGGAGAGACTGCAAAGCTTCAACGGGCAGCCTCCGCATTTAGGCGTTCAAATCCAGCCTCTAGATCGGCGATGAGGTCGCCGGGATCTTCCAGGCCTGCATGGAACCGAAGCAGAGGGCCTTCTGGCGCCCAGGTAGTGGCGGTCCGGTTGGCACCTGGGTTTGCCGGAATGACCAGGCTCTCGTACCCGCCCCAGGAGTATCCCATGCCGAATAGCTCGAGATCGTTCAACATGGCGGCAACAGCTTCGTCGCTCACAGGTTTTAGGATGATGCCAAAGAGGCCGCATGCGCCGGAGAAGTCACGTTTCCAAATTTCGTGGCCAGGATCAGTTGGGAGGGCCGGGTGTAATACGCGCAGCACCTCTGGTCTGTCCTGCAACCATTTGGCGAGAAATATTCCTGTTTCCATGTGTCGGTTCAGGCGGACGGAGAGTGTTCGTAAACCACGCAGTGCCAGATAGACATCGTCCGGTCCGGCCGTGATGCCGATCGCACCGTGATTTTTAATTGTTGTTTTCCACGTGGCTTCGTTTGTGGTGATGGTTCCCATCATGACGTCGGAATGGCCGACAATGTATTTGGTCGCGGCCTGAATAGAGATGTCGGCGCCGAGTTCGAACGGCTGACAGAAGAGGGGGGAAGCCCAGGTATTGTCCATCATCACGACGGCGCCCCGCGCATGGGCAACTTTTGCAATGGCTGGGATGTCCTGCATCTCGAAAGTTTGTGATCCGGGGGCCTCAGTATAGACGACACTTGTCTCCGGTCTCATGAGACTGGCGATGTCGGCTCCGAGGCCAGGATCATAATACTCCACCGTCACGCCATAACGTGTGAGGACGGTCTCGCAGAATATGCGGGTCGGGGCGTACACCGTATCGGTGATCAGCAGATGATCACCTGCTTTCAGATGGGCCAATAGGGCGATGGAACAGGCGGACAGGCCGGAAGGTGTCACAAGGCTGCGATAGCCGCCCTCCAGTTCCGCGACGGCGTCCTGAAACGCAAATGTTGTAGGGGTGCCTCGACGGCCATAAAGCACCTCGGCGGTTCGGCTCTGGAGTGCCTCAACTGTTGGAAAAAGCACCGTAGACGCGTGGTACACGGGCGGGTTGATGATCCCGTAATTGTTATGAGGGTCTCTGCCGGTTGTGACAATTGTGGTGTCAACTTTCATCTTTTTGGTCATTGATCTCCCATCCGGTACTTTCTCTGGCATTTTGCTCTATCTGTCTTTTTTCGGCCAAGACCTTTTCTAGGCACCAAGCCGACTTCGTTGTAAGAATAGCGGGGAGATGCCTGTGTCTGGAAGTGCTGCGGGTGGGAAGATTGGTCTTTTGACCGCCTTGGAGGGGATAAATTTAATGAACAGTCGATTTTTGCCAATTTCGCTGGCGTTGTTGGTGGGTCTGGTTGTTGGATTTTTTCTATATCCAATTTTCGTCACACCCGCTGATGTGACGGGAGATCAACCTACAGAGGCGATAACCTCGATTGAGGGAGAGCCCGCAGTGTCAGTCCTTCCCGTCGTTCAGAATCGCTCGACGCTTGATCATGTCCGAGAAAAGGGCTTTGTGCGGTGTGGCGTGAGCCAGGGGCTGCCCGGGTTTTCAAATCCGAATGATTCAGGTAATTGGAGTGGTATCGACGTTGATGTCTGTCGGGCTGTTGCGGCCGCAATTTTTGGCGATGCGCGCAAAGCGAAATTCACGCCTCTATCTGCCAAGGAAAGATTTACCGCGCTTCAATCTGGTGAGATTGATGTTTTGACGCGTAATACGACCTGGTCGCTGACACGGGACACGGCACTGGGGCTCGATTTTGTCGGCATCAATTATTATGATGGCCAGGGCTTTATGGTGCGCAAGGAATTGGGCATCAAAAGCGTGATGGAGCTGGATGGTGCGGTGATCTGCACCAATACGGGGACAACAACCGAACTTAATGTTGCTGATTTTTTCCGCTCCAACGGGCTTACCTATTCCATTG
Source organism: Rhodobiaceae bacterium (assembly GCA_002746275.1). GTDB lineage: Bacteria > Pseudomonadota > Alphaproteobacteria > Parvibaculales > Parvibaculaceae > Mf105b01. The sequence continues at coordinate 441,761 of NVWR01000001.1, read as the reverse complement.
TTGCGTTTGAAAAATCCGATGAGGTTGTTGCTGCTTATGATGCGGGACGGTGCGATGCATTCACCACGGATATGTCCGGGCTTTATTCGGAGCGCCTGAAACTGGCGAACATGAATGATCACATGGTGTTGCCTGAAGTCATTTCCAAGGAACCTCTCGGTCCGGTTGTCCGCCAGGGAGATGACCAATGGGCCGATATCGTTCGTTGGTCGCTCTTCGCGATGATTGAGGCTGAGGAACTTGGCGTCACGTCGGACAATGCAGATGATATGCGCGGATCAACAAATCCAGCCATTCGTCGGCTGTTGGGTGTTGAAGGGGCATTTGGCCAAAATCTTGGCATTCCCAATACCTGGGCCTATGCCATTGTTACGCAGGTTGGCAATTACGGACAGTCCTTTGAGCGGGGCGTCGGGGTCAACACACCGTTGGGCATTCCGCGGGGCTTGAACCAGCTTTGGAAAGATGGCGGCCTGCAATATTCGCCGCCCATCCGATAGGGCCGATTTCCCAGCTCGATGAAAGATAATATTCAAGCGGGGAAGCCCCTCGCTCCCAACCCTTTGAACAATCCGAAGGTTCGCGCCTTTGTGTTTCAGCTTGCGGTGCTGACACTTGTGGGCGTGGCGGGCTGGGCACTGATCGATAATACGGTCACCAATCTGCAGCGGCTGAACATCGCTTCGGGTTTTGGTTTTCTGGACAACACGGCCGGATTTGGCATTGTGCAGACACTGGTCGCCTATTCTGAACAATCAAGCTATGGGCGCGCTCTGCTGGTTGGGTTTCTGAACACTCTGCTGGTGGCCGCTATCGGTATTGTGATTGCGACCGTGCTTGGCTTTACCCTTGGTATTGCACGCCTGTCGTCCAACTGGCTGGTTGCAAAGCTGGCGACTGTGTACATCGAAACGGTGCGCAATGTGCCGCTATTGTTGCAATTGTTCTTCTGGTACTTTGCCGTTCTGCGCACCTTGCCGCTCCCCCGTGAGAGCCATTCCCTGTTCGATATGTTTTTCGTGAACAATCGCGGGGTGTTTATGCCGGCTGTGCATGTCGAGGGATCGTCTCTGCTTCTTGTCGGTGTGGCTTTGTTTGGGACCGTTGTCGCCATTGGCCTGCGATACTTCATAAAATCACAGGACCTGCCGTCGGGCCGTTTGGTTTTGGCTGGTCGACTTGCTCCCGTTCTGATTTTTCTTCTGCCACTACTTGTTTTCTTCGTTGCTGGTATGGAATTTCAGGTTGAGGTGCCTGCCTTGCGGGGCTTTGGTTTCAGAGGAGGGTGGTCCTTCATTCCTGAACTTGTGGCACTGGTGCTCTCTCTCTCCATTTATACAGCTGCTTTCATTGCTGAGAATGTGCGCTCGGGTATCCTTTCAGTTTCCAAGGGACAGAGCGAAGCGGCGCGGGCTCTTGGTCTGCCGCCGGGCCGGGTTTTGCGCCTTGTTGTTATCCCGCAGGCGTTGCGGGTGGTTATTCCGCCGCTGACCAGCCAGTATTTGAATCTGACTAAAAACTCCTCTCTTGCTGTGGCCATTGCCTATCCAGACCTCGTGTCCGTGTTCTCCGGGACCGTGCTCAACCAGACCGGTCAGGCCGTTGAGGTCATTGCGATCACGATGACGATCTATCTGAGCATGAGCCTGCTCATCTCTCTCTTTATGAACTGGTACAACCGCCATATGGCACTGGTGGAGCGGTAGAACATGAGTGATCATTTTGTACGAACGCAAAGCTCCCCGACGCTCCTGCCGCCATCAAGCCGCCTTGGCGTGTTGCAATGGATGCGCGAGAACCTGTTCTCGTCCTGGGCTAATGGCCTGTTCACGGTGGCGGGTCTTTATCTTCTGACCCTGGCTTTTCCACCGATCTTCAATTGGGCCTTTTTGAGTGCGGTGTTCACTGGGCAGGACGGGTCTGTGTGCAGGGCAGACGGCGTGGGCGCGTGCTGGGCGTTCATTGATGCCAAGTTCAATCAATTCGTTTATGGGCGTTATCCTGCTGGCGAGCAGTGGCGGGTGGACGTCACCGCGCTGTTGGGCATTGCGGGATTGGCGCCGCTTCTGGTTCCCAACCGGCTGCCCAAACAATGGTTCGTTGGGTTTTTACTGTTGGTCTTCCCGTTCCTGGCTTTTGTACTTCTGTATGGCGGGACGGCAGGTCTGGTGGTGGTGGAAACCAGCGATTGGGGTGGCCTCATGGTGACCCTCGTCGTTGCTGTGACGGGCATTGCCGCCTCCCTGCCCCTGGGTGTGTTCCTGGCTCTGGGTCGGCGTTCCAAGATGCCTGTGATCCGCATTCTCTCAATCATGTTCATTGAACTTTGGCGGGGCGTTCCTCTTATCACCGTGCTCTTTATGGCCAGTGTGATGCTGCCACTCTTCCTGCCGGAAGGCATGTCGTTTGACAAATTATTGCGAGCACTGATTGGCGTCGCTCTGTTTTCTTCAGCCTATATGGCTGAGGTGGTTCGGGGTGGGTTGGCATCTGTACCTGTGGGGCAATATGAGGCTGCCAAAGCACTCGGTCTTACCTACCCCCAGATGATGAGCCGCATTGTTTTGCCGCAAGCGCTGACGACCGTTATTCCCGGCATCGTCAATAATTTTATTGGGCTGTTTAAAGATACAACGCTGGTTCTTGTTATTGGGCTATTTGATTTGTTGGGGATTGTGCAATCCAATTTCACCGACCCAGCCTGGATATCACCTCAGACGTCGACGACCGGTTATGTTTTTGCTGCCTTTGTATTCTGGATTTTCTGTTTCAGCATGTCTCGCTATTCCATCTACATGGAGCGACGGCTTGAGACTGATACACAACGATAAGGATGGTCATGAACGACACGCGTAAAGTTGTGATTGAACTCGATCATGTACACAAATGGTTCGATGACTTTCATGTACTGAAGGACATTTGTCTTTCGGTGCGGGAAGGGGAACGCATTGTGGTTGTCGGTCCTTCTGGCTCGGGAAAATCAACCCTTGTTCGGTGTATTAACCATCTGGAAGCCCACAATCAGGGACGGATTGTGGTGAATGGTATTGAACTCACCGAGGACCTGAAACGCATTGACGAGGTTCGCCGCGAGGTGGGCATGGTCTTTCAGCAGTTCAACCTGTTTCCCCATATGACGGTGCTTGAGAATTGTACGCTGGCACCGATGTGGGTTCGCAAAATGCCCCAGAAGGAGGCGGAGGACCTAGCCCGGTCCTATCTGGAACGGGTGCGTATTCCCGAGCAGGCGGATAAGTTTCCCGGCCAAATGAGCGGTGGCCAGCAACAAAGGGTGGCGATTGCGCGGGCTCTTTGTATGAACCCCAAAATCATGCTGTTTGATGAACCAACATCTGCCCTTGATCCAGAGATGATCAAGGAAGTTCTTGATGTCATGGTGGATCTGGCAGATGGCGGCATGACCATGATTTGTATCTCCCATGAAATGGGGTTTGCCCGGCGTGTGGCAGACCGCGTCATCTTCATGGATGAGGGTGAGATTATTGAGATCAAAAAGCCTGATGAATTTTTCGAAAACCCGGAAAATGAGCGGACCAAGCTTTTCCTCTCCCAGATATTGGAAGACTAAAGGGTGCCTCTATCACGGCTCTACGAGTTCGATCTCTTCCTGACCGCAGGGGGTGAAGCYATTTCGCTGATAAAGCGGCAGGGCGGCGCGGTGATCCAGCGTGCAGGTTTGAACAGTTAGTTTCTTTGGATGATGCATCCACGCGAGAGTAATTGTTTCACAAAGTAGAAACCGGCCCAAGCCTCTACCAATGAATTCCGGCAGGATCCCCAGGAAGGAAAGGTCGGCCGTAGGCATGCTTCTCAGGTCAAGTTCAGCAAAACCTGCGGGAGCGCCATTCATATAGAGTACATAGATGTAGACTTGCTCGTCGTGGATGATCTTGAGCAAATCCTCGTCACTCAGCGCTCGGCGATTGACCCAAAAATAGTCTCGTCCAATAGTGTCGTAGAGATACCGATAGAAATGAGCAGGCGGGCGCTCTGCGCGCATGATGGCGGTTTTTCCCACAGGAAGCGGACAGCGCAGATGTGGGTCTTCCAGCATTTCCAAATGGGTGACGGTTGTTTTGACTTTACGCACCATGTTCGCGTCCCGGTATTATCACGGCAATCAGCCGGTTGCTATTTCAGCATCCTTGGTCGCAGCCCATTGTGACCAAGACCCATCATAGAGCGATACGGCGTTATGACCCAATGTGGTGAGCGCCAGATACAAAATGGCGGCGGTAACGCCCGAGCCACATGTTGTGATGATGGGGCGGGCGAGGTCTGCACCGCAACTGTCAAATGCCGCCCGAAGTTCGAGGACGTCCTTCAGCGTGCCGTTTTCATTTACCAATTGGTCAAAGGGAAGGGACAGGCTGCCGGGAATATGTCCGGAATTTAGTTCCGGCCGTGGTTCTGGTTCGGTTCCTTGGAAGCGCCCGGAGCTTCGCGCATCGATCACCTGCTCCCGGGCGTTTTTGAGATTTCGCTGCATGTCGGCAAGATCGCGGACAATGAAATTGTTTTTGTGTGCTGTGTAGTGTCGCTGCCCGTGGCTTTGTAACCCGGTGTCGATATCGCGATTTTCGGCCTTCCACTTGACCAGACCGCCATCAAGCACGGAGACATTTTCGTGTCCCATGGCCTTGAACATCCACCAGATACGCGCTGCGCTAAACACACCCATGCCGTCGTACGCCACAATGTGATGGCCATCCCCAATGCCCAGTCTCTTCATACGGGAGGAGAATTTTTCGGGCGCGGGAAGCATGTGAGGGAAGGGGCTTTCGGTATCGCTGATCTCATCCAGATCAAAAAAGAGGGCACCAGGAATATGCCCATCCAGATATTCACGCTCCGCATGTCGCTGCATGGCAGGCAAATACCATGAACCATCGACGACCCGGATGTCTGGTGCGCCTTGATGTTCGGCCAGCCATTCGGTGCTGACAAGGGGCGGTGCCGTGCGGTGATCGGTGGCGGACATGGTGCGTCTCTCTCTTCTTGCTTACAACCAGGAAGGAAACGGCAATCCCTTTTCTTTCAGGAAAGTAGGATTGAACATCTTGCTTTGATAGCGCGTGCCGTAGTCGCAGAGAACAGTGACGATGGTGTGACCGGGACCCATTTCGCGAGCCAGGTGGATAGCCCCTGCGACATTGATGCCGCTTGATCCCCCCAGGCACAGACCTTCATTGCGTAGCAGGTCAAAGCAGATCGGCAATGCCTCAGCATCGGGGATCTGGAAGGCATGGTCTATCGGGGCGCCCTCCAGGTTGGCGGTGATACGCCCTTGACCAATGCCCTCTGTGATGGAGGTTCCTTCGGCCTTCAACTCGCCATGCTTGTAAAAATTGTAGAGCGCGGCTCCCATCGGGTCGGCGATGGCGATCTGGATGTCTTTGTTGCGTTCCTTCAGAGCCATTCCGACGCCCGCGAGGGTGCCGCCTGTTCCCACGGCGCAGACAAAGCCGTCCACTTTGCCGTCGGTCTGTTTCCATATCTCCGGTCCGGTGGTCTCGATGTGGGCCTGCCGGTTGGCGACATTGTCGAACTGATTTGCCCAGATGGCACCGTTGGGTTCCTTGGCGGCCAGTTCTTCTGCCAGTCGCCCAGAATATTTTACGTAATTGTTCGGGTCCTTGTAGGGAACAGCAGGGACTTCGATCAGCTCTGCGCCACACAAGCGAAGCATGTCCTTTTTTTCCTGAGACTGTGTTTCCGGGATGACGATGACAGACCGGAAACCCAGAGCATTGCCGACGAGGGCCAGGCCAATGCCGGTGTTGCCGGCGGTCCCTTCGACGATTACACCGCCGGGTTTCAATGCGCCTGAGGCCACAGCATCCCGGATGATGTAGAGGGCTGCTCGGTCCTTGATTGACTGGCCGGGATTGAGGAACTCGCATTTTCCGAGAATTTCGCAACCGGTTTCTTCAGAAGCTTTTTTCAATCGGATCATCGGGGTGTTGCCGACGGCATCCACCAAATCTTTTTTAATATCCATATGAGGAAGACCGAGCCTTTGTTCTTGTCGCGTGATTCCAAGGTGTCTGCGTTATAGCAAACATGGTCATGAAGTGGTTTCACAGAAGTGTTGGGGGACCCAAAATCTACTTTGCCCTTGTCATTTCCAATAAACTCTTTTATTTAAGTAATTTATTAAATAAAGGAATTTTGATATGAAGATCCATATGTTCAGCGGTAGTGGCTTTGCATGGCGAGTGACGTTTGCCTGCCAGGTCAAGGGAGTCACTTATGACGAGGCGCTGATGCAGCCGACCCGCGACAGTCTTAAGTCTCCTGCATTTTTGCAACTGAGCCCCCGCGGCAAGGTGCCCGCGATAGAGGTGGATGGTTATGCGTTGTCTGAATCCATGGCCATTCTGGCCTATCTGGATGCCAAACATCCAACACCGCCATTGTTTGGGACCACACCGGAAGAAACGGGGCGCATTTGGCAGGCTGTTCTGGATTTCGATCTCTACGTCTCTGCTGCGATGGTATCGAACGTGATTGCTCTAATTGCAGGTGGCCGGGGGGCAAACTCTGAGGACACTCTGAAACAGGGCGCCACTGTTGTGCACAGTGAATTGGCTTCTCTGGAAGATGATCTGTCTGATGCAGGATGGATTGTGGGGGATGGATTGACGGCTGCAGACATTGCCATCTTCCCGCTGATTGAGGGCCTTATTCGCTTTACCGGCAAACCTGAGGTGCGAAGCTTTGATCTTGGCTTCGATCATTTTGGCAGTCGGTATCCGCAGCTCGAAAATTGGCGGCAGATGATCAAGGCGCTGCCAGCTTACGAGGCGAGCTACCCGGCCTATTGGCGCGAGATTGATCTGGCGCAGCCTGCTGTAGCCTGACCGTCCCGAAATTTTTGGAGGAAGCAATGACCCAACATGCAATCGTAGACTCTGAGACGTGGATTGAAGCACGCAAGGTTCTTCTGGAAGAAGAGAAGGTCCTTACGAAAGCGCGCGAAGCTCTTGCGGAGAAGCGGCGGCAGCTGCCCTGGACGCTGGTCGCCAAGCCCTATGAATTTGAAGGTGAAAGTGGGACCTGTAGTTTGAGCGATCTGTTTGGCGACAATAGCCAGCTTATTGTTCAGCACTTTATGTTCGGACCGGACTGGGAGGAGGGATGCCCATCCTGTTCTTTCATGGCAGACGGCTACAGTCAGTTGCAGCCCCATCTTGATGCGCGTGACGTCACCATGGTTGCGGTCTCACGGGCTCCCTTGCCTAAACTTCTTGCCTATCGGAAACGGCTTGGGTGGAGTTTTCCATGGGTATCTTCGCTGGGCAGCGATTTCAATTTTGATTTCAACGTGTCATTCGAAAACGAGGCTCAAGAAAATGGCACAGCCGTTTATAACTACGGCCCGATGACTTCTTCATCTGAGGAAATGCCGGGGATCAGCGTGTTTATCAAGGACGCGGATGGCTCGATATTTCACACCTATTCCTGTTACGCCCGTGGCCTGGACGAATTCATCGGAACCTATCGGTTCCTCGATGCCGCCCCGAAAGGAAGAGATGAAAGTGAGCTGTCTTTCCCCATGGCGTGGGTCAAGCGGAGCGATCAGTACTGAGGCGAGGTCTGGTTAGGCCAGATCGGTCTTGTGGCGAGCCAGCCAGTTCAAGGCGATGAGTGTTTTTCCATCGACGATACGGCCATCGTCACATGCGGCTAAGGCATCTGCGAATGGGACAACCATGGCGCGGATATCCTCGTGCTCATGAGCCAGGCCAAAGTGACCCCCGGCGTTCGCCAAATCGACTTTGGCGGCATAGAGATGCATGCGCTCCCCGCACCCTCCCGGTGAAGAATAGTAAGTTGAGATATGAGCTAATTCGGTCACGACGCAACCGGCCTCCTCATGGGTCTCCCGTCGGGCCGTCTCCTCGGGGGTTGCACCTGGTTCAATCAGGCCTGCGACCATTTCGATCAGCCAAGTCACCTCCCCGTAACGAAGTCCACAGGGGCGGAATTGCTCCGTCAGTAGGACGGCATCCTGATTGGGGTCATAGGGCAGGACGGCGGCCACCTCGCCGATTGTGTAGAGATCGCGATTGATGACGTCCGACCAGGAACCGTCATAGCGCTTGTACCGAAGATGAAAGCGTTCAAGCGTTCCCCAGCCTTGAGCGATGGTTTTCCGCTCCACAATGTCTACGTCGTTCATATTGCGTGATGTTAGTGTCAGATGCGGTTCCATTATGCCTCCTGGTTGGAGGCTGCAGTCTAGCGATCTACATGCAACTGCCAAGGCAACCGGTTGATTATCTGCTTAAGCTCAGCCCCCGGTGGCGATCACTTCCAGAAACACCGCCCCGAACCCTTCCAGCTTGCGAGGGCCGACGCCGTTGATTTCCGACATTTCATCGATTGTCGCTGGGCGCTCGCGAGCCATCTCCATCAAGGTTGCGTCGGGAAAGATGACATAGGCGGGGACGTTCTTTTTTCTCGCTAGCTCCAGTCGAAGTTTTTTGAGTGTCGCGAGAAGATCCTGGTCGCCAGCGGCTATGGGTGCTGATGACCGCTTGGTGGTTTTCCTGCCGCCTGATGACTTGGTGATGATGATCTCACGCAGAGAGAATTTTTCTTCGCCAGCGGAAACCGCGAAGCCAGTAGGTGTGATCTGAAGCGCCCCGTACTTTTGAATATTGATGGTGAGGTAGTTGCTCGCCACGGCCTGACGGATAAAGCCTTGCCAATAATCTTTGGGGTGGGCGTGGCCACCACCATACCCTTGCAGATTATTGTGCTTTCGATCCTCTACCTTCTGCGTTTTGGCTCCGCGAAGCACGTCGATAATATGTGCTCCGCCAAACATCTCGCCCGTATCCGCAATAACAGAAAACAAAAGCTGAGCGTTGTGGGTGCCGTCGATCATTTTGGGAGGATCTTGGCAATTGTCACAATTTCCGCAGGCGTTTGTGTTTTCATCAAAATAGGACAGAAGGGCGGTGCGACGACAACTGGCTGCATCGCAATAGGCCAGCAGGGCGTCGAGACGTTTATGCTCCCGGAGTTTATGGGCCTCGTCTTCGCCATCCTGCTCGATGAACTGGCGACGCATGCGCATATCAGCAAGACCGAAAAGCATGAGTGTTTCTGCAGGAAGTCCATCACGGCCGGCACGGCCGATTTCCTGATAGTAGGCTTCCATCGAGCCCGGGAGGTTCAGGTGACAGACATAGCGGATGTCGGGCTTGTCGACCCCCATGCCAAAGGCAATCGTGGCCACCATGGTGACGGCCTTTTCGCTCATGAATCGGTTCTGATTTGCCCGGCGCGTCTCTGGTGTTCGACCTGCGTGATAGGGGATGGCGTTGAAGCCTTCAGCACAGAGGAACTCTGCCACTTCCTCTGTGTATTTGCGGGAAAGGCAGTAGATGATGCCTGCTTCTTCGCGCTTGTCTTCGAGGAAGCTAAGAAGCTGGGCCTTCCAGTCATCCTTCGGCGCAGCCGCTAATCTGAGATTGGGGCGGTCGAAGCCATGAACAATGGTACGCCCTTCATTGCGGAAGAGTTTTTGTGCAATGTCGGCGCGTGTGGCTTTGTCTGCTGTTGCTGTGAAGCCCGCTATGGCCGTATGCGGAAACCGGTCGCGCAGTATCGAAAGCTGTTCGTATTCAGGGCGGAAGCTCATCCCCCATTTAGAGATACAATGAGCCTCGTCCACGACAAAGAGGGCGGGGTTCAGGCGGGCGATGGCATCGAGCATGCGTGGTTTCATAAGGCGCTCGGGGGAGAGATAGAGCAGCCTGCATTCGTCCGCTGCGACACTGCGCCAGTTCGATACCTGCTCGTCACGTGGGAGGCCGGAATGTATCGCGACCGCGGCAACGCCATTGGCGAGCAATGCAGATACTTGATCGTCCATCAGGGCCACGAGAGGTGAGATCACAATTGTGAGCCTGTCCGACAGCAGGCCCGGTATTTGATAGCACAGAGACTTTCCAGCTCCGGTGGGCATGACGACAAGCGCACTCGTTCCCTCACTCAGGAGGTCAACAATTTCCTCCTGCCCTGGCCGAAACTCGGCATAGCCAAAAACGTTGTGAAGGGTCTCTCTGGCGGCTTGGCTCATTGGGGGGTCCGTACGAATCGCGATTACACCTGCTGGACCATAGCGGAGGCGGGAAGGAACGTTGGGACGTTTATGGGGCGGGTAAAAGAAGGGAGCCGGTATCAATCCCACGAGATGAAATTGACGTTCATCAGGAAATTGTACGGCTGGGAAAATTGGCTCCCCGGGCAAGACTCGAACTTGCGACAAGTCGGTTAACAGCCGACTGCTCTACCAACTGAGCTACCGGGGAACAGATCGATGAAACATCGAACATTGGTGGAGTGCGTATAGCAAACCATTAAGAGCCTTACTAGCCTGAAATTGTCGCCAAAATGCTAAAAATCTTGAGGTTTTGGGGTTTCGTGACTAACTGGTGTGTGGAAATGCCGGTTCGTAACAATGCCGGTGAGTAGGGAGAGGTTTTTTGGCGTTTATTCGGCTTAATGGCAGAAAATTCAAGGTGCCCGGTTCGGCCCCGATTCGGCTCACGCTGGGTGTCTTGCTGGTCATCGGGGGGATTTTTGGGTTCCTGCCCATTTTGGGGTTCTGGATGATCCCGCTTGGCATTGTCGTGCTCTCCGTCGACCTGCATGGGGTGCGCCGCTGGCGCCGCCGTGTGGAGGTGAGGTGGGGACGTCGTCGCCAGGCTAAGCGTAGGGATCGCTCTGAGGATTGATTTCAGGCGATCTCGAGGGAGGGTAGGAGGCTCGCCAGCGCAAAGGGCAGGCCGCTCATCAAAACTTCCAGCATCCGCAAATCCTGATAATCACCGTTCAGAGAGAGGCGCGGGATCGCATAGGGGTTGCTGCCGTGCTTTTCGGTAACAAAACCCTTTTGGGTTGTGGTCGCTGTATCGAACCCTAAGAATTTGGCTAGTTCGAACTCACGTGGACCTGCTGATCCCGTATCCCCGTAAGGATAGGCCAGATGGCGGGGCCACTGGCCGGTTTCCTGTTTGATGCGATCAGCGCCCTGCACCAGTTCCCGCCGTGCTTCTTGCTCAGTCAATTTTGACAAGGCGTAATGGTCGACCGTATGAGCACCGATGGTGCAATAGGCGTGGTCTGAAAGTTCTCTCACTTCATCCCAGCTGAGTGAACAGTCTGCGGTGATCTTCAAGAGATCCACTTCGTACTTTTCACAGAGCTTGTTGATGAGGGTCCGTTGCTCGGACTGTGGCAGATCTCGCAATGGTTGATAGATAGCATTGAAGGCGTCTTGCTTTTCGTCACTGCTGAGTGTCGGCAGACGAAATTCGGTTTCACCGATCTCAACCTCAATCTGATCAACCTTTCGGATGACCTCCTCAAGACCGACCCACCATAGCTCGGTGGTGTGGTCCGGCATGCCGGAACTCAGGTAGACCGTGAAGGGGGCGGCATGCTTTGCAAATAGAGGTGCTGCGAATTCAAGATTGTCTTGGTATCCATCATCCAGTGTGAAGACCGCGAATTTTCTATCGAACTGACGTTCACGCAGGCGCCGATGGGCTTCGTCCAGGCTGACCAAATCATAGTTAAGGGCGGATACTGCAGTCAGGACCGCATTGAGGTAGTCGGGGGTGATCTCGAGAATGCCGTTGGGCTCGAACCCCTGCAGGTCCTGCTGCGGTCGAACGCGATGCAGCATAAAGACAATTCCGACCCCCGACAGACGTGCGGGCGCCAGGCCGTGAAGCCCTGATCTGTGCAAGGACAGCAGGGCTGAGCGGAAAAGTGTCGATTTGGCGCTCATCGAATGCCTTCTTCCCGGATTTGCAAAAAATGCATGCAAATTGCAATGGCTTTATCGAACCGCAGTTTGGCTGTCTTTAATTGAGAAAAGATTGCTTGAAGGTGGTTTCTGGGACAGGAACCTGTCCCATTTTGAAACAAAAATAATTCTGGAGACACCCCCATGTCCCTGTCAGCTCTTAAAACGACCGACCTTTCAACACAGCCCGTAGCTGTTCCGGACGAGATCACCACCCGCGCGCCGCTGGGGTTGTTTTCCATTTACAATGACTTTTCTTCCGTTGAGCGCGTTTGGCGCCGTTTTGAAGAGACTGCGGACTGTTTCGCCTTCCAATCGTTCGATTTTCTCGAAACCTGGTATCGCCATATCGGTATTCACGCGAATACGGATGTGCAGATCGTTGTTGTTTGGGAGACCGGCACAAAGCCTCTCATGATCTTGCCCCTGGGCATTGAGACAAACGGCTCGCTTCGTCGTCTCCTTTGGCTCGGCAATGACATTAATGATTACAACGCTCCRATGCTGGCCGACAATTTCGACGAAACTGTCGCTCCAGGCGCCTTCGCAGCGCTTTGGAACAATGTGCTCGCGGCTCTTCCTGCTCATGACCTGGTTGAGCTCATGCGCCAACCTGCGTTCGTTGGTGGTCAGTCGAACCCGTTCATGGAATTAGATGTCAGCCTGAATGCGAGCGGCGCTCACATGACAAGTTTCAATGCTGATTTTGACACCTATTACGATGAGAAGCTCAACTCCAAGGCAAAACGTCATGCACGTAGCCGTTTGAAAAAGATGAATGCCATTGGCGAGACCCAGTACATTCATCCAGAGTCATCTGAAGACATCGCGGCATCGGTCGAGCGTCTTGTTGAGCTAAAGGCAGCTTCGCTGGAAGCAATGGGTGCGCATAATTTTCTCGCTGAGGCTGGATACGCAGACTTCTATAAGGAAATGGCAATCAACTCCGGAACCAAGGGGCTTGCTCACGTCTCTCATCTTGAGATTGGTGGCGAGTTCGCTGCGGGCAACTGGGGCTTGGTTCATAAGGGCCGCTTCTACTACCTGCTTGCGAGCTACGATGCACCTCGCTTTGGATCTTTGGGACCAGGCAAACAGGCTCTTGTTGAAACCATGCGGTGGGCAAGTGAGCAGGGCGTTGAAGTTTTTGACTTCACTATTGGTGACGAACGCTACAAGAGCGAATGGTGTGAAACGCAGATGGATTTGCATGATCACCTGCAGGCAAAGACGCTTCGCGGCTCGGCCACACTGATCATCTCACGTGTGCTCTTGAGTGCGAAACGCAAGATCAAGCAGACCCCTGCTCTGTGGGAATTGTTCACAACCCTCCGCACAAAATTCCTAGCAAAATAGGATGACGGAGCTGTTAGGTGTGGGAGACGTCGTCGGCCAGTCGATTGTACTGCCGACGATTTACCCCCGTCAGGAAGACACCTGCTCTGCGCGTTGAAGCTGCAGAAAGGCCTTTCAAGGCACGCATAACTACCCGTCGATTTGTCGATCCCCATTTCACGCACATAACAGTTACGTCTGTTAGCTGAGAGAGAACCGGTGCTTCGGATGCAGAATGGACAGGCGGTCCGTCAATAACAACATAGTCGTATTGTTGTACGAGGGCGTAGATGAGCCAGCTCATGCGCGTGGACCCCAGCAAAGATGTGGGGTTGGCGACTTGTCCGCCAGCCTGGAGAATATGCAAGGGGCTGGAATGATCGCGTGCGACAATTCGTTCGAATTCAGCCCGTCCGCTCAAAAGCTCCGATAGTCCCAAGCTTGGGTGCAGGCCGAGTGTTTGGCTAACCCCCGGTCGGCGCATGTTGGCGTCGATGAGGAGAACGCGATACCCACTTTGCGCCATAAGCCGGGCAAGACCGGCAGCCACGCCGCTTTTTCCCTCGCCTTGGACGGCGGATGTGACGAGCAGTGTGCGTGCGGGCTGGCCTCCGACGCGGGCCATTAACAGACCACTTTGAAGACGCCTTAGAGATTCAGCTAGCTGACCATACGGGTTGCGCAGGACGTCGATTGCAATGCCGGGAGAAGATCTGGCACCCGGAATGTCAGGCAGCGTGCCCAGGAACGGCATTCCCGTCTGGCGCTCGACTTGCTCTGCAGTCCGGAACCCAGGCGACATGGCCTCAAGCAAGAAGACCAGAGCCAGGGCCCCAAAAGCTGAGCCGATGATCGCGAGAACCAGACCAGATTTTCGGTTCGGTGCTGATGGATTTGTAGGGATTGTTGCACGGGAGATGATCGTGGCATTGGCGACTTGTGCGTCGACAGCTGCCCGTGCGATGGCCGCTTCGTATCGTCCGAGGAACTGCTCCAGCAATGTCCGGTTGGCTGCCGCTTCACGTTCCAAGGCCCGCAATTCGACTTCCTGTTGACCCAATCTGCCCATGCGGGTTTTCAACTGGGTGAACCGACGGGTCATGGTCCGTACACGTTCGGTGGCTATGTGTGCTTCATTTTCTAGGCTGCGAATAAGTTTCCCGATCTCACGACCTATCTGAAGGCGCAAGTCGCGGAGATTTGCCTCCGCCGTTCCCACGCGCGGATGGGACGGCAATAGGGTTGTGGACATTTCGGCAATTTGTGCCCTCAACTGCACTTCCTGCTGGCGCAAATTCTGAATGAGAGGGGACTGCAGCACAACGGCAGTGGTGTCGATCGCGCCTTCGCTGTCTACCAGTTCCTTTGCGAGCCTCAGCCTTGCAATGGTGGTTGCCCGATCGGCTTGCGCCTGGGTTAGTTGAGCGCTGATCTGGGTCAGTTCTTCTCGCGGAAGAGTACTGTTATTGGTCTGGAAAAGTCCGGTCTGCGCGCGAAACTGTTCAACCGCTGCCTCAGACAGGGCGACTTTATCGCGCAGCTCATCGATCTGGATTTTCAACCAACCTGTTGCATTGCTGTTGAGCGTATTGCTCGCCTCAACTTGTTTGGCGATATAGATGTTTACGTAGGCGTTTGCCAGCGCTGCCGCCCGTTTGGGATCACGTGACGTAAAACTGATCGCGATCACGCGACTATTGGGCTTGCGAACTACGGACAAATGGCTGAGGACGTTTTCGGTGATCGCAGACATTGTGGCGGGGGCAGGCTTGGAGGTAACACCCAGAATTTGTAGTAGCTGAGAAAGGGCGCCGCCGGACTGAATGACAGGATTGAATTCAGGGACCTGATGAAGATTTAGTTCTCTGACGAGGGGAGGCACTAAAGCCCCGGAGGTCAATATCTGGACTTCGCTCTCGATGGATATCTGGTCTGCCTGAGGAGGTGTCCCTTGCTGGTCGAAGCGCGAGACTTCTCCAGCGCGCGGTTTGATGGAGACCTGTGACTGCGCCACATAGGACGGGCTCATGGTCATAACCCAGAAGGCCCCGATGGCTAGAAACAAGACAAACAGGACTAGCAGACGTTCTTTGCGTGCCCAGATGGCGCGCAGCAGGTCCCAAGGGTCGATATCTGCGTCAATTGGCGCGCGGCGACGATCTCCGAAACTGTCGTCGGCGCCTCTGCCGGGTGGGGCAGCAGCATAGGGTGCCATGTTTGGTGCTGCCGATGTGTCGCTCATAGCTCGTTCATTTTCCCGCACGCAAACCCTGCGACCGATGCAAATGCACGGATCGTTTGGTGATCTTTGAGTAGACGGTGTTTAGGTAACGGAATGCTTAACAGGTAAGTACATCAGGCAGAGAGCCTTCCTTTTTGCGAGGAAATTGCGACCTTCTGGCAGGGGCATCGGTTGCGAGTTGTTAACGAATTCAGCCTAATTTCCAAGATGATTTTAACGCGGGAAAAAGGCTGCCCATGGCTCGTTTGCTGATGACCATTGTCGCGCTGCTAACGCTGAGCGCCTGCGCAGACACGGGGCTCCTCTCTGAGGTGCCCATTGACGGTCAAAATGCTGTCTACCGGCTGGACAGTGGTGATCGGTTGCGCGTGATTGTCTTTGGTCAGACTGACCTGAGCGGTGAGTACGCTGTGGATGGCGCTGGGCAGATCTCCATTCCGCTCGTGGCTGCCATTCAAGCACGCGGGTTGACGACGGATGAGCTGGAGCAGTCCGTAGTGGCGATCCTTTCCCAGACATTGTTGAGAAACCCCAGCGTTAGCGTCGAAGTCCTCGTCTTTCGGCCTTTCTTCATATTGGGAGAGGTCACGAATGCGGGCCAGTACCCGTTTGTTGCTGGCATGACAGTGAAAACGGGCGTGGCCATTGCCGGTGGTTACACACACCGAGCTAACACTGATGTGGTCCGCATTACGAGAAACCTGGGCGACCGGATCATTGAGATCGGGGTCAATACAAATACCGCCGTGTCGCCTGGCGATACGATTTTTGTTCGCGAACGATATTTCTGACGGTGCCGGATATGAGTAATCCTTCAACAGACAAGCGTGCGCTTCGCATTGTCCATTGCCTTAGAGCCCCCATTGGCGGGCTTTTTCGGCATGTTTGCGATGTTGCGCAGGTCCAGAGCCTGTCCGGCTACGATGTGGGCATTCTATGTGCTGACGAGCCCAATGACCCGATGACCGAGGAGAAGCTTGCGACCCTCAAGCCATACTGCTCCTTGGGTATTACGCGGATTTCTCTTGGGCGCCTTCCTGGGCTGAGCGATGTCCGCGCACTTGTCGCTGGTGCTCGAACCATGTCGAAAACCCAAGCCGATATCGTTCATGGGCACGGAGCCAAGGGCGGCCTTCTTGCACGACTGGTTTATGCCAGCAAACCCGTTGCCCGGATTTATACCCCGCATGGGGGAAGCATTCATTACCCCCCTCATAGTCTCGCGGGGCTTGTTTTTGGAGCGGCAGAACGTTTCATGCTTGGCCGAACCGATGGGTTGATATTTGAATCTGAGTTCGCGCGCTCTGTCTTTGCTGATCGATTTGGCGTTCTGCCGAGCAATTCTGTGGTTGTTCACAATGGTGTGGCGGCAGACGAGTTTGAGCCTGTTGTACCGGTCGATGACGCCTCCGATTTTGTATTCCTTGGCGAACTTCGGGAGCTCAAAGGGATCTACACCCTGCTCGACGCATTTGCCTTGCTCTTGAAGCAGAGCACGGCGTCTAAGGTGCCCGCGACATTATCAATTGTGGGCGACGGACCTGATGCAGCAGCATTTCGGTCAAAAATTGCAGACTTGGGGCTTGGTTCTCAAATCCGCCTCCTTGGGGTGATGTCCGCACGCGACGCTTTTGCCCGTGGACGTGTTGTGATGATGCCTTCCCATAGGGACTCGTTTCCTTATGTGGCTCTAGAAGCTGCTGCCGCTGGAATGCCTCTCATTGCGACACGAACGGGCGGCGTGCCGGAGATTTTTGGCCCGTGTTCAGAAAAGCTGGTGGCACCAGGCGATCCGGCAGCGCTTGCCGCACGCATGATGGAATACCTGACTGACAAGACTTCCTACGCGCGGACATCAAGTCTGATGCAAGAGCGCGTGAGGGTTCATTTCTCAGCGGAGAAAATGGCTGCGGGGGTTTTGGACGTTTATCGCGCAGCACTGCGCATGAAAGTAGATGGGGGCAGTGCGGCGGCGCGGTCCTTGAGCATACCAGTCTCAATGGATACAGCTAAATGACAGATCAAACACACACGCAACATGGCGCTCCAGCTGATGCAACGACAATACCTGGTAGCGCTGGAAAGCGGTCTCACCGGGAGGGTCGACCCTCCGGCAAAATCCCCACCTATGATAGACGGGCCAAAGTTCAGTCGGCGATCTCTCCCAGTGTTGTGCGGGGATGCCTTCGGGCGGGAGAAGGGGCTCTGCTCGTCATTCTTGGCGCTGTGATTGGCGGTCTCTATGTCGGCGAAGACCTTTACGACGGCTTTCTCTTTTATGTACTTCTGACAATCGCCATACCCCTTGCCTATGTGATGGCGTGTGAGCTTTCTCGTCTCTACCGGATCGAAATGCTCCAAACCCAATGGGGAACCATTCCCGCAGCATGCGTCATCTGGACGGGCGTGTTCGCTGTCGCGGTGGTTGGTGTTGTACTTTTGAAAGAGAGTGAAAGCCTTTCACGGGTTTGGATGGTGAGCTGGTTCTTTGCCGGTTTCGTTAGCATCGTCGTGATGCGAAGCGGGGTCCACCGCGCGATCCGGCGCTGGGCTGCTGCGGGGCGCCTTCAGCAAAATATTGTATTGGTCGGGGGAGGACAGACAGCCGCCAGGCTCGTTGAAGCTCTACGGTCGTCAGGCGTAAACTACATCAATATTTGTGGGGTGTTTGATGATCGCTCGGGGGAGCGTGCGCCGGACGAAATTGATGGCGTCAAGAAACTTGGAAGTTTTGATGAGCTGGTGCGATTTGCACGCTCAAACCGGGTCGACACATTGTTGGTAGCGCTGCCAACCACTGCGGAAAACCGGATGCTGGAGGTGCTTCAGAAATTGTGGGTACTGCCTGTTGAGATCCGTTTGAGTGCGCTGGATTCTCGCATCCGATTCAATTCGGGCACCTACAGCTATTTCGGCAATGTGCCGTTCTTCGATATTTACAAGAAGCCGTTGGCGGACTGGGACTATGTTCTGAAGACGGCTTCGGACAGGATCATCGCCGGGTTGATGCTGTTGGGTAGTTTGCCTTTATTCGCGCTCATCGCGCTCGCTATCAAGCTTGATAGCAAGGGGCCGGTCTTTTTCCGGCAGAGGCGCTTTGGATTTAACAATGAACTGATCGAAGTCTACAAATTCCGAACCCTTTCGCATGAGAACCAAGACACAAATGCTGAGAAACTGGTGACTGCCAATGATGACCGGGTGACACGTGTCGGGCGTTTTCTGCGTCGCTCAAGCMTKGATGARTTRCCRCAAYTKRTMAMKGTKTTRAARGGSGAMWTRKCTWTGGTTGGYCCTCGTCCRCATGCNNTKYTMRCSMMSRYRSRGRWMMMMKYKTATGGNNCGAMGTSGTGGATGGCTATTTTGCACGGCACCGCGTGAAGCCGGGCCTTACTGGCTGGGCGCAGATCAACGGGTGGCGTGGCGAGACAGACACTGACGAGAAAATACGTAGACGCACAGAATTTGATCTCTACTACATCGATAATTGGTCTCTTCTGTTTGATTTTTACATCATCCTGCGCACACCCTGGGCTTTGCTCAAGGGTGAGAACGCCTATTAGAGCTTGTAGCTATGGACGGATGGCAAATCAATGTAGCAGCTGGACAGGTGGTTAGAGGGCCTGAGACCCGAACCATTTGGACGATGATGTGCAGTGCGCTTTTGTTTTGTGCTGTTGCCACCGGATTTTATGTTCAGACAGGTTCAAGCAGTAGCTCTCAACCTGCGCCCTATGACCTCCTTTTGATTTTGACGATGGCTGTGCATTTTGCGCTTGGGTTGAAATTTTCACGGAAGCTCAAAGTACCGGCAATCCTCTGGGGCTTGCTTTTGTTGGGTTATGGGTTTTCTGGCATTGGGGCCATCTATATCGACCGGGTAACCGATTTCCTCATGGTTTCGGTTTACCTGATCGCGAGCATGCTCTTCTTTGCCGCTGTGGTTGCAGACAGTCCTGCGCGTAGCCTCAGAACAATCTGGTGGGCCTACACGATTGCGGCAACTTTCGCGGCGACGGTTGGTTGCGCGGCTTACTTTGGCTTACTGCCAAATTCGGAGTCCTTTTTGCTGTACAGCCGGGTTCGCAGCACCTTCAACGATCCCAATGTTTATGGACCCTTTCTGGTCGCGCCCACATTGTTCCTGGTGTATCGGCTCTCAATTTCTTCACGACGCCGGGATTTGTTGCTCATTCCCATGGTGGGTGTGTTGATCCTGGGTGTGCTTCTCAGCTTTTCTCGTGGGGCATGGGGAAACCTTATTGCGTCGGGCGGGATATTTCTGGTGCTCACATGGATGACGGCGACCTCAGCCCGGCAACTCGGGCGATTGAGCTTGGCCGTGATCATGGTGTGTGCGCTCGGGGCGGCTGTTGTCGCCTGGGCGTTGTCATCGAGTGTTGTGTCGGAACTGTTTGAACAGCGATTTTCCCTCACGCAGTCTTATGACGTTTCTGAATCGGGAGGGCGGTTTGCTGTCCAGGCAGAGGCTGTTGAAACAATTCTCACCCAACCCTTTGGTATTGGTCCTTCTCAGTGGGCAAAGCTCAAAAGTGCAGACCCGCATAACGTCTATCTCAATGTCTTTCTGGCAGGGGGGTGGTTATCGGGAGCGGCATTCGTTGTGTTGTATGCGCTTACGTTGATCTGGGGACTGCGAAGTTGTTTCATCGCAAACCCCTATCAGGGGCTTCAGATTATTGCCGTCGCAGCATTCGCTGGTCATGTCGGTGAAGCGCTTATTATCGACATCGATAACTGGCGACATGTCTACTTGCTGATAGGGCTTGTTTGGGGGGGGATTGCTTATACCGACAAGCTGACCCGCTCAAGTGCCCAACGATCATTGAGGGATGACAATCACCGCCTGCCAGACGATGGATTCGCTGTTTAGGTCCATATTTCGGAAAGTTGGAGGCCACGCCCAGAATCGAACTGGGGTGCACGGATTTGCAATCCGCTGCGTAACCACTCCGCCACGTGGCCCCTTGTCCAAACAAATTACAGCCGGACAGCGGGGATATAACAAGTTAGCGGTCTTGCCACAACGCCCAAATGGGAAAAATCCTCCGGGTTTGATTGCTGCGTTGATATAGCCAATTGTTTTTGCTTTCTCTCACACGTATAAACGCGAGGATGGAAGCGGGCTTCCCGGATGTTGGTTTGGCCAGACATTGATCAATGAGATCAGGCCAACCGTTGCCCCAGGGGAAGGTGAAACCGCATCGGGGCGTCATGTCGAGGGATGATGAGCGAGTTTGAAGCCGCCAGGCATAATATGGTGGAAAGTCAGGTCAGAAGCTCTGGAGTGACCGACCATCGGGTTATTGCTGCGATGGAAATCATTGCGCGAGAAAAGTTCGTACCTGAGGGGAAGCGGTCAATTGCCTACCTTGGCGATGATCTCCGAATCAAAGATGTGTCTGGAGACAATCCTGAGCGCTATCTGATGGACCCGCGCGCGCTGGGCAAGCTGGTAGAACTTGCTGCGGTTAAGAAGACCGACCTGGTTCTAGAAGTAGGTCCTGCGTCGGGTTATTCCACRGCTTTCTTRGCTCAGCTTGCSGATACSGTCGTTGCACTYGAATGYGAYCCCGAACTTGTAGAGACGGCGAAYRCKGCACTGCAGGGYCTRGGYATCGACAATGCYGTGGTTATYGAAGGCCCTCTGGCKGACGGAAACAGCAAACAGGGCCCGTTTGACGTGATTTTCCTCAACGGCTCGGTTCCTTTTGTTCCTGATTCACTGCTCGGGCAGCTGAAAGAGGGGGGTCGTCTGGTGGCTATTGTGAATGAGGGAGTCGTCGGAAAAGCCCGTCTCTATACAAATAGTGGTGACCAGTGCGGTTATCGAAATGCATTCGATGCACGCGTTCATCCTCTGCCGGGCTTCGAAATCGCAGAATCCTTCACTTTTTAATTCTATTTTGGGGCGCGCCTCTGTTTAGYTTCTGGTAACGTTAATAGGCCGGTTACCTTTTGGTTCCAATATGCGGAAAAGCCGTTCTTTTGTGCCATATTTGCATTGGAAACGATTTGTGCTTGTGACATTTTCAAGTGTTCGTGGTGGAGAGAGTTAATGAAACAATCTAGACGAGCTTCAAAAATAAAAACGGGAAGCCAACGTGGTTGTGCGGGGCATGGTTTGGGCGTGAAACGTCTTCTCGGGGGTGTCGCACTCAGTGCGTTGCTGCTTAGCTCTCCCGTGCAAGCTGAAAACCTGTTCGAGGCACTAGCCTCCGCTTATCAGTCAAACCCAGCGTTGCAGGCTGAGCGTGCGGGGCTGAGGGCAACGGACGAGCTCGTTCCACAGGCCTTATCTGGCTGGCGTCCTTCGCTGACGGCGACGGGGTCTTATGGTTCTGTTGAGACAGATTCAGCATCCAGCATTGCAATTCCTGGATTTGGCGGGAAACAGACATTTGATCCGCTGACAGGTCAGATTGCGTTCTCGCAAAACATTTTCAATGGCGGACGGACTCTCTATGGGGCACGTCAGGCGGAGGCCACCGTTCTTTCGGGACGGGAAAATCTACGTAATGCAGAACAACAAACCCTTCTGAACGCCGTTACTGCATACATGGACGTGGTTCGTGATATTGCAGTTGTTGACCTGCGGGAAAAGAATGTCGAGGTGCTCCGGCGGCAGTTGGAGGCGTCTCAAGACAGGTTTCAGGTTGGTGAGATTACGCGCACCGACGTTGCTCAGTCCGAAGCGCGATTGAGTGGCTCGCAGTCAAATCTTATTCGCGCCGAGGCGGCTTTGATCGCCAGTCGGGCTGCTTATGAACGCGTCGTGGGACGTGCGCCGGGCACGCTTGAGCAGGCTCCTCCATTGCCGGCTCTTCCACAAAGCGAGGCGGAAAGTATGCAACTGGCTATTGCAGCCAATCCTGTGCTGGAATCGGCACGGCATGCTGAACGTGCGGCTGGCAATGCGGTGACTGTCGCCAAGGGTGGACTGCTGCCTTCCGTTTCATTCGATGCCACTTATGAGCATGCTGAAGAGCCATCAAGCACGACAGCGCGCTCTACAACCACACGCTTGTTAGGCACGATCACAATTCCGCTCTACCAATCGGGTGCACAATATTCTGCAATCCGTGAAGCAAAGCACCGTGAAAGCCAAAGCCGACTGCAGACAGTTGATACGCTTCGGCAGGTTCAAGAGGCTGTTCGCAACGCCTGGGAACAATTGCGCGCCACGCGTGCTGCGATTGTGTCGAATAGCGAGCAGGTGAGGGCGAACGAGATCGCCCTTGATGGCGTTCGCCAGGAAGCTCAGGTCGGATCACGGACAACGTTGGACGTGCTTGATGCTGAACAGGAACTGTTGGATAGCCAAGTTTCGCTCGTTGGTGCTGAGCGCGACGAATATGTTGCTGGGTATTCGCTTTTGTCTTCCGTTGGTCAGCTAGGAGCGAGAGATCTTGGACTGTCTGTTCGGATTTACGATCCAGTGGAAAACTATGATGATGTGAAATATCAGTTTGTCGGATGGGGGACGAACGA
Source organism: Rhodobiaceae bacterium (assembly GCA_002746275.1). Lineage (GTDB taxonomy): Bacteria > Pseudomonadota > Alphaproteobacteria > Parvibaculales > Parvibaculaceae > Mf105b01. Next base: position 418,821 of record NVWR01000001.1, on the reverse strand, counting down.
CGAATAGTCATTTGTCGTTGCACTAGGTTGGTTGGCATTGCCCGTGGTTGGAATTATAGGGTGAGTGCCGTAAGATTTTCATGCCGGATACCGGCGAGTAACAGATAGTGGGATGCGGTCGAAATGAGCGACGAAGCCGAAAGCCAAGAACCGACCATGGAGGAAATTCTGGCCTCTATCCGCCGGATTATTTCCGAAGACGATGAAGGTGACGAGTCCGCTTCGACGGAAGAGGCGCCCGCAGAGGCTGCATCTGAGCCTGAGGCCGCCAGTGAGGATGAGGACGAAGAGGTTATGGAACTCACCGATATGATCGTTGAGGAACCAGCCGAAGAGCCTGAAGCGGAAGCCGTGGTAGAACCCGAACCCGAAATTGAAGCAGAACCAGCAGCTGAGCCGGAGCCTGAAGTCGAAGCAGAGCCCGTGGTCGAGCCGGAACCTGAAGTTGAACCGGAAGAAGTGATGGAGGCGGAGGCCGCTCCCGAACCAGCCCCTGAGCCTGCTGCTGAAGAGGCTATCGAAGATGATATTGATTTCGGCGAACCTATGCCGATGGCTGAACCAGAGCCAGAAGCGGATGCTGTTGAGGCGGAAGAGCCCGTTACAGGCGACAGTTCTATTATTTCTGGTGTAACGGAAGACGCAACAGCAGCGGCATTTGGCGAGCTAGCCAGTTCAATGCTGACGTCGGATGGCGAATCGCGAACACTGGAAGCTCTCGTGAGCGATATGCTGCGCCCTATGCTGAAAGACTGGATGGACAAAAATCTACCCAATCTGGTCGAACAGATGGTTCGTGAAGAGATTGAACGAGTTGCCAGGCGCGGCCGCTAAGGCTTTTTGCCTGGCAGCCTTTATCAGCCCTTGCGGGGCCGGTAAATTGCGCCTGATCTTCCAACGTCACTCCCTGCAGCCGGAAATCCTGTTTTCTGCCTGTCTGCTAGAAACTTGCAGGCCCGCTGTCCTTGTGCTGTAACGACACTCTTTGGATGCCCTTAGAGGTATTTGAGGGCGCTACGCTCGGTATGGACATGCTGTTGCGGATCAAATTTCCTCATACTTTGTGAGTCTCTTCATGCTCGAGAAAACATTTAAGCCGCAAGACGTTGAGGAACGTCTTTATAGAAACTGGGAAGCCTCTGGGGCCTTTAAGGCCGGTGATGAGGCTCGTGTTGCAAGTGGCGCCACTCCCTACTGCATTGTCATTCCGCCCCCCAATGTCACTGGGTCGTTGCACATGGGGCACGCGCTCAACAACACACTGCAGGATATTCTCGTTCGCTTTGAACGAATGCGCGGGAAGGATGTTCTTTGGCAAGTGGGCACAGACCATGCGGGCATTGCGACGCAAATGCTGGTGGAGCGCCAGCTTGCGGACGAGGGCAATGTCGGTCGGCGGGATATGGGGCGTGAAGCCTTTGTAGAGCGCATCTGGAAGTGGAAGGAAGAGAGCGGCGGAACCATTACCAATCAACTGCGGCGCCTTGGTGCGTCGTGCGACTGGTCACGGGAACGTTTCACAATGGACGAAGGTCTGTCCAAGGCCGTTCTTAAAGTTTTTGTACAGCTTCACAGAGAAGGCCTGATCTACAAGGCCAAGCGCCTTGTGAACTGGGATCCGACGCTCGGCACGGCGATCTCCGATCTGGAGGTCGAACCAAAAGAAGTACAGGGCAGTCTTTGGCACTTCCGTTATCCGATTGAGGGCGAAAAAGACCGTTACATTGTTGTTGCGACCACGCGGCCCGAAACCATGCTGGGCGATACTGCGGTTGCGGTGAACCCTGACGACGAACGCTATAAAGATCTGGTCGGCAAGAATGTCGTGCTGCCATTGGTTGGACGGCTGATCCCTATTGTCGCAGATGAGCATGCTGACCCGGAGCAGGGGTCTGGGGCCGTGAAAATTACGCCAGCGCATGACTTCAACGACTTTGAAGTGGGGCAGCGGCACAATCTTCCGCAGATCAATATCCTTGATGCGAAGGCATGTCTGAATGATGAAGTGCCGGAACAATATCGCGGCATGGACCGGTTCGATGCGCGCAAAAAGGTTGTCGAGGATCTCGATGCGCTTGGTCTTCTTGACAAGATTGATGATCACACATTGATGGTGCCATATGGCGACCGGTCTCATGATGTTATTGAACCGTGGCTTACGGACCAATGGTACGTGGACGCAGCAACGCTGGCCAAGCCTGCGATCGAAGCGGTTGAGCGCGGCGACATGGTGTTTGTTCCAAAAAATTGGGAGAAGACCTACTTTGAGTGGATGCGCAACATTCAACCCTGGTGTATCTCCCGCCAGCTTTGGTGGGGACATCAGATCCCGGCCTGGTATGCACCCGATGGTGAAGTATTTGTCGCCCATGATGAAGCCGAAGCCTATGTGCTGGCGAAGGCAGCGCAAGGCGATGATGTGGTTCTGACGCGTGATGAAGATGTATTGGACACATGGTTTTCATCGGGCCTCTGGCCATTCTCAACTCTCGGCTGGCCCGAAGAAACACCAGAACTGCAACGCTATTACAAGACAGATGTGCTGGTGACCGGCTTTGACATCATTTTCTTCTGGGTTGCCCGGATGATGATGATGGGACTGCATTTCATGAAAGAGGTGCCTTTCCACACGGTCTATATTCACGCCCTGGTTCGCGACGAGAAGGGCGCCAAGATGTCGAAGTCCAAGGGGAATGCTATCGATCCTCTGGAGCTCGTCGATGAGTATGGTGCGGATGCACTGCGCTTTACGCTCGCGGCAATGGCTGCACAGGGACGCGATGTCAAACTCTCAACCTCACGTATTGAAGGCTATCGGAACTTCGGAACCAAGCTCTGGAATGCTGCGCGTTTCTGTGAACTGAACGAGTGCAAATCGGTAGATGGGTTTGACCCGTCGTCCGCCAAACAGACTCTCAACCGGTGGATTGCTGGTGAGGTTCAGAAGACTGCCGACAAAATAACCGAAGAGTTGGAAGCCTATCGTTTCAATGAGGCCTCTGGCGCGATTTACCGGTTTGTCTGGAATATCTTCTGTGACTGGTATGTGGAGCTGGCCAAGCCGCTCTTGCAGGGTGATGACGAAGTCGCAAAGGCAGAGACACGGGCCATGGCAGCCTGGGTTCTCGATCAGGCAATGCATTTGCTGCACCCCTTCATGCCATTCCTGACAGAGGAACTGTGGCAACGGACGGGTGAGACAGGGACTGCGCGCGACGGTCTGCTGATGTTGTCCGAATGGCCTTGTTACACCGGGCTTGTTGATGAGGCAGCGGACAGCGAGATGGATTGGGTGATCCGGTTGATCTCAGAAGTGCGATCTGTGCGTTCAGAGATGAATGTTCCTGCTGGGGCCAAGGTGCCTCTGATGTTGAAAGGCGCAAGCTCGGCAACGGCTGATCGTCTGGAACGGCACAATGGGCTCATTTGTCGGATGGCGCGGCTCTCTGAGGCTGTCACCGGAGATGAGACGCCACGGGGTGCCATTCAATTTGTCGTCGACGAGGCAACGGCTGTGCTGCCGATTGCGGATGTCATCGATTTGCAGGCCGAAATGCAACGACTTGAAAAGACGATGGCCAAGCTAGAAATTGACATCAAGAAGATTGATGGCAAGCTGGGCAACGCCAAATTTATGGACAAGGCGCCTCAGGCTGTGATCGACGAACAACGCGAACGTCGCGCGACGGCCAATGCAGAGCTCACCAAACTCGGCGATGCTGTGACGAGACTTAAAGACCTCGCCTGATCTGAAAATTTCGAATGGAAACGCCCCTACTAAATTTCATAGGGGCGTTTTCTCATGATGCACTGCTGTGCTCTAGCTGGTAGCTGACTGTTCAGTCGATCGCTCTGTCATGAACTTGTCGAACTGTTCCTGGTCTTTAGCCCGGCGCAGTTGATCGACAAAAGCTTCGAAGGCTTCGCGTTCATCGTCCAGGCGGCGCAATGTTTCATTGCGATACTCATCGAATGCTGTGTTGCCGGTTGAGCGGGAGCGATGGCGGCGATGCCCGCGGCTGCCACACCGATGTTCACGTTTCCAGGATTGCATTTTTCCACTCCAAATAAGGTAGCCGAGGACGACCAGGCCCAGGGGCCAGAAAAGGATAAATGTAACGATCATGATCGCGATCCATGCACCTTTGGGCAGATCGTCGAGCCTCTCTAAGCCGAACCCGCTGGGGGAGCCGGAAGAATTTGAGGCTTGGGACATTTGGGTCTCCTTTCATTACGTCACTGCATCGTGACCCTTAGGACCTAATGTCAGGCAGAGACTGCTTCAAGCACTTGAAACACACTGTTACACTTTCTCTCGGTTATCCCGGTGTCTTGAAAGGGTCCTCAATGTTTCGTTTTTTGGCGGTTTTGTTCTCTGTTTCGGTATTCACAGTGATCTCTTTCACTTCTCAGGCATCTGCATTGACCCCGCGTCAGGCTGCAGAGCGACTTTTCCAGTCGGAGGAAATTGCTCCGGAATGGTTCGCCCAGGAACAATTTGCGCCGGCTGTTACGCGAGTTGTGAATGACCTCAAAGAGGGATTGGGCGTGCTGAGAGACATTGAGCAGTGTGCCGTGAAGTGCCTAGCGCGATTTGAAAAGGGAGAGGTCAAATTTGATATCGCAATTGATACTCAGGGGCGCATCACTCTAATTCTGTTTGAGATGCCGATTGCCTATGCCTCTTCTTTGGAGGAGGCCGTGAGCCGACTTAAGGCTCTGTCAGGCTCGGTATCCATTTTGGTCACTCAAAACGGAGAAGAACTGGTGAATGTGGATGCTGGTCAGCCGATGGCTGTTGGTTCTACGTTCAAACTTGCGGTGCTGAAGGCTCTCGATAACCTGATCGGGGCGGGTAAGTTGGAATGGGCTCAGGTTGTGGGGTTTGAGGAGAGCTGGCGCAGTCTCCCCAGTGGGAAATTGCAAGATTGGCCGGTGGGGGCGCCGATTACAATCCACACGTTGGCGAGCCTGATGATTTCGCAAAGCGATAACACCGCAACCGATGCGCTGATTGATATTGTGACGCGGAACAGTGTTGAGATGATCAGCCCGCGAAACCGCCCTTTCCTGAAGACCCGCGAACTGTTTCTGCTTAAAAGCACGCCGATGAACGCGCTGCGGACCCGCTATCTTGAGGGTGCGTTCGACGAACGGGCGAATATTCTCGACGGTCTCACTGATACACCTCCGCCCTCCCTTAGCGACCTCATCGGTGGTCCTTTGCTGGAGATGGAGTGGCATTTTTCAACCCGCGAGCTCTGCACTCTGATGACGGACCTTGCTGACCGGGATGTTTTGCAGATTAATCCGGGTGTCGCGATCGCGGAAAACTGGGCTCAGACAAGTTACAAAGGCGGCAGTGATTTTGGCGTGCTGAACATGACAACCGGCCTGCTGGGCGAAGATGGGACTTTTTACTGTGTCTCTGCCTCCTGGAACGATAGTGAAGTTCTGGACGAGGAGACCTTCATGGTCCACTACGCGAGTATTCTGCATCAGTTAGAATGAAAACGGCCCCTTGCTTGACCGGATTGGACGCAAGGAGCCGTTCTTAATGAAGGCGTTATAGCTGGATCAATCAGTCAAACATGATGACCGATCTTGCAAGCTCGCCGCGTTCCAATTCTGTGAAAGCATCATTTATATCGGCCAGTTTGATGCGCTGTGAAATCATGTTGTCGAGTTTCAGCTTTCCGCTCATGTAGAAGTCGACATAGCGCGGCATATCGACGGGGAAACGGTTCGATCCCATCAGCGAGCCCTGGATTTTCTTTTCAGCCAGGAAATCTGCTCCGTGGAGTTCGATGTTCACGCCGAGTGGGATCATGCCGATAACGGTGGCGGTGCCGCCGCGCGCGAGCATTTTGAACGCCTGTTCCGTCGTTGCCTTGAGGCCGATGGCTTCCAGGGCATGGTGGACACCGCCGCCGGTCATTTCTATCACCTGCGCGACAGGGTCACCATCCTTCGCGTTGATAACATCGGTCGCACCAAATTCTTTTGCGAGATTGAGTTTTGAACCCTGGGTGTCAATCGCGATGATGCGCCCAGCCCCAGCAATCGCTGCACCATTGATCGCGGCAAGACCTACTCCGCCGCAGCCGATGACGGCAACGGTTTCACCGGGGGTGACTTTGGTGGTGTTGATGATGGCTCCGACGCCGGTTGTCACAGAACACCCGATTAGAGCAGCGACATCGAAGGGCATGTCTTTGCGGACCTTCGTGCAAGCATGCTCATGAATGAGCATTTGCTCGGCAAATGATGAGAGGTTGAGGAACTGGAACATGGGGTCTGTGCCGTTGGACAGGCGAGGTTCGTCGTCGGCACCTCGTTGGGTCTCTGTGCCGGGACACCTGGACATGTGACCCGTCAGGCAGTGCTCACAGTGACCACAGAAGGCTGACAGGCAGGTGATCACGTGATCGCCAACGGCAACGGTGCGTACCTCTGAACCAATCTGTTCCACGATGCCCGATGATTCATGGCCAAGCACAGCAGGCAGCGGGTAGGGATAGGTTCCGTTTACAAAATGAAGGTCTGAGTGACAAACACCGGCCGCCTTGGTGCGGATCAGCACCTCATGAGGGCCTGGTTTGTTGATCTGAACATCTTCGATCTGGAGGGGTTTTCCGACCTCGCGTAAGACAGCCGCTTTCATCTGATTTCTCCCGCATTTGTTAGCCATTCGGCATTTTGATTGGGGCGATGTTGACCCGGTGAGGGCGCGGGGTCAATGGCACCAATTTTCCCATGCGGAAGGCTGGATTGCGCGCCTCTGCGGATCTATTATCGCGCTCGATTAACCACTGCACCGACAAGAACAAGCAGAGCCATTCCCAATTCGTTAGGATCGGCTAGGAAACGAATGAGAGAGCTATCCATGTCACGGTTTTATTACGCAAAAGTCACGCTGGCGGCGCTTGTCGTCACGATGTCTTCCGGTGTTGCTCATGCCGATTTTGAGCGCGGGCTGGGTTTATACGAGCGTGGCGATGTAGCCGGTGCCGTGGATGAATGGAAGCAGGGTGCCGAAGAGGGCAATGTCGTTGCGGCGTTCCTTCTGGGGCACATGTATAAATCAGGAAACGGGGTTGTTAAATCCGATCGCCTGGCCCTGCCGTATTTTCTGCAGGCAAGTGAGGCCGGGCATCCCGCAGCACAGGTGCAAGCCGCACTCTATTTTTACGCTGGCAATGAAGAAGCTGATATCGATCAGGACTACACGCTTGCCGGGTTTTGGTTCGACAAAGCCGCGCTGCAATATAGCGGTGAGGCCCAGTATTATCTGGGGGTGATACACAGGCTGGGGCAGGGCGTGCCCCGTGACCGTGTGGAGGGCTTGCGCTGGTTACTTCTCGCCTCAAAGAAAGCGCATGTACCTGCATTCTTGGATCTTGCAGAAATTTTTGCGCGCGGCGAGGGGGTTGTTGAAGACCCCATCAAGGCAGCGATGTACCTTGATCTCGCGCGTCGCTATGTGGACCCCGCCAAGGCGGCGGACGTTTCAATAGCTCAAGACGACCTGCAACGGTTCATTCCAAGCGATTCTCAGCTCGAGGGACATCGACAGGCTGAGATTTGGGTTCAGGCCAGCAACGCACGCTAAGCACTTCATCCAATGATGACTTCTTCCTCGCCGTACCAAAGCGGTGAGCGGGAAAAGTCGATAAATTTTGCCTCGTCTTCGAGAAGTAGCCGCCCGGCGGCGACCCCCGCTTCCGTTGAAACGGCGGCGTTTAAGTCCTTCATACTGTCCCACCAAAGTTCCGCAACGCCATCGTAAATTGCAGGTGCTGATTTGAGTGTTCCCGCCCGCGACGCTCTCGCGCCCTCAGTCTCGGGAAAGTTCCGGGTATGGAGTTGCACGTATCTTCGAATATGCAGCGTGCCGGCGACGGACTTAACCAGGGGCGCATGTTTGGTCAGCCAATAGTCCTGGAAATCATCAAGGGTCATGCCGTCCTTCCGGGTCAGGCAAAAGGTGATGCGGATCATGTTCTTTCCTTCCTCGCTTCATGGTTGGCAAGGCTCTATTCTAACGGCTAACGCGGGGATAATGCATGAAGATTGCTGTCGGTGGATTTCAGCACGAAACCAATACGTTCGCCCCGATGAAGGCGGATTGGGAGGCTTTTGTGCAAGCGGATTCCTGGCCTGGCATGCAGATCGGTGCGCCACTGCTTAGCGCATGTGAGGGCACCAACGTTCCTGTTGCGGGTTTTGTCGCCGAAGCTGCCGCACGAGGCGCGACCTTCGAACCGCTGTCCTGGTGCTCTGCGACTCCATCTGGCCCGGTGACAAAGGACGCCTATGAGCGGTTCACCGATATGTTGCTCTCCCAGTTGCAAAAAGTGACGTCAGACACTGATGCTGTTTATCTGGACTTGCACGGTGCCATGGTTACGGAACATCTGGAGGATGGCGAGGGAACATTGTTGCAGAGGGTCCGCGATATTGTGGGCCCGGATATTTGGATTGTTGCAAGCCTCGATCTGCATGCGAATGTGACTTCGGCGATGATGGCTGCAGCAGATTTTTTGACGGCCTACCGAACCTACCCTCATGTGGACATGGCGGAGACAGGAAGACGAACGGCCGTCGCGCTTGACGCGCTGGGCAAAGGCAATGTCCGGCTTGCGAAGGCTTTTCGAAAATTGGATTTCCTGATCCCACTCACAGGCAGTTGCACGTTGGTGGAACCAGGTGCTTCGCTCTACGCGGGCATTGCGGCCCTGGACAACAAGACGCATGAACATGGCGCAGTGTTTGGTGCGTCGTTTGCCACCGGGTTTGCACCGGCTGATATTTTTGAGTGTGGACCGTCGGTCCTGGTTTATGCGGAGAACCAACAGACTGCCGACGCGGTGGCTGACGCACTTGTTAAGGGCGTAGGACAGCAAGAAGAGGCCTTTGCCGGTGGCGTCTGGGCTCCGGACGCTGCTGTTGCCTACGCTATTGCCAAAAAGAGAACGGCAGGCCCGATTGTTATGGCCGATACACAAGACAACCCCGGCGCTGGCGGAAATGGGGATACGGTTGGTTTGCTGAAGGCCTTGGTTGCTGCGGAAGGGGCTCGTGTTGCACTGGGCGTCTTGTATGACCCTGAGGTTGCGGCCGCTGCTCATGCGGCGGGCAAAGGGGCGACCATCGACATTTCCTTGGGAGCAAAGACAGGCGGTGCGCCCGGGGAGACACCGCTGACGGGCACGTTTGAGGTTTTGGCTCTGTCCGCCGGCGAGTTCATCGCCTCTGGCCCCTATTATGATGGCGCGACACTTTCGCTTGGGCCCAGTGCGCTGCTCAAATATGACGGGATTGAAATTGTGGTCGGATCGAAGAAGGTTCAATGCGCTGACCGCGCGATGTTTGAGCATCTTGGATGTGACCCGATGGTGCAGGATATTATCGCCGTGAAAAGCTCAGTCCATTTTCGGGCTGACTTCAACTCCATCGCGTCTGAAATTCTTGTGGTGGCAAGCCCTGGCCCGAACCCCGCGGATCATCGCGAACTGGACTATCAACATCTTAGGCCCGGCGTGCGTTTGATGCCGGGGGAGCCAGATATGTCATGAGTGGATCAAACGTCCAGTTCAATCCAGACCGGCGTGTGGTCTGAGGGTTTTTCGCGCCCACGTGGTGCTTTGTCGATATCACATGCGGTCAACCTATCAGCCGCTTGCGGCGACAGCAGAAGATGATCGATGAGGATACCATTGTCTTTTTGCCAGGAGCCGCGCTGATAGTCCCAGAAGGAATAGCGGTTGGGCTCTGTGTGGCAGGCGCGAAATGAATCCGTGAGACCAAGATTGACGAGCTCGTAGAACTTCTCCCGGGTTTCGATCTTGAACAAGGCATCGTCCGCCCAGGCTTTGAGATCATAGCAATCGTCAGCTGTTCGGATGACGTTGTAGTCACCAGCGAGCACAAGCATTTCCTCCGCCTGCAGCAGTTCTTTCGTGTGGGCCGTCAGCCGATCCATCCATCCCAACTTGTAGGGATATTTCTCTGTGTCGACCGGGTTGCCGTTGGGCAGGTAGATGGAGGCGACGCGCAGAACCGCATCCTTGGTGGACACCACGGCTTCGACATAACGGGCCTGCTCATCGCTGTCGTCACCGGGAAGACCCTTGGTGATGTCTTCGAGAGGAAATTTGGAGAGGATGGCAACGCCGTTATAGGTCTTCTGCCCATGTACGGCGACGTTGTAGCCAAGTGCTTCTATGGCTTCGTGGGGGAAAGCCTCATCAACACACTTCAGTTCCTGAAGGCAGACAATGTCGGGCTTGGCTTCTTCGAGCCAGTGAACAAGGTTGTTCAACCGCGCCTTGATGGAATTGACGTTGAATGTGGCGATCTTCATGGGAGCTCCCCGTTTCTTTGGGGACAYTCTCTAGCATAGAGTGGGSCGGGTCRGCAGCTAAATCAGATKGAGAAAGAGGTTCCGCAWCCRCAATTTGCCGTGGCGTTGGGATTGTTGATCTTGAATGCCTGACCGATCAAATCRTCGGCAAAGTCGATCTCRGCYCCRCCCATRTAYATCTGACTAGTGCTATCGATCAGGACGGTCGCGCCMAGTTTTTCAAGCGCCAGATCGTCGTCCTGGCGTGTATCATCCAACGTAAAGGAATACTGAAAGCCAGAGCATCCACCGCCATTGACCGCGACGCGCAGGACTGTGCCCTCGCTCTCGCCCTGAATGATCTCGGCGATGCGTTTGGCGGCTCTATCAGACAGCGTGATGGGCTGGCCGGTACCTGGCAGGTCCAATGTCGATGTCTCGCTCATGATATATCCCTTTGGGGAGTATGGATGTTGTTTGGAATCATTATAACTCTTTGGTCCGCTTCATGTAAGTAGGGGATGAAGGAGCCGCAAGTCCCGTGCTAACAGGGTGAAAACAAAGGAAAGAGAGGGCTTTAGTGGCGATTTCAAACCCAGCTGCGACAGCGTCTTTTGCCTGCAAGGCAGAATTGACCCGTGGCAGGCTCCATCCTGAGTCAGAAAGCCTGACCCGAACAGCCTTTCAACGGGACCGGGACAGGATCATTCACTGCAATGCTTTCCGGCGGCTGAAGTACAAAACCCAAGTCTTTGTGTATCACGAGGGCGACTATTTTCGGACCCGGCTGACCCATTCTCTTGAGGTCGCGCAAATTGCACGTTCTATTGCGCGGGTGTTGGGCTTGGATGAAGACTTGGCGGAAGCTCTGGCGCTTGCCCATGATCTGGGGCACACGCCTTTTGGACATGCTGGCGAGCATGCCCTTGATAATTGCATGGCCGAGTACGGCGGGTTCGACCACAACGCGCAAACCCTGCGGATTATCACCAAGCTGGAAGAGCGGTATGTCTCCTTCGATGGTCTTAATCTTTCCTGGGAAATGCTTGAAGGGATCGTCAAGCACAATGGCCCAGTTCTGAGAAGTGGGGATACGGTTGAAGACCTGCCGCGGGCGATTGCGGAATATGCCGTGACGCAGGATCTGGAATTGCACACATATGCTTCTGCGGAAGCGCAGGTCGCCGCCCTAGCGGATGACATTGCCTACAACAACCATGATATTGACGATGGCCTACGGGCTGGCCTCTTCACCGTTGATGACCTGCTCGCTGTCCCGCTGGTTGGGGAGGTATTTCGCGAAGCATTTGACGCTGCCCCGATGGCTGAAGAGGGACGGATTGTCTATGAAGCCATTCGATCGTTGATCGGGCGCATGGTCAATGATCTGATTGGCGAGACGCAGGTAAGGATCAAAAAGTCTGGACTTGCCAGTGTTGCAGATGTCCGGGCGATGGATGGGCCTCTGGTGGCATTTTCACCGGAAATGCGAGAGAACGATGCGGCTCTCAAGGCTTTCCTGTTCGAACGGATGTATCGGCACTACCGGGTTAACCGGATGACTAGTAAAGCCCGCCGGATTGTTAAAAACCTGTTTGAAATTCTGCACGAAGAGCCCGAATTACTTCCCCCCGAGTGGCAGGTGGGGTGTGATGGTCCAAAGAGCCTGAAGACCGCTCGCCGGGTTTGCGACTTCATTGCCGGCATGACCGATAGATTTGCGATATTGGAGCATCGGCGCCTGTTTGACCTCAATGCAGAGGCCTGAAAAGCCCTGTGAGAATGAGGCTGGAAAGGACGCCGCCGCGCCGTTAGAGTGCGCCGCATCTGACCCTGACTGTTGAAAGACCTGATCTAAATCTCATGAATATTTTTCACCATTTTGAAGACATCGTGCGGGGCGCTCTCGGCTCCCTGCAGACCGACGGCACACTTAGCGCTGATACCGATTTTGCGCGCGTTACTGTCGAGCCGCCGCGCGACACGTCCCATGGTGACATATCGACGAACGCAGCCATGGTGCTGGCCAAACCGGCTGGAATGAAGCCACGCGATCTTGCGGATAAAATTTCCACGGCGCTTGAAGCGACGGGAAATTTCAGCGCGGTCAGTGTCGCGGGCCCGGGCTTTATCAACATGACGTTGCAACCTGCATTCTGGCAGACCCGCGTCGCCGACATTCTAGGTGCAGGTCCAGCCTACGGTGCCAGCGAAATCGGCAAAGGCGAAAAGGTGAATGTTGAGTATGTCTCGGCAAATCCAACCGGGCCGATGCATGTGGGTCATACGCGCGGCGCGGTCTTTGGGGATGCCCTGGCTAACCTTCTGGAGAAAGCCGGGTTTGACGTCGGCCGGGAATATTACATCAATGATGCAGGTGGTCAGATCGGCGTTCTGGCGGAGAGTGCTTTCCTGCGGTACCGGGAAGCGCTTGGAGAAGACATTGGGGATATCCCTGAAGGCCTCTATCCGGGCGACTACCTGAAGCCGGTCGGCAAGGCACTGGCGGACGCACACGGGGACAAACTTCTGAACATGGAAGCGGACGCGCGCGAGGAGATTGTGCGCTTAGCCGCGGTTGATGCGATGATGGATCTCATCCGCGAGGACCTTGCCTTGCTTGGCATTGAGCACGACGTGTTTTTCTCGGAGCGCGCGCTTCACCAATCCGGCAAAGTTGAAACGGCCCTTCAACGTCTCGATGGCATGGGGTTGATTTATGAGGGCGTGTTGGATCCCCCGAAGGGTAAGAAACTGGATGATTGGGAAGCCACACCTCAGACGCTTTTCCGCTCCACAAACTTCGGCGATGATTTTGACCGGGCACTTAAAAAGTCCAACGGCAGCTGGACCTATTTTGCGCCGGACATCGCTTATCACCTGGACAAGTATCAACGGGGATACACGCACCTGATTGATGTCTGGGGCGCGGACCATGGTGGCTACATCAAGCGGATGAATTCTGCTGTACAGGCAATCACGAATGGTGGTGCCGCCCTCGATGTCAAAATCTGTCAGCTCGTGCGATTGATGCGGGATGGCGAGCCGATCAAGATGTCGAAACGGTCTGGCAATTTCGTCACGCTGCGCGAGGTGGTGGAAGAAGTGGGGCGCGATGCGGTGCGTTTCATGATGTTGTATCGTAAAAATGATGCGCCGCTGGATTTTGACTTCGCAAAGGTGACCGAGCAGTCAAAAGACAATGCTGTCTTCTATGTACAATATGCTCATGCCCGCATTCATTCCGTGTTGCGAAATGCCAAGAATGACGAAGGGCTTAAGGGTGTGGATCTCAGCGATGCCGCTTTGGTTGGTGCAGATCTCACTTGTCTTGTGGATGAGGCGGAACTTGGTCTCATCAAACAGATGCTCCAGTTCCCCCGGGTGATTGAGGCTGCTGCTGAGGCCCACGAGCCCCACCGGGTTGCCTTTTATCTCTTTGAATTGGCCTCACTGTTCCATTCACTGTGGAATAAGGGCAAAGATCAGCCTGATTTGCGCTTTATCTTGGCGGAGCAAAGAGATGTTACGCTCGCCAGGCTCGCTCTGATTCGAGCGACCGGGTACGTTATTGCATCGGGCCTTGGAGTATTGGGCGTCGAACCTCTCGAGGAAATGCGCTGAATGGCGAATATGGGCCGAGATGGGGATCAGCACTACGAGCTTGAGGCCTCAGACGAATTCCATACCTACGATGCGACCGACGGCTCGGGCGGCGGACGTACGACGTTTCTTTTCTTGTTATTGCTGATTGCTCTGCTGGTTTTTGGCGGTGTGCTTTATCTCGCCTACCAACAGGGTATGCGGGAGGGTATCCGCAATGCGCCCCCTCTTATCGAGGCTGAAGTGGGACCGGCGAAGATCATCCCGGATGATCCCGGCGGCATGGACATTCCCAATACCGATAAGCTGATCTATGACGGTATGAACGGAAACAACCCTGCGGAACCTGGCGTTGAGCATCTGTTGCCACAAGCGGAAGAACCGATTGACCGTCCGGCATCGGCAGCGACGCCTCCTGAACGCGTAGAGCATCAACGGATTGAGGTCTTGCCGCCGGGTCTGGACATTGTTCCCGATGCTGCGGCCGTTGTTTCCGACACACCACCGGAAACCGCTGTGCCGGTGCCTGTTGCGCCATCATCACGTGAAGCACCGAACGTTCTCCCCAGTGTGCCCGCCGTACCTGTCATCCCGGTTCAAACCACGGGCGTTGGAAATTTCGTTGTGCAGATTGCAGCCTTCAGAAACGCACCCAGGGCCGAGGAAGAGTTCACCAAATTGCAGGTCGCTCACCCGGACCTTCTAGGGGCATTGCGGAGTGATATCGCACGGGCTGATCTGGGCGACAGGGGGATATATTACCGCCTGCGCGTTGGGCCGTTTCAGACCAAGAATGCGGCTGGTGCGCTGTGTACACGCCTGAAAGGGCGCGGACAGGACTGCATTGTTCGAGAACGCTAGGACCAATCCAATATGACTTCTGCTGCGATCTATGGCTGCGCGGGCCTGACCCTTTCTGATGCGGAACGAGGTTTTTTTCGGGAGACATCTCCCTGGGGCTTTATTCTGTTTGCGCGCAACATTGATACGCCCGCGCAGGTACGGGCGCTCACGGCGGCCCTTCGAGAGACGGTTGGATGGCAGGCGCCGATCCTGATTGACCAGGAAGGAGGGCRGGTTGCGCGGCTCAGGCCACCGCATTGGCGCTCTTATCCACCGGGGCGTCGTTATGGTGAGCTTTATCTAGAAGACAAAGAGCTGGGCCTGGAAGCTGCAGAGCTTGGCGGACGCCTGATTGCTGAGGAGCTTCTGGGCTTGGGCATTGATGTGGACTGCCTGCCGGTGCTCGATGTGCCTGTGTCTGGTGCACATGACGTTATTGGAGATCGGGCATACGGTGAGACCGTTGAGGTGATTGCAGCCCTTGCGAGAGCGGCATCCCGGGGACTGCTTGCTGGTGGTGTTCTGCCGGTGATCAAGCATATTCCTGGGCATGGACGGGCCGGCGTCGACAGCCACAAAAGCCTTCCGATTGTTGATGCGACACGGGACGTGCTTTCCGGGACCGATTTTGCACCGTTCAAAGCATTTAGCGATGCACCACTGGCCATGACCGCGCACGTGATTTACAGCGCGATTGATGCAGACCGCCCTGCGACCACGAGCCGCTGCGTCATTGAAGATGTTATTCGCGGTGAAATCGGGTTTGCCGGATGTCTGATGTCAGACGATCTGTCCATGCAGGCGCTGGACGGGGGATTGGGGGAGCGCGCACGCGCCTCTATTACTGCGGGATGTGATCTGATTTTGCACTGCAATGGCGATCCGGCTGAAATGGCGGAAATAGCCCCAGAGGTCCCAACCCTCGCCGGAGACGCTCTGGAAAGGGCGGAAAAGGCGCTTTTGACGAACAAACAGCCGGGTGCGCTGGACCTGGAGAAATCCCTGCAGCGGTTTTCGACGCTTGTCGCATCTTAAAGCGGCGGCCAGCGGGAGAATCGGCGTATTCTCGTTTCCTCTCAGGCGGTATAATGGGGCAACCGCCGGACGTCCCGTCATGACACTTATCGTGACAATTGTGATGGGCTGGCTCCACTGATTGATTTGGGAAACGCTGACTTTAATGACGGAAACAGTTCAACCTGCTGCCGAGACAGTCGAGCCAATGGGCTCTGACAACGACGCGGTGGCCGCCGATGCGTTTGAAGAAGGTGGCGCGCGTACCGAACCTCAAGGTGACAGCACCTCGTTGGTTATCGACGTTGACGGTTTTGAAGGACCGTTGGATGTCCTATTGGCGCTTGCGCGGTCGCAGAAGGTCGATCTGGCCAAGATTGCCATCCTCCCGCTCGCTGAACAGTATCTCGAATTTATCAACAACGCTCAGCGGTTAGAGCTCGACCTTGCAGCAGATTATCTGGTCATGGCGGCCTGGCTTGCCTTCCTCAAGTCGAAGCTTCTGCTTCCTCCTCCCGACGAAGAAGAAGGACCAAGTGGCGAAGAGATGGCCGCGCGCCTGGCGTTCCAACTGCAACGCCTCGAAGCCATGCGCAATTCTGCTGCCGCGCTGATGGGACGCCTCCGGATGGGTGTTCACGTCTTTCAGCGCGGTGCGCCAGAGGGCATTCGGGTAAACCGAACAAGTGTTTACACCGGGACGCTCTACGATCTTCTGAAGGCCTATTCTCAAGAGCGCATCAAGGCTCTGGCCCCGACCACAATGGTATTCAAGCGTCTGCCGGTTTTTGCCATTGATCAGGCGCGGAAGCGGTTGGAAAAAATGATGGGCATGATGCTCGATTGGGGTGCCATTGATGCGTTTTTGCCGGAGGGCTACACCAGCGGCAAAGAACGTCGCTCGGCGGTTGCCAGCACATTTAGCGCGACACTTGAGTTGACGCGGGACGGACATTTGGAGGTCCAGCAGGCAGAGCCTTTTACCCAACTCTTCGTGCGTAAACGTCAGACACCCCGTGATGACGGTGATCTGGATACTGATTTGGAAACCGAGCCACCGGTTCAGGAGAATAACTAGACCATGATGGACGAGCAGGTAAGCGAGATCGCTGAAGAACCCGAGGATGAAGTGGCAGAAGCTGAGAGTGCCGAGGAGGCATCGACGGACAATGTAACGCCGTTCCCGTCGACCGAAAATCATGCAGCACAGCTACGGATGACAGAAGCACTGCTGTTTGCGGCAGCCGAGCCTCTCGACATCGATAGCATCGCTGCGCGCCTCCCTGATGGGGCGGATGTAGGTGCCCTGATCGAAGATCTGCAGAAGCTCTACGAGATGAGGGGTGTCAATCTGGTTCGGCTGGCGGATAAGTGGATGTTCCGGACAGCGGAAGACCTCGCCTTTTTGATGGAGCGTGAGGCAATCAAGCAGCGCCGCCTGTCGCGCGCTGCCATGGAAACACTCGCCATCATTTCCTATCACCAGCCAGTAACGCGGGCTGAAATTGAAGAAATTCGCGGTGTGAGCGTTTCCAAGGGCACAATTGATGTGTTGATGGAAACCAGCTGGGTTCGGTTGCGCGGTCGTCGGCGCACTCCTGGACGCCCGGTTACCTATGGCACGACGGAAGAATTCCTCGTGCACTTTGGGCTGGAAAGTGTGGGTGACTTGCCGGGGCATGATGAGTTGCGCGCGGCGGGTCTTCTGGAAGCCAATCTTCCTGCCGATTTTGTGGTACCGGTTCCTTCCGCTGATGGCGGTGACGGTGACGGTGATTTCAGCGACGATGAAGAGACGTCGGAAGAATACGGTCAGGCTCAGGACGTTCACCTCGAAGAGGCTACTGAGGAAGACACGGAGGCGTGATGCCCCCTCATCAGCGGCCTCTTGTACTTTCCCAGGGAAAGGCCCATTTGTTGAGGAAATCGGCGTAAATCATTGATATACAGTGATAAACCTGAGAAACTGAGGCGTGCACATGAGTGAGCGTTTCGCTCACGGTTTTGGAGAATTAGAATGGGACAGATTGGTCCGTGGCAAATCATCATTGTTTTGGTTTTGGTCGTTTTACTGTTCGGTCGTGGCAAAATCTCAGAATTGATGGGCGACGTCGCAAAGGGCATTAAGAGCTTTCGCTCCGGCATGAGCGACGACGATCAGTCAACGAATGCGTCGGCTGACCCAAAAACGATCAATGCGCAGTCGCCCAACCAGACGAGCGAAGCCAGCAAAGACAAAACGGCGGCGAACTGAGCTGTTCGCGTTTGAGGATTTGAGGGCTCATGTTCGATATCGGCTGGACCGAACTTCTATTGCTTGCTGCCCTTGCCATTATTGTGGTGGGGCCGAAGGATTTGCCGCGCATGATGCGGAAAATTGGTCAATACACAGCCAAGATGCGCGCGGCCGCCAGAGAGTTTCAACGCAGTTTTGACGAGATGGCGCGTGAGAGTGAGCTGGATGAGTTGCGCCAGCAGATCAACGACATGAAGATAAACAATCCCATTTCTGCCGTTAAGGACGCGATCACTCATCCGCTAGACGCGGTTGGCAAAGCCCTGAAAGAACCCGAAAAACCGCTCGCCGGATTGCCGGACGATATGGTCGCGGACGCGGCCGAAGCGGCAGCAATTGAGGCGGAACCGGCCCCCCAATCTTCCGATACAGAAGAAACCACTCCTGTGGCTAAGGATGCTGCGCAATGACCACTGAGGATATTGACGCCTCCCGC
This sequence comes from Rhodobiaceae bacterium, assembly GCA_002746275.1. Lineage (GTDB taxonomy): Bacteria > Pseudomonadota > Alphaproteobacteria > Parvibaculales > Parvibaculaceae > Mf105b01. Next base: position 400,284 of record NVWR01000001.1, on the reverse strand, counting down.
GCGCCCTTGCTTGAGCACCTGGTCGAGCTTCGTCAACGATTGCTCTATTCCTTCGCTGCGATCGCCGTCACCTTTGTGGTCTGTTTCTACTTCGCAGATGACATTTTCCGTGTGTTGCTGGTCCCGTTTGAAACGGCTGCCGGGGATAAAACAAATCTCAGACTGATTTTTACCGCTCCCCAGGAATTCTTCTTCACGCAACTCAAACTGGCATTGTTTGGAGCGTTGTTCTTTGCGTTTCCTGTGCTGGCGAGCCAGATTTATATGTTTGTGGCGCCCGGCCTTTATAAGAATGAACGCGGTGCATTTTTACCGTTTTTGTTGGCGACACCAATCCTATTTTTGCTGGGCGCGTCGCTGGTCTATTTCCTGATCATGCCGCTGGCGCTGGAATTTTTCATCGGCATGGAGCAACCGGGGGGAGATGGCAGAGCCGCGATCGAGCTGTTGCCCCGGGTGAGCGAATATCTCGGGCTCATCATGACGCTTATTTTTGCGTTTGGCCTGTGCTTCCAGCTTCCGGTTCTGATGACATTGCTTGGACGGGCAGGGCTGGTTACAGCTGCACAGCTTCGCAAGGGTCGGAAATATGCTGTGGTGATCGTCTTTGGTGTTGCTGCTGTCCTCACGCCTCCCGACATTATCAGTCAGGTTGGGCTCGGTATTCCGACGCTGCTCCTCTATGAGATTTCGATCCTGTCGGTGGCGCTGATCGAGAGACGCCGCCGTGAGGACAAAGCAGCAGAGGCGGCGGCAGACGAGCCTGGATCAGGCGACTAAGCCGCCTGAACGGGTCCTCAGCTAGACGGATTTGGGCCATCCGCGTATACAGACCTCGCATTATTTTGATGGTTCAGAGTGCTGATTCGCAGTGCGCCGCCGTCCTTCCTCGTTGCTGACCAAGGGTCTCCATGTTCGATATAAAACTCATCCGTGACAATCCTCAGGACTTTGATGCTGGCCTTGCCAAACGGGGCGTTGAGCCTCAGTCGGCTCGCGTTTTGGAGCTGGATGGGAAGCGCCGCGAAATCGTGGCCGCCATGCAGGACGCTCAGTCCAAACGCAACGCGGCTTCCAAAAAAATTGGGGCGGCCAAGGGCAAAGGCGACAACGAAGCAGCCGAGGCGCTGATGGTGGAGGTCGCTGATCTCAAGTCAAAAATCCAGACTGGTGAGGAAGATCAGCGTCAGATCGATGCTGCGTTGTTGGATCTTCTCTCCGCCTTGCCCAACCGACCAAATGATGATGTGCCAATCGGTGATGATGAGGAAGCGAATGTAGAGCGTCACAGGGTGGGAGAGCCGCGTCAGTACAATTTCGAAGCCAAGGAGCATTTCGATATTGGCGAGGCGCTCGGTCTGATGGATTTTGAAACGGCGGCAAAATTGTCTGGCTCCCGGTTTGTTGTGTTGCGGCGCCAACTTGCACGGTTGGAACGCGCGGTCGGAAATTTCATGCTCGACCTTCACACCACTGAATTTGGATATCAGGAAATTTCCCCTCCTTTGCTGGTGCGTGATGAGGCGATGTTCGGTACCAACCAGTTGCCGAAGTTTGCGGAAGATGCGTTTAAAACAGAAGATGGTTTCTGGCTGATCCCGACAGCGGAAGTGCCGCTTACCAATCTGGTCCGCGAAAGCATCTTGTCGGAAGAAGAACTGCCACTTCGTATGACGGCCTTCACAACCTGTTTTCGTTCTGAAGCAGGCTCTGCAGGCCGGGACACACGCGGCATGATCCGTCAACACCAGTTTTCGAAAGTAGAACTGGTGAGTGTGACCACGCCGGATCAATCGGCGGCGGAACATGAACGTATGTTGTCGTGCGCTGAAGAAGTTTTGAAGCGTCTTGAGTTACCGTTCCGCACCATGGTGCTCTCTACGGGAGACATGGGGTTTGGAGCGCAAAAGACCTACGACATTGAAGTTTGGTTGCCGGGKCAGAACAYSTATCGGGARATWTCAAGYTGCTCWTCSTGYGGYGAYTTTCAGGCACGCCGGATGAATGCGCGCTATCGCAAGCCGGGCGAAAAGGGCGGACTGTTTGTTCATACTTTGAACGGCTCTGGTCTTGCTGTGGGACGTACCATTGTCGCTATTCTGGAGAACTATCAGCAAGCTGACGGCAGCGTGGCTGTGCCTTCTGTTCTTCAACCCTATCTTGGTGGGCTCGAGGTTATTACCGCTGATGGCTAAAGCAGGATCAAAGACGCGCGCAAGTCGCAGTCGTAAACTACCTTTGGAAGGGATGCGCATTCTCCTGACCAATGATGATGGTATCCACGCGCCGGGCCTGAAGGTTCTGGAGAAAATCGCGCGCGAATTGTCATCGGACATCTGGGTGGTTGCCCCCGAGACGGAGCAGAGTGGCGCGTCGCATTCGCTGACCCTCAAAGACCCCATGCGCCTTCGGAAAATCTCTGCGCGCAAATACGCGGTGCAAGGTACGCCGACGGACTGCGTGCTTATGGCGATCCGCCATATTATGGTCGACACATTGCCTGACCTCGTTCTGTCCGGCGTTAACAGAGGCCAGAATGTTGCCGATGATGTGACTTATTCGGGCACGATTGCTGCGGCAATGGAGGGGACTGCGCTTGGCGTGCCGTCCATCGCGCTCAGTCAGGCATTTGGGTTTGACGGCAAGCAAAACGTGCATTGGGCAACAGCACAGACCCATGCTCCCGCAATCATCGAGAAGCTTGTGGGTCTTGGGTGGCAGGACGGCGTGCTGATGAATGTCAATTTTCCCGACGTGGCCCCGCAGAATGTGGGCGAGATCGACATCACCCGACAAGGCAAGCGTGATCAGTCGTTGGTCAAAATCGAAGAGCGGTTGGATGGGCAGCACAATCCCTACTACTGGACGGGTTTCCAGCGCATCCGCTCAAACCCTGCGGTCGGGACTGACCTCCGATCTATTTATGACGGGCGGATCAGCATCACCCCCTTACACCTCGACCTCTCGCATGGACCGGCCCGTAAAAAGCTGGCGCAAGCGTTTTTGGACGAGTGAGCTTGATAATGAACGCGGAAAACGGGGACATTGACGAGCTGGAAGCGGGAAAAATCCGGCTGATAATGGCGCTGCGGCGGCAGGGTATCCGCGATGCGCGTGTCTTGAGCGCGATCGAGCGGGTGGCACGCGAGGTGTTTATCACCGGCGCGTTCGAGGAACAGGCCTATGACGATCACGCGCTGCCTATTGAGTGTGGTCAGACTATTTCACAACCATATGTTGTGGCTTTTATGACGGAAAAGCTGGAGGTGGGTGACCGGATGAAAGTGCTCGAAATCGGCACCGGATCTGGCTACCAGGCTGCTGTTTTGGCCCAACTTTGCCGCAGAGTTTATACGATTGAGCGTTATCGGACCCTTCTTGATGACGCTGTTAAGCGTTTCGCAAGTCTTGGTTACCATAATGTTACCGCCATGGTGGGTGATGGCGGCAAAGGATGGCCAGAACAGGCTCCATTTGACCGCATTATTGTCACCGCAGCGGCGCCTGAAATTCCTCTTGAGCTGGTAAATCAGCTCAAAGTTGGGGGAATTATGGTGGTGCCCGTGGATGTGAATGCCGGGCGTGACGGCCAGCAACTTGTGAAGCTGACGCGCACGGAGGAGGGTATTGATAGGGAAGATCTTCTTCCCGTGCGATTCGTCCCCCTTGTTGAGGGGGTCGCACGCGAGAGCTGAGAGGGCGAGATATGTGCCTTGGAACAGGTGAAGTTGGCGGGAAGTGGGCGAGTTTGCGCAGATGCGTAGCCGTCATGCTCTTTTCAATAAGCGTATCGGCCTGTGCGGGATCTCCAGCCCCCTGGTGGGACAGTCAATATGACTACCGCAACGGCGGCTCCGGGGCGTCGCGGGGGGACGTGGCTTCTGTTCAACGCCCACGGGTTCGACCTCAACCTCAATCACGCGTTCAGAACAGCGCTCCGCAGCGCACTTCCAGACCCGTGACACGTCCGCGCCAAACGGCTTCAAGGAGTGGTTGTGCTCATACGGTAAAACGGGGCGAAACGATCTACAGCATTTCCGCTCAGCATAGCGTTGAGCAATCGACATTGCGCTCCGCCAATAATATTGGGGCGAACAATAGTTTGCGCGTTGGGCAATGCCTGACAATTCCGGGGCAAGGCGCCTCGAACGCACAGGTTGCGACTGCAGCTCCAACACCTCGCGTCAAACCTCCTATCGGACTGCCGCCGCCCTCGACGGGTCAGTTCATCTGGCCAGCGGAGGGACGTATCGTCTCACGCTTTGGTCCTAAAGAGGGTGGGCTCCACAATGATGGCATCAACATAGCGGTCCCCGCGGGCACCTCTGTTATGGCGGCCCAAAGTGGCGTTGTCGCCTATGCGGGCAACGAGCTTCGGGGGTATGGCAACCTCCTATTGGTTAGGCATTCAAACGGTTGGATGACAGCCTATGCGCACAATGGGGAGCTGCTTGTGGCCCGTGGTGACATGGTGACCAAGGGACAATCCATAGCGACGGCTGGCCGCACTGGCAGCGTTCAAAGCCCTCAAATTCATTTCGAAATCAGACGTGGCTCGGAAGCGCTTGATCCTCTGAAAGTCATGAGCGGTTAGCTCTGGACTTACGGATTTTTGAGTTTCTGTCCCAACCGTCCTGCGACATCTTGAATATATTGCCAGGCGACACGGCCTGAGCGGGCGCCACGGGTGGCTGACCATTCGATCGCGCCTGCGCGTAACTCCTCGGCGGGGAGTACCAAGTCGTGGTGACGCGCATAGGTCGCCACCATGTTGAGATAGTCATCCTGACTGCATTTGTGGAAACCCAACCAGAGCCCGAACCTGTCTGACAGGGAGACACGCTCCTCGACGGATTCTGACGGGTTGATGGCCGTGGAACGTTCGTTCTCGATCATCTCGCGCGGCATGAGATGWCGRCGGTTGGAGGTTGCRTAAAAWATSACRTTGTCGGGMCGYCCYTCRATGCCYCCCTCGAGAACRGCTTTGAGSGATTTGTAACTTGTCTCGTYKCKGTCGAAGGACAGGTCATCGCAGWARATWATSAYCTGRCGAYCRCWKYCCCGCAGMAGGYYCATMAGAGCGGGYAGRCTTTCAATGTCTTCKCKRTGRATTTCRATSARYACYAAYYGGCCGGGTGTYTTYGCGTTTATCGCGCCATGCACMGCTTTCACCARCGAGCTTTTGCCCATGCCGCGTGCRCCCCAGAGYAGCGCATTGTTGGCGGGAAGGCCSTTGGCAAAACGYTGRGTGTTTTCGATCAAGGTGRTCTTCAGRCGRTCRATYCCCAGCAATAGCTCGATATCAACTCTYGTGACRTTTGGSACCGGGATRAGGGYAGGRGGSWKSGATTGCCAYAAAAASGCATCRGCYRYWCYCARGTCTGNKYKKSYKKCCGKCTCYGGGGCYARSCGTTCCAGKGCGGARGCGATCTGYTTCAGGGTCGCGRCAAGATCAGAATCTGTGGAAATATTACTCTCGGTCATGGGCGGGACCGTATCATTCCCGYTGGYCTCGTCAATGAGGCGGATAGGCTGCCCGGAGATGATCTGGACCTTCATTCGCCCCTTTGTGAGGTTGTTGGGATYGYCYGCTAAGTCCCGGTTTGCAAAGGGCTCTTAGGCCGGTATAGTCCGCGCCAAACGCACCCCATGCGCTCGCGAAGCGGGCCGGGCCGCTCTAGGAGAAATGTATGTTTATCACGCCTGCTTATGCCGAGTCCGCCGCCGGAGGTGGAGGCGACATACTGGTGACGGTCTTCCCGTTCGTCATCGTTTTCGCMATCATCTACTTCCTGATCATTCGTCCTCAGCAAAAGCGGGCAAAAGATCACCAGGACATGGTGAGCAGTGTTCGTCGCGGTGACGAAGTGGTGACTGCCGGTGGCATTGTCGGCAAGGTAACCCGTGTCGGCGAAGGTGACGATATTCAAGTCGAGATTGCTGACGGTGTGCGCGTCAAAGTTATGAAGGGCACGCTCAGCAACGTTCGCTCTAAATCACAGCCGGCGCCAAACGCCGCCAATACSAACAAGGACGACTAACGGGATTGCTCCCCGCTTGGTTCCCCGTTTCGTTCAAAGGCGCGTTTCATGCTTCGATTTGATCCCTGGAAAATCTTTCTGATCGCGCTGGTGTCYYTCGCCAGCTTCGTCTACACGGCCCCCAATTTCTTCGACAGTGAACAGCTGGATGGTCTTTCCGGCTGGATACCCCAGCGCCAGATTGTGTTGGGCTTGGACCTACAAGGTGGGTCCTACTTGCTGTTGGAGGTGGAAACAGACGCCGTTTTGAAAGAGCGGCTTGATAGTGTCGTGGACGACACACGGGCCGCCCTTCGTGAGGCACGCATCGGTTATACCGGCCTTGGCATCTCGCAAGATATGGTTAGCGTCCGGGTTCGCGACCTTGCTGACGCTGAACAAGCACTCGAGGTGCTGGAGGGGCTTGCGGGCAATGTGGGAGGCGATCTTTTCTCCGGCCTTCCCGAGAAAGACTTGCTGGTGGAAGCGGGCGACGGTGGGCGGATTACTCTGGCGCTTTCTGAGGCCGCCAAACGTAATTGGGCGCAGTCGGCTGTCGCGCAGTCTATTGAGATCGTACGCCGCCGGATTGACGAATTGGGGACAACTGAGCCCAGCATTCAACGTCAAGGTGACAACCGGATTGTTGTCGAAGTGCCGGGTTTGGAAGACCCTGAACGCCTGAAAGAACTTTTGGGCCGGACAGCGAAGCTCACCTTCCGACTGGTTGATCAAAGCATGACAGCGCAGCAGGCGCTGGCGACCCGTGTTCCGCAGGGGTCGGAAGTGCTCTACATGCCTCAGTTTGAGCCGCCGCAACCTATTCTGGTTCGCAAGCGGATCATGGTGGGGGGTGAGAGCCTGACGGATGCACAGCCAGGGTTTGATCAACAGACGAATGCACCGGTGGTGAATTTCAGATTTGATACGGCAGGCGCGCGTCGCTTTGGGAAAGTTACGTCGGAGAATGTCGGTCGGCCATTTGCTGTCGTGCTCGACGGTGAGGTGATTACGGCTCCTGCCATCCGGGAGCCTATTCTGGGTGGCTCTGGCCAGATTTCGGGTGGGTTCTCTGTTCAGCAGGCCAATGATCTTGCGGTTCTTCTGCGGGCAGGTGCTTTGCCGGCGCCGCTTAATATTCTGGAAGAGAGAACCGTTGGTCCGGGACTGGGCGCTGACAGTGTGGCAGCGGGCAAGATTGCCGCCATCATCGGATTTGCAGCGGTTATCTTCTACATCACCATTTCCTATGGCCTGTTTGGCGTGTTTGCGAATGCGGCACTGATTATCAACGTGGCCATGATCGCAGCAATACTTTCTATCCTGCAGGCGACACTTACTCTGCCGGGTATTGCCGGGATTGTTCTGACTATCGGCATGGCAGTGGATGCCAACGTGTTGATTTTCGAGCGTATCCGGGAAGAAGTACGTAACGGCAAAACACCAATCAATGCGATTGAGCTGGGTTATAGCAAAGCATTGACCACCATTCTTGATGCCAACATCACGACCTTCATTGCAGCGGCCATTCTGTTCCAGCTAGGTTCCGGCCCTGTGCGAGGCTTTGCGGTGACGCTGGGTGTGGGGATTATCACTTCTGTATTCACAGCCTTTGTTGTCACCCGGTTGATGGTGGCGCTTTGGTTCCGCTTCAAGCGACCAACTGAACTGGTTCTTTAAAGGGTAAGATGATGTTCCGATTGAAACTGGTTCCCGCCGATACGAATATTGGCTTTATTCAATTTCGCCGAATTGCCTATCTGCTCTCCGGGCTGTTGGTTCTTGGGTCTGTGGCGCTGTTCGCGATTAATGGATTGAATTACGGGATTGATTTTCGTGGTGGCACGATGATCGAAATCACCACGCCAGAGCCTGCAGACATTGGCGACATTCGCACACGCCTGTCGCTGCTCAATCTTGGCGATATCCAGGTACAGGAATTTGGTGCACCAACAGAAGTGTTGATCCGTGTTGAGCAACAGGACGCCGATGCCGCGAGCGATCAAAACGTTGTCGAACTCATTCGCGCAGAGCTTGGCGATGGTGTGGAGTATCAGCGCGTTGAAGTCGTTGGACCCAAGGTCAGTTCTGAGCTTATTGAGGCGGGAACCCTCGCTGTGCTGATCTCCGTGATCTTAATGTTGATCTATATCTGGTTCCGCTTCGAGTGGCAGTTTTCGGTCGGCGCTGTGCTTGCTCTTGTGCATGACGTTGCACTCACTATTGGCATCTTTTCGGTGCTGCAGCTTGAGTTCAACTTGTCGATCATTGCCGCGATCCTGACCATTGTCGGGTATTCGATGAACGATACAGTCGTTGTCTTTGACCGTGTGCGCGAAAATCTGCGCAAATACAAGAAGCTTGAACTTGGGCATCTGCTCGACAAATCGATCAACGAGACGCTGTCACGCACCGTTATGACATCTGTCACCACGTTGCTCGCGCTCGTGGCCCTCTATGTYWYYRGTRKRGWKKWCAWCCGTNGSCTTMRSSKYWGCYAWGWTRTSGSSMSWKKTWRKYRRWMCAWWYKYKWMAMKMWKCATCGNNWCWYYMCTGCTTTTGATCCTTGGCGTGAAGAGAGACTGGAGCGTTGCAGCAAGCGAAACTCCCTCAGCCGCTCCTTGATTTCTGATTGAGCCATGGAACTTTCAAACACTGATTTCGGCGGCGCACGCCCCATTGAAGCCTATGGCGATGGCGGGTTTCGGCTGGACAAAAAGCGTGTTGATGGGTCAATGATCCTGTTGCCAGGGCGTGGCATGTTTCCCTGGTCTATTGTCTCACCGGACGAAATGACTGCGGGTGCTTTTGAGATGCTCGTTGAGGCGCAGGGAACCTTTGACCTGATCTTGATCGGCTCGGGAAACCAGCTGGTTCGTCCCCCCAAAGAAACACGTGACTATCTAGCGGGTATCCCATTGCATATTGAGGTTATGGATACGGGTGCTGCATGTCGCACTTATAATGTGCTGCTGAGCGAAAATCGTCGCGTGGCTGCAGCGCTTCTTGCGGTTGGGTAACATCTCGATCCCGGTAAACTTGGCTTTTGCTGCGGAAACTCTTACCCTCTGCGCAGTCTAATTTTTCGATTCATTCGATCACCATGGATCGAGCCTTAGCGGCGCCAACCACTGGAGGGGGCGACGTTAGCGCGGGCGGTTTGATAGCTGCTCCGTGTGACAAACAAGAAGGGGGATAAAGACCCATGTCTGTAATTCTAGATTCCCTGCGAAACACCATCATTGCTGGTTTTGTTATCGCAGCTGTGCTTTTTTTTATGTTCCTCAATTGGGGCGGCACAATCGACCATAGCTTTGTSGCGTTCCTTTTCCGCTGGTTCCACGTGCTGAGTGGGGTGATGTGGATTGGCCTGCTTTGGTATTTCAACTTCGTGCAGATCCCGAACATGGGAAACATTCCTGCCGAACAGAAACCTGCCATCTCGAAAGTTATCGCACCAGCCGCTCTTTGGTGGTTCCGGTGGGGTGCTATGGCAACCATCGTCACGGGGATCATTGTTGCCTCGATGAACGGCTATCTGATCCAGGCATTTACGCTTGGCGCTTCTGAAGGGTTTGCCGTCGAAAAACACATCATGATCGGCATTGGCATGTGGTTCGGCGTGATCATGTGGTTCAACGTCTGGTTCATCATCTGGCCGAACCAGAAGATTGCATTGGGCATGGTCGAGGCTGATGGGGATGCGAAAGCGAAAGCTGGGGCAACCGCCAAGACGTTCTCGCGGATCAACACTCTGCTGTCGATCCCCATGCTGTTCGCTATGGTGTCTGCGCAGAACCTGGCGTTCTGATAGAAGCACCATAGACGGGTTATCGTTTAATCCTGCGGGGCCGCTTTCAACACGGAAGCGGCCCTGTTTTTATGTCGGACCATGGCTGTGACGATCGATCATTTTCAATATTGTCTGGATCAGCTGAGGCGGTTCGATCACGACCGATACCTTGCCATCTTGTTGACGCCCGTGAATGTTCGCACCTCCCTGTGCGCGCTTTATGCGTTCGAGGCGGAGATGGCGCGTATCCCCCACAGTGTCAGCGAACCGATGCTGGGGGAAATCCGCTATCAATGGTGGCGGGAAACACTTGATAAAATGAAGCCAGGGGAAGAGCCGTCCCACGAAATTGCGGGGGCGGTCTGTGAGACGTTCGTAGGGAGTGGAGTGGATCCTTCAGCTCTCATTCCTCTGATCGACAGGCGGGCACTGGAACTCTCCGAGGATCCATTTGATACGCTAGATGAACTTGTTGCCCATGTCGGGCAGGTGGCGATATTGGGCGCTGACATTGCTTTTCAGTTGGCAGGCCAGAAGGCCCAGTACGAAAATTCGAAAAAGGAAATCGGAAAAATCGTCACCGGTTACGGGATTATTTCTCATCTACGGCGGCTGCCGATCGACGCTTCACGTCTACATCTTGGGCTGCCCCTCGACCTGATGGGCAAATATGAGATTGATCCTCATGATGTTTTCGGCGCCATCATTCGGCCCGGGTTTTCCGCAGCCTTGGGAGAAATGTTGGAACGGGCCAACCTGCTGTTTAGGGAAGGCCGGGATGCAGCCGGACACATGAGCCCAGACCTGTTGGCGATCCTGCTGCCGACAAGTCTCACACCGCTTTATGTCAATCGTTTGCGACGGTCCGATTTTGATCTGTTTCGACAGTCGAGCGAAATACCAGCCTTCCGACGTCAGATGCGTTATCTGCGTGTTCGGTGGCGTCGCCACCTTTGAGGTGCTGCTTTTTACTCTGCGGCTAGCTGTCCACCGGACATCCAGGTTTCCAGGTCGCGAAGGGCGCGGTGGCTATGGGCCTGTTTTCTGGCTCTTTTTTTTTCTTTTCCGCGAATCCTTTTTCCGTCTGTTGGCTTGGGAATTTCAACAGTGGGGAAGAGACCGTAATTCACGTTCATAGGCTGGAAAGTTTCTACGTCTGCTCCACCTGAAATATGCCCAAGGAGTGCGCCGAAAGCTGTTGTGGAGGGAGGTGGTGTTGCCACGGCTCCTCGTGCTTCGGCAGCAATGAACCGTCCGGCAAGCAATCCCATTGCGGCGCTTTCAACATATCCCTCAACGCCCGTAATCTGGCCGGCAAAGCGGATGTTGGGGCGTGCCTTCAGACGCAATGTGTCGTCGAGCAATTTGGGGGAATTGAGAAAAGTGTTGCGATGCAGGCCACCAAGGCGCGCAAAATCCGCATTCGCAAGACCAGGGATCGATTGAAAAATTTTCTTTTGTTCGCCGTGGCGCAGCTTGGTCTGAAAGCCGACCATGTTGTAGAGCGTCGCGAGCTTGTTGTCCTGACGCAGCTGAACGATGGCGTATGATTTCACGTCCGGGTCGTGCGGGTTGGTCAGACCCACGGGTTTCATCGGACCGTAGCGCAGCGTTTGCCGCCCGCGCTCGGCCATGATCTCGATGGGTAGACACCCTTCAAAGTACGGCGTGTTGGCTTCCCACTCCTTGAACTCGGTCTTGTCGCCTTCAAGCAATGCGTCGATGAAAGTGTTGTACTCGGCTTCGTTCATCGGACAATTGATGTAGTCCTTGCCTGTGCCGCTCGGGCCAACCTTGTCGTAGCGAGACTGATACCAGCAAATGTCGAAGTCGATTGTTTCTGTGTAGATAATCGGCGCAATGGCATCGAAGAAGGCCAGCTCGTCTTTGCCGGTAATTTCACCGATTGCGTTGCCCAGGGCTTCTGACGTCAGCGGGCCGGTTGCGATGATGGTTGGGCCCCAGCTTTCGGGAGGCAGGCCTTCCACCTCTCCGCGCTCGATCGTGATGAGCGGGTCGTTTGTGAGGGCTTCTGTCACGCCTTCCGAAAACATGTCGCGGTCAACAGCCAGGGCGCTGCCCGCGGGAACCTTCGCGGTCTCAGCGATTTGCATGATGAGAGAATTGCATCGGCGCATCTCTTCATGCAGCAGGCCGACCGCGTTGTTTTCCCAATCATCCGAGCGGAATGAATTTGAACAGACCAGCTCTGCCAGCCCATCGGTCTGGTGAGCATCTGTTGTGCGATGGGGGCGCATCTCGTGCAGGATGACGGGAAGGCCCGCCCGCGCGATCTGCCAGGCCGCTTCGGACCCGGCCATCCCGCCGCCAATAACATGAATTGGAGTATCTTGAGTTTTTGTCATGGCGGCAGGGGTATCAGGCTTGCCGCTTTACGGCAATAACATTGCGTTTAAGCCCAGATTTGGGGGCGCTTGGCAATCCAGGGCTGTTCTTTCTCCAACTGACCTGCCAGGCGGAACAAAGTTGCCTCGTCTGCATATCGCCCGGTGAACATCATTCCGAATGGAAGGCCTTTTTCACTCCAGCAAAGGGGGAGCGACAGGGAGGGCTGGCCGGTGAAATTGAACGGCGGGGTGAAAGGAAAAGCTTTTCCCTGGCGTTTGTTGACTTCTCTAGGGTCGAGCCGGACCGGATCAATGACACCTATCTCTGGTGGCGGCGTTCCCAGAACAGGTTGGAGGAAGACGTCGAAATCCTCAAACATCGAGAGAACTTGCCGGTTTAGCAGGCGCAAGGTCTGCCAGCCGTACATAGCCTGTTCGCCAGTGATCTTTCCCCCATTGCGATATGCCGCCCAGGTGAGAGGCTCCAACTCGTCCTCCCGCGGTTCGCGACCCGCAGCTTCAACGCGGCGGCGCATGCCTGCGGCGAAATTACCCGCCCCAACCAATCCTTGGGCGCGGTAGAGAGCACGGAAGTCCACATCGAGATCATGTTCGATCATTTCGTGCCCCAGACCTTTCAGGAGGGCGACGGTCTCTTCAAAACCTTTCTGCACTTCCGGGTCGATCGGCTTTGAGTTTGGCGTTTTCGATGAGTAAGCGATCTTCAGTTTGCCGGGGCTTTTCTCGATCTCTTCCAGATAAGGCCGTTCTTTGTGTGGCGTCGCATAGGGAGAGTTTTTCTCAGCGTATCCGGTTGCGTCCAACATGGCAGCGCTATCCCTGACCGTGCGGGAGACAACGTGGTCGACACTAAAACCAATAGCCCGGTCAAAATCTTCCGGTCCATTGGGATTTCGGTCGCGGGTAATTTTCATGCCCACGAGACCACAACAGGCAGCGGGAATGCGAATGGAGCCCAGACCGTCACTGGCATGGGCGAGGGGAACGATGCCTGCTGCAACAGAGGAGGCTGCGCCCCCAGAAGACCCACCGGAAATGTGATCCGGGTTCCACGGGTTGCGACAGGGTCCAAGCAAAGCTGACTCGGTGGTGCCGGTGATGCCGTATTCCGGCGTGTTGGTTTTGCCGACCATAACCACACCACTGGCGCGAAAACGCTTCGTGAGTTCGCTATCCATCGTGTCCACGCCATCGGCGGTGAACCGGCTGCCATTTGTCCGAGGCCAACCAGAGACTTTTAGTCCGAGATCCTTGATGAGAAACGGTACGCCTTTGAAGGGACCGTCGGGAAGGTCGCCTTTGGCCGTGGTGCGTGCGTCGTCATAGGCTTTGTGCACCACCGCATTGAGGGTGTCATTGTGTTGTTCAATGCGCTCAATCGCTGCTTCTGTTAGCTCAGAAGGTGTTACTTCGCCGTCCTTGACCAGCTTTGCCAAGCCCAGGCCATCGTAATTGGCATACTCCGAAAAACTCATTTGTTCCTCCCCAGGAAGTTTGTGTTTCGTGTTCTAGTTCCAGATCGGTGGTCGCTTGGCAGCCCATGGCTGGGCTCTTTCCAATTGTCCTGCGAGACGATAGAGCAATCCCTCTTCGCCAAAACCTGCCGCGAACATGACGCCGACAGGCAGGCCTGATTTGCTCCAATGAAGAGGCAAAGACATCGCTGGCTGACCGCTTGCATTTTCTATTGCGGTGAAAGGCACGTAATCAAGGATGGGTTCAAATGCGCCCACTGGGTCCCGGTTGCTGGTATCGACGGCACCGAGTGCCAGCGGAGGTCCGCCCAAGGTTGTTGTCAGCCATATGTCGTAAGTGCTGTGGAAGCGCGCCATCTCACGGCCAAGCATTTGGAAACCGCCAAGGGCGTGCTGGTACTGGGATGCGGTGATGGATTTGCCGGCCTGATAGAGCCCCCAGGTCAGGCCTTCCAATTCGTTGTCGCCCGGCGTGCGACCGGTCGCCATCGCAAAGGCATCAATGCCAGCAGCGAGGCCTGCTGCCCAAACCGCCATGAAAGCTTCGGAGAGCAATTCCATGGGAATGGCAGGCGCGGCTTCTTCTACTGTGTGTCCAAGATCGGTGAGCAGCTTGGCCGTATTCTCAATGGCGGTGAGACATTCAGGGTCCAGTTTTTTGCCATCCAGATCAGTGGTACTGAAAGCCACGCGCAACTTGCCGGGCTCACGATCCAGCTCCTCCAGATAGGGCCGGTCTTGCGACGGGGCCCAGTAGGGGTCACCGGCTTCTGGTCCGGCAGTGCAATCGAGCATTGCGGCGCTGTCTCGCACCGTGCGGCTCACCACATGTTCTTGAATGAGGCCGCCCATAACGTCTCCGAGAACGGGCCCGAGTGGGTTACGCGCACGGGTTGGTTTCATGCCCACCAGTCCACAGCACGCGGCCGGGATACGGATTGATCCGCCCCCATCATTGGCATGGGCCAAGGGAACCATACCCGCAGCAACGGCGGCGGCAGACCCGCCTGATGATCCACCGGTCGAATGATCAGTGTTCCACGGGTTTCTGGCAGGACCATAGAGCGCTGACTCGGTGGTTGGCAGGAGCCCAAACTCAGGCACATTTGTTTTGCCGAGAATAGAGACCCCGGCTGCTTTGAAACGTTTGACCAGGGTGGCGTCCTGAGCGGCGGGAACGCCCGACATAAAGCGTGATCCGCTTCGGGTCTCAACACCCTCAAGGTCTCCCATAATGTCTTTCAACAGAAAGGGCACACCTTTGAACGGACCATCGACGGGATTTTTTGCGGCGTTGCGTCCAACGTCATAGAGTTTTGTGACAATCGCGTTCAGTTCGGGATTGTGTTTTTCGATACGTGTAATGGCTTCTTCAACCAATTCCTCCGCGCTTACTTCTCCCTTACGGACAAGCTCGCCCATCGCCAATCCATCAAGTTCCGCGTATTCCTTGATTGTCACGTTCCTGCTCCCCGTCCGGTTTTCGAACCTTGTTTTATCTGACCTTATGATAGGCAGGATTGGTGGGCGATGTCGCCCCCGGTGTCAGGTGAACGGAAAGGCAGGTTCGCCCTCAAATTCCACTTCCCCCAGACTGGGAGAAGATCCATCCCGCCAATCTGCAACCTGGAAGGTGGCACGACGCAGCACACCTTGCCCTTCGGGTCCGGGTTCCTTCTTTACGTCGCCGACATTGACCAAAGTTATCGTGGCCCCCTCATTTGTGATGCTGGCAAGACCGTAGCCGTGGCCTTTTGTATCAATGTAATCGAGCCCGGGACTTGCCTGATCTGTGGCCACGAGGCCCGCAAGCCACCCATTGCCAGTGTAGCTGGCCGTGAGCCCACTCAGAACGCCGTTCATGATTGTGTTGTTGAAATTCTCGATGAGTTTGCCACCACTTTCAAAGACGACAAGTGCTCGGAAGGCGTCATCCTTTTTCACACCGCGTTCTGCCCCTTCGAAGAGCGTGCCAGAGGTGATGCTGGTGGTCGCAAAGTCAACGGCAACGAATTCGGGGTTCTCGGCGTCGGGATCGACGGCAAGCCGACCGGCCGCGTGGGTGTGATAGTCGCCTGAGCACGAAATGACATTGGTGATCTGGTTATCCTTCAAGAAGCCCATAAGTTCGTTCAGCTCGCCTGGAAAACCCTGCCAGGCATCAATCCCCAAGTAGCTGTCCTCCAGCTCTGCTGAGGGGACTTTGTTCAGGTTGAGCCGCATGGAAACGGCGGGAATAGAGTTTGCCCAGATCCGCCAGGTTGCGCCGGAGCCCTTCATGGTTTCCTTGAACCATTGTTTCTGCACGGCTCCCATGCAAGTGCCCGCGGGCGCGTCCTTGCGCGGGTTGTCGATGCTCCGGTCTTCGAAACTGAGAGTAGCCAATGGTGCATCATCATGGGCGGTTTTGCCTGCGTCCAATTCCTTGATGATGCGTACAGGTGCGAGGCGTCCGCTTCCTCCCAGAAGCTCTTGCACTTCCTTGGTTCCAACAGGAGGGCTGCGGTATGACCGCAAGTCCGTCACCACCAGATCCAACATCTTTCCCCATGAAAGAGAGCGATAAATGGTCAGGGAAGCGAGGGCCTGCAAATTATCACGATTGGTGTTCAGGTAGTTGTCGTCATAGCGGCCATAGTCCGTTGTGGTGACGGACCGAGGGCTGAAGTCGCGCGCCTGCGTGGGGACATCTGCGATTGAGGGCGCATTGGTGAGCACCGCCGGAATGAATTCAAACCACGCTTGATTGGAGGCAAGCTTGCGAGACTGTGCCGGTTTTCCCGGTCGGAAATAAGTGTCGTGGCTCTGCCAGGCGTCATTTGTAAATTCATGATCATCCCACGTGCAGACGAAGGGAAAGCGCGCCCGTGCGGCCTGCAGGTTCATATCTGTCAGGTATGTCTTATAGAGGTGACGATAATCATCGACCGTCACAGCCCAGGTTGCCCCAGATGTCCACCACGGTATGGTCCCATCAGGCACCCATGGCTCGGAGCCATCCGGGAAGGGGGAAATTCTTCGAGTTTGACTGACGCCTTGGGGTACATCTCTGATCACTTCGTAGATGAAATCGCCAAGGTGCAGGACAAAGTCCAACTGTTCGTCCTCAGGCGCTGCCTCATCATCGGCGATCAACCGGGCCCAGGCACCGTAAAAGCCGGACTCATATTTTTGACAGGACACGAAGCCAAACCGGACGGGCCGGTCTGCATCGGCTGCGGGCGCCGTTCGGGTGCGGCCGACATGGGCCCCGACTTCGCCGTTGGCGACGAAACGGTAGAAATACCGTGTGTCAGGCGCAAGTCCCTGCACGAAAAACCGCACGGTGAAATCGCTTTGTGCGGTTGCACGCAGTGCCTTTTCCACGACGACGGTTTGGAAGTTTTTGTCGGTAGAGATCTGGCAAACAAGGTCGATGTCACCAGCGGGCATGTCGGGCACGACCCGGGTCCAGAGCATGACGGCGTCCGGCTGTGGGTCGCCAGATGCCAGTCCTTGCGGAAATCGTTTGGTGTTGATCGATAGTGGCCCATCGCCGGTCATCGCGAAGGCGGGCGTAAAAGCACCGCTCGCCGTGACCGCAAAACAACCTGCAAGAGCTGTGAAACCCTTCAAAAATGATCGGCGATCTACCTTGTTCACGCTTGTCTCCCCCTAAATATCATCCTAAAATGCCAATTCCATACTTCCTAGTGATCGCTACTCTAACCAAAGCGGAGCGCAGACGCACATAGCTCTTTTGTGAACAGGCTCCTTGAGATCGAGGACTTTGCCATGGCGACAGCGAGTTGGAATTTTATGTCTGCTGATATTGCGGGTGCTGTTCGCCGGATCACCGGCGGATCGGCTGACCCTCGTGGAATTGACTGGCGGGGCGTCCGGGTGGCGCATATCGACACGGGAATGCGAGCGCACCCGGTCTTTGGTGATATTGCGGGAGGTCTCTCGTGGGTGAAGCTGTCCCAAGGCATGAACTATGTTGAGACAGGCAAATCTGCCCTCGAGCCACCACACAGCAGAAGCGGGCAATTGCCCGACGATGCCATGGACTGGATATCAGACCTCACAGCCGAGGGCATTGACGGTCATGGCACACGGACTTTGAGTGTGCTTTGTGGAGATGGGGCATATGTGAGGGGAACGCAGAAGAGCAGGGTGGGCATGTTGCCGGGCCTGCCCGTGGTGCCCTACCGGGTGACGGACACGGTGCTGCTGGCCCAGAGGACGGTGCTCACCAATATTGGTAAAGCCATCCGCCATGCTGTTGATAATGATTGCAAAATCATCTCCATGAGCCTTGGCTTTCCGATCATGCGGTCAACGGCTTTGGGAGCGGCGGTTGATTATGCCTACGACGCCGGGGTGATCGTGGTGGCTGCCGGGGGGCAGTTCATCGATAAGGTGACCTATCCCGGCAAGTTCAGCCGGACGATTGGGGTCGGGGGCCACACACCACAACGAAAAATCTGGCACCTTGCCCACTACAGCAAGACCATGCAGCGCTTCATCGATGTCTGGGCACCTTCCACGGAGATTGTTCGCGCGAACCCGAAATGGAAGAGCGACGGGCGCCTGTTTGATGATGAAGACGGCGAAGGCACATCCTACGGCACCGTGCATGTGGCTGCAGCTGCTGCCTTGTGGTTACGCCATCACGGAGAGAACAAGCTGCAGGCGCACTACCCGAAAGGCTGGCAACGGGTGGAGGCTTTTCGCCACGCTCTGCGCGCAGGTTCTGTGCCGCTGGTTGAGAAGAAAAGCAGACAACCTGCGAATGGCACCGGACGTCTGAATATTGACGGCACACAAAAGAAAAAACTGCCCGCGCGAGCGTCACTTGCCATACGACCGAAGGCTGTGGGGCAGGTTGCTTAATACCCTGTCACTCAGCTGCCTGACGCGATGAGCGGCGGGCCGTTTTCTTTTTGGGTGCGGCCTTCTTGGCGGTGGTCTTTTTCACAGGTGTTTTCTTAGGTACGGCTTTCGTTTTGGCTGGCGTGTTGCCCTTACGCTTAAGCAGAGCGCGCAGGTATTGCCCGGTGTAGGAACGCGGTTCTTCTGCCACATCTTCGGGGCGGCCAAAGGCCACGATTTCACCGCCGCCATCTCCGCCTTCGGGACCCAGGTCGATAACCCAGTCGGCGGTCTTGATGACTTCCAGATTATGTTCGATCACCACCACAGTGTTGCCGGTGTCGACGAGTTCGTGGAGGACTTCCAGAAGCTTCCTCACGTCGTGGAAGTGGAGCCCCGTGGTGGGCTCGTCCAAAATGTAGATGGTGCGTCCGGTTGCGCGACGGGAAAGTTCTTTGGCAAGTTTGACGCGCTGTGCCTCACCACCTGACAGAGTTGTCGCCTGCTGGCCGACTTTGATGTAGCCAAGGCCGACCCGTTGCAGCACATCCATTTTCTCACGGACGGTGGGTACGGCTTTGAAAAATATTTGAGCTTCATCGACGGTCATGTCCAACACGTCGGCGATGGACTTGTCCTTGAATTTTACTTCCAGGGTTTCCCGATTGTAGCGTTTGCCGTGGCAGGCATCGCATTCCACATAAACGTCCGGCAGGAAATGCATTTCGATCTTGATGACGCCGTCGCCCTGGCACGCTTCRCAACGTCCYCCTTTGACGTTGAARGAAAARCGTCCGGGYTTRTAGCCTCGYGCTTTTGCTTCYGGCARGCCYGCAAACCARTCCCGRATATGRGTGAAGGAMCCKGTATAGGTCGCRGGGTTGGAACGGGGCGTGCGGCCAATCGGTGACTGGTCGATGTCGACAATCTTGTCGAGAAATTCAAGGCCCTCAATCTGCTCAAACGGGGCCGGGTGCATGCGTGCTCTGTTGAGACGTCGGGCTATCGCTTTGTAAATAGTTTCGACCAGCAGCGTAGACTTACCGCCACCGGAAACGCCAGTGACACAGGTGAAGGTTCCCAACGGAATTTCGGCTGTCACATTTTTCAGATTGTTGCCGGTGGCCCCCACAATCCTAATTTTCTTTGTGTCTGAAATTGGACGGCGTTTGGCCGGGATTGCAATCTGTTCTATGCCCGTCAGGTATTTACCCGTCAGGCTGTTGGGATTGCTCATAATTTCTGCGGGTGTGCCTTCGGCGACGATCTCGCCGCCATGAATGCCCGCGAGCGGGCCCATATCCACCACATGGTCTGCGGTGCGGATGGCGTCCTCATCATGCTCCACCACAATCACGGTGTTGCCCAGATCGCGCAGCCGCCGCAATGTTTCCAGCAGGCGTTCATTGTCACGCTGATGCAGACCGATGGACGGCTCGTCGAGAACGTAGAGAACGCCCGTAAGGCCCGAGCCGATTTGTGAGGCCAGGCGAATGCGCTGGCTCTCGCCGCCGGACAGAGTGCCGGACTTGCGGGACAGGCTGAGATAGTCCAGGCCGACATTGTTCAGGAAATGCAGGCGCTCGCGGATTTCCTTCAACACGCGGCCAGCGATTTCGTTCTGCTTTTTGGTGAGCTGTTTGTCGATGCTTCCAAACCAGGCATCAGCCTCTTTGATGGAGAGTTGAGAGACCTCACCGATATGCGACGGGCCCACCCGGACCGCCAGTGTTTCAGGCTTCAGGCGATAACCTGCGCAAACACCGCAGGAAGTCACGTCCTGATATTTTTCGATTTCTTCGCGCGCCCAGGCGCTGTCGGTCTCGCGCCAGCGCCGTTCCAGATTAGGGATGACCCCCTCGAAGGCCTTTTTGGTTTTGTAGGACCGCAAGCCATCATCATAAGAGAAGGTAACCACCTCATCGCCTGAACCATTGAGGATCACGTCTTGCGCCTTCTTGGGCAGCTTGCTCCACGGCACAGTGACGGAGAATTTGAAATGTTTGGCCAGACTATCCAGCGTCTGGGTGTAGTAGGGCGAGGTCGACTTGGACCAAGGCGCAACCGCTCCCTTGCGCAAAGAAAGCCCCGCGTCCGGGATGATGAGTTCTGGATCAATAAAATATTGCGTGCCGAGCCCGTCACACGAGGGACAAGCCCCAAAGGGATTGTTGAACGAAAAGAGACGCGGTTCAATTTCATCAATTGTGAAGCCTGAAACGGGGCAGGCGAAGCGTGAGGAAAAGACAATGCGTTCGGCTTCCTTCTCGCCTTTTTTCACATCAGCATATTCGGCGACCGCGATACCGTCGGTCAGTTGCAGCGCGATTTCAAACGAGTCCGCCAGGCGGTTGCCCAGATCATCACGCACAACGATGCGGTCAACCACCACATCAACGTCGTGCTTGTATTTTTTGTCGAGAGTGGGCAGGTCGTCCAGCTCGTAGAACTCTCCATCAATTTTGACCCGTTGAAAACCTCGCTTCAAAAGGTCGGCAAATTCTTTGCGGTATTCGCCTTTGCGGCCTCGCACGATAGGCGCCAACAGGTAGAGCCGCGTGCCGCTTGGCAGGGCCGCCACCCGGTCAACCATTTGCGTCACGGTCTGGCTTTCAATGGGCAGCCCCGTGGCGGGTGAATAGGGAATGCCGACGCGGGCCCACAGGAGACGCATGTAGTCGTAGATTTCGGTCACGGTGCCGACAGTGGAGCGGGGATTGCGCGATGTGGTTTTCTGCTCAATGGAAATAGCGGGGGACAGACCGTCGATCTGGTCTACGTCCGGTTTTTGCATCATCTCCAGAAACTGGCGGGCATAAGCCGACAGGCTTTCCACATAGCGGCGTTGGCCCTCTGCGTAGATGGTGTCGAAGGCGAGCGAAGATTTTCCAGAACCGGACAGGCCCGTGATGACGATGAGTTTATCGCGTGGCAATTCCAGCGACACATTCTTGAGGTTGTGCTCGCGGGCACCTGTAACAGTAATATTTTTTTGCATCGGCTTTGTTTACTCAGTCCTGTCAGGTCATCTATTACGCTGAAACTTGATGGCGAGCCGCATAATCAGCCCGGTCCAACGCGAAATAATTGTGCAGCATGCCGCCCTTCATCAAGTCTTTCACATAAGGCAGCCCAAGTTTTTTCATCACCGCCTGGGACGGTTCGTTGTCTGGCAAAACAACCGCAACAATACGGGGAAGAGAGAGGTCGCTAAAACCGTGATCGAGAAGTTTACGTGCGGCCTCCGTTGCGTAGCCCTTGCCCTGGCTCTCCACCTTGAAATGATAGCCGATCTCCGGTTCTCCCGTCTCGGGCAGAGGTTGCAGGATCAACTGACCGATAAAAGTTGCCGTTTCCCGCTCAAAGACGCCCCAAAAACCCATGCCGCTTTCTTCGTGTCGTTTCATTGATGTTGCCAAAATCTTTTCCGCCTCCGCCAATGTGCCCGGTTCCTTGCGCCAGAAGATGACCCGGAGATCGCTGATGATCGAGTGAATGAGCGCTGCTTCAGTGGCTTTATAGGGGCGCAACTGAAGGCGTTCTGTCAGTAGGGTCGTCATCGGCTTGACCTTCACTCACGTTGAAGAACATAATGGGAACAAATTGCAGTTTTGGTCGATTCTGGCAAGAGCCAATCTTGAGGCAGGGAAACCGGAAGATTTCCGATTTTCCCGGTTTTAGGCTTGGAAATTATGGACCCGTTAGGCTAGGTTCGGCCCCAATTAACCAGCTTTAAGAACAAAAGGGGCGTCTAATAATGGCCGGAAGCGTCAATAAAGTCATTCTTGTCGGTAATCTGGGGGCTGATCCAGAGATCCGCAATATGCAGGACGGTCGCCCGGTCTGTAATCTTCGTATCGCGACATCTGAGAGCTGGCGCGACAAGAGCAGCGGCGAACGTCGCGAGCGGACCGAATGGCACCGTGTGGTGATCTTCAATGAAGGTCTGTGTCGGATTGCTGAGCAGTATCTGAAAAAAGGGGCCAAAGTTTATATCGAAGGCCAAATCCAGACTCGCAAATGGCAGGACCAAAGCGGTCAGGACCGGTATTCCACAGAAATCGTCCTGCAAGGCTTCAACTCCACACTGCAAATGCTCGACAGCCGTAATTCCGGCGGCGGTGGAGGCGGGGGTGACTTCGGTGGCTCATCAGGTGGTGGTGGATATGACCAGGGCGGCGGTGGCGCTCCTTCTGGTGGCGCTGGCGGTGGCGGCAGTGCCCCGATCGACGACGAAATTCCCTTTTGATCACACCAGCTAAAATAGCCGCCTGAACAGATCGGACCTGGATGATATGCGAATTGCGATCACTGGGGCCTATGGATTTATCGGGGAGCATGTCGCGCGCGCCTGCCTGGCGGCAGGACACGAGGTCATCGGTTTTGGCCGTAACCTTGATTTGGGGCGCAAACGGCTCCCAAAAGTCGAGTGGCGGTATTGCGATTTCAACCGGGATCACGACACCGATTTGTGGTCGGAGCGGCTAGCGACCTGCGACGCACTGATTAATTGCGTGGGGCTCTTGCAGGGATCGTTTTGGAATTCGCCGACTGCCGTTCACGAAACGGGAACGATTGCCCTGTTCGACGGGGCCGCGCAGGCGGGGGTCAAAAAGATCATTCATCTGTCGGCGCTGGGAGCGGACAACGACGTAAACACAACCTATGCGGCGAGCAAAACATGCGCCGACGACTACCTCGCCTCTATGGACATTGAGTGGGTTACTCTGAAGCCGTCGCTTGTTTACGCACGCAACTGCTATGGCGGAACCGCGCTTCTGCGCGGACTATCCGCTTTGCCCGGCATCGTTCCTCTGGTGGGGGGTGGTAGGCATCTTTTTCAGCCTATCGCGATGGATGATCTCACGCGCGGTATCGTTGCGCTCCTAAAGGCGCCGTCGCTCCCACGTTCCGTATTGAGTGTGACCGGCCCCAAATCTCTCAGTCTTGCGGAGATTACACAGCTTTACCGCAATTGGCTTGGGTTGAGCCCAGCATATATTTTGCCTGTGCCGGGATGGCTTGTTGCGCCGCTGCTATGGGCGGGTGATCTAGCTACTTACCTTGGGCGTTCGACCGCCTTTACAACAACGTCACTACGACAAATGGAACGACCAAACGTCGCGGACGGTGGGGCTTTCACTGAGGCGAGTGGGGTGGTGCCTGTGGCGATGGRRGACGGCTTGGCCGCTGCTCCCAGCACGGTCGGTGACAAGCTTCATGCCAGGACCTACTGGCCGCTTGCAGGGCTCCGTATCGTCCTTGCGTTATTCTGGGTTGCGACAGGTGTTGTGACACTGACGTCGAGCACACCTGCAAGTGATGCACTTGCTCAGGCTGTGGTGTYTCACGGTCCTTCGTTCATACAGGCCGGTGTGCTAACCGGAGCCTTTGCCGTTTTGGATATTATACTGGGGCTCTGGCTGCTTTTTGCGCGGCGGCTTGCATGGGTCTGTAGCGTGCAGATAGCCTTGTCTGGAGGATATTTGGTGGCTTTGAGTTTCCTCGCACCGGATATGTGGCTGGATCCGCTTGGSCCCCTCATGAARACTGTGCCAGTGATTGCAGCAACGCTGGTGCTTGTGGCGACGCAGGAGGACCGATAATGGATCTCTATTTCGTTATGGAATTCATCCATATCCTGAGCGCTGCAGTGTTGTTCGGGACCGGTCTTGGGATTGCCTTTTTTATGTTTGTTGCAGATCGAACAGGCGATGCTCGGGTGATCGCAGCAACGGCCAGAACCGTTGTTATCGCTGATTTTCTTTTTACTGCAACAGCGGTCCTTGTGCAGCCAGCGACGGGGGTTGGGCTTGTGATATTAACAGGCAGGTCGTTGTGCGAAGGGTGGATTATTCTGTCACTGGTGCTCTACGTGGCTATCGGGGCGTTTTGGTTACCTGTGGTCTGGTTGCAGAACGAAATGCGCAAAATGGCCGAGATCGCAGCGTCGTTAGATGCGCCTTTGCCGAATCGATACCATCGTTTTATGCGCATCTGGTTCTGGTTTGGATGGCCTGCTTTCGGCGCCATTCTGGTCATTTTCTGGCTGATGGTTTCCAAGCCTAGCTTTGCTTGACGAGCTGACTTGGGATATCGCATTTAGTTATTTTATTTCAACGGGTTAGGAGGCCGCCTTGGTCCGCGTCTTGGTTGCGTATCTGACAGCTGAATGATAAGCTTGCTGCTTATAAATCAGGGGATTCGGATGGTTGCCGAAGCCCCTATTTTTCAATCAATCGAAGCGGTCGCGTTGTCCGCAGACAGCTTCTTTGAAGGTTCGAATTTTGTCCGATACGAATGATACGGATACCTCTGGGGAACCCACGGGTGCTGGGGGAAATGGGAATTCAAATGGCGACGGCGGCGATGCCGTCAGCGCTGGTGGATTGCCTCCGGAGCCAAATGTAACCCCGATCTCCATCGAAGAAGAGATGAAGCGTTCCTATCTCGATTACGCAATGAGCGTCATCGTCAGTCGAGCGCTACCAGACGTGCGTGATGGGTTGAAACCTGTTCACCGCCGCATCCTCTATGCGATGCATGAGAGTGGCTATGACTGGAATAAACCGTATCGCAAGTCGGCGCGTATTGTCGGTGACGTCATGGGTAAGTATCACCCTCATGGCGACAAGGCGA
Source organism: Rhodobiaceae bacterium (assembly GCA_002746275.1). Taxonomy (GTDB): domain Bacteria; phylum Pseudomonadota; class Alphaproteobacteria; order Parvibaculales; family Parvibaculaceae; genus Mf105b01. Next base: position 375,134 of record NVWR01000001.1, on the reverse strand, counting down.
TCTATGATGCGTTGGTGCGGATGGCGCAGGACTTTTCGCTTCGACTTCCCTTGCTGGATGGCCAGGGTAACTTTGGCTCTGTGGACGGTGATCCACCGGCTGCCATGCGTTACACCGAAGTGCGCATGGGCAAGTCTGCGCACGGCCTGCTCACGGACATCGACAAAGACACGGTCGATTTCAAAGACAATTACGATAATTCAGAGAGTGAACCTGAAGTCCTTCCGGCTGAGTTTCCAAACCTGCTGGTGAACGGGGCGGGCGGCATTGCCGTTGGCATGGCGACCAATATTCCCCCGCACAATCTGGGTGAGACGATTGATGCCTGCTTCGCCATCATGGATGACCCTGACATTGGCATTGATCGACTGATCGACATTGTTCCTGGGCCTGATTTCCCCACCGGCGGGATCATTCTGGGGCGCCAGGGCATTCGCTCGACATACCATCTGGGACGCGGCTCGATTATGATGCGGGGCGTTACCGAGATTGAAGAAGTGCGGAAAGACCGCATGGCGATCATCATTACCGAAATTCCCTATCAGGTGAACAAGGCGACGATGATTGAGAAGATCGCGGAACTCGTGCGCGACAAACGCATTGAGGGCATCTCGGATATTCGGGATGAAAGTTCGCGGCTCGGCATGCGGGTCGTTGTGGAACTGAAGCGTGACGCGGTGCCTGATGTAATTTTGAACCAGCTCTACCGGTTCTCTCAGCTTCAAACGCCTTTCAGTGCCAACATGGTGGCTCTGGATTATGGGCGTCCACAGCAGATGAACCTCAAGCAGATGCTTGCGGCGTTTCTTGATTTCAGAGAGCTGGTTGTTGCCAGGCGCACCAAATTTGAGCTGAAGAAGGCGCGGGACCGTGCGCACGTGTTGGTCGGGTTGGCGATTGCGGTTGCCAATATTGATGAAGTGATTGCACTGATCCGAAGCGCCCCGGACCCTGCGACCGCGAGAGCGCAATTGATGGAACGCCATTGGCCAGCGATGGACATTGCGCCCATTATTCAGCTGATCGATGACCCTCGTCACAAGATTGCGGAGGACGGCACATACCGTCTTTCCGAAACGCAGGCGCGGGCTATTCTTGAGCTTCGCCTGCAACGCCTGACAGCTCTTGGTCGCGATGAAATCGGCGACGAAGTTAAAGTGCTGGGTGGAAGGATTTCCGACTATCTCGACATCCTGCGATCACGCGCCCGCATCTTGAGCATCCTCCGAGAGGAACTCGGCAATGTTCGTGACGAGTTTGCGACGCCACGTCGCACCGCCCTTGGCGACGCTGTGGATGACATGGAAGATGAAGACCTCATCCAGCGCGAAGACATGGTCGTTACCGTTAGCCATCAGGGTTACATCAAGCGCGTACCGCTTTCGACCTATCGGGCACAGAAGCGCGGTGGCAAAGGCCGTTCGGGCATGGCGACGAAGGACGAAGATTTCGTCGCGCGGATTTTTGTCGCGAGCACCCATTCGCCAATGCTGTTCTTCTCATCAACAGGCATGGCCTACAAGATGAAAGTATGGCGCCTGCCTCAGGCAACACCGCAGTCCCGTGGCAAAGCACTGGTCAATCTGTTGCCGCTCAAGACCGATGAGCGGATCACGACAATCATGCCGCTGCCAGAGGACGAGAAAAGTTGGGATGCTCTGGATATTATGTTCGCAACCCGCTCAGGTAGCGTGCGTCGCAATAAGCTTTCCGATTTTGTTCAGATTAATCGAAACGGCAAAATCGCGATGAAGCTGGACGAGGGCGACGGCATTGTCGGCGTTCAAATCTGTACCGAGAATGACGACGTTTTGTTGACCAATGAGGGCGGGCGATGCATTCGCTTCCCCGTCACCGACGTCCGGGTTTTCTCCAGCCGCAATTCAACCGGCGTGCGTGGCGTAAGGCTCGGCAAAGGCGACCGGACGATTTCGATGACCATCCTGCGTCATCTGGAGGTAACGCCACCAGAATCTCGTGCCTACCTCAAGCAGGCTGCGATCGCTCGTCGGGCTCTTACAGGTGAAGAGCACGAGGAGAGTGTGGAGCAGGCTGATGAGCCTGCGGAGAGTGGCGATGAAGGGGAAATTACCTCCCTCTCGCAAGAGAGATATGCTGAACTTGGCGCTCACGAGCAGTTTGTTCTGACCGTCAGCGAGAAGGGCTATGGCAAACGCAGTTCGTCGTTTGAGTACCGGACCTCTGGCCGCGGCGGCAAGGGCATTATCGCCATGTCTGTCTCGGCTCGCAACGGTCCGCTGGTTGCCTCTTTCCCGGTTGCGAATGACGATGAAATCATGCTGGTAACCGATGGAGGTCAGTTGATCCGGTGTCCTGTTGATGGCATCCGGGTTGCAGGCCGCTCGACACAAGGTGTCACCGTTTTCCGCACAGGGCCTGACGAGAAAGTCGTTTCTGTGGAACATTTGGGGGAAAGCTCAGATGAGGAAGACGGAGAGGACGCCAGCTCCAGCGGTGAGGGATCCGAACCGTCATGAAACGTATAGGGCTTTATCCAGGCACCTTCGACCCCGTTACCTATGGGCATACCGATATTATGCGTCGGGCCTTTCGTCTGGTCGATCATCTGGTCATTGGCATTGGCATTAACTCGTCAAAAAAACCAATGCTCAGCTTCGAGGAGCGTGCAGAGCTGATTGAAGCTGAAATGAAGCCTCTGGCAAAGGAGGTGGGGTCGACCCTGGAAGTTCAATCCTTCTCTGGGTTGGTGGTTGATGCGGCTGATGCGGCAGGTGCTGGAATTATCATTCGGGGGCTCCGGGGAGCTGTCGATTATGAATATGAAACCCAGATGGTGGGCATGAATACCGCCATGAATCCGAATGTTGAGACCGTTTTTCTGTCTGCGACACCTAATGTTGGCTTTATTTCGTCCACACTTGTTCGTCAAATTGCCACAATGGGTGGAGATATTTCGCAGTTCGTCCCAGCACGGGTAGCCGAGATGGTCCTTGCTCGGGTAAAAGACGCCTAATCAACCGGTTCTGTATCTCAGGAGTTATTGATGTATCGACTAGCCGCTGCTGCCTTTGCCTTGTGTTTCACCATAATCCTGGCGCTTACGCCGGCGAGCGCTGGTGATCCTGAAAACACCCTATATCTGGACCTGAAAGACGGTCGTGTGGTGATTGAATTGCTGCCAGACATTGCCCCTCGGCATGTGGCGCGGATCAAGACACTGACCCGTGAGAAATTTTACGATGGCATTGTGTTCCATCGTGTCATTGATGGTTTCATGGCGCAGACCGGGGACCCAACCGGCACGGGTGCCGGCGGATCGGATTATCCCGACATCCGCCAGGAATTTTCCAGCGTGCCTTTCCAGCGCGGTGTTATCGGGGCCGCTCGCTCGCGCCACCCGGACAGCGCCAACAGCCAATTTTTTATCGTGTTAGATGATTCCAACTTTCTCGATGGCCAATACACCGTCTGGGGCCGTGTCGTGGAAGGCATGGAATTTGTCGACAATATCACACTGGGTGAGCCACCGGTGAACCCAGACACAATGGTCCGGATGCAAGTTGCCTCTGACGTCACCGAATAAATCACTTGAGGAATAAGTTAGCTATGGCTGATATCAAAGATCCCGAAAACGCACTCTTCCTCGACCTTGCAAACGGTCGGGTCACAATTGAACTCCGTCCTGATCTTGCGCCCAAGCATGCGGCGCGGATTAAAGAACTTGCCCGCGAAGGATTTTACGACGGGATCGTTTTTCACCGGGTCATTGAGGGTTTCATGGCACAGGGTGGTGATCCAACGGGAACGGGCACAAGTGGTTCTGGCAAGAACATCGATGCTGAGTTCTCAGCGGAGCCGCATGTGCGAGGGTCCTGCTCGATGGCACGCTCACAGGATCCAAACAGTGCAGATAGTCAGTTCTTCATCTGTTTTGGCGATGCCCGTTTTCTCGACAACCAATATACGTTTTGGGGTCAGGTCATCGACGGCATGGAACATGTTGATGCGCTTAAGCGCGGTGAGCCCCCAGTGGACCCCGACAAGATCATCAAGATGCAGGTCGCCGCTGACGCTGAGTAAGCGCGCTCCTCTTTTCACGAAGGTCGCACATGCGCGTTGACGCATTTGATTTTGACTTGCCGGAGGCGCGCATAGCCCTCCGGCCAGCGCGGCCTCGTGACGCTGCACGCCTACTGGTTATTGGGCCAGAGCAGGGCGTACTTCAGGATGCTTCGGTTTCGGCTCTTGCTGACTGGCTAGTGCCGGGCGACGTTCTGGTTTTCAACGACACCAAGGTTATTCCTGCGCGGTTATCTGGAACACGGAGCCGGGGAGACGTCGTTGCCAAAATTGAGATAACCCTCCATCAGCGGCTTTCCCCGAATGAATGGTTGGCCTTTGCTAAACCAGCCAAACGATTGGCGCCGGGAGACCGGGTTCAATTCTCTGAAGCGCTTTCGGCTGAGGTGATGGGGCGAGAAGGGGGCGAAGTCCATTTTCAGTTCTCCCAGACGGGGGCGATGCTTGATGCCGCTATTGCGGCCGTGGGAGTCATGCCCCTACCGCCCTACATTGCGAGCAAGCGGGCAACGGATGAAGCGGACGCGGCGGACTACCAGACTTATTTTGCGCGTGAGCCAGGTGCAGTTGCGGCCCCCACAGCCGGGCTGCATTTCACGCAAAGCTTGCTGGATAGCCTTGAGGCAAAAGGGATTGGCTTTGCCAAGGTAACGCTGCACGTGGGGGCAGGTACCTTCCTGCCCATGTCTGTCGATGATACGGACGATCACAAGATGCATTCGGAAGTTGGGTCTGTCTCTGAGGCCACGGCGGACATGTTGAATACCACGCGCAAAAAGGGTGGCCGCATCATTGCTGTCGGCACGACAAGCCTGCGGTTGCTTGAGTCCGCCACAACAGAAACGGGCGAGGTTCAACCCTGGTCAGGAGCGACGGATATTTTCATCACGCCCGGCTACCGTTTTCGAGCGATTGATGTGCTGATGACCAATTTTCATCTGCCGAAATCAACGCTTTTCATGTTGGTGTCAGCCTTTCGCTCGCTCGGCGAGATGCAAAACGCCTACGCTCATGCTATCCAGGCCGAATACCGGTTCTATTCCTATGGCGATGCCTGCCTGATTTTTCCTGAGAAAGACGCTTCGTGAGTTCATTCAGTTACGACCTGCAGGCGGAAGACGGGGCTGCACGGCGCGGTGTTATCCATACCCCCCGGGGCGACATCCAAACGCCTGCCTTCATGCCCGTGGGCACATCAGGCACGGTGAAGGCGCTCTACACGGATCAGGTACGTGACGCCGGTGCCGACATTGTTCTTGGCAATACCTATCATTTGATGTTGCGACCAGGGGCGGAGGAGATGGCAGCTCTTGGAGGGCTTCATTCCTTCATGAACTGGCAAGGCCCCATCCTCACCGACAGCGGTGGCTTTCAGGTGATGTCGCTTTCCAAACTGCGCAAAATGAACGAGGAGGGAGTTACCTTTCAGAGCCATATTGATGGCTCCTCCCACTCTTTGTCACCAGAACGCAGTATTGAAATTCAATGTCTGCTCGGGGCGGACATTCAGATGGTGCTGGATGAGTGCACACCGTTTCCTGCGACCCACGAGGAAGCCGCGTCCTCCATGCAGCTTTCGTCCCGGTGGGCAAAACGCTCCCAAGATGCCTTTCTCTCTCAGCCCCACCGAAAAGACGGGCAGGCTCTTTTTGGAATTGTTCAGGGCAGTACTTACGAAGACCTTCGTCGTACCAGCGCAGATGCTTTGATCGAGATAGGTTTTGATGGATATGCGGTCGGTGGGCTCGCGGTGGGAGAGGGCCAGGCGGAGATGCTCAAGGTCCTCGATTTCACCGTTCCTATGCTGCCACGAGAGCGCCCTCGCTATCTGATGGGGGTTGGCACACCAGACGACCTTGTGGAGGCCGTGAGGCGCGGTATAGACATGTTTGACTGTGTGATGCCCACAAGGTCCGGGCGGCACGGGCAGGCGTTTACGCGCTTTGGTAAGATCAATCTGAAGAACGCCCGGCATGCGGCCGATCCGCGACCTCTGGATGAGACCAGTTCGTGTCCCGCCGCACGGGACTATTCACGGGCCTACCTGCACCATCTCCTCAAGAACGGAGAAATTCTGGGCATGATGCTGCTCTCCTGGAGCAATATTTCCTATTACCAGACACTGATGGCGGGAATGCGGACTGCCATAGGAGAGGGCACCTTCGCTGCTTTTGTTGAGCAGTTTAAAGCCGAGCAGTTGGCGGGTGATCTACCACCTCTGTGATGAGGTCCTCCAATCTTCAAACATTTTTAACCATGTTGCGTCCCAATCGGCTTATTCACGAAGCTGGAGCTTGGAAAACAATGGCGACGATGTCGGGGCGTATCGAGGGGCAGGAAGATTTTGAGCTCAAAATCCCGCGCACCGTGCCGGTCACGTTCACGGCTGAAATCCCGGAGGATGGTCCGGCCGATGGGTTGGTGTTTCTGATCCCCGGTTTTGGGGGTGACAGAGACGAGGTATTCTCAACAATGGTGCGGCGGCATATCGCCGCCAAATATAATCTCGTGGCGGTCTCTGTTCGGGCCCATTGTCATATCTGTCGGCTGGGCCCAGCTGTCGATGGGTTGAAGGCGGCATTAAATATCGACCCCGAAGCGGTTACTCTCGCTCTCGGATCCCTTTTACTTCAGGGATCCACTTTTGAGGGGCTCACAGCACTTAGTCCTGATGCTGTCCTCGCATATCTGAAGACCCTTCGGCCTCAACGGTTTGAACTCAAGGCGACTATTCTACCGCCTTGCAGCGACTATCAGAATTTCGGCGTGTTGGCAGCTCTAGACCATCTAAGGGTGCTTTATCATCTGATGGATCAGGATGTTTCTTTTGCCCATGACAATGTTGTGTGTCTGGGGACGTCCCACGGCGGCTATATCTCTCACCTCATCCACAAATTTGCACCCAACAATATTTCCGCTGTTATTGACTCCTCGGGGTATTCCGAGACCATGCCAAAATTTCTTGGGTTCGGTGACTTTGAATATACCCAGCCAGACGGGAACCTTGATTACCTCTGCACCACACGAACAGCGTGGACAAATAGAGAAGTCGGTGCAGCGAATTATTTTGGAACTGATGAGGCCTTGATCCGCGACGTTGCGCATCCCGGTCATCTCCAGACACTTGCTGTAAACACACAAGCGCGGCGCTGCCAGTTTCGCCTCGTTCATTCCACTAAGGACAGTTTGGTTGATATTGCGCTTAAACGTCGCCAGGCAAAGATCCTATCCCGGTTTGGGTATGACGTTGTTCTGGACGAAATGGGGGAGGGTGACGTTGATGGCGATTTTGTGACGACCCTGGAGCACGGATTGGGGATTGGCCTCAACAAGCTCTTTGACCGGTACTATCCAACACTCTCCTTACAGCCAGGAATCACCGACCGGGAAGCAGAAACCAGTCTTGAATTCGAGGGTATCCATAAGAGTTACCGGGTGGAACATCGGGGCAAATCGGGCGATGAAGCGGCGTCCCTTTCAGCCTCTATTTCGATAAAGTGAGCAAGGACGCTGCCGCAGGGCACTTTGTCACTCAAAACCGGGTAATTTGCCCCCAAATCAGTTGACCGCTTGGCCAAGGGTGACTAGTTTCCGCCCGTCCAGCGCGGGATTCTCGCGCGATAGTGACGGGCCCATAGCTCAGCTGGTAGAGCACCTGACTTTTAATCAGGTTGTCGCAAGTTCGAACCTTGCTGGGCTCACCACTTTTCTCCGTATTTAAGCAATATCATTGTTTTAATCGGCCTTGTTGGCCGGTCTGTTTACTCAAAATTTACCCTGTTTGGCTGGAATGAACGTTGGCTTACAGCGTTCAGCAGGGTGCACCATGGCGTTACTCTCTTTTTGGAAGAAATCGGGCAGGGATACGGCGGCAGCACGGATCCTGCGTCGCATTGAAGAGACGCCAAATCGCCTTTATGCCCGTGTTCAGGTCAACGAGCAGAACACCAGCATCAGCTATCAACAACTTGCCTTGTGTGCGGCGCCTTACGCGGCAGCCTGCAAGGAAAATGGATTGGTACCGGGGGACCGCGCGCTCATCCTTTTCGATCACGGGCCAGATCTGTTGTATGCGTTTTTTGGATCAATGCTGGCCGGTATCGTGCCGACCCTTATGTCGCCACCAAGTCCGCGACAACATCCGGCACATTTCTGGCGTGAACAGATGCAGGTCATCAACCGGGTCAATGCGAAAATCCTATTCACAAACACGAAGCTCAGATCGACGCTGGACAGCGTGGCGCCAGATCATGGCATTTGCACCGTCACGCCTGAGACATTGCCTGACGAGACACAGCTTCCCAGTGTTGCTATCGCCTCAGAAGACATTGCCTTCCTGCAACACAGCTCTGGTACGACGGGCACGAAAAAGGGCGTTATGATTTCTCATGCAGCCCTGCTGCATCAGGTCGATGCTTATGCGCGCTCCATACAACTCAGCGAAAGCGATCGCATCGCCAGCTGGTTGCCGCTCTACCATGACATGGGGCTGATAACCTCCTGTTTGCTGCCGGTGCTCACAGGCGTTCCTGTCACCCTCATGAGCCCCTTTGACTGGGTCGTTCGACCCACAATTCTCTTCGATGTCATTGAGCAGACGAAAGCAACGCTGATCTGGCAGCCCAATTTTGCCTTTCAACATTTGACGAATTGTTTGGGCCACAGTGAGGATGAATGGGATCTCTCCTCAGTCCGAGCCTTCATTGATTGCTCGGAAAAAGCCCGCCCGGAGACCTTGGACGCTTTTGCGGCAGCGGTCGGTCGCTTTGGGGTCGGAAAGACGAAGCTGCATACCTGTTATGCCATGGCCGAAACTGTATTCGGCGTGACGCAGAGCGACCTGTCTGTAACGCCACGGACTGAGACCATCGAAACGCGGGCTCTTATCGAAGAAGCTGTCGCGCGGCCCACATTGCCCAGTTACTGCCCGACCACAAATGTCCTTTCATGCGGCAAGCCAATCGACGGGTTTTCGGTACTGGTAATGGACAGTGACGGCAACAGACTGCCTGATCGGCGGATAGGGGAAGTGTGTATTACAGGGCCGAGCCTGGCGCGTGGTTATGACCAACAGCCTGAGAAGACTGCTGAGGCTTTTCGGGCAGGGCGATATCATTCCGGCGATCTTGGGTACATGACAAACGGCGAGCTGTTTGTCATTGGCCGGATGGACGACCTTCTCATTTTAAATGGGCGTAATCATTATGCCCACGATCTTGAGTTTTCTTTGAAAGATATCCCTGGCGTTGTGCCCGGGCGGGTGATGGCGCTTTCCGTCTACAAGGAAGAAATTGGCAGCGACACATTGATCATTCTTGCCGAAACCCGTGAGACCGATGCTGCAGCTCTCAAACTCATAAAAAAATCCATTCGCGATGCAATGGTGGATGAAACAGCACTGGTGCCATCCGTCATCCATCTCATGCCTCCGCAATGGTTGATTAAAAGCACGAGCGGGAAGATTAGTCGACATGCGACGAGAGAAAAATTATTGACCGCCTCCGAGGAGGAAATTTCAGGTGCCCAATAAAACAAAAACCTTGCAAGAAGTCGCTGCGATCATCGGCGAAGAACTGTCATGCGATCCCGCAGCCATCGAACTTGCCACGGCTGCAGACGATATTGATGGATGGGACTCTCTCGCACATGCCCGACTGATCTTGCGCATTGAAACAGACCTCAACCTCCGGTTTCCGGGGAACAAGCTCTTTGACCTCGGATGTGTTGGTGACATCGTCTCGCTGGTCGACGATTGCAGAACCTCACCGGAGCAAACGAATGCCCTCTAGTCAATTTCAAATCCCAGGTCAGCCGGATTTCGAACTCGGCAGCGATCGTAGCCATCCGGTCACGCTTCTTGTTGAGACACCGGAGACAGAAGCCGCAGACGGCCTGGTCTTTATCATTCCCGGTATGGGTGGTGAAACGGACGCCCACTACTCATCAATGATCCGCCGCTATATCGCAGACAAATACAATATTGTCGCTGTCTCCGTGGATSSRCWYWGCAANNTRYMWKWCRGNMSMWYCWMKCTMCTGWANTYRGCNANGTGGAKCNNKMTATTWRTCSAMASYMKYKWKTSKWTSYSSKWKKCSRGTANRYTGCCCACGGGGGTAAACTTGAGACCCAGGTCAAGACGCATAATGAAATCCTTTCACTGCTCAAGCAGAGACCTGACTTGACCTTCGCTGTCAACGCAACTCTGGTTCCACCCGGCGGGCAGTATCAAAACTTCGGTGTCCTGAGTGCTCTTGATCATCTCGCCGCGTTRAATTTTTTGATCGACCAGCCGATYGCTTTCGATACYGRAAATGTTCTYTGTCTTGGGTCSTCACATGGYGGTTACATCGCTCRYGTKATGCACAAGTTTGCRCCCAAYACATTYAACGGGATCATYGAYGCCTCCGCTTATACGGAAACACAACCCACATTTGTCGATGGGCGYTGGCTCGAGCTTGCACTSACYGAACAAAACATYACCTTTCRGTGCTCRACGGTTCAAAAATGGCAATTTRRCCAACAYGGRGAAGCAAMWTTCTTTGGYGCRGACCGCAGTTTGATYCGYGATGTYGYTTACRATKCCCACCTYGCGGAGGYGGCTGCGAAGACACAACGGTCTTGCCAGTTCCGYATGATCCATTCTGSTGATGATCGGRTATCACCTCCGCATTTAAAGACACGGCAAGCTGCGTTTCTAGAATCTTACGGATTTGACGTGCACTTAGACGTGATTGGTGAAGCTGATGTTGATGGCAAATTCATCAAGTCCGCCGACCACGGTATGGGCATAGCGCTCAATCTACTCTTCGACAAATACTACCCAACGCTTGCCCGACGCCCGGGTAAACTGGATCGAGAGCTGGAAACACACCTGACTTTTAATGGACCGAAGATGTCTTATTGTCTGAAACATATGCGCAACCAGATTCATCTGGACGCAACGTGTCGGGACATAGAACCGAGTGTTCCATCGCCCGTCCATCAGCAGCAACCTGTCACTGTATAATCGGGCTCAGCGCTGCAGCGTCACGACCTGACACCAGATGCCCCGGTCTTTCAAACTGGCACATCGGCTCTCCGCGCTGGCGGGATCGAGAGGTCCAGCAACCATGCGGCGATAGAGGCCATCATGATCACTACGGTAATCCACGATGTTCAGCTGCAAACCGGACAGGATATCGCTCTGCGCTGCCTGTAGTTCAGCCCAGCCCCGTTCAACGTTCTCCTGATTGCGATATGACGCCAGATGAATGCCTACTCTTGGAAAGCTTGTTGATGCGGGTGAAACGTAGGCAGGGGTAGAGCTTGCTGCTGGCGATATAGAGGCTGTGATGGGACCGAACGCACTCTCAATCGCTGCGAGACGAGCCTCCAGGCCTGTTTCTGAAGAAACGATCCGCTCCATCGCCGGTCTTACGATCGAATAGTCAATTCGCAGGTTGGCCAGTTCTCTCTCAAGCCGGTCGACCTTCTGCGCGAGATTTTCGTCTGTGCCAGAACCTGCATTTGCCGACCCACCATTGGGCATCGTGCAGGCACCCAACAAACCGCCACAAACCAGCATGGTAAGAGCAATGGTTCGTGCTGACCTTTGCCATCTACCGCTGGAGTTCCGATGAGGAGCCAGGAAGCTGGAAGCAGGAACCAAATGGACGGTCATGTGGGCCTCGATCGTGGACACAGCGCGCCACATGTCCGGCGCGTCAATAGTAGTGCTGTTCTGGTTAGAGTGAGTCGGAGGGGCCGTCAAACGTGATCTTGGGAGTTTAGCAACCGATTTGCTCTTGATTTTTGGTGCCCGGCGGCTTAACTCACATAAAATGAGTGGGAAACAAAATATTTTCCAATAATTTAATGTTATATGAGTTTGCTCTTGAACGCCTCACCACGATTAGCTTCAAACCCCGCACCAGCACACGATGCTGTTCTGCTTGGTGCCCCAGATGATGTCGATGGTTTTCAGCCACCCGCCACCTCTGCGCCGACAGCACTGTCCTCCTATGCGGTTTTCGACCCCGTCCATTGGGATGCGAGCGTGGAAAGCGGCCGGCCGTCTTTTCCCGTTATTCTTCTTGATGCGACACAAGGCGTCCGTGAGTTGGACCGCGTGCATGCGCACATCGCACGTTTTTTCCCTTTTGGATCGCCGCTCGTTCTTGTTGGACGAATGGATGAGATTGGTTTTGAACAGGACCAGTACGATCTGATTGTTGAGGAGTACCGGGACTTCCTGAGCACTATCGGTATCAAGGCCTTTGCGATACTTCCAGCGCCGTTGAATCACTTAAGCCAAATGAGCTGGTATGAAGGACCTACGCTGGAAGAGGCATTGGTTTCTTTGGAAAGGGCGCCTGCTAGGGGAGAGCTTAGTCTTCGGATACGCGTCAACTCGGTGATCGCTGAAAATAGCCAATGGTATCTCGAGGGTGACCTTCTCAGTGGCCAGTTGAATGTCGGTGACACGGTGTTGAGTTCGCCGTCCAATCGAAAGGGGATTGTCAGTGCAGTCCGGCCGACGGTCGGTGCTACGTCAAAACATTCAGAGGATGGAAAGGTCGGTCTGGTTTTCCAGGACGCGTTCTTCGCTGACGCTGGAGAAATTTTGTCACATGAACCGAACGCTCCGATTGAGACAGACGTCTTCCGGGCGCATCTCCGATGGGAAGGCACAAGAGCGGTGGTGGGGGAAACACTGCAGTGCAGAACCCTCTATGGGATTTTTGCGGTAACAATTCAGTCAATCGATCGCGTTTTCGATCCACTCAAGGGGCAAGTTCTGTCGGGCGACGGCCTGGAACCAGGAAGCTTTGGCGAGGTTGTTCTGCGCGCTGAAAATATCGTGACAGTGGACACTTATTGCGATGTTCCCACTGGGGCCCATTTTCAATTATTTGGTGAGAGCGGCGAAGTGAGGTCTACCGGCTTCATCTCGATGGAGGGATATGCGGATCAACGCCATTTGTTGACAGCCAAAGCCACCAACATCACTCCCGTACAATATGCCCTTACCGAAAAGGACCGCTCAGACCGAAATGGACATATGGGTGGGGTCTTGTGGTTCACCGGCCTTTCCGGATCCGGAAAATCCACTCTTGCGATGGCCCTTGAGGCCAGACTGTTTGAGAAAGGTTTCCAGGTTTTTGTCATGGACGGCGATAACGTCCGCCAGGGGCTCACATCCAATCTCGGGTTTTCCCCGGATGACCGGGCTGAAAATATTAGACGGGTCGGAGAGGTCGCAGCGCTGTTTCGCCAGGCTGGARTGATTGTCATCAGCTCCTTCATCTCACCCTATCGGTCAGATCGCGATAGAGCGAGGCATGCCGCACAATCCGGTTTTCATGAAATCTATATCAAAGCCGATGTTGAAACCTGTATCGCACGCGACCCTAAAGGGCTCTATGAGCGTGCATTGCGCGGTGAAATTCGCGACTTCACAGGCATTTCGGCTCCCTACGAGGAGCCCAGCGCTGCTGACCTGATCATCGATACCGAAAGGGATGAAGTCGATGCTTGTGTTGAGCAGCTGGTTAAATATGTTGATAGGAACTTCCGCGTATAGTGAACCCAACACAAGTTTGAGGCAGGAGAGGTTCATGAGCATTCTGGTAACTGGGGGGGCGGGCTATATCGGTAGCCACATGGTCCTGGCACTCTGCGATGCTGGCGAGCACGTAACTGTTCTGGACAATCTGTCGACAGGTTTTCGATCAGCCATTGATGCGCGGGCAACTCTCGTCGAGGGCGATATTGGCGACATCGACCTTGTTCGAGATATCATAAAAGACAAGTCAGTTACCTCCGTCATTCATTTTGCTGGCTCAATTATTGTTCCAGAATCTGTGGAAGACCCTCTCAAATATTATCTGAACAACACGGCCAAAACGCGCAATCTGATTGAGGCTTGTGTGTTGGGAAAAGTCCCTCATTTTGTTTTCTCYTCGACAGCTGCCGTCTATGGCACGCCGAAAAAAATACCTGTTACGGAAGACGCGCCGCTTGATCCGATGTCTCCCTACGGGCGCTCAAAATTGATGACCGAGTGGATGATCCAGGATGTGGCGGCGGCTCATGGATTGAAATACGCCATCCTGCGTTATTTCAATGTTGCCGGTGCGGACCCAAAGGGCCGATCTGGGCAATCGACTCACAATGCCACCCACCTCATCAAGGTTGCCGTGCAGGCGGCACTGGGGCTGCGGGATCACATGAGCATATTCGGGAGCGATTATGCGACGCCAGATGGCACCTGCATTCGTGACTATATTCACGTGTCGGATCTCATTTCTGCCCACGAAGCAGCCCTGAAGCACCTAAGAGCTGGCGGGGAGAGCCTGATTGCCAATTGCGGCTATGGACATGGAGCTTCCGTCAAAGAGGTGGTTAATGCCGTTGAACGGGTTTCTTCGAAGAAATTTGACGTTCGGATGGCTGATCGGCGGGCCGGTGATCCAGACGCTATTGTTGCGGATGCTACCCGTGCGCGCGAAATCCTTGGCTGGAAGCCATCTCACGACAATCTGGATGAAATCGTGGCGCATGCGTATGCATGGGAAAGCCAGCTCTCAGAAACCGCGTAGGGCGGCAAAGTCAAAAACTCCCCATTTCAACATTTGGCGTCGATTGCGCCATCATGCTATCTACCCGGCTTCCATCGTATTATGTTGTGTTTTTGACGAGGGACATTTTGGGGAGCGCGCACGTGCAGAGATCTGGGTCAAAATCCACAGGCGATTGGCGAAGAAAAGGCGTCATATTTTTTGTGGACCTTGCGCTCGCCGGCCTTTCGTTTCCCATTTCCTTGTTGTTGCGGTTGGGCGATGAGAGTTTCTTCTCGCAAATGCCTCTCATAGCGACTTCATCCGCCATATTTATGCTGACTGCAGCCAKKATSANNTRRMGAYCCWMWYTTGANNGWKTSCCTNGGNKKTMCGYWTCGGTNNGNKAKGANYGCSCTYYTGCTKGGKCGAACAGCTGTTCTTATCAATCTCGGTTTCCTGGCGGTCGTTTTTATGACCAGCCGTCTTGATGGCATTCCGCGCTCATCGGTGGTCATCGATACGATGGTGCTCTCAACTCTTTTCGTGGGTGCCCGACTTCTTGTTCGTCTCTGGCACGAGCGTCGCTTCGATCTGATGCGGGCTACACGTTCAGATACGCTCATCACGTCTGTTTTGCTGATTGGGGCAACGGACGAGACGGAGGCCTTCATCCGTAAAATGGCGCGCGACCCGAACGCGCGATACCAGGTGTTGGGAATTGTCGATACGGCGGATCGCCCTGTGGGTAGTCGGATACGGGGTGTGAAAATATTGGGCCAAGTCGACGACCTACCCAATATTCTGGATTCCTACCGAAACATGGTGTCAGGTGTTGTTCTCGGCGACCCTTCGCTGAAGGGGGAAGCTGTGCGCAACCTGCTTGAGGTCGCCCGGACCCATAATGTTCGTCTGGATCGTCTCCCTGAACTGTCGCGGCTAACCAAGGCATCAGCCAAAGGGATTGATATCCGACCTGTGGATGTGGAAGACCTTTTGAGCAGACCCCAAGCGAGCCTGGACCGGGAAGCCATGGGACGGCTGATCAAGGGTAAACGCGTGCTCATCACAGGCGCGGGGGGAAGCATAGGATCGGAGCTGGTGCGGCAGATCGCAGGCTTCAACCCCTCCCACGTCACGCTGTTCGATAATTCCGAATACAATCTCTATGAAATTGATCGGCAGCTGGGTGAGTTGTTTCCCGACTTGTCACGCACCGCCGCTATTGGCAACGTGCGTGAATGGGACCGTGTGGATAGGGTGTTTGCTTCCGAAAAACCTGAGCTTGTTTTTCATGCCGCCGCTCTCAAACATGTTCCAATGCTTGAGCCGCAGCCTTCGCAGGCTGTCCTCACAAATGTTCAGGGCACACAAAATATCGCCGACGCTGCAATGCGATACCAGGTAGATGCCATGGTGATGATCTCAACCGACAAAGCCACACACCCGGTCAATGTTATGGGCGCCTCGAAACGAATTGCGGAAACCTATTGTCAGGCTGTGGACATGGCCAGCCGTCGGGACAAACGAACGCGCTTTGTGACGGTCCGGTTCGGTAACGTGCTGGGCTCCGCCGGGTCGGTTGTTCCGCTGTTCCAGAAGCAATTGGCACAAGGTGGACCGATCACCGTCACTCATGCCGATATGACCCGGTATTTCATGACCATCCGCGAGGCCGTGGAGCTAGTCCTGCAGGCAGCAACGCTTGAAGATGAGACCGCCAATCAGGGCGGGGCTATTCTGGTTCTTAATATGGGTGAGCCGGTCAAGATTATGGATATGGCTGTTGAGATGATCAAACTTGCTGGCTTTACGCCGGGCCGTGAAATTGAGATCAAGATCACTGGGCTGCGTCCGGGTGAACGGCTATACGAAGATCTATTCGATGACGCAGAGGTGCTGCTGCCAACCAGCCATTCAGAGCTCATGGCCGCGCGGCCCCGGGTGGCGGATTTGGCTTTTGTGGAAAARGGTATTGAGGCCATGATCGAGGCGGCGAACGCAGGGGACGAGACCCGTGTGCGAGACCTGATGGAACGTCTGGTTCCCGATTTCCCAGGGACAGGTGCTGCGCTGCAGGCCGATGCTGTGTCTACCGAGGTTGATCCACGCGCAACAGAGTGAAACATTTAGTTATTTTGGTGGGAAATGGTGGTGTGCCATTTTCTGTCGCCCTTATCTGTTCGCTGGAACAGGAAATTGAAACCGTCTCCACTAGGTTCGTAATTTAATCAGATGAATGAGAGAAATGAGTAATAGCGACACGACGATTGTCATCCTCGCGGCCGGTAAGGGCACGCGAATGAAATCTGCTTTGCCAAAGGTCCTGCATGAAGCTGCCGGACTTCCTTTGCTCGGGCATGTCCTTAAAAATGCGAGTGCTATAGATCCGCAGCAGATTGTGACTGTCGTTGGTCCTGACATGACCAATGTTGCTGACTATGCCGTGTCTACTGTTTCGAACGTCGAAACCTGCATCCAGCACGAAGCAAAAGGGACTGGTGACGCGGCGCGATCTGCCATGGATTTCGTTCCGACGGACCCAGGTGTGGTTTTGATCATCTTTGGCGATGCCGCATTCCTCAGTACAGAAACTCTCGTGGCAATGCGCAAGGCATGTGCCGAGGGATCACATGTTGTGGTGCTTGGATTTGAGGCTGATGATCCAACTAATTATGGCCGTCTGGCCTGCGACCAAGAAGGCACCCTTCTTCGTATTATCGAAGAGAAAGATGCAAGTTCGACCGAGCGTCAAATCACTCTCTGTAATAGCGGTGCCATGGCTATTGCCCGGGAACATTTCCATGACCTTCTTGGTTCCCTTAGCGCAAGTCCAGCGAGTGGTGAGTTCTATTTGACTGAGCTGCCCGAACTTGCGCGAGAACGTAAACTTGGATGCTCCGTTATTGTACGCCCAGATGAGGTGACGTTGGTTGGCGTCGATAGTCGCGAAGATCTGGCAATGGCTGAGAGCATTTTTCAGAAAAAACTTAGAACCCATTTTCTCACCAACGGCGTGACACTGCGTGACCCGAACAGTGTTTATTTTTGTGTTGATACGGTTCTCGGCCAGGACGTGATCATTGAACCTCATGTGGTTTTTGGCCCTAGCGTTGTGGTTGGGAACAATGTCACCATCAAGGCCTTCTCACATATTGAAGGCACCGAAATAGGCGACGATTGTTCTGTCGGACCATTTGCACGGTTGCGCCCAGGCACACAGCTTGGGACCGGTGCTAAGATCGGAAACTTTGTTGAGACAAAGAAAGCCAATATCGAGGCTGGTGCCAAGGTAAGTCATCTGACCTATATCGGTGATGCCAGGGTGGGTGAGGGTGCCAACATTGGTGCAGGCACGATCACTTGTAATTATGACGGCTTCAACAAACATTTCACTGACATCGGCGCGGGCGCTTTCGTCGGCTCAAACAGTTCGTTGGTTGCTCCTGTCAAAATTGGCGACGGAGCCTATATCGGCTCAGGCAGCGTTATCACAAAGGACGTTGAGGCGGACGCTCTTGCGGTCGCGCGTGGCCAACAATCGGAAAAGCCGGGTTGGGGCGCACGCTTTCGCAAAGCGCAACAGCGACGAAAATCAAAGAGGACATAAACGATGTGCGGCATTATCGGCGTAATCGGAAATGAAACAGCATCGCCCCTCATTCTAGATGCGTTGAAGCGTCTTGAATATCGCGGCTATGATTCCGCTGGCATCGCAACTTTGGTGAATGGTGAGATTGATCGCCGCCGCGCCGAAGGAAAACTTTCTAATCTTGAGGCTTTCCTGCGGGACAGCCCGCTGGAGGGCATGATCGGCATCGGCCACACACGCTGGGCAACCCACGGAGCACCAACAGAGCGGAATGCCCATCCTCACACGACAGACCGGGTCGCCATTGTTCACAATGGGATCATCGAGAACTTCCGAGAACTAAAGGAACGTTTGATTGCGTCAGGCGCTGTTTTTCAAACCGAGACCGACAGTGAGGTCATTGCCCATCTGGTGACGGAGAATCTGGAAGCGGGAATGCCGCCGGTGAAGGCTGCGAAAGCAGCTGTGGACAAGCTGGAGGGGGCGTTTGCCCTAGGCATTCTTTTTGGGGGTGAAGATGATCTTATCGTTGCCGCCCGTCATGGCTGTCCACTAGCCATCGGATATGGTGAAGGGGCCATCTACTTGGGATCGGATGCGTTTGCTCTTGCACCCATGACCAACCGCGTCGCTTATCTGGAAGATGGCGACTGGGCTGAGCTACACCGTGACGGTGCAACAATCCGGGATATCGATAGTGTGGTTGTCGACAGGCCAATTCGCATTTCCACGGCCTCGTCGCAATTGGTCGACAAGGGTGACCACCGTCATTTTATGGCGAAGGAAATACATGAACAGCCAGAGGTGATTGGCCATACGCTCGGTGAGTATATTGACCCAATGACGGAGACCGTCCGCCTCCCGAAGCTGCCGTTCGATCTCGCTGAAGTTCCCAAGATTACGGTGATTGCCTGCGGGACGGCATTCTACGCTGCCCATGTTGCCAAATACTGGTTTGAGAAATTGGCGCGTATTTCTGTTGAAATTGATGTGGCCTCTGAGTTTCGTTACCGCGAAGCAGCTCTGCCCCCTGGGGGACTGGCTGTGTTTATCTCTCAATCAGGTGAGACAGCGGATACTCTCGCGGCCCTTAATTATTGCAAAGCACAGCAACAACACATTCTCTCGGTCGTTAACGTCGTCGAGTCCACCATTGCTCGGGCCTCCGATGTCATTGTACCGACTTTCGCCGGACCTGAGATCGGGGTTGCATCGACGAAGGCGTTTACCTGCCAGCTGACTGTTCTGGCGACATTGGCGATTGCCGTTGGACGGGCGAAGGGCAGCTTGAGCACAAGCGATGAAACCAAACTCGTTCGCTCCTTGCTGGAAGTGCCGCGCCATGTGTCCGCAGCGCTTGCACATAGTGCTGACCTCGAAACTCTTGCGCATGACATTGCGAAGGCGCGCGATGTTCTCTACCTGGGACGCGGAACCAATTATCCCATCGCTTTGGAAGGGGCTTTGAAGCTCAAAGAAATATCCTACATTCACGCAGAAGGGTACGCAGCAGGCGAACTCAAGCATGGTCCGATTGCGCTGATCGACGAGGATGTGCCGGTCATCGTCATTGCGCCAAGTGACCCTTTATTCGACAAAACCATCTCCAATATGCAGGAAGTCATTGCCCGTGGCGGCAAGGTTGTCCTTATTTCGGACGCAGAAGGCGTCACTCGAGCGGCGGGTGCGCCTTGGCAATCAATCGAGCTGCCGACATGCGATCCCTTTATTCAGCCAATTATCGCAAGTATTCCTGTGCAGTTGCTTGCTTATTTCACTGCCGTTGCTAAGGGTACAGATGTTGACCAACCCCGTAATCTGGCGAAATCTGTAACAGTGGAATAGCAATCAACCCACGACTATTCGCATCTGGTTCGGCCTATCGATACTCTGGTTGGTGACGGACGGCTGCTGATTACCCACTGCCGATCATCGCGGGCTTGTTTTCGGCCTATGGAGCCGATTTGGCCTTACAATGAATGTGTGGTGCGATTCGGATCATTATCTGGAGCGCTGGCTGTGCGATTCAAACTGTAAGTCTTTGGCTGCATAAGGTGCGATGCCTGACATGTTTAAACTGACGGGCCAACAAAGTCTGAAAACGGATGCTCAGCGGCCGCGGTTTCGGCTCGTGTTCACCGTGCTTATCAGTGCCATGGTTCTGATGCCCTTTAGCTCAAGCACTGTGGCCGCCGCGACCAGCGAGGAAAGTGTTTCAGCGATTGCATCTCTTAATGCCGGGACTGCCGCTATACAATCTGGTCGCGCGCTTGAAGCCATCGACTACCTCAACTCAGCGATAGAGAGCAACGCCTTGAGTGTGGAAGGCATAGCGCTTGCCTATCATCATCGCGCGATCGCTCACCAGAAGCTTGGGCTGTCTGGACACGCTGTCGCGGATTATACGAGCGCCATCTGGCAAGGCGGTCTTCCAGCTATTGTCGTGCCCCGCAGCTACTACAACCGGGCTGTCGCCTATGCGCAGATGGGTCAGCAAGATCGTGCCGCGCGGGATTATGATAAGGCTATCGAACTGGCGCCTGATTACGCTGCCGCCTATCACAATCGAGGCAATTTGCGCCGCCATATGGAGCAGTACGTAGCCTCGGTTTCCGATTACAGCCGAGCGTTGGAATTGGGAATGGAGAGGCAAGCCCACCTGACGCATTTTGCTCGGGCACTTTCCTACAACGCGATGGGCAATCGGGAGGCTTCGCTTCAGGACACTGCGCAAGCGATTGAGCTGAAACCAGATTTCACAGTTGCCAAAGATGCACTGGCTGAATGGGGTGGGGCACCAGCGAGCAACGTATCTGTGGCCCAGGTCCGTGAAGTGATCGCGGAGCCTATTGTTACCGGATCGATTGCCTCTGAACGAACCACTCCTGCGGTCGCCATACAGCAAGTACAGATAGCGCAAGTGCCTGAGCGGGTTGCACTGCCTGCTCCCGTCTCAGCGCCTGTACAGGTCGCTGCCGCACGGACGCCATTACCAGAACTTGATGCGGTTCGCATTCCATCAAATGTTTCAGCTCATCGCCCTGTTACATTGACGCCGCCGGATGTTGCAGCAATTGAGCCTCAGAGCGGAAGTGTTACGGTGACGCCGTTATCACAGGCTCTGCCGGCTGCGCGCGCAGCCGACGGGTGGGAAGCCACAGTTACAAGGTTCGCCAGGCCTGAGACCACCGGACAAGTAGCGTTCGCCCGCACACCTGCCGTTCCAGTCATTTCAGGTCTCACGACGGCTTCTATCGCGCCGGGCAGAGGTATTCCGGCGCTACGCTCATCCAATCCTCTGAGCAGGCCAAGGGTCGCCCGGACGCAAGCCCCACAGCCAATCCAAGTTGCCCAGAATGACACGACAACAACCTCAGACGCAGGGCCAGGGGTCGCCCAGCCAAATCTGCGGGTGCAGGTCGGATCGTTCCGCACGGCGGCAGAGGCCACGTCAGCCTGGGACAAGGTATCGGGAGCTCACCGGGCGCTTATCGGTCAGCGGCAGCCCTATATCGTTGAAGCTGATCTTGGTGCGAGAGGGATCTATTACCGGCTGCAGATGGGTCCATTTGGATCCAAAAGCGAAGTCACTGCCTTTTGCCGCGCTCTGAAAATTCAGGGACAGGATTGCATTCCGGCCCTGTGAGACTTCACCTTCCTGTCGCATACCCCATCGTTGTCGAGGGCCGAATCTGGCCAGCTTTGCCCGTGTTCATTGATTAGCTTTCACAAAGCCTGCTCTCAGGGGTGTGCTAGTAATTCAATTGAACAGACGGGCAGAGACGATGACCAAAGAAGTTGAGCTGTTTTATGATTTTCGTAGTCCGTATGCCTATTTCGCCAGTCAGCGGTTGGCTCTCCTTACGGACGTTGGCGTTGCGATCACCTGGAAACCTGTTTCCGCGAGTGCCCTGATTAATCTTCAAGCTGGCCGTGACCCCAATGATGAGGTTCTCGACCCGCTATGTCCTCCCAAACGTGCACACTTCATGGCAGACATATTCAGGTTGATTGAGTATTGGCGTATCCCTTTCGCGGTTCCACAGCCGACCCCGCCTGTTTGCGATCTGGCAATGATCATTGCAACGCGGCTGGACGCGGAGGGGATTGAGCATGACCGATTTCGCATGGGCATATTTGAGGCCGTGTGGCAGCAGCAAAAAAATGTAAATGACCCGTATGTCGTGCGGGAATGTCTTGAGGCATCCGGCCTTGCACCTGAGTTCGTTGATGCTGCCACGACTGAATTCGAGAATTTGTGGACGGATAATACTGTCGCGGCCTACACCGCTGGCGTATTTGGTGTGCCAACATTCAGGTTTGATAATGACATTTATTTCGGCGCGGACCGGATGGAACTATTGGCTACACGGCTATAGCGGGTTCAGATGGTCGGATAGCTGGGCCGCGTGAGAATGAAGACGGCGACACACAACATTACCGCGATGACGCCCAACACAACGAACAGAGGGGCGCTGGTGCCAAAGGCGAGCCAGAGCCCACTCGCTGTCATCATGCCGACTGCCATTATTTTTGCGCGGACAGGGATTACGCGGTGGTTTTCCCAATCCGCGATATAGGGCCCAAAATGCGGATTATTCAGCAGCCAAGCGTGCAGTTTGGGCGATGACCGCGCAAAAGCCCAAAGCGCTACCAGCAGAAAAACAGTGGTTGGCATAATCGGCAAAACAACGCCGATGGCACCTAACCCAACACAGACCCATCCGAGAGCCTGCAACAGGTGCCTGCGATAAGTCCGCTCGGTCTCAACACTCATGCGCCAAACCTCGCGCAAATAGTTGATTCCTGGCTCGGACGTGAAGGACATCGGGACACCGTAAAAAAATGCTCTGAGATGACGCAGCGGACCGTTGCTGTTTTTGCCGTCCCTCTCATTGCGACCTCCTAATTATTGTCCGAACACAAAAACAACGCGTAAACTGAACGCCGAAACACAGAAATACGCTCAAAATACAACCTGTGACACCCAATGGTATATAGAGCGAAACAGCTGATAGGGAAGAGACACATGGCCCCGAAAAGCGTCGGCCTCACGGCTTTTGGTGGATACATTCCACGTCTGCGCCTGCAACGGAAATCAATTACTGGCGCAAATGCATGGATTGCTCCCAATCTGGTGGGGAAAAGCAAGGGCGAACGCTCGATGGGAAATTGGGACGAGGACCCGATTACCATGGCGGTGGAAGCGGCTCGGGACCTGTTGGGCGGAGATGAGGATCGTTCCCATGTTGATGCGCTCTATCTGGGCTCAACAACTCTGCCATTTTCGGATCGGCTGAACGCTGGCATTGCAGCAGCAGCATTGACTCTGGAGCAGGATATTCAAGCCGTCGATGTCGCTTCAACACAACGTGCTGGAACAACCGCACTTTTGCAGGCGTTGAATGGTGTTGCAGCCGAGGCTCACAAGCATGCTTTGGTGTGTGCCTCTGACAAGCGCAAAACCCGCGCGGCAAGCCCGCAGGAGCTGGAGTTTGGTGATGGGGCGGCTGCCCTTGCGGTAGGCTCAGACAAGCTGATTGCGCGGTTTATTGGCTCGCATACAGCCACCATTGATTTTGTGGACCATTTTCGTGGCAGCGGTGAGGAGTTTGACTATGGCTGGGAGGAGCGCTGGATCCGCGATGAAGGGCTGGCGAAAATCGTTCCTGCCTGTGTTGAGGGTGTACTTCAGAAAACCGGCGTAAGTGCTTCAGAAATAAATCATTTCGTGATGCCATGTACATTTCCCAACTTGCCGCAAAAGCTGGCAAAAGCTTGCGGAATTCTGCCTGAAACCGTTGCTGACACGCTGCGAGCTGTCTGTGGTGAAACAGGGGCTGCCCACGCGCTGGTGATGCTTGTTCACACCCTGCAAAAAGCCAAACCGGGGGAGAAAATCCTGCTGGTGAATTTTGGTGGCGGGTGTGATGCGGTGTTGTTTGAGACGACGGAGCTGCTAACCGCCATGCAGGGCGACGCAACCCGGCGCGGCATTGTCGGCTCCCTGGCCGACCGTCAGGAAGAAACCAATTACATGAAGTTCCTGACCTTCAACGGGCTGGTTGAATGGGAGCAGGGCATGCGGGCGGAGCAGGACAAGAAAACTGCGCTCACGACGCTCTATCGGAACGAGGACGCGATCATGGGCCTCGTTGGGGGTCGCTGCACCGAAACCGGGGTCGTGCAATTTCCGCGCTCGCGCATTTCGGTGGCGCCCAACAAGCCCACCGTCGATACGCAGGAGCCTTACAAGTTCGCGGACCGCAAGGCGACGATCCTGTCTTGGTCGGCGGACTATCTAAGCTTCTCCATGAACCCGCCCAACCATTACGGCATCATGATGTTTGAAGGTGGCGGACGGATCATGATGGACATTGCGGATGTGGTGCCGGGCGAAGTGGATAGCGGTCTGGAAGTCCGGATGGTTTTCCGGGTCAAGGACACAGACGATAAACGCGGGTTCAAACGTTATTTCTGGAAGGCCGTGCCGGTCCGAAATGTCGTGGCCACAGCACAGGCCGCAGAATAGCATCCGCACACAGAGAATTTTGGTAGCCTAATTTCAATACGACAGACCCAGCACAGACTGCGGTCGTTCCGAGGAGAGAAGAATGGCAAGAGGTATCAAGGACAAGGTCGCAATTCTGGGCATGGGATGCTCCAAATTTGGCGAACGCTGGGACTGTGGTCCCGAAGAACTGATGGTCGAAGCCTATCTGGAAGCGATGGAAGATGCCGGCATCGAGCCGTCACAACTGGATGCAGCCTGGTTCTCAACTCACATCGACGAAATCGGAACGGGCAAGGGCGGCATCCCCCTCGCGGTGGCGCTTCGACTTCCCAACATTGCCGTTACCCGTGTGGAAAATTTCTGTGCATCTGGATCAGAGGCACTGCGCGGCGCGGTCTATGCGGTTGCCTCCGGGGCTGCCGACATTGCCATCGCCGTTGGCGTTGAGAAACTGAAAGACACGGGCTATGGCGGCCTGCCAACCGGTGCACCTGGAACGCTCACACCACAGATTTCGCCCAACGGATCGGCACCGGGAAATTTCGCACAACTCGCCTCTGCCTACCGTGCCAAACACAATGTCAGCAAGGACGATCTGAAGCGGGCGATTGCTCACGTCTCGGTCAAAAGCCACGCGAACGGTGTGAAGAACGAGAAGGCCCACCTTCGCAAAGCCGTAACCGAAGAGCAGGTGTTGAATGCCCCGATGATTGCCGAACCGCTGGGTCTGTTTGACTGCTGTGGTGTGTCTGACGGTGCTGCTGCCGCCATCGTGACAACGCCTGAGATCGCCAAGGCCATGGGCAAGAAAGATATTGTCACGGTCAAAGCCTTGCAGCTCTCTGTCTCCAATGGCCTGGAGAGCCAGCACAATAGTTGGGACGGCAGCTATTTCCACACAGCACGGATTGCTGCCAAGAAAGCCTATGCAGAGGCCGGTATCGATAATCCGCGGAAAGAAGTCTCCATGATGGAAGTGCATGACTGCTTTTCGATTACGGAGCTCGTCACCATGGAAGACCTCTTTATCTCACCAGAAGGCGGGGCAGTGAAAGATGTGATGGATGGCTTCTACGATGCCGACGGGCCTATACCGTGCCAGATTGATGGCGGTCTGAAATGCTTCGGCCATCCGATCGGCGCGTCGGGCCTTCGCATGGCGTATGAGATGTATCTGCAGCTTCAAGGCAGAGCGGGTGACCGGCAGTTGCCGAACCCGAAAATTGGCCTGACCCATAATCTGGGGGGCGGACCCTCACAGAACGTGTGCTCCGTTGCGATCATCGGGGCAGAAGGCGCCTAATAAAATACAGGCCGGGCGGGGGACATATCTCTCCTGCCCGAACTGGTATTAAAAGTTGCTCTCCTACTTCGTCCTTACACTCACTCGGCTGCGACAGCCTTGGGCTCTGCGAACCTTGGACGAACTTCTTCGGCAAAGCGTTTGATTGAGCTGAGAGTCAGTTTTCGGTCGGACATCATTTCTGGATAAATCGCAATCCGTCGTGCCCCCGTCGCACCAATGAAAGCGCTGAGCTTGTCGGCAACCACATCAGGCGTGCCGATAATGGCACCCATGGCCATCATTTTCGCCAGCTCATCATAGGTGAAGGGGTTTCCGTTGGCATCTGTGTGACGCTCCTTGGCTTGCGGCACCTTCGCCTGGTCACCTGTCTGCAGGGATCGTGAGAGCCCATGCAACAGTTTTTCCCGCGCTTCGGTCGCATCATCGGTCACAATGGCGATCAAAGAATGCATGTGTGTCGGGGCGACGCTTCCGCTTGGAAGCTGGTTTGCATAATTTTGTTCAATCGCAATTCGTTGCTCGACAGGTATCGGAAAATAGTGCTGCAAAGGAAGGCCGTGCTTTGCAGCGTAACCGAGGGACGGTTCCGAGCTGGTCGCCATAAAAAGAGGCGGGTGAGGTTTTGTCCGTGGCTGCGGCAAAATCTCGGTTGGCTCGTCAGGTGATCGCATTAACGTCAGAACGGAGGAGGAGGGTAATGCCGTCTCCGTCCCCCCCCAGGCATTCAACAACACCTGTGCGCTGGCTTTGGGCTCTTCACTCCAGCGGGCTACATCAACATCAAAAACTTCATAATCCTTCACATATCCACCGCGCCCAATTCCCAGATCAAATCGACCGCCGCTCAACTGATCTAAAAGGGCTGCCGTTTCTGCGAGTTTAATGGGGTGCCTGATTGGTGAGAGGGCAACGGCGGTCCCCACACGCATCTTGCGGGTTCGCCCGAGGAAGAAGGCACTCGCGGCAAGCGCGTCCGGGTTCAAGCCAAAGCGGATGAAGTGATGCTCCGTGATCCAGAGGTCGTGATATCCCAGCTCTTCCGCTGCATCGGCTTGCTCGATGGTAAAGTCGAAAACCTCCTGATGGGTTTCGCCAAGGTTGGCGCCCATATTCAGGAAAAGCCCAAACTGGCAGCTGGTGTCGTTAGTTCCAGGTTGAAGCTCTTGTGATCTAGGTTGAAGCTCTGGGGGCTTCGTGTCTCCGCTCATATCAGCACCTTTTGGTTTTCTTATGGGGGTCCGCGACCTCCAATGCTACCGAACGATGATATGCTATTAATAGTTATTTGCAAATATGAATGGATCCGGGATGAGGGGTTTCCTAGCTGATCCAGGTTCTGCGTTGGGCATATTTCGCGTACCAGATGAGGAATACCGCCACCACCAGAGACGAAGCGACGCCGATTGTCGCTCCGAACTGTCCAAGTGTGGTGGTCATTTGCACAGTGACGCCAAGGAAGGACGCGACAAACACATAGAGTGCGGCCGACTTCCTGAGCAAAAGCAAAAGACAGCCGAGAGCGCCACCGAAAACGGCGACTGCGAAAGCAGCAGTAGCCCATGCGGGGCGGGCTTCAACGATGGCACGGTAGGATTCAGGCATTTGCGCAACTGTCTCTGCGTCCATTTGCATGACGAAGTTTGCGCTGCCCATTGCATTCCAGATCAATCCAACAATTGCGATCACCCAGAAACTCCAATGAATGCCGGTACCGTTTTGCTCGCTCATCACTTGCCCCCCTGTGCTGCTTGTAACTCTGCAAAGATTTCGTCCAAGATGGCGTATCCGCTGCCCCAGCCTTTGCTCATGTTGCCCATGGCGGCGGCAAAGCAGGTGATTTCTGCATCGGGGGCATCCATGGGAACCTGAGACAGGCGCACGTTTGTTTTGTCACCCACTTCTTCCAACGTGACGGTCGTTAGAAGCAGCGCGGGCCAGTCCGGCATATTGGGATTAGGCGCATTGTTCCAATCTGCATCTGTGGACGAGTAGTGGTGCCACACCAGCTTTGAGGGTTGTGTCACTTCCTTGAAAACGACTTTCTGGTAGTTGGAATTGCCGCCCCATTTCATCTCGTTGAGCCACATTCCGCCGGGCTTCAAATCGAACTTGTGGATAGTTGTTTCCACCCCCGGTCCATACCAACGCTGAAGAATGTTGGGATCGGTCCAAGCACGCCAGACCATCTCGCGCGGCGCGTCAAACACACGATCGAAAACATATTCAGGCAATTCACTCATTGTTGGTTTCTTTCATTTGGGCTTGTTTCATGCTGGCTAGAACATCATCCAATTGATCAAAGCTCTTGCCCCAGAAGGCTTTAAAGTCTGTGAGCCAATCGACCGCCATGGCCATCTTTTCAGCCTTCAGCTTCGCGGGGCGGCGTTGTTGGTCCACGTCACGCTCAATCAGGCCGGCCCGTTCAAGCACCTTCAGGTGCCGTGAGACGGCGGGCTGGCTCATCTTGAAGGGGGATGCGATCTCGTTGACCGATGCCTGACCCTGGGCAAGACGCGACAGGATCGCTCGCCGGGTTGGGTCGGCGAGCGCTGCAAAGATGGCGTTGAGGTCTGATTGAGGATTTGTATAACTGATCTGTTCCATAACAGTATTGTTATATATAAGATCAATCGTGTCAACCGGCCATGCTCAACCTCAGAGCGGCATGCGTTTACGCTGCGCGGGAACCCTTACAGTTTCCAGAAGGCGCCAATCCGCCGCGCAATGTCTGCCCGCAGGTTCATGTGGAACAGGTTGTAGTCGTAGATGTGGTAGTCGCCGCCATTGACGCCGAACGTCAGCCCGTCATCGTCGGTGGGAGGTGAGACAATTAGCATGCCGTCTGTGCATGTGGCCTCGGTCAGTCCAGGGACCACAGGCCTGATGCTTTCTTCGGCATCTGCAAATGGTTGCCCGCCAATATTTTCTGACTGCGCCGCAGACGCGCCGAGAATGCCGACGATCGGGTTGACGCAGGTGATCTTGCGACCGGCAATGGGTTCCAGTCTGCCATTGATCCAGATTTTCGTTGTCTGTTTCCAGCCGGTGGTTTTGGCGTCGCTGGTCAGGGAATTCCAGTTCAGGTAACAGCCGGTTGAATATTCATCTGCACACGGGCTGATCCCGTCAGCGCCCAGTTCTTCGGGAATGGAATAGCCGACGATGTAAGCTGCGACCATACGGTTCGCCAGTGGTGTGCCGGCAATCTTTTCTTCCAGCAGTTTCATCGCATGTAGCGAGCCCTGGCTGTGTGATGCCAAAATGAAAGGCCGACCTGTATTCATGTTATTGATGAAATGGTCAAAGGCGCGCTCCACGTCCTCATAAGCGAAAGCGAGAGCAGCATAGGTGTCCGGCTCGTCTCCCATAAAGGAGTAGAGCGTCGCCTGACGGTAGCGCGGGGCATAGACTTTGGCACTGCCATTGAACACAGCCGCCTGATGTCGGAGAACGCCGTCTTCCAGAAATTCTGTTGTGACGCCGGGCTCGTCATACCGGGCGTTCCACATGTCGCTTTGATAATAAGTCGTGGGATGCACGAAAAAGACATCGACCAGCGCTGTGGCCTGATTGTCCTTCGCACCACTTTCCGGCGGCACAACGTCGGCATTGTCCTGACGGTCAGGCAAAGCGGCCCAGGCATCGGGAGAGGCATAGTCGGGTGCAGGCGGCACACTGGCGAGATCAAATCCATCCGACGGCTTTAGGATCAGTCGCTCTGCAAGTTTTGGGTTCATGTAGAGAGTGAGGGCACCCACAGCTGCCACAAGCACGAGCCCCACGAGGCCGTAGCCAATTTTCTTCATCATGCAACCGTTCCCTGCCTGAATCCTGGTGTCTGGATGTTGGCTTTGTCAGTTCGCCAACGGGCGGGACCATAGCACGTTCTTTCACGCGCCCTCATCAAGAGCTGGTGAAGGTTGCTCTCAGGTGCGGTCTTCTGCCATGGCCTTCTTGTAGGCTGAGTATTTTGGCTGATCGATGGCGAGCTTAGTCAAGGTGGATGTCCACAGGTGCTCTTTGAGACCTGGCGTCTTGAGGTTGATCTTGCCACTTTCGAGCCCTCTACACAGAAGGTCATTGAGCTCTTCCAGGGTGCCGTCTGTGCCCAGAAGGGTGCGCAACCGGGTGTGCTCGTCCGCATTCGCGGTGGGAGCATTTTCCAGTTCGCGGCGCACGATATCCAGCGCATTGGCGGCCACGAGGGCATGAAACTTGGTTCGGCCTTCTAGTTCAGGCAGCACCTGCTTGCGCAGGAACTCACTCACAACGTCGACGATTTCCAGAGATGTTGGCAGGTCTTGCATGTGTTCCCCGTTTCAGTCTTCTGCTCAATCTGCGGCCAGCAGGTAAAGCAAATCAATTTCCGTTTCTGAAGACCGACGCCCAATGGCGGCGCGTTCTACAGAGCGATCAAGCCCCAACTTAAAGGCTTCGTACATGGTGGTACACATGACACCCCATTTGAGTGTGCCCAGCACTTCCCAGAATTTCACCCGTTCGGGGTCAACAGCCGGGCCGCCTGCAGCCTCATAGGCCGCAAACATTTCATTGCGAAGGCCAAATCCACCCACTGGTTTGTCTATTTTTCCAAAACGCCAGGAATTGACACAGATCCAGCCCATGTCCTCCATCGGGTCACCAATGTGCGCAAGCTCCCAGTCCAGGACCGCGCTCACCCCGATTTCCGGGTCGAACATAATGTTGCCGTTTCGGAAATCTCCGTGCACGAGTGTGGTTCGGCCATCTTCTGGAATGTTATCGGAGAGCCATTTGAAGGCCAGATCAAAAACCGGGTGAGGGTGGGCGTGGGTCTTGTACGTCTCCTGGTAGCGTTTGATTTCTTCGCTTGCGGGGGAGTGTCGCAGCGTGGGCAAGGAGGCCATGGGCACGGCGTGGAGCCGGGCGAGGGCTTCACCGCATTGGGTTGCGAGTTTGGGGCGAACGGCACTGAACGCATCACTGCGCACGATCTTGGACCCCAATGCTTCCCCGGATACGTGGTTCATGATGAAGCCGGAGCCAATGCCGTCTTCGGGCTTGGCCACATAGCGCACGGTGGGCACGGCGACGCCTGCCTCTGCCGCCAGACGGATCAACACCGCCTCCGTCTCCAGCCCGATGGCTGTACCACTGGCATTGCTGCCACCGCCTCCCGGCGCACGCCGAAGAATGAGAGGCTCCGTGCCCTCCGACGTTTGGTTTTTGAAAGACCAGGTTTCCTGACTGGCCCCCCCTGATAGCCGATGCAGGTCGGTGATCATCTCGGCTCCCAGGTGCGATGACGCAATGGCGGCAAGCGCGTCCGCAAACTTTTCCTGCGCGTCGGACATGTCAGGCCGTTTCCTCATCTTTTGCGAGGCCTGAGGGCCTGCCATCAATGATCTGGTCGAGATATTCAGACAGACCGTAGCCCACATGACCGTCACAACGATATTCCGTCATGCCTTCGGTGATGCGAGTGTTCAACTGTTCGCCATCTGCGTTTTTGCGTCGATTGCGCAGCGGGATGAGCGAGAGGACTTTCCCGTCCACCTGATAACTTGCGCCCGACTTGGTCTTAATGTGAGCGGTGAGGGCCGTCTGGTAGAAATTCTCATCCCACTCGGTATCGATTTTCACCTCGTCGATCAGGTCATAGGCGCCGTCTTTCAGGACCATGCCGCCGTGATGCTCTTTGCCTTCTTCATTGGTGACGATGGAAATCATCATTCCGAAATCGCGTCCAAAGTTCATCGGCAGCCAGCGATACCAATTGATGGCCTGCCAGTGGCGCGGTCCCCAGCTTTTGTCGCGCAGGCCAAAGCCGGAGACGGTCCAGCTCTCCTCACCGACCGTGATGGTGCCGGTGGTTGCCATGTGTTGTTCGTAATGCGCCTTGGAGAATGACTTCTCGGGATCAATGTCGAGAGATGATCCGTCTGCCTTCACAGTCTCGCCCCCAAACATCGGCGACACGCCTTCATAGTCGAGGCTGAGAGAGCAGGGCACTGTGGGGTGATCTTTGAATGCCTGTGACGGATTGGCCATATCGAACGGCTTGTCGAGCAGCAGAATTTTGCCTTCAAAAGTGACTTTGAGCTGCTTGAAGGGTTCGACGACTTCGAAACACAGGCCACCGGCGTTCATCGCGTCGTTATTGGAAATCTTTGGGCGGCCATAGATGAAACCAACCCGTCCATCGGGCAGGTACAGGCAGACGGTCATTTCCGCGTAGCCTTCGTTTGGTCGATTGCCGAGGCGGAACCAACCGCCGATCTTCTGCTCAGGATCGAACATGTTGAAATACATGCTCTCATTGTAATTGGTCGCAGCATCTGGCGTGTGGGTGTATTCATCTTGAGGCTCGAGGCGTATCTTGACGCCTGCTTTGCTGTCGGACATTTTTATTCTCCCCGTTTTGGCAGTTCCTACATATTTCTGACACGAAAGTTTGGAGATGGTAAAGGGTGCCCTTACGGCAATAGGCGAAGAAATCCGGAGATGACACAGGGTGCCCTTAGGGCAATAGGCGATTAGTGATGACCCCCAATCCCGAAAATGATCCTCATTCGATATTGCTGCCTGGCAGAAGGGCAGGGATTGTCGCGCGTCTGCGGACCTATTTCCTGACCGGGCTGGTGGTTGCTGCGCCGATCTGGATCACGATTTACCTGACCCGCTGGTTTATTGAATATATCGACGAGTACATTGTCAGCTTCCTGCCCGTTGAATACCACCCGGATACGCTGCTTCCGTTCACCGTTCCCGGCATCGGTCTGGTCGTTGTACTGGTTGGCCTGACCCTTCTTGGGGCGTTGACGGCGAATTTCCTGGGGCGGCGTATCCTGCGTCTGGGAGAGCGGCTGGTCGACCGGATGCCGGTTGTTCGCAATATTTATAATGCGCTCAAGCAGATCTTTGAGACGGTCATCTCGCAGGATGGTGATTCATTCCGTGACGTCGGATTGATCGAATACCCCCGGCGCGGGCTTTACGCGCTGGTCTTTGTCACCACGCAGACCAAAGGCGAGGTGCTGGACAAGGCGCCGACGGACGAAAAGCTCGTTAGCGTGTTCTTGCCGACCACGCCTAATCCTACTTCAGGGTTTCTGCTCTTTGTGCCACGCTCCGACATCACCATTCTTGATATGAGCGTGGAAGAAGCGGCCAAGCTGGTCATCTCCGCAGGTCTTGTGGAGCCGCCCCACAATAACGGGTCGGACGAGACCGGCGGATCAGATCAGCCGGAGCTCCCTCAGCCTGAGTCCAAATAGCGGATCGCTTCGTCGCGCTCAAAAAGATAGAGCAGGGTACGCAAGGCTTTGCCGCGTTCGGTTTTGAGGGTCGGGTCTTTGTTCAAGATCAGCCGGACATCATCATGGGCCGTCTCCAGCAGGCCTGCATGAGCCACCGGGTCCGCCAATCTGAAATCGGGCAGGCCGCTTTGACGGGTGCCCAAGACTTCTCCTGCGCCGCGGAGTTTCAAGTCTTCCTCGGCGATCACAAATCCGTCTTCGGTTTCGCGCAGGATGTTGATGCGCGCCTTAGCGGTTTCGCCCAGCGGCGTGAGGTAGAGCAACAGGCAGCTTGATTTCTCCGTGCCCCGGCCCACGCGTCCACGCAACTGGTGCAATTGGGAAAGGCCAAAGCGTTCCGCATGCTCAATCACCATGACGGTTGCCTCGGGCACATCGACCCCGACTTCAATCACTGTGGTGGCGACAAGCAGGGTCAGCTCGCCGGACTGGAAGCGCGCCATGGTGGCATCTTTTTCTGCAGCCTTCATGCGGCCGTGGATCAATCCGACTTTATCCCCGAAGATTGCTGTCAGGGCTGCGGCCCGATCCTGCACGGCGGCGACATCCAGGTTTTCGGACTCTTCCACCAGGGGGCAAACCCAGTAGACCCGCGCACCGCCTTCAAGGGCGCGGCCAATCCCCTCAACTATTTCTCCCAGACGTGACAGGGGCAGGGCCCGGGTGGCGATGGGCTGACGCCCGACCGGTTTTTCCGTCAGCCGGGTCACGTCCATATCGCCGTAATGCGTAAGCGACAGGGTGCGCGGAATGGGGGTTGCGGTCATCACCAGCACATCGGCCGGAATGTTGTTTTCCGGCTTGCTCGAGAGCTGCAGGCGCTGATGCACGCCAAACCGATGCTGTTCATCAACAACCGCCAGCCCCAGATCTTTGAAAACCACATCGCCCTCAAAGATCGCGTGGGTGCCGATCAGGATGTCAATTTCACCCGCTCGCAAAGCCTCTAACAATGCCTCGCGCTTTTTGCCCTTTTCACGACCTGTCAGAATGGCAAGCCGAACGTTCACAGCGTCGCACAGAGCACCTAGGCTCTTTGCGTGTTGCCGGGCCAGTATCTCGGTGGGGGCCATCATGGCGCCCTGCGTGCCCGCCTCAACGGCGTTCAGCATGGCCATCAAGGCGACCAGGGTCTTGCCACTGCCAACATCGCCTTGCAGCAGCCGCAGCATGCGTTTGTCGGCCCCCATATCGCCGTAAATCTCGGCCAGCGCCATGGTTTGGGAGGAGGTGAGCTTGAAGGGCAGATTTTTGAGTACCTGATCGCGCAAGCCGCCATCGCCGTGAATCRGGCGGCCCTTGCGATCCCGCATGCGGCTGCGCACAAGGCCGAGGGCCAGCTGATTGGCGAGCAATTCGTCATAGGCAAGGCGCTGGCGGGCAGGGGAAGAGAAATCGATGTCTGCCTCACATGTCGGCGCATGGGCGGCAGTCAATGCCTCGTTCCACGATGGAAACTTCTCYCGCTCCAGCCAATGGGGRTCCTGCCATTCCGGCAATGGRGGYACSAGRGCGAGYGCRCCGCGCACAGCCTTTGCCATCACCTTCAGYGACACACCGGCGGTCARCGGATAGAYCGGCTCCAGCAGRGGCATRTCRCCSGGGTTTTTCGCATCWACAATGTGGTCYGGATGCGACATTTGCGGGTCGCCTTGATAATACTCMACCCGGCCTGAAATGATCCGGCGGCTTCCCTCGGGCARAACCTTTTGCAGATARTCRTTTCGYGCCCGRAAAAAGATCAGCTGCATGTCCCCGSTCTCGTCGGACACATGAACCCGGTAGGGCAGGCGCTTGTTGCGGGGCACRATGTGGGTTCCCACATCRACTTCCAGTGTGGCGATCTCSCCRTCYACGGTTTCAGAAATCTTGGGCCGGTTGCGCCGGTCGATCAGCCCCACGGGCAGGTGCCAGCACAGGTCAATCACATGGGYGCCCACRGGTTTTGCCAGCAGCTTTTCGAGCCGCGGGCCAATGCCCGGCAGGCGCGMAGAGGGCGCAAAGAGAGGAAATAAGACTTCTGGCCGCATGGTATCCCGTCAACTGGTCGYAARGAGGCTTYATCATACCCAAMCTGRSGGGCTGGCGCGACCRGATCWGGCTGACAGAMGCACCCTAACCGTATATATCCCCTCCCTACACAGTTTGAGGAAAATCKATGAGCGACGAGACGCTGGACGTGCGCCGGAAGCGACTKCGATTCCGGGCCTGGCACCGAGGGATCAAGGAAMTGGACCTTATCATGGGRAAGTTTGCTGATACCCAYATAGCSGACCTGGACAGAGCCGACCTYGACCTGTTCGAAGCTCTTCTGGAGGMGMCCGACAACACSGTGTATGCCTGGATCTCGGAGCGGGAAACCGTGCCGRAAGAATTTGATACCGCTCTYTATCGACGYATCTGYRMRCTYGATTTYATGGAYGGMYTWRYRCCYCAMYCMTCYRGYCRWTCYKMCRACSAMCCMWMKRSYSRKTMKMMCMWSKRMCSMWWSAMKRWSKWAYYCTGTCTGCCAAAGGTGCCCTGACGGTTGGCGAAACACCCGAGGGCTATGACGCCCTGGTGATTGCGGACCTGGTGCGCGCCACCAGCGGTGCGGATGCTGGCCAGCCGCTGCTGCATATCGCCCGGGACGACGCACGCCTGGCGGCGCTCGCCGAAGCGCTTTCATTCTTTGCCCCTGACATCGAGATATTGCGTTTTCCCGCATGGGACTGTCTGCCCTATGACCGGGTCTCGCCTCAGTCCGAAATTGTCGCGCGCCGAATGGCCACGCTCGGATCACTCATCAAGAGGGCAGGTGCCACCAGCCCTCGGATCGTGCTCACCACCGTCAATGCAGCCCTTCAACGGGTGCCGCCGCACAGCTTGCTGGAGCAGGGCGTGTGGTCTGCCAAGGTGGGTGATCGGATTGATCTCGACGGGCTGACAAAATATCTCACCGTCAATGGGTATGACCGCACAGGCACCGTGCGCGAGCCGGGCGAGTATGCGATACGCGGTGGGATCGTTGATCTCTTTCCGCCTGACGCCGACAGTCCGTTTCGCCTGGATATGTTTGGCGACACGCTGGACGGCATTCGCACATTCGATGYAGAGAACCAACTGACCATTGGCAAGTGCGACCGCATTGACCTTGTCGCTGCCAGCGAAATTCATCTGGACAGCGAAGCCATTCGACGTTTCAGAGCGGGATATGTGGCCACCTTTGGCGCGGTCTCCGACGCAGACCCGCTTTACGAAGCAGTGAGCGAAGGCCGCAAACATCATGGTATGGAGCATTGGCTGCCKCTGTTCCATGARCAACTCGACACGCTGTTTGATTATCTCCCGGGTTCCATGGTGACGATGGATCAGTTGGTCAATGATGCGCGAGCTGCGCGTTTGGACCTGATTACCGACTATTACGACGCCCGCAAAACCGCGTTGCAGATGAAGAACATCGAGGGCACCAGTTTCAAGCCGCTGCCAACAGAAGCGCTTTACCTCGATGAAGAGGAATGGACGGCTGCGCTGGCGGACAGACAGACCCGCGTCTTTACACCTTTCGCCTCACCCGAAAGCGAAACGTCCGTTAATCTGGGTGTGAAAGAGGGGCGGAGTTTCGCGCCGGAACGCCAGCAGGAAGGCGTCAATATTTTTGATGCTCTGGGCAAGCACATCCGCGCC
Organism: Rhodobiaceae bacterium; assembly: GCA_002746275.1. GTDB lineage: Bacteria > Pseudomonadota > Alphaproteobacteria > Parvibaculales > Parvibaculaceae > Mf105b01. The sequence continues at coordinate 338,157 of NVWR01000001.1, read as the reverse complement.
TTGCGSGCGTCKCGAAAACGCATTGTCATWGCCAGTTGGAGTGTTGGCGCGCGSGARCGCCTGCARGGTGTTCTGCRRGAYCATGGTACTGAAAACTGCGTTCTGACGGATGATTGGGCAAGTGTCATGTCCGCCAACCCAGCCCTGGTGCACCTGCTGGTGCTTGGGTTGGAGACGGGCTTTGCGACCGAYGAGCTGGCTGTCATCAGYGARCARGATGTGCTGGGCGACMGGCTTATTCATCGYCACCGTAAAAARCGTGCCGACAATTTYCTTACAGARGCRGCGAGCCTCAGCCCCGGTGATGTGGTTGTTCATGTGGACCACGGGATCGGTCGTTTTGATGGGTTGCAAACCATAGAGGTGACAGGGGCTCCTCACGATTGCCTGCAGATCGTTTATCATGGCGGCGACAAGCTCTTCCTGCCGGTTGAGAATATAGAGCTGCTGTCGCGCTACGGGTCGGACGATGCGGTTGTGCAACTTGATCGGCTGGGGGGCACCGGATGGCAAGCCCGCAAGGCCAAGCTCAAAGAACGCATCAAGGTGATGGCCAGCGAGCTGATTAAGATCGCTGCTGCACGCGCGCTGAAAGAAGCTCCCCGGATCCTGCCACAGGATGGCGCTTACGAGGAGTTTTGCGCCCGCTTCCCGTTTGAAGAAACAGAAGATCAGTTGAGCTCCATCGAGGACGTGATTGAAGACCTTGGCAAAGGGCGTCCTATGGACCGGCTCATCTGCGGCGATGTGGGCTTTGGTAAGACCGAGGTTGCGCTGCGGGCTGCCTTCCTTGTTGCTCTGGAAGGCAAGCAGGTGGCGCTGGTTGTGCCAACGACTTTGCTTGCACGCCAACATTACAAAACCTTTGTCGAACGCTTTAAGGGCCTACCGGTGCGCATTGGCCGTCTCTCTCGCTTGGTTGATGCAAAGGAAACAGCCGCCACCAAGGAAGAGCTGAGTAACGGGCAGCTTGATATTGTCATCGGCACCCATGCGCTGCTGGCCAAGAGCATCAAGTTTCATGATCTGGCAATGGTGATCGTCGATGAGGAACAGCATTTTGGGGTTGCTCATAAAGAGCGATTGAAGCAGTTGCGGACGGACGTTCATGTGCTGACGCTTACCGCAACACCGATCCCCCGGACGCTGCAACTTGCGCTCTCGGGCGTACGCGAACTGTCGATCATTGCCACACCGCCTGTCGACCGGCTGGCGGTGCGAACCTATGTGACGCCATTTGATCCGGTTGTGGTGCGGGAGGCGATTTTGCGGGAGCATTATCGTGGCGGGCAGAGTTTCTATGTCTCTCCGCGCATCGCCGACCTCAGCGAGATCGAGGAATATTTGCGCGAGCATATTCCGGAAGTGAAATTCGTCACCGCCCATGGGCAGATGAGCCCGAGCGAACTTGAAGACAAAATGACGGCCTTCTATGACGGGCAGTATGATGTGCTGCTGGCCACGACGATTGTGGAGTCCGGGCTCGACATTCCCGCCGCCAACACGTTGATCATTCATCGGGCTGACATGCTCGGGTTGGCGCAGCTTTATCAGTTGCGTGGCCGGGTGGGGCGCTCCAAGGCACGGGCCTATGCTTATTTCACCACACCCGCAAATCGCTCCATGACGGAGAACGCAGAAAAACGTCTGCGGGTTCTGCAATCTCTCGATAGTCTGGGCGCTGGCTTTACGCTGGCAAGCCATGATCTTGATATTCGTGGTGCGGGCAATCTGCTGGGGGACGAACAGTCCGGCCATATCCGCGAAGTGGGTTTTGAGCTTTATCAGGAAATGCTGGAAGAGGCTGTGGCGCAGCTCAGTGGCGACGAGAATGACGGCGACGATCAATGGTCTCCACAGATCAATGTGGGTACGCCGGTATTGATCCCCGATCATTATGTTGCTGACCTGGATGCCCGCATGGCGCTTTACCGCCGCCTCTCGCAAGTTGAAACCCGGGCGGAAGTTGATGCCTTCGCGGCTGAACTGATTGACCGGTTTGGGCCACTGCCGGAAGAAGTCGACTCACTGCTCAAGATTGTGGAGATCAAGGGCTTCTGTCGCACGGCCGGAATTGAGAAAATTGATGCGGGGCCGAAAGGGTGTGTGCTCACCTTCCGCAAAAATCAGTTCGCCAATCCGGCTGGACTGGTGGAGTTCATCAATGATGAGCGCGACCGCGCCAAACTGCGGCCAGACCACAAGCTGGTGTTCAAACGCGCCTGGGACCTGCCCGAAGACAGGCTAGAGGGTTCGTTCCGCCTTGCCCGCAAGCTCGCAGAAATTGCCAAGGAAACGGTTGAGGCGTAGGCGCGCCTAGCTTGCCTGCTCAACCAGCCGGGTTTGCACGCGGGTGAACACTTTGGTCAGGGTCTCGACATCCTGCGCCCCCACGACCGAGAACTTGTTTTCGAAGAGAAAACAGGGAACGCCGGTCACGCCCATCTCGCGCGCCATATGGTCCTCGTCCTCAATGTGCTTGCGGTCGGTGTCGGTGGCCAGAAGTTCGCGCACCAGATCAGCGTCCATGCCGATATCTGTGGCGACCTCAATCAGCACCTCATGCTGGCCAATGTCTGCGCCGTCTTCAAAGTAGCGTTTGAAGAGAAGCTCCACGGCCTCCAGTTGCACGCCAGCGGTCCCGGCCCATTTCACCAGCCGGTGGCTGTCGAGGGTGTTGGGTGAGCGTTTGATTTTGTCGAAAGCAAAATGAATGCCTTCCTGCTCACCGAGTTCGGCAATGACTTTGCCTGCTTCCTTGGCGCGTTCGGTGCCGAACTTGCGCTCATAATATTTCTGCCGGTCCACACCCTCTGCGGGGATGGTGGCATCGAGCTGATAGGGCCGCCAGGTGACGGCGATCTCCACATCCTTGCGATCCCAGGCGGTGATCGCCTTGTCGAGCCGTCGTTTGCCGATATAGCACCAGGGGCAGACTGTGTCTGAAATGACGTCGAGTTGCATGTGATTGCTCTTCTGGATTCGGTTTGTGTTGGGCCAAGTATGGCGCGAGATCCACCCATACGCAAAAGGCCAGGTCTCACAATCACTTGACTGGTGTTTCTTGAGCCATAGGATGCGCGGGCTTTATCAAGATGGGGAGATTGGGATGACTTTTTCTGCAGCTGCTACACAGGACCTGACGGGCAAGGTCGCCATTGTCACAGGGGCCACCAGTGGTCTGGGCCGTCGGTTTGCCCAAATTCTGTCGGCGGCTGGGGCCACCCTTGTGGTGACCGGGCGCCGGGTTGAGAAGCTCGAGAGCCTGACCGCCGAGCTCAAGGAAAGCGGCGGGCGTGTGCTGCCGGTCGAACTTGACGTGACGGACATCAACTCCATCGAACAATGTGTGCAGGCGGCTGAGGCCGAATTCGGCGCCATCGACGTTTTGGTGAACAATGCAGGCATGAACGTGCAGGCTTTCGCCGTCGATATCACACCTGAGGAGTATGACGCGGTTATGTCGACCAATCTGCGCGGCGCTTTTTTCATGGCGACCCGAGTTGGCAAGAAGATGATTGATCGAGGTGAAGGCGGCAGCATCATCAATATCGCCTCCATGGGTGCCCACACGGTGCTTCCTGCTCTTGCCACCTATTGCATGTCAAAGGCAGGAATCGCGATGATGACCCAATCGCTGGCGCATGAATGGGCGCGCTACCGGGTGAACGTCAACGCGATCTGTCCGGGCTACATTGAGACAGAAATCAACAGTGAGTGGTTTGGTACAGACGGTGGCAAAAGGCAGATCAAAAAGTGGCCCCGTCGCCGGTTGGGTCAGGACAGCGATCTGGATGGCATGGTGCTGTTGCTCGCCTCCGCGCAAGGCCGGGGCATGACCGGAACTGTATTGTCGATCGACGACGGGCAATCGCTCTGATTTGTTGTCGTGTTTCCGGACGGAAAACCGGTTCCCACTTTTCCTGGCAACACTCTAGCTCTTATAGGTGCGCGCCAATTCCCGGCGCAGCAGTTTACCGTTGGCGGAGTGGGGCAGGTGCTCCACAAAGATCACCTCGCGCGGACACTTGTAGGCCGCGAGATGCTCTGCGGCGTGGGMGAGAATTGACGCGGCATCCCCATCGCCCGGGTCTTTGGGAACCACAAAGGCGGCGATGATYGWCACGTCRGTCCGMACYGTCACYTCGCARACCCCMACTTCYGCAATAGCGTCATGGGCGCTCAGAACGGTTTCAACTTCCAGGGGCGAGACGCGGTAGCCCATGGCGTTCATCACATCATCGGCGCGGCCCTCGTACCAAAGATAACCGTCGCCATCAAAGCGGGCGAGGTCGCCGCCGATGAACCAGTCGCCGCGATAGACAATCGCGTCTTCCKCGGGCCGGYTCCARTAYCCAAGCATRAGYCCCGGGTCTGAGCGGTGAATGGCCARCATSCCGATSTCGCCRACGGGAAGAGGCGTWTCGCCCCCGTTCAYATCCAGAACGGCGATGGAGCGGCCCGGTTGCGGCCTGCCCGGACTGCCYACCCGKATYTCCATCTCCGGGCCGGTSGAGATGTAGGTGGAGCATTCRCTCATGCCGAGCGCCTCGTAGAGATYGGTTCCGGTCGCCYGTCGCCAATTGTCGAGCAGCGTKGCGGACAGMGCTTCCCCCGCCGTCAGGCCGTGGCGAAAACAACTCAAATCAACATTGGAGAGATCGCAATATTTGAGGAYCTGCCGATAGAGSGAGGGAACGGCGGCAAACARMGTTGCCTTGTAAYGCTCCARCAGGCGCGGCCAGACCTGAATATCTCTCTCGCCSGTGTAGAGCACRGTGGTTGCGCCATTGGCCCAGGGGTCGGTYAGGCCCACTCCCAGCGTATAGGTCCAGTTGAAGGCMCCGGCGTGCAGCATGACGTCGCTGCTCTTCATRCCATACCARCCCTGATACATAGGCCGTCGYCCCCAGGCGGCGCGGTGTGCRTGCAACACRCCYTTGGGYTTGCCACTCGTGCCGGAGGTGTARACMAGATAGGCGGGATCATCYGCYTTCGTATCRGCATACCCCTCCTGAGGCGRATGCTCCATGAGGCCCGCAACAGCTGCYTCATCAAAACAGATCGCCGCTCCGGTCTCCATGCGAACGCCAGCCCCCAGCGCGATGGCGGCGGCACCACAATCGGCAAACAGGAAGGCGGCCTCKTCGTCGGTCAACTGGGAGGAKGCGGGGAGCGGCACAATTCCCGCAGCRAGYGCMCCGAAAAACAACATGGCGTACGCGCTGGTATTWGGCAGRCGGATCATCAGCCGGTCACCCGGTTKCACGCCAGCCTGCAGAAGGCCAGCCGCCACCCGGCGCACGGTCTCTTCCAAGGCCCGRTAGGTCCATTGTTCTGTCTGYTCTGAYGARGCWGCGGGGTCGCGCACRATGACGAGGGCCACCTTRTCGGGGCTCTCAGCAGCGCTCTGCGCCAGACAATAGCGCGCCATGTTGAAATGGGGRCTCGGCAAAGGACCRGAAAAGGGGCTTGATGTCTCGCGCGTTGTCATAAGAATGGGGTCTATAGGGTCGCAGCAATGATGCCAAGCGCCAAGCTTAAGGCGATGGCCAAAGGTCGAATGAGTGAATTGATGATAAGAGTGAGGGCGGGGGGCCTTACGCCGGAGGGGTATCAAGCCCTTGCGCACGCTGTCGGCTGGGAACGCCGCACGGAGGCGCAGGCCCGAGACCTGATCATCAATGCGCGGCACAGTGTGAGTGCCTGGCAGTCCGACGACGAAAAGGTTCTGATCGGCATGGGCCGGGCCACCGGGATTGGCACTCAGTATGCCCATCTCGCCGACATTGCGGTGCTGCCCGGCTTCCAAGGTGCTGGGGTGGGGACCGCGATCATTGGCCACCTGTTGGCCCTGGTTGACCGGGAAACCCACATTGATGCCACCGTGACGTTGCACGCCGCACCCGGCACAGATGCGTTTTATGGTCGATTTGGCTTCCAGAGCTCCGGCACGCCAGGTCTGATGACACGCAACCGCGCAGATTAGGTCAGGCAACCCCTGCGTCCGTTATGGGTGTCCTCCGGCCCTTATTCTGCGCCTTCCAACCCGCGCCAACAAAGGGTAAAAACATCTTCAAACAGTGATGACATCAGGGAGATGCACAGATGGGCAAGGGGCCACTTTCAGGCGTAAAAGTCGTTGAATTTGCAGGGATCGGACCAGGACCGTTCTGCGGCATGCTGCTGTCCGACATGGGCGCAGACGTTGTGCGGATCGACCGCAAAGGCGGCGGCGGGGGCTCCAAATATGAAGTCGGTGCACGAGGACGTCGCTCCATTGCGATGAACCTGAAGAAACCTGAAGCTGTTGAAGCCTGCCTCAAGCTCATCGAGGGTGCTGACATATTGCAAGAAGGCTTTCGCCCCGGCGTGATGGAACGGTTGGGCCTTGGGCCTGATGTCTGCCTGAAGCGTAACCCGAAGCTGGTGTATGGCCGCATGACCGGCTGGGGACAGACAGGTCCGTTGGCCAAAGCCGCCGGACACGACATCAACTACATCTCCATCACCGGTGCCTTGCACGCGATTGGGCGTCCAAACGAAAAGCCCGTTCCGCCGCTCAATCTTGTTGGCGACTTTGGGGGTGGGGCGCTCTACCTCGCTCTCGGCATGGTGTCGGCCCTCATCAGCGCGCGCACAACCGGCAATGGCCAGGTTGTTGACTGCGCCATGACCGATGGCTCCGCCTCCCTCATGTCCATGTTTTTTGGCTTTACGGCCTCTGGCATGTGGAAGCCGGAGCATGGCACCAACCTTCTAGATGGTGGCGCGCATTTTTACGACACGTACGAAACATCTGATGGCAAATGGATTTCCATTGGCTCCATCGAACCGCAATTCTATGCGCTGCTCCGCGACAAAGCGGGTCTGACAGACAGTCTTTGGGATGCCCAGATGGACCAGTCCAAATGGCCGGAAATGAAAACCAAGATCGAAGCGGTTTTCAAAACCAAAACCCGGGATGAGTGGTGCACGCTGATGGAAGGGACGGACATTTGTTTCGCACCTGTGCTCGCGATGGATGAAGCAATGGACCATCCGCACAACAAAGAACGTCAGACGATTGTTGAAATTGATGGTGTGAAACAACCCAATGTTGCGCCACGTTTCTCCGGCACGCCGTCTGAAATTCAGGGACCGCCTCCCAGTGTCGGCGAGCACAATGAGACAGCCCTTGGGGATTGGGGCTTTTCTGCCGACGAAGTTAAAGCCCTTAAATCAGCTGAAGCGATATAGATGTCGGCATTACCAGGCACCACAGGGCGTCGGCGCATTTATCTGATGCGTCACGGCCATGTGGATTATTTCGGCAAGGAAATTCGGGCGGCGGGCGGAGACTTCTCCGTCGTGCCCTTGACGCCATTGGGCCGCGAACAAGCCATTGCGGCTGGCAAGGCCCTATCGCATGTGCCATTTGATCGGGCGATCTGTTCTGGTTATCCGCGCACGCTGCAGACGGCGGAGCTTGTGCTGGAACAACAGGCGGGTGAAGCCGTTCCTCCTCTTGAAGTCGACAAGGGTCTTGTCGAAATTCAGGGTGGCAGCTACGGGGAAGTGAAAAGCCGGGCAGAGATGGCTGCCAAAATGGCTTTCCATTTTGAGACGGCGGCGGACCCGGGTGCCACTATGTTGCCGGGAGGCGAAGTGTTTGATGAAGCGATGCAACGTTGCGTTGCGTCCATCACAAGGCTGCTCAGCGAACCTGACTGGCACACCATGTTGATCGCCGCGCATGAAGGCATTAATCGCCTGATACTTGGCTGGGCCTGCGGGGCGGGACTGGCTGCGGTGAAGGCTTTTGAGCAAGACACGGCGTGCATCAATCTGCTCGATTTCGACATGGTTCCTATTGAGGGCGACAAAAGCGGGACTGAGATTGAACGCATCATGATCAAAGCCGTCAATCTCACGCCTTACAATTACGCCAAGCACGGCATGAACATGAACAGCCTTGAAGCGATTTTTGCACGGAAGCCGCGCTGAGCCTGGGCTTTTGTCTGAGTGACAGGCTTCCATGCTGCTGATAGGCTTTTCCCATCAGATTTTGCGGGAGGAGCCCTCATGGGACGCGAACTTCACGGCACTGTTGATCATCTTGATGAGATCAAAACACCGGCGCCGACAATCAAAGGCATTCACCACACCGCCTACCGTTGCCGGGATGCGGAAGAGACCAAGAAATTCTATGTCGACATTCTAGGACTGAAGCCTGCCGCAGCACTGTCGTTTGATAAAGACCCCGGTGGAGCTGACCGACCCTTTATGCATCTGTTTTTTGAGATGGCTGACGGCAATTTCATTGCTTTTTTTGATGCGCCCAACAGTGCATCGGATGAGAACTTCAACATCAAGGATGGCATTGAAGATTATCACTTTGCCTTTGAAGTAGAAACGCTGGACGAGCAGAAGAAGTTTATGGACCGGCTCGCGGAAGCCAAAGTACCGTGCATGGGCCCCATTGATCACGGGTTTTGCCATTCCATCTATTTCTTCGATCCCAGTGGTTTGGCTTGCGAGATAACCGTGCGGGATGAAAAGCACGATGCCATTTTGGCCGACGAAGCATCCCGGATGGAAAGTCAAATCCGCGAATGGGAAGCCAAGACCCGGTCGATCAAGCAGGCGCGGCTGGAACTTTTCGCAGCAGACTGAACGCCAGGGTCATAAGTTCGGAACCAATACCCCCGTGGAGAAGACGCATGAACTACCGTTTGGTCCTTTTGGGAACGTTGGCTTATGCCTTGGTGACGTTTCCATTGGCTGTTGTCTGGCATGTTGTTTTATTTGAACAAAAATATATCTCTTTTGGGTATTTTGAGGGGGAACCTAATTTCGTACTGGGTTTCCTGATCATCCTTATTCAAGGTCTGATGCTCTCGATCTTGTACCCTCATGTCAGCTTTTCGGGCAACGGCACCGCGCGCGGAATAAAATATGCCTTGTTCATCGGCCTATTTTTCTGGACGTCACATGTGTTGGCCTTCATCGCAAAGCAGATCATCACTGATCCACTTCTGTTTATCGCTATGGAGAGCTTCTATCTCCTCCTCCAATTCGGCATTTTTGGGGCGCTGATCGGAGTGATATACAAAAAGCAGTTGGACGAAGCCGCCTAACAACAGCTTCGTCCAGGATTTGTTTTTCTATTTTGCATCTACACGTGCCTCGGGCCAGAGGCGCAAGAAGTTTTCCGCGTAGAAATTGCTTTTGACCTCTTCTGGTCGGCCATTGAGATATTTCTCAAATTTCCTGATTGGATCGCGACCGCCTTCCACGTGAGGATAGTCGCTGCTGAAGAGATAGAGATCCGGATTGGAAGCATCAATCAACCGTGACACATCTTCGTGAGGGAAGGGCGTGAATCCCATCTGCTCTGTCAGCTGCTCCGAAGGTTTGCGATCAAAGCGAATGGACTCATCCACGCGTGAGTATATTTTTGTGATGTCGTCCAGCCGGTGAAGCATTTCTGGCACCCACCCGGCCCCCAATTCAACGACTGCGCCCCGGAGTTTAGGATGACGGTCAAAAATCCCATCCATCACCATCATACTGACGAATGTTTCTGGCACTTGATGCAGCAATACGGCGTCCTTGCTGCGCACATTCTCGCCGCCACCCATCCAGTCTTTGACAGCCTTGCGGCCATTATTGCTCCAGGATTTCAACGCCTGTAGCGGCGAACCACCCACATGCAGAACGAAGGGTGTTCCACTTTCCGCCAGACGTGCCCAGAAAGGTTCGAGATCGACATGGCCGGGAGCAAAGCCGATAGGCGCCCGGTGAGGCACCCAGATCGCCTCCATGCCTTCGTCCAGAGCGAGGTCCAACTCTTTGATGGCGAGTGCTGGATCATCGAGCGGGACGATCCCCACGCCCATCAACCGGGTGTCGTCTGAGCAAAAATCGGCCATATGGCGATTGTGGGCGCGGGTTGCGCCATAACGCAGACGCGCCTCTGTCTTTGAACTGGGGTGGAAAGGCAGGGCCACACTGTGCGTTGCAAAGACCAGCTGCTTTTTRAASCCCAGCATGTCCAWCGCYGTCGTGCGGTCTGCWGARTTGAAMGCRCCCAGSGCCTGAATTTCTTTTGASGTGTTGATCAGCGTGTCGCCCAGATCAATCATCTCCTGCACATGCTCAGCGCTGTGTTTCCCGCCCTGGTCCATGATGATGGCCACTTCTTCGTCGGTCACCAAGGAGGCGCTGTAGCTGACCTCCGGAATTTCATCGCGTAGATCCGGGTCGGCATAGGCTTTGAGAAAATTGGGAAGCTCCATGATGTGGCTGTCTGCATCATAGAACGGTCGATTGTCGGGCGCGTATGCCATGGTGATTTCCTCCTCGTCGCGTTGATGGCGCTGTTGAGGAAAGTAGAGGTGTTTTTGGCAGACAACGCAAGAGGGTGCCTATTCCTCCATCCACCAGGTATCCGCGCGATACCCATAGAGTGAGGTGGTGTCCGGGTGTTTGACACGGGACCAGAGCGCAACCCATTGTTCTGGCTGGTGATAGAGTGGGATCACGTAATTGCCCGACAGGAGAACGCGGTCGAGAGCCCGGATGGCGGCGACGAAACCATCCCGGTTCCGCGCGGCCAGCATGGCGGTAATCATTCCGTCAACGGCTGGTTCCTTGACACCCATATAGTTGCGGGTTCCATCCTGATTGGCGGAGTCGCCCCCCCAGTAGAAACTTTGTTCATTGCCTGGGGAAAGGGAGGCGTACCAGAAGTTGAAGATCATGTCGTAGGCGTAGGTCTGGCGTAGCTGCTGGAACTGGCTTGAGTCCACATAACGCACGCGCCCCTCCACGCCGATGCTTTTGAGGGCATTGGCATAGTTGAGGGCAAGGCGTTGATCCTCGGGGCTCGCAACCGAAATTTCAAAGGACAGTCGCTCCCCTGATTGCGCATTGACCATAGCGCCGTCTTTGATGATCCAACCGGCTTCTGCCAACCGGGCGATGGCGGCACGCCGATTGGCCCGGTTGCGCTCTGTTCCATCACTCACCGGCGCAACGTAACCATTGTCCAAAATGTCGTCGCTGACGACACCCGGGTAGGCGGCGAGCAGGTCACGTTCGACCTCGGTCGCGGGTCGCCCGGCGCTGCTGAGCTCAGAGCCATCATAGAAGCTTTGGGTGCGCTGATAGGCATCGTAATAGAAATTCGTGTTCACCCACTCAAAGTCAAAGACGAGGGTGAGGGCGGCGCGTACATCCTGATCACTGAACACCGCACGTCGGGTGTTGAAAACAAGCGCGCGCATGCCGGATGGGGTTTGCTTGGTGAAACTTTCCAGCGTAATGCGACCGTCGCGCACGGCTGGAATGTCAAAGCCTGTGGCCCAGCGTGTGGGGTCATCTTCCGGACGCACGTCGTACAGCCCCGCCTTGAAGGCCTCGAAAGAGGCATTGGCATCGCGGAAATATTCGTAAGTGACCCGGGCGAAATTGTGCCGCCCTCGGTTGACCGGCAGATTGCGGCCCCAATAGTTTTCTGATCGTTCATAGACAAGCCGCGTGCCCGGATCGATTTCGCCCACGGTATAGGGCCCACTGCCGATGGGTGCTTCAAGAGAGCTGTCGCCGAACACCCGGTTCTCATAGATGTGCTTTGGGATGATGGGCATCAACCCCATGATGAGAGGCATTTCGCGGTCGCCGTCCGGTCCGAAAACAAAGCGAACGGTCTGCTCATCAGGGCGCACGATCTGCGCTACTTTCGAATAGTAGTATTTGTGATTGGGCCGACCCTGGTCGCGAAGCGTGTTGAGGGAGAAAACCACATCATCRACTGTCACCGGTGTGCCGTCTGAAAACTTTGCTTCGGGCCGCAACCGAAACTCAACCCAGCTTCGATCATCCGGGGTCTCAATCGTCTCAGCCAGCAGGCCGTAAAGAGAGAAGGGTTCGTCATAGGTGCGCGCCATCAGGCTCTCGAACACGTAGTCGCGGATACCAGCCCCCGACACGCCTTTGATGATCAGCGGGTTGAGACTGTCGAAACTGCCAATGACCGCCAACCGCAAGTTGCCGCCCTGGGGCGCATCTGGATTGACATAAGAGAGCGCCTGAAAATCCGGGCCATGCAGCGGGGTTCCATGCATGGCGAGCCCATGCTGCGGTTCGGCGTGAACGCCCGTGCTTAGAGCGGACCAAATGGCAAAACTGGTAAACAGACGCGCTAGCCGTTGACCTAACATCTCAAATCTCCCTGAAAACCGTGCCCCAAACGCTTGTCGCGTCTTTCGACCGTTGACGCAAGCCTCGAGCGACCAAGAATCGTCGGGTGGGCAACGCAGTTTTACATGCCTATACTACCAAACAATTGATTTGGACGACCGGGTCAGGCGACCTCTGAAGAACGGGACTTTTTGAATGTATGATTTTCGTCGGTTGCTGAGTGCTCTGACCTTCGCTGTTCTCCTGGCCGGAGCCCCTTTTGGGGCGTCTGCGGAGACGATCACCGCCGAAGACGGGACCCAGATCGAGAAATTTGGCAATTGGGCGGGACGCTGCAATACCGGCCCGAATGGCGAAAATATCTGCCACGTGTTTGTGGATGTTCGGGCAGGTGAAGAACAATCACGCGCCCTTTATCTCGGCATCGGCAAACAGCCAGGGCAGGGGTATTTCTCTCTGACAATCGTGCCGTTGGGAACATTGCTCACCCGGGGTGTTGATTTCAAAGTCGATGAACAAGTTCCCTTCAAAGCAATCATGCAGGCTTGTCTTCCCGCCGGGTGTCAATCAACCACGGGAGTGAGTGGTGATATCATCCGGCAACTCAAAGGCGGCAACAATCTGATTGTGGGGATTACCGATATTCGCCAGGGGCCGGTCGAACTGACTATCAGTCTGACGGGCATGACAGCAGCGATTGCCTGGCTCGACGCCAAGCATCCAAACTAAACTAGGTATTGAGCATGGACTGACAGTGCGTCGGTGCACTGGCTAGTCGCGCGAGGGAACCCGAACCATATAGTAGGCAAGGGTGACCATTAGGACGCCAAACGACCCCAAAACAAGCGCGAGATAGGCAACATTGCCGTCGGTCATGATTTTCTCCTCCGAAAAAATTTCGATGAGAAAACCGCAAACCGGCAGCTTGTTCATTGATCTATGTCAAACGCATTGAGCAATCTAATCTTCGTGTGTTGGGGCAAACGTTGCCCGTATCCACGAGAAAATCGTGTTGTTGCGCAACAGATAACGCTGCAGCCGGTCGACCTCGATATCAATTTTTTCCATGTCGGAGAGAAGTTCTGTCCGTTTAGTAAAAGTGCGAGAGGGGTCCAGCTGCTTCACCACGCGGGCAGGGTTGCCTGCCGCGATGACATTGGCCGGAATGTCCGAAACAACGACAGACCCGGCGCCAATGATGCTGTTTTCACCGATGGTGACACCTTTGCCAATAATCACATGAGCGCCGATCCAGACATTTTCTTCCAGCACGATTGGGGCGTGTTTATCGCGCTCGGCGGTGCGGTCATAGGTGTCGTGCCAGTCGCTATCTGAGATGTAGCAGCCACTCGCGATCATCGTGTCGGTGCCGATGGTGATTTTTTCGGACGCAATGATCTGATTGCCTGGGCTGATCAGGACGTAGTCACCGATCCGAATTTCACCAACCCGCTCCCCATTGTCCCAGGTTGCGAGCCGGATCATATTGCCTTTGGCGGCCCGCAAATGCAGGCATGTACCAGCATGAATATTGGCTCCCCAAAGCTCAATACCAGCGGGATAGGTTGCACTCAACCCCGGTCCAAGCGTGTCGAATTGCGGCTCAAGAAAACGTCGGATGCGCCAACGTTCAAATCGATCCCGTATTGAGCGGATGAAGTAGGGGCGTGTGTCCCTGCGCATATGGTGCGTCCCAGGCTGGAATGGCGCCTTCTGTTGGGCGCGTTATAAAGTGGCGAGAGGCTCAGTGAGCCAATTCACCTTTCAGCGTATACGTACCATCATGCAGTGGTCCGAACATTTTTGCGACTTCCGAATGGCGGACGGGATCGCCGCTTTCATCCTCAAGCAAATTTTGCTCGGAGACATAGGCGACATATTCCGATTCAGCGTTCTCGGCTAAGAGATGATAATAGGGCTGCTCTTTACGCGGGCGGATCTCTTCAGGAATCGACTGCCACCATTCCTCCGTATTATTGAAGGTCGGATCGGCGTCAAAAATCACTCCGCGGAATGGGAAAAACCGGTGGCGTACGATTTGCCCAATGTGAAATTTTGCCTGTCTATCAATCATTACCACCACCCATTTGTTCAGCCGTCCAAAAACCCCCATTGGGATTCTCTGAGACCGATCATTATTTTACCACGCTCCAGGTGATTTGATAATGGACCTTCTTTTCTCGGGCAAGGTTCTGTTTTCAAAGAAAAAACCCTTATGGCATCAAGGCTTTTAGGGATCGGTAGCCAATGACCTGGATATTTTCTGCTTTCAGGTGATCTGCCATTTCACCGCTCAGAAACATCTCAAGGTCCATCACCCGGGAGCGCCAGTCAGGACAGAGCCCCCGCAGTTCCGGCGTGTCGTGGCTTGGGTGCAAGATGAAATAACTGACCTGGCCGGGTTGGATGCTGCTCAGCGCCCGCTTGGTCCTCCCAATACGATCCTCTTCATCGGCGAGGGTCACACTTAGAATTCGGTCCAGTGTCGGCACACCATCCTCTTCCAATTGGGTTATTCGCCGGGCGAGAGTCTCGGAAGTCTCAGCACCATATCCACCCTTGGCCCATTGTTGCGCTGTCAGACGCAAAGCGAAAGGCGGCACACCATGCGCAAGGGCAATATCGGCAAATACCTCATAGAGAGGCCCGTGCATCACAGACCCCATGTGTGTGTCCATATGCGTCACGTCTATGCCGGCCGCTTCGGCGCGGGAAAATTGTGCTTCCAGTTCTGCTTTTACAGCGGCTGGATCGGCCTTCTCAGCGACAGCTTCCGACGTTGTGTGGAAACGGTGCCCCTCGTCAACGAGACCGCCTGAGATGGCCTCAGCCGTCAGCGGCCCCCAGCGATAGGCTTGCCACTCGCTGGTCAATGTCGCGTGTACGCCCATGTCGACAGCCGGGTTGGCTTTGCAATAGTCAGCGGCTGCGTTGAACCAGCCACATGGCACCATGGCCGCACCGCAGGACACGGCACCTGCCTCCCAAAGCTCCTGGAATGCACTTACAGATGCCTGGCACATGCCAATATCATCGGTATGGATCAAAACAACTCTGTCTGTATCTGAGAGCCCCAGACGCCGAAGCACCGGGTTCGGTCGTGCATATCCCACTATATTTTTCTCCCCTGGCCTGATGTTTGTCGACAATATTGCCCAACATCGCCTTTTGCTACATCCAGCCCCTTGATCCCGAGCCGTTGGCACGCAATATAGCGGCAAATCATAATCCCACCGGTACGTAATACCGCTCAACCGAGGTTTCATCATGAGCCAAACAACCGACAAGCTATTCTCTCCCTTCACATTCAACGGGTTGACCGTTCCAAACCGGGTTGTGATGGCCCCCATGACGCGGAATTTTTCACCTGGCGAGGTCCCTGGAGCCGATGTGGCTGCCTATTATCGCCGCCGCGCAGAAGGGGGCACGGGCCTCATCATCACCGAGGGAACGACGGTCGCACACCGGGTCGCCACAATGGCAGAAACCATTCCGGCCTTTCATGGTGACGCGGCCCTTGAAGGCTGGAAGCGGGTAGCGGCAGAAGTTCACGAGGGGGGAGGCAAGATCATGCCTCAGCTCTGGCATGTCGGCACCATGCGCGATCAGAAAAGCTCACATAATCCGGAAGAACCCAGTGCTGGCCCATCTGGACTGAAGGTCCCCGGCAAAAAAGTTGCCGAGCCTATGACCAAAGAAGACATTCAAGATACTATTGATGCCTTCCGTCGAGCTGCAGGTGCCGCTCGTGAAATCGGCTTTGATGGTATCGAGCTTCATGGGGCGCACGGATACCTCATCGACCAGTTCTTCTGGGAAGGCACAAACGTGCGCGACGATGAGTATGGCGGCAGCGACGCCGTTGCCCGCACCCGTTTCGGTGTTGATATTATCAATGCAGTTCGTTCAGAAGTTGGCGACGACTTTCCACTGATCCTGCGGTTCTCACAGTGGAAGCAACAGGATTTTGACCACAAGATTGCAACAACACCGGACGCACTCGCTGCATTCCTGAAGCCGCTTTCTGATGCGGGCGTGGATGTTTTCCATTGCTCCACACGGCGCTTCTGGGAGCCTGAGTTTGAAGGGTCTGACCTCAATCTTGCTGGTTGGACGAAAAAGCTGATGGGCAAGCCAGCGATCACGGTCGGCAGCATCGGCCTTTCGGGCGAATTCATCGCGGCCTTTGGGGGCGAAGGCTCCGAACCAACAAGCATCGACAAATTGCTCGACCGTCTTGCTAAGGACGAATTTGACATGGTCGCCGTTGGACGCGCGCTTCTGGTTGACCCAGATTGGGCAAACAAGATCCGTGAAGGACGGGCCAGCGAGCTTAAAGCCTTCACACAAGAGGCAATGACCGAACTGGTCTAAGTCGTTTACAAAAAGGGGAGGCTGTCGACAGGCGGCCTCCCGTTGAGGCGCTAGAGGCCGTAGGCTGTCGCGCGTTCGGGATCTTTTTCAGCAACACGTTTCGCCAGATCGACGATGACTTTTGCCTGTTTCCAGGTTGCGTCATCCTGCATTTTACCGTCGATCATTACAGCACCTGTTCCATCCGGCATGGCTTCCAGAATCTGCATCGCAAACTTCACCTCGCCAGCATCAGGGCTGAAGACGTCTTTAGCGATGTCGATTTGAACGGGGTGCAAAGACCAAGCGCCGACACACCCCATCAAGAAGGAGTTGCGGAACTGCACCTTGCAGGCCTCCGTGTCAGCAATGTCGCCGAAAGGACCATAGAAAGGTCGAATTCCGTTCGACAGGCAGGCGTCAACCATGCGCGCGACTGTGTAGTGCCACAGGTCCTGCTGGGCGAAGACACGGGCAGAGCCATCCTCTTTGGGATCTTCGATCACGCCATAGAAGGGATGACCTCCGCCGACGCGGGTGGTCTTCATGCCACGGGATGCCGCCAGATCAGCTGGCCCCAGGCTCATGCCGTGCATGCGGGGGCTGGCCGCTGCTATTTCGTTGACGTTTTTGACGCCCTGCGCGGTTTCCAGAATGGCGTGAATGAGGATGGGCTTTTTAATCCCGTTTTTGGCCTCAAGCTGGGCGAGGAGCTGATCCACATAGTGAATGTCCCAGACCCCTTCGACCTTCGGCACCATTAACACATCCAGCTTGTCGCCAACGGTTGAGACTATTTCAACGATGTCGTCGAGGCCCCAAGGGCTGTTCAGGGCGTTGACGCGGGTCCACAGACCGGTCCCTGCAAAATCGTTTTCCTGCGCCACCTTGATGAAGCCAGCACGGGCGGCCTCTTTGGCGGTCGCCGGTATTGCATCTTCCAGATTGCCCAGGATCACATCCACATTGGGGATCAGGCCCGGTATCTTGGCCTGCACCTTTTCATTGTGCGCCGGAAAAAAGTGGATCATCCGCTCGAGCGCCATTGGAAGCTCGCGATAGGGCGCGGGGGCACCAATGGCCAGAGGCTGATAGAAGGATGCAGGTAGTTTCATCGGATTTCACCAGATTGCGAGTGCTGTTGCGGCGCAGCATAGTCGGCCTGCCGCGGTTACGCCACCGTCAAATAATCCCACGAAATCAGGAGGCCAGCGCCTTTAGCTCATGTTCCATGGCGGCTTTGAAGGCAGCCGTTTCAGCCACCCGATGTTCGCCTTGGGCGTAGGCTTTGCCGTTTTCGCTGTAGAAAGCAGCGTTCATGATATTGGCGGCGCCACTGTCGCGCGTTTTCACGACTTTGCCGGGGGCACCCATGACGATTGAGTTGTCTGGAATGACCGTGCCTTCGGTGAGGATCGTGTGTCCGCCGATGATGCAGTTCTTCCCAACCTTCACCCCATCCATGAGGGTGGAATTAATGCCGATCAGACAATTGTCACCGATCTCCGCCCCATGGATTGTGCAGTGGTGGGTGATCGAACAATTATCGCCGATGATGGTCGGCGTTGAATTGCCAACATGGATCATGACGAAGTCCTGAATGTTGGTGCGCTTGCCGATACGAACTTCATGCATTTCTGCGCGGATCACCACGTAAGGCCACAGGGAACTCTCTTCGTCGACAAAGACTTTGCCGTAGATCAGAGCGGTGCGATGGATAAAGGCTGGATTGTTCAAAGTTACGCTGGGACCAAAATCAGACATCCATTTTATCCTGTTGTTTTTCCGGAGCATCTACTGGGCCCGCAAAGAAAAGGGCTACCAGCCCCAGAAGAGAGGCTGCCGCGCCATAGAGGAACGACGCCTCGTAGCCACCGGCGGCCTCATAGACCAGGCCGTACACAGCCGGGCCACTGGCAACACCCATGGTGGTGAAAAGTTGTGACGTGGAAAAAATGCGGCCATAAGCCCGCGTGCCAAATGCTTCCGCCATCAGCAGAGGCTGCATCATCAGGAGATTACCAACGGTCAGGCCAAACATGGCCGCGACCATCAACATGGTGGTGGGCGTAACGGCGTACGCATAGAGGGCCAGGGTCAGCGCCTGTCCCACCAGCAGTGTCGCCATGAATATGCGCGAGGAAATATGCGGTAGCGCCCAGCCCCCAAGAAGCCGACCGGCGATGCTGGCGCCGGCCATGATGGAGACAGCCAGGGCGGCGGTCTCCCGGTCACCACTGCGGCCCACAACGAGTGAGAACTGGTGGGCAATGGACCCGACCTGCGCCATCATGGACGCCATGAAGGCCATGGTGGAAAACACAAAGAAGCGACTTTTGATGGCGACCTGATAGGGAACGCCTTTGACGGGTGGGGGTGTTCCCAACGATGCGTCGTGGGGCGGGTCGCCGTCTGGTGCCAGTCCCATGGACGCAGGGCTTGGCCGAAACAGCAGGAGGGCAACGGGCACAATGCCCAGAAACAATCCAGCTCCCAACCACGGTGCGGCGCCGCCCAGTCCCAGTCCCTCGATCAGTTGCGCGGACAGAGGGGTGAGCAAGATGCCCCCCAGCGACAGACCCGTGGAGGCGACCGACAAAGCAACGGAGCGGCGACGCTCAAACCAACGCGCTACCAATGTTGTGCAGGGCAGGAGCGCGCAAGCAGAATAGGCCATGCCGAACAGCGCGTAGAAACAATAAAGTTGCCAGAGTTCGGTCACCCACCCGGCAGTGGACAGAACCAGACCTGCGATAAGAGCGCCCGCGGCAATGGTCCAGCGGGGATCAAACTTCTCGATCAACCAGCCAACGGCCATGCCGCTTATGCCCGAAGACACAAAGAAAACAGCCGTCGCGGCAGACGTGTATCCAACCGAGAAACCCCGTTCGTTGACGAACGCGGCGAGATAGACAGACAGGTTGTAGAAGCCAAAGCCTGCAGAAACAGTCATCACCACAAGCGCCCCAACGACGATGTACCAGCCGTAAAAGATGGGGGTTTTCCCCTCTTGCGATGGGCTTGGGGTGGCTGACGCTACGTTTTCTGACATGTATCTGGGTGCCGGATCTGGAGGAAAGTCGTGAATGGCTCAAAGTGGGTCTTTTCATACCAGACCCGCGCTTGTTTGGCAGAGCCAATTTGGAATAGGTGGCGGTGAGCTGCCGGTTCCGTTAAGACTCTACCCAACAAAAACATCAAAACAATATCCCGCATTCGAATGTGTGGGGGAGGAGGCTTCAATGAAACTCTATAATTCCATCGGCCCAAATCCGCGCGTCGTCAAAATGTTTCTTGCTGAGAAGGACGTGAAAGTCCCCTACGAAGAAGTTGATYTGATGGGYGGTGMAAACCGGCARGCSGRCTAYTTGAARGTTAATCCWGCAGGRCAACTTCCCGCACTCGAGCTCGACAATGGCGAYATCATTTCCGAGATCACAACCATCTGTGAGTATCTCGAAGAGAAAAACCCMACYCCTGTTCTTRTTGGYTCAAATGCRGAAGARCGYGCGGAGACACGCATGTGGGTCCGTCGTATCGATCTTGGTGTCTGCGAGCCGCTGGCCTCTGGTTTTCGTTATTCTGAAGGCTTGCCAATGTTCAAAGACCGGATGCGCTGCCTGCCCGATGCGGCCGAGGGTTTGAAGGCAATTGCACAAGACAAGATTAAATGGCTGGATGAGCAACTGGAGGGGAAAACCTGGATCGCAGGTGACCGCTTTACGCTTGCTGACATTTTGCTGTTTGGATTTCTCGACTTTGGAACAGCCGTCGGGCAGCCCATCGATACCAACAATAAAAATATTGTTGCCTGGTTTGAGCGAGTGAAAGCACGCCCGAGTGCCGCTGCCTCAGCCTAATTTTCCGCATCATATCGTGCTCAGCGAGGTCCATTATGAGCGAAGAAATCACGACGATTGAAACACCCGACGGCGCAATGGAAACCTTTGTCGCCTGGCCGGATACATCAGGCGGGTCGACAACATATCCAACTGTGGTGCTCTATATGGACGCGCCGGGCATTCGCGAAGAACTCTATTCCTTCGCTCGCCGGATCGCGGGCGAGGGCTATCTGGTGCTGTTGCCAGATATGTATTACCGGCTTGGCAAAATTCGTTTAAACATGAAAGACGCAGATGAATCCGTCTTGAAAAAAATGTTCGACGCTATGGGCTCGCTTTCCAACAAGCTGGTGATGTCGGACACGAAAGCCATGCTTGACTGGCTGAAAAAATCGCCTCTCGCCAATGGTGGCCCGATGGGTTGTATTGGATTTTGCATGAGCGGGCAGTATGTGGTCAGCGTCCTTGGATCATTCCCTGACAATTTTGCTGCTGCCGCCTCTCTGTACGGCGTCAGCATTGTGACGGACGCACCGGACACGCCCCACAAGCTCGCCAGTAAGATGAAGGGTGAATTGTATCTGGGATTCGCTGAAACCGACCAGTGGGTGCCGGACAATGTGATCCCTGATCTCAAGGCTGAACTGGATTCCCACAAGGTGCCTTACATACTCGACGTGTGGCCTGGGACTGGGCACGGCTTCTGTTTTCCTGAGCGCGATGCTTATGTGGAAGATGCTGCGGAAAAGGCCTGGACGAAAGTGTTCGACCTCTATGCACGGCGTCTAAAAACCGCATGAACGATATGCCGTCTGACGACTGGGAATCCCCTGCTGCGCATACATTGGGTAAAAAGGTGCTCGAGCTCGACCCCGAGCGGGGCTACATAAAGGCCTCTTTTTTTGCCGGGGAGAATTTTGTCAATCGGGGCGGGCGGATTTACGGTGGCTTTCTTGCCGCCATGTTGGATGGACTGTGTGGTCACGCCGTGCGCTCAACAAACAAGACGCTCACTCCCCAGGTAACGCTCGAACTCAAGACCAGTTTCCTGGGTCGAGCTGATATGGGTACTTTGATCGGGGAAGGCTGGGTGCGCCATCGTGGCAAATCGATTGCCTTTGCGGAAGCGGAGCTTCGTCGGGAGGATGGCGAGCTTGTGGCCCGTGCCAKTGCCACGTTCAAGCTCGGCCGTCCCTCACAGCCCGCGATCGACTAGACTAATTTTTGAACATGCGTGAGGCGCTGCCAATGACCGAGCCTTCACCCTGATTGGCACCACCCATCTGGGGTGCATGTGCGATGATGCGGTCGGCAAGGCGTGAGAAGGGCAGGCTCTGAAGCCACACAGTGCCTGTGCCCTGCAGGGTAGCCAGGAAAAGTCCCTCGCCACCGAACAGCATGGACTTCAGTCCGCCAGCTCGTTCGATGTTGTAATCCAGCGACGGCGAGAAGGCCACGATGCAGCCCGTGTCCACACGCAGTTTTTCTCCGGTAAGTTTTTTCTCCACGATGGTGCCGCCTGCGTGAACAAAGGCCATGCCATCTCCGTTTAATCGCTGAAGGATGAAACCTTCACCACCGAAAAATCCGGCACCGAGCTTTTTTTGAAAGGCGATATCAATGCTTGTGCCCAGAGCCGCTGCGAGGAACGAGTCCTTTTGACACAGAATTTCACCGGTCTTGCTCATATCGAAGGCAATGATCTTGCCGGGGAAAGGGGCCGCAAAAGCTGCCGATGCTTTGCGTGGTCCCTGATTGGTGAAATGGGTCATGAACAAAGACTCGCCGGTCAACATGCGTTTGCCCGCACTCCAGATCTTTCCCATCATGCCTTCATCGGGTTTAGCGCCATCTCCCAACCGTGTTTCAAACTCGATGCCTTCTTCCATATAGGTCATGGCACCTGCTTCAGCGATGATGCTTTCTCCCGGATCGAGTTCGATTTCGACGAGCTGCAGGTCATCACCTATAATTTTGAAATCAACTTCGTGGCTGTTCATTCTATTTCCTAACTTCTCATGACCGTTCCGTTTGTCGCTCACCAGGTGTCGATAAACGAGCGCGACCTTTGACCCTTTGTATCACTCGCAGGGGCAGATTTCAGACCGCGCATAACCCAATGGCGTGTCTCACTGGGATCAATGACCCCGTCGATTTCCAGAAACGACGCCATGTTGATGGCTTTACCACTTGCGTAGGAGCGTGCCACCATTTTTNCGAAAAAGGCCTGGCGTTCGTCCTCGTCTTCAATCGCCTCCATCTCGCGCCGRTARCCWAGACGCACMGCGCCYTCSAGCCCCATGCCSCCRAACTCTCCYGTYGGCCAGGAGACGTTGAAGAAGGGCGCATGGAARGTGCCRCCYGTCATGGCYTGTGCGCCCAGCCCATATCCTTTGCGCAGAACAATYGTGAAGAAAGGCACKGACAGGTTGGCCGCCGTCACAAACATGCGGGAGACGTGACGCACCTGTGCAGTCTCTTCCACCTCAGGCCCGACCATGAAACCCGGCGTATCGCAGAGTGAGAGAATAGGGATATTGAACGCGTCACACAGCTGCATAAAGCGGGCGGTCTTGTCCGCCGCGTCTGCATCAATCGCACCCCCCAGATGATAGGAATTGTTGGCGATCAAGCCGACGGGTCTGCCTTCCAGGCGCACCAGACAGGTCAGGATACCAATACCAAAGTCTTTTCGAAGCTCCAGCACACTGTCTTTGTCCGCCAGTGTGTTGATGACGGTGCGCACGTCGTAGGCCCGCAGGCGATTTTCAGGAATGAGATGTCTTAGTTTTCGCTGATCTTCCACTTCCCAGGTTTTGAACGAGCCCTGGAAGTAGGAGAGGTATTTTTTCGCGACGGCGACGGCTTCTTCCTCGTCGGCTACGGCGATGTCGACCACACCGTTTTTTGTCTGCACATCGATGGGGCCGATATCTTCGGGCTTGTAGACCCCCAGACCACCGCCTTCGATCATGGCAGGGCCACCCATGCCGATGTTGGAGTTGGCGGTCGCGATGATCACATCGCTGCACCCGACAAGAGCCGCGTTGCCTGCAAAGCARCGCCCGGAGACRATGGAAATRACMGGYACCTTGCCRCTCARYTCTGCRAAYYTCTTRAACGTS
The DNA here is from genome assembly GCA_002746275.1 of Rhodobiaceae bacterium. Classification (GTDB taxonomy): domain Bacteria; phylum Pseudomonadota; class Alphaproteobacteria; order Parvibaculales; family Parvibaculaceae; genus Mf105b01. The sequence continues at coordinate 314,651 of NVWR01000001.1, read as the reverse complement.
GTCACGTCGAGCCCGGCCACRCCRGCAACATCCGTATCSCCRGGSCGTCCRCCGCCACCTTCCCCAAACAGCACCAARGGCAGGTTCCACTTGTGGGCCAGTTGCARCATGCGRTCGGTCTTTTTGTGGTTCATSGCACCYTGGGTGCCMGCGAAAACCGTRAAGTCRTARGAGAGGATCARGGCRCGMGCRGCCTCTTCTCCAAAYTTGTCKCCGTTGATYGCGCCCACACCRCTTACCATGCCATCGGCGGGGCTCATCTTSAGCARSTCYTCCATKGAMCKGCGACGSCGCTGGGCRGCCAGYGTSARSGCGCCATATTCAATGAAGGTTCCTTCATCACATAGGTCGTCGACATTCTCACGCGCGGTGCGTTGATTGCGCGACCTTCTGCGTGCGACCGCGTCGGGTCGGCGTTCGTCCAGACCGATGGCGTGGCGCTCAATGACTTCCGCCAAGTCAGGCCTTATGTGGTCCAGATCAATTTCTGCCGCTGCGGTTTCGTCGCTGCCAGCAACATCACCCTCTTCGATGAACACGAGAGGGTGACCTTCGAAAACAGTGTCGTCGACCGCCACACAGACCATGCGCACGATGCCGCCGGTCGCAGCCATCACAATGTGTTCCATCTTCATGGATTCGAGAATGGCGATCTGTTGTCCGGGCGCCACGCTGTCGCCTTCCGCCACATCAATGCTCACCACCCGGCCTTGCAGGTGCGAGAGAAGGGGGAGTGTGCCCTCCGGGCCGGTGACACTGGTCGCGAGTTTTGGCGCGATAGCACTCTCACCATTTGTCACAAAGAAGCGTGATTTCTGGGCAGTGGGTTCACTCAGTCCGGCGGCATGATCGGCAATGAAAGTTGTGTAGATGTCATTTGCCACAAACTCCGGCATGCGCAACAGGTTGAGGTGAAAACCGATATTGGTTTTAACCCCTGCAATATTGAATTCGGAAAGGGCCCTGGAGGCACGTGCAACCGCATCGGCATAGTCAGCACTTGGTGAATAGGCGATGAGTTTGGCGMGCAGGGAGTCGTAATGCGGGCTGGTGGTGTATCCGGCGTAGCCGAATGTATCCACGCGAACACCGGGGCCGGTTGGGGGCTGGAAGGCGTCCAGTGTGCCGCCTGACGGCATTGCCTCCCCATCAGTGGTCATTGTTTCCATGTTGATGCGGAGCTGAATGGCATACCCCCTTGGGGCGGGCGTTTCCGTAAGCCCCATAGAGGCCAAAGTTTCGCCCCCAGCGATCCGCAATTGGGTTTTGACCAGATCGACGCCGGTCACTTCTTCCGTCACCGTGTGCTCCACCTGCAGGCGTGGATTGGCTTCCATGAAAGCGAACTCGGCACTGGCTCCCTCGGCGGCATCGACCAGAAACTCAAACGTGCCAATATTGTCGTATGCCGCTTCGCTGGCGAGGGTCACCGCCGCGTCGCACAATTTTGTTCTCAACTCTTCAGACAGGGTGGGGCTGGGAGCCACTTCCACCAGCTTCTGGCGTCGACGCTGCAGGGAGCATTCCCGCTCACCTAAGTGAATGACGGTTTTGCCGTCGCCGATGATCTGAATTTCAATATGACGGGCCCGGGTGATCAGTTGTTCGACATAAACATCTTCGTTCCCAAATGCCGACTTTGCCTCCGACTGACAACGCGCATAGGCCTCATCTATTTCGGATGCGGAAAAGACCGGGCGCATGCCGCGGCCCCCGCCACCAGCCAGCGCCTTGATCATCATTGCACCGCCGGAGCCCCCAGAGCCCAACGTGTCGAAGAAGGCTTTCGCCTCTGCAAGGCTGGTCACCCCGTTTGTGCCGGGCAAGAGCGGCACACCGACTTTCTGTGCCAGGGCGCGGGCGCTTGTTTTGTCCCCGAACAGAGCCAGTGCTTTTGGGTTGGGTCCAACGAAGATCAATCCCGCTTTGGCGCAAGCACGGGCGAAATCTGCATTCTCGCTCAGAAATCCGTAGCCTGGATGGATGGCGTCGCAATCTGCCTCTTTGGCAGCACGGATGATCGCATCTCCATCCAGATAGGCCGGAACGCCGGTGCCCGCCAGTTCGACGGCACTATCTGCGACCTGCACATGGAGCGACCTGGCATCGTCTTTGGCATAGATGGCGACAGACCCCATACCCAGCTCAGCCGCCGCGCGCACGATACGAACAGCCACCTCGCCACGATTGGCGATTAGAAGTCTCTGAATTCCCATGAAGTCTGCCTCGTCTGGTCCGGCTTCCAGGCCCCATTGAGGTCGCTGCCGGTATTTTTGAATGTCGATGCGCTAACCTATCAGAAGGGAAGCGAAAGGTTCAAAACCGGCCTTGTCCCTCATTTTTCGGCGCTGACCGGGGCCTGCCCGAACGTGTGACAAAGCAGCATTTGGACGATCCAGAAAAATCGTATATGACCCGCCTTTCGTCACTCCTCGCCATGCNYTSMTWWGGTTGAGCCGGGTGCAYANTCTAGCTGGAAAAATGATCACTATGGCCCTGCCTTCCCAAATCCCACCGGCCCTTRGCCGTGCGCTCGACAAAAAGGGCTAYCARGCYCTGACWGARGTGCAGGAAGCCGTCATCAAGCCWGARGCAGATGGTGCMGATTTGCTGGTATCCGCACAGACCGGRTCKGGYAAAACSGTTGCTTTTGGCCTAGCGATCGCGCCCACGCTGTTGGGCGAGTTGGAGACGTTTGACAGGTCTGGCGCACCACTGGCCCTTGTGGTTGCCCCAACACGCGAACTGGCACTTCAGGTTCAGCGCGAGCTGGTCTGGCTGTATGGAGAAGCACGTGGACGCGTCGCATCGTGCGTCGGGGGCATGGACCCGCGCGCCGAGCGGCGGACGCTGGATCGAGGGTGCCATATTGTTGTCGGCACACCGGGGCGCCTGCGCGATCATATCGAACGCGGAGCTTTGGATATGTCGGCGCTCAGAGCTGTGATCCTTGATGAAGCTGATGAGATGCTGGATTTCGGCTTCCGGGAAGACCTGGAATTTATCCTCGACACCGCACCGGCTACACGCCGCACGCTGATGTTCTCAGCCACGGTACCGCGCGCCATCGCAACCATGGCAAAGCGTTATCAGAAAGACGCCTTGCGCATTTCGACCGTGAGCGAGCGCGAGCAGCATGTTGATATCGAATATCGTGCCCTGTCTGTCGCGCCCAATGATAAAGAACATGCGATCATCAATGTCCTGCGTTTCTACGATGCGAAGAGCGCCATTGTATTCTGCAAGACGCGTATGGAAGTGAACCGGCTCTGCAGTCGGTTTGGCAATCGCGGATTTTCCGTCGTCGCGCTCTCCGGAGAACTCAGCCAAAGCGAACGGACCCATGCGCTGCAAGCCATGCGCGATGGCCGCGCGCGGGTTTGCGTCGCCACAGATGTGGCGGCCCGCGGTATTGACCTGCCGGGACTTGAACTGGTCATTCACGCAGACCTGCCGACGAACAGTGATGTGCTCAAGCATCGTAGTGGGCGGACAGGACGGGCAGGCAGAAAAGGTACTTGCGTACTGATTGTGCCGCACACCATGCGCCGCCGTGCTTCACGCCTTCTTCAGGGCGCGCGGGTGGAAGCAGAGTGGGGCAGTGCGCCCAGCCTTGATGAAATCAAGGCGCGTGATACAGAACGAATGCTCTCCGATCCCACATTGACGGCCAAATACAGTGATGACGATATGAGTTTCGCAAAGCAATTGCTGGAGCGCCATGGAGCGGAGCAAGTGGCTGCCGCCTTCCTCAGCCGATGTCAGGCAGAAATGCCAGCTGCAGAAGAACTGCTAGATGCACCGGTCCATGACGACACGGGCCGGTCACGCCGCGAACCCCGGGGCAAACGTGAACCCCGCGAGGCGTTCGGCGAGAGCGTGTGGTTCACCATGACAGCCGGCAAGAAAGAACGCGCAGAGCCCCGCTGGCTGCTGCCGATCATTTGCCGTCTGGGACATGTGACCAAACGCGAAGTGGGTTCGATCAAAATCGGTGACAGTGAAACCCGATTTGAAATCAAAGCCCGCGATGCAGATCGCTTCATGGAAGCTGTGGCTGCGTCCGGCGGTGGCGAGAAATCGATCCGCATCACCCGTGATGGCGGTAAAGCTCCCAAAACCACAAAGTCTGAACGGCCTGCGCGACCTGATAAGGCGGCAAAACCCTACAAGGCCGACCGCGCCATTCCAAAAGCCGACCCCGCCACTCCAAAAGTGGATAAGGGTGACAGTGCCGATGCCCCAAGCGATGAGAACTGGGTACCAGAACTCTCCGAAATGGAACGCCCGAAATCAGATTCCAAAAGCAGGGGAAAGCCCAAGGGCAAGAAGAAAGAGAAGTGGACCCGCGCAAAAAAGAATGCCGCCAAGAACAAGCGCAGCGATGTTGCTAAGAAACAAAAGTCTGACGACAAAGCTAAATCCGGCGGCGAGCAATCGCTCACGCGTGGTGGAAAGACGTAGAACTCATTTGAGGAGGATCGCAGAGGGGGTGGGATAGCGAACCCACCACTTACGGTGCGGCTTCGTCTAAATCTCGTTTGAAGATGATGGCAGAGGGGGTGGGATTCGAACCCACGAGACGCTTGCACGCCTGCTGGTTTTCAAGACCAGTCGATTCAACCACTCTCGCACCCCTCCACAGCTAGGTATCGACTCACTTCGCAGCTTCGCCGCCTAACCTGATGCACCGTTTAGCAAATAACGCCTGCGGGCACAAAGGAAAGAACGCTCATCTGCCCCGTCTTTGCCTAAATTTCATGGGTAGTTTGATGGGACGCACCCAATCCGTCTTACTTTCTATCGCGAGTTCCACGCTGTCCTCCTTCACCACTACCTTTTTTCCTGCCCTGGCAGGCAAAGGAACCTGGTGCTCAATGCAATAGGCAATGAGGGACGCGAGGATGTCTGTATCGGAGAATTTGACAATTTCCCCATCATCAAAAGTAAGCTCCGCAACACCGTCTTGGTCGCTGTCGACGCCAATTTGTCTGATCTGATGGTTCTGATAGCGCAGGCCACCGCGCATCTCATTGTACCGCATCAGCGCGTCAAGAAACTCGCTCATTGAAAAGATGATTTCACGTCTCTCGTGCGGCATGGAAAATCCCATAATTGGAACAGTTGGTTAGCTCAGTATCACAATATGGTTAATGCACCATGGACCCCGCTAACCACTTAAACAAGTGTGCGCGAAATGAGCTTTGCCAACGAGGCCCTAGTTTGACACAATGCGGCAGTGAGTTTCGGGCGGGGTGGATCATTCGGGCCGAGAGGGAGCACTCGGACTGAGTTGATATTTCAACTCGTACCGCAGGGAAATGTAACAAAAAAGAGTGAGTTGGTAGGGGTTATGGAAGTCGATTTCACACAATGGTGGGTACCAGCCGTCACAATGATCGTTCTGGGTACTTACGTGTTTATGTCAGCCTTGCGGGAGTCTCGGTTGCCGATGCCGGCGGTCTCGACGGAGGTCGAAGATGCGGCTTCTAAAGCAGGTTCCTCGAGCAAGGCAAACAAACGCGGATTTCTATTTCGCACAAGCTGGATTTGGGGTTCGGTCCTAGTCGGCGTTGCAGCCCAAGTTTACCTGAGCTACATCATTGTCTAACGCGACCAGCAAACGCGCTCGCTAATCTGACTTCATTACATCTCGTTCAAGCTTCCGGGCAAAGAAAGCCCTGGGAGGGCGGTGTCTGTGGGTAGCGACAGAACGGCATCCACGAAGGCGTCCGCCCGGGGCATGCCTGCATGCTCCAGCAACATTTTCGCTTTTGCGACCATCTCGTCATGAGACAAGGGCGCTTCCGGATCTCCTTTGGCGTGGTTTCGTGCTTCTGTAATTTCCTCGCCTGACTTCAAGGTCACCGTCACAGCGCTTCCCCAAGCCTTGGGATACGCAGACGCATAGGGGTCCGCCAGGACCACGCTTACTTTTTCGCGCAGGCTTGCAAGGTCTTGACGCGCGCTGGCACCAAAAGCATCGAAACCGACATTGCTACGGGCAAGTCCTGCCACAACAGTGTGGTGGAGTGAGAACTTCGCCTCATACTCACTGGTCGGCTCTGGACGATCGCAGATATCCAACGCGGCCTGATAGACGCGCGCTTCGATCTTCTCGACAGCATCACCAGCCGGATCAATGCCTCGCTCTTGCAAAACACCCCTAATGCCAATCGCGGCATCAATGGAGGGATGCGTGTGTCGGCAAGACGGCCATGGCTTGATCGATGTGCCCACCAATTGCCAGGGTGCATGTGGATCAGCCAAAACAGCTTCTGGGTTTGCGTCCGGGCAGGCCGCACGGAAGAAACCTTTTTCGCCTTCCAGAATTTTGGGTGGCCCGGTGAACCCGTGGCTCGCAAGTTCAGCGGCTTTGACACCGGCCTCCGCCGCATGCCCGGCGTGCAGGTGTTTTGTCATCGCCCCGGTTTCAAGAAATTCCCAAAGCCCGGCAGCCTGGCTTCCCGCATTGCCAAGGGCGTGTGTTGTCTGCTCCGCATCCAGCCCCAACAGAGTGGCCGCCGCCATGGCCGATCCGAACGGACCGCATGTCGAAGTGTTGTGCCAAATCCGGTAATGCTCCGCTCCAACAGCCATGCCGATGCGGGTGGTCGCTTCAAAGCCGTGCAAAACAGCTGTGAGAAACGCACGGCCTTTTATTCCCCGTCCCTTTGCCAGAACCCACGCGGGCGGAACAACGACACACCCTGGGTGCACCACGGATYGTCGATGCAGGTCATCGGTCTCCAGAATATGGGTGAGGGCGCCCAGCAAAAAACTGGTGCTGCCCGTATCTGGCATCCGGTTGCCTGTGTGGCCAGCCTCAAACCAGGAGAGAAGTATTCGACCTGCCTCAGAATTCTGCCCCGCACATGTGTTCGCGATGGCATCCAGCGTAAATAGGGCTGCAGCGGCCAAATCGGCCTCGCTCACCGGTTTTGCCCGGATCATATCTACCAGTTGGCTGGTTAGAGAGGGGGTTTGCTCGCTCACGTTCGTCTCCACGCTGGGTTTTGTACAAGCCTTTATAGCACCCGGACACGGCGGTATAAGARGCAAAGGCAAGTTCGAAGTGATTCGGACAGCATGCGCGTTTGACGCGACGGAGATCAGATGGCCAACCGATACAAAACCCTACAGGTATTAGTCTTTGCTGGAATGTTGAGCGGACCGCTCATGGTATCTGGCTGCGCCGAAGCGCAATTTGGTGCCCATGTTGCTAAGTCAATTGGTGCAACAGGGGCTACCGGGGGTGGCATCTACAAGATTGGCGATCCCTATAAAGTTGATGGCGACTGGTACTATCCCGCTGAAAACGAGGAATACGACAATGAAGGTATTGCCTCTTGGTATGGTCCCAATTTTCACGGCAAGCCCACAGCCAATGGTGAGGTGTTTGACCAGAACCTGGTAACAGCGGCCCATCCGACATTGCCCATGCCGATCTATGCGCGGGTGACCAATCTGGAAAATGGACGCTCCCTGGTTGTCCGGATCAATGACCGTGGTCCTTTTGTGGCCGATCGCGAAATAGACCTGTCGCGCCGTTCTGCCCAATTGTTGGGATACATAAACAAGGGGACGGCGCGGGTCAGAGTTCAATATCTGCGCCGCGCCCCCTTGGAAGGCGATGTCGCAAACGTGCAAACCGTAACGGCGGGAGATGTTTTTATCGCTCCGCCACCCCAGCAGACTTCTGACCGGGACCCCGCCGCAGCCTCTCCAACGGAGGCGGTCCAGGTTGTTTCGCTTACCCCCGCAAACCCCAGCATCGTTGGCACGGGTACCTTGCTCGCCTCGGATATGGCCCCCATCGCCGATGCACCCGGCGAAGTTGCCTCCTCTGCCGCGCAACAATCTGTGATCGCTGTTCCGGCGTCTGGAACCTATGTGCAGGCGGGAGCCTTCTCCAGTCAGGCAAATGCGGAAGCGCTGAAATTGCAACTTTCCGATCTCGGCTCCGTGGATATTCATCCGATCAACATCAACGGCACAGAACTGTACCGTGTTCGTGTTGGGCCGATTGAAGACCCCCAGGCGGTAAATGGCCTTCTGCAGCAGGTGTCGGGCCGAGGACATCCCGGCGCTCGCGTGATTTTTGAATAATCCACTCCGTAAATCTTCAACCTGAGGTAAGGTTCTGCAAATACTGTCGGAACCCAGCCGTCCGTTATTGCTGTCACCAGAAAGCTTAGAGTGCCATATGTCTATTCGTCTCCTTAAGCACGTTCTTCCAAGTTTGATCGCTACATTCTTTCTGATAGCGGCGACGTCTGCGAGCTGGGCAGGGGCCTTTGAGACGAAGGCAGCCTATGCCGTGCTTATGGACGGCGAGACAGGCGCTATACTGTTTGAAAAAGAAGGGGATGCCTTGATGGCGCCCGCGAGCATGACCAAGCTCATGACAATGACCCTTCTATTTGAAGCATTGAAAGAGGGTCGGCTCAAACTTACCGATAAGTTCACCATCAGCGAAGATGCTTGGCGGCGCGGTGGTGCAGCGTCAGGTTCGTCAACGATGTTTGCAGAAGTTAACTCGCGCATTGCTGTTGAAGATTTGATCCGGGGGGTGATCATTCAGTCTGGCAATGACGCCTGCATCGCAATAGCCGAAGGTCTTGCCGGATCGGAATCAGCATTCGCAGAGGAAATGACACGCCGTGCACATGAACTTGGCCTTGACCGCGCAACATTTCGCAATTCAACCGGATGGCCTGACCCTGACCATAGGATGACAGCGCAAGACCTCGCCATTCTGGCGCGCCACCATATCTATGAACTGGGCGACTATTACCATTATTACTCAGAATCTGATTTCACCTGGAACGGCATCAGCCAGTCGAACCGCAACCCACTGCTTTATCTCGGCATTGGCGTGGACGGCCTTAAAACCGGTCACACAAATGAGTCTGGCTATGGGCTTGTCGCGTCCGCCGAACGCAATGGACGGCGCTTGATCCTGGTTATCAATGGTCTGGACTCTGAAAAAGAACGTGCTGAAGAAGGCGAGCGTCTGCTTCAATGGGGTTTCCGCGAGTTCAAAGCCTACGACCTTTATGCTGCAGGCGAGGTGGTGGAAAACGCTCAGGTCTGGCAGGGCGTTTACGATCTTGTGCCACTTGTCGTGGCCAAAGAAGTCAAACTCATTCTGACCCGTGCTGCGCGCCGGGACATGAATGTCACGGTCAATTTCGATGGCCCCATTCCAGCTCCCATTCAGGCAGGGCAGGAAGTCGGCACATTGACGGTAACGGCACCGGATACGCCGACCCAAACATTCGCGGTATATGCAGGCGCGAATGTGGAACAAATCGGCCTGTTCGGTCGGGCGGTTAGCTCTCTGCTTCAGATGATCGAAAACAAGTAGGGCGCGTTATGGGGACGCAAGTTACGACCGGGCACTTCATCACATTCGAAGGCGGCGAGGGGGCGGGTAAATCAACCCAGGTCCAGCGTCTCGCCGAGCGGCTCGAAGCGCTTGGCCAAGATGTGGTTCAGACACGAGAACCCGGCGGCTCTCCCGGCGCTGAGGAAATACGCTCCTTGTTGGTCAATGGCCCCAGCGATCGATGGACTGGCGTCACCGAAGCCCTGTTGCATTTTGCGGCCCGTGCCGACCATCTGGCACAGGTGATCCGACCTGCACTGAAACGGGGTGCCTGGGTCTTGTGTGACCGATTTGTGGACTCTTCCATGGCGTATCAAGGATACGCACAGGAGCTGGGACGCGACACGATTGCCAGTCTTTCCACACTGGTTATTGGCGACACTCAACCAGACCTCACCTACATTCTGGACCTCCCCGTGGCAGAAGGCCTCGCGCGGGCGGACGTTCGCGGAGAGGGCGAGGATCGATACGAGAAGATGGGGCAGGCCTTCCACGAGACCCTGAGACAGGCATTTCTCGATATTGCCGCCCGGGAGCCGGAGCGATGCAGCCTCATAGACGGGGCGGCAAATATCGATGCTGTCGCTGAGGCGATCTGGCGTCAGGCAGCGGATCGTTTTGATCTCTGACAGGTGGCCTCGCCCGTGATAAATGTACCTGCATGAGTGACCTTCCTGAGCCAGACCGACTGGGCGATTTTCGCCACCCCCGCGACACCTCCCAGCTTTATGGGCATGGGGCGGGTGAGGGGATGCTGTTTGACGCCTTCATGAGCGGTCGGCTGCATCACGCCTGGCTGCTCACAGGCCCCAGTGGCATTGGTAAAGCCACGCTTGCGTACCGGATGGCAAAATTTCTGCTCACCTATCCTGATCCGAAGACAGCTGAAGCGATGGGTCGAACCGATCTTTCGACCCCGGATGACATGCCTGCTGTGCGCCAGATACTGGCGCAGGCTCATCCCGATCTCTTGGTTCTCCGCCGACCCGTTGATGAAAAAACCAAGAAGGCCAAAACCGTGATCCCGGTGGATGTGGTCCGTAAAACGGTGGGGTTTTTCGGCAAGAGTGCTGGCGCTGGAGGCTGGCGTATCTGCCTGGTGGATAGTGCCGACGAGATGAACCAGAACGCCGCCAATGCGCTTCTCAAGGTTCTGGAAGAACCGCCCGCACGATCCATCTTTCTGCTGGTGAGCCATCAGCCGGGGCGGCTTTTGCCGACCATTCGCTCTCGCTGCCGGCAACTGCCTCTGGCGGCACTCGGATCAGCCGATCTGGGCCATGTCCTGACCGACAATAACGTGACGCTGCCCACCGGCGACGCCAGTGCCATAGAGACCCTGGCAGAAGGAAGTGCCGGACGGGCCCTCACGATCGCTGATGGCGGCGGGCTGGAACTCTACCGGGACCTTGTAGCTCTTCTGTGTCAAATGCCACGGTTTGACGTTGCGGCGCTGCATACTCTTGCTGACAAAGCGGCCCGACGGGGGGCCGAGCAGACCTTTTGGATGCTGATCGACCTGCTGCGCGACTGGATTGCCCGAATGGTGCGGGTGGGGGCCACGGGAACGCCAAATTCTGATATTGTCCTTGGCGAGGGGGCCACTCAAATACGGCTCACGACCGGGGTCAGCCTTGATCGCTGGGTCGAGGTATGGGAAAAGATTGGCGAGTTGGCCGGTCGCGCTGATGCGTTAAATATGGATCGTAAGCTCGTGATTTTGAATGCCTTTTCGATGTTTGAGGCGACAGCGTCCCGAGCATCCGTTCCCGCCTGAGCTGCCGCCCGATCCTGTTTATAATTCGTACCATTGTTGATTGATCCAGAAAGCGCACTTCCCATGACCGCCTCGAAGACCGACCCGAAAAGTTTCTACATCACAACGCCCATCTACTACGTCAATGACGTGCCGCATATTGGTCACGCCTACACGACGCTGGCGTGTGATGTGCTCGCGCGATTTAAACGCCTTGATGGGTATGACGTCCTGTTTCTGACCGGCAATGATGAGCACGGGCAAAAAGTGGAGAAGTCTGCAGAGGCGCAGGGCATCACGCCACAAGAACTTTGCGCTCAGGTTTCTGGCCGCTTCCAGGCGCTGGCAGAAGTCATGAACTTCTCAATTGATGATTTCATCCGCACCACCGAGCCTCGCCATAAGGACGCGGTGCAGGCGATCTGGCGCAAGATGGCGGACAAGGGCGACATTTATCTCGATAAATATGCCGGTTGGTATTCCGTGCGCGACGAGGCCTTTTACGGCGAAGACGAACTTGTTGAAGGCGACGATGGCGAGAAGCTGGCACCAACAGGAGCGCCTGTCGAATGGGTCGAAGAGCCCAGCTATTTCTTCCGCCTGTCCGCCTATCAAGACAGGCTTCTGGAGCTGTTCAATAAGCCCGGGTTCATTTTGCCGGAAAGCCGACGGAACGAAGTTGCGAGCTTTGTGAAGGGAGGGCTGAAAGATCTTTCCATCTCCCGTACCACCTTCAACTGGGGGGTGCAGGTTCCCGACGATCCCGATCATGTTGTGTATGTCTGGCTCGACGCCCTGACCAATTACATCGCGGCAACGGGATACCCGGATACACAGAACGAGCTCTTTGCCAAATTTTGGCCTGCCGATCTGCATGTGATCGGAAAAGACATTTTGCGTTTCCACACGGTCTATTGGCCTGCCTTCTTAATGTCTGCTGACATTGAGTTGCCCAAGCGTGTGTTTGCGCATGGCTGGTGGACCAATGAAGGACAGAAAATTTCCAAGTCGCTCGGCAATGTGATTGATCCGTTCGAACTGGTCGACACGTATGGGCTCGACCCGGTGCGCTACTTCATGCTTCGTGAAGTGCCATTTGGAAACGACGGGGATTTTTCCAAAACGGCGCTGGTCAATCGAACCAATGCGGACCTGGCCAATGACCTTGGCAATCTGGCACAACGCTCCCTCTCAATGCTCAACAAAAACCTGGGGGGCATTGTTCCCGAGCCAGTCGATCTTCGACCACAAGATCAGGCAATCCTTGATCAGGCAGATGCCATGCTGGAAGCAGTGCGCCGCCATATGGATGCGAACGCGATCCACAAAGCGCTTGGCGCCATCTGGGATGTGGTGTCGGAGACCAACCGCTATTTTGCAGGCGAAGAACCCTGGGCACTGACAAAGACGGACCCGACACGCATGGGCACTGTGCTCTATGTGACAGCAGAGATTGTGCGCAATGTTGCTCTGCTGGCTCAGCCCATTGTGCCCGCCGGTGCCGCGAAACTTCTCGATGTTCTGGGCGTGCCCGAAGACGAGCGCAGTTTCGAATTTTGTGGTGCGTCTCACCGGCTGAAGCCCGGCGTGGAACTGCCCAAGCCTGAACCTGTCTTTCCTCGTTACGTCGAGCCGGAGACGGCCGCATGAGTGTTTCGACACCGCGTCTTGTCGACAGTCATTGCCACCTCGATTTCCCTGATTTCGAAGGGGAGCTGGATGAGGTGGTTGCGCGCGCCGGAGAAGCCGGTGTCGGGCTGATGGTAACGATTGGCACAAAGCTCCGGGACTTTGACAAGGTTCTGAAGGTGGCGGAAGCCTACGACAACATTGTTTGCACAGTCGGCATTCATCCGCACGAAGCGGAGGCGGAACCCGATGTGGCTGTCGCCCGGTTGTTGGAATTTGCCCAACATCCAAAAGTGGTGGGCATTGGCGAGACCGGGCTCGATTATTTTTATGAGCACAGCCCGCGTGAGGCACAGAAGCAGAATTTCCTCACCCACATTGAGGCTGCGCGCGAGACACAATTGCCGCTGATCATCCATACCCGCGACGCGGACGAGGACATGTCAGAAATTCTGACTGAGGAAATGGGGAAGGGGGCGTTTCCCGCTCTGCTCCATTGTTTCAGTTCCAGCCGCCCGCTTGCCCTAACTGCGCTGGACCTTGGTCTCTACATTTCGCTCTCCGGCATTGTGACTTTCAAAAGTGCGGCCGACCTGCAGGAAACCGTTGCCGGTGCGCCGCTTGATCGGCTGCTTGTCGAAACCGACGCGCCGTATCTCGCACCTGTGCCCAATCGCGGCAAGCGTAACGAACCTGCTTTTGTCGCGCACACGGCCGCAAAGGTCGCCGAGCTGCAGAAGATCGATCTCGACGCACTCACGATCGCGACCACAGACAATTTCTTTCGCCTATTCACCAAAGTCTCCCGGGATCAGCTTGCATGACCATGCGCTTCACCATCCTTGGCTCAGGCTCGTCTGGTGGCGTGCCGCGCATTGGCGGCTATTGGGGCGCCTGCGACCCGGAAGAACCTAAGAACAGGCGGCGTCGCTGCTCGCTACTGGTGGAACAGTGGGGGGATGACCCTTCAAAAAAGACCACGGTTCTTGTGGACACCTCCCCGGACATGCGCGAGCAATTGCTCGACACCGGGACGGAATGGATTGACGGCGTTCTGTTCACCCATGACCACGCAGACCAGAGCCACGGCATCGACGACCTGCGGATGGTTGCGATCAATCGGATGCGCAAGGTTGAAACCTATATGGACGCCTATACGTCAGAAACGCTGATGTCGCGTTTTGGCTATTGCTTCCAGTCCCCGGAAGGCTCCAGCTATCCGCCAATCCTGAATGCGCACCTGATCCGACCGCTTGAGCCCGTGACAATTGAGGGGGACGGGGGGCCGATCACAGCGCTGCCATTCGATCAGGATCATGGGGACATACGGTCTCTGGGATTTCGCTTTGGGTCCGTCGCCTATTCCGCCGATCTGGTCGGACTGCCGGACGAGAGCTTCAAGGCGCTGGAAGGCATTGAGTGCTGGATCGTGGACGCCCTGCAATACAAACCCCACAAGAGCCATGCCCATGTGGACCTCGCTCTTTCCTGGCTCGACCAGTTAAAGGTGCGCCGGGGCGTGCTGACCAATCTGCATGTTCCTCTGGACTATCAGACGCTTCTGAAGGAACTGCCCGAGGGCCGCGAACCCGCCTATGACGGAATGATCATTGAGACCCCGTAACAGGATGAAGTAATGACCATAAGCTCTTGGAAACAAGGCGTTTTCGAAATCTCCACTGACATCAGCCGTCTGAACAAAGAGTGGCTGTTCGACGGTCTGCACGAGACTTACTGGGCGGCGGATGACACATCTGAAAAACTTTGGACAAGCATCGAAAACGCGCGCAGTTACGGTCTCTACACAGATACTGGCGCGCAAGTGGGATTTACCCGCGTGGTGACCGACATGGCGCGGTTTGCATGGGTTTCCGACGTGCTCATTGATCCAGCCGCCCGTGGTCTGGGGCTGGGAAAATGGCTCATGCAGACCATTACGACCGACCCGGCACTCGCCACCGTCCACCTGTGGATGCTGGGCACGGACGATGCGCATGGGCTTTACGAGCAGTACGGCTTTGAAAAAACGGCGGCGTCAGCGATGGCCGATCAATTCATGCATCTGCGACGTGCCAAAATCTAATCCGACAATCAGAGCTCCTTGTGGCTGCCGTCACAAAGCGGGGCGCGTTTGGTGTGTTTACACTGRCAGAAGAACACGGCCTGATCCTTTTCGGCCACGAACTCCATGGGCTCAAACGATGTGCCTTTGTGCGAACCGTCACAGAACGGCTGAGACTTWGARCGACCGCAGCGGCACCACCAGTAGGTCTCACCGGCCTTGACCACAATACGAGCGGGCTCCTTGGCCGCTATTACAGGCTTCTCCATTGATTTTCCTCCTCAGGTCTAACCTGAGGGTCGTCCGAAAGCCGTCTTTTGGCAAATCGCAGCCCGCACCTTGGGTGCTTCAGACAGGGGCAAGCCGGAACAGCGCCGTGGCGATGTCGGATTGCTGGGCCGTATCCCATTCGGCATCATCAGACGGCAGCAGAACGGAGACGTTCTCGATGCCCAGGTCGTCCAGCTGATAGGGGGTTCCATGGCCAAATTCCAGATGCCCCCGGCCAATGATACCGATCATCAGAGGTGGATTTGGGCCTTCCAGAGCGTTTGCAATGTTGCACGCAAAGGCCCGATCCCAGGTCTGCTGGGCGCGGACAAAACGGTCCGAAATGGGGTCTGGGGATGATTTCGCCGATGCCGGGCCGCGATTAGCGCCGACAATATCTGTCAGATACTGGCGGTATTCGGGCGTTGCMGGTTTCGAAGGTGTCAGACCATCGCGGTCTTCCTCCGGGATCTCATCCCAGCCCAATTTGCCGACTTCTGTCACCAACGCACGACGGCAGTTCAGCGCGTGCATGGGCACCTGAAATTCCCGGCARAAATGAAACARYGGCARATACAGGTCGGCGGCAAATCCCCAGACYTTTTCCCAKTCGACTTTTTCCAGAAAKGCATCTGTGGTGAGCGCGCCYGCRATCCATTCATCCAGRACCRGCTGSACGCGMCGGGGAAACATYTCAAARCCCAAAGCAATGTTGCTGTGATGCGCGTGAATGCCTGCCGCCACATGAAGCTGCCAACGGTGAATGTCGTAACGATCATGGCTCTCGCCAAGCAGCACGACACGGGATGCGGCCATGCGCTTCATTAGGTCCGCATGATCTATGGGTGTTCCAGTGTTGGGCTCAATCCAGGGGAGCATGATCAATTTGCACCAAACAATCGTCCAGAATACTCTTCACCATCAATCATTACCTTGACGGGACGACCGCTAATGGCAAAGAGTTTCACCTCAGGGGCATAACTATAGCTGTATCTATACTCGTTACATTCGAATAGTAAGCCGCCCAATAGCCGATATACCTTTCCAAATTCGCACCCATCGAAGTCATCAATTATTGAAGTAGTGGCGACCCGCCCAACGTGAATACGACCATCCACCTGTTCATCTGCTATGAGCAGGACTTTATCATTTCTGGCGATAACCAGTGGCGCATACTCATAAAAGTAATTGTATTCAAGACATTCCAAAATGCGGCCGCCGTMGAGCTCATAAAGTTTGCCATATTCACATCCCTCGAACTGTCCATGGATTGTGTATTCTTCAGCTGCGGTTGCCCAATTGGACCAACCTAGAACCAAGGCCAGTACTAAAATCACTTGAGGCATAGCTAATCTGGTCCTTTCTTATTCTGCTGAGAAAAAAACTGAAGATGGACTTTCAGTCGATACAAATGCGCCTAGCACAATGATGGGTGGAATGAAGTTTTCACACAAGGTCAAAGCCATTATCGGACCGGTGCACGTCTGCATAAGTGATGATTTACTGTAGCGGAATACCCATGGGCTGAGCCGCTTGATTTGGCAACACGGGTGAGACTGGCGTGGTTTTTACCGCCATTCCATTCTCAACATTTTTCCTCGTTGCCGTTAGAAGGTGTGAAATGGAACGTCACTCGTTTCTGAACCACTATTTATCGCGCATTTTGTTAATAATTTTTACCATAATATACATTATGCGCCTAGTTGATTATCCGAGATGACCAAGATGGCGGCATCATAGAGCTCCCCTCGCAATGTCGAAATGCGTATAAAGGCCTACCAGAATTAAACTCATTTGCTTTCGCCAAGGTGATCCATGTCTCTTAAAGCCGCCATCATTCCTGTTACGCCGCTCGAACAGAATTGTTCCTTGCTCTGGAATGATGAAAACATGATTGGGGCTGTGGTCGATCCCGGTGGCGATATCGACAAGATTGAGGATGCGCTGAAACAGACCGGCGTGACGCTGGARAAGGTTTTGCTCACYCACGGTCATCTSGAYCACGCATCRGCYGCTGGTGAGATTGCCCGCAARTACGRYATTCCCATCGAGGGTCCCCACAAGGACGATCAATTCCTGATTGATGACCTGCCRAACCAGGCCTCCAARTACGGCATGCCGGTGTATGAGGCGTTTTTGCCAACCCGCTGGCTTGAAGACGAAGACACGGTGGAACTGGCGGGCCTTACTTTACGCGTCCGGCACTGCCCCGGCCATACGCCCGGCCATGTGGTTTTCATTCACGAGCCGTCAAAACTGGCGCTGGTGGGTGATGTTCTGTTTCAGGGCTCGATTGGCCGCACAGACTTTCCCCGTGGTAACCATGAGCAGTTGATTTCGTCGATCCGCGACCGGCTTTTTCCGCTGGGTGGCGAAATTGCTTTCGTGCCCGGACATGGGCCCATGTCGACGTTTGAAGTTGAGCGTAAGACCAATCCGTTCTGTTCGGACATTGCCGTCGGAGAAGCCTGAACCCTCTGCCGAGGTCTCTAAGGTAGAAGAAGCCCACTCTCTATGGCGTGCTCAAGCAGCCGCTGGACTGTGTTGTGGGCGCTCTCCAAGGGTGTCTTGCCCTCACTGCTTGCACTCAGGCGTCCCACTGAAATTTCCTGTGCCAGACAATCTGTAATTTGATCCACGCTCAACGCGCCGTCCATGCGGCTCAGGATAAACCTGGATATATTGTCGGTGGTGACAGAGTGCGGCACCATGCTGCTCACCCAGGGATATTCATTTTTTGCCTGATAGAGAGAAAGAGATGAAATCTGTGGTCGGTCGCCAATCTCTGCCGCAACCTGCACTCCCTCTGTATAGGGAATGAAGCCGCCTAGCCCCACCAGCCGCCCCGCCAGACTTTTAACGTCGCCCCGCACGGCGTCTTCCTGCACGCCCTGCACCCCGTGCTCCGCCAAAAGAGAAACTACCTTTCTCTGAAGCTCCGCCACGCTGATCGGTAAGCGGTCATATGATGCGGCGACACTGAGGGTGGCGATTTCCACTGGCCCATTTGCAAAGAATTTGAAAGCGTCTTCAAACATTATGCGCTCGCTGGCCAGCAACTCTTTTCCCACCGGAACGCCAAGTGCTGGAGCAAGTCGCGACCTGAGGTGAAGCCGCTCTATATGGTCGCCCCCGCCTGCTTCCCCAACAGCTGTGTCGCTATGGGTCAGCAGCGTGCGACGGAATTTTGCATTGGTGAAGTGATCGATGGACTGGCCGAGTGCAACAGGATCAATGTCGGCGGGAAGCTGCGCGCGCACCGCTGCCGGAAGCCGCCCTTTTGCCATTTGGAAAAAGTCTGCCTCGCCAACAAATTTCAAATCATGGTCGTGGGCCCGCTCCATAAACTGTTTGAAATAGCAGGGCTGATTGTGTTTCGAAATCAGGTCGTGAAACAGGTACCAGTCCGGGTCGGACTTTGCGGACTTCAGAGCCGGAAGGTACGACGCCATGCTCGGCATCGCTCCGGCTTCGATCCCCTGCTCCAACAGACGCATGAGATTTCGGACCGCTATGATTTTTTCCGGGCCATCGGAAATTCCCGCCGAATGATCCAGCAGAAGGTGCCTCAGTCCGTCAAGCGTATGCCAGCCCGGATAACAATTGTAGCTGACATAGGCGATGCCACCCGGTGCCAGACAGGTGCGAACCGTCTCCAACAGGCCGGTGCGGGCCGCAGGTGAAATCCAAGAGAAAACACCATGGGCAATGATGTAGTCGAAAGTGCCAAGGTCCGCAGGAGGCGTCGATACATCACGGCAATGCAGTTCAGCATTTTCCACGCGAGCACCGAGCATGATTTCCTGCGCTTTGGCGATCTGTCCGAAGGAAGCATCGAAACCGACGAAATGCGCGGCAGGAAAAGCCGTCGCCAGTGCAAGCAGGTTCCCCCCGTCCCCACACCCAATTTCAAGAACGCGTGCACCTTCAATGGGTGGCGGCACCAGGCCTGCGAATTGTGCAACACCGGCAAGCCGCGAAATTGAGGTCACAGAGAATGTTTTGCCGTGATAAGGAACGGCATCGTAATGCGCGGCGACTTCGGGTCCCTGTTGAGTTTGGCTAACTGACAAGTAATCCACTCCGTGCTGCGTTTACCAGCACTTTGAGCACAGTTGCCTTGGCGCGTGCCTCTGGTGTGGCCACCAGTTCTGGTATTTGTATTTCCCCTGCCGCCACAGCCTGTATCAGATCAGCTGTGATCTGCTGGCGGGTCTGCACCCCATCGAACCGGCGTAGAACAAACCGGGCCACATCGTCGATAGCGATTCGGTGAGGCGTCAAACTGGTTATATGGTCGGCTCCCTGCCGCACCTGGTGCAGAGCCAATGGTGCAAGATGAGGCTTGTCAGAAATTATGTTGAGGGCGCGCGTTTCCGTTTGATGGGTAATCAGCGCGCCGGTGGGCAGAAGCTTGTGACATAGCTGTGCCACAGCGTGCCCAACCTCTGTTGTTGCCACGTCTCTTACACCGGCTTTGCGTAAAGCAGTCGCCACATGTCCGACAAGGCGGCCAGCGCGCACCGGGAATTGTTTGTTGCGCTCCATCAGAGCAAGGGTGACGATTTCCGTTTGGTTCTCGGTTTGATATTTTACCGGACCATCAAATGTAATCTTCTCTGCAGCCAACATGTCTGCATCTGAAAGGCTTGCGTCTTCTCGCGACAGAGCGCTTGTGATGAAAAGATTATCCAGCATTTCGCCGAGCCCTGCAGGAACCCTCTCCCGCCCAGCATGACAAAGTAAAACATGGCGGTGGCGAATATTGGCGTACTCATCGATATTCCCGAGGAGCACAGAGAGATCGATCTCACCTCCCTCCCCTTGCCGCAAAGCAGGAGGCAGAACGGCAGCATTGGTTTTCAGCGGGTCCACATCACCAATCGGATGTAGCTTGGCGGCTTCAGCCATGGCGATAAAGGCGGCGATCTCACAAGTGCGGCGGTCCTCATCTGTGAGGCCCTCCTTTTCGGAACCGTCTCCCCCGCGTCCCTCTGCTTTTATGTCCAGGCCGATGCATGCAATTCCCCCATCAGCCAGATGCCGGTGGACGAGGACCAGCAGAGCCATGCGCTCAGCAGTGGATGCTTTGGAGAACACATCGTCGGCCACAACGAAATCAAATGATCCCAGATTTGCTTTGAACTGAGAGAGATCGAGGTCACCGATGTCGAGGTTTTTCAATTTGGCGTCGTGGGCGAACGCGGCAATCGCGCTTCCTCCCTCTGACGAGGTGCCGGTGAAATGCATTTCCGGACAGGCGGCCGCTTGCGCGATCACGTTTGCGCCGCTTCCACATCCGATCTCCAGATAGCTCGCACCTTCCAACGTGGTAGTGGGATATCCTTCGACAAATGCTCTCCCCGCCAATCTGGAAGGTGACAGGCCCGGTTCTATCGGGCCGTGACAAATCGTCGACAGCTTTTTGCTGTCGCTCTCTGCAACTCGTTTGTCCGATGTCGCGGTCATAATCGTGCGAAATGCCCCGTCTCACCCGACAGGTGTGCCGAGCGATGCAAATAATCAGGCTCAGCCTAGGACTATAGGCTTAACGCGGGGTGGACATTTGCCCCCGGATCGGCTTCTTTAGTCAAAATGACAAAAAGTCACTGTAGCCTGAGAGCTACCCCCCGGGAGGTTTAATGAGTAGTGAAGAGAAGCTGCCACGCTGGCGTGTGGCCCTGTTTAGCTTGCCAGCAATTCCAATTTCGGCACTTGGCCTGCCAATTGTGGTGTATCTGCCGCCGTTTTACGTCGCAGATATGGGCCTCTCCCTCACGCTCGTTGGCACAATCTTCATGGTGGCCCGGTTCTGGGACATCTTCACAGACCCGGTTTTGGGTATTTTGTCCGACCGTTTTCCCAGTCGCTGGGGACGGCGCCGCCACTGGATTGTGCTCTCTGCCCCCATTTTGATGATCGCCTCCTACATGTTGTTCATGCCGGGCGACCCTCTTTCGGGCATGGCGCTGTTCAGCTGGATCAACGGCCTCTGGTCCATTTTGGGGACCACGACAACGCCGGATACGGCCTCCTACCTGTTTGGGTGGATGGTCATTCTTTACATCGGCTGGACGCTCATCACCATTTCGCACATGAGCTGGGGGGCGGAACTCTCTCAGGATTATGACGAGCGTTCGGTCATTCAGGGCTGGCGGGAATTTGCCCTGATCTTCGGGATGTTCACCGTTCTCGCTCTGCCCGCCATTATCGAGTGGGTTCAAGGCGACGCTGGGGGCCGCGAGCGGGTCGCCGCTATGGGATGGTTTATCCTCATCCTTCTCCCCATCACCATCTTCCTTGCTGTCTGGCTGGTGCCAGAACGGGCCCACAAAACACAAACCCAGTTCGATGTCCGGGAAGCCTGGAAAATCCTCTTATCCAACCGGTTGCTCCAACGGGTTCTGGTCGCTGACCTTCTGGTCGGCGTTGGACCCGCCATTACCGGTTCGCTCTACATTTTCTTCGCGACCTATGTGATGGGCCTGCCGCAATATGCCAGCCTGCTGCTTCTTATCTATTTTGTTGCTGGCTTTGCGGGCATCCCTGCCTGGATCAAACTGGCGACGGTTACTGGCAAACACCGCACGCTCGCCTACGCCATGATCTATGGAGCGCTCTCCCTGCCTCTGGTTCTCTTCTTTCCGCGTGAGAGTTTCTGGTGGTTGCTTTTCGGGAACACGGCCTACGGCATTGCATATGGCGCAGGATCCTTTTTGTTGCGCTCGGTGATGGCCGACGTTGTCGACTATGACAATCTGGAAACCGGTGAACAACGCACGGGGCTCTACTATTCCCTGCTGACGATGACGGGCAAAGTAGGTGCGGCGCTTGCCATTGGTATCACCTACCCCATGCTGGACTGGATCGGTTTTGTTGCGGAAACGGGTGCGAACTCGCCCGAAACGCTCAATCAACTCCTCTACATCTATGTTGGCTTCCCCGCTTTCTTCATGCTTTCAGCGGCGGCGGTCATGTGGAAATTCCCCCTTAACCGGGAACAACAACAGCTGCTTCGATCCAGGCTAGCGCTACGAGACCAGCACGCCCACGACGAACATCCGATGAGTGATGCGGCTGCTGCCGTCGCGCAGGTCGGGAGTGCTGGCGGTATTGCAGACAAACCGGCAGACTAGGCCCCATGAAAGATAATGCTGCTCCAGCTGACCTTCGGCACATCGATGCTTTGCTTACGATCATGGCCAAGTTGCGTGATCCAGACGGCGGCTGCCCTTGGGATCTGGAGCAGACTTTCCGGTCCGTCGTTCCTTACACGCTTGAGGA
Source organism: Rhodobiaceae bacterium (assembly GCA_002746275.1). GTDB lineage: Bacteria > Pseudomonadota > Alphaproteobacteria > Parvibaculales > Parvibaculaceae > Mf105b01. Next base: position 292,259 of record NVWR01000001.1, on the reverse strand, counting down.
AGCCTATGAGGTTGCCGACGCTATTGAACGCAACAGCCTCGACGATCTGAAAGAGGAGTTGGGCGATCTCCTTTTGCAAGTTGTGTTTCATGCACGCATAGCAGAGGAGCAAGGAGCATTCGATTTTGCCGATGTGGTGTCTGGTATTTCCGAAAAAATGGTGCGGCGTCACCCGCATGTTTTCTCAGATGGAAAAGCACGTACGGCAGACGACGTGTCCCTCACTTGGGAAGAGATCAAACAGGCGGAGAAAGTGGCGAAGGGCCGCACCACCGTTGGACTTCTTGATGATGTTCCTGCCGTTCTTCCCGGGCTCGCKCAGGCCGTTAAACTCCAAAAACAAGCCGCCAAGGTAGGTTTTGACTGGCCCAGCGTCGGGCCTGTTCTTGAAAAAGTCGAAGAGGAGCTAGCTGAGCTCAAAATTGAAGTGGACGCAAACGCGCCAGAGGCGATCGAAGAAGAATTCGGTGATCTGCTTTTTGTGCTCGCAAATTATGCCCGGCATTTGAAGATAGATCCCGATGCGGCGCTGCGTCGCGCGAACCGGAAATTTCGCTCCCGGTTTGCCTCCATGGAGCTAAATGCAAAGGCCGGAAAAGTGCAGCTTTCTGATCTGACGCTGGAGGAGCTGGAAGCTCTTTGGGTTCTAGCGAAAGAAGAAGAGAAACGCCTTTAGCGCATCACATGCCGTGCCGCCTGCCAGAGCTCTTCATTTGACGCCAGCACATGCGGCCCCTGCAGGTGAACCGGCTGATAGTCAGCTTGCGTTTCCAGGTTTCGGATAACACCGCCTGCCTCTCGCAGAATGAGACTTCCGGGCGCATGATCCCACGGCAACATACGATAATAAGTTGCCAGGTCCTTCGCCCCCCGCGCGATGTCGGTATATTCCTTTGCAGAACACATGGCACTGTGTGCTGACATAACCTGTGCCCTTAGACGTTCCAGTTTTTTGTCCCATGATGAGGGGAAATGCCGCGTGTATAGGGCCGCGCGGGCCTCTGATACGGCTGCCGGACCGTTGCGCGGCTGCAGGCGGATCGTCTCATCGTCGGCGGTGATCAGAAACGCGCCCGCTCCCCGCTCCGCCAAAAACAGTTCATTGATGGCGGGGAGAAAAATGGCGGACTGAACCACTTCGCCTTTCTCTGCATACGCGATCATGGTGCCGAAATCCGGTTTTCCTTCGATAAACAAAGATGTGCCGTCTATCGGATCGACATACCAGACCGCCCCATCCGTCTTCACGTTTTCGAGCAGATCCGGGTTGACCGCGGTCGCTTCCTCGCCCACCACAATAGAGCCTGGCGCCAAGTCCAGAAGGATTGGCGTCAGAAGTTCCTCGGCCTCTTTGTCCGCAACGGTCACAAAATCGTCTTTGGCTTTTTCTTCTATCTGGTCTGCAGATAGTTTTCGAAACCGCGGCATGATCACTTGCTCGGCAACCTCCCGCATGGCGGACGATACCTTGTCGAAATCGACCGTCACTGCGGTGCCCCCGCATAATTGGCAAATGTGGTTTGGAATATATCTGGATACAATTTTTCAAACCGCCCCGCGTCTGCAGCAGTCATCGAGACCTCCAACGACATCTTTCCTTCGTCATCGACAACATCAGAACTCACATCACCGTGACTGTGCAGCCAAGCTCTGGCTTGGCTGTCGCGCGGTTCCAGGGTCAGATTGAAGGTTCGCGAATTGGCGGACAGCAACTCATCAAGATAGTTGAGAAGGCCTTCAATGCCCTTACCGGTGAGAGCAGAGATGACCCTCCCCGTCTCTTTGAGTTTCACCTGCTCAACGAGTGCCTCGGCAGCCTCTGCATCCAGCAGATCGGCCTTATTCAACACTTCGATAAACTGGGTGTCCTTTTCGGATTCCACATCAAGTCCGAGGGTCTTCAGAACATCGATGACATCTTCCTTTTGCGCGTCGGTTTCATCATGGGCAGCGTCGCGCACGTGGAGAACGATTTCCGCCTCCAAAACCTCTTCCAGCGTTGCCCGAAACGAGGCCACCAAATGGGTTGGCAGGTCAGAGATAAATCCAACAGTGTCTGAAAGAATTATTTTTCGGCCACTCGGTAAGGTCACTGCCCGCATGGTCGGATCCAGAGTGGCGAAGAGAAGGTTTTCCGCAAAAACATCCGCCTTGGTGATCCGGTTGAAAAGTGTCGACTTACCGGCATTGGTATAGCCAACCAGGGCCACGACCGGGTACGGCGTCGCACGGCGCGTCTTGCGATGCAGCTCCCGCGTTCGCTTCACCTTTGCGATGTCTTTTTCCAGTCGGTTGATCTTTTCCTGCAAAGCGCGTCTGTCGGATTCGATCTGTGTTTCACCGGGACCACCGAGAAACCCGACACCGCCGCGCTGCCGTTCAAGGTGGGTCCAGGAGCGAACAAGACGGCTCTTTTGATAAGAGAGGTGCGCAAGCTCAACTTGCAAGCGTCCTTCTCGGGTCCTGGCCCGCTCCCCAAAAATTTCAAGAATAAGCCCGGTCCGGTCCAAAACCTTGGTCTTCCAGGCACGTTCGAGATTGCGCTGCTGGCCGGGGGTCAACTGACCGTCAACAATGACCAGTTCGATCTCGTCGTGTTTCAGGCGGTCCGCAAACTCTTCTACTTTTCCGCTCCCGAAAAGTGTGGCGGGACGCGGGGTATGCAGAGTCACAATCTCAGCGGTGACAATGTCGAGATGAATTGCCGCGGCCAGGCCAATGGCTTCTTCCAGCCGGGCTTCTGGCGTCCGACGGTGCTCAGACGCACCCTTCTTCCCCCGTTTGTTCCAGGGCATAAGCACATAGGTGCGCGTCGTCAGCTCCGGCTCTACCTGAAGGTCTACGCCCCCAGGTTTCACCGTGCCGTCGTGGCCATTTTGTTTTGTTGTCGATCGATCAACGGTCAAGCCGTATCAACTCTCTTCTTCCCCATCAAACAGGGAGACAGGCTGGCCGGGCATAATGGTTGAAATCGCATGCTTGTAGACAAGCTGCGAATGTCCATCCCGGCGCAGCAGAACACAGAAATTGTCAAACCAGGTAATAACGCCCTGCAGTTTAACACCGTTCACAAGGAAGATCGTCAGCGTGATCTTACTTTTGCGAACATTGTTGAGGAAGGTGTCTTGAAGGTTTTGCGGTTTATCCGACATTATTTATCCATTCCGGTTGATGCCGGTTCCATTCACTGCCAGTCGGAATGCCAATCTGGCAGCTTACGAACACCAGCATATGCCTATCTTTGGCAATACCTGCCTCCAAATCCACATCGGGAAGCAAGATCGCCCTCCTTCTTGAGCCTGCCCGGCCACACCCGGGTTGCTCACACTACCGAACCCCATCTGTTCGGCTACTGAACCAACGCAGCTTGGGCCCTCACCCGAACCAGCCCCCTACGGTCAGCATCTCTCCAACTTAGGGTTTTACGGTCCGCAAGTTAAGTAACGATTTCCGTTCTGGACGCATAAAGTGCGTTCAATTTTTCGGTGACAGATCCGGGTTCTCCACCGGAAATTTGCACTCCGTCTATAGAAATGACCGGCAAAGCCCCAACGGTCGAAGCTGAGGAAAATGCCTCCGCCGCCCTCATGGCCTCCCCGATAGAAAATTTCCGCTCCTCCAGAGGGAGCGCCGCACCCTTCGCGCACTCGATCAACGCCTCTCGTGTGACGCCGCCCAGTATTTGGTTGTCCAAAGGTCGGGTCACCAAGATGCCGTCCCCAGTGACAATCCACGCATTCGTCGAGGTCCCCTCCGTCACGTGCCCGGCGCTATCAACGAGCCACGCCTCATCAGCACCCTCCACACGGGCAGCCTGTTTGGCCAGGACATTTGCCAGCAAACCGGTCGACTTGATATTGCACCTTGCCCACCTTTCGTCGGGCCGAGTGATGACCGCTATGCCAGCATCCCGCCGAGCCTGTAATTTTTGGGGAGGCACGCTTTTTACCGTGATGACGATGGTCGGTAGTGGTCGTGGGTTTGGAAAAAAATGCTCTCGGCGCGCCTGTCCCCGGGTAACTTGACAGTAGATGAGGCCCGACCGAATGCGGTTTTTCCGAGCAAKYTCYCGAAATATAATYCCTAGAGCKGYRTACGAAWGRGGAACTTGTATTTCGATTGCCGCAAGAGAGCGAAGAAGCCGRTCGTAGTGAGCACGTTCGTCGATRAAYTTTCCSTCAACGAGAGCGCAGACTTCGTAGATGCTATCGGCAAACTGAAAACCCCTATCCTCGATGTGAACAGCGGCTTGCTCATGGCGTACATATCTACCATTTACAAATGCGATCCTAGTCAAAGGGCGTCCTTTCTATATCGCTAATGGTCGCGGCTGAACAAAGCGACGAATGCCAAYAATTCTACMCGSCCAACAACCATGCCCACCRTCAAAAGCCATTTAGCATTATCTGTCATAGCGGCGTATGTCGGGTTCAGCGCCCCCTCTCCCATGCGCACCAAGTCATACGCCGGACCCACATTGGCTATAGCCGAGGCCGAGGCCAGCAAAGCTGCCTCAAGACTGAGCCCCGTGGCGGATAGAAGGACGGCAAGCACTGCGTAGGCGAAGAGGAAAAGAATGAAAAAWGTCCATACAGATTTCATAATCGGTATGGCAAGGGACCGTCCTGCGAATTGTGTCGCGATAATACCATGTGGGTGTACGAGACGTTTCAGCTCCCGTCCGCCTTGCTTCATAAGGAGAGCAATGCGCATCAGCTTGATACCACCGGCTGTCGATAAGGTTGCTCCACCGATCAGCACAAGGCCTATGACGAAGATTGGTGAGATGCTGTGCAACACGCTCTCATTGGGGGCGACAAAACCCGTCCCGGTGACCAGTGCAATTGCCGTGAACAGACCTGCCATCGTGGCCGATACAATATCACCCGTATCTTGCAGAGCCGCGACGGCCAGCAGCACACCACCTCCCAGGACCATTACCGCCAAATAGGCGTTTTCCGGGTCGTCTTCGTATTCCTGCCAATGCCCGCGAAACGCCGCACGATGGGTCGCAAAATTCATCGCGCCGATAAGCATGAACAAAGCGAGGAACAGCATCGACCACGGAGCCTCGTACCCGCTGAGGCCCGCATCCGTCGGGGTAAACCCTCCGGTCGAAATTGCCGAAAGCGAAAGGCAGAACGCATCGAATGCAGGCACGCCTCCCGCCCAGGTCAAAAGAAAACATGCGGCTGTGAAGGAGGCGTACAGACTGCCCACGGCCTTGGCCGTTCCACGAAACCGATCAAGTGCGCGCGACTTGTCGGCTCTGGTCAGAGGAGACAATCGCAACTCCATACCACCAACCCCGAGAGGTGCCAGAACAGCGGCTCCCATGACAATACTTGCCCAACCGCCAAGCCACTGGAGAACAGCCCGCCAGATCAAAACGGCCCTGTCCGTTTCATCAAGTGAAGGGATGACACTCGCACCTGTGGTTGTAAATCCAGACAGTGCTTCAAAGTAGGCATCGGTGAGCGTTGGCAAAGCACCTGACACATAGAGAGGTAACGCCGCGAACAGCGGAACCAGCACCCATGCGCCCACAACCAACAAGAAGAGATCGATCTTTGAGGTTCTGCGTACTACATCGCGAAAGGCCATTATCAGGGCACCACCGCCAAATCCTGTTAAAAGCACGCCGAGAGAAAAAGCGGAAAATGCATCAGGCTCGCCAGCATAAAGGGCGACGATCCAAGGCAGCAACATGGCTCCAGCCAACAGCAGCAAGAGCCATCCCAGAGCATGCAAAATTGTGCTGTAAGTCATGGGCGATCTGGCCTGGCGGTTCTCAGAAGAATTCGAGGCTGACGCGGAACATTTGTTCGACGGTCGCGACCTGATCACGCTGTGCGAACATAATGACTTTGTCCCCTGCCCGGATTTCTGTGGAACCACGTGGCGTGATGACCTCACCGTCACGGGCAATGGCGCCCACGATCAGGCCATCTGGCAGTTCCACCTCGCGCAGAGGCCTTCCGACCAAAGGAGAGGTTTCCAAAGCCTCGGCCTCAATAATTTCCGCTGCACCGTCATGAACGGCCTGCAGTCCCCTGATGCGCCCCCGTCGAACATGTCTCAGAATATGACTGACTGTCGTCGCACGCGGGTTCAGGAAGGCATCAATTCCAAGCGACCGCATCAGCGGTGAATAGGTCTGATTGTTGATGAGGCTGAGGGCTCGCGCGCACCCTTCGCGCTTTGCCAGAACACAAGTCAGAATGTTTGCTTGATCGTCATTTGTGAGCGCAACAATCGTCTCAGTTTCTTGAACGCCTGCTTCACGCAGCAATTCTGGTTCCAGACCATCACCGTTTAGAACGATTGTTCGCTGCAGCCTGTCTGCTGCAAAAACCGCACGATCCCGGTCGCGCTCCAACACTTTGACACGAACACCGCTGTGCCGTTTCTCAAGTTCCTGCGCAACATAGAGACCAATATTGCCCGCGCCGACGAGCAGAACCTTCCGGGCTTCCTGCTCTTCGTGGCCAAAAATGACCAGGGTTCGGCGCACTTCTTTCTGGTCTGCGGCGAAGTATACCTCATCACCCACGACCATCTGATCTTCGCTGTGAGGGACAAACAGATTGCCATTGCGCACAATCCCGACGACCCGTGCTTTCAGGTCTGGGAAGAGCTCCGTCAACTGGCGCAGGGGCGTGTTTATGATCGGACAATCATCCTCGATCATGACGCCCACCACGTTCACCGCGCCGTCCGCAAACTCCAAAATATCAAAGGCACCAGGTACAGCAAGTCGGCGCAGCACAGCGCGTCCCACCTCGAGCTCTGGGGAGATGATCACATCAATCGGCATATGATCGCGGGCGAACAGATCCTGGAAGCCCGCCTGCAAGTAGCTCTGGGATCGGATGCGGGCAATTTTCATCGGAACGCTGAAAACAGAATGCGCAACCTGACACGCGACCATATTAACTTCGTCGTGGAAGGTCACGGCGATCAGCATGTCCGCATCGGGGGCGCCTGCTCTCTCCAACACGTCTGGGTGAGCACCGTGCCCAACGATGGCGCGCACATCCAAAATGTCGGAAACCCTCTGCACAAGTTGCGGAGATTGATCAATGACGGTGACATCATTGTTTTCAGCAGCCAGTTGCTTGGCGATCCCGAAACCGACCTGTCCGGCACCACATATGATGACTTTCATGACAACAAAACTTTCATGGAATATTTCATTTCTTCAGCGCCTACCCGGCTTCTCTCGTTACACCTGGAGTGCACTGCGGTCGGACGTGTTGACGCCTAGCGATTTGAGTTTGCGGTGAAGCGCGGAACGTTCCATGCCAATGAAAGCTGCTGTACGAGAGATGTTTCCACCGAACCTGCCGATTTGCGCTACGAGATAGTCACGCTCGAATGTCTCCCTCGCCTGCCTAAGCGGCATCGCCATTATATGCTCCCCGCCTGCTCCGTTGACCCCAAGTGGGGTGGCCGTCGCGGTATCGTTCGGCAGTTTGTCGGCAGAAATGACACTGGAGTCGTCAGACGAGGTCAAAATCATCAGCCGTTCGATATTGTTACGCAACTGACGAACATTTCCCGGCCACGAATAGGATTGCAAGGCGGCCATTGCGTCGTCTGCAATTTCCCTGGGCGGCAGACCCGTTGATCGCGAAATTTGATCAACGAAATACTCGACAAGCTGAGGAATATCCTCCCGTCTCTGCTCGAGTGAAGGCACGTTAATCGGCACAACGTTCAGGCGGTGATACAGATCCTCCCGGAACCGTCCATTGGCAATCTCGTCACGCAAATCATGGCTTGATGAAGAAACAACCCGAACATCCACTTTCACCTTGTGGGCACCCCCTACTCTCGTAAAAGTCTGCTCAACCAGCACGCGTAAGATCTTGCTTTGAGTTTCCAGCGGCATATCCGCCACTTCATCCAGGAAGAGCGTGCCACCGTGGGCTTGCTCGAAGACACCCACTTTTCGTGGTCCCGAGGCACTTTCTTCCGTCCCAAAGAGCTCAACTTCCATCCGCTCTGGTGCCATGGTGGCTGTATTGATTGCAACGAACGGGCTGTTGGCTCGCCTGGAGGATGCGTGAAGTAGGCGCGCCACCACTTCCTTGCCAGAACCTGACGGCCCAGCGATGAGAACACGACTGCCGGTTGGCGCCACCTTCTCAATGGTTTGTCGCACCTGGTTCATCAGCGGCGRCGACCCAACCAAAGTGGTGTCCTGCCCAAAGCGTATTTTCAGCTCTGCATTTTCCCGTCGCAAACGATCCGCTTCAATCGCCCGCCTCAAAACCAATATTAGGCGATCAGCCTTGAAGGGCTTTTCGATAAAATCATAAGCACCTTTTTTGATCGCCGACACTGCTGTCTCGATATTGCCGTGACCACTTATGATAATGACAGGCAGGCCAGGATAGCGCTCGTTAATAACGTCCAGCACCTCGAGACCATCGAGGCGGCTGCCCTGCAACCAAATATCAAGAACCACAAGACTTGGTATTCTTTGCTCGAGTGCTTTGAGAGCGCTGTCACTATCTCCGGCCACGCGGGTTTCATATCCCTCGTCCGATAAGATACCAGCGACCAGCTCCCGGATATCCATTTCATCATCAACAATTAGAATCTCAGACGCCATCGACCGCCTCAATATTTTTCTCAACCACACTCAAGCTGTCTGTCTCATCCGACACAACAGCCACTTTGTTATCATTTTCCGTCACGCTTTTTTCACTTAGAAAGGACAGAACCACGCGCGCGCCCTGCCCCCATCCTTCGTCAGCAGGTGCATCTGACAGCTCAAGGAACCCGCCATGGTCTTCCATAATTTTCTGAACAATCGCAAGCCCTAATCCTGTCCCTTTTTCCCGCGTCGTCATGTAGGGCTCTGTCAGACGTAACCGGTCGACCTTTGGCAGGCCGCATCCATTGTCGGTGACGGTGATAGTCAAACGCCCCCCCTCCACGACAACTTTTGTTTCGATGCGATGCTTTTCTTCCGACGGTTCGCTCTGCCCCTCGATGGCCTCAGCTGCATTTTTCAAAATATTCGTCAGGGCTTGGCTAATAAGTCTGGCGTCACCTTCAAAAACAATGTCGACACCGGGAAGAAGAAGCACGTACTCGATGTCCGTGTGCGCAACTCGCTGCAGGAAGATTGCCTGACGAACAATTTCTACCAAGTCCGCCTGCTTCATCACGGCTTCTGGCATCCGGGCAAAAGATGAGAACTCGTCGACCATTCTACCTATGTCGCCAACCTGCCGAATGATTGTCTCTGTGCATTGCTCAAACACTTCCGGATCATTGGTGATCTCGGAACCATATTTACGCCTCAGGCGCTCTGCCGAGAGCTGGATGGGTGTAAGAGGATTTTTAATCTCATGGGCGATGCGACGCGCGACATCCGACCAGGCGGCGTTTCTCTGGGCCAGGACGAGTTCGGTAATATCGTCAAATGTCAGCACATACCCGTGGAGATCGGCCCGGGTTCGTTCGCCGGTAACCCGCACGTTCAAGGTTCGCTCCTGCCCGCCACGCTCAAGCACGATCTGTTCTTGAGCAGAACTATCTGATCTTTGGATCGCTGTATTCACGACATTTGCCATTTCCGGCACCACGTCAGAAATTTTCCTTCCCGTCAAAGAACTCTCTTTGATGTTCAAAAACCTCTCCGCTGTCCGGTTTGCGTGATTAACTTTCATATCCGCATCGAACCCAACCACACCGGCACTCACACCAGCCAAAACCGCTTCGGTAAAACGACGGCGTTCGTCTAACTGATGATTTGTTCTGACCAGTTCGTTTTGCTGGTTTTCGATTTGGCTGGTCATCCTATTGAATGCCAGGCTCAATGTTTCAATCTCATCATCACCCGCGCCAACAGCAACCCGCGCAGAAAGATCTCCCGCACTCACACGCTCCGCTGCTCCAACGAGGCGTCCAATGGGCGCAACGATGCGATTTGCTGCCCAGAACCCCAGCCAAATGGCCGCGAGCAAAATAACCAGCGCGACGGTTACATAGATCAGCGCGAACGTCACCTGTACGGAACTGAGAACCCCTTCGAGCGACTCATATTCCTGCACAGTTGCCTGGGTCCTGGCCATATGCTCTAGAACCCGGGAGTCCACAAATCGCGCAACATAGAGGTAGGTATCCGTGTACGCGGGAAGGCGCAACAGTGCGCGGATCTCATCTCCCTTACTCTCTGTATAAAGGACAACTAACCCCTCATCGGCCTTCTCGTACTGATTGGGGGTTGGAATACCGAGAGAAGGAGCAACGGCCGCGGTTGCTCTGGCGACCACACTACCTTCCCGGTTGATGAGGTAAGCTGCGGGCAGAGACCTCAGGGCGGCTTGCGTGGCAAGCAATTGCTGCGTGCGTGCCTGGTTYGAAATCAAATAAGGCGCTGCCCGGTTCAGGTCGTTCGCCATTGCGAGCACGTCTTGCCGGAGCACCTGATGATGTTCAGCAAGATAAGCCTCCGCGACCTGAAGTGCATTGTCGATAATGGCGCGGGTTCGCTCGCTAAACCACGTGTCCAGCCCGCGGTCGAGGGTCACTGTGGCAAAAACGGCAACGGTGATTGCCGGTAACACCGCGATAAACGAAAACATCGTCACCAGCCGTGCGTGCAGTTTGGCGCCGGCGATTCCACTTCGGCGCGCCATGACGAGTAGAATCACGCGCCAGGCGATGAGCCCGGCCAAGACCAAGACAATGACGAAATTCGCTAGAAGCAGAGCGGTTACGACGCCCTTGCTGGGCGCAAAAGGCGACAGACCCGTCAGGGTCATATAGGTGAAAGTGCCCAGAAACATGGCAATGACGACAAGCACCACAGGGACCGTCCTGCGCATGTTCATCTGTCTGCCGCCACCCCAGAGGCGACGAAGCCGCCACGAAAGCGGCATGTTATCGGTTGTAGCCATTAGGGCTTAAAGTCACCGTTGTAATCTGTTGGGTCTACGTGACAGTCAAATCACGCTCCTGTGTCGCTAAAGCCACGCACGCCGTGCGACGGGCGCATTCTGGCGCGTGTACCGATACCATTCAACAACAATGTTGCAGGATTACATCAGTAAAATTCCAGGGTTAACGTGGCATTCGGACAACTTGCACATCTAATTCGCGGATTTTCTTGCGAAGCGTGTTCCTATTTATGCCCAAAAGTTGTGCCGCCTTGATTTGATTACCCCGGGTTGCGGCGAGGGAAATGGCAAATAACGGCTTCTCAACCTCTTTCATAACCCGTTCGTAGAGACCCTCTGGCGGCAATTGGTCACCGTAAGTGGCGAATTCGCGCGACAGGGCACGTTCCACAATCTCGCTCAGCCCCTCGTCCATTGCTTCAGCTGTCGGGGCAGGCCCGAAATCAGGCTCGGTCAATTCCATCCGAAGGACCGAGGCGCCGATCACATCCTCGGTGTAGAGCGCCGCGAGACGCCTCACAAGGTTCTCCAACTCCCGCACATTGCCCGGCCAGCGGTAATGCCGGAGGAAATCCATACCGTCGGCATCCACCGATTTCGATGGCAAGCCCTCTTCTTCGGCACGCGTGAGAAAATGACGAACCAGATCAGGAATGTCCTCCGCCCTTTCGCGCAATGGTGGCAAACGGATGGGAACAACGTTCAGGCGATAGAACAGATCTTCACGAAACAATCCCTGATTGATGAGCTGTCGTAAGTCCCGGTTTGTCGCTGCAATAATGCGTACATCTGTCCGGATGGGCGTTCGACCACCAACCGTGGTGTACTCCCCCTCCTGAAGAACTCTCAGAAGACGGGTCTGTGCTTCCATAGGCATATCGCCGATCTCATCGAGAAAGAGCGTGCCTCCTTCCGCCTGCTGAAAGCGACCGGTGCTGCGCTGGCTTGCACCTGTGAAAGATCCTTTTTCATGTCCAAACAATTCACTCTCAATCAGCTCACGCGGGATCGCCGCCATATTGATGGCAACGAAGGGCCCGTGCTTGCGCTTACCGTAGTCGTGCAGTGCTTTTGCGACCAGCTCCTTGCCGGTTCCACTTTCACCCGACACCATGACGGACAGGTCTGTTTGCATAAGCCGCGCGAGCACCCGGTAAATTTCCTGCATGGCGGGTGAACGCCCGATCAAGGGAATTTTGTCGTCCGTCTCAGGTTTCGAGGCAGGCACCGCACTTGCACTTGGTGTCGACAATGCACGTTCGGCAACCATCACCACTTCATTCAGATCAAAAGGTTTTGGAAGATATTCGTAGGCGCCCCGCTCTGCAGCCGTGATCGCCGTCATGAGCGTGTTCTGCGCACTGATGACGATAATGGGTATGTCCGGCCGGACTTTTTTTATCCGCAAAATCAGATCAAAGCCATTTTCATCCGGCATGACGACATCCGTGAAAATCAGATCGCCTTCCCCTTGGGCAGCCCAGCGCCACAATGTTGCTGCGTTGGAGGTGGTGCGTACGTCATATCCAACGCGCCCCAATGCCTGACTAAGGACAGTTCTGATGGCCGCGTCGTCATCGGCAATCAATATGGTTCCAGTGGGCATCGTCAGATTTCCTTCGTTTCTTCAAATTTTGTAACGGAGTGCATTGGCAGAAGCACTCGGAATACGGTGCGACGTGCATGGCTTTCGCATTCGATAATGCCGCCGTGATCGCCCACTATCTTTGCGACCAAGGCCAGTCCCAGGCCAGTGCCAGACGCCTTGGTGGTCACAAACGGGTCAAAGAGATAGGGGAGAAGGTCATCAGGTACCCCCGGCCCGTTGTCGATCACACATATTTCGATCGGCAGTCCAACCCGCTCTCGACTTCCCGGTACGGCCAAGCGCACACCGGGGCGAAATGCTGTGGTGACAATGATCTCCCCATCGGGACGATTGATGGCTTCTGCTGCATTCTTCAGAAGATTCAAAAAGACCTGTATCAATTGGTCTTGATCCCCTGGCACCGGCGGAAGAGAGGGGTCGTACTGCTCCATGATCTTCAATGAGCTGGCAAAACCATTTGCGGCCAACTGCTTCACGCGCTCCAACACGATGTGAATGTTTATGGGAACACGCGGTATGGGACGCTCGTCGGAAAACACCTCCATCCGGTCCACGAGCTTACAAATACGATCGGTCTCATCGCAGATAAGCTGTGTCAGCATCCGATCTTCTTCGCTTGCTGATTGCTCAAGCAATTGAGCCGCACCGCGGATACCGGACAGGGGGTTTTTGATCTCATGCGCCAGAACGCTCGCCATGCCAACGACGGAGCGGGCAGCCCCTCGATGGGTCAATTGCCGATCCATCTTGTGAGCCATTGTCCGCTCCTGCAGGATCACAAGCACCTGACCGGGAACATCAACGATCGGTGAGACCTGGACATCCACAGACTTTTCACCAAATCGCTGTGATGCCAACTCAACGCCATATTCATTGACCGATGCGTTGTGCTCCATCACCTGATGGATCAGCGACAGTAAGGGGCTTCCAAATGAGACAAATTCTGACAGGGGGTGCCGAAGCAGCACCGTGCGGCTAACGCAGAAAAATTGTTCGGCAGCGTCATTGACGAATTCAACATTCAGATCTGCCCCGACTGTTATGACAGGTTGCGGCATCGCATTCAGAATGTGCGCGGCATCAGGAGCCAAGCGCACCTTGACGACTTCTGTCTCGGGCGTATTTTCTGACATGCTCATGCCGCCCGCCGTTCAGTTTCGCCGGAGAAAAAGCGTTCCAATTCACCTAAGACCACGGCGCTACTTCCGCAGGGCAGAATTTTCGACTTAAGAGTTCCAACATCCCGGCTCCACTCCGCTCCTGCAACATCCAAATACCAGCCCAGATGTTTGCGGACGACGCGATTGCCCAGGCGCTCTCCGTAAAGCTCCACAGCATCAAGATAATGCGCGCGCACCAACTGCCAGCGTTGTTCCGGCCCTGGGGATTTTGACACGGGCGTTCCCGCCAAAGCCTCATCAACCTGCTTGAGAAACCATGGGCGCCCATTGGCACCCCTGCCGATCATCACCCCATCAGCGCCCGATGCGGCCAGGCAGGCCTGGGCATCTTCCAATGAGTTGATGTCACCGTTAGCGATGAGCGGCACCGTAACAGCCTCTTTCACGGCCCGAATGGCCGCCCAGTCGGCGCGCCCTTTGTAAAACTGGCAGCGGGTCCGGCCATGCACGGTCACCAATTGGACCCCTGCTGCCTCCGCTCGACGTGCCAATTCCGGCGCGTTGATGCTCTGTGCATCCCAACCAAGACGCATCTTCAGGGTAACAGGACAGTTGGTCGCCGCGACCGTTGCCTCTATGAGGGTCAGGGCATGATCGAGATCACGCATCAGAGCAGAACCAGACAGACCACTGGTTACCTGTCGTGCCGGGCATCCCATATTGATGTCAATAATGTCGGCACCCGCACCTTCCGCAAGACGAGCCCCCTCTGCCATCCAATGAGCTTCACGGCCTGCAAGCTGGACCACCAGAGGAAATAATTTCCCACCCCCTGCCGCTCGCCTCATGACATCTACGCGGGCGCGCGCCAGTTCCTCACTCGCGACCATTTCCGACACAACGAGGGCCGGTGCAACTTTGGCCACCGCCAGCCGGTAAGGCAGGTCTGTCACACCAGACATGGGTGCCAAGACGACCTGACTCGAGATCACCTGCTTCCCAACGGTTATGGTCATTTTTTAAGCAACTTTCCATTTGCATATTTATTGAGCAAAATAGGGGGTAACGGGGAAAAGTGCAAGTCTGGACAGGAAGTCTGTCCTTTGCACCAAATTGCACAGCAAAACCCAATAAAAGCGGGACTTGCCAAGCAGGCACGCAGGTGCGACACGACCTCATGCGTGTTGTTGCCCTTATAGTGGCCGCCGGTCGCGGAACCCGCGCCGGCCAGGGCCTGCCAAAACAATATCGGCCTGTTGGTGGGACGCCTGTCCTGCGCCGATGCCTCGACGTATTTTCATCACATCCTCGGATTGATAACGTTTTGACGGTCATCCACGTGGATGATTGCGATCTATACGGGCATGCCAGTGAGGGTTGCGACAGCCTTTTGCCGGTCGCTTTTGGCGGCGCCACGCGCCAAGCATCCGTCCTCGCGGGGCTTGAGACCCTTTGCGACAGCCCCCCCACCCATGTGCTGATCCATGATGGAGCCCGTCCTTTTGTCAGTCACTCTCTTATAGACCGCGTTCTGGATGCGCTTCAGGATCACGAGGCTGCCCTGCCCAGTCTTCCTGTCAGTGACACTTTGCGCCGTAGTGACGGGGGCATTGCCGGTGAGACCGTCGATCGCGTAGCTCTTGTTCGCGCTCAGACACCGCAGGGCTTTTCTTTTGATGCCATTATCAAGGCACATCGTGAAGCAGGCAGTGATGTTTTTACAGACGACATTGCTGTCGCCGCCGCAGCTGGGATCAAAGCGGCGCTGGTCGCTGGCGCCGAGGAGAACTTCAAAGTGACGGAACCACAGGATTTTAGTCGGGCGGAACAATTTCTCGCCGCCCGTGCGGAAACACGGACAGGCTCCGGTTTTGACGTTCATCGATTTTGTGAAGGCGACAAAGTCACGCTGTGTGGCATTGCCATCCCCCACACGCATGCATTGCTCGGACATTCGGATGCAGATGTGGCACTTCATGCGATCACAGATGCACTGCTGGGGGCGATTGGTGAAGGCGACATTGGCGTTCACTTTCCGCCTTCTGACCCCCAATGGAAAGGTGCGCCTTCGCGGCTCTTCCTTGAGCACGCGGTGACGTTGCTAAAAGCCAAACAAGGCCGGCTCAACAATATTGACCTCACAATCATCTGCGAAGCGCCGAAAATTACCCCGCATCGCGAGCAGCTTCGCAAATCTCTCGCGGACATACTGGGCGTTTCTCTTGGCCGGGTAAGCCTGAAGGCGACGACAACAGAGGGGCTGGGGTTCACCGGACGCGGTGAAGGCATTGCAGCGCAAGCCATCGCGACCGTCTCGCTCCCCAGAACAGCAGACGTTCATGAGTAAGTTCACACCTCGACTCGCAAGTGGCATCGCGCTGTGGTTTGGTGCCGGGAAACTCCCCAAGGCACCTGGCACCTGGGGTTCCCTTGCTGCTCTTCCTTTTGCCTGGGTCATCGTCGAGGCTACGGGGACACCCCTGTCCCTCTTGCTCGCAGCTTTCATCCTTTTGCCCATAGGGGTATGGGCATCTGCCTTACATAGCGAACGGACGAACACCCACGACGCGGGTGAGATTGTTGTCGATGAAGTGGCCGGACAATGGATCGCCCTTGCGGTCGCGCCCCTCTCTCCCCTGGGTTGGATTTTGGCTTTCGTACTTTTCCGTTTCTTCGACATCATTAAGCCCTGGCCGATAAGCTGGATCGATCAGCGCGTTTCCGGCGGCTGGGGTATTATGCTGGATGATATCGTCGCGGGGTTCTTTGCTGCTGTCTGTGTATGGATGCTGATGGCTTTTGTTGGAGGTTTTTGAATGTCGCTCTTTCCCCGGCCTATCCTTCAACTCGCTGAACTCGTTCTGGCCGACGCCCGTGACAAGTCACTTAAAATTGTTACTGCAGAATCCTGCACTGGCGGGCTTATCGCAGCCTGCCTGACAGAAATCCCCGGCTCCTCGGCTGTCGTGGAACGCGGCTTTGTCACCTATTCCAACGAGGCAAAGCGCGACATGCTGGGAGTTCCCGGCGACATGCTCGCAGATCA
Source organism: Rhodobiaceae bacterium (assembly GCA_002746275.1). Taxonomy (GTDB): domain Bacteria; phylum Pseudomonadota; class Alphaproteobacteria; order Parvibaculales; family Parvibaculaceae; genus Mf105b01. The sequence continues at coordinate 275,564 of NVWR01000001.1, read as the reverse complement.
TGGGGCGGTGAGTGAACCTGTTGCTCGTGCAATGGCAGAAGGGGCTCTTGAGGACTCACGCGGACATGTGTGTGTTTCTGTTACTGGCATTGCAGGACCCGGCGGCGGCAGCCCTCTCAAGCCTGTTGGTCTGGTTCACATCGCTGCTGCACGGTTGCGCTTTGGCATTGTGCATGAGGTATACCGGTTTGGTGATGTTGGCCGGGAGGAAGTTCGCATGCAGGCCGTTCAGGCGGGTCTCGAATTGTTGCGACGACAGATCGACCGCTGATCTCGCCTACTCGTTACGTTCTACTGGCACGCCGTACAATTCGTCCGCCCGGTCAAAAAAAGCTGTGACGACTTTGTGGACGGCACGGTCAAACAGGCCGCTGACCATGCGCTCTAATATGCGGCTTTTGAACTCAAAATCGACCGCGAAATCAACTCTCGTCCCGCCGTCATGCGGTTCAAATTTCCAGTGGTTGTCCAGGTGCTTGAAGGGTCCACTCAGGTATTCAACATCAATGGAAAGAGTTTTGGGATTAACCTCTACACGGCTGCGGAATTTTTCACGGAACATTTTGTAGGAGATCAGAACATCCGCGACGATGATCTTGTTTTCTCCCGCTATGCCCCGCTCCCGGACGCGCACACCGATACACCAGGGAAGAAATTCCGGGTATTTTTCGATGTCCGATACAAGATCAAAAAGTTGCTGTGGCGAATGCCCGACTTCACGGATTTCTTTATGGGCTGGCACTTGACCTTAGCCCTGCGCCAACTGGGATTCCCGCGCTGCCCGCAGAGCAGCAAAGTCCGCATCCGCGTGATAGGAGGAACGCGTGAGAGGCGTTGCCGAAACCATCAAGAAACCTTTAGAGCGCGCGGTTGTTTCGAAGCCTTTGAATTCATCCGGGGTTACATATCGTTCAAGTGCCGCGTGCTTGCGTGTGGGTTGCAAATATTGGCCGATGGTGAGGAAGTCAATGTTCGCCGTTCGCATGTCATCCATCACCTGCATGATTTCGTCACGCACCTCGCCAAGCCCCACCATAATACCCGACTTGGTGAAAATGGTTGGGTCCAGCTCCTTCACTCTCTCGAGCAAGCGAAGGGAGTGGAAGTAGCGCCCGCCCGGACGAATGGAGAGATAGAGCCGGGGCACTGTTTCCAGATTGTGATTGAACACATCTGGTTTAGCCTCAACGACAATCTCCAGCGCACCGTCTTTGCGCAGGAAATCTGGCGTTAGAATTTCAATTGTGGTGTCCGGTGTGCGTGCGCGTATCGCTCGGATGACGTTGGCAAAGTGGAGCGCGCCTCCGTCGTCCAGATCATCGCGGTCCACTGAGGTAATGACGACATGTCGAAGGCCTAGTTTCTCAACTGCGCTCGCTACATTTTCCGGCTCGCTCATGTCCAGCGGGTCAGGACGCCCGGTCCGCACATTGCAGAACGAGCATGCACGTGTGCAGGTGTCGCCCATGATCATCATGGTCGCGTGTTTCTCGGTCCAGCATTCGCCAATGTTGGGACAACCGGCTTCTTCACAGACAGTCACCAGTCCATGCTCGCGGACAATCTTTTTGGTCTCGGCATAGATTGCGGAACCTGGCGCCTTCACCCTAATCCAGGCAGGCTTGCGCAGCAGCGGCGTATCGGGCCGATGCGCCTTTTCCGGGTGCCTTGGCCGTGGTGCGGGACGTTCGCCTTCGCCCAATGTGTTGAGAACCGTTACCATGAAACTCTGTCTATCGCCGCTGTCAGTCGTGTCGTTATTATATGGGATTATAACCCGGAAAAGTTAAGATCAGGCAGTGAAATCGGGGGCCTTACTTCTCAAACCCGAGCCGAATAAACTGGTCGTCTGGTGCCTCAACGGAACGCATGGCGCTATGAAGCTTTTCGGCCATTTGTGCGGCAAGGGCAGAGCCTGAGAGGTCGTTTTCCTCCGTCGGGTCATTCTCTACATCAAAGAGCAGGTTGGGGCCCAGATCAGGCGGTGCCCAGTAGGGAAGCCTGTCGCCCTCGCCCCATGCCTGGCGGATCACTGGCACCTTACTGCCCGGCATCCGGTCCAGGATGGCGCGGCTATCTGGCAGTGGCAGCTCATCCTCCCGCCTCAGGAAGTGGGTGGGCATGGTCGACCATCTGTTTGAGAACATGGAGATTGGTCGATTGGCCCCTCCGGCACCGCGAACATATTTGTGTGTGCCGTCGATATAGTGCACTTCGCGTCCCCAAACGCCGGACAGCAGCCACTCACGAACTTCCGTTTTCTCACCAGACAAGAGCGGCAATAACGACTTTCCGTGGGTGCGGTGGCGGATGCCTTTTTCAATGCCAAACTGATCTGCCAGGGTCGCGAAAATATCAACGCTGGTGGTGAGCGCGTCGCAGGTGCCGGGATCCACGCCCGGCATCGAGATCATCAGGGGAATGTGACCCAGTGTCTGATAGATCGGCACACCGGGTTTGCCCCAAAGATCTTTCTCACCCAGATAATGACCATGATCCGTACACAGGACAAACATCGTGTCATCCCACAGATTATGACGATCCATGGCATCGAGGATTTTTCCGAACCAGTGGTCGATCATCGTGAGCTTGCCGCCGTAGCAGGCACGAATTTGCTGTGCCTGTCGTTCGGTCAGAACACCCTTCTCAATCGCGCCCTTCATATAGGGCGGCCAGATCATGTGAGGGCCTTCCCAATCCGGGTCGTACATGGAGGCATAATGCTCTGGCGTATCGAACGGCTCGTGGGGGTCGAACTCATCGACGAACAAGAAGAACCGATCGTGAGCGCCGGCATTATCGTCCAGCCAGTTTGCCGCTGCCTGCATGGTGCGCGGGCCTGGAAAGTCTTCTTCGCCTTTGAAGTAACCACGACTGTCATCATAAGGCATGTGAGTTCGGCCAAAATTGGGAGCACCTGCCCAACTTGGGTCCGCCTTGGTTTTCCAAAGGTCGCCCTCATGGCCACGCTGATAGTCCCAGGCGGAAAAATCGACGTGATAGTTTTCACCACCGGTCTCAAACAAATGTGGATGATCTGAAATCAGCTGCGACTTCACCCCAGCCTTGGAAAGCTCGTAGGTGATGGCATCTTCCCATATCTCAATGGAGCCCCACGGACGCCAGAGAAAATCCCACGCCCCGCAGAGGATGTCGTGGCGGGCGGGCATGCATGGCAATGCGCCTGCATAGTGTTTGTTGAAGCGAACAGAGCGCGTAGCAAACCGATCCAGATTTGGCGTTTGGAATTCCGATCCGCCGTAGGCCCCCAGCATGTGGCGGTTCAGACTGTCGAGAAGGATCACGACCGCGTTGCGTGGCCCCTTACCTGCTGGTTTCTCGTTGGTGTTTTCCGTCACGCGCTCACTCCTCTTATCAAACTCTCACTCAGCCGGACGGCCTCGCCCTGCTTTGTTTGCCCGTCGCCTGGCCGCCCAAAGGTTGAGAGCCTCGACAGACATTGAGAAGGCAATCGCGAAGTAAATGTAACCACGCGGAATATGAAAATGCAGACCGTCGGCGACTAGTGAGGCCCCAACCAAAATCAGGAATGACAGCGCCAGCATTTTGATGGTCGGATGGCGCTCCACAAATCCCCCAACCGGGCGGGCTGCAAACAACATGACAGCCATGGAAATGACAATCGCCAGCACCATAATTTCCACATGATCGGCGATGCCCACCGCTGTGATCACGCTGTCGAGAGAGAAGACGATGTCGAGGACCGCGATCTGCGCAACCGCCATGGCAAAACTCATGGAGCGTGTATTGCCCTCGTGCCCACCGCCTTCGACAGTGGCGTGTATCTCGGTTGTCCCTTTGGCCAGCAGAAACAGCCCACCACCGAACAGCACCAAATCACGCCATGAAATATCCAGACCGAAAGCGGAGAAAAACGGCTCTGTCAGACTTGCGATCCACGCAATCGACATGAGCAGCAGAAGCCTTGTAACCAGCGCACCACCAAGGCCCCAGCGGCGTACAGCATCACGCTTATGTTCTGGCGCCCGCGCTGCAAGAATTGCCAGAAAAATGAGATTGTCGATGCCGAGAACGACTTCGAGAACGGTGAGTGTCAGAAGGCTTACCCACGCCTGTGGGTCGGTCAAAAGGTCAAGCATGAAGTCCGGTACTGGTTATTTGTGCAATGCGCGTCCGAACGCATCTAGCACGGATTCATGCATCATTTCACTCAATGTGGGATGAGGGAATACCGTTGCCATTAAATCAGCCTCGGTCGCCTCAAGTTGGCGGGCAATCGTGTAGCCCTGGATCAGTTCCGTTACTTCTGCGCCGATCATGTGTGCGCCCAGCAACTCGCCCGTTTTGGCATCAAAAACCGTTTTTATCAGCCCTTCTTCCTCGCCCAAAGCAATGGCTTTGCCATTTCCGATGAAGGAAAAGCGCCCCACTTTTACATCATACCCTTGCTCTTTCGCCTTAGCCTCGGTGATCCCCACGCTCGCAACTTGTGGATGGCAGTATGTGCAGCCGGGAATTTTGCTCGTGTCCATGGCATGAACATCTTTGAGGCCGGCGATTCGCTCCACGACCATTACGCCTTCATGACTGGCCTTGTGGGCGAGCCACGGTGGCCCCACCAAATCGCCGATGGCCCAGACGCCCTCCACACCGGTCTCGCACCATTCGTTCACGACGACATGGCCGCGGTCGGTTTTGATGCCCACGGTTTCAAGGCCGATGTTTTCAATATTGCCGGTGATGCCGACAGCAGAAATGACTTTCTCGGCGCTGACGGTTTTGGTTTTCCCGCCGCCCAAATCTATCGAGGCGGTGGCGCCGATTTTGGTTTTCTTAAGGCCGGTGACTTTCGCCCCGGTCAACAGGGTCATGCCCTGCTTCTTGAATGCTTTGGCAGCGAGAGCTGAAATTTCCTCGTCCTCAACGGGCAAGACCCGGTCGAGCACTTCGACAACGGTTACTTCAGCGCCGAAGGTTCGATAGAAACTTGCGAACTCAATTCCAATCGCGCCCGAGCCGATGACAAGGAGTGATTTGGGAATGGTTTTTGGCACCATCGCTTCGCGGTAAGACCAGACGGTTTTGCCATCTGGTTCCAGTCCCGGCAGAGCCCGCGCACGCGCGCCTGTTGCCAGAATGATGTTCTTCGCCTTGACCTCACGCGTCTTTCCATCTGCCTCAACAGACAATTTGCCATTGCCCAGAAGCTTGCCGGTTCCGGTGATCAGATCGATTTTGTTTTTCTTCAAAAGGAACTGCACGCCGCCGGACAATTGTTTGGCGACTGCACGAGAGCGCGCGACAATTTTTTCGCCGTCGTAGGAGACGTTCTCCACCTTCAGGCCAAACTCTTCGGCGCGTTGTATGTTGTGATATATCTCAGCGGAGCGCAGCAGTGCCTTGGTCGGGATACAGCCCCAGTTAAGGCAGATGCCGCCTACTTCGGAACGCTCAACAATGGCAGCCTTCAGTCCCAACTGTACGGCACGGATGGCGGCAACGTAGCCCCCAGGGCCAGACCCGACCACCACGACATCATATGTTTTCTCGGTCATGTCTCGTTCCTCACAGCAACATCGCGGGTGGGTATTCGATGAATGATTTGAACGCTGTCAGCAAAGTCGCCCCAAGCGCTCCGTCTATTGCGCGGTGATCGCATGACAAGGTCACGGTCATCACCGTTGCTGCTTTCACCTCACCGTCAACAATGATGGCGCGTGGCTCCCCAGCGCCGACGGCCATAATGGCGGCCTGTGGCGGGTTGATAACGGCGGTGAAGTTCTTCACCCCAAACATACCAAGATTAGAGACGGAGAAACTCCCGCCTTCATATTCTTTTGGCGACAATTTTTTCTCGCGGGCACGACCGACCAATTCTTTTGTTTCAGCTGAAATTTCGGCAAGACCTTTTTCTTCGGCGCGGCGAATGATCGGGGTAATAAGTCCCCCCTCAATGGCAACCGCAATGCCCACGTCGCTGTGATGGTGCTTCAACAGCGCATCATCCGCGAAGCTGACATTGGCATCAGGCACCTTCTGGAGTGCGAGAGCTGAGGCACGTATGATGAAATCATTGACCGACAGCTTGACGCCCTGCTCCGCACCCGCTTCGTTCAGGTGCTTGCGGACTTTCAATAGTTCGTCGAGCACGCAATCAATGCTGAGATAGTAATGTGGGATTTCCTGCTTTGACTGAGTGAGGCGCCGCGCAATTGTCTTGCGCATCTTATTGAGCGGAATTTCCTCGTACGACCCTTCTTCATAGAAAGCACGCGCATCAATGGTTCCAAGCGGTGGCGTAGAGCCTATTGCCCCCCGCGCCTTGCCTGCCTTGGGCACACCTTCCAGATCGGCCTTGATGATCCGGCCTCGAGGGCCGCTTCCTGTGAGCGCCCCAAGATCAATGCCTTTGTCTTTGGCGATGCGTTTTGCGAGAGGGCTCGCGAAAATACGTTCTGTGGTCTTCTTCGGAGGACCCGACGGTTTGGTGGGCGCTGCGGTTGGTTCTGGCTTCACCACCTCGGGCGCTGTTTCTTTTGAAGACGAGGCCTGTGCTTTAGGAGTGGGACTTGCTGCCTGATCGACAGCGCTCGCGTCTTCTCCCTCAAGCAAGATAATCGCGATGGTCTCGTTGACTGGCACAGCTTCGGTGCCTTCCGCTACGAGGAGTTTTGCAACCACCCCCTCATCCACGGCTTCAATTTCCATGGTGGCTTTGTCGGTTTCAATTTCTGCGATCAGATCACCAGAGCGGACTTCGTCCCCTTCTTTCACCAACCATTTGACCAGCGTTCCCTCTTCCATCGTGGGAGAAAGAGCTGGCATGAGAATAGATATCGGCATGGTCTCCCCTCCTTAGCGATAGGTGACAGATTGAACGGCGGCAATAACTTCCGACGCGTTGGGCAATGCTAGTTTTTCAAGATTGGCGGCATAAGGCATGGGCACATCCTTGCCCGACACCCGCATGATTGGCGCGTCGAGATAATCGAATGCCTTTTCCTGCACCTGGGCCACGATCTCGGAGCCGATGCCACAAATCGGCCAAGTCTCTTCCACCACCACTAGGCGATTGGTTTTCTCGACCGAGGCAATGATCGTGTCCGTGTCGAGAGGGCGCAATGTGCGCAGGTCGATTACTTCCGCTGTGATGCCTTCTTCTGCCAACCTATCGGCGGCCTCCAGCGCATAAGTCAGTCCCTGACTGAAAGAAACGATGGTGACATCTGTCCCCTCGCGCAAAACCTTTGCTTTGCCGATGGGGACGACCCAATCATCTATTTCCGGCACGTCAAAAGACTTGCCGTAGAGAATTTCATTCTCCAGAAATACAACCGGGTTGGGATCGCGAATAGCTGCTTTCAACAGGCCCTTGGCGTCTGCCGCCGAATAAGGGGCCACCACTTTGAGACCCGGAATAGCGGCGTACCAAGCTGAATAGTCCTGGCTGTGCTGCGCGCCCACGCGGGCGGCTGGACCGTTCGGGCCCCGGAACACGATGGGACATGACATCTGTCCGCCCGACATGTAGCGGGTTTTGGCTGCCGAATTGATGATGTGGTCAATCGCCTGCATCGCAAAGTTGAAAGTCATGAACTCAATGATGGGTTTCAATCCACTCAAAGCAGCCCCTGCCCCGAGGCCTGCAAACCCGTGTTCGGTGATCGGGGTGTCGATAACCCGCCGTGGGCCGAACTCGTCGAGCAAACCCTGGGTGACCTTGTAGGCTCCTTGATATTGGCCGACCTCTTCGCCCATCACAAAGACCCGCTCGTCGGTGCGCATCTCTTCCGCCATGGCGTCACGCAGTGCTTCACGCACTGTGGTTGACCGCATGGTTGTGCCTTCGGGAACTTCAGGATCAATGAGGGGCTGAGACGTGCTTATGGCTGCAGGCGCTGGTGCCGCCGGTTCGCTTTTCCCTGAGACGGTAGCCGACGCTTGAGGGGCTTTTGCCACGGCCTCAACAGCGGAGGCGTCCTCCCCGTCTTCCAACAACACGGCGATCACGTCGTTCACGGGCACGTTCTCTGTCCCCTCGGCGACAATGAGCTTGCCGATCTTCCCTTCTTCCACGGCTTCCAGTTCCATGGTGGCCTTGTCAGTCTCAATCTCAGCAATGATGTCGCCGGAGCGCACCTCGTCACCTTCTTTGACATGCCATTTAGTCAGGGTGCCTTCTTCCATTGTCGGAGAGAGTGCTGGCATCAAAATTTGAATGCTCATGACTGAATCTCCCCGTCCGCTTCAACCGGTGCGGTGATGTCGGTCCACAATTCTGCCGGGTTCGGCTCGGGGCTCTCCTGACCAAAATTGGCGGCCTCGGTCACCATAGCGCGGATTTCCACATCCATTTCCTTGAGCCCGGCTTCCTCGATGGCCTTGGAGGCGAGCAGCCGCACTTTGACCTGCTCAATGGGGTCATGTTCTTCGCGCATCTTGTTCACTTCTTCCCGCGCCCGGTATTTGGCCGGGTCGGACATGGAGTGCCCGCGGTATCGATAGGTGTTCATTTCAAGGATGTAAGGACCATTTCCGGCCCGGCCCCATTCGGCCGCACGCTTGGCCGCATCAGACACAGCGCGCACATCCATCCCGTCAACCTGCTCTCCGGGAATATTGAAACTGACGCCCCGTTTCGACAGGTTGGTTTGTGCGGACGCGCGGCTGATCGCGGTCCCCATCGCATATTGATTGTTCTCGATCACATAGATCGCAGGCAGCTTCCACAACTCGGCCATGTTGAAGCTTTCATAGACCTGGCCCTGGTTGGCGGCGCCATCTCCAAAATAGATGAAGGAAACATTGTCGTTGCCGCGATAATGGTTGGAGAAAGCAAGACCTGTTCCGAGCGACACCTGCGCCCCAACRATGCCGTGGCCGCCATAGAAATTCTTTTCWCGGGAGAACATGTGCATRGARCCCCCCTTMCCTTTTGAGAGCCCKCCTTCACGTCCSGTCARTTCCGCCATCACGCCTTTGGGGTCCATGCCGCAYGCCATCATGTGGCCGTGATCGCGGTAGCCGGTGATGACCTGRTCGCCTTCTTTGACGGCGGTCTGCACMCCCACCACRACAGCTTCCTGACCAATGTAGAGATGGCAAAAACCGCCGATGAGACCCATGCCGTACATCTGYCCGGCTTTTTCYTCAAARCGRCGGATCGAGAGCATCATRCGATAGGCGTCGAGATCCTGTTCCGCCGTGAACTCAGGAAATCCAAGCTTMGARTTGGCTTTCCTTTTGTCCGTCTTYCTGGCGGCGGTCTTTTTGGCTSCGGGTTTTCTTGCAGTGGCCTTTTTSGCCGTTGCTTGAGCTCTTTTGCTCACCATTGATCGCGCCTCGCTTTTTGGCCTCCAATGCAGATCACATTGGTTAATTTCCAAAAACAATACGCTTCAAATGATTGATTTTTATGAAATATTTAGCAYTTAACTYRAATTCRGTTAAAYGACATAAAAACRCTCGGTTTTCCGACTTTAACGGAGGTCCCGGTAAATCGTCAGYTCCTCAGGGCGRGCAATTCCGAGCAATGCRCGGGCACGTTCGTCCAGCAGATCCGGGTCCAGACTTTCGGGACGAAGCAACGCYACCTGATGTTCCAATCGCCTGCGCTCGGAGCGCACAACATCRAGGGTTGAGCGTGCGTCTTCGACGTCAACGATGAGAGACGACCATGCRCGCAGCCCCTTGTCGCCGTTCACCGCGTTGAAGGTGAAGTACGCCAAAAGCATGCCGCAAAGAACCGGCAAGACCAGAAGGCGAAGCCGGAGCGGTTCGTGAGTTGTTGCAAGACCAAATCGTTCCATGAGCAGAGAGAATCACAGAGTGATTCGCTTCGTCAAGCGGAAAAGAGTCTGGATTCTCTCAATGAGTCCAATAACTTCGCTCTGAGTCAGAAAATGAAAGCGACGCACACCATCTAACGTACTATTCGCAAGATAGTGTCATTCACCGGGAACCCTCGGCCTACAGAAATGCTGAAATCGAAAACAACCATAGTGCTTGGTGCCGGAGCGAGTGTAGATCTCAACTTGCCTACCGGGGAAGAACTGAAAGAGACTATAGCCAGACTGCTCAAATTCAAGTTTGAGGCGTACAATAGCGTCGTTACCGGCAGCCCCTTGATCGCCTCCACCATTCAGTTGATGACACGGAAAGAACCAGAACTTGGCGATGCAAATCACGCATTCAGGATCGCTAGAGAAATCTCTGGCGCAATGCCACAGGCGATCTCGATCGACAACTACGTGGACCAGCGTGATGATGAAGTACTAATCCGTCATGTAGCTAAATTGGCGATCATTGAAGCAATTGTTAGTGCAGAGAAACAAAGCAAGCTTTTCGTTTCATCGTATGTACACCCGCGAGAAATTGACTTCTCGTCACTCACAAAGACATGGCACAGCAGGTTCTTCCAACTTCTCTCCGAGGGGGTAAAAAAATCCCGGGTGGACAGTATTTTTGATCACCTTACATTTGTCGTGTTCAATTATGATCGGTGTCTGGAACAATTTCTGTTCCAATCACTTCAGAACTACTACCGTTTAGACTCACAAGTAGCATTTGAGATCGTTGAGAAAGCAAAGATATTTCATCCTTATGGAATCGCTGGCCAATTTGCACCTCAAGGCGTCAGGCTAACCCAGACGAAAAGTCAGAGCAGCAATTCCCTAGACTTTGGCGGTGAACTTGAATCAGAAAACCTGCTAACTCTATCGAGCGAAATCAAGACCTTTACTGAGCAAATAGAGGAAGAAGAGACACTCACAGAAATTCGAGAATCTTTGAGACTGTCCGACCAAATTCTCTTTCTGGGTTTTGGCTTTCATTCGCAAAATGTGGAACTTATTTCATCTGGTGCGCCATCGAAACGACCAACCATCTTAGCCACAACGCTCGGTATTTCTCTGCCCAACACTACAATAATTGAACAGCAACTGTTCCAAAAGTTCTACAAAAATACTGGGTTAAGTAATGACGTAACTACCATTGCTCAAAGCTGTAGACAGCTCTTAGACACGTTTTCTGGCAAAATTTCTGAATAACATTTTGATCAAGGAAAAAGAGGCTCCGGGTCCCCTGCCTGCCAGCGCGGRTACTTCTTCATCACSGCCTGAAARCGCRGCGARGCGAGGAAAGTTTCGAGCCAGGTGATCAGGTGTGGCCAGTCTTGCGCGTCGAACCAGGCGCGGTCTGTGTTTGCGAACTGCCGCACGAAGGGCAGCAAAGCGTAGTCGGCAATGGTGGCGCGCGGTCCAGATAACCAGGGCGAAGTGGCCAGCCGCGCGTCCAGCTCATGCAGATGGACCGCGGCTGCGTCTCTATGGGTCTCCGCCACAGCGCCTTCGTGCCGGTTCGCATACTTGTATCGATCAAGATGATGCTTGAACGGCCCATCATTGTTCGAGATCAAGGCATCACGCTCGGCAATGTCCATTTGCAACCAGTCTTCGGGATCGTTTTGAGCAAGCGCCCAGTACATCACGTCCAGACTCTCCTCAACCACGTCCCCCTTGTCCGGCACAAGCACGGGCACTGTTCCCTTGGGAGACGCCGTCAACATTTCTGGCGGCTTATCGCGGAGCACCACTTCCCGCAACGCAACCGATACGCCACTGGAAGCCAGTGCCAGACGGGCGCGCATGGCATAGGGGCAACGCCGGAAGGAATAGAAGATATGAGGCGACGGGCTCATGTGCTTTCTGACGAGGGCAGATCAGCGTAAGCGGCACCCAAGTGCCGTCTGTGCTGTGCTTTTGCCAGCTCCATCTGACGTTGCCGCGAGGCAAACCGGGCTTTCTGTTCCGAGCTCGAATTCTCAATGCAATGAGGGCAGCTGACACCGCGTTCGTAGGCCGGTGAGGCCATGTCATCGTCGGAGATCGGACGGCGACAGGCGTGGCACATGTCGTACACGCCGGGCTCCAGCCTGTGACCAACGGAGACCCGCTGATCAAAGACGAAACAGTCCCCTTCCCATAGGCTCTCTTCCTCTGGAACGGTCTCAAGATATTTCAGGATGCCGCCTTCCAGGTGGTAAACTTGCTCAAAGCCTTCCGACTTCATATAGGCGCTGGCTTTTTCACAGCGGATACCGCCGGTGCAGAACATCGCGACTTTTGGCTTTGGTTCGTCCTCAGAGGTGCGATCTTTCAGCGCCTGCACCCAGTCGGGGAATTCCCGGAAGCTTTTCGTTCGCGGATCCTCGGCCCCCTTAAAGGTTCCAATCGCGACTTCGTAGGCGTTGCGCGTATCGACCAGGATGATGTCCGGGTCTGACAGCAGCTTGTTCCACGCGTCGGGCTTTACGTATTCGCCGACAATATTGGTGGGATCGACCGACGGCTTGCCCATGGTGACGATCTCATTCTTGAGACGCACTTTCATCCGATGAAACGGCATTTTGTCTGCGAAGGAATATTTCAGGCTCAGACCTTTGAAGCGCTCATCACTCAAAATATGCGCAATGACGGCCTCAATTCCCTCAGCTGTTCCAGCGATGGTTCCGTTTAGGCCCTCGTTTGCAAGCAGGATTGTCCCCATCACCCCCTGCGCACGACAAAGATTGTTGAGAGGTGATTGCAACTGTGGATGGTCGGGCAGTGATGCAAACTTGTACATCGCGGCAACTGTGACCGGCTTCTCATTGCTCATGTGCATATCCATGCTCTTGTTACATCGCTGACTACAACTCCTGTCAGTGCAGTGCAAGCTTGCAGCAGATCGTCTGAAATATATGTTTCATCAAACATATACGTACAGATGAAAAATTGAAATTTTCTCTTACTACCCTTTTTCAATCAATTTCCGACAGATTACACCTTTCGAACAGTGTCTTTGTGTGGGGATGGGGTTTTGACGTTCGACGAAATTGTAGCTGCCGCCAGGGCGCCAAAGAAGTTTGAGCAATACATTGCCTGCTACAACGCAGCGCGTCTGGGGAATGATGTTGCCCTCCAGTCTGCTTTGCCGATGCGATTGTTTGCGCCCTTGATGGCGAACATCACTCTCATGGAGAGAATGTCACACGACCGTGTGGTCTAYCGYATYGCKGGTGAGAATATTATCGCYCGCTTGGGCTAYAACCCGACCGRYAATAACTTCTTCGAYCTGCTSCCAGAATTGAGGCGRGAWGCGACCATACAGATGTGCCAAMGCATATTGGAATACCCTTGTGGGTACTACTCCACCTATGAGAATGAATACACATCTGGTCGGCGCATGATTAGTGAAAGCCTGATGCTTCCAATCCGCAAAGAAGAAGATAGCGAAACGACATTTGTGCTGGGGTATCACGCGCATCACCAGGGGACGGGAATTTTCCGACCTGGCCCCAAAACGACGCTGGCCGTGACTGTCCTTGAAAGTGAAGTTGTGGACATTGGGTTTGGCATACCGGTCATGGACAATGAAACAGATTTTTCTGTCGACATTCGTCATGCAAAGAGTGCGTAGACCGGTTTACTTCTGAAAATTATTCAATCGGCGGTTTGCGCCGTAATTGTTTTGTGCCACCGCGCTTTCCTTTGGTGTCGAGGCGTCTGCGTTTGGACGCCCGCGTTGGCTTCGTCTTGATACGCGGCCGGATCGGTTCTGATGCCTGGATCAGCAGATCGAAAAGGCGCGCTCTCGCGGCTTCACGGTTCAACTGCTGGGAGCGGTGCTCCCTTGCCGTTATTGTCAGAATGCCTGCACTTGAAAGACGTCGCCCCGCCAAAACTTCCAGACGCCTCTTCTCCGCATGAGACAGCGCTCGCGTGGTCCTCACGTTGAACATGAGCTGCACCGCTGTCGCCAGCTTATTTACATTTTGGCCCCCTGGCCCGCCGGCTTGGATGAACCGTTCGTCGAGCTCGTTTTCGTCTATCTCAACCCGGGGGCTGATCCGAATGCGCGCCATCGTCTCCCCCGTTCATCGCCTCAAGATAGGCTGCAGCAGCGTCACCCGCTTGCCGCCCTATCGCCATGCAGGCGTTGAGCAGATAGCCCCCTGTCGGAGCTTCCCAGTCCAGCATTTCGCCTGCACAAAACAAGCCGGGCTTTGACTTCACCATAAAGCCCTCATCAAGCTCTGAGAAGGCAACGCCACCGGCAGTGGAAATCACTTCTTCCATTGGGCGAGGGGAGGCAAGAACCAGCGGAACATTCTTGATCGCCGCAGCGATTGAAGCTGGTGTGGTCAACTGATCGTTGGCGCACTCCCGCAGCAGACCCGCTTTAACACCGGTGATCCCTGTTGTTTTCTTGAGATGGGTTGCAAAGCTGCGCGACCCGCGCGGTCGTCCAAGCTTTTCTTCTAGCCTAGCTTGATCAACACCGGGTGCCAGGTCCAACGTCAAGACAGCAGACCCGTTCTCCGCGATTGCATCGCGCAAGCGGGCCGCATGAGCATAGATGCCGCCGCCTTCCACACCCTTCTGCGTGACCACGAATTCACCGGGCAAGCGCCGCCCCTCATGTGACAGCATCACGCTCTTTACCGGTGTTCCCGCAAAACGGTCTCGAAAATGCTCGGACCAGTCCACATCGAAACCGCAATTGGCCGATTTCAACGGCTGAACATCAACACTTTGCGCGCCCAACAGGGGTACCCATGCACCGTCCGAGCCAAGTGAGGGCCAACTGCCACCGCCCAGCGCCAACACGCATGCCTGTGCCTCGACCTCCACCGTCCCGTCCGGCGTTTCAAACAGCAGCGCGTCCGTCGGTGACCAGCCCACCCATTTGTGACGTACGTGGGTGATCAGGCCGTGCCCCCGCAATTCCCTCAACCAGGAACGCAGCAGAGGGGCGGCCTTCATGCTTTTCGGAAACACCCGGCCCGAACTACCCACAAAGGTTTCGGTGCCCAGCTTTTCCGCCCACTGCTGTACGGCATCTGGCGCGAGCGCACGCAGAGCAGGTTCAAGATCAGCGCTCGCCTTTTCAAAGCGCGACAGAAACACATCAAACGGTTCTGCATGGGTGAGGTTGAGGCCACTCTTGCCGGCCATCAGAAACTTACGTCCCAGCGAAGGCATGGCATCGAACAGGTGAACCGTGTGTCCCCGTTTGATCAACGCGTCTGCCGCCATCAGGCCCGCAGGCCCGCCTCCTATGACGGCAACACTGATCTGCACGGGATGTCCTAGCTTTTGAGGATGGAGCGTCCGGCATATTCAGCCGCTGGGCCAAGCAGCTCTTCGATGCGAAGCAGCTGGTTGTATTTGGCCAAACGGTCGGAACGTGCCAGAGAGCCGGTTTTGATCTGGCCGCAATTTGTGGCCACCGCAAGGTCAGCAATCGTTGTGTCTTCTGTCTCACCGGAACGATGCGACATAACGGATGTGTAGCTCGCACGGTGCGCCATTTCGACGGCTTCCAGTGTTTCTGTCAGCGTGCCGATCTGGTTCACTTTTATCAGTATGGAGTTTGCGGCACCCATCTTGATGCCATCATGAAGCCGGGCTTTGTTGGTCACGAACAGATCGTCCCCAACAAGCTGGATTTTCTCCCCAATGCGGTCGGTCAGGGTTTTCCAACCGTCCCAGTCATCTTCCGCCATGCCGTCTTCGATGGAGAAGATGGGATAACGACCCACAAGATCAGCCCAGTAATCCACCATGCCACCTGCATCGAGCTTCTTGCCCTCGCCCTTCAGATTGTAAATGCCGTCCTCATAGAATTCTGTCGAGGCGGCATCCAGGGCCAAGTACATGTCAACGCCGGGCTTGTATCCGGCCTTTTCGATAGCTTTCATAATGTAGTCGAGGGCGGCATCTGTGGAGGCGAGGTTGGGCGCAAAGCCCCCTTCATCACCCACGGACGTGTTGTGACCATCTGACTGCAACTCGGCTTTGAGTTGATGAAACACTTCTGATCCCATGCGCACGGCCTCGCTCATGCTTTCAGCTGCGACCGGCACAATCATAAATTCCTGAATATCGATGGGATTGTCCGCATGCTCACCGCCATTCACGATGTTCATCATCGGCACCGGCAACATCCGCGCAGAAGGTCCACCGAGATAGCGGAAGAGAGGCAGCTCAACTGAGTCTGCCTGCGCTTTGGCCAGCGCCAGCGAAACGCCGAGGATTGCATTGGCTCCGATGCGGGATTTGTTGGGCGTGCCGTCCAGCTCGCACATCAGCTGATCGAGATGGATCTGTTCTTCTGCGTCCAGGCCGCCGATGGCATCAAAGATCTCGCCATTGACCGCCTCAAGGGCTTTCAGCACACCCTTGCCGCCATACCGGGCAGGATCGCCGTCCCGCAGCTCAACCGCCTCGTGGGCCCCGGTGGAGGCACCAGAGGGAACAGCCGCCCGGCCAAAGGAGCCATCTTCCAAAACCACGTCGACCTCAATGGTGGGGTTTCCACGACTATCGAGAATTTCGCGACCGAGAATGTCAACAATGGCGCTCATGGGGTTTGCTCCGGTTTAAGATCTGGTCCGTAGAAAAGGTTGGGCGATACATACCCAAGCCGCGCGCCCACCGAAAGAGGAATTGGGCGAAAATCCCGAAAAACCCTCGAATCGACGCCAAATCGCCCCACACGAGGCCCAAGCGCCCCTCCCAAAGCCGTTGATTGGGCCTTTGTGAAAATTTCCTCACGATTTACCAAACCTGTCTGAATTTTTGTTGGGCTCACAGGTGCGCTGAACGCGGGCCACCCCTCGTCTGTGGGATTTGGGTAACGGGCCGTTCCCCGCTTCATTGCTACATTCGCCTCACTGGATGTCCGAAGGGGTGAGAGGGACATCACGTACCAGTACTTCAAACCGGTGGCTTGCGGCCCGGAGAAGTTTGCCGGATCGGGGGGCCCGGCAAACAGAGACCTCCCCGCATGTTTCGGAGGAAATCATGCACCTCTCACTCAACGCAACCACCCGCAAAAAACTGCGGCGTGGGTCAACTCTGGCTGCAACCTGTGCAGCCTTAACCGCCATTTTTGCCTTTAGCGCGCCCACAGCGCGTGCATATGAGATGAAACTCGGCGAGGTCGATATCAACATCGACAGTACCGTTACCGTCGGCGTTCAACTGCGCGCCTCGGACCGTGATTGCGCCAGCATTAATCCGACAAATGGCGGATGTACTTTCAATGGCGGACAGACAGCCAGCATCAACGCAGACAATGGTAATCTGAATTTTGACAAGTGGGATTTCACGTCCGCGACAATCAAGGCGACCCACGACATTCAGGCGACCTATCAGAATTTCGGGGTCTTCACCCGCGTCAAATATTTCTACGATTATGTCTATGCGGAAAATGACCTGCGGTTCCGCAACCTGCTTGGCGATGCCAAAGAGCAACTCGATTACGGTATTGATGTGCTCGACGCCTTTGTTTACAGCAACTTCGAGGTGGGCAATGTGCCTGTCACCTTGCGTGTCGGCAATCAGGTGGTGAACTGGGGCGAAAGCCTTTTCCAGCAAGGCGGCGTGAATGCCTTTCAGGCGATTGATGTTACTGCCATCCGCACACCGGGGTCGGAACTGAAGGAAGCGCTCACCCCCATGCCGATGGTTTTTGCCTCGGCAACACTGGGAGACAGTTCTGTCGAAGGTTTCTGGCAATGGGGCTGGGAGAAAACCGAAATAGATCCGTCCGGGTCATTTTTCTCCACGCTCGACATTGCTGGGCTGGGGCCGAACCCTGCCCTTTTCACCGCGCCCGACGATCTGGCGACGTCACCGGTTCAACTGGCTGTTGAGAGCGATGAGGTTGACGAGGATTCAGCAGAGTTCGGGTTTGCCTTTCGCCATTACGCACAGGAAGTAAACGGCGGAACAGAGTTTGGCCTCTATTACACGCACTACACGTCACGGCTGCCGTTTTTGGGATATCGCAGTGGTAGTGTTGATGCGACGGCAGCATGTTCCGCTGTCACTGGCGGCGGCGCGTGTGCAAGTGCTGCTGATGTCAACAATGCCATCGGCTTTGCCTCCGGGTTCAACACAGTGCGCTGGGTCTATCCAGACAGCATCAACACAGTAGGCGTAAGCGCGGCCACTACCATTGGTGACCACGCCTTTGCCATAGAGAGCAGCTTCACGCCAGACATGCCGCTCCAGACCGAGAGTAACCAGCAGCTGGCCTCTCAGTTGGACGGGGGCGGGTTCGCCGATCTGGTTGCCGGAGTCCCAGGCTATGTCTCCAGTGATCTCGCCGCCGTTAGTGCAAACGGGGCGACGGCCGCTGTGACGGAGTCAGATGCGCTTCAGGGGCAATTCAGCACCATCAGCACGTTCACACGCAGTAATGAGATCGTGGATATGCTGGGTGCCGACCTTGGTGTCCTGCTTGTCAATGCAGGCTTCATGTATGTGCCGGATGCGGGCAATCTGTTCCTCAATCATGGGGGGACGGAAATTGGCATCCCCGACCCTGTCGCTGCGGCCGTGCTGACGGCAAACGGGCAGACCAATGTGCAGTACGCCACCAGCTTTTCGAGCGGGTACCGGGTTGTGTTCATCACGACTTATAACAACCCGTTCGATCTGCCAATCACCCTGACACCGAGCATTGGCTTTCGTCACGACACTAGCGGCTTCGCGCCGGGGCCCATTGGTCCGGGTTTCGTGAAGGGCGTCAAACAGGTCAGCATCGGCGTCGGTGCCAGCTACCTCAATGCCTGGAATGCAAGTCTGAGCTATACGAATGGTTTTGGCGGCGGCATCCACAATGGCACCGCAGATCGCGATTTCGTCTCGGCCAGTCTGAGCTACGCTTTCTGATCCGTAACGATCACAGACAAGATGAGCCTCGGCGGYCAGCGCCGGGGCTTTTTTGTGGCTCATAAAGCCGTAGCGTCTACCTGCCCTTCGATGGCAGACCGGCGGAAAACAGTTTCTCGTCTCGGTTTCTATGTTTGACCCTGATCCTGCCAGCCTGTTAGGTGCATGCAAATTCTCGCGACAGCTCCGCGAGACCATTGCTCGTTCAAGAACAAGGACCGAATTCATGGTTGTGTCAGATCCGCTCGTTGCCGAAGAAATTGCATCAAAGGTCGAAAAATTCGTTCGCGATATTGTCGTGCCTTACGAAGGCGACCCTCGGCTTGGTGCACATGGCCCATCGGCGGAGCTTGTCGATGAACTGCGGACAAAAGCGAAGGCCGCTGGGGTCATGACCCCACACATTCTCGCAGATGGAAGCCATCTCGATCAAAAGGGCACCGCTACAGTTCTCAAGAAGTCCGGTCTGTCGCCTCTCGGCCCTGTTGCCTGCAACACAGGTGCCCCGGACGAAGGCAATATGTATCTGCTAGGCAAAGTCGGGTCGGAAGAGCAGAAGAAGCGATTTCTTGAACAGCTTGTTTCGGGAGAGTCGCGATCCGCCTTTTTCATGACAGAGCCT
Source organism: Rhodobiaceae bacterium (assembly GCA_002746275.1). Taxonomy (GTDB): domain Bacteria; phylum Pseudomonadota; class Alphaproteobacteria; order Parvibaculales; family Parvibaculaceae; genus Mf105b01. The sequence continues at coordinate 256,235 of NVWR01000001.1, read as the reverse complement.
GCGGATGAAGGGGGTGCTGGATCCGACCCTTCGATGATGCAAACAACTGCGAAGCTCGACGGTAATCATTGGGTGATTAATGGCCGCAAGACTTTCATCACCGGTGCGCAGGGAGCCAAAGTCGGCATCATCATGGCGAAATCTGATGATGGCGCCTGCCTGTTTCTGGTAGACCTGCCCGATCCCGCCATTCGCATTGAGCGGGTTCTGGACACGATCGATAATTCAATGCCCGGTGGTCACGCCATTGTTGCCATCGACAATTTGCGCGTGCCTGCTGACCAGATGCTTGGCGAAAGTGGCGACGGCTTTAAATACGCTCAAATTCGTCTTTCACCAGCCAGACTTTCGCACTGCATGCGCTGGCATGGTGCCGCAGCGCGCGCCCACGAAATCGCAACGGACTATGCCTGTCATCGCCACGCCTTTGGCAAATTGCTGGTTGACCACGAAGGCGTTGGCTTTCAACTAGCTGACAATCTTATCGACCTAAAACAATCAGAACTGATGATCGACTGGTGTGCCAACGTGCTGGATGGCGGATCGCTTGGGACGACTGAAAGTTCCATGACCAAAGTTGCCGTGTCAGAAGCCCTGTTCCGTGTGGCCGACCGGTGTGTGCAGGTTATGGGTGGCACAGGCGTGAGTGGTGATACGATTGTGGAGCAGGTGTTTCGCGAAATTCGCGCCTTCCGGATTTATGACGGCCCGACGGAAGTCCACAAATGGTCTCTCGCGAAGAAAATCAAACGGGAAACCCTGAACCCATAAATGGACTTTCGGCGGGGTTTTGCTTCGGCTAGTCAGCGCTCTTCCAGAGACGATCTGTTGGCCGCTGCCTGTCCGTGTGGGAAGCGGGATTACCTACATCAGATACATCCCCTTCCAGAAGCGATACGCCCTTACCTATCAGCTTTCCGACCTGTGCCTTTTCCTCACTCCCAAGTTGTTGAAAGTGTCTGCGCAGTTCGCTCAGACAAAATACGCGGTAAGGGGCAGCAGGCACAGACCAATCCACTCCTTGCGCCTGATGGTGAACCTGCTTTTGTCCGCCATCAACGGCGTGGGCATTCGCTTGCAGGTAGGGTAAGTAGTCAGCGCTTGCGATTTCGAAAAAGAAACCGAGATCGTCAGGCACTGATTGTATTTCCGGCGCGCCCTCCAAATCCGCGGGACGCGTCGCCCAAAGTCTTGTCACCCAGTTGGCAACATTGGGAGCCGTTTCACGCATCAAGGACCCTGGCGTTGGATCGGAAAAGAAATGTCGAAAGAATGGGCCGAATAGTCCGAAGTCTGCTTCGCAGGGTCGCTGCCCCATCAGGAAGGGACGTTTGCTGAAAATCCCATCGAGGGTTTTCAACGTGTCCAGATAAAGCGCCTCAATGACGGGCGCGGTCTCTTTCGTCACCCCATCCTGTTTCAAAAAGACCTTCCTCTGCCGCTTAAGAATGAACTGGCGACGGAGGAAAAACGGGAGCCGTAGATCCCGCATCAGGGTGTTGGCGATCTGGGAACTCATGAGCATCATGTCTTCGTCAAATGCCCAACGGTAGTAAAGCGCCGGTCGCCAATACCATTCATCAAACAGGTCTTCGAGCAACAGGCTGCAGAACGCTGCCACCGGGTCGCTGGGCTGTAGGTTTGGCCCCGGCATTTCCGCCTCGAATTTTGCGATGATGGCAGTGGTGTCAGTCAGCCACTCACCGTCCGGCGTCTCTACCTGGGGCATCTGGGCGATGCCAGTCGCCTTGGCGCAGCGACGAAAACCGGCGGTGTCCATTTCCACATAATCGTGTGGAATGCCCTTGGTCCGAAAATAGGCTTCCAACTTACCCGTAAAGTAGGAAAGCTTCAGGCCATGCAGAATGTAATTGCTGCCGGTATCACCCATGATGGCTCAGCTTCCTCCATGCCGTCCGGCCCGCTACCACGCCCCCTCCTAGAATAAGCCCGGCGACCAACAGCAATTGCCACCAGTACAACTCCACCTGTTTTAACAGGGTATTGGTGGTCAATTGGGCAATCACATTGAAATCCTCCTCCATCTCCAACACGCCGAACTCGGCTGCGTAAGCATTGTAATCGTCCAGCATTGCCTGAAAGCGCTCCGGCTCTACGGCAGAGAGATCCATTGTCTCGCCCGGATCAGTCGCAAGATTATAGAGACGCCACTTCCCATCGCCATAGGGCAACGTGTTGCGGGTGATTTTGTGATCCCCCAAAAAGAGCGCCGAATTACCTGCGACTTCCAGACCAATGGGTGTTTCTGCGCCGTAGGTTTCTTCCGCCGCGCCGGAAAGCACCGGACGCAGGCTCTGCCCATTGATCGGAATGGGGTCAGTGTTCGTCGCTTCAACACCCGCATAGTCCAAGATGGTGGGGGTGATGTCTGTCACCAGAGCAAAAGATCCGACGTGGGTTTGTGGCGCGATGTCCGGTCCCGCGATAATCAAAGGAACGCGGATACCGCCTTCTGCTGCATAGAACTTGAAGAGGGCGCCCGGTGCTGCCGCAGCGTTTGCCCACTCTGGACCAATAAAGCCCAGGCTGCCTTTTTCACCCAAGGTTTCTACATCATAGTGATACCCGGTCCGCCACATCCAGAAAGCCATGCCGGGTGCATGAACCGGATCGCTCGGTTCCGGGCCATTGTCGGAAGTCACGATGAAGATCGTGTTGTCGAGCTCGCCTGACGCTTCCAGGTGCGCCAGCAAACGGCCAATGTGAAAATCCATTGCCTCCAGCATGCCTGCATTCACAGCCATGCTTTTGGAAAAGAGCTGCTTCTCTTCCTCCGACAGGCTGTCCCAGTCCCGTGCTGTTTCGGGCATGGGCGCCAGAGGTGCCCCTTGCGGGATCAGCCCCAACTCTTGCGCCCGCTGCCAACGTGCCGTGCGCAGAACCTCCCAACCCTCGTCAAACACACCCTCATAGTGATCAGTAAATTCTCGGGGGGCTTGGACTGGAATGTGGATGGCCTGAAAGGCGATGTAGGCAAGGAACGGACTGTCATCGCCCGCCCCTTCGTCCAGATAGTCGATCATCCTGTCGACCATGAATTTTGAGGAGTAGAAATCTTCCGGCAGGTCAGCAGGTGTGCCGTCTTCAAACCAGGGCGCGTACGTGTAGTACGGCATGTAGGGCTTTTGTTCCCAATTGTCCGCACCTGACGCATCCAGCGCAAAGGAGCGATCAAAGCCGTGGGAATTGGGAAGGTCTCCCTCGTCGCTGCCCAGATGCCATTTGCCGGTCATGTAGGTGCGATAGCCGACAGCTTTCAGACGGTCGGCAATCGTCATCACACCGGGCTCCAGGCTCATGGAATATCCCGGCTGCTCTTTGTCCTCGGGACGCAGAATTTCGGGGATGGTGGCGATGCCGGTGCGATGATTGTCCACGCCTGTCAGCAGCATGGCGCGGGACGGGGCACAAAGCGGCGACGTGTGATAGCGGGTGAAGCGCGCGCCAGCCCCTGCAAGGCGATCAATATTGGGCATACGCGCTTCCCCGCCAAAGGCCGAGAAATCCATCAGTCCCGCATCATCGACGAGCAAAATGACAATGTTAGGCCGTGTATCAGCCATCGCAACGCTTGTTGCGCAGATGACTAATGCGCAAAAAAGCATGCCGTGTGACACGGCACGAAAAACAACTTGGGTCATGGTCTGCTTATCTCTCGTCGATCATCTGGTTTCTAATGTCGGCGAGCATATAACAATTGGCGCTATCGATGCCAATATAAAGACTGCAAGCTTGGGGAACCGTGAAACGGCGGCGCTATCAACACGGCGATTAGAGGGTCCGATATTTCGACCCTTGCGGGCTGCACCTCCATTTTGACTTGCCCTTCGAAATCAGTAATTTAAAATAATTGTAATGTGCACTCGCGGTATTGCAAGGCGGCCCTTTTGCTCCACCTATCCAGGTCAGGCTCTACACATGCAGAAAAACTATGGTTGGATGTGGGTTTTCAAGATGTTGAAAGCCCGCAGGGTTCAGATCCTTGGAGTCTTCGCGCTTTCTGTTCTTGAGTTCATCCCTACCCTGCTGTTGCCCCTGTTCACCAGCGCGGCCATCGACGGGCACAGCTACGATTGGATCGGCATTTATGCTCTAGGGGGAATAACCCTCACAGCTCTCCTGCTGGCTCCGATTGTTTCCCAAAAAAACATTGCGCTGACAACGGGACTTGGAAAGTTTCTGGAACTCAGAGTCCAGAAAAAGCTCTTCATTCAGATTTTGAAACATGACACCGACGGTCATGAAATGAGCAGCGCGGACATTCTCAATATATCGGAGAAGGCAAAAGCGATAGGCAACTTCTCTATGGGTGCGGCCCCCGGCTTTCTACTCTCGGTGGTGGTGTCCTTCGCGTCCTTCATCCTGATGATTTATTATGATGTGCTCATCGCCCTGACAGTGGCTGCGATCTCCACCATCGCTAGTTTTACCGTCATGAAACAGCGGTCAAAAATAGTTGACGAAGTTACCCGGCTTTACGCAAAAAAGGCCATGGGGCAGAAAATACTTTCACATCTTTCATACAGTCTGAAAAAAATTAAGGCCCAGGCACTGGAAACCCATTTCTACAACCAGTGGAGCTCTGCTGTTACCGCTTACGCAACGGCGAATGTGCTCGTTTCTGTGCGTGCCAATCATGCCAACATCACGATGCAGCTTGCCTCACGTCTTTCCATATTCATCATCGTCATTATCGGTATTTTCCAGGTCGAAAGCGGGGGCCTGACAGTTGGCGACATTGTAGCGCTTACTATTCTAGCGACAAATCTGTCCTCCCCCTTTGTCGCCGTGTCAGGACTCAACAGGCAGTTTCAGGAAGCAAATGTTGCATTGAAAGATTTGACGGTACTTTTCAATACACCACGCCACATCACAAACAGGGGACGCCTGATTATTGAAGGACAAGCACACTTTGAGCTAAACGATCTCGCTGCGAGGTATGGCGGGTTGGGCTCTACTGTGATCGAGGGTCTGAATTTTTCTTTTCCCCCAAAAGGCGTCATCGTCATCCTGGGGAAAAACGGGTCGGGGAAATCCACACTCCTAAATATTCTACAAGGCATCAAACGAGATTATACCGGCGACGTGCTTCTTAACGGCCATGACCTGAAAGTCTATCACGCTGGAAAATTGAACTGCGCAATATCCAAAGTGGATCAGGACCCGTTTTTGTTTTCCGACACAATTGAGGGTTATATCACCGCGGGAATAACCGCCTCGCCCGATATTGACCGATTAGACGAGGCCCTTAGTTTTAGTGACGCCACAGAATTTGTTGCCTCCCAAGCGATGGGGCTTCAAGAACCCCTCCGGGAGGGTGGGGCAAATTTCTCTGGTGGGCAAAGACAGCGACTTGCCATCGCCCGAGCCGTCTACAAAAATCCGGAGATTGTATTTTTTGACGAACCCACTTCATCTCTGGATGTTGATGCGGCACTGGCCCTTGAGCGCAACATTGCCGGGTGGGCCAAAGACCGGCTGGTGTTTTTGGTCACACACAATTTGTATTCCGCCAAAATCGCAGATTTGATCGTGCTGCTGGATGAGGGGAAAATCCTCGCCCATGGTACCCACGATGAACTCACCAAAACGACCCCGCATTATGTACGTCTGTGGGAAACCTTCACGCGAGAGGAAGCCAGGCCAAACCCAAAATAGTCGCCTATTCCTGGTTTGTTTCCCTCTTCCGGTTTCCTGCCTTGCCGGTCATTCCGCCCTCTGTATACTCTTCGAAACAGGGGGAGAATGGCATGGCTTACGTTGAAGGTCGGATCATCCATGATGCAGACAGTCACCTTATGGAATTGGGGGATTGTCTTGATCCCTATTTCGATAAAAGGCTGCTACAGCGCTTTCATGATCTCCCTAGTTATCAACAAAGGTTAGGGAAAGGCGATTGGGCCAACGAAGCCCGCGCGCAACATAGCGAACCGAACTTCCGCGCCGACATTGAGCCCAACATTATGCTTCGGAAAAACTACGAGGCACACGGATCATTTTTGGCGCCCGACCGCCCTGCAGCCCTCGACCATTTGGGTTTTGCGAGCCAGCTTGTTTTCACTACGTTTTGTCTCGGGAATTTTGGTCTAGATCAGGGCAACGACATGGAACTGTGTTACGGCGCGGCAACTGCTCACAACCGGATGATGGTTGATTTCTGTTCTGTTGATCGCCGCCTGCTGCCCACCGCCTATATTCCGCTCGAAGATTTTGCGTTGGCAAAGGAAACAACGAAGGCTGCCATTAAGTCCGGTGCGAAGGGACTTATGGTTCCCTCGCTCTGTCCGCAGAACCACGGACCGTCCCATGTCGAGCTGGATGCGGTGTGGGCGATGGCGGAGGAAGCGGGCCTGCCCGTGCTCTTTCATGTGGGCGGCGAAGAAAAGCTGAACCCGGTCTACAAGCAAAACGGCCTGCCGCCGGTGCCGGACTTTCACGGTGGTGATGATAATTTTACGTCGGTCAGTTATCTGCCCATTCCCAATGCTGTGATGCAGACCGCTGCGACGTTGATTTTCGACGGCGTGTTTGACCGGTTCCCCACCTTGAAATGGGGCGCCATTGAGTTAGGGGCCAACTGGCTACCTGCCTGGATGCGGGCCATGGATTCCGCCGCCCACGCCTTCATCCGAAACGAAGAGCGGTTGCAGAAACTGTCTGCCAAACCCTCAGAGATTGTTCGGCGGCAGATGCGTGTCGCGCCCTACCCGCACGAGGATGCCGGGTGGATCATCGCCAATTCAGGGGAGGAAGTCTGCATGTTCTCCTCTGATTATCCCCACGTGGAGGGCGGACGAAATCCGCTCAAACGGTTTGATGCAGCGCTGCAAAACACTTCTGAGCGTGCCCGAGAACGCTTTTACGTCGACAATTTCATTGATCTGATGGGCAATGGCCTTGCTGCCGACCTCCGGCGTCCCCCACACCTGAGCGCGGCCTAGACCTTTACGTTTAACTACGTTCCCGCACGCCAAGAGGAACAGAGGTTTTGTGATAATGGTAAAAGATGATATTCATTTACCCTCATAGATTGTCTGTAGTATTTTGTGGGGAGCGTAAAATGTTCAGTAGAGTTGTCAGTATTCTTTTTCTTGCGGGTGTGTTGGCCGGGTGTGCCGTCGGGAACAAGGTCGATTACCGATCTCAATCCGTTTCGTTGAATACAAGCTCGCAACAGACCATCGCTTTGGGCGTGCAAGACCTGCGGCCTTATGTCTTGTCAGGCAACAAAACACCTCAGTTCGTCGGCCTGCAACGCGGGGGATGGGGCAACCCATTCGACGTCCTGACAGTGTCGGGAGCCCCTCTGGCGCAGGACTTTGCGACATCCATTTCGAGTGCCCTTAGACGAAGCGGCGCAACAGTTGAGGCAGCCGCATATTCCGGCAATGAATCAACTGATAGCGTCACAAAACGACTGCTGGCGATGAATGCCGAAAAATATCTCTTCGTGTCCTATCGGGAGTGGAAAACCGACTCCCTGATGAACACGGCCCTCATCTACGACATTACGGCTCAAGTGCTCGGGAAAGATGGGACCGTATTGGCGCAGAACCACCTGTCTGGTCGAGACAAGATTTCAGGGAATGTCACCGGGGATCAAACACGGCCCGGCGACAGTGTTCCAGCAGCCGTTAGTCGAAAGCTACAACTTCTTCTTGGCAACCAAGACATTCTGACAGCCCTCCAATAACAAGGGGGCCGATTGGGGACTAGAGGCTGGCTGAAAGGCCAGTTTCCTTTCCCAAATGGTAAATTTCCGGCGGTCAAACCTGGGTGCCGGGACTAAACCAGCAGGATTTTTGCCCTCCCTATTGACCTTGCGGAGCGGACAGGCTTCAACACGCCCATGACAGTTCCGCACAAAGCCATGGTGCTCTTTTCGGGGGGCCAGGATTCCACCGTCTGCCTTGCCTGGGCGCTTGAGCGCTTTGAGGCTGTGGAGACGGTCGCGTTCGATTATGGGCAGGCGCACGCTGTGGAGCTGACCTGCCGCACCAAGGTGCTTGCGGAACTCAAAAACCACTTTCCCCACTGGGCACCCAAGCTCGGCGAAGATCACCTGCTCACGCTGTCCGCGCTCGGGGAGATCAGCGACACGGCGCTGACGCGGAACCAGGAAATCACGATGGGCGAAAACGGRTTGCCCACCACCTTCGTGCCGGGGCGCAAYCTGTTGTTCCTCACCTATGCGGCAGCGCTCGGATATCGCCGGGAAGCGACGCACTTGGTCGGYGGCATGTGCGAGACGGATTTTTCCGGCTAYCCSGATTGYCGCCACGARGCRCTGAGCGCCCTCACCCAYGCSATCTCTTTGGGCATGGACAARAWTTTCACGCTGGARACRCCGCTGATGTGGATCGACAAGGCAGCRACCTGGGCGCTGGCGGAYACGCTTGGGGGTGCTACGCTGACGGACCTGATTATCGAAGAGACCCACACSTGCTATCGCGGCGACCGCASCCAYCGGCACGACTGGGGSTATGGGTGTGATGACTGCCCGGCCTGCGAGCTGCGCGCGAARGGYTATCGCACSTGGCGCGCCRCKCAGARYGARCAGARCRRCTRATCCATGTATTCCGTCAAAGAAATGTTCTTCACGTTGCAGGGCGAAGGCAAGCAGGCCGGWCGCCCYGCCGTGTTCTGTCGCTTTGCCGGATGCAATCTGTGGACRGGYCGGGAGCAGGACCGYGCCAGYGCCGTRTGCACSTTCTGCGAYACRGACTTTGTGGGCACCAATGGYCARGGCGGCGGCAAGTTYAAAACAGCCGGCGAGCTGGCGRAYRCCATCGCRGCCCTTTGGCCCGCCCGGCGCACMGAGCCCMRATATGTGGTCTGCACYGGCGGCGAGCCCCTGCTGCAGATCGACGCAGARCTGATCGAGGCGCTGCACGSCCACGGGTTTGAAATCGCCGTKGAGACCAATGGCACGCTCAARGCACCTGACGGAATTGACTGGATCTGCGTCAGTCCCAAGGCCGACGCRCCSCTMARCCAAACAAAGGGCGACGAGCTGAAGCTGGTCTACCCCCAGGAYCTCGCCCAGCCGGAGCGGTTTGCCGGTCTYGATTTYKCGMATTTCCTGCTACAACCSCTCGACAATAAGGACTATGACGCGCATATGCRGGCCACGGTCCGCTATTGCCGTTCTCACCCGCAATGGCAGCTCTCGCTGCAAACGCACAAATATCTCGGAATTGATTGATGCGCATATACAARGAATTTGGTTTTGAGGCTGCGCACTTTCTGCCGTCCGCGCCSGRTGGYCACCCSAAYRSYCGCATGCACGGCCATTCGTTTCGCGCCGTYGTGTGGCTGGAAGGCGAGCCGGACCCGGTGACGGGMCTGATCCGCGAATTTGGCAGTCTGGCGGATGTGCTGARCGAGGTGCGCGAACAGYTGGACCATCGCTGCCTGAACGARATTGACGGCCTCACCGTGCCGACGCTGGAAAACATCTGCGTCTGGATATGGGARCGYCTSRCSCCCAAACTGCGCAGGCTGRCMCGGGTMGAAGTCCACCGCGATAGCTGCCGCGAGGGCTGCGTGTATGATGGTCCAACAAGYAAAAGGACTGACACATGAGCGACGAGACAGTGAACCTGAGCCARCTTGGATCRSCTACGGAARTTCCMGCCTCCCCGGAAGAGGSGGAGCTTGAACGGGTYATCAACCCGCATATCGGCACGCAATATGTGGCGCGGTTTGTCTGCCCGGAATTCACCTCGCTYTGCCCGGTGACGGGWCAGCCGGACTTTGCSCATCTGGTGATCGACTATGTGCCCGCCGCCTGGCTGCTTGAGTCCAAATCACTGAAACTCTATCTGCAGTCRTTYCGCAATCACGGYGCRTTTCACGAAGACTGCACGGTGGGCATTGGCAARCGCATCGAAGAATATCTTGATCCCACATGGCTGCGCATTGGCGGCTACTGGTACCCGCGCGGCGGCATCCCGATTGACGTGTTCTGGCAGTCCGGCCCGCCCCCGGCAGATGTCTGGCTCCCCGACCAGGGCGTCCCTCCCTATCGCGGTCGCGGGTGAAACTGGGCACCCTGCAAACATCACCTCAATGAGTTGGGTGCACCGTCACAGTAATTCCAGCACCTGCGTCTCGCAAAAAAGGTACCAAGCGGGTACCAAAAGAAATCTTGCAGCAGACCACTTGAGCCGAGGCAATCAAGCACGCAGTATCAACAAACTACAATTGAGAAATTGGGGTTCACCAAACGGCACTACTGAAGCCTCAAACCGTGTCCTCGAAGATCACTTTCTCAATTGGGTCGGGATAATACCAAGTGCCGTTTGAAGCTTTGACGTAGTTACGGCATAAACTCGCAACCTTTTCACCTGTTCCAAAGCGAATCTTTTGGCGATCAAACTCAGTCCAATGCTCCAAAGCATTCTTGCTATAGCCACTGGTGGATAAGAGAAGCCCCCCGCTTCTTTTCTCCTGAGTAACAACATGAAGAAATTCAGATATTACGCTCCTCCCTACTCGACTTCCTGATCGCCAGTGTTTTATTTCAATTAGATATGACTTATTTTGATTTGMYANNGTAAAWMWWAKWRWYAMAKCMWKTYYMMMMTYYYYKSTKMCMGRYGWKMRWWMWRYKKSWRRAMCWWGGMCTGRAAMKRWWYMYRMARYWASWYSYTYMWWMTCTMGMCATTCTATTGACTCCAGGGCGGCTGGATCCKKCGNSTWTTWATNCMMCMRGCTTNNTRCNTYRMYSYCKYAAWCKCKSMRRCYACTNCKTYGTTGMYWSRWKTYTSKKSRTMRTCTATTTCTTCATCCAATGGATGACCGTTTCGGCCAACACTCACGGCGACCGGTCCTTTTGACCCTTCGATAATCTCAAACCCTACGAGATCACCTGCTTGAAGGTCGCCAAAAAAAACATTTGTCAGCTCATTAGCATGGAAAAATAGATCCTTTTTCGTACTTCGTGGCGTTATGAATCCATAGCCCACGCCGTCCATTAATCGCGCGATTGTTCCTGTATTGAAGTATCTTTTACTATTCGATCGATCCATTTTTGTTGCTCCGTGATGATCAAATTACGGTGACAGTCCACCTACCTCTCGGGGTGATGTCTGGGTTCACGCTTTGCTGGCTTGAGGAGGCGCCCGGGCACCGTCTCGAACCATAGGGGGATGCGCCGAGCATGACGATCTTTTAAAGCTGTCGCCCCCTTCCCCTTAAACCATTGATTCTGGTATGCTGCTTTTGCGGCGGGCAAATTCTCGTCGTGGGGCTTCAAGAACCCCTTGCTCTATGACATACGGTCACCCGTCTTTAGGTTTTACCTAACTAGACATGCGTGGCCGGGTGACGGTCACGTATGTCCAGGGTTTGCGCCTAAAGGTGGTCGTGCCCTCTGTCATAGAGGGGTTTCTTGACATCCGGCCATACGCCGGAGAACCGCCTCTTTGCAATCAGCAGGCGGGGACGGACATGACCCACAAGAATGGCAGCGACAATCCGTACGACTTTATTCTGCACTATCTACGACGCAGCACCGGCGCGGACGAGGTGGGGCTCGACGCTCTGAAGCACATGGACCCGGAACGCTCGGCGGAATACATCGCCAAGGTGTATGGCGAGCACGCGGGCGAAGAAGCGCTGATGCGCTCGCTCATCTGTGAGCGGCAATTGCACCGCACCAGCGCGCGTTTCTGGCTGGGGATTTATGACCGGATTGTGGATATGTGACGGGTTTTGCTTACTGTCGCCCTCGGACTTGATCCGAGGGTCCATGCAGTTTTTCGGATTCCTGTGGATGCTCGGGTCAAGCMCGAGCATGACAATCTTTAGAGTGGTCGTGCGGTGACGCTCTTCAATCGTAGCGCTCTAGGCTTCTAAGCGGGCGCGCAGGGCGTGGGCCAGCTTGTAGGCGTCGCCGGGCCAGCGGGCGCAGACCAGATGTCCGTCCTCGACGATGAAACCTTTGCGCGGTGACTTTGCGGTGCCAAAACTCGGCAGCATGGGTCCGGGCTTAAAGTCCCTCGCCTTTTTCAACACGGCGCTGGTTTCGTCCTGCACTGTTTCCGGGTAGGTCTGATAATGCTTGCCCATGCTTTTCCGGGTCATGCGGATGGCAATTTTTTCCTGAAAATTATTCAGGCCCGTCACCTTGTAGCCATGCAGAACTGACTTCCCGTCTTCGCGCACCGTTCGGGCCAGCGCCAGCAGGCCATGACAGATGCTGCCGACCGGTGCCTTGCGCGCAAAGAAGTTGCGGCAGATGTCGAACACAGGCTCCGCCTCAAGATATTGTTTGATCCCCGGCGCGTGTCCGCCCGGCAAAATCAGCGCGTCGAATTCGTCCGGGTTCACATCTTTCCAGGCCAGCGGATTTTGAAAGTTCGGATGCGCGCTCATCTGTTCATAGATTTCGCGGTTTGCGGGACGCGCGGCCAGGGTCTTCAGGGTTCCGGTCAGTCCCTCCCCGCTCAAGGTGAGCTGATCGCACGCCGCCTTGGTGCCAGCCTGCGTGGCGAAGCAGACATCGTGCCCGGCCTCGTTGAGAACATGCCAGGGCACGCCGGCTTCGGTCGGATCAAAATCCGTATCGGGAAGAAGCATCAGAACCTTGGCCATCGGGTCACTCTCCTTGCAGGGGCTGCCCGTTGTGGGGGCTCCGCGCCTAGACGAGGCGGCTTTGAGCCACGGCGGCTTCGATAAAGGAACTAAACAGCGGATGGGGATCAAGCGGTTTGGATTTCAGTTCCGGGTGGAACTGCACGCNCSMKGTANNWGGRAWKWKCCNWCANYTMGWTGSKKWYGSKSAMSANRCMGYMRKGSRNNGNTGSMWRWKMCGATCATGCCCACRGCTTCCAGCTGCGCCTTGTAGGCCATGTTGACCTCGTAGCGGTGRCGGTGGCGCTCGCTGATCGTGAGGGACCCATAAATCTCGGCRATCTTGCTGCCGTCTTTCAGSAGYGCRTCATAGGCACCAAGGCGCATGGTGCCGCCCAGATTGCCGTCCGCGCGACGCTGCACCAGTTCGTTCTCCTGCATCCATTCGGTCATCAGGCCCACAGCAGGCTCCCCGGTGGGGCCGAACTCGGTGGAGTTCACACCTTCAACGTGGGCGAGGTTCCGCAGTGCTTCGATCACCGCCATCTGCATGCCAAAGCAAATGCCGAAATATGGCACTCCCCGTTCGCGGGCAAAATGGGCCGCCTCGATCTTGCCCTTTGCGCCCCGCTCGCCGAAACCGCCGGGCACCAGAATGCCGTGCACATCGTCCAGATGATGGACCGTGTCTGGCTTCTCGAAGATCTCGGACTCCAACCATTTGACGTTCACCCGCACGTTGTTGGCGATGCCGCCGTGGGTGAGTGCCTCAGTCAGAGACTTATAGGCATCTTTCAGGCCGGTATATTTTCCGACGATAGCAATGCTGACTTCGCCCTCGGGCTCGCGCACSGTGTGCACAATCTTCTTCCAGGCGTCCAGRTTKGGCTSCTTRGCSYCTTCRATGCCGAAMACRGAGAGRACYTCYCKGTCGAGGCCTTCCAGATGATAGGCRTTGGGYACGTCGTAAATCGTGTCCACATCCATCGCCTGAATGACRGCGCTGGRSCGCACATTGCAGAACAGGCCGATCTTGCGCTTTTCAGCRGGCGGAATGGGCCGGTCGCAGCGRCACATCAAAATGTCCGGCTGGATGCCGATGGAGCGCAGTTCCTTGACCGAGTGCTGGGTCGGCTTGGTCTTCATCTCSCCYGCGCTGKRAATGTAGGGCAGAAGCGTCAGGTGGATGAARCAGGTATCACCGCGCGGCAGATCATTGCCCAGTTGGCGGATGGCTTCGAAGAARGGCAGGCCTTCGATATCGCCYACGGTGCCGCCGATCTCGCAGAGCACGAAATCCACGCCCTCRTTGCCGTGCAGCACAAATTCCTTAATCGCGTCGGTCACATGGGGGATCACCTGCACGGTGCCGCCCAGATAGTCGCCCCGGCGYTCCTTGGCGATGATGTCCTGRTAGATCCGCCCGGTGGTGATGTTATCCCCCTGGGTGGCCGGCACGCCGGTGAAGCGCTCRTARTGGCCAAGGTCCAGGTCGGTCTCCGCRCCGTCRTCGGTCACAAAGACTTCGCCATGCTGGGTGGGRCTCATGGTCCCGGGATCGACGTTSAGATARGGGTCGAGCTTGCGCAGGCGCACCGAAAAGCCGCGCGACTGGAGCACAACGCCAAGCGCTGCTGAAGCCAGTCCTTTGCCAAGTGAGGAAACCACACCGCCGGTTATGAAAATGTACCGCGTCATGGGCCCTCAAYRTAAATGCAAGCGGCACCGATTCGAAGCAAAGAAACGGTGGGMCGCGAAAAAACTTCTGTGCGAGGCCAAARACCYCATCTATTCNKTGGTTATTCTGCGCGTGGAACCAGCAGTTCATCACTCGCTGGCTCTTCGGCCACTGGAACCGGCGTTGCGTCCGCATCACCAGGAACTGCCGGTGCTGTCACCGCAGCAGGTTCAGCGTCCAGAATGGACTGGTTCCGGCTGTCTTCTCGCGCGAGCAAGGTCAGGCCAATGCTGGTCATGAAGAACATAGCGGCCAGAATGCCCGAGGAACGGGTCAATGCATTGCCTGCGGCCCGGTTTGACACCAAACCTCCACCACCGCCGCCGATCCCCAGAGCACCGCCTTCAGAGCGCTGCAGCAAAATCGTGGCAACAAGCGTGACAGCGATCATCAGATGGATCACTAGCAGGATGGTGGCCATTTGCGGTTCCTTCAATCAGAGTGCGACGGTGCGCGGAATGCGAGTTTGGCGATTTCTAGCCTATCCCCGCCTGCTTTGCCAACCCGCTTATGCATGACGGGTTTTTGGAGAGCGGTGGGCGGACACAATCACGACCTGCTGTTCACCATATTTGTTGTATTTCAAGGGCTTGAAGCTCGTTTCCGATTCAATTCCTTAAGTATCCAGCTTGGCTCTCAGAGATATGCCTCGATGATGCCGAAGAAGTCGCTGGCTTTGAGGCTGGCACCGCCGACCAGGGCGCCGTTGACGTTGGGCACGCCCATCAGCTCCACCGCGTTGCCGGGCTTCACAGAGCCGCCATAGAGAATGCGGAAGGCAGCGCCGTCTTTCTCGCCAAACCGTGCGACCAGGCGCTTGCGGATATGGGCATGAACCTTAGCAACATCATCCGGCGTCGGCGTGAGCCCGGTGCCAATGGCCCAGATCGGCTCATAGGCGATGACGGTTGTTTTGGGGGAGAAATCGTCGGCCAGCGAGCCTTTGAGTTGGCGCGTCATAACCTTCAGCGTGTCGCCGGAACGGCGCTCCGCCTCGCTCTCGCCCACGCAAACGATGGCCGTGACCCCTGCCCGGTGGACAGCCTCAGCCTTTGCCTGGACCTGGGCATCGGTTTCCCCATGATCGGCGCGGCGTTCGGAATGGCCAACAATGACGAATTTCGCCCCGGCGTCTTTCAGCATCTCAGGGCTGACATCGCCGGTGTGAGCGCCGCTCACGTTGGCATGGCAATCCTGACCACCGATAGCGATTTTGGTGCCCCCGCCCTCTTTGCGCGCTTTGGCCGCGAATCCCTCAATCAGCGTCGTTGGGGGGCAGATCAGCACCTGACAGGGCACCCGGCCTACCTTTTTCAGCTTTTTCGCAAGTGCGCCCAGTTCCTTGGCGGACGACCGTGTGCCGTTCATTTTCCAATTTCCTGCGACCAGTGGTTTGGGCTGTCTCGGCGCCATTGCGTGTCCCCTTAAGGCTTGAGTGCATCATTCCCCTCTGCGTGTAACAGATGCCCCGGCGCGCGCCAAGAAATGTGTTAACGCTGCGCGGGTCCGATCATGGGAATTTCGTTGATGCCACTTGCCCTTAACCGGACCCGGCACCTATCATGCGCCCCGCTTGGAGGTGGTCTGATGATCGCCTCATTTCTTCCCATTCAGCGGCTCTTCCTACCCAGCGCTTGGCGCAACGAAAGACGACAGACAGATGCTCAATAAAATCAGAGAAAACTCCGGTGGCCTGACCGCCAAAATATTGATCTTCTTTCTGGTCGCTGCCTTTGCTGTGTGGGGCATCGCCGATATTTTCCGAGGCTTCAGCAGTGATGTCGTCGTGACGGCAGGAGAGACCGAAATCCCGGTCGAGCGGTTTAACGCCGAGTACCGTCGTCGCGTCGCTGATTTTGCTGAACGGATCGGACAACCTATTTCCGCAGCTGAGGGTCGCCGGTATGGCATTGACCGCCAGGTGATCGCCCAACTGGCAGGCGCTGCGGTTCTGTCAGAAGAAGCTCAAGACCTGGGCATCGCCATTCCTGACGCGGTGGTTGCGGCCGATATTCGTGCGGACCAGTCTTTCCATGGCGCGTTTGGCAAATTTGACCGTCAGACATTTCAACTGGCCCTGGCCCAAAACCAGATTTCGGAAAAATCTTTCGTCAATGATCGTCGGGAATACATGATCCGCGATCAGCTTTTATCCACCGTGGCAGCCGGGGCCATCGCGCCAGCGGGACTTGCAGACGCCGTTTATGAATATCGCTACGAGCGCCGCAGTGCGCGCTACCTTGCGCTGCCGCCGGAACTTGTCAGCGAGATTGCTGATCCCAACGAAGAAGAACTCGTTGCCTATCACCAGCAAGCGGCCATCCGCTTTACCCATCGCGAAACACGTTCCTTCGTGATCCTCTCGTTGCGGCCTGACGATATCAGTTCGACAATTGCCATTAGCGAAGATGTTCTATTGCAGGAGTTCGACTCCCGACGCGATGAGTTTGACCAGCTGGAAACGCGAGACATTGTTCAACTTCCCATCGTCGATGCCGAAACAGCAATCGACGTCAGCACCCGTCTCAAAGCTGGAGAAGAGCTCGGTGTTATCCTCGACGAAATTGGTCTCTCTCTGGATGACGTGAGCCTCAAAGGTGCCAGCATCCAAAACCTCCTGAGTGCAGATATTTCCAATGCGGTCTTTGCGTTGGCAGAAGGAGAAGTCAGTGACCCGATTGAGGGTCCGCTCGGTCCGGTAGTTCTTATTGTTACCGGCATCAATGCTGCCGTCCCTGGCAAGTTTGAAGACGTGCGTGAAAATTTGCGGGCCGAGCTTTTGAGCACCGAATCTGCTGACGCAGTATTTGATCTCTACAACAGTATTGAAGACGAACGCGCAGGCGGAGCCACACTTCAGGAACTTGCCGCGAGCCTTTCAATCGATCTGGTCGAGATTTCTGAAGTTACCAGCCAAGGCCTAACGCTTGCGGGTCCACCGCCCGCCAATATGCCGAGCATTCCGGATCTGCTGTCCGAAATATTCACCAACGATGTGGGCCTCGAAATTCCCGCAGGGGAGCTTGAGGGCGATGGCTATTACTGGGTGGAAGTGACCGGCGTGGCGCCTGCACAGTTGAGACCTCTGGAAGAGGTTCGCGATGACGTTGTGGACCTGTGGAAGCGCGAGAAACGTAAAGTCCTCCTTGTTGAGCTTGCGGAGGCTTTGGTTGTCCGAGGCAATAATGGTGAGACACTTGATGCGATTGCAAATGGGTATGATCGTGCGGTTTTGACCTCACCCGCCATGCTGCGCCGTTTCTCCAATGACACGTTCTCGCGGATTGGGATTACCAATATTTTTGCGACACCCTTACACGGCTTCACCTACGCGCTTGCCGGGTTTGGCGACAGTCTGGTGCTGATGCAGACCGCTTCTATCAATATCCCGGCGCAAGGTGGTGGGAACGATGATCTGTCTGAAATAGAGGCGACCCTGAACGCTAGTGCGGGTGACGACCTCGTCGCTTCTCTGGTCATCGCGCTCCAGGAAAAATATCAGGTCGAAGTGAATTATGGTCTGATCAACCAGATCCTCTCTCCCGGCACCGACGGCTGATTACTTTTGCGATACCTGATACGACGTTCTTTAGACTTCTCACTCAAAGGAGACCGGTCCGGGCAATATGCCTGATCGGAGACGACCATGTTCCATCCTGTGTTCGACACATTTGAGTCCGTCTTTACAGCCGGAACCGCTCAGGTGGTTTGGACGCGTCTTGTTGCCGATCTTGATACGCCTGTCTCTGCCTATCTCAAGATTGCGAAGGAAGAACCCAACAGCTTCTTATTGGAGTCGGTTGAAGATGGCCACATTCGCGGGCGCTATTCCATCATCGGACTTCGACCAGATGCCATCTGGAAAGCGTATGGCGACAAGGCCGAATTGAACCTCGACGCGAGCCACGACACAAATGCTTTCAAGCCTTGTGAAAAGGGAACGCTGGACGCGCTGCGGGACTTTATCGAGAGTGCGCGGATGGAGTTGCCCGAAGACCTGCCCCCCATGGCAGCCGGTGTCTTTGGCTACATGGGATATGACTGCGTCCGGTTGATGGAAAACCTGCCCAACGAAAACCCCGACGCGCTGGGCCTGCCCGATGGGCTGTTTTTGCGCCCCACCGTGATTGCGGTTTTTGATTCCGTCAAAGATGAAGTGACACTTGTTACGCCTGTGCGCCCGAGCGAAAACTCGGGGAGCGCCACCACACCAAAGATGGCCTACGAGAGCGCGCTTGATCGGCTGGAACGCACCATTGCTGATTTCGACCGGGCGGTTTCTCATGCAGAGCCCCAGTTGGACGTGGCGACCATCGCAGCGCCTGTTTCCAACACGCCCAAAGAGACCTATTTCGACAATGTGCGTCGTGCGAAGGAATATATCGCGGCGGGTGACATCTTCCAGGCGGTTGTTAGTCAGCGCTTTGAAACGTCGTTTGAGTTGCCGCCCTTCTCGCTCTACCGCGCCCTGCGGCGGATCAATCCGTCGCCCTACCTGTTYTTTCTRAATTTCGARGGGTTTTCSCTKGTKGGCTCCAGCCCGGAAATTCTTGTCCGGGTGCGCGATGGCAAAGTCACTATTCGTCCCATCGCGGGCACACGGCATCGTGGAGAAACGAAAGCCGAAGATACAGCTATTGCGGAAGAATTGCTGAGCGATCCAAAAGAGCGCGCGGAACACCTGATGTTGTTGGATCTCGGGCGTAACGATGTGGGCCGGGTTTCCAAACTAGGCTCCGTCCATGTGACGGAGCAGTTCGCGCTTCAATACACCTCACACCTGATCCACATTGTTTCCAATGTTGAAGGGGATCTAGATCCCCAGTTTGACGAAATTTCCGCTCTGATTGCGGGACATCCGGCAGGTACCGTCTCGGGCGCCCCCAAAGTGCGCGCCATGGAAATTATCGATGAGCTGGAGCTTGAGAAGCGAGGACCTTATGCAGGTCTCGTTGGCTATTTCTCGGCTGGGGGGGACATGGACACTTGCATCGTTCTGCGCACGGCCATTGTCAAAGACGGCAAAATGTATGTTCAGGCCGGTGGGGGGGTCGTTGCCGATTCAACACCGGAGCTGGAATACGAAGAGTCGGTGAACAAGGCCAAAGCACTTTTCCGCGCGGCAGACGAAGCTGTGCGCTTCGCCTCAGAGGCCGGACGCGGCCAGTAAGGCCGGGTCTGCAACAGCTTCCGGTGTCGCCATGACGCTGATGGAAACCAGATCAATCCCTTTTGACTCCAGACCTCTTGCCCACACTTCGAGCACCTCAAGGGTCAGCGCGTGTGGATGGCCAATGCCAATGGCGGACCCTGTCAGGCGCGCGGTCTTTTCGATCTCATTCAGCTGTGAAAGCAGGCCGTCTGCGCCCTGAGCGTGATCCAGAAAGACATCACGGCTGACTGTCCTTGCTCCAGCAGCCTCCGCCACCCGTCCCGCCAAAGTGTTGGCAGAGGTGCGACTGTCCAAAAACAACAGACCCCGCGCGCGCGCTTCGCGCATCACGGGCAACAGAGCCCTGACGTCCGCCGTAAAGCGGCTTCCCATATGATTGTTGAAACCAACAGCACCGGGAAAGCGATCCAGTTGAGCCGCAAGGCTCCTGGCAATCTCGTCGGTAGACTGGCTGACATAAAGCGCACCCGGTCCGGGGTCTGCGTCGCCTTCCGGTTCCATCGGAATATGGACCATGATTTCGTGCCCCCGGGAAAGCGCCTCTTCGGCAAGCCCATGAGACGCACGCCCATAGGGTAAGAATGACAGAGTAATGGCACGCGGCAGTGCAATGGCTCTTCGCGTCGCCTTTTCGTCCGGTCCCAGATCATCAAGGACGATCGCAATGCGCGGGCGCCTCGCCTCGTCTCTCTTTTGCTCCGCCTGTACAAGGGAGACGGCAATGGGCGTTAGTGTTGTTGGTCCAACATCCAGCAAAACCACGTCTTGCTCAGGTGGTAAGTCCAGCGCATCGGCGATAGATACGGGAGGAAGTGTCTCTGCCGGTTGGTGCAAAAACGGGTTGGGAGCCCCAAGACGTTGTGCGCTTGCGGGGCCGAGCAGTCTGGGTGCTGGTCGCCCTCCCCGATTGCCGACGACACCCTCTGAGAGGTTGCGTTCCATAGGTGAGGCATCAACCTCGGTGACGAAGAAAGTCGGCTCATGGGCCTTCTCAGCGGTACGACCGCCATTGCCGGGCAGAACCAGGGAAACGCCCAGTCCGACGCTCGCACCAAGCACAAGAGCCGCACAAACGGCTCCCGCATAAGCCGATAGGCTTACGGGCTTGGCCTTCTTTTCGCCACCTGCCTGTATCATCACCACGATTTCCGCCCCAAACCACATATTTGGGGTTGCTCAAGCAACCCCGGCCCCAATATGCAGTATTCTCCTCCCTCCATTTCACCATATCTAGTAGGGTCAATGCAATGACGGGATGAAGGTTATCCACAGCTTTTTGACTGTTCGGAGATAAGAAGCTGGACGACTGGCTCTTGTTGCACCTCCATCGCGTGCTTATAAGAAAAGCCTGATGTTTGAGCCTCTTACCGGAGTTTGCGGCCATGTTGCTGCTGATCGATAATTACGACAGCTTTACCTACAACCTCGTCCATTTTCTGGGGGACGTGGGCGCGCGTTGCGAGGTTTTTCGCAATGACCAAATCAGCGTTGCGGACGCTATGAAGATGGCTCCCGAGGCCATTGTTCTGTCTCCTGGTCCCTGCGACCCGGACAAGGCGGGGATCTGCCTTGAGCTTGTCGAAGCTGCGGCAAAAGCCGAGGTGCCGCTGTTTGGTGTTTGCCTTGGGCACCAATCCATTGGCCAGGCCTTTGGAGCCAAGATTGTTCGGGCACCGGAAATGATGCACGGCAAGATAAGCCCGATTTCCCACGATGGAACGGGAGTATTCAAAGGATTGCCCAATCCATTTGAAGCCACCCGTTATCATTCACTCACTATCGCGCCGGAAACGCTGCCGGACTGCCTCACGGTCACAGCGCAAACCGAAGATGGAGTCATTATGGGCGTGCAACACAAGTCACTCCCCATTCACGGTGTCCAGTTTCACCCTGAAAGCATCGCCTCTCAACATGGCCGGGATCTGCTTGCCAATTTTCTGGATCTGGCCGGTGTCTCCCGCGCCGTTCCTGCCTAATCAGATCTGAGTAATCATGACCGATTTTAAAAGCCTTATTGCCAAAGTTGCCGAGGGTGAAGAACTCTCCCAGACCGATGCTGAAGCCGCCTTCGACGCCATGATGTCGGGCGATGTAACGTCCGGCCAGATTGGCGCGTTTTTGATGGCGCTGCGGATGCGGGGCGAGACCGTAGATGAGATAACTGCTGGCGCGCGCGTGATGCGGGCGAAGGCCACCCAGGTACAAGCCCCAGAGGGCGCGATTGATACATGCGGTACCGGGGGCGATGCGTCCGGTACCTATAATATTTCCACAGCAGCAGCGTTCGTCGTTGCCGCCTGCGGCGTGCCGGTCGCCAAACATGGCAACAAAGCCTTGTCCTCCAAGTCCGGGTCAGCAGAAGTGCTGGAGAAGCTTGGGGTCAAGCTGGACATACCGCCTGCGCTCATCCGCCGCTGCATTGACGAGGCCGGGATCGGCTTCATGTTCGCACCCGCCCATCATTCAGCTATGAAGCATGTCGGCCCGACGCGCGCCGAGATGGGGACACGGACAATCTTCAATCTGCTCGGTCCTCTTTCCAACCCGGCGGGAACGAAATTCCAGATCGTTGGCGTGTTCGCTGACAAGTGGGTGGAACCTCTCGCGCATGTGCTTAAAAACCTGGGCTCCGAGCGGGTCTGGGTCGTGCATGGCAGCGACGGATTAGACGAATTGACGACCACCGGCGTCTCTCATGTCGCAGAACTAAAGAACGGCGAGATCACAAGCTTTGAGATTACACCGGAGGAAGTCGGGCTTGCGCGCGCCAACCCTGCCGACCTTAAAGGCGGGGACCCGGAAGAAAACAAGGTTGCGCTCCGTCGTCTGCTGGATGGCGAGGAAAATGCTTACCGGGACATCGTTGTTCTCAATGCCGGGGCAGCCCTGCTGGTCGCTGGAAAGGTCACAACCCTCAAAGAGGGTGTGCAGATGGCCGGCGAGGCGATTGCGTCTGGTGGAGCCAAACGCGCTCTGGAAGCACTCGTCACCGTTTCCAATGAAGGCTGATCCATGTCCGATATTCTGAAAAAAATAGCCGCCTACAAGTTGGATGAGATCGCTGCGGCAAAGAAAGCCAGGCCGCTGGACGTTCTGGAAGCTGACGCCAAGAACGCCCCTGCGGTGCGCGGGTTTGCTGCCGCGTTGCGTAACACCATTGCGCAGGACAGATATGCTCTCATTGCCGAGATCAAGAAAGCCAGTCCTTCAAAGGGATTGATCCGAGCGGACTTCAACCCGCCGGTTCTTGCGCAGGCCTACGAAGAAGGTGGCGCGACGTGCCTCTCCGTCCTCACCGACACGCCGTCTTTTCAAGGGGCACCTGAATTTCTGCGCGAGGCGCGGGCCACCGTCTCGCTGCCTGCGTTACGCAAAGATTTTCTCTATGATCCCTATCAGGTGATAGAGGCGCGTGCCTGGGGTGCGGATTGTATTCTCATCATCATGGCGTCGGTCAGTGACGCCCAGGCCAGCGAACTTGAAAGCACCGCTTTCGAGTGGGGCATGGACGTGCTTGTTGAAGTACACGATGCCCCTGAGCTTGAGCGCGCGCTTCAGCTGAAGAGTGAATTGATTGGCGTGAACAACCGCAACCTGTCGACCTTTGAGACAAAGCTGGAGACAACACTTGAGCTTGCCCCCAGAGTGCCTGCGGAGCGCCTTGTTGTCGGTGAAAGCGGCCTTGGAAATCCCGCTGATCTGGCGCGGCTTTCCGACGTTGGCGTCAACGCCTTTCTGATCGGGGAAAGCCTGATGCGTCAGGATGATGTGACTGAGGCAACACGCGCCCTGCTTTCGAAAGCCGCGAATGCATGACGCAAAAGAAGAAGCACCCAAACATCGTCATCCGTCCAGTTGAGCCGGAAGAGATCGCCAAACTAGGCGACCTTGAACGCTCTGCCGCAGAATTGTTTCGCCAACAAGGCCTGAACGATGTGGCAGAGGGGGCAACAATTTCTCCTGCCCTGGCACTCTCTTTCACGCGCTTCGGCGCGGCCCTGATTGCGGAAGCCGACGGCCAACTGGCGGGCTTCGCCTTTGTTGCAAGTTACGACGTTCATGCACACCTTTATGAAGTCTCTGTTGCGCAAGGGTTTCAGGGCGCAGGAATTGGCCGCAAGCTTGTGGAGGCCGTGTGCAATTGGGCGCGGGATAAAAAGTTCAAGGCGATGACCCTTTCCACCTTCTCCGATGTGCCGTGGAATGCGCCCTTCTATGAGACACTYGGGTTTYGCATCCTTGAGCCTCATCAATGGACGCCYGCYTTRTWCATGCTACGAGAACATGARGAAGAYGCCGGGCTTGATATCGCGCGGCGCTGTATCATGCGGAAGGATCTGGTGACSAATGACCGATAAGAAACTCAGCCACRTCGAYGGGCAAGGCCGTGTTGCCATGGTGGATGTAACCGACAAGGACGTGACAGACCGGGTGGCGACAGCGCAAGGCCGTGTCACGATGGCAGCTGAAACACTCGACCTTATTCTTGCCGACAAGATAACCAAGGGAAATGTGATTGAGGTGGCACGGCTTGCGGGCATCATGGCCGCCAAGCGCACTTCCGATCTCATTCCCCTCTGCCATCCGCTCTTGATCGGTAAGATCGCCGTCGACATCTCACCTGAAAAAGAAACTAACACACTCCATGTTGAAGCCACCGTGCGGGTTCAAGGCAAGACAGGCGTTGAGATGGAGGCGCTCACCGCCGTCACGGTCGCCTGTCTGACAATCTATGACATGGCGAAAGCCGTGGACCGGGCCATGACCATTGATGATGTTCACCTCACCCATAAGTCTGGCGGCAAGTCTGGCACCTATGATGCGCCGACCGCGAGCGCGCCATGAGCAATACGCCTCTTTTGCCTGTCGATCAGGCCATCGCTCGGATCGGAGCTGCGGTTGCTCCCCTCAAAACRGAGCTSGTGTCGATTGCAGATGCRGGYGGGCGWGTGCTTGCYGAAGCRCTCACCGCGCGACGGACCCAGCCCCCCTTTGATGCCTCYGCRATGGAYGGATATGCGGTGCGGACAGACGACCTGAAGACAGTTCCATGTTCCCTGAGCGTTGTGGGCGAAGCCGCTGCGGGCGGTGCTTACGAAACCGCATTCAAGGCCGGCGAAGCTGTGCGCATTTTCACCGGTGCCCCCGTGCCCGCCGGAGCCGACAGCATCGTCATTCAGGAAAATACCGAACGCGATGGCGGCACCGTGCTTGTTCTTAAATCCCCTGATGTCCGCCAGCACATCCGCTCCGCAGGGATCGACTTCAACGAAGGCGATACCTGCTTTGCGCGAGGCTACCGACTGGCTGCCGCCGACATCGCCCTTGCGGCTGCCATGAATGTCGGAGAGCTTCTTGTTTTCAAACGTCCGCGCGTGGCCTTTTTTGCGACAGGCGACGAACTGGTGCAGCCGGGCGAAACGCCTGGACCCAACCAGATCGTAAATTCCAACGGGCCCGGGCTTACTGCGCTCATTCGGGAACTGGGTGGCGAGCCGGTTGATCTGGGCATTGCCCGCGACACCGAAGCCAGCATTCAGGACTGTGTGAAACGCGCGCAAGATGCCGACATTCTCGTCACACTCGGAGGCGTGTCCGTTGGCGACCATGATCTGATCCAACCTGTGCTCCGCTCGATGGGCCTTGAGATCAATTTCTGGCGCATCGCCATGCGGCCCGGCAAGCCGCTGATGTTTGGCATGCTCGGTGACCTGCCGTTTTTGGGGCTGCCGGGAAATCCGGTCGCAACACTTGTTTGCGGTCACCTGTTCCTCCGCGCTGCCATGGATGCCTGCCAGGGCCGCGCGGCGCAGCACCCTGCTCTCGTTCCGGTTGTGTTGGGAAGTGACCTTCCCGCAAACCAGGCCCGACAGGATTATATCCGGGCGCGCCTGACGGTTGCCGCAGATGGCACTTGGGAAGCCCACCCTTTCAGCCGCCAGGACAGTTCCATGCTCTCATCCTTGGCCAAAAGTCAGTGTTTGATTGTGCGCGCACCAGATGTACCGGCTTCAGCTGCTGGAACGTCCGTTTTGGTGCATTTACTGAAAGCTCCCGACTTATCCACAGATTGAGGTTGACGCCCTAGGAGAACCAAACTAGAACATATGAAGATGTTTTTGATTTGTTCTTATGATCGATACTCCGGGGAGACCGTTGAATGCTCACACGCAAGCAACATGAACTGCTGATGTTCATCAATGAACGGATAAAAGAGACCGGTGTTTCCCCTTCTTTTGATGAAATGAAGGACGCTCTCAATCTACGCTCCAAATCGGGCATTCATCGGTTGATCACCGCTCTTGAGGAGCGAGGCTTTATTCGCCGCCTGCCTCACCGGGCCCGGGCTCTCGAAATTCTGAAATTGCCAGAATCTGCCTCTCCAAGCTTTGGCCGTAATAGTGGCTTCTCCCCATCGGTTATTGAGGGCAGCCTTGGCAAGGATCGTGAGAGTGTGCCGGTGGCCGCCAACGAAGATTCATTGTCGGTACCCGTGATGGGTCGGATTGCGGCAGGTACGCCGATTGAGGCCCTGCAGCAGGAAAGCCATCAAGTGTCTGTGCCTTCTGACATGTTGGCGCGTGGCGAACATTACGCGCTTGAGGTCAAAGGCGATTCAATGATCGACGCGGGCATTCTGGACGGCGACACCGTCGTGATTGAGCGCTGTGATACCGCCAATAATGGGGAAATTGTCGTCGCTCTTGTGGATGATCAGGAAGCAACGCTCAAACGCCTGCGTCGCAAGGGTGACTCCATCGCACTTGAAGCTGCAAATCCCGCTTATGAAACACGGATATTCGGCCCGGACCGCGTGAAGGTTCAAGGGCGTCTGGTGGGCTTGCTCCGCCGCTACTAATTTTGCGATCCCGTCCAGGGACGCTCTCCCCGCCATTCGCGCACCGTTACGATGCGTTCGATTGTCGGCCCCGGCCCCTCGCTCAGATAGATGGCATGGGCGCCGTGGCGGGCTATATCAAATCGGTCAATGATCAGAGACGCGTTACAGCGTGCGCGCAAACGCCCTCTCACCGGAACATGCGCGATCAGAATGTCAGCTCGGGCGCAGTCGTCACTTAGGGATCCTGTGGTTTTGGAAACCGCTATCGTTAGGCGTCTCTGGATCGGACCTCCTTGCGCAATACATCCCAAACTATCGCACGCCATCAGATGATCGCGTATCCTCGTGTCGGCAGACATGCCACTGCGTCGCAACCAGGTCTCCCTGGCATAGCGCGCCGTGGAGCCCGTCCACATGTATTGGCCCTCGTCGTTTCGCACAGCAACGAGGCGCGCGTCCCCATCAATCAAAATATCTGGTGGACGTTCTTGGGTCGCAAACACGCCACCAACGACCAGAAAGGCAATGCCTGCCCGGCGGAGTTTCGTTTGAAGCAGCGCCAGGAGTAACCCGCCCAATGCGACGAACCCCAGACCCAGGCTAGAAAAGGACGGTGCGTGGACGACGGCCCCCTCCCAGGAACTGACCTCCGTTGCAATAGCGACCACGCCGATAAGCCCCTGCTCCATGATCCACAGGGCCGGTGCGTCCAGACCGAATGGCATCAACAGGTATGCCAACAATGCTGCGGGCATGATGACAATCCCGACAAGAGGCATCGCCAGCAGGTTTCCCACGATGCCGTAAACGGCCATGCGGTTGAAATGATAGGCGGCAAAAGGCGCCGTCGCCGTCCCCGCAACAAGGCTTGTGAGAGCGAGTGTCGCGATGTAGATGAGCGCAAAGCGGAACAGTCCAGAAACACCTGTGGATTTTTCCCGAAGGCCCAGCAGTTGCAATTCTCTGTTTTGGTAAATCGCTATCAGCGCGGTCACCGCTGCAAATGACATCTGGAACCCAGGCTCCAGAACGCTCTCTGGGCGGGTGAGAAGAATGATTGTGGCGGCAAGGGCCACGTTGCGCAGAGAAAGAGCTGGCCTGTCCACCAGAATGGCAAGGAACATCAAGGCCGCCATTATGAAGGCGCGTTGCGCCGTGACTGACATGCCTGAAAGCAATAGATAGGCAAAGGCTCCAATCAATGCTGCTGCCGCCGCCCATTTTTTGAGGGGATACCGAAGCGCCAAACGAGGCACCAATGCCAGTGCCGCCCGGACCACCCAAAACAGGGTTCCCGCAAACAAGGCCATATGCAGTCCGGAGATTGCCAAAATGTGCGCGAGCCCGGCGTCGCGCAAATTCTGCTCGACCGTCTCGCTGATCGCATGGCGCTGGCCGGTCATCATGGCGGCAGCGACGGGTCCTACGTCCTGTCGCATAGTGTTCATCACACGGCGCGCTATCTGCTCTCTCAAAGCGGCGAGTTTTACGGCCCACGTAACACCCCTCTCGCCTGCCAAGACACGGGGAGCTGTCAAGGTAACGCCCGTCGCTCCCATTTGCCGAAACCAGGATTGTCTTGCGAAATCAAAAGCGCCGGGTGCCACCGGTTCCCCCGGTGGCCACAACATCACGCGGGTTGCGATCTTGTCGCCAGGCCAAATCGGATCGTGTGCCTGGTTGACCCGCAGCCGAACGCGCGCTGGCAGCTCCTCAGGGAGCACACTGCCAATGCGCGTGGGGGAGACGAGAAGAATGCTGCCGCCCTGCTGGTTCCGACTGGCGGTTAGGACCTCCCCCTGTAGCTGCGCGCCGACAATTTCATTTTGAAGGGCTGGTGCGGCCACCCAAATTGTCCGCATTTGCGCGGCTGCAAAACCCAGGACCACCCAAAGGACAGCAAATGCCGCTATAGCGCCCCACCCCCTTCGGCCCAGGCCAAAGGCACTTGCCAGAGCGATCCCAAGCGCGATCCCAAGGGAGATCAACGTCCAGCCCAAGTATGGTTCCTGCGGGAGAGAGAAGTAGCAGGCGATTCCCGAGCCGATCGCTACAGGCACCCACAGGCTCATCGCCTCCTGTTCTCTGGCAACCAAAAGCCCCACGCGGGACCAAAAGAGCCGCAAGTGAATGCGACTTCCTTCCATTTGCCCGGACAAATCGCGCCAGACGGGGGCTAATCGGCGCTTTTCGGAAAAAATAGCCATTTTCCCGTGAAGTATGCAGCAAAAATGAGGGCAATATGCGCAAAAGTGATCCCTCTCGGGCCTTTGGAGACAGGCCTCAATGTGCTAAAGATCGCCAGCCCATTCGTTGCTTTCCGAAGCGAAACCTTCAGGAAACGCGAAAGTCCCCTGGGCGGTGTCGCAGCCTGTATGACACCGACAGACCTTCCTCCAAGCGGTCCTTTTGACTCAGCTTGTTTGCCACTTCCACCGCGGGGGACCCCTCGCGATGATACCCGGAGTTTTATCGAGCCCTTGAGTGAGACACAGAAAATCGTTACGCGCTTCGCGCCATCACCGACCGGCTTCCTTCACATTGGCAGCGTGCGCACAGCGCTGTTCAACTGGCTTTATGCACGCCATCACGGAGGCACTTTCGCCCTTCGGATTGAGGATACGGACCGCGAACGCTCGACCGACGCCGCTATCGAGGCGATTTTTGAGGGCATGAAGTGGAGCGGGCTTGATTGGGACGGAGAGCCGGTTTTCCAGTTCGCACAGAAGGATCGCCATGTCGAAATAGTCGACCAACTGCTCGTCTCCGGCCACGCCTACAAATGCTATTGCTCGCCCGAGGAATTGACTGCGATGCGGGAAAAAGCCAAGGGCGAAGGCCGGCCTATGCGCTATGACGGCACTTGGCGGGGCCGCCCTGCTTCAGACGCGCCCGAAGGGATAAACCCTGTCGTTCGTTTCAAGGCCCAGCACGAAGGCCGGACCATTGTCAAAGACCAGGTGATGGGCGATGTCACCTTTGAAAATAATCAGCTTGATGATCTGATCCTGCTCCGCTCGGACGGCACGCCCACCTATATGCTCTCTGTGGTCGTTGACGACCACGACATGGGCGTTACGCACATTATTCGGGGCGACGACCATCTGACAAATGCTGCTCGCCAATCTCAAATTTATGCCGCGCTGGGCTGGACGCCCCCTGTGTTCGCCCATGTGCCGCTGATCCACGGACCGGATGGTGCCAAACTTTCCAAACGCCATGGCGCTCTGGGTGCTCAGGACTATCGCGATATGGGTTATTTGCCCGAGGCAATGCGCAACTACCTTGTCCGGCTTGGCTGGAGCCATGGTGACGACGAAGTGTTCTCCACTGAACAAGCCATTGAGTGGTTCAACCTTGAGAGCATCGGCAAATCACCGGCTAAATTTGATATTGCCAAGCTGGAACACCTCAACGCCCGCTATATTCGCGAGGCCGATGATGACCGTTTGGTTGCTCTCACACTTTCAGTGATGGAAGAGACTGGAAAATGGACAGATATTGATGACCTGTTCCGCACCCGATTGCGGGTTGCGATGCCAGGGCTGAAAGAACGCGCAAAAACGCTGATCGACCTGGCTGAAGGTGCCAACTATTTGCAAATCACACGGCCTGTTGAACTCTCTGGGAAAGCTGCGAAAGCTCTCAATGATGAAGCGAAGGCTCGGCTAAGTCGCCTTGCCGATACTTTGGAAAACGACAAAGCATGGACAGCGGAAAGCCTGGAGGCCACGGTCTCCAGCTTCCTGACCTCGGAAGACATCAAATTGGGCAAAGTCGCACAACCGCTTCGGGCCGCATTGACGGGGGGCAGCATTTCACCGGGCATCTACGACGTTCTCGCGTCGCTCGGTCGCGACGAGGCCATTGGCCGCATACGAGATCAAGTTTGAGGTCAGGCAACCGGCAGTAGCCGGGTTGGCTTGAGATGAATATAATACCGCAACCGTTCGGCTGGCGAACTGGCTTTTAGCCTGCTACCGACTACCGAGCACAAGTGAAGGGACTGGGCAACGATGATGACGAAAGACAAGAGTGCGAGAGCAACAGGGGATACTGCCAAGCTGGAGATTGACGGCCAGAGCTATGACCTTCCTATTTACAAGGGAGCCGTCGGGCCACGGGTCATTGACGTCAGCAAGCTCTACGCCCAGTCAGGACATTTTACATTTGACCCAGGCTTTACTTCAACGGCCAGCTGCGACAGCGACATCACCTATATCGACGGCGATAAAGGTGAATTGTTGTATCGGGGTTATGGAATTGAGCAACTCGCTGCAAACGGTAGTTTTTTGGAGACGGCTTATCTTCTGTTGAACGGTGAGCTGCCGTCCTCAAAGGAGTTTGATGAGTTCAGCAATGCGATTACAAACCACACAATGGTGCATGAACAGATGCAGTATTTTGTGCGAGGCTTTCGTCGCGACGCGCATCCGATGGCCATCATGGTTGGCATGGTTGGTGCTATGTCTGCGTTTTATCATGACTCGACGGACATTAACGACGCGCACCAGCGAATGGTTGCAAGCCGTCGGATGATCGCCAAGATCCCGACAATCGCTGCGATGGCCTACAAATACTCGATCGGCCAACCGGTTGTTTATCCTCGCAATGATCTCGGGTATGCGGAAAATTTCCTGAACATGTGCTTTGCCGTGCCCGCTGAGGAATACCATGTCAATCCAGTGATTGCCCGGGCAATGGACAAGATCTTTATCTTGCACGCGGACCATGAGCAAAATGCATCGACATCAACAGTGCGGCTGGCCGGATCATCAGGTGCCAATCCGTTCGCTTGCATCGCGGCCGGCATCGCCTGTCTTTGGGGACCAGCGCACGGGGGAGCGAACGAAGCGGCGCTCAACATGCTGCAGGAGATCGGTACTGTAGACCGGATCCCGGAATATGTCGCAAAAGCCAAAGACAAGAATGATCCGTTCCGCCTGATGGGTTTTGGTCACCGGGTTTACAAAAACTACGACCCCCGTGCCACAGTGATGCAACAGGCCTGCCACGAAGTGCTGCAAGAGCTCGGCATCAAAGACGATCCCATGCTCGACGTAGCGATGGAGCTGGAAAAAATTGCGTTGAACGACGAGTATTTCGTTGAGAAGAAACTCTACCCAAATATCGATTTCTATTCGGGTATCACTCTCAAGGCGCTTGGCTTTCCTTCAACCATGTTCACGGTTTTGTTTGCGCTCGCACGCACAACAGGCTGGGTGGCTCAGTGGAACGAGATGGTTCAGGATCCAGAACAACGTATCGGGCGTCCTCGCCAGCTTTACAGCGGTGCCGCACCTCGTGACTATGTGAACTTGGCGAAGCGGTAACAAGCTTCACACTCAAACTGAAAAGGCGCCTCATGTGGGCGCCTTTTTTGTGGGTCCGGCGCAGCGATCCCCAGGCTGCAAGAAGCTTCAAGCGTTTTGCTCTTCATCCAACATTTCGAGAATGGCATTTGCTGTACGCGCACTCGGGCTTGCCCCGCCCACACCCATAAGGTCTCTCATTTCTTCAAGGTCCTGCAACGCCTTCCGGCGCTCGGGTGTTTCCGTTAGTAGAGGTGTCAAAGCTTCGGCGAGAAGTTTGGGCACGCTCGCCTCTTGCAAATATTCGCGTACAGACGGCCGATCGAGGATGAGATTAACCAGGACAACCGTCGGTACTTTCAAAAACCTTGAGACAACCCAGGCGGCGATCCGGTCAATCTTGTAGGCAATAACCATCGGCACCCGCGCCAACCCAAGCTCAAGCGAAACGGTACCCGACGCCGCAAGCGCCACCGTCGCCGCAGCGAAAGCGCCTCGTTTTTCGACCTCACCTTCCGCGAGAATTGGTTTTACCGGCCAGCTTTCCACCCCTTTTGCAACAACATCATGCACATGGGGCACAACGGGGATCACCAGCTTTAGACTCGGGTGCCGGTCGACGAGAATACCGGCTGTCTCCCCCATCAGACCGATCAGACGTTTTACCTCATTCATTCGACTGCCAGGCAGTAAAAGCAAAACCGGCGCGTCGGGGAGAATTCCGTTTTTGTCTCGGAAAGTATTTCCCTCCTCAGACGAAGCGATTTTTTCAATCGCCGGGTGACCGACATAGACACAATCAAGTCCCACTTCCGCACGAAAGAAGTCTGGCTCAAAAGGTAAAAGAGCGAGGACCTTGTTGAGATAAGTCGCCATGGACTTTGCCCGGCCACGTCGCCAAGCCCAAACGCTCGGCGATACGTAATTGGCAATAAGTATTCCTGGTGCTTTCTTGTGGATGCGTTTTGCGACCGGATGAGTGAAGTCAGGGCTATCGATGATCACCACAAGGTCGGGTTTTGTGTCCACCGCATGGCGAACTGTTTCCCGCATGCGTCTAAGTATTAGGGGAAGCCGCGGAATGACCTCTCGTGGCCCCATCACGGCGATGTCCGTCATGGGAAAAACAGAAGACAGGCCTTCCGCTTCCATCCGTGCGCCCCCGACGCCCGAAAACCGGACCCGGTCGCCCAATGCCGCTTTGAGAGATGACATAAGTGCTGCCCCCAATGTATCGCCGGAGGTCTCACCGGCAACCAACATGACATGACGCCGTTCACTCATAATGTGCCTTCACCGGTTCCGATGGGCAATCCAAT
This sequence comes from Rhodobiaceae bacterium, assembly GCA_002746275.1. Lineage (GTDB taxonomy): Bacteria > Pseudomonadota > Alphaproteobacteria > Parvibaculales > Parvibaculaceae > Mf105b01. The sequence goes on along the minus strand of NVWR01000001.1, from coordinate 223,252 downwards.
GACGAAGATGCCCAGCTCATCGGCACGCCGGGCAACACCCTCTGCATCTGCAATCAAGGCGCCGGATGCCTCATAAGCGATACCGGCAAGTCGCGCAGATGCCGTGTTCTCAACTGTTGCCACCCCTATGGCGGGAAGATCGACGCGGCGGTCCTGGCCGGGCTTTGGCAACTTGACCAAGACACCGCCAGTCATACCCCCTTGTGTCCGCGTGGCYGCAACCCGCTTTAGCATTGCGTCTGTTCCGCTGTCATCCTCAACATCCAGGACTTCCCCGGTGGCAACGACCGCTCCTTGTCCCAGATCGTCACCTCCCCGTTTGCGCACAATATCGATTGCGATCCGTATATCAGCGAGATCAGTGGACGATGGCTTCTTCGCTGACAAGAGACCTTCGGGAGCGACGAGCGTTGCGGCAACTTCTTCGGCGGGGCGAATGTGAAACCCGTGAACTTCCTCGAAATATTTCACGACCCCAGATAGGAGACCATCGTCGCCCTGGCGCAGCAATTTGACTATGGCTGGAAGAAGTTTGATTGCCCCCAGGTCTGGCCAAAAATCGACAAAGAGCGTGGGGCGTTTCATAGGTCCGATAAGCACAAGGTCACGACACTTGTTTTTTTTGAGGAGATCAATCGTTGCTCCTATGGCGCCGAACCGAACCCACGCATGATCGTATCTGTCTATCGCTGGATTGCTTCGCCCTTTGATACCGATAACAAAAACCGCGCGGCCTTGTGCGAGAGCTGCATCAGCAACCGCCATTGGCAAGGGCCCCTGCCCCGCAATAATGCCGAGTGCCGGAAGTTCACGAGTTGGCATCGTCATTTTCCGTGCGCTTTCGTTCTTAGTCACTGGCCGTATTGCGCGGCAAGCAGATCGACCTGTTCGCGTCGGACTGCATAAACGTCACAATGTCCATTACATCAGCCTGTCCGTCATACAATTTGGCGACATCGGCCAGACGCTCGCGCAGTGTTCCCTCTTCGGCAAACAGCATACGGTAGGCAGAACGTAATGCCTGGATCTGGTCTCTCTCAAATCCACGTCTTTTCATTCCGATGATATTCAGTCCCGCCAGACGTGCGCGATTGCCAACCACCATGCCGTAGGGAATGACGTCATTCTCCACGCCACTCATCCCGCCAATAAAGGCGTGCTTGCCAATCCGGGTAAATTGGTGGATCCCGGCGCCGCCACTGACGATGACGAAATCTTCAACAACAATATGCCCTGCGAGCATCACATTGTTTGACAGAACAACATTGTCGCCGACCACAGTATCGTGGCCGACATGCGACCCTGTGAGAAATGCACACTTGTTTCCAACCCGCGTAATCAGGCCACCACCTTCGGTCCCCGAATTCATGGTCACGTGTTCTCGGATTGTATTGTCCGACCCGACAATGAGTTCGCTATCTTCACCGCGGAACTTCAAGTCTTGCGGTGGCTGTCCGATGGAGGCGAATGGGTAAATTTCTGTTCGTGCCCCAATTGATGTTTTGCCATCAATCACGGTGTGCGAATGGAGTTTCACGCCTTCGGCAAGCGTCACGTTCGGCCCGACGATGGCGTACGGGCCAACAACCACGTCCGAGGCCAGTTCGGCTCGGGGGTCAACGATTGCAGTTGAGTGGACCTCTGTCATTATCCCTCACTCATATCGCGGATCATCGCAACAAAATCTGCTTCGGCGACCACAGCCCCGTCTACTTTGGCGATACCCCGGAATTTCCAAACAGCACGACGGTTTTGTTGCTTGCTTACGTGCAGTTCCAGCTGATCCCCCGGTACGACTATCTTCCGGAACTTGGCCTTCTCAATGGCCATGAAGTAGACGACCTTGTCGGATGCGTCCCCCCCCATGCTGTTGATAACCAATGCACCGGCTGTTTGAGCCATTGCCTCAACGATCATAACGCCGGGCATTACCGGATGACCGGGAAAATGCCCCTGAAAGAAAGGATCGTTAATTGTGACATTCTTTACGCCCACAGCGGATTCGCACCCGTCCATATCCCTGATCCGGTCGATCAACAGCATGGGATAACGATGCGGCAGCAATTCCATGACGCGACTAATATCCGCCGTTCCCAACGCTTCGTCAGCCGTCTCTTCGGTGTTTGCTGTGGTCTGTGTCATCTTTTTTCCTAGTACAACCGACCCTGCCGGCTCTATTTCGAACTGTTATGCCGCCCTACTTTTTGACAGCTCTCTTACCCAGCTTCTGAACCGCAATCAGCTCCCGCTGCCATTCGCGAACGGGTTTTGCTGGTGATCCTCCCCAGCGAGCCCCTGCCGGCACCTCGTGTATCACGCTCGAGCGTCCCGCAATCTGTGCGCCATCTCCAACCTTAAGGTGACCCAGAATGCCTGCTCGGGCGCCAAGTGCAACATAATCGCCAAGCTCTGCACTTCCGGCAATACCGCTTTGCGCAACAATCACACACCCCTGACCGGTAACGACGTTGTGCCCTATCTGCACCAGATTATCAATCTTGGTCCCCGCACCAATAATCGTGTCCGGTCCAGCTCCCCGGTCAATCGTGGTGTTGGCCCCAATTTCGACGTCATCTTGAATAATGACCCGACCCAATTGGGGGATTTTCTCATGTGTTGGTAGGCCCATAGCAAAACCGAAGCCATCCTGGCCGATGCGAACACCCGAATGTATGGTGACCCGGTCACCGACATGCGCAAATGAGAGACATGCCCCAGGGCCAATATAGCTATCCCGACCAACGGTTACATTCTTTGCCAAAACTGCGGCGCTCGAAATCACTGAGCCACTTCCAATTTCCACGCCTGCGCTTACCACCGCGCCGGGCTCAATCGTTGCGCCCTCTCCGATCTGGGCGGAGGCGTGAACATGCGCTTGTGCGCTGATCTCGCCTGGGTTGCCAAACGTATCAAGAGGACGAACGCTGTCGGGATAAAATGTCTGCGCCGCCAAAGCGTATGACCGGTAGGGCTGATGACTTACCAGAAGTGCTATGCCCTTGGGTGCCAGGTCCAAAAACTTTGGAGCAATAATACACGCACTCGCTTTTGTCGTTTCAAAAGCTGTTGCGTATTTTGGATTGTCGAGAAAGCTCAACTCACCTTTCTGGGCGCCATCCAGCGGTGCGATGTCTGTAATCTCAACCGATGTGTCAGCGCCCTCTGCAACTTCGGCCTCAATCCGTGACGCCAGCTGAGCCAACGTGAATGGCCCCTCTCTACGAAAAAAACGTGAGTCCGCCATTCATCCTCCGACTGTCCAACACATTTCCACTCAAACACCGCCTGGTTGCGGCTAAGCGCTACTCGCTAACTGGAGTAACCGTCAGCTTGGATAGACGCTGGTTTAAGATGGCCATCGCTTCTGAGRWRAYRTTMAWWTSRRRAMCAYYTSYSMGARYRTYGKRSTRWYMKRWMWRWMGCCYKKYWCCKYSWTYMACMARRWRSWCAMKRMAAATGGGCTTTATCACGGATGCAATTTCAGCATTTGCTTGCGCCTGGCCCAACTGAATTCCGCGCTGGCGTTGAGCAATGCCCTGCAAATGCACTTGCTGGCGCTGGGCAAGCTCGGAAACCTTCCCCGTAAATTCTTCCTCAGTCAAACTGCCCTGCTGCCCTCTCAGAGTATCTGCCTCGGCTTTCATCGCCTCGCGAACCGCCTGATCTTCCGCCTGAAGAGCTAGCGTCAGGTCACGCAATTGCCGGGCTGTATCCTGTCCGACCTCTGAGGCGTTGAACAACGTTGCCATGTCGACAATGAGAATAACCGTCGGCGATTTATCAGCCCACGCAGGACCGGAAAACAGAATGCCGGCTACAACAAAAACAGCAGCCGTCAAATTGCGTGCAGCGGGAGAAATAAATTTCATCTGATATCCATTTACTAAAAGCGTGTACCTGCAGAAAACCTGAAGGCTTCGGTTTTGTCATAGTCTTCCTTGAGGATCGCTTTGCTGAGATCGATCCGAACCGGGCCGAAAGGTGACTGCCAATAAATACTAATGCCTGCGGTCACACGTGGTGCGAGATCGGTTTCAGCATCCACAGTTTGAAAGAACCCCCCAAACACATCGCTCTGGTCTGCATTCCCGACAACACCGAAATCTGTGAAGAAGCTCGTTTTCACATCAAGTGCTTCGGGAATGAAGTTTGGAAAACTAACTTCCGCACTGCCRATTGCAAATGCTTGAGCACCCAGAGCGTTATCGGATATTAGATCGCGCGGTCCAACCCCTGACCGTTCAAAACCACGAAAATCCGATCCGCCGACGAACAGCCGATCAGAGATAATAACATCCTGCCCGATGCCCTCGATGACGGCCGCCTGCAACTTGAAACTAGCGAGAAATTCCTCGGAGATTTCATAGTAAGTTCTGGCCGTGACAGAACTCCGAACATAGCGCACAGATCCCCCTAGACCTGCAAACTCCTGATCAACTTCGAGGTCCCAACCACCGGTTGGCTCCACGGGATCGTTCCGACGATCGAGATAATAGGTATACCCGACAGACGAACGAATATCGTCCCGTGCCCTGACAAAAGCAGTCGCATTCGATCGAATGCGCAAAATTTGCTCTCTACGCAATGCATAGCGCGTCAGAATGCGTCCGTTTTCTGACAGCGGAAAGCCAAACCGGAAACCAAATCCAGACACCCGATCATCGAAACCAGATTCACTCTGGCGATCATTTTCCACTCCGAAGATATCAACGCCCGCAACCAGATTACGGCCAAGGAAATAGGGCTCAGTAAAGCGCAGGTCGATCTGTTGGCTTGTGCCGGAGAGAGCTAAGCGCAAGCGTAACAATTGGCCTTTGCCCATAAAGTTACGCTCCGTCAAACTGATGTCGGCGAGAGCACTATCCGTTGAGGAGAACCCAAAGCCCAGCGACAATTCACCGGTGGATTGCTCCTGCACAACCACGTTGATGACGGTTTGGTCAGGCGCGGACCCTGGCTCTTCGGTTACTTCTATTGCCGAGAAAAAGCCCAACGACCGGATACGCTTTTCCGACCGTTCCAGGAGAACCCGGTTGAAAGCATCTCCTTCAGACATCCGCATTTCGCGGCGAATAACCCGGTCGAGTGTTCTCAGGTTGCCATCAATGTTGATGCGTTCAACATAGGTACGCGGCCCTTCGGTGATGCGGTATGTCACAGAGGCAATGAAAGATTCTTTGTCTCGCTTCACACGGGGGCGAACCTCCGAGAAGGCATAGCCTTCAGTACCGGCAGCAAATGTTAGCGCGTCCACAGTCTTGTCAATGAGTCCCGCATCATAATCCTCACCGTCAAGCGTCAAGATCAGTGCATTTAATGTGTCGATATCCAACTTGTCGAGTTGAGTGGTGACCGACGACGGGCCGAATGTATAAAGCGAGCCCTCTTCGACAGTAAAGGTAATGTAAAAGTCATTTCCGTCACGGCTAAGATCAGCCACTGCAGAAACAACTCGGAAATCAGCATACCCAGTTGACAGATAGAACCGGCGGAGCAGTTCTCTATCGAAAGCCATTCTGTCCGGATCGTAATTGTCAGAGCTGGACAGTATCTTCCACCAGGCGGATTCTGCTGTAGCGATCACCTCACGCAAGCGTCCATCCGAGAATGCTGAATTGCCAACAAAATTGATCCCACCGATCTTGGTGACTGGGCCCTCATCTATTTCAAAAATCAGATCAACGCGGTTTTGAGGGAGCTGGATAACTTTGGGTTCGACCGTTGCGGAAAACCGCCCGGATCGGCGCATAACATCCACGATACGTTGGACATCACCTTGAACTTTGGCACGGGTGTAAATTGTGCGTGGCTTTAGCTGAACTTCTGTTTCCAGCGTGTCTGTGTTGATGGCGCTGTTGCCTTCAAAGGCAACGCGGTTGATAACGGGGTTTTCCGTGATCGACACGATCAACCGATCACCCTGACGACGCATCGTTACATCTGCAAAAAGGCCGGTGGCAAAAAGCGTCTTTAGCGATCTGTCGACCTTTTCATCATCATACGTCTCGCCTTGCTTGAAGGACATGTAAGACCGCACGGTCTCAGCTTCAATCCGCTGGTTCCCCTCCACAACAATCGTATTGATCGCGTTGTTGGTACCGAGCAGCTCAGTCCATGCATCATCGGGGGCTGCTGACACTGGCGACGCCAGACCAGCAACGCCCACACAAAACACCACCGCAAAAGCAATTTGAGAGAAATTTCTTGCCGTTCGATTACGCAAGTTTGTCATCATGTGCGCCACACACCTCATACGCTCGTCCTCACATTAACTCAGGAGGTTCGAAAGAAACTCGAAAACCTGTAGATGCACAAGATCGTTCCAAGTTGCAAAAACCATGAGCATCATAACCAAGGCCAAACCGACCCTATATCCATATTCCTGCATCTCATCGCCCACCGGCCGACCGCGGACCGCTTCAATCGTGTAGTAGAGAAGATGCCCCCCATCAAGCATCGGGACGGGGAAAAGATTAATTAGTCCAATGGAAACCGAAAGGACTGCAGCAAGATGGATCAGGGCCGAGAAACCAATTGTGGCCACCTGACCTGATACCTGCGCGATCCGAAGCGGCCCCCCCAGTTGGTCGGCGCTCTCTTTGCCAGAGATAATGCCTCCCAGATACTCAAATGTTCTGCTGATTATAAACCATGTCTCACCAACGCCCATCCAGACGGCTGTAAACGGGTCATAACGGACATGCCTGACGTTGGATTCAGTAGCATTGCGCCCGATCCCCAGAAGCCCAATGCGATGAACATTTCCAAACCGGTCTGTGATCTCTTGGGATTTGGGTGTCGCCAGAAGAGCAATCGTCAAGCCACCTCGTTCGACGAAAACTTCCAATTGTTCACCGGCACTCGCGGACACGATCCTTTGCATGTCACCAAAACTCTCAATGGCGGTGCCGTCAATCTCCACGACCCTGTCACCAACCATGAACCCTGCCGCTTCGGCAGCGCTTTCTGCCCGCACTTCATCGACAATCGGTTCGGCGATGCGCTCGCCCAACACGACAAAAAGTGCCGCGAAAATTACAATCGCTAGGATGAAGTTGGCTACTGGCCCAGCAACCACGACAGCCATGCGATGAAGCACAGGTTTTTGATGGAAGTTTCCAGACTTTTCGGCGTCTGGCATATCCTCAATGGCCGCCCGCGAAGGCATGCTCGCAGCGTTCTCATCACCTTGGAATTTTACATAGCCGCCCAGGGGCACCCAGCTGATCTTCCAGCGCGTCCCCTTGCTGTCATACCAGCCATAAATTTCACGGCCAAACCCGATGGAAAATGTCTCGACGGTTACGCCAGCCCAGCGGGCGACGAGAAAATGCCCTAGCTCGTGGAAAAACACGACAATCGTTAGGACGAATAAGAAGGGAACGACATAGCCCAAAAAAGACCCGCTCATTCCAATAATGCCTGTGATGGCTTCCATTGCGCAGACAGTCACTCTCGCTTAAGGGGCAGCGCCCCTTTGTTTCCCCCCGAGGCTATAAAGCCTCGCCCCGATCCTTAGCCGCAACCCTAGCAGCCAGAACGGCCTAACCCTAGTTCAGATGACACACTTTTGCACCCATTCCTGCGCAATTCGACGTCCCAAATTATCCAATTCCATAACTTCGGTTAAGGAACCAGGCGCCACGGCCCCACATTTGGCCAACAATTGCTCAAGCGTGTCAGCAACAACAGTCGAAATGTCGAGAAAACCTATCTTTTTCGCCAGAAATGATGCTACGGCGATTTCATTAGCGGCATTGAGAAGCGTTGGGGCCGGTCCACCGATTCGGATTGCCTCTCGCGCTAAAGCCAGCGCTGGGAACTTCTCGTAGTCGGGTGCCTGAAATGTTAATTGCCCGATTTGTGCGAGATCGAGTCGCGGAGCGGGCGTTTTCATGCGACTGGGCCAGGCCAGGGTGTAGCTGATCGGTGTGCGCATATCGGGCGCGCCCAGTTGTGCCAATACCGACCCATCATTGTAGGACACCATCGAATGAATGATGGACTGGGGGTGGATCACAACATCGAGCTTTTCCAGCCCCACTGGAAACAGATAATGGGCTTCGATCACTTCAAGCCCCTTGTTCATCAGGGTTGCAGAATCCACTGAGATTTTCGCGCCCATAGACCATTGAGGATGAGCGACAGCCTGAGCTGGGGTTGCTTCACGCATTTCCTGCATCGAGGCATTGAGGAAAGGTCCCCCCGATGCGGTCAATATTATTTTGTCAACGCAGTCATAGCGCTCGGTGTCCAGCACCTGAAAAATGGCGTTGTGTTCGGAATCCGCGGGCAGCAATGTTGCGCTGGCAGCGGCGACCTCGGAGAGGAAGACCTGCCCCGCTGAGACCAAACACTCCTTGTTGGCAAGGGCAACGTGTATTCCCTGGCGTACCGCCGCCAATGTCGGCTCAAGACCTGCCGTCCCAACGATAGCCGCCATCACCCAGTCGGTCGGACGCGCTGCGGCTTCAATGAGTGCCTGTCGCCCAGCCGCCACTTCCACATTTGTCCCTGAAAGTGCGGCCCGCAAATCGGCAAGCCGGGTCTCGTCCCCGATAACGGCAAGATCAGCATCAAACTCTCGTGCCTGATCGGCCAGACCCGCAACATTCGTTTGAGCGGTCAGGGCAACGACGTCGTAAGCCTCTGGTGACTGTCGGATCAAATCAAGCGTGCTGCACCCAATTGATCCCGTCGCTCCCAGGATCGTCACCCGCCTGCGGGCGGGGATTTTCGCGGCTGCTGTGACTACGGCCATAACAAGACTCCCTCCGCGCCTGTGCGGCGAACAAGTGCAATAAGGGCAGCCCCAACAGCGGCAAACATCAATCCATCTACCCGGTCCAATATGCCGCCATGTCCGGGGATCAAAGCACCTGAGTCTTTCACACCAGCACGACGCTTTAATGCGGACTCGGTCACATCCCCTGCTTGCGAGACCACGGCCAGCCCCCCGCTCACAAGTGCGAGCGCCCAAACCGTCGACCCTAGCCAAACCGCCGTCAAGCCACCGGCCAACATGGCCCCGGCAACCCCACCGGCAAGGCCGGCCCAGGTTTTGTTGGGTGACAGGCGCGGCGCCATCTTTGGCCCGCCGATGCCACGGCCCGCAAAATAGGCGAAAATGTCCGTCGCCCAGACGACTGCCAGAAGCCAGAAGAGTGCGATGCGCCCGTATTCAAAGTCACTTCGGAGCCATGCAAAAGCCAACACGGGTAACCCGACATAGGCAGCCCCGAGAAGGGGTAGAGCGATGGGCGTCCCACGCCACAGAGCAAAACTTACCGTCAACCCAACAACCGCCATTGCCAAGGCAATGCCTATGTCCGGCGTGCCCCATGCAGCGCCGATAAGAAAACACAAAATCGCCAGACTAATCCCCACCTCATTCGCCACCTGGGAATCGCCTCCGGTCTGGAGCCCCGCCCATTCATGAACCATGAGGGGTCCGACTACGGCGAGAAGCAGCAGGAAGGGGAGACCACCGAACCAGACGAGACCGAGGACGACGGGCGCCAACACCACCGCCGAGGCAATGCGCACCCCAAGGGACGAATTTGATTTCGGCGCTTCGAACTGATTGTTTTCTGCACCGTTCATCTGCCTTTATCCTTCGCCAAACCGGCGCTCCCGCGCCTGGTATTCGTGAACGGCTGCCTCAAGTGTTGATTTGTCAAAATCAGGCCACAAGACGTCTGTGAAGACAAATTCGGAATAGGCGCTCTGCCACAACAAGAAGTTGGAGAGCCGCTTCTCACCACTGGTCCGAATGACCAGATCGGGATGAGGAATGCCCGCTGTATCGAGATGTCCCTCAATGGTTTCCGGCGTTATATCTTCCACACGCAGTTCGCCTGCTTCGACTTTTTTGGCGATGCGTCTGACGGCTGTGGTGATCTCCGACTGACCGCCGTAGTTGAAGGCAATGGTTAGATGCAGCTCGGTGTTGTTTCCTGTTAAGGCCTCAGCCTCCTCAATCAAGGAAACAATGTCTGGATCGAGATGTGCCCTGCCCCCAATGATTTGGACCTGGACACCGTTCTGATGCAGCTCAGCCAAATCTCGGCGGATGAAAAGGCGCAGCAGACCCATAAGGTCTGACACTTCCTCTGGACCACGGTTCCAGTTTTCCGATGAAAATCCAAAAAGGGTCAGGTAGCTGATGCCCAACTCGCCGGCCGCGCGAACAATATTGCGAACCGCATCCACGCCCGCGCGGTGCCCAAGTTTTTTTGGCATATGTCTTTTGGCCGCCCATCGCCGGTTGCCATCCATAACAATCGCAACATGGCGAGGTGGTTTCGTTGCCACGGGCACCTCTTCTTGCGTTGGCGTCGACATCCGTTCCGTCCTAGGTCCTATAAAGGGACACACAGGTTAAACCTGCAAAATTTCTGCCTGCTTGCTCTCCAGAGCTTTATCTACTTCTGCGACAAATTTGTCGGTCATCTTTTGTACTTTTTCAGACGAAACTTTATGCTCATCCTTGCTCATGTCACCGTCTTTCTCTAGGCGCTTGAGCTCTTCCATGCCGTCCCGACGGACGTTACGTACAGCAATCCGAGCGTCTTCCGCATATTTTGCGGCCACCTTTGTCAGCTCCTGGCGACGCTCCTCGTTCAATGCTGGAATAGGAATGCGGATGAGCTGTCCATCTGGGGACGGATTGAGACCCAAGCCTGCCGTTCGGATCGCCTTCTCTGTCGGACCAACCAGAGCTTTGTCCCACACCTGTACGGTGAGCATTCTGCTTTCCGGAACACCAATTGTTCCCACCTGATCCAGCGGCATCATAGACCCATAYGCTTCCACCTGAACCGGCTCGAGAATGCCGGCAGAAGCCCGCCCGGTCCGCAGCCCGACAAATTCTCCTCGGAGTGCGGTAATTGCGCCCGCCATACGGCGATCGAGGTCTGCAAAATCGAGTTCCTGTTCAGCCATGCTTTCATTCCTTCATTCTGACTATCGTCCGATTGCGCTTAGGACCCGCCATCGATCTGTGTGAAACAACCATTACCCTGAAGCACTTCGACAAAGCCGCCAGGGTTGTGAATTGAAAAGACGAGTATCGGAATATTATTCTCCCGCGCGAGCGAAATAGCAGCGGCGTCCATAACCTTCAAATCACGTGTCAGCACGTCCGTGTAACTCAAACGATCATATCTCGTTGCTGAAGGATCAAGCTTGGGGTCAGCAGTGTAAACACCGTCCACCTGCGTTCCCTTAAGCAACGCATCACACCCCATCTCAGATGCCCGAAGTGCGGCCGCCGTATCTGTTGTAAAAAAAGGATTGCCGGTTCCGGCTGCGAATATGACAACGCGGCCCTGCTCCATGTGCCGCACAGCGCGGCGGCGAATGTAAGGTTCACAGACGCTCATCATGGGAATAGCTGACTGGACACGGGTCGGAACATCCATCCGTTCCAATGCGTTTTGCATAGCAATCGCATTCATAACCGTCGCCAGCATGCCCATATAGTCAGCACTTGCACGCTCCATCCCCTCAGCTGCGCCAGCCAAGCCTCTGAAAATATTACCGCCGCCGATAACCAGACAAACCTCGACACCCAGGGCGACGACCTGTTTCACCTCATCGGCAATACGATCAACGGTCCCCACATCAATGCCGTAGGGCTGCTCTCCCATCAATGCCTCCCCAGACACTTTGAGAAGAACGCGTTGAAATTTCAGTTCCGTTGACATGCTTTGCTCTGTTTTCTGCTTTTTATCCAAACATACCTCGAGCCGCCCCACGAGGAAGGCCGTGCACCAAGATACGGGACCCCAATATTGGGCCCCGGACATGACTGAGGCGCGAAGGTCAGGCGAATCCCTGCCCTACGCGCCCCAATAGTAGCGCTAGGAGAAGCCAAAGGCGACTATCTCTCAATGCCCTTGGCTGCTTCATCTTCTTCGCCGTTAACCTTTGACGGCTGCTGCAACCTCAGCGGCGAAATCACTTTCTTCTTTCTCGATGCCCTCGCCCAGAGCAAGCCGGACAAAACCTACCACTTTGATCGGAGCGCCCACATCGCCTTCGGCGTTCTGGACCGCTTTTTCAACAGTGTTCTCACCATCGATGACGAAGGTCTGAGAAAGGAGAACAACCTCCTGGTAGAATTTGCGAATACGCCCCTCAATCATCTTTTCGATGATATTTTCAGGCTTGCCAGATTCACGCGCTTCAGCAGCCAAGACGTTCTTTTCTCGTTCAACGACGGCCTGGTCCATATCTTCAACGCGCGTCGCCAGAGGGCTTGTCGCGGCAATATGCATCGCAATCTGTTTGCCAAGTGCCGCCAGCTTTGCTTCATCGCCTTCGGATTCCAGACCGACAAGAACAGCGATCCGGCCAAGACCGGGGACAACCTGATTGTGGATGTAGGAAACAACGACACCCTTATTGACGCTCAGGGAGGCCATGCGGCGAACGCCCATGTTCTCACCAATAGTAGCGACGGCCGCAACCACATAGTCTTTAATCGACTTGTCCGACCCGGGAAAAGAGCTCGTCAGGAGCTTGTCAAAGTCTCCGTCGACAGTGTTGGCAACCGTTGCGATGCCCGTCACCATGGCCTGAAAAGCTTCGTTGCGTGCAACAAAATCTGTTTCGGAGTTCACTTCGACAGCCGCCCCGCGCGTTCCGTCTGTGACAATTCCAACGAGACCTTCAGAAGCAACACGGCTCGCTTTTTTGGCCGCCTTTGCAAGGCCCTTTGTCCGCAGCCAATCGATCGCTGCTTCCATATCGCCGTCGGTCTCCTTGAGCGCGGTCTTGCAATCCATCATGCCTACGCCTGAGGCTTCGCGCAGTGCTTTTACCAGGCTTGCTGTAATTTCAGCCATTGGTCTTCCTCATTTAAAAAGTCGTGCTTTTGTGAAAGTCAGGGCCGGTCTCCGTTGGAATCCGGCCCTAAATCTTGCAGCTTACCTAAGGTGCGGTCTGTTAGGACGCGCCAGCTTCAGGTGTGGGAGTGGCTTCGGTAGCCGCTGCAGGTGTTTCTTCAGGAGCTGCAGGTGTCTCTTCAGGAAGCGCCTCAGCAATCGGATCAACCTGTTCGCCGATATCAGCTCCAGACGCTGCCTGGCTTTGTGAAATTCCGTCGATCACCGCACGTGAAACAAGATCGCAATAGAGCGTAATCGCCCGTGCCGCGTCATCATTTCCAGGAATTGGGAAAGTGATGTTATCGGGATCACAATTGGAATCGAGGATGGCGATCACCGGGATGCCGAGCTTGCGGGCTTCCTTGACGGCGATTTCTTCCTTGATTGTGTCGATTACGAACATTACATCGGGAACACCGCCCATGTCTTTGATCCCGCCAATCGACAGGTCCAGCTTGTTGCGCTCACGGGTGAGTTGCAGAAGTTCTTTCTTGGTGAGGCCAGAGGCTTCGCCGTCCAGAAGTTCTTCAAGCTCACGCAGGCGACGAATTGAATTTGAAATCGTCTTCCAGTTAGTGAGCGTGCCACCGAGCCAACGGTGGTTGATGTAATATTGTGCGCACTGCTTAGCAGCTGTCGCAATCGGCTCTGACGCCTGACGCTTTGTGCCAACGAACAAAATCCGTCCGCCCGCAGCAACAACGTCACGGATCTGAACCAGTGCCTGGTGCAGCAATGGAACGGTCTGTGTCAGGTCGATAATGTGGATGCCGTTACGGCTGCCAAAGATGAAGCTATCCATCTTCGGATTCCAACGGTGAGTTTGGTGACCGAAGTGAACACCGGCCTCCAGTAGTTGACGCATAGAATAATCAGGGAGTGCCATGACGCCCAGTCTCCTTCTTTATCCGGTTGAACCTCCGCGGGGGGAACCATCGGTTGATGGACCGGATCGGCCCTCTTCTATGAGGAGCCTCAGGCTTTCGCCATCGGCTCTTGAAGAGTTCCGTATCCCCGCGTGTGGAATGGTCGAACTTTTAGGGCTTGAGGGGAAAAAAGGCAAGCAGTGATTGAGGTTGGGCGGTTTTTTCCCATATACGCCCGATGAGGAGAAAAGCCCTCACTTTGGGCATCTCAGACGCTAGATATCCTGGACGTCGACCACCCCGGCCACGGCACGAATAGCCGCGCGGATCGGCGGCGTTATGTGGAATTTCTGCTTTAACTCAACCTCCACCTCGCGACCGGCCCCCGCCAGCAGCACCAGCGAAACCACGCCCCGGCCCTCATCTGGCAGGCGGGCTTTGATGGATTCCAGAGGTTCGGGGGTATCCAGGAAGATTTTGAGCCCCGCGGCTGCCGTGGCCGCCACCTCGTCCACTGGCCTGACGGTTTGAACCCGCAGGCGGACATCATCGCCATCCCGGTCAATTTCAACGCCAATGACCACAGAACGACCGGGCTCAAGAAGGTCCCGATACTGGTTCAGAGCCTCGGAGAAAACCACCACCTCAAATCGTCCTGTGGGGTCTGAGAGGGTTACAAAGGCAAAGGGATTGCCCTGTTTCGAGCGTCTCTCCTGCCTTGCCGCCACTGTTCCGGCGACCCGCTCCGCTTGGGAGCGTTTCTGCAGCAATTCAGAATAGGTCACGACCCCCGACTGCTTCATCGCGCGTGCATAATCATCCAATGGGTGACCGGAGATATAGAAGCCAACCGCGTTGAATTCTTCGTTCAACCGCTCCATAGGCAACCACATCTCCACCCTGGGAAGGGCTGGATTGTCCAACTGGTTGTCCATGGCATCACCGAACAGGCTGTCCTGCTGGCTTTCACGCTCATTTGTCGCCTGATTGGCCAGCCCCATGATGAGATCAATGGAGGCCACAAGCTGGGCCCGGTTATCGTTCAAAGCGTCCAGTGCCCCGGCTCGAACCAGGTTTTCCAATTGCCGCTTGTTGATCACCTTGGGATTGAGCCGACGAGCGAAGTCATAAACGTCTTTGTAAGGCCCGTTTTCGGCCCTTTCCGTCACCATCTGCTCCATTGCTTGGCGGCCCACATTTTTTATGGCCCCCAGCGCATAGAGGATTTCGCCATCCTTGACGTCGAAGCTTGGGCTCGACCCTTGCACGCAAGGAGGCCGAACCTTGATCTTAAGACGATCCGCTTCCTGCTTGAAAACATGAAGTTTTTCGGTGTTGTTCAAGTCAAGACTCATCGACGCAGCCAGAAACTCGACCGGATAATTGGCCTTGAGATAGGCGGTCTGGTAGGCGACCAGGGCGTAGCAAGCTGAGTGAGATTTGTTGAAGCCATAGCCCGCGAACTTGTCGACAATGTCGAAGACATAATTGGCTCGGTTTTCAGGTATGCCGTTGGCGGCTGCCCCTTCGATGAACCGGGTCCGCTGAGCATCCATTTCGGATTTGATCTTCTTCCCCATGGCCCTGCGCAACACATCGGCTTCGCCCAGCGAATAGCCTGCAAAAACCTGGGCCACCTGCATCACCTGTTCCTGATAGATGATGACGCCATAGGTATCGGCCACGACCGGGTCGATCGTCTCGTGCAGAACCTCCGGCTTGGCGCGTCCGTGCTTGCAATCCAGATATTTGGGAATGTTCTCCATAGGACCGGGGCGGTAAAGAGCCACCAGAGCGATGATGTCTTCGATGGTGGTGGGCACAGCCTGGCGGATCAGGTCGCGCATGCCCCCACTTTCAAGCTGAAAGACACCCACCGTCTCCCCGCGCTGGAGCATCTCATACGATTTCTCGTCATCCAATGGCAGGGTCGATAGGTCGATCTCAATCCCCCGGCGCGCGATGAACTCCACGGCCCGTTGCAGAACGGTGAGCGTCTTGAGACCCAGGAAGTCAAATTTTACCAGACCCGCAGGTTCCACCCATTTCATGTTGAACTGGGTTACCGGCATATCAGAGCGCGGGTCACGATAAAGCGGCACCAGATCACTGAGAGGACGATCGCCGATCACCACCCCCGCCGCATGGGTCGAGGCGTGCCGGTAAAGACCTTCCAGGCGCAAACCAATCTCCAACAGTTTTGCGACGGTGGCATCCTCGTCGCGGGCCTCTTGCAGACGGACCTCTCCCTCAATTGCCTCGGCGAGGGTCACTGGATTGGCGGGATTGTTGGGGATCATTTTGCAAAGCCGGTCGACCTGACCAAAGGGCACTTGCAACACACGCCCCACATCGCGCAGAACGGCGCGTGCCTGCAGCTTCCCAAAAGTGATGATCTGAGCCACCTGATCGTGGCCGTAACGGTCCTGCACATACCGGATCACTTCATCACGCCGGTCCTGACAAAAATCGATGTCAAAGTCCGGCATGGAAATGCGTTCCGGGTTGAGAAACCGCTCAAACAGAAGGTTGAAGCGCAACGGATCCAGGTCCGTAATATCGAGCACCCAGGCCACGACAGACCCGGCGCCTGACCCACGCCCCGGCCCCACGGGAATATTCTGACCCTTTGCCCATTTGATAAAATCGGCAACGATCAGAAAGTAACCTGGGAAATCCATCTTGATGATGATGTCCAACTCGAAGTCCAGACGCTTACGATAGACGCTCTCCTCCTCCACCATCTCAATCGCCGCAAGACGGGTCGTCAGCCCTTCATGGGCGAGCCTGCGCAATTCATCGGCCTCGGTCAGATCGCCCTCACCGACCCCAAAGCTTGGCAGGATGGGGGCACGGGTGAGCGGCCTGAAGGCGCACCGGCGTGCAATTTCAATTGTGTTCTCAATTGCCTCGGGCAGATCATCGAACAGTTCGACCATCTCATCCTGGCTTTTGAAATAATGCTCCGGTGTTACACGACGGCGATCTGTTTCGACGACATAGGAACCAGCGGAGATGCACAGCAGCGCATCATGGGCCTCGAACTCGTCTTTGGTGGTGAAGAAACACTCGTTCGTCGCCACCAGTGGCAGGTCCAACTCATACGCAAATTCAACCAGCGGCCCCTCAGCCGTTGCTTCACTCGCAACGCCATGGCGTTGCAATTCGACATAAAGCCTGCCCGGAAAAAGGGAGGAGAGACGCTGCGTGACCAGCTTCGCCTTATCGCGCTGCCCATCAACCAAAAGCTTGTTGACCGGCCCATCTGGCCCACCGGTGAGGCAAATCAGGCCGTCGCCCCATTTCTCCAGATCGCTGAGAGTGATGTGCGGAGCGTCGGTGCCCTCTGTTTCCAAGAAAGCCCTGGATGTGAGCTTCATCAGATTGGCGTATCCCGTCTCGTCTTTCACCAGAAGGGCGAGCAGTCCATCGGGCTCGCGAGCTTTTGGGGTAAGATGCGCGGTATCTCCTGCCATTTCCAAATCAACGGCCAGAGTGCATCCCGTAATCGGCTGTATGCCCGCCCCGGAGAGGGTCTCCGACGCCTCCAAGGCGCCAAACAGGTTGCCCGTATCGGTGATCGCGACGGCAGGCATGCCACCTTTTCTCACCAGACCGGCAAGCCCCTTCAGTCTGATTGCCCCTTCCAAAAGGGAATAGGCAGAATGCAGACGCAGGTGGACGAATTGGGCAGCTTTGGGTTTGGACAAGACGGGGGCTCGCTATTGTCAGTTTGATTGGTCACCAGTGTTTTGAGCGTCCCCATTGTCGGGTGTTGCCCAGTCCCTGTCACCCGCCCCGCCCAAGGAAAGTTGTGGATAAGTCTCTTTTTAGCCGCCAAAAATCGTTTCAGCTATTTGTCCCCAGGCCAGGACGCTCCAGCCCATGACCGCGATGCTCGTAAGCGCAGCCAGATCCTGAAACCAACACGTAACGCCACTTTCTCTCATTGCTTCACGCATAGACCTTCTCCCTTGTTGAAGTCATATGTTCATGTTTTGTTCTTATATTGTCAACCCCTAATTTTGGCGAGCGAAATCAGTGAAAAGCTCAGCAATCCTGCGCATCTGCCTGCATACGTCGGTCAACGATGAAGCAGCCGCGCCTCTTCATGAGGGTGAGGGGGTAAGAGGCCACTTATCGTAGACAGCTGCGACGGTTCACTTTTTCATCGCGTCTTTCAGCTTTGTCACGAGGTCCGGCAAAGTGATTTTTTGGCCATCATCCTTACTCAAGAAAACCGGTGGATTGTCATCCGTCCACGTTGCCGCAGCCATGGCGATTATCGAATGTGGCTTGAGGCTTTTCAGGGAAGATACGCGGAACTTGGCGCCAGAGAGAATGCAGTAATTCCAAGTGCACATTCCGATTTTGGGCATCTCGAACACCGTATCCGTAAAGTCGGCCAGGTAAAATTCACACTGCAGGAATTCACACATAGTGAAGGTCGGGTTGATGCCATCGCTTATCAATTTGCTCGCAGTAAACTTAGACCATTCAAAGATTGCCTGGTTGAAGTGTATCGCACTACTGACCTGGCCGAAGTCGCAGTTATAAAATCGGGCGCTCTGGGACTGCGCATGGGATATATCAGCGCTGTCGAAGTTAAAGTTGTTCCATCGACCAATGAGCCGCATACGCTTGAGGTTGCATTTGTTAAGGTTAACTGGGCCCAGGTGAGTATCTGCGGTCAGATTTCGTATTTGGCTCAGTGCCATTTCGACATCGGTTGGAAGCGACAATTCTCCCTCGAACTCCTCTCCTTCTCGGCGCTCGCGGATAAAGGCTTCCAGCATACGAACGGAGTTGTAAAGGTACTCATCTCCAAGTTCGCCCCCAATTTCAGACAGGGTATAAATCCCGGCGCAGCGTTCTGCTGCGCTCGCCGACGCAAGGTTGTTGGCGGCGTTGTTGAAGCGAACACTCCAGTGGCTAAGCTCTGCAAACCGGGCCGTCTCGTTGGCTGCGCGAGCCGTCTCATTGGCTGCGATGGCTTGAGAGTCTGCCGACCCCACGCGACGCCACGCGAGCCATATGCCGATCAATCCAAGGCCAATAAATCCGACGTTTCTGATCATCTCGATCAGGTTGTATTCGACGCCACCCCAAAATCCCGGCGTCCAGATGTTTGGAACAGCGTTTATCGCCTCACTAATGATCCCGATATGGACCCAAATAGGCGAAAGCATTACCAGCCCAGGAAATACCAAACCCCACACAAGTTGCATCTCCCGTGTCAGGCTAAGCAGGGTTTCAGTAAAGCTGGCAGAATTTGCGGCTTTACTCATTCGGACATCGTTTACGAGAGTCGCCGAGAAATCAAGAAGGTGGCCGCATGTCCACCGGCACAACCTCACAAGCAGTAGTGGCTGGCGAGTTCAAAGTCATCCGTCCGCCCGGAGGGTTTCGGGTGATCCTGGCTGATCCGCCCTGGCTGTCATGTGAGTGGATCAAGTTTAATCCAGAAACCGGAAGAGCAGTACAGCCGCTCTTGGGGCCTGAAAAAACTAGAGGGAGTTGTACTCGCTCGCGAGCGACGAGCCTTCGATCAGCTGTCCTTCATGAAGCAGGACAATGCGGTCCATTTTTCCGGCAAGATCCAGATTATGGGTAGCAACCAAGGCGGCGGCCCCCTCATTTTTTGTGACCTCAACGAGCTGTTCGAAAACGGCTCTGGAAGTTTTCGGATCCAGATTGCCCGTTGGTTCATCTGCCAACAGGAGCTTTGGCTTATTGGCCAAGGCACGGGCGATAGCGACACGCTGCTGCTCGCCGCCTGAGAGCTCAGACGGGAGGTGCTTCAACCGCTCTCCGAGGCCAAAACTCTCCAACAGGCGCGCAGCCTCCGTTTCCGCCTGCTTCTTATCGCGACCGCCAATCATCTGAGGCAGGACAACATTCTCAAGGGCTGTGAATTCTGCCAGCAGGTTGTGCGCCTGATAGACAAAGCCAATATCGCGTCTACGGATCGCGGTGAGCTTGGCATCCGACAGTTTGGCGCTGGCCACACCGCCGATCACAATATCGCCGCTGTCGGGCGCTTCCAGCAATCCCGCAATATGCAACAAGGAAGACTTGCCGGACCCAGAAGGACCGACAAGGGCCACAATTTCACCCGGTATCAAGGTCAATCCCAGATCGTGAAACACGTGCAGCTCGGTTTCCCCCTGATGATAGGTCCGAGTGACATTGTCGAGTTGTAGAACGGGGACATCACTCATAACGAAGGGCCTCTACGGGATCGAGGGATGCGGCGCGCCACGCGGGGTAAAGCGTCGCGGCAAACGACAGACCAAGCGACATAAGAACCACCCACATGACTTCGGTGGTATCCATATCCGCTGGCATGTGTGTCAAAAAATAGATCTCCGGGGAGAACAGTTCCGTCCCGGTCAGAGCGGAGAGGCCTTGCCGCAGGCTTTCAATATTGGCGCAGAAGACCGTTCCCAGGGCAAAGCCGGCCAGCGTACCAAACACACCGATGCTGGCACCCGCAATAAAGAATATCCGCATGACGGCTCCACGCGTGGCACCCATGGTTCGAAGCACCGCAATATCTCGCCCCTTATCCTTCACCAGCATGATCAGGCCGGAGACTATATTGAGAGCGGCGACCAACAGGATCAACGTGAGGATCAGGAACATGACATTGCGTTCCACCTGCAGCGCGTTGAAGAAACTCTGGTTGGTCTGCTCCCAGGTCCAGACCCGAAGCAACGGCCCCGCCGCCAGGGCAATTTGTGTCGCGTAATCGCTCACCCGATCAGGGTTGGTGACCATGACTTCCAACGCCGTTACGGCATTTCCAGCTCGGAAAAAATTCTGTGCTTCATCCAGCGCCATAAACATGACGGAGCTATCATATTCAGACATGCCTATCTGAAAGACAGCCACAACAGGATAGGACCGCACCCTCGGGGCGGTGCCAAAAGGCGTGATGGCACCTCGTGGGGATAGCAGCGTCACCTGATCGCCAACATTAACCCGCAAAACCGAGGCGAGACGATAACCAAGGGCGACGCCGCCTTTGGTATCAAAGCCGTCCAGTGACCCGAATTCCAAATTATCTGAGACGGAAGTCAGATCCATCAGATCGGCTTCCCGCATGCCGCGAACAAATGCGCCAGACGCGGCATTTGAGGTCGAGGCCATGACCTGGCCTTCCACCATGGGAGCGACGCGGGTTACGCCATCAACTTTACGGATCGCATCCGCAACCGCATCAAACTCATTGACGTTTGTGCCCAAGCCCCGAACCATGATGTGTCCGTTGAGCCCCAATATCTTATCGAGCAGTTCTGTCCGAAAGCCGTTCATCACGGCCATAACGATAATGAGCGTGGCAACACCGAGCATGATGCCCGCGAATGAAAAACCTGCAATGACGGAAATGAACCCTTCGCGACGCCGGGCCCTTAGATAGCGAAGCGACACCATCCACTCAAATGCGGAGAACGCTTTCGTTGCCTTGTTCGGAGTTTGGTTGTCGGGCGTCGCGGGATCATCCGCTTGCGTCTGGTTCGTTTCGGTCTCAGTCATTTATCCTACCGTTCTCGCCCCGACCCCAAATTCGTCTCACGCGCCGCTTAATGCTTTCAGTGCCGCCTCAGGCGTCATTTCTTCGCGCTCACCACTCGCCCGGTTCTTCACCTCCACGACACCAGATTTCAACCCTCTGGGGCCGATCACCAGCTGCCAGGGCAGACCGATCAAATCCATATTAGAGAACTTGGTGCCACCGCGTGTGTCTGTGTCATCGTACAGGATCTCTACACCCGCTGCGGTCAATTTCGCGTAAAGATCATCGCTGGCACCATCCGTCTGAGCATCTCCTGGCTTCAGATTAATAAGACCCACTTTGTACGGTGCCACTGATTCTGGCCAGACAATGCCGTTCTCGTCGTGGCTTGACTCAATAATCGCGCCAACAAGCCGTGACACACCAATACCGTAGGAGCCCATCTGAACCGGCACATCCTTGCCATCCGGCCCCGCCACCACGGCATTCAACGGTTCTGAATATTTTGTCCCGAAGAAGAAAATATGCCCAACCTCGATACCACGCGCAGACAGCCTGTCTGCTTCGGGTACTTCCGCCTCAAATTTCGCCTGGTCGTGAATTTCRTCRGTCGCCGCATAGAGCKTGGTTCGCTCCCGAATGATRGGTTCCAGATCATCRGCATAGTCAACTTCATCACCGGGAACCGGCATCTCCACCAGATCGCGATGACAGAACACCTCCGACTCGCCCGTGTCCGCCAGAATGATAAATTCGTGACTGAGATCGCCGCCAATGGGTCCGGTATCTGCCGCCATAGGAACCGCCTTGAGGCCCATGCGGCCAAAGGCCCGCAGGTAGGCGACAAACATCCGGTAGTAGGAAGCGCGCGCCTTATCTTCATCAAGGTCGAACGAATAGGCATCCTTCATCAGGAACTCACGACCGCGCATGATCCCAAACCGCGGGCGGATCTCGTCGCGGAATTTCCACTGCACATGGTAGAGGTTCAGAGGAAGATCTTTGTAGCTGCGAACAGTGTTGGCAAATATCTCGGTGACCATCTCTTCGTTCGTTGGCCCATAGAGCATGTCCCGACCATGGCGATCGGTGATGCGCAACATCTCTTTCCCGTATCCATCATAACGACCAGAGCGCTGCCACAGTTCTGCTGATTGCAGGGTCGGCATCAGGAGTTCAACAGCCCCTGCCCGATCCATCTCTTCGCGAACGATCTGTTCGATCTTGTTGAGGACACGAAGGCCCAACGGAAGCCAGGCGTAAATACCTGCGGAGGTCTGTCGGACCATTCCCGCCCGTAACATCAGACGGTGCGATACAATTTTCGCTTCGGCGGGATCTTCTTTTAGCGTGGGCAGCAGCAAATTGGAAAGGCGCATGGCGTCGTCAATATCTCAAGGCGGGCGCACGGCCCTCGGTCACAAGTGGGTTACTCAGCTAGGTCAGCACAACTTCCCGGCACCTCATATCAACATGGGCACGGGATTTGCTGCGCCGCAAAATCCTGCCTCAGTAGTAGGGAATTGATGGCCCGATGGCAATATTCAACTCCACCCAATTCCTCATTGGTATGAAGGCGTTCCCGCTGATGCCTGCTGCCTGCCTTGAAGAGAGACGAGATAGGCCCGGACATCGACATCAGGCCCCTCGGCCACGCCGCGTCCCGAAAAGGGTTCATGCGGGCCAGCTTCGAGTTCCGCTGCGGTGTAGCCCATGTGAACATCATAAGTCCGGTCGATCTGGTTTCGCAGAAACCGTTCCGCGCGGTACCACGCATCTTTTGTTGGACCGTCATTGCAGGAGGCGCTTTCAGCTGAGTCGCCCGCCCCCCAGCGACGCTCAATACACTGATAGGGGTCGAACGACAGATCATAAACCCGGTCGATCACATCATTGGTGCTCATGGAAGTATGTGCACCGTTTGAGCGGGTATAATAAGTCACGCAGTCAGCGCTTTCCTCGTCATAGGCCGAGATCAGATCGCCGATGAGGTTCGTCCCGGTATAGCTGACGGTTGAGGCCCCTTGCGCATGCATGTTAATGAGCGCTTCAATATGATCGCGTTGCTCCAGCATGGCCGTCTTCAGCCGGGCATCGCGGGACGGCGTGGAATAGAACTCCCAGTATCCGAACGTGCCATAAATATTCTGCGGCAACCGATTTGGACCCGCTTTGTGATCAATACCGTTTGCGATGGCCGCATCAACAGCCTGTTTGCGCGCCCGAATGTCATAGCAGAGCGACCGCATTGATGAACGGATTTCATTCACCGGGTCCATGACAAGATTGCCCCGTGCCATGGCAGCGCGCACGAAATGGTAGTAGTCCAGCGACTCTCCGTTTCGCGCAAAAATTGCCTGGCGCCATTGATCCAAAGTCCGTTGTGAACTGTTCGTCGTTTCCGTGCCGACATATTGCATCAGCGAGAAATGGGGCAACGCCTGATTAGGCAGCGCCTCGATATGCCCCCCCACAAGAGTGCCATTCCGCAGACGTCGCGCGCCCACCAGTTGAATAGGCCGCCATTCCTTAAAGCCCGTCCCAAGTTTTGGATGGGTGCGCAGAAAATTCCGGCCATAGAAGGACCGGGACACGGAATTGTCGGGATGTGCGGCCAGGGTCAATACGCGTCCATCATCCTCGACGCGCCAAACCAGCACTACATGGCCGTTCACATCATAAACGATTGTTCCCGGCCTGATGGCCTCGCGATCAATTCGGGGAGAGTACATGTCGGTAAAGTTGGTCTGATTGTCGGCCGCTGCATGATGACGATAGCTGCCCGTCGAAATGGCACTTCGCAAATCAATTAGAACAGATGCGGCGTTGATACCATTGGCAGTTGCGGGAACCGCCTTGCGTGACACCACCCTGTTGCCCGCCCTGGTGTAGCGAATATCCCGGGTCCGTCCAGACTGAGGCAGGACGCCATTCTGAAAGGCAAACGGCAAGCCGTTCATCCATGCGTAATATGCTCGAAAGAGGTATGGGAAATCTGCGCAGTCTGCGCGAAAACTGAAGTACCCATGGCGATGACGATACGGATTGGCGGTGCTCTCAAAACAATCGTCGACATTCCAGCAATCAGCTTTGCCAATTGCCTCGACGAATTCTGAATACCCCCGCTCATCGGCCTCGCTCCAGACCTCCTTGGTGATCCGCCAGCGTTCAGCACTGGCCGCACTGGCCTCGTCCATCCCCTGCGGACCAAAGAGCCACATCATTGCCAAAAGAAAGGCGCACAGAGGTTTGGCTAGAGCTCTTGTGATGCCAAAAGGTGCGAGGCGACCCATAATCGATATTCCCAAAAAGTTCGACGCAAAATACCAGCGTCAGACTCCAGAAGGAGCATGCTCGAGTCAAGGCGATCAACAGATGGTGATCAGACTATTCCACAGTATGAAGTAAGTGAGTTTGCGGCGTGACGTTTATGTGACTCTCACAAGCTGCCTGCAGAGCATTTTCATGCATCCACATGATCTCTTCGCCATCAATCAGCACACGGCCTGTGACGGGCTCATAGCCAATGGTCGCCACGTCCATCTCTGTGGCCTCAGAGAAACTATTGTTCGGAAGCGGATTGATCCGGACTTCAAATTCGTAGATCGGCCGCAGACTATATTGGTAGTTCTGCGGTAGATCCGCTGATACGACCTCACCACCGGCTACGGTGACACCCGGTCTAAAAGCAACATCTTCGCGCGCCTGATGGGCCGTGACCAAGTTGCAGCTTCCGTCACTGATCTCCACGATCTCGGGCTTAGCGCGAGGCAAAAGATCGCCGGACCCTGCAAGCCCCGCTTCTGGCGGCACAGGATCACCCGTTGCAAAAAAACCGGCGAGAAGAACCGCGGCCAATTGTGCTTGATCGTTCATTTAGTGACTCAAAGCCCCAACACATAGATTAGATCAATTGAGCCTTTATCTTACGCCTCTGCCCCTTAAAGAGTCCTAGGTTTTCCTTAACCATCTTTCAATAAATGTGTCCAGAAGTGTAACAACCAGCTTAGACCCTATATTTAGAGCCCTTTCCCATCCCGCTCTGCTACCAAAGAAACTTCAAACGCACCCGAAAAAAATCCTCCGCAATCGGATGAGAAGCCTTCTTATGGTCCTCAGTATCTAGTTTTTTTCATGTAGGCGGCTAATTGACCCCCCAGGTCAGCCCTCCTGGAAGATGAGCAGCCCGGGCATAGACTACAAATTGCGTAGGCCTATGTGCCATCTCTCAGAAAATTGCGTGACTCAGAAGAACTGCGACTATATATTCCCACACTATAAAAAGGGGCTCATAAAAGCCCAGTCTAGGGAGGGCGCATTCGGTTAAGAGCGGACCACATCACGCTCAGTTTCTTAGGATCAACCTAATTGAAGCACCGAATGGGATGACTGCACAGCAAGGCTGCGGGAACGCGCCTTGCTTTTTTTTGCCCAAATTCTCAAATTTGGTTTGATCTAGTAGTCTTCGTCAAACGTCAGCAGGAACGGGATGTCGTCCAACCCTAAGCCGGTCGCAATGATCGTTCCATAAATGGTGCCAAAAATGACAGCCGACAAAACTGTCGTGATCGCCATTTTTTTCCAGACCTGTGGATGGACAGGTGCGCTGGGTGCCGTCCCTGCGCTCACCGCTCCTTCATCCTCCTGGGTCTTAATCCCGAATGGCAAAACAATGAATAATGTCAGCCACCAGATGATCGCGTAGATCGCAAGTGTTGCTGCAATACCCATAGCGATAATCTCCTCAAATACGGTAGTCACTCATCAGAGTGATGAATACCACGTCTGCAAATCACTCAAACCCGCGTAACAATAATTTCTACGGCAGCCTTCTTGCCCCATTCATGGCGGATCGCACTGCGAACAGCGCGCCGCAAATACTCTGCGACTTGAGAGCTGTCTTTGCGCTTGCGCCGCGGAAGCTTGTCCAATGCGCTATCGAGTGCGTCGAACACCCGTTCCTCAAAACGGACCTCCGAATTGTCTCGCTCCGGCAGACCGAGAAGACGCACGGCAATGTCTCCGCGCACAGCCCCTTTGTCATCCAGAACGACGGATACGAACACAGATCCTGCGTAAGACAGGCGCCGGCGTTCCTGAATTCCAGCATCCCAAGATGGTACGAGAACATTCCCGTCGAGCACGAGACGACCAGAGTGTACCTCGTCGATGACCTCAGCCCGTCCCGGGGCAAGACGTACCATATCGCCGTTTTTCAATATCAATGACTGTGGCACCTGGAGCTCTTTTGCCAGTGCGGCATGTTCGCGCAAGTGACGGGCTTCCCCGTGCACAGGCACCGAGACTTCTGGCCTGATCCATCCATACATGGCTCTGAGCTCGTCGCGACACGGATGGCCGGAGACGTGAACGAAATGATCTTTCTCTGTAATCACGTTGACCCCGGCGCGGACCAAGTCGTTTTGCATGTCATAAATGGAGACATCATTTCCCGGAATAATCCGAGAAGAAAAAATGACGGTGTCCCCTTCTCCCAACACAATATCGCGGTGGGAGTGGGAGGCAATGCGAGCCAGGGCCGCGCGGGGCTCCCCTTGCGATCCGGTGCACAGAAAGAGCACATTTTCTCGTGGCAAATAACCTGCATCCTCCGCCTCCACAAAAGGGGGAAGATTTTTCAAATACCCAGTCTCGCGAGCCGCACCGATTATGCGGTGCATGGAACGCCCCACCAACACGACATGACGGTCGTTCGCTTCTGCGGCACGGATGATGCTCTCAAGTCGAGCGACGTTTGAGGCAAAGGTTGTGACCGCCACACGGCCATGCAGCCCGGCTATCAACTCCGTCAGGCTCTCGCCAACGTCGGCTTCAGAGCCAGCCTCACCGGGAGAGAAAACGTTTGTGCTGTCGCAGACGATGGCGAGCACGCCTTCGTCACCGATTTCGCTCAGCCGCTCGCTGTCAAAGTCATCGCCGACCACCGGATCGGGATCGATTTTCCAATCACCTGTATGCATAACTGTGCCCAGGCTCGTGCGAATGGCCAGTGCGTTGGGCTCAGGGATCGAGTGTGTGAGCGTAACCATCTCGATATCAAAGGGGCCGATGGTAAAGCGTGCACCCAGATCCACAATCTCCAGCGGAACAACATCGTCCAGCCCTGCTTCGATAAGTTTTGCCATCACCAGTTCGGCGGTAAAGGGGGTCGCGTAGACCGGACAGCGGAACCGCGGCCACAAGTGGGCTACTGCGCCAATGTGATCTTCATGGGCATGAGTGAGAACGATGGCCAGCAGATCATCTGAATTTTCCTCGATGAAAGCCGGGTCCGGCATGATGACATCGATACCCGGCGTGCGGCCATCTGAGAACGTGACGCCGAGGTCGACCATGATCCATTTACGCGCTTCAGGCGGCCCGAACGCATAAAGGTTGAGGTTCATGCCGATTTCCCCCGTCCCCCCAAGGGGAAGGAAAATCAGTTCGTCTTCGCCGTTTGTTTTTCTTTTTCGTGCCATGAGAGAGTTTAGCCCGTCCCGCCACCAGAACCAAAGAACACATCGCCAGCCGAGATTAGGCGAACGGTTCCCCCGCCCAGGCGTAACTGAAGAGCGCCCTCAGGGGCAATCCCCTCGAATATGCCCTCCAGCACCTCGTTGCTCAGGCGCACAGTGATTGTCTCCCCCAACCCACGGGCGCGTTCCAACCACGCTTGGCGAACCGCGGCAAAACCCTCCGGGGCCTGCCACACAGCAAACCAGTGCTCGAAGGCAACAGCCAGGGCCGTCAATGCGTCTTCGATGGATGGTGCATCGCCGGTTTGGGCTTTCAGGCATGTCGCGGGGTAAGGCGTATCTTCGGGGTGGTGCGCCAGATTGAGACCAATGCCGATCGCAAGCCATGCCACATCCGCCTTACCATCACTCTCGGATTCCAGAAGGATGCCACTGGCCTTTTTGCCATCAATCAACAGATCGTTCGGCCATTTCAGCGCCACTTTTGCGGCCACGTCCGCCGACACAAGAGCGCTGGTCGCATCATGCAAAGCGAGGCCGGCCACAAAGGACAGCTCACCCGCCTTTGCAGGGCTGCACGCTGGCCGCAACAGCAGCGTGCACATGAGGTTCCCTGCCGGTGACACCCAGGTACGCCCCCGGCGTCCTCGCCCGGCAGTCTGGCGTTCCGTTACAATCCATACAGGGCCCGGCTCACCAGCGTTGGCGAGACGTCGGGCTTCTTCATTGGTTGAGTCAATCTCGACGTGGCGTCGCAGGTCGTATCCCAACGGCAGGCGTACGTCGGCGGTCATAAGCTCAATGCGCCGCTGGGGCTTCAGTGGCGTGTTCGGGCATTACCTCAGCCACCGCCGCTGGCACTAGGGATATTGCAGCGCCCTCTGCCATTTTCAACAATGGTGCGGGATAGAGAATGAAGAGCAATGTGAAAAGTCCAGAGACTGTCAGGATCGCCGTCATTTCCCGTCCCATTGGACCAGCGAATGCAGGTGCTGGTTCGTCAAAATACATGACCTTGATGATGCGCAGGTAGTAGAACGCACCTACCACGCTTGCCAATACGCCAATGATCGCCAATGTGTAGAGACCCGCATCGATGGCAGCGAGGAAGACGTAATACTTCGCAAAAAATCCAGCCAAGGGCGGAATGCCTGCGAGAGAAAACAACAGCACGGCAAAGGCAGCGGCCAACATGGGTTGATTGCGCGACAGACCGGCGAGATCTGAAATTTCTTCAACTGGGCCTTCTTTGTGGCGCATCGCCAGGATGCAGCAGAACGCGCCTGCATTCATGATGAGATAGATGGTCAGGTAGATCACCACGCCCTTCACCCCATCAACAGTTCCTGAGGCAAGGCCCACCAGAGCAAACCCCATATGACCAATTGAGGAATAGGCCATCATGCGTTTGATGTTGTGCTGGCTGATCGCAGCGAAAGCGCCCAGCACCATTGAGGCGATGGAGAGAAACACCACGATCTGCTGCCACTCCGCCATTGCGGGGGAAAATGCGCCGTGCATAACGCGTAAGAACAATGCCATGGCGGCGATCTTTGGGGCGGCAGCGAAGAAGGCAGTCACCGGCGTCGGGGCACCTTCATATACATCCGGCGTCCACATGTGGAACGGCACTGCCGACACTTTGAAAGCAAGACCCGCAAGCAGGAAAATGAGACCGAATAACAGGCCGATTGAAACGCCGCCGGTGGCCATAACGCCGCTCAGAACGTCGAAATTGGTTGTGCCCGAGAATCCATAAATCAGGGAGGATCCGTAGAGCAACATGCCCGAGGAAAGCGCACCCAGCACGAAATACTTAAGACCTGCTTCCGTAGACCGCGTGCTGTCGCGGTGGAAAGAGGCAACCACGTATAGAGCGAGGCTCTGAAGCTCCAGTCCCATGTAGAGGGCAATCAGGCCATTGGCAGAGATCATCATTAACATGCCAAGGGTCGCCAGCACTATCAGAACTGGAAATTCAAATCGATCCAGATTTTCGCGCTTCATAAAGCCCATTGCCATGACGATGGCGACGGCAGAGCCCAGCAAGACCAGGCACTTCATGACGATGGCGAACCCATCCATGACGAAAGCACCGCCGAATGTGAGGACCCGCTCAGCTGGTTGACTGAGGACGGCAAACGCCGCGACAATCAGCAACAGGACGGCGCCAATGCTGACCGCACGTGTAGCGGCCTCTCCCCGGAACACGCCGAGCATCAAAAGGGCCATCGCCCCAATGGCGAGGATAATTTCCGCGAGGGCCGGTGTTAAGTCCGGCATAGCAAGAGCGGTATCCATATCTCCGTATCTCCAGGCGTCTTTATGCTAGCGGCCGAGGCCCAAGCTTGCGAAATCAGGAACTGAGCTGTCCGTCGCCGCGTGGGCTTCGAGTGCTGCAGAATAGTTTGCTACTAAATTATCGACTGACACCGCCGTCACATTGAAAATCGGCAGTGGGTATATTCCGAAAAAGATGGTTGCGACGATCAGCGGCGCGAGAGTCAATTTCTCACGCAGATTAAGATCAAGAATGTTCTTCAGCGTGTCTTTTTCAAGCGCGCCAAAGATCACCCGACGATAGAGGAAGAGTGCGTAGCAGGCCGACAGGATCACGCCGGTTGTTGCCAGCATGGCCACCGTTGTGTTGACCTGGAAAACCCCGATAATGGTCAGGAACTCGCCCACGAACCCACTGGTTCCCGGCAGGCCTACATTGGCCATCGTGAAAATCATGAAGGCGAAGGCATACAGGGGCATGCGTTTGGCCAGTCCGCCATATGCCGAAATTTCACGTGTGTGCATGCGGTCATAGACAACGCCGACACACAGGAAGAGCGCACCCGAAATCCAACCGTGCGACAACATCTGGAATATGCCGCCCTGCACGCCCTGTGTGGTCGCCGCAAAAATGCCCATCGTCACGAAGCCCATGTGCGCCACCGAAGAATAGGCGATGAGCTTCTTCATATCTTCCTGCACCAGTGCCACGAAAGATGTGTAGATGATCGCAATGACCGACAGGCCAAATACCATGGGCGCGAACAGATCAGATGCAATCGGGAACATGGGGAGCGAGAAGCGCAAGAACCCATACCCGCCCATCTTCAGCAAAATACCAGCGAGGATGACGGAGCCTGCGGTCGGTGCTTCCACGTGAGCGTCCGGCAGCCAGGTGTGGACCGGCCACATGGGCATCTTCACCGCAAAGGAAGCGAAGAAGGCCAGCCAAAGCCATGTTTGCATTTCAGCCGGAAAATCAGCCGCCATCAGAGTTGGAATATCTGTTGTGCCGACCTGCCAATACATCGCCATGATGGCGAGCAACATGAGAACGGAGCCTGCGAGCGTATAGAGGAAGAACTTGAAACTGGCGTAGACGCGACGTACGCCACCCCAAATCCCGATGATCAGGAACATGGGGATCAGGCCAGCTTCGAAGAACAGATAGAAGAGCACCAGATCGAGCGAGCAGAACACGCCGATCATGAGCGTTTCCAGAAGCAGGAACGCAATCATGTATTCCTTCACACGGACCTGGATCGACTCCCAACTGGCGAGAATACAAAACGGCATCAAGAAGGTCGTGAGGATCACAAACAGCATTGAAATGCCATCAACACCCATATGGTAGTTGGTCGCATTTCCCAGCCACTCTGCCTGTTCGACGAACTGGAAGTCTGCGGTGGTTTCATCGAAACCGACCCAGATGGTCAGCGACATGATGAAGGTGATCGCCGTTGTCCACAGCGCCACCCAACGGGCGTTGCGCGCAGCGACTTCCTCATCGGCGCGGATCACAAAGATAATCAGCGCGCCAACAAGTGGCAGGAAAGTAATCAGCGAAAGGATCGGAAAAGTCCCGGTCATCAGAGAGCTCCTCCAAACATAAAGTAAGTCGTAAGTGCCGCGACGCCGACAAGCATCGCAAAGGCGTAGTGATAGACATAGCCGGTCTGCAGTCGTGCCAGACCTCGGGTCACGTCAAGAACGCGGGCAGCAACCCCATCCGGGCCCATCCCATCGATCACCCGTCCATCCCCCTGTTTCCACAAGAAACGACCGATCCAGAAAGCGGGCTTCACGAACAAGAAATTGTACAGCTCGTCGAAGTACCATTTGTTGAGCAGGAATTTGTAGAGCATCTCCTGCTCTTCCGCGAGCCTCTTGGGGGTCTCTGGACTACGGATATAGAAGTACCAGGCTGTGATAAAGCCGAGGGTCATCATGACCATGGGGGAGAATTTCACCCACGTCGGTGCATGATGCAGCTCCTCGAGAATTTCGTTCGCCTCGGTCGTGAAGATTGCAGCTCCCCAGAACAGCTCAGCTGTTCCGCCGATGAAGAGGCTCGAGAACACCGCGCCTGCGCCCAAAGCGCCGATGGCGAGCAACACAAGCGGCACCATCATGGAAGAGGGGCTTTCGTGTGCGTGGCTAAGCACTTCATTCGAGGCCCGGGTCTTTCCATGGAAGGTCATGAAGATCAACCGCCAAGAGTAGAAACTCGTGAACAAGGCGGCGATGACTGTCATGTAAAAAGCATACATGTGCATCGGATTGTGAGCCATGAAGGCGGCTTCGATGACCGCGTCCTTGGAGAAGTAACCTGCAGTGAGAGGGAAGCCCGTCAACGCCAGTGTGCCGATCAACATCATCACCCATGTTGCGGGGATGAATTTGTAGAGACCACCCATGCGACGCATGTCCTGCTCGTCCGACATCGCGTGGATTACGGAACCAGAGCCTAAGAACAGAAGCGCTTTGAAGAAGGCGTGGGTGAACAGGTGGAACATGGCGATCTCGTATGCGCCAACCCCTGCGGCCACAAACATGTATCCCAACTGCGAACAGGTGGAGTAAGCGATCACTCGCTTGATGTCGTTTTGGACCAAGCCGACTGTCGCTGCAAAGAAGGCCGTCGTCGCACCAAAGAAGGTCACCACGGTGAGCGCGTCCGGCGAATATTCAAAAATAGGTGACATACGGCAGACCAGGAACACACCCGCAGTCACCATGGTTGCGGCATGGATGAGAGCGGAGACCGGTGTTGGGCCTTCCATCGCGTCGGGCAGCCAGGTGTGGAGCAGGAATTGCGCCGACTTGCCCATAGCGCCCATGAAGAGCAGCAGGCAGATTGTCGTCACAACCGGGAATTCTGCACCAAGGAAAGAGAAATTCTGCCCGACCAGTCCAGGTATGGCAGCGAAGATCGTGTCGTACTCAACAGACCCAACGGTGAGGTAGATGGCCGCAATACCCAGAATAAGGCCGAAGTCCCCGACCCGATTGACCACAAAGGCCTTCATGGCCGCAGCATTGGCGCTGGGTTTTTTGTACCAGAAACCGATTAGCAGATAGGAAGCAAGGCCCACCCCTTCCCACCCAAAGAACAGCTGGATGAGATTGTCTGCTGTCACCAGAGCCAACATCGCAAAAGTGAAGAGCGACAGATAGGCAAAGAAACGCTGCTGGTGCTCATCATGGCTCATGTAGCCAATCGAATAGATGTGCACCAGAGAAGAAATACTCGTCACGACCACCAGCATGACGGCTGTCAGTGTGTCGATACGAAGGCGCCAATCCGCTTCAAACGATCCACTGTCAATCCAGGTCAACACCTGCACTGTCTCGACATTTCCCTGTAAGGCCACCACCACAAAGGCAACCCAGCTCAAGAGTGCCGAGATGACAAGAAAGCCGCACGTTACCCATTGCGAGGTCACGACGCCCAGCCGATTGCCAAACAGACCTGCGATCAGGCAGCCAGCGAGCGGGAGAAAGACGATTGCTTCGTACATGCGCGCTCAGCCCTTCATCAAGTTGATGTCTTCGACGGCAATTGAGCCTCGATTACGGAAATAGACGACGAGAATAGCAAGACCGATGGCTGCCTCCGCTGCGGCGACGGTCAGCACCAGAAGTGCGAAAATCTGTCCGGTCAGGTCACCCATGTGGGTGGAAAAGGCAACAAGATTGATGTTCACCGCGAGGAGCATGAGCTCAATCGACATGAGAATAATGATGACGTTTTTCCGATTGAGAAAAATGCCGAAGATCCCAAGCGTGAAGAGGATCGCCGCAACCGTTAAATAATGTGAAAGACCGATTTCCATGTGTGTTTCTTTCGAGGTTGGGCTTAGAGGCCCTGACCTGGATCCACCTTCCTAATTTCCAGTCCTGTTTCTTTCGTCCGCGCCACCTGATCGGCAATGACCTGACGCCGGGCGTTAGGGCGCTTGCGCAAGGTCAGCACAATTGCGCCGATCATGGCGACCAGCAGAACCATGCCCGCAGCCTGGAAGAAATAGACGTATTGCGTGTACATAACCTGGCCGATGGCCTCCACGTTGCTCATTTCATTGAGCGGTGGAATGGGTGAGGCTGCAACGGCTGCAATTTCCGGCGTAAACGCCCAGGTCCCAAACACCATGACCAGTTCCATCAGAACAATAAGGCCGATCAGCGCGCCGACGGGCAGGTATTGCAAGAACCCCTCGCGCAGCTCCGAAAAATCAATGTCGAGCATCATGACGACAAAGAGGAACAGCACAGCGACCGCGCCTACATAGATGATGAGGAGGATCAGGGCCAAGAACTCGGCGCCCATCAAAACAAACAGGCCTGCCGCGTTGAAGAAAGCCAAAATTAGAAACAAAACCGAGTGCACAGGATTGCGCGAGGCGATCACAAGAAAGCCCGCAACAACCGCAACTGCGGCAAATATGTAAAACGCGATGGTGGCGAGGATCATTGCCTCTCTGCCCTCTCTAGTTTTGCGTTACTCAACTCAATCCGTCCTTATCGATAAGGTGCATCAAGTTCGATGTTCTTGGCGATTTCGCGTTCCCAGCGGTCGCCGTTTTCGAGAAGCCGTTCCTTTGTATAGAAAAGCTCCTCACGTGTTTCCGTTGCGAATTCGAAATTCGGCCCCTCAACGATGGCATCCACGGGGCAGGCTTCCTGACAGAAGCCGCAATAGATGCATTTCGTCATGTCTATGTCGTAGCGAACCGTGCGCCGTGTTCCGTCGTTGCGCCGCGGTCCCGCTTCGATGGTGATCGCCTGAGCTGGACAGATCGCTTCGCACAATTTGCAGGCGATACAGCGCTCTTCCCCATTGGGGTAACGCCGCAATGCGTGTTCGCCACGAAAGCGGGGGCTCAACGGTCCTTTTTCATACGGATAGTTGAGTGTCACTTTTGGCGCGAAAAAATATCTCATCGCCAAAAAGAAACTCGAAACGAACTCCGCCAGAAACAGAGAGCGGACAGATTGTGCCAGGGTGGTCATTGACTAAACGCTCCTTTGTTCACGGTGCAAGATCGAACGCAACCAACACACTCGCTGTCACCACGACCCAGGCCAGAGACAAAGGCAGGAATACTTTCCAGCCCAGCCGCATCAACTGGTCGTAGCGGTAGCGTGGCACATAGGCGCGAACTATCGCAAAAACGAAAAATACAAAACAAATCTTGAGCACAAACCAGATAACGCCTGGCACAAGGTTGAACGGCACCACATCAAATGGAGGCAACCAGCCGCCAAGGAACAGGATGGTGACCATGGCAGCCATCAGGCTGATCGAAATAAACTCCCCAAGGAAGAAGAGCAGGAAGGGAGTGGACGAATACTCTGTGGCGTACCCCGCCACCAGCTCCGACTCTGCTTCGGGCAGATCGAACGGAGGCCGGTTGGTTTCCGCAATCGCTGAGATGAAGAAGATCACAAAGACGGGGAAGTGGATCAACCAGTACCAGTTGAACATGCCAGCTTCGCCAGACTGCGCGCGCACAATGTCGGAAAGATTGAGCGACCCTGCTGTCATAAGCACACAAACGATGACGAAGCCCATCGACACTTCGTAAGACACCATTTGCGCCGCAGACCTGAGAGCCCCCAGGAAAGAGTATTTCGAGTTGGAGGCCCAGCCGCCCATGATGATGCCGTACACACCGAGCGAGGAAAACGCCACGATGTAGAGGATGCCGACATTGATATCCGCAATAACCCAGCCATCGCTAAACGGGACCACTGCCCAGGTGCCAAGTGCCAGTGTCGCCGTGATGATCGGCGCCAGAAGGAAGACCCCCTTGTTGGCGCTCGATGGAATGATCACTTCCTTGAACAGGAACTTGGTCAGATCGGCAAACGACTGAAGCAGCCCCCAAGGACCCACAACGTTGGGACCACGGCGCATCTGTACGGCCGCAAAGATCTTCCGGTCAGCATACAAGATGTAAGCCGTGAACAGCAGCAACGCCACGAGCAAGCCCAGCGACTGTGCAAAGATGATGAGGAACGGAATACCGTATGTGATCCAAATATCAGCCATTGGTGCCGGTTGCTCCCGTTTCCTTAGACCCGTAGGCAGCGGCACATTCGGCCATTGTCTTGCTGGCGCGCGCGATTGGATTGGTGAAATAGAAGTCTTCTATTGCATAGGCAAACGGCGTGTCACTCACAGCCCCTGCCGCACCACCGGCGACACTTGATGCCGATGTCACAACATCCAACTGAGCGAAATGCGGATGTGCTTCAAACAGTTTCGCTCTCAGCTGCTGCAGGCTGTCGTAGGGAAGTGCCTTGCCCAAAACATCGGACAGGGCGCGCAGGATTGACCAATCCTCTCGGGCCTCTCCTGGTGGGAATGCGGCCCGACGGCCCATCTGAACACGGCCTTCTGTGTTCACCCACAGTGCGCTCTTTTCTGTATATGTCGCTGCCGGCAAAATGACGTCGGCGACATGCGCCCCGGCATCTCCATGCGTGCCTTGATAGACGACAAAAGCTTTCTCGAGTTTCGATGTGTCGAGCTCGTCTGCCCCCAGCAGATAGACAAACTCAACGTCGCCGTTTGCAGCGCCATCGAGAATTCCCGCAACGTCCCGTCCCCCGTCGCCTGGCACGAAGCCAAGGTCCAGACCGCCCACACGTGCGGCGGCTGTGTGAAGGATATTGAAGCCATTCCAGTCGGCAGAAATAGCGCCGGACCCTTCGGCAATTTTCAGAGCCAAGGCGTGAATTGCAGCGCCGTCTTTCCGAGAAAGCGCGCCCTGCCCCACAATGATCAATGGACGCTCGGCCACCTCAAGGATACGAGCGAAGGAATGCGTTCCATCGGCAATCTCACCCAATGTCTGAGGGCCTGCACCCAAATTCTGCGCCGCGTATGTAAGATCGATGTTCCCACCAATGACACCCACTGGCAGTCCACCCTGGCGCCAGCGTTTGCGAATGCGAGCATTCAAAACAGGCGCTTCAACGCGCGGGTTACACCCGACAAGAAGCACCGCGTCGGCTTCTTCAATTCCAGCAATCGTGGTGTTGAAGAGATAGGAGGCCCGGTCTCCCGCATTCAGTTTGGTACCGTCCTGGCGGCAATCAATGTTGCTCACGCCGAGGGCACCCATCAGTTCCTGCAAAGCGCTCATGCTYTCMACGCAGGCMAWGTCACCGGCAATCGCKGCCATCTTCTCTGGCGCTGTGTCTTTCACTTTCGCGGCAACGGCATCGAAGGCTTGTGCCCAGGTGACTTTGCGCAACTTACCGTCCACGCGCACATAGGGTTGGTCCAACCGCTGAGAACGCAAGCCGTCCCAGATAAAGCGTGTCTTGTCGGAAATCCATTCTTCGTTCACGTCTTCATTGAGACGCGGCATGACGCGCATGACCTCCCGCCCGCGTGTATCCACACGGATAGCAGAGCCGAGCGCATCCATCACATCGATGGATTCTGTTTTGCGTAATTCCCATGGGCGCGCCGTAAAGGCATAAGGCTTGGAAGTCAGAGCGCCGACAGGGCAAAGATCAATGACATTGCCCGAAAGCTCAGAGGTCAGCGATTTTTCCAGATAGGTCGTGATTTCCATATCTTCGCCGCGACCGATCGCCCCGATTTCTGGCACGCCAGCGATTTCCTGCGCAAACCGAACACACCGTGTGCAGTGAATGCAACGGGTCATGATGGTGTTGACCAGCGGTCCCATGTTCTTGTCTTCAACAGCCCGCTTGTTCTCTTCAAAGCGTGTTGTATCGACACCAAAGGCCATCGCCTGATCCTGCAGATCACACTCACCACCCTGGTCGCAGATCGGGCAATCCAATGGGTGATTGATAAGCAGGAATTCCATCACGCCTTCGCGGGCGCGTTTGACGGTCGGTGTTTTTGTGAAGACAACCATGCCCTCAGCGGCTGGCATCGCACAGCTCGCTATCGGCTTGGGCGATTTCTCAATCTCAACGAGGCACATGCGACAATTGCCCGCAATGGACAGGCGCTCGTGATAACAAAAGCGCGGCACATCGGCGCCGACTTCTTCACAAGCCTGAAGAACGGTCGCCCCGTTTTCCACTTCAACTTCAATGCCATCAATCGTGAGTTTTGGCATGCCCCTACTCCGCCGCWACCGGCGTTRCGCTRCCCGCYTTGCGGGTCGCGATACGCTCTTCAATGACWGGYCGGAAATGCCGGATAAGCCCCTGYACYGGCCAGGCKGCKGCATCYCCRAGYGCACAGATCGTGTGACCTTCCACCCGTTTGGAAACATCCAGCAACATTTCAATTTCTTCCACTTCGGCCTCGCCGGTGACAAGGCGTTCCATCACACGCCACATCCAACCGGTTCCCTCCCGGCAAGGTGTGCACTGACCGCAGCTTTCATGCTTGTAGAAAGCTGACAGTCTGGCGATTGCCTTGATGACGTCCGTGGACTTGTCCATGACGATCACCGCAGCTGTGCCCAGACCCGACTGCACTTCTTTCAGACTGTCAAAATCCATGAGGACGGTGTCGCAAATGCTCTTAGGCAAAAGCGGAACAGAAGACCCACCTGGAATGACGGCCAGTAGATTGTCCCATCCACCGCGTACACCACCGCAATGCTTGTCGATGAGTTCACGAAGGGGAATACCCATCTCTTCTTCGACATTGCATGGGTTGTTGACGTGGCCAGAAATCGAGAAAACTTTGGTCCCGGTATTGTTTGGCCGCCCAAGCCCGCCGAACCAGCTCGCTCCGCGCCGTAAAATAGTTGGAGCAACGGCAATGCTCTCGACATTGTTGACCGTTGTTGGCGCGCCGTAGAGACCGACATTCGCGGGGAAAGGCGGCTTCAGCCGCGGCATGCCCTTCTTGCCTTCCAGGCTTTCCAACAATGCGGTTTCTTCACCGCAGATGTAAGCGCCAGCACCATGGACCACATAAAGATCGAAATCCCATCCGCTGTCTGCGGCGTTCTTGCCCAGCAGGCCAGCGTCGTAGGCCTGATCGACAGCGCGCTGCAATTGCTCGCGCTCGAAGATGAACTCGCCGCGTACATAGATGTAGCCAGCGTTGGCTCCCATGGCGAAGCCCGCAATCAGACAACCCTCGATCAACTTGTGTGGATCGTGGCGTATTATTTCGCGGTCTTTACAAGTGCCGGGTTCGGACTCGTCGGCATTGACGACGAGGTAATGTGGTCGCCCATCGGACTCTTTTGGCATGAATGACCATTTGAGCCCGGTCGGGAAGCCAGCGCCGCCGCGCCCGCGCAGGCCCGAGGCCTTCATCTCATCAATGATCCCGTCGCGCCCCTTGGCGATGATGTCTTTCGTATTGTCCCAGTCACCCCGGCGCCGTGCGCCTTCTAGTCCCCAATCATCGAGGCCATAGAGGTTTGTAAAGATGCGGTCTTTATCTTGCAACATTACTCAGACCCTCCGACTTCCGTAAGGCTCGTGAGCTTGCCAGCTGGTTCTGAGCTCTTGCGGTCGCTTTGTGGTCCAACCTTAACCTCATCACCGTTGCGCAGAGCATTCAGTAATTTCTCGAGTGCTCCAGCATCCAGGTCTTCAAAATAGTCGTCATTGACCTGTACCATGGGCGCATTAGCGCAAGCGCCCAGACACTCAACTTCCATCCACGAAAATTTGCCGTCAGCAGTGACCTGGCGCTCGTCGCCGATCATCTTTTTGCAGACCTTCTTCAACTCATCTGATCCACGAAGCCAGCACGGCGTGGTGCCGCACAGCTGAATGAAATGCTCTCCCACAGGGGCGAGGTTGAACATGGTGTAAAAAGTCGCCACTTCCATCGCGCGCATGTAGGGCATATCGAGGAAATCGGCCACGTAACGGATTGCCGGTTCGGGCAACCATCCGCCTGCCTGTTTCTGGGCACGCCAAAGAAGAGGGATAATCCCCGAGGCCTGCCTGCCTTGTGGAAACTTGGTCAGTTGCCCTTCGGCCCAGGTCTTGTTCTCAGCCGTGAACTCAAAACTATCGGGCTGGGTGGGGCTCAGTCTACGAACACTCATCGGTCAACCTCCCCGAACACAATGTCGAGCGAGCCCAAGATCGCGGACAGGTCGGCAATCATGTGGCCTCTGCATAGAAAATCCAACGCTTGTAGATGCGCAAATCCGGGCGCTCTAATTTTACAACGGCTTGGCTTGTTTGAGCCATCAGAGACAAGGAAGACGCCAAACTCCCCCTTAGGAGCTTCAACGGCGGCGTACACTTCGCCTGCTGGTACGTGATAGCCCTCGGTATAGAGCTTGAAGTGATGGATTAAGCTCTCCATCGACTGCTTCATCTCCGCACGACGCGGGGGCACGATCTTGCCATCGCTGGTGGTAACGGGCCCGTCAGGCATCTGCTCAATGCACTGGCGCATAATCCGCGTCGACTGACGACACTCCTCCATGCGGCAGAGATAGCGATCGTAATTGTCGCCGTTCTTGCCGACAGGAATGTCGAACTCAAGGTCGCTGTAGCACTCATAGGGTTGTGAGCGACGTAAGTCCCAAGCCATCCCTGAGCCACGCACCATGACGCCCGAGAAGCCCCAAGCCTGCGCGTCTTTGGCAGAGACATATCCGATATCGACATTGCGCTGCTTGAAAATACGGTTGCCGGTCAGCAGCGCGTCGATGTCATCAACCATTTTGTCGATAACATCACAATAGTCGTAAATATCCTGAAGAAGCTTCGGTGGCAGGTCCTGATGTACGCCGCCAGGCCGAAAATAGGCTGCATGCATGCGACTGCCTGATGCGCGCTCATAAAACACCATCAGAGATTCGCGAATTTCGAACCCCCAAAGCGAAGGTGAAAATGCGCCGACATCCAAAGCCTGTGTCGTGACATTCAGCAGATGATTTAGCAGTCGTCCGATTTCGGAATAGAGGACGCGGATATATTGCGCACGTTTAGGGATCTCGATGTCCAACAGGCGCTCAACCGCCAGTGCATAAGCATGCTCCTGGTTCATCGGTGCGACGTAATCAAGGCGATCGAAATAGGGCAAAGCCTGCAGGTAAGTCTTTTGCTCGATCAACTTCTCGGTGCCGCGATGCAGCAGGCCGATATGAGGATCGACACGCTCAACAACTTCCCCATCCAGTTCCAGAACGAGACGCAACACGCCATGCGCCGCCGGATGCTGAGGTCCAAAATTGAGGTTGATGTTTTTAATCTGAGATTCGGTCATGATTTGCTCCCGGCTCCAGATTTCGTCTCATCGGATGCCTTCTCATCACCGGGCAGCAAATACTCAGCCGCCTCCCATGGGCTTTCGAAATCGAACCGACGGTATTCCTGAGCCAGTTGGACGGGCTCATAAGCAACCCGTTTCAACTCGTCGTCGTAGCGCACTTCAACAAAGCCCGTTACGGGGAAATCTTTTCGCAGCGGATGTCCGGTAAATCCATAGTCCGTCAACAACCGGCGCAGGTCCGGGTGATCGGAGAACAAAATGCCGTACATGTCGAAAGCTTCACGCTCAAACCAGTTCGCCACCGGATATACGCACGTTGCGCTTGGCACCAGCGTTTCTTCATCCGCATGCACGCGCACGCGCACTCGGTGGTTCTGGTGCATGGAAAGCAGATGATAAACCACATCGAAGCGTTTAGCCCGCTCCGGGTAGTCAACACCGCAAATATCAATCAACACTGAGAAATGGCAGGCAGGGTCATCACGCAGAAACTTCAGAACACGGACGATTTTCTCAACCGGCACTTCAAGAGTGAGTTCCCCGCGTGTCACATCAAATGATGCCACCTCATTTGCGAGCCCTGCCGCAATATGTTCCCCAAGGTCTTGTAGACTTTCGTCCATAGCGTTTTTCTCTACCCAGTCGACTTCGTCTAATCAATATTGCGTCTCTTGAAACAGACGCCTCTCACAATCTCATACCCTCGAACGGCTCAGCTTGTTTAAAGCCTGCGCTACCGTTCAATCGTCCCCGTCCGACGAATTTTACGCTGCAGCGCCAAGATGCCGTACAGCAATGCTTCTGCCGAAGGCGGGCACCCTGGAATGTAAATATCCACCGGAACGATCCGGTCACATCCCCTCACCACTGAATAAGAATAGTGGTAGTAGCCACCGCCGTTTGCGCACGATCCCATTGAGATCACATATCTCGGTTCTGGCATCTGGTCATAGACCTTGCGCAAGGCTGGAGCCATCTTGTTGGTCAGGGTTCCGGCCACAATCATCACATCAGACTGACGCGGGCTTGCCCGCGGGGCGGTGCCAAACCGCTCTAGGTCGTAACGCGGCATATTGGTTTGCATCATTTCAACGCCGCAGCATGCCAGCCCAAATGTCATCCACATGAGGGAACCGGTGCGCGACCAGTTGATCAGATTGTCGAGAGAGGTAACTAGAAAATTTTTGTCGGCAAGCTCGTCTGACATCTGCTTGAAATAGGGATCGTCCTGCCCTACCGGCGCGCCGGTACGCGGATCAATGATACCTTTGGGCGTTTCGGTAACGACCGTCCCACCCAGCACTCGCGCGCCTCCACTTTCGGACGAACTCAGTCCCATTCGAGCGCACCTTTCTTCCATTCGTAGATGAACCCGATGGTCAAAATCCCCAAGAAGACCATCATCGACCAGAAGCCGAACAGCCCAACCTCACCGAGAGACACAGCCCAGGGGAACAGGAAGGCGACTTCCAGATCGAAAATAATGAAAAGGATCGCGACGAGATAGAATTTTACGTCGAAACGCATGCGGCTGTCGTCGAACGCATCAAACCCACATTCGTAGGCGGACAGCTTTTCCGGGTCAGGATGCGAGGGCGCCAACACGAACGGCACAATCATCAATGCAATCGAAATAACCGCCGCAAGACCGAGAAAGATCACGATCGGCAGATACTCGCTTAAGAGCTGTTCCATTTCTTTACCTGATCGTCCGGCCTTGGTGTGGTGGTGGTATTCCAGGCCGGACATGTCTGCGGGAAGTCAGTCTTTTCTATGCCTTGCGGCGAGCGACTGATTCTCGCAAGTTGCCCCTCAAAATCGCGCGGAGTATAGCCCCGGCAAGAGGCAAGTCAAACGTCCCAGCGGTACTAAATCGATAGAAATGCAGGGTTATTTCCCTATCGACGGATGCGAAGTCGAAAGCGACCTTCAGCGCTGCGAACTGCTCGCAGTTTGCACTAATTTTCTGCTCTGAAAGATGATTGTAGATGTAAAATTCCGCACTCTCGACAACGACTGAGTCGGGGACTGAGCCGCGTTGCGGAGTGACCTTGGTACCGCCCTCTCCTAAGAGAGTGGCGGGAGTGACGGGACTCGAACCCGCGGCCTCTGGCGTGACAGGCCAGCGCTCTAACCAGCTGAGCTACACCCCCTTAAACAAAGGCATAATGCCTCTGGGGATGCGTCGATGTAAGGCAGCCCCATCCACCTGTCAAGGCGCGAATGTTGGAAACATTGGTTTAAATCCACCACTATTTCGATGATTTCGGGATCGCAGCTCCCATTGCTCCCGTTCCCCCCTCTCTGGGGCGTGCCGATTGGCCTGCGAAAGCCATTTTCGCACCCAAGAGCCGCTAGTCTACCTCTGCCATCCGCGACATGCGGATCATCAAGGCGAGGTGAATAAGACCAATGAGCCCGCCGGAAAATATCAAGAATTCCGAGAGGTGGGTATGGAAAGTATAGAGTTCATGCCCCGAAAGACTCCAATGCAGCACTGCATGCAAAATCAAGACGATGTCGGTGCTTACCTGGGCATTGAAACGAATTCTGGTCGATTGATGCGTCACGGCCCATACAAGACCTGTGAAAAGCGGCACGTGGGCAAGCACGAAGATCACATAGCCCACCTCGTCATCGAACAGGTTTAGTATTGGAAGAAGTCTCCACTCATGGTGGGT
Source organism: Rhodobiaceae bacterium (assembly GCA_002746275.1). GTDB lineage: Bacteria > Pseudomonadota > Alphaproteobacteria > Parvibaculales > Parvibaculaceae > Mf105b01. The sequence goes on along the minus strand of NVWR01000001.1, from coordinate 179,334 downwards.
GACGGCGTCAATTTCGTGACCGAACAGGAAAGACAAGCCGAGTAGAAAGAGCACGTCTAACGCTTGCGGCCGCTTACCCTTCATATTTGTCGTCATCACTACCCTCACAGGTTCTGCTTCCGTCGAAAAACAACCATGAGTAGTTCCTAGCATGGTTCACGACTTGAAAATGAGATCACCAGATTGCACAGATATGTTGGAGAGAGGAAGCGCCTGAAGGCTACCAGAGCCAAGCCCCCTGCCCGGGCTCATCGCGCCTCATGTAATTTCACCGCGAACTGAGACCGCTCAGCGGCTAGCAGTGCGGCGACGGCGAGTGTCATAAACCCACCCTAAAATGTGCGTCGATAACCCGGCATAGTAGAAACCATGCAGCACACACCACCCTAGGAATATCCAAACGGGGTGCTTTCCCCTAAAGCGTCTGGATGACGTTATGACCGGGACATCTTCGATACATACCGTCCCCCCGTGTGCCTCCATTTTTCGACCAAGATCATAATCTTCCATCACCGGATACGGCATGATCCCGCCTAACTCCTCGTATATCGAGCGGCGCAGGAACATGACGGAGTCGCCATAGTAGAGGCCCTTCGAGCGAAACCAGGCGTAAAAGCCCGTCAGCCATTTTGCAAAGCCAGTTGGCCCATCAAACACGATGCGGAAATTCCCACCGATATTGGTCGCGTTTTCAAGCTCACGCCGTATTGCCTGTACCGCTTCGCTAGGGAGATGCGTGTCGGCATGCAGAAAGACGAGAACATCTCCAGTTGCTTTGGAAGCGCCCAAGCGCAACTGAGCGCCGCGGCCACGTTCATCGGAAATCACCATCCGAGCCCCCGCATCCGCAGCCCTCGCCACTGTCTCATCTTCGCTGCCGGCATCGACAACGATCACTTCGCAATCACCGTCCATCTGCCGCAGATGTCGTACCCGATCGCTGATCTGGTGCGCTTCGTTGAGTGTGGGGATAATGATCGAAATTTTCACGCTGCCCGACTTGCCTTGCTATTGGATGAAACTGAGATCGGCAATGCTTGCGCGGCGCACACCCCCCAGATCATCACTGTCACCGGAGATTGCTACGTAGGTCGGGGTTGGAGCGGGTTTCCCAAATGCTGAAAAATAGTCAGCCTGATACTCGACAGTCTCGTGCACCCATTTCGGCATTTGCTCCGACTGGTTACGCAAGACGATGATCACGCCCTGTCCCTCTGGTAGGTGAGGATTTGGAGAAATGCGGGGCGCATGTTCGGACCCGCCCCAGACATAGGTGAGGGCATTGCCAACACGGGGAAATCCGAACAGCTCTGCCAACCCGCCAAACAGCGACCCTTGCCCTTCTTCTTCGGGAAACCACAAATGGATCGCAATCGGCCGGTCGTCCTCTCCAACCCGCGCCAGATCGCTGGGTRGTCCCATGTCATCGACCAGCCACCGCCATTGCAGACGGGGGCCCGCGTCCTCCACACGCTTGTAGAGAAAAGCGACGGAGTGATCGGATACGACCTTCAGAACGCCATCGCCCATGAGCTGGAACGTCGTCTCGGCCTGGCCCGGCACGCCGATCAGTTCCCAGCCGCCGTCTTCGAGACTGGCCTCAAAGGCTGTAACTGGGCTGGCCAGCCCGAATGTACAAAGACCTGCCGCCATCAACCGCCACCACACCATGCAACCACTCCTCCGATGGGATGAGGGTGTCCGGGTCCTGGTCGCCAAGCAACTCAACGCTGATCACAGCTGAGTGACGGCAATTCAAGTGGACGCAAGCCCTGGAAGGCATCGGCTGCTGCCAAGCCTTACGGTGGGCCTCAAAGTGAGGTTTGATATTTGGCTTTTGGGATAAAGAAAATGGTAGGCGGTGACGGGATCGAACCGCCGACCCTCTCGGTGTAAACGAGATGCTCTCCCAGCTGAGCTAACCGCCCGGTCTGAACCCGTAGATGAGGGTTCGAAGAAGGGCTTGAACTAAGCCATGCGCCCCTGCCCGTCAAGGCTCAATTCGTACCTCGCCTCTGTGGAGCCCCGCTATTGCTGGAAAGGCCTTTCTCACGCGGAAGAGTTAACTCGCCGGCGAGTGAAATTGGCTATTGCAGCAAAAGCCGAGATGAGAGCAATAACGCCTGACAGTGGCGAAAGTTGTTTGGAACATTGCTGCCGCTCCGAGCGCTTCTGGAGGGCTTCCCCACGACCAGCCTTGGCTAATGCGGGCGGCGTTCTTTGCTGGGCCCTGGCGCCGGTCTATGCCGAGAGTGCCGGATTGGACATTGTGGGGATCTCCCTATTTATGACAGCAGCTATTGTAGGGGGAGCGATGGCTCAGGTCCCTGTTGGCCGCCTGTCTGACCGCGTTGGCAGACGCGGGGTGCTGATCTGCGTGATCTTTGCGACCCCGTACCTTGCAGGTGTTATTGGCGTCGCTGGAAAAGTAGGCCTTCACGCGGGTGCGTTCTTTTTCGGCGCGTCGGCTCTATCGCTCTGACGCAAGGAAGCCCTGATCCTTCGCAGACTTCAGTTGGGAAAAGAACTGGAGACACAAAAAAGGCCGGCAATGCCGGCCTTTTCGTTTAACTCCGTCAAAACCTCAGGTGTTAGCTACTTAGCTACCTGGGCCTCTCCCATTGACGGCATCTTTAAGTCCTTTACCAGCTTTGAATTTTGGCTGATTGGATGCAGGAATTTGGATTTTCTCACCGGTACGCGGATTGCGACCTTCAGATGCATTCCGGCGGGTTACGTTGAATGTACCAAACCCAACCAGTCGAACTTCCTCACCAGCTGTCAATGTGCTCGTAATGGTTTCAAATACGCTGTCGACCGCTTTGGTTGCGTCGGTTTTTGACAGGTCCGATTTTTCGGATACCACGGCTATAAGATCATTCTTGTTCACGTTCGGCCCCTCTAGGCTGCGGGGAGCGAATCCCCAGATAATCAGCCAAAAGTGTAAACGTGGCTGCTTTGTCGGGTCAAAGGATTAAGCAGCGAAATGCGCAGATTTCTGGGAAATTTCGAAAACCCAGCGTTTTGATGCAAAGGCAATCTCTCGCAGGCATGAAAAAGCCCCCACCCTTCTTTACGAAGTATGGGGGCTGATTTTTTCGTTTAGTTAGTGGGCAGTAAAGCCTTCTCTTGAAGCATCACTTCCGCCCCGGGCGGCCTGTTCTGCGACATAAGCCTCCTCATCCCACTCAATTGGCTCCGGCATCCGGACCAACGCATTGGCTAAGGCCTCATCCACGGTCTCAACCGGCAATATTTCCAACTGATTCTTCACATTGTCCGGAATGTCGGCAAGATCCTTCGCATTGTCTTTCGGAATCAACACCTTCTTGATGCCGCCACGAAGAGCTGCCAAGAGCTTTTCTTTGAGCCCACCAATTGGCAAAATACGCCCCCGCAGGGTGATCTCGCCGGTCATTGCCACATCCTTGCGGATCGGAATACCAGTAATGACAGAGACGATGGACGTTGCCATGGCGACACCGGCACTTGGTCCGTCTTTGGGAGTTGCCCCTTCAGGCACGTGCACATGGATGTCCTTGCGATCAAAGACCGGCGGTTCCACGCCAAACTTCGTTGCCCGGGATTTCACGTAGGAATTCGCGGCTGAGATGGATTCTTTCATCACATCCTTCAAATTGCCAGTCACCGTCATGCGGCCCTTACCAGGCATCATCACGCTTTCAATCGTCAGCAATTCGCCGCCAACTTCCGTCCAGGCAAGCCCGGTTACCACACCAACCTGATCCTCCCCGTCGATCTCGCCATAGTGGAATTTGGTGATCCCGGCATAGTCGCTCAGGTTTGCCCGAGAAATTTTGATTTCCGTGACGTCGGTCGTGACCAGTTCCTTCACCGCTTTGCGGCAGAGACGGGACAGTTCTCGCTCAAGGGAGCGAACCCCTGCCTCCCTCGTGTAGAGGCGCACCAGATCGAGAAGCGATTCATCGTCGATCGACCATTCAGTCGCTTTTAGCCCGTGGTTTTTGACGGCGTTTGGAATCAAATGCCGTCGAGCAATTTGGACTTTTTCGTCTTCAGTGTACCCAGCAATACGGATGATCTCCATCCGGTCCATCAGAGGGCCCGGAATATTGAGTGTATTCGCTGTCGTGATGAACATGACATCGGAGAGGTCGTATTCAACTTCGAGATAATGATCCTGGAAAGTGTTGTTCTGTTCCGGGTCAAGAACCTCTAGCAATGCAGCTGAAGGGTCCCCCCGGAAATCCGCACCCATCTTGTCGATCTCGTCGAGCAGGAAGAGAGGATTGGAATACTTCACCTTCTTCATCGACTGAATGACCTTGCCGGGCATTGAGCCGATGTAGGTGCGCCGATGCCCACGAATTTCTGCTTCATCCCGGACGCCGCCGAGAGAGAGCCGTGCGAATTCACGCCCTGTCGCTTTTGCGATGGATTTGCCCAATGATGTTTTACCGACACCAGGAGGTCCTACCAAACACAGGATCGGGCCTTTGAGTTTGTTCGTGCGCTGTTGTACGGCGAGATACTCGATGATCCGTTCTTTGACTTTTTCAAGACCGTAATGATCGATATCCAGAACTTCCTCAGCTTTGATGAGGTCCTTCTTCACGCGCCCGCGCTTGTTCCACGGAATGGAAAGGATCCAATCAAGGTAGTTGCGCACAACAGTCGCTTCCGCTGACATGGGGCTCATCTGACGCAGCTTGCGCATTTCCCCGTCAACTTTTTCGCGCGCTTCTTTCGACAGTTTGGTCTTCTCAATCCGACTTTCCAGCTCATGCAACTCGTCRCGGCCGTCTTCACCTTCGCCGCCCAGTTCCTTCTGGATCGCCTTCATTTGTTCGTTCAGATAATACTCGCGCTGGGTTTTCTCCATCTGGCGCTTCACGCGGCTGCGGATTTTCTTTTCCACATTAAGGACGGAAATTTCACCTTCCATCATTGAGTAAACCCGCTCCAACCGCTCGGCGGTGCTCGAAATCTGCAGAAGCTCTTGCTTTTCTTCGAGCTTGATGGCGAGATGGCTGGCAATTGTATCGGCGAGTTTCGGATAGTCGTCGATCTGCGAAACCGCGCCCAACACCTCTGGCGGAACCTTCTTGTTGAGCTTCACATAATTTTCAAAATGGCTGACAACAGTTCGGGCCAGCGCCTCGAGGCGATCATCGTCTTGATCTGTATCGGGGACTGGCTCTACTTCGGCTTCAAAGAAATTTTCCCGGTCCGTAAAGCGTTTGATCCGGGCGCGGGTGGTTCCTTCAACAAGCACTTTGACAGTTTGGTCGGGGAGCTTCAGGAGCTGCAGAACCTGACCAACAGTGCCGACCTCGTAAATATCGTCTGATGACGGATCATCTTCACTCGCATCTTTTTGCGCAACGAGAAAAATTTGCTTGTCGTCCTGCATCACTTCTTCAAGTGCGCGAACCGACTTCACCCGCCCAACAAAGAGCGGAACAATCATATGGGGGAACACGACAATATCTCGCAGCGGAAGTACCGGAAGCACACCACCTGTAAACTCCTGCACCACGTCATCACCTGTCGTGGGAGTTGTTTCATCATCTGGGTTGTTGTCGTGATTGTCGCTCATGTCTTAACCCTTATCTTTTACTTGTTCACCGCACCCAGCGCCCTGGAGAGACAAACTCACCTCCCCTATTCAGTTGGGAAAATGAGACGTCACCCATCAGGCGTGGGAGCTGCAGTATGGCACGCCAGTGCTGAACGAATGCTGACTGTAAATCTAACTAGATTCGCGTAATTTGACTGGTTTTCCGTCCAAATAGCTGCATTTCGCATCAGTTAGCATGAAAATGGCCTCGAAAGTCGCTACTTTCAAGGCCATCTTTTTGAATAATTATGGAAAATTATCAAACGCCTAGGCGCTTGTTTCCACCTCGCCTGAGCGTTCGGAATAGATGTAAAGCGGCTGCGCCTTGCCTTCCACCACTTCGGCAGAAATCACCACTTCTTCTACACCATCCAAGGATGGAAGCTCGAACATGGTGTCGAGAAGGATCAACTCCAAGATGGAGCGCAACCCACGTGCACCGGTCCGGCGTTCGATTGCCTTCTTGGCGATAGCAAGCAGTGCCTCATCAGAGAAGGTCAGCTTGACGTCTTCCATATCGAAAAGGCGCTCATACTGTTTGACCAGCGCGTTCTTCGGCTCGGTCAATATCTCTACCAAGGCGTCTGTATCCAAATCCGTCAATGTCGCCAGTACAGGCATACGACCAACGAATTCCGGGATCAGGCCAAACTTGAGCAAATCTTCTGGCTCCAATTCCTGGAGTATTTCACCCGTGCGCCGCTCTTCCGGGTCTTGCACTTTGGCACCAAAGCCAATGCCTGATCCTTTGCCGCGCTGGGAGATGATTTTTTCGAGGCCGGAAAATGCACCGCCGCAAATGAAGAGGATGTTTGTCGTATCAACCTGGAGGAATTCCTGCTGCGGATGCTTGCGCCCGCCTTGAGGTGGTACGGAGGCAACCGTTCCTTCCATGATTTTCAGCAATGCCTGCTGAACGCCTTCACCCGACACGTCCCGTGTGATCGACGGGTTGTCTGATTTCCGGCTGATCTTGTCGACTTCGTCAATATAGACAATGCCGCGTTGCGCCCGCTCGACATTGTAGTCAGCGGCCTGAAGCAATTTCAAAATGATGTTCTCAACATCCTCACCGACATAACCAGCTTCTGTCAGCGTGGTCGCATCTGCCATCGTGAAGGGGACGTCAATGATCCGTGCAAGAGTTTGAGCCAACAGCGTCTTACCGCACCCGGTTGGGCCGATCAGCATGATGTTGGATTTAGCCAACTCAACGTCATTGTTCTTGGCGGCGTGGTTCAAACGTTTGTAGTGATTGTGAACCGCGACGGCAAGCACGCGCTTAGCAGCCGGTTGCCCGATCACATAATCATTGAGCACGTCCATGATTTCCTGTGGAGCAGGAACCCCCTCCCGCGACTTCACCAGTGAGGTCTTGTTCTCCTCGCGGATGATGTCCATGCATAGCTCAACGCACTCATCGCAGATGAACACGGTTGGGCCTGCAATAAGCTTGCGGACTTCATGTTGGCTTTTGCCACAGAAGGAACAGTAAAGCGTGTTCTTGGAATCGCTGCCGCCACCACCGCTTACCTTGCTCATGTACTCTCCTTATGGCCAATCTCATTTCTTCGTATTGGCCGTCATTCGGGTCACCTATCAAAAAGCAACCATCAACAATCTGTGCCGCTTACACGGCTTCTTCGAACTTCTCGCACAAGCTGGGCAATATTGCGGCCTTTTGGTGTTCGCCGTTTATCGCCAATCGTGCGCCTCAAAACATCGTCGTATATACGACCATGATAGGCTTGCAGGGATCAAGAATTGATTAATCCCTTTTCAATCAAATGGTTACGACATGCCTTGCCACTGCCCACTTGGTAAAACCTGACTGAGAATCAAATAAATCAATCTTCACCGAGGCCAAAATCTTCCCGGGTGGCGCCCACTTTGTCGATTAACCCAAAGTCTCGGGCCTGCTCTGGCGACATGAAATTGTCGCGTTCAAGCGCTTCTCGGACAGTCTCAATGGACTGGCCTGTATGCTTCACATAGATCTGATTCAACCGTTCGCGCAGAGCAAGTGTTTCGCGCGCGTGAATTTCGATATCTGTGGCCTGCCCCTGAAACCCGCCTGAAGGCTGATGAACCATGATCCGCGCATTAGGAAGCGCATATCGCATGCCCTTCTCGCCGGCAGCCAGGAGCAGTGATCCCATGGAAGCAGCTTGCCCAACACACACCGTGGTGATTTTGGGCTGGATGTACTTCATCGTGTCGTAAATCGCCAAACCACTCGTCACCACCCCGCCAGGCGAGTTGATGTACATTGAGATTTCTTTGTTCGGGTTATCGGCTTCCAGGAAGAGAAGCTGCGCGGTGATCACCGTCGCCATGCCGTCATCCACTGGTCCGGTCAGGAAAATAATCCGTTCCTTCAAAAGCCTGGAAAAAATATCGTAGGAACGCTCGCCGCGGTTGGTTTGCTCGACCACCATAGGCACCAGGTTCATCGAGTACGCGTAAGAGTCTTTCATAGTCTGCTTTCCCAGGTCTGCTTTTCATACATTGCGCGACATTACCTCACTGGCGGCCTGCATCGGATACAGACAAAGGACGCCAGCCGGATTGTCCCACAACTATGCATAGGATGATTCGGTAAATGGACTGTGCAGAACTATAGCTTAAGCATCAAAAACTACACCGTCAGCCACAGAATATGGGTATTGTCTGGACGAAATCCCACTTGGGGCACCGAATTTCTCCAAATCTGCCTATAATCCCAGGAAAACCGGTTCTTATTAATTCGATCTGAGAGGTCAAATGCGTCTCGTTCCTTCCCGTTTTGCTCCGTCCCATCTTGGTTTGCAGCTTCGACATTCTGCCAACCTCCCCTGCCGCCTCCTTCTCGTGGCAGCTGTGCTGCCCGCCCTTGCTGGCTGTGGATCCAGCGGTCAGGCGGGCGATATCGAAATTATCCGACACCCCGCCTACCAGTGGGATTTGAACGAGAACGGGGCTGTGACCCACGCCGAATACGAAAAGTATCGCGAAAACATTTTCACCACCGCTGATGAAGATCACAACGGCGTTGTCGATGAGGGTGAGTGGGATGACATTCGCGATGATGACGAAACCGGTATCCGCCGCGCCGATTTCGCAGCTCTTGATTTCAATGGAAATGGCCATCTGTCTTTCAATGAAGTGATGTCACTCCCTCAATCGGACTTTCATTCGCTTGATGAAAATCGGGATGGCGTGATCAGCTCTGTCGAACTGAACAACGCATCCAAAACCCGTGCACGCGGCGGTCTACGCAGACGGTCGCCGGATGACGGTTTCCGACGCGATCCCAATGCAGGTGTCTAAAACATCTGCGAAAAACCAGCGGGAAGTTTCGAGGGGGAAATGCCCTCGATGAGCAAGGCTCGCGTCGTGACGCGCTTTGCCCCCTCACCGACTGGCTATCTACATCTTGGGCATGCTTACTCCGCGCTGCTCAACTTCGATCAGGCTCGCATGGCAGGGGGCAAATTTGTCTTGCGGATTGAGGATATCGATCAGCAACGATGTCGCCCAGAATATGAAACCGCAATATTTGACGATCTGGGATGGCTGGGCATTACGTGGGACGACGTACCGCTCAAGCAATCAGACCGGTTTGCCGTTTACGAAGCGCAATTGTTGCAGCTCCATGATCGTGGCTTGATCTACAGATGTTTCCGAACCCGGAAAGACATAGAAAACGCTGCGGGAGCTCCTCACGGCCCACCGCTCTCCGTTTTTCGCAGTGCCCCGCTGGCGGCTCGGGAAGAACGTGACAATTTGGCTGGGGGGCGACCCTATGCCTGGAGATTGTCGCTGTCGGCTGCTGAGGAGAGTTTGGGCTCTGCATTTCAGTCGCTATCCTTCCAGGAGGCGACCGATAAGGGGTTGGTCGAAAAGCCAGCCAACCCAACTCTGTTAGGCGACGTTGTGCTTGGACGAAAGGACAGCGGCACCAGTTATCATCTGTCCTCGGTGTTGGATGATGCGACGCAAGGCGTCACTCATGTAACACGCGGCGAGGACCTCTATGAGGCAGCGGGGTTGCACGTCCTGCTGCACCGGCTTATGGGGCTCACGCCCCCCATTTATTGTCATCACAAGCTGATATTGGACAGTGAGGGCAAACGCCTGGCGAAGAGAGACAAGTCGGCAACTCTGCGCCATCTGCGAGAGACCGGCGTCACGGGGAAAGAGGTCCGCGCACGGTTGTTTCCAAATTGAATGGAGAGGCTTGGCGGCCTCTGATCAGCCAGACATAAAAAAGCCGATGGAATGACCCATCGGCTTTCTCAAATTCTCGCAAAAGACTGCAATCAATCTTTCTTTTTGGCGGCCTTCTTAGGTGCAGCCTTTTTCTTAGCAGCTGCTTTCGGCGCGGCGGCCTTTTTGGCAGCCGGCTTCTTGGCGGTAGTCTTTTTGGCAGCGGTCTTTTTGGTCGCTGCCTTTTTCTTCGCCGCAGGCTTTTCCTTTGATGCTGATTTTTCGTCAGCCGCCTCGGCATCTGGATCGGTCAGCAGCTCTTCCTTGGAGACGACCTTGTCGGTCACCTTGGCCATTTCAGCGATGAAAGAGACGACTTTGTCTTCGAAAATCGGTGCTCTGATCTCAGCAAGTGCCTGTGGGTTCTTTGTGTAGAATTCGTAGACTTGACGTTCTTGTCCAGGGAATTGCTGCGCGCGTTGCGCGATTGCCCGGTTCACCTCAGCATCGTCGACCTTGATCTCGTTCTTTGTGCCAATCTCCGACAACACAAGCCCCAGACGCACACGGCGTTCTGCGATGGTGCGGTACTCGGCCCGCAGTTCGTCTTCYGGCTTATCGGCATCTTCGATTTTCTTRCCGTCATTCTCAAGYTCATGCTCGAACTGGTGCCARATCTGGTCAAAYTCCTGCTCRACCAAMGTAGGCGGCARTTCGAAGGARTGYTKTTCGTCCAAAAGGTCGAGCATCACACGCTTCATTCTGACCAGAGACACCTGATCGTAATCCGATTTGATCTGCTGAGTAAGCGCTTCGCGGAGCTTCTCGAGGTTTTCCATACCGAATTTTTCGGCAAAAGCATCGTCGATCACAACTTTCGCAGGACCCTCAACAGCCTTCACGGTGGTCTCGAAGATGGCTTCTTTGCCGGCAAGCTCGGCAGAACCATAGTCTTCAGGAAAGGTCACTTTCACGTCAAGCTTCTGATCTTTTTTGGTGCCGACCAACTGCTCTTCAAAACCAGGAATGAACTGTCCGGAGCCAAGCTCGAGGCGGGCATCTTCAGAGGTACCACCATCGAATGCTTCACCGTCCACGCGACCGAGGAAATCGATGACCACAAGGTCGCCATCTTCGGCTTTACCGTCTTTTGGTTCGAAATTCTTCTGAGCTTCGGAGAGTTTTTCGACGGCTTCATCAACTTCCGCGTCAGTGATCTCGGCTGTTGGGCGCTCAAGCTCCAGCTTGGACAGATCGGTAATATCGAAATCTGGGATGATTTCAAAAGCCACTTTGAAGACAAGATCTGCCTTGCCGTCAATGACCTCTTCTACTTCACCATCGATATTGATTTCCGGCTGCATCGCTGGCTTCAAGGAGCGCTCTTCCAGCGCTGTCCCACTCGACTTGCTGACGGTTTCCTGGATGACCTCGGTCATCACCTGTCTGCCAAACGTGCGGCGGAGATGGCCCATAGGAACCTTGCCAGGACGAAATCCCTTCAAGCGAACCTGGTTCTTCATTTCATCCAGCTTCGCCATCACACTCTCGTCCAACGTGGCGGCGCCAATTGTGATGGTGAGTTCGCGCTTAAGACCCTCTGAGACCGTCTCGGTGACCTGCATGCTCTTTTCGCTTCCGTTTACTTGTGACCCCGGCCTTTTTGCCGGTTATTGCGCCCGCTCTGCCCCCTCAAGCGGGGCCCTGCATCCGGCGTGGTGCGGGCGAAGGGACTTGAACCCCCACGCCTTGCGGCACTAGAACCTAAATCTAGCGTGTCTACCAATTCCACCACGCCCGCATGACCCTATGCCTTGAGGGCATAAGCGAGCTTATGCGCTGTCACCAATAAACCGGCGAAGCGCGCTCGTCCGAATTTCGGGCCCTCTATAGCAAGGGTGCGGAGCCTTGGAAAGCCCAATAAACACCGGTATTTGCATGGCTCCTCTCATTTGAGGACTTGCGGTGGGTTTATGCACCGCACTGGTGCTCCCACCCGCCCTTTTCCGCCAAATCAAGGGGCTCCATATTCCCTAAACGTTGCTCATGATCCCCATTTACACGAAAAATTGGCCAAAGCCCGTATGTCGCCCTCCCAAACGGCAAATTTGGACCCTGCCCCAAGTGTCCCTGCCTCAAGTGCAGTGTGTTTCCTTTTCAGTGCCAATTTTCTGCTGATGCTGATTTCAGCGGCGATTGCCTATAACTGGCTTTGCCGCTGGCAAATGACCCAGGCGACAGTTGGTCTTGTTTGCACCCTTCTCATTGGCCTGTGTTATCGGCGTTTTGGAGCGACCCACCCCCAACTCTCCCTCTGGCTTGCTAWCTGGTTTACCGGCCATTTGCTGGGGATGTTTTTCAACATGTACGAGACCTCTGCCTCTTTCGACAAAGCCATGCACGCAATCATCACGAGCGGTTTTGTGATGATGTGGATTGACTGGGTGCAACCCGCCCTTACCCGGTCCCAGCCCGACCCCTTTCGGCGGCTTTGCTCAGCAGTATTGTTGGCATTCACTTTCACATTGGCCAGTGCCGCTCTTTGGGAAATTTTCGAGTTTGCCATCGATCAGACAGGATTGTTTGTCGCCCAGCGTAGCCTGGAGGACACAATGCTCGACATGATCGCAGCTCTGGCGGGTGGCACCCTTGCACTCGCTATGCGTGCAAGAGCTCTAGTCACTCAAGCATTCCCATCTTTCGCAGAGGTCCGTCGTCCGCGTTGAGCTCGCCACCCCCAGTGGATCAGTTTATCTGCACGACACCAGAGATTGCCTCAAACTGTTGATGCTCTCCTGAAGCGGTCGTCACCTGCCCAAAATGCGTGATGCGATAGGTGCCGGGGTCGAGATCGTCTGGGGTCTCCCAAATGACCTGTGCCACCAGCTGGTCGTCCTTCTCGCCCGAGCGCCATCTGATTTTGGTTTCCCAATCACCATCGCTGGCGACACGAACCCAATTGTCGTCCAGCTCTCTCTCAATCCGCAGGAAACTGGACACACCTTGAAGATCGGCAGAAGGATTGCCCGACCAGAACTCAGCAACGACCACATCACCCACAGCGTAAGTGCTTTGAGCCAGCGGTAGCGCGCCCCCAAACGCCTGTCCCTCGGGTATCCCATCGGCACTTCCGTCATGGAGTGAGGTCGCAACAGAGCGTCCGCGCCAATCGTCGTAGATGATCTCGTCGGTCACGGCTTCGCCGCTCTCAAGTGCCTCTGCAAGCCGTACCAGGACCTGCTGGTAGGCCGGCAGGGTCCATCGCCCATGGAGCGTGTGGCCCGCTTCATATTGCTGGATCAGATATTCTTCTGGTGTGGTGACATAGCCCGCATATCCGTTCACATACCCTGCAATGACAATATGTTTTGCCCAGGGTCCCAGTGCCTCACGCACGCTGGCTTTAATCCGGCGCGCTGACATGGTGGTGACTTCAGTGGGCAAGGTCACGATAACCAGCTGCCCTATGCGGGCGATGCCGACAGAGCGGATCTGCGACTGAATGGGTGGGGTGCCGGTTCCGGTCTCAAACAGAATGGCTTTGGGTGCCTGACACTCTTTGACCGCAGGTGTCCAATCGGGTGCTCCCGTTAAAAACCCGATCAGAAAATCCAGATAGAAACGCTGTTCGGTCATGCCTTCTTCAAACAGGAAATGTCCGCCACCATCCTCCGTCGATCCACCGGCAAACGAATATCCGTAAGCCGAGGGACACGTGTTCTGCGGACCGGCATTTGTGAAACGGCCCTCCACCTGCACGTTGGACATGTCCACATAGAGACGGCGATAGTCCAACGGGCCTGCCAAAGGCTCGCTGGCACTCTCGAATAGCGCCAGCGCTGTTTCGAGCTGCCTTGTTCCGATGATCGCCGTGCTCTCGAAATCATCCTTGCCTGGGCCGGTGTTGTTCAGGTTCAGGTTTGGCGTGATGTCGCCCGGGGTGGACTGGGCGAAGGCCGCAACAAAATCGTCAGCGCTGTCGTAACCAACACCCATCTGCTTTTCGAAAGCGAGGGACGCGTACCCTTTGTGATCACCGGAAATCAATCGGTTGTAATAAGTCATGGAGGTCGGATGAACAGCGAACCAGTTGATCATGCCGACAGGACCGGTTTCCCCGACAAATTTCAGCAAGGTCATTTCCTTGTCCATCGGACCCGCATAGGCTGCACGCTCTTCCTCTGGGTTCTGCTCATAAGCGACGAGGGAGCGATTGATCCCTGCGCCCTCAACATCGCCTTTGTCGATGAGTATGCTTCCCGGTGCCAAACCCTCGTGGGCGCTGACAATGGCGGTGACGAGCCCCGCAACAATATGTTCGTAATRTTCSGGATRAAAWGCYCCYGCCAGACCAAGCTCCACCCGTGAATGCCAATAGCCCCCCGCCGCCGCATGCGTGTGCGTGGCACTCAGGATCACATTGTCGAGGGTGTAGAGGTCCTGGTAGAGAGCCTTCAGTCGATCGACCACTTCCAGTGTGATGTTGTGTTCGATGCTGCCAATGTCGGCACTGACGAAGACCAGCCGTTTGCCGTTATCGGGCTCAGCAATGATGAAGGCACGGGCGCGCTGGCGAATATGAAGCCCTTCTGTCAGTTGGTCATCTCGACCAAAGCCCCACATCTGAATGCCGTAAGCCGGGCCCGTAATGTCGGCCATGCCCCGCCCGATCAGATAGTTTGAGGCAGTGTCTGCATAAGCCGTCATCGGCATCATGCAGGCCAAGGCCATCAAGACGCTTTTCACCAACCAGTGTTTCATCGGGTCTACCCTCATTCTTCACGTATCCTGTCGCGGCCACCGTGGAGGCGACCAACTTGCCTAAAAGTTAGCACTGACTATCTTTCATTACCAATCGCGGATCACTGACGGTCGGGCAGGATTTCACTAAAGACGCTTTTCCATCCAGAGCACGTCCCAATAATGGTCAAACTTTTGCCCGACCTCGCTATAGGTTCCCACATCAATGAACCCGAACCGTCTGTGCAGAGCGAGGGAGGCCGGGTTGGGTACCGTTATCCCCGCCAGAGCCCTGTGCACATTCTCCCCCTCCAAAGCCGCGAATAGGCGTTCATAGAGGATGCTACCCAGTCCGCGTCCCCCTGCCTGCGGACCGAGATAGATGCTGACTTCGACAGATGTTTCGTAGGCTGCCTTCGGGCGAAACGGGCCCGAGCACGCCCACCCGAGCAATGCCTCCTCCTCCAGAGCGACAAAACACTGGTGCCGCCCGGTCGTTTCAAACTGCCTGGCCCACGCCTCACGCTCGTCAATTGTTTTTGGAGCGATGTCAAACGTCACCGGTGAAGTGAGGATGTAGTGATTGTAAATATCGTTGAGCGCGGGCAGATCGCCCGTCTGAAGGTGACGTATTGCGCCAGGCACCGTCATTGGGCAAGGCCGCCCAACACACCCGGCAGAATGTCCGGCAGGTCTTCTGCAATCAGGCCCGGCCCGAAGGCAGCACCTGCGGCACCGTGCATCCAGACAGCGGCGGCGGCGGCTTCAAAGGCGGGCATGCCTTGTGCCAACAGCCCCGTCACCAGCCCCGCCAACGCATCGCCAGAGCCCGCCGTGGCCAGTTCCGGCCCGGCATTGGCATTGATGGTTGCTCGTCCGTCGGGTGCGGCAATGACGGTATCGGGGCCCTTGAGCAGCACAACAGCGCCGGATGCGACAGCTGCCGCCCGCGCCCGCTCAAGCTTCGATCCTTCAAGGTCCGGGAACAGGCGATTGAACTCGCCTTCGTGGGGTGTGAGCACGACAGGTCCGGCAAAATAATTTCCAATAGCGATGAAGAGATCGCGGGGCATTTCCTCGAACGAGGTCAGCGCATCCGCATCAATCACCGTTGCAGCTCCAGACAGAAGAATGGCGGCAACGTTTTCGCGTGTATCAGCTCCAACACCATTGCCCGGACCGACCAGCACAGCATTCATCCGTTTGTCTTCAAGAAGGGACGTCAGGCCCTCGGCCGCTTCAAACCGCTTCAACATAATCGCGGTGAGGTGATTGGCATTCACCTGAAGCGCTTTGGGCGGCGAGGCAACTGTCACCAGCCCAGCCCCTACCCTCAATGCAGCGCGGGCCCCAAGGCGGGCAGCCCCCGTGGTGCTTGGTCCTCCCGAGACAATGACCGCATGACCATGGGTGTATTTGTGAGCTCCCAACTCCCGCCTCGGCAAGATCTCCCGCCAGCGGTCCGGCGTGTTTTCAAAAAGGTCCAGCGTCATGACGTCAAGAGCGGCCTCATCAAGACCGATGTCGGCGACAATGATTTCTCCGCAATGCAGCCGCCCTGGCAGAAGCATATGGGCGCGCTTTTTCCGGAAAAATGTCACGGTCAAAGCAGCACGAAAGGCAGAGCCACACACCGCGCCGCTATCTCCCTCGATGCCACTGGGGACGTCCACCGCCATGACGGGAGTCCCGCTCTGCGTGACCCGCTCAATGACCGTGGCTGGAACACCTGAAACGTCTCGGGTCAGCCCTGCGCCAAAGAGCGCATCAACAACAAAGTCGACGCCATCGCCGGAGGTATCGCTAAGCGCATGCACAGGCCCGTTCCATTTGCGCGCTATATGACCAGCGTCGCCTTGCAACGCTTCTTTGTTCCCCAGCAGGTAGAGCGAGACACCCCACCCCGCTTCTCGTAACAGGCGTGCGATGACAAAACCATCTCCGCCATTATTGCCCGGCCCGCACAACACGGCGACCTGGCACTTAGCATAGCGTTCGACAATCGCGTCCGCACAGGCGCGCCCTGCGGCCTCCATCAAAACAGTACCGCTGGTGCCATGGGCAATGGCCCACCGATCAGCGGCATACATTTGGTCGATACTCAGGATGGCTGTCATGGGTGGAGTATAGTAGCTTTGCTGCTGTGAAAAAAAGACTGTCGGTATAAAGTTCAGCTCACCTGCTCACACCATACCGCTCTCGATACTGCTTGGGTGTCATACCGCTTGCCTGTTTGAACTGTCTGCGAAATGCACTTTCGTCAGAAAAGCCAGTCGCAGCCATCAGGTGACCAACATCAACAGCCGAAGTCTCAATCAGGCTTTTCGCAACGCCCATACGAATTTCATTCATATAGCTCTGAGGCGTTTTTCCCATCGCCTCCAATAAGCGACGCTGTAAAGTCCGTGTTGTAAGACCGAGCTGGCGGGCAACTTCACTGATAGCTGGGGGCACTGGCAGACTTTTGAGAACGAGGCTCTCGAAGCGTTTCGCAAGCGGCGGCGCATGACGCGTAAGTTCCATCGTCCGAAACGCAGCCTGGCTTGGTGGTGAGCGTTCGATCATCGCGAATTTTGCCACCAAAGAAGCCAGTGACCTTGAAGCCATTTTCTCGATTAGATGAAGTCCAAGATCGAGATGAGAAAATGGCCCGGCTGCGCAGATAAGCCTTTCACTGTCAGTCAATGTGTCATCGCTCATGATTTCAATTTTGGGGTATGCATCCTTCATCTGGGCCTGGGCCCACCAGGTGGCGGTCGCCTTCCTCCCATCCAGCAAGCCCGCCTCAGCAAGCAGAAAAATGGAACTGCAATGCGCGGCGATAACACCGCCATTGGCATACCAGCGTTTCAGGGCGTCAATTTCGTGTTTTCGGTCGGTGAGAGCCACAGTCACATCCAGAGTGTGGGTCATGCACCCCGGCACAACGAGCACGTCGTGCGTGCGCCCTTGACTGAGCGATGCTTCAACCATCAACGCCGACCCATCTTCGGCCTGGACGGCGCCACCATCCAAACTGGCGACAACCACCTCGATCGGATGGTCTCCGTAGGAACCGACCTGCTTCCCGATCTGGTTTGCCATCCGAACCAGTTCAGCAAGACCAAAGACTGTCGAAGCTAGGCATCCGTCGAGAGCAAGGATTGTCAGGCGTGTCATGTGGCCTCCAAACGGCTTTTGTATTTGTCGTATATAGCCATATATTTGTCATTTACGACAATGACAAAAAGAACTGCCAGATGCGATTTTGGGTTTCCACCCCCCAAACGAGCAACTTTGGTAAAAAGGAATCCAGTTCATGTCCCCCGATCAACCTCACTCAGCATTGCGCTTTTTGCAGAAGGTGCTGGTCTTGAAAATCTCGGTCACAGCCTTGTTGTGGGCCGGCCCCCTGCTTCTCTTGCCTGAGAGCGCATTCGAAGCGTTAATGGGCCAAGTGCCCGACCCCATCAACTATGCACGCCTACTCGGCCTGGCCTATCTCGCCCTGATGACGAACTATATTTGCGGCTTCATTGACGCGAGCAAAGGCGTTGTCCCATGGACAACCATCTACACGGGCCTTGTAAGCAACGGCGGTGGTGCCTTGCTACTCGTCTATCTGAGTGTCACAGGCAGCGGATCACCCTCGCCGCTAACGCTGGTTTCGATTGGGCTGGTGGGCGTCATCACACTCGGGCTGACGATCAGTTGGGCCCGCCTTCGCTCAAGCGATGCGCCTTCGACCTCAACGCCCTTGCCACGCGCTAGTTGACCGTGGTTTCTGCTTCCAGTCCCTGTTCGATGACAGTGAGGCGGTCACCGCTGGTCTCGAACAGGGTCACGGAACAATTGTCGGGGCGGAAACAAATCACGCGGGGGTCATCCAAGGCATGCCCAACGGCGGCATTGATGGCAATGAAGTGAGAGAAGATCACGGTGTCGGTTTTAAGCTCCAGCAGTGCTTCCACCACTTTCTGTTTCCAGCCGATCAAGTCGAGGGCCCTGGCCTCCGCTTTGAGCGTTTCCTCCCACGTCCCCGTCATGATGCCGCGCAACCAGACACCGCGTTCGGCAAGGCTCAAATCGGGAGAGGGAATTTCGGCAACCCGTGGTTCAATCCGGGGGGTCTGCGCCCATGCCTGCGAGAGCGGGACCGCTGTCTCCTGGCAGCGCTTAAGCGGGCTTGAAAGCACGGGGAGAACCGTCCCCTCGCGCGCCATAATAGCTTTTGCCGCAGCTTCCGCCTGGGCCTGACCAAGCTCTGACAGACCAGGGTCCTTGTCGGCGTCCCAACCGGCGGCGGCTTCCCCATGGCGGATCATATATATACGCGGCATTGAACTCTCCCTTTGTCGCCCGTCTTCTCGACACGCGTTGCATCTGCTTATAGCCTCAATGAGACATTTTGCGGAGGTGATAGCATGTCTGAAACACAGGGCTCAACGAGCGCCAGTCAATCCGATACTGTAAAACTCGTCTATCTGCTTAATTTTGCAGGATTTGTGGTGGGGATCACCACGCTTATTGCGGTCGTGATTGCCTACCTGAAGCGGGACGAAGCGGACAGTGTTGCTGCAAGTCACTTCACCTACCAAATCAGAACCTTCTGGATAAGCATACTTTTCGTTGTCGTCAGCATGTTCCTGATGATGATCGCCATCGGTTTCATCCTCATGCTCGGGTGGCTCATCTGGGCAATTGTCCGAAACGTCAAAGGTTTCATGCTCATCTCAGAAGGCAAGCCTATCCCCGAGCCTGAGACTTGGCTGTGGTGACGTCCGTGAACTGCTCCGGATAGGCTGCCGGATCAAGCGCGAAGGCCAGAGCTCCCATTCGCTCACCATTCAGCCTTCTGGCTCGATTGTTCCATGCTGTCTCGCGGTAGGTCCGCATCGCTTCACGATCATTCATCTGCGCCGTGTCGATGCCAAGATGTTCGTGCAGCAAATCGCATCGGAGATTGCGCACAACAGTATCCGACCAGAAAGAGGCATTCAGCTCAGTGTCGTTAAAGAAAGACCGGTTGCCGATGTTGCAGGAGCCGATAGTTGCCCAATGGTCATCGACCAGCATGATCTTGGCGTGCACATAGATATTACGTAGCACGTCGTCGCCTCCGTAATTGGCAATCCCCGCAAGAAGAAAATGGTCGTGAGTACCTAGCTGGCCCAAACGGTCAAAGAATGGTTTTGCCTGCGGGCTTTTTCGAGCCTGAGCCATTTCGCTATGTGCATCTGCCGGTACCAAGACCGTGACACAGACATCTCGCTCTAAAGCTTTGTGTAGGGCTTCAACAATATCTGCCGAGCCGATAGCCTGATCCTCAATATAGATGGAGGTTCTAGCTGCGCTGATCGCCTTCAAATACTGCTCGTAAATTGAAAATTCGCCATCGTGCACGGCAAAGCTGGCCCCTCCCGGCGTCGCAGTCGTGTCGGTGTAATGCCCCGCTTTAACAGTGCGTTGAATCTGCACAGCGTCCGCCCCTTTGGGTTTTGTCAGGCTTGTTGGAAAATCCAGATTGGTCTGCGCGATTGGAGAGGGCCAGGTGCCTGTGTCCTGCGTGCGATCACTTGCTTCATTCCACCGTTGAACGAAATTATGGTGCACGTCTGTCGCCGCAGGCCCCTGCATTTCTGCATAGACATCATGCACGTGGATATCATTTCCCCCTATGTGACCGGGCGACACCACGCTTCCGCGCCCAAGGTTGATACCCCCAACGAACGCTATCTCACTGTCTCTGCCAGCATCGACAAGCCAGCTTTTCTGGTGCTGACAATATGCCTTTTGTGCGCGGTCCCACCGGGCCAAGAACTTGGACCCTCGCTCCTGAAGCATTGCCCTTTGATCGTCGTTACCGGGGAAAACGTCATCTGGCGTCCAGTCACCACCGACAGGCCTCCAGAAAATAGCGCGCACATCCAGCCCGCGCGATTTGGCCCTGTCCAGCACGTCGAACAGGCTGCCTCGACCGTCGGGCATCTCAAAGTCATGACCTAAGAACGCGATGGTAACCCAAACGGAATGCTCTGCAGCTTCAACCGCTTCGCATATCCGGCGGAACGCGGGATCGCCATCAATAAGCGGCACAATCACATTCCCAGGTCGCACTGGGTAGGAACCTGCGTCAGCCCCAGGAATATGTGAATTCAGTGATTGTGTTGCCGACTGCGCCATCCGTTCCACTCCCTTTAACAGGAAGCTATTATACCACGGAAGAACTCCCCATTCCACCCACGAGCGATTTTGGTCGGGTCAATCGGGTGTGAAAATATTCAGTCCGGTGTCGGTGTTCTCAACTGTGCCGGTGCGTCCGAGACTGTCTTTGTCCATCAAGCTTTGTACGAGTGTTGGATCTGTTACGTGGGAGACAAAGCGTGCACCGTCAGTGTTCAACCGGCCCATGACAATGCCAAATTCCGGTCCACCGCGACCATGCATGACGGTGTAGGTTTCTATCTTGGCCGCCCCGTTTGGTTTTTCCTCAACGCGGGGATGATCCAAGGCGTCGAGGGTCTTTTGGTAACTCGCCGGGTTCTCGCGTTTCCACGGCCCTTCCGTTGGCGTAGTCGAGTAAAGCCCGGCTCCGTGCTTTGTCACATAATACCCGTTGGAGGTGCACAATCCCTTTTTTCCGGGATTGGCCCGCAATTTTTCCACCATCGTGGCGATGGAGTGCATGACGTAATTGTTTCCTGCCCCGCCGAAGTAAGGCAGCCCGCCGGTCACGGTCAGCGTGCGCGGGTCATCGGCCGCAATGCCCAGTTCCTTCATGCCAATTTGAACGGCGCTTGGGAAACAGGAGTACAGGTCCATGAAATCAATCTCATCCATCGACCAGCCCGCCTGCGCGAAAGCCTTCTGCCCCATGGTGCGAATGGCCGGGCTTGAATGGAAGTTCTGACGCTCAGTCATGTACCAGAGGTCATTGGCATCGGCAGAGCCGTGCAGATAGACCCACTTGTCTTCTGACACGCCAAGCTCGCGCGCTTTTTCAACGGACATCATGACAACGGCTGCCGCCTGATCGACCGCCATGATGGCATTCATGAATTTGGTGTAGGGATAACCTACATACCGATTACTGGCGGTCGGCGTCGCGATCTCTTCGGCGCTGCGCTCGATGGGAAACCAGGCTTGCGGATGTTCGGCTGCGACTTTCGTGAACGGCGACATGAGTTTGCCGATAAAGGCCTGCTGCTCTTCAACCGTGCGTCCGGCTTCGCCCCGCAACGCATTTTCAAACATCGGATAGCAGTTCACTGGGTGGCTCAACTTGTGGAGGTTTTCAACTTTAGACACCCCCTCTTTCTCATAGCCGATATCAATTCGGTTGCCGCCCGGATCGTCATTCCAGTTGTCTGGCGCCTGGCCGGACATCAGCAATTTCTGGAAGGAACCAAAGCACTCAACGCCCGCAAGCAGGACAACATCATGATCGCCTTCGGCAATACGTTCGGCTGTGTGGTTCACCAGCAGCTGAGGGGAGTTACCGCCGGTTGGGCCGTAACACGTGCTGGCGGGGGTTGCGCCGATCTTGTTGGCGAGGGTCAGAGGCAGATTAGCGTACTGATTGATCGGCAGCTCGCGCGTGCCCGGGCTGTCGATCACAAAGCGCGTGCAGGTAACCGTGTCGAGCTTGCCCACCAGGCCTTTAACACCTGTGTCTGCCAAAGCCATGCGGGCCGCATCAGCCATCAGAGAGGCCGGATCTTTGACCTTTTCCAGGTCTTTTTCTTTTTGAACTATCTGACCGCATCCAACGAGGATGGGGGTTCGCGGATCTACCATCCGTGTGCTCCCGACTTTGTGTACTTGATGACCAATTGAGGAGAAGATACGCATGGGAGGTCGGGTGTCCAGTGCTCCACGCTTGACGTTGCGTCAGACTAGAGGCTTTCCCTCCTACCACCGGTTGCGCACATCCTCTGCAAACCCCATCAGGTTTCGAACCTCCAACTTCTCACCACTATCGAGAATAACGGTGCCAGAAAAGCGCCCAAATACCTGATGCACAATCGACCGAAAGACAAAAATATCGACGTTTTCAGGGCGATCAAGGACAGGTTCAAAGGTCATCTCAAAGCGACCGTCATTGCTCGAGAAACGCCAAGGTGATGTGTCAAATCCATCGTCTGGAACATGAAAAATCACCTGATCCAGCTTGTGCGCTTTGCCGTCCAGAAACACCATGTTCTCTGATGCAGCCGTTGTGTCGCCAAAGCCGTACCCAATGTTGAAGCCAAATGACCGACCATCAACCAGACCAGAAGCCGATCCCCAATACCACTGGTTGTCATAGGCCCAGACACCGCGGCCCCAGTCCAACACACCAAACTGTTTGTCAGGTGCAAACTCGAAAGACTGTCCGCCTTTCACGATTTTGCCTGTGGCAGGCATGCAGTTGATCTTCTGATTGTAATAGAAGGCGTTGGGATTATGGGAGAACGGCGTCGCGACCACCATGCGGTCCATAGGCGGCTGTTSGAGGAACAGYTCSCCMCTCAGCCCTTTGCCYTTATCGAACGAAGGRCARTCCAGYATGAGYTGRCGACCMCCGGSRACATGACGAAAATCGAGCGTCATACCTTTGTGGGTCATCGCGATGTCACCGGTATCAGCGCTCGCGGGCATTCCCATGCGCCCCCGAGGAAACATCGTGACCCGCATCTCTGCTGTTGTTTCTGGGGTGGTGAAATCCAGCCACGTCACTGACAAAAGTCCCATGTAACCATTGTCTGCAATGACGAAGGATACGCCGTATTCCTCGCCCATGACGCAGTAATAGTCCCACTCCTTGATCCGGTACCAAGCGGCCTTTACGGCAGCATGAGAATATTGGCGACGTTCTTCCGGTGCCCATCCGCATTCGACCAGATGACCGTTTTCGTCGTGGAGCGGCCCGTGGGTCAGTTCTTTTTGCATTTTCTTATTACTCCCATTGTCTCGCAACTTATCAGCGCTCGATCACCCGAAATATCGCTTCAGGCGGAAGACACTTTCTTCCAGGACTTCCGGTTGTTTGGAAAAACAAAAGCGCACCATATTGCGTGGGATGGAGGCCTCGTTCTCTCGCGGTTTGTAGAACGCGCTTACGGGGATAGCACTGACACCTGCCTTGGCGGTGATCTCCTGGCAGAAATCCATATCGGTCCCCTTGTAACCCAGGCCGCTAATGTCGGTGGTTACGAAGTAGGTGCCATCAGCTGGCACAACATTAAAGCCGACAGCGCTCAACCCTTTGGAAAGCAGGTCGCGCTTGTGTTCCAGATCCGTTGCGAGATTTTTGAAATACACGTCATCCTGGCCAAGCCCCCACGCCACCGCGAGCTGGAAAGCGGGCGGCGTTGTGAAGGTCACAAACTGGTGGGCTTTGTTCACCAGCGCGAGCAGTTCAGGGGCAGCGGTCACATATCCGACTTTCCAGCCGGTGAGTGAAAAGCTCTTACCTGCAGAGCCGATACGCACGCAACGGTCCCGCATGCCTGGCATCGCCATCATTGTTTCATGCGCTTTGCCCGAAAAAATAAGATGCTCATAAACCTCATCCAAGATCACATAGGTATCGTGCTTTAACGCCAACTCTGCGATCGCACGCAGCTCCTCGCGGGTAAACACCTTGCTCGTTGGGTTCATGGGTGTGTTGACGACGATAAGCTTGGTCTTGTCCGAAAACGCCTTTGCGAGAGCGTCTGTATCAAGCACCCAGTTGGGGGCTTCCAGGGCGACAGTCACCGCCTTGGCGCCCGTCGCCTCCACCATAGGCAGATAGCTATCGTAGAAGGGCTCGATGAGGATGGCTTCATCACCCGGATTGAGCAGCGCCAGGAAACAGTCAGCCAAAGCCTCTGTCGCTCCAGACGTCACCAGGACCTCGCTCTGCCAATCCACCCCCAGATCGTAAAAATGATTGTCGTGGTCAGCCACAGCCTGCCGGAGGGCAGGCATCCCCATAGAGGGTGGATACTGGTTCGGGCCTTCCATGACGATCTGAGCGGCTTTTTGGCGCAGTTCCACCGGCCCCTCGTCATCCGGGAACCCCTGCCCCAGATTGATCGCCCCGTGCTGGGTCGCCAGAGCCGACATGGTGCTGAAAATTGTCGTTCCCAGCGCCGCAAACACCTCATTCCCCGGTCGCATAGAATCCCCTATTCGCTTTTTTTGAGGAGCGCAGCATTTCAGAGGTGCGGACGGGACACAATGACGGCCCACTCGGTCAGCTCATTCGTGTTTTTTGACCTTAATATTTGCCTATTTTTCGCTCTTTTTGCCTATTTATTCATCCCCACAGTTGCCCTCAAAATAGGCACTGATATCTAGATCATACGTTATCTGTTTGTTTTTATTTGACCTTTGCCTATAACCCTTGCTGGCACACCTTGTGCTCTTACAAAGTCACAGAGACACGGTGGCGTGTCGAATACAACTTTGCCAGACCGGAGACAGATCAGCTGCTTCTATTGGCATAAGGAAACGACAAACGATGAAAAAAATTGAGGCGATCATCAAGCCGTTCAAGCTCGACGAAGTGAAAGAAGCACTTCAGGAAGTTGGGCTACAGGGCATTACTGTGACCGAGGCAAAAGGCTTTGGCCGTCAAAAAGGGCACACTGAACTCTATCGTGGTGCCGAATATGTGGTCGATTTTCTCCCAAAAGTGAAAATCGAGGTGGTACTAGAGGACGAAACCGTGGAAAAAGCGGTGGAAGCTATTCAGAATGCCGCCCGGACGGGGCGCATCGGCGACGGCAAGATATTCATCTCGACCGTTGAAGAGGCAATCCGCATCCGGACCGGAGAAACTGGAACGGAAGCCATCTAAACCACAATGTGGTGGAGAGGTTGCCGCAGTTCTATAAAAATAAGGCGGGCGTTCGCCAGCCAATCTTGAAGAAAACAGCAGGGAAAGAAATTACAATGGCCGATGCCAACTCTGTCTTGCAGATGATTAAAGACAAAGACGTAAAATACGTCGACCTTCGCTTCACCGATCCGCGCGGCAAAATGCACCACGTGACGTTCGACCTCAACATGGTTGACGAGGACTTCTTTAATGAAGGCCAGATGTTTGATGGATCGTCAATCGCCGGCTGGAAGGCGATCAATGATTCCGACATGACCTTGATGCCTGACTGTGACACAGCCACCATTGACCCCTTCTATGCACAGACCACGCTTGCGGTTTTCTGTGACATTGTTGAGCCCAACACGGGCGAGCTTTATGAGCGCGACCCTCGCGGCACGGCGAAACGCGCCGAAGCCTATCTGAAAAGCACCGGCATCGGCGACACAGTCTATTTCGGCCCTGAAGCCGAGTTCTTCGTGTTTGACGATGTTCGCTTCTCTACAGACCCCTATAATACCGGCTTCGCCCTGGACAGCGTCGAGTTGCCAACCAACACTGGCACCGACTACGACATGGGCAATCTTGGCCATCGCCCCCGCACCAAGGGTGGCTATTTCCCGGTCAACCCAATTGACAGCGCACAGGACCTGCGGTCTGAAATGCTCTCTGTCATGGCGGAAATGGGTGTTGAGGTCGAAAAGCATCACCACGAAGTGGCAGCCGCACAGCACGAGCTGGGCATGAAATTCCAGTCACTGACCAAGGTTGCTGACCATTTGCAGATTTACAAATATGCGATCCACAACGTGGCGCACGCGTTTGGCAAATCAGCCACTTTCATGCCCAAGCCGGTCTTTGGCGACAATGGCACAGGCATGCATTGCCATCAGTCGATCTGGAAAGATGGCAAGCCTATTTTTGCTGGCAACGGCTATGCAGACCTGTCGGAAACCTGCCTCTACTACATTGGTGGTATTCTGAAGCACGCGAAGTCGCTCAACGCCTTCACTAACGCCTCCACCAACTCCTACAAGCGTCTGGTGCCAGGTTACGAAGCTCCTGTGCTGCTGGCCTATTCCGCCCGCAACCGCTCAGCTTCCTGCCGGATCCCGCACGGGTCATCGCCAGCTGCCAAGCGCATTGAGATCCGCTTCCCGGATCCAACCGCCAATCCTTATCTCGCATTCTCGGCGATGATGATGGCTGGCCTAGACGGCATCGAAAACAAGATCCATCCCGGCGAACCAATGGACAAGGATCTGTATGCCTTGCCACCAGAAGAGCTGGCCGATATTCCAACAGTTGCGGGTTCACTCCGCGAAGCTGTGGAATGCCTCGACACAGACCGGGACTACCTGAAGAAGGGTGATGTGTTCACGGACGAGCAGATCGACTCTTACATCGAACTGAAGATGGAAGAAGTCACGCGGTATGAAATGACACCGCATCCTGTCGAGTTCGACATGTACTACTCCGTATAAGACGGTTCACATAGCGACGAAAGGGTCAGCGGTTTCGCTGGCCCTTTTTTGTACCCGCCGTTTTCGCCTCCACCAAACCACATGGAATTTTTAATCTGCCTACTGACTTTACTGCCCAATAAAACTAGGTCAGCAATGCAGACTCATGTGTGCGGCAACCCGCCTACTGCACGTTTTCGTTGACACGAAGCCGATTCCTTGCTATACAGTTAATGCACAAATCAAGAGGAGGTTTCGAAGATGGCCCCACCTACGAGGCGTAGCGTAGCTTGAAGAGAGATGTTTCTGAGACAGCAGTCTCGAAGAGACTGATACATCTAGTAGCTTCAAGTGGTGAGATTTTCATAAATACATTGAAACGTAGAGTCCAGTCGACGTGTGTGTACACGTAGCTCAGTCGCAAAGGATTTTAGGCCAGATAGCGCAACACATACCTTTAGCCAGAGCTGCATACGCAGCGTCGGTCTCTAAAGACATACGATGAAAAGCCCGGCTTTTTAGCAGGGGCAAGTGCATACAAGCACACCAAGCAACCCCGTCCCAGGTCGCCGACCTGAGGAGATCGGGGTTGCGTCGTTTGATACCCCTGCTCTCCCCAGAAACAAAACGAATCAGCACCCACACCGCCATTCACAGCCGGACATGGGTGCTGCCGCATTACGATCTCTAAACGGGAAGACGTTCCGCAAACAGGCGTGCGTAAAGCCTGGCGCGTGCATTCAGATCGCCCGGCTGGATCCAGTTCCGACCCATGCTCTCCCAGTCATCAGCTTCCGGGTCTAGACCTAGGTCCAGCAGGAAATCACCATCGGCGACAAAGTACTGCTTCTTGTAGCCCAACAGGTAACCGCCATGTTGATGCCGAACCTCAACGGCTTCTGAGTAATGGGCGAACCAAATATTTTGGTGCGGCATCATACGCCCGGGGCACAACAGAGTTCCAAAGTCAGCACTCTGATCCCCACCCTCCAACACATGAGCCAATTGGGCCCATCCACGAAAACCGACCTCCATCGCAATCACCGACAGACAATGCCGACGCTTCAGCTGTGCGATGAGTTCATCGTCGGTCGGAGAGACAAATCCTGGAAATGCCCGCAGACGTGCCACTTCAAGGGGTGAACCTTTTTCTGCCTGCTTGTGGAGTTTGCGTGCACGCGCTTTCAGCTGCGCCAGGACATCCGTAACCGTGTAGCCCAAGGGGCTTTCGACTCTTGTCGACATATCACATTCACTTTCCGTGACCCTTATCCGCTCCGTGGGGTCTCAAGAAAGCAAYATGYRKMAWRGMYGRGTMKMWWASCAGANNSKYGRNRYNCBDWSKMWWYYKKCNNNRWYBHRSCGMNCMNKNRNRYGNMKKSCRCMSSWKKKANYCYCSKGKMCSSMRRYKYGMAWMCCYTNAACSKCRSGANSCRWWSMYGSTGNNNWAWASMARMTCRGCGNCSTYTNTSRACRGSCWSTTNWKRGCNSGRTCASGGYSKYSKMMYSAAMSMGKYYRRWMMTSACGNAGYARGCNGMTYWYANNSCRMTANCCGCNGTCCKSMWRGMTSRTWTTCCSMTMCRCAKCKKTNKMCMMAKMKTTCSRGNSWGKKCNGMWCMAGRAAKRCNGNTGGCGCGNNTAACRMMKKTKSYRKRCRMSCKRYSTNNMMGGTCTSGNGWARGCGSMSMWKWCNGMTGYMSAWSKMWYGNNMAASCGCNAWCNATGWWGGASSRRWCNRAKMWGWYCGRASCRYGATKWGAWGYSANTKCRTNCKRAGGCNGSYSRCTKRMWYCWCNRYCGNKYGRTCRKCNAMYGMMTGSGNGGNYTGWTNCCMGGKRASYRYGKYKMYSSCMKWWYSCRSWWCNCKCRCSRRYRAWKKCYCGSCCRGRYYCNWGASRMTGYKSKWTRMMMWCGNNNACCTRANCWMGGTSRGCANGCSKGNRASYTSCCANSMCCRKAWCMKSCGNGNACWGNTMCNNRKSTCYSAAGTSSCRKCATWSRSTNTCNRKCSCARTTNCWGMWKKKSATNCACSGCNSSCGGAWYRCNTGKNCNTKCCAATTSWTCNGYCNAGNSWCACGGSYWSMMSRWTNKKCGMYRCCNAAAMTSRKCNMGGYATCNNCYTGGKRMYKTKGKSSGTGYCMAAGNGTMYGKCSSAWRMKRRCMKCNGRTYKCSRRRRTYTSYYTKGYMGKWKSWKMYRMCNTCRTCSWTSYGKYTTMCRWRGWKCRCMRMMTSRSKGGMGGGGGTTGAGATGGTTCGTTCCACGATCCACATCAGCGGCGACAACCATTTGATCTTATAGAGCGGGCCATCCCATCGCACGTCAGAATGGGCACCGATGATCACAGCCATCTTGACGATGATATAGACCGCATAAGGCCAGCCAAGACCCATGTAGATGAGGATGCCTGAAAACCACAGTCCCGGCATCATAGCGTAATAGAAAAGATTGTTGCGATAGACAACGCGGACGCTCAGATATTCCTGATTGTGGTGCGACCGGTGCAGATTGTAGAGCCAGGGGAAGGTGTGTGATGCCCTGTGCCACCAATATTGCATCATATCGTCAAAAACCAACAGGAGTGCGAACTGCGCGACAATCGGTATGACAACCAACATGTTCTCCGCTTGGGGGGCAAACGTCCCCATCAGCCAATTGGCCGATAGCAGGATGGCTGGCTGGGTGAAGATCAACAGCGCCAGGGTGCTGACAATCTCAACTTTCGCATCGTCCGGTGTCTCCCCGTTCTTTTTGAAAAACCCGGTGCGGAAAGCTTCTGCAATCGCAAAAGCAAAGTAGATACCCAGAATAAACATTACTTCGATTTTCATGCCGACCTCCTCCAGATGTGTGAGCCCTTGATAAAGGTCGCTGGACAGCTAAAATGTATAGAAATATACATTTGGAGACTTTCTTGTGGCAGACCTTCTGGACTTTGGGGTTCCTGCACTCCTCAGCACACTTCCGGAGGATCTGGCGCATGCGCTGAACGAGGCCGCCGTTGCCGTTCGCTACACTGACGGGCAACTGATCCATGCGCGGGGGGACGCCGAACAATCCCTCTCTATCGTCAAAAGCGGTGCCGTACGGTTGGGCCAGGTAACATATGACGGCACCTACACGGCCATAGCGGTTCTTGGGCCTGGGCAATTTTTCGGGGAGTTCACGATCTTTGCGGGCCTGCCCCGTGAGTTCGACGCCAATGCCTCCGGCCCTACGATCATCAACGAGGTATCCCGGCAGCGCTTTGACAGGCTGATAGAGCGTCATCGTGGCATCCGGGAGCATTTCTTGTTTTCTCTGGCGCGCAGGCTCCACGCGGTACTGGAGTTTGTTGACGATATGCGGCGCTTATCCCTGCCCGTCAGAACGGCCAAGACACTGCTTATGATGGTGCGCGCGGAAGGAACTGCGGAGCCACTCAAGATGACCCAATCCGAGCTTGCGGAGATGTTGGGTGTGACCCGCGTTTCGGCCAACAAAGCGTTGGCTCACCTCGAACAGGCTGGGCTCATCGTCAGAGCGTACGGGCAAATCCATGTCGTTGATATGGGAGGTATGGCGACGTGGATCGCAACACAAACACGGCCTGATATTTAATCGGGCTAGGTTCCCCTTTCTAGAGATCACGCTCTAGTGTTGCCCCTAACAGGGCACTGGTGGAGGAACCGACCATGACAACGACCGCGAAGAAGACAAGCACACGAAAAAAGGCCGCTCAGAAAAAACCGGCTTTGGTTGATGCAACCCTCATTACCGGCGCATCGGGAGGGATCGGCGAGGCTCTCGCGGCTAAGTTTGCCAAGGGCGGTTCCAATCTTATTCTTGTTGCGCGCTCCAAAGCCAAGCTGGAAAAAATTGCCTCTGACCTTGCGAAGCAACACGGCATCACAGCAATTGCACTTCCGACAGATCTATCTGTTCCGGGCGCTGGCAAACAGCTYTTTGACGGTATCCAGATGCGGGGCTTCCACGTAGAAACACTGGTCAACAATGCCGGCATTTTGGAGATGGGTGCTTTTGGCGAGATCGACAGCGCTCGGCATCTGGAGCTTGTGCAACTTAATGTGGTCGCCCTGACAGAACTGACCAGCCTCTTTGTACCCCCCATGATCAAACGAGGTGCTGGGCGCATTCTCAACGTTGCCTCAATAGCGGCGTTTCAGCCGGTTCCCTCGCTGGCGACCTACGCTGCAACAAAAGCATTCGTCCTCTCCCTCACGGAATCCCTGTCTGAAGAGTTGAAGCCACATGGCGTCACCGCAACAGCGCTTTGCCCCGGCGTGACGGACACGAATATGGTTGCCGGTGTGAAAAGTAAAAATGACGCCGCCGCCAAGATACCCAACTTTATGGTGTCCGATGTAGAAACCGTAGCCGCTGAAGGGTATCTCGCGTGCATGAAGGGCGAGGTGATCCGGGTTCCCGGCATCGTTAATATGGCCGCAGCAGTTGCCGGTCGGGCTTCCCCCCGCTGGTTGCTCCGGGCCGTATCTGGAGCATTGGGGCGATTGGCGCTCTGACAACTATTCCAAGACAAAAACCTGCTGTGCTTTTTGTCGCGTTTGCGGCACACTCTGCTGATGCGGTCGGGGGACCGGGATCTTTGCAAAGAGATACCTAGTGGAGGTAAATGCCGGCTTTGCTGGTGTGCGGTCTGGAGATAACTCCAGCCAAGGGAGGATCGTATGGAAAATAATATTGGGCTTTTGCTCGAAAAGCGCGCTCATCTGAACCCTCATCTGGAGGCGTGTATTGAAACAGAGAGTGGGCGACGCTTTAGCTATCGCGACCTTGACCTGCGGTGCAACAAGACAGCAAACATGCTGCGCGCCCTTGATGTCAAACCAGGTGATCGCGTTGCGCTGCTGATGATGAATGGCGTTGAATTCATTGAAACGTTTTTCTCCGTTGCGAAATTGGGCGCGATTTGCGTGCCTCTCAATTGGCGCCTCACAGCAGACGAGCTCGGGTTTATTCTGAAAGATTGCGGGGCCAAAACCCTGCTGTTCAGTTCCGATTTTTCCGAAGTGGTTACAGAACTCCAGAACCGCGGTGCAGACGCCTCCCATCTCAATGAGTGGATCTGTATTGGCGAGCCGATGGCCGGCGCAAAAGACTATGACGTCCTCCATGCGGCTGCATCAGACGCGCGTGGCGACATTGGTGCCCGCGACGATGACACTCTCTTCATCATGTACACATCGGGAACCACGGGGTTACCGAAAGGCGTTGTTCACACCCACAACACAACCATGTGGGGATCGTTGACCGCCCTGGCGACCAGCGACATTCGGCAGAAGGACAGGTATCTGCTTGTCCTCCCCTTGTTTCATGTCGGCGCTCTCAATCCGCTGATCGCCTGCGTCCATGCTGGCGGCACAGGCGTGGTCATGCGCGGCTTCGATCTCGACGCGATGTGGACAAATATTGAAGCTGAGAAAATCACGACCATGTTGGCCGTGCCTGCAATGTTGAACTTTATGCTGCTTTCGTCAGCCAAAGATACGGCGGACTACTCCACGCTGCGCTGGATCATGAGTGGGGCTGCTCCGGTACCTGTCAGCCTGATCGAAACTTATGCAGGCTTGGGGATCGAAATTCATCAGGTCTACGGGCTCACGGAGACGTGCGGTCCCTCATGTCTCATTTCGCCGGACGACGCGATGGCGAAAGCTGGATCCACCGGCAAGGCCTTCTTCCACACCAATGTGCGTGTGGTCACCAAAGAGGGAAATGATGTTGAGCCCGGCGAAGTCGGGGAAGTTCTGGTCGCAGGGCCTCACATCATGAAAGAATATTGGAACAGACCCGAGGCAACGGCAGAAGCGATCCGCGATGGCTGGTTGCACACAGGCGACCTTGCCACTATCGACGAAGAGGGTTTCGTTTATATTCAGGACCGGATCAAAGACATGATCATTTCTGGTGGGGAGAATATCTACCCGGCTGAAATCGAGAATGTTCTCCTAACCCACCCTAAAATTATGGACGTTGCTGTGATTGGCCAGCAAAGCCAGCAATGGGGCGAAACTGTTCTCGCCGTCGTGGTCCGGCAGGACGACAGCGTTACTGCTGCGGAGGTGATGAAATATTGCGATGGTAAGCTTGCCCGCTACAAGCTGCCTCGCGGCGTTGAATTCATCGACACCATCCCTCGCAATCCGACGGGCAAGGCTTTGAAACGTATTCTCAGAGATGAGTTTCCAGGCGAGGAAGCCAAGGCGAGCTAATCTCGACCTCCTCAATGTGCGAAATTGGACAGCGCGTTCCCAACCTTGGGGGGCGCTGTTTTCTTGTGGCCTGGTTCCAAAAACCACGAATTCCGTTCCCTATCCGACCCACTGAGAGCGTGCGAATCCTCGCTAACAATGCTAGGCAATGACGGACACGTATCCGTATCCCGGCGCGCTCGCTGCCAAGGTCAATTGGGGGATGGTTTGGCCACCAAAAAACTAGAAAACCGCTATGTAAATGATCTCAGGCGGCAGGAGTTCATCCTCAATTCGGCCCGTGGATTTCGCATCCAGGCGCTGCCTATCGTGCTTTCTATCTTTTTTCTTGGAGCCATCGGGATCGCGGTCGCCTCCAGTTCGCTGATCGGATCTGATGGGGCCCTGAATGCCACTCTCATTCTCGTCATATCGGCGATGTTTGGTGGCTACATGGCGCTCAATATCGGCGCCAACGATGTTGCCAATAATATGGGCCCCGCTGTGGGTGGCAAGGTCCTCACCATCGGCGGGGCTGTTGTCATCGCCGTGATTGCTGAGACAGCAGGTGCTCTGCTCGCAGGCGGTGATGTGGTAAACACAGTAGCGAAGGGCATCATCAGCCCAGACGGCGACATTGCCAAAGCTGATTTTATTCTGTTGATGTTGAGCGCGCTGATTGCCGCAGCTCTCTGGATCAACCTTGCAACCATCCTCAATGCACCGGTCTCAACCACTCATTCCATAGTCGGAGGTGTGCTGGGTGCAGGTATTGCCGCATCCGGGTTCGGGGTCGTCAACTGGCCAACAATGGCAAGCATCGCAGCAAGCTGGGTCATTTCCCCGGTTCTGGGCGGCGTTATCGCTGCTGCTATGCTGCTCACGATCAAATATTTGATTTTGAACCGGGATGAAAAATTGGAGGCAGCGCGCCGGTGGGTACCGTTCTTTATCGGTATCATGGCGGCTACCTTCGCGGCCTATATGTGCATGAAAGGTTTTAAGCGCGTCTGGAAACCCGACGTATTGCAAGTGGTTGTGATTTCAGTTGCGGCCTTCGCTGTCACTGCTCTGCTTTCTGTTCCCTACATCCGACATCTTGCAAAGGGATTGCGCAACAAGAAGAAAGACATTGCGCGACTTTTCCATCTGCCTTTGATTCTGGGTGCCGCCCTTCTCTCCTTTGCCCATGGGGCCAACGATGTCGCCAATGCCGTCGGTCCCCTAGCGGCCATCGCTTCTGTCTTGATGACGGAGGGAGAAATGGCTGCCAAGGTCGCTATTCCCTTCTGGGTGTTGCTGATCGGTGGGGCTGGCATTGCGATCGGGCTCGCGCTGTTTGGGCCGAAGCTCATCCGAACCGTTGGTGAGAAAATCACCCGGCTGAATGCCATCCGCGCCTATTGCGTGGCTCTGTCTGCCGCCATCACTGTGC
Organism: Rhodobiaceae bacterium; assembly: GCA_002746275.1. GTDB lineage: Bacteria > Pseudomonadota > Alphaproteobacteria > Parvibaculales > Parvibaculaceae > Mf105b01. The sequence goes on along the minus strand of NVWR01000001.1, from coordinate 144,865 downwards.
TGATTGCCACCAATATGGGTCTGCCTGTCAGTTCCACGCACATAGCCATTGGGGCGATTTTTGGGGTGGGTTTTCTGCGTGAGTATCTGGAGAACCCCAAACGGAAAGAAGGCCGCAGGAAGTCATTGCTCAATGCAACGCCTGATGCGGCGCTTAATCAATCATCTATTCGCCAAAAGCGGAAACTGGTCCGACGTCGGTTTGTGTTTTCGATTGCGGCAGCCTGGGTGGTAACTGTCCCCGCTGCGGCAGGCCTCTCAGCCTCAATCTATTTGCTGCTGTCGATGCTCTGAAGCTTCGGGATCAATTTCGAAAAACCCTCAAGCGCCTCCAGAATGTCTGGCCCTCCAGCGATCCGGCGGGCCTCGTCGAGCGTCACCCAATGACGGTCACGACGCTTCTTTTCAGGCCAGTCATCAAATTGTTCTTCAAATTGCAGCGGCAAATAGGTAACGAGCAGATCTTGCGGTCCATCACCTTTGTTTTTGATTGTCTGCACGTCGTGGGAGAAATCAGAAAGGGTGGCCCCTTTAATCCCCGCTTCCTCAAATGCTTCACGGCCTGCGGCCTCGCCCGGCGTCTCATCCCCCTCAAGCGCGCCTTTTGGAAAAATCCAACGCTCATGAGTGCGCGAGGTAATCATCAGAACCAGAGGCTGGTTCTCGCGAAATACAAATGGAATAGCGCCGATCTGGCGAAGCATATCTTTACTCTCCAACGAACGGGGTCTCCGAACGCCTTAAACTGCAGATGAATAGGTAGACTGATTGCCTATTCTTGCGGGATTCGGCGCATATGCCAAGAGGTGTAGGGTTTTGAGGGAGATTGCTGACAGGGACTGTCAGTAGGTACCCCTTAAACTATGCACCGACCAATGAGGGCATGCGAGATGACAAAACCAAAGCAGCGTCGTTTTCAATCACCGGAAACGGCTGCCACCTTCAAAGCCTATGCCCAGCCCGCGCGGGGTAGGCTGCTTGATCTGCGTGCGCTGATCTTTGATACCGCCTCCAAGATGGAAGGCGTTGGGGCCCTGACAGAGACGCTGAAATGGGGCCAGCCCAGCTATCTCACTCCGGAAACAAAAAGTGGCAGCACGATCCGGATCGATGCCATCAAGGCCAATCCGGAGCAGATTGCGCTCTACTTCCATTGTCAGACTGGGCTAGTGCCCGCCTTCCGCGACATGTATGGCGACACGCTCACCCTTGTTGGCAATCGCAGCATTCTGCTGGACGTGAATGCCCCTCTGCCCGAGGCGGAACTGCGCCACTGTATCTCCCAGGCGCTCACCTACCATTTGGCAAAGAAAAAGAAGAAGCGTAGCGCCTGAGCCTGTTCACTCCTCGAGCGACCCGATCCATTTCCGGATCAACTCGATCCCTTCCGTGTGCACCAGTCCACGACCAAGCTCCGGCATCATGATGCCGGGATCAACGGAGTCCATGCGAAAGAGAAGGATCGAGTTATCGGGATCGCCGGGCACAATATCAAAATCCAAACCGCCCGACCCGCGCCCTGCCGCAACCGGGCGTTTTAATACCCCTAAATGCGAGGCGCTGGTTTCTTCCCACTCCAGAAAAAGCCCTGAGGTTTTGCCCGGCCCAACGGGAGAATGGCAATGCGCACAATTCACATCGAGATAGGCGCGGGCGCGGTCTTCTAGTGAGGTTGTGTCTTCGTCCAGCCAGTCGGCGGTGCGGGGAAGCGCTGCGGGAGGTGCAGGCAGTGTGCCGAGAAACCCGATGCGCTCCCAATGGGCGAGTTGGTTCTCCGTTCCGTCTGCATAGTCAAAATCGCGATTGAGATTGCGGGCCTTGGGGCCAATGGGCGTCATGGTGCCATTGGAAACATGGCAGCCTTTGCACTGGTTCACGTTGGGAACGGCGTAGCGTATTTCCTGGGTGCTGCCATCGCCCAGCGTCGCCATCACGGTGAGGGTTTTTCCCGCCCGCTTCAACACCGCGTCTGTCTGTTCCGCATTCCAGACAAAGGGAAGCGCCAACCAGCCTGATGCCCGATGGATAAGCAGTCGCGTCTCCACCAGATGAAGTCCACCTTCCTCGCCGCCTGCTAGATCAGGATAGGCGAAGGTCTTCACGAGGATTGTACCTACGGGAAAGTCCAGCGCGTCCCGCTCGCTATAGGGAACAGACATGCCGTCCGGCACGGCAACAAAGCGGAGCTTCACCGCGTAGTCCGTGAAAAGAGGTGTTGCCAGATCATACGGCACCACGCCTTCTGCCGGGACCTGACCCCGGAGATCAGCAAACAGACCGTATTCCGAAAGCCGTTTTGGTGGTGTCTCAGAAAGAGCCGCCTCTAGGTTCACGGCCAAGGCTGGCGTCCCCATCCCGAGGCAAAGCCCCAGAAGGATTGCCAGCCTATGGAAGAAAGCCCTCATTCGCCCRCCAATTGACTGAGCGTGACCGGGGTCAASACRGCYGGRTCACCCGCATGGGAYGGYGCYTCGCGMTCCACACYGTGGARCCAGCGTGCGGCGAACCAGAAGGTCACGTCCAGATTGGCAAAGGTCACCTCTCCGCCATCTGTTGCTTCGTTCCCACCGATATAGATGCCCTCACCCGCGCTTGGTCCAAAAAAGGTCTCAAACCAGGGCAGGCGTCCGTCCCAGACAATATCTGCCACCGGCGTGCCACCAATCTCCGCAAAGACCTCGCCGATTTCATCGTCAGGCGCAAAGCCGTTGTTCCCAAACTTATTGTCATGCACATGAATGCCCGCGGGAAGCGGTTGGTAAAGCGCATCATCATAGTCATTTGGATAGCCGGTGATCATCAGGCCGGTTGTGGCGTTGCCGTCAATCTCATTGCCAAACAGTTCCACGTCCCGGTTGGCCATGACCATGATGCCGGTGCCCATGGGCACACCGCCGACAATGTTGCCTTCTGGCGCAAAGTTGGGCGTGTCATTGTTCACCGAGCGATTGTTGAACACGCGAATGCTGTGACCGCCCTGCTGCGGCAGGCCCGGTAAGTCGAAAATCAAAATGCCGCCGGTATTGTGAGTTGCCAGATTGTCGTACACGTCGGCATAGAAGGAGTTCTCAATCTCAATGCCCGCCACGTTATATTCGGCACGGGAATTGCGCACGACGATGTGCTGCGACTGGCCAACATAAATGCCCGCATCCGACGCACCAATGGCCACGCAATTCTCGATCAGCACATGGGTTGAGGAAACCGGGTAAAGACCATAGGCACCGTTCTCTGGTGCCGGGCCGTTTGTCCATTCCACGCGAATGTTGCGGAAGGTGATTTCGTCAGACCCGTTCGCCTTGATGGCATCGCCCTTCACGTCTTCGACGGCAAAACCTTCCAGCACGATCTTGTCTGACGTCACCAGCAGCCCCTCGCCGCCTGTCACCTGCCCTTTGAAAGAGAGAATGGTGGCGTCCGGCCCCTGGCCGCGCAAGGTGACACCATCAATGTCGAGGGAAAGTCCATCGGTGAGATGATAGGTGCCCACAGGCAGCACGATCGTGTCGCCGGGAGACACCTCGATCAGCGCTTCCTGAATGATCTCCTGGGCGCTCGCCTCCTCGCTCACCAGATCAAGTTCAATGGTCGCCGCCTGGCTCTGCGTGCCCAACACCAAAAGCACCGCTGTTGCCGCGATGGTCAATTTCCCCAAAGTCATAATGTCTCCTTGTTCAAAACATGAAACATATTCATATTTTACTGCTACGCTTGTCAAGAGCTGACGAGAGTGGGAAAGAGAGGTTATGCGGGAACCGACACAGGAAAGAGGCCGACAGCGCGTTGCCAAGATTTTGGTGGCGGCAGCTAAGCTTGTCGCCAAACACGGGGTTGAGGCGGTGACGACGACAGCGCTTGCCCGGGCCGCCAAGGTGCCGGTGGGTTCCATCTATCAGTATTTTGAGGATGCGGCGGACGTGTTGCGCCTGCTGCAACGCCAGCTCGGGGAAGAGATTGTCGCGGTGTGTAACGCCGCCCTCAAGGCTGCGCCAAAAGACATTGGCTGGCGGCGGGCGACGCGGCTGTCGTTTGATACCTATTGGGAGGAGCTGCTGAAGCGGCCTGTCTATGTGGCCCTGCTGCGTGATGCCACCCGGACCCAGTCGTTCTCAGACACGATGAGTACCGGCGATAGCGACATTGGCGATCTGTTTCGCGCGGGCCTTGTCGCCGGTGGCGTCACCCTCGAAGGCCCCCGCGCCCACGCGATCATTGAGACCGTGCTGGGTTCCCTCTCCGCCCTCACGGACCTCGCCATGCTCAGCGACGACCCCAAGGACCGCGACGCCCGACGCCGCGAAATGCTGCGCATGATCGAACTTTATCTCAGCGATGTGATTGAGGGGTGAGGCGACAGAATTACGGTGACAGTGCATTTAACTGTCGTGGCGAAGTTTCGGTCCGCGCTTTGCCCGCTTCTTCTCCATAAAACTCATCGAACCGATCGATGCTTTTTTCAAGGAAGACACCACCTAGTAGGTTATTATCGTAGGCAATCGACGCCAACAGAGCCTGGTTTTGAATATCCTTCAGGTCCTGCAGTGTGACTTGTGGCTCGTTGGTCATTCCTCAGGTACCCCCTCGGGCTGGTGGAAGAGAATTTTAGTGATGCCGGGAAAACCCGCTTTTCCACAACTGGCACGGCGTTCAAAGGATTTACCACCCAAATGCACCCGGTACCAATATTCCGTTGCCTGAGCAATCACAGTGTTGTTCACCCGGCGGACAATGCGTGTTCTCCATCTGTAAATATGGCCGGAGATAAGTCGCCACGGARCCGTGGCCATTCGTCTTTCCTCGGTTTCGAAAACATAGGGGGCTTCAAACTTGTCAATACGTCGCACGGCAACGCAGCGATCCCCGAGTTGCTCTTTGTAGGTTTGATAATCTCYCCAGAACGAGCTTAACTCAGGCTTGCTCACAGCATGCTGCTCATGTTGTCGGGCGGCACGAAGCAGCGCATTGTCGAAGAGATCGCAATCGTTGCCTGGGGTGTTGGAACGGTTCAGCTGTTCGTATAAATAGAGGCCAACCTCCTCTGGCCCTGGCGCATTTCTGTGGACCAGTTCATAACGATAAAGGCCTGTCTGATTGGGGTACCTATCACGATAGGTGTGTTCAAACCTCATGGTTCCAGCAGCAATGGCAATCGCTTTTCTATCTGCCGCCGTGACATAATACGTCTCAATATATTGRAACTCACGCGCGATRAGYTCYTGMAAACAAGGAAAACAACCTCCSATCCCCACCGAGGGTTCTGGCGCTTTCCCTGCTGCCAGATTTTCTATCGCATTTCTATCTGCACCAGCCACACGTGCATATCCCGGAACGTTGTAAACYGGGGAAGATGYCCATCCGCTATCCAGATCACAYAGCGCCTGCATTTCTTCAGGGACATAATCCATCGCAGGTAGACCAGAGATAACCGCTGCCAACTGAAAAACTAAATCTTCGTGCGTGTAACTTTCATCGCACGAACCAAGCACGGAAGTGCTTACAAGCACCATGAATGCGAGTAGTCGATTTCGTCCCCAATTTATCTGACCTGTTGACGCCACTACACCTCACCCCTACCTCACGCACCGCTTGCCAAGCGGCACCCACCTCAAAACAAAGCTTGCATTCCACCATGGGGGAAAGGCAAGGACTTTTCCGGTAGCTGTGAAATTGCACTGCGGGTGTTTGACATATGGTCAATCAGGGTGCCCCCGCAATCCGTCACCCTCGGACTTGATCCGAGGGTCCATGCGGCTTTTCGATTTCCCGTGGATGCTCGGGTCAAGCCCGAGCATGACAATCTTATACATAGTCACCCCCGAACTTGTTCCGGGGGTCCAGGGTGCCACGCTCAGGATTTTGTTTTTGTCCCCCTCCCACCTTCGAGACGGCGCGTGCGCTCCTCCTCAGGGTGAGGCCGCAGCAAATCTCAACCTATGATGGGTAGGCGTGCCCCCGCCATCTCGAACTAATAATAGTTTACCTCACCAATGCTCCTGCCGTTTGGGCTTCGTTTTTTACGTAGTTGCGGAAGGCCTTGAAGACGCCGAGTTTGGTGTCCGGGTCCTGGCCGTCGCCCATGCGCAGGAGTTGCAGGCAGAACCAGCCTTGTTGCCCCCAGCCGTTGAGGCCTTTCACTAACGCGAAAGGACTGTGAGGCCCCAGCCAGCCGGGGCCGATCTGCAGTGTCTTTTCGAACGCCGGGGTTTCGCTCATCGCACCTGACAGTAATTTATTGGGCACCTGCGCATCCACACAAAGCGGGCGGCCAAGGCCCACCATGTCCATGGCGCCGGACGCGAGTGCTGCATTCATGCCTACAACAGAGCGGAAGCCGCCGGTCACCATCAGGGGCATGGTTGTGACGGCGCGAATGCCCTCTGCGTATTCCAGAAAATAGGCCTCGCGGGCGATGGTGCTTTCAGCGCGTTTTTCCGAGCGGTCGGGATTGAGCGTCATGTCGTCATAGCCGCCCATGCGCGGCTGCTCGTAGGTGCCGCCGGAAATTTCCAGCAGATCAACCTTCTCATCGTTCAACCATTTGGCGACCTGCAGCGCGTCCTGATCGCTAAACCCGCCGTGCTGGAAGTCGGCAGAGTTCAATTTCACAGAGACGGGGAAATCGGCCCCGACAGCGGCGCGCACGGCACGCACAGTTTCGAGCAGAAGCCGTGCCCGGTTTTCCAGACTGCCGCCCCACTCGTCGGTGCGGGTGTTCACGTCGGGGGAGAGAAATTCTGAAATCAGATAACCGTGAGCGCCGTGCACTTGCACTCCGGTGAAGCCCACATCGCGGGCGATGGTGGCAGCATGGGCAAAGCGTTTGATGACATCTTCAATCTCGGTGCCTATCAGCGCGCGGGGTTTGCCGAACTGGCTGCCGGGCATTTCCAGCGCAACGTCGGAGGGGCCCACGGGCTGCTTTGCCACTGACGCGGGTGTTTGTCGCCCTGCATGGCTGATCTGCATCCACAGATGCGTATCGTTGGCCGTGCCGGCTTCAGCAAAACTGCGCAGCGCCGCAATCGCCTCGTTCGACTGGGGGCCATCAATCGCCACATTGCCGGGACGYTCCATATARCGCCGGTCGACCTGCACATTGCCGGTCAGCARCATGCCYGCYCCRCCCTCKGCCCAGCGGCGATAAAGATTGACGTGGCGGGCGGTCGCCTGGTTCTGCGGGTTGCCCAGGCCCTCCGTCATCGCGGCCTTGCAAAGGCGGTTTTTGAGAACGGCCCCACATGGCAGTTTCAGTTCATCATTTATGGTCGCGGTCATGGCTATTCCCCCTGAATAATTCTGTTACGCCATCATATGGGGAATTGAGCGGCTTATGCCATCTTCCAGATTACGCGTTTCAGGACGGAAAACCGGTACCCACTTTTCCTGGAAACGCTCTAAACTTGAAATCTGATTCGTAGAGGCCTCCACTCTCATTCCTGCTGGCCCTGGTCCCCTTATTTTTCGAGTATTCATGCCCGCTAAAAAGAAATTACCCGCCCCTAAATCAAATGATGCCGACCTGTTTGCCTCTCCCAAGAAGGGTGCGGCCAAGGCTGCTCCCAAAAAGGCAGTGCCAAAGGCGGCGGGCAAATCCGGGACAAGCAAAAGCTATTCGGCCAAAGACATTGAGGTTCTGGAGGGGCTCGAGCCGGTTCGTCGCAGACCGGGCATGTATATTGGCGGCACGGATGAGCGCGCCCTGCACCATCTGTTTGCCGAAGTGCTGGACAATGCCATGGACGAGGCCGTTGCCGGTCACGCCAGCTGGATTGATGTGGCGGTTCTGGAAGATGGCTCCTTGCGGGTTGCCGACAATGGCCGGGGTATTCCCGTCGACCCTCACCCCAAGTTCAAATCCAAGTCCGCGCTTGAGGTCATCATGACCACGCTGCATGCGGGCGGTAAGTTCGGCGGAGATGCCTATGAGACCTCTGGCGGCCTGAACGGTGTCGGGGTGTCCGTCGTCAACGCTCTCTCAGACTCGCTCATCGTGGAAGTTGCCCGCGATCAACAATTGTATGAGCAACGATTTTCCAGGGGCAAACCACAGGGGGGCCTGAAGAAAAAAGGCTCGGTCAAAAACCGGCGCGGCACGACTGTGACCTTCCACCCGGATGCGGAAATATTTGGCGACCGGTCAAGTTTCAAACCCGCCCGGCTTTACAAAATGACGCGCTCTAAAGCGTATCTGTTTGGCGGTGTGGAAATACGCTGGGCCTGCGACGCCGCCCTGCTGAGTGAAAAAGACACGACGCCGGAAAAGGATGTTCTCCATTTTCCCAATGGGTTAGTCGACTTTCTTGCAGTTTCAACCGAAGGCCTGACTTCAGTCACCGCCGAGCCCTTCACCGGACGTGTGAAGCGCGAGAATGGCGGCCACGGCACTGTCGAATGGGCCATCGGCTGGTATGCGGCCAGCGACGGTTTCATCTCATCCTATTGCAACACAGTGCCAACACCAGATGGCGGCACCCACGAGGCGGGCATGCGCTCGGCCCTCACCAAGAGCCTGAAGGCCTATGGGGAGCTGGTGAACAATAAGAAGGCAGCACAAATCACCGCCGATGATGTGATGAGTTCAGCAGGCGCCCTGCTCTCTATCTTTATTCGGGAGCCGGAATTCCAGGGTCAGACCAAAGATCGGCTGGCCAGCCTGAATGCGCAGAAGCTTACCGAAGCGGCATTGCGTGACCATTTCGACCACTGGTTGACGGGGCAGCCGCAACAGGCTGCAAAACTGTTGGACTGGGTGATCGACCGCGCCGAAGATCGGCTGCGTCGCAAACAGGAAAAAGAGGTCAACCGTCAAACCGCCACGCGGAAACTCCGCCTGCCCGGCAAGCTGTCGGATTGCTCCCAATCAGGGGCGGCGGGCTCTGAGATTTTTATCGTCGAAGGAGACTCTGCCGGTGGCTCTGCCAAGCAGGCCCGTGACCGCAAGACCCAGGCCATTCTGCCACTGCGAGGCAAGATACTGAATGTGGCGAGTGCAACGGCTGGCAAGATGGCGGCGAACCAGCAGATCGGCGATCTGATACAGGCGCTAGGTGCGCGCACAGGTGGCCAGTACCGCGATGAAGACTTGCGGTACGAGAAAGTCATCATCATGACCGATGCGGACGTGGACGGCGCTCACATCGCCGCGCTCCTCATCACCTTCTTCTACCAGGAGATGCCCGGTCTTATTGAGAACGGCCACCTGTATCTTGCTGTGCCGCCGCTCTACAAAATCGCGCAAGGGGGCAAGACGGCCTATGCCCGCGACGACGCCCATAAAGACGCTCTCCTCAAGAGTGACTTCACAGGCCGGGGTAAGATTGAAATCAGCCGCTTTAAAGGGCTGGGTGAAATGATGGCGGCACAGCTAAAAGAAACCACGATGAGGCGAGACAAACGCACCCTGCTTAAAGTGATGATTCCGCAAAATGACGTGGATGCGACCAAGGAATCAGTCACTCATCTGATGGGCAATAAACCGGAGTTGCGGTTCAAATTCATCCAGGAACGCGCCGCTTTTGCGACAGATTTGGATATCTAACCCCACAACAGATGGCCCAAGGCAAATTGTTGCGAAAAAGCCACATAACCTGTGGCAGTTTTGTTGACAATCCGCCTGCAAACTTTATGGTCCGCCCCAATTCGTTTGGCAGCGCTGGACTTTAGCTGCCACTCGCCGCGAGAGCTTCACCATCCGGGTGACCCAAAAAGCGGCCAATGCAAATGGCAGAATAGAGACATATGACAACTGAAGAATTGGGCAGCGCGCCCGAAGTTACATTCGATGATCTTGGCTTGGGCACCAAAGTGCTCGATGCGGTCAAAGATGCTGGGTACACCGTGCCCACCCCGATCCAGGCACAGGCCATACCGGAAGCTCTGCGAGGCCGCGACATTCTCGGCATCGCGCAGACAGGCACCGGCAAGACCGCCTCCTTCACACTCCCCATGATTGATAAATTGTCGCGCGGTCGCGCACGTGCGCGCATGCCGCGTTCCTTGATCATGGAGCCGACGCGTGAACTGGCAGCGCAGGTTGCTGAAAACTTCGAAGTGTATGGCAAGAACAGCAAGCTCACGATGGCACTGCTCATCGGCGGCGTGTCGTTCTCTGAACAAGAGAAAAAACTTGATCGCGGTGTGGACGTTCTGATCGCCACGCCGGGTCGCCTGCTTGATCATTTCGAGCGCGGCAAGATATTGCTGACCGGCGTGCAAACACTGGTGATTGACGAAGCGGACCGCATGCTCGACATGGGCTTCATCCCTGACATCGAACGCATCTGCAAACTTATTCCAGGCAAGCGCCAGACGCTGTTTTTCTCCGCGACAATGCCGCCCGAAATTACGCGTCTGACAAAAGCGTTCTTGAAAGACCCAGTGCGCATTGAAGTGTCGAAGCCTGCTTCTGTTGCTGCGACAGTGACACAGAGACTGGTTTCCACAACGCGGCTCGACAAGCGCGATGTGCTGCGGAAACTTCTCAAGTCAGAGACTGTGAAAAATGCAATCATCTTCTGCAATCGCAAACGCGACGTCGGTGTTCTGCATCGCTCGCTTGTGAAGCATGGATTTTCTGCGGGCTGCCTGCATGGTGACCTGGATCAATCAACACGCATGAAGACGCTTGCCGCCTTCAAGGGTAATGAAATCCAACTGCTGGTCGCCAGTGACGTGGCCGCACGTGGTCTTGATATTCCTGCGGTCAGTCACGTTTTCAATTTCGACGTGCCTTCGCATGCAGAAGACTATGTGCACCGTATTGGCCGCACAGGACGGGCGGGTCGTGAAGGTGCGACCTTCATGCTCTCGACACGAGAAGATTCCAAATATCTTGCGGCCATCGAAAAACTGATCGGCTATAAAATCGAGGAAGCCACGGCGGCGACCAAGAAGGACGCGAAATCTTCCGATGCACCAGCTGAAGTCGAAGCCAMRSCKGCNACYACGNNWRRGAMWGCRANKAMKKWWAASANTGNAWCTANGNAMSMRSAGNWYYRMGYYTARMWWWWMRYKTWCTCGCCGTAGCCGGGGGGGCCGCAACAAGAAGGCCGCCGAAAATACGGCTGGCAGTGCTGATGAGACCTCAGCGCCCGAGAGCGCCCGGGCAAAACCTGAGGCCTCAGACGATGAGACTTCAACAGCCGACATTGCCGAGGCAAAGACCACGGCCAAAGCAGAGACGAAAACAGCTGAACCCACTCAAAATCAGTCGGGGAAAAAGGCCCATGATCCATTTGACGGTCATATGCCTGCCTTCCTCGCCCGGCCTATCCAACGCCGGGATCCGGTAACGGAAGACGCTTAAAGCGCTTTTCGGACTTTCCATTTTTTGTTTGCTTCCCTCTTCGGCTTGCGGCACGCTCCAATAGTAATTTCAATTTACTAGATGGGGCGATGTTATGGCCTACACCAAACTGACCGCGATGGCGGCACTCATCGTGGGGTTTTCCAGCCTCGCAACGGGAGCCTTCGCAAAGGTTCCTGATTCTGTTGCGGCACGTCTCGGGCGTGACCTCACACCGTTGGGGGCAGAACGCGGTGGCAATGCTGATGGATCAATTCCGGCTTGGACCGGCGGTCTTTCGTCGCCGCCTGCGCATGTGGGCTATCAGGCCGGGATGCACCACCCTGACCCCTTTGCCAGTGATCCCCGCCTGTTCACCGTCACCCCGGACAATGCCGCGCAATATGGCGCCCGGCTGACAGGCACTCACAAAGCACTGCTTGATATGTATTCCAGCAGCTATTTCATGCCTGTCTATCAGGCACGCCGGACTTGCACGTTCCCGGAGAATGTCTTCGCAGCAGCCCGCAACAATGCCGTCGTGGGTGAGCTTGCTCCTGGTGGAAACGGGGTTACTGGGGCGATTATGGCTAAGCCCTTCCCCATCCCCAACAGTGCATATGAGATCATCTGGAACCACATGCTGGCCTTCATTAACTTCAAGGCGACACGGCAGTTTGCGGCAGCGATCCCAACRGAGTCGGGARMTTTCACCMGATACACYGTGCAGGACGARGCKATYGTYACMTGGAACGAYCCRACGAARGATAAAGCGGAAGATCTGAATAACATCTGGGCGCTTTACATCGCCCACACAGTGGCCCCGGCGCGCCGTGCCGGCAACGTAGTCCTGGTTCACGAGACCATCAACATGGCTGAGCAGTCTCGGTTGGCCTGGCAATATAGCCCGGGAACAAGACGTGTTCGGCGTGCGCCCAATATCGCTTACGATAACCCCGGCGTGAACTCTGACGGCATGGCCACAGTGGACAGTCTGGGAGGCTTCAACGGATCACCGAACCGCTACGATTGGACCGTCATCGGCAAAAACGAATACTACCTGCCCAACAACAGTTACGCGCTCGGCTCTGACGCTCTTACCTATGACCAGATCATCAAGCCGCGCCACCTTAATCAGGAACACATGCGCTACGAACTTCAGCGCGCGTGGGTGATCGAAGCAAATTTGAAGCCCGCGACGCGACATGTCTATGCGCGCCGGCTGATGTACCTGCAGGAAGATAGCTGGGGCATCGTTGCGACCGAGCTCTACGATACGCGCGGTCAATTGTGGCGGGTCCAGGAAGGGTTTCCAAAAACCGCTTACGAAGTACCGCTGTGTGGTGGGTCGGGAATGGCATATTACGACCTCAGCAATGGTCGCTACCTGGTCGGTGGCCTTATAAACGAAGAACCACCCGTGAATTTTTTCGCTCACGAACTCCGCGAAGACCGCTACACCCCCGCCTCGATCCGTCGGCTGGGTGTCCGGTAATTTTCTTTACGGAAAAATATTAACTCGACAAAAAAGGCGGCCCCTATTGGAGCCGCCTTTGATCGCTTGAGCTCGCCGCGAAACGACTATCTCTATTTTTTAATCTGAGAAGCAAGCCGCTTGCGCGTGCCATCCCCATAAGGAGGCCGGAACATTTCAGCGACAAAACTTGCCTTCGCCTGGGTATAAATCGCTTTGGCGTGGCTAAATTCTCTAAATCCGTCAAACCCGTGATAGGCACCCATGCCAGAAGGCCCGACGCCACCAAACGGCAGGTCTTCCATCGAGATATGCATAATCACATCGTTGACAGTGACCCCACCAGACGTGGTGTTTTCAAGAACCTTTTTCTCTTCAGCCTTGTCTTCACCGAAATAGTAAAGGCCAAGCGGACGGTCATTGGCATTGATGTAGTCAATCGTCTCATCACTGTCTTTGTAAGTTTTGATCGGCAGCAGTGGACCAAAAATTTCTTCCTGCATGACCTTCATATCGTCCGTTGGATTGAGAACGAGGGTCGGTGGAATTTTGTGGTGCGGCTGCTGTGAGAAATCCTCGTTAGCCGGATTGACCTCAATGATCGTGGCACCCTTCGCTCTGGCATCATCAACATACGAATTCAGGCGATCGAAATGGCGTTGGTTCACGATGGACGTGTAGTCAGGATTGTCCTTCAGGGTCGGGTACATTTTTTTGACTGACTTCTGAACAGCGCCGACAAATTCATCAATTTTGCTTTCCGGCACAAAAACATAATCAGGTGCCAGGCAGATCTGCCCGGCGTTCATTGTCTTGCCTGTCATGATCTTGGCAGCTGCATCATCCATCTTGGCTGATTTGGACACGATGACAGGTGACTTGCCTCCCAGCTCCAATGTCAAAGGCACCAGGTTTTCTGCCGCTGCGCGCATCACATGATGTGCAACGGATGTCGCGCCTGTGAACAGCAGGTGATCAAAAGGCTGGCGGGAGAAGGCTTCTCCGACCGCTGGTCCGCCTGTTACGACGGCGACTTCGGTTTCGTCGTAAGCCTCCCGGAACATTCTGGCCATCAGTTCTGATGTAGCCGGTGTGTATTCAGATGGCTTAATCATCACCCGATTACCCGCGGCGAAAATTCCTCCGAGGGGTACAAAAGTCAGATTGATCGGAAAATTCCATGGGCTGATCACGCCGACAACGCCCTTGGGTTGATACTCAATTCGCGCTTTCGCCCCAAACAGCCCCAGCGGAAACAGCACCTTGCGTTTCTCAGCTTTTGACCATTCGCGAACGTGCTTTTTGGCGTGTTTCAGAGGACCAATAGATCCCATAATATCAGTCAGCAGCGATTGCTCTATACTGCGATGGCCAAAGTCAGCCGCCATGGCTGCGGCAATTTCTTTTTGGTTATCCACCAGAAGAGCGATTGCCCGATCAATCCAATCGATCCGGCGCTCGACGCTGGGGGCTCCCTCTTTGAGCTGCGCTGCTTTTTGTCGATCTAAGATTTCCCGCATTGCGGTGGCCGCTGACGCATCGTCTGCGCCTCGGTTGTCTTCAGCTACGCTCATGCCGAGCCTCCCTTTTGGCGGTCAAAGCCGCTTTTCTGTCTTGGCAAATGCCTGCTCGCATGCGCTTTACCAACACCAGCCTCAGGTATCGGGCACCGCGTCATCCCTGCCATTTTCGGTTTCCACTTTCCCATAGAAACCATTTATTAAGGTAACATCTATGTGAGGTGCTGGCCATACGGGCCAAAACCCGTACTTCTCCCCGAAAAAGAGCGTTTTCGAGCGGATGTTTTCTCAAACATTTACACTCGCGTAACCGTCGAAGAATACCCTAGCCGCTATTGAGACAATCCAGTGCAAACAGGGGATAGATGTGCAGCCCGAAATTAACGGATCACCAGTTGTAGAATATGGCGCACAAGCCATGCGACTCATGAGTGAAAATCAGATTGAGCCGACCCCAAATGCCTACAGCGTCTGGTACTCCTATGCGTCGAGCCAGAACAAAGAACTGCTTGACCAGATAAATCAGCGCTTCACTGACGAGAAGCCATTCGACTCCCCGTTCATGTACGAAATGGCATCACTTCTGGCTCTGCCTCAATCCGATTTGGCAAATTCAACTCTTGAGGCTGGCGAACAACTTTCCGACAAGATGGATAACATCCTTGAGTTGATGTCCAGCGTGACGGGAGACACAAGTCAGTTTGGTAAATCAATGGAAGGCGTGAGTGCTGCATTGACCAGCGAAATCTCCGCCGCTGATCTTGGCCAGGTTGTCGATACCATCGTTGCAGCTACCAAGCAGATGGAGGCACGCTCCCGCCAGCTGGAAGACAAACTGATCGAATCCAAGAGCGAAGTGGAAGAGCTGCGGACCAACCTTGTTGCTGCACGCAGTGAGGCGATGACAGATCAACTGACCGGCATCCCCAATCGCAAAGCGTTTGATGAAGTGCTTCTTTCCGAAATCGCCACTGTCAGTCAGAATTCCAGCCCCCTGTGCCTCGTGATGGGCGACATTGACCATTTCAAGAAATTCAACGACACGTTTGGCCACCAAGCCGGTGACCAGGTATTGCGTCTCGTCGGCAGATGCCTGAGCAGCAATATCAAAGGTCAGGACACGCCTGCCCGTTACGGCGGTGAAGAATTTGTCATGGTTTTGCCGAACACAATTCTGGAAGATGCGGTAACGGTCGCGAACCATATCCGGAAAGTCATCCAGTCCCGCGAGTTGATCAAAAAATCTACAGGGCAGAACCTCGGGAAAGTTACCATGTCCCTTGGCGTTTCCCAGTTTCAGCTAGGAGACACACCTCAGTCGCTCATTGAACGCGCTGATACGGCTCTCTATGCTGCAAAAGACCAGGGCCGGAATCGTGTCATTGCCTCAGGTGAAGCGGAACAAGCCGCAGCGGGCTAGGCATCGGCTCCAAAACAGGCTCCGCCTTACGTAGCGGCCTCTGTGTGTTTTTCAGTCATTACCAAACATTTTTTGCAACAGCCTTTCGTCAACGAAGGGCTGCCAGTAAGGTTTGCGCCAAATCTACCTTTCCGCGCCCACTCGGCGTGCGTTTCATTTTTGGCGAGGCACCATGGAAACCATACTTTACGAAGTGTCGGACGGCATTGCGCATCTGACCCTCAATCGACCTGATGTCCTCAACAGCATCAATCCACAAATGATCGACGATATTCGCAGCGCCGTTGCTTCTTTCGCTAAGGATAGGACCGCTCGCGTTTTGCTCCTCACCGGCAATGGTCGCGCCTTTTGTTCTGGGGCGGATCTGGCGACCGGCGTCGTGGATGACAATGATGGGATGACGACCGGCCAACGCGTGGCGCACGGCATGAAAATTGGTTTCAACCCTCTCGTGCTTGAACTTGCGGAAGTCCCCAAACCCGTGATCTCTGCCGTCAACGGTATAACAGCCGGCGGTGGTGTGGGCCTTGCCCTCTCTGCTGACATTGTTGTTGCCGCACGCTCCGCCTATTTCATGCAGGTCTTCGGACCAAAGCTCGCACTCATCCCCGACATGGGGTGCACCTGGTTTGTACCGCGCCTTGTTGGCCGTGCGCGGGCACGTGCTCTCGCCTTTCTTGGCAACAAATTGTCTGCTGAAATGGCTGCGGACTGGGGTCTCATTCTTGACTGTGTCGATGATGACAAACTGATGGACCACGCTCTTGTGTACGCTCGCAAGCTTGCAGATGGACCGCCCAACGCCTTTGGGGAAATCAAAAAGGCGCTCACCCTTTCAGAGACCAACAGTCTGTCTGAACAGCTGGACTATGAGCGCGATACCCAGGGTATGCTGGGCGACCATCCAAATTTCAAGGAAGGCGTCGTCTCGTTTCTCAAGAAAAAACAGCCTGAGTTCACAGCCTGAATTCTGGGCGCAAATATTTCCAAATCAACACGACAATCTGACAGGAGAAGCAAATGGAATTCGAGCGGGCAAAACTCGATATAGAAGATGGGTTGGCGACACTTACCCTCAATCATCCAGAAGTGATGAATGCGGTGTCTATGGAGATGCTGAAGGGATTGGGCGACGCGATGGACGTCGTGGAAGACCCAGAAAATAAGGTCCGCTGCCTCATCATGACGGGTGAGGGGCGAGGCTTTTGCACCGGGGCTAACCTGCAGGGTAGAAATGATGGGGGCAACGCTCCCAAACGCCCTGATGCTGGCTCCGCCCTTGAAACCGCCTATCACCCTTTCCTTCGGCGCTTGCGGAACCTGCACGTTCCCTTCATCACCTCGGTCAACGGACCTGCGGCGGGTGTTGGCATGAGCTTCGCGCTTATGGGTGACATGGTTTTGTGCGCCAAGTCTTCCTACTTCCTGCAAGCCTTTCGCCGTATTGGCCTGGTGCCAGACGGTGGGTCTACCTGGCTGTTGCCTCGCCTTGTGGGTCGGGCCCGCGCCATGGAGCTTTCGCTGATGGGCGAGAAGCTTCCCGCCGAGACAGCGCTGCAGTGGGGTCTCATCAACCGCGTGTTTGAGGACGACCAACTGACCGCCGAAACTCAAAAAATTGCGCGAAAATTGGCAGATGGTCCCTTCTCTCTCGGGCTTATTCGTAAGCTTTATTGGGAGAGCGATGACAACACCTATGAAGAGCAGCTCAACCTTGAGCGGCAGATGCAACGCAGTGCCGGTCGAAGCGAAGACTTCAAAGAAGGCGTCCGCGCTTTCCTTGAGAAACGCCCCGCAAACTTCCAGGGCGAGTAACACTTCGTCTGACAGATAAGGAGGGGCCGTTGGGGAAAATCAGCGGCCCTTTTTCTTTGCGACGGTTTTCTTTCGCGCCGCTTTTTTCTTTGGTTTTGG
Organism: Rhodobiaceae bacterium; assembly: GCA_002746275.1. Taxonomy (GTDB): domain Bacteria; phylum Pseudomonadota; class Alphaproteobacteria; order Parvibaculales; family Parvibaculaceae; genus Mf105b01. Next base: position 127,254 of record NVWR01000001.1, on the reverse strand, counting down.
TTTTGGTTTCGATTTCGATTTCGATTTCTTGGCACGACTTGCTGCCTCAATCGCAGCCTTTGCCCAGTCCAGAAATTCCTCAGGCTCGTCGTAAAGCCGCTCTGGCAGTTCCCAATAGGACATGGCGATGGTTTTGCCACTGGGAGGTTCATAGACAAATGGACCCATGCCTTCGTCTTCGAACGCAGGTCTGTTGATATCGTCTGCTTTGAAGTGAAGGACTTCGTTGGCGATCAAGCCAAACATCATGTCGTGATAGTAAACGCCTGCGCCACCAAACATGGCGCGGATACGGACAGTTCCTAGAGGTTCCAGCACATCAGAGACAAAAGCTTTGTACTCAGTGCTAACCGCCATATCAGGTCGCCCGCCCGCCTATCAGTTGCGCACGGCTGGTGTGATGGTGAAGCTCTCACCACAGCCACATGCGTCTACCGCGTTGGGATTGTTGAACTTGAAGCCACTGGAGAATTTCTCCTGCTCCCAGTCCATCTCTGTCCCGATGAGAAACAAAATCGCTTTGGGGTCAATCAGGATGCGGACACCCTTGTCCTCGATCACTTCATCCAGGGGAGCAATTTCTTCCGCGTAGTCCATGGTGTACGCCATGCCGGCACACCCGCCTTTTTCAACACCAATGCGCACGCCGACATAATTCTGCTCGGCACTGCTCATGATGGACTTAACGCGCTCGGCGGCACGTTCCGTCAGCGTGACTGCTTTTGGTCTTTCACGTACTGTCATGGCTGCTCTCCAAACTTACATCTAGCCGCGTTTTCGCCGAAAACGCTCTCAATACATATTAAGCGCAACACGCGCTTCATCGGTCATACGGCCTGGGTCCCAGGGAGGATCGAAAACGAGGTTCACCTCGACATCTCCAATTCCCTCCACGGACCTCACAGCATCGGCAACCCAGCCAGGCATCTCGCCTGCGACCGGACATCCCGGTGCCGTCAGCGTCATATCCACAACCACATCCCTGTCGTCAGACACATCGATGCGATAGATCAGACCTAACTCGTATATATCAACCGGTATTTCCGGATCGTAAACAGTCTTGATTGCCCCGATCAAATCATCGGTCAGCCGAGCCWKMTYRTYSRCRSSRATKGCMGASRYWGTNGMMMSSTSWGMMGYYWTYWCWTCAACG
>NVWR01000001.1:0-126096 GCA_002746275.1 Rhodobiaceae bacterium | reverse complement strand
GCCANNWSRTKYWRMKMKSYGGWYWMRMGYTGCATGTCTTCACTCATCGGCTTGGTCCGGTATCTCAGGTCAACTAACTAAAAAACTTAATGGCACCAGCAATAGAATCTACCAGAGCATCTACTTCCTGCTTGGTATTATACATGGCAAATGAGGCACGACATGTCCCCGTTACGCCAAATCTATCCATTGCCGGTTGCGCGCAATGATGACCTGCCCGCACTGCGACGCCGGCTCGATCAATCACTGTTGAAACATCATGTGGGTGCGCGCCCTCGACAATAAAAGAGAGGATTGCACCCTTATTTGGCGTTGTCCCTATTATTTGTAAGGAATTAATTTCAGACATCCGCTCCGTCGCATAGGCCAGAAGTGTCTTTTCATGCGCTGAAATTGCGTCCATTCCAAATGAGGTCACGTAATCGATGGCGGCACCCAGCCCGATCGCCTGCACAATCGGGGGTGTTCCGGCTTCAAACCGATGTGGCGGATCGCCATAAGTGATCTCGTCCATTTTGACTTCACGGATCATTTCGCCACCACCGCGATAGGGGCGCATTTTTTCAAGCAGATCCCGCTTGCCGTAGAGCGCGCCAATGCCGGTGGGGCCGTACAGCTTGTGACCCGTGATGACGAGGAACTCACAATCGAGGTCTTGAACGTCCGTTGCCATGTGCACCACACCCTGACTTGCGTCTACCAGTACCGGCACGTCGTGGTCATGCGCGATACGGATCATTTCTTTGGTGGGCGTTATGCTGCCAATCGCATTGGACATGCGTGTTATCGCAACAAATTTTGTACGTGACGTGAAAAGCTTCTCATATTCGTCGATATCCAAGTCACCTTCATCAGATACCGGTATCCATTTCAACACGGCACCCTTGCGCTCACGTAGAAAATGCCAGGGAACAATATTGGAATGATGTTCCAGCACAGAGAGAATGATTTCATCTCCCTCTTCAATCTCAGCCCCAATACTATCAGCGACAAGATTGATGGCGTCGGTGGCCCCGCTGGTGAAAATAATCTCATCGGAGGATGGCGCGTTTAGAAATGACCGGACAGTTTCCCGCGCATCCTCAAACTTCTGGGTCGTTTCATTCGACAGATAGTGCAGACCGCGATGAACATTTGAATATTCGTTTTCATACGCACCCCGAACCGCATCAATCACCGCTGTGGGCTTTTGCGCAGACGCAGCGTTGTCGAGGTAGACGAGCGGCTTGCCGTACACGTCTCGTGAGAGAATGGGAAAATCACGGCGGATTGCGTCAACGTCGAAATCGCGGATAAGTCGCTGTCCCGTATTGATGACGTTCATAATTTCTCACTCCCACTCTTGGCCGTCTCAAACCAGACATTTGCCCGAGCGGTCAAGGCCTCCTGAACAGCTTCCAGCGAAATCCGTTCCAGAACATCACTCAGGAAAGCTCCAATAAGCAGACGGCGGGCGGCTTCTTCATCTATGCCGCGTGACCGCAGATAGAAAAGCGCCTCTTCGTCAATCTCGCCGATGGTACTGCCGTGTGCGCACAACACATCGTCCGCATAGATTTCCAGCTCAGGTTTCGCGTTCATGGCTGCATCGCGAGAAAGCAGCAACGCGTTGCTCATCTGCTTGGCGTCGCTCTTCTGTGCCTGGGGAGCCACGATGACCCTGCCCTGAAAGACACCTGTAGAGCTGCCGTCCAATACGCCTTTGACAAGCGCTTCGCTCGTGCACGCGGGTACGGCGTGATCGACGATTATCGTCGTGTCCACATGCTGCCGTCCCCGCAACAGATAAGCCGTGTTGCTTTCGCCATGCGCGCCTTCGCCGGTAAAGCGAATGGCAGTCTGCAGACGCCCTGCGAGGCCGCCTAATGCCAGGGTAGTAGCTTTGTAGCTGGCCTCGGACGCAATTTCAGCGAGCACAGTTGAGAGATGAAGCGCTTTCACATCCTCATCTTCCACCCGGACATGGGTCAGTGATGCGCCCTCGCCCAGTGCGATATTGGTCATACGGTCAGCGAGGTAAGCCCCGCCCCACCCGACCTGAGCCTCAAGCAGTGTCATGGTCGCCCCTACACCGAGCTCGATCACGTGGCGTGTGTGAGATGCTTTGGCATCCCCTGACGTTGTGTAATGGAGCAATTGCAGAGGGCGATCGAGTTTCACACCGTCGGCCACACGGATCACCGCACCATCGCGCGCGCAGGCGGCATTGAGTGCCGCCATCGGTGCAATGTCTTCAGGTCCATTGGCATCGAAGATGGTTTCAAACTTCGTACCGCCCGCCAGGGCTGCATCCAACGATCCGATCTCAAGGCCGTCTTCCAAATCGCTCAAGGAAGAGAGATCCGGCCTGAAAAAACCGTTCACAAAAACAATCACCCACGAAGGGATTGCCGCAAAAGGATTTCGGCTTCCTTCGGGTGGCAAAATTGCTGCAGCTTCCTGCTCGGACGGGGTCCAGTTGGTTTTGGAAATCAGGCGCGCAAGGTCTGTATAACGCCAAGCCTCAACACGACGGTTGGGAAAGCCCACGTCGCCAAAGCTCGCGCGTGCCGCRCGRCGRCGTTCATCRAGCCARGCMGGMCCRCCCGAYGGYACYGCRTTYGCGTTCARATATGTGAGCGCCTGTTCAGTCATGCTGCGCTCTCTGTGATGTCAGCATAGCCTGTTTCTTCTAACTCGGCCGCCAGCTCCTTACCGCCAGAGCGCACGATGCGGCCGTTCGCCAACACATGCACAAAGTCTGGAACGATATAATTCAGGAGCCGCTGATAGTGGGTGATGATGATCATGGAGCGTGTTGGTGCGCGCAGGGCGTTGACCCCCTCGGACACGACTTTCAGAGCATCGATGTCCAGACCACTGTCCGTCTCATCCAAAATCGCCAAGGAAGGCTCAAGCAGGCTCATCTGCAACATTTCTGCGCGCTTCTTCTCGCCACCGGAAAACCCGACATTAAGAGGCCGCTTCAACATTTCATCCCGAACGTTGAGCTGTTTTGCTTTTTCCCGAACCAGCTTCAAAAACCGGACAGCATCCAATTCCTTTTCACCGCGCGCCTTGCGCTGCGCATTCACGGCGGTTTTCAGAAAAGTCATGGTGGTGACGCCAGGGATCTCAATTGGGTATTGGAACGCGAGAAAAATACCTGCAGATGCCCGCTCTTCGATGCTGAGCTCTGTCAGATCACTTCCCTTATAGGTGATTGACCCGCTGGTGATCTGATAGGTATCACGACCGGCCAGCACATTTGACAGAGTGCTCTTGCCAGACCCGTTCGGCCCCATGATCGCGTGCACTTCGCCATCTCCAATGGAAAGCGTGATCCCTTTCAGGATTTCGGTTCCGTCAACGCTGGCATGCAGGTCTTTTATCTCTAACATTTTCTTGTTCCTTCTGTGCCGGGTTAACCGACACTGCCTTCCAGACTGATCGCGACAAGTTTTTGCGCTTCGACGGCAAATTCCATCGGTAATTGCTGCAGCACATCGCGACAAAAACCATTTACCAGCAGCGCCACCGCTTCTTCCGCATTCAGCCCACGCTGCATGCAGTAGAAAAGCTGGTCGTCGCTCAACTTCGAGGTTGTGGCCTCGTGCTCCAGAATGGCTGTCGGGTTCTTGCTCTCAATGTAGGGCACTGTGTGGGCCGAACATTTGTCACCAATAAGCAGACTGTCGCACTGGGTAAAGTTGCGGGCGTTTTCCGCTTTCTTGTGAACAGACACCAGCCCGCGATAAGTGCTGGACGAGCGCCCTGCCGCGATGCCTTTGGAGATAATCCGGCTGGTGGTGTTCTTACCCAGATGGATCATCTTTGTCCCACTGTCCACCTGTTGCAGATTGTTTGAAATCGCAACTGAATAGAATTCACCGACTGAATTGTCGCCGCGCAATATGCAGCTGGGGTACTTCCAGGTCACAGCAGAGCCGGTTTCGATCTGGGTCCAGGAAATTTTGGAATTGGTGCCACGGCAGTCGCCACGCTTGGTGACGAAATTGTAGATGCCGCCTTTGCCGTTCTCATCACCCGGATACCAGTTTTGCACCGTGGAATATTTGATCTCAGCATCGTCCATCACGATCAGCTCAACAACAGCTGCGTGAAGCTGGTTCTCGTCGCGCATGGGCGCCGTGCAACCTTCGAGGTAGCTCACGTACCCGCCATCTTCGACAATAATCAGTGTGCGCTCAAACTGACCTGTGTCTTCTTCGTTGATGCGGAAATAGGTCGAGAGTTCCATGGGGCATCGAACGCCCTTGGGTATAAAGACAAAGGAGCCATCTGAAAAAACAGCCGAGTTGAGCGTCGCGTAGTAATTGTCGGTTGGCGGCACAACGGTGCCCAGATATTTCCGAACAAGCTCTGGGTATTCCTGCACCGCTTCTGAGAACGAACAGAAAATAACGCCGGCCTCTTTCAGCTTCTCTTTAAAGGTCGTGACAACGGACACGCTGTCAAACACGGCATCGACAGCCACGCCGGCCAAGGCCATCTGTTCGACCAGAGGAATGCCAAGCTTCTCGTATGTTTCCAAAATCTTTGGATCAATTTCGTCGAGGCTTTTCGGACGATCCTCATCACTTATGGGTGCCGCGTAATAGTAGAAGTCCTGAAAGTCGATCTCAGGATAATTGACTTTGGCCCACTGGGGTTCGTCCAGGGTCAACCAGCGGCGATAGGCATCCAGGCGCCACTCAAGCAACCAGTCTGGTTCATTCTTCTTGGCAGAGATAAAACGCACAGTGTCTTCGTTCAGGCCTTTGGGGGCCTTCTCAGACTTAATGTCAGTGGCAAAACCATACTTGTATTTGCCGACAGCTTCGTCGACTGCCTTAACTGTTTCACGTGTTGCTGCCATGTCGCTTATCCTTCCGCCACTGCCAAGGTGGTTGCCGTGGTCGGCACCCTGTCAGCTACTCCACTCACCGGGCACGCCGCCCGGATCCATGCTTGCGCAAACATCTCTACTTCTTCTTCCGTGCTGCTCCACCCCAGGCTCACCCGGATGGCACCAGCGCTTAATCTCTCTTCAACGCCCATCGCGGCCAGCACGTGCGACCGCGCCACTTTGCCCGACGAGCAAGCCGCCCCAGCGCTTACCGCAAATCCGCCAAGGTCGAGCTGCATCAACAAAGTCTCAGCTTTCAGACCAGGGGCCGAAAAACAACTGGTATTTGGGAGACGATCCACGCTCTGCCCAAAAACTGTGATCTCCGCGCCAGAACGCTGGAGCCGAACTTCTAGATCATCCCGCAGTGCGCGTACACGTTCGAAGGCACCGTCCCGCATCTCCGCCAACGCGGCTTTGGCGGCCGCGCCGAAACCAGCGATCCCGCTGACGTTTTCGGTGCCGGATCTGCGGCCACGTTCCTGCCCGCCTCCGGTTTGACGCGCTGCAACAGATGCGTCCGTCGCCAACACAAAGGCGCCGACACCCTGAGGGCCGCCAATCTTGTGTGCTGACAGCGTCGCCATATCCACACCATTGCTTCCCAGATCAAAACTCTCTTTGCCTGCGATCTGAATGACATCGGCGTGCAGCACCCCACCGGCCTCTTTCACAAGCTGCGAAATGGCAAGAATGGGCTGAACGACACCAGTCTCGTTGTTGGCTGCCATCACAGACACATAAGGTCGCGGTCCACTTGCGGCCAGCAGACCAGACAAGGCATCAAGGTCCAGGCACCCATCTGCGGTCACCGGAATTTCGGTCACCGACAAACCAGTTTCCGCACCGGCTCTTTCTGCGGCCGCCACGACAGAGGGATGTTCAATGGCAGAGATCAAGATGGCACTTGCGCCTCTTGCAGCCACTTGGGCGAACGCGAGGTGATTAGCTTCCGTTCCACCACTCGTAAACGTCACACCGTCCGGCGCTACCCCTACAAGGGCTGCGACCGCCTCACGGGCGTGTTCAATACATGCGTGGGCCCGTCTGCCCTCTCCATGAATTGAGGATGCATTGCCGACTGATGAAAGGGCATCAAACACTGCCTCACGCGCCACGTCACGCAAAGGTGCCGTCGCGTTGAAGTCAAAATATGTGCGTTTGTTGCTCATCAGTCAGTTCATCACTCTTGGCCAGTTGGCCAGCTCCACTCACTTTAAAAGGACGTTGCCACGGTGTCTTAGGTCAACCGCGCGCGCCCCGCTAGAGGTCAATCCGCCACATCAAAAGCATGTTCTTTCTTCTGCTGCCCAGCGTCATAACCTACATCTATGGGAGCAGACCGACGAACCCGTCGTTCCATAATATCTTCCAATGAAACACTGCTCAGATAGAGCTGTATCTGATGCCCCAATTCGTCCCATAGATCATGGGTCAGGCACCGCGTCCCGTCGGACATGCACCCATTGGGGGAATCTGACTTGCAGCGGGTGACCGAGAGAGGCTCATCGACCGCAAAAATAATGTCAGAAATACGCGTTTCTTCCAATGCCCGCGCCAGCAGATACCCCCCGCCTGGCCCCCGAACAGACTTCACCAGTCCTCCACGCCTGAGGCGCGCGAATAATTGTTCGAGATAGGACAATGAAATTTCCTGACGCGATGCGATATCGGCCAGAGAAACCGGACGATTATCGCTATATTTGGCAAGGTCAGCCATGGCCATGACGGCATAGCGACCCTTGGTGGTCATTTTCACAATTCTTCTCCTTGGCTCACAAGCGTCCCCCAAAATCCCTCGGTAAACGACAAATCCCGTTTACCCTTCTTGTGCGCAGAACAACGTGCATGCCATTTTCTTGCGCAAGAAGCAGTTGCTTGTGGTAAGTAACGGCGCCTTGCCGAAATATGTTTCGGTCAGGCGACCGACCAGGGTCTCAACAATACCCTGTCCGGTAGTCAAGTATTTAGTCCTTTTTCGCTAATTTGCTACCCCTAATAGCTGATTATTTTACTTGGGAATTGGACAATTGAGACTTTCTGGCAGAAAGCTGCCAGATTTAATCTTGGTATCAAGGAACGAAAACAGACATGCCGGAAGTCATTTTCAATGGTCCAGCTGGTCGGCTTGAGGGCCGTTATCACATCAGCCAGACCCCCAATTCGCCCCTTGCCCTGGTTTTGCACCCGCATCCCCAGTTTGGTGGCACCATGAATAACCCGGTCACTTACTCGCTGTTCCAGACCTTTGTGGAACGCGGATTTTCTGTCTTGCGGATCAATTTCCGTGGCGTTGGTCGCAGCCAGGGCGTCTTTGATGGTGGTATTGGCGAGCTGTCAGATGCCGCAACGGCGCTTGATTGGCTGCAATCTCAACACGCCGAAGCACCTCAATGCTGGATTGCGGGCTTTTCGTTTGGCGCCTGGATTGGCATGCAAGTGTTGATGCGCCGCCCCGAGGTCGATGGTTTCATCTCCGTCGCCCCTCCCGCCAACATGTACGATTTCTCGTTCCTGGCACCTTGTCCTTCATCGGGCATTGTTGTGTCCGGCAGCATTGACCAAGTCGCCCCAGAGGCAGACGTGCTGCGGCTTGTAGAACGGTTGAAAACGCAAAAAGGGATTGTGATCGAGCATCATTCGATCCCCGGTGCGAACCACTTCTATGATAATCGCATTGGGCAGCTCACCGATACGGTGGGGGGCTATCTCGATATGCGTATGGCGCCCGCTCCCATCGCGGAAGACGCTGAGTAAGCTTTCCTCACGCCCCAGAAGCAGAAGCGCGGCAGAACTGGCCGCCCGTCTGCGGCTTGGGAACACCTGTTGTGCCGGGCACGCTTAACGGCAGCCCCCGGCGCGACCGGACAGCAAGGTAGGCAAAGGCCTCTGCCTCGATGTCGTCGCCCCGCCAGCCAACGGCCTCGGCGGCCTCCACCGGGGCCCCCAATCTCTCATTCAACATTTTCATCAGCGTGGGGTTCTTGCGCCCGCCGCCACACACGATCCATCGCGTGGGCAGAGCCGACATGTGTTCGCGAGCGCGCGCCACACAAGCAGCCGTAAAGGCCGTCAGGGTTGCCGCCCCGTCTTCCAGGTTCAAGCTAGCCACTGGGGTGAGAGAAAAATCAAGCCGGTCGAGAGACTTCGGCGGTGTGATGTTGAAGAACGGCTGGTCCAGCATGGTCGCCAGAATGGTCTCGTCCACCTTTCCCCGCGCCGCGACTTTGCCACCCTCGTCCATACGCCCTGCGTCATGCTGGTGCACCCAGTCATCAATCAAGCCGTTCGCGGGCCCAGTGTCGAATGCCAGGATGGCGTCATCTGGTCCCAACCAGGTGACATTGCCCACGCCACCAAGATTCAGCACCGCGATCGGTAAGGTGTCCCCCAGGGAGGCGGCGAGCGCCTTGTGGTAGAGCGGCGCAAAAGGTGCCCCTTCGCCACCGGCAGCAACATCAGCGCTGCGGAAATCATTCACCACATCAATGCCTGTGAGGTCGGCAAGCTGTTGGCCTAGGCCAATCTGCACGGTCCGCTTCTGTTCGGGCTGATGCAGAACGGTCTGCCCGTGAAACCCGATCAGATCAACGTCCGCCACGGTCAGCCCATTAGCCTGCATAAAGCGGGTGACCGCGTCGGCGTGTGCCTTTGTCACTAATATTTCGGCCTCGTTCACGCTGCCCGGTTGGGGAGTACCGGCTTTCCAGGTGGCGGCGTCATCAATGGCCCGGCGCAGCAAAGTGCGTTCCTCTGTTGAATAAGGCGTGGCGGCAGAGGGCCCAGGCTTCACCTGGTTCTCACCATCGGTTTCAAGCAGGGCCACGTCGATGCCATCCATAGACGTGCCGCTCATTAACCCAATTGCTCTCATTAGTTTCGTCATCGTCCAGCCCCACCCCTGCGCAACCGCTGCAACTTGCCAATTCAGGCGCAATCCGTGATACACCAGCGCCACGCGCTCGCCAAAGAGTGAATAACACAAATAGATAAAGACAGACCCATGACCCGCTTCACATCCCAATTTCTGAATGAACTCGACCAACGCGGTTTCATTCACCAATGCTCCGACTTCGACGCGCTGGATAGCGCCAGTTCGGAAGGCATTGTCACGGGATATATCGGCTTTGATTGCACCGCGCCCTCACTCCATGTCGGCAGCCTGATCCAGATCATGATGCTGCGGCGGCTGCAACAGGCGGGCGGCAAACCCATCGTGGTGATGGGTGGTGGCACCACGCGGATCGGCGATCCATCTTTTCGGGACGATCAGCGCAAACTTCTCGACGACGCCCAGATCGATGCCAACATGGCGGGCATCAAACAGGTATTTTCGAAATTCCTGACCTTTGGTGACGGCCCAACGGACGCCATCATGGTGGACAATCGCGAATGGCTGGACGATCTGAAATACATCGAYTTCCTGCGYGAYATCGGTCGCCACTTCTCCGTCAACMRGATGCTGACCTTTGAYAGYGTRAAACTSCGCCTCGACCGGGAGCAGCCGCTCTCCTTCCTTGAATTCAACTACATGATTATTCAGGGCTATGATTTTGTTGAGCTTCACCGGCGCTATGGCTGCACGCTGCAAATGGGCGGCTCTGACCAGTGGGGCAATATCGTCAACGGTATCGACCTTGGTCGGCGCGTCGACCAGGCATCACTTGTCGGTCTCACCACCCCGCTGCTCACCACGTCTTCCGGCGCTAAGATGGGCAAGACGGCAGACGGGGCTGTGTGGCTGAATGCCGACATGCTCAGCCCGTATGATTATTGGCAGTTCTGGCGCAACACGGACGATACCGACGTAGGCACGTTGCTGCGCCGCTTCACAGAACTTCCCATCGCCGACATTGAAAAGCTGGAAGCACTGGAAGGTGCCGACCTGAACGATGCGAAAAAGACGCTTGCTACAGAAGCGACCGCCATGGCTCATGGCCGTGCGGAAGCTGACAAGGCGGCGGAGACCGCGCGCGTGGCGTTTGAGCAAGGCGCTATCAGCACTGATCTGCCCACGGTGGAAATTGCATCTGCTGACCTTGAGGCAGGCTTTGGCGTTCTCACGGCCTTCGTGACTGCAGGGCTTTGCGCCTCAAACGGCGAGGCACGCCGACAGATCAAAGGCGGCGGCGCCCGGGTCAATGACAAACAAGTTCAAGACGAGCGCGGCAAACTGTCCCCCGCCGACATCACAGACAGCGGCGTCATCAAACTGTCGCTGGGCAAGAAGAAGCATGTGCTTCTAAAGGCCATATAATTCTCTCCTGACATTTCCTGTCAGCACGCTGGTGGGTGCCCTCTAGATCAAAAATTCAATCATGCATATCTTCTGACCGAGAAGACGATCCCAGACCTTTCCAGAGGAGCATGAACATGACCGATGAAAACCCCAGCATCATGTCGCACGTATCCGTGGGTACGAATAATTTTGAGAAAGCCACTACTTTTTACGACACCGTGCTCGCCACAATCGGGGCAAAGCGGATCATGGAACATCCAGGTGCTGTTGCCTATGGCAAGTTGTTCCCGGAATTCTGGGTGCAACAGCCCCATGATGGAGGCACCGCCGCTACCGCCAATGGCGTACATTTCGGCTTCATGGCGCGCTCTAAAGCAGAGGTGGATGAGTTTTACAAGGTAGCGCTTTCAGCTGGTGCATCAGACGATGGTGCCGCCGGTCCACGCAGCGACTACGGCGCGGGATATTATGGTTGTTTCGTCTATGATCTGGACGGCCACAAGATTGAAGCCATGTATTGGGACGAGAGCGCTCAGTGATTGCTTGAGAAAAAGCCCGGCAGTTTTCTGCCGGGCTTTCTTTTGTCGTCGCGCTTCAATCGTCACGCCAATGGGTTTTTTCCTTCTTGGCTTTCTTGATCCTTTTGCCAAATTTTCGATCCTGGACATGACGTTGAGCAAAGCTCTGCGTGTTGCGAGCCTCTTCAGCCGCAAGTTTCTCCCAACGGCTCAACCGGGCGGGATCAAGCGATCCATCGACGACGGCCGCCTGCACGGCACAGCCGGGTTCTTTCGCGTGTTGGCAGTTGTTGAACTTGCAGGTCGCCGCCAGATCAACAATATCGGCGAAAACCTCCTTTATGCCCTCTTCCACTTGCGTCAGCTGCAGTTCCCGCATGCCAGGCGTATCAGCCAGCCAACCACCGTTCGGTAGCCGATGCAATGTGCGCCCAGTGGTCGTGTGGCGCCCTTTGGAATCGTCCACCCGAACATCGCGGGTTTCAATATCGTCGTTTCCGATAAGCGTGTTGATCAAGGTCGACTTGCCCACACCAGACGATCCGACCAGCGCCACTGTCTGCCCATAGCCACACCAGACCTCCAAACATTTGGAGGAGGTCGGGTCTCGCGCATCCACCATTTCAACCGCCAGACCGGGTTGAAGTTTCTCAACGCTTCGTATGAACTCTTCAGGCTCCTCCACCAAATCACCCTTTGTGAGAATGATGACGGGCGTTACGTGCGCCTCGTGTGCCAGAGACAGATAGCGCTCGAGCCGTGCAACATTGAAGTCAAAATTGCAGGACGCCACAATGAACAGCGTATCGATATTGGCTGCAATAAGCTGGTCCCCCCGGTGAGACCCCGCAGCGCGACGCTTGAAGATACTTTTGCGTTTCATCAGGCGTTTCGGGCGGAACGTGCCCGGCTCAAGCAGGAGCCAGTCTCCCACGGTTGCCGTCATACCCTCGCCGTCCACCGAACTGTAGGGCATCGTCATGCGATCAAGGCCTACACCGATAACCTGGATTTGGCTTCTATGAACCGTCTTTACGCGGGCAGGAATGAAGTTTTCTAGATCGTCAGGCTCTAATTGGGATGTGAAAAAATTATCCCAGCCATAGTCAGCAAGTTCAGAAATTTCGATTGTCATTTGTATATCACCAGCTTCTGCCCATCATCCATTGATCGGGGCAGATACAGAACACACCGAAACGCTTCACCACTTTTATCGTGATGATTGATTTCGAAAATTGAGCTGGTAGAGCGCAAATGAAATGTCACTGTTTCTAGCAAGCAAGGCCCGCCGCGAAACAAAGCAGACAGTCCACTAGGTACGTCCACCCGCCAGCTGGAAAACACGAACAATCATAAATTTCTTCCTTTCTGTCTGTCACACCTCACGGGCGACCAATATTTCGAGCCGCCCAGGAGAGCTACAGTACCGCCTATCCGTCCCGGCCTCTAGCCTCAAATTGCAAAAGCCCGGCAGTTTCCCGTCGGGCTTTGTTTTTGCACGATGCTGGGAGCTATTCAGCGGCATTTCCTGATAGCGCAAAAATGGCACCCTTGCCGTTGCCACCATTTATCTGTTTCAGATACTTGATGCCTTCTTCTGCAATCGCGTCGCCGACCATGCGGTCCCCTTCCGCATGGAGCTCCGCCATGTCCACAAACGCCGCATAGCTCGGGGCGGTGCGCTCCGTGATGATGCCCGCCTTCAGCAGTGTCTTGATCAGCGTTCGGAAAATGCTGGTGGACTTGCGCATCTGCTTGCGTTTTGCTGAATCGCTCATTGCCTCTATGAGCGCGCCCTGCACCCACTGCCATTCCAGACCGACTTTCGCGTACATGTCCTTTTTCTGCTCCGGCCCGCTGGAATTGCGGAACAGGGTCATGAAGACTTCCAGCGCCCAGTCCTCGATCATGTCGCGCTCTGCCTCGGGCAAATTTGGCACTGTGCGGTCAGCCCATATTTTTCCGAACTTATGGTGGAAGGCTTCATCGGTCATGACCAGCTGCATCAGTTTTTTGAGCAGAGGGTCATTTGCATTTGTATAGAAGGCCGCGAAGGTGCCCATCGCAAGACCCTCCAGTACCATCTGCATGCCAACCAGTTTCTTCCAGACAATCGGCGTGTTGACCAGTTCCACAAGCAGTTCTTCCAACACATGCCCGCAAGGGGTGGGCTTGCCCCAGCGCGCCGTGATGTAGCGAGAAAAACCGGTGACATGACGGGCTTCCTCGCGGGTTTGGTTAGCCGCGTATTCCTGTGCGCCCGGGTCCTTCATGATGTGACAGAGCGAGGCTGAAAGGCTCAACGCCCCCTGCTCTCCATGCAGGATCGACGACATCGTCCAGCGTACGCTTTCATTGACGATGAAGATTTTCTGATCCTGATTGAGCCGGTCAGATACTGCGGTGCGCAACTCTAAGTTCATGTCCTCAGAGATCAGCATCTCCTTGTCCATGTCCCAAGGGGACGCAAAGTCGATGTACTTGGCATCCAGTGGATCCCAGAAATGGTCGTGGGTGGCGGAAATAATTTTGTCGAACGCGGATGACCGCGACGCGTATCGGTCCACCTCCATCATCGCCGGAAAATCGTCAGGTGCCACGGCGTCATAGGCCGGGTCGATGGTCATGTTTTGTTGATTGTCTGTCATGGGTCGTGACCCCTCCTCCAAGGTGTACACTCATCATCCGTTCGGAGCGCGGTCTGCCCGGAACGTTGGTGTTGATGATGGAATCCTACCCCTCAAACACCCGCAAGACAAAATATCAAATCCACTAGCGGGTTGCCGGGCGGCCGGGGCGCGGCGGTAGTGGTTGATTTTCGACCGGACCGGCTTCCGACCCTTCCGGCGGCAATGTCTCCCCAAACTCGAAGATACGCCTCAAAAACCCCGGTGCCAGAGCGGCCAGCGGGTTGACGGTGATAACCGGTTTGTCGCGGGTTCCCCGGACAGCGTAGGTGACAGCGAAAATGCCCTCGCCCTCGCGCCCAACAATGATGTCGCCCAGAATCGGTACATTGCCCAGGATTGAGTTCAGCGTGTAAGCCGGGACGATGGTGCCGTTCAGGTCAAACTTGCCTTCTTTCCGATCCACCTGTCCTTTGACAGTGAGGCCAAAGGCGGGCCCGCTCATACGCGCGTCTTCCACATGGAAGCGCTCCGTGGTCATACGGTAAGGCAGATCGAGCTTCTCAAATCGGATGCCTTCGCCCCCCAAAGTGTCGCCCAATCCGGTGAGTGATCCCACGGTCAAAATGTTAGCCAGCATTGGCGCGTCCACAACACGGAAGTCTCTCACCAAAACCTTCCCTGTCAGCGGCGCACCCGGGCTGAGATCATCGAAGGTGCCAGAGACGACCAGCTCTCCCTCTCGAATGCTCTCATAGAAGTCGATTGCACGAAGGACCGCGCCAGCATCACTGGACGTGGCCGTTACCACACGGCGGCCTTCTGGGGTCGGCGAGATTGTGGCGGAGAATTTTGCGCCTTCTCCCATGGTGCCCATCACCACCATGCGCTGTGTTTCGCCATTGAGGATCAGAATATCTACATCCACATCACGGGCCCGCACTCCCCCGTGTGCGAGAACGGAGGGAAACCTTGCGGTCAGAGAAACATTTGTCTCTTCGATGGGCGGTAACGGTTTTTCTTCAACAGGCGAAATCGGTTGTAGCGTTCCCGTCACTTGCTCCCCCGCCGCAGGCAACTCTGCCGGAGCGATCTCTTGCGGTGTTATGACAGGGGGGGAGAGGACTGCATGTTTGGTCGGGGCTGCCGCGCCTGAAAACAGGTTGCTCAAGACACCGCGCGCATCAAACCTCGGTCCTTCGGCATGCATCTCCAGAACCCCGTTCTCCTGGAGTTTGGCGGTGAAGCTTGCCTGCGTCTCCGTACCCAACCGGACATTGGGCAGTACCGCTTCGAGCAAATCTCCGTCCGGGCCGATCAGCACTGTCCCGTTCATATCAATTTCGGCACCCAAGATGGCAATGGCATTCAGCCGTACGCGCCCCTCAGGTTCAAAGACAAGATCAAACAGGCCTTCGGCCATCGAGCCCACAGGCTTCGACCATCCAATCACCTCTTGTTTGAGAACAGCGTCTGTCAGATTTACCTGAACCGTTCCATCAACAAGATCAGGGCCGCTGCCGCGCACTGTTACATCTGAATAAACGTCTCCATTGACGATGGAGGAGAGGTCCAGGCCAAGCGCTATTCGATCGGCATCGTTCGTCATGCCCGTTAGGCGGAACTGGCTCGATGGACCGGCGCCAGAAACAAACCGCTCTTTCCACAACAGGTTGAGAGCGACGCCGTTCAGTGTCACGGGCCCATGTGCCGACAAGCCAGACCGTTCGACATCAACAATCAAGTCACCGTCATCAACGGACACATCCGCAAAAATATTCGGCAGTTGAAGATCGTGCACCACGGCTCGGCCAGAGAGACCGACATCATCCATGGTGACATTCTTGCGCAATGGCAGCGTCAAAGATGCCGCCACCTCGCCGTAGCCCCCAACAGTCGCCGGGTCCATGCCATAGCGGGAGATAAACCCAAGTGGCTCGTGATCGAGCAACGCCAAAACCGTCGCCGTGGCGCCGGTGACGTTCATATCGATTTTTCCTGGACCGCCGATCTCATGCAGGGCGGGGGCTGAAAAATGCCCACTATTGAGCTGCAGGCGATCTCCCGCGATATCGGTATAACCGCTCTCGATCCACGCATCGAATTTGTCGCCTCGAAGGTGCCCCCGACCACTGAGACGTCTAAGCAAAGGCATCTCATCCAAATACCGCACCGTGGCGTCTGACATGGTAAAAGTCAGGTCAATCGCTTCCATGGGAAGCGCTTCGTGCCGTTCGGACGCCGCGATCATTCCGCCCGCCAGGTCCAGCGAAATGGTTGCCGTTTTGATCAGGCCCCCGCTGATATTTTCCACCACCCATACCCGCGCCCCTTTGGCCAGGGGTTTTGGCCAGATGTCACCAAGCCGATCCATGAGGATGTTGGATGCTTCGCCCTGCGCCTGGACAGAAGGCGACTCTTCGTGATCAGCAATCCGCCCGGACAAAGACAGACTGCCCTCGCCTACCCGCAAGGTCAGCGCGCTGATGTCCGCGACCAGATTGTCGAAATCGAGATACCCACTGAAAGTGACCCCATCAATGTTGGCCACACCGTCCGTAAAGTTTTCAATTTCGAATGACAGGTCTTCTGCATTCAGAGAAACAGTTGCGCCGGAGATATGGTAGCCATTGACCTGATCGTAAGTCGCCTCGCCACTAATCGTGCCTTTGTTTGCACCGGCAACAAAATCGAGCCTGCGCATAAACAATTTGTTGACGATAGGATCCAACTCGAAGTCCATCGTGATGCCGTCAATTGGCAGCGGGGTGTCTCCCAACGGTGGGAGAATGGCGTGACCACTCTCCACGACAAGTTGAAGTTCGGCGCCAAGCCACACACCGTTCCGCCCAATGGTGACGGTTCCTTTGCCAGAAACCGGCGCATCAAGAATGGCAAAGTCTGCGAACAGAGGCGACGCCTTTGCGAGGTCCGCTGGAACAAACCCCGTGCCCGACGCTTCAAATTGAACCCGGTCGGCGCCCGTCGCTGCACGACCAAACATTTCCAGGTCGACCCGCGCGTCACCCAATTCCACGCTCGCGTCAAACAGTGCAGAGACACCGCCTGCGTCGCGGCTCAGCACCAATGTTGCGTCCGGCGTTTTCCACTCCACCCCGTTCACTTCGTCGATAAAGGTCAGCGAGGCATGACGCATGCCGAAGGAGTTGAGGCCCCCCAGCAAACTATCGGGGTCTGCCGGTTCTGACAGCTGGGCCAACAGTGCTTCCAGGCCGATATTTGTTTCGACTTTTTTGGCGGTGAGCCCGTCGGTGCCCTCAGCTGCTCCAGCAAGAGCCAACTCAATGCCTGTGTCGGGGCGGCGCACAATGGCGGCAGTCACGCCCACCAGTTCAACTTTTTGAAGAGAAATAATACCGCGCAACAGAGAACCAACACGTACATTGATGCGGATCTCAGGAACTTCAATAACGGGCTCCCCTGCAGCGTCCTTGAGTTCCACCCCAATCAAGCTCAGCACGAGCTGGCGGTCTTCAGGAACCCACAGCAGGACCGTGTCGGTGAGCCCCAAGCTTCCCTGCTCGAGCTCTGCATCGGCCAGTTCGATGAGTGTTTCGTTCAGAAAGCCAAGTGGTACCGGCCCCGAGGCGACGCGCCAGATGAACAGTCCCATCAAAACGGTCACGGCCGTCACAAGGACGCCGAGCGCTTCCAAACCGTATTTGACCGCTGGCCGGATCACGTGTTTTTCCGTTGTTTCATTTCATTGGAGGAAGCCGGAGGGTCGATCAACCGGTCTCCCCCTCCGATAAAGAGCTAGATGTCTCATAAATGTGGCACCAAGGTGTTGAAATATTTCAAATTCCGGTAGTTTCTGGCGGCAAAAGCTGGGCGTCTGGCTCCAGGCGCCTGACACAAGGGTCTTAGACGCTGGGCAAGTCAGCAAATGAAGTGAAAAGAGGCATGCTTATATGACGAAAGAACTCAAACAGGGCCAAAAGGCGCCCGCTTTCAACCTGCCTACAGATGGCGGCGGTAAAATCCGACTGGCAGACCTGAAAGGCCAGAATGTCGTTGTGTACTTTTACCCCAAGGACATGACCCCGGGCTGCACAACCGAAGCCATCGATTTTTCCAGCCTCGCTCCCGCGTTCAAAAAAGCCAAAACGACCGTCATCGGTGTGTCGAAAGACAGTGTGGAACGGCACGATAAATTCAAAGACAAGCACGACCTTACAATCACGCTCGCCTCCGACGAAACCGGTGCCATGATCGAGAAATACGGCGTGTGGCAGGAAAAAAAGCTCTATGGCAGGGTCTTCATGGGCATTGTCCGGTCGACCTTCCTGATCGACGCTGAAGGAAAAATAGCCAAAATCTGGCCCAAAGTGAGGGTCAAAGCCCATGCGGAAGATGTTCTGGAGGCAGCAAAAGCGCTTTGACCCAGACTGTTTCAACGGCACCGCCACCATTTGATCCGATCCCATGGTCCACCCTTGGGGAGGCCGCCGTTGGGATTCTCACCACAGCAGATGCCGAACGGAAGGCCCACTTGGCCCAAGCTGTGGGAAACGCCTGGTCAAAAGGGCTGCTTGCGTTTGAGTTCGACGACGTGTGCCCTCCCGACAGGCCCGCACGCCCCCCTCTCCCTGAGCTTCGATCACATCGTGATATGCCGCGTCGACGAGCCGGGGGTGAAAAGGGTCGGTTTGCGCTGCTGCATGCACTTGCGCATATCGAGCTCAACGCCATTGATCTGGCCTTCGACATGATTGCCCGCTTTGGCCCCGGCATGCCCCGCGCCTTCAGCCATGACTGGGTCTATGTTGGCGCCGAAGAAGGTAAACATTTCAATCTCTTAAGTGACCGTCTTAACACTCTATCCGGCGCTTATGGCGACCTCCCCGCACACGATGGATTGTGGGATGCGGCCTATTCAACAAAAGAGAATTTCCTCGCCCGACTGGCGGTTGTCCCTATGGTTCTAGAGGCGCGTGGGCTCGACGTTACCCCCGCGATGATAAAAAAGCTGGAAACCGTCGGGGACGACGAAAGCGCCGCCCTTCTCAAGATCATTTATGAAGACGAAAAAGGGCATGTAGCAGCCGGAACCCGTTGGTTTTCCTCAGAAACGGAACGTCTGGGGCTAGATCCGCGAACCACATTCCATGACCTGGTGCGCACCTACTTCCGAGGCGATCTGAAGCGTCCCTTTAATGATGCCGCCCGCGCTGCAGCCGGGCTGCCAGTTTCCTTTTACGAGCCACTCGCCGCCCCCTCCGATCGCAAATGACCTGCCCCTTCGATTGGAAGCGTTCATCAGAGAATGAGATGGTCTCAAAGGAGTGGAAAACCTGTTTTTGTCGCGTAACAGTTAAGGTTAATACGATATGTTAAGGTCCTTCTGTTGATATATCTTCCAATATAGGATGAGATCACCAAGCTGTTCGTCTTGGGGAGTAATAAAGGGGTCGTTGAGGGGCATGCTTGATACCATCGTACGTTTGATGGACAAGACGCGGGACACTGTCGCGCATCTGTACGCGGAACGTCAGATTTATCTACGCAGTCATGGACGTGTGCAGTTCATTTCACTGTCGCCAATTGCGCAGTTTGGAATGGCTGCGATTGCCGTGGGCTTTTTGTCCTGGGTCGCCTTCACTTCTGTCAATGTTGTCTTTAAAGAGCAAATCATTGCATCGAAAGACCGGCGCTTCGTCAAAGTTCAATCTGCTTATGAAGAGCGTGTTGCTCAAATGCAGGCGTCTTACGACGATTTGAACGGGCAACTCATCATCGCGCAGGAACGCTTCCTTGCCACAACGCAAGAACTTGAAGCCAAGCACGATCAGATCTCCGAAATTTTGAGCCACAGACAAGCTGCGCTAGAGGGTGTGGAGCAACTGCGAACACAGCTCGCCGAAACGCAAGCCCATCGAAATACCTCCGGTCGCGGCAATAAAGTGCTGATGGCGCTCACTGAGGCACCTGGCGCTCCACGCGTATCGCGCACTGCTGCTGCAACGGTAACAAGTGCTGCGGTCGATACGGGTGGCCTTTTCGAAGCCTTCAGCGTCGACACTCCGGTGGCTCTAGGCAGTTTGCTTTACGGGCCTGTCCTAAGTGGCGACGCAGGGTTCAATCTGGACTCCCGCTTGTCAGAGCTTGATCGCGCACAACAGAGCCTCATCAATACGATGGAAGAGACAACCGACCGGGAAATTCGAGAGCTCGAGCGTGTGATCGATATGATTGGTGTCACCTCTCCTGATGAATTCATGGAACGGGTTGGTGCTGACCAAGCAGCCAGCGGCGGACCTTACATCGACCTTACTGGTGGAGACGGACTTGCTGGGGCAGGTACTGGTTCATCGTTTAATCGGCAGATCCAGCGTGTCTCCCAGAACCTAGATAGATTGGCTGCCCTTAATTTTACGGTGGGTGTTCTTCCCCWGGCCTCTCCGCTGGAAAACTTCAGAGTTACCAGCGATTTTGGTCCCCGAATGGACCCCTTTAAGCGTCGTATGGCCTTTCATTCCGGGCTTGATATGGCAGCTGGCTACAACACACCTGTTTACGCCCCCGCCTCAGGTGTGGTCATCTATGCGGAGCGTCGCGGCCCCTACGGCAGAATGGTTGAAGTCGACCATGGCAATGGGTTCCGTACGCGATATGCTCACTTGAACCGGATCAACGTTTCTGTTGGTCAGGAAGTAAGTTTTCAAGACCTGATCGGCAAAGTCGGATCGTCCGGCAGGTCTAGCGGCCCACACCTTCACTACGAAGTGTGGTTTGATGACCAGTTAAGAGATCCGTCGAAGTTCATCGAGGCAGGACAGTATGTTTTCACGCACCAAGGATAACGAAAAACCCACCAGCGCGGCACCATCACCGGGCCAACCTCGTCGGACAAACGCGCGAACAGCCCCATCAATCATTTCTAATGATCTGGTGGTTCACGGCGATCTGGTTGCTGGCGGCGACATTCAGATTGACGGCACTATTGAGGGCAACCTTCGCTCTGCGTCTGTAACAATTGGCGAGCAAGCCTGCATCATGGGTGAGCTTGTTGCCGAGGACATTGTCATTCGGGGCCGTGTCATTGGCGGCATTCGTGGACGCCGGGTACAACTCTGCTCAACATGTCATGTCGAAGGCGATATTCTGCATGAAGCCTTGGCCGTTGAAACAGGCGCTTTCTTTGAAGGTAATTGTCGCCATTCTGACGACCCGCTCGCTGAAAATGCTCAGGCAAGCCAGCCAAAACGTGGCGGGACTGCCCCGCAGCCAGCACCAGCGCCAGCTGCAATATCTAAAGCCCGCGGTCTACGCCCCGCCGATAGCCCTGTGGTTATCAAAGACGGTGGTGTTGTCGTAAAACGGCCCGCCGCTGAATAAGCGAGCAAGCATCTGAAATGAAAAAGCCCCGGAGCTAGTCCCTCCGGGGCTTTTTCAATGTTTGGGTCTAGACGGGCCTGGTCAGTCCAAATCTTCTACGGCGACTGCCGACCCGTCTACGCGGGCTGCCAAGGCTGCTGCCATGAACGGATCAAGATCACCATCCAGCACGCCTTGCGGATTGCCCGTTTCCACACCGGTCCGCAAATCCTTCACCATCTGGTAGGGCTGCAATACGTAGGAACGAATTTGGTGCCCCCAGCCGATCTCTGATTTTGAGGCTGCCTCGATGTTGGCTTCCTCTTCCCGCTTCTGCAGTTCGAGTTCGTATAGCCGCGCGCGAAGCATATCCCACGCCGTCGCCTTGTTTTTATGCTGTGAGCGCTCGTTTTGGCACTGAACGACAATGCCTGATGGCTCATGAGTAATACGCACCGCACTGTCCGTGGTGTTGACGTGCTGTCCCCCTGCACCGCTTGCCCGATACGTGTCGATCCGGCACTCGCTCTCGTTGATTTCGATTTCGATCGCGTCGTCAACGACAGGAAATATCCAAATGGAAGCGAAACTTGTGTGCCGCCGTGCACTGGAATCATAGGGAGAAATCCGCACGAGCCTATGCACACCACTTTCAGTCTTCAGCCAACCATAGGCATCCTCGCCTTTGACAATGATGGTCGCTGATTTGATGCCGGCTTCTTCCCCGTCATGGCGTTCAATGAGCTCCACCTTGTGGCCTTTTGACTCGGCCCAGCGCGTGTACATGCGCAACAGCATGGATGCCCAGTCCTGGCTCTCCGTGCCTCCAGCACCTGAATGCACTTCTACATATGCGTCATTGCTATCTGCCTCACCCGACAGGAGCGTTACGACACGCTGGCGGGCGGCTTCCTCATGGGCAATTTTGAGGGCTGTCTCGGCTTCTTCAACAACAGCAGCATCGTTTTCAGCTTCCCCCATCTCGATCAACTCGAGATTATCGTTCAGCTCAGCTTCCAGCCGTAAGTAGGTACTGATCGCCTCGTCGAGCTTGGTGCGCTCGCGCATGAGCGCTTGCGCCTTCTCTGCGTTGTTCCAGAGATCCGGGTCTTCTGCACGTGCATTTAGCTCGTCCAGGCGTTTCTGAGCAGTATCCCAGTCAAAGATGCCTCCTCAGCAAAGCCAACGAGTCTCTAATCTCGTCTGCAATTGCTATCGTTTCCGCGCGCATATGTACTTTTCTCCTTCAGAGTGCGCCGCGAAAATAGGCGGTCTCACCTGATTTGCAAAGGGGAAGATTGTCAGAGATTGCCACAAGCCGCGTTCTGCGATCAATGTCGCACGACATTGCAGCTTTTAGTACAAGCCACCGGTGCCCGCACCAATCGTTGGTGCCGATGTGGTTTCGGTAATGGGCTGTCCATCTGGGCCAATCGCTCCGGTAAGCTCTGGAAACCGCGATCGTTCCAGATCTGGCGATGCCGGCTCTGTTCCTTCCTTGAAGGCTTCAAGGATCACAGATGTCTCACCCGGCGTTGCCAACAGGCCCGTCTTTGCATTCACCCGGACCAAATTGATGCCGGGAGGAATACGGAAAGGCACAGCAGGTGTTCCCCCCAATGCGACGGTCATGAAATCGCGGAATATGGGAGCGGCCACTTTGCCACCAGTCTCCCCGCGTCCCATCGCACGAGGCGCATCAAAGCCTACGAAAACCCCGACGGCCAAGTCTGGGGAAAAGCCAACAAACCAAGCGTCCCGTTCATCGTTGGTTGTTCCGGTCTTGCCAGCAAGCGGAACACCAACAGAGCGGACAGAACGTGCTGTTCCTCGTTCAACAACACCTTCCAGCATGGAGACCACTTGGTAGGCCGTCTGAGGACTTAGAACCCGCGCTCTGTCATCAGACAGGACGGGTGCAGACTGATTTTCCCAAAGCGGCGCAATGCAGGCATCGCAGACGCGGGTATCATGGCGATAGACGGTTGCCCCATGTCGATCCTGGATACGGTCGATCAGTGTCGGTGATATTTCACGTCCGCCGTTGACTAGCATGGCGTAGGCGGTGGTCAATCTCAGAAGCGTCGTCTCTCCCGCTCCCAGTGCCATTGAAAGCACAGCGGGAAGATTTTCGCGGATACCAAACCGGCGGGCATAATCCCGCACCACGCCCATGCCAATATTCTGTGCAAGGCGGACTGTCATGACATTCCGCGACTTTTCGATACCGAGACGCAAGGTCGAGGGCCCATAGAAACGGTGGCCGTAGTTTTCTGGTTTCCAAAGCGCCAGACCAGGGCCCTGGTCCATGACAAAGGGAGCATCCAGAACCAGGCTCGACGGAGTGAAGCCACGATCAAGTGCGGCGGCATAAACAAACGGCTTGAAGGCGGAGCCTGGCTGCCGCGTCGCCTGAACGGCTCTGTTATATTCCGACAGCTTGTAGGAGAAGCCCCCCTGCAGAGCGAGGATGCGACCGGTATGGGGATCGAGAACAACGATGCCACCGTTTACGCCGGGTATCTGGCGAAGGGCATAATGATCCGAGGGATCACTCTCATCTGTTGTCGCATCTCCAGCGGGTTCCACATAGACAACATCACCAATGGCCAGCACATCTTGGGGTCGCTCAATCTCCGGGCCCCGATGGGTGTCATCAACAAAGCCACGCGCCCACGTCATTTCGCTCAGCGGGATTGTCGACGTAACTATCTCATCGAGAAATGCCCCCGATACATCGCGGGTTGGTCGAAGGCCGATTTTCGCCTCGGTCTCGGACAGGCCGATCACAACGGCAAGTGTCCAGGGCGCCAGATCGCCGGGCATATCCATCTCGGACAGCGCGCTGGTCCATGTCGTGTTGGCTTCAAGCGTTGCGACAGCCCCGCGCCAGCCATGACGCTGGTCGTAGGCCACCAACCCATTGCGCAATGCCGTTCGGGCGGCGCGCTGATAGTGCGTATCAAGGGTGGTGCGAACAGAGAGCCCGCTTTCATATAGCTGCTCTTCACCGTACCGCTCATAGAGATCGCGACGCACTTGTTCGACGAAATAGTTTGCTTCGACAATCTGTGCGCCAAATGCGCGCGGCGTTACCACAAGATCTTCAGAGCGCGCGACGGATGCCTGGTAGGAGGTGATGAACTCATTGTCCAACATGCGCCCGATCACCCAGTTGCGGCGCGCGATAGCCCGGTCCCGCCGCCTGAAGGGATGATAATTATTCGGTGCCTTTGGAAGAGCTGCCAGATAGGCCGCTTCTGCGAGGGAGAGTTCCGTCAGGCTCTTGTCGAAGTAATTGAGTGCTGCGGCTGCAACTCCGTGAGACCCAAGTCCCAGATATATCTGGTTCAAGTAGAGCTCGAGAATTTCGTCTTTGGTAAAGGCGCGCTCAAGCTTCAAAGCGAGCAACGCTTCTCTTATTTTTCGCTCCATGGTGACGTCACTGGTGAGCAAAAAGTTTTTGGCAACCTGTTGAGTAATTGTAGAAGCGCCCACCAAACGACGGTCGTTCAAAACATTCCAGATATTGTCGATCACAGCCCGCAGGATGCCGCGGGCATCGACGCCTGTGTGGGTGTAGAAATTCTTGTCTTCAGCCGCCAGAAATGCTTCCACGACGTAACCGGGAATGGTCTCGATGGGCACGAATATGCGCCGCTCGCGTGCGTACTCCGCAATCAAGCTGCCATCGCCTGCATGAACACGGGTCATCACCGGCGGGGCGTAGTCTGCCAAATGGTCGTACGAGGGCAAATCATTGGAAAGACGCCACAGCATGTAGAAGCCGGCAAGCGCGCCGCCGAGGCCCAAAACAATCAGCCCCGCAAACAGTGTAGCAAACACGCGCATCATGCTTCGTCTGGCCCCTTTTGCCGCCTTGTCAGCCGATGGCTCCGGCTGCGCCTTTTCCCCGTCACTCCTGCCCCTCAGGCGATCAGCGACACGAGACTTAAGATCTAGCACGGCTGATTGTAGCCGCGTTATCAACACTGTCGAAAATAGAGCCAATTTCATGCCCGATGGTTAACGCCGATGCGGAAAGACGCATCCTCACGGCTCATACGGGTGAATTGTGGCAGGTTATGGGCTCTCGAGGATAAGTTTAGGCGTCAGTAGCTGCCTTCAGCGTACCGTTCCCCAAAATAGCTATCCACGGACTTCACCAACGATCCCGCAACCCGGCGGCGCCAGCTCGATGACGTCAAATTTCTCTCATCTGCCCGATTGGTGAGAAATCCTAATTCCACCAGCACCGAGGGAACATCTGGTGCCTTCAGCACCCGAAATCCGGCAAACCTGTGGGTTCGATCCAACAAAGGTGTTACGCCGTTCGCATTGCGGACGACTGTCTGTGCAAAACGAACCGAGAAGTTTTTCGTTTCACGTTGAGCCAGATCGATCAAAATATTCGTTACTTCGCTAGACTCGCCCTGCAGGTCGACCCCGGCAATCACGTCCGACAGGTTTTCCTTGGCCGCTAGCGCTGCCGCCTCTTTGTCTGACGATGTTTCGGACAGTGTGTAAATCGACATGCCGCTGACATTGCGCCGGTCAATAGCGTCTGCATGAATGGAGATGAAAAGGTCTGCGTGGTGGTGGCGCGTGATGTTGACCCGCTCGCGCAGAGGAATGAAGCGGTCGCTGTCGCGGGTCATATGCACTTCGTATCTGCCAGAGGACCGCAACTGACTGGCGAGCTCCAGAGCAAATTTCAGCACAACATCTTTCTCATTAACGCCAGAGCGGCCATGGGTGCCCGGATCCACGCCTCCGTGCCCCGCATCGATCACGACAATCCGCTTGCCACTGCGTCGATCTGTCGGCTCCTGCGGCGTTGTCACTGGTGGTGCAACGGTGGCTGGCACAGTCAGGGGACGTCCAAGCCCCACGCTTTGGGAAAATTCTGTCGGCGTAACCGATTTCAGATCGATCACCAGCCGATGACCAAAGCCACTCTGTGGGGCCAGTGCAAAGTGGCGTGCGATTGCGACCGGACCCGTTGTGTCTACCACAATGCGTGACAGGCCAGCCTGAAACTGTCCAAAGCGAAACCCGGTGACGAGGCCTTTTGACGTGAGACCGGCCTGTGATGGCAGCTGGAATACGACTTCGGGCAGATCAATCACCACCCGATAAGGATCTGACAGTGTGAAGACATTTTGCGGCGTGCCGCCCCGTTGGCCCATGTCGATGACAAGCCGGGTCAGGTCTCCCTGCTGTCCAAGACGGACATTGGAAACGACAATCTCAGAATCTGCCAAGACGGGTTGGGAAAACACAAGGAACAGGCCCAGCAGTGTACTGACGCAAAGCGTCACCACAGACGTCACGGCACACCTCACAGTGCTCCAGGCCGATAAAGCCCCAGCGATCAGAATCAATCTTTTACTCATCACTGGGCTCATTACCTCGACCGATCCTGCTCTCGCCATTTTCCGCATACCAAAGACTGCCAAGCTTATCTGAGTCAAAATGACCAACGGCCACCCTCCTTCAGTCCCAAACCTGGTATCTAGCGCTTGATATCCCGTTACTTTGCGCGATTTTAACCATATTTCAATGGTTAAAATGGTTAATGCCCCGAGGTGCCACTACAGGCGGGCTTCAAAAGCATTGCTTGCCAAGCCTGAAACCTAGGCGCTAGAAGTTACCTACCTATTTCGACGGTATGTCATTTTGAGTCGGCTTAAGCCGATGAACGGGCGGGAGGAGGTAGTTTTCTTAGAAAACTACCCGCTTATTGAGGTCATTGTCCGCAATCCGGACACCCCAGAAAAAGCCCCTTACCGCTTTGACACCCTACCGTTGACGAGGCCCATTCGAAGCGGGTGACCGTTTCGCACAAAGATTGCCAGCGCCCGGTAGTCTTGGTTTTACAGGGCGCAAAGAGAAACGATGCAAACAGTGCGGCTTGAGACATTTAGCAACGCGAGCATGGCAGTCCACCAATTGGACCGCCGGGCACGTTGCATGAGCCAATCCGTCGCTGAAATGCCCCTCATACTTTCAACTCACCGCCAATTGCGTGTTCTGATGCCTGGCCCGAATTCTATTTCGGCCCTGGTGCAGCGGAACCGTTTTGGCTGGTTCACATCAAACGCCGCCCCGATGCGACACGACAGGTCAAGTAGACCACGTCGTTGCACCGGCGTGATGCGGCGTACTGGAGATACCCCTCATGGGAAACAAAATGCTGATCGATGCCGCCCACCCGGAAGAAACCCGGGTTGTGGTCGTGCACGGCAATCGTGTCGAAGAATTCGACTTTGAATCCGAATCAAAAAAGCAACTGCGCGGCAATATCTATCTTGCCAAGGTAACGCGTGTCGAACCGTCACTGCAGGCTGCTTTTGTTGAATATGGTGGAAACCGACACGGCTTCCTCGCCTTCAACGAAATCCATCCTGACTATTATCAAATTCCGGTCGCAGACCGCGAAGCCCTTCTAGAAGAATGGGCTGCAGAAGCGCGTGCGAACGATGCTGACGAGGATGAGGCCGAAACAAAAGAGGCTGAGACGCCAGACGAGCCTGAAACCTCAAGTGAAGACGGCGAAACGTCAGAGGACACGTCTGAGGATGATACGACCACAGATGAAGCTTCTTCAGACGAGACTGTCGAAGCGATGGGTGACGGCGACGCGCTGGAAGAAGCGCAGCCCAAAAAGCAACGCCGCACAATGCGGTCCTACAAAATTCAGGAAGTGATCAAGCGCCGCCAAATCATTTTGGTGCAGGTCGTTAAAGAGGAGCGCGGCAACAAAGGCGCTGCACTCACCACCTACCTGTCTCTCGCCGGTCGCTATTGTGTGTTGATGCCCAACACGGCACGGGGCGGCGGCATTTCTCGCAAGATCACCAATGGGGCCGACCGCAAACGCCTGAAGGGCGTGGTTGAAGGCCTTGATGTGCAAGAAGGCATGGGCCTTATTGTTCGCACAGCCGGTGCCAAGCGCACCAAGGCGGAGATTAAGCGCGACTTCGATTATTTGCTGAAGATGTGGGAGCGGGTGCGCGAGCTTACCCTCAAGTCCATCGCTCCAGCATTGGTCTATGAAGAAGGCAATCTGGTCAAACGTTCGATCCGCGATCTCTATTCCAAGGACATCGATTCCGTTCTTGTCGAAGGCGAGGAAGCTTACCGCGAAGCAAAAGACCTGATGCGCATGCTCATGCCGAGCCATGCAAAATTTGTTCAGCCCTACAAAGAGCGCGAACCGATTTTCCAAAAGAACGGCATCGATGCACAGCTTGATGCGATGTTCTCCTCCACCGTTACGTTGAAGTCCGGCGGCTACCTCGTCATCAACCAGACGGAAGCACTGGTCGCGATCGACATCAATTCCGGTCGCTCAACCAAAGAACGTAATATAGAGGCAACAGCTCTCAAAACGAACCTTGAGGCTGCGGCTGAGATACCTCGCCAGATGCGACTGCGTGATCTGGCTGGCCTCATCGTGATCGACTTTATCGACATGGATGAAAACCGGAACAACCGGGCCGTCGAACGCAAACTCAAGGAGAGCCTTAAATCTGACCGTGCCCGTATTCAGATCGGTCGGATCAGTCATTTCGGTCTTCTGGAAATGTCACGTCAGCGCATGCGGGCGGGCATCATCGAAGGATCAACAATCACCTGCCCACTGTGCGAAGGAGCGGGATTGATCCGCTCGGTGGAATCCACCGCGTTGCATGTGTTGCGGGCAGCAGAAGCGGAAGCAAACAAGGGCAAGAACAACGCCTTTACGTTGACCGTGTCGCCGGAAGTCGCCATCTACATTCTCAATCAGAAACGCACGCACGTTCTTGGCATTGAAGCGACTTATGGCGTCTCCCTCTATGTGGAAACCGACCGCGACGTGCATGGCGCCGATCACAAAGTAGAACCGGCAGCGGCACGTGGCACCGAACAACCTGCAGCAGAAAGAAACGACCCTGCTCCTGCAGATGATGCAGACGAGGCTGATGCCACCGAAAGCGATGCGACAGCGCGCGACGAAAGCACCAGCGAGGAAGAACCTAAGCGCAAGCGGCGACGGCGGCGTGGCCGCGGCCGGGGTCGTCGGGATGAGAATGGTGATACCGCAAATAATGGTGACACCGCGAGCAATGATGAGACTGCAGACGGTGGCACAGATGCCGTCGCCAAGGCTCCGGATACAGAAGACGAGGCAGCAGACACATCTGCGGACGCCACAAGCTCAGACGAGAACAAGGACGAAGAAACCGGGGAAGACAAGCCCAAGCGTCGGCGCCGTCGGGGTCGCAGAGGCGGTCGCCGCAATCGTCGAACCGACGAGGGCGAAAATGAAAATGGTTCTGAAGCAGCTGCCTCAAATACCACTGCCACCCCAGACACAGCGACCTCAGAGAGTACAACTTCAGAAGATGGGGATGCCGGTGAAGCTCCCGTACTGATCTCCTATTCCAGAGCTTCGGAAGAGCCAAGCTCTGCGGGAACGAAAACGTCAGAGCCTGAAGACACAAAAGCTCCAGTTGCTGATGAAGTGAAGACCGTGACAAAAGTACCAAAGCCTAAGGTTAAGGCTGAGGCACCCAAAGAAGAAGCGTCTGAGGCAGATGCTCCCGCACAGCCAAGCCGAGGTGGCTGGTGGCGGCGACGGACTTCTGCTGACTAGAGTGTTTTGTTGAGAGCTGTCAGGCTTTCAACCAGGATTGGAGACGGCGGGCGGCTTCGGCCATGTCCGCCGTTTTTCCTGCAAAAGAAAACCGAACATAGTGATGCCCACGCACGGGGTCGAAATCGGCCCCTGGCGTTGCCGCGACCCCCGCCTCGTTCAGCATGCGCTCGCAAAACAGAGTGCTGTCATCTGCAAGATGTGACACATCGGCGTAGAGATAGAAGGCACCATCGGCGGGTGCAAACTGATCGATCCCAGCCTTTGGAAGTTCCCTCAGAAGAAGTTCCCGATTGCGTGCATAGACCTCGACATTGATGTCGAGCGACACACTCTCCTCAAACGCCTGCTCTGCTGCGATCTGCGATAAGGTCGGAGCAGAGATAAACAGGTTTTGCGCCAGCCGCTCTGCAGTCCGCACAAGGCGTTCCGGCAGCACGGCCCAGCCCAATCGCCAGCCCGTCATGCAGTAGTATTTTGAAAAACTATTGATGGTGATCGCGTCAGGCCCACATTCCAGCGCTGATACGTCGGTCATGCCGTAACCAATACGATGATAAATCTCATCCGAGATAAACCATTTTTCCGTATCCCGGCAGTGATCGGCTAGAGACTGCATGGCCTTGCGGTCCAGCATCACCCCTGTCGGGTTTGAGGGGCTGGCCACAAGAATGCCTTTCAGAGGCCCGCCCTCCTGCTCTGCCTGATTGATCAGATCAGGTGTCAGGGCCCAGTTCGTCTGCGGCCCAGTGGGGAGGCCCACGGGCACACATCCCAGTGCTTTCAGCGTATTTCGGTAAGCTGGATAGCCCGGTTCCGGCAGCCCCACCCGGTCGCCTGCCTCGAAGCAGGTAAGAAATGTCAGAATGAAGGCGGCCGACGACCCTGCGGTGACAACAACCCTGGCAGGATCAATTTCAACATCATATTGCGTGCGGTAGTAGTCGGCGATCCGTGCCCGCAGAGATGGGATGCCCAACGCATCTGTATACCCCAACGCCCCTCCACCAAGCGCGTCGGCGGCCACCTTGCGAACTTTTTCCGGCGGGGCAGCACCTGGCTGCCCTACTTCCAGATGCATAATCGTGCGTCCTTCAGCGGCCAGCCGGTTCGCATCGCGCATAACGTCCATCACAATGAAGGGGGCAACATCACTGCGCTTTGAAGCTCTCATCTCATCATTACTCATGCCGGAGTCCCGTGCTTCTACAATCGTTTTCCTATGGGGAGACCGCCTCAACCCCAAGACCCGCCCCCTCTGGGTCGATGCCGATCTCACACTTGTTGAAGCCGAGCGGCAGACCTGACGGGCAAACCAGCGCATTGACCAGAACCGATGAGCCCGGTGTCGCAGACTGAAGGGCAGAGGAGATGTTCTGTCGTGACGCTCCAAGGGTTTGCCGCAACACCTGCTGCACACCAGCCACCGCGTTCGGTCCGCCTCCGGACGCACCAGCAAAGACTAGCGTCGCATTACCGGGACCCGTCGCAATGACCGGCGCCAGAAAGGCCCCTGCCAGTCCCCGGACAGGTTCGTCCGGTGCAGAGGCCAGCGTTACGCCCATGCCCCGTGCTGTTCGTCCTGTCCCAAAAGGTCCATTCATTGTCACAGCACAGGCGACCGCGTGGCCTCGAGATGAGACCACAACAAAACCCGTTGACCCCAGGTCGTCGGGCAATGTTTCTGATACTCCAAGACTGCGGGCTGTCGCATTTGCGGCCTGCAGGCTACCGGCTCCATCCGTTGGAGAAATGGTTTGCAGGGCGTCCCACATGGCGGTGGCAAAAGCCCCGGCACCGACATTGGCAGACGGGAAGTAAACCTCCACCCCATCCGACAGACGCATCGCGGCATCGCTCACCACCGGTCGGTAGTTGCGCAGATCTTCCACACTCACCCGCCCACCGGCATCGGCGATACCTGCCACCAGTGTGGCGACACCGTCACCGCTATAAAGCGCTGCGAC
Organism: Rhodobiaceae bacterium; assembly: GCA_002746275.1. Taxonomy (GTDB): domain Bacteria; phylum Pseudomonadota; class Alphaproteobacteria; order Parvibaculales; family Parvibaculaceae; genus Mf105b01. The sequence goes on along the minus strand of NVWR01000001.1, from coordinate 94,878 downwards.
ACCGCGAGATCGCACAAGCCCCAATGTTGAGGCCAGCTCGACCTGCACAGTTTTATCTTGTTCCTTCAACACGGCGCCGGAGCGCGAGAGTAGACCTCTGGATAGCTCTGGATCGGCCCTCAGAATGGCTGCGTGAGGAGCAAGCCCCCGCGCCATGGCCCGCGATACAGGTGTTCCCGTCGCCGCAAGGCGCTCAGCAGGTGCAAGCAGGCTCAGCCACGAGGATTGGCCGTACAGGGCCTGCAACAGGGCAAACCCACGGACATTGCCGGGAATGGCGACGGGGCCACCAGCTGCTGCCCGACGCGGTAAAAATTCAACACTTTCGGTGGTGCGTTCAAACGGGTCATGGATCAGACAAATTCCGCCCCCGCCCAATCCGGCCGCCGCCGGTTGGGTGACAGACAGCGTGAAATAGAGAGCCGTTGCAGCATCCGCGACATTGCCGCCTCGTTCCAGCACATCGCGTGCGACCAAGGCCGCCAGCGGTTCGTCTGCCAGAACAAAGCCTCCATTTGTGATAGCCAAATTTTCTGCCTCAGACGCACGGCCTACGCCCGTCAGCCCTTGTGCGTTTCTCTGCGGCCCGACCACAGAACCCAGGCGTGTGCCAGTATCTGGTTCATCATTTCCAAACAGGCTTGCGCATCCAGACAGGCTCGCGACAAGAACGAGAGGGAGTGCAAGACGATGCAGATGAGTGAGTCGATTTAGCCGGGTTTTCCGATTTGAGCGACAAGGAGCTGTGGAGCGAACAAAATTTAGCCTCATTGGGACGTAATTTTCCTTGTTTCGATCGTCTGACAAGCAGTCTCGAACGTCTGACGAATGGGCTTTCTGGCAGGCATCAACATTTCGAACCGGCGCGGCAGTGATAGGATAAGAATCTCCCCTAACGCCGCATGAGGCAGATTAACCAAGACGGCTGCGAAAAGCACGTCTGAGCGACAAACTGGGTCACAGTTGCGCGAGTTTACCCCCGCCAGCGATTGACCACACACTCTTGCCCTCCTACGGTCGGGAACAGGGGCATACTAATCAGGTATCACGATTGCGCGCGGTACCGTTCAGAAGGGCCATGAATTGGTACTGTTTGCATGACATTTGCTCAACACCTCCTCCCAAACCCATATTTGGCGCACATTCACACAGCGGCAAAACATCAAATGGCATCGCTGTTTGCTGTTGTCGTCGCGTTGATGTTTTTCCTGTCTAGCCCTGCCCTTTCCGCCGGTCTTATCCGTGATGCTGAGACCGAAAAGATGCTGCGGGATTTCGGGACGCCTATTTTCAGAGCCGCTGGAATTAACCCGGATGCCGTGCGACTTCACATTGTGGCTGAAAATTCCCTGAATGCTTTTGTTGCGGGCGGCCAGCGGATGTTCATCCATACCGGTCTCATCCTTCGGGCTGACAGACCCAATATGCTTATTGGGGTCATGGCGCACGAAACCGGACACATGGCTGGCGGCCATCTGTCTCGGACCCAGGATGCGTTGAAGGATGCGTTGGTACCGACAATCATTTCCACGGTTCTTGGTATCGGAGCGATAGCCGTTGGTGCCGCAGACGTGGGCCTCGCCCTCATTACCGGCGGGCAGACGGTCGCACAGCGTGGCTTCCTCGAATATAGCCGCATACAAGAATCTGCGGCGGACCAGGCCGCTGTCACCTATCTCGACCGGATCGGCTGGTCTGGTGCGGGCATGATGGATACGTTCTACCTGTTTCGCGGGCAAGAAGTGTTGAGCGAACGGCAGCAAGATCCGTATCTGCGTTCTCACCCTCTTTCAACTCAACGCCTTAGTGCCCTGGAAGACAGGGTGACCCGTTCCCCCTACTTTGACGCGCAAGACCCGCCAGAGTGGGTGACAAGTTTTGAGATGGTCCAGGCCAAACTGTGGGGCTTTCTTGATCAACCCTCACTCACCTATCGGCGCTTCCCTGAGAGCGACCAGAGCCTGCCCGCTCACTATGCAAGAGCAATCGCGCTTCACAAGCAGGGGTATGGCGACCGCGCCCTGGCGGAACTTGACCCCATATTTGAGGCCATGCCCGACAACCCGTTTATCTGGGAGCTGAAGGGGCAAATTCTTTTTGAAGGCGGCAAGGTGGTTGAGTCCATTGCGCCTTACGGGCGTGCTGTTGAACTTGCGCCCAATTCACCTCTTCTGCAGGTTGGACTGGCCCAGTCTCTCATCGCCACAGAAGACCCAGCAAACACCGAAAAGGCGCTGGAACATTTGCGATTTGCAGAACGTTTCGATAAAGAAAATTCCCGTGCCTACCAGCAAGCAGCCATCGGCTATGCCCGGCTGGGGGATTATGGACATGCGGAACTGGCAACAGCAGAGCGGTTTTATGCGCTCGGTCAGTTGCCCAGAGCCAAGCAACATGCCAAACGAGCCCAAGATGAACTTTTGTCTGGATCTCCCGGCTGGTTGAGGGCAGAAGATATTTTGCAGGAAAAAGGTAGAGGATAAGAGACGTATGACTGTCACTAAGCGGTTCCCGCTGATGCTTTCGAGCATTGTTGGTGTATTGAGTATTGCGGGCACCCTCATAGTGGGTAGCAGTCTTGCTGCCGCCGAAGGCCGTCAGACTTCTTTTGATGCCACCCAGAAAGACGCGGTCGTTCAGATCATGCGCGAGTACCTGCTCGAGAACCCTGAATTTATGCTCGAGGTATTTGCCAAGCTGGAAGAGAACCAAGCCGCGCGAGACCGTCTCGCGGCTGAGGCGGCAATTAGCGCCAATGGCGATGCCCTCTTCAGCGATGACTATTCCTATGTCTACGGCAATCCGGATGGCGACATTACTGTCGTGGAATTTTTCGACTACAAATGTCCCTACTGTAAACGTGCTGTGGCAGACATTCTCGCAGCCGCCGACGAGGACGGGAATATCCGTCTTGTTCTGAAGGAGTTCCCTATTCTTTCAGACGAGTCGACCTTGGCTGCCCGGGCAGCACTCGCTGCCATCTCACAGAACAAATACATGGAACTGCATATTGCCTTGATGGCGACGCAGGGCAGTCTTGATGAGGCGCGGATCATGCGCATTGCCGAAGAGGCCGGACTGGACGTGGATCGTCTTCGTCAGGACATGAAAGATCCGGGCATTGATGCCGCGATTGAGCGCACTCATGACCTCGCGCGCCTGGTTGGCATTGAGGGAACACCCGCCTTTGTCATTGGCAATCAACTGGTCCCGGGGGCTGTGAGCAAAGAACGTCTGCTTGAGGTCGTTGAGGAAGAACGCACCGCTTCGTAAGCAGAAGTTCTAGATGAGCCCTGCGACGGGTGAGCTTGGATCGGCGTACAGTTTGCGCGGCATGCGCCCTGCCAGATAAGCAAGCCTGCCCGCCTCCACCGCCTTCTTCATGGCGGCGGCCATAAGGATCGGGTCYTTTGCTTCTGCAATGGCTGTGTTCATCAGCACGCCATCACACCCAAGCTCCATCGCGATGGCTGCGTCGGACGCGGTGCCAACGCCGGCGTCCACGAGAACGGGCACACTTGATTGCTCTTTGATGAGCCGAATGTTGATCGGGTTTTGCACGCCAAGACCGGAGCCAATGGGGGCTGCCAAGGGCATGATGGCAACGCAGCCTAAATCTTCCAACCGTTTGGCCATCAAGATATCGTCTGAACAATAGACCATCACCTTGAAGCCTTCTTTGATGAGAAGTTCGGCTGCGGTGAGCGTTTCCAACATATCGGGATAGAGGGTCTTGCGGTCCCCCAGGACTTCGAGCTTCACCAGATCCCAACCGCCTGCCTCGCGCGCCAAGCGCAACGTGCGCACGGCATCATCGCCGGTGAAACAGCCTGCCGTGTTGGGCAGGTAGGTGTATTTTTTGGGATCGACAAAATCAACCAGCATGGGCTCATTCGGATTGGTGACGTTCACCCGCCGCACGGCGACGGTGACGATTTCAGCACCGGAGGCTTCCAGCGCGCGGGCGGTCTCTTCGAAGTCCTTGTACTTGCCGGTCCCAACGATCAGGCGTGAGGAGAACGACTGCCCCGCGATTGTAAAACCGTCGCTGGCCTTGTTGGTTTCTCCGAGCTTCTTTTGAGCTGCTTCTGCCATTTTCGTCTCCTCAACCACCGCCTACGAACTGTACAAGTTCGAGCGTATCACCATCATTCACCTGAACATCATCATATGTCGAGCGACGCACAATCTCGAGATTGTGCTCAACAGCCAACTTCTGCGGATCCAGCCCGAGCTTGACCAACAGGCTTGCGACTGTCAGGGGGCCTTCGAAAGTGTGGCGCTCGCCATTTATGGTGAGTCTCATCGGTGAAAATCTCACAGCACAATAATTTTCTGGTGCCACCAGCATCTCTAGGCGCGAGCGGCATGGTTTCCTGCATGTAGCATGGCCTGAAACATTGTGAAATCTAAATCCGGGTGTCCCCCACTATCCTGCAGGCTCTTCGACCATAGGGCCAAAGGAACAACTCATGATCTCGCTTGCAAAAATCCTGCTCACCGTCGCCGCGATACAATATGGCGCCGTGCCGCTCATCGTTGACCTTACAGAAAGCCATGTCTTTCATCCCGACTGGCCCCCTCATGCACGGTTTCACATGGTCTGGCTGCTCGGCGTCGGTGCCCTGCTCGCCATCTATACCCTTGCCCTCATCTGGGGCCCCGGCAAGAGCGACATAAGGCAGCTTCGCCATGCCTCAGTTCTGGGGTGCCTGACGCTGGCAGCGTTTTTCTCAGCAACCTTCCTGGCCGGGTCGTATGGCGGCAGCCTGTCTGATATGGAGACGCCGATCCGGGTTATGGGGGTCGACGGAAACCTTTTTGCCTTCTCGGTTGCGGCCATCCTGCAAGGGTTGGGCACGGGGATCGTGTGGACCCGCAGACATTTGTAGGTTTTCGTTCTGCCGCCTTCCCCCACGACATCAAGGGTTTGCAGCCACCGCCTCGACGGGACGCGTTCGTCGCGCTATCCAAGATAAAACGGGGAGGAAGCATGATGAACCCACTGGATTTTTCGGGAAAGCGCGTACTGGTTGTTGGCGGGTCCAGCGGCATCGGCAATGGTATCGCGCATGCCTTCAACACTGCCGGAGCAGATGTTCATGTCTGGGGCACACGTAGTGCGGCGGCGGACTATGCGGGGGAAGAAGGGTCAGACCTGGCCGGATTGACCTATGCCCAAATGAACGTCAGTGACTTTGAAGCCATTGACGCCTACGCCCCTCCTTTCGACACGCTTGATGTGCTGGTGCTCAGTCAAGGCACGGTTCTCTACAAGCGGGCCGAGTTCAAGATGCCGGGCTTCCAGCAAGTGATGAATGTGAACTTGGGCAGTCTGATGGCTTGCGCCGGAAAATTCCATGACATGCTCGCCGCCGCCAAAGGGTCGCTCATCACCATCTCTTCCACTGCCGGATACCACGCGACCCGAGGCAACCCCGCCTACGCCGCCTCGAAAACCGGAGCGATTGGCCTCACCAAGACGCTGGGAGAAGCCTGGGCCAGCGATGGCATTCGCGTGAACGGCATCGCACCAGGGCTGGTGGATACAAAGCTCACAAAAGTCACGACGGAGAACCCCAAGCGCCTGGAAGCATCGCTCCGGGGTATTCCGCTTGGACGGCTTGGCAAACCCAGTGATATGGCAGGCGTGGCGCTCTTCCTTGCCTCCCCCTTATCAGCGTATGTTGTCGGCCAAACCATACCGGTCGATGGGGGCCTTATTCTTTCTTGAGGAAACGAACTAAATGAAAGCGCTGACATCTCACGGAAAAGGCGACATCCGGTTTGAGGATTACGCAGACCCGCAGTGCCATGCGGATACGGACCTCATCGTCAAAATGAAAACCTGCGGCATTTGCGGTTCTGATCTGCACATTTACCACGGCGCTAAGTTCTCCGCCGACACGGGCTTCTGTGTTGGTCACGAAGCCATTGGCGAAGTGGCGGAAGTTGGCAAAGGCGTCAGGCGGCTAAAGCCCGGCGACACCGTCATGCTCTCCGCAGCCGTCGGGTGCGGATCGTGCCGCTCTTGCCTGGGTGGTCACATCAACCGGTGCGAAAATAACATGATGAGCTGTTATGGCCTTGGTCACGCGCTTGAGGGCTGTCAGGCTGAAGGCATTCGCGTGCCCATGGGGGATTTCAATGCCCGTCTCATCCCGGAGGGGATCACCGAAGATCAAGCTTTGATGCTCACCGACAATTTGCCAACAGCGTACCTTGGTTGTCTCAATGCAGACATTGGCCCCGGCAAGACCGTCGCGGTTGTGGGGCTCGGCCCCATCGGCCTGATGGCTGTGGAGATCGCCCTCGTGCTGGGCGCTTCCAAAGTCTATGCACTCGACCTCGTGCCGGAGCGCCGTGCGCGGGCCGAGAAACTTGGTGCTATTGCCCTTGACCCAGCAACCGCCAAAGAACGCCTGAAGGAAGAAACAAAGGGCCGGATGCTTGACTGTGCCGTGGAGGCGGTGGGCAATGACGTCACGATCCGCACAGCCATTGATCTGGTGGGGGCGCAAGGGACGGTCTCTGTCATTGGCGTCAGCCAGAATATGGATTTCAGTTTTCCGATGGGTCTGGCCTTCATCAAAGGGCTTACCTTCCGCATCAGCGCTGGGTCTGTTCAGTGTCACTGGGATGAGCTTATTTCACTTATTCAGGCTGGCCGGCTCCGCCCGGAGGCCGTCATCACCCACCGGATGAACCTCTCAGAAGGCGGCGAGGCCTACCGGCTTTTCGACACCAAGGAAGACGGCGCGCTGAAGATGGTCATGTCAGCCTAAACCAACGGCATAAACCAATGGGTTTCAGCACTTAAGTTCTAGTGTTTCAGGCGGTTTCTGGGATTGCGGCGCGGCTACCCGCTCGCGTATACAGGGACATGTCGCGGGCGGGCGCGTTAACTTGTTAACTAGGTCGGCCTCTTCCGCGGGGTAAACTGCTAAAGGGGCTGTATCCCAAAGGTTTTTGGCCTTAAACAAAGCTATGAGACACATTTTTGCCCCTTTCCGACCCTAGATACGGGACTTGGTCGGGGTACACTCTTTTTCAGTGAAAAAGAGCTGATCGAAAGCTGAAACGGAAAAACGCATGGCCAAGCCGATCTTCGTGCTCAATGGCCCCACGCTCAACATGCTGGGGACACGGGAGCCAGAAATTTATGGCACGCAGACCCTCGCCGATATTGAGGCGATGGTGCGTGACCGCGCGGCTTCCTGCGATCTCACTATCGATTTTCGCCAGTCCAGTTCCGAAGGCCAGTTAGTAGACTGGATTTTAGAAGCGCGGGACAAAGCCTGCGGTATCATTTTGAATGGTGCAGCCTACACACATACATCTGTTGCACTGGCAGACGCGATCTCCGCGTCGGAACTGCCGGTTGTTGAAGTTCATATTTCGAATATTTTTAAGCGGGAAGACTTCCGTCACCACTCTTATGTTTCGCCCGTTTCGCTGGGCGTCATTTGCGGCCTCGGACCGATCGGCTATCTGCTGGCGGTTGAGGCACTCAAATCTCATCTAGACGGCTGAATAACAAAGAAGGGCCATGAGCCACATGAGCACAAAAGGCGTCGATAAAGACCTGATCCGGGAACTGGCTGACCTCTTGAAAGAGACGGACCTCAGCGAGATCGAAGTTGAGACCGATAACCTGAAACTTCGAGTTGTCCGACAAGTGACCCAAGTGGCAAGCGTGCCCGTCGCAGCCCCTGCTGCCGCACCAGTGGCCGCCTCAGCGGACGCAGCGCCAACTGTCCACCCGGGTACGCTTCCCTCTCCCATGGTCGGGACCGTCTTTTTGGCCCCTGAGCCGGGTGCAACGCCGTTTGTGACCGTTGGCTCTCAGGTTACTCAAGGTCAGACTGTTCTCATCATTGAAGCGATGAAGACCATGAACCAGATCCCGGCACCTCGCTCGGGCACGGTCAAAGAAATCCTTGTGGAAGACGGGCAGCCGGTTGAATTCGGCGAACCTCTTCTCATCATCGAATAGAACCGGAGCGCACCGCGTATGTTCGAGAAAGTCCTTATCGCCAACCGAGGCGAAATTGCGCTGCGTGTCCACCGGGCCTGCCGGGAAATGGGCATTGCCACCGTCGCCGTTCATTCAACAGCTGATGAGCATGCGATGCACGTTCGGCTCGCCAATGAGAGCGTGTGCATCGGCCCTCCTCAGGCGTCTGAAAGCTACCTCAACATTCCAGCGATTATTTCGGCTTGTGAAATCACCGGTGCCGACGCTGTGCATCCCGGTTACGGATTCTTGTCAGAGAATGCTCGGTTCGCTGAAATTCTCGAAGCCCACGGCATCACATTCATTGGCCCGACCTCCGATCACATCAAGCTGATGGGTGACAAGATTGCGGCGAAGGCAGCTGTGAAGGCACTTGGCATTCCCGTGGTTCCAGGTTCTCCCGGTGCGGTGACATCGAACGAGGAAGCACTGCGGGTTTCCAAAGAGATGGGCTTCCCCGTTCTTGTGAAAGCCGCCGCCGGTGGTGGTGGTCGCGGCATGAAAGTGGCTCTCACGGAAGATGCGCTGATCGAAGCGTTCAGCACTGCACGTGCCGAAGCAAAAGCGGCCTTCGGTGATGACGCGATGTACATCGAAAAATATCTTGGCCGACCACGCCACATCGAAGTTCAGGTTATCGCCGACTCCCACGGCAATGTCGTGCATCTGGGTGAGCGCGACTGTTCCTTGCAGAGGCGTAATCAAAAAATACTGGAAGAAGCCCCTTCGCCCGCCCTCAATGAGGAGTCCCGAAAGAAGATCGGCGAGATTGTCAGCAGAGCGATTGGCAAGCTTGGCTATCTGGGTGTTGGGACCGTTGAGTTCCTCTATGAGGACGGCGAGTTCTATTTCATTGAGATGAACACCCGCCTGCAGGTTGAGCATCCGGTGACGGAAGCTATCACCGGGATCGACCTTGTACGCGAACAAATCCGCATCGCCGCCGGACTGGAACTCAGCTTCAAGCAGGAAGATGTCAATTTTCGGGGCCACGCCATTGAATGCCGCGTGAATGCTGAAAATGCCAAGACCTTCGTGCCCTCTCCCGGCACCATTCGCGAATATCACACGCCGGGTGGGCTGGGCGTTCGGGTCGATTCCGGCGTCTATTCGGGGTACCGCATCCCGCCCTATTACGACAGTCTGATCGGCAAGCTCATTGTGCATGGGCGCAGCCGGAACGAATGTCTGATGCGCCTGCGTCGCGCCTTGCATGAGTTCGTGATTGAGGGTGTGGACACAACCATTCCGCTCTTTAAAGAGCTGGTCAACGACCCTGACCTTATCGACGGTAATTATCACATTCACTGGCTCGAAGAGTTCCTGGAGCGCTCTTGAGGTCTCCCATCGGACCCATGGATAGCATCGACCCCGATACCCTTATCAAGGCTTACGCAATCGGCGTTTTCCCGATGGGGGAGAGTGCGACCTCGGAGACCCTTTATTGGGTCGATCCGGAGTGGCGGGGTATTTTGCCGCTTGAGACGTTCCATGTGCCGCGCCGACTTGTCCGCACCATCAAGACCGGACCCTTTACTATTCGCATCGACACCAGCTTCCGCACCGTTATGGAAGCCTGTGCGGAGGATACGAACGGGCGTGGTGGCACCTGGATCAACGCTTCCATTCTCGACACCTATTGCGAGCTTCATGCACGCGGCGTCACTCACTCGATCGAATGCTGGCGCGAGGATAAGCTGGTTGGCGGATTGTATGGCGTGTCTCTAGGGCGCGCCTTTTTTGGCGAGAGCATGTTCAGCCGGGAACGGGATGCGAGCAAAGTCGCTCTGGTCTATCTGGTCGCTCTGCTTCGTCGTGGCGGCTACGTGCTGCTCGACACGCAGTTCGTCACTGGCCACCTTGAACAATTCGGGGCGCTCGAAATCCCCCGGGATGAGTATAAAGAAAAATTAGCTGCCGCCCTTGAGGGTAAGCCCGGCGACTTTTACTCGCTGGCCGCGGGCGCAGATGGCTCTGTCGGCGTGGATAGCTCGGACATTTTGCAGTCGATCAGCCAGACATCATAGACCGGGTGCTCAACAGCGTTGAGGCCGGGGCTGGAGGCAAACATCCAACCGGAGAAAATGCGCTCTGGCTCTTGCGGCATCACAGGAGCGGCGTCGACCTCTTCCTGAAGCTCGCTGGCCAGTGTTGTGCCGACATCAAACACTTCAACGAATGCTGTGGTTTCCGGGGTTTCTTCTGGTGGACGTTTGTTGCAGGTCTGCGCCAAAATTTCCAGCGTTCCAAACTGCACACGCGTGCCTATGTCAGCCTCAAGACGCGAAATACGTGCAGTGATTTTGTCGAGCCCCGTAAAGACGGCCGTCTGCCCAACAGGTTCGGCTTGCGCCACTGACGCCAGCTGGATCAACGCGGCTGCCGCCATGCCGGCTATGGCACCCACACCAACTTTCTGTCCGAACAGGCCCCTCACTCGCTTCCCCCTTGTGCACTGAAGACGGCTTGTCCAACCAGACCAATCAGGTCAATGGAGCCTTGCGTAAACTCAATGGCATCGCCGCTCTGCAGCATTTCTTCGGATCCACCCGGTGTCAGAGAAACATAATTTCCCCCCAGGAGCCCCTCGCTGGTGATTTTGGCTGATGAATCGATCGGCAGCGAAATTTTGTCCGACAGGTTCATCGTCACAACAGCGTAATAATTATTCAGGTTCAATGTCTGCGACGTCACGGTCCCAATCTTGATACCCGACATGCGAACATCCGACCCCGTCGCCAAGCCGTCCACACGGTCAAATTCCGCAGTCAGCTCTATCCCGGTCACATCCCCGACATCGGTAATTGAATACCCATACGCCAGAAACGCGCCGGTAATCGCGAGCACCAATGTGCCCACCAGGGTTTCGACAAAACTGTTTTCCATCTCTCTCGCTCCTCACGGCTGGCCTACCGGTGCGGTCAACATCAGAATCACTCACTCCGACATGGAGCAATGATATTCTGTTTGGATTTCCCTAATAAAGCCTGAGCTTGCAGAGAGTGTGACCAAACTACGCCAGCGCACGAATTATTTGGTGATTTCCGCGCCCTATTTCGGCGACCAAGCCTCATAGTCGCCCGTCACGCGCGGACGGTCGTTTTCGGAGAGGATGCTTCCCTCTGGTCGGTAGGCATAGGGCGTACCGGTCAGGTTGGGCTTGTGAGGCAGTTCCCATCCGTGTGGCTGATAATTTTCCTCTGAAGGAAGGGTATCGACCGTGTGATGCATCCAGCCATGCCATTCAGCAGGAATACGCGAGGCTTCCACCAGCCCGTTATAGGTAACCCAGCGCCGGTCTGTCCCATCCGTCGTGCGGTAATATTTGTTGCCTTGGGCATCCTCACCGACAAATTCACCCTTTCGCCACGTATAGAAGCGTGTGCCTAGGGTCTGGCTGTGCCACCAGGTGAAGAATTGCTTGAGAAAATTCATGAAATAGGACCGTTCTGTCAGCTGAATCGTCGCGAATATGACACTCGAACCGTCCATCGTCCAGTCCCACCATCCATGGATGAGGGTTGGGCGCTGCCTAGACTTCCAGATTCCAGGCTTCTCCCATGGCGAGCTTTTGCTCCCCGATGGCAACTGCCGTTTTTGGTAGGCGAAGCGTCATTTTCTGGCGCATCCGGCCCCCCTCTTCATAGAACGGGCGCTTGTCGTTTGTTATCCAATCAACCCGATGTAACAGGTTAGCAGGCGTGAGCGGCTTCACCAGAAACTGGCTTGYGCYSSSRTMARMWGYKYKKSGRAYGAKYWSYGKKYSRMCRTKRKCSRTMMKCMTGRTSACGKGRATWWWRCMGKYSRRGWWNTNATCGKYCWYKYRMARTTCCTCGAGAAAAGCACAGCCGTCCATCGGCTTCATTTCCCAGTCGCTGATAACGAGATGGGGCTGGCGAAACTTTATCTCCGCAAGAGCTTCAGTTCCGTCGCCGGCCTTGCGGACCTTAACAACGCCGAAGGCATGTAAGATGGTTTCCACCAATCGGCGCATGTGGGCGTTGTCGTCCACAACGAGGACGTCAAGCTCATCTAGCTCCAGGCCATACGCTTTGCTCAGCATGGTCTTGTCCAACTGGGTTCACTCCGGTTCATTCTTGATTTATAGGCCTGATGTATCTCCAACCCGTTAATCACAATGCCCGCCGAAAAGAGCTAATTTGTTGCGGTTTTTTCCGAGCTTTTAATCTAATGCGGTTTTGTAGCGTGTCTGGCCCTTAGAGCGTATCGAACCTAAAAATTAGCGTTTTCGAGGCCGATTCGGGATTGACTGTCGGGGACTCAGACACGCAGTCGATCACGGGCCGCGAGATATCGTGGTGCATACGCCAATCAGCACAAATTGTTGACGACAAGGGGCTGCCGGTTCCACAATTTGTATCGGCTCAGCAATGAGACACACCATCTAGTACGGACAGAGCAGGCGGCGGCGATCGGTTCGTCTTCGCTAGGTGGACGCTGCAGCCAAAAATGACTGAGCCAGCGGYGGAYNGSWMWKAMGKMAYGYGMYSKRCRYSRWMRWATKYAMRGKGGCKAMMWGNNTWTYCAACGGTGTTTTACAGACGAAACGAAGTCACCTTATGACGGGATTGATTTCCGCACGACGACGAGCGAGATCAAGAATCCTAACGGCACAATTGTGTTTCGACTGGCGGACATTGAGGTGCCCGCGGCCTGGAGCCAGGTCGCGTCGGACATCATCGCCCAGAAGTATTTCCGCAAAGCGGGTGTGCCTGCAACGCTGCGTCCGGTGAAAGAGGAAAATGTTCCGACCTGGCTGTGGCGCCACGAGGCTGACACGGCCCGGCTGGAAGAGCTGCCTGAGGCTGAACGGTTCGGCCCTGAAATGGACGCTCGCCAGGTATTTGACCGGCTGGCTGGCACCTGGACCTATTGGGGCTGGAAAGGCGGCTATTTCGATACGGAAGAGGACGCCCGCGCCTTCTACGACGAGCACCGCTTTATGCTCGCCTCACAGATCGCCGCCCCGAACTCTCCACAATGGTTCAACACCGGGCTGAATTGGGCCTATGGCATTGATGGACCGGCCCAGGGCCACCATTACGTCGATTATAAGACAGGCGAGTTGACCCCGTCAGCCTCCGCCTATGAGCATCCTCAGCCTCACGCCTGCTTCATTCAGGGGGTCGAGGATGATCTGGTCAATGAAAACGGCATTATGGACCTGTGGGTGCGCGAAGCCCGGCTGTTCAAATATGGTTCGGGCACTGGCTCCAACTTCTCAAACCTGCGCGGCGCCAGCGAAGGCCTGTCGGGCGGTGGCCAGTCGTCTGGTCTGATGTCTTTCCTGAAAATTGGCGACCGGGCTGCGGGCGCTATCAAGTCAGGCGGCACCACCCGCCGCGCCGCCAAAATGGTGGTGGTGGATGTGGATCACCCGGATATTGAGCACTTCATCAACTGGAAAGTGATTGAGGAGCAGAAGGTTGCCGCTCTGGTCACCGGTTCCAAAATCAACGAGAAATTTCTCGGCGCCATCATGCGGGCTGCGCACAATTGCGAAGGCCCGGACGATGATTGCTTCAACCCGCGCAAGAACCCGGCCCTGAGACGTGCCGTGATTGCTGCCCGCGAAGCCATGATCCCGGAAAATTATGTGCAGCGCGTTATCCAGTTTGCCAAGCAGGGGTTCAAGGAAATTGAATTCCGCACCTATGACACAGACTGGGACAGCGAAGCCTATCTGACCGTCTCCGGACAGAATTCGAATAACACCGTCCGCGTGACTGACGCGTTTCTCAGCGCTGTGGAAAAAGATGCCGACTGGGACCTGATCCGCCGCACCGATGGCGAGATCGACAAGACCCTGCCCGCGCGCGAGCTGTGGGACCAGATTGGTGAGGCGGCCTGGGAAAGTGCAGATCCTGGCATTCAGTATCACACCACCATCAATGACTGGCACACCTGCCCCGCCGGCGGCGACATTCGCGCCAGTAATCCGTGCTCGGAATATATGTTCCTGGACAACACCGCATGCAATCTGGCGTCGATCAACCTCATGGCCTTCCGGCAGTCATCAGGTCGCTTCGATGTGGAAGCGTTTGAGCATGCGTCCAAATTGTGGACCATTGTGCTCGAAATCTCGGTGATGATGGCGCAGTTCCCGTCCAAGGAAATTGCCACCCTCTCCTATCGCTATCGCACACTTGGTCTGGGCTTTGCCAATATTGGTGGCCTGCTCATGTCTACCGGCCTCGCCTACGATTCTCCTGAAGCACGCTCGCTCTGCGGTGCCATCTCCGCCGTCATGACCGGTGTGTCCTATGCAACGTCGGCCCAGATGGCGAAAGAGCTGGGCTCGTTCCCGGGCTATCAGGACAATGAGAGCCACATGCTGCGGGTGATGCGCAATCACCGGGCGGCGGCCCATGGCGCCACCGACGCGTATGAGGGACTGACCACGGCGCCCGTAGCGCTTGACGCAGCCAACTGCCCGCAGCCGGACCTTGTGGAACATGCCCGCGCGGCGTGGGACCTGGCCGTGTCGATGGGCGAGAAGTTTGGCTACCGCAATGCGCAGGCCAGTGTCGTCGCCCCCACGGGCACCATCGGCCTGGTGATGGATTGCGATACCACCGGCATTGAGCCCGACTTCGCACTGGTGAAGTTCAAGAAACTCGCGGGCGGTGGCTATTTCAAGATCATCAATCGGGCGGTGCCTCAGGCGCTGCGCACGCTTGGCTACAAGCCGGAGCAGATTGAGCGTATCGCTGACTACGCTGTCGGTCACGGCACGTTGAAAGATGCGCCCGGCGTCAGTCACGACGCGCTGATGGCCAAAGGCTTTACACGTGCAGCACTGGAACAGGTGGAGGGTAGCCTTGCCACCGCGTTCGACATTCGCTTTGCCTTTAACAAATGGTCGCTGGGCGAGGAATTCTGTGTTGAGGCTCTGGGCCTGGACGCAGACGCCATGGATGATATGGACTTTGAYATGCTGGAAGCGCTCGGCTTTTCAGCAGCACAGATCGACGCGGCAAACGTACATGTTTGTGGCGCAATGACGCTGGAAGGTGCGCCGGGCCTCGCAGAGGCACACCTTCCAGTGTTCGATTGCGCGTCGCCGTGTGGACGAACAGGCACCCGCTCACTCTCCGTCAAAGCCCACATTCACATGATGGCAGCGGCACAGCCGTTTATTTCGGGCGCCATTTCCAAGACCATCAACATGCCCAATTCGGCCACGGTGGAAGACTGCAAAGAAAGCTACATGCTGTCTTGGAAGCTGGCGCTGAAAGCCAACGCGCTCTACCGCGATGGCTCTAAGCTCTCCCAGCCGCTGAATGCGCAATTGCTGGACGACGAAGATGATCTGGCCGACGACGATCTGGCCGAAGCTGATGCCACGGTGGCCGCGGCTGCAGAAGCACCCGCTGCCAAACCTGCACCCACACCCCTGGTGGAGCAACCTGCCGCCGCACAAGCAGCGACACTCGCCCGCAAAGCCGCAGAACTTGCGATGAGCCATGTGGCGGGAGCGCAGATGCGTGCCGGAGGCCGGGGCGACCGCTCCAAACTGCCGGATCGACGCAAGGGCTATACGCAAAAAGCCATTGTCGGCGGTCACAAAGTCTATTTGCGCACAGGGGAATATGAAGACGGCACGATCGGGGAAATTTTCATCGACATGCACAAGGAAGGCGCTGCCTTTCGCTCGCTGATGAACAATTTTGCGATCTCCATCTCGCTGGGCATGCAGTACGGCGTGCCGCTGGAAGAGTATGTGGAGGCCTTCACCTTCACCCGGTTTGAGCCTGCGGGCCTTGTGCAGGGTAATGACTCCATCAAGAATGCCACCTCGATCCTCGACTATGTATTCCGGGAACTGGCGGTCTCCTATCTTGGTCGTCACGACCTGGGACACGTGCAGCCTGCAGACCTGTTGCCCGACGCCCTGGGGAGTGGGGAGAACGAAGGTAAACTGCCTCCTGTTCCTGCCACCACCATCGCCTCGCCCGGTTACGCACGCAACACCCAGCTCGGCAACCTCTATGTGGTGCGCGGCGGCACCGCCACTGTGCGCTCCGGCGCTACGGTGGAAGAGACTGCGACGACAGCGCTGCTGGACGCAGAGGCCCAGGCCGAGACAATGCTGGCAGGCGCCAGCGAGGTGGTGGTAGAGACCATCGCCGTTGCCGCAGGTGGTGGCTCAGGCCCCCGCGCCATGTCCCCAACTGCGGAAGCCCGCATGAAGGGCTATGAAGGCGAAGCGTGCAATGAGTGCGGCAACTTCACCATGGTGCGCAACGGCACCTGCCTCAAATGCGACACGTGCGGCGGCACCAGCGGCTGTAGCTAATCACACCAATGCCATCCCCGGACTAGTTCCGGGGGTACAAGGGTACACACTCTGACTTCTGTTTGCCGCTCCTGGATTGCCGGTACAATCTTACCGTCATGCTTCTGGCTCGGTATTTATGCGCTGATTTCTGACGTTTAATGCAATGCAATGCGCCGCTTTTCGCATTCCTTAACCTGGTCCGTGTATCTCCATGACGCTACGTTTTTAACGAACCGGAAGTGCGTGATGACAGGTCCAGTGATCCGAACCCCCAAGGCAGCGGCCTTTGCTGACCTGTGGTACGAGACACGCGCGCAACTGGCGCAACCTTTTCCGACTAAGGAAGAGATGCCGCTGCGCAAGCTGGCACCTTTCATGTCGCACATGGCCCTGATCTGCATTGATGCGGATGATCGGGCAAAATATCTGCTGTTTGGGACTGCTATTTCTTCTCTCATCGGCGTCGACCTTACCGGCCACTATCTTGATCAAGCGATGGACCCAGGTGCTGTCGCCCAGATGCGAGACGGCCTTGCAGCCTTTCGC
Organism: Rhodobiaceae bacterium; assembly: GCA_002746275.1. Lineage (GTDB taxonomy): Bacteria > Pseudomonadota > Alphaproteobacteria > Parvibaculales > Parvibaculaceae > Mf105b01. Next base: position 78,013 of record NVWR01000001.1, on the reverse strand, counting down.
GACGAGTACGGACAGGATGCCCGCCGAGGCCGTTGGGCTGTTACCCATGCGGAGACGACCGGAGGCCGCCTGGTTGAATATGAAGACGTGTCGCTACCTTACGTGCTGCCGGAAACCGGCGAAGTACGCATGATGACGTACCTGTCCGTGCTGGAGCCAATGAAACACGGCGAGAAATTCGTGAAACGTTTTGCCTCCCACGACATTACCTGGTTCAACGCTGCCGACGCCCGGCCTGACTGGTTGTACCTGCGCGCAACGGCTGCCGCTTAAGTTGCATTTTCGATTTTCTTAACACCGGCCATGCAATCCTATCGCTGGGATAATATTTGGGTGGACATGCGCAATGACGAAGCCTTTGCTTCACGCGCCGAAAATAGCTGCGTTTGCTGACCTTTGGTATGAAACACGGGCAGCCTCCAGCCATTCGATTCCGACAAAGGAAGACATGCCATTGCGCGCACTCGCTCCCTTTATGCCAAATCTCGCCTTGATCGATTTGGATGAAGATGGCCGTTCAAAATATCTGCTCTGGGGCACGGAAATAGCGACGGTGATCGGCGTGGACCTCACCGGGGCATATCTCGACGAGAGAATGGACGCTGAAGCGATTGCCCAATTAGAAGCCGGGGTCGTGCAATTCGAGAAAGAGCACGGACCAGATGCCCGCCGTGCCCATTGGTCCCTTGGGAGAGGCCGAACCGCTTCCGGACGGGAAATCCTGTACGAGGACATTTCCCTTCCCTACATCGTGCCGGAAACCGGCAGAATCCGCTTCATGGCCTATGTCGCAGTCCTGGAGACCCAAGGATACGGCGAAACGCAGGTGACGCGCTTCTCCTCTGAAGAGGCGATGTGGTTTGATGCACTTGCCCCGCGACCCGACTGGATGCGTCTGCGCCAGACCGAAACAGCCTAGCTCACACGCCTTCGAGTCGCCTCACTGCCTATTTCTTTTCCGGTGGTGGAATGTGCCGCAGGTGCAGTTCGCGCAACTGGTGATTGGCCGGCTGCGACGGCGCTCCCATCAACAAGTCTTCCGCCTGCTGGTTCATCGGATACATCGTCACTTCGCGAATGTTGGCCTGATCTGCCAGCAGCATGACGATGCGATCAACACCCAGAGCAATACCTCCGTGAGGCGGTGCGCCCAAACGGAACGCATTGATCATGCCTGCAAAATTCTTTTCCGTGTCTTCAGGCGCGTGTCCGGCGATCTCAAATGCTTTCAACATGCAGTCGGGATCGGCATTACGGATCGCGCCAGAACCAAGTTCATAGCCGTTGCAGACCAGGTCATACTGCTGGCCCATCACGTCGAGCGGGTCCTGCGTCTCCAGCGCTTCCAGCCCGCCAACCGGCATGGAGAACGGATTGTGCGAGAAGTCGATCCGGCCCTCGGTCTCATTGAACTCGTAAATCGGATAGTCGGTGATCCAGCAGAACCGGAAGACATCCTTCTCAATCAATTCAAGTGTGGTGCCGATGCGGGTCCGCGCAAGACCGGCAAGGTTCGCGGCTGGCGCTTCCTTGTCACAGGCAAAGAAGAGAGCATCACCCACCTTCACGCCAGCCTTCTCGGCCATCGCCGTCAACACGGCTGCGGGGAAGAATTTGGCGATCGGGCCCTTGCCTGAAAGAGCGCCATCAACTTCTTCAAAGATGATGTAGCCCAGACCTGCAGCGCCCTGGTCCTTGCGGGCCCAGTCGTTGAGTTTGTCGAAGAACGAACGCGGGCGGCTGCCAGCGCCGGGAGCTGGAATGCCCCGCACGATGCCGCCTTGTGCAATTACGTTCTTGAACGCCTTGAAGCTCACCTCGTCGGGGGTGAAGAACTCAGTGATATCAACGATCTCAATCGGGTTGCGCAGATCCGGCTTGTCATTGCCATATTTGAGCATCGAGGTTTTGTAAGGAATGCGCACGAAGGGTGGCTTGTCCGCGACGCGCGGAATATCCATCTTGCCCGAAAAGGCGCCAAACGTGTCAGCAGCCAACTGCTCCATGACATTGAAGACTTCTTCCTGCTCCACAAAGCTCATTTCAACGTCGAGCTGATAGAACTCACCGGCTGAGCGATCAGCACGGGCATCTTCATCACGGAAACAGGCAGCGATTTGATAGTAGCGGTCAAAGCCTGCGACCATGGTCAACTGCTTGAACTGCTGCGGAGCCTGAGGCAACGCATAAAACTTGCCGGGATGCAGGCGGCTGGGCACGAGGAAATCGCGCGCGCCTTCCGGGCTTGAAGCGGTGAGGATCGGCGTCTGGTAGTCGAGGAACCCCTGACCTTCCATCGAATTGCGCATGGCACGGATCAAATGCGAGCGCAGAACAATACGCTTGTGCATGCCTTCGCGGCGCAGATCCAGAAAGCGATAACGCAGGCGCGTTTCTTCCGGGTATTCCTGCTCGCCAAAGACCGGCAAGGGCAATTCCTGTGCAGCGGAAAGAACGGTGGCGTCCTTTACCTGAACCTCGATAGCGCCGGTGGACAGGTTGGTGTTTGCCGCGTCTTCTGTCCGAGCGACAACCGGGCCGTCAATGCGCAACACAGACTCTGTGCGAACCTGCTCAGCAACCTTGAAAGCCTCGCCCATATCCGGGTCGAAGACCAACTGCGTCAGACCATAATGGTCGCGCAAATCGATGAACAGCAGACCGCCATGGTCTCGCTTGCGGTGGACCCAGCCGGATAGGCGAACAGTCTCGCCAACGTGGGTTTTTGTGAGTTCGCCACAGGTATGGCTGCGATAAGGGTGCATTTTGGTTTCAACCCTGAAAAAGGCAGGAATCTTGGGGTGTTCGGCGTCGGCCGGGCCCGGTTCTGGGGGCCGAAAAGCGCATGTGACAGGTGATTTGTCAAGGTCTGCCCAAGACGTCCCGGGGCTCCCCGCCGCCCATCTGACCCTCACGTGGTCGCGACATGGCCTCCATCTAGCCATGGGGGCGACATAGACGCCAGATTGCGCTATAGGGGCGACATGGAAATGATCACTAGTACCCAAGCCCTCGAGAAGGCGTGCGTCTCCCTTTCAAAGGCATCTTACATCACCGTCGATACCGAGTTCATGCGGGATTCGACCTTTTGGCCGAAACTCTGTCTCATTCAAGTGGCCGGTCCACACGATGAGCTCATTATCGATCCGCTCGCCAAAGGCATAGATCTGGCCTCGTTTTACGAGCTGATGCTCAATCGAAGCGTCATCAAGGTCTTTCACGCCGCGCGGCAGGATATTGAAATATTCTACCATGAGGCCCGGGCCATCCCGGACCCGCTGTTCGACAGTCAGGTGGCTGCGATGGTCTGTGGTTTTGGCGAATCTGTGGGCTATGAGACGCTGGTGCGTAAACTCGCCAATGGTCAGGTGGATAAATCATCCCGCTTTACGGACTGGAGCCGCCGCCCTCTGACGGAAAAACAGCTCACCTATGCCATCGCGGACGTGACCCATCTTCGCAAGATTTATGATGCACTTGCCCGTCAGCTCGCAGGCGACTCCCGGGTTGAGTGGGTTACTGAAGAGATGGCCATCCTCCAAAATCCCGAGACCTATGCCTTGCTCCCGGAAAACGCATGGAAGCGTATGAAAATGCGTGTGAAAGGCCCCAAGGCATTCGCTGTGCTGATCGAAGTGGCAGCATGGCGTGAACGCCAAGCTCAGGAGCGCGACACGCCGCGTAACCGCGTGCTCAAGGATGACGCGCTTTTTGAGCTCGCCAACCAGCAGCCCAAAGACGTATCTGCCCTCGACAATCTCCGAGCTGTGCCTCGCGGGTTTTCAAACAGCCGGGCAGCTGCCAGCCTGATAGAGGCCATCAAGGTCGGCCTCGCTCGCGACAAGAACAGCCTGCCGCCGATCAAGGAAGTCCCCGCCCTGCCGTCTGGCATTGGCCCGCTGGTTGAACTGCTGAAAGTATTGCTCAAAATGCGGAGCGAAGAGAACAACGTCGCCACGAAGCTCATCGCGAATGTTTCTGACCTCGAGCAGATCGCAGCAAGTGACACAGCTGATGTGGCCGCCCTTACCGGGTGGCGGCGTGAAATGTTTGGCAATGACGCTCTGGCCCTCAAAGGCGGTGAGCTTGCTATCTCTGCAAAAGGACGCCGGTTGCGGCTCACTCGTTTGCAGCCGGAGTAAATATTGTCAGGACATCAAGGCAGTTTTTTTTATCTACGCCCTGTGCATTCCCAACTATGTTTTCAATCTTAACTAGAACTTAGAATTTTTTTGCAACCCTCCCCGCGACAAAATGTTGAGTGGTCGGCAAGTTGTTTCATGATGGGGATCGTGATGTTAAAAAAACTTGTACAGGCCACTATTGGCAAACGCATTTTCATGGCCGCGTTTGTCCCAATTATCGGCATAGCCCTCTTCGGTGCCTATATTGTCGATACCGAATACACTCGATATTCCACAATGGAGAAGTTACACGCGCTGGCGGTCATCGCCCCGCAGATCAGTGCCATTGTGCACGAGCTTCAAAGCGAGCGTGGAATTTCAGCGGCTTACATTTCCAACGAAGGTCATGCGTCCTGGAAAGATCGTTTGAACGATCAGTTCGAAGCGTCTGACGCCGTTATCGCGCAAATCACTCCCGCGCTCCAAGCCTTTCCCGCATCCGATTACAATGCTGATGTTGGAGAAGGACTTACAGACAGTCTTGCCGCCATCGAGAGACTGCTTGAGGTCCGCGAGAAGACTTTGTCCATGCGCACGCCGGTTCAGGTAACGGCGGCGTACTATTCCGGTACGATCAGACAATTGCTTGATATCGTTTCGACCATTTCCTCCATTGCCAACGATGCAGAAATCAAAGGCCGCACAACGGCCTATGTCAGTCTGTTGGAAGCGAAAGAGCGGGCTGGCCAAGAGCGCGCAATGGGCGCCAAGGGCTATGGAGCAGGCCAGTTCAACTCCGAAACACATACTGCTTTTGTAACACTCGTCGCACAACAAGAAGCATTCATGTCYGTCTTCAGTTCATATGCGACAGATGATGAGCGCGCCTTCTATCAGGAAACCGTTATCGGGCACGCTGTCGATGAGGTCAAGCACCTGCGCGGTGTGGCTGTTGATGCGGGATATGGCGACATTTCAGGGTCGGTTTTGACCAGCGATTGGTTTGACAGCATTACAATAAAAATTGAGCTGCTTAAGAAGGTTGAAGATCATGTATCTGCCAATCTCATTTCCTCAGCCGAAAAAACAGTTAGCGCGGCACAGGCCACCCTTTTCGTGACCCTGTTGGCAACCTTGGTCGCACTCACTGTCGCTGCGACGGCCTGCTTCCTCGTCGGAAGATCTATTACCAAGCCTCTYTCAAAATTGCACGGCGCCATGAGCACGGTTGCGAATGGCACGTTGGACATCGAAATTGAAGGTACAGACCGACATGACGAAGTGGGCGATATGGCCCGCGCCGTGGAAGTTCTCCGCAACCATGGTCGCGAAACAGAACGGTTGATAGAAGAACAATTAGCGTCGGAGGAACGTGCCGCGAAAGAGAAACGCGCCAGCCTGAACAAGATGGCAGATGATCTAGAATCGTCAATTGGCCAGATGCTCGACTCTCTGGCCGGTTCCTCAGACGAACTTGAGAGAACCGCTCGCTCCATGCTTGATCTTGCCGGGTCTACGAACGRTGAGGCCACTGCTGTGGGAAATTCCAGCACCAGTGCAACGCAAAATATCGAAACGGTTGCAGCGGCGGCATCGGAGCTTTCCAGTGCCATCAACGACGTGAACGGCCAGATTTCCCGTTCTGCGGAGCTTACTTTGGCATCACGCATAGCTGCGGAAAAAACCAATATACAGATGCAAAATCTGTCGGAAGCCGCCAAACGCATTGGTGCGGTTATCGAACTCATTCAGGAAATCGCCGAACAGACAAATTTGTTGGCCCTTAACGCCACGATTGAGGCGGCTCGTGCTGGTGAAGCAGGCAAGGGGTTCGCTGTCGTTGCTGCTGAGGTTAAGGACCTTGCCAATCAAACAGCAAAAGCGACTGACGAAATCTCGCAAAACGTATCCCGCGTCCAAGAAGAAACGCGCGAAGCCGCGGTGGCGATGACGGAAATCGCGGAAAAAATTGGTGAAATCAATAGCGTCACAGAAGAGGTCTCTGGTGCGGTAGAACAACAGAGCGCGGCAACAATTGAAATTTCGCGTTCTGCAGAAGAGACTGTCAAAATGAACCGTGACGTCTCCAACAGCATTGGCGCTGTGAAGACGGCGGCCGAACAGACAGGCTCAGCCGCCAGCCAGGTGCTGAGTTCTGCAGAGGAGCTTTCGCAAACGGCAGAAAAACTCCGCTCACAAGTGAGCACTTTCGTTCAAAATATCCGCGCCGCCTAAATGGGTGCGCAAACATAGGTCTGATCGGGGACAAGCACTTTCCGATCGGACGTTTGCCTAGAGAACGCGTACACCATGTTTTAGACCCAGCACCTTTGCCAGTGCCGCCAAGCGTTTCTCTACCACTTCGCCAACGAAGTCCTGATGGGTTTGCGGCACATCCAGGAACAGTCTGTCGCTTGTGACAACGAGACATGTGTGAGGCAGCACGCCCATACTTGCTGCGCACAGGGTGAAGGCAAGCCGCAAGGCTAGCCCCATGACGCGGGCACGCTGTTGTTCCTCTTCCTCCAGGATGCCTTGCAAGTCGCCCAAAGCTGCAGGCTCGCCCGCCCCTTCGTGACGATGATACCCGACACGCGCGAGATAGAGGCGCTCGGGATGGGTCACCCCGGACAAAGGAGCCAGCAGGATTTGTTCCAGCGCATGGGCCGCCCGGTAGTCTGGGTGCACATACCATCCAATGTCTGCAAGGACACAGGCCACATCCCGCAATCGTTTCTGTTTTGCTGTTTCCACCAAACCATCTTTGAGGAACAGCGGGGCGGTCCAGTCCACCAGTTCCTGCCTGTGTTCGGGGAAACGAACGAGCCGGTGCGCAAGGTCTTCCGCACCGGAGACAAGCGGGTCGCGCTTCTTCTCATCTGTAGACAATTTGTCGAAGAGGAGACCTTCGCGCAGGCCATATGCGGAAACGACAATCTCTTTCACCTGTGTCGCCTCAATCAATTGACTGAGCACGCGTGCACCCATGGGCAACGCCCCCACTCGGCGTGAGGAGACATCGGGCATTTTTGCCAGAGACTTTGGCCCCAATCGCTCCATCAATTCTGCAAGGTCCACCACCTCGGCTGCAGGCATCACATAATTTTGGAGGACGCGCACCGGGTAACCGTGTTGAGCCATATGAATGCGGGCAAGGTTTCGCCACACGCCACCAACCGCATAGAGGGACCGCCCCCGGCCTCGGTCGAGCCAATTGACACCGGCCAGTGCTTGATCGATTTCCGCGCGGATGTGTGTTGGACTTTGGTCACTGTTTCCCAACAGGCGAAGGGGCCCCAATGGCAGCGTGACCCGCTCTCCCAGCACTCCACCAGCGACTTCGATCAATTCCAGGCTACCGCCACCAAGATCACCGACGATGCCATCTGCTGCGGGGATGCCCGACAAGACACCCAGAGCAGCGTATGTTGCTTCCTCCTCGCCTGCGAGAAGGCGCACTGGGCGGCCAATGGTCTTTTCTACTGCGGCTTTGAACTCCGCCCCGTCTTCTGCATCGCGAACAGCGGCTGTTGCGACGACATCGACCTGATCGACCTTCAATTGAACGAGCAACGCGGTAAAACGTTTCAAGGCGGCAAGTGCCCTGCGTCGCCCATCAGGATCAAGTTTACCCGTTTCGTTCAAGCGGCTTCCAAGACCCGCCAATACTTTCTCATTGAAGAGGGGAACAGGATTTCGTTTCTCACTTTCATAAATAACCAAGCGGACAGAATTCGACCCGATATCAATGATGCCGAGACGCTCCGCTGAAAGCGTGCGCACAGGGTCACCCCGCTTCGAAGCTGCAGGTTTTTTTCGCAAAATACTTGTCACTTTTTGCAGAAGGCTCGTCATTGTCGGGCGAATGGGAGATCGACGGTGGGAGGTTCATTTTTCTCCAGTGACTTTCCGCGACCCGACAGGCTTGCATTGTTCATGAAGTAGGTATGGGCACTGAATGACTCCGCCCCCGCTTCTCGTTCCACACGCAGATAGCTGCCATCTGCCATCAAATTCCAACTCTGTTCATTGTCCCGCAGGTTGGCAAGCATGATCTGATCGAGAATTTGATCATGAACCGTCGGGTTGCTGACGGGCACCAAAATTTCAACGCGCCTGTCCAAATTTCGAGGCATCCAGTCCGCAGATGAGAAATACACTTTTGCCTCGTCGGAGGGGAGGCCTTTGCCATCCCCAAAGCAAAATATCCGGGAGTGCTCAAGAAACCGCCCGACAATGCTTTTCACCCTGATATTTTCAGACAGACCCGGCACACCTGCCCTGAGGCAACAGATACCTCGAACAATGAGATCGATCTGCACGCCGGCCTGGCTGGCTGCGTACAGCTCGTCGATAATAATCGGATCGACCAGAGAGTTGACCTTCACCCAAATCGCCGCAGGTTTTCCCGCCTTGGCGAAGGCCACCTCTGCCTGAATATGCCCCAACAACCGCGCGCGGAGGTTTTTGGGAGACATGGCCAATTGCTCCAGCCGCTCCGGCTCCGCGTACCCCGTCAGGTAGTTGAATATTTGTGCGACATCGCGGCCAATTGCAGGATCGTCGGTGAACATGGAAAGGTCGGTATAAATCTTGGCGGTGATGGGATGATAATTCCCAGTTCCCAGATGCACATAAGAACGTAACTGCCCACCCTCTCGCCGGACAATCAAACTCATCTTGGCGTGGGTTTTCAGCTCGATAAAGCCAAACACAACTTGCACCCCTGCCCGTTCCAGGTTTCTCGCCCAAACAATGTTTGCAGCTTCGTCGAAGCGTGCTTTCAGCTCCACGAGCGCGGTCACCGACTTGCCCGCTTCCGCTGCTTCGATCAGAGCCTGAACGATGGGAGAATCTTTTGATGTCCGATAGAGTGTCTGCTTGATCGCAACAACTTCAGGATCCGCAGCCGCCTGCCGGATGAATTGAACAACAATGTCGAAACTCTCATAGGGATGGTGGACAACGAAATCCTTCGCCCGAATAGCCGCAAAACAATCGCCGCCAAAATCGCGAACCCGTTCGGGAAAGCGCGCATTGTAGGGCGGGAATTTCAAGTCAGGAAATCCCTCGATAATGAGCTGGTCGGTTTGCGCAAGCCCAATCAATCCATCCACAAGGACGATTTCGTGACCCTCAACTTCAAGCGCGTCGATCACCAAATTACGCAAACGTTCCGGCGTCGAGGTTTCCATTTTCAAACGGATAACACTGCCCCGCCGCCGTCGCTTCAAGGCCGACTCATAGTATCGAACCAGGTCTTCGGCTTCTTCCTCGATTTCAATATCACTATCGCGCAGAACGCGAAATGCGCCTTCGCCGATCACCTGATAGCCTGGGAAGAGGCGGTCAAGAAATAATCGGATCATGTTTTCAAGACTTAGGAACCGAACATCTTCGTCTTTTTCTTTGTCCGCGGGCAGCTGCACGAAGCGTTCGATCTGCTGCGGTATCGGCAATAGTGCGTTCATAATCCGACCGTCACTCACCCGACTGAGCTGCAAAGCCAGACAGAACCCCAGGTTGGGAATGAAGGGGAAGGGATGCGCTGGATCAATGGCGAGAGGGGTTAGGACAGGGAAAACCTGCTCCAAAAACTGCGTTTCCAGCCAGGAGAACTCCTCGGCAGTTACCTCGCCAACATCAATTACCGATATTTTGTTCTCTCGCAGTTCCGCGCGCAATATGTCCCACTGACGTTGCTGCTCAACCATCAGGTCGTTGGCCGCCGCATTCAGTTTTTCCAACTGCTGGCCAGCCGTCAATCCGTCCTGGCTGCGTGTTTGAACACCCGCCCGGACCTGACCGCGCAGACCCGCCACGCGCACCATGTAAAACTCATCAAGATTGCTTGCCGAGATGGACAGGAACCGCAGACGTTCAAGCAGTGGATGCTCAACATTGTCTGCTTCTTCCAGGACGCGCTTGTTGAACGCGAGCCACGACAATTCCCGGTTGATGAACCGTTTCGGTGACGCCGCATCGATAACCTCAGCGCTGGCGTTAGCGTCCTCCGAAAGGGATTTTGAAATATGCGGCATGCTCATGAAGTCGGATCTCAATTTAACTCAGGTATCTTGGGTCTAGTGGCACCTTTTGGTCCCGCTTATCGAAAGTACGTCAAATTTGTAACCGAGTCATGACACTGAGGAGAGGCGTTTCAGCACATCTGCCACCAAAGGTACGGTAATCCGCCTTTTTCCTGCCAGGGCTGCCTTGTCGACCTCCCCAACCAGCGTCCGGGCCGCCGCAATTGAGCGGTCCATGTGCAAGGTGAGATAGCGAATGGTGGCCTGTGGCACGGGCAATTGCCGGTCCTGAAACAGTTTTTCCAAAACCGCCCCCAACAGCATATCGTCCGGCACGCCGATATCTGCGGTGACAGCGGCGCGCAGTCGCGAGGCCAAGTCCGGCAAGGAGATACCCAGTTGAGCAGGCCCAACCTTCGCGGTCAGCAGCAAGTGCCCCTGCTCTTCTTTTATCAGATTGATGAGGTGAAAGAGAGCTGTCTCAGCCGAAGGGGGCAATTGGTCGATGTCTTCCAGCAAAACAGCCTTGGTCCTAATCAGAGCGGGTAAATCCGCGTTCTCCAGAGCCTCAACGCTGATCCGTGTCGCCTTACTGGCAGCCCGCCAGACTTCCCCCAGATGGGTTTTTCCTGACCCTGAGGGCCCCACCAGCATCGCCAGAGGGGTTGGCCAATCCGGCCACTGATCGATCAACGCCACGGCGGTGCTGTTGGCCTCCGCAACCAGGAAGTCGTCACGACCGAGCGCTACCCGGTGCGGCAGGTCAAACGGCAATTGCGCTGATGTCACGCTTCGCCCTCGTTCCTGCTTTCACCACGATAGAGCGCGCTGCGAAGATATTGCGCAGCGGCAAAACGGACAAACACTCCCATTGCCGCAGCAACAGGGACAGCGATCAACATGCCCAGAAAACCAAACAGATAGCCAAAGGCAAACAATGCCAGCATGACCCAGAGTGGATGCAGGCGAACCCGGCCGCCCACGAGTTTGGGTGTCAGGAAATTTCCTTCAATAAATTGCCCAACGGCAAACACCGAGGCCACAGAAATGATCCATCCGTATTCCGGCCAGAACTGAAAGATGGCGATGGTGACGGCCACGAAAAATCCGACGATGGAGCCAACATAAGGAATGAAACTGATGAGCCCTGCGATCAGCCCCACGATCAGTCCAAACTGGAGGCCAAGCAAGGTCAGTCCGATACCATAAAAACTGCCGAGCAAAAGGCAGACAGCGCCTTGTCCCCGCACAAAGCCCGCCAGTACTTCGTCAATTTCGCGGGCCAACCGGCGCACGGTTTCCACGTGATCGCGGGGCACCAGATCGTCAATCCGGGCGACCATATTGTCCCAGTCAAGCAACATGTAGAAGGCAACGATGGGGGTCACGATCAGGAGGGACAGAAGACCCAGCACTGCAATGCCCTGCTCCCAACTGGAAGCCAGCTGACGCAGGAGCCATGCTTGCACGCCATTGCTGCCAGTGCCTGACATGGCCTGGCTTAAATCAACACCGGCATAAGCGAATATTTTGGCGAGATAGCCGTCGCTCATGCTTGCGAGAAGATCGCGGGCGCTGTCGACCAGTTCCGGTATGGCCTGAACGAAATTCACGGTCTGCTCATAGAGCAGCGGCAGAAGCACCATCAGGGCGACCAGAAAGACGCCCATGCAGAGAAAGGTGATGAGCGTTGTTGCGGCGAGCCGGGAAAGTCCCAAAGCTTCAAGCCTGTCGGCGGCTGGATCAAGAAGGTAGGCCACCGCAAGCCCCGCAACGAAGGGCAACAAAATGCCACTCAACGCCCATACGAGCGTTAGAAACACGACAAACCCTATGCCCCAGACCAGTGCCTGGCGTTGAATGGTCATGCGTATTCCTTTCTGCTACCGGTTGGAAACGGGTTAGCGGACAGCTGCGAGATACCAGTAGCCGTCGAGATCTGTGAGGGCGAGGCTCTGCTGCGTAAGACTGAGGTCCAGCGTGTCGATGGTCCCCACGTAATCCAGTTCGACCTGCGCGCCTTCTGTTGAGACAGCCACGATGGTGATGTTCTTGATGAGAGGTATCTGGTCGAGCCGACGGCGGATGGTCTGCCACTCGCCAAGGGACTGATAGGCAACGGAGGCAGACAGCACGGCCTGTTCACCAAAGCGCACGATGCTGTCGCGTTTCCAGTCCACCTCGGTCTTGTCGATAAAGCGGGAGGCCAGCCGGTACGCAGCGGTCCCGAGCGAGGCTGCCCCACTCTCACGTCCTGACCAGGTTTTGGGTGCGGCTTCTCCGACCGGATAGGTCACGAACCGGCTGGAAAGACTTCCCGGCACGTCTCCTACACTGGCATGAGCAACAACCACCCGGTTGGCACCATACCGTGCGGCCATGGCCGCCAGGGCGGGCCTGTTGCCGGACAGGGCCTGTTGCACGGTGAGCGTGGTCATATCGCCAATATCGCCCAGCGGGACAACCATGGGGGTCAGGCCATTCTCCAAATCAATCAGCGCCCAAGCGCCGGTCCAGGCATTTCCCTCATCCCACAGCCGGTCGCCGGTCTCATCGGTCAAAACCGGCACGAGAACGGCTGTTCGAGCAGGGCTCTCAGAAAACGGGATATCACGGGCGCTCAGCAGGCTGCGCACTGCGGCTGGCTGAAAACGCACACTGAGGCTGGCCAGATAATGGGTCGCGGAGCGCCGTTCATTGTCGACCTGGAAGGAACGCACCATGCTTTCTGCCCTGGGGCCGTCAATCGTGGGCAAAAGCCCCCAGTCTTGCTTCAGGGTGAGGCGTTTGAGGAGGATATTCAGAGCACGGCGCTCACCTTCCTGGACGGCAATGTCGCGCGCTGCCGTGGCACTTTCAGCCGTTGCGTCCACTGAGACACTCGTCACCGTGAAAATGTCGCCTGCCGCTGCGGATGCTGCTCCGCCGACGAGGAGCGCAAAAATCCAGAGAATCGCCCGTGTTCTGGCAAAAAAACCACCGCCACTCATTTGCCGTTCCATGCTTCGTCTCTTCTCCATCTGAATCACTGCGCTGACCTGCAGGAACGGACTTTCTACCACGCCTGCTGGCGGCAATTTACAACATTGCAGCCGCCTCATGAAGCATTCTCCGCCCTAAGGCCTTAAGTTCTGCCCAGCATCGCCTGAACTTCTCTTTGGCGACAAGTTCAACTTGCATATGGAGGCGTTTTAAGGTGTTTAGAGCGCAACTTCGGACGGTTCAGCCGCCGATTCCACTTTCGTGTCCTTCAGGCGACCTAAGTTTATGACCAAACCGCCCCATAAGCCCTCCAATCGCTACACTTACCGAGATGCAGGTGTCGATATCGACGCTGGAAATGCACTGGTGAAGGCGATCGCGCCACTGGCTCTGGCCACCTCCCGCCCGGGCGCAGATGCGACACTCGGCGGCTTTGGTGGTTTTTTCGATCTGAAAGCCGCAGGCTTCAAAGACCCGCTTCTGGTCGCCGCCAATGACGGCGTGGGCACCAAGCTCAAAATCGCCATTGATACAAACCGTCACGACACGGTGGGCATTGATCTGGTGGCCATGTGCGTCAACGACCTAATTGTGCAGGGTGCGGAACCGCTGTTCTTTCTCGACTACTTCGCCACCGGCAAGCTGGAGCTGGGTGTTGCGGAAGCCGTGATCGCGGGTATTGCCGAGGGCTGCAAAATGTCCGGCGCGGCCCTGATCGGGGGAGAGACCGCCGAGATGCCCGGCATGTATGCCCCTGGCGACTATGACCTTGCCGGATTTTCCGTTGGTGGTGTGGAGCGCGACGCGGTTCTGCCGCGCCCTGACATCGGCCCTGGCGACGTGCTGCTGGGTCTGGCGTCGAGTGGTGTTCACTCCAACGGCTTTTCACTGGTGCGGCGTCTGCTGACAGATCACGGTATCGGCTTTGATGCGCCCTTCCCACCTGCGCCGGAACAGAGCGTTGGTGACGTCTTGCTCACCCCCACACGGATTTACGTAAAGCCGGTGCTCGCCGCCCTGAAGGCCACAAGCGGCATCAAGGCGCTGGTGCACATTACCGGCGGGGGCTTTACCGAGAACGTACCGCGCGTGCTGCCCGACAATATTGCCGCCGACATTGACGGGACAAGCTGGAAAGCACCACCCGTGTTCAACTGGCTGTCGGAGCTTGGCGGCATCGACAATGCCGAAATGGGCCGCACCTTCAATTGCGGCATCGGCATGGTCATCGTGGTGGATGAAAAAGAAGTGGACGCCGTTGAGGCAGCTCTCGCGGCGGAAGGTGAAACCGTGTCGCGGATCGGCGCGCTTCGCAAAGGCGATACGGGCGAGGTCTCGATCAAAGGCCTGTTGGGTTCTGGCGCATGAAGCTCGGCATTCTCTTTTCCGGTCGTGGCAGCAACCTTGGCGCATTGATCGACGCCTGTGCTGACCCGGACTATCCGGCTGAAATTGTTATCGCCATCTGCAACAATCCGAACGCGTCCGGTATTGCCACCGCAGAGAAAGCGGGCATCCCGCTTCAGATCATCAATCACCGGGAATTTGAAAGCCGCGACACGTTTGACGCAGCACTTGATGTCACCTTGAAAGAGGCCGGCGTGGAACTTGTCTGCAATGCAGGCTTCATGCGCATTCTCACCGACGGGTTTGTGTCCAGCTGGCACAATCGGCAGCTCAACATTCACCCTTCCCTGCTGCCCGCCTTCAAAGGTCTGCATGTGCATGAGCGTGTGCTGACTGCCGGCGTGCGGATTTCAGGTGCGAGTGTTCATTTTGTCCGTGCCGAGATGGATGAGGGCCCGATCATCGCCCAGGTCGCCATCCCTGTGGAACTGGACGACACGCCCGAAAGCCTCGCGGAACGAGTGCTGGCCTGCGAGCATGAGCTTTACCCCATGGCCGTGCGCCTTGTCGCCGAAGGCAAAGCGCGGGTGCAGGGCGAGCGGGTTATCATTGAAGGCGACCCTGACATGAAGGCGGCCCCGCTTTTCATTCCGCCCCTGGGGAAGTGATAACGGACACCGTGTCTTCCAACTAACTTGGTCCCATCTYGGCAACGGACAACGTTTGGGTTGCGACAATACCCTCTATCCCAAACCTCGTAGTATTTCTTCGAAAACCTTCAGGTAATCTTTAGCGGCAGCATCAAAATCGTCCCTTGCCGCGCAATCAATTGCCGCTGCTTGCACGCCCGCTAACACAACCTTTGACAGGGATTCCAAAGGTTGTTTTCTGATCGCTTCGGCCTCCATAGCTGCGCTTAGAGCGGTTGTTACCAGGCCACCAAAATGCTGAGCGTCGATCCGCTGCCAATCCGCATGGCCGAGAACCGCTGGCCCATCCTGCAACAATATTCGCCCGATATGAGGCTCCGCACATAGGTCGAAAAACTGCTGCACAGATTGGATGAGCATTCCAATTGCATCGCCATCGGATTGAATGTCGCCAATCATTGCTGCGACCAAATCTGCAGACACAGCGTCGAACACTGCCTCAAAAATTTTGTGCTTGTTTTTGAAGTAGTGGTAGACGCCCCCCTTAGCGACACCCGCTCTCTCGGCAATRTCATCGACCTTGGTCGCTTCAAATCCAACTTCACCAAACAGGTGCCGAGCGGCGTTGATTATTGCAGTCCGGGATGCAGCGCGTCGTTCTTCTTGGGTAGCCATTTAGATTTCCATTGACATACCGACCCGAGGTCAGTTATTTATTGACTGCAAGTCGGTTTTTAACTCGTTCAAAAGGATACATCAAGATGACCGTAGCAACCCTTTCTCGATCCACCCAATCTGGCGACAGCTTGTCCGACAAATGCCGCACCACAGGAGAACGGCTCATCGCTGCCTTTGCTGTGCAAGATATTGGCGCAATCATGGACATGTTCGCCGAGAATTCCACCTATTGCGATGTCATCGGCGATGGACAGCGCGGTGATGAATACCATGGCAAATCGGATGTTCGCGCCGCATTTTTGCAGGGCTTTGAAATATTGGGCGAGCAYACATATGAACCTTTGTCCGTCGTTGCCGATGGTCAGACCGTATTGGCTAGTTGGGTTCTCATACTCGGCCAGGCAGATGACCCGTCAGCAAAAAGGTTCGATGGAATCGATCACTTTGAGATGGATGAAGATGCCCGCGTTGTGCTGAAGAAGGGGTGGCTAAAGGGTCAATCTCACATCGCAGGCAACGTTTCTTGATCGCCTCGACCACGAACAATTGTTGAAGAATGCCGATGACATATCCCCCACGGAATTCCTTTCCGTGGGGGACAGTAACAAAAAGAAAGAACGCCATGATGCCCCTCACTTTTTCGCAGGCTGGAATGGAACTCGTCTTTTCAGGCGCAATGCTGTTCCAAATTGGTCTAGTCCAAGGAATGCTAATTCCGAAATTCAAGAACTCGCGTATGGCTTTGTCAGCGCACTTGTCGGCTGTGCAGTCCGGGATGGCTTTGATGATTTTCGGCATAATCTGGAATCTCATTGAGCTTCCATCTCCCTGGTTAGGCCTGACCGAGACCGCACTAATACTGAGTGTGTATCTCATTTGGCTTGGCATAACGGTTTCGGCCGTAACCGGTGCGAGCAAGGTATTGCCTATAGCAGGCGAAGGCTATGCGGGAAGCCGAGCGAGTGAACAAATAGTCGGAGTGATCGAAGGTATGGGCGTCTTGCTGTCGGTCACGTCGGGCGCAGCGATCCTCCTTAGCCTCGCCCTCTCGTTACTGGTTTGAAGTTGCCGCCACACCGCCGCTGGGTCGAGACGAAACGCCGGAACACGTCGCGAGCATGAGTTGTACCCCATGGCCGTGCGCCTTAACCCATTATCCTTTCCGGCTGGAAATCATCTCCAGCATCTGTCCAAGATAAGCCGTTTCGGAGCGGTGTAATTTTTCGGCAGAGGGGCGGGTTTGTATCCGTTTGAAATGCGCCATCAAATACGGGTATGACTCACTGGACGGCAAATGTCCGGCATGAAGCAAATTCACCAATTGTGAGTATACGGACAGATCAGCCACCGTGAGACTGTCACCTGCAAACCAAGTGCGGTCTTCGAGCTGGCTTTCCAGGTAGCGAAGTCTAAGCGGAAGCGCTACTGATAATGTCTCCTCCACAGTCGCATGATCAACTGGTTTGCCAAGAAGCTGATTGATAAAAATCGGCCGGAACACGCCTTCGCTTATGTCTGCAAAGAGCGCGGTGTCGGCATATTCTTCTATCCAAAGGGCATGCCCGTAAGCGGTCGGTTCTTTGGGAAATAAAGCTTGGGTGTCAGCGTGCTTTGCTTCGAAGTATCCACAAATTGCGGAACTATCTGCCAAAGTGAAATCACCATCCTGAACAATTGGTATGCGCTTTAGCGGATTCATAGATTCAAAATCAACAGGGGGCGCATAAGGATTAAGGTCGCGGCTCTCGAAGGCAATATTTTTTTCCATTGCTGAGAGAACTACTTTGCGTCTGAAGGGCGAGAGAGCTGAGCCGTGAATGATCATGTTTATACTCCACGCTTCTGCGCGGGGGTCTTCGTTTTCCACAGGCCCCCCAACAAGAGAGCCGTTAGTGGGATCATTATGAGCACTGCTACATTGATGCCCCCAACCGCTAGCTGAGTGCCATCAGTATGAAACAGAGAGCCTCCGTAAACGGACCTCAGTGTGAAAGCCATCAGAAAGGAGACAATAGGAATCAGTGCGATGCCGATCCCAATTCGCGGAGATCGAGCGCTCCAAACGCATCCTAATGCGAGGATCGAAAGCGCCGCATTCGTCATAAGTTGCCACGCTACATGTAGTCGAGCGTGAGACGGCCATTCGGGGTTAAATATGTGTGTCGGACTGACTTCCAAGACTGGGATCAACACAACAAATATGATGACACTGAGGCCGACTGATGCGGTGGCAAGTTTAGACATGGGCAATCCTTCTTATATATAGACGGTGCCTATATTGACAATTATATAGACAGTGTCAATATAAAGTTATGGCTAAATCAAAACCCACACCCTTTCATCACGGTGATCTGAAACGTGTTCTGTTCGACGTCGCACTGTCACGACTGGACGAACATGGAGCTGGCGGCGTAACGATCCGAGCTGTGGCAAAAGCCGCCGGTGTTTCCCACGGTGCACCGGTCAATCACTACAGGGACCGCCGGGCTTTACTGACTGCGATTGCCAAAGCGCAATTTGATACGCTCCTGAATGAAATTGATACGAAACTCGCGGCCATAGACCATGATCATGGCTCTCGAATTGAAATATTTGCCAACGTCATGATGGATTTTGGATTTCGCTATCCGCATAGATACAGACTGCTTTGGAGTGCGGACCTTGTCGATCATGCTGATGCTGAACTGCTCTCCGTCATGGATAAAATCTACGACCAACTCTGCACGGGGGTTACAAAAGGCGCGCCAGGACGCGAGTTTGATAAGGACACTTATGCCGTTGCGTTTTGGGCAATGGTACATGGGTACGTAGATCTGCGTCTTTCCGGCATGTTTGAGCCTTTGAATGACAGCATAAGCGGCGCGCCGCGCGGCGACGCGATAATAGATATGTTCAAAAAGCTATTGGCGTGACAATTACGGAATTACAGGAATTACGGAATTACGGTGACAGTGCACTTAATTCATTGAACTGAGCCTTGAAAGGCAGGCACATGGTCAGACTGGCGCGCCTTGTCGCCGAAGGCAAAGCCCGGGTTCAGGGCGAACGGGTTATCATCGAAGGCAACCCTGACATGAAAGCGGCCCCGCTTTTCATTACGCCTCTGGGGAAGTGAAGAACAGGCCCGCTCATAACGATCTATCCTTGGGAAACCCAACCAACCATGGGAGAATACTTGATCCAAACTGGTTACTTACGTGTGTGGTGCACCTAAGGAATGTTGCATTCATCCGGCCATAAATGAGCCTGCTGAATGGCTGCAGATAGACAGCCGAACCGAACGTGTAACTTCGGGCTTCCGCGAGGGTCATCTCCATCAACAGGTCTGTTGTCCGCGATTGGGACCAGCGGATGCAACAACCATCTTCTGGGTGTATGGAAACAACAAATAACTGAGTTGCTGAAGGTATTTCCGATACCTCATATTCAATGCAATACAGCTGTGTGGGAGTTGGCCGCGTCCAAGAAGCTCTGTGCCCCGGATGGTGTCCGCGGCTCAGTTGACACCCGTCTTCGGCAGCCGGGGTCACATAAAATCGATAGACACGCAAAACCGGCTCGCTTGAATACGGGATATATTCGTATCCGCCGTCATCGCTCCGCCGGAAGATGTACCGTAGTTCGTCCGGCGCTTTCGGTGTTTTCACCGATATCTGTTCATAGAACTCGTAACCATAAGTAAGCAGGGCTCGCTGACAGTCTCCCCCACACTTTCTCAGATCACTGAGAGAGGCATCATCCCCCAGATCAACCGCAAAACCCGGTGTGTATTCCGGTATCGGTTGATAGGCTTTAAGAGCGGCCTCAGTTCTGCACAGCTGCATAAATTCTTGATGGGCAAAATAGGATTCAGCCACCAGGGCAAAAGGCAGCGCGGCGAAAACCAACACCGTCGACACACCGATACCAAGCCTAACCCTGAGAGGCTTTTGTGTGATGAGACGACGACCAAAATAGAGAATGGGAAAGACAAAAATGATCGCATAGGTGACCACCCACCAACGAAAGAGCAAAGCGTAGTTGCTATAGAATTCATAATAGACGCCGTCCTCGACCATCTAGCCCTCACTCTCTCCCTCACGCACCCACGCATGCGGCGCTCAAGGCAAAGTTTGCATTCCACTATGTCCATAAATCAAGTTGTAATTCTTGCAGAATGCGTGAACCTCTTGACCATACCTCCCTGCCCCCTGTTTTATGGGATTGTGCGAAGATCAATTATTTTGGGAATCATGATGTTGAAGAGATCAGGCCTCGCTTTATTCGTTTCACTCCTCGTCAGTTTGGGCTCCACAATGACCACCATCGCCAAACCTTCCAGCATCACGGATATTCGCGACCATCTTGCCAGCGAAGGCTCAACCATCGCCACGCAACACAATCTGATCAACATTTCGAGCCATCAAGATGTGTGGCTCGATACAGGCATCACGGCAAAACAGGGGGACTATGTCTCGTTGATCGCCGAAGGGACCTGGGACGCCGGGCTTGGTCGTCCCCTGGAACCAAAAAACATTCTTTGGGTTCGCATCGGCGAAAAGGGGCATGCCTTTAATCTGCGCGAAAACAGCCAGACATTCATCGCTGACAAAGAAGGGACCGTTGAGATACTGCTCCGCCCTGTCAGCTTCTTTGAGCTTGAGGCCGACCCAACTGGCAATACGCGCACGCCGGTTCCGGCCTGGGCGGAAAGTCCTATTGCCGTGTCCGTTCTCTCCATCAACTGGGGAGATGAGCGCGTACGCGAGGCTGCCGAAAACCACCCTTGGATAAGTGCGCTACTCGATACACGTTTTCACAGCACACCAAACGATTTTGCGCATTTGCATTTCCTGTCTGACACCAATGCTTTTTCAGCATGGGAAGACGGTACCGAAGCGCCAGGCATAAAGCTCACTCCCACAAGTGAAGTTGGCATCATCCGCAAGCCCGTCGATATTCCTCTAACAGACGAGACAGAGCTGTCCTTCGACTGGCGGTACCTGAACCTGCCGGCACTGGGCGACGAGCGCCTGGCCCAGTTTCACGATTACACCAGCATCGCTGTTGAGTTCGACAATGGACAGGATTTCACATGGATGTGGGCGACCACAGGCGAGCCGGATACGGTTTACGCCTGCCCTCTGCCGGGGTGGGACAATCGCGAAATCCACATGATCCTGCAGTCAGGCGCAGAAGGCCTGGGCGACTGGTACTCCCATCGCCGTCGTGTGCTGGCAGACTATCAAGCTGGCCCGGATGTGAGAACACCCACCAAAATCGTCGCCATCTGGTTTATCGCCAACACCGTGTTTTCCGGCGGTGAGGCCGAGACATATTTTAGAAATGTGACGCTCACATCAGCAGACGGGGCTGTCGAGCTTTTCTAAAAGCCGTCTCTCCCCTCCCCCGCAAGCGGGAGAGGGAACAGTTTTTATCGGATGGCCCTAGCCAACGATCTCGTCGTCAGCGAAGAAATATTTGATTTCTTCAGCAGCCGTTTCTGGTGCATCGGAACCGTGCACAGAATTTGCTTCGATGGACTCAGCAAAATCCTTGCGGATGGTGCCAGCGTCGGCATCGGCTGGGTTGGTCGCACCCATGATTTCACGGTTCTTGGTGACGGCGTTTTCGCCTTCCAGGACCTGCACAACCACAGGGCCAGAAACCATGAAAGCCACGAGATCATTGAAAAAAGGACGTTCCTTGTGGACCGAGTAGAAGCCTTCGGCCTGAGCTTTGCTCAGCTGGATCCGCTTGGAGGCAATGACGCGCAGGCCATTTTTCTCGAAACGCGCAACGATCTCGCCAGTGAGATTGCGCCGTGTTGCGTCGGGTTTGATGATCGAAAAGGTGCGCTCGGTGGCCATGTGCCGTTCCTTACTGTGGGTGTTGAAGCAGATAAAGCCCGTTTGGCTTGAATTTGCGCGGGTTATAGCCGGGCTTTCTGGCATCGGCAACCGGCGCGTGATAGATAAGCGCCTCTTTGGTCAATTAGCCGCTTTTTCAGGAGCCCCGTCGGGCACGTATCCCATGTTGCATATTAACAACCTCACATACCGGATTGAGGGCCGGCCCCTGTTTGAGAGCGCCACGGCTGCCATTCCTACGGGGCATAAAGTGGGCCTTGTGGGGCGGAACGGATCAGGCAAATCCACCCTTTTGCGCCTGATTACCGGCCAGATTGAGCCGGAAACCGGCAGTATCTCGCTCCCCAAGCGCTCCATCATCGGCTCGGTTGAGCAGGAGGCCCCCGCAGGCCCCATCAGCCTCATCGATACGGTTCTGGCCGCCAACAAAGAACGCGCCAGCCTGCTGGTGGAAGCCGAGACCGCCACCGACCCACACCGGATCGCCGACATTCAGACCCGGCTGGCAGACATGAATGCCCATGCGGCCCCTGCCCGGGCCGCCACGATCCTCTCAGGCCTCGGGTTTGACGATGAGACCCAGGCCAAGCCCTGTTCCGATTTCTCCGGTGGCTGGCGCATGCGTGTGTCGCTCGCCGCGATGCTGTTTGCCGAGCCCGACCTGCTGCTGCTCGATGAGCCCACCAACTATCTCGATCTGGAAGGCGCCATCTGGCTCGAAAACTATCTGAAGACCTACCCGCACACGATCATCATCGTCAGCCATGACCGGGAACTGCTGAACCGCTCCGTGACGGGTATCCTGCATCTCCATCAGAACAAGCTCACCTATTACCAGGGGGGCTATGACCGCTTCGAGCGCGTGCGCCGCGAGAAGCAGGCGCTGCAAATGGCGATGAAGAGCAAGCAGGAAGACGCCAAGCGGCATATGGAAGAATTTGTCGAGCGCTTTCGCTACAAGGCCAGCAAGGCGCGCCAGGCACAAAGCCGCCTGAAGGCACTGGCAAGGATGGAGCCTATCCCCGACCTCGTGTCCGAGCGGATGTTGCCGTTCCACTTCCCCAGTTCCGACAAGCCGCTGTCGTCTCCCATCATCCGGATGGACGAAGCCAGCGTTGGCTATGATGACGGCCCCCCCGTGCTGCAACGTCTGGACCTGCGGATTGACCAGGACGACCGGATTGCGCTGCTCGGCGCCAATGGCAATGGCAAGTCCACCTTCGCCAAACTTCTGTCCGACAAGTTGCGGGTCAGTGGCGGCACGCTGTTCAAATCGAAAAAACTTCGGGTCGCCTATTTCGCCCAGCACCAGCTTGACGAGTTGCACGTGGACTGGTCCGCCTATGATCATTTTCGCGAACTGATGCCTGAAGCCTCACAGGCCCAGGTGCGGGCCAAGGCCGGGTTCCACGGATTTAGTGCCGACAAGTCAGACACGCTGGCAGGCAAACTGTCAGGCGGGGAAAAGGCGCGGCTGTTGTTTGCGCTTGCCACCTTCCATAAGCCGCATCTGATGATCCTTGATGAACCGACCAACCATCTGGACATTGAAGCCCGCGAGGCGCTGGTGCTGGCGCTCAACGAATTTGATGGGGCGGTCATTCTCATCAGCCATGACCGGCATCTCATTGAAATGACGGCGGACCGGCTGTGGCTGGTCGGCGACGGTACCGTGACGCGCTGGGATGGCGATCTGGATGATTATCAAAAATGGCTGTTGAGCCCCGCGCGCCGCAATGGCCCGATGTCGCATGTGGAAGAGACGGAAAGCGGCGACGCCGCTCCCGAGACCACCAAGAAACAGCAACGCCAGACGGCGGCTCAGGCACGCGCGCAAATCGCGCCCCTTAAACGCAAGATCGAAGCGGCCACCGCCGATATCGAAAAGGCACGTACGTTTATCGATAAGGTGGATGCAAGGCTTGGCAATGGGGCAATTTTCCACACCAACCCGGACCGCGCCGCCGAGCTGGTGAAGGGCCGCGCCGCCGCCGAACGCTCCATGGCGAAAGCCGAAGACAAATGGCTCGTGGCCTCCGAAGCCTTTGAGAAAGCACAGGCCGCGATCAGCGCGGGCTAGAGGATCGCCGGGCGCGAACGCGAGCTGCCAAGCTCAGCGCCAGTACGCAGAAAATCGTGGTGCCTGCGAAAATCCATTTCACCGTTGTGAAGGCGCTCGCCGCCAACGCTAAGCCTATGGGCTGCGTGGGATAAATCATCAGCAAGGTAACAACGCTGACGTTTTCGCACATGTCGAAGACAAATATGCCAACCGGGAGAAGGTTGAGGCGGAGCGCCGCACTGCCGGAAGCAAACACATGGCGCGCTAGAACAGTGATGAGCACACCAAAAGCCACTGTGTAAATGATCGGGTAGATCACATCGACGGTCAGAGAGACCAGCGCATAAGCCAAGCGCCCGTCGGGACCGTAGGCAGCAATGCGCTCAAAGGCCTCTGCTGGCGTATAGGCAAACATAAGGTCCAGCGGCCCGAGCGCTTCGGGCAAAGCGGGGATAAAGTGCCCGAGATTTGGCATCACGCCAAAGCCAAACAGAACATAGAGGCCAAGCGACAGCACAAGGGTCGCGCCGGTAGAAATTCTCTCGAGCCAGTTGGAGAAGCGCATGAGCATGGGCGTATTCCGTTTCGAACGAGCGGTGTCTTTTGCTATGGTAGATCAAATTGGTTCGGTGATCTATCGGGCGCGGTTTGCGATGATAGCGATTAAGGGGACACTCAATGGCGGTTTTCACTCGGCGTAATGTTTTGTTCGGCAGTGCGGCAATCCTTGCAGCGGCAGCCGCGGGCACCTTCTGGATGACGCGGAAGACACCTRTCCCCATCGGCTTTGATCTGACGCAGGACGAACTGGCACGGGCGCGCACATTCCTGGCCAACAACCTGGCAGTCGATTCTCACGCCCACCCGGGACGCACATTTGTGCGTGACGCGGAGAAACTTTCCACACGATTGTGGCTCTATTCACAATTGGGAAGTTTTGAGGAAGACACCGTTGCGGATATGCGCGAGGGGGGACTTGCCGCTTCCGCATTTGCCACGGTCTCTGACTTCCAAACGCTTGATCTGGTCGGGAACGGCCTGAGCGCTGTGCGAGACTTTGAACCCGGAGAGGCCTTCTCCAGCTACCAACGACAGGTGGCAAACCTGAAGGCGCTTGGCGAAGACGGGCTGGTATCCATCATTGATCACCCTGACGACATTACTGCAGCGCGCGCTGAGGGCAAGATTGGCGCCATTCTCACCGCAGAGGGAGGAGACTTTCTCGAAGGAAAAGCAGAGCGGGTTGCWGACGCTTACGCGGACGGGCTGCGCTCCATCACGTTCATGCACTACAAGACCAATGAGCTGGGCGACATTATGACGGACGAGCCTCGCCATGGCGGCCTGACAGAGGCAGGCGCGGATGTTGTGCGCGAAATGAACAAGGTCGGCATGATTGTCGATCTGTCACATGCCTCMGAAGCAACCGCCCTYGGGGCYCTYGAAGTMTCCACSCGSCCCGTCATGGCCTCCCACACGCATATCCACAGCAATTTGTTTTCGTCACCCCGTTTTGTTTCCCATGACCTTGCCAAGGCGGTGGCAAGCGCTGGAGGCGTTGTGGGGGCATGGCCTGCGGGCATCGGCATATCTGATCTGGCCGGCTTTGTGGACCGTACCCTGGAACTCATCGAGGCCGTTGGTGTCGATCATGTGTGCCTTGGCACGGACATGGATGCCAACTACCAGCCGGTTCTGGAAACCTATACGAAATTACCGTGGTTCGTCGGTGGCCTGTTTCAACGCGGCCTGAGCGACAGTGATGTTGCAAAAGTAGTCGGCGGAAATTTCATGCGGGTCTTCCGCGCGGCGCAAGACACCCCGCGCCCCTAGAAACTCAGGAGAGGCGCGAGGATGACAATCGTGCGCTTCCTTACTGGAAGCGGTCGCCCAACAGGCCTGCTGTGATCTGAGCGCGGGTTCGAGGGCCATCATGGCCAACGATGATGGCGAGGTCCGGGTTTGCCGCTGCCAACTCTTTCAGTTCTGCCACCTGCGCGTGGGTGCGAGCACGGTCTTCGCCGAGGAACGCCCAGCTCACGACATTGGGGCGCGGGAGCACGCGCTCAATGCCCGCATAGCTCCAGGCCACATCACCAATGAAGAGATATTCCTGTCCGCTTTGAAGGCGCACGAAAATGATCTGACTGCCTGGCGTATGTCCGGCTGCTTCGATCAACACAATACCCGGTGCCAACGCCAGGATGTCGTCGTAGACAAGTGGCGCATAGCCATCCAATGCGCCATCGGGATAAGCCATTCCACCCCAAGCCTCTGGAGCTGATATCTGCTTCTGCGTAAGCCGCACCCTGTCCAACAGCCCCACCGCATCAGCGTGAGCGATAACCCCGCCAATGTGGTCCGGGTGCTCGTGGGTAAAGACGATCTTCTCGGCACTCGTGAGGGCGGCCTGCAAGCGTGCCTGCACCTCATCATCGAACGGAATATCCTCACCACCCATGCCCTGCGCCTGTTCGTGACTCATGGCCGCGTCAATCATCACGTGGCCGTCTGGGTACACAACCTGATAAGCATAGATGACCATAGGATTGGCATTCCAACCGCCCCCCGTAATCACGGCGGCTTCCGGGAATTCCAATGTGACCGGTGCTTCGGTGTTGATGGCAACAGGCAGGTCCCCCTCCAAGCTTCCGGCAAGGGTCCGGACTTCATCCAGATCAATACTGTAGAGAGAGCGATCTGGATCGCTCATCTGAAGAAAAAGAACGTAGTAGCCCGCGCCCGCGATAACGAGAAGTGCCAGCAGTATCGCTCCGAGTTTTTTCATGGTCTCTGCTCCCTTTGTAAGCCGGGCAGTAAATCAGGCTTTCTTTTCCCAACCGCCGCCTTCATTTTGTTGCCAATAGGTGATGTCGTGATCTGTGGCCGTCAGATCTTTCCAGTGCGCACGGGCCGCCGTGAGCGCGTCATCATTACGTCCGTCAAACAGGAGCACGCAGCGCTGATAGCTTTCAAGGTCACGCACCACCGCCCCATCCACCAGAAACAGGACGTCGGCCTCGTTCGGATTTTCCTCATCTGCAGTGAGTGCAATTGTCTGTGCACTCAAAGGACCATCTTCCGACGTGCCGTGCGGCAAAAAGCTGTCATCCCGGTAGGCCCACAGAGACGCACAGAGAGGCTCAATCCGCTCTGGATTGCCTACCCGCACAACCGCCTTCCAACCCCGCTCAAGGCTGCGCTCCAGCAAGGAAGGCAGCACCTGTTCCAGCGAGGTCTGTTGCAAATGATAGAAAAGAACTTCGCTCACTTTTCGTAATGGTCCGCGACCAGACGGTTGAGCAAACGCACGCCATAGCCGGAACCCCAACTTGTGTTGATGGCGCTCTTGGGCGAGTTCATAGCGGTGCCTGCAATATCGAGATGGGCCCAGGGGCGACCATCAACGAACCGCAACAGGAACTGCGCAGCGGTGATTGATCCGCCATAGCGGCTGCCCACATTCTTCATGTCAGCAAACTTGGAATTGATCATTTTGTCGTAAGGCTCGCCCATCGGCATGCGCCAGACTTTTTCGTTTTCCGAAAGACCCGATGCCGTCAGTTGTGCGCTCAGCTTGTCATTGTTCGAGAACAGCCCGGCATATTCTTGACCCAGGGCCACCATGATGGCGCCGGTCAACGTGGCCAGATCAATCATGAATTTGGGATCGAACCGATCCTGCGCATACCAAATCGCGTCAGCCAGAACCAAACGACCTTCGGCGTCGGTGTTGATCACTTCAATAGTCTGCCCATCCGCCGATGTGACAATGTCGCCCGGGCGTTGGGCTGCCGCATCAGGCATATTTTCAACAAGACCAATCACACCGATCACGTTGAGCGAGGCTTTTCTCGCCGCAAGCGCGTGCATGAGCCCCGTGACGCAAGCCGCCCCGCCCATGTCGCCCTTCATGTCTTCCATGCCACCGCCGGGCTTCAGAGAAATACCGCCGGTATCGAAACAAACCCCTTTGCCGATAAAGGCGACAGGGGCATCGCCCTTTTTCCCGCCCATCCATTGCATGACGACGAGTTGGCTTGCCCGCGTTGACCCCTGCCCGACACCGAGCAGTGCGCCCATGCCCAGCTTGGCCATTTCTTTTTCGCCGAGCACTTCAACTTTCACGCCTAGCTTGGTGAGCTTTTTGGCCCGAGCGGCAAACTCAACCGGATAGAGAACATTAGCCGGTTCGTTCACCAGATCGCGTGCGAGACACACACCGTCCGCTATTTTGCCTAAGGGAGAAAACACCCGGCGGGCCTTTGTGGTGACGGCCGACATCACCACCATTTTGGTGAGCTTTTTCTTCGCGTCAGGTTTCGTCTTGGTTCTGTACTTATCAAAACTGTAGCTGCGCAGCCTGGCACCAAAGGCCAGATG
This sequence comes from Rhodobiaceae bacterium, assembly GCA_002746275.1. Lineage (GTDB taxonomy): Bacteria > Pseudomonadota > Alphaproteobacteria > Parvibaculales > Parvibaculaceae > Mf105b01. The sequence continues at coordinate 49,909 of NVWR01000001.1, read as the reverse complement.
GGCGGCAGCCTCTTCAGGCGATACAGACGACCCTTTGACCTCGTCGAGCGCGACGGCGGCGATTTTGTCGGCTGTTTTGTCGAGATGGCCGGTGAGTGTGCCCCCCACAGTTTCGTAGGCGCCTGTATCCAGTTTAGAGGCTGTTCCAAGCCCCATCACAACCACGCGAGCCACCGATAGGCCCTTTGGTGCCAGCAATTCGATGAGCTGGCCTTTCGCGCCCTTGAACGCGGCTGCCTTGATGGCCCGTTTCAACGCCCCATCGACCTTTTTATCGATATCTGCCGCTGTCCCTGTGAGGGTTTTGCCCTCCGCCACAAAAACGGCCAAGGCGCCCGATTTGGGCATCGTAATATCGGCAAAACTCACATTCATCTTGTGCATCCCTCGAATAGTCACAAATTGGGGGTGAAACCCTGAAATTCAGTCGTTTCCCTGATGGTTAAAATGGATTAACCATTCCTTCGGTAGAAGCAAGCTATCCTAGACTGCTTTACGGGCCTAGATGAAACATGCCCGGAAGGCAGGGGATCTCCTTACACGAAAGTCGACAGCCCATGTTCAGCGGCTTTACCCGCTATATCTTCGTACAGGCAGCAGGTCCTTTTCTGCTCGCGTCGCTGGCCCTCACCGGCATTATCTGGCTGACACAAGCACTCCGCCTGCTCGACGTCATCATTGGCCAAGGACAGTCGGCTGGCACCTATTTTTTGCTGACGCTTTTGTCGATCCCCAGTTTGCTCACCCTCATCCTGCCCATCTCTCTATTTATCGGCGTGCTCTATGCTCTGCACCGGCTGTATTCGGACAGTGAATTGGTGGTGATGTTTTCATCTGGCATTAGTCGATGGGGGATAGCCCGCCCGTTTCTGTTTCTTTGCGGTGTCGTCAGCCTCGTGGTTTTTGCTCTCAGCACCTATATTGCCCCCGCTGGCCTGCGCGAAGTCAAAAGCCGCCTCTATGAAATCCGTACAGACTTTGCGAGCGCCCTTATCCGCGAAGGCGCCTTCAACACCCCGATCAACGGACTGACCGTCTATGTGCGCGAACGAAAACCCGATGGGACGATCATGGGAATTCTCGTTCACGACAATAGAGATCCGGCAAAACCTGTCACTTACATGGCGGAAACGGGAACTCTTGTTTCGTCTAATTCTCGACCCAGGCTCATCATGTTCAATGGCAACATACAAAGGGCCAACAAGTCAGATGGAGGGGATTCATTGAGCCTGCTCTATTTCGACAAATACACCTATGACCTCAGCCAGTTCGCCTCAAATCCGACTGAAAGATATTATGAAGGGCGGGAACGCTATTTGTGGGACCTAATCTGGCCCGCCTCTGATGACATCTATGCGCGCAATTACCGCAACAGGCTCACAACAGAGGCTCATGACCGTATTGCGGGCATCCTCTATTCATTCATGTTTGGCTTTATCGCTCTCGCAAGTCTTCTATCTGCAGAATTCAACCGACGCGGCTACGCAGCCAGACTTGCAATTGCCGCCGTACTTGCACTGGGAGCCCGGCTTTTCTCGCTGACGCTATACAACGCCACGGTCTCCTATCCTTCGGCAGCGGTTCTCATGTACCTCTTCCCCGCAGCCGTATGCGGATTGTGCGCAGCGCACATTTCGGGCGTCAAATTTGACAGGTGGTTCACCTGGGTCTTGATCTTGGTGCGGCGCCCCGTACGAGGAGAGGCGTAGATCATGCATCTATCTTGGACATTCTCCCGTTACGTCAGCCGCCAATTCCTGCTGTCGGTGGGTATCTCTTTCCTTATTTGTCTGGCGATCATCTTCCTTGCTGACTTCGTCGAAATCATGCGACGAACTTCCAACAAGGATAATGTCAGCCTTGGTATTGTTCTCTCGATGACGCTCCTTCGCTTGCCGACACTGGGCTGGGATGTCATGCCCTTTGCTGTCTTGATTGGCGGCATGGCGGCCTTGTTGCGGCTCAACCGTAACCAGGAGCTGGTCATCGCCCGCGCTGCCGGTATTTCGGTTTGGCAATTTTTAATGCCGACGGTCGTGGCCGCCTTCTTCGTCGGCGTCGTTGCTGTGACCGTTTATAATCCCGTTGCTGCCGCTCTCATCGAGCGGTTTGAACAACTGGAATCAAAATACATAAAGGGTCGTGCAAGCCTGCTGTCGGTCGCCGAAACCGGGTTCTGGCTTCGAGAAGCAGATGACACCGGCCAGTCAGTTGTCCATGCGCTTCGGGGGAGCAGCACTGATAAAATTGTCCTGCAGGAAGTGATCATCTTCAATTACACGCCGGACGGGCAATTTTCAGGTCGGTTGGACGCGTCGTCAGCGATTCTCAAGCCGGGGTACTGGGACCTCGATAAGGTCTGGGTCACTGAACCTTCAGGCCAACCCCAGTTTTATGAAAGCTTTCAGTTGCCGACAGAGCTACAGCCGGCACGGGTCCAGGAAAGCTTCAATAAGCCACAAACAATTTCGTTTTGGGATTTACCAGAATATATTGAAGTGGCTGAAAAGGCGGGATTCTCAGCGCGTCAGCACCGAATCTACTTCTATTCGCTTCTGGCGAGCCCTGTGCTGTTCTGCACCATGGTTTTCATTGCGGCGACATTCTCCATGAGAATATCGCGCCTGGGTGGTGTCGGCCAATTGGTTATCGGAGCTATTTTTGCCGGATTTATGCTCTTTTTCTTGACCCGCCTCTCCCTTGCACTCGGAAACTCTGGCATTATGCCAGCCTTACTTGCGGCGTGGGCACCAGCCCTCATTGCGATGCTTATTGGGTTGTCAGTCCTTTTCCATCTGGAAGATGGCTGATAGACACTGGGAACAGCTGACGCAGGCGCGTTTGCTATCGCGGAGAACTGGTGTGGGCCGGAATTGTTTCGGGGGAGCGTATATGGCCGTCGTGCCAAAGAAGGTTGTTGCGAGTTTCGCCTTTATGGCAATGGCTATGTTATGCACTTTGCCCCTAGCATCCTCCGCAGTTCAAGCCGCCGAGGTCCAGCCTGGTAGTGAAGTCCTCCTGCAGGCTGATGAACTCTCTTACGATCAAAATACCAAACTCGTGACAGCCACGGGCAATGTCGAAGTGGCCTATGGCGACCGGGTCATGACCGCTGACAAGATGACCTACAACGAAGAGACTGGTGTCGTCGTCGCAACTGGCAATGTTGTTTTGCTGGAACCTAGTGGCGACGTGATTTTTGCGGACCAAGCGGAGTTGGCCGACGAACTTCGTGACGGGGTCGTGCAAACACTTCAGGTTCTGCTGGCCGACAATTCCAGGCTTGCCGGTACAGAGGCAGTCCGCCGGAACGGGAATGTGACGATCGTCTATAAGGGCGTCTACAGCCCGTGTGAGGTCTGCAAGGAAGAAGGCGAAACAACCCCCCTATGGCAGATCAAAGCTTTTCGAGTGATTCACAATCAAGAAGAGCAACGCATCGTTTATGAAGATGCCTTTTTTGAGCTGTTTGGTATTCCCATTGCTTACTTACCTTTCTTCTCTCATCCCGACCCAACGGTGGAGAAACAATCGGGAATTCTAGCACCCTCCTTTGGGAGTTCTTCTGACCTTGGGACCTATCTTAAAGTCCCCTATTACCTTGTCATAGCCGATAATATCGACATGACTCTGGCGCCGACCTATCTCAGTAAGCAAGGCGTTCTCTATGAAACCCAATACAGGCATAGACTGGAAAGTGGGACATTTGAGATCAACGCTGCCGCCATTTGGCCGACGGATTCAGTCGCGCTCACCCCCGGGGAAGAAAACTTCAGAGGAAGTTTGTTTTCTCATGGGGACTTCCAGCTAGACGAAACCTGGAGTTGGGGCTTCCGCACCGAATTGACATCGGATGATACGTTTCTTCGCCGCTTCAATATTTCCGATGAAACAGATTTAACAACGACGATCTATGCATCGGCAGTTAGCGGGCCAAACTTATTCACAGCCGAAGCGTTCTATTTTCAAGGCCTGCTCAGCACAGACGACCCTCGCCAAACACCCATCGTCGCGCCCCTGCTCAATTATCACTACGAGTACCCTGAAAAATTTCTGGGGGGGACGGGTACGCTTGACATCAACGCCCTGGTTCTAAATCGGAATGATGGAGCGGATTCAAGACGGCTGTCTCTTAATCTGGGTTGGGATGCAGAGACAATTACCTCCACTGGCGAGGTCTATAAGCTTTTTGCAGATGTGAGAGGTGACCTCTATCACACGGACAATGTGGTTCTCGATAACGGGACGCTCTCCGATCCAACAGCAGTCGCTCGGGTCCTCCCGACATTGGGGGCGGAATGGCGGTGGCCTCTCGTGCGCAGCGGAGGCAGCACCCGACAGGTCATAGAGCCCATTATCCAGCTCGTCTACGCGCCCAACACAGGGGATCGCGCTGAAATTCCAGATGAAGATTCGTTGAGTTTTGAGTTTGATACAACGAACCTGTTCGATATCAGTCGATTTGCGGGACTTGATCGATGGGAGAGCGGCTCTCGCGCCAATATCGGCATTCGCGCCTCAATTTATGGCGAAGATGGTGGATCAGCTTCCTTCGAGTTTGGACAAACATTCAGGCTACGCGAAAACCACACATTTGGAACAGCATCGGGGCTGCGCGATCAAGCATCCGACTATGTCGGTCGCATCTCACTTGTCCCCTCACCAAACTTCTCAATCGATCATCGGTTTCGGCTCGACAAAGATGACCTGACGTTTCGAAGAAATGAGGTTGATGCAACTGCGCGTTACGGACCTGTTTCCGGGAGGATTGGATACGCTTTCTTCGACCAAAGTCTCTCGGCTGCCCTGGGGGAGCGGGAAGAACTCACTGGATCTGCTAGCTATCAATTTGCAGAATATTGGAGTGTCAGCGGGTCAACGAGGCGTGATCTTGAAAGTCGGCAAACGCTGAAAAACAGGATTGGAATTCAATACCTTGATGAATGCCTAACCGTTGGGCTTGCCTACAACCAGTCGTTTACCAGAGATAGGGATATCGAACCGACAAATTCGCTGTTGTTTACCATTGTATTGAAACATTTGGGTGGTACTCAATTCTCCAGTGCACTAAGCCCGGCATCACAATAGTTTGCCTATGTTGAGACTGTTGATCCTATCCCCGAAAATTGTATTCTATGCCGTATGTTAACAGCTGAACCTCATGCGGATCAGCAAAGTCGCCACCACCCTATAAGAGGCCACCCTCCTGTTCGAGACAGCCCCATTTGAGATGACAATGACACCTTCGCTCGTACGTTTGGCCAGGAGCTTACGTAAGCTTGGCACTCTTGGCCTTTTTTGTTCCACCATCAGTGGTCTTTTCGCTGGTGTTATTGCGGCATCTCCCGCTCAGGCGGCTGGCGAGGTGCTCGGCATTGCTGCCATCGTCAACGATGCCGTCATTTCTCGGTACGACCTAGATCAACGGGTAAAACTGGTGATGACGACTTCCGGCATCCAGCCAACCCGCGAAAGTATCGAACGAATCCGCACCCAAGTGCTGCGATCGTTGGTTGATGAACAGCTCCAGCTGCAAGAAGCAGGGCGACTTGAGATCGAAATTGAGGAAGATGACATCGACGCTTCCATCGATACAATCTCTGAACGAGCGGGCATGAACCGCGAGGAAATAATCGACTATCTGGGCCAGAACGGGGTGAATGAAACCGCGCTACGGACCCAGATCCGTGCAGATGCGGCTTGGAATAGGGTCATCAGCGCTAGGTTCGCCCCCCTTGTTACAATTGGTGACGACGAAATTGAAGAAGCAATGCACCGGATCACAGCTGACGCCAACCAAGTGCAGTATCAGTTGTCAGAATTGTATCTGGGTTTCGACAATCCAACGCAAGAACGTGAGATGGGACAAGGGGCTGTGCGCCTTGTCGAACAAATGCGCGCTGGGGCACCGTTTCCGAGTGTCGCCCAACAATTCAGCCAGGCTGCATCGGCCGCTAATGGCGGCGTTATTGGCTGGGTGTCAGAAAGCCAACTGGCCCCTGAGATTGCCCAAGCCGTACGCGCCATGGATGTCGGTGCCATCACGAATCCTGTCCGGACGCTCAACGGCTTCTACATCATGATGCTGACGTCGAGACGACAGGGTCTCGGCCCTAATCCGCTGGAAACCAAGTTTTCTCTTATTCAAATTGTTTTGCCACTGGCACCTGATGCACCTCAAGCAACAGTACAGGCGCGGATAGCGCAGGCTCAGAAGTTGCAAGCAGAGTTCAGAACCTGCGCAGCTGTTCCCCAACAAATAGCCGGTATTCCCGGGGCGCAGGCCAGTCAGCCGCAAAATGTCACGGCTTCACAATTGCGCGACCCTATGCGATCGAAAATTCTCGCTCAGGAAGCTGGCACTTTTGTCCCGGCCGGGCGCACACAGCGCGGCATTGAAGCGCTGATCATTTGTGACCGCAAAGACGACCTTGGAAACCAGCCGACGAACGCTTCGATTGAAAACAACCTTTTCAATCAGGAAGTTTCCATGATGGCTCGACGTCACTTGCGTGATCTCCGGCGCGATGCCGTTATTGAACTGCGCTAATCCCCAACCGGGCTTTCAGCCCGATGGAGTATCACATGTTCCGTTCTGCGCCCGTTCCCAGCGCAACCCTTCTGGTCGTGACCATGGGCGATCCGGCTGGCATTGGTGGTGACGTAACACTTGCTGCCTGGACCCGGCGGCGCGAATCCGACTTGCCGCCCTTTTTTTTGATCGACGATCCCGACAGGCTCACAACCCTCGCCCATCAATTGGGGCTCAAAGTCCCCATCACCACCATCACGGCCCCGGTGGAAGCGGCGAATGCGTTCGCCTCATCTTTACCGGTCCTCCCGCTGCAATTATCGGTCACCTCAACACCCGGCCAGCTTGATAAGCGCAATGCTCCTTGTGTGATCGACGCCCTCACCCGTGCTGTTGACCTTGCTAAAGCGGACAAAGTCGCTGGTATCGTCACCAATCCAATTCATAAAAAGACGCTCTATGCATCCGGGTTTGAGCATCCGGGACACACAGAATTTCTGGCGGCAGCGACCGACAGCACACCCGTGATGATGTTGTCCTGCCCAGGCCTCAAAATTGTGCCCGTGACCATCCATGTTCCACTCCACGAAGTGGCGTCTTTGCTAACCCATGACCTGATCGTGAGCCGTGGCAAGATCCTCGCGGCTGCCCTTCAGAGCGATTTTGGTATCTCCTCCCCGCGCATTGCTGTTGCGGCCCTCAACCCGCATGCGGGCGAAGGAGGGGCCCTTGGCAAAGAGGAGACTGACATCATCGCTCCAGCCGTCGCGACGCTTTGCAAGCTGGGCATCAAAGCCACCGGCCCGGCACCTGCAGATACTCTTTTCCATAGCGAAGCGAGGGCGCGCTACGACGCGGTGCTGGCCATGTATCACGATCAAGCGTTGATACCACTTAAGACCATCGACTTTGACAATGGGGTTAATACGACGCTGGGCCTGCCCATTGTCCGCACCTCTCCTGATCACGGGACTGCGTGTGATATCGCTGGCACCGGCAAGGCTAACCCCGCCAGTTTCATCGCCGCATTGCGCCAGGCAGCCGCCATCGCTGCCCAGCGGAGTTCCCTGTCGTGACGGATGCTGACGGCCTGCCCCCACTTGGCGAGGTGATTGAAACCCACGGGCTCAACGCCAAAAAATCGCTCGGACAAAACTTCCTTCTCGACCTTAATCTTACAGGCCGTATCGCGCGGACTGCTGGCCCCCTACAAGACGTGACTGTGCTCGAGATTGGCCCCGGTCCCGGGGGGCTTACCAGAGCGCTGCTGTATGAGGGCGCGAAGAAGGTCGTGGCGATTGAGCGCGATGAGCGATGCCTTGCGGCCCTTGCTGAAATCGCAGCTGCCTATCCGGGCAGACTTGAAGTGATCGAGGGAGACGCGCTGACAATCGACCATGCTTCGCTTGTATCGGGGCCAACCCGGATCGTCGCTAACCTGCCCTACAATATCGCGACACCTCTTCTCACCCGCTGGCTGGAGACAGATCCCTGGCCGCCCTGGTACTTGAGCCTGACGCTGATGTTCCAAAAGGAAGTCGCAGAACGGATCGTGGCCGAGCCAGGTTCGAAAACCTACGGGCGACTGGGTGTCCTTGCCGGATGGCGGTGCCACACCCAGAAAGTCTTCGACGTTGACCGGCGCAACTTTACGCYWCNCGCCSNNNGTTACCWMWNCCATYGWKYAMMTCASCMMYYKTKWGKCGCSMYYASMAKSYRSWRRKSYSYSKCSMTKACAGACGGTTGTTCAGCGCGCCTTCGGACAGAGGCGCAAAATGATCCGGGCAAGCCTCAAAGGTCTGGGGGTCGATCCCCTGATCCTCATTGAGGAGGCGGGTGTTGATCCCACAGCTCGGGCAGAACAGCTCTCAATTGAAGAATTTTCGGCCCTAGCGCGGGCTTATGTCGCTCACAAACAGAGTTGAGAACTGCGCCCGCCCGTGCGACATTGCGCCCAAGAAATCACACCTTCATATCCGTGTCGCTGGTCCCAGATCCGGGCCACATTTTCGCAAGACACGCCACCGTCAGGAACCCGTTATGAAATCACAAGCAATCGTTGAATATGGCGCACCGCTTCAGGAAGTCGAAAGCGACATCCCCACACCCACGGGAAGCCAGGTGCTGCTCAAAGTCAGCCATTGCGGCGTCTGCCACTCAGATGTTCACCTGCATGACGGACATTTTGATCTGGGCGGCGGCAACAAACTGGACGTGAGCCGGGGACGCAAACTGCCCTTCACGCTCGGCCATGAAATTGGCGGCGAAGTGGTGGCCGTAGGGCCAGACGCAGACGGCGTCTCCGTCGGTGATCACCGCGTGGCTTTCCCCTGGATTGGGTGTGGCGATTGCCCTACCTGCCGACGAGATGAAGAGCAGTTGTGCAACAAGCCTCAGAACCTCGGCATTCAGGTTGCCGGCGGTTATGCCACTCATGCCATCGTCCCACATCCTCGTTATCTCATCGACTATAGCGGCATCGAAAGTGGACTTGCAGCCACCTACATGTGCTCTGGCCTGACCGCTTACTCTGCGCTGAAAAAATTCGGTGTAATCAGCGACGAAGAACGTGTGGCGATTGTTGGTCTCGGCGGCGTTGGCATGATGGGTCTGCAATTTGCCAAAGCCATGTTTGAAGCAGCACCAATCGGTGCTGACGTTGACAACAATAAGTTGCAGGCGGCAATGGGGTCAGGGGCGCATGCCACCTACAACCCCAAAGACGAAGGCGCCATCAAACAACTTTTGGCTGACACTAATGGCGGTGTTCCTGCTGTGATTGACTTTGTGGGATCGGAATCCTCTCTCAAGTTTTCCACTTCCATTGTGCGCAAAGGCGGTCGGGTGATTGTCGTCGGCATGTTCGGCGGCGGGTTCTCCATGCCTATCCCCATGTTCCCCATGCGCGCCATCACCATTGGCGGTTCATATGTCGGCTCCCTTGGTGAAACCCTAGAAATGATGGAACTGGTGAAGGCCGGTAAAATCGACCCGATCCCCGTCGAAGAACGCGCGCTTGATCAGGCCACCAAGTCACTTGATGATCTGCGCAACGGCAACATCATGGGCCGTGTAGTTCTGAAGCCATAAGTTCGATAATCCCCGGCTCTGCACTCTGCTGGCCGGGGGTGATTGGCTTGGCTAACCTGTAAAAACCGTTAGCGTGACGCCGGCCTAGAGAGCCTGTTGCAATTGCTGGACGAAAGTCCGCAGTCCCAAGCGGCGCTCGCGGCGCAGACGTTCGGCGATCAGGATGGCCTTTAATTCGCTCAAGGCCTGCTCCACATCAACATTGACGATGATGTAGTCATATTCCGCATAGTGACTGATCTCATCTGATGCTTTGGCCATGCGCGACGCCACCACATCCGGCGGGTCCTGAGCGCGGGTGTTGAGCCGTCGCTCCAGTTCACGGCCGCTGGGCGGTAGGATGAAGACCTTGACCAGATCGGCAGATGCGCCCTCTTCCAACTGCTGAGTGCCCTGCCAGTCAATATCAAACAACACATCACGCCCGGCAGCCAATGCCTCGTCCACCGGCGCTCTGGGCGTTCCATAATAATTATCGAAGACTTTGGCGTGTTCCAGAAAAGCGTCTTGATTGCGCAGGAGACCAAAATCTTCCGTCGAGAGGAAACGATAGTCCTTGCCATCAACTTCGCCGGGCCTTGGCCTGCGTGTGGTGGCCGAGATCGACATGGTGATTTGACTGTCACTCTCCAACAAGAGGCGCGACAAAGTTGTTTTTCCCGCCCCTGATGGTGAGGACAGAACCAGCATCAGGCCACGACGATGTATCTCAAGCTCACTCATTCGACGTTTTGCACCTGTTCTTTCAACTGATCAATGACAGCTTTGAGATCAAGACCGATCCGGGTGAGGGCTGTGTCTGCGGCTTTGGCACACAGCGTGTTGGCCTCACGGTTAAATTCCTGGCTCAAAAAATCAAGTCTGCGCCCCACAGGCTCTCCTGACGCAATCAGATCACGGGCCTGGGCCACATGGGCCTGCAAGCGGTCCAACTCTTCCCGGATGTCAGCCTTGGTCGCCAAAAGAGCCGCTTCCTGCGCCAGACGTTCCTCCGATAATGCGGGAGAGGCTTCCAACAAATCCCCGATCTGCGCTTTCAGCCGGGCACGAAACGCCTGCTCACTGCTCGCAGGCGATGCCTTTGCTTCTGCCGTCAGAGCTTCAATACGATCGACCTGGCTCGTCACGATGCTGGTTAGCTTTTCGCCCTCATCTCCCCGCGCACTTGCCAGAGACTTTGCAACATCTGCGAAGGAGGCCAGCACGGCGGCGTGAAGCGCCTCACGGTCTGTGTCGTCTTCTTCTACCTCGACGGTTTCCAGCACACCGCGCAGCCCGAGAAAACTCTCCGCCGTGGGTGGGGAAAGTTCGAGCCCCTGTGATGCAGCGGCGCCGGCGACGGTTTTTGCCGCCTTCATCACATCGTCCAACACCGCCTCGTTCACCTGCACCTTCGATGCGGATTCGGTTCTGTCCAGATGTAATCCTGCCTGACAATTGCCGCGGCGAATTTGTGCACCGAGGGCATCGCGCAAGGCAGATTCAATTCCTTCAAAACCAGAGGGCAACCGAAAGCGGCAATCCAGCCCCTTGCCGTTGACGCTTTTCACCTCCCAGTGCCAGCGATGGGGGCCATGCGCACCGTCAATGCGGGCAAATCCGGTCATGCTTTGAAGCGCCATGGGAAATGCGATCCTTGTTCGTCCCTTATGAGAATCAAATGTCTCGTTGGGCGTGAGTATAATAGCGTTGCGGGGCTATTGGCGTCTTGTACGCTCAATCCGGCGCCACTTCGCGACATTTCGCTGATGCTGACGCAGTGTTTTCGCGAATGTGTGCCCTCCGGTGCCGTCCGCCACGAAGTATAATTCCTTGGTCTCCGGCGGGTTCAGCACCGCTTCAAGGGAGGCAACGCCTGGATTGGCAATGGGTGTGGGGGGCAGCCCGTCGATCTGGTAGGTGTTGTATGTGGTCTGCCGGTCAAGTTCGCTACGGCGGATCGGGTGGCCAAGCGGGCCTTTCCCATCGGTCAGGCCGTAAATAATTGTTGGGTCAGACTGCAGGCGCATGCCGCGACGCAAGCGATTGACGAAGACAGCCGCCACACGGGGGCGCTCGGCTGCGAGCCCCGTCTCCTTCTCGACGATGGAGGCAAGAATCACTGCCTCTTCCATCGTCTTGATGGGCAGATTTTCTGCGCGGGCATCCCAGAGACGTGTGATCGCCTCCTCATGCGCGCGCGCCATTTGAGCAACGATGTCCGTGCGGCTTGTTCCTCGGGTGAAGAGATAGGTTTCGGGCAGCAATGCGCCTTCCGCCGGAACATCGGGGGTGTCGCCGATCAAGACAGTGTCGGCTGCAATCAGCTGGATCACTTCCCAGCTGGTAAGACCCTCGGCAATGGTTAGCCGGTGCTGAATGGATTTTCCCTCGGCCAGAATAGCCGCGACATCTTCCATGCTTGCGGCTGCGGGGATCAGATATTCCCCCGCCTTCAAGCTTCCCCCCTCGCCCGAGAGCTGAAGCGCCAGGCGGAAGACCAAGGCGTTTGAAATCAAGTCGGTCGCTTCAAGCTGCGCGGCTGTGGCGTTGAGCCCTGTCCCCCGGGCCAGCAAGAAARTYYRWYSKKTMRKKKTWYKYCYWSMMTCGMSAWWYYMRSCRMKWSYKKMSWWRRMWRKYMYKAMMWTARKKRMAMYAWYKWYSRCGACCACCAGCCCACCCGCAATCAGCGCGATCTTTGCCACTTTGCCTCGCTGCGATGCTGCTGTCATTGTTACAGGCTCAGGCGAAGACGGATCGGCGGCACGGCTCGTGTCCGCGCCGTCTTTATCTTCCGGGGATTTGGCGTCTCCGCTCAAGCGTCCATTTTTTTCATGACCAGCGATGCATTGGTACCGCCGAAACCGAAGGAGTTGGAAAGGATCGCATTGATCTCTTTTTCACGTGGCTTGTGTGGCACCAGATCCATATCCGTTTCAATCGATGGATTGTCCAGATTGATGGTCGGCGGCGCAATATTGTCGCGCATTGCCAGGATAGAGAAGATGGCTTCCACCGCACCAGCCGCCCCTAACAGGTGACCGATTGACGATTTGGTGGATGACATGGACATGGTTTCAACCGCGTTCCCGAACAGTCTGGAAACAGCGCCCAATTCGATTTCGTCACCCAGCGGTGTCGACGTTCCGTGTGCGTTTACATAGTCGATGTCGGAGACATTGAGACCGGAATGCTTCAGAGCCATCTGCATGGCACGGAAGCCCCCGTCGCCATCTGGTGCAGGTGCTGTGATGTGGTGTGCATCGCCAGACAGACCGTAGCCCATCACTTCCGCATAGATTTTAGCGCCGCGTGCTTTGGCGTGCTCGTATTCTTCAAGAACAACAACGCCCGAACCTTCGCCCATGACAAACCCATCGCGGTCTTTGTCATAAGGACGTGATCCCTTTTTAGGGTCATCGTTGAAGCCAGTTGAGAGCGCTCGGCATGCGGCGAAACCCGCCATGCCCAATCGGCTGATTGCCGACTCCGCACCGCCTGCAACCATCACATCGGCATCACCGAACATGATCAGCCGTGACGCATCACCGATTGCGTGCGCGCCGGTTGAACAGGCCGTAACCACTGAATGGTTCGGGCCCTTCAGGCCGTATTTGATGGAGACATAGCCCGACGCCAGATTAATGAGGCGGCCTGGAATGAAGAAAGGGCTCACCCGGCGCGGACCTTTGTCGCGCAACGTGATGGCTGCTTCCTCAATGCCCGGAAGGCCCCCAATGCCCGACCCGATCATTACACCGGTGCTGCATTGTTCTTCGTAAGTTTTGGGTTCCCAGCCACTGTCTTTGAGCGCTTGCTCGGCTGCGGCGAGGGCAAAAATAATAAACTCATCAATGCGGCGTGCTTCTTTGGGGGCAACCCAGTCGTCCTGAATGAACGCACCCTCGCCTTCGCGTGGGACTTCACAGGCGATCCGACAAGGAAGGTCGTCGACCTGGAATTTGGAGATAACGCCGGCCCCTGATTCGCCCGCCAAAATGCGTTTCCAAGTGGTCTCAACACCACAACCAAGCGGCGTCACCATTCCCATTCCTGTTACAACCACCCGCCGCATAAATTTCACTCCGCTACCAATAGGACACCCAAGCGAGCGTCCGTGTTCAGGTCTGATCATTCAACTCTAGTGGGATTTGGCCCGAATGAACATCGCCCAAAACCCCCAGAAGTGCTTAAAAAACACTCTTGCCGAAAAGTTTATCTAGATCAAAAAGATAACGGGCGCATGCACCCAAGTGCAGCGCCCGTCAATAACAAGTCGGATTTTAGGAGCTTGCGGAAGAGATGAACTTCACAGCATCCCCAACRGTCAAAATTGTTTCCGCAGCATCRTCTGGGATTTCGACGTTGAATTCTTCTTCGAATGCCATMACCAGCTCRACATTGTCGAGRCTGTCRGCACCCAGGTCRTCGATAAAGCTCGCATTTTCCTGCACTTTATCTGCTTCAATGCCGAGATGTTCGACAACAATTTTTTTCACGCGCTCTGCAATGTCACTCATGTTCTGTCCTCAGATCCTTCGTGTTCTCACCCGGTATTTCCCGGTTTTAATTGCTGGCACCCATCTAGGGTACCGGTGACTGGCCTCGCGCAGACGCGCTTGGAATTCGCAAATGCAGCCCCCGCCTCTCAGAGTTCCGTACGTCTTGAGACGGTCAGTGCTGCTTGGCGGCTGTTTTGGCCTCTTCGCGCCGCTTTCGCAAGTAGAAATCGCCGGTTAGGTACCACACTTTTTTCCACCGCGCCAGTTTCAGCGCTAAAGCCCAAGGACGGCCTATTTTCTTCTTTAAGTGGCAACCCTAACCATATGATCTACATACCCTTTTAGATCATGATCATTCCGCCATTCACATGAATTGTCTGACCGGTGATGTAAGCCGCTTCCTCGGATGCCAGATAAAGCGTCGCAGCCGCTATCTCGTCGCCAGTCCCCATTCGTCCCATGGGAATCATTGCGTTGACCCGTTCCTGCTGGCCTTCATCAAGGCCGTCTGTCATCGCGGTCTGGATAAAACCCGGCGCAACGCAGTTGACGGTGATGTTCCGCGACGCAACTTCCTGCGCAATGGATTTGGTCATGCCGGTCACGCCCGCCTTGGACGCCGCATAGTTGGCCTGCCCCGGATTGCCCATTGCCCCCACAACCGAAGTGACCGAAATGATGCGGCCCCAGCGGCGCTTCATCATGCCCCGCATGCAGGCACGTGCGAGCCGAAATGATGCGGTGAGATTGATGGCCAGAACTGTGTCCCACTCCTCATCTTTCATCCGTATGAAGATGTTGTCTTTCGTGACACCCGCATTGTTAATCAGAATATCGAGCTGCCCCATCGCTTCAGCGGCCTGCTTGGGTAACGCATCAACGGCAGCGCTATCACCAAGATTGCACGGCAGAATATGGGTGCGCTCACCCAATTCAGCTGCCACTGCTTCCAGAGCTTCCACCCGCGTACCGGAAAGCGCCACGGTGGCYCCCTGGGCGTGCAAGGTTTTRGCRATYGCGGAYCCWATGCCACCGGACGCTCCCGTCACCAGGGCCGTTTTGCCAGTCAGATCAAACATGAACATCTCCTTTTGCCGCTATGGGCGWGCCYRTGRGGCRTATRCGTARACTTAAAGACTTTCCAGGAAGGCGGWAACATCSGCKGGRGWCCCAAYRGCGYGACCRCTCACCGAYTTATCRATGCGGCGCGTCAGSCCGGTGAGAACTTTKCCYGTGCCCACCTCRACCAATTCAGTGACRCCTTGTGCGCTCARRTAYTTYACGCATTCGCGCCACCGCACCATGCYSGTRACYTGYTCAACAAGCAGCTTTTTGATTTYRGYSGGGTCGGASACAGCCGWGGCGGTGACATTGGCCACGACAGGCACRCAAGGCGCKTTCACGTCCATRTYGGCAAGCGCCTCTGCCATCGCGTCAGCAGCGGGTTGCATYARGGMACAATGGAAGGGSGCRCTCACGGGCAACARGATGGCGCGCTTGGCCCCTTTTGCYTTGGCAAGYTCWGCGGCACGTTCTACGGCAGCTTTRGTGCCMGAAATCACGACCTGTCCGTCCGCATTGTCGTTGGCCGCCGCGCAGACGTCACTTCCCGCCGCTTCTTTGGCCACGGCCACTGCGTCTTCAAACGACAATCCGAGGATAGCTGCCATGGCTCCCTCACCTACACCGACAGCCGCCTGCATGGCCTTGCCACGGATTTTGAGGAGCCGCGCAGTATCCGCGACCGTAAAGGCGCCAGCGGCAGCGAGAGCCGAATACTCCCCCAATGAATGACCTGCAACAAAGCGCGCCTTGTCGGACAACGTCCAGCCGCCTTCGCTTTCCAGAACCCGCATGGCTGCCAGAGAGACCGCCATCAGCGCGGGCTGGGCGTTCTCTGTCAGGGTGAGCTGATCACCCGGCCCCTCCCACATCAAGGTGGAAAGCTTTTGGCCGAGAGCCTCATCAATTTCATCAAAAATGGCTTTGGCAACCGGAAAGGCATCTGCAAGTTCCTTGCCCATGCCCACTGCCTGGGAGCCCTGCCCTGGAAAGGTGAATGCCCGTGTCATGCGTCCCCGCCTATTTGTTCGCACGGCCGCTCCAAATCCCGGAAATACGGCCAATTTCGTTGAGTTAGAGATACAGGCTCCAAAAGAGGTGTCAAGGCTGTGCGCGGACCTTGCAAACCAGCGCTAAAAGCCCTTGCATCCTGCCTTTTCCTGATTATAGTGCGCGACTTCAAAGAGGCCCCGGTTGAGGGCTGAAGGAAGCGTCAGTTATCCCTTATCTCGTAATCCCGAGGGGCTGGCAGGAGAGCTCTCCGCGCTTCCGGTGTCTTCGCTTCTTTGTTGCACCTTTAGAGCCTTCCAGGGCTCAAAGGGGGCTTTGCGCCGGGGCTCTAAAAATGGAAGGAAAGCCAATATGTCTCTTTATGAGCATATTTTTATTGTGCGCCAGGACGTGAGCGCACAGCAGGTTGAGACCCTGACTGAACAGTTCTCAAACATCATTACCGAAAATGGCGGCACCATCGCCAAAGGTGAATATTGGGGTCTGAAAAATCTCGCCTACAAGGTGAAGAAGAACCGCAAGGGTCACTATCAGTTGCTCAACATTGACGCGCCGCATGCAGCAGTTGCTGAAATGGAACGGCAGATGAGCCTGAACGAAGACGTTATCCGGCACATCACCATTCGTGTGGAAGAACACGAAGAAGCTCCATCGGCCATGCTGCAGAGCCGCAACGATCGTCGCGGTGGACGCGGTGACCGAGATCGCGGACCACGCGGTGGTGGCTTTCGCGGTGACCGGGATCGCGGACCACGCGAAGACCGAGGCCCTCGTGAAGATCGTGCCCCACGCGCAGAAGCAGCGGCACCGAAGACGGATGCAGCGCCGAAGACAGATGCGGCACCTAAGACAGATGCAGCACCTAAGACAGAGGAGACAAGCAAATGAGTGTTCCCCAGGTTCCAGCTCGTCGGCCCTTTTTTCGTCGTCGCAAAACATGCCCTTTCTCCGGCTCCAATGCGCCTAAGATCGATTACAAGGACGTAAAACTCCTGCAGCGCTACGTTTCGGAACGCGGCAAAATCGTTCCTAGCCGGATCACAGCGGTATCAGCCAAGAAGCAGCGCGAGCTTGCTAAGGCCATCAAGCGGGCCCGTTTTCTGGCTCTGCTGCCTTACCTGATCGCTTAATCAACGCAATGTGAGTGACCGGGCTGTGTGTCTGGTCACTCACCTTTCCTCTCGCAACTCTGGCCCTCACGCAACCCTGGAGCCTCTCTCATGCCTCCATACTGGCTCATCGGTGTCGGTGCTGGAGTTGTCGGGGCTCTTTTGTTTCTAACGGCAGGGGCTGGATCACCCGTTCTGGGCATCCCGATTTATTTCGCCGCCCTCCCCGTTTTCCTCGCCGGTCTTGGCTGGGGATCCCGCGCGGCTTTCATTGCTGCGATCACCGGTTTTGTCGTTCTCTCCTCGACTGCAAGTTTTACAGCCGCCGTTGTGTTCTTGGTCGCCGGTGGACTGGCGCCTGCATGGCTGGTGCGCCTTGCCCTCTTCCATCATATCGAGACCTCGACCCGCCTGACGCCAGCAGAAGCCGCCCGCCTCGCCCGCAAAGGGGGCGGCAGCACACCTGTTGCAGAGGATGTAGAGATCAATTCGGTCGAAACCACAGCCGATGTTGAATGGTATCCTCCTGGCGCTCTCACGGTCTGGACGGCCTTTATCGGCGCGAGTGTTTTGGTGGTGGCAGGGCTGAGCACCATGCTGATGGGAGTTGCAGGTGGCCTTGAAGGGGCCCTTCGCATGCTCCTGACGGAGGAATTGCTCGAAGGCCGTGCCATCGAAGCCGTACTGCTCGACTTAGGCCTCAACGCGGACCCTGAGCGGATATTGAGCCTTATCGTGATTGCCCTGCCAGCTGTGGTGGTTTTGTTCTGGAGCCTGCTCACTCTGGGCAATATGTGGCTCGCCCAGTTCATTTTGGTGCGATCGAATAATAATATGCGCCCGATGCCAAAATTGGCTGAAATGGAGCTGCCTGGCTTCCTTTTGGTGCTGTTTGGGGGGGCGGTTTTGCTCTCTCTTATCCCCGGTCCGACGGCTCAATTGGGKGGYGCRGTGATGATTGCGCTCCTGGTGCCATATTTTCTGTTGGGTCTGGCGGTAATCCATGCTATTTCGCGCGCTTGGTTGGCTCGGATCGCAATTCTGGGCGTTTTTTATGTTTTACTGGTTTTTACCGGTTGGCTGGTTATTCCGATCAGCCTGATCGGTTTGCTGGAGCCTTGGGCTAAATTGCGTGCCCGGTTCGCAAGTGCTGAAGCCCCGAGGGGCAAGGAGATAGATTAATGGAAGTGGTTCTTCTGGAGCGGATTGAAAAGCTCGGACAGATGGGTGATGTAGTTCAGGTAAAAGACGGGTTTGCCCGTAATTTCCTGTTGCCGCGCGGGAAAGCCCTGCGCGCAAACAAGGCTAATCTTGCGCGCTTCGAAACAGAGCGGGCACAGCTTGAGGCGCGGAACCTCGAACTGAAAACAGAAGCCGGCGCGGTACATGACAAGCTTGATGGTGTTTCTATCATCATCATCCGTCAGGCTGGTGACAGTGGTCAGCTCTACGGATCTGTGTCGCCTCGTGATATTGCACAGGGACTGACGGAAGACGGTTTTTCCGTAGAACGTGGACAGGTTGTGCTGGACGCTCCCATCAAAACACTCGGCCTTCACAATGTTTCTGTGAAGCTTCACCCTGAAGTATCATCAACAGTTGTTGTTAATGTTGCCCGGACGCAGGAAGAAGCTGAAGCACAGGCACGCGGCGAAGACATCAACGCCCTTGACGAAGACGATGATCTGGATGCCAGCGCCTTTTTTGAAGATGACGCAGCCCCTTCAGATGATGAAGACGGTGAAGAAGGCGCAGAAAGCAGCGAAGAAGCTGTGGCCGAAGACGAGGCTGAACAGCCTGCCGACTGATTTTTCAAGACACCTTCTTGAAACAAGACATTTGATTGAAAAAGGGACGCTTATGCGTCTCTTTTTTTTGGCAAACAGCCTTCCCAAAAGCAGCTCTTGATCCTAGGCACAATACCCTTTTCAATATGGGGAGTTCCGGTCGGTCACTTTGGGAACGGGTGAGGATGAAGAGGAAATTCTTGGTCCGGGGAAAAGTGACAGATGGCAGCGTTCCCAAATGAGGGAGATGCCTACGACCTGTTTAGCGGGAGGTTTTCCATGTTTGCGTTTGTGCTCGATCGACTTATCAGTCACGGCTCCCTCACCCTGGTGAATGTCTCAGGCGGTGTTCGACATTTTGGCGATGGTAACGGCCCTCCCGTTACCCTGCGGCTGCACAAGCGGTCGTTGGACTGGGAACTGGCCTTCAATCCTTATTTGAAGCTCGGTGAGGCCTATATGGACGGCACGCTGACCGTTGACGCCCCCTACCGCATCTACGACGTGCTGGACGTGATCCTCTCCAATGTCGGGATCGAATGGGTACATCCATTGGCCAAAATGGTCGGACGCATTCGTCGCGCGAAACGGCGGATTGACCAGTTCAATCCAGTGGGCAAAGCCCAAAAGAATGTCGCGCACCATTATGATTTGCAGGCCGGGCTTTACGACCTCTTTCTGGATTCCGACAAGCAATATTCCTGCGGCTATTTTGAAACCCCCACGAGCAGCCTTGAGGCCGCCCAGCTGGCAAAAAAGGCGCACATCGCGGCCAAGCTGAACATCCAGCCCGGCCAGCGCGTTCTCGACATTGGTTGCGGCTGGGGGGGCATGGCTCTCTATCTGGCCAAGGAGACCGGAGCTCACGTCACAGGCGTCACCCTGAGTGAGGAACAACACAAAATAGCGACGGAGCGCGCTGCCGCCGAAGGTCTGTCCTCCCAGGTTGAATTTCGCCTGCAGGACTATCGTCATGTGGAAGAGACATTCGACCGGATTGTTTCGGTTGGTATGTTTGAGCATGTGGGCGTGCACCATTACGACGAATTTGCCGCCAAAGTCCGCGCCCTGCTCAAGAAAGACGGCGTGGCGCTCATCCACACCATCGGTCGTCTGGATGCCCCCGGGGCCACCAACCCCTGGATTGCGAAGTATATTTTTCCTGGCGGATACATCCCAGCGCTTAGCGAAGTAGCGCCGGTTCTGGAAAACAATGGCCTGCTGCTCAATGACCTGGAAGTCCTTCGTCTCCACTATGCCGAAACACTTCGGCACTGGCGGGCGCGGTTTCTGGCGCGCTGGGACGATGCGGTGGCTCTTTATGATGAGCCCTTTGCCCGGATGTGGGAGTTTTACCTAGCAGGCTCAGAAACATCCTTCCGGCACGAGGGTATGGTTGTCTTTCAGTTTCAGCTCACCCGAGATGTGAACATACTCCCCGTCACAAGGAACTATATTCACGATTGGGAGGGGCACCATGGCGGCGTTCCCCTCAAGAAGATGGCTTCTGGAGGATAATCAAACTCGAAAACGGACATCCTACTTGTCCCCGCTATCCACAGGGAGACAAATTAGTTCATCGAATCATCTTCAGGTGCTTCCGCCCGTTCTGGGATTGCCCTAAAACAGTGACATGGAAAATTCACTGCCCGCCTATGACACCGACCCAGACGAAAGTGACGCGTATCGCATCGCGCCACACAATATTGAAGCCGAGCAAGCATTGTTGGGAGCGATCCTTATCAACAATGATGCGTTCGATCGTATTGCCGCGTTCCTGGAGGTTACCCACTTCTACGAACCCCTTCATGCGCGCATCTTCGAAGCTGTCTCCAAGCTGATCTCTGGCGGGCACATCGCCACGCCGGTGACGCTGAAAAGCTATTTCGATGCGGACGAAGCACTTCAGGATGTAGGCGGCGCGCAATATCTGGCGCGGCTGGCGGGCGCTGCGACAACAATCATCAATGTCGCAGAGTATGGCCGTACGATCTACGATCTGGCAGTGCGACGTGACCTAATCCGTATTGGCGAAGAGATGCATGTCCGCGCCTATGATGCGCCGGTTGATGATCCTCCCTCCGCGCAGATTATGGACGCGGAGCAGTCGCTTTATTCGCTTGCCGAAAAGGGAAAATATGAGGGCGGCTTTCAGAGCTTCTCTGACTCCATGCGCGATGCCATCGATATGGCAGCAGCAGCCTATGAGCGTGACGGGGGTCTGAGCGGCATTTCGACGGGCCTGCGAGACATGGATGAGTTGTTGGGCGGATTGCAGAAGTCTGACCTCATCATTGTCGCCGGACGTCCTTCAATGGGCAAGACGGCGCTGGCCACCAACATCGCTTTCAACGCGGCAAAAGCCTACAAGGCGGAACATCACGCGGACGGCACGGTTGAAGTCAAAGACGGCGCCATTGTCGGCTTCTTCTCTCTGGAAATGTCGGCCGAACAATTGGCCACGCGTTTGCTTTCGGAACAGTCACGCATTTCGTCGGGCAAAATCCGCCGTGGCAAAATCGATGAGCATGAGTGGCATCAGTTTGTTGAAGCGAGCCGCGATCTGGAAGGCATTCCGCTTTACATCGACGATACCGGTGGCCTGACCATCGCCTCGCTGGCGGCACGCGCCAGAAAGCTCAAGCGACAACGGGGGCTTGGATTGTTGGTGGTTGACTATATTCAGCTTCTCTCGGGCTCCGGCAGCCCGGGGGCAAACCGGGTGCAGGAAGTTACCGAGATTACCACCGGTCTGAAAGCGCTGGCCAAGGAACTGGAAGTGCCGATCATGGCGCTTTCCCAATTGTCTCGTCAGGTTGAATCACGGGACGACAAACGACCCCAGCTTTCCGACTTGCGTGAATCTGGATCGATTGAGCAAGACGCCGATGTTGTGACCTTCGTGTACCGTGAGGAATATTACGTTTCACGCCGGGAACCCAATGAGGGAACACCGGAACATTTGCAATGGCAGGACGATATGGAACGGGTCTATGGCAAGGCGGATGTCATCGTCGGCAAGCAACGTCACGGACCAACGGGCACCATCCGGTTGCAGTTTGAAGCTGAGATCACACGTTTCAGCGATCTGGCGGACCGGGACCGAATGCCCGACCGTATGGAATAGGGCAGATTGTCAACTATGCGTGACGCTGAGACAGGATCTGGCCCGGAAGACACCGCGCGTGATGCAGCCTTCAATGCCGCCTATGGCGGTACGCTCACCATCCACCTGGACGCCATCGCCGACAATTACCGCCTGATCTGCACCGAAACAAAAGCCGAGGTCGCCGCCTGTGTGAAAGCAGATGGTTATGGCCTTGGGCTTGTCCGCGTTGCACCAGCCCTCGCGACGGCCGGCTGCAAGACCTTCTTTGTTGCCACTGTGGAAGAAGGTGGACTGCTGCGCAGCGTTCTGCCGGACACCACAATCTATGTTTTGAACGGCTTGTTCTCCGGTTCGGAAACAATTTTTGCCTCTGAGAATTTACGCCCCTGCTTGTCGAGCCTTGCGGAGGTTCGGGAGTGGTCGACCTATTGTGCCGCTGAAGGGACAAGAGCTGCAGCACTGCACGGCGACACCGGCATTCACCGATTGGGGTTTGCCCTTGAAGACGCAGAAACCATCGCCCAGCTTGCCACGCACTTCGAAGTGGCTTTGGTGATGAGCCACCTCGCGTGCGCCGACGATCCCTCGTCCTCCCTCAACAGCACCCAGCGGGATCGTTTTGAGAAATTGCGCGGAATTTTTCCAAAGGTGCCCTCCAGCCTTGCCAATACATCTGGCATCTATCTGGGGTCCGATTTCCATTACGATCTGCTGAGGCCGGGCATTGGGCTTTATGGCGGCAACCCCTATGGGACGGCTTTGAACGCCGATGGCAACCCTCACTTCAAACCAGTAGTCACTGTTGCTGCCCGCATCATGCAGGTGAGCCACATCGAACCGGGAGAGAGTGTGGGGTATGGGGCCACGTTCGTTGCCAAGCGTCCCACCCGCGTTGCCACCCTGGCTGCCGGGTATGCCGATGGATATTTCCGAAGGCTTGGCAATCCGGGCGGCGACGGGACCTCGGTCCATATCAATGGGCAAGCGGCCCCCGTTATCGGGCGGGTCTCCATGGATATGATCTCGGTCGATGTCACCGACCTCCCAGAAGAGGCTGTGAAACGAGGCGGATTTGCAGAATTGATCGGGCCCAACCTAAGTGCGGGAGAAATGGGGCGTGCGGCAGGCACTTTTGGTTACGAAGTCCTTACCCGTTTGGGCTATCGATATAAGCGGACGTACACTTTGGGCAATGGAATCAGTTCCAGCTGACGAACCAGAGCAATCGAGAGGGAAGCTTCGTGAATCCACTGGCGGTAATAGGACGGGTTGTAATTTCGGCCCTAGGCGAAACAGGGCGCCTTTCTGTCTTCACCTGGAGAGGCCTTTCCCACGTCGTACGCCCGCCCTTCTATTGGCGGTTAATTGCGCAGCAAATGTTACGGATTGGCTATTTTTCCCTGCCCGTCGTTGCTCTGACGGCCTTCTTCACCGGCGGTGTGTTGGCGCTTCAGATTTATCACGGGAGCGATCAATTCAACTCCGAGAGCATTGTCGCGACCATTGTTGCACTCGGGATCACCCGGGAGCTGGGACCCGTGCTGGGGGGATTGATGGTGGCGGGACGCGCCTCTGCGGCCATAGCTGCCGAACTTGGCACCATGCGGGTGACCGAGCAGATTGATGCGCTTACCACCCTTGCAACCAACCCGTTCAAATATCTGGTGGTTCCCCGCATCATCGCAGCCATGGTCACCCTCCCCCTGCTGGTCTTCGTTGGAGACGTGCTTGGTATTTTTGGCGGGTTTGTCGTCGGCACGCAATCGCTGGATTTCAATGCGGGGGTTTACATCAAGACCACATCAGACTTTCTCGAGCTGGAAGACATCACCTCGGGGATGATCAAATCTGCTGTGTTCGGTCTCATCATCGCGATGCTCGGTTGCTACCATGGGTTCAACTCCAAGGGCGGCGCGCAAGGTGTTGGACGCGCCACCACCAATGCAGTGGTTGCTTCGTCTATTCTTATTCTCGCATCCAATTATGTGATGACGTCCCTTTTCTTCTCGTCCTAAGGTTTGCTCCATGAGTTCTTCCATCCCCACAAAAGACGCGAAGATCGAGCTGACAGGCATCGAGAAGCGTTTTGGTAAAAAGACCGTCCTGAACGGTCTTTCTCTCACCGTGCCCAAAGGCAAATCGCTGGTCGTGATCGGCGGGTCCGGCAGTGGCAAGTCCGTGATGCTCAAATGCATTCTGGGCCTGATCAAACCTGAAAAAGGACGCATCAGAGTGGACGGCAAAAATATGCTGAAAGCCACGACGCAAGAACGTGAGAAAGTGCTCACCAAGTTTGGCATGCTGTTTCAAAATGCTGCGCTGTTTGATAGTCTGGCGGTCTGGGAGAATGTTGCCTTCGGCCTCATCCAGGGTCGCAATATGAAGCGGGCGGAAGCAAAAGAGATCGCGATTGAGAAGCTTGGCCGTGTTGGGCTGACGCCAGATGTTGGGGAGCTTTACCCCGCTGAACTCTCTGGTGGCATGCAAAAACGGGTGGGCCTGGCGCGCGCCATCGCCACTGACCCGGAAATCATTTTCTTTGATGAACCCACAACGGGTCTCGATCCGATCATGGCTGATGTTATCAATAATCTGATTGTCGATAGTGTTCGCGATCTTGGGGCGACCGCCCTGTCGATCACCCACGACATGGCCAGTGCGCGGAAAATCGCAGACTATATCGCCATGATCTATAAGGGTGAGATCATCTGGGCAGGGCCTCGTGATGAAATTGACCGCAGTGGGAACCCCTATGTGGACCAGTTCATCAATGGCCGTGCCGACGGACCGATCAAGATGGATGTGCTAAAACCCTGATCTGATAGTCCACGCTGCTCTTCTCCCTCCCTTGCGCCTTTGCCAAAGGAACTTTATGGCCAAGCCCCGTCGTCAATTTGTCTGTCAGTCCTGCGGTGGCGTTACCACGCGCTGGGCGGGACGCTGTGAGGCCTGCGGCGAATGGAACACGATTGCCGAGGAAGTAACGGAAAGTTCCGGCGTTGCGGGTGGCCCTGCGAAAAAGAGCGTCGGCGCCAAAGGGCGTCAAATCACACTTGTTCCCCTCGCGGGAGAAACCCCTCCCACACCACGACGGTCGACGGGGGTCAAAGAGTTTGACCGGGTTCTCGGCGGCGGGCTTGTTGCCGGATCTGCGGTTCTGGTTGGCGGCGATCCTGGCATCGGCAAGTCCACGCTTTTGTTGCAGGCGATGGCTCAACTGGCGCGCCAGGGGGCGGACGTGGTCTATATCTCCGGCGAAGAAGCGATTGAACAGGTGCGCATGCGGGCAAAGCGTTTGGGCCTGGACGATGCGCCGGTGTCGCTTGGTGCCGAAACCAACATCAGAGACATTCTTGCAACTTTGAAAGGTGGGTCCACGCCCCACGCGATCGTCATTGATTCCATTCAGACCATGTGGACCGACGCGCTTGATTCAACGCCGGGAACCGTTTCTCAAGTCCGTGCCTCGGCACAGGAGCTTGTGCGTTTTGCCAAAAAATCTGGTGCAGCCGTGTTTCTGGTCGGCCATGTCACCAAAGATGGACAGATCGCTGGCCCCAAAGTGGTCGAGCATATGGTCGACACGGTGCTCTACTTCGAAGGCGAACGCGGGCACCATTTCCGTGTCCTGCGGGCGGTGAAGAACCGCTTTGGCCCAGCCAACGAAATCGGTGTTTTCGAGATGGCCGAAGGAGGCCTGCTGGAGGTTGAAAACCCCTCTGCCCTGTTTATCGGCGAGCGGGACCGGGAGACCAGCGGCACCGCCGTATTTGCCGGCATAGAGGGAACCCGCCCTGTCCTGGTGGAAATACAGGCACTGGTCGCACAAAGCGCCCTAGGAACGCCCAGGCGTGCCGTGGTGGGCTGGGACGGTGGCCGCCTGTCGATGGTGCTAGCCGTTCTGGACGCCCGCTGCGGGCTCACTATTGGCGGTCAGGACGTCTATTTGAATGTCGCTGGTGGCCTTCGGATCAGTGAACCAGCCGCAGACCTTGCTGTTGCCAGTGCACTCATTTCCTCACTCGCGGGGCTTCCCATCCCGCCCGATACAGTTATTTTCGGTGAAATATCTCTTTCCGGCTCCATACGTCCTGTCAGCCAGATGGAAGCCCGCCTGAAAGAAGCCGAAAAACTTGGGTTCAAACGGGCTATTCTGCCAAAAGCAGCGGGACGACAAAAACCCGCAGCTGGAGCGCTCCAATTGACCGAAATGGAGGACTTGGGCGAGCTTATTGCCCACCTCTCGACAGATTTGGCGACAAAACAAGATGAAGCGGCGCGCAAGGGATGACCTTGCCCCACCGGAAAGCTAAACTCAGCTATGGAAATCCTCAGTTTGAGTGCTTGCGTAGAGAGGCGGGGCCGTCATGACCCTTTTTGATATTGCCGTTATCGGCATCATGCTTGTTTCAGGCCTGCTTGCGATGGTGCGCGGCTTTGCGAGCGAAATTCTCTCCATTCTTTCCTGGGTCGTTGCGGCTCTCGCGGTTCTCTTGCTCTATCCGCTGCTCCTGCCAGTCGTTCAGACCGTGGTCGAACCCTACTGGATTGCGCTTATCGTCTCGGTCGTTGTCATATTTCTGATTGTCTATGTGGCCATCTCAACCCTGACCTACCGATGGATGCAACGTGGCCACGGGGGCCAAATAGGATTTCTTGATCGCTCACTGGGTTTTATCTTTGGTATCGCGCGCGGGCTCTTCATCGTGTCGATCGGCTATTTGATCTTTATCTGGCTGGTTCCTGCGCGAGATGATCAGCCCCGCTGGATCGCGGAGGCCCGGCTGATGCCGATGGTCGACCTCACTGCGGATCTGCTGGCTTCTCTAGCTGCCCGCCAGTCTACAGCCCCCACAGAGCCGTTTTTTACACCCCAGGGACAAAGGACAGCGCCTGTCACACAAGAGCCACAATCAGGCACTGACAGCGGGGATACGACGGGGTATAAGCCATCGGAACGGAGAGGCCTCGACCAACTTTTTGAGGCCACACAGGAATAGAGGACGGCCCCTTTTGATGTCCAAAGGCTTGATGTCCAAAGACTCACTATCCAGTGTTAATGCACATGATGATTTGGACTCTGACACATTGCGCGAAGAGTGCGGTGTGTTTGGTATTTTCGGCCACAATGATGCTGCCGCGCTGACAGCGCTGGGAATGCACGCCCTCCAGCACCGCGGTCAGGAAGCTGCGGGCCTGGTTACTTTTGATGGCGAACATTTTCATTCTGAGCGCCGGTCTGGTCTCGTCGGAGACCATTTCACAAGCCCCAAAATTATGGATCGCCTGGTCGGCGCTTCTGCGATCGGCCATGTTCGATATTCGACAACGGGTGCTACGATCCAACGTAATATTCAGCCACTGTTTGCGGACTTATGGGGTGGCGGTTTTGCGATTGCACACAATGGTAATCTTACAAACGCACTGACGTTGCGTGATGATCTTGTTCGCTCCGGCGCCATCTTCCAGTCAACATCAGACACRGAAGTCGTTCTGCAACTGGTGGCCCGAGGTCGCCATGACCGGACGACGAACCGGTTCGTTGAAGCTCTCCGCCAGATACATGGAGCCTATGCGCTCGTCGCACTGACCAACAAGAAACTCATTGGTGCCCGCGACCCGCTGGGCATTCGCCCCCTCATTTTGGGTGAACTAGAAGGCGCACCGATCCTTTGTTCGGAGACTGTCGCCCTTGATATTATCGGGGCGACATTCGTTCGCGAAATCGAGCCTGGTGAAGTCGTGGTCTGCACCAAAGATGGGATTGAAAGCCTGCACCCCTTCCCGCCAACACGGCCTCGACCCTGTATGTTTGAGTATGTCTACTTCGCCCGGCCTGACAGCATTGTTGGCGGGCGCAGTGTCTATGATGTTCGTCGCCGGACAGGTCAGGAGCTGGCGCAAGAATCTCACGTGGACGCCGATATCGTGATCCCGATCCCAGATGGTGGCGTACCTGCTGCCATTGGGTTTGCAGCTGAGGCCGGTATTCCGTTCGAACAAGGTATTACTCGCAGTCACTATGTCGGGCGCACCTTTATTGAACCCACACAGCAGATCCGCGCTCTGGGTGTCCGTCTCAAACACAATGCCAACCGGGCGCTTGTTAAAGGCAAGCGGATTATTCTGGTGGATGACAGCATTGTCCGTGGGACGACATCGGTAAAAATTGTGAAGATGATGTATGAAGCCGGTGCCAAAGAAGTGCACATGCGCATCTCCAGCCCACCGATCCTCTATCCCGATTTCTACGGCATCGACACGCCTGACCGCGACCAACTGCTCGCCACCAAATATGACCTGGAAGGCATGCGCAAATATCTTGGCGTCGACAGTCTCGCTTTTGTCTCTATCGACGGCCTATACCGGGCTCTGGGTTATGAATGCCGCGACAACGAGAACCCGCAATTCTCGGATCATTGTTTCACCGGCGACTACCCGACACTGCTTGTCGATCAACAACAAGAAAAGAGCTCCGGCCAGCTATCGTTGCTGACGGAAATAGCTTAGGGCGGACCTCACGACATGACAGGACGTTTGCACGACCGTTTGGCGCTTATCACCGGCGCCTCTCGGGGCCTGGGGCGCGCTGCCGCTCTTGCCATGGCTGCTGAAGGCGCTCATGTCATTCTTCTTGCCCGCACCGTTGGGGGGCTGGAAGAGGTTGATGATGAAATTCAAAAAGCCGGCGGGAAAGCCACGCTTGTCCCGCTCGACCTCACCGACTATGCCGGGCTCGACCGCTTGGGCGCGACGATCTTTGAGCGATGGGGCAAGCTAGATATTCTGATCGGCAATGCAGGTATTTTGGGGCCCCTTACGCCGGTTGGCCATATCTCACCGGAAGACTGGGATAAGGCGATCGCGGTCAATGTTACGGCCAACTACAGGCTCATCCGCTCGCTTGATCCGCTTTTGCGCCGATCAGATGCGGGACGCGCGGTCTTTGTCACCTCAGGTGCCGCCCACAAATGCCGCCCCTATTGGGGACCCTATTCGGTCACGAAAGCAGCTTTGCAAGCCTTGGTGAAAACTTGGGCGGCGGAAACCATGCAGACAGAATTGCGTGTGAACCTTCTAAGCCCTGGACCCATAGCCACCAAAATGCGCGCCAAAGCCATGCCGGGCGAAGACCCTGCCACGCTGCCTCAACCGGCTGATGTGGCACCGCTATTCGTTGAGCTCGCGAGCCCTGAGTGCATGCGCCATGGGGACGTTGTTGATTTTGTTCGGCCTGTGAACGCGTAGCGCAGCTAACCCAGCTTCCGCTTGTTCGCTTTGTCCGAATACGGGTTATTCCCTTTGCGAAGGTACAGCCTGATTGGAACGCCGGGCAGACTGAAAGTCTCTCTCAGAGTATTGACCAAATAGCGTTTGTACGATGTCGGCACCTCTTGGGCGCGGCTTGAAAAAATCGCAAACGTCGGCGGGCGGCTTTTCACTTGGGTTATGTAACGCAAGGTTACGGGACGGCCACGCGAGGCTGGCGGTGTGTGTTTTGATGCAGCGACATCAAGCCACTTGTTGAGCCTGGCGGTTGAAATGCGGGCGTTCCAGACATTGTGGATTTCCACGATCTTGGGCATCAGCTTGTCCACTCCCCTGCCCGTCAGTGCAGAGAACGTCACAATAGGGACACCGCGTATCTGCGGCAGGAGACGACCGAGCTTCTCAATCAGGTCAGCCATAACTTCCTGCGGGTGCTCAATCAGATCCCACTTGTTGACGGCAATCAGAAGCGCGCGGCCCTCCTGTTCCACCAAGTCGGCGATGTGGAGATCCTGTTTTTCAAACGGGATGGTTGCATCGATTAGAATAACCACAACTTCGGCAAAGCGAACTGCCCGGAGTGCATCGGCGGCGGAGAGTTTTTCGAGTTTCTTCGTTACCCGCGCGCGACGCCTAAGACCTGCTGTATCAAACAGTTTGACCCGGCGGCCATGCCATTCCCACTCAACACCAATTGCATCACGGGTAATGCCTGCTTCCGGCCCTGTCAGCATGCGGTCTTCGCCGAGCAGCCGATTGACGAGGGTCGACTTACCCGAGTTCGGACGACCTACAACGGCAACCCGCAGTGGAATATCAAGGTCCGGCTCGTAAGGCGTTTCGGGGTCAAATGCTTCGTGTTCGTTATCGCCGTCCCGCGCTGCTGCGTCTTCCAGCTCAGCTGCATCTGCGAAGGGGCGAAGGGCATCGTAGAGATCGCCTAAGCCTTCCCCATGTTCCGCCGAAAGCGGGAGTGGCGCGCCAAGGCCAAGCTCATAAGCTTCCATGCGACCGGCCTTCCCCGCACCGCCTTCACACTTGTTGGCAGCGAGGATAAGCGGCGTCTCTGATTTTCTCAGGATTTTGGCAAAAAAAGCATCTGCCGGGGTAATGCCCGCCCGGGCATCGACCAACAACAGACAGACGTCAGCCTCTTCGATGGCAGCCTCGGTCTGGCGCCACATACGGGCTTCCAGAGCCTCGCCCTTAGCATCCTCAAGACCCGCTGTATCCACAATGGTGAATTCCAGGTCGGCCAGGCGCGCGTCCCCCTCGCGGCGGTCACGTGTCACGCCAGGCGTGTCATCAACCAGGGCGAGCTTTTTGCCGACCAGGCGATTGAACAGGGTCGACTTGCCCACATTAGGCCTGCCCACAATGACGAGTTTGAACGGCATTAGATTTACGTCCCGGGTCTCCGAGCACCATGGCCCATTGCATGACCAGAGGTATTTCGGGCCAGTTTCCTGTGGCCACTTCCTGTGAGGCCACGGGATCACATATAGACTTTATCTCAGGGCGACAAGTCGGGCGTTGTCGGTCAGGACATAAAGAGTTTCGTTGGCAATGATCGGCGCGATAAACACCCCATCTGGAAGCTCAATCATTCCCAGCAATTCTCCCGTATATGGGGAGAGAGAGGCTGCCTCACCGCCTGAAGAAACCAGGATCAACCGGTCCCCAGCCAAAATGGGTCCACTCCACTCAATGGCGCCGTCCCGGTCTTCCTCATCCTCAAATCGCGGTAGTTGATGGATCCAGCGGATACGACCATCCCGGCGGGAAAGTGCCACCACTTCCGCCTCTAGCGTCACCATGAAAATGAAGCCACCTGCGACCCAAGGGGTCTGCACACCGGCAATATTGCGCGTCCAAACCCGCTCGCCCGTCCGAATGTCGATGGAAACCGCCCTGCCAGAATGGCTGATCGCATAGACACGCCCCCGGTCGATGACCGGACGGCCAGCGATATCATTCAACTCGGTCAGCGAGGTCACATTGCCCGTCCGTGTCAGACTGTCGGACCAGAGCTGGTTGCCGTTTTCCACACGCAATGCAAATAGCTCACCGGATGAATAAGGCGCAATCACAATCGACCCCGAAACAGCCGGGGATGTGGCGGACAGGATGCCTGCACTTTCTGTAATGCCGTGATGGCGCCACAAAATCTCTCCGTCAGCGGCACTTATGCAGAGCATCTGATTGTCAGAGGTGATGGTAAACACCCGCCCCCCATTAGCGGTTGGCGCGGCGCGGTAAGGCGTGCCTGCCCTGGTTCGCCATAGAACCTCGCCCGAAACACTGTCCAAGGCCACGGTTTCGCCGAACCCTGTTGTTACGAAAATACGCCCGCCTTCGTAAGCCACACCGCCGCCGCGGCCTTCTTCGCCATCTTCCTCTTCGGGTGTCAGATCAACTTCCCAGATTTCCTGGCCGGTTGTCGCATCGAACGCGCGCACTGTTGTCTCTGCATCAAGCACATAGACCCGGCCCTCTGCCATTACGGGTGTTGTGGCGAGGATCGCTGATCCACCAGACCCGGTTCCGGCATCGACACGCCAAAACGGTTCAAGTGATCCCGAAGCCTGAAGATGGTGCATGGCATTGTCTGCATACCCACCGGGCTGCGGCCAATCTTCATTGAGATAGGGTCGTGGTAATACTACTTGGAGATTGGCAATCCGGGGGTCGGCTTCCAGGCTCCGCTCCAGCGCCATTACTGAAATTCGCTCACCTGGGAGACGATCACCAAGATCAGCAGTGAATAAATCAGAAACCGTATCGCAACCAGACAAAGCGGCTAATGACACAAGTCCAACAAACGCTGCACGCATATTGATCATTCGGCTTCC
This sequence comes from Rhodobiaceae bacterium, assembly GCA_002746275.1. Classification (GTDB taxonomy): domain Bacteria; phylum Pseudomonadota; class Alphaproteobacteria; order Parvibaculales; family Parvibaculaceae; genus Mf105b01. Next base: position 17,607 of record NVWR01000001.1, on the reverse strand, counting down.
TCTGATGTTTCAGCCCGAGGGGCGGTCTCGTCAATTGGTGCAGCTTCTGCAACAGGTGCATCGTCAGTTGAAGAACTATCCTCAGAAACTTCTGAACTGTTGTCCGGTGTTGCTGTTGGCACATGTGGGTCGATCAACGCGATCATAACGTGTGCTCTGTCACGCACGCCGGGCGTCGATGTTGGATCGTCCACAATCTCTTGAAAGAAAATTCGAGCAGCTCTGTATTTCTGCTCGCGGTAGGCGGCCAGTCCCAACACTTCGCGTGCCGGATTGCGCCACGCCTCTCCTGGCCCCGTCAACGACAGCAATCGTCCCGCAAGGTCATCATAACTCGTGCGTCCGACCAAAAGCGTGCCTGCTTTGATGCTGGCAAGATCACGCAGAATATCTTCTGCACCAGTGTCCCCTGCCACCTTCTCGTAGGCAGCGATAGCCGCCTCAACATCGCCTGCCGTGGTCAGGCTGGCAGCTTCACGCAAGCGCGCCAGAGCCGCATAACCCGCAGGTGCCCCCTCGGCGAATTCCGCATAAATTGCCGCGGTATCGGCGCCTTCCTGTGCGGCCTCAACATTGGCCTCCAAAAAAGCAACTGAGGCGTCTTCTGCCTGGGCGGATTGATAAGCGTTCCAGCCAACCACCGCACTGGTTACCGCAACAATGCTCACGGCAATACCGATCACGTAGATCCCGTATTTGTCCCAAAGCTGTTGCGCACCGTCGCGGCGAAGCTCGTCATCGACTTCGCGGAAAATGTCGGCCAAGAATTGTCTCCGAATAGATCAGGGCGTCCGCCGGATGGCGGTCGGGGCGCGTAAAGTAGCGCTATTTCAAAGGCTTGCCAACCGCCCGGGCGACACGAAATGGTTTTCCTGAATGATGAGAATCGTCCCAGGAAATTCTATTCATCCACCAGTTTTTTCATTGAATATGTGTGCTCTTTGGCTGGGAATGCCCGGCCACGCACTTCTTCTGCATAAGCCTCCGCCGCACCGGCAATCGCTGCCCCAAGGGTGGCGAATTCCTTGACGAATTTTGGCGTTCTGGGAGAGAGCCCCAGCATATCTTCAAGCACAAGAATCTGGCCATCGCAGGTCGGTGAGGCACCGATACCAATCGTTGGAATATCAATCGCTGCGGTAATTTTCGCAGCCAAAGGCTCAGCCATTGCCTCAAGAACAACCGCAAATGCGCCTGAATGAGCGACGACCTGCGCATCATTTTCAATCGCCGCCCAGTCGTCCTCAACCCGGCCCTGGGTCTTAAAACCCCCCAAAACATTGGTGCTCTGAGGGGTGAGGCCGATATGGGCTACCACCGGAATGCCCCGCTCAGATAGAAATCTAATGGTGGGGCCCATGCGCGCCCCGCCTTCCATTTTCACTGCCGTGCAGCCCGTCTCTTTCATGACCTGACAGGCATTGCGAAAAGCAATTTCTGGCGATTCTTCATAAGAGCCGAACGGCATGTCGACCACGACCAGCGCTCGGTCCGTGCCGCGAACCACCGCCTTGCCATGCGCAATCATCATTTCAAGAGTCACACCGAGCGTATCGTCCATGCCGTACATGACCATGCCCAAAGTGTCCCCTACAAGCAGGAGGTCAACATATGGATCCAGTATACGCGCGGTATGAGCGTGATAAGCCGTCAGAGCGACAATGGGTGTCGTGCCCTTGTGGGCCTTAATGTCCGGCACCGTAATGCGTTTGACCTGAGCGTGAACCGACATGGGGGTATTCCTCCATACTGAAATTCCGGCGCGCTTGGGCCGGTGGATACGTTCAACGACCCTGCATATGGGCCAATCGGTGGCCCTGGTCAAGACCACACAGCAGAGTTGTTTTAGTTAATTATATCAAATACTTAACAACCCTCACCTGCACCTATTTATGCCGCCAACCTCAAGTCTTGTTAATTGAGACACCCCCGTCTGACAGCAGAGCGGTGCCGGTGACGAAGCTTGAGGCGTCTGAGGCCAAAAACAGCGCGGCCTTGGCCTGTTCTTCTGGCTCCGCCAAACGCTTCAACGCATGCATATTCCGAACAAAATCCCTCATCTCGTCGGTGTTGGCCATGATGTCGGCCATAGGTGTCTGCGTACCGCCAGGAAGGAGCGCATTAACCCTGATCCCCGATGGCCCATGCTCAACAGCCAACGCTTTCATCAGGCCGATCAGCCCCGCCTTGCTGGCCGCATAGGGAGCGACCCCGGGCATTCCGGCGGTGTATCCCACAAAGGAGCTGACAAAAACCAACGACCCGGCCCCGCGCTCAAGCATGGCCGGGAGCTGATACTTCGCGGCAAAAAAGGCACTGGTGAGATTTGTCGCCAGCGTCTCGTCCCAATCCTCACATGTGGTTTCATGTGTCGGCCCCATGGGTCCCAATGTCCCGGCCGCATTAACGGCCACATCGAGACCCCCGAATTTCTTCTTGGCCACGTCGACCAAGCCTTGTGCATAAACTTCGTCTCTGACGTCACCCGCGAGCGCATGGGCAATTCCTCCAGCGCTCTCAATTTCAGACACAAGTTGCTTCAGCAATTCGTCGCGCCTGGCGGCGACCACAATCTTCGCCCCAGCAGCAGCAAAGAGGATCGCGACCGCGCGCCCGATGCCGGAACTGGCCCCTGTCACAATGGCGACTTTATCGGCTAGAGGTTTGTTTGGTAGGCCCACAATTCTTCTCCATACGTCGTTGTTGCACGATGCATGAAGCTCATAGCGCCCCTACCGGGTACCTGCTGGCCGTCTTCGGACTCACAAAAAGCCCGTGTGGATTATCAGTTCAAAGGTGGCTGACTATTGTTGTCAGCTTGTAGGGGGGCGGCACCAAGGATCAGATCTCTGTACATGATCGATAGGATAGCGACGGAAATAATCTGGCCAAAAACATTCAACAAAGTGTTGATTATTGCCGTTCCAACACCACCAACGAAGGCCGCTACGACGGTTCCTACCAAACTGATTGCGAGGGCCAGGAAAACAAGGCAGAGGAGGTTCAGCATGTGGGTGGAGATAATCCGCAACACATTGCCTTCGGTCGCCTCAAGAATACTGCGCGCGTCGACGATTGCATCCGTCGCAATGGCGGGCAGCAGCAGCGATAGCCGAAGCGCGTAGACCGCGCCGGCGACAATCAAGACAAGGCCTATTGGCAGAGCGACAAGTGACAACGCCGTGCCGGCTCCCACAATCACAATCAACACTCCCGGCATGGGAAGAAGAGAAAGGAATATTGTGGTGAGTAAAAAACGGGCTTCTCGCTGACCAAATTTGAAGTAGATCGCCGACGAAGTGGTTTCTCCCAAAAGAACAAAACGGTGCCAAGCCACGGCGATAATCGGCCAGAGAAAAAGCCCCAACAGGAACATAGCAACCACCTGCCATCCCCAGACTTTTGTCATCGTTGATATCATGTCTTCAGCCTCTACGCCCCCAAGCTTCCCTTGGATGTACCCTGCATAGAGAACATTCGCTGTCGCATAGAGTGCAACCGGCGCCCAAACGAGTTTCATCATATCGGCGAAATGAGACCATGCGCCTTTGTAGGCTTCCTTAACGGTACCAACGACATCAAGTTCGGTCATCTATGGTTTCTCTTGTTCGTGGAAAATTATTGGCGGGCGCCTAACGCTTCGGCCCGTTCGCGGAAATCGACGTTGCTCGGGTCAAGCTCCTGAGCGCGCAAGAAATCGCGGCGTGCACTTTCATAGTCGCTCACCGTTTCAAACAACAGTCCCCGGACATAGAAAGCTGCCGGATTGTCGGAATTGAGTTCAATGGCGCGATTAATGTCTCGCAATGCTTCGGCAGTCTTGCCCAGTTCGCGATACGCATTGGCCCGATTGGAATAGAGCAGCGCATCGTCGGGTGCCATTTCCAGCGCCGATGTGTAGTCGATGATTGCCATTTCCATGTTGCCGGAATTCTTATAGGCCACGCCTCTGTTCAACAGAGCCACAACCATATCGCCCGTCTCCAGCTCACCAGACTGAATGGCGCGGCTGCAGTAATAGATGGCGAGTTTCATGTCGCCGCCCCGGAACTGCTCGTAACAGTCTGTATTGTCGTCAATGGCGTTTGCCGAGGCACCTGACGTGCCTACAACGAGAAACACACTTATCGTCAGCGCTGCCAGTGCGCCTGCCCAACTGGAGCCTTGCATCATCATCCCTTCACCGCGATTAGCTGTGTGGGGACACTACCCGTCTTTGGGGCTTGAGAGAACAGCCTATCGGCGGAAAACCGGAACCGGCCAAGGAGATCAATATCCGCCGCCTCACACCCTCTCCCAGGCCTTGGATGCTTCGAGTTTATCTCGCGCTCCCTGTGCTGCAAAAAGCCTCACAAAGCCACAATCCCCGCAAACAACAGGAAGGATTTTGGCGAGCGAAAAAATGTTTCTCCCTAGTTTTGGGAGCAACTCCCCACCTGCTCCGGGAAGTTCGAACGCCTTTTTGTACTGAAATATGTTGTCTGATTTGCATTCAGGGCAAGGTTGCATTTCTGTTTCCTGCTTTGTCTCAAGAGCACATTGAGTGCTTTGCCAATCTTCTATCGCAGCTCCCACTATAATGATGGTTTCCCCTTTGAGACAGGAAAACAAAGATAGATGACCGTTTGTGGCTCGTGCGACGTCTCTAGGAAAGCGCGACGTGCAACGCCGCCCTGATCTGTCGGGCGGCGTTCTCGGAGTACAGGGCTAGGCCTATTTTTGTGAAAACGCGCTGGCTGCCTGAACAGTGTCCATGAAGTCACGAAACCGGGACCATTTGCCATTCTTCATGGTGATGACATGCACAAAGTCAGATTTGATGGCACTGCCCGTTGATTTTGCGGTCAGATGCAAATGACCGGTTACGATGACTTTGTCACGCTCCGCGATGAACTCCTCCGGCTCAAAGACATGAATATCGACTGAGGATAGAACGGTTTCGAAAAAGCGTTGTGCTTCCTGCTTCCCGTTATATGTGCCCGCATAGGGGATGATGTCCTCGGGGCCGTAGAAATTGATCACAACATCATCGTTCAAGAAGGCCACAATGCCAGGGATGTTACCGGCACCAAAAGCTTCGAACAATTTCTGTGTGGCAGCGATGTTGTCTGAAGTTGACATTATGCGGCCTCCTCTTTGTTGGTATTTTCCGGCAAGAAGCAAAGGGTCAGGCGTTCGAAGCCATGATTGAGCAGACTTGCCGTCTGCGGCACCGGAAACGCGCCACCGAAGACCACGTCATCGCGGCGCTCCATCAGAGCTTCCAGCAAGGCGCGCGCCTCAAGCTTGGCGAGTGCCGATCCCAGGCAGTGATGCACGCCTATTCCAAAGGTCAGTTGGCGGTTGAGATTTGGCCGGTCCATGTCAAACCGGTGCGGGTCGGGAAACATTTCTGCATCGTGATTGGCCGCCCCGAAAAACAGTGCCACCCAATCGCCCTTTTTTATGTTGGCCGAGCCAACAGTTATGTCCTGTGTTGCAATTCGAAAGAGGCGCTGTGGGGGGCCGGAATGACGCAATGTTTCGTCAATGAAGCGCTCCGTCAGGCTCGCATCATCTTTCAAACGTGCATGGACATCGCGCAGGGTGGCAAGATTGTAGAGAAGATTGCCGATCAGGAAGGTGGTCGTTTCTGCGCCCGCCACGACGAGGGTGATGCAGAAGCGGATCACTTCATCCAGAGTCAGTTTCTCGCCTTCGGCCTCCGCCTCAATCAAAGCGCGGATCAAGCTATCAGGAACGGTCTCACCGGCTTCCAGTGCGCCGACCAACGCTGATACTTTCTCGATAAAGTAGGCTGCCAGCTCCTCGTTGCTTGCTTGACGTTCGGCGGGTGTCATATCCGCAGAAAGCATGAAGGCCGTCGCCCAGCGACGAAAACGGTCAGCGTCTTCCGGCGGCAGCCCCAGCATGTGGACCATGACGCGCGCGGGTAAAACGGACGCCACCTCCGCCATCACGTCAATATCCCGGTCCCCAAGGCGGGTGAGTAAATCATCCACGATGGCGCGAACGGCGGGGGCCTCGGCTTCCATGCGCTTTCGCGAGAACGCCAGATTGACGATGCCACGCAGGCGGTCATGTTCCGGATTATCGTGGTTCACCAGCATCAGTGTTGGCGCTGATGAGCCTTCCTGCAACGGGTCCGTCGATGAAAAAATTCGATGATCGCGCGCTGCCATGGAAACATGTTCGTAGGAGAGCAGCACCCATGCGGAGATGGCTTCGTCCTGCCCCGGCACGGTGCCTGGCGGGTAATCCTGGTATCCCATCACGGGACATGACGGTCTCAACTGATCGTAGAGCGGATAAGGGTCTGCAATGGTCGATGGAGCCGTCAGGCGCTTGAGCGCGCTGGTAATCTCATTGGTCATGTTTACTTCCTCCCACAGGTTCATTTTTATTTACAACAGAAACTATTTCTTTTGTAAACAATTAATGAGAGACAGGGGACAGCGCCCCCACTAGACTCTTTACGAGATTCTAAAGGAGATGTTTTGTGAGTAAGGCTGTCAAAAAGCGCCCGGTTCGTGCATCCAAAGACGCGGCGGTGCGCTTTCTCGAGTTCTACTATCCCATCCATTACAAAGCGGGGGTGCGGGTGGAAGACGCCATGCGCGGTCAGGATTTGGGGCGCCATCAGGTGGCTATTCTCTGGCTCATTCATTCTGAAGGGGAAGAGGGTCGCCGTATCTACCGCAAAGAGATTGAGCGGCTTCTGGGGTCGTGGTTCGAGATTTCAAGCGCGGCCATCACCAAAGCAATCCGGAGCATGGGAGCCTCGCCCCTCAACCTTTTGACGCTGGAAGAAGCCGCACATTCGGGCCGGGAGAAAGTCGTCATCCTCACCCGTGAGGGCGAAATATTCGTCAAAGCCATGATCGGCCGAGGCGACATGTTTATCAGACGTATTATCGCGACCATGAGCGAAGAAGAGATCGAACAGGGTCTGCACTTCTTCAAACGCATTTCTGAAATTATCGATGAGCTGGAATGAGAGCAGGCCAACTTGATGAGTGCGGCCCGCCCTCTCTCGTGACCTAAGTTAGGCAACCATCTGCATGGCAAGCCATTCGGCTCTCAGCGCTGGTTTGTCCTCACCTTCGATTTCGACTGTCACATCGTATTTCACCAAAAACTGGCCCGGCTTCTTTTCATCGATGCTGATGATCTTAGCGAATGCGCGAATGCGGCTATCCACTTTGACAGGGGAGAGAAAACGCACTTTGTCGAAGCCATAATTCACGCCCATGAAGACACCTTCAATGACGACGCTGAAGCTGCCTGCGAAATGAGAGAGCATTGAGAGAGACAGGAACCCGTGCGCAATGGTTGAACCGAACGGTGTGTCTTTTGCTTTTTCCGGATCGACGTGAATGAACTGATGGTCCAGCGTGCAGTCTGCAAATTGATTGATTTGCTCCTGCGTGACCTTGAACCAATCACTTGGTTCAGACTGATAACCAACACATGCTTCAACTTCGTCTTTCTTGATGACCTTCATGTCCGTTCTCTTCCTTTTGTCGAGTTGGCTGGCGCTTGGGCACCCTTGTCAAAGGGGTCGCACCCTACTCCCACTCAATGGTCCCGGGTGGTTTGGAGGTGATGTCGTAGACCACGCGATTGATGCCGCGCACTTCGTTGATGATGCGAGTTGAGACGCGGCCCAGAAACGAATGTTCAAACGGGTAATAGTCTGCTGTCATACCATCGGTTGAGGTCACGGCACGAAGCGCACATACATAATCATACGTGCGACTGTCCCCCATCACTCCCACGCTACGCACTGGCAGCAGCACAGCAAAGGCCTGCCAGATATCATCATAGAGGCCGGACTTGCGGATCTCGTCCAGATAGACGGCGTCCGCCTTTTGCAGGATGTCCACCTTCTCGCGCGTGACGGCACCGGGAATGCGGATGGCAAGGCCTGGTCCCGGGAAGGGATGACGGCCCACGAAGCTTTCGGGCAGACCAAGCTCACGCCCCAGCACGCGGACTTCGTCCTTGAACAATTCGCGCAGGGGTTCCACCAGCTTCATCTTCATGCGCTCTGGTAATCCACCCACATTGTGGTGGCTCTTAATCGTGACACTGGGGCCACCGGTAAATGACACGCTTTCGATAACGTCAGGGTAGAGCGTGCCTTGCGCCAGGAAATCAGCCCCACCGATTTTCTTGGCTTCGGCGTCGAACACGTCGATGAAAGTGGCGCCAATGATTTTGCGTTTGCGCTCCGGGTCCGCGACCCCTTCCAGCTTGTCCAGAAACAGATCGCGCGCGTCCACATGCACAAGTGGGATATTATAGTGATCGCGAAACAGGCTCACCACTTCATCGGCTTCGCCCGCACGCATCACGCCGGTGTCAACAAACACGCATTGCAGCTGATCGCCAATGGCCTCGTGCAACAGGACGGCGACAACAGACGAGTCCACGCCACCGGACAGACCGCAAATTACTTTGCCCTTGCCCACCTGCGCCTGCACCTTGGCGATTTCGGTCTCGCGGAAGGCAGCCATGGTCCAGTCACCCTGACAGCCGGCAATCTTGTGGGTGAAGTTTTTCAGGAGTGCCGCTCCGCACGGTGTGTGCATTACTTCGGGGTGAAACTGCACCGCGTAGAACTGTCGTGCCTCGTCCGCAATAGCGGCGAAGGGGGCTCCTTCAGAGATCGCGACCGTCTTGAATCCTGATGGCAACTCAACCACCCGGTCGCCGTGGCTCATCCACACCTGTTCTTTATCGCCGGGTTTCAACACACCGTCGAAGAGCGCACATGCCTCAACAATTTCTATGTCGGCCCGACCAAATTCCTGATGATCGTGCGCCTCTACCTTGCCACCCAACTGTGCGCACATGGTTTGCTCGCCGTAGCAGATGCCCAGCACCGGCACGCCGAGTGTGAACACCGCTTCAGGTGCCCGTGGTGTGTCGGCTCCCGTCACACTGGCTGGACCGCCGGACAGGATGATCGCCTTGGGAGCGAAACTTTCCAGAATGTCCGCCGCCTTATTGAAGGGCACGATCTCGCTATAGACACCACTTTCGCGCACCCGGCGGGCAATCAACTGGGTTACCTGGCTGCCAAAATCAATAATCAGAATACGGTCGGTCATACGGRCCCATTTTGAACGGAAGGTGGACGGATATAATTGAGAAGGCAGACACCATCCCTGTCGCGGTTCGTCAAGAGGGGCTGGTGGAGGCTCATTGACGACGCTCCAGGACAACGACGAAAAAGCCGTCAGTGCCACTGGTTGCAGGCGTCAGGCGGAACCGGGGCCCAGCAATGGTTTTTGGCTGGGGCACATTCTCAGGCCAAGTCTCGCGCCAGTCCCGCTCTGCGAACTGCGGGAATTTCTCAAGAAATGCATCAACCTGGGCGTCGTTCTCACTCGGCAATACGGAACAAGTGACATAGACCAGCCGTCCCCCTGGCCGTAGCAGTCTTGCCCCGCGCGCCAACACTTCTGCCTGAACTGCCTGATAGCTTGCTAGTTTTTCAGGGGTCAGTTGCCAACGGGCTTCCGGCTGGCGACGCCATGCGCCAGACCCGGTGCAAGGAGCATCCACAAACACACAGTCCATTTTGCCTTCCAGATCGCCAAGGCTTGGATCGGCAGCATCTGGATCAAATGGTTCGAGCTTGCATGTTTCAACGGTTTCAGCGCCTGCCCGCTCCATTCGGGGGCGCAACCGTCCCAGGCGACGCGGGTCTGTGTCGCAAGCGAAAATTCGCCCCTCGCCCTTGAGGCAAGCGGCGAGCGCCAGCGCCTTGCCCCCTGCTCCCGCACAGAGGTCAACAATCTGTTCGCCGGGTTTTACCTGCGCCACAAGACAGGCAAGCTGGGAACCTTCATCCTGAATTTCAACAAGCCCTTGTTTGTAGAGCCCCGTATGGGTGACGCGGGCGACCCCGGTGACGCGCAGCCCCCACGGAGATAGAGGCATCAGTTCGGTCTCGATCCCCTCCTCCGCCAGAAGGGCTTTGGCACTATCCCGGTCGCCTTTGAGTGTGTTAGCTCGAATGTCTAGCGGTGCGCGACCGTTGAGCGCTGCCATCTCGTCAGCCAATAACGTCCCAAATGCGTTTTGCAATTCCGGAAACAACCAACCGGGGATATTCAGGCTTACCTGTTCAGACACATCTGCAGTGCGGCTTCCCACCTCGGAAAGAGCCGCTTCTTCTTCYMMKGRYAKTGSMKYYGKSGMWAASCRRCTSCSRYYARWKRSWKKKRMWMMAYSYTMKCTSGAWSYRYTKWSYKYWMYSRTYRGWKWRRYMMWMRYSRGCGCACGCGGTGTATCCGCGTTCATGGCATGGGCGTAGAGCCCCTGATTGCGCAGAACGTCAAAGATACGCGCCTGTATGGCGGCACGGTCTTTGGACCCGGCATAGCGATTGGATTTTGCCCAGTGGCGCGCGGTGCGGTCTGCCACCCGCCCGCCAGCAATCTCACCCAGAATTTCAATGGCAGCAGAGAGACGAGCCGTTGGGGTCATGTCGACACACGCCCGGTGCGAACATGGCAATTAGTGAGAACAGTCACGATCACGCCCGTACGCCCGGATAGTTCGGTGACTCTCGGGTGATTGTCACGTCATGAACGTGGCTTTCGCGCAGGCTGGCTGCCGAGATTTTCACAAACTTCGCACGCTCCCGGAAGTCGGCCATGGTTGCCGCCCCGGTATATCCCATTGCCGCGCGCAGCCCGCCGATCAACTGATGAACAACATTGCCGATGGGGCCTTTGTAAGGCACCTGACCTTCGACACCCTCTGGCACCAGCTTCAGCGCCTGGACTTCTTTCTGGAAGTAGCGGTCTGCGGACCCTGCGGCCATTGCCCCGACAGAGCCCATGCCACGGTAAGATTTGTAGGAACGACCCTGATAGAGGAAAACCTCTCCGGGGCTTTCTTCTGTGCCCCCGAAAAGGGACCCGATCATGGCGCATTCCGCACCGGCGGCCATCGCCTTGGCCAGATCGCCAGAGAACTTGATGCCCCCATCTGCGATCACCGGAATGTCTGCTTTTCTGGCCGCTTCCACACAATCCAGAATGGCTGTGAGCTGTGGAACGCCAACCCCTGCCACGATCCGTGTTGTGCAGATGGACCCAGGGCCAATGCCAACTTTCACGGCGTCAGCGCCTGCATCAATGAGCGAGCGCGTGGCGTCGCCTGTTGCAACATTGCCTGCGATAATCTGGACCGTGTTGGAGATTGATTTCGCACGACGTACGGCTTCTGCAACGTGAATACTGTGCCCGTGTGCCGTATCGATGACGACCACATCAACACCGGCATCAATCAGTTGCGAGGTGCGCTCAAAACCATCATCCCCAACAGTGGACGCAGCGGCCACCCGAAGGCTCCCCTGATCATCCTTACAGGCATCGGGGTGCAGCTTGGCTTTTTCAATATCCTTAACCGTAATTAGACCCACACAGCGATATTGCTCGTCGACCACCAACAACTTCTCGATCCGGTATTGATGGAGCAACTTCTTCGCGCCCTCTTGATCCACACCTTCGCGTACGGTCACGAGATTTTCGTGGGTCATCAGGCTGCGGACTGGCTCATTGGGATTGGTGGCAAAACGCACGTCCCGATTGGTCAGAATGCCTGCCAGTTTTTGTGTCGCTGGCTCAACAACAGGCACACCTGAAATCGAGTGCCGCTCCATAAGCTCCAATGCATCTGCCAGAGTGCCATCTGGGCTGATGGTCACCGGGTTCACCACCATGCCACTTTCAAAGCGCTTAACGCGGCGAACTTCTTCGGCCTGCTCTTGCGGCGACATGTTGCGATGGAGAACACCCAAACCTCCGGCCTGCGCCATGGCGATGGCCAAACGGTGTTCCGTGACCGTGTCCATGGCAGCCGAAATCAGGGGAATGCCCAGTTTAATGGTGCGGGTAAGACGGGTCGAGGTGTCGACCTGACCGGGCATAACGGCGGATTCTGCCGGTTGCAAAAGGACGTCATCGAATGTGAGAGCTTCGCGAAACATGGGGCCAACCTCCAACCTGTGCGGCGAGTATCTGTTGGCGCTGGTGTGTAACACCTCCCCCAGAAATTGCAAAGAAACATCTTGTGACAAGTTAACGCGAAGCGATCACTCCTCACAAAAACCAATCAGAGAGCCAAAAATTGGTGTCAGTCGTCGATGTCTTCGTCTGCCTCGCTGCGTCCCCGAAAATCTGTGGCGAGAACGTACATTTCTGAGGAATCAGACCGGCTGGCGGCAGGCTTCACATGCTTTACCGACTTAAAGTCTTGTTTGAGCATAACCAGCAGGTCCTGCTCGGCTCCCCCTTGCAATACCTTCGCGCAAAAAGAGCCTCCGTGGGTCAGCACGTCATGGGCAAAGAGCGCCGCCGCCTCCGCCAAAGCCATAATGCGCAGATGGTCGGTCTGCTTGTGGCCAGTTGCTGGAGACGCCATGTCCGACAAAACCACATCCGCCTCCCCGCCCAGCCATTCTTTAACCTTGAGGTCTGCGTCATTCTCCATGAAGTCCAACACATAAAGCTCAGAACCGGGGATTGCATCAACCTCCTGCAGGTCGATGCCGATGACCTTGCCTTTTCCCTTTTCAGCATCCGTTCGGGCCACGGAAACCTGCGTCCAGCCACCGGGAGCTGCGCCAAGGTCCACTACGCGGGCGCCTTTTTTGAGAAAATGAAACCGATCGTCCAATTCGGTCAACTTGAACGCCGCTCGTGACCGATAGCCTTCATCTTTGGCACGCTGGACATAGGGATCGTTCAGCTGGCGCTGCAACCAAAGCGTGGAGGACAAGCGACGACCGCGCGCAGTCTTCACCCGCACATGCAGGTTCCGACGCCCGGCGGCACTCCGCCGCGAACCTGATTTTCCACCGCTGCCGTCTGCTCCACTCATCGTCTCACGTACTTTCTCATCATTGCACTTCGCCCCCTTGGCTTGGCTGTATCGCCTGGGAGCCACTTCGCGATTTCCCTTTACGACGCCGCCGGCGTCGGCGCTTGCGAGGGACCGTCTCATCTGCCGCCATGAGCGAGAACAATATACCCTCGCGCAATCCCCGATCCGCCACCCGCAACCTGTTCGCTGGCCAGGCACGGTTAATGGCTTCCAGAATAGCGCACCCTGCCAATACAAGGTCTGCGCGCTCAACGCCAATGCAAGGATGTGCGGCTCTCTCTGCCAATGACAGCCCCAGCAGCGTATCCGTTACAGCGGAGACCTCTCGGCGGCCAATCCAGGCCCCATCAACTTTTGCCCGATCATACCGCTTGAGCCCCAAATGGACCCCAGTGATGGTTGTGACCGTTCCTGAGGTGCCCAGCAGGTGATATTCGCTCTCCGAGGGCAGATGGGCGACAAGACGCTGTCTGAAGGCGTCCAGTCGCTGGGATACATCACTTACCATCTCTTCAAACAGTTCGCGCGAAACAAACTCGCCACCATATTTCTCAGCCAAGGTCACCACCCCACAGGGCAGACTGGTCCAGTCCTTCACTTCGGGTTTGGGGCGGTTTTCGTGATGTACCCACATCAATTCCGTACTTCCCCCTCCGATGTCGAACACCAAGGCGGCGCTGTGACCGGGGTCAAGCAGCGGCGCACAGCCTGCCACCGCCAGGCCTGCCTCATCGGCCGTTGAAACGATATCAAGCTCAATGCCGGTTTCACGCTTTACCCGCTCGACAAATGCCGGACCATTGGCCGCTGTCCGACAGGCTTCTGTCGCGATCGACCGTGCCCGCGTCACCCCTCGACGCTGCATTTTGTCACTACACACTTTCAGGGCTTCAAGGGCTCGGTCCATTGCATCTGCGTTCAACTGATCTGAATTGGCGAGCCCCTCCCCCAGCCGCACAATGCGCGAATAGGCATCGATCACGCGAAAGCCGTCGCGGGTGCGCTTGGCGACCAGCAATCGACAATTGTTGGTCCCAAGGTCTATCGCTGCATAGACAGGAGGAAGTCGGGGGCTTTGAGGCGCAGAGGAATTTTGGTCTGGGGGAGCCGATGCTTGCCCGCTCTTATTCGCGGGGTCGCCAGATGCCGCACGGTTTCGGCGCCGTCTGTGGCGGCGTTTTTTCTTTGGCTGGTTCGTCTGCATCTCCAAGTCAGCTTGGGTTGCAGTGCCACCAGACTTTGTTTTCCCATCCGACGCGGAGGTGTCCCCTACACCTTCGGTGGACCGGGACCCATCTCCCGATTCAGTCACATCTTCCAACCCGGGATACAGCGCGGAACCAGGATTGCCCTAGCCCGCCCGCCTCAACCGGGCTCCTTTGTCTTTAAGTTGGGGAGAGTGTAGCAGGTCTGAGACGCCCGCGAAATGCTGGAGAGACCCTTGATTTAGGTCAGTAGACGGACCCACGGGGAAAGCCCTGCTCCGCTCACCCTTTTGGGGCCTGGCTTTTGTTTTTGGATCGGCTCTTGGCGACAATCTTGTCCATCTGATCGCGCACCACAGCGGGTGCCAGTCGGCGCGCCAGATCGATGCCACGGCTTTCCCGATTTGCAAAGATGAGAAAGCGCTTAGTGCCAATCTGTTTCAGGCTGGCCCGCGCAACCGCCTCTGCCGACATGAGCTTGGCCCCCGCTGACAGCGCCACGGTTTCCGGTGGTTTGGTAAGGTTCTCATTGTCAAAGCCCGGGGTCTGCGTATCGGGGGGACACACGACGTGAACCTGGATGCCATAGGGATGCAGCTCGCCGCGCAGAGCTTCAGAAAAACCGATGATGCCAAATTTGGCGAGGGAGTAATCCGTGTAGCCATAGGTGCCGACCACACCCGCCACCGAAGAGACGTTGACGATGGTGCCGCGACCGGCACGCTTCATATGTGGCACCAGCACCTGGCACGGGTTCCAGGCGGTGAAAATATTTACCTGCAGCGTGCGCAGGAAATCGTCCGCCGTGATCTTTTCAAACTCCTGCGGCACTGCCCCACCTGCCGAATTGATGAGCAGATCAGGCACGCCCAGATCAGCGATGGCCAGATTCAGTTGGCGTTCCGCCGCGTCCCTGTCCGCAGCATCCAATACGTAGGAAAGCACTTTCTGATCAGCCGATTTCCGCTTTTTAACTGCCTGGCTGATTTCCGCGCAGGCCGCCTCAAGGGCTTCTTTCCGCCGGGCGAAGATGGCGACGTTAGATCCCTTTGCAGCCAGTTGTTTGGCCATCTCCAGCCCAATGCCGCTGGAGCCCCCGACAATGAACACTGTTTTTGCTGCACTCTTCATCATCATCTCCCCAAACCGACCAAAACGGGCCATTGTTCCCCTATTTCCAGAATTTCGGGTTTCTGACCAGAAAACAATGGCTAGATCCCCTTTTCAGTCGGTTGACGAAACCGCCCGACGAACATAAGTTCTGGCCCTCTCGCGAGGCTTGGTTCTGCTTCGCTGGTGGGGAATCGTCTAATGGTAGGACGCCTGACTCTGACTCAGGGCTGATGTGTGATAAACCGCAGTTTTCTGCCATTCCTTCATGATAAAAAGTTTGTTTTTCAAACCGGGTTTGAATTTTTCAAACCACGGCTTGTAATTACACCGCCTTATGCGGTATTTTTGTACTGTTCCGCCGGTAGTTATGCCGGTATCGGGCTTTAGGGAAAGACAAACATGTCAGTTAGATCAGTCGCGCTCACAGAGAAGGCCACACGGGAACTTTCACCCGGCATCTACAGGGATAAGAGAACACCGGGTCTGTATCTGTACGTCGGCAAACGTTCGAGATCGTTTCGCATGATCTACAAAATGAAGGGGAAAACCCGGACTCACCCGGTCGGACGCATGGATTCCGGCGTTGACCTTGAGATCGCCCGCGCAGAGGCCAAGCGCGTAACGAACTTGATCGACGCCGGATACGACCCGGAGCAAAGAGACCGGGAGGCCGCGCGGTTTTCGTCAAAGTCGATCCTATTCAAGGACGCTTGGGAGTCCTATGTCACGGGGCACCTGTCATTTCGGAAAAATCCAAAAAAAGAGGCCGATGTCGTCAAGCTTGGCGCCGCTGCCTTTTTTGAGGGCCGGGCGCTTCAGTCGATCACGCGAGACGATGCGCGCGAGGTTTTGAGGCTCAAAAAGCAATCCGCTGGCAAAATCCAAAACGACAGGCTATCTCAGTCAGGGCGCCAGCCGAAAGACAATGCGGGACATTTTGCGGCTAGAAATCTTCAAACCCGCCTGAAGGCGTTTTTTAATTGGTGCATAGAAAATGACCATATAGAGCGCAACCCGTTCGAGAAGCTCGGAATGTCGTGGGATACGCCAGCACGGACCCGCGCCCTATCCCTAGACGAATTGTGCTTGACTATGGAGGTCTTGCCGGATCATCCGAGCCCGACCTTCCGCGCGTTGTTCACGACGCTAGTTTTTACCGGAATGCGAGACCAATCAGAGGCTTGCGCAGCAAAATTTGGATGGATAAACGAGCGGGACCAATGCCTTGACCTGCCGAAGGAAGCAACAAAAAACAGCCAACCCTATTCGGTCGCCCTACCACCGTTGATATTAAGCATGTTTCTTCACCTACGACAGATTGCGGTTGAAGACGGAACCCCTGACATTGACCGAGAGTTTATTTTCAGCACAGACGGCGAGAGGCGTTACACCATCCCGCCCGGCGACAGGGAGGCCCTGCTTGATCTACTGCCAGAAGAGTTTGAACACTTCACGCTGCACGACCTGCGGCGCTCAATGGCAACCGGGCTCGCCCGCATTGGCGTTATCAGCAAGATAGTTGAGCGCGGAGTCCTCCACCACTTACCCGCTGGCACATCAGAGCTTGAGCGAGTTTACGACCGGCATGAATACCTGCCAGAGTCGGTGGTGGCGGTGGCCCGGTGGGTTGAAACCGTCGAGGCCCGACTCGCCTATCGAGAAAACGACAGGCGAATTTGTTCCATCATAGATAAAGAGGTTGCCGACGTTGAAAATTGGGCGAAAAATCATCCAGAGGAATATGATGATATTGTCATGAGAAATAGGCCATTGACGGATTCAATTGGACCTAAAAGGACATTCTCACTGGCTCAGTTTGGACGTGGCCACCGAGGCCGAAAAACAAGAGGAAAAAAAACTGAATGAAAAAATTGACTATTCCAATTCTTGCAAGTGCGCTGTGGCTAGTGGCCCCTGCGGGGGCGCAACAATTCACACCACAACAGGTACAGGCCGCGCAGCTTATGAACCTGCTAGATGAGCCCGGCAAGGCGAACACGGCGTTTACAGCGCTTTCTATCGACCGTTGCAATCTGACAACCGGAAATGCTTTTGACGATGAGGTTTTGACCATCGCGACGGTCGCAATGATTACCAACGGGGATAGCGGTGCGGCTCAAGGTGTCGCCCTCTTCAGGGATAAGGTCGGCGATATTTCTGACCCGTACTCCGATGCTTACCGCTCGGGGTGTCGCAGTGCCCTTCTAATGTCTGGCGGAGTCCTTCAACGGAAATAGAGCTTTGCCGAGTGACTTCATTTATGAAGTTGCTCACGATCAGTTTCCGGTATTTTCTCCGTTTGTTTTGTATTTTTTGATTGACGATCAACGCCGCGCGTGCGATAAATAATCCATTGAAAGGGCAATGAAGCCCGCAGACAAGG